>CAVRWJ010000001.1:0-169001 GCA_963724915.1 uncultured bacterium
GCGCTCGAGCTGCTCCCGCAGGTCGACAAGGTCTGCCTGGGCGAACTGGGCGCGCCGACGGCGTTCGGGGGCATCGCGCCCGCCGACCTCGTCCGGCCCGGCGCCGACCTGGAGCCGCTGAACAAGCTCCTGGCACGGCAGAACCCGAATCTGAGGATCGCCGCGCCGATCCTGATTGCGCAGGGCATGAGCGACACGACCGTCCTCCCATTCACGACGGACCAGCTCGACGCCGAGTTGCGCGCGCGGAGGGGCAACCAGGTCAGGTACCTGACCTACCCGGACGTCGAGCACGTGGGGATCGTCGGCGCCGCCGACCGGCCGGCCCGCCGGTTCTTCAGGGCGCGGCTGAAGTAGGGCCCGCTGATCGATCGGTGGAGGAAGCCCTGCTGCGCCCACGCTCGCCGCGGGGCGCGCTACCCTCGTAGCTACTAGTCGGGCATCCGTTCGACATGGCCGTGTTCCGCGTTTCCGCAGTCGTTGCCTCCGAGCACCCTCCGCGTTTCGCAGTGCACATTTCCCGGAGGGGGACAAAAGATGGCTACAGGAACCGTGAAGTGGTTCAACGACGACAAGGGCTACGGATTCATCACACCGGATGACTCCGGCAAGGATCTGTTCGTACACCACAACGCGATCCAGGGCAGCGGCTTCAAGTCGCTGGCCGAGGGCGCGAAGGTGAGCTACGACGCCGAGCAGGGCGCCAAGGGCCCGGCGGCCGCGAACGTCCAGGTGCTCTAAGCCCACTGTTCGCTGAGCGACGGAGGGCCCGTGCGCGGGCCCCCCGTCCTCTCGCCGGTGCGTGACGTCGACGCGCTCGAAACTCCACAACTCGGGAGGACAAGCATGGCCTCAAGCGGCAAGAGAAAGACGACGATGGCGAAGCTCAACCGTGAGCGCAAGCTTCTCGAGCGTCGGCTCGAGAAGAAGGCCAAGAAGGACGCCCGGAAGCGTGCGGCGGCACACGACTCAAGCCGGCCCGGCGACCTGCTCACCGGAGACGACCGCTGAATCTCGCCTGGCGTTCACCGAGCCGGCCAGCGCTGTCGTAGGAGCGCGCCCGGCGAGGTTGGCAACGACTCAGGCGGCCACCGGCGCCGGCTCGGCGGAGTCGTCCGCGTATTCCATCCGGCGCAGGACCGTGAAGGCCACGATCGCGGCGAGCAGCATTGCCCCGCCGGCCACCCAGTATGCCGCGGCGATGCCGTCGACGATGGCATCCTGCGACCCCTCGGCGACCTGGCGCGCCTGCTCGGCTGACAGGCCCCCTGTGATCTCCGCCTGCCCGGCGGGGTCCTCCGCGAGGATGCGCTCGGCAGACTCGACGCGAGCCTCGGACTCGCCCAGCCCGAGCAGCAGATCGCTCAGGCGGTCGTTCTGGACGGTGGCGACAAGCGTGCCGAGCAGGGCGATTCCCATCGTGCCGCCCACCTGCCGAACGGTCTGGATCGTGCCGGAGGCCTGCCCGCGGAGCTTGGGCGGGGCCGAGCTCATCGCGTCCGTGTTGGTCGGGCTCATCACGACGCCGATGCCGGCGCCGATCAAGACGTAGCCCGGGACGAGCATCCAGTACTCGAGCTCGCCGAGCACGGCGGCGGTGGCGGCGAACCCGATCGCCGCCGTGAGCGTGCCGGCAGCGACGATCCCGCGCGGGCCGGCCCTGTCGTAGACCCGTCCGGCGAGCGGAGCCGCCACGAGCAGCGGCAGGGTGACGGGCAGCATGCCCAGGCCGGCCTCGATGGGAGTGAAGCCGAGGAGATCCTGCGTGAAGATCGCTCCGAAGATGGTCAGCCCGATGAGCGCGAACTGCGCGAAGAACAGGACGGCTGTGTCGCCACTGAAGTTCCTGACTCGGAAGAGGCGCAGCTGCACGAGCGGACTGGCGACCCGGTGCTCGATCAGCGCGAACGCGACGAGCAGGATGGCACCGGCTCCCAGCGCCGCGATCGTCTTCGCAGAGCCCCAGCCCCAGTTGCTCGCCTCCATGAAGCCCAGCACGAGCAGCGTGAGCCCCGGCACCAGCGTGACCAGTCCGAGCTTGTCCAGACGCTGACCGGCCTCGACCCGCCCTTCGGGCTTCGTCCACAGCACCATCGCGATCGTCACGAGGCCGACCGGCAGGTTGATCCAGAAGACCCAGCGCCAGTCGAGCGACTCGGTGAACACGCCGCCGATGAGCGGCCCCAGCGAGAGGAAGATCATCGAGATCCCCGCATAGATCCCCATCGCCCGCCCGCGCTCGTCGGGAGCGAAGGTGTTGATGACGATCGTGGCGGTCGGAGGGATCATCAGCGCGGCGCCGATGCCTTGGAGGGCGCGGGCCCCGATCAGCCACGCATCCGACTCCGCCAGGCCACAGAGCGCCGAGCAGGTCACGAAGATCGCAATGCCGGCGATCATCACGCCGACGCGGTTGAACATGTCGGAGATCCGGCCGGCGACGGCGACGAACGCGGCCAGCGCGAGCAGGTACGCGTTCACCACCCACTGCAGCTCGGTCTGGCTGAGGTCGAGATCGGCCTGGATCGACGGCAGCGCGACGCTCACCACCGTCGAGTCGAGCATCATCATCGAGAGGGTCCCCGTCATCGCTGCGAGGATCCACCAGCGGCGAGCGCCGCTGTCTGGGGGCATGCGCGCAGTCTGACGGAGTCCCCCGTGGCCTGCATAACATCATTGGCCGTGGATGACGGGCGCCGCGACTTCGACTTCCTGCACGGCAGTTGGGCGGTTCAGAGGACATCCCGGGCATCGGCGCGTTCGAGGGCGTCACCCTCCGGCTGTTCGACCCTCAGCAGGCCGTTTGGACCATCTTCTGGGCGTCCACCGGATCGCCCGGCCACCTGGATCCGCCGCTGACGGGCCGGTTCTCGGACGGGCGCGGCGTCTTCCACGGAGACGACTCACACGAGGGACGGCCCATCCGCGTCCGGTTTCACTGGACCTCCGAGGGTGCCGACCACGCGCGCTGGGAGCAGGCGTTCTCCGAGGATGGGGGTCAGACCTGGGAGACCAACTGGGTGATGGAGTTCACCCGGGCTCCGGGCTGAGCCTACTTCGCGCGCGATACGAGCAGCGAGCCGGAGGGGAAGAACCCGTCGCCGCCGCCGGCATCGATGCCACCGCCGATCACCTGCAGGCCGCCGCTCGCCGGCAGCTCGAAGGTCGCCGGGGTGACGCCCAACAGCGACGGCCCGGGCATGCCCGGGGACGGGCGGAGGGTCGTACGGCGGATCGCTCGTAGTCGGGCGGGCAGTCGATGCTCGCGCTGGACGACGGGTCGGCCGACCACGTGACCTTGAGGTTGCCGCTCGGCAGCAGCTCGAGATCGACCTTGAAGGTCCCGGCGGTGTTGACGGGCGTGTGGTACGCACACTCGGTCTTGGAGGTGAACGCGAGGTCCGTGAACAGCGCCGGCGCGGTGCCGGTCCAGCGGGTCGCGCTTCCAGGCACGGCTCGCGCGACAACGGTGAAGTAGAGCTTCCCGAACGCTTGGTGGGTCGCGGCGACCGTGCGGCTGTTGATATCGACGAGGACGTAATAGCCGCACGGGCTCTTCTCGATCCGGTCGAGCGTGACCTTGCGCAGATACTCGAGGGCGGCCAGCGTCAGCACCTTCGTGGCGATGCTGGTCGCCGCCATCGCCTTGACGTTGTCGAGCGTCCTCAGATCGCTGATCGGGAACCCGCGTCCGTAGCGCCAGGAGCCGTGCGGGCCGAAGACGCCGCCGCTGTCGGGGTCGATGTGCCCCACGTCGCGCTCGATCGCCGCGCCGCTCTGCCGGCGGGCGCGTCCAGGATGCCGTCCTTGCCGAAGCCGGTGCCGAGATCCGGCCGCGGTAGGTCTCGGTCGAGTTGCCGCTGCCGCCCGTTTGGAACGTCGTCTGAACCTCGACGCCGTTGATCGCGCTGACCTTGCCGTCCGCTCCGACCTGGGCGGTGTACGTCGTGTTGACGTCGGCGCTGAGCTTGACCTCGATCGGTGGGCCGCCGCTGCGCTCGACCGTCACCGTGATCGAGCCCTTGCCGCGCAGCTTGCCCGGCACGGCGCCCTTGTCGGTGGGGCACGTCGCGGCCACGTCCTCGAAGCTGACGTCGACCTTCGCGCCGGCGCCCGTGACGTCGGCCGGCAGCTTGTCCTTGAGGTCGGCGCTGAACTTCTCGATGTCGGCGCGCGAGACCTTCATCTCGGCCGAGGCCTTGGCCCTGAACCCGCTCCGATCGCCTTCGACGGCCTCGAACCGAACGTCGCCTTGCCTTCGGCGCCGCCCGAGGAGAACGTCGTCGTCGTCTCGGTCGCCGACCGGCGCGCGCGCTCCCGCCGTCTTTCGCCAAGCCTCGAGACCAAGCTTCAGCAGGCGATCCGCACGGCGCCTGCCGATCGCGCGTTCGAGTCTCCTGAACGCCTTCGGATTGATGTCGGCGACCGAACCGAGCACGTCCGCGACCTGGCCGATCTGCAGCGTCGGCGTCTTCGCCGGCGCTCTCAGGCTCGAGCGCTTGATCGCTCTGCAGCGCAGTCGGCCGCGCCTGTCGCGCTTGAGCACGGGCTTGCGCTCCACGCTTCGTGACGATCGGCGTGGTGCCCGCGGGACATGCAGCCGCAGCGGGCTTCCTCTTCGTGGCCGCGCTCGCGTCTGCGCCGCCACGACCGCCGCCCGCGACGAGCGCCACGCACAAGGCAGCCGCGACGAGGTGTCGCGGTACCGCAGCGGTCATCGCAGCGTGACTCGCTTGGTGGCGCTGCGGCCGCCCTGGCTCACGCGGAGCGTCATTCGCGCGCCCTTCAGGCGCTTCGGCTTCTTGCGCGCGGCGGCGGTGAGCCGCAGCCGCACGGTCACGGTCCCGGCGCGCGTGGCCGTCGCCGAGCCCGTCGCGACGACGACGGGCTTGCCCTTTCGGCGCAGGACCCTCGCCGGCACCGTCCCGGAGAGCTTGACCTTGCCCGCGCCTGCGACCTTGACCTTGATCGGCACGCCCTTGGCACCGGCCAGCGCCTTCGCGGTGACCCGTTTCGGCACGGTTGCCACCGGCCCGGTCGGCAGCCGCCGCCGCCCGTCGGTCGGAGGCGGCGACGTGGGCAGGAACGCGGAGACGTCCGCCCCGCCGATCGCGCCCTGCGAGGCGGTCGGCGAGATCACGACCGGCGGCGAGCTGAGCGCGCACGGGTCGGCGGCGGTCGTCGGCGCTCCCGCCACCTTGAGGCCCTGCTCGTCCTTCCAGGCGATGCGCGTCGCGTCCGCCGACAGCGAGACGTCCTTGGCGACGCCGCTCGCCGGCACGAAGCAGTCGACGGCGAAGGTGGGGTCCTGATCGACGCCCTGGGTCGCGATGACGGCGATCTTGCCGGTCGTCTGCGTGCCGCCGGTCCATTGCTCGAACTCGAGCGCCGCGAGTTTCCCGTTCGCCGCGATGTCGGTACGGCGGAGGTCGAGTCCGGCCCCCGATACGTCCAGCCAGGGCGTGAAGTCCGCGCCGTACGGAGGCGCCGACGTGCTCTGAACGTAGACGGTCGCGCCCGATTGCGCGATCACCCGGTTGCCGAACAGCGTCGGGTGCTCGCGGCCGGAGACGACGATCGGGTCGAGCGAGCTGTTGGTCACCGGCCGGACGTAGAACCCCTGCGCGAAGTTGATCGGGCAGCAGCCGCTGCTGTTCGAGAAGCCGTAGACCATGTGCACGCCGTCCGCCGTGACGTCGAAGCTGAGCGGATACACGTACGAGGTCCACCCGTTGGGCGCGTTGAGCGGCCCCTCGACCGTGGACGTGCCGTTCGGCTCCCAGACCTTGAACCACGAGAAGCGCGAGATCTTCCCCGGCTCGTTGCGCGCGGCGACGATCCGGCCGTTGTCGGAAACCGCCACGTCGAGCCACTTCTCGATGTCCCCGGCGCCGTTGACCACGGGCGCCGCCAGGCGCACCTTCCGCGTCCCGTCGAGCGACGACAGCCAGACCTCGCCACTGTCGACGTAGGCGATCGAGTCGGCCGCGGCGGCCGGAGCGAGCGCGAGCAGGAAGAGGATCGCAATGAGCGCGAGCGCATGGCCGACCAACGTAGGCCGCACATGCATCGACGCGCATCAGTCAAACTACGGAAGTTCGGCGCTTAGGCGTCACGATGACACGCTCCTCGGCCGCACCGACGACTTGGCGCGGCTGGACGAGCTCGCGGCCGGAGCCCGCTCGCGGCGCGGGGCGAGCGATCACGATCGTGGGCGCTCCGGGCGTCGGCAAGACCGCGCTGCTGCGCGCCGTCGCCCCCGCCGGGGTGCGCGCGATCGACGTGACCGCGGCGGAGAGCGAGGTCGACCTCCCGTGGACGGGTCTCGCCGCGCTGATCGAGCCGCTGCTCGGCTACGACGACCTCGCTCACCCCACGGCCCGCGCGGCGCTGCGCGGCGCCTTGGCGCTCGAGCAGCCGACGGTCGCCGACAGCGCGCGCGTGCTGCACGCCGCGGTCGCGCTGCTGGGCGCCGCCGGCGGCGCACGAGCCGCTGCTGCTGCGCGTCGACGACGTGCAGTGGCTCGACCCGTCGTCGCGGCAGGCGATCGCGTTCATCGCCCGCCGGGCGGCGGACATCGGCATCGCCGTGATCGCGGTGTGGTCACTGCGTGGTGAGCCGTTCGAGCCGTGGCTCGGCGTGCCGGTCCTGACCATCGAGGAGCTCAGCCGCGCGGATGCGCTCGCACTCGCGCGCCGAGCGGGCGTGACGCCCGCCGTCGCGGAGGCGCTCGTCGAGGCCGTCGGCGGCAATCCGCTCGCGCTGATCGAGGCGCCGGCGCAGCTGAGCCCGGCCGAGCGGAGCGGCCGCCAAGCGTTGCCGGCCGCCCTGCCGGTCGGCGCGCGGCTGGAGATCGCGTATGCACGCCGGCTGGACGCGCTGCCCTCCGCGACCCGCGAGGGACTCCTCGTCGCAGCGCTCAGCGCCGACGGCGCCACCGCGCCGCTGCGCGCCGCGCTCGGCGGCCTTGACGTCCTTGCGCCGGCCGAGGACGCCGGCATGATCGCCGTCGACACCCGCGGGCTCTCGTTCGCCCACCCGATCGTGCGCACCGCCATCGTGCACGCCGCGACGCCCGGCGCACGGCGCGCGGCGCACCGCGCGCTCGCGGCGGCCGCCAGCGGCCCGCAGCGGGCCTGGCATCTCGCCGCTGCCGCCCAGGCGCCCGACGAGGCGCTGGCCGCCGAGCTTGAGACGCTCGGCTACGACGCCGCCCAGCGCGGCGCGCCGGCGACCGCGGCGACGGCGCTGGCGCGTGCCGCCGAGCTCAGTCCCGAGCGCCCGCGCGCGATCGGGCGCATGGTCGCAGCCTCGGCGATGGCGATAACGGCCGGGGGCCCGGCCCGCGCGAAGGCGCTGCTCGACCCGGTACTCGCCGACGCGCGCGAGCCGGGACTGCGGGCCGACGTGCAGCTGCTGCGCGGGATGGCGATCCAGCAGAGCGGGAGCCCGATGGCCGCGTTCGCGCTGCTCGAAGCCGAGGCGGAGCTGGTGGCTCCACACGACCCCGCGCGCGCCGCCGGCCTGCTGACGCAGGCCGGCGTGGCGCTCGTGGCCCACGGGCCGATGGACCGCCTCGCGGCGCTGGCCGAGCGCGCTCTCGATCTCGCGCCTCGCGCACGCCGAGCTCGTGCCCGCCGTGCTGCACGCGTCGGCACTGGCGACCCTGGGCGAGCACGCCCGCGCGCGAACGCTGCTGCGGCGCCGCCATGCGGAGCTGCGACGCCTCGACCCGACCGGGCCCGGTCACGAGATCCTCGCGGTCGCGGCGCTCGTGCACCTGTGGATGGAGGACTACGACGACGCCGAGCGGCTGCTCGTATGGCTCATCGACACCTGCCACGAGCGGGGAGCCATCGTCGCGCTCGCGTTCCCGCTCACCGTCTTGGCGAGCCTGCACATGCGCCGCGGCTCGCTCAGCGAGGCCGCGCGGCTGTCAGACGAGGCGGTCGGGCTCGGCGAGGACGCCGTCGGCAGCTTCCTGCATTCGGTGACGCTGACCACGGCGGCGTTCGTAAGCCGCGAACCTCGGGCAGGACCAAGCCTGCATCCGGCACGCCGAGCAGGCGCGGGCGATCGCGCTGCGCCTGGACCTGACTTCGACGCTGGCCTGCGCCGAGCAGGCGCTCGGATTCCTCGCGCTCGGTGCCGGGGAGGCCGCGACGGCCGTCGTCCACCTCGAGCGCGCGCGCGAGCACACGCGACGCTTCGGCGCCCACGATCCGTCCTTCCTGTACACCCACGCGGATCTCGCCGAGGCGTACGTGCGAGCCGGCCGGTCCGCCGACGCCGCGGCGGTGACCGACGAGCTGGCGGCCGGCGCGGCCGCGACCGGCGGCGCCTGGGCGGCGGCGGCGACCGCGCGCTGCCGCCTGCTCGTCGAGGGCGACGACCGCCTGGACGAGCACATCGCGGCGGCGCTCGCCGCGCACGCACGCCTGGCGCAGCCGTTCGAGCTCGCCCGCACGCAGCTGTGCGCCGGCGAGCAGCTGCGACGCGCCCGGCGGCGAAGCGACGCCCGCGCGCAGCTGGCCGGCGCTTACGCGACGTTCGCCGCACTGGGCACCGAGCAATGGGCCGCTCGTGCGGCCCACGAGCTGCGCGCGGCGGGCGGGCGGCGCAGCGAGCGCTCGCCGACCGACGGAGTGCTGACCGCCCGCGAACGGGACGTCTGCGTGCTCGTCGCCGGCGGCGCCACCAACCGCGAGGCCGCCGCCGCGTTGTACATGTCGCCCCGTACCGTGGAGCACCACCTGCGCATGGCCTACCGCAAGCTCGGGGTCCGCTCCCGAACGGAGATGACCGGCCACTTCGGCGGAGACGTCGACACGGGAGGGAGCTCGCCCGCGTAGGCCGACCGGGGATCGCGATCGTGAGCGCCACGATGGCAAGCGACCACGCCACCTCAGGTTCTCCCCGTCAGCCGAGATTCTCGCCGGCGCCCCGCTTCGGCCAGCAGCTCCGCGGTCCGCTCAGCGAATGCCGTGGGATCTACGAGCTCGCTTGCCAGCGGCTTCCCGCCCGTACGCGACACGGCGTCGTCCAGGGCTCGCATCCACACGTGCTCGACCAGCACGGCTGCGACTGCGGCGCCGGGCTCGAGCGCCTCGCCCAGCCGGCGCAGCGCCTCGCCATGGGCGCCGCTGCGAAGCGCCTTCTCGCTCACACGGCGCCGCTCGCCGGGGTCGAGCCGGAACCCCAGCAGCGGCGCAACGAGCGTGCCTTCCCCGTGGCCGCGCATGTCGATCGCGACCAGCTCGTCGCTGTCGGCCTCCCGCATGACGAACAGCACGTCGAGGACGCGCAGCTTCCCACCGCTCTCTATCCGCTCGATGGCGCCGACCAGCCGGCCCTCGAACTCGGCTCCTGGCGCGAAGCCATAGATCAGCAGGTGCGCGGGGTTACTCGCCTGGTCAGTCATGCCACGATCTTCGCGCGTCGCGTCGAGGCGGACGCTCTCAATCGCCTTGGGAGTCGCGCCGCTCGAGCGCGGCGTCGACGTCGTAGCCGAGCGCGAGGGCCACTTTCGGGCGCACTGGACGACTCGCGCAGCACCCGTGACCGGGGTCACCGCCTCGAGGCTGGCGACGATCTCGTCGCTCGTCGCGCCGGCTGCGAGAGCGAGGGCTATCGCGTGCTGGAACGAGTGAGGGGCCGCGTCGACGGCGATCGTCGCCGCGATGCGCACGAGTGCCGTGGTCTTCTCATCGATGACCGACGCCGTGCGTGCGCCGCCTTCCACCGCGAGCGCAGCGAGCAAGGCGTCGTCGTGCACGGCGAGCCGCCGCAGATGCTGTTTGTACTCGTCCATCGGTGCCGGCGCACATTGCATCTCCTGCGGTACCCCGGCGCGTCATCCTTCCGGGGTGAAGATTCGGCCGCTCTATTTCATACCAACGGGATGAGGAGGACCGGCCTGCGCACGCTTAGGGTCGAGATCGCTTCGGACTGCAGCGTTGACAACCCAGGAGGTACGTGATGAGAGGTGCGGGTCGAGCAACATTCGCAGCGGTCCTGCTGTTGATCGCGGGAACGCTCAACATCGTCTATGGCATCGGCGCGTTGGACAGCGCGAACATCTTCACGAACGACACGAGGTACATCTTCACCAACCTCAACACCATGGGCTGGGTCCTGATCGTCCTCGGCGTGATTCAGCTCACCGGAGGCTTCTCGCTGCTGGCCGGGAACACCTACGGGCGGGTGATCGGCATCATCGGCGCCAGCCTCGGTGCGATCGGGGCTCTGTTGTCGATCGGCGGCGCCAACCCGTGGTGGTCGCTCGCGATCTTCGCCCTGTGCATCTACATCATTCAGGGCATCGCCGTGCTCGGAGAGGACGAGCGCGCGCCGGCACCTGAGCCCAAGACGATCCGCCGAGCTCAGACCGGCGACGGCGCGTGAATCGCGAGCGCGTCGTGCGGACGCTGACGTTCTGGCTGCGGCCAGAGTTCGTGCTCCGCGTCGTCAACCGGTTTCAGAAGGTCGCGGGATTCGACCGCTCGATCGCCCTGGCCTCCGGCGCGCTCACCGCCACGATCCCGCTGGCGATCGTCACGAGCGCCGTGGTCTCGACGAAACTCGGGGGCAAGGGCACGGCCGACCGCATCATCGACCGTTACGAGCTGACGGGAGGCGGCGCCGAGGCGGTCAAGGACATCTTCTCGCCGCCGTCGGGCACGAGCACGAGCCTCGGCATCGTCGGGTTCCTTTTCCTCCTGGTCGCGGTCCTGAGCTTCACCCGCGCCGTGCAGCGGCTGGTCGAGCAGACCTGGGAGCTCGACCCGCTGAGCGTCCGCAACACGTTCAACGGGCTGCTCTGGATCGGCGGGCTCGCGGCTGTACGCCGCGCTCAGCGGCCTCCTCCAGCGTCGCGCTTGGGCGCAGCCGCCTCGACCTCGCGGCGGCGCTGCTCGCCGTGCCGCTGTCGGCGGTCTTCCTGGTCTGGAGCGGCTGGGTGCTCAGCGCCAAGCGGATCGAGCGCCGGGACCTCTGTGCCGTTCGGCATCGTCGGAGCGGTCCTGCTCGCGGTGTACTCGGTCGGCGCGGCGGTGTACGTCCCGCACCTCTTCAACACGTACGCCACCCGCTACGGCGTGATCGGCGCGGTCTTCGCGATGATCTCCGCGCTCTTCTGCGTCATGGTCGTCGTCGTCGGCTCGGCAGCGGCCGGCCGCGAGGTCCACGACGAGCTCGACCGTATCCGGCGGGGCGAACGGCCCGCCGAGGACGAGGTCCGGCGCCAGTGGGATGAGGTCACCGGCGAGGCGCGGTCGCGCTGGGAGACGCTGCGGGTGCAGATCCAGGAACGGCGGCGCAAACGCCACGAAGGGCGATGATCGTCATGCGGCGGCGACCCCACTGAGAAGGAGAACGTGATGCCCAGCGACTCCGAGCTGACGTACGGCCAATCCACGGACTGGCAACCCGAGCGTCCGCGTTTGCGGGTGTTCCCGCTCGCCGTCTCGTGGCTTGCCATGGGCATCGCGTTGATGGTGGCCGCCGGGGTCCTGCCCGGTGTCAGCATCGACAACTTCTGGGGTGCGCTGCGTCGTCGCGGCGATCGTCGCAGCGCTGAACGCGATCATCCCGCCCATCCTCGCCGCGCTGCGATTGCCGCTCACGCTTGTGCTCGGCTTCCTGCTGGTGCTGCTCGCGGACGCCGCCATTCTCCTCCTGGCCGACGACCTGACCGACGGGATGCTCACCGTCGACAGCTTCGGCTGGGCGCTTCTTGCCGCGCTCGTGGTCGCCGCTGTGAGCGTCGTGCTCGCGGTTGTCCTCGGCTCGGACGACACGACTCGCTTCGCATCGCGCAGCGGATCGCGCGCCGGCAGGGGATCATCGCCGAGCACCGACGTCCCCGGGATCGTCTTCCTCGAGATCGATGGGCTCGCATTGCCCGTGCTGCGCCGGGCGATGCGCGACGGCAACGCCCCGACCATGGCCCGCTGGCTGGCCGACGACACGCATCGCCTGACCGAGTGGGAGACCGATCTCTCCTCGCAGACGGGTGCCAGTCAGGCCGGGATCCTGCTGGGATCGAACGAGGACATCTCGGCCTTCCGCTGGGTGGAGAAGGAGACCGCGACGCTGATGACGTGCTCGGCGCCGCCGGACTGCGCCGAGATCGAGCGGCGCCTCGCCACGGGCGTCGGCCTTCTGGTCGACGGCGGCGCGAGCCGCGGCAACCTTCTCTCCGGCGAGGCGGAGAGGTGATCCTCACGGTCAGCCGGATGGAGGCGGAGAAGAGGTCCAATCCCGGGCTATCGGGCATTCCTCGCCAACGGCGACAACGTGACGCGCACCCTCGTCCTGTTCGTCTGGGAGGTCGATGCTCGAGTGGACCGCGGCCCTCGGCGCCATCCGCCGTGACGTGCGGCCGCGCGGCCACCGAGGCGGCATCTACCCCTTGATGAGGGCGGCGCTCTGCGTCTTCGTGCGCGATCTGATCGTGTCCGGCGTGCTCACCGACATGATGCGAGGGCGACCCGCCGTCTACGCGACGTTCTCGGGCTACGACGAGGTGGCGCACCACTCGGGCCTCGAGCGGGCCGACACGCTCGAGGCCCTGCGCAAGCTCGACGACCACTTCGCGCAGATCGAGCGAGCGCGCCGCTACGCGCCCGCGGCCGTACGAGATCGTCGTGCTCTCCGACCACGGGCAGACGCAGGGTGCGACCTTCAAGCAACGCAACGGGTACGGCCTCGACGAGCTCGTCGAGCGCTCCCTCACGGGCGGCGAGGCGTCACGGGAATCGCCGGCGGGGACGAGCAGAGCTCGATGGTCGGCAACGCCGTCAGCGAGGCGACGGGAAAGAAGGCCAAGCGGCCCAAGAACGACGTCTCCGACCAGGACGTCGTCGTGCTCGGCTCGGGCAACCTCGGGCTCGTCTACCTGATGGAGGAGCGCCGCCGGCTGACGCTCGAGGAGATCGAGGCGCGCCACCCGCAGCTCGTGCCCGCCCTCCGCGCGCATCCCCACGTCGGCTGGCTGCTCGTCCGCTCGTCCGAGCACGGGGCGGTCGCGCTCGGCGCCCGCGGCGCCCACTACCTCGCGGACGGCCGCGTCGAGGGCGAGGACCCGCTCGCGCCGTTCTCGCCCACGCGCCACAGCACCTGCTGCGCACCGACGGCTTCCAGCACGTCGCCGACATCATGGTCGGGAGCTTCTACGACCCCGAGCTCGAAGAGGGCTGCGCCTTCGAGGAGCTGATCTGCTTCCACGGCGGGCTCGGCGGCGTCCAGACGCGCCCGTTCATCCTCCACCCGTCGCACCTCGAGCGTACCGCCGGGCCCCATCCTCGGCGCCGCGAGCGTGCACGGCATCCTCGCGGGCTGGCGGAAGACGCTCCAGCGCGGCCCGATCGGCGCGGTGCCGGCGCATGCCGAGGGCACGCCGGCGGCCGGGGCCGCCGGGCAATCGGTCGCGCGCTCGGGGTAGCCCTAACCCGCGTCCGCCCGTGCCGCCGCGTCGATCTCGCGCTCGAGCTCGTCGGCGTCGGCGTCCACCTGCTTCTCGATCAGCTTGTTCGCGCGTGTCATCGCCTTCTCGAGCTGCTCCTCGAGCTTCGACTCGCCGAGCACGATCACGGCTGCGGTTCCCGCCTCGAGCTCCTCGCCGAGCTCCTTCAGATCGCCGCGCGAGATGCCGCGGGCGAGGTGGCCGGTCAGGCCGCCCGCGCCGGCGCCGACGATGGCCGCGCCGAGGATCGCGGGCGGGAACAGGATCCCGACCAGCGCTCCGACCCCGGCCCCGGTCCAGGCGCCGTGCTGGGTCGGCTTCTCGGTCTTCGTCACGCGGACCTTGCCGTCGTCTTCCTTGCGGATCACCGCCGAGTCGAAGGTCCCGATCGCGCCGGCGGCGTGGAGGTCGAACACGGCCTCGTAGTCAGCCTCGGCGTCAGCGATCTCGTCGTAGACTGCGGCGTAGAGAAATACGGGTCTGTCGGCCATGCGGCCTCCTTTGTGTGACGCGGACGCTGGGACCACGGTGTCCGACCACGAGTCCTCGGACATCATCCACATAGGGTGATTTCGGCCGGCTGCCGCTGCCAGAATCGATGCGGACTTCATCCCGACAGGGTGATGACCCGGAACCGCCGAGCGCCGAGGATCCCTCGGTATCACCGTCGAAGAAGGAGATCCATGGCCACCAAGACTCCCGTACGGCCCAGCCTGACCGACACGCAGCTCTCGGAGATGATGAGCCTCCTGCGCGGCTCGGACTCGGTCGAGCTCAAGCTCACCGTCCCCGCCGCCCAACAGCGCGCCGCGATTCGCGAGCTCGGGCTCGACGCGCTGAATGCCCAGATCCGCCAGGTGGTGTTCTTCGACACCCCCGACCTTGCGCTCGACAAGGCGGGCGTCGTCGTGCGCGCGCGCCGGATCCAGGGGCGCATCGGCGATTCGGTGATCAAGCTGCGACCGCTCGACCCCGAGAAGGTCAACAAGGACGTCCGGCGGCTCAGCGGGTTCGGCGTCGAGGTCGACGCGATCCCCGGCGGATTCGTGTGCTCGGGACGGTTGAAGTGCGACGCCGACTCCGACGCGACCCACAAGGTGCTGCTCGGCGAGCGCCCTCTGCGCAAGCTCTACACCAAGGAGCAGCGCGCCCTCTATCGGGCGCACGCCCCGCAGGGGATCGAGCTTGACGATCTCGCGGTGCTCGGGCCGATCTTCGTGCTCAAGCTCAAATGGCAACCGCGCAACTTCGCGCGCAAGATGGTCGCCGAGATGTGGCTCTACCCGAACGGCGACCGCATCTTCGAGCTCTCGACCAAGTGCCTGCCCTCGGAGGCGTTCCAGGTCGCGACCGAGGCGCGGGTCTACCTCAGCGAGCACGGCATCGACCTCGCCGGCGAGCAGCAGACCAAGACACGCACCGCGCTCGAGTTCTTCTCGGGCGAGCTCGCGGCGGGCTGAGCACGAGCGCCGCCCGGGCGCGCGACCCTGGTCAGCCGGCGGGCGCCGGCTGACCTCGCGCCGCGCCGCCGCTCCGGGACCCCAGCTCGTTGGCGATGTGCACGGCCGCGGAGGTCAGCGGGGCGGCGAGCGTCAGACCGACCATCCCGAACAGGGCGCCGGCGCCGATCGTGACGACGAGCACCACGAGCGGGTTGAGGCTCAGCGTCGCGCCCATCACGAATGGCTGGATCAGCTGCTGGAGCACGCCGTTGGCAAGCAGGGCGACGACCGCCATGATCAGCGCGTCCGACGTGCTCCCGGTACTGAGGGCGATCAGCACGGCGAAGCCCCCGGCGACCCACGCGCCGAGGAAGGGCACGTAGGCCCCCACGAACGTGACGACCGCGATCGTCCCTGCGAGCGGCACGCCGAGAATCAGCGCCGCGCCCCCGATCAGGATGGCGTTGAACGCGGCGATGATCGTCACGGCCAGGAAGTAGCTGCGCAGCGACTTGGCGATGTTCGTCGTGACGACGTTCGCGACCGGTTCGGGCACGCCCATGTGCCGGTTGATGAAGCGGTGCATTACCGGCCCGTCCTTGAGCACGAACAGCGTGCTGAGCATCGCGAACGCGAGGAAGAACACCAGTGACTTGAGTCCCTCGACGCCCGCGGCGACCCCGCTCAGCAGCGTCGTCCGGATCTCCGGCGCGGCCTCCTGCGCACCCTCCTTGGCGCTCTGCGCGTTGTCCACGCCGACGTCGCCCAGCCAGCCCTGGATCTTGTCCAGCGACTGGTCGAGCTTCGCCGAGATGTCGCCCGACTGGGCCGATATGCCCCCGAAGACGAGGCAGAAGATGAGCACGCCGATGGCGACGAGGCCGAGCAGGACCAGGATCGCGCCGCCGGCACGTGGAACCCGGTGGCGCTCCAGCCAGCCGACCGCCGGTCCGGCCACCGCGCCAAGCACCGTGGCGAGGATCACCGGCATGACGATCGTCGAGGTCTCGGCGAGAAGCCAGATGAGCCCGACGATGACCAGCACGAACCCGACCAGCAGCCACGAAGAGAAGCCCAGGTCCCTGAGCCACGTGGGTGCCGAAAACTGAACGTTGCGCTCGGACTCCATCGCTCAGCGCTCGCGATATGTGCTCGTCGCCATCAACCCACCCCCCGAGATCGGCCGGTCCTGCCTCTCCCTTCGCTGGGAGGCGACCTTCGCGCGGACGCGAGTGAGGCGTCGTCACCCCCCGCGGGTGATTCCGCGATGGCCTGCGTCACGCACGCTGCTGGCGAAGCTTCACCCGTGCGGGGTGACGACGGCTCACCCGAGGCGCGCGGAGAGTTGGCGCCATGCTGATCGCTGCCGACTATCCCTTCCTCGACGTCTTCTGGACGATCGTCATCTTCTTCGTGTGGGTCGCCTGGCTCATGATCCTGTTCAGGATCTTCGGCGACATCTTCCGCAGACAGGACACCTCGGGTTGGGGAAAGGCCGCCTGGATCGTGTTCGTGATCGTCGTGCCCTTCCTCGGAGTGCTCATCTACCTGATCGCCAACGGCGACGAGATGGGCAAGCGCGACATGGAGCGGAACCAGGCCGCGAGGGCGGAGATGGACGACTACGTCAAGTCGGTGGCGTCGACCGGTGGGGCGGCTGCGGAGATCGAGAAGGCCAAGCAGCTGCTCGACAGCGGCGCCATCAGCCAAGCCGAGTTCGACGCCATCAAGGCAAAGGCGCTCGCGTAGCGAAGGAAGTGCGGTCATAGCCGATCCACCGCAGGCGGCGGGGAACACGCGGCTGTCGCTCGTGCTGGCGGCGGCGATGTTCGTGCTCGTCGTCGACACGTCGCTGATGAACGTGTCGATCTCGGCGGTGGTCAGGGATCTCGACACGACGGTGAGCTCCGTCCAGAGCGCGATCGCGCTCGAGGCGCTTGTCTCGGCCGCGTTCATCCTGATCAGCAGCAAGGTCGGCGACCTGTTCGGGCGCAAGCGGGCGTACGTGTTGGGCTTGCTTGCGTATGCGATCGGGGCGCTGGCGATGACGCTCGCGCAGAGCCTGACGGCGATCATCGTCTTCTGGGCGATCATCGGCGGCCTCGGCGCGTCGCTCCTGCTGCCTGCGATGCAGTCCCTGATCCACGGCAACTTCGAGGGAGCCGCACAGAAGAAGACCTATGCGCTGATCGGTGCAGCGGCGGCGATTGCCGCCGCGGTCGGGCCGCTCCTGGGCGGCTTCGTCACCACCTACCTGTCCTGGCGCGTCGGCTTTCTGCTGGAGGCCGTCGTGATCGCGGTCGTGTTGTCGCAGATCGGGCTGCTCAAGGACGTCCCGTACACGGGCGAGCGGCAGGTCGACGGGGTCGGTGCGGCCTTGTCGGTCGTGGGGATGGGCGGCGTGGTGCTGGGCATCCTGGTGTGGCAGGAGGGCGGCGACTACGTCGTGCTGCTGATCGCGCTCGGCGCGCTCGCGCTCTGGGCGCTCGCCCGCTGGCTCGTGCGGCGCCATCGCGACGGGAAGGTGACGTTGCTCGATCCGGACCTGTTCCGGCTGCCGCACTTCAGGGTCGGGATCACCGGGCAGGCGCTGCAGAACATCACGCTCGGCGGGGCGATGATCGCGCTGCCCATCTTCCTGCAGATCAAGCTCGAATACGACGCGTTGGAGACGGGCCTGTCGCTCGCCCCGCTGTCGCTGACGATGTTCGCCGTCGCGATCCTGGCTGGCCGCAAGACAGGCGGCCGGCGCCCCGCCAGGATCATCCGGACCGGGTTCGGGCTGAGCACGCTGGGCATGGCGCTTGTCATCCCGATCGTGCCCGAGGCGGACTCGGGCTGGTACCTCCTGATCCCGCTGGTACTCGCGGGGGCGGGCCTCGGCCTGCTGGTGTCGCAGCTCAACAACTACACGCTCGCCCCGATCGACGAGGAGCGGATCAGCGAGGCGGCGGGGGTGAACTCGGCGTCGGGGTCGTTCGGGCTCTCGTTCGGGCTCGCGGTGGCCGGCGGCGTCCTGCTCGCGACCCTCTCCCTGGCCTTTACCAACATGACGAACGCCAGCCCCGTGATTCCCTCCACTCAGCAGCAGCAGATCGCGCAGACGCTCGAGGACGACGCGCAGGTCGTCAGCAACACGCAGCTCGACGAGCTGCTCGCCGACGAGCCACCGGCCGTCCAGGAGGAGATCCTCAGCATCAACAGCGACTCGACGAACCTTGCGCTTCAGGTGGCGTTGCTCGTGCCGATCCTCGCGGGCCTCCTCGGGTTGTTCAACTCGTTCCGCATGATGCGCCTACCGGACGTCGAGCCCTCCGCCTCCGTCGAAGCAGCGGCATTGGGCTGAGGCACGTCTAGGCGCCTGCGGCCGCGAGTCCTGGATCGGTCGCTTCGGCCTCGGGTCCTGGTTGCTCGAGCGCGCTGTAGATGGCCCAGCCGACGGCGACCATCGGGACGGCGAGGAACGCTCCGACGATGCCGAGGAGCTGGCTGCCGACGATGACCGAGGTGAGCGTGACGATCGGGTGCAAGCTGACGGTCTTCTGGTAGACGAGCGGGGTCACGAACATGCTGTCCAGCTGCTGGGCGATGAGGATCACCACGGCCATCGCGACCGCGGCGCCCGTACCGACGGACGCGAGCGTGATGAGAACGATCACCGCGCCCGACACCCAGGCGCCGAGGATCGGGATGAAGAGCGTCACGAAGCTCAGCAAGGCGAGCGTGCCCACATGGGGCGTGCCGATCACGATCATGCCAAGCGCGATCACCGTGCTGTCGATGAGCGCGACGAGCGCGATGCCGCGGATGTAGCCGGTCGCGGCGCTCCATGCCGCGCGGCCGGCGACGGTCACGCGGTTGCGACGGCCGGGGCTGAAACGGTTCTGGATCCAGCCCCAGATCGAATCGCCGGAGGTGAGGATGTAGAGCAGGAAGACGAACATCAGCAGCGCGCCGCTGACGAGCTGGGCGGCGAGCGCGAGGCCGCCGAGCGCACCGCTCAGGATTCCGCCGGCGGCGTCCTTCGCGGCGGGCAGGAGGCTCTTGAGGAACTCGCGGATCGCGTCTTCATGCTGCTTGATCCAGTCGTTGTTGTCCCGCAGCCAGGCGACGACCTCGTCGGCGCCCGCGCTGATGTCCTCGCCGACGCCGCCGAGGTTGCCGAACAGCGCGTCGGCGAACAGCCAGGCGAGCCCTGCCGTGATCGCCACCACGCCGAGCAGGCTGGCTGCGATGGCGAGTCCGCGCGAAACCCCACGGCCCGTCGCCCAGCCGATCAACGGCAGCAGCTGGGTGCTGACGAGGGCCGCCACGATGAGCGGCACGGTCGCCGCGCGGGCGTACCAGATGGCGCCGCCGACGAGGAACACGCCGGCGGTGATGAGAAGGGCCTTGGCGCTCCAGCTGGCCATCGCGCTGCCGGCCGCAGCACGCGCCGGCGCCTCAGCGGACATGTGTCGGGGCTTCGACGAGCGCTCTCCCACTGAGCTACGCGCCCTGGGCGCGGGATGATACGGACGGGGTCTATTCTCGATTGGTCAACCGGGGGCGGGGGACCGCTCACCAGCGAGGAGCAGCGGTGATGGGCATGTTCAAGGACCTGCGTGACCTGAACAAGGCGGGCAAGGATCAGGTCAAGAAGCAAGGCGGGATGTTCAAGATGGCGAAGGACGGCCTGGCGCAGGCGAACGAGATGGTGCAGCAGGTTCAGGCCGACCAGGCGACGGCGCAGAACCTCGCCACCGAGGGCGTCGACGGACGGGCGACGATCCATTCCATGGTCGCGACGGGCAAGGAGATCAACCTCCAACCGGAGCTCTCGTTCCAGCTCACCGTCGACGTGAACGGGTTCACCAGTGACGTCAGCCACACCCAGGTCGTCTCGCCGGCGATGCTGGGCCAGCTCCAGCCAGGGGCAACGGTCGCCTGCAAGGTCGACCCGAACGACCACTCGAAGCTGATGATCGGCCTCGCGTAGGCGCTACGCGGAACGGTCGGCGCTGATCGTCTGCCGGATCAGAGGTACCCCAGGGCGATAGACCAGGTGCTCGTGCGACGGCGCGTCGAGCACGACGGCGTCGCCGCGGGCACCCGGACCCAACCGTCCCAGGTCGTCGCGCCGAAGCGCCCGGGCGCCTCCCAGCGTTGCCGCCTGGAGCGCCTCGTCGGCCGTCATTCGCAGGTCGCGCACCGCGAGGGCGACGCAGAACGCCATGGCTGTCGTGTAGCTCGAGCCCGGGTTGCAGTTGGTCGCGATCGCAACGGTGGCCCCGGCGTCGATCACCCTCCGGGCGTCCGGGTACGGCTGCCGGGTCGAGAAGTCGGTGGCGGGCAGGAACGTGGCCACGGTCTCGCCGCCGGCGAGCGCGTTCACGTCGTCGTCGTCGAGGTAGGTGCAGTGGTCGACCGAGGCGGCGCCCAATTCCACCGCCAGGCGCACCCCCGGGCCGGGCCCGAGCTGGTTGCCGTGTACCCGAAGGCCCAGCCCCGCGGCGCGGCCGGCCTCGAGGACCGCGCGGGACTGCTCGGAGTCGAACGCGCCGCGTTCGCAGAAGACGTCGATCCAGCGGCAGTGCGGGGCGCAGGCCGAGAGCATCTCGCCGCACACCAGCTCCACGTAGTCGTCCGCGCGACCCTCGTATTCGACCGGGACCGCATGCGCGCCGAGAAAGGTGACGTCGTCGGTCAGGCGGGCTGCGACCTCACACAGGCGCAGCTCGCTCGAGACGTCGAGGCCGTAGCCGGACTTGATCTCGAGGTGGGTGATGCCCGCGCGAAGCGCCTCCGCGCGCCGGAGCCGCGCCAGGCGCTCGAGCTCGTCGGTCGAGGCGGCACGGGTGGCCTCGGTCGTGACCCTGATGCCGCCCGCCTCGTAGGCGGCGCCGGCCATCCGCGCGGCGAACTCCGCCGACCGATCGCCGGCGAAGACCAGGTGCGTGTGCGAGTCGACGAAGCCGGGGATCACGCAGCGCCCGCCGGCGTCGATCCGCTCGTCGGCGGCCGCCCCCGCCCGGTCGATCGCGGCGACGCTTCCGTCGGCGATCACGAGCGCCGCGTCGCGCACGATGCCGAGCGGCCCCTCGCCAAGCTCGGGCTCGTTGGTCACGAGCATGCCGATGTTGTCGACCACCGTGGCGGTCACGGCGCGAGCGCTCCGATCGCGTCGCGCAGCTCGGCCGCGACGTCGAGATCGACGTGCCTGCCGTCCCGCACCAGCGGGCGGCCGGCGACGACGACGTGGCGGATGTCGCCGGCGCCGGCCGCGAAGACGAGCGACTCCAGCGCGTGCTCCGCGCGAGCGCCCGCCAGCCGGACGCCGTCCAGGCCGACCGTGACGAGGTCGGCGATCGCGCCCACCTCGATCCGCCCCGCGTCGGGCCAGCCGAGCGCACGGTGGCCATCCTCGATTCCGGCTCGCAGGAGCTCGACCGCGCTGTGGAGGCCGCGCTCGCCGGTTGCGAGCCGCTGATCGAGCTCCATCGCTCGCATCTCCTCGAAGTGGTCGGCGACCGCGTGGGAGTCGGATCCCAGCGCGAGCCTGGACCCCGCGTCGGCGATCGCGCGCGCCCGGCCGATGCCGTCGGCGAGGTCACGCTCGGTCGTCGGGCAGAGGCAGCAGGTGGCGCCGGCGCGGCCCAGCAACCGGACGTCCGGCCCGGAGGCGTGCGTGAAGTGGACGGCGGTGAAGCGGTCCGAGAGGGCGCCGGCATCGTCCAGCAACGCGGTCGGGGTGCGCGCGTGCGCGGCACGGCAGGCCTCGTCCTCGGCGGGCTGCTCGGAAACGTGCGCGTGAACCGCCCAGCCGCGATCAGCCGCGAAAGACGCCACCGCTGCCGCCGCGTCCGGGTCCACTGCCCGCACGCTGTGAATCGCCGCTCCGACCCTCGCGCTTGCCCCGAGCTCCCCGAGGTCGTCCACCCGCTCGGACCAGCGCTCGGCGCTGCCATCGCCGAAGCGAAGCTGCGCGCCCGCGAGCGGCTCGTCGAAACCTCCTCGCAGGTAGCACGTGTCGAGAAGGGTGATCCGGATACCGGCCTCGCCCGCCGCCGCGACCAGCGCCCGGCCCATCTCGTTCGGGTCGTCGTAGGGGGTGCCGCCGGGACCGTGGTGGAGATAGTGGAACTCGCCGACGGCGGTGATCCCCGCCAGCGCCATCTCGGCGAACGTGGCTCGGGCAAGGGCGTGGTAGCGACTCGGATCGAGCCCACCGGCCACCTCGTACATGGCTTCCCGCCAGGTCCAGAACGAGCCGCGCCCCGTCTGCGTTCGCCCCCGCAGCGCGCGATGGAACGCGTGCGAATGTGCATTGGCGAAGCCGGGGATCGTGACGCCGGTGAGCCGCTCCGCGTCGGCCGGCGGGTCGGCGACCCTCGTCTCGACGCCGGTGAAGCGCCCGTTTTCGACCTCGACCACGACCTCGGGCTCGACCCCGTCGCCGCCCAGCCACGCGTACTCGCAGACGTATGAGCTCACGACCCGACCCGCTCGGCGAACTCGGTGATCCGCGCGACGAACTCGTCACGGTGGAAGCGCTCGAACTGCTCCCAGGTCATCAGCGTTCGCGGGTCGGCGCGATCGACGATCAGCGTCCCGTCGAGGTGGTCGAGCTCGTGCTGGAAGGTGCCGGCCGTGAGGCCGCGCTTGACCTCGTCATGCGGGTTTCCCGCCCGGTCGAGGTAGCGCAGGCGGATCTCGACGTGGCGCTCCACAAATCCGCGGAGGCCCGGCACCGACAGGCAACCCTCGTTGATCTCGACGGTCTCGCCGCCGGCCGGCTCCAGCTTGGGGTTGACGAGCACCGTCAGTGGGATCGGCGGCTTGTAGGGATAGCGCGGATTCACGCCGTCGACCTCGGCAACGGCGATCCGCATCGGCACGCCGACCTGATTCGCCGCCAGCCCGGCCCCGCCGGCGGCGCGCATCGTGGCGATCAGGTCGTCGATCAGCTCCTGCACCTCGCGGGATCGGAGCTCGTCGAGCAGAACCTCCCGCGCCCGCTCGCGGAGAACCGGGTGCCCGATCGCGACGATCTCGCGAACCGCCACGCCGCTCACTCGCTCATCGGGATCGTGACGCCGCGGTCGGCCGCGACCTCGCGCGCGCGGTCGTAGCCGGCGTCGGCGTGGCGCATCACCCCGGTTCCGGGGTCGGCGGTCAGCACCCGCTCCAGCTTTTGCGCGGCGAGATCGGAGCCGTCGGCGAGGCAGACCATGCCGGCGTGGATCGAGCGCCCGATGCCGACGCCGCCCCCGTGGTGGATCGAGACCCACGAGGCGCCGGACGCCGTGTTGACGAGCGCGTTCAGGAGCGGCCAGTCGGCGATCGCGTCGGAGCCGTCGGCCATTCCCTCCGTCTCGCGGTACGGGGACGCGACCGAGCCCGAGTCGAGGTGGTCGCGGCCGATCACGATCGGCGCCTTCAGCTCGCCGGAACGGACCATCTCGTTGAAGCGCAGGCCGAGCCGGGCCCGCTCGCCGTAGCCGAGCCAGCAGATCCGTGCCGGCAGGCCCTGGAAGGCGATTCGCTCGCCCGCCAGGCGGATCCACCGTGTGAGCGCCTCGTCGTCACCGAACTCCTCGAGAACGGCGTGGTCCGTGGCCGCGATGTCCGCCGGATCGCCCGAGAGCGCCACCCAGCGGAACGGGCCCTTGCCCTCGCAGAACAGGGGCCGGATGTACGCGGGGACGAACCCCGGGTAGTCGAAGGCGCGCTCGAACCCGCCAAGGCGCGCCTCGGCCCGCAGGCTGTTGCCGTAGTCGAAGACCTCGGCGCCGGCGTCCTTGAAGCCGACCATCGCGAAGCAGTGGGCGGCGATCGCGGCGCGCGCCCGGCGCACGTACTCGTCGGGATCGTCGCCTCGCATCCGTTCGGCCTCGGCGAGCGTCAGCGTGTTCGGCACGTAGCCCACGAGCGGGTCGTGCGCCGAGGTCTGGTCCGTGACGACGTCGGCGGCGAACCCCCGATCGAGCAGCTCCGGCAGCGCGTCGGCGGCGTTCGCGCAGACGCCGACGCTCAGCGGCCGCCGCTCGGCCTTGGCTCGCTCGCAGCGGGCGACGGCGTCGTCGACGGAGTCGGCCCGCTCGTCGAGATAGCGGGTCTCCAGCCGCCGCTCGATCCGCTCCGGATCGACCTCCACGCAGAGCGCGACGCCCTCGTTCATCGTCACCGCGAGCGGCTGGGCGCCACCCATCCCGCCGAGGCCGGCGGTGAGCGTGATCGTGCCCGCCAGCGAGCCGCCGAAGCGGCGCCGGGCGATCTCGGCGAAGCACTCGTAGGTGCCCTGGAGGATCCCCTGGCTGCCGATGTAGATCCACGAGCCCGCGGTCATCTGCCCGTACATGGTCAGTCCGAGGTCCTCGAGGCGCCGGAACTCCTCCCAGGTCGCCCACTCGGGCACCAGGTGCGAGTTCGCGATCAGGACGCGCGGCGCCCATTCGTGGGTGCGAAAGACGCCGACCGGCTTGCCGGACTGGACGAGAAGCGTCTCGTCGTCCGCCAGCGAGCGCAGCGAGTGCACGATGGCGTCGAACGCGGGCCACGACCGAGCTGCGCGCCCGGTGCCGCCGTAGACGACGAGATCGTCGGGCCGCTCGGCGACCTCGGGGTCGAGGTTGTTCATCAGCATGCGCAGGGCCGCCTCCTGCGGCCAGGAGCGGCACGAGAGCTCGGCGCCTCGCGGGGCATGGATCTCGCGACTCACCCGAGCGCCCCGATCTCGGCCTCCACCGCGGCCAGCACCGCGCCGGAGGAGACCAGCCTCTCGACCGCCGCGAGCTCCGGCGCCAGCCAGCGGTCGGGCCCCGGCCCGGCCGCAGCCTCGCGAAGCGCGGCGTGCGCCGCCGCGGTCCCCGCCGCGGGCTCCAGCGGAGCCCGCAGGTCGAGCCCCCGGGCCGCCGTGGTCAGCTCCACCGCCAGGATGCGGGCCAGGTTCGCGATCGCCGCGCGCAGCTTGCGCGCCGCACCCCAGCCCATCGAGACGTGGTCCTCCTGCATCGCGCTTGTCGGGAGCGAGTCGACGCCGGCGGGAGCGGCAAGGCGGCGGTTCTCGGCCACCATCGCGGCCTGCGTGTAGTGGGCGATCATGAGACCCGAGTCGACGCCCGGGTCGTCGGCCAGGAACGGTGGGAGCCCTTGGGACCGGCCGGCATCGAGCAGCCGGTCGGTCCGGCGCTCGGCGATCGCGCCGACCTGGGCGACGGCGACGGCAAGCAGGTCGCACGCGAGCCCGAGCGGCGCGCCATGGAAGTTGCCGCACGACTCGACTCGCCCGTCGGGCAGCACCATCGGGTTGTCGATCGCCGATTCGAGCTCGGCGGCGGCCACTCGATCGGCGTGGCCGAGGGCGTCGCGGGCGGCGCCGATCACCTGCGGGGCGCACCGCAGCGAGTAGGCATCCTGCACGCGCGGATCACCGTGGCGGTGACTGGCGACGATCGCCGAATCGGCCAGCAGGCGGCGCATGTTGGCGGCGCTCAGCGCCTGGCCGGGCTGGGGACGCAGCGCCACGAGGTCCTCGGCGAACGCGCGGTCGGTGCCGAGCAGCGCTTCGACCGACATCGCCGCCGCGACATCCGCCACGCGGAGCAGTCGCCGGACGTCGGCGATCGCCAGCACCAACATCCCGAGAATCCCGTCGGTGCCGTTGATCAGGGCCAGGCCCTCCTTGGCGACGAGCTCCAGCGGCTCGATCCCCGCGGTGGCTAGGGCCTCGGCGGCCGGCAGGCGCCGGCCGTCGCGGGTGGTTACCTCGCCCTCGCCGATCAGCGGCAGCGCGCAGTGGGCGAGGGGAGCGAGGTCACCGCTCGCGCCCAGCGAGCCGTGCTCCGGAACGACCGGCGTCAGCCCCGCGTTCAGATGCGCCACGATCGCCTCGGCGAGCGCCGGCCGCGCGCCGGAGTAGCCCATCGCCAGGGTCCGCGCCCGGAGGAGAACCATCGCCCTGACCACCTCGGTCTCGACCGGCTCGCCCATCCCGGCGGCGTGCGAGCGCAGGAGTGACCGCTGGAGCCGCGCGCGTGCGTCGGCGGGGATCGGCACCGTCGCCAGCGAGCCGAAGCCGGTCGTGACGCCGTAGGCCGGCTCGCCGGAGCTCGCGAGCCGCTCGACGATCGCAGCGCTCGCCGCCATCGCCTCGCGGGCCTCTGCGGTCAGCGCGACCGGCGCCGCTTCGCGCGCGACCGCGACCACGGCGGCCTCCTCCAGGCCGGTTCTGGTCAGCTCGACTACCTGCGGATCACTCAACCCGCCCGCAGTCAACCACTTCGCCCGGGGGGGCGGAGATCGCTCAGCTCGATCAACGGGCGGGCCTAGCCGGCGCCGAGGCGGCCAACCTCACGGGCGGCGAGCAATCCCAGCGCGGCGGCCGGGATCCAGCCGAGAAGCAGACCGAGCGTGCCGAGCAGTGCCCAGACCAGCAGGTACACACCCACGGCGACAATCACCAAGGCCGCCATGGCGACCAGCGACCGCTTCGGCAGCGGCCCGACCGGAGAGTCGATCGCCTCGCCGCGCTGGAGCGGCTCGGCCTCGCGTTCGAGCACGTCGAGCGCGCCTGGTCTCGAGTCCGCCGCCGTGGGCTCGACGGCGTCGTTCGTCTCGCCCTCCGGCTCCTCGGCCGCGGCCTCTTCCTGCATCACCTCCTCGGGTCCCGGCTCCGCCAGGTCCTGGTCGCGCGAGAGGTCGCCGGCGGCCTTCTTCTCGTGCTTCATCGCCTCCACGCCTGGCCACTACCCGCTTCGGCACCGGCTATCCGCGCTAGGATCACCAGCGGACCGTGCTAGGCGGGGCGTTAGCGGTGCCCTGCACCCGCAATCCGCTCTAGCGGGGCTGAACGCCCGCCCGAGGAAATGGCCTTCGGGGCCAGTACGTCACGGGCAGCGTTGATGGCCAGGTCCCGCGCGATGAGCGCCCGTGAATCAGGTCAGGTCCGGAAGGAAGCAGCCTTAAGCGGTAGCGAGCAAGCGACGCGGATCGCCTGACCGGAGCCAGCCACGACGGGAACGCCCGGGGACCACCTTTCGAGGGTGGGCCCGCACGGTCCATGCCCGGATGGCGCACACGTCGGCCATGGGCGTAAGACTGCCCACCGCCGGGGTCATGGAGAAGTCGCCATCCGAAAGCGCCGCGACGCGGCGGTCGGAGACCGCCGTCGCGCTGCTGCTCGCGTTCGTGGCTGTCGCCGCTGCCGTGATCGGCCTGCGGGCCTCGACGGTCGGGGCCAGGGGTCGGGCGAGGCCGGTTCCGCGGTGCGCGAGCAGTCCAAGCAGGGGAGCGGGATCGTGGACGCGGCCGCCTTCCTCTACGCCGAGGATGCTCCGCTCGCGCTCCAGGTGGCCGAGGCCCAGATCCGCGCCGAGGAAACCGAGCGGGTGGCCCGGACCGAGTCGGGAACCACCGCCGCACTGCTCGAGGCGGAGGCCGCGGCCCAGCGCGAGCTGGCCGCGACCCTTGCTCGTTCGTCGCGGATCGTCGACGACCCCGCCACGGCGCCGGACCTGACCGCCGACGACCTGATGGAGCGTCTCGCCGAGCTCCGGCAGCGCTCGGAGCTGAGCGAGATCGACCCGACGGCATCGCAGGTCGCTGCCAACGACCTGAACTACAAGTCGTCGCTCCTCTTGGTCGCGCTGATCCCGCTCGCCGTCGCCTTCATGTTCGGCGCGCTCGCGCAGGTGTACCCCGAGCGCCGCACTGCGCTGCTCGTACCCGGAGCCGCGCTGGCTGTCGCGGCTGCGATCTTCGCCGTCGTGGTCGAGGTGACGCTGTGAACGAGAAGGCGGAGCGCGAGCGCTGGAAGCGGCGCCTCGTGCCCCTGGTGGGGCTCGCGGCCGTGGTCGCCGCCTGCCTCGCCTGGTACCAGGCCGAGTCCGGTCGCCACGGCGGCGCGGCCTCGACCCAGGTGACCCTCAACGGCATCGAGGTCTTCGTGCAGCTCGCGGCGGGCGGCTCGCGCGACCAGTTCGAACGGGACGCCACGCGGCGGACGGTCCTCCTCGACAAGGAGGCGATCGCGCGGGTCTCGACCGCGTTCGGCACGGATGCCTATGACCTGGCGCTGCCGCAGTTCACGGCCGACTCGGCGGCGGCCAAGCGGCTGATCGCGCTCAGCAACGGGCTGACCCAGCTGCCGGACAGCTTCCCCGGGGTGGACGAGCCGATGCTCGACGCGCTTGCCGCCAGCGACCTGGACGCCGTGGATCCGCTGCTCGCCGAGGCGGACGAGAAGCTCGAGCAGGGCGCCGTCTACGGCAAGCGCTCCGATCGCGCGACGCTCGCGCTCACGCTCCTCGCGATCGGGGTGGCGCTACTCGGCCTCGCGGGCCTTCTCGGCCCCAGCCGCAGCGGCCGCCTGGCGATCGCCACCGGCGGGAGCCTCCTGGTGGTGGCCACCCTCTGGGGCGCCTCCGGATCGCTGATCTGACTACCTGCGGCCGCTAGCGCTGGTCAGCGCAGCGCGTGGCAGACCGCATCGACCTGGGCGTGGCGGATCAGGTCCGAGACCTCCTGCGATCCGGACCCTGGAACGATCTGGGCGTTGACGGTGAAGACCACCGAGCGCCGCCCGTTCCGGGTCGCGGCCGCGAACAGCCGGTACCCCGGGAACGAGCCGGTGTGCCCGAGGATCGTGCCGCAGTCGGTCTTGTAGCGGAAGAGACCAAGCGTCGCCCGGTTCCGCCCCGGGCCGGGCGGCGACGATGAGCCGATCACGAAGTCCTTCTGGACCGCACGCGTTTCGGCGTCGAAGAGCTTGCCGCCGACGTAGGCGCGGAAGAACGCGTTGACGTCGCCCATCGTCGAGACGATGCCGCCGGACGCCCATGCCAGCGCTGGGTTGATGAATTCGCTCACGTCCTCCGGCGGCGCGGCGATCGGCACCTCGTAGCCGTGCATGAATGGCGTCGGCATCTCGATTGTGATCGGCAGGCTGGTCGCGGTGAGGCCGGCCTTCGCATAGACGCGCCGCTCGAGCAGCTCGTCGTAGGTACTGCCGGTGACCTCTTCCGCCATCAGGCCGACGATCACATTGTCGGTGTCCGAGTACTCGTAACGCTCGCCCGGGTCGAACACCGGCTCGGTGTCGGCGACGAACCCGACGAGCTCCAGCGGCGTCATGTACTGGGTGGGATCGGCCATGAGCTCCGCGAGGAAGTCCTCGTCCCTGATGTAGTCGGGGAGTGACCCGGTGTGCATGAGCGCCTGCGCCAGGGTGACGTCCTCGGCCAGGGGCAGGACGCCGGGCAGGACCTCGCCGATCGTGTCGTCGAGCTCGAGCTTGCCCCGGGAGACGAGCGCCAGCGCGACGGCCCCGTTGAACGCCTTGGCCATGCTCGCGATCCGGTAGTGCTGGCGCCGAGTCGGCCGCGTGCCCGTCTCGATATCGGCCACGCCGCGGCGCAGGAACTGCGTTTCATCGCCGCGCTGGATCAGAACGGCGAGCCCCGGTGGGCCCTCGGAAACGCTCATCGTCTCGTCGAGCGCCGCCCGGAGCTGCTGGCCGGTCCCGGCGTCCGCGCGGGCGGGCGCGGCCGGGACGAGCGCCGCGCAGGCCAGAACGGCGACGCTCAGGAGTCTCTGAGCAATCCCCCACGAAGTCGCGTCCATGCGAACCGGAGGATAGGCGGTTCGCGGCGGCCGGCTCAGTGGCGGCCGTGAAGCCCGACGCCGCCGGTCTCGGGATGCGCACGCTCGAAGCGCTTGAGGTCGTTCCGGCTGAGGCCGACGCCGCCGGAGCCACGGTCGCCGCCCTTGTCGCCCTTCGGCGGCTTGTCCGCGCCGGTGCCGGGGCACTTGAGGCTCTGCATCATCCGCGCCGGGGTGTCGTACTTCGTCGGCGAGTGGCTGAAGGAAAGATGGAGGTGGTGCCCGCGCCCGTGGCCCGAGTCGCCGTTGTAGCCGACCCAGCGGAACGGCGGGCGCGGCCGGTCCTGCCGTGGCTCGGCCCAGTTCGCGAGCCGGGTGATCCGCCTCCAGCTGCCGCCGTTGGCGAAGTCGGGGACGATGTCGAGCGCGAGGCCGATCGGGTGTTCGCCGTTGCGGGAGTGCACCGGGTCGAGCGAGTAGCCGTCGGTGATGAAGATCTTGAACCGCTCCTGCAGGTAGTCCACGTCGTCGAGCAGGCGGCGGTCGATCTTCTCGCCGGGGAAGTCGGGGACCCGGACGAAGCGCCCGCCGCCGGTCGTCTCGCACACGAGCTTGCCCAGCTTGACGCTCTGCATTGCCGCGGTCGCGACGCCCACGGCGCCCACCGCGAGCGCGACCAAGCCGAGCGCCACGAGCGCACGGCCGCGCGAGTTCCTTGTCACCGTCCCGGAGGTCCCCACACGTCGATGATCGGGGCTCGATTCCTTCATCTCAAGGGGACACGCCGTTATGGGCGCGACTGTGCATCCCAGCGCCAGAAGCTCGTGCGCTTGCGCGCGCCCGGCCAATTGAGCTCGATGTGGACGTGGTCCATGTGCGCCTGCGTCGGGTCGAGGTCGTCGCGCTTCTCGCCGTTGGGCCGGTAGCAGTAGGAGTACTTGCCGAGCCGGTCCTGCCCGGACCACCAGCTCTTGCAGTCGAAGATCAGGCCCTGCACCCCCATCCGGCGCGCGAGCGCCGCGCGCTCGCCGTTGTCGTCGCGGGTGATGAGCGTGCGGATCAGGGTCATCGCGGCGCGCCGGTCCTTCGCCCTGCGCGCGTCGAGGTGCCAGTCGATCGCCCGCCCCTCGGCGTGCAGGCTGTAGTTGTCCTCGCTCAGCCGCTCGCAGCGCATGATCCCCCAGGAGACGCCGCGCACGTTGTCGGCGAGCCACACCTCGAGCGCCTTCATGCCGCGCGGCGGCTCGTCGCGGCAGCGGTTCGCATGGTCGTAGCGGAAGTCCTCGATCGGCTGGTCGAGCAGGCGCGGGTCGTTCGCCGGGTTCGGCTTGAGGCCGCCGGCGAGCGCGGCGACGGATGCGGTCAGGGCGAGCAGGGCGACGACGAGCCCCGCGAGCGCCCCCCTGGCACGCGGTCGAGACATGTCATTGACTTCGGACGCTCGCCCGAAGTGCTTGAGCCGAGGCCGCGGGACCCGCCGTTAGACTCGACCGAGTGTCCGCGCAGCAGTCCCTCTACCGCCGCCACCGCCCCCAGAGCTTCGCCCAGGTGGTCGGCCAGGAGCACGTCGTTCGCACCCTCTCGAACGCGATCGAGCGCGACCGCGTCCATCACGCCTACCTGTTCGTCGGGTCGCGCGGCACCGGGAAGACGTCGCTGGCGAAGATCCTCGCCCGGTCGCTCAACTGCGTGAACGGGCCCACGCTCGAGCCCTGCGGCGAGTGCGAGTCGTGCACGTCGATCGCCGCCGGCACCTCGATGGACGTGATCGAGATGGACGCGGCCTCGAACCGCTCCGTGGAGGACATTCGCGAGCTGCGCGACCGCGTCGGCTTCGTCCCCGCGGCCGGCAAGTGGAAGGTTTACATCCTCGACGAGGCCCACATGCTCACCCGCGAGGCGTGGAACGCGTTCCTCAAGACGCTCGAGGAGCCGCCGCCCTCGACCGTCTTCGTGCTGGCCACCACCGAGCCGCACAAGGTGATGCCGACGATCGTCGACCGCTGCCAGCGCTTCGACTTCCAGCGTCCGGCCCCCGAGCAGATCGCCGAGGTGCTCCGCCGCGTGGCCGCGGCCGAGTCGATCGAGATCGCCGACGGCGCGATCGCCGCCGTCGCGCGCGCGGCCTCGGGCAGCTTTCGCGACGGGCTCGGGACGCTCGACCAGCTCGTCGCATACGGCGGCAAGCGGATCGAGACGGACGATGTCCTGGCGGTGCTCGGGGTCGCGGACTCAACCCTGATCCTCGCCGCCGCGGACGCGATCGCCGACGGCGACGGCCGCGCGGCGCTGGAGGCAAGCGAGCAGCTGGCGCGCTCGGGGCGCGACGTTGCTCAGTTCGGGCGCGACCTGCTCGCGCACCTGCGTCAGCTCCTGGTGCTCCGCGCCGCCGGTGATTCGTTCACCGAGCCCGGCCTGGCCGCCGCCGACCCCGAGCGGATGCGCACGCAGGCGGAGTCGTTCACCGACCTCGGGCTGACCCGCGCGATCGACGCCGTCGCCGCGGCGCTGACCGCGATCCGCGAGGGCGACGAGCCCCGGATGACGATGGAGCTTGCGATCCTGCGCGCCGCCCGGCCGCAGCTCGACCCCACGCGCGAGGCGTTCGCCCAGCGCCTCGAGCGGCTCGAGCAGGCGCTCGGCGGCGGCGCGACGATCGAGCGCGAGCCGCCGGCGGCCGAGCCCGAGCAGCAGGCGGCGGACAGCTCTCCCGCCGAACCCGAGCCCGACGCGAACGAGCAACCGGACGCGCTCAACCTGGAGAAGCTGGTCGGCCTCTGGCCGGCGGTCATGGACCAGGTCCGCGAGCAGGGCTCGGACCTGCTCTCGCACGCGCTCTCGGTCGCGCGGCCGATCGCGGTCGACGTCGAGCAGGCCGTGCTTCAGGTGGGCTTTCCCGCCAGCGCCGGCTTCAACAAGCGCAAGGCCGAGGCCGCCGGCGCGCGCGACCGCGTCGCGGAAGCGGTGAAGACGATCGTCGGCGAGCGGCTGCGTCCCGTGTATGTGATGCTCGAGGGCGAGGACGGGGAGGCCGGCGACGAGGAGCTCAGCCCGGACGAGCTCTTCGAGCAGTTCAAGAGCGCGTTCGACGCCGAGGAGGTCGAGTCCGGCAAGGAATCCGACAGCGGGGAGGAAGCCGCATGACACGCCCCAGAGGCGGGCCCGGCGGGCTCGATCTGAACGCGATGATGAAGCAGGTCCAGCAGATGCAGGCCGACATGGTCGAGGCCCAGGAGAAGCTGAAGGACGAGGTCGTCGAGGCCAGCGCCGGCGGCGGGATGGTCAAGGTGAAGCTCACCGGCGACCTGCGCCTGCTCGAGCTCCACATCGACCCCGAGGCGATCGACCCCGAGGACTCGGAGCTCCTGCAGGACATGGTCCTCGCCGCGGTCAACGAGGGCATCCGCGCGGCCCAAGAGCTCGCCTCGTCGAAGCTGGGCGGCGTGACCGGCGGCCTCGGCGGCGCCGGCGGGCTCGGCCTGCCCGGGATGTAAGCGGCGGAGCTTGTACGCGCAGCCGATCCAGCGGCTGATCGCCGAGCTGGCGAAGCTCCCGGGGATCGGCCAGCGCACCGCCCAGCGGCTCGCCTTCCACGTACTCCGCTCGTCCGACGAGGACGCGCTCGCGCTTGCCGACGCGATCCGGGAGGTGAAGGAGAAGGTCGGCCTCTGTGAGGTGTGCTTCAACCTCGCCGAGGGGCCGCGCTGCCGGATCTGCGAGGACGAGCGCCGCGACCGCTCGCTGATCTGCGTGGTCGAGGAGCCGCAGGACGTGATCCCGATCGAGCGCACTCACGAGTTCCGCGGCCTCTATCACGTGCTCGGCGGCGCCCTCTCACCGATCGACGGAATCGACCCCGAGGACCTGAAGATCGCCGAGCTGGTGACGCGGGTCTCCGACGGCGACGTCAGCGAGGTCGTGCTCGCGACCAACCCGACGACGACCGGCGAGGCGACCGCGATCCACGTCGCCGACCTGCTGCGCGGGAAGGCGCAGATCACGCGCCTCGCCAGCGGCCTGCCGGTCGGCGCCGACCTGGAGCACGCGGACGAGGTCACCCTCGGCCGCGCGTTCTCAGGCCGCCGCTCGCTCGACTAGCGGTAGCGGTAGTCCGGATCGCGCGCGTCGTAGTCCTCGCGCTTGGCTGCCCACAGCCGGAACGGGGCCGCGATCAGGCCGAGTACGGCGACGACGGCGCCGGCCACGATCAGGATCCAGCCGAGCGTGTTCTCCTCGACGCCCGCAATATTCGCGTTCAGCGCGTACATGATGATCGCGCCAACCACGATTAGGAAGATTCCGAAGCCAACGGTCATTCCAGACCTCCTCTCTCCATCCGTGTCGAGAAACGGCTACCCCGCGGGCGGTCGATAAACCAGTCAGGCTTCCGACAGCCCGAGACGGTTGTGGAGCCTGCGCAGCGGCGCCGGCGCCCACCAGTTCCACTTCCCGAGCATCTCCATCAGCGAGGGCACGAGCAGCGCGCGGATGATCGTGGCGTCGATCAGGACGGCGATCGCCGTGCCCAGGCCGAGCTGCTTGATGAAGATGATCTCGGAGGTGACGAAGGCGCCGATCGCGATGCAGAACAGCAGCGCGGCCGCGGTGACGATCCGGCCCGTGCGCTCGAGGCCGATCGCAACCGACTCGGAGTCCGAGGCCCCCGAGTCGCGGGCCTCCTTGATCCGCGACAGCAGGAACACGCCGTAGTCGGTGGAGAGCCCGAACGCGACCGCGAACAGGAGCAGCGGCTGGGTCGATTCCAGGCCGCCCTGGCTGGTGTAGCCGAGCAGTCCCTCGAACCGACCGTCCTGGAAGATCAGCACCAGGATCCCGAACACGGCGCTCAGGCCCAGCAGGTTCATGACGAGCTGCTTGATCGGGAGCACCACGGAGCCCGTCATCAGGAACAGGACTGCGAAGGTGGCGAGCCCGACCAGCCCCAGGACAAGCGGCAAATGCTCGACCAGGCTGTCCTGGAGGTCGACGTAGCCGGCGGTGAAGCCGCTGACCAGCACGCCGCCGGGGAGCTCGCGCAGCGACGCGACCAGGTCCTGGCTCGACTCGTCGAGCGGCGGGTCGGAGGACACCACCTGGACGGCCCACAGGTCGTCGGTTACGCGCTGCGGCGGGCTCACAGCGGCGGCGCCCGGCTGCTCAGCCGCCTGGTCGGCGGTCGCCTGCGCCGCGGCGCGATCGCCGCTGACGGCGAGCTGGATCGGCGTGTCGCGGAACGGCGGGAACTCCGAGCGCAGGACGTTGTCGACCTCGCGCGCGCTCGCGTCGGCGGGGAGGACCTGGGCGTCGACCGAGGTGAACTGGATCGAGAAGAACGGGATCCCGAGCGCGATGAGGAACGCCGCGCTGGCGAGCGCGATCCGCCCGGGGATCCGCATCACGGTGCGCGAGAGCCGGTACCAGAAGCCGTCGGTTGCGGGGCGTGAATCGGCCTCGGCCCGGCGGTGGAGGAACGCGGGCGAGAGCGAGTTCACGCGCTCGCCGAGGAGCGCCAGCACCGCGGGCAGCACGGTCAGCGAGATCGCGGCCGCGGCGAGCGCCACCAGGGTGCCGCCGATGCCCATCGAGCGGAGGAAGTTCTGCGGGAAGACTGTCAGCGCTGCGAGCGCGGCCGCGACGGTCAGCGACGAAAACAGGACGGTGCGCCCGGCCGTCGCCATCGTCCGGCGCAGCGCGGTCAGCCCTGGGCCGGAGCGCGCGAGCTCCTCGCGGTAGCGCGAGACCACGAACAGGCTGTAGTCGATGGCCAGCCCGAGCCCGAGCCCGGTCACCAGGTTGAGCGCGAAGATCGACACCGAGGTGAGCTGACTCGCGAGCGTCAGCAGCAACATCGTGCTGACGATCGCCAGCACGCCGATCAGGAGTGGCAGCGCGGCGGCGACGAGGCTGCGGAAGAAGAGCAGCGACAGCAGGAACAGGATCGGGAACGCGATGAGCTCGGCGCGCTGGAGGTCGGACTCGACCTTCTCGTTGACCTGCTGCTGCGCCACCGCGTTGCCGCCGACGCTGACCCCCTCTTCGCCGTCGAACGCGGCGACGAGCTCCTCGCCCACACCCTGGACCTCGTCGTCCGCCGTGGCGTCGAACGTGACCGCGACGTATGTGGCGTCGCCATCGCGCGAGACGAACGCCCGGTCCTCGGTCTGGGGGAACCCGGTGACGTCGCGGACCCCTTCGACCTCCGCGGCCTGTGCCGCGACCTCCTCGACCCGCTCGGCGCCCGCCGGGGTGCCGGGATCAGCGTCGATCAGAAGTACGGCCTCGGTCTGGCGGTAGCCGGCGTCCTCGAGCCGCTGTTCCGCGATCACGCTCTCCGTGTCCGGATCGTCGGCCGCGTACGGGTCGAGCCGGTCGGCGACGCCGGAGCCGAACGCTCCTGCGATCGCGAACACCACGAACGCGAAGGCGAGGACGCGCTTCGGATACGTCCCGGTCAGGTTGGCGAGGCGGTCGAGCATCAGGGGTTCTCCTTCAGTTCCTTCAACGTTTCGTCGCACCAACTGATGGCGAACTCGGACATCCCGAGGCCGTAGCGCAGGACCGCGAGTGGGCCGAAGCGCTCTGCGGCCTTGGCGGGCACGTCGATCTCCAGGAGTCGTGCGTGCTTCTCGGAGTACTTCTCGCGCGCCGCCTCCAGGACGGCGATCGCGTCGTTGCGCTCGAGCAGCCCGGCGAAGAACAGCTTCAACAGCCCCTCGTCGCGCAGCTCATGCGTCAGCTCGGGGTCGCGGATCCACGTCGTAAACGCCTCGCGCCCCGTAGCGGTGATCCGGTACGTGGTGCGGCGGCGCCCGCTCTCGGACTCGGCGTCGGGCTCGATCAGCCCCTTCGCGGCGAGGCGCTTCAGCTCGGGGTAGATCTGGCCGTAGCTGGCGGCCCAGAAGAACCGGGTCGAGTTGTCGACGATCGTCTTGATGTCGTAGCCGGACTTCGGCTCGACCGCCAGCATCCCGAGGATCACGCGACCTGTGGGCGAGAGCTCCATCTATCGGCACGATATATCGCGCCGATAGGTCTATGTGTGACGTGGGTCACTCTGTGAGGCGGAGCCCGGAGGGCGGAGCCGAGCCCCGCCGTTGTTGAGGCGGCTTCTTCCGGGATCAGGCCGAGCTCCCGCTTGAGCTCGAGCACGCGGCCCGCCGCCTCGGCCAGGCGCTCCGGCGGCAGCTCGCCGGACTCGAGCGCCGCCAGCACCGCCTCGCGCACCCGACCCTGGTCCTCGGGCGAGGCGATCTGCAGCAGGTCGGCCCCGGCGCGAAGCGCGGCGACCGCCGCGTCAGGGACGCGATAGGTCGCCTTGACGGCCCCTGCGCCGAGGTCGTCGGTGATCGCGACGCCCTCGAAGCCCAGATCGTCGCGCAGCAGAGCGGTGGTCACCTCGGGCGCCAGCGCCGCCGGGGTGACCGGGTCGTAGGCCGAGTAGAAGGCAAGCGAGAGCACGATCGCGGGCGCGCGCTCGGCCACGGCAGCGCGGAACGGCTCCAGGTCTCGAGCCTCGAGCGCCGCCGCGTCCAGGCTGACGGTGGCCGGGCCTTCGGCCGTGTCCTGCGACGCCGCGCCAACGCCGGGGAAGTGCGGGGGCGCGCAGGCGAGCCCGGCGTCGCGACAGCCCCGGATCGCCGCTGCTGTGAGCTCCGCCGTCAGCGCGCTGTCGTCGGAGAACGCACGCCCCCCAGCCGGGCTGTCGAGCGTGGCAACGTCGGCGACCGGGAACAGGTTGAGGTCGAACCCTGCGGAGGCGAGCGCGCTGGCGGTCTCGGCGGCCCAGGCCTGGGCTCGCTCGGGCGATCCCTCGTCACCGATGTCGATCGCCCGCTCGACTGGAGGAAGCTCCGGGAACGAGCGGTAGACGCCGCCCTCCTGGGCCGCGGCGATCAACGGCGGGATGCGGCCGTCGGCGCGTCCCGCGCGGCGCAGCGCCTGCAGCAGCGTCCGGCGAGGCGCCGTTCTGGGGGCCGACGAGGACGGCCCCGAGCTGGCGCTCGCGCAGCTCGGCGACGAGCGGCGCGTTGGCGTCGAAGCCCTCGAAGCCGAGCATCAGCACCTGGTCGACCTGCTCCTCGCGATCGAGGCCCCTGACGATGTTCCCGGCCCTGGCTGAGACGCCGGGCGGTCGCGCCGGGCGTTCGTCGCCCTCGTCACCGTTGTCGTCGCGCACGAAGACGAACCAGCCGCATCCCGGCCAGCGCCCCGACCAGTACGACCGCGAATCCCCGTCGCAGCAGTCTGCGCAGCCGCGAGCCTCTCATCGCCTGATTATCCTCGGACGTTCCAATGAGCGAGACCGTGGTGATGAAGTTCGGCGGTACATCCGTCGCTGAGCCCGACGATCTGAAGCGCGCCGCGCAGCGGATCGTCGCCGCGCGCGAGGCCGGGAACCAGGTCGTGGCGGTGCTCTCGGCACGGGGCAAGACCACGGACGAGCTTGTCGAGATGGCGTTCGAGATCTCGAAGCGCCCCTACGAGCGCGAGATGGACATGCTGCTCTCGGTCGGGGAGCGGATCTCGTGCGCGCTGTGCGCGATGGCGATCCATGACATGGGCCACGCGGCCGTCTCGCTGACCGGCTCGCAGGCCGGGATCGTCACCGACTCGAGCCACACGAAGGCCCGGATCCTCGAGGTCCGTGCCGACCGCATCCGCGAGGCGCTCGAACAGGACCGGATCGTGCTGGTCGCGGGCTTCCAGGGAGTATCGGGCGACAGCCGCGACGTGACCACGCTGGGCCGCGGTGGCTCGGACACGACGGCGGTCGCGCTCGCCGCCGCCCTCGGCGCATCGGTGTGCGAGATCTACACCGACGTCGCTGGGGTGTTCACCGCCGACCCCCGGATCTGCCCGGACGCCCGCATGCTGCCGGTTCTCTCGTTCGACGAGATGCTCGAGATGGCCGCCTCCGGAGCGGGCGTGCTGCAGCTGCGTTCGGTCGAGTACGCGCGCAACCACGGCGTCCGGATCCACTGCCGCAGCTCGTTCCAGGACGGCACCGGTACCCTCGTCGTTTCCGAGGACGAAACGATGGAACAGCCGATGGTCACAGCCGTCACGCACGCCTCGAGCGAGGCCAGGGTGACGATCACGGGAGTCGCCGACGAGCCGGGTGTCGCCGGCCGCATCTTCGGCGCGCTCGCCGGCGGCGAACGTGAACGTGGACATGATCATTCAGAACGAGCCGGTGTCCGACGACCAGAAGGCGGACCTCTCGTTCACCGTCGCGCGCGACGAGCTGCGCACCGCGACCGAGGTGATCGAGGGCCTCAACGCCGGCGAGAGCGTCTCGACCGACGAGCGCATCGGCAAGGTCTCGATCGTCGGCGCGGGGATGAAGAGCCATCCAGGCGTCGCCGCGAAGGTTTTCGAGACCCTCGGCGCGAACAACATCAACATCGAGATGATCTCCACCTCGCCGATCAAGATCTCGTGCGTGATCGCGGCCGACCAGGTGCCGGACGCCGTCGCGCGCGCTGCACACCGCCGTTCGGGCTCGGGGAGGACGCGGTCAAGCCCGAGGACCCGACCGGCGTCCACCGGCCCGACGGTCGCATCATGAGCGGCTCGCACCGAGTCGGCGTCCTCGGCGCCACCGGCGCCGTCGGCTCGACGATCCTCGAGGTGCTGGCCGAGCGCAACTTCCCGGCCTCCGAGGTGGTGGCGCTTGCCTCCGAGCGCTCGGCGGGCAAGCGCGTGCCGTTCGCGGGCGGCGAGCTCGAGGTGCGAGCGCTCGCGGACGAGTCGATCCAGGGGCTCGACCTGGTGCTGTCCTCGGCGGGCGGCGCGGTGAGCTCCGAGTGGGCGCCGCGCATCGTCGACGCCGGCGCCGTGGTGGTCGACAACACCAGCTTCTGGCGCATGCACGACGAGGTGCCGCTGGTCGTCTCCGAGGTGAACCCGGACGCGGCGTCGCGATCACCGCGGCCTCATCGCCAACCCGAACTGCACCACGATGGAGATGGTCGTCGCGCTGGCGCCGATCCAGCGCGAGATCGGGATCGAGCGCCTCGTCGTGTCCACCTACCAGGCCGTCTCCGGCACTGGGCAGAAGGCCATCGACGAGCTGCTCGACCAGTCGCGCGCGGTGCTCGCGGGCGAGCGGCCCGAGGCGCGGTCTACGCGCACCCGATCGCCTTCAACGTCGTGCCGCAGGTCGAGAACTTCAAGGACGGCGACGACTACACGACCGAGGAGCGCAAGGTCATGGCCGAGACGCGCAAGATCTTCGACGTCGGACGAGGACGAGCTGCGGATCTCGGCCACCTGCGTCCGGGTTCCCGTGCACACGGGCCACTCGGAGTCGGTGAACATCCAGACCCGGCGCGACCTCTCGCCCGAGGAGTGCCGCGAGCTGCTGGCCGCGGCGCCGGGAGTGGTGGTCATGGACTCCCCGGCCGACGGCATCTATCCGACGGCCACCGACGCGGCGGGCCGCGACGAGGTGTTCGTCGGGCCGCATCCGCCGCGACCCTCGCACGAGCGCTGCCTGAACCTGTGGATCGTGGGCAACAACCTGCGCAAGGGGGCCGCGACCAACGCCGTCCAGGTGGCCGAGCTGCTCGCCGAGCGGGACCTGCTGCGAGTGCCGGAGCCCGCCGGCGCGTTCGCGTAAGCGGCCCCGCCCGTCGCGGCATAGCCTGAGTCCGTGGACTTCGGGTTTGCAGAGTCGCTGCTGATCCTCGGGCTGCTCCTCGCCGTCGCAGCCGGGCTCTCGGGGGTGATGAAGGGGACGGTGCTCTCGGTCTCGGTGCTCTCGGTGGGGCTCGGGAGTCGTGCTCGCGCTGGCGGACGTCGTCGAGGTGGACGCCGAGCGACCCGAACCTGATCCACCTCGTCGAGCTGGCGCTGATCATGACGCTGTTCGCCGATGGCCTGATCGTCGAGCGCGAGCTGCTGACGATGCACTGGGGGCCGCCGGCGCGCGCGATCGTCTTCGCGATGCCGCTGACCCTCGTGATCCTGGCGTTGATCGCCGCCGGCCTGTTCGGGGAGCTGAGCTGGGCCGAGGCGTTCCTGCTTGCGGCGGTGCTGACGCCGACCGACCCGGTGGTGACCTCGGCGGTGGTGACCGCGCAGCGGGTGCCGAGTCGCGTGCGTCACACGCTCAACCTCGAATCCGGGCTCAACGACGGGCTCGCGCTGCCGTTCGTCCTCTTCTTCCTCGTCCTCGCGACGCCCGGCGGCGACGCCGGGACGCGAGGGGGCCGAGCTGGTCGGCGAGGCGGCCGTTCGGCGCGCTGCTGGGGGTGGTGTTCGGGATCGTCGGCGGGCGCCTGCACCGGGCCGCGCCGGCCGGCGGGATCACGCCGCGCTACGAGGGGATCTTCGCCGTCGGCCTCGGGCATCGCCGCCTACGGCCTGGCGGAGGTGACCTTCGGGAACGGCCTGATCGCGGCGTTCGTCGCCGGCATCGCGCTCGGGCGCGACCGAGCACGAGATCCCCGACCGCTTCCACGACTTCGCCGAGAACGTCAGCACGATCTTCCAGGTGATGACCTTCTTCGTCTTCGGGGCGCTGATCGTCGCCACCGGGTACGACGGCTCGGTTCCGGCGCTGGTCGCGTTCATCCTGCTGGCGCTGCTGGTCGCGCGCCCGGCGGCGCTGCTGATCTCGCTCGCGGGCACCGACTTCAGGCGACCCGAGCGCGCGTTCATGGCGTGGTTCGGCCCGAAGGGGGTCGCCTCGATGCTGTTCGCGCTGATCGTGCTCGAGTCCGCGGTCGACCAACGACTCGCTGATCTTCAAGGTCGCGGCGTTCACGATCCTCTGCTCGATCGTCGCCCACGGGCTCACCGACACGGTCGGCGCGCGCTGGATCGAGCGCCACGTCCCCGAGGACGGCACCGATCTGTCGGACGAGGTGCCCGGGCGGATCTAGGCGGTCGCCAGCGCCTCGATCACGGCGCGCGCGGTGCCGTCGTCGACCTCCGCCTGCTTGGCGTAGAGCGCGACGGCCTCGTCGATCCGGCCGAACAGGACGAGCTGCTCGATCTCGGGCGAGGGCTTCGGGTGCTCGGCAACGTCACTCATCGGCGGCGGCAGGTTAGCAGCGGCCCTAGGTCGTCTTCACGACCATGACCGAGCATGCGGGCCTTGTGCGTGACGGTGTTCGGGACGCTGCCCAGGACGCGGCGGTGCATGCCCTTGTTGCCGACCACGAGGACAGGTCGGCGCCGCATTCGTCGGCGAGTCGCACGAGGACCTCGGCCGGTTCGCCCTCGTCGATCCTGGTGCTGGCGTCGAGGCCCTGGCGCCGCAGGTCCTCCTCGGCGCGACTCAGGATCTCCCGCATCTGGGCGGCCGGGTTGTAGGACCACTCGCCCTCGGGATCCGTCGGGCTTCGCGATGCCTGCGACTCGTCGAATGCGCTCAGAGCACGATCTTCGCGTCGAACCGACGCGCGATCTCGGCCCCCAGCTTGACGCCTGGGCCGCGGTGTCGGAGCCATCCGTACCCACCGCGACCGTCGAGATCATCGCTATACGGTGGCGCCGGCCAGTCGGTCGGCGACGGCGGCGGTTGAGGCGATGTGCCGGTTCATGCCGAGCTGCTTCGGCTCGAAGCCGAGCGCCAGGCCGATCAGCTGCGGCAGGTGCAGGACGGCCAGGCCGAGGTCGCGCCCGACCATCTTCGCCGCCTCCGGCTGCTGGAGGTCGAGGTTCAGGTGGCAGAGCGGGCAGGGCGTGACCAGGCAGTCGGCGCCGGAGTCGATCGCGTCGCCGACGTGGGTCCCGGCCTGGGTCAGCGAGGTCTCGCGGTTCATCGTGATCACGGGGAACCCGCAGCACTTGCGCGAGCCGTCGTACTCGACCACCTCGCCGCCGACCGCGTCGATCACCTGCTCCAGGTAGAGGTCGCGCTCGGGGTGCTCGTCGTAACCCAGCCGCGTCTTCGGCCGGAGGACGTAGCAGCCGTAGAACGGGCCGACGCGCAGGCCGGAGAGCGGGCGCTTGACCTTCGAGCGCAGCGTCTCGAGCCCGATGTCCTCGACCAGCAGCCAGAGGAAGTTCTTGTTGGTGAATCCGTCCTTGCCCGCGACGTAGTCGAGCCCCTCGCCCGCGAGCGCCTCGTTGATGTGCTCGCGGTAGGCGGCGTTTGCGTCGAGGCGCTCCTGGCACTCCGACTGCGCCCCCTGGCAGGTCGAGCAGATGTTCATCATCGCGAGGCCCGTCTGCTGGGCGAGCGCGAACGTTCGGGCGTTCAGGGTGTCGGCCAGCTCCTGGTTGTGCTCGGCGATCACGCCGGCGCCGCAGCAATTGGCGCGGTCGAGCGTGACCAGCTCGATGTCGAGCGCGTCGGCGACGAGCGCCATCGAGCCGTGGAGCTCGGTGGTGAAACCGCGCGAGACGCAGCCGGGCCAGTAGGCGAGCTTCATGACAGGCTCCTTGTCTCGTCCGGCTCGGGTTCGATCGATTCGGCCGGCGCCTCCTCGTCGGTGCCGGTGATGTAGAGGTTGAGCTGGGTTCGGTGCTCCTCCGCGTGCTCGTAGATCCGCTGCACGTGCTCCTGGGCGCCGTCGGGGAGCTTGGGGTGGACTCCCGGGATCAGCTTGGCGAGCGAGCGCATCTTGCCCGTGCGGATGCCGCGCACCGCCGTCGGAAGCGACTCGAGCAGCGCCTTGACACCGGCCGGACGCAGCTTGCCCATGATGCCCGGCGCGAGTGATTCCTGGAGGAGCAGCGACTCGTCCAGCGTGCCCTTCTTCGCGATGATCTTGGTGAAGGCGGCCTCGTGGTTCCGGCCGTTGTTCTGGTCGTCGATCTCCTCGTCGTGCGTCGCGAGCCGGCGCAGGCGCATGATCTGGTCCATCGGCGCGACGCCCTTCGGGCAGGCGTCGATGCACGAGAAGCAGTGGGTGCAGTCGTAGATCCCGTGCGGGTCCTGGGCGAGGTCATAGAGGCGCTCGCGGGTCTCGACGTCGCGCGGGTCGCCGACGAAGCGGTACGCCTTGGCGAGCGCGGCGGGGCCGATGAAGTCCGGGCTCGGCCTCCATCGAGAGGCAGGCCGAGACGCAGGCGCCGCACTGGATGCAGGAGATCGTCTGGGTGATGTCGACCATCGCCTCGTGATCGACGACGCGCTCGCGCTCGGGCGGCTCGGCGTCGTCGAGGAGCCACGGCGTGACGCGGCGGATCTTGGTCCAGTGGGTCGACTCCATGTCGGTCACGAGGTCCTTGATCACCGGCATGTTCCCCATCGGCTCGACCACGATCGGGTCGGATCCGGGCCGGCTCGTCGTCGCGGCGTAACGGCCCTCGGTGACCCGGTTGCGCCTGGGACTGGGCCTCGCCGATCTGGGTCTTGCAGGCGAGCGTGGACTGGCCGTTGACCTTGACCCCGCAGGAGCCGCAGATCGCGGCGCGGCACGAGCAGCGCACACCGCGAGCGAGCCGTCCTGGCGGTCCTTGGCCTGCAGCAGGCCGTCGAGCACCGAGAGGGTGGGGTCGAGGTCGACCTGGAAGTCCTCCCAGTACGGCCCCGCCGGGCCGCGGTCATCGGCCTCGGGCTTGTGCCTGCGCACTCTGCAGCGTGTAGTGGGCCACTAGTAGGTCCTCTCCATCGGCTGCCAGTTGGTGATCGTCACGTCCGAGTAGGAGATGTCGGGCTCGTCGCCGTTCAGGCTCAGGTCGATGTGCTTGAGCCACTCGTCGTCGTTTCGCTCGGGGAAGTCGGTGCGGAACTGGGCGCCGCGGCTCTCCTCGCGATGGAGCGCGCCGATGCAGGTGCACTCGGCCGAGTCGAGCATGAAGCCCAGCTCGATCGCGCCCAGCACGTCCTGGTTGAAGACCGTCCCGCGGTCGTCGATATAGGCCGACTTCGCCTCCTCCTTGAGGCGGCGCACGACCTCGAGCGCCTTCTCGATCCCGGCCTTATCGCGGAAGACGGCACGTTGGCGTCCATCGTCCGGCCCAGCTCGAGCTTGATCTCGGAGACGCGGCGGCCCGAGCCGCGCTCGCGCCCGACGATCTCGCCGATCCGACGCTCCTCGTCGGCCAGCACCGCGCGCGAGGCGCGCCCGTGGTCGATCCGCTTGGCGCGGTTGGCGGCGTGCTCGCCGGCGCGGCGGCCGAAGATCAGCGTGTCGAGCAGCGAGTTGGCGCCCAGGCGGTTGCCGCCGTGGACCGAGACGCAGGCGACCTCGCCCGCGGCGTAGAGGCCGGGGACGGTGGTGGCGCCGTGGATGTCGGTCTTGACGCCGCCCATCGTGTAGTGGTTGCCCGGCTTGATGTGGATCGGCTCGCGGGTGATGTCGACGCCGGCGAAGTCGCGGCCGACGAGCACGATCTCGCGCAGCGCCTCGTGGACCCGCTTCTTCGGGACCACGGTGATGTCGAGCGCGACGGTGCCGTCGGGGAAGCCGCGGCCCTCGTTGATCTCGGTCTGCTCGGCGCGCGAGACGACGTCGCGCGAGGCCAGCTCCATCTTGTTCGGCGCGTAGCGCTCCATGAAGCGCTCGCCCTTGGCGTTCAGGAGGTGCGCGCCCTCGCCACGGGCGCCCTCGGTGATCAGGAAGCCCTTGCCCGCCAGGCAGGTCGGGTGGTACTGGATCATCTCCATGTCCATCAGCGGCGCGCCGACCCGGTAGGCCATCGCGATGCCGTCGGCGGTGCAGATCAGCGCGTTGGTGGTCGGCTTCCAGATCTGGCCGTTGCCGCCGGTGGCGAGGATCACGTTCTTCGCCTCGAACAGCTCCATCGAGCCGTCGCGGACGTTGCGCGTGACCGCGCCGACGCACTCGCCCTTGTCGTCGATCGCGAGCGCGGTCGTGAAGTACTCCTCGTAGCGGTCGACCTCCGACTCGTGCTTCATCAGCTGCTCGTAGAGCACGTGCATGATCGCCTGGCCGGTGATGTCGGCGACGTAGTAGGTCCGCGCCTGCGAGGCGCCGCCGAACGCCCGGGTGCCGAGGTGGCCGGTCTCGTCGCGGTGGAACGGGACGCCGAGGTGCTCGAGGTGGATGATCTCCTCCGGCGCCTCGCGGCACATGATCTCGATCGCGTCCTGGTCGCCGAGGTAGTCGGAGCCCTTGATCGTGTCGAACGCGTGCGACTCCCACGTGTCCCCGGGGTTGAGCGCCGCGTTGATCCCGCCCTGCGCCGCGTTCGAGTGCGAGCGCACGGGGTGGACCTTGGAGATGATCCCGACGCTCACGCCCGTCTGGGCGGCGGCGAGAGCGGCGCGCTGGCCGGCGAGTCCGGCTCCGATTACGAGGACGTCATGACGAGGCATCTGCGGCGGCGGACTCTATTGAACGCCTGCCGCGCGATAGCGCGCCGCTACGTGCGTCTGCCGCGCCCGTAGAGCAGCCGCAGCGTGCGGCTGATCAGGCCGGTGTTCCGCTCCGAGTACGGGAAGAAGTGGAGCTCCTTCTTCATCGCCAGCGGCCCCGGCGTGGTCAGCAGCGTCTGCTTGCGGGTGTACTTGCGGATCCCGTCGGCGCCGTGGCGGCTGCCCAGGCCGGACTCCTTCCAGCCGCCCATCGGCAGCTCGAGCGCGACGTAGTTGATGCAGGCGTCGTTGACGCAGCAGACGCCGGCCTCGAGCCGCCGCGCGAGCTCGCGGCCCGCGCCGGGCGTTGCCCGGTCCACACCGACGACTGCAGCCCGTACGGCGAGTCGTTCGCGAGCCTCACCGCCTCGTCGGCGTCGCCGACCTTCATCACCGGCAGCGTCGGGCCGAACGTCTCCTCGGTCATGCACAGCATCGAGTGGTCGGCGTCGGCGATCAGGGTCGGCTCGAAGAAGTCGCCGGGGCCGTCGGGGCGGCCGCCGCCGACGAGGATCCGGGCGCCCTTGTCGCGGGCGTCGGCGACGTGGCGCTCGACGATCTCGCCCTGCTCGGGCGAGGTGATCGCGCCGACCTCGACCGTTGCCGGGTCGCCGGGCACGCCCTGGCGGATCGCGCCGATCTTCTCCTGGAGCTTGGCCACGAACTCGTCGTAGACCGGCTCCTCGACATAGACGCGCTCGACCGAGATGCAGGTCTGGCCGCCGTTTTGCATCGAGTAGTAGGTGGCGGCGTTGGCGGCGCGCTCGAGGTCGGCGTCGCGCAGCACGATCATCGGGTCCTTGCCGCCGAGCTCCAGGCTGACCGGGGTGAGCGTGTGGGAGGCCTGCTCCATCACCTTCTTGCCGACCTCGGTCGAGCCGGTGAACATGACCCCGTCCACGGCGTCGATCAGGGCGCTCGCCGATCGACGCCGCCCGGGACCGACGACCACCTGGTAGACGTCCTCGGGCAGGCCGCTCTCGAGCAGGCCCTCGAGCATCAGCTGCGAGGTCAGGGGGGTCAGGCTGGCGGGCTTCAGGACCACGGAGTTGCCCGCGGCGAGCGCCGGGATGCAGTCGCCGAACGAGTTGGTCAGCGGGTAGTTCCAGGGGCCGATCACGCCGATCACGCCGGCCGGGGCGTAGCGCACCCGCAGCCGGCGGCCGAGCACGAACGGGTTCGAGGTGCGAACCCGCTCGTCGGCCAGGTACTTCTTCGCCCGCTTGGCCCAGAAGCCGAAGCCCGACGCGGCGTAGGCGACCTCGGCGAGCAGCGCGTCCTCGTAGGTCTTGCCGGTCTCGGAGACGATCGTCCGCGCGATCCGGTCGGTGTTGTCGATCGTCCACTTCTGCGCGCGCTTCAGGATCTTGGCGCGGCCGTCGAAGCCGAGTGCCTCCCACGCGGGCTGCGCGGCGCGGGCGCGGGCGACGCCTCGCGCACCTCGTCCGGCGCTCGCCTGCGCGACGTGGGCGATGACCTCGCCGGTCGCCGGGTTGACGACGGGCAGGTCGCCGGCCGAGCCGCCGTTCTGGCTGGCGGCTCCGTTGCCGCTGACGGCGGTGGCGGTTTCAGTCTCGGGCATGGCAGCTCCCTCGGGAGGCGGGATCGGACCACGGTGAATGGTACGCGTGTACAAGTCTCGGCGTCCCAGCCGGGGACCGCGTCACGGATATCGGCCCGTATGGCTCTTGTGCTCGCTTTTCTGGCGGCGCTGCTCGCGGCGACGACCGCGCTCGGCAACTGGGGTCAGACCCCGCGTGTGACGCCGCGTGTGACTCCGCGTGTGCTGGTCGTTGGCTCGATCCACGGCGACGAGCGCGCGGGCCATGAGGTGATCCGGAGGCTGCGACCGAGCGCTCCGGCGCGCTCGGACGTCGCGCTCTGGACGGTGAAGACGATCAACCCCGACGGCGTCGATGCCGGCACGCGCGGCGAATGCCCACGGCGTCGACCTGAACCGGAACTTCCCGTACCGCTGGCGCGCCGGACGAACCGCCCGGAAGCGCCGTACTACCCGGGCCCGCAGCCGGCCTCCGAGCCCGAGACGCGCGCGGCGATGCGCCTGATCCGCCGTCTCGAACCGGCCGTGACGATCTGGTACCACCAACCGTGGGGCGCAGGTACTGGCTCCGTGTCGCGGGTCGGCCGCCGCCGAGAAGCTCTACGCGCGGATCGCCCGGATGCCCGTAAACCGCTGCCACGGCCAGCGCCTGCCCGGGACTGGCGACGAGCTGGCAGGAGCGCCGGGTCGGCGGGACGGCGTTCGTGGTCGAGCTCGGCGCCGGCGGGCTGGGCGACGCCGAGGTCCGCCGCCACGCCCGGGCCGTGGTCCGCGTCGCGAACCGGTTCGGATAGCTTCAGGCGAACAACCGGGAGGAGGAGAAATGCCTGTCAACCAAGAGCTTCAGGAGCAAGGGAGGCGCGTCTGGAGCGCCGGGAACTGGGACGAGGTCGCCGACTACATCGACCAGGTCGGCAAGCCGCTGTTGGACGCGATCGGAGTGGAGCCGGGACTGCGCCTGCTCGACATCGGCGCGGGCAGCGGCGGTTCGATCGCGATTCCGGCGGCCAAGCGGGGGCGAACGTGGTCGCCTCCGACCTCGTCGGAGACCACTTCGAGGCGGGACGTCGCCGCGCGGCGGAGGCCGGGGTCGAGATCGAGTGGGTCGAGGCCGATGCCCTCGACCTGCCGTTCGACGACGAATCGTTCGACCGCATCACGTCCACGTTCGGCCACATGTTCGCGCCCGACCACGCGCTCGCTGCGTCCGAGATGGCGCGGGTGTGCAAGCCGGGCGGCGTGATCGGGTTCGCGTGCTGGGCGCCCGAGGGCCTGGTCGGGCGGATGTTCAAGATCAGCGGCTCGTTCATGCCGCCGCCGCCCGAGGGCGTGCTGCCTCCCGTGCTGTGGGGCAGCGAGGAGCACGTGCGCGAGCTGTTCGAGCCGCTCGGCTTCGAGCTCGAGCTCGAGAGCAAGGTCAACGTGTTCGAGCACGAGAGCCCCGAGGGGTACGGCGAGCACTTCCGGACCAACTTCGGCCCGATGGTCACGGCCCGGGCGATGCTCGGTGACGAACGCTTCGCGGAGCTCGAGGCCGCGACCGACGAGCTGTTCAAGGAGGCGAACCAGGCCACGGACGGCAGCATGCGGACGGAGGGCGCGTACCTGCAGACGGTCGCGCGCAAGCCCGGCTGAGCGCCGCTCAGTTTTCGGGTGCGGAGAGCGACGCACTCCTTGAGTAGCACTCTTCGTCCAAGCGGGCTTGGGCAACCGCAATTTGGTTGATAGCGAGCGCTATCACCGCCGTAGCGAGCACTATCGCTTTTCCAGAGCGGAATACTCACCTGGATGGTGGCTAGGGCGGTGCTCGGCGCAATCATCGCTGTCGGCTGCGGTGGCGATCCCTCCACCGTCGATGAGCTCGAAGCGGAGACAGCGTTCTTTGACGGAGGTGACATCCCGGCAATGTGCCAGGAGCTCGGTGGCGCCCTGATCAACGCCTCCCGGTGAGGTAGTCGCGAGGCGAGCGTCCCGCGCTGGGGTGTATAGCCCCCAGCGAGGGACGTTCAGCGTGAACGGCGCCCGGTTACTGCGCCTCCAGCGGGCCGCCGCGCTCGCGGAGCTTGTGGATCATCGCGATCCGGTACTCGCGGTTCAGCTCGCCGATCACCTTGATCGAGATGTTCTGCGGGCAGACCTGCTGGCACTCGCCCGTGTTGGTGCAGCCGCCCGAAGCCCTCGTCGTCGTGCTGGCGGACCATCGCCCGGGCGCGGTGGTGGCGCTCCGGGCTCGCCCTGGGGCAGCAGGTTCAGGTGGGTGACCTTGGCGCCGGTGAACAGCATCGCCGAGCCGTTCGGGCAGGCGGCGACGCAGGCGCCGCAGCCGATGCAGATCGCGGCGTCCATCGCCGCCTCCTGCGTCTCGGGGTGGATCGGCATCGAGTTCGGCTCGGGCTTCGGGCCGGCGTTGACCGAGATGTAGCCGCCGGCCTCGATGATGCGGTCGAGTGGCGAGCGGTCGACGATCAGGTCGCGCAGGACGGGGAACGAGTTCGAGCGGAACGGCTCGACCGTGATCTCGGCGCCGTCCTCGAAGTCGCGCATGTAGACCTGGCAGCTCGTCACCTGGCGCGGGCCGTGGGGGGTGCCGTCGATCGACCAGCGAGCAAGACGCCGCAGATGCCCTCGCGGCAGTCGTGGTCGAACGCGACCGGCCGGTTGCCCTCGGCGACGAGCCGGTCGTTGAGGACGTCGAGCATCTCGAGGAACGAGGCGTCGGCGTCGATCTCCGACCTCGTGGCGCTCGAAGTCGCCGGCCGCCTCCGCGTCGGCCTGGCGCCAGACGTTGAGCGCGAGCCTCACTTGTAGCTCCTCGTCACGCGGCTCCACGTACTCGAAGTCGAGCTCCTCGGTCTGCATCGTCGGGCTCAGCGCCCTCGCCCTGCCAATCCCAGACCTGGACGTTGGCGTGGTGCTTGTCGTCGCGCACCGCCTCGCCGTCCTCGGTCTGGTGCTCCTCGCGCAGGTGGCAGCCGCACGACTCCTCGCGGTCCAGCGCGTCGCGGCACATCAGCTCGGCCAGCTCGAGGAAGTCGGAGATCCGGCTCGCGTTCTCGAGCGTCTGGTTGATGCCGTGCGTCGCCCGGCTCGATCTTCAGGTCGGACCAGAACGCCTCGCGGATCTCGCGCACCCGGTCGAGCGCGCCGCGCAGGCCCTCGGCGTCCCGGGTGATGCCGCAGCGGTCCAGCATGACCTCGCCCAGCTCGCGGTGGAAGACGGTCTGCGGCGTCGTGCCGCCGACGCCCAGCAGGCGGGCGATCCGCTCGCGGACGTCGCGCTCGGCTGCGTCGAAGGCGGGGTGGTCGGGCTCCACGTGGTCGGTGATGCCGCTGACCCAGTTCGTGACCGTGTGCGGCGACGATGAAGTAGCCGTCGGCGAGGCACTGCATCATCGCGCTGGCGCCGAGCCGGTTGGCGCCGTGGTCGGAGAAGTTCGCCTCGCCGATCGCGAACAGGCCCGGGATCGTGGTCTGCAGCTCGTAGTCGACCCAGAGCCCGCCCATCGAGTAGTGCGGGGCGGGGTAGATCTTCATCGGCGTCTTCCACGGGCTCTCGCCGGTGATCCGCTCGTACATCTCGAACAGGTTCCCGTAGCGCTCCTCGATCACGTGGGCGCCGCGCTCGGCGATCGCGTCGCGGAAGTCCAGGTACACCGCGCGGCCCGGTCGGGCCGACCCCGAGGCCGTCGTCGCAGACGATCTTCGCCGCGCGCGAGGCGACGTCGCGCGGGACCAGGTTGCCGAACCGCGGATAGCGCTCCTCGAGGTAGTAGTAGCGGTCGGCCTCGGGGATGTCGTCCGGGTCGCGCTGCTCGTCCGCGTCGCGCGGGACCCAGACGCGGCCGTCGTTGCGAAGCGACTCCGACATCAGGGTCAGCTTCGACTGGTAGTGGCCGGACTGCGGGATCGAGGTGGGGTGGATCTGGGTGAAGCAGGGGTTCGCCATCGCCGCGCCGCGGCGGTGCGCGCGCCAGGCCGCGGTGACGTTGCAGCCCATCGCGTTGGTCGAGAGGAAGTAGACGTTGCAGTAGCCGCCGGTGGCGAGGACGACGGCGTCGGCGGCGTGGCGCTCGATCTCGCCGGTGACCAGGTTGCGGGCGATGATCCCGCGCGCCTGCCCGTCGACCAGCACGACGTCGAGCAGCTCGTGGCGGTTGTGGACGTGCGCCTGCCCGTCGGCGACCTGGCGCTGGAGCGCCGAGTAGGCGCCGAGCAGCAGCTGCTGCCCGGTCTGGCCGCGGCAGTAGAAGGTGCGCTCGACCAGCACGCCGCCGAACGAGCGCGTGGCGAGCATGCCGCCGTACTCGCGGTTGAACGGCACGCCCTGGGCGACCGCCTGGTCGATGATGTTGGTCGAGGTCTCGGCCAGCCGCCAGACGTTGGCCTCGCGGGCGCGGAAGTCGCCGCCCTTCATCGTGTCGACGAACAGGCGCCGCACCGAGTCGCCCTCGTTCGCGTAGTCCTTGGTGGCGTTGATCCCGCCCTGGGCGGCGATCGAGTGCGCGCGGCGCGCCGAGTCCTGGAAGCAGAACGCCTCGACCCGGTAGCCCTGGCCCGCGAGCGTCGCGGCGGCGCTGGCGCCCGCCAGGCCGGTGCCGACGACGATCACGGTGTGGTCGCCGCGCTGGCGCGGGCCGACGAGGCGATGGTCGTCGAGCCAGTTGTGCCACTTGTCCTCGATCGGGCCGTCGGGGATGCGGGAGTCGAGCTGCGAGTCGTCATTCCAGAGATCCCCGTCCAGAACGCGATCGGCACCGCGGCGAAGCCGACCGCGACCGCGATCGCGATGAAGGCCGAGAGCCGGCGGAAGGTCGGGTTGCGGTTCGGGCTGGTCCCAGCCGCCGGTCTGGATGCGAGCTCCAGACCCCGTGGCACAGGTGGAAGCCCGAGGACGGTGGCGGCCGCGACATAGATCGACCACGAAGACCGGGCTCTCGAAGGCCTCGTAGAGGTTGTGGTAGACGGCGCCCTCGACGAACGCGCTCGGGTCGATCGTCCCCGTCGTGAAGTGGAGGATGTGGAAGACCACGAACGCGAGCAGGAACAGGCCGCCGACCAGCATCGTCCGGCCGAGAGCGAGCGCGCGATCCGCGGCGCGGGATAGCCGGCCGGGCGCGCCGCCGCGGTTGCGCTGGGCGAGCTGGATCACGCCGACGATGTGGATCGACGAAGCAGGCGAGGAGCACGACGCGGACGGCCCAGAGGAGCCCTTCGTAGGGGATCACCGGCTCGCCGACCGTGCGGAGCCACTCGGCGTAGTGGTCGATCGCGGCGCCGTCGCTGGCCGACGCCCTGGAACGCCTTCAGGTTGCCGAGCACGTGCGCGACCACGTAGAGCACCAGCACGAAGCCCGTGATCGCGACGATCACCTTCTTGCCGACGGACGAGCGCCAGACCTCGCGCAGCCAGGCGCCCCGCGTCGGCGCGCTGCCGCGTTCGGCCGGCATCGTCGCGGGGGCGCTCACGCGCGCGATCCTAAACGCTCGGCTCGGCGCTCCCTACAGCGGCGGCCTGGGCGGTGCGCTCGCGGCGTGGGACGGCTCGGCGCAGCAGCGCGTCGCGCAGCGCGCGGCCCACCTGCTGCGGCCGTGACGATCCCGCGCAGCCGGCCCTCGGCGTCGACGGCGGCGAGGCCGCCCAGCCGGCGCAGGGCGTCGTTGCCGAGGAGCGACTCGAGCGGCGCGTCGTCGCGCACCTGGAGGCTGCCGCTGGCGTCGGCCTCGAAGACGTCGCCCACCCGCCGGGTCGCGCGGACCGGCTCTCGGGACGGCGTCGGCCGACTCGCGCACGAGCAGGCCGAGGAAGCGCTGCGCGGCGTCGGTCACCGGGAACCACGGCCAGCGATAGCGCAGGAAGAACTCGTCGAGCGCGCGCTCGACGCGTCGCGTCGTCGGGGATCGCGACCGGCTCGGCGTCCATCACGTCGGCGACGCTGATGCCCTCGATCCTGCTCGTCACCTCGGTCCGGGCGGCGGTGCCCGCGCGCGGCCGAGCCGAGGAGGAAGCCGATGAGCGCGAGCCAGATGCCGCCGATCACCGGCGCCCTGGACCAGCAGCAGGAGGCCGACCGCGATGAAGAGGTAGGCGAACCCCTGGCCGAGCGTCGCGGCGAAGCGGGTCGCGCGGGTGCGGTCGCCGGTGATCCGCCACGCGATCGCGCGCGCGATCCGGCCGCCGTCGAGCGGAAAGGCGGGGATCAGGTTGAAGACCAGGACGAGGGCGTTGATGCTGGCGAGCCAGGCGACCACGGCGAGCGCGCCGGAGACGTCGGCGCCCTCGTCGACGACCATCGCGTCGAGGAACCCCTGCTCGGAGCCCGCCGAGCGCGACCCCGGCGGCGGTGCAGGCGAGCGCGATCAGCAGGGTCACGAGCGGCCCCGCGGCGGCGACCCTGAACTCGACGCCGGCCGAGTCGCGTGTCGCGGGACATCCGCGCGACGCCGCCGAACAGCCAGAGCGTGATCTCCGTGATCGCGATCCCGTTGCGGATCGCGACCAGCGCGTGTCCCAGCTCGTGCAGCAGGATCGAGGCGAAGAACGCGAGCGCGCTGATCACCGCCAGCACGTACGGATCGCTCCCGGCCGCGTCGGGCCCCGAGGATCGACGTCGTAGATAGCCCGAGAGCCAGATGATGACCAGGAAGAGGACAAAGAACCACGAGTAGTCCACGCCGATCCGGATCCCCCGGACGTGGAACAGGGTGAGCGCCGCGCGCGCGGGCATGCAGGGATCGTAGGGCTACCGCTACGCCGAGCCGACGCCGCACGGCGTCGCCGCCGGCGCGCTTCGTCTCGTACATCGCCGAGTCGGCGGTGTGCAGGAGGGCCTCGAAGGTCTCGCGGCCGGCGGTGCGTGGCGGCAACGCCGATCGACACCGTCGCCCCCGCTTCGGCTTGGACGCGGGCCAGTCGCCGCCCGACCGCCAGCGCGTCCTCGGCGGCCGCGTCGGGCAGCAGCACCGCGAACTCGTCGCCGCCGAGCCGGGCCAGGGCGTCGATCTGCCGGGTGTGCTCGCGCAACCCGGCGGCGATCTCGCGCAGGAGCGAGTCGCCGGCGGGATGGCCGCTCGCAGTCGTTGACCGCCTTCAGGTCGTCGACGTCGAGCAGCAGCAGGCTCAGCGGCGCGCCGTCGCGCCGGACCCGGGCGAGCTCCAGGACTGCGCGCTCCTCCAGCGCGGCGCGGTTGAGCAGGCCGGTCAGGCTGTCGGTCGTCGCGCGCTCGGAGAGCTCGGCGACGAGCCGATCGCGGCTCGAGCGCAGGTGGTGCACCAGCAACCCGGCGACGAGCAGGGTGGTCATCGAGATCAGCCAGCGGGTGGCCGCCTCGCCCAGCGGCGTGTCGGTGAGGATCAGCGCGTACGCCGCGGCCACGAGCGCGAGCTGGCCGAGGGCGTGGCGGAGGGAGAGGAAGTTGAACGCCAGCAGGCAGATCCAGACGAAGAACATCTCGTTGTCGTCGGTTCCGGTATCGACCGCGCCGCCCTCGAGCGTCGCCAGCGTGATCAAGGCCGTGCCGGTCGCAATCGCAACCCCGAGCAGCCATTCCGGTAGCGCCCTGCCGGCGCGCAGAAGCACCACTCCCAGCACCCCGCCCATCGCGACGAGCACCAGCACGATCGCGTCCGAGCCGCTCGCCCGTGGCGGCAGCGCCACCGACACCGCGCCCAGCGCGGCGCCGGCCAGCATCATCGCGCCGCTGATGCGCGCGCCCAGGCGTGCGTGCTCATCGACTTCCGACGAATCCATGCACATCCATCGGCCATGCCGCCGGGCCGCTTGACGGCTGCAGGCGGGGGCTACTGCGGATCGGCGAACTCGGGCGCGCTGCTTCGTGAACGCCGCCTGGACGGCCGCGACCTGGTTCGGCGAGCCGAGCAGCTCGCGCTGCAGGCTCTCCTCGAGCGCCAGCGTCTCCTCCGAGTGCGCCCACACCGTCTCGTCCAGCAGACGCTTGCCCGCGCCGGATCGCGTCGGGGGAGCGGCTTGCGATCTCATGGCCGAGCTCCAGGGCCGCGGCACGGGGGTCGTCTGCGATCCGAGTCACGAGGCCCGATGCGCAGCGCCTCCTCCGCCTCGACGACGCGGCCGGTGAAGACCAGCTCCTTGGCCACATCGAGGCCGACCAGGTGCGGCAGCGTCTGGGTGACCCCCATGTCGGGGATCAGGCCGTACTTGATCTCCAGGATCGAGATCCGCACGTCGGGCGCCGCGATACGGATGTCGGGCGCCGAGCGCGAGCTGGGCGCCGCCGCCGATGCAGTTGCCGTGCAGCGCCGCGATCACCGGCACCGGCAGCCGGACGCCAGTCGTAGGTGACGCGCTGCGCGAAGTTCGGCGGCGTCGCCGTTGCGGTGCGAGAAGAGCTCCGCCGAGATGTCGAGGCCCTGCTCCATGAAGCTCGGGAAGTCGAGCCCGGAGCAGAAGCTCGGTCCCTCGCCCGAGAGCACGACCGCGCGCAGGCCGTTCGCCGCCGCGCAGCTCGTCGAGCGCGGCGTCGAGCGACCGGAACATCTCCGGGTCGAGCGCGTTGTGCTTGTCGGCGCGGGTCAGCCGGACGTCGGCGACGCCGTCGTCGACGGCGATCGTCGACGCGCTCGGGATTCGGCGCCGTCGTCACGCGGCGACGGCCGCGTGGCGCTCGACGATGCGCGCGAAGTCGGTGTCCGGCGGCAGGGTGCCGAACGCGCGGCCCGCGTCGCCGCCGAGCCGCGACGCGCAGAAGGCGTCGGCAACCGCGTCGTCGCCGAAGCGGACGAGCAGCGAGCCCTGGAGGACCAGCGCCATCCACTCGACGACCCGTCGCGCGCGGGACTCGATCGCGTCGAGGTCGCGCAGCTCCTCGCGCAGCTCCGAAGTCGGCCAGGTCGAGCCGCTCGTCGGCGCCGGCGCCGGCGCCGACCTCGGCGAAGAACGCTTCGACGGAGGCCGGGTTCTTGGCCATCCCGCGCAGCACGTCGAGGCACTGCACGTTCCCCGAGCCCTCCCAGATCGAGTTCAGCGGGACCTCGCGGTAGAGCCTCGGCATGCCCGACTCCTCGACGTAGCCGTTCCCGCCGAAGCACTCGAGCGCCTCGGCGGCGTGGGTGGGCGCGCGCTTGTTCAGCCAGTACTTGAGGACGGCGTTCGCGAGCCGGCGGAACTCGATCGCTCCCTCGTCGCCCGCCGCGGCCTCGTCGTAGGAGCGCGCGAGGCGCATCGCCGCGACCGTCGCCGCCTCGGACTCGATCGCCAGGTCCGCGAGGACGTTCTGCATCAGCGGCTGCTCGACCAGGAGCTTGCCGAAGGCGGCGCGCTGCGAGCAGTGGTGGATCGCCTGCGCGGTGCCCGCGCGCATCGCGCCGGCGCCGCCGAGGACGCAGTCGAGCCGCGTGTGGTTGACCATCTCGATGATCGTCGGGACGCCGCGGCCCTCCTCGCCGATCATCCGCGCCCAGGCGCCCCGGAACTCGACCTCGGACGAGGCGTTCGAGCGGTTGCCGAGCTTGTCCTTCAGCCGCTGCAGGTGGATGCGGTTGCGCTCGCCGTCCGGCGTGAACCGCGGCATCAGGAAGCAGGAGAGGCCGCCGGGTGCCTGCGCGAGGACCAGGAAGACGTCGCACATCGGCGCCGACATGAACCACTTGTGGCCGGTCAGCTCGTACTCGCCGCCGGGTCCGCCGCCGTTGACGGGCTGCGCGGTCGTCGTGTTGGCGCGCACGTCCGAGCCGCCCTGCTTCTCGGTCATCGCCATCCCGCACAGGGCACCGGCCTTGTCGGGCGCCGGGCGCAGGCGCTCGCCGTCGTAGGAGTTCGAGGTGAGCCGCGGCTCCCACTCCGCCGCCAGGTCCGGCTGCGCGCGCAGCGCCGGGATCGCGGAGTAGGTCATCGAGATCGGGCAGCCGACGCCGGCCTCCGCCTGGCCGAAGCACATGAACATCGCGGACGCGGGCGACGTGGGCGCCGGGCTCCGGGTCGCGCCAGGGCAGCGAGTGGAGCCCGAAGCCGACCCCCGCCTTCATCAGCTCGTGCCAGGCGGGGTGGAACTCGACCTCGTCGATCCGGTGGCCGAACCGGTCGTGCGTGCGCAGCCTCGGCGGGTTCTCGTTCGCCTCGCGGCCCCAGCGCTGGGCAAGCGGCACTGCCGGCGAAGAGCGCCGACCTCGTGCGTGGTCTGCTCGGCCCAGTCTGCCCCCTCGCGGCCGAGCGCCTCGACCAGGACGCGGTCGGCGTCGAACACGTTGTCGTTCTCGAGCGGCGAGGCCTGGTTCAGGACCTCGTGCGTCGCCCCGGCCGAACGGTCTTCGACGGTCGCCATCGCCGCGATTCTCGCAGAGGACTCTGGCTCAGCGGGGAATGCGGAACATTCCCTGGAGCTGCGCGGCGAAGAACAGGTCGCCGGAGATCTTGATGCGGCCGCTCTGGAACATCGCCATCGGCGGCTCGGTGCCGGCGGCGAGGCGGAGGAAGTCGAGCGCCGAGACGGTCAGCGTGGTGCGCGGGTTCCCGCCTTCGGGCGGCCGGGTGGTCGTGCGGCAGCACGCCGTCCTCGAAGACCAGGAACCAGGTCTCGACCGGACCGCGTCGTCCCGATCGGTGATCTGCCAGCGGATCACGGCGTCGGTGGCGGCCGCCGTGCGCTTGAGCTGGCTCGGCATCCGCCGGAAGATCTCGGCGACCACGAGCGGCGGGTGGGGAGCCGACGCCGCCCGAAGCAGCGGCTCCGGCGTCCGGCGCGCCAGCCGTGCGAGGGTCGGCGGCGTCGAAGCGGTCCCCGGTGCCGTTCGGCGATGTCAGCGTTGGCGGTCATTTGCTACCGAACCGTAGGAAACTGTACCACGGCCGCGCCGATAGCATCGCCCGCCCCGCGCCCCCGAGCCCGAGAGACCGCCCGCATATGGCCAAGATCAAAGTCGACAACCCGATCGTCGAGCTCGACGGCGACGAGATGACCCGGATCATCTGGGCCTTCATCAAGGAGCAGCTGATCCTGCCCTACCTCGACCTGGAGCTCGCCTACTTCGACCTCGGGATCGAGAGCCGGGACGCGACCGAACGACCAGATCACGGTCGACGCCGCCAACGCGATCAAGGAGCACGGGGTCGGCGTCAAGTGCGCGACGATCACTCCGGACGAGGCCCGGGTCGAGGAGTTCGGCCTGAAGGAGATGTACCGCTCGCCGAACGGGACGATCCGCAACATCCTCGGCGGGGTCATCTTCCGCGAGCCGATCGTGATCTCGAACATCCCGCGCCTCGTGCCGGGCTGGACGAAGCCGATCATCATCGGCCGTCACGCGTTCGGCGACCAGTACCGGGCGACCGACGCGCTGATCCCCGGCGAGGGGAAGCTGATGCTGACCTTCACGCCGAACGACGGCTGCGAGCCGATCGAGATGGAGGTCATCGAGTTCCCGGGGCGGCGGCGTCGCGATGGCGATGTACAACCACGACGACTCGATCCGCGACTTCGCTCGCGCCTCGCTCCGCTACGGCCTCGACCGCGGCCTGCCGGTCTACATGTCGACCAAGAACACGATCATGAAGACGCTACGACGGGCGCTTCAAGGACCTGTTCCAGGAGGTCTTCGACGCCGAGTTCAAGGCCGACTTCGACGCGGCCGGGCTCACGTACGAGCACCGGCTGATCGACGACATGGTCGCCGCCGCGCTCAAGTGGGAGGGCGGCTACGTCTGGGCGTGCAAGAACTACGACGGCGACGTGCAGTCCGACACGGTCGCCCAGGGCTTCGGCTCGCTCGGGCTGATGACCAGCGTGCTGATGACGCCCGACGGCAAGACCGTCGAGGCCGAGGCCGCCCACGGCACCGTCACCCGCCACTTCCGCGAGCACCAGAAGGGCAACCCGACCTCGACCAACCCGATCGCCTCGATCTTCGCCTGGACCCGCGGGCTGCACGCCCGCGGGCGGATGGATGGGACGCCCGAGGTCGAGGAGTTCGCCGAGACCCTCGAGCGCGTCTGCGTGGAGACGGTCGAGAGCGGGAGGATGACCAAGGACCTCGCGCTGCTGGTCGGCGACGGCCAGGAGTTTCAGACGACCCAGGAGTTCCTGGCGTCAATCGACGAGAACCTGCAGAAGGAGATGAACTAGTTGGCTACCCCCGTGAAGGTCACCGTCACCGGCGCCGCCGGCCAGATCGGCTACGCGCTGCTGTTCCGCATCGCCAGCGGCCAGATGCTCGGCGAGTCCACTCCGGTGCACCTGAACCTGCTCGAGATCCCGGACGCGGTCAAGGCCGCCGAGGGCACCGCGATGGAGCTGGACGACTGCGCCTTCCCGCTGCTCGCCGGCATCGACATCTTCGACGACCCGAAGCCCGCGTTCGACGGCTGCAACGTCGGCCTCCTGGTCGGCGCGCGTCCGCGTGGCCCGGGAATGGAGCGCTCCGACCTGCTCGAGGCCAACGGCGGCATCTTCAAGCCCCAGGGCGAGGCGATCAACGCCGGGGCGGCCGGCGACGTCAAGGTCCTGGTTGTCGGCAACCCCGCGAACACCAACGCGCTGATCGCGATGTCGAACGCGCCCGACGTGCCGAACGAGCGCTTCACCGCGATGCTCCGGCTCGACCACAACCGCGCGATCGCCCAGCTCGCCCACAGGACCGGCGCCGCGGTGTCCGACGTCACGAACATGACCGTCTGGGGCAACCACTCCACCACCCAGTACCCGGACCTGGTGAACGCGAAGGTTCAGGGCGGGCCGGCGTGGGACGCCGTCGGCGACGAGGCGTGGATCGCCGACGAGTTCATCCCGACCGTCGCCAAGCGCGGCGCCGCGATCATCGACGCGCGCGGCGCCTCATCGGCGGCGTCCGCCGCCAACGCAGCGATCGACCACGTCCACGACTGGGTGCTCGGCACGCCAGCCGGCGACTGGGTCTCGATGGGGGTGCCCGCCGACGGCTCCTACGACGTGGCCGAGGGGATCATCTCGGGCTACCCGTGCAGCTGCTCGGGCGGCCAGTACTCGATCGTCGAGGGCCTCGAGATCAGCGACTTCTCGCGCGAGCGGATCGACGCGTCGGTCGCCGAGCTGAACGAGGAGCGCGACGCGGTGGCGGGGCTCGGCCTGCTCTGAGCTAGGCCGGGTGGTACGCCCGCCCGTCCTTGCGCACCTTGCCGTCCTTCTGCAGGTCGCTCAGCACGCGATACATGTAGTTCGGCTTGATCTTGAGCTCGCGCGCGATCTCCGACGCGGAGATCCCGGGCTTCTCGGTGATCAGCTTGACGGCGTGGTCCGCGCGGGTGCCACCGCGGCGCCGGCGGCGCCTGGTGCCTCCGCCGGACGATCCGCGCGGGGCGTCCGGGCCCGCGCTTCCCCTCGCGTCCGTCGGTCAGGCTCGCGAGCGCGCGCTCGAGCCGGGCGCGCTCGGCGTCAAGCTCCCGCAGCCGTGCGCGGAGCAGGTCGACGGCCTCCGCGACCGCTCCTGTCGGTGTCATCAGAATCCCTTCTTCGAGTGAACGGTGTGCGGTTTCACACCGTTGCAAGAACCTTACTGTAAGCGTTACTAGTGGCGGCTCTTGCGGGGGAGGGTGCGGAACACGACGTCCCAGATCGGCGACGAGACGCCGTACCCGTAGCGATGGTCCTGGAAGTGATGGCGCATGTGCTGCTCGCGGAGCTGCTTCCCCAGCTGCGACTTCGGCACGAAGTGATGCAGGTAGTAGTGCATGTAGTCGTAGGCGAGGTAGCCGACGAGGAAGCCGGCGAACAGCGGGTAGGCCGCCGGCGATCCGAAGATCAGCCAGAACGCGCCGAAGAAGAGGAGCGCCAGCGGGATGCTCGCTCCGGGCGGCATCACGAGGCGCAGCCGGTCGTTCGGATGGTCGTGATGGACGCCGTGGATGATGAAGTGCATCCGCCGGCCGATCGGATGGTCGGGCTCCCAGTGGAAGACCTTGCGATGCAACCAGTACTCGGCGAGCGTCCAGATGAACAGGCCCGCCGCCACGAGCAGGACGGTCTCGACGGCGCCGGCGCCGCGATCGACCCCGAGGACGACCAGGCCGACGATCACCGGGACGTAGATCAGCGCCGGCACGGCGGGGTGGATCCGCGAGAAGAAGTCGAGGAACCGGGACTTGAACAGCGGCGGCGACGCGCTGAGGCGGGCTGTGGGCTCGTGGGCCATCGGCCCCGAATTGTAGGAGACCGCGACGACTTCTTTTTCGCGCGGTTTGCGAAAACGCACCTGGCGGAGCGCCGCCGAGGGTGCCATGATCGCCCCCGGCGCAGAGGACGCCGCCGCGCGGAGCGCGAGACGTACCTAATGAGGGGCAGACGTTGATCGAAGTAGAGGCTCGGGAGGAACAGTTCCTGCAGGCCGTCGGCCTGACGCGGCGCGAGCGCAAGCGCGGACGCAAGGGCTCGCCGACCTGCGCCGATTGCTTCTTCCACCGCAACATGCTCTGCGCCCTCGACCTCGCCGCTCCGTGCTCGACCTTCAGGCCGGACACTCCCCAGGGCCTCGTCCCACCGCGGCAACCCGCGTTGCTGCTGCGCCACGGCGAGGCCTGAGCCCGCGCGACCGGGTCTAGAGTGGCCCCGATGCGGGTCACCGTGCTCGGGAAATCGCCTGCGTGGCAGGACGCCGGTGGCGCGTGCAGCGGCTATCTCGTCGAGGCGGACGGCGTGGCGGTGCTCGTCGATTGCGGGAACGGCGTCTTCGCGAAGCTGCGCGAGCGGATCGACTACACGGACGTCGACGCCGTCGTGGTCACGCACATGCACGCGGACCACTTCTTCGACCTCTTCCCGTTCGCCTACGGGCTCCTGCTGACTCCGCGCCAGCAGCCGGTGCCGGTGGCGGGGTGGCCGGGAACCACCGATCCGGCGCGGCCGCTGCTGGTCGCGCCGGTCGGGGCGGGCGCGGCGCTGCGCTCGATCGCCTCCGCCTGGGGCGACGAGGCGCTGGTCGAGAGCGCGTTTCAGCTCGAGGAGTACGAGGCGGCCTCGACGCGTCGAGATCGGGCCGTTCACGCTTCCGGTTCGCCGAGGTGCCGCACTACATCCTCACCTTCGCGATCGAGGTCCGCGGCGCCAACGGCCGCCGGGTCACGTTCGGCGCGGATTGCCGGCCCGAACGACGAGCTGGTCGAGTTCGCGCGCGACACCGACCTGCTGGTGATCGAGGCCACGCTTGCCGAGGCCCGAGCGCACGGGCATCCGCGGGCACCTGACGCCGGCCGAGGCCGGCGAGCACGCGCGGCGGGCGGGCGCCAAGCGGGCGCTCCTCACCCACGTCTCCGACGAGCTCGACCCGGAATGGGTGGTGGCCGAGGGCACGCGCGGCTTCGGCGGGCCGGTCGAGCTGGCCGCCGAGGGCACGACGATCGAGGTCTGAAGGCGCCGAAACTTGAGCGGTGCGGCCGCGAACGGACGGATGACCGAGGCGCCGGCTCTCATCCGCCCGCGTGGTCGCGGCCGATGACCTATTGGATGGAAGGCTTTTCCGAGCCGGTGTCCAACCATGGCTCCTGGGAGTTCGAGCTCGACGAGCAGGTCATCCGCTGGTCGCCCGCGCTCTACCGGATCCACGGCGTCAGCCCGCACGAGTTCGACGCTGACGGTGGAGTCCATTCGCCCGCTGGTCCACCCGGACGACCGCGAGGCCTACGCAGCAGGCCGTCGCCGGCGCGATCGAAGCGCAGTCGCCGTTCGCCCACCAGCACCGAATCGTCCAGCCGCGGCGGCGACCACCGCGTCCTGATGGTCCGTGGCGCGTACCTCGAGGGGGTCGACGGCGCCTCGCCACGCATGGTCGGCACAACCCAGGACGTCACGGGCCGCGTCGGCGACGAGGAGCGGCTCTGGCACCTCGCCAACCACGACTCGCTCTCCGGGCTCTTCAACCGCCGCCGGTTCATGGAGGAGCTGACCCGCGAGGTCGCGTTCGCGCAGCGCAGCGGCGAGCCCGGCGCCGTGCTGATGCTCGATCTCGACCGGTTCAAGGACATCAACGACAGCCTCGGCCACATGGCCGGCGACACGCTCCTCACCCGGGTTGCCGAGCAGCTGCGCGTCCGGCTGCGCGGCACGGACACGCTGGCGCGGCTCGGGGGCGACGAGTTCGCGATCGTCCTCCCCGGCTGTCCGATCGAACAGGCGCAGCGGGTCGCCGGAGAGGTCCTCGAGACGCTCAACCGTCACGCGTCGGTGCAGATCGCGGGGATCGAGCCGCAGCCTGACCGCGTCGATCGGCGTCGCGCCGTTCGGGCCCGGCCAGCCGCGGACCGCGGACGAGCTGCTGGTCGAGGCCGACCTGGCGATGTACCGGGCGAAGCTCGAGGGCCGCAATCAGGTCGAGGTGTTCGACGAGGAGATGCGCGCGGAGCTGGCGGCGCGGGTGAGCATGGAGGGCGAGCTGCGTGAGGCGCTCCGGCGTGAGGAGCTGCGGGTGCACTACCAGCCGATCGTCTCGCTCGCGGACGGAGCGACGCTCGGCTGCGAGGCGCTGGTGCGCTGGGAGCATCCGCTGCGGGGCATGGTCGGCCCGGTCGGAGTTCATCGCGATCGCGGAGGAGTGCGGGCTGATCAGCGAGATCGGCGAGTTCGTGCTCGACCACGCGTGCCACCAGGCGGCCGACTGGCGCCGCATGGGCCGCCACCTCTATGTCTCGGTCAACGTCTCGCCGCACCAGCTCGTGGTCGGCGACATGGCCCGCGACGTCGCGCGGTCGCGCTCGAGCGCAGCGGGCTGCCGGCCCCGCTTCTGTGCCTGGAGATCACCGAGACCTCGCTGCTCGGAGACAGCAGTCCGCTGGTCTCCGCGCTCCGCGAGCTGAAGCGCCTTGGCGTGCGGATGGCGATCGACGACTTCGGGGGCGGCGCCTCCTCGCTCGGGCTGCTGCGGGTGCTGCCCCTCGACCAGATCAAGATCGACCGGATGTTCATCGAGCGCATCGCCGACCGATCCGACGACCGCGCGATCGTCGCGGCGGTCCTCTCGATGGCCGAGGAGCTCGGCATGTCGGTGGTCGCCGAGGGCATCGAGACCGAGCACCAGCAGGGCCAGCTGCGCGAGCTCGGCTGTCAGTACGGCCAGGGCTTCCTCTACGCCCGCCCCGCCGTGCCCGAGAGCCTCGAGCTCGACGGCTATTCGGCGATGGTCCAGCCCGGCGTCGGCGACCCCTCGGTGATCCGCGAGTTCATGCGCCAGATCGGGATCCCGGCCCGGGTGGGCCAGGGCTGAGGAGGCACTGTGGATGCGCTGACAGTGACGTGCGCCGCGCTCAACATCGTCCTCGGGCTCGTCTACACGAGCTACGGGACGATGACCGCCGTCGAGATGTGGCGCAACCGCCGCACGATGGGCTTCTCCCATTTCGGCATGGCCTGGATCGCGATGGCGTTCACCTGCGGCCCGCACCACTTCGTCCACGGCATCCACATGGGCTTCGAGGGCCGCCAGGCCGGCTTCCTCGACCTGCTCGTGGTCGCGATCGGCTTCCCCGCCGGCGTGGTCTGGTTCGCGCTCCGCCTCGAGGCGTTCATGGGCGGCCGCGGCGACCGGGCGATCACCGGCACGCCGCTCTGGGTCGCCGCGCTGCCCACGCTCGCGGGCGTCTACGTGACCGCGATCGTCGCGGCGCTGCTCGACCTCGGCGGGAAGAACCTGACGTTCAACGCCGAGGTCTGGGCGAACATCGCGCTCGTCGTCCTCTACATCGGCGTCGGCTACTACTGCGCGCGCACCCAGATCGCGAACCACCGGGCGATGGGCGGCTGGTCGGTCTCGGGCCTCGCGCTCACGGTCGTGTTCCCGACCTGCGCGATGATGCACGGCATCTACGCCTACTACCAGGCGACCGGGTTCTACGACGCCGACATCCACAACCACTGGATCGACCTGCTCGCGGTGCCGGCGGCGATCTACTTCCTCTGGGTCGTCCGGGCGCTCTCGCGCGGCGCGTTCCACGACTGGAACGGCGCCCCCGGCCGGGCTCGAGGCGGTGGCGTCACGGGCCCGCCCGCGGCCGACGCCGCGTCGGCCGGCTGACCGCCCTCCCAGCCCGTTACCGGGCCGTGCTGCGAGTCCGGCTGCCTAATATCAATCCCGTGACCCGCAAGAGCGACCTGTTCCTCAACTTCGAGCGCATGTGGCGCGAGATGGACGAGCTGATGGGCGAGCCCTGGAGCGGCGAGGGCGGCTGGAACCGGGCGCCGCGCCTGCAGGCGGGGTTCTCGCCCCGGGTGGACGTCTACTACTGCGATCGCGAGGAGCCGCGGGCCGTGGTCGCTCGTCGAGCTCGCCGGGGTCGACGCCGACTCGGTGAGCCTCGAGGTCGCCGGGCCGCGAGCTGGTCGTCACCGGCGAGCGGACCGTCCAGGAGACCGAGGGCCGGGTCTATCAGCAGGTCGAGATCGAGGCCGGGCCGTTCCGGCGCGTGGTCGAGCTCGGCGCCGACGTGGTCGCCGAGCGCGCCCAGGCGAGCTACGACGACGGCATCCTGCGGGTCGAGCTGCCGCTGCGTACCGCCCAGGTGGCCACCCGCGTCCCGATCGAGGGGGCCGACGATGGCGATTGAGGTCGTCGACAGCGGCGATCTGGAGACCGCGCTCCGCGAGGACCAGCCGCTGCCCGGCGCGCTGCCGGTGCTGCCGCTGCGCGACATCGTCGCCTACCCGGACACGCTGACCCCGCTGGCCGTCGGGCAGGAGCGCTCCGTCCGGCTCGTCAACGACATCCTCTCCGGCGAGCGCCAGCTCGTGCTGGTCGCCTCGCGTGACGCGCGAGCTCGAGGAGCCCGGGCCCGACGACCTCACACGGTCGGCGTCACCGGCTTCGTCGCGCGGATGCTCAAGGTGCCCGACGGGACGATCCGGATCCTCGTCCAGGCGGGCGAGCGCGTGCGGATCGGCGACTACGTCACCGAGGAGCCGTACCTCGTCGCTCGGATCGAGCCGCTGCCGGACGTGGTCGAGGAGACGCCCGAGCTCGAGGCGCTGACCCGCAACGTCCAGCGCTCGTTCTCGGAGATCATCGAGCAGATCCCGTACCTGCCCGAGGAGCTGCAGCTCGCGGTCACCAACATCGACGACCCCTCGGCGCTGACGCACCTGATCGCCGGCGCGCTGCGGATCGCCACCGACGAGAAGCAGGAGCTCCTGGAGGAGGTCGACGTCACCCGGCGGCTGCGCCGCCTGACCGAGATCCTCGCGCGCGAGCTCGAGGTGATCCAGCTCGGCTCGAAGATCCAGTCGCAGGTCCAGTCGGAGATCGACAAGGGCCAGCGCGAGTACTTCCTCCGCGAGCAGCTCAAGGCGATCCAGCAGGAGCTCGGCGAGGGCGACGAGCAGCAGGCCGAGATCAACGAGCTGCGCGAGCGGCTCGAGGCCGCGGAGCTGCCCGAGCACGCCCAGAAGGCGGCCGAGCGCGAGCTTGGCCGGCTCGAGCGCCTGCCCCAGGCGGCGGCCGAGTACGGCGTGATCCGCACCTATCTCGAGTGGCTGGTCGACCTGCCGTGGTCGAAGCGAGACCGAAGACGACCTCGACATCGGCCACGCGCGCGAGGTCCTCGACGCCGACCACTACGACCTCGAGAAGGTCAAGGACCGGATCCTGGAGTACCTGGCGGTGCGCTCGCTGAACCCGGACTCGCACGGCCCGATCCTCTGCTTCGTCGGCCCGCCCGGCGTCGGCAAGACCAGCCTCGGCCAGTCGATCGCCCGGGCGCTCGGCCGCGAGTTCGAGCGCATCTCGGTCGGCGGCGTGCGCGACGAGGCCGAGATCCGCGGCCACCGCCGCACCTACATCGGCGCGATGCCCGGCACGATCATCCGCGCGCTCCGCGACGCCGGCACCCGGAACCCCGTGTTCATGATCGACGAGATCGACAAGATGGGCTCCGACTGGCGCGGCGACCCGTCGAGCGCGATGCTCGAGGTCCTCGACCCGGCGCAGAACGGCACCTTCCGCGACCACTACCTCGACCTCAGCTTCGACCTCTCCGAGGTCCTGTTCATCGCCACCGCGAACACCCTGGAGACGATCCCGGGGCCGCTCCGCGACCGGATGGAGGTGATCCAGCTCGCCGGCTACACGCTCGACGAGAAGGTCCACATCGCGAAGCGCTACCTCGTCCCGCGGCAGATCGCCGAGAACGGCCTCAAGCGCGGTCAGATCTCGTTCGCCGACGCCGCGCTGAAGGCGATCGCCGACGAGTACACCCGCGAGGCGGGCGTGCGCAACCTCGAGCGCGAGATCGGCACCGTCTGCCGCAAGATCGCGCGCGAGGTCGCCGAGGGCAAGGCGAAGGGCAAGGTCGACGGTCTCGGCGAAGCGCGCGCGCGAGCTGCTCGGCCGCCGCCGGTTCTTCGCCGAGTCGAAGCGCCGGACCAAGGACCCGGGCGTCGCGACCGGCCTGGCCTGGACCCCGGTGGGCGGCGACGTGCTGTTCATCGAGGCGACGGCGATGCCGGGCTCCGGCAAGCTCACGATCACCGGCCAGCTCGGCGACGTGATGCGCGAGTCGGCGCAGGCCGCGCTCTCCTGGGTGCGCCGCAACGTCGGCGAAGCTCGCCCCGGAGCTCGAGCGAGGACTGGTTCGCCGACGCACGACATCCACGTGCACGTCCCCGCCGGCGCGGTGCCGAAGGACGGCCCGTCCGCCGGCGTCGCGATGGCCACCGCGCTCGCGTCGCTGGTCAGCGGCAAGCCGGTCTCCTCTGACGTCGCGATGACCGGCGAGGTGACGCTCACCGGCCAGGTGCTTCCGATCGGCGGCCTGAAGGAGAAGTCGCTCGCCGCGCAGCGGGCCGGGATCAAGCGCGTGATCGTGCCCGACCCGCAACGAGGGCGACATCGCCGAGATCCCGCAGCACGAGCTGGGCGCGCTCGAGTTCGTCTACGTGGACCGGATCGAGCAGGCGCTCGAGAACGCGGCGATCAGCGCGCGGCTCGCGGTGCAGCCGGGTATATCCTCCGCACCGACTTAGCTTGGACCTGAGGAGGAGAGACTGCGCATGGCCAACTCAACCCGGACCCAGCAAGGCCCGTCACGCGGCTTCGTCGGTCGGCTCGAACGAGTACGTCCGCCGCCTGATCGAGGACGAGGAGCTCCGCGACTCGATCCGCGAGGCGTACGACGCCGGCCGCTCGGCGTACGGGCGAGCTCCAGAAGCAGAAGCGTCCCGCGTCGGCGCTGATGGACGACAAGAAGGTCCACCGCGAGCTGCGCGAGGCGGCCGAGTCGCTGCGCTAGGCGTCGGACCGGTTCCGCGGGCGCGAGGAGAAGAAGGGCTCGACCCTCGGCAAGATCCTGGTGCTCGGCATCGTCGGCGCCGCGGCGGCGCTCGATCCTCAGCGAGGACCTGCGCAAGGCCGTCCTCGACCGCCTGTTCGGGGCCGAGGAGGAGTTCGAGTACACCTCCACGACGGCTCCTGCCGAACGGCGGATCCGCCGCGCTAGCGGCCCGAACTCCAGTCGTCGAGCCGTCGGTTCCCGCTTGCGGGCGGGCGGTGGCTCCGCTTAGACTTTCCGGCTATGGAGGCTGCCACCCGGGGCGTGGAGGAGCGTTCGCTTTCTGGCGAGCGCGCGCATGCGGATCGTCGAGGCGATGCGCGAATCGGTCGCGGAGGTCGGGATCGCCGGCTCGACGTTCGAGCGCGTCGCCGGCGAAGGCCGAGGTCAGCCGTGGCCTGCTGCACTACTACTTCGGCACCAAGGAGCGGCTCCTGGTCGAGGTGATCCGCCGCGACACCGACCTGCGGATCGAGGCCCTCGGCACCACGATGCGAGCCGCGAAGACGGTCGACGAGCTGATCATCGCGATGTCCGAGACGTTCGAGCGCACCCTGCGCGAGCAGACCGGCTACGTCTACATGGTCTCCGAGCTCTACGTCGCCGGCCGCAACAGCCCGGAGCTCCAGCGCGAGCTGGGCGCCCTCTACAGCCGCGCCCGCGCGGAGTTCGCCGAGATTCTCGTCGAGAAGGAGCGCGAGGGCGTCGTCAAGCTCCGGTTCGAGCCCGAGGCGACCATCGCGTACCTGTTCGGCGCGGGCGACGGGCTCACGGTGCAGCGGCTGACGGATCCCACGCTCGACGTGTTCGCGACCATCGAAACCGGGTTCGGCGTCGCCCGCTGGCTGCTCTCAGACGACTGAGCACGGCAAATTCCTCGCTCGTCTGCAGTGTGTGCGCGATCTCACGCTTGACGTACTAGTACCGCCCCGTCACCGTTCGTCGCCCCGCTGCCGATGAGCCGCTGCCCGCTCGCTCTCCGGCCTCGTCGGCCGCCACCGCTGGGCGGTCGGCGGTCTCTGGCTGGTGATCATCGCCGCTGGCGCTGCCGTTCGCCGCCAAGCAGACGGAGAACCTCACGGGCGGCGGGTTCGAGGTGCCCGGCTCCGAATCGGCCGCGGTCGAGCGCGTGATGGAGGCGGACTACGCCGAACAGGCCGGCCGCGACTCGGTCGGCGCGGTGCTGCGTGCCGAGCCCGGGCGCGACGCCGGCGCAGGCCGACGCCGCGGTCAACCGGCTCGCCGAATCCGTCGGCGGGCGTCGAGAACCTGACGCTGACCGACCGGTCGGCGGCGGCCGCCCGCGAGCAGCTCGGCGAAGAGGGCGTCGCCGTCGTGCTCAATCCAGGCCACCGCCAACGTCTCCGAGCAGATCGACGCCGCCGTCGAGCTGCGCGAGGACATCGCCCCCGGTGAGACGGTCGACGGCGTCACGCCGTACCTCGTCGGCCAGCCGACGGCCTGGGCGGGGCTGCAGGAGCTCTCCAAGGAGGACCTCGAGAGCGCCGAGATGACCGGGTTCCCGATCGTCGCGCTGATCCTGATCGCCGCGTTCGGCTCGCTGGCAGCGGCCGCGTTGCCGCTGGCGCTCGGCTTCGTCGCGGTGATGGTCACCGGCGCGGTCATCTTCTTCCTCTCGACCACGATGGAGATGTCGGTGTTCGTGACCAACATGGCCTCGATGATCGGCATCGGCGTGGCGGTCGACTACTCGCTGTTCGTGCTCGCCCGCTACCGCGAGGAGGTGCGCCGCGGCCGCCCGGCCAACGAGGCGCGCGACGCGGCGCTGTCCACATCGGGGCTTTCCGTGTTCTTCTCTGGCCTGGCCGTGATCATCTCGCTAGCGGGGATCTGGATGGTGGACAACCAGGCCCTGCGCTCGATGGCGCTCGGGGCGATGATCGTCGTCGGCATCGCGATCGTCGCCGCCGTGATCCTGCTGCCGGCCCTGATCAGCCTGCTGGGCCATCGCGTCGAGGCCGGCGGGGTCGCGTGGCGCGCGGGCCGCTTCGTGCGCCGCGCGACCGTCGAGCGCCGGCGCCGTCCGGGAGCCAGCAGGCCCGACCCGGAGTCGACCTTCTGGCACCGCTGGACCGCCCGGGTCATGCGCCGTCCCGGGCTCTCCGATCGCGCTCAGCGCCGGCCTGCTGCTGTTCCTCGCGATTCCGGCGCTCTCGATGAAGATGGGCACCGGCGCGCTCGACCAGTTCCCGGCCGACCACGACGTCGTCGTCGGCGTCGAGCTGATGAACGAGGCGACCGGCGGCGGCGCCGACCCGATCCGGGTGATCGCCGAGTTCGAGTCGGAGGGGGCGGCGATCGCCAACGCGAACGCCGACTCGCTTGCGGCGCTGCGAACCGACTTCGCGCGTGACTCCGCCGTCGCCTCGGTCGCCGACTGGCAGCCGTCGTCCAACGGGAGCACGGCGCTCCTCGACGTCTTCCCCCGTGGCGCCGGCGACTCCGATCAGACCTTCGCGCTGGTGGACAGGGCGCGCGAGCAGATCAGTCCCGTCCAGCCAGCTCGTCGTCGAGGGCTCCGCGCAGGTCCAGGCCGGCGGGGAGTCCGCGCGGATCGTCGACGTGCGCGAGCTGATCTCGGGATCGATGTGGAAGATCCTGCTGTTCATCCTCGGCCTCTCGTTCGTCGTCCTGATGGTGATGCTCCGCTCGCTGCTGCTGCCGCTGAAGGCGGTGGTGATGAACCTGCTCTCGATCGGTGCGGCCTACGGCGTGCTGGTGGCCGTGTTCCAGTGGGGCTGGCTCGACGGCTTCCTGGGGTTCCAATCGAACGGCGCGCTCGACACGATCAACGTGCCGCTGATCCTCGCCGTCGTCTTCGGCCTGTCGATGGACTACGAGGTGTTCCTGCTCTCGCGCATCCGCGAGCGCTACCAAGCGCACGGCGACAACCGCCGCGCCGTGGCCGAGGGCCTCGCCTCGAGCGCGCCGACGATCTCGTCGGCGGCGCTGATCATGACCGCGGTCTTCACTGTCTTCGTCTTCACCGGCGTCCCCTCGATCAAGGAACTGGGCCTCGGCAACGCGGTCGCGATCGCGCTCGACGCGACGCTGGTACGCCTCGTCCTCGTGCCCGCGACGATGCAGCTGATGGGCAAGTGGAACTGGTGGCTCCCGGGCTGGCTCGACCGCCTGCTGCCCGACCTGGGCTTCGAGCGCTACGAGGAGCCTGACAAGTCGGCGCCGGCGCCGGCGCGAGCCTGACTCGACGAGGTGTCGTGGCCGACGCGACCGAGAGCGAGCGGCGCCGGCGCCGCAACGCACTCCTCGGGTCGGCCCTCTTCTTCGCCGTCGCGCCGGCCATGGTCGCCGGGATGATCCCGGGGCTGATCACCGGCTGGGAGGTCGATGAGCGCCTGCCGGCGGCGCTACGAGCGCTCGGCGCAACCGTGGGCCTGCTCGGCGTTGTGTTCCTGCTTCACGCTTTCGGGCGCTTCGCGCTCGAGGGCCTCGGGACGCCCGCGCCAGTGGCGCCGACCCGGCGGCTCGTCGTCGGCGGGATCTACCGCTTCGTGCGGAATCCGATGTACCTCGCGGTCCTGAGCGCGATCGGCGGCCAGGCGCTTCTGTTCGGAAGCGTGGAGCTCGTCGCGTATGGCGCGGTCGTCGCAATCGTCTTCGTGGCGTTCGTCCGCATCTATGAGGAGCCGACGCTCCACTCGCAATACGGCGACGAGTACGAGCGCTACCGGCGGGCCGTACCGGGCTGGCTGCCGCGGCTCACGCCATGGAACGGGCCCTGACCGGCCGCCGGATCACCGAGCGTCGACTTAGTTTCGCCTCAGGCCAGTTTGTCGACGCTCGATGTGCGCTCAAGCGCTGAGCGCGTCGTGCCGACCAGATCCCCGTGGGAATCGAGTCAGGCGCGGGGGACAGGAGCGGCGAGCCGCATGGGCTCGGTGGCGCCTCGACGCCGCCACCCGGGGCGCCCGCCCCCTACGGCGCGAGCGGAGCCGGCCCGCCCGCCGGCCCGCCCGCCGGCCCGCCTGCCGTCGTCGAGGATCTGCGCTCGGTAGACAACCTGCGGATCGGAGCGCGGTTCTGCGACCTGATCCTGTTCGTGGGCGCCTACGTCGTCGTGGCGTTGATCGGCGGTGGCCTGGAGCGGTGGGAGTGGGTCGCGCTGCTCTGGGCGGAGGTCACGTACTTCTTCGTCTGCGAGGCCGTCTGGGGACAGACGATCGGCAAGCGCCAGTACGGAGTCCGCGTGGTGCTGCGCGACGGCGGACGCCCCAGCCTGAACGCGATCGCGGCGCGCAATGTGATCCGCGTCTTCGAGGAGCCCCTGATCGCCCTGTTCGTGCTCGTCGGCAGCCGCTCCCGGCGCCAACGCGTTGGCGATCTCGTGGCGGGCACGATCGTCACACGCGCGGAGGAGCCGCCCCGGCCTGAGCTCAGCCGGCGCGTCCTCGCCTATCCGGCGATCTGGGCGGTCGGCGCGCTCGTCTTCGTGCTCGCCGCCGGTGCCGGCTCATCGCGCGGCCCGGCGCCTCCCGGGGACGCCCGGGCCGGCGGCTACTACCCGCCGGCGCCGTCGCTCGCCGTGGGAATGACCTCGGACTGGCGCGCGTTCGCCGACCAGGTGGATCGCATCTGCGCGTACAACTTCAACCGCGCGATGGCCGGGGAGGCGCAGATCGAGCAGAGCCTCCGCGGCGCGAACGGCGACCGGATCGAGGCTGCGATCCACTACAACTGGGCGGCCGCGCAGAGGGCGACCTTCGAGATGGTGGGCGAGCTCGGCCGGCCCCCGTCGGAGCCGGGGCTGCTTCAGCAGTGGCGCCAGAACGTGCGCCTGCGCGGGACGCTGTTCGAGCGCGCGGGTGACGCCTGGCTGCGGCGCGACGGCGCCGGCTCGGCCGCCATCCACGCGCGGATGGATCGGCTCAAGATCAGGGCCAACCAGCTCGGCCAGCGCTTCGGCCTGCGGATCTGCACGTCGAACGGGCCGGGTCGTCCGCCTGTGGACGCCTGACTTAGTCGATCAGGGGCACGACCAGGTTCCGGTACCGGTCCTGGCCCGAGCGGTTCGGGTGGTACGACTCGCTCACCGGGTTCGAGAGGCCGTTGATCCATTCGGGCGAGTCGCAGACGGCGTGCCCGACGAACGACGGGATCGGGTCGACGTAGGCGAACCCGTAGGCGAGCGCGCGGCCGCGCGTGACGCTCGCCAGCAGGTCGGCGGTGTCGTTCAGCTCGACCTGCTCCCCGGGGCTGATCCGCGAGGCGGCGTTGCACGTGTCGCGCTCGTTGAAGATCCGCGGGTAGCCGACCACCGCCACGATCGCGTTCGGCGCGCGGGAGTCGATCTGCGAATAGACGGCGTTGAGCCGGCCGGGGAGCGTGTTCTGGATGTAGGCCTGAGCGTTGTCGATGTCACCCCAGCAGGTCCACGGCCAGGGCCTCGCGCACGACGTGATCACGCTCGAGAAGCCGGCGTCGTTGCCGCCGATCGAGATCGTGGCGCGGGTCGTGGAGGCGTTCAGCGGCCCGAGCTGGTTGTTGATCACGTCCTGGGTCTTGGCGCCCGAGCAGGCGACGAACGTCAGCGGCAGGCCGAGCTGGGCGGCGGCCTCGGCCGGGTAGGCGTGTGGGCTGCGCTGGCAGGAGCCGCTGTTCGCGTAGTACTCGCGGGTGCCGACGCCGGACGAGTACGAGTCGCCCATCGCGACGTAGCTCGCGGCCTGCGCCCCGGCCGGCGCGATCCAGACGGCGGCGAGCGCTCCGGCGAGCGCGACGAGGTGACGGACACGTACGAACGCAGACGCAGCGACCACGGCGACTCCTCCTAACCCGTTGACCCGCGGCTATTCCTACCCCGCGCCCCGGACGCGTGTCAACCCCGCCAGCAACCGCGAGCGACGGAAAACCGGACACTATGTCCGGAAATCCGTCGTTCGCGAGACGCGGCGCCGCGGCCCGCGCTACGGGAGCGGCTTCGAGCGGCGGCGCGGGAAGAGCTTCAGGAACGTGCGCACCTTGCGCGGCGAGCCGCGGAAGCGCAGGCGGCGGCGCAGCATCGCGCTGCGCGGGTCGAGGGCGCCCTTCGACACGGCGATCCAGTCGCCCCAGGTCGCCCGCCAGGTGACGTCGGCGCCCGGGGCGACGCCGGGCTCGGCCCGAGTCGAGCCGTTCGCGACCACCACGTGCCACGGATCCGCGTCGTCGAAGTCCCACTGGATCGTGAACGGGTTGCCGTTCACGACGCTGGTGTCGGCCGAGTTCGCGATCACGTCGAAATAGAGGCGCTGGATCTCGGGCGACGAGTCGGGGTGGGGGTGGGGCTCGCCCATCACGCGCGACTCGAGCAGCTTGATCTGCCGGCTCGCGATCTCCTCGGGCGGCAGCGAGTGGTCGACCGGGAAGACGCCCGGCATGTCCTCCATCGGGTAGCCGATCGCGCGCCACTTGGTCAGGACCGACTTCATCCCGAACGCGAAGATGTCCTCCATCTCGAACCCGTAGCAGCGGGTGTACTCGCGGTTGAGGCCGCCGGGCGGCACGAACACCGCCAGCGAGAAGGGCATGATCTCGAGCAGCAGCTCGCGCACGGCGGCCTTGCACTCGTCCGACTCGGCGAGCAGCTCGGTCAGCACCTTGACCCCGAAGCCGATGTGGCGCTGCTCGTCGCGCGAGACGTTCTCCATGCCGGCAGAGAACCCGGGCATCGTCCCGGCCTTCGCGAAGTAGTCCTCGATGAAGTGCTGGCCCGGCTGCGCCAGCGTCGCCTCGACCACCAGGTGGTAGAGCGCGATCGCCTGCGCGAACTTGGGCAGCGAGCGGTCCTTGCGCAGCTCGTCGGCCATCGTGTCGAGGCGCGCGAAGACGTTCCGGTAGCCCCAGCCCAGCTGGGACTCGGTGAACTTGAGGGTGGCGCCGACGTCGTCACCCGCGCCGATCACCTCCTTGAAGAAGCGATGGAAGAACACGGCGTGGCGCGCCTCGTCGACCTGCTGCGTCGCGAGGAAGTACTTCTGCTCCTCCTTCGGCGCCGCATCGATGTAGGGGGAGAGGTTGTCGGTGACCGAGTCCTCGCCGAAGAAGAACATCGAGTAGATCCACAGGGCGGACTCGCGCTGGAGGTCGGTGAGGCCGTTCCAGCCCTCGCGGTCCTGCGAGAAGTCGATGTCGTAGGCGCTCCAGTTGCTCTGTTCCCAGCGCCTGTAGAGGTCCTCGTAGGAGATCGTCGCTCCCGCCCTGATCCCGTCGTGCTGCGCAACGCTCATTCAAAATCCTCCCTTACCAGGGGGGCAAACCTGCTTTCGCGCCAAAAGTCGCTCATTAGACACACTCCTGGTTCGTGGCCTCGGCGCGAGTGTAACTGACCGATGGGTCAGTTAGTAGGCTCAATTCTGTGACGGAGGACACACAGGCGGCGCCGCGCCGCCGGCTCTCGGCGTCCGACCGGCGGGCGGCGATCCTGGACGACGCGCTCGAGGTTTTCTCCGAGCGCGGGTTCAACGAGGCCTCGCTCGACGACGTGGCGGCCCGCGGCGGCATCTCGAAGGCGCTGATCTACGAGCACTTCACCTCGAAGCGCGAGCTCCAGATCGCGCTGCTCGACAGCTTCGTGCACGAGCTGATCGAGCGCGTTGTCGGCGCGATCGCCGGTGCGCAGGAGAACGAGGACCGCTTGCGCGCCGGGATCGAGGCGTTCCTGGAGTTCGCCGAGGAGCGGCCCGCCGCCCTGCGGCTGCTGACCCGCAACGTCTCCGATCCCGACGCGGGGGAGGCGCTCGACCGCCTGCGCGAGGAGGCCGCCGGCGCCGTGGCCTCGATGATGGTCGCCGACGCGCCGCCGCCCCAGCCCGGCGATCTGGCGGTTGAGGACACGTCGGCCGTCCTCGCTCACCTGATCGCGGGAGGCATCCAGTTCATGGCCGGCTGGTGGCTCGAGAACCCGCGGGGCCTCCCGCGCGAGAGCGTGGTCGAGGTCGCGATGGGCCTCTACTGGCTCGGCCTCGAGCGCCTCGGCGAGGGCGAGCGCTGGGGCCGTTAGGCAGAGTCCGGCGCTTGCGCCGGCCCGCACGAGCAACTACGCTCACCCGCAGCCAGGTACTGGTTGAGATCAGGCTGTCCGGGGGGACTCCGGCGCCAAATTAGCCGATGACCTTCCGCGCAGCCGTAAGCGCCTCGGAGGTCCCGATGAGCACCACGTCAGGCCGCATCCGCGAGTTCATCCGCTCGAACATCATGGGCATCCTCGCCCTCTACGTGGCGCTCGGGGGCACCGCGTACGCGACCCACCCGGGCGGCGCCAACACGATCTCGACCGGCGACATCATCAACGGCCAGGTGGGGACCGTGGACATCGGCAACGGCCGGATCTTCAACAACGACATCGCCGAGGACGCCATCCAGTCGGGGAGGATCAAGGACAACACGGTCACCGGCGTTGACGTGGACGAGGCGACGCTTGCCGTACCGGACGGGTCGCTGTCGGCGAACGTAGCGAGGTTGAACGCCGTCAGCCAGACGTTCACGGGCGCCACCAACTTCGACGGCAACGTCGACGTGGACCTCCTCAGGACCGGCGGCGGCGGCGGGGACTTCTTCGTGCAGACGTCGACGTCACCCGAACCCTTCTCGTTCGCGCCTCAGTTCAGCGTCCAGTTCGAGAACAACACGACGGGAGGGTTCCAGGGCGCCGGTCGCTTCGAGAACGCCGGCACGAGCGCGGGCGAGACGGAGTACCTGCTGGAGCTCTTGAACAGCGACAGCGACACAGCGGTCGGCCAGGGTCTCAAGGTGGCTGGGTCGACGGTGACGACGGCTCTGGATGTGTCCGATGCCGACATCGTCAACGCCCTCAGCATCGGCGCCAACGACATCGTCACCAGCGGCGCGACGATCAGCTCGACCGAGCTGAACGCCCTCGACGACGGCATCTCCGCGGATGACATCGGCAATGTGACCCGAAACGTCAACCTGCCCGTCGGATCGTTCCTGAACGTCACCGACACCGAGGCGATCGACTTCGACAGCGCCGCCGGCGACGACGACCCGGACTTCGCGCTCGTCAACGGGCACGCGACGCTTGCCTACGACGACGGGGGCGGGGCAGTCACCGACGACGACGAGGTAGGGGCGAGCTTCACGATCCCTCAGGACTACGCCGGCAACGGAAATGGAGTCTTCTTCCTCCGGGTCACGCAGGGCGGAGCCACCGCGACCAACCTCGAGGCGATCGAGTGTGACGTCTCCGTAAATGGCGGGCCCGCGGGCGCCCCGGATGACGACGTTCTGGCCAACCAGACGGCCAGCCAGACCGCCCCCGTGATTCCGCAAGCGATCTATTCCGCCGGTGCCTCGGTATCGGTGAACTGCCGGCAGAGCAACCCGGCGGCGGACGACGGCGTCCGGATCCACGGGATCGACTTCCACTACACGGCCGCGCAATGACCGCCGGGAGGCGCCGCTAGCCTGAACGGACCGTGCCGAACGCAACCCCCGCGGAGCTCGAAGCAGGACTCGACCACGTGCGAGCGGCGCCGGCCGACGCCGGCACGCTGGAGCTGATCGCCCGGCGCCCGGCCGAGGAGGAGCGCGAGCTGCTCGACGCGGGCGAGCTCGACCTTCGGGTCGGTCTGGTCGGCGACATGTGGGCCGAGCGCCCGAGCTCGTCCACCGCCGACGGCGGTCCGAACCCCGAGGCGCAGGTGACGGTGATGGGCGCGCGTGCCGCGGCGCTCGTCGCAGCCAGCCCCGAGCCCGAGCGCTGGGCGCAGGCGGGCGATCAGCTCTACGTCGACCTCGATCTCAGCCAAGCGAACCTCCCTCCCGGGACGCGCCTCCAGGTCGGCGAGGCGCTGCTTGAGGTGACCGCGGCCCCGCACCTGGGCTGTGGCAAGTTCTCGCGGCGCTTCGGGGTGGACGCCCTGAAGCTCGTCAACTCCGCCACCGGCCGCGAGCTGCGGCTGCGCGGCCTCAACGCACGCGTCGTGACGCCGGGCGCCATCGCCCGCGGCGACGCCGTCCGCAAGCTCGCCTGACCTTTCATCGGAGGCTCATTTGGGGGCCGTAGCGTCGCCGCGCGTCAGATCGAATCCCCCAAGGAGGCACACGATGAAGGCTCTAACTCGCTCGTTGCTGGTCCCGCTGTTTGTCGCTCTCGCGGCGGCGGCGCTCGTCCTTGCGGACTCGCCGTCGCGCCAGGCGACCCAGGCACTCGCGGCTGCCGGCCCCGCCGCGGACGTGCCGCTCAAGGACGCCAAGCTGAACATCGAGCACAACGCGACCGACGAGGACACGGGATTTCAGGGGTTCGTTGACAGCGAGGGCTGGCAGCGGCTCAACGTGACCGGACCGGACGGCGAAGTGCTCGAGTTCGAGGGTCTCGGGACGCTCGGCGAGCTGGGGATGACCGAGCTCTTCTTCGAGACGGTCGAGCCCCTGAACGCGGACGTGCCGATCGAGGACATGCTCGCCAAGCTGCCCGCCGGGGACTACGAGATCTCCGGCCCGGCGATCGAGAACGGCACGAGCATGGGGCAGACCTCAGGCACGGCCCTGCTCACCCACAAGATCCCGAAGGGGCCGAAGCTGCTCTCGCCCGAGGAGGACGCCAGGGTGCCGGTGCGCGGGGTCGTCGCGGATTGGAAGCGCGTCCGGAGAACGATCAAGGGCGAGCGGGTGAGGATCATCGCCTACCAGCTCATCGTCGAGAAGGACGTCGAGCCCCACCGCCACATGATCGGCAAGTTCGGGCTGAGCATGTACCTGCCACGGTCGGTCACTCGCATGCGGGTGCCGAACGGGTTCCTCCAGCACGACACCAAGTACGACTGGGAGGTGCTGGCGATCGAGCGGAGCGGCAACCAGACGCTCTCCTCCAGCGCGTTCAAGACGCGGTAGCCGCGTCGTCGGAGGCGCTCAGCCGAGCTTCGGGCTCGACCAGGGCTCGGCCAGCTTCTCGGACAGGAGCTGGCCGAGCCCGTCGGAGCCCACGCGCTCCTGCGCGAGCGTGTCGCGGTCGCGCAGCGTGACGGTCCCGTCCTCGAGCGTCTGGCCGTCCACCGTCACGCCCCACGGGGTGCCGATCTCGTCCTGGCGGCGGTAGCGCTTGCCGATCGAGCCGCCCTCGTCGTACTCAGCCGGGAGCAGGAGCCGCAGCTCCTCGTAGATCGCCCGCGCCCGCTCGGGCATGCCGTCGCGAGAGACGAGCGGCAGCACCGCGACCTTCACCGGAGCCAGCTTCGGATGCAACCGCAGCACGGTGCGCTTGCGGCCCTCGACCTCCTCGACGTCGTAGGCGTCGACCAGGAACGCGAGCGTCGCGCGGTCCGCGCCGGCGGCGGGTTCGATCACGTGCGGGACGTAGCGCTCGCCCGACTGCTGGTCGAAGTACTCGAGCTTCTCGCCCGAGAACTGGGCGTGCTGGGTCAGGTCGAAGTCGCCGCGGTTGGCGATGCCCTCCAGCTCCGACCAGCCGATCGGGAACAGGTACTCGACGTCGGACGTGCCGGACGAGTAGTGGGAGAGCTCGTCGGCGTCGTGCGGGCGCAGGCGCAGCATCGCGGGCCGGATCCCGAGCGCCGTGTACCACTCGAAGCGCGCGCTGCACCAGTGGTCGAACCACTTCTCGGCGTCGGCGGGCGGGACGAAGAACTCCATCTCCATCTGCTCGAACTCACGCGTGCGGAAGATGAAGTTGCCGGGCGTGATCTCGTTGCGGAACGACTTGCCGACCTGGGCGATCCCGAACGGCGGCTTGACGCGTGCGAACTGGAGCACGTTCTTGAAGTTGATGAAGATGCCCTGCGCGGTCTCGGGGCGCAGGTAGGCGACCGAGCCCGAGTCCTTCACGGGCCCGACCGTGGTCTCGAACATCAGGTTGAACTCGCGCGCGTCGGTGAGCTCGCAGTCCGGCCCCTCGCCGGGCCGCTTCGACGGCTTCTGGCCGCAGGCCGCGTCCTCGAGCTTGTCGGCGCGGAAGCGAAGCTTGCAGGTCTTGCAGTCCACCATCGGGTCGGTGAAGCCAGCGAGGTGGCCCGACGCCTCCCACACCCGAGGGTGCTGGAGGATCGCCGAGTCGAGGGCCACGATGTCGTCGCGTTCCTGCAGCATCGCGCGCCACCACTCGTCCTTCACGTTTCGCTTCAGCAGCACGCCGTAGTGGCCGTAGTCGTACGTGGAGCCGAGCCCGCCGTAGATCTCCGACGACGGGAACACGAATCCCCGCCGTTTGCACAGCGCGACGATTTCGTCCATGGTGACGCCGCTCGGCGCCTGGGCATCGGTCATTGCGGCCTCAGGCTATCGGCGCGCCGCTGCGATAATCGCGGCGATGCCCATCTACGAGTACCGCTGCGCCAAGGGCCACAAGTTCGAGATCTTCCAGTCCATGTCGGAGGACTCGCTGACGGAATGCGTGGAGTGCGGCGCCGCCTGCGAGCGCGTCCTCAGCGCGCCCGCGGTCCACTTCAAGGGATCGGGCTTCTACGCCACCGACTACGCCCGCAAGGGCGCGAAGAAGGCGGCGAGCGACGGCGGGTCGGGCGGGTCCGAGAAGGCGTCGTCCGACTCGGGGTCGGACAAGAGCACGAGCTCGGAGAAGTCGAGCTCCGCCAAGTCAAGCGACGACTGAGCCTCACCCGGCGGGGCTGCAGACCGGGTCGTTCTCGGGCGGGTCGCCCGTCAGCTTGCGCACCGCCTCGACGCAGTTCTCGACCGGGACGATGAGCGGGTTGGCGCTCACGTCCACCGGCTCGAGCACCTCGGTGTCCGAGCTGCCGCCGATCGCGGCCGCGAACACGAACTGGGGCATCGCGATGGCGCCCATGTCGCTGACGAACGCCTTCGGGGCGTTCCAGCCGATCAACGGCCCCTTGATGAAGTTGATCGGGATTCGCAGCGGATCGGTCAGCCGGTCCTTCATGCCCTGGATGATCAGCTGCTGGAACTCGGTGCGGTCGAGGTCGTTGATCGGCTCACCGCAGGTCGAGGTGCGGGTGCGGGCCAGCGCCAGCGCCTTGTCGCCGTCCAGGTGGATCTCGCCCGGCTCGAAGTTGATCTTGAACGTGCCGCCCGAGATCTCGTTGCAGACCTCGCGGTCCAGCTCGATGTCGATCCCCCCGAGCGAGTCGATCAGGTCGCGGAACCCCGCGAAGTCGACGATCGCCACGTGGTTGAGCTCGATGCCGAGCATCTGCTCGACGGTCTCGACCATCAGCGGGGCGCCGCCGAAGCGGTAGGCGGCGTTGATCTTGTCGTTCCCGAACTCGGGGATGGCGGCCAGCGTGTCGCGCGGGATCGAGAGCTTCTCGAACGCGCCGCCGCCCGCGCGCAGGACCATGATCGAGTCTGCTCGCGCTCCCGTCGCACAGTCGCAGCGTGGCCTCTCCGGTCGCGGCGGCCTCGACGCACTCCTCGGACTCGGCCTCCTCCGAGGCGAACTCCGTGTCGCGGACGTCCGTGCCCAGCACGAGGATGTTCTGCGGGAACACGGCCATCAGCGGGTTGCTCGAGAGCGTGTCGCCCATGTCGGTCAGCTTCGACTTCTGGATCGTGGCCGACACCGCGAACGCGAGGAGGCTCAGGAGCAGCCAGCCGAGCAGCGCGAGCCCGATCCATTTCAGCCACGTGCGGCCCTCGCCCAAGGGCTTCGGAGCCTTCGGGGGCTTGTCGGGTCTCTCCTCGCCAGGCGCCGGCCGGCGGCTCGCCTTCTCGCGCAGCGAGGCCAGATCGGGCTTGCCGAGCCGCGGGCCGCGGCGCGCGCGGTAGACCTTGTAGTCGGGCTTCTCGGGCGGCCCCCCCTCGTCGTTCGGTGGCATTCACTAGAAATACTCGCTGATGGGGCGCGAACCTTCAGCTGGGAAGAACGGGGCAGGCGGCGCGATCGGCGTCGACCTCGGCGGCACGAAGATGCTCGTGGGCGTCGTCGAGGCCGGTCCCACGGTGCACCACCGGTCCGAGGCGCCGAGCGTGGGGCTGGGCGTCGACGAGCTGCTCGCCACGCTCGAGGCCGAGCTTCGCAAGGCGCTGGCCGCGCATCCCGGCGCCCTCTCGATCGGGCTCGGGATCCCCTGCACGATCGACCGCGAACGCGGCGTCGCGATCAGCGCGGTCAACCTGCCGATCGTCGACCTGCCGATCCGCGACCTGATGACCGAGCGTCTCGGGCTGCCGGTCGAGATCGACAACGACGGCAACGTCGCGGCCCTGGCCGAGCACCGCTGGGGCGCCGCGCGCGGGGCGACCAACGCCGTGCTGCTGACGATCGGCACCGGAATCGGCGGCGGCCTGATCGTGAACGGCGAGGTCTATCGCGGCTCCACCGGCGCCGGGGCGGAGCTCGGTCACCTCGTGATCGATGCCGACGGCCCCCGCTGCCAGGGCAACTGCCCGAATCACGGCTGCGTCGAGGCGGTGGCGTCGGGCACCGCGCTCGGCCGGGAGGCCCGGGCGGCCGCCGAGCGCGAGCCCGATTCCGAGCTTGGCCGGCTGCTCGCCGCCGGCGAGGAGGTGAACGGCCGCGCCGCCACCGATGCGGCGCTCGCGGGCGATCGGGTGGCGATCGAGGTCGTGGCCCTGATCGGGACGCGAATCGGCGTTGCGCTGAGCGGGATCGCCAACGTGTTCGAGCCGGACGTGATCGTCGTGGGCGGCGGGGTGATGGCCGCCGGGGAGCTGCTCCTCGGCCCGGCGCGCGAGGAACTGCGGGCGCGGGCCTTGCCACCGATGAACCAGACGGACGTCGTGGCGGCTGAGCTGGGCGCCGAAGCGGGCATGATCGGTGCCGCGACGATGGCGCTCGAAGAGCTACAGGGAATCCACTGATGCCGGGGCGGCTGACGGTGTGCCCGACGCCGATCGGGAATCTCGAAGACCTGAGCGAGCGCGCGCGCCGCGCGCTGGGCGAAGCCGACGTCGTCGCCTGCGAGGACACCAGGCGCACGGGCCTGCTCTACGAGCGGCTCGACATTCCCAGGCCACGGCTTGTCTCCAACCACGAGGGGAACGAGGCGGATCGCGCGCGTCAGCTCGCCCAGGCGATCGAGCGCGGGGCCAAGGTGGTGCTGATCTCCGACGCGGGCACCCCCGCGATCTCGGACCCGGGCTTCCGCCTGATCCAGGCGTGCATCGACCGCGGGCTCGAGATCGAGGTCCTGCCCGGGCCGTCGGCGGTGACGACCGCGCTCGTCGCCTCGGGGCTGCCCACGGACCGCTGGCGCTTCGAGGGCTTCCTGCCGCGGCGCGCCGGCGAGCTCGAGCGGGTGCTGGGCGGCGGCGAGACCGTGGTTGCGTTCGAGTCCCCCCGCCGGCTGCCGGACTCGCTGGCCGCGCTCGCGGCCCTGGCGCCGGACCGCCCGGCCGCGGTGTGCCGCGAGCTGACGAAGCTGCACGAGGACGTCACCCGGGGCACCCTGGCCGAGCTGGCACGGCGCTTTCGCTCCGAGGTGAAGGGCGAGATCGTGGTCGTGATCGGGCCCGCGGCGGACCGCACCGCGTCCGCCCCGGATATCGCGTTCGCGGTCGATGCGCTGCGCCGGCTGGTGCAGTCCGGCGCGCGCCCGCGCGCCGCCGCGAGCGTCGTTGCCGCGCTCACCGGGACCCGCGCGAATGACCTCTACACGGCGCTGACCGGGCGCGAGCCGCGCGAATAGCGAGTTTTGCGCGTGCGTTAAGCCCACCCGAGTATCCGTAGAAAACCGATATCGCGGGGCAGGTCGCGCGGTTACGATCCGCATGAGGAGATTTTCCTGAGACCGGGGCGGGCCCGAGAGGGGATCCGCCTAGCCGGCGCGGAACGAAAGGATCCACGTTCCCTGATGCCTGACCAACAGGCTCGCGCGCGAACTCATACGGGCCAGGAGGGCCATGCGCTCGCGCGGACGCTTGCGATCGTCGCGCTGTTGGCCGGGGCCGTCCTCGTGTTCATGACGCTGTTCGGGAACGGGGACGGGCACAAGTACAAGCTGCTGTTCGAGACCGGTGGCCAACTGGTGCCCGGCAACCAGGTCCTGATCGCGGGGCAGCCGATCGGCACGATCGACGACATCACCCTCAGCGACGACGCCCAGGCCGAGGTGAGCGTCACGCTCGACCGGCCCATGATGGAGGGGACGACGGCCCAGATCCGCCTGACCTCCCTCTCCGGGATCGCGAACCGGTACGTGGCCCTGCATATGGGGCCTGACTCGGGCGACGAGCTTCCGGAGGGTGCAACCCTGGCCGCCGACGAGACAACCTCGCCGGTCGACCTCGACGAGCTCTTCGACCTGTTCGATGAACCCACGCAGCGGGCCCTCCGCGATGTGATCCAGGGCCAGGCGACGATCTACGCCGGCGCCGAGGTGGAGGCGAACAAGTCGTACAAGTTCCTTGCTCCGGGCCTGGACTCCACCCGACGGCTCCTGGCCGAGCTGAACTCGGACCAGGTCGCGTTCGAGCAATTCCTCGTCACCGGCTCGCGCGTGCTGGGAGCGGTTGCCGAGCGCCGCGACGACCTCTCCCAGCTGACCGAGAACGCGAACCAGGCCCTGGGCGCGATCGCAGCCGAGAACTCGGCCTTCGACCGCTCGCTGGCCGCCCTGCCGCCGGCGATGCGGCAGGCAAACACGACCTTCGTGAACCTCCGCGCGGCCCTCGACGACCTCGACCCGCTCGTCGCGACGACCGGGCGCTCGACCCAGGACCTTGCGCCGTTCCTGCGCGAGCTCCGCCCGGTCGCCGAGAAGGCCGTCCCGGTGGTCTCCGACCTCAGCGACGTCTTCACGAAGAACGGCGGCAACAACGACCTCACGGACGCGCTCCGGGATCTCCCGGGCACCGACCGGGCGGCGAGCAACGCGGTACCCCGCGCGATCGCGGCGATGAACCAGACCCAGGACGAGATCGAGATCCTGCGCCCCTACACGCCCGACCTGCTCGGCTGGCTCGCGGGGCTGGGCCAGGCCGCGGCGCCATACGACGCCAACGGTCACTTCATCCGGGTCCAGCCGGCCGGCTCGAACCTCTTCACCTGGGACGACCCGGTGGACGGTGACGACGACGGGGACGCCCTGACCAGCGACCTCATTCCGATCCCGCCCGCCGATCAGCTCGGCGACTACTTCCGCCCGCAGTTCGGCACCGGCCCGTTCACCCGCTGCCCGGGCGGCGCGACCCAGGCGATCCCGCTGTCGAATCCATTCGACGACGACGGTGCCCTTGCGGGCATCTGCGACCCCACCCAGGTGCCCCCGGGATGAGAAGGCTCGCCGCGATAGTCGTCGTGCTCGCCGGCGGCGTCGGCCTGGCGGTGAGCGCGCCCGGCTCGGGCGGGGGTGACTCGTACCAGGTCCGCGCGATTTTCGACAACGGCAGCTTCCTGGTCACGGGCGAGGAGGTTCGCATCGCCGGCGCCAAGGTCGGAGCGATCTCCGAGGTGGACGTCTCGGAGATCGGCGAGGTCGTCCACGACGACGGCGGCGCCGAGTCGGGCAAGGCCGTGATCGTGCTCGAGATCGACGATCCGGCCTTCCAGGACTTCCGTGAGGACGCTTCGTGCGTGATCCGCCCGCAGTCGCTCCTCGGCGAGAAGTTCGTCGAATGCAAGCCGACTCAGCCGCACGCGCCCGACTCGCCGCTGCCGCCGCCCCTCGAGCAGATCCCCGACGGCGAGCCCGGCGAGGGCGAGTACCTGCTGCCCGTCGAGCGCACGGCCAAGGCGGTGGACCTCGACCTGGTCAACAACATCATGAAGGAGCCGTATCCGGATCGCTTCCGGCTGATCCTGAACGACCTGGGCGCCGGCCTCGCCGCTCGCGGTGAGGATCTGGAGGCGATCGTCGAGCGCGCGAACCCGGCGCTGCAGCAGACGAACGAGGTGCTTGCCATCCTCGCCAAGCAGAACCGGAGGCTCGCCGACCTGGCCAGCGACGGCGACGCCTCCCTCGCGCCACTCGCGCGTGAGCGCGAGCACCTGGGCAACTTCATCAACCAGGCCAACGCGACCGCGCAGGCGACCGCCGAAGAGAGCGTCCAGCTCGAGGCCGGGTTCGAGCGCCTGCCGGCGTTCCTGCGCGAGCTGCGCCTCACGATGCCGCGCCTCGCCGCCTTCTCCGACCAGGCGGAGCCGGTGTTCGCGGACCTCGGCACGGCGGCGCCCGATCTCACCAGGGCGACCCTGGCGCTGGGGCCGTTCGCGAGCGCCTCGACCACGGCGCTCACGTCGCTGGGCGACGCCGCCGCGGCGAGTCAGGACGACATCGTGAACTCGGACCCGATTCTCGTCGACCTTCGCAACCTGGCGCGCGATACCAAGCCCGGCGCCCTCAACCTGCGCGCGCTCCTGAGGACGATGCGCAAGACGAACGGGTTCGAGTACCTGACGAGGCTGGTCTACAACACGGTCGGGATCGCAAACGGATTCGACTCGCTCGGCCACTTCATGCGGGCGCTCCTGCCGCTCAACAACTGCGTGGACTACGAGACGGTGCCGGAGTCCGGGTGCACAGCGGAGTTCCTGGACACCAGCCTTCAAGCCGCGGCGGCTCGAGCCCAGCAGCAGGGGATCGCGGCGGCCCTCGCCCGGTTCAGCCGCGGCGGCGATCGCGGTGACCGCGCCGCTCGCAAGGCGAACAACGGGGCGGAGGCGGTGCTGGAGGCCCTCGCGCCGCTGTTCGACGGGTCGGACGGCTCCCGGTCCGACGGTCCCGCGCCCGAGCCCGATCCGCCCGCGCCGGAGCCGGATCCGCCCCCGGAGGACTCCGCGACGCCACCGGCGGGCCCGAGCAGCGACACGGCGCGCATGCGGAGCATGCGCACGCTCCTCGACTTCCTGATGGACGACGGGGAGGCCGCCCCATGAGCCGGCGTAGCCCGGTGACGGCCCTCGCGGCGAGCCCGACCATGGTCGGCGCGGTCACCGTCCTGATCGCGACGGTCGCCGTGTTCCTGGCCTACAACGCGAACAGCGGCCTCCCGTTCGTGCCCAGCTACAACATCTCGGCCGAGGTCCCGAACGCGAACACCCTGGTCCCGGGCAACGAGGTCCGGATCGGTGGCGTCCGCGTGGGCCAGGTGAGCGCGATCGAGCCGACCCTGCACGAGGACGGCACGCTGACGGCCGAGCTCGACCTGAAGCTCGACCAGGACGTGGACCCGCTGCCGGTCGATTCCACCGTGATCGTGCGCTCGCGCTCGGCGCTGGGGCTGAAGTACCTGGAGATCACCCAGGGGACGTCGAGCGACGGCTTTGCTGCCGGCGCGACGATCCCGGTCACGTCGGCCGTGCCGGAGCCGGTCGAGATCGACGAGTTCCTGAGCACCTTCGACGAACCGACCGCCCTCGCGATTCGCGCGAACCTGGTCGAGTTCGGCAACGCGCTCGCGGGGCGCGGCGACGATCTGAACGCCGCGCTGGTGGAGCTGCGCCCGCTGCTCCCGACGCTCGAGTCCGTCATGCGGGTCGTCGGCGACCCGGAAACCCGTCTCGACCGGTTCGTGACGGCGCTCGCGGCGACCGCGGCCGAGGTCGCTCCGGTCGCTGAGCAGCAGGCGCGCCTGTTCGTTTCGCTTGACACCACGTTCACGGCGCTGGCCGGCGTGGCGAGGCCGTTCATCCAGGAGACGATCGTCGAGTCACCGCCGACCCTCGACCAGGGGATTCGCTCGCTGCCCGCGATCCGGCCGTTCCTCGACCACAGCGCCGCGCTCTTCGCCGATCTGCAGCCGGGGGTCGCGGCGCTCGCGGCGACGTCACCCGCGATCGCCGACGCGCTCGAGGTCGGCGCGCCCGTGCTGCGGAACGCACCGGAGTTCAACGACGAGCTGGCGCCCACGGCCGCGTCCCTGTTCACGTTCTCGCAGGACGGCGGGGTCAACGCCGGGATCGCGCGTCTGGAGGAGACGGCCGGCTTCCTCAGCCCGGCGCTCGAGCACATCGCCCCCGCCCAGAGCGTGTGCAACTACGCGTCGCTGCTGGCGCGCAACGCGTCGAGCGCGTTCTCCCTCGGGGACGGGCTGGGCACGTGGCAGCGTTTCACGGTCTTCGATCCGGCGAGCGGGCCGAACAGCGAGGGGAGCCCCTCGTCGGCGCCGGCCAACGGCGGCGGGACGGACGAGGGCAACTTCCTGCACTCGAACCCGTATCCGAACACGGCCTCGCCGGGACAGACGTTCGAATGCGAGGCGGGCAACGAGGGATATGCGATCGGTCAGCAGGTGATCGGCAACGTCCCCGGCAGCCAGAGCACCTTGACCGAGGAACAGCTTCCGGGGATGCGCGAGCGATGAGGTTCGGCCGCGACAAGACGCCTCATGCGCCGGGCACCGATCCGCGCTCCCGCGGGCTCGATCCACGGGTCTGGGGCCAGCACTACAGGGGCCGCGGCCCGGTTCAGCTCGGGCTCATCATGGTCGTTCTCCTCGTGGTCGGCTCGTACCTGGCTTACACGAAGACGATCCCGTTCACCGACCCGGGATATGAGGTGTCTGCGACGTTCGAGAATGCCGCCACGCTGAGGGCCACGAACCCCGTGCGAATCGCCGGAGTGAACGTCGGCAAGGTGACCGACGTCGAGCCGGCGGGCGACGCCGCGAAGGTCACGTTCACGGTCGAGGAATCGGGATTGCCGATCCACGAGGACGCCACGATCGAGATCCGGCCGCGCCTGTTCCTCGAGGGCAACTTCTTCCTCGAGCTCAGCCCGGGGAGCCCGAGCGCGCCCGAGCTGCCGGACGGCGGCACGATCCCGATCACCCAGACGGCGACCGCGGTGCAGCTCGACCAGGTGCTCTCGGCGCTGACCGGGGACGTGCGACTGAACCTGCGCCGACTGCTCGAGGGTTACGGCACGGCGCTCACCCACGAGCCCACCGTGGCTGACGACCGGACGCAGGATCCCGACTCGCAGGGTGACACGGCGGCCGAGTCGCTCAACGACTCGTTCGAGTACGGCGGCGCGGCCGGACGGGGAGCCGCGATCGTGAACGACGCGCTGATCGGCGAGCAGCCCGGAGACCTCGCCGGGCTGATCGCAGCGCAGAGGGACGTGTTCCAGAAGCTATCGGGCGTCGAGGCTGAGCTCCAGGACCTGATCACGAACTTCAACACCACGACGGGGGCGCTCGCCGCCGAGCAGGACAACCTCAGCCGCTCGATTGCCGAGCTGGCGCCGACGCTCGAGGAGGCCCGGCCCTCCCTGGCCGAGCTGAGCGACGCCCTGCCGCCGCTTCGCGCGCTCGCGCTGGCGCTCGAGCCCAGCCTACGCGAGCTGCCGGCGACGATCGCCGCGGCCGACCCGTGGCTCAATCAGGCCCGGCTGCTCCTGCGCGACTCCGAGCTGGGCGGGGCCGCCCAGCTCCTGGCGAGCGCGACGCCCCATCTGGCGCAAACCGCGCACTTCGCCGGCGGCCTCTTCGACGAGATCGGCCTCCTGAGTCGCTGCGCGACCGATGTCCTCGAGCCGAGCGGGAACCTGGTGGTGAACGACGACGTCTCATCGGTTCTGCCGGGCACCGACTTCTCGACCGGGCAGCCCAACTTCTACGAGTTCCTCTACGCCCTCGTCCAGCAGACGGGCGAGACCCAGAACTTCGACGGGAACGGCCGCTACCTGCGCTTCCAGTCGGGCGGCGGCGGCCAGCTGGTGCAGACCGACCAGCCGGGCGGCGGCTTCGAGAACACCCGCAACTTCGGCAACGCGTTCGAGGTCCCGGCGGGCGTGCGGCCGGTCGTGGACGGCGACCTGCCCCCGTTCCGCATGGACGTGGACTGCTTCGCGAACGACCTCCCCGACGTGAACGGCCCGCAGGCCGCCATCGGCCTTCCGAGCCCGAGGAGCGCACCATGAGGCGCGCGATCCGAGAGCACCTGCGCGATTTCATCGCGATCCTGGCATTGCTCGCGATCGCGCTGGTGACGACCAGCGTGATCCTCTCCAAGCAGCGCGTGACATTGCCTGCCTGGGTGCCGATCGTCGGCGAGGAGCGCTTCGACATGGAGATCGAGCTGAGCTCCGCCCAGGCCGTCATTCCCGGCCAGGGCCAGTCCGTGAACGTCTCGGGCATCAAGGTGGGCGACGTCACCGACGTCGAGGTTGAGGACGGCAGGGCCATCGTCACGGTCTCGCTGGAGCCCGAGCAGGCAGAGGTCATTCACGAGGACGCGACCGTCCTCTTGCGGCCGCGCACCGGCCTCCAGGACATGACGCTGGAGGTGGATCCCGGCACGGAAGAGTCGCCGCCCATCGAGGAGGGAGCGCGCCTTACCTCGGAGGCGACAGCTCCCAACGTTCAGCCGGATGAGATTCTTTCCTCGCTCGACCGCGACACGCAGGACTACCTGCAGCTGCTCGTCATGGGCGGCGGCGAGGGACTCGGCGGCCATGGCGAGGAGCTCTCGGCCGGGCTCCGGAGGATCGAGCCGCTCGCGCGCGACATCGCACGGATCAACAAACTGCTCGTGGAGCGCCGCCGCAACATCGCTCGCGCCGTGACCAACTTCAAGCTCGTCTCCCAGGAGCTCGGAGCGCGCGACACGCAGCTCGCCGAGTTCGTCGACTCGTCGAACGCGGTGATGAGCTCGTTCGCCAGCCAGGAGGCGAACCTGCGCGCCTCGCTCCAGGAGCTTCCCGGCGCTCTGGTGGAGACCCGCGCGGCGCTCGAGTCCGGCGAGCGGCTGGCGCGCACGCTGGGGCCCGCGGCCACCGCGCTGATCCCATCGGCCCAGGCGCTCGGGCCGGCCCTGCGCGAGTCGCAGCCGTTCTTCCAGCAGACCCTCGCGCCGATCCGCGACCAGATCCGCCCGTTCACCCGGGCGACGCGAACGCCCCTCCGCCACATCGAGCAGGGAGCCGAGCCGCTCGCTGCGACGACCAAGGGCTTGAACGGCGGCATCGCCGAGCTGAACAACCTCGTGAACGCGCTCGCGTACAACCCCGCGGGCGCCGAGGAGGGCTACCTGTTCTGGCTCAGCTGGCTGAACCACAACACGAACAACATGTTCTACGCACAGGACGCGAACGGGCCGCTTCGCCGCGGCATCGTCCTTCAGTCCTGCCAGACCGCCGACCTCGCCGAGGGCTTCGCCGCGAGCCGGCCGTTCCTGCGCACCCTCCAGCAGGTGAGCAACGTCCCCGCGAGCCCCACGATCTGCCCGATCACGCCCCTCCCATGATCCGCCACTCCCACACCCACACGAGCAGCGCCTGATGGAGACCAAGCCACCCACAGCGGGACGAATCCTGATCGCCGTCGGCTTCGCGGTCTCGTGCTTCGGGCTCGCCCTGTTCCTCTGGGTTGCGTTCGGCGGGCCGATCCCGCTCAACCCCGAGGGCTACCGCGTCACCGTGCCGTTTGCCGAGGCAACGCAGCTCGGGGTCGAGGCCGACGTGCGGATCTCCGGCGTCTCGGTCGGCAAGGTCAAGCGAATCGAGCTGAACGACGAGGGCATGGCCGACGCGACCCTGGAGCTGGAATCGGCGTACGCGCCGATTCCCTCGGACACCCGGGCGACCCTGCGGGCGAAGACGCTCCTCGGGGAGACCTATGTCGAGCTCACGCCGGGCTCCGAGGAGAGCGGATCGCTTGCAGAGGGGGGTTCGATTCCCGCGGCGCAGGTGGCCGAGTCGGTTCAGCTCGACGAGATCTTCCGGACGTTCGATCCGCCGACGCGCGCGGCGTTCCAGACGTGGATGCAGTCGCAGGCGCTCGCCTTCGCGGGCCGGGGCGACGACTTCTCGGCGGCGATCGCGGGGCTTGAGCCCTTCGCCGAGGAGGCTGACAAGGCGCTCCGCGTGCTCGACTCGCAGAGCCTGGCGACGCAGCGCCTGATCCGCGACGGCGGCGAGGTCTTCGCGGCGCTGTCCGAGCGGCAGGGCCAGCTCCGCGGGCTGATCGAGAACTCGGACACCGTGTTCGCGACCACCGCAAGCCGGAACGCCGACCTGGCCGAGATCTTCCGCATCTTCCCCACCTTCCTGCGCGAATCACGGGCGACGCTCGCGCGGCTCGAGACGTTCGCGCGCGACTCGGATCCGGTGGTTCAGCAGCTTCGGCCGGCAGCGCGCGAGCTGTCGCCCACGTTCATCGCGCTCGGGGAGCTGGCGCCCGACCTCGAGTCGTTCCTACGCGGCTTCGGCCGCGCGACCGGCGCTGCGAACGACGGCTTCGCGGCGCTGCGCGGCCTCCTCGACAACCAGCTGCCGCCGCTGCTTGCGCGTCTCGACCCGTACATGCAGCAGGCCAACTCGATCCTCGAGGGCGTGAACCTCTATCGGCGGGAGATCACCGCGTTCCTCGGCAACGTGACCGCGGCGACGAACGCCTTCCTCGGCCGGTCCGACGACCTGACGCCGTTGCACAGCATCCGCACCGAGGCGCCGTTCTCGCCAGAGCTCTTCGCCGCCCTCCCGCAGCGCCTGCGCTCGACGCGGACGAACCCGTATACGAGGCAGGGCCAGTTCCTGCCGGGCTCATTGAACGTTTTCGACAACGCGAACTGCGCGGGCGGCATCGAAGCGCTGCTGCCGGATCGCACCGTGACCGCGAATGACCCCAACTTCAACATCCGCACGGCCGGCGACGTCACCGAGGCCGAGTCCCTCTACGACCGCATCCTGGAGTTCGCATTCGTGGGCCAGCCCGACACCGACGACGTGCCGGCTCCGCCCTGCACGCTGCAGAGCGACTTCCAGTCGATCGGGATCTCGCCGGAGCTGACCCGCTACCTCCACGTGCGCGAACAGCCGTGAGCAGGGTCGCAGCACAAGTTCCGTAGTTTCCCGCAACTTCGTTGCAGCAACTCCGCGGATGTCTGCGGGTTTCAGACGATGCGGACGACGCGGCAAAGCGTCAGTCTCTCCAAGAGGTTGGAGAGAACCGCGTGGCGGCACGCCACGTGACACACCATCAAGGAGGAATTAGTGACCCGCAGGTTTCACATGATCCTGGCTGGGGCCCTCGTGCTCGCGGTCGGGATCACCGGCATCGCGCTCGGCACGGCGGCCGAGCAGGTTTCGACGATCGACGGCAAGATCACGAAGTCGAAGCAGGACAAGAAGAAGTACAAGAAGGCCAAGCTCTTCACGCGCGTGACGACGGCCACCCAGGACGGCGATCCGTTCATCCCGTCGGCGCCGACCGAGCAGATCTTCATCGACTTCGACGATGACATCAAGATCAAGCTGGGCGGGGTCCCCGAGTGCTCGCAGAACCTGAACGGCACCGACACCACCGAGGCGAGGGCGCTGTGCCCGAACTCGATCGTGTCGACCGACTCGCCCAAGAACGCGGCGAAGGCGCGGGTCCCGAGTGCGGGCGGGCCGATCGAGGTTGCGGATCTGACCGTCACCGCCTTCCACGGCGTGGGCAACCAGCTCCTGCTGCACGCGTTCAGCCCGACGCTGACCGACGCCAACACGCAGGTCGTGATCGGCAGCATCATCAACTCACCGCTCCCCGGCGGCGACTTCGGCAAGCGCCTCTCGGTGACCGATGTCCCGGACGCCGCGGGCGACCAGGGCGCGCTCGTCGATTTCGGCGCGGAGATCAAGCGCGGTGGCGTGATCAAGGCCCGCTGCAAGGACGGAAACAAGAAGTGGAACTTCCGTACTCAGTGGAACTACGAGAGCGCTGATGGCACGGACACCGGCACCGATTTCGGCGCCGACAAGCAGACCTGCAAGGTGAAGAGGTAGGTCGGATCGGTATCCGGCTGACTCGTCAGCCAAGCTGAGAAAGGGGCGGCCTCCGGGCCGCCCCTTTTCGTTGCCCTGTCGGCGGCCGGCGTCTAGGCTTCATGCCGATGGCGACCAGGCGCGACGCACGGTTGATCTCGCTCGGCTACGGACGCTTCGTCCGCGCAGACCGCGTCTTCGCGCTGATCCCGCTCGGCCCGGACGAGCGCGGCGAGGGCCGGCGCACGTACGTCCACGTCGACGGCATCTCCGAGCCGCTGGTCGCCTCCCGCTCCGAGCGGGCGATCCGCGAGGACGTCGAAGCGGCGCTGGCCGAGGCGGCCGGCATCCCGCCGCGCCGCCCGCCACGCGGGCAGGAGTAGCCACGCGGCCTGCCGCGGGCCGGGTAGCCTGACCCGCCCGTGGCCTTCTACGTCACCACCCCGATCTTCTACGTCAACGCCGAGCCCCATCTGGGGCACGCGTACTCGGTGATCGCGGCGGACATCTTCGCGCGGCACATGCGGCAGCGCGGGGAGGACGTGTTCTTCCTGACGGGCACGGACGAGCACGGGGAGCCGGTCGAGCTGGCGGCCGAGCGCGAGGGGATCAGCCCGCAGGAGCTGGCCGACCGCCACGCGCCGCGCTTCGAGGCGATGGCGCGGTCGGTCAACGCCACCAACGACTTCTTCATCCGCACCTCGGACGAGCGCCACACCGACCGGGTCGCCGAGATCATGCAGCGCGTCCACGACAACGGCCACGTCTACGAGGGCGTGTACGAGGGCTGGTACTGCCCGCGGTGCGCCGCGTTCTACACGGAGCGCGAGCTCGGGCCCGGCAACACCTGCCCGATCCACGAAATCCCGCTCGAGCGCGAGCGCGAGCAGAACTGGTTCTTCCGCCTGTCGGCGTTCGAGGACGACCTCAAGCGGCTGTATGAGGGGCGTCCCGAGTTCGTCGTGCCCGGCTTCCGGCGCAACGAGGCGGTCTCGTTCATCGAGCAGGGCCTGGAGGACGTCTCGCTCTCGCGGCCGAAGCTGCGGTGGGGAATGAAACTCCCCTGGGATCAGTCGCAGCGGATGTACGTGTGGTTCGACGCGCTCCTCAACTACGTCACGGCGCTCTCGTTCGCGCGCGAGGGCGAGGATCTGACCGAGCGCTACTGGCCGGGCGCGTTCCACGTGCTCGGGAAGGACATCCTCAAGTTCCACGCGGTGATCTGGCCGGCGCTGCTGATGGCGGCCGGGCTCGAGCCCCCGCGCGGCATGGTCATCCACGGCTACCTGCTGCTGGGCGAGAAGAAGATGTCGAAGTCGCTCGGCAACGTCCTCGACCCGTTCGAGGCGATCGAGCGGTTCGGCGCCGACGCGCTGCGCTTCTACTGCTTCCGCGAGGTGTCGTTCGGGCAGGACGGCGCGGTCTCGGCGCCCGGGTTCGAGGCCCGCTACGAGACCGAACTGGCGAACGATCTCGGCAACCTCGCGAGCCGGACGCTGGCGATGCTCGACCGGTACCGGGACGGCGCGGTGCCCGACGCGGAGATCGATCCCGCCCTGGCGGAGGGCGAGGGCGGCTTGGACGGGCTGGCGGCCGAGGTCAGCGACCTGATCGACCGGGCGGAGCCGAGCCAGGCGCTCGGGGCGATCTGGGAGCGGGTGCGGCGCCTGAACCGCTACGTCGAGGAGACGCGGCCGTGGGACCTGGCGAAGGACGAGGCGAGCGCCGGCCGGCTCGACCAGGTGCTGCTCAACCTCGCCGAGGGCCTGCGCGTGGTGACGCTGGCGCTGCTGCCGTTCATCCCCGAGTCGGCGGACAGCCTGCTCGACGCGCTCGGCGAGGAGGGGCGCGGGCTGGCCGAGTTCGGCTCGCGCGGAGGTGGTGCCAGGACGCGACGGATCGAGCCACTGTTCCCGAAGCTCGAAGCGGCCGACCCGGTCTAGCGGGCCCGGGGGATGCGCTACTTCCTGAAGACGGTGATCGGGCTGGGCCTGATGGTCGCGGCCATCGTCGCGGTCTCCTACGCGGTCTACCAACTGCTTCAGATCGGCACCTGCGCATCCGGCGGCCCGTACGTCTCGGCGCGGCAGTGCCCGACGGGCACGGAGCGCCTCGGCCTCACGATCCCCGTCGCGATCTTCGCGCTGCTCGGCGGCACCGGCCTGTACGCCACGCGTGGGGCGGCGCCGGGCTCGAGCCGCAAGGGCGAGGCCGGCTACGCGCTGGCGGTGCTCTGGGCGGGGCTGTTCCTGGGGATCGCGTTCGCCTGCTTCTGGGGCGTATGGGGACCGGACGCAAACCCCGGGCCGGGCGGCAAGACCGGCGGCCTGATCGTCGGCTTCCTGTTCGTCCCGATGGGGCTGCTCGGCGTAATCCCGATGCTCTCCGCGGGCAAGGCGGCGAGCGCGGCGAGCGAGGCGTCCGGGATCGGCGTCGGCGACGCGGTCAAGCTCGTCCGCGGCGCCCGCAGCGTGGACTTCGGCGACCTGGTCGGCGAGATCCAGGCGAAAGCCCAGGCGCCTGCGACGGGAACGGACCCGACGACCGGCTCCGACACGACGGCCGTGGTCGCCGAGCTCGAGCGGCTGCAGAAGCTGCGCGAGGCGGGGGCGATCGACGAGGCCGAGTTCCAGCGGCTGAAGAACAGGGTGATGCCGTCGTGAACCCGGTCGCCGCGATCGCGCACGTGCTGGCGGTCGTCGCCGGCATCTGGGGTGGCCTCTGGCTGATGGAGCGGGTGGCGCCCGACCTGCCCGACCCCGGCGCCGAGCCGGGCATCGCCGCCACCGCGCCGGAGGAGCTCGCCGGCGACGCGGAGGAGTCCCTGTTTCGTCAGGCGCCGCTGTACTGGGCGCTCCAGCAGCTCTCCGACCAGCTTGCGGCGGACCAGCAGGGTGTGCGGCTCCGGGTCGAGCCGGGCACGCTCAACCTGGAGAGCCGCGAGGCGCAGGACGGCCTGATCGACGTGGACGAGATCCCGGCGAGCGCGCCGGAATGGATCGTGACCCAGATCGCCGAGGAGCGCCCGCGCGTGACGCTCGCGCAGGTGCGGTACATGGATCTGGTGGCGACGGAGGACGGCCCCCGCTGGTACGTGCAGCTCGTCACCGACGATCCGGGCCTGACGCCGCCGTGGACCTACACCGCGGACCTCGAGGGCGACCTGCTCGAGACCGGCGGCCCCGAGCCGGTGGCGCTGCCCGAATAGGCCCGGTGCCACTCCTAGACTGACCCGCGTGGTCGATACGCACGCCCATCTCGGCCTCTGCGAGGACGACCCCGACGCGATCGTCGCCCGTGCCGCGGCCGCGGGCGTCGAGCGGATCCTCACCGTGGGACTCGACGAGGCGTCGAACGAGGACGCGATCGGGCTCGCGCGCGAGCACGAGGCGGTGTTCGCCTGCGTCGGACGCCATCCGAACTCGGCGGGCGGCTTCGACACCGGAGCCGAGGACGCATTACGCGCGCTGGCCGCGGACGAGGCGGTGGCCGCGATCGGCGAGACGGGCCTCGACTTCTACCGCGACGGCGCCCCGCGCGCGGACCAGCTCGATGCGTTCCGGGCGCAGATCGGGATCGCCCGCGACGTCGCGAAGCCGCTCGTGATCCACATGCGCTCTGGCGCGGGCCCCGAGGACGACGCCGTCGAGCAGACGCTGGAGGTGCTGGCGGCGGACGCCGAGGGGGTCGCGGTGATCCTCCACTGCTTCTCGGCTCCGCCGGAGCGCGTGGCGGACGCGGTCGCCCACGGGTGGTACTGCTCGTTCGCCGGGAACGTGACCTATCCGAAGGCGGCCGAGTTGCGCGAGGCGGCGCGCCTCGTCCCCGACGACCTGATCCTCGTCGAGACCGACGCGCCGTTCCTGGCGCCGCAGTCGCGGCGCGGGAGGCCGAACGAGCCCGGGCTCGTCGTCGAGACCGCGCGCGAGGTCGCGGCGGCGCGGGGTGTGTCGGAGGAGGACTTCGAGCGAACGGTGAGCGCGAACGCGAGGCGCGTCTTCCGATGGTGAGGCTCGGTCAGAACTTCCTGGCGGACACGAACCTGCTCGACGCGATCGTGCGCGAGGCCGGCGTCGGGCCGGACGACGCGGTGCTCGAGGTGGGCGGCGGGGAGGGTGTCCTGAGCGAGCGGCTGGCACCGATCGTCTCTGTGCTCCACGTCGTCGAGCTCGACGAGCGCCTGCGACCCGGCCTCGAGGAGCTGGCCGCGCGCGAGCCCTCCGTCAGGCTCGTTTTCGGCGATGCGATGAAGGTGGACCTCGCCGGGCTCGCGCCGGCGCCGAACGCGGTGGTCTCGAATCTGCCGTACTCGATCGCGACCCCGCTGCTCCTGCGGACGATCGCCGAGCTCCCGGGCCTCGAGCGCTGGACGGTGATGGTCCAGCGCGAGATCGCCGACCGCCTGCGGGCCGTTCCTCGCACGAAGGCGTACGGCGCGCCGAGCGTGCTAGCCCAGCTCGCGTGCCGAGTCGAGATGCTGCGAACCGTCGATCCGGCGGTGTTCCGGCCGCGCCCGCGCGTGGAGTCGGCGCTGCTGCGCCTGGAGCGGGTGGCGCCGTGGCCCGGCGAGGACGTCGTGCGCCTGGTCCGCGCGGCGTTTGCGCACCGCCGCAAGGCGCTCGCGCGCTCGGTGGGGATCGCCGGGGTCGTCTCGCGCGAGCGCGCGCTGGAGGCGCTGGAGGCGGCCGGGCTGTCTTCCAGGGCGCGGGCCGAGGAGTTGGCCCCTGCCGACTTCGTGCGTCTGGCGGAGGAGCTGGGCGGCTGATGATCGTCCGGGCGCCGGCCAAGCTCAACCTGTGCCTGTACCTGGGGCCGACGCGGCCCGACGGCCTGCATGAGCTTCGCTCGCTCTTCTGCCCGCTGATGCTGGCGGACCGGATCGAGGTGGGGTCGGATGAGGTGGACGAGGTGCGTCTGCGCGGGGGTCGAGGGCCCGAACCTCGCGGCGCGCGCTCTCGCCGCGCTGCGCGAGCGCGGCTGGGATGGTCCTCCCCTCAGGATCGAGATCGAGAAGCGGATCCCGGTCGCGGCGGGGCTCGGTGGCGGCAGTGCCGATGCCGCGGCGGTGCTGCGCCTCGCGCAGGGCCAGGTGGATGGGCTGGAGGAGCTGGCGGCGGGAATCGGCGCCGACGTCACCTCGCAACTCGATCCGCGGTTCGCCCTGGTGGGCGGGGCCGGGGAGCGGGTGGAGCCGCTGCCGGCGCCGGGCGAGTTCGGCGTGGTGCTGGTCCCGGCCGAGGACGGCCTGCTGGCGGGGGACGTCTACGCGGAGGCCGACCGGCTGGGGCTTGCGCGGCCGGGCGCCGAGCTGGAGGAGCTTGGCGAGCGGATCCGGGGCGCTGCGCGCGAGGGGGCCTCGCCGCTCGAGTACGCGGATCTGCTGGTCAACGACCTGCAGGAGGCGGCGACCTCGCTGCAGCCGGAGGTGGGGGAGGCGCTGGCGGCGCTCGAGGACGTCGGCGCCGAGGTCGTCATGGTCGCCGGCTCGGGGCCGACGGCGCTGGGCCTGTTCGAGGACATCGTCGCGGCCGACCGCGCGGCGGGCCAGCTGCCGCCGCGGTTCGCGAGCGCGATCGTCTCGGCTCCCGCGAGGCCGGCGTGAGATCGTCCCGCCGATGAGGAAGGTGTGGGGAGCGCTCCGCGAGCACCCGGTGGTGCTGGTCGTCGCGCTGCTCGCGCTGGCCTACGTTCTGTTCGGGGACGAGCTGCCGAGCATCGACGCCGAGCAGGCGCTCGACGACCTGGCGGACGGCCTCGGGCAGTGGACCTACCTGCTGGTGAGCGTCCTCGCGTTCCTGGAGACGGGCGCGTTCGTGGGCCTCGTGTTCCCGGGCGAGACCGCGGTGATCATCGCCGGCGCGATCGCGGGCCAGGGGGAGACGTCGATCGTGATCACGATCGCGCTGGTGTGGTTCTCGGCGTGGGCCGGGGACTCGGTCTCGTTCTACATCGGCACGCGCCTCGGCCGCGAGTTCATCCTGCGCCACGGCCACCGCGTCCGGATCACCCCCGAGCGGTTCGCACAGGTTGAGGACTACTTCAGCCGCCACGGTGGCAAGACGATCCTGGTCGGCCGCTTCCTGGGCCTCGTCCGGGCGCTGGCGCCGTTCATCGCGGGCAGCTCCGGGATGCGCTACCGGGCGTTCCTCCCGTACAGCGTGCTCGGCACCGGCCTGTGGGCGGCGACGTTCTCGCTGCTCGGCTACTTCCTGGCCGAGAACATCCACCTTGCCGAGGACCTCGCGAGCCGGGGGATCTTCGTCTTCGGCACCGTGGTGGCCGTCGTCGTGGGAACGATCCTCGCGGTGCGGTACCTGCGGGTGCCCGAGAACCGGGTGAAGGCGGTCGCACGGATCGAGGCGAACCGCTTCGGGGCGCCGGTGGTCGCCGCGGGCCGGCGCTTCCGGCCGCAGGCGCGGTTCCTGTGGCAGCGGGTGACGCCGGGCAACCTCGGGCTCGAGTTCACGAGCGCGATGGCGGTGCTGGCGGTTGCGCTCTTCATCGTCGTCGGCTACGGGGTGATCGTCGGCGACGACCCGGGGCCCACCCGGGGCGACGAGACGGCGTTCGACATCGCGGCCGACCTCCGCAGCGACTGGTTCACCGACGTGAACGAGGCGGTGACCGCGCTCGGCTCGGCGCCGATGACGCTCGCCGTCGCGCTGATCGCGGCGGCGGCGCTGGGCATGGGCCGGCGCTGGCCGGAGCTGGCGGTGCTGCTCGCGGCGGTGGCGCTGACCCACATCGCGGTGCCGGTGCTGAAGGAGGTGCTGGACCGCCCGCGGCCGGACGGGGCGCTCGTGGGTGCGGAGGGCGCATCGTGGCCGAGCGGCCACGCGGCGTACGCGATCATCTATCCCTGGTTGGCGCTGACGGCAGTGATGCGGTTGCGCCCCGGGTTGACCCACGGGATGGTGCTCGTGGTCGCCGGAGCGCTGCTGGCGGCAGCGATCGGGCTCTCGCGCGTCTACCTGCGGGTGCACTACCTGAGCGACGTGAACGCCGGTGCCGCGCTGGGCGTTGCGATGTTCGCCCTGTGCGCGGGCGTCGCGCTCGTCGTCGTCCACTTTCGTGACAATGTGGCCCGTCCATGAGCGTTGTCGCCGACATCGGGCCGGCGCATTTCCTGTTCGGCGGGGCCGCCCTGCTGAGCCTGCTGGCCTTCACCGCGCTGATCCTCGTCCCGTCGCTGAGCTCGTTCGGGCGCGGCTGGGAGAAGGTGACGGCGGCGGTGCTGTCGCTGTTCGTCCTTGTCGCGCTGATCGCCCTGGGCTTCGGCCTGGGCGTGATCATCGTCTACTACTGGAGCGACATCAGCGGCTGGTTCGGCTAGCCGCGGGAGCGGCGGCGGATGCTGTTTCGGAAGCGGTTCTGGGCGGGGATCGAGGACGGCTCCGTGACGGTCGCGTTCCGGCGCTGGGAGGGCTCGCGGGTGGTCGCCGGACGGCAGCGGCGGACGCCGGTGGGGATCGTCGACGTGCTCTCGGTCGACGAGGTGGACGTGGCGGCGATCGACGAGGCGGACGCGCGCCGCGCCGGCTACGAGGACCTGGGGGCGCTGCTGCGCGCCCTGGGCGCGGACGACGGACGACCGGTGTTCCGGATCGAGTTCCGGCGCGCGGCCGGCCCCGACCCGCGGTCGCGGCTGGCGGCCGATACTGACCTTGACGACGCCGGCGTCGCCGAGATCGACGCGCGGCTGGAGCGCCTGGATCGTGCCTCCCGGCGCGGTCCGTGGACGATGCAGGCGCTGGCGCTGATTGCGGCGAGGCCGGAGGTCAGGGCGGAGGATCTGGCCGCTTCGGTGGGGCGCTCGAAGCCGCCGTTCAAGCTCGACGTTCGTAAGCTGAAGAACCTGGGCCTCACCGAGAGCCTCCCTGTCGGCTACCGGCTCTCGCCGCGCGGTCAGGCGTACCTGAAACGAACGCGAAGGCCTGCTGCCAGAATTCCCGGGTGACTTCGAAGGCGAAGACCGGTTCCGAGACCGATCCCGGCACGCTCGAGGCGCTCTCGGAAGCGATCGAGTCGGGCGCCGGCCTGCCCGCGGTGACCCGCGCCGCCGCTGAGGTGCTGGGTGCCAGCGTCGCCCTGATCGACCGCTCGAGCGTCGTGCTCGCCGTGGCGGCCGCCTCGCCCAACGAGGAGGGGAAGCTGCTCGCCGATGACGACAGCGTCGAGTCGATCGACCTGCGGGTCGCCGACACGGTGGTCGGAGAGCTGCGGTTTCGCCCGCGCGGCGACGCGTCCTCGCCAGCGCCCGTGGCGCGCATGGTCTCGGCGCTCCTGGCGCTGGAGGTCGAGCGCTCGCGCTCGGGCGATTGGGCCAGCGACGAGGCGGCAGGGGAGTTCGTGCGCTCGGTGCTCGAGCGCCACATCACGGATCGCCGCGACATCGCGGCGCGGGCCTCCGAGGTCGGGGTGGAGGTCGCCGCGGGCGCGGGCGTGGTGATGGCGCGGGCGCATCCGCAGGTCGCCCAGGACGGTGACTGGCGCGCTCGCGTGCTGACCGTCGCCCTGAGGGTCCTGAGGACGCAGGCGCAGGGCACGGTGGCCGTGATCGGCGACGGCGATGTGGCGGAGGTGAGCGCGATCGTCCCCGCCGCGGAGGAGGGCGTGCTGGCCCGCGCCGCGAAGGCGCTGGAGCAGGAGCTCCGCGCGTCCCTCACCGGGTTCACCGTGACCGTCTCGCAGAGCCGGCGCACCGAGGAGCCGGTGGATCTCTACCGGGCGGGCAAGGAGGCGCTCCTGGCGGTGAACGTCGCCGAGGCCGACGGGCTTCCGACGCTAGCGTTCGAAGACACGGGCGCCTACCGCCTGCTGCTGCCCGCGATGAGCGAGGACCCGGGCGAGCTGGAGCGCTTCTACGAGGAGACGGTGGCGCCGCTCGCGGCCTACGACGAGCAGTACGAGACCGAGTTGGTCGCGACCGTCGAGGCCTTCCTCGACAACGATGGCAACGTCACGCCGACCGCCGAGACGATGTTCACCCACCGCCACACGATCCGCTACCGGCTGGAGCGCGTGAAGGAGCTGTCGGGCCACGACATGTCGTCCACCGAGGGCCGTGAGAAGCTGAGCCTCGGCCTCAAGTCGATGCGCGTGCTTGGCATCGCCGCCCCACGCGGCCCCGCCCTCGAGCCGGGCGCCGAGAGCGGCAAGGTCCGCAAGCCGAAGGGCGCGAAGGAGTAAGGCTTCAGGCCGCTTCGCGGCCACGCCGGCGGTTGGGCCACGTGCGCCGGGGAATCTCGACCACCTCGGCGTCACGGCCCTCGGCGAGCGCGCGCTCGCGCTCGTATGCGCGGACCCACTTACGGACCGCGTTGTCGGAAACGCCGTACTTCCGACCAACGGCTAGGTAACCGAGCTCGTCGATCTCCGCGAGGAGCTGCTCGTGCGGCGGCCGCTCCACCTTCCGCGTGCTTGGCACCGGTTGACCCAGCTTTCGTCGCCATCTCGTCCCGCATGCGCGCGAGCAATAGCGTTGAGTCGGCGCTCGCGGCATGAACTCGTCGCCACATCTGAGGCATTCGCGGGGCTCGACTGGCAACCGGTTGCGCCGGCCGCAGTGCGTGTCAAGCGTCGCAGCGCAGTTCGGGCAGAGAATCCTCAAGTTCTCGAGCCGGTTGTCATCACGAACCCCGTTCACGTGGTCGAGGATCAGTCCCATCTGCTTGCCATGCCACGACTCGCCCTGCCCACACATCTCGCACCGTCGCTCCTTCAGCCCGGCCTCGTAGAGCCGCGGCTTCAGGTTGCTGCGGCTGTATGTCGAGCCCTGAACGAGAATCTCGGCGAGCGGCTTCGGCTCTCGCCGAATCCCCCGGAGTTGAGCCGCGCGCGAGTCGAAGTGGTCTGCCGAGATCCCCCACTCGGCGGCCCGCCTCTTCAGTGTTTGCGGGTTCGCGCCGGTGTGGCAGTAGCCGAGTTTCCGTAGCGACTCGGCCCACGATTGGGAACTGCCAATTGCCGCCCTCGCCTCCGCCTCGGTGTAGCAAACGCGGCGCGTCCCGTGGCTCGGGAGATGATCCAGGCCGATCGTCCAGCGCTCAGCCCATTTCCGGATCGTCCGAATGTTCTTGCCGTGGTACGCGTAGCCGAGCACGTCCAACACCTCCACCCACGAACTCGCGTTGCGGATCGCGGCTTCAGCTTGAGAGCGGGTGTAGTGGGGTCGCCACGGCACGAACCTATGTTCGCAAGACGGACGGACGGAAAACCGCTTCCCAAAGCGACGCGCGGCCAGGTTGCTTGACTCGAACCTCTAGCTGGGGAGCCCGGACTTGAACCGGGATACCTGACACCAAAAATCAGTGGCTTGCCGTTAGCCGACTCCCCAATTCCCGTCCAGTGTAGGTCCGATCGGCCGCATCGCTCTACAGCGGCGGGATGTTCTGGTTGCGGCGGAGGACGTTGTCCGGGTCGTAGCGGGTCTTCAGCGCGCGGAGGCGATCGAACGTCTCGGCGCCGAAGGCCGCGCGGACGCGCTCGATCGGCTCGTCCGCCTGCATGTAGTTGACGTAGCCGCCACCCGCAAGCGACCAGGGCTCGAGCGCCGCCGCGGTCCCGCGCGCCCAGGCGATGTGGTCGTCGTCCGCCGCCGGGTCGCTCCAGTCGCCCATCGCGCTGATGTTGAAGTTCGCCTCGCGGAAAGCCACGGCAGCGGTGCCCGGGTCGACCTCCTTGGCTGCGCCGTGGAGCGACTCGATCAGGATCCCTCCCGGGGGCCGGCCGAGCGCGCCAAGGCGCTCGAGCACGATGTCGATCAGCTCGTCCGGAAGCTCGCGGACAAAGTGCCCCTTCCAATACGCGCGGTCGATGCCGTAGGTGGGGCTGAACGCATGCTGCTGCTCGATGTACGAATGCCGGCGCAGGGCGTCGAGGAGCACGCCCGGCAGCTCTCTGAACTCCTCCACCGCCTCCGGCATCCGGCCCTCGCCCGTGTAGCACGGCGCGACGATCACCATCGGCTGCATCCCCTCGCTCATGCCGAGAACCGCGCCGCAGCTCAGATCCGCAGGCGCACTCGCCGCCAGGTCGCGGAAGCGACGCAGTGCGTCGCGCACGCCGTCCGCGCCGGCGACCACGAGCTTGCCGCCGACCACCCGCTCGACCGGGTGCAGCCGGAACTCGAGGCGCGTGGCGACGCCGAAGTTGCCGCCCCCGCCGCGGAGCCCCCACAGGAGCTCCTCGTCGCCGTCGGCTCCCGCGCGCACCACCTCGCCGGCCGGCGTCACCACGTCGGCGCCGACGAGGTTGTCGCAGGTCAGCGCGTGCTGGGCCGTCAGGTGGCCGATGCCGCCGCCGAACGTCAGCCCCGCCACGCCGGTCGTCCCGACGACCCCGCCGGGCGTGACCAGCCCGTGCCGCTGGGTAGCGGTGTCGAAATCAAGCCACGTCGCGCCGCCCTCCGACCGCGCGATCCGCCTCTCGCCGTCCACCTCGACCCCGTTCATCAACGTCAGGTCGATAACCAGCCCGCCGTCACAGACGCAGTGCCCAGCCGGGTTGTGACCACCGCCCCTCACCGCCACCTCCAAGCTCTGCGACCGCGCGAAGTCGAACGCGGTGGCGACGTCGGCGGGGCGCAGGCAGCGGACGATCACGGCCGGGCGCCGGTCGATCAACGCGTTGAAGCAGACGCGGGCGCGCTCGTAGGCAATGTCCTCGGGCGTGAGCACGGCGCCGGCCACCGAGCCCCGCAGCTCGCTCACGCTGGCGTCCACTCCCGCGCTTACGGACACGGCTGCGCACTGTATCCCTCACGTGCGAGCGCCGGTGCGTGGCCCCGGGCGAATCCAGCCGGCGCGACCGGACCGCTCTACGATTCTCCCCGTGGCTGCCGCCGAGCAAGCCCCGACGGTCCTGATCATGGCCGCGGGCGAGGGGACGCGCATGCGCTCGTCCCTGCCCAAGGTCCTGCACCCCGTGTGCGGGAGGCCGATGATCGCCTGGCCCGTGCTCGCCGCGCGCGAGGCCGGGGCGGGACGGATCGTCGTGATCGTCTCGGCCGACCGCGACCTCACGCCCGGCCTGCCCGGTGACACGGAGACCGTCGTCCAACCCAAGGCGAACGGCACCGGCGGCGCGATGCACGCCGCGATCGACGCGATCCGCGACTCGGCCGAGGTCGTCGTCCTCTCCGGCGACCACCCCCTGATCTCCGCCGCCACGATCCAGGAGCTGCTCGACACCCACCGTTCCACCGGCGCGGTCGCCACCGTGATGTCGGTCGAGATGGACGACCCCGCCAGCTACGGGCGGATCGTCCGCGACCTCTCGGGTGCCGTCGAGCGGATCGTCGAGACCAAGCACCCGGAGAACGTCGACCCCGAGATCCTCGCGACGAGTGAGGTGAACACCGGCACCTACTGCTTCGACGGACCCAGGTTCGCCGCCGCACTGGGCGCGATCACCAACGACAACGAGGCGGGCGAGTACTACCTGGGAGACGCCCTGCCGATCATGCGCGCCGACGGCGGGCGCGTCGCCGCCTACCTCGCGAGCGACCCCAACGTGAACCTCGGCGTCAACCATCGCGCCGACCTCGCCCTGGCCACGGCCGAGGCCCGCCGCCAGATCCTGCGGGCGCACATGCTCGCGGGCGCGACGATCGTCGACCCCGACTTCGACCTGGATCGACGCGGACGTCGAGATTGCCGCGGACGTGACGATCGAGCCCGGCACCCAGCTGCGCGGCACCACCAGGATCGGCACCGGTTCCGTCATCGGCCCGCACACCACCACCCTCGACGCCGTCGTCGGCGCCAACTCGCGCGTCGTCCGCTCGCATCTCGTCGAGTGCGAGGTCGGCGACGAGTGCTCGGTCGGGCCGTTCGCCCACCTGCGCCCCGGCGCCCGCCTGCACACGGGCGCCAAGGTCGGCACCTTCGTCGAGGTCAAGAACTCGGAGATCGGCCCGGGCGCCAAGGTGCCGCACCTCGCGTACATCGGCGACGCCGATATCGGCGCCGGCGCGAACATCGGCGCCGGCTCGATCACCGCCAACTACGACGGCGTGTCCAAGCACCGCACGAAGATCGGGGAGGGTGCGCGAATCGCGGTCAACAACTCGCTCGTCGCCCCGGTCAGCGTCGGCGACGGCGCATACACTGGCGCCGGTGCAGTGATCCGCGAGGACGTCCCGGAGGGGGCGCTCGGGGTGACGGACGCCGACCAGCGCAACATCGAGGGCTACGCCGAGGGCAAGCAGAAGAAGGCCGAAGGGGAAGAGTGAGCGCGACGATGAGCATCATCGAGGAGAGCCCGCAGATCGTCAGCTCGATCCCGCACGACTACACGAAGCGCCTCATGGTCTTCGGCGGTCGCGCCTCGATGGAGCAGGCCGCGCGCATCGCCTCGCAGCTCGACGTCGACCTGGGGCGGGTCGACCTCCGCACGTTCGCGGACGGCGAGGTCTACTGCCGCTACGAGGAATCGATCCGCGGCGCCGACGTCTTCCTCGTCCAGTCCACCGCCGCCAACCTCGCGCAGGGGATGACCCCCAACGACGCGCTGATGGAGCTGATGGTGATGATCGACGCCGCGAAGGGCGCGTCGGCGCACCGCATCATCGCCGTGATGCCCTGGTACGGCTATTCGCGCCAGGACAAGAAGTCCGCGCCGCGGGAGCCGATCTCAGCCCGCGTCGTGGCCCAGTGCCTCGAGGCCGTCGGCGTCGACCGCGTCCTGACCATGGACCTCCACTCCGGCCAGGTGCAGGGCTTCTTCTCGAAGCCCGTGGACCACATGACCGCGATGCCGATGCTCACCCAGTACTTCATGGACCAGGCCTTCGACAACGACCTGGTGATCGTCTCGCCCGACGCCGGCCGGGTGAAGGTCGCCCGCAACTTCGCCCGCAAGGTCGGCGTCCACTGGGCGGTGATGGAGAAGGAACGGCCAGAGCAGCAGGTCGCGGAGATCGGCTACGTGGTCGGCGAGGTGCAGGGCAAGACCGCGGTCCTGGTCGACGACATGATCGATACCGCCGGCACCCTCTGCGCGGCGGCGAAGACCGTGCTGGACGAGGGCGCCGCGAACGTGATCGCCTGCGCCACGCACGGCCTGTTCTCGGGCCCCGCCTACGAGCGCCTCGCCTACGAGAACTCCGGCATCGAGCAAGTCGTCGTGACGGACACGGTCCCGCTCGCACCCGGCGCGCCGGACAACATCACAGTCCTGCACGCGTCGAAGATCCTGGCCGACTCGATCCGGCGCATCTTCGCCGACGATTCAGTCTCCGAGATCTTCGCCGGCGAGAACCAGTTGTTCTAGCCAGGGTCGGCGATTCGCCACTGGCCCGATTCGTCGCGGTCGAGGAACATCGTCCGCGCCTGCACGCCGGGCGTGTCCGGGACCCGCACGTTCGCCTCGACGCGCGCCTGAACACCGCTGACGCTGACCTCCCTGATCCGAACCGTCGTCCCCGCGAACTCCTCCGCCGCCACCGCCAGGATCTCCTCGCACTTGAGCCGGCCCGCCTCCTCGAGCAGGCGCGCGGCGTTCGCTCGCACGCGATCGCGTGCCGCGGAAGTCAGCAGGGTGCAGTAGGAGGCGAAGTCGCCCGCGGCAGCGGCGGCGTAGAAGCGCTCGACGACCTCCTGGACCCGCTCCTCCTCGGTCGGGGGGTCGTCGAACAGCGGTCCCGTGTCCGTGATCGCGAGCGCCGCGAGCGCGATCCCCAGGATCAGCAGGACCGCCGCGATCCGCCTCCGTGCGATGTCGCTCAGGCCGCCCACGCACTGAACCTATCCGGGCCGCGACTACGCTTCGACCCAGGTGGACGAGCGTACGATCGATTCGCTGGAACTCCTCGCGCGCGCGCTGATGGCAGCCGCGGTCGTGGTGATCGTCCTCGGACTGCTCGGCGCGATCCTGATCGCGGGCTCGGAGAGCTCGGTGCCCGGCGTCGACGAGATCCAGCGTGAGAACCGTGGGGCGTTCGCCGTCGGCGCGCTCGCCGCGGGGATCGTCTCGGCGGGCGTGCTCGCGGGCCTCGGCGCCATCCTGAGGGTGCTGCTGGCCGAGCGCCGCGAGCGCCTGGCGCCGGCGGCCGACGAAGCCGAGCGCTCTGAGCGTGACTGACCCCGGCTTCCTCCGCGTCGGCCACAAGGGGGCGGACGCGATCGTGCCCGGCAACACGCTGCAGAGCTTCCAGGCGGCTGTCGAAGCGGGCGTGGACCTGATCGAGTTCGACGTGCTCCGCCCCGAATCGGACTTCGCCGACGGGTCGGAGTGGCGAACCGCCCGCCCCGGCCCCGCGCGCGGGACGGGGCCGCTGGTGATCGCGCACGACTGGGCTGCCGCCCGCCGCGGCGAGCCGCCGACCCTCGCCGACGCGCTCGACGCCTTCACCAGGCCGCCGCTCGACCAGGTCGGGATCGACCTCGACCTCAAGCTCGCCGGGCGCGAGGACGAGGTGGTCGCCGCGCTCCGCGAGCGCGACCTGCTCGGGCGCGCGATGACCTCGACGATGGAGGTGCGGAGCATCCACGTCCTCGGCGAGCTCGAGCCGGCGCTCCGCCGTGGCTGGACGCTGCCCAAGGTGGGCCGCGACTGGACCCGCAGCCGACTCGCCCGCCCGTTGGTGCTGGCCGGGATGGCGACGATGCGCGCCCGAATGCCGGCCCTCGTCCGCCGCCACGCACCGCGCCTCGGCGTCAAGGCGATCTGGATCTACCACCCGCTGACGACCCGCGCGCTCGTGGACGCCGCCCACGAGGCCGGCTGCGCCGTGATCTGCTGGACCGTCGACGACGCCGCGCGGATCGAGGCCCTGGTGGCGCTCGGCGCCGACGGCATCTGCTCGAACGACCCGCGCCTATTCAAATAACGCCCTTACCAGGGGGGCAAACACACTTTCGCGCCAGAGGCGCTCACCAAATGCCTGCTAGCCGGGCGCGCGCCCCGCGTAACCCGGGACGCGCTTCACGCCCCGCTCCTCGAAGTACGCCCACTCCTGCTCGCCGAGCTCGGTGGCGGGCGGGTCGGCATACACCCATTCGCGCATGATCCGGTGCCAGTTGCGCTTCGCGCGCAGCTGCGCGAGGCAGGCAAGGACCCCGGTCTCCATCCGCCGGCCCATCAGCTCGCTGGCCGGGACCGTCTCGCGGCGGAGTAGCGAGAAGTAGTCCGAGCGCGGGTCGGTGGTGATCTCGATCACCTTGGCGACCCGGCGCGCCGATACCTCGTACTCCCGATCCTCGAGGTACCACCCGCCGACGATCATCACCGCGTCCATCAGCCGCTCCGCGTCGAGCTTCGTCGGGTTCTTGACGAAGCCCAGGTCGGCGAGCGCGAGGCGCAGCGCCTCGGGATCCTTGTGCACCGCGGCGTCCACGGCCACCTGCTCGAGCTCGATCTGCTCGATGTCGAGCCGCTTGGTCATGCCGAAGTCGAGGAACGCCACGCGGCCGTCCTCCATCAGCAGGTAGTTGCCGGGGTGCGTGTCCGCGTTGAAGTGCTGGAGGTGGTAGATCGACCCGAAGGCGAAGCGGAAGACGATCTCGCCGAACCGGCTGCGGGTCTCGGCGTCGAGCTGCTTGACCGCCTCGAAATCCGCCGCCTCCACGTACTCGGTCACCAGCACCCGCCGGCGCGAGAGCCTGGTCAGGACGTCGGGCACGTAGATGAACGGGTGGCCGCGGTAGGCACGGCTGAAGCTCCGTTGGTTCTGGGCCTCGAACTCGTAGTCCAGCTCCTCGAGCACCCGCTCGCGCAGCTCCGACGCGATCGCCTTGGGCTCGAGCCCGGGCGCCAGCGCCTTCGCCAGGCGCACGATCGTCCCGACGTTGGCGAGGTCCGCCTCCAGCGCCTCCGCGACCCCGGGGTACTGGATCTTCACGGCGACCCGCCGCCCGTCGTGCAGCTCGGCCCGGTGGACCTGGCCGATCGAGGCCGCGGCGAACGCCTCCTCCTCGATGTCGGCGAACAGGTCGGACACGCGCTCGCCCTGGTACTCCTCGGTCAGCACCTTCGAGACCTTCTCCCAGGGCATCGGCTCGGCCGAGCTGCGCAGCATCGCCATCTGCTCCTGGTAGATCTCGCGGTACTCCTCGGGCAGGAACTCGGTGTCGACGAACGAGGCGAGCTGCCCCACCTTCATCGCGGCGCCCTTCATCTCGCCCAGCACCGACGCCATGCGGATCGCCGTCTCCAGGTGGCGCGCCTCCAGTTTCTCGTCCGCGCCCTCCTTCGAGCGCGCCAGCCCGGCCGCCTTCGTGCCCGCGTAACGGGCGCCCTGGACCCCCAGCGCCGAGCCGAGCTTTGCCGACCGCCGGACCCGCCCCTTCGGGATCTTCCCCTCGTCGCCCACCTGCGCAGGGTAGCTATCCTCGTGGCCGCGAAATGGCTTCCGATCGCGCCACACTCGAGGTCTCGGCACGGACCGAATTCGGCTCCCGCACGGCCCGCCGCCTGCGCCGCGAGGGGCTCGTGCCCGGCGTCGTCTACTCGGGCGGCTCCGAGGCGCGCGCTTTCAGCGTGCCCGAGCGCGACGTACGCACGGCCCTCGCCACCGGCGGGGCCCTGCTCGACCTGACGTTCGACGGCGGCACGGCGGAGCCCGTCGTCGTCAAGGAGCAGCAGCGCCACCCGCTGCGCGGCCAGCTCGTGCACATCGACCTCCAGGTCGTCCGCCTGGACCAGGCGATCCAGTCCGAGGTCGCGATCGAGCTCCTCGGCGTGGAGGAGGCCCCCGGCGTCAAGGAGGGTGGCGTGCTCGAGCACATCACCCACCAGATCAACGTCGAGGCGCTGCCGACCGACATCCCCGAGTCGATCCCCGTGGACGTGTCCGGGATGGAGATCGGCGACACCATGCAGCTCGACTCCGTGATCGCGCCCGAGGGCGTCACCTTCGCTCTCGGCGAGGGCGTCGAGGCCGAGGAGGTCACGATCGCCACGCTCAACCCGCCACGGGTCGAGGAGGAGCCGGAGCCCGAGCTCGAGGAAGAGGCCGAGCTGGTGGGCGAGGACGGCGAGCCGATCGAGGCGCCCGAGGGCGAGGCCGAGGCCGCCGAGGGCGAGGGCGACGCCGAAGCCGGCGACGACGGCGGCGGCGACGACTCAGACTCGGAGTAGCCGTGTCCATCTTCCGCCGGCGGCGCTCGCGCGATGCGGACGCCGCTGACTCCGGCGACCGGATCCTCGTTGTCGGTCTCGGCAACCCGGGCGCGAAGTACGCGGCATCCCGCCACAACATCGGGTTCGAGGTGGTCGCCGAGCTCACCCGGCGCTGGGAGCTGCCCAAGGCGAAGCAGAAGTTCCGGGGCCTGATCACTGAGGGCCGGATCCGTCCCGGCGGCCCGCGGGTCGCAGCGCTGCTGCCGCAGACCTACATGAACGAGTCGGGCGACTCGGCCGGCCCGGCGCGCGGCTCGCTGCGCGTGGCGCTCGACCGCGTCGTGGTGGTCTACGACGAGATCGACCTGCCGTTCGGCGAGATCCGCTCGAAGCTCGGCGGCGGCGTCGCGGGCCACAACGGGATGAAGTCGCTCAAGCGCGGTCTCGGCAGCGGCGAGTTCTGGCGCGTCCGGGTCGGGGTCGGGCGACCCGACTCCACCGACCCCGAGGTGGTCTCGGCCTGGGTCCTGGGGCGGTTCACCGAGCCCGAGCCCGAGGTCCGGGCCCTGATCGCGGCCGCGGCCGACGAGACCGAGCGCCTGATCGAGCGGCTAGCGTCCGGCGACCCCGATGAGTGAACTGACCACCTACGAGGCGGACCAGGGGGTTGCTGTCCTGCGCCTCGACCGCCCCCGCGCGCGCAACGCGATCAACACCCCGATGCTCGAGGAGCTGCTCGTGCACCTCGCGGCCGCCCGCGACGACGACGACGTGCGGGCGCTCGTGGTCTCCTCGACCGACCACATGGGGCTCTCGGCCGGCGCCGACATCCGCGAGCAGCTCGACGAGGACGGGAGCTTCCGCCGCATGCAGCTCTTTGCGGAGCTCTACGACGAGCTCACCGCCTTCCCCAAGCCCACCGTCGCCGCCTGCCACGGCGCCACGGTTGGCGGCGGGGCGGAGATCGCCGTGGCCTGCGACATCCGGGTCGGCGGCTCGAACCTGCGACTGCGCTTTCCGGGCGCGTCGCTGGGCGTACCGGTCGGGCCCGCGCGGCTGGTCACGCTCTGCGGCCTGTCGGTCGCCAAGTACCTGTTGCTCACCTCGAAGGAGGTCGGAGCCGACGAGGCCTTCCGCTGGGGACTCGTGCACCGGGTCGCGCCGGCAGCCCGCACCGAGGACGTCGCGATCGAGCTCGCGACAGCCTGCGTCGCCCACCCACCGGAGGCGGTCGCCCGGCTCAAGGCGATGCTGCACGAGTGGGACGGCGTCGTCGAGCGCTCGAAGGCCGAGGGCGAGGGCCAGGTCGAATGGCAGCGCTCCGGCCCGGGCCTGCCCTCCGGCGACTAGCCCGACCACGCGAAAGACGGATTTCCGGACACTATGTCCGGAAATACGTCGCTCGCCGCTGGCTAGCCTCTGGCGTCCGTGACATTGCGCCCGTTGCTGGAGCTCGCCTCCGCGGATGATTCATTCCGCGCGCTCGCGGCTGCCGCAACGGGGGCCAAGGGGGGCGAGGCTCACGCCTCCGCGGCCGTCCAGCCCTACCTGATCGCCGCCCTCGCCGACGACCCGGACGCGCTCGGAGCCGCGCCTGTGGTCGTGGTCGCGCCGGACGACGTCGGTGCCCGCGACCTGACGCGCGAGCTGGGCGCCTACCTGGCGCCGAGGCGCGTTCACCACTACCCCTCGCGGGGCACCGGCTATGCGTCGCACATCGCGCCGCCGCCGCACCTGGTCGGCCTGCGGATCGCGGCGCTGGATGCGCTCACCGGGTCCGACGCGGCCGAGCCACCGATCGTCGTCGCGAGCGCCATCGCTCTCGCCGAAACGGTCCCGGACGCCTCCCTGCGGCCCGAGGGCTTCGCGCTCGAGCTCGGCGAGGAGATCGACCTACCGTTCACTGCCGAGCTGCTGGCGGAAGCGGGCTACGAGCGGGTCGACCAGGTCGAGGAGCGCGGGCAGTTCGCGATGCGCGGCGACATCCTCGACGTCTTCCCGGCGACCGAGGAGCGCGCGGCGCGGCTGGAGCTCTTCGGCGACGAGATCGAGTCGATGCGCTGGTTCTCGACGTTCACCCAGCGCTCGCTCGGTGAGGTCGAGCGCGTCGAGCTCAGCCCCGCGGCCGAGTTGGCGACCGAGCATCGCGTCCTGGCAGAAGCAACCCTCGAGGACGGTGAGCGCCCGGACATCGGCTCGTTGCTCCCGATCTCCTCGTTCCGCCCGCCCCTCGAGTTGATCCCGGACGACGCCGCGTTCGTGATCGCCGGCGCGGAGGAGATCGAGCCCGCGCTGCGCGCCCACTGGGAGGACGTCACCGCGGCGATGCACGACGCCGATGCCCGGCGCCTCTACGTGGACGTGGCCGAGTCGCTCGAACGCCGCGCCCGACTGCGGCTGCGGTCGGTCGCGACCGAGGGGGACCGCATCTCGATCCGCGCCCAGGCACCGGCCTCGGCCGCGCGTTCGGTGAGCGAGGCGGAGCCGCAGCTCGAGCGCGAGTTGCGGTCCGGCTACCAGGTCGTCGTCGCCTTCGACCACCGTGGCGAGGCCGAGCGCGCGCGGTTCAACCTGCAGCGGGTCGATGCGCAGATGCTGGGCGCGGCCCTCCCGGCCGAGCCGAGCGTCCAGTTCGCCGAGGCGCGCCTGGCCGAGGGCTTCGTCGCGCCCTCATTGAAGCTTGCGGTCTATCCCTGGCGCAAGCTGGTGCACCGGCGGCGCGCCGCCGAGCCGGTGGTGCGCGGGTCGCTCGCGTCGATGGCCGATCTGCGGGTCGGGGACCACGTGGTTCACGCGGACCACGGCATCGCCCGCTTCGCCGGGTTCGAGACGAAGACGGTCGCGGGCGTCACCCGCGACTACCTCGACCTCCAGTACCGGGGATCGGACCGCGTCTTCGCGCCGACCGAGCAGCTCACCAAGATCACGCGGTACATCGGCGTCGGCGGCGAGGCGCCGCAGCTCTCGGCCCTCGGCTCGAAGCGCTGGGACTCGATCAAGGCCCGCGCCCGGCGCGCGGCGCGCGAGCTGGCCGGCGAGTTGCTGAACCTCTACGCGGAGCGCGCGGCCCGGCACGGCCACGCGTTCGGCCCCGACGGGGAGTGGTCCCTACAGCTCGAGCAGGCCTTTCCATACCGCGAGACGGCGGATCAGCTCGAGGCGATCGAGGCGAGCCGCGCCGACATGGAGTCCGACCGCCCGATGGACCGCCTGATCTGCGGCGACGTCGGCTACGGCAAGACCGAGGTTGCGCTCCGGGCGGCCGTGAAGGCCGCCGCCGAGGGCAAGCAGGTGATGATGCTCGTGCCGACCACCGTGCTCGCCCAGCAGCACCTCGGGACCTTCCGCGAGCGGTTCGCCGAGCTGCCGTTCGAGGTCGGCGTGGTCTCGCGGCTTCGCAAGCCCGCCGAGGTGAAGGCGACGCTCGCCGGCTTCGCCGACGGAACGGTAGACGTCCTGATCGGCACCCACCGCCTGCTCTCTCGCGACGTCCGCGCCAAGGACCTCGGGCTCCTGATCGTGGACGAGGAGCAGCGCTTCGGCGTCAAGCAGAAGGAGCTCCTGCGCCAGCTCAAGCTGCGGGTGGACGTGCTCTCGCTGTCGGCGACGCCGATCCCGCGGACGCTGCAGATGAGCCTGGCCGGCCTGCGCGACATCTCGGTGATCGAGACGCCTCCCGAGGGCCGGCGGCCGATCCGGACCTATGTCGGTCCCTACGACGAGGAGCTCGTCGCCAGGGCGATCCGGCGCGAGGTCGGTCGCGGGGGCCAGGTCTTCTTCCTGCACAACCGGGTTGACACGCTGCACGAGGTCGCCGAGCGGCTGCGCGGGCTGCTGCCCGGAGTGAGCTTCGCCGAGGCGCACGGGCAGATGGACACCGCCGAGCTGGAGTCGACGATGCTGACCTTCCTGCGGGGCGACGCGGACTGCCTGGTCGCGACGACGATCATCGAGTCGGGGCTGGACATCCCCCAGGCCAACACGCTGATCGTGGAGCGCGCCGACCTGCTCGGCCTGGCGCAGGCGTACCAGATCCGCGGACGGGTCGGACGCTCGCGCGAGCGCGCCTTCGCGTACATGCTGCACCCCACCTCCGAGGCGCTCTCACATGAGGCCGCGGCTCGCCTAGCCACGCTCTCCGACCACACCGAGCTCGGCTCGGGCTTCGCGATCGCGATGCGCGACCTCGAGCAGCGCGGCGCCGGCGACCTGCTCGGCGACGAGCAATCCGGGCACGTGGCGGCGATCGGCTTCGAGCTCTACCTCTCGATGCTGGAGGAGGCGACCGAGGCGCTGCGGGCGGGCGACGAGGAGGGTGCGCCCGAGGCGCAGGTGCGGGTGGACGTGGACGTCTCCGCGTATGTGCCCTCCGACTTCATCCCGTTCGAGGCGGCGAAGATCGAGCTGCATCGCCGGATCGCCGGAGCGCGCGAGCCCGGCGAGCTGCGAGCCCTGCGGGAGGAGCTGCGCGACCGCTTCGGGCCAGTCCCCGAGCCCGTCGAGGCGCTGCTCGAGCTGCAGCGCGCGCGGATCCAGATCGGCCGCCACGGTGGGAGCGTCGCCGAGGTCCGGGGCGGGCGCCTCTCGATCTCGCCGCTCGACCTCGACTCCGGCCAGGTGGCGGCGATTCGCGAGCGGACGCCGGAGGCCATGTACGAGACGTCCAAGCGAACCCTGTCGCTGCGCGTCCCGGACGAGCCCGGTCCGCGGCTCGCGGCTTTGCTCGCCTTGATCGAGTCTTTACCTGCCACTGAGCCTGCGCTGGTCGAATCTCGTTAGGGTTCCGCGCCGATGCTTTCGGGGTCGAAGAGAACTGCCGCGATCTTGTTCGCCGTCCTGCTGGTCGGCGTGATCGTGCTGGTCGCCGCGACGAGCGGGATCGGCAAGCCCAGCCTGCCCAACGACGACGCTGTCGCGTTCGTCGAGGAGGCGCCGGACGGCGAGGTCACGCAGGAACAGTTCGACGCGGCGCTCGAGCAGGCCGCGGCGCGCCAGCAGGTCCCGGAGGTACCCGCGCCGGGGACGCCGCAGTACGACCTCCTGCAGGAGACCGCGATGGCCGACCTGCTGCTTGCGCGGTGGGTCAACGGCGAGGCGTCGGAGCTCGGGATCGAGGTCACCGATCGCGAGATCGACGAGGAGCTCGAGACGATCGTCAACGACCAGTTCGGCGGCCAGAAGGAGTTCGACAAGTTCCTCACGCAGTCGAAGTTCACTGAGGAGGACGCGCGCGAGCGCGTGCGCCTGCAGCTGCTCTCGCAGCGGATCCAAGAGGACGTGCTGGGCACCGAGCCCCCCGACATCCCCGACGACGAGGTCGCGGACTTCTACGAGGAGAACATCCAGGAGTTCGAGACGCCCGAGACACGCGACGTCCGCACCCTCCTGAACCCGGACGAGGCCAAGGCGCAGCAGGCGTTCGACCAGCTCTCCGAGGACAATTCCCCCGCGAACTGGAAGAAGGTGACGAAGGAGCTGTCGACCGACGAGGCGACCGCGGCGCTCGGCGGCCTGCGCCAGGGCGTCGTGGAGGGCCAGAACGAGCCGGCGCTGGACGACGCGATCTTCCTCTCCACCGAAGGCACGGTCGTTGGTCCGATCGAGACCGAGGCCGGGTTCTACGTCCTGCAAGTGGACGCGATCACGCCGGCCTCGACGCAGCCGCTCGACGACCAGACCAAGCAGCAGATCGAGCAGACGCTGGCGAGCCAGGAGCAGCAGGCTGCCGCCGCCGCCTACCAGGCGGACTTCCTGAGCAAGTGGCGGCTGCGCACCGTCTGTGCCGACGACTTCACGATCGACCGCTGCGGCAACGCACCGCCCGCGCCCGATGCCTGCGCCGGCGACGACGAGGGCGAGGACGCCGGCGTCGACCCAGCCACCGGCGCGCCGATCGCGGGCTGCCCGGCGTTCGTTCCCTCGACGCGGCCCGTGCCGCCTTCGAGCGCGGGCGAGACCGGGGCGACCGGTCTGCCGCAGGGCCCGCAGGGGCTCGCGCCGGCGGCGCCGGCCATCCCGACTGGAACGCCGACGGTCCCGCCCGGCGCCGCGCCTCCGGGGACGGCGCCTCCGGGCACGGCGCCTCCGGGCACGGCGCCTCCGGGCACGGCACCGCCACCCTGATCCAATCGTTGACCGACGACCAGCTCGCCTTCTACAGCACGGTCGAGCGCGACTATTGGGCGTCGGCCGGGGGAATGAAGCCGGACGAGGCCGCGGTCCTGGAGCGCTATCTGCTGCCCGAGCACCCGACCGTCGAGGCCGGAACCGGCAACGGCAGGATGCTGTTCCAGCTGCGTGACCGCGGGTTCGGTGACCTCGCCGGGTTCGACTTCATCCCGGAGCTGATCGAGGCGGCGCGAGCGACCCCGGGAGCGGAGGACATCGAGTTCGATGTCGCCGACGCGCGCACCGTGCCATACGCCGACGGGCGGTTCGGCCAGGCGATCTACCTCCAGCAGTTCCCATCGCTGTTCGAGCGTTCGGAGGAACGCGCGGCCGTCCTTCGGGAGGCGCACCGCATTCTCGCCCCAGGCGGGCGAGCGATCTTCTCGTTCCTCTCTTACGACGTCCGACGTGCGGACTGGCGCTACCGCCCATTTCTGGCCTACCTGGGCGCCGTGCGCCGGCTGCGGCGATCCGATCGCGCGCGCCAGCTACTCCCCAGACTCCGCATCAGCGGGCGCTTCGCGCGCGGCGCGCTACGCGATCAGGGCCCGTACATGTGGTGGTACGAGACCGCCGAGGCCGAGGCCGAGCTTCGCGCCGCCGGGTTCGAGCTCGAGGCGATCGGCACCACGCCGCAGGTGCTGGCCGACGAGATGGCGGCGAGCGCCGCGGGCCTCGAGGGCGCGGAGCACGCCGGAAGCCTCTACGCGATCTGCCGCAGGCCGAGCTAGGCGAGGCAGGGTCATCGAACGCGACACAGACGACGAGCGCTTGGCCAGTGCGGTCGCCCGCCTCGACGCGATCACCCGCCGGCTGCGGGTCGAATGCCCGTGGGACCGTGATCAGGACGAGCGCTCGATCGTCCCGCACACGGTCGAGGAGGCCTACGAGCTGGCCGATGCCGCCGCTCAGGGCGACGACGCGAAGCTGCTCGACGAGCTTGGCGACGTGCTCTTCCAGGTCCATTTCCTGGCGCTGCTGCTCGAGGAGCGGGGGGCGGGCTCCCTGGTCGAGGTCGCCGACGGGATGGTGGCGAAGCTGATCCGCCGCCACCCGCACGTGTTCGAGGAGAGCGAGGCTCGCGCCCTGCTCGAGGAGGGCGATCCCAAGACCGCCCGCGAGGTGCTCTCCAACTGGGATCGGATCAAGCGCGACATCGAGGGCAGGGGCGCGGGCGACCCGTTCGGCGACGTGCCCGAGAACCTTCCCGGCCTGCTGTACGCGCGCAAGCTCCTGCGGCGGGCGGATCCTGATGCCGGGGCGCCGCCGGCCGCAGACGAGGCCGCACGCGACCGGGCCGAGAGGTGGCTCGGCGACCTGCTGCTCGAGCTTGTCCGGATCTCGCGCCGCCTCGGCGTCGACCCCGAGCTGGCCGTGCGCTCGGCGGCCAGGCACGCCGTCGCCCCGAGGCCAGGCCTCGGGGCGACGGATGAACTCACGAACTGAACTTGCTGCGCCTCACCCCCCGGTGCCGGTCGCGGGACCGGCGGCTCCACTGCTCGCGGAGGCCGGCTCGAGCGCCGTGCCCGTCAGCTCCTGCACCGTCAACGCGGCGCTGCAGTCGCTTTCGCCGCCGACGGTGTTGCCGAAGGCGTCATACGCGCCTACAACCAGGGTGGTCGGGACGCCGGCGGTCCCCGGGAACAGCTCCTCGGCTACGTAGTTGTGCTGCTGAGGGCCCTCGTCGCCGGCGATCGTCTGGATGAACCCGTGGTTCTGGAAGTCGAAACCGAGCGAACTGGCCAAGTCGGGTCCGATCCCGATCTGCACCTGGAACAAGTCGCCGGGAGTGAGATCCGCGTCCTCGGGGTGGATGTTGCAGTAGCCCACGGCACGGGCCAGCAGGGTGCCGGTCGAGCTCGGCGTCACCGTGACGTTGGTGAGCTCGACCGGGGTCGCGTCGCCCGGAATCGTGACGAACACGGCCGAGTCCCTCCCGAAAGCCGACGAGATGTCGGTGCCGGTGAGGCTGTCGTCTACGACCTCACCGCTGGCGATCACGTCGTTCGCCAGGTCAACCTGCTGGATCGTGTCGGGAATGATCTCCGCCGAGCCGACCGCGTCGTCAGCGAGCTCGTCGTTGCCGACGGCTCCCGTCGCGACCTCGGATGATCCGACCGAGTCCGCTCGCAGGTCGATCGCCTGCAAGCCGCCGCTGCCCAGCGTGTCGTTGCGGACGTCTTGCGACGTCATGTTGTTGTCGGCGATGTCCTGGGTGAACACCTGGTCGTTGATGATGTCGCCGGTGCTGATCGTGTTGGCGCCGCCGGGATGCGTTGCGTACGCCGTCCCACCCATCGCAAAGCAGAACAGCGCTATGTACCCGACGACGTTGCTGCGCAAGTGCGCACTGATGCGATTCGACATCGCATGCCTCCCCGTGTTGTGGTGATTGGTGTCGGTCCGGGGCTGACGACCCCCTCGCGCCGGGCCGGACTCGCTTAGGCGTACCACACTTCATCGGCGGGGTCAAGGCCGCCGCGCCCCGCGCGCCGGCGGCCCGGCGCGCCGTCCTGCCAGAATGAGCGCTCTCAGCCCGCTCCCGGCGGGCTTTTCCGTCGCCTGAGGACACATGCCCGAGATCGAACGCATCCACGCCCGCCAGATCCTCGACTCGCGGGGCAATCCCACGGTCGAGGCCGAGGTGACGCTCGCCTCCGGCGCCGTCGGACGCGCGGCCGTGCCGTCGGGCGCGTCGACCGGCGAGTTCGAGGCAACCGAGCTTCGCGATGGCGGCGAGCGCTGGGGCGGCAAGGGCGTGCTCACCGCGGTTGCGAACACGAACGGCGAGATCGCCGACGCGGTGCGGGGTGCGGACGCCGCCGACCAGGCGGCGCTCGACCGGACCCTGATCGAGCTCGACGGCACTCCGAACAAGTCGCGGCTGGGCGCGAACGCGATCCTGGGCGTCTCGCTCGCAGCGGCCCGTGCCGCGGCCGCCGACGCCGGCGTCCCGCTCTACCGGTACGTGGCCCGGCTGGGCTCGGGGCAGGAGCCCAGCGTCCTGCCGGTGCCGATGATGAACGTCGTCAACGGCGGCGCGCACGCCGACAACTCGATCGACTTCCAGGAGTTCATGGTCGTGCCGGCGGGCGCGCCCACCTTCAGCGAGGGGCTGCGGATGGGAACCGAGGTCTTCCACGCGCTCAAGCGCACGCTCGCCGAGCAGGGCCACTCGACCGCCGTCGGCGACGAGGGCGGGTTCGCGCCGAACCTGGAGTCGAACGAGGCGGCGCTCGACGCGCTGGTCGCGGCGATCGGTGCGGCGGGCTACGCACCGGGTGAGGACGTGTTCATCGCGCTCGACCCGGCGACCAGCGAGATCTACTCCGACGGCTCCTACGTCCTCGAGCACGAGGGCCGGACCCTGAGCCCGGACGAGATGGCGGCGTACTGGCAGAGCGCCTGCGAGCGGTTCCCGATCGTCTCGATCGAGGACGGGATGGACGAGGAGGACTGGGACGGGTGGAAGGCGCTCACCGATCGCCTGGGCTCGAGCTGCCAGCTCGTCGGCGACGACCTGTTCGTCACCAACCCGGAGCGCCTGCGGCGCGGCATCGAGGCCGGCGTGGCCAACTCGATCCTGATCAAGGTGAACCAGATCGGGACGCTGACCGAGACGCTGGAGGCGATCCGCATCGCCCGCGAGGCCGGCTATACCGCGGTCATGTCGCACCGCTCGGGCGAGACCGAGGACACCACGATCGCCGATCTCGCGGTGGCCACGGGCGTCGGGCAGATCAAGACCGGCGCGCCGTCGCGCTCGGACCGGGTCGCCAAGTACAACCAGCTCCTGCGGATCGAGGAGGAGCTGGGCGCGAAGGCCGCGTACCCGGGCATAGAAGCTTTCGCGGGAAGGTAAGACGCCGCGGGCGTTGAACCGATGATGCGTGAGCTCACGCGCGTATCGAGTTGCCCCGCGGCGGCGCACCTCCGGGCGCTCCTCCTCCCGCGTGGATTGGGAGCGGCTCGGCAGGATCTCGCTGGTCATCGTCCTGTTCGCGATCCTCGTCCTGTACGTGAACCCGGTCGTCAACTTCATCGACGCGTGGCGGGACTCGCGCACCGAGAGCGCGCAGCTCGCCGACCTGAAGGCCGAGAACGAGGAGCTCCGCTCCCGAGCCGCCACGCTCGCCGAGCCGGACGCCGCCGAGCGCGGCGCCCGGAGGCTGGGCATGGTCGAGCCTGCCGAGCGCTCGGTCGTGATCTGCCCGCCCGAGGGCTGCAAGCAGAACCCGGATTGATCCGGGGCGGCGTCCGTGAGCGCCGAGTTCGTCCCATACGAGCGCACGCTCGGCTTCCTCGACTATCTCGCCGGCGTGGCGCAGCTGGCGATCGTGGTCGCCGCCCTCGGCTTTGCGGCCGTCCGGCTCCGCCGCGCCCTGCTGCCCGGCTGGTCCGGGTCCCCGGCGCTGGTCGCCGACCTCGTGATCGGCCTGACGCTGGCGATCGTCGTGGCCGAGCTGCTCGGCACCTTCAGCCTGCTGACGTCGTTCGCCTTCCCCGCCGCCTGCGTGGTCGTGGCGCTGCTCTCGCTCCTGGTCGGGGAGCGGGCTGCGCCCGAGGCACCGCCCGCGCCGGCGGGGCCGAGCTACGGGATCTGGATCGTCGCCGTCATCATGGCCGCGGTGTTCGCGGGGTGGGCGATTCCGACGCTCACCGGCATCGCCGGTGGCATGGGCCGCGCCGACTCGCTCTGGTACCACATGCCGTTGGCATCGCGGTTCGCCGAGACCGGGTCGACGGGGGACCTCTACTTCTTCGATCCGATCTTCTTCGCGAGCTTCTACCCGGCGAACTCGGAGATCCTGCACACGATCCCGATCCTCGCGTTCGCCCGGGATTTCCTCTCGCCGCTCCTGAATATGGGCTTCCTCGCCCTCGGCCTGCTGGCGTCGTGGGCGATCGGGCGTCCCTACGGCGTCGCCCCGGCCGCGCTCGCCGGCGGCGCGGTGGTCCTCGGCGCCGAGACGATGGTGGACTTCCAGGCCGGCGAGGCGCTCAACGACATCACCGGGGTCGCCTTCCTGCTGTGCGCGGCCGCGCTGCTGGTCAACGGCCACGCGGCGAGGGGCGAGGGGAGCCGGTCGATCGCCTTCGGCGCGCTGGCGGTCGCCGGTGCCGCGGCCGGGCTGGCGGCAGGGACGAAGCTCTCGTTCCTGGCGCCGGTCGCGCTGCTGACGCTGGCCGTGGTGGTCATCGCGCCGCGCGGCGAGCGCCTGCGCGCGACGGGCGCGTGGTCGCTGCCGATGCTGCTCGCGGGCGGCTACTGGTACGCGCGCAACATGTTCACGGTCGGCAACCCGATCCCGTTCACCAAGTGGGGGCCGCTGGACCTGCCGTCGCCCGAGCGCGCGTTCGAGCTTCGCCCCGGCTACTCGGTCGCCCACTACTGGAACGACACCGAGGTCTGGTTCGGCACGACTGGTATTCGGATTCGTTCACTACCTCGGTGAGGAGCTGGGCCCGCTCTGGCCGCTCGTCCTGCTGGGCGTGGTTGCCGGCGGCGCCTATGCGCGTCTGGCGCGGGCGCGAGCCGGTGCTCCGTGCGCTCGGCGCGGTCGCGCTGATCACCGCCATCGCCTACGTCTTCACGCCGCTCACCGCCGGCGGCGAGGAGGGGGAGCCGATCGCCTTCGAGTGGAACGTCCGCTACCTGGCCCCGGCGGTGGCGATCGGGCTCGCGATCCTGCCCTGCCTGCCGGCCCTCCGGCAGGACGAGCGCCGGCGCACGATCACGCTTGCGGCCCTGGCGGGGCTGGCGCTGATCACGACGCTGACGATCGTCCAGTGGCCCGAGGGCGGCCACACGAAGGGCGCGATCGCCACCGGCGTCGCTCGTCCTCGCGGCGTTCGCCGCGGCGGGCTGGCTCGCCTCGCGCGGCCGGCTCGGGCCGGCCGCGACGCCGCGGTCGACGCTGGCGCTCGGCGCCGTCGTGGCGCTCGGCGCCGTCGTCGCCGGCTTCCTGCTCCAGCGGCACTACCTGGAGCGCCGCTACGAGAACCTGAGCCTCGAGCTCAAGATCGGCGAGGTCGTTCGCGAGGCGCAGGACCTGCGCGACACGCGGATCGCGATCTCCGGCGTCCGCGGCGTCTTCAACCAGTACGCGTTCTCCGGCACCGACCTCTCGAACCACGTCCAGTGGCTCGGGATCAAGGGCGAGGACGAGGCGTTCCTGCGGATCGCCGACTGCGAGACCTGGCGCGAGCAGGTGAACGCCGGCGACTACGACTTCGTCGTGACGATGTACGACCCCTACCTGCCCGGGCGGCCTGACCGACACAAAGGAGGGGCTGTGGACGCGCCGAGGACCCGGCGCCGAGGAGATACTGCGCGACGGGCCGGTCAGCATGTTCCGGATCTCGGCGCCGCTCGACCCCGCCGCCTGCGGTGACCTGCCCGACCTGAGCCGGCGGAGCTGAACGGCGACTCGGTGAACTCGACCGAGCTGCGAACCAGCCGCTCCGCGAAGCCAGCCCTGATGCTCGAGATCGTCGCTCAGCGCGCTTCTGATCGTGCTCGCCTCGGTCGTCATCGGGCGGGCGGCGATGCTGCTCTTGGGCTGGCGGCGGCCGGAGTGGGTCGCGGGCGCCGTTGGGCTTGCGGTGCTCGTGGTCCTGGCGCCGTTCCTGGTGCGGCTTCCGGGCCGCGGCATGACCGCCGCGATCCTGCTCGGCCTGCTCACTGTCGCCTGCGCGGTCGTGACCGGCGCGCGGTCCCGGCCCCGCGGGACGGCGTCGCGCCCCGGCCCGCGGTCAGCACACCGTCGCGCTGGTCGTGGTGCCGGTCGTGCTCGGCGCTCGCCTGCCTGCCGTTCCTCTTCAACGAGCGGACCGGCGTGCTGGGCGAGGGGATCTACACCAACGACCAGGCGGCACAGCTCTACTGGGCCGATTGGCTGGCCGACGGGTTCGGGCCGCAGCCGAAGGCCGTGCAGGTCGGCTATCCCGTTGGCCCGCAGGCGCTGGCGGCGGCCGTGTCCGAGGGGACCGCGCTTCGACCTGGTGGACGTCTTCAACGGCCTCCTGATCGCGATCCCGGCGCTGACGGCGCTGGCGGCGCTGAGCGTGCTTGCCGGCGCTGCCGCCGTGGCGGCGCGGGGTCGCGGCGGCGCTGACCGGGCTGCCTTACCTGGCGGCGTCGTTCCTGGCCCAGTCCGGATTCAAGGAGACGGCGATGGCGCTGTTCGTGGTCGCGATGGCCGTGGTGCTCCATCTCGCCACGCGGCGGCAGGGGGAGGAGCGGGAGCTGCCGCCGGCCCGCGCGGTGGTCGCCGTCCTGGCCGCGCTCGCTGCCGCGTCGGTCTTCACGTTCTCGATCCCGGGCGCCGTGTGGTTCGCGGTCGCGATCCCCGTCTGGGCGATCCTCTGGCTCGGGTTCGAGTCGCGCGTGGACCTCGCCGCGGTTCGCGAGGCGGCCGCGCGCGCACCGGCGGCTCCTCATCGTCGGCGCGGTCCTGCTGGTCGCGCTGGCCGTCGTGGTGATCGGCCCGGCGCGGGACTTCGTCGAGAAGATCGACGACGTCCAGGAGTCGAGCGGGCGGCTCTCGTCGCCCGTGTTCCCGGGCGAGGCCCTGGGGATCTGGCCGGAAGGGCGACTTCAGGATCGTCCGCGGCGAGGTCGACGGCGCGCTGCTCGCGACCGGGTTCGCCGGGCTTTGCGCGCTCGGAGCCGCGATCGCGCTCGTGCGACGGCGGGAGTGGGCGCTGCTGGCGACGCTCGTGGCCGCGGCGTTCGTGTACGCGCTTTCCAGGCCTTTTGCCCAGATCCACGTGGAGGCAAAGGCGCTCGCCGTGCTCGCGCCGGTGGTGATGCTGGTGACGCTCCGGTGGCTGCTCGGGCCCGACGAGCGGACCCGCGGCGGACCTTGCGCGCCTTGCGGTGGGTTCGCTGTTCGCAGCGCTCGCCCTGGGTTCCACGTTCCTCGCACTGCGCGCCGCGCCGGTCGGCTTCGACGAGCGCCAGCGCGATCTCGAGGTCCTCGCCGAGCGGTCGGGCCCCGACGACGACCTCGTCTTCCTCGGCGTCGACCGCTTCGCGGGCTACTACCTGCGCGGCACGCTGGCCCGCAGCCCGGGCGGCTACGTCCCGGCCGAGATCGGCGCGCGGACCTCGAAGACCTGGCAGCAGGGCCAGCAACTCGACTTCGACAACCTCGAGACGAAGAAGCTCAACCGGCAGGAGTACGCGATCACGACCGATGCGGCGTATCAGTCGACGCCGCCGCCGAACTGGGAGGAGGTCGCCCAAGAGGGCGACTACATGCTCTGGCAGCGCCGGGGGAAGTCGCCCGATCTCGAGATCCTCGACGAGGAGGGGGGACTGAGCCCGGATGACGGCAACCCGGGGGCGATCCTGAACTGCCAGACCGACGCGATCGTGGCGGACGCGCAGGGCGTGTACCTGGTGACGCCCGTTCTGGGCGGACAGGAGGGCTGGAAGCCGTCTTTCCAGCTCGACGCGCCCGGGTCGGCGAGCCAGACGCTCGAGCCGCCTGCGGGCGATTGGGCGATCTCCCTCCAATACCACTCGCAGGTGCCGCTGACGCTCAGCGTCGACGGCGAGGAGGTCGCCGAGCTTCCCCCCTCGCTCGAGGGCTTCTACCTGATCGGTGCGGGTCGCGGCGCGTTCTGGCCGGCGGGCGAGTTGTCGAGCAGCGGCGACTCGGTGGTCATCGAGGTCGACGCGGCGGAGCCGAGCGGATTGCAGGACCTCCTCGGTGTCGAGCGCAGCGTCTGGCTGGGCCGGGTCGCCCTGAGCCCCGCCGACCGCCAATGCCCGCGCGGTCTCCGCCTGCGGGAACTATCTCGATCACTACAGCCCTTCGGGCGGTCTGTAGCACCCTAGACTTGCCCGCCGTGTCCCGCCTCGCGAAGCTGAAGGACGCCCTCACGCCGGGCTCGCCCGCCGGAGATCGCACGCCCGCCCCCTTCGTCGTCGGCGCCCCACGCTCCGGCACGACGATGCTGCGCCTGATGCTGGACGCGCATCCGGAGCTCGCGATCCCGCCGGAGACGTACTTCATCACCAAGGCGCAGAAGGCATGGCGGGCGGCGAAGCGCCGGCCGGGCGAGAACCAGGTCGAGGTCTTCATCGACGCCGTCACCGGGCACAAGCGCTGGCCCGACTTCCACCTCGACGCCGATGACTTCGCCGGGCGGGTGCGCCAGCGCAACCCCAAGAATCTCGGCGACGGGGTGCGGGTCTTCTACGAGATGTACGCGGAGAAGATCGACAAGCCGCGGTGGGGCGACAAGACACCGTTCTACGTGCGGAAGATGGACCTGATCCACCGGGTCCTGCCCGAGGCCCGGTTCGTCCACATCATCCGCGACGGCCGCGCCGTCGCGCTCTCGATCAAGGACCTGTGGTTCGGCCCGGACACGATCGAGGAGTGCGCAGAGTTCTGGGTGGCGCGGCTCGACGAGGCGCGCGACAAGGCCCAGGGCCTCCCGCACTATCTCGAGATCATCTACGAGGACCTGGTCCGCGACCCGGAGCCCAACCTGCGGAAGATCGCCGAGTTCATCGAGGTCCCGTTCGACGAGCGGATGGTCCGCTTCTACGAGAACGTCGACGAGCGGATCGCGCTCGAGACCCCGCCCGAGGAGGTCGCCCCGGACGGCCGCATCGTCTCGACGGACGAGCGCATGAAGATCATGGAGAACCTGAAGCGCCCGCCGGACCCAACCCGGATCGACCGCTGGCGCGAGCAGATGTCACCCGAGGACGTCGCGACGTTCGAAGCGATCGCCGGCGACCGCCTGCGCGAGCTCGGCTACCCGGTCGGCTAGGGCGTCGTTGCCGGCTTGAAGCGGCGGCGGTTGTAGGCCTGGCGGAGGCGCCAGGCCGGGCTCTTGCGGGCGAGGCTGGTCGCGGCGTGCCACGTGCCGGCGCGCGCACCCAGCGCGGCGCGGTTGGCGCCCGCGCGCAGGCGCGTGATCGCCGATGGCTCCGGGTGCGCCCGGTCGTAGCCGAGGTGAGTGAGCAGGTCGCCGGCGATCGCCTCGAAGAGCTCGGCCTGACGCGGGGACATCTGGTCGCGCCAGCTGCGGAGCCCCGGCGTTGGCGGGTCGGCGAGCTTCGGATGGTCGCGGAGCGTGCCCGCGTCGGGCGCCTCGTGGTAGGCGAGCATCGCCGGGTCGAACTCGAGCTCCAAGATCGGGCAGATCGCGCGGAGTCCGCCCTCCGGGTCGCTCACCAGGTCCTCGTAGCGCAGCTCGACGTACCGCTCGCCGAGGCGCTCCCGGCCGAAACGCCGCGCACCCTCGACCTCGCGCCGCCATTGGACCGCGAAGGAGCCGAGGCCGCGGGGGCGGGCCCAGTTGAAGCTCGGCCGTCGCGTCAGGGCCAGGAACGAGAGCGCCGCATCCCTCCCGTCGCGGATCAGGTGGACGTATCGGGCGCCGGGGAACGCCCGCTCGAGCACGTCCAGCTCCCCCATGTACGAGGGTGTCTTGTCACCGAACCGGCTCTTGCCCCGCGCCTCGGCGTGGGAGCGGTAGATCGCCTGGACCGCCTGCGAGAAGGTCGGCTCGGCCGGTAGGCGCTCGTCGACCTCGTCCCGGGTCACGCCCCAATCCTCGAGGCGGGCCAGCCGCGGCAGGTCGGCGAGAAAGGCCTCGCGGTTGGGCCGCTCGCCGTGGCGGTCCCACAGCTGCGGCAGGAAGTAGGACTCGGTCGGGATCGCGAGCTCTGGGTGCCGGTCGAGCATCTGCTTGAGCAGGGTCGTGCCGCTCCGCGAGACGCCGAGCACCACCACCGGGGACTGATCCATCAAACGGGCTCCGTATGTGGCACGCGCGTGTAGGGATCGGTCGGCGGCTCGATTGACGTGACGTCGAAGCCCAGGCCGCGCCACTGGCGGTCGGAGCGGAACAGGAAGTAGTCGACCTGGGGGCGCCAGGTGTGGTCGATGCCATGGCGGTTGAGGATGTAGCCGTGCGGCGGGATCCGCCGGATCGGGCGGCCGGCGCCGGTGAAGCGGCGGATCAGGTGCAGGTCCTCGCCGCGCGAGCGCTGCGGCCAGCCGCCGACGGCCTGGAGCGGTCCCTTCACCGCCATCATCCCGCCGCCCGCCATCCGCGTGTCCACGTCCTGCGAGATCTGGCGCAGGGTGACGTCGATCTCCTCGAGATAGACGAACTCGGCGGCCTTGCCGACCAGATCCGCCCCCGAGTACTCGAGCGCCAGCACCAGGTCCCAGAGGTGCTCGGTCGAGTAGTAGTCGTCGTCGTCCATCTTCGTCACGAGCTCGCCCCGCGAGGCCTCGACTCCGGCGTTGAGCGCGTCGCCCAGGGTCAGCTCGCCGTCGACCCGGATCACCTGGCACTCGCCGGGATAGAGCCGGCGCACCCGCTCCGAGGTCCCGGGCGCGAACTCGTCGCCGTGCAGGCAGACGACCAGCTCGCGCGGCTCATAGGTCTGGCGCGCGACCTGGGCGATCCCGTGCTCGAGCCAGCTCTCGCGCCGGGTCGAGAGGATCACCGAGACCATCGGCCGGCCCGGCAGCTCGATTCCGGCCGCGGCCGCGATCTGGCGCCAGCGCGCGGTCGCGGAATGCTCGCGCAGCGCCGCCCGGCGCAGCGCGACCGAGACCCGCTCGCGGAGGTCGAGGTCGGCCAAATCGCGGGGCCGAAGCGGCTCGATCAGCGCCGTCAGCTCCGCTCCGAGCAGCTCCGCGAGGCGGTCCGAGATCTCGGCCGCGCAGACCGGGACCCCGGCCGCGCAGAGCTTCGCGATCCAGCCCGCGCGCTCGAACTCCGAGGCGTGGAAGGCGGGGTGGTCGAGGACGCCGAGCCGGCGGTGGAGGATCTCGAGGAGCTCCGCGCTCGCGTCCAGTTCGCGCGCCGCGACGACGCCCTCGGGCAGCGTCACCTCCGCGAGCTCGACGGACGTGTGCAGGGCGACCGGGTCGAACCGGGTCGCGGCCCGCAGCATCGCGAACGATTCGGAGAGCGCCGCGGCCGGGGCGTCCCGGTCCAGCGTCGCCAGGAAGCCGGCAACGCCGCCGTGCGTGAACAGGTCCGGATTGAAGGCGCCGACGTCGACGGCCGGCGCCGCGGTCAGCTCCGGCGCCGAGCCCGGGCAGCCCGTCTCGACGTCGGCGAGGCCGGACCACACGGGGCGCTCGCCGTCGCGGCGGATCCCGACGACCGGCACCGAACCCGACCGGGCGCGCTCGCAGAGCCCCAGCAGCGCCTGCTCGTCGAGCGCGCCACCAGGCCGGTCGACGACGAGCGCGTCGAGCGCCTCGACGTCTTGCGCCGGGCCCGAGCGAAACGCGCGCTGGGCCTGGCCGAGTGCGACCGGCTCCACCCCCGCGGCCAGCCCGCCGGCGACCGCGCCCGCGGCGAAGCCGACCCGCAGGGGCAGGCGCTCGCCGGGGAGGGCGCGAGCGGCCGCGATCGCCTCCGCTGGGGGTTGGGCTGGCGCCAGAGGCCGCATCGGATGCGAAGGTTACGATTCCCCGCTCGATGGCAGATTCGATGGCGCCCCACGCCGACACACCCGCCGGCGCGACCACGATCGTCGCGATCGACGGCCGGCGTGCGCCCACGCGCGTTCTTCTCGATGCCGTCGACGCCGCGCTGCGTTCCGAGCTGCCCGGGCTGCGGTCCGCCTCGCGCTGCCGCACCGCGATCCGCGCCGAGCGACGCTCGAGGCGCTGGCGGCGCCGACGCGCGGGTTGCGCTCGCCGATCCCGGCGATCCGATCCCGGGCGCGGCGATCGTCTTCGAGATGCCCGCCGGTGCGCGGCCGCAGCCGCAGACGCTCCCGCAGATCGCCGCGCTGATCCGCGAGCACGGGCTCGCCTCGGTCGAGGTCCGGGTCCCGGGCCGGGCCGGGCCGCTCGGGCGCGGCCGGATTCGCGCCAGCGCCAGCGGCTCGGGCAGCAGGACGGTTCGCCCCGGCGACGGTCGGCCTGCGCTCCGCGTCCGTCGCGGGGCGACTTCGGGCCCGCCCCCGAAGGGCGACCTCGCCGAGGAGCGAGCCGAGCACCTCCGCCACCGCGCGCGCTCGGCGACGATGCGCGCGCGGATGGACCGCAACGCGCACCGGCTCTCCCGCGAGCGCCTGCAGACCCGCCACGAGCGCGCGCGCCTGCGCCTGGCCGAGCGGCAGCTTGGGCGGCACCGGAGCCGGGCGAATGGGTGCGCTGGCGCTCGCGGCGCGCCAGGCCGCCGCGTGGCGCGCGCTGCCGGTCGCGGCCGGATCCGCCGCCGGCTCGGTCCGCGGCGTTCGGCCGCCGGGCCCGCCGCTATGCCGCTCGACCGCTGGCGCTCGCGCAAGCTCGCAGCGGCTAGAGATCGCTACGGGCTCGATCGCCGACTCGTCGAAGCGCAGGCCACGCCATTCGCGCTGCGACTGGATCAGGAAGTAGTCCACGTACGTGTTCCAGGTGTGGCCCTGGCCGTGGCGGTTGAGGATGTAGCCGAAGCCATGGGTGCGGTAGGTCTTGCGGCCGCGCCTGCTTGAAGTTCCGGACGATCCAGGTGTCCTCGCCGCGGGAGCGCGAGGGCCAGCCGCCGATCTCCTGCAGCGGCGCCTTGCGCGCCATCATCGCCCCGCCCGCGAGGCGCGGGTGGTCCGGACTCGCGCGTCGCCCATGAAGCGGCGCATCGTCAGGTCGATCCACTGCAGGTAGACGAACTCCGCTCCCTTCCCCACCAGATCCGCCCCCGAGTACTCGAGCGCCAGGACCAGGTCCCAGAGGTGCTCGGTCGAGTAGTAGTCGTCGTCGTCCATCTTCGTCACGAGCTCGCCCCGGCGGCCTCGACTCCGGCGTTGAGCGCGTCGCCCAGGGTCAGCTCGCCGTCGACCCGGATCACCTGGCACTCGCCGTCGATAGAGCGAGCGCACCCGCTCCGAGGTCCCGGGCGCGAACTCGTCGCCGTGCAGGCAGACGACCAGCTCGCGCGGCTCATAGGTCTGGCGCGCGACCTGGGCGATCCCGTGCTCGAGCCAGCTCTCGCGCCGGGTCGAGAGGATCACCGAGACCATCGGCCGGCCCGGCAGCTCGATCCCGGCCGCGCCGGCGATCTGGCGCCAGCGCGCGGTCGCCGAGTGCTCGCGCAGCGCCGCCCGGCGGAGCGCGACCGAGGCGCGCTCGCGGAGGTCGAGGTCGGCCATGTCGCGGGCCCGAAGCGGCTCGAGCAGCGCCGTCAGCTCCGCTCCCAGCAGCTCCGCGAAGCGAGTCGGAGATCTCGGCCGCGCAGACCGGGACCCCGGCCGCGCAGAGCTTCGCGATCCAGCCCGCGCGCTCGAACTCGGAGGCGTGGAAGGCGGGGTGGTCGAGGACGCCGAGGTGCTCGCCTGCCTTGCGGACGACTGGCGCGCGCGCGCCTGCGGGCCGAGGCTCGCGCTGCGCTGCTGCCCGGCCGGCAGCGGCGGCAGCTCGGCGTGCCTCGGGCGCCATCACGGTGACCGGCTCGTCGTGGGCGGCCGCTGCGATCAGCCCGAAGCCCGGCTCGAAGCCGGCGCCGGCGCGGGTGACGAGCGCCGCGAGCCCGGCGACGCCGGCGTCGCGGAAGCTGGTCGGGTTGAACAGCGCCGGATCGAGCGGCGGCGCCCAGGCCGCGTCGTCGAGGGCGACCACCGCGGCGCCGGTCGCCTGCGCGGAGTCCGCCAGGCCGTTCAGCCGGAGGCGCCGGGCTCGAGCACGACGGCGTCGAGGCCGTCGGACGGGTCCGTCGGCGCCGACCGACACGGCGTCCACGCCGGCGCCCAGCAGCTCGCGGCCGCGCGGTCCCGTGAAGCCGACGCGCAGCGGCAGGCGGCTCGCCCAGCATCTGGCGCGCCTCGGTTGCCGACTCGCTCACGGGCGGAACTCTACGAGCAGGGGCAAATAGAGTCAGCGCCCGTGGACGCGCCCGCCCAGCAACGGTGCCGCAGACGCCTGTGGCGTGACATCGAGGTCGCGCCGCTCGGCGCGCTCGAGGCCCAGGCGCGCGTCGCCGTGCTGCTCGACGGCGACCCTGCGGGCAAGGAGCACGCGCTGACGCCCTCGCGGGCCAGAGCTACCCGGAGGAGCTGATCGAGGTGATCGACCCCGGCGCCGGGCGCCGGCCGGAGGGCGACGTGGTGGTCGCTGCTCGCCGCGAGCGCGGTACCGGCCCCCGGTTTCATCGAGGCGCACGCGCGCTGGCACCACGCGGTCGCCGACGCGGTCAGCCTTCGGGGCGGTTGCGTCCTCGGAGTCCGGCGCGGACGACGACGATCCGCTGGGCCTTGTCCGCGACCTCACCCGCGATTTCACCGACCTCGGTCGGCGGCTATCACCTCGCCGCGGCCGAGGGAACGATCGGCGATGCGGAGCGAAGCTGTACCTGGCCGCGGGCGGCGCGGGCTCGCGCGCCGGCCGATGTCCGCCGGCTCGACCTGGCCCACCGCCTGCATTGCGCCGGCGCTTTGTTCGTCGCCGAGCCCGAGGCCGTCGCCGAGGGTCTCGCCCGGGCGTGGCGCGTGCCGTCGCCGCGGCCTGCGAGGACGGCCGGTCGCTGGAGCTCGACTGGCCCTCGGTCGCGGCGCTCGTTCCGCTGCCGCCGTTCCGCGGGGCCGCGTCGGCGCGCCGCCACGCCCGCCCGGCGGTGGTGGTCAACCTCCGTGATCGGGCCGGAGACGCCGACCGACGAGGCCCTGGCGACGATCCGCGGAGTGCTGACCGGGCGCCTCGGCGATCTCGCGCTGCGCGTGCAGGTGGATGCGGGCCACCCCGGACAGGCCGAGATCGCCGCTGCGCTCGCGGCCGATGAGCGCGCCCGCCTCGCGCCGCTCCTCCCTGGACGAGCCGTGCGAGGCGCCGTTCCAGATCACGATGCCGCCCGCTTGCCGCGCTCGATCCCCGCACGCTCGCCGACCTGCACGAGCTGGCGCTGGGCGAGGACGCGGGCGCGCTCCACGTGACGGTCCCCGGCGCCGCTCCGCAGGACGCGATGATCGAGGTGGTCTCGACCGCGGCGTGGCGCCGCGCACAGGCGGCTCGGGCGTGCGACCGGTGAGGCGCCCCAGGAGGTCATTGGCCGGCTGTTCGGCGAGCGCTGGGTCAGCGGGGTCGAGGTCTCGACCCGCCGGCATGGGGTCGACGAACCGCAGGTGACCGAGCACGGCCCGCTGGCGGCGGCGACCGACCTGGACCACGAGCGCAACGCCCACCTGCGCTTTCGCCAGCGTGCCGACGACCTGGCCGAGCGCGCGGCGAGCATTGGGCAGGCGGACGCTCGCCGAGCGCCTGCGGGCGCGGCGCGAGCGCCAGGCCGCGGAGCGCGTCGAGGTGCGCCTGGTCGAGCGGGGCTAGACGGACCAGCTCGCGAAACGTGCGGCCGGTCAGCTCGCGGAACGCGGCGACGTCGTCGCGCAGCATGTCCTCGAGCTCCGCCCGGAGGTCGTCCTCCAGCGGGGCCTGGACGAACGGCTTCGAGAACGGACGCCGGTCGCGGATCTTGCGCCACCAGCGGACCGAAAGCCGGTTCGCGGCGAACACGCCCGAGCCGAGTGCGCCGGCCGCCGCGCCGAGGTCTCGAGCCGGGGTTCGTTGAACGACTCCCGCCAGACGTCCTCGCGGGCCCCGAGGAACGCGAACACGCGCTCCAGCGTCGCCTTCCGGTCGCTCAGCAGCTCGTCCTGCTCGAGCAGCAGGATCCGCTCCATCGGGTAGTGGTCGAGGAACCGGGTGAGCTGCTCGTGGTAGCGCGAGCGGCGCACGTAGGCGCGCTCCGGATCGAGCACGGCCTCCCGCATCGGCCGGTGCTCGACCGCGTTCGAGTACGGCGTGGATGTAGCTCGAGCGGACCCGGTCGACCGGGTCGCGGACCATGAAGATCAGCTTGATGTCGGGCAGGAGCTCGACCATGCGCTCCGGCACGCCGTCGAAGTTCGGGTACGCGGTGTAGTTCGGCGACGACTCGCCGCGGATCGGCTTGTCCGGCCCGTTCCAGCGCTGGCGGTACCAGTCGAGGCCTCGATCCCAGTTCTTCTCGGCGACGAAGAAGTCGAGCTCCTTCGGCCGTGACATCGAGATCTCGGGGTGCCGCGCGAGGTAGGAATGCAGCGCCGTGGTGCCGCATTTCTGGGCACCGATGATCACGAACGTGGGGAGGGCTCCGCTCATCGCGACGGGAGACGATAGCGCCAGCCCCACGGCCGATTCCCGCCCTCTCGCTAACATCACGCGCTTCTCCGTGGCCCACGAGATGCCACAAGTTGATGGCGTGCGCCATCGTTTTGAGGCCGCGGGCGGCCTCAATTTCCACGTCGCCGAGGCCGGTGAGGGCGAGCCCGTGCTGCTCCTGCACGGCTGGCCCCAGCACTGGTACTCCTGGCGCCTCGTGATCCCCGCGCTCGCCGAGCGCTACCGCGTCCTGGCGATGGACCTGCGCGGGTTCGGCTGGAGCGACATCGCCTGGGAGGGCCTCGACAAGGAGACGATGGCCGACGACGTCGCGAACGTCATGGCGGCGCTCGAGATCGACCGCGCGCGGATCGTCGGGCACGACTGGGGCGGCTGGATCGGCTACCTGCTCGCGCTCCGGCGGCCGGAGCTGGTCGAGCGCCTCGTGATGCTGTCGACCCCGCCGCCGACCCCGAGCCCCAGCCTGCGCGTGCTGTTGAACATGCGCCGGTTCGGGTACCAGGCGGTGATCGCATCGCCGCTCGGCCCGCGGCTGATGCAGCGCCCGAGCTACGTCGCCCGCAAGGTCCGTCGCTGGGCTCGAAGCCGCGAGCACGTTCGCAACGACGTGCAGCGGCTCTACGGCCGTGACCTCCGCGCCTCCACGCGCGCCCGGGCCGCCTCACTGCTCTATCGCAACTTTCTGCTGCGCGAGATCGGCCCGGTCCTGGCGGGCCGCTACCGCAAGCAGCGCCTCACCGTCCCGACCCTGATCCTGCACGGAGAGCGCGACCCCATCCTCCCGCCCGTGTTCTTCCAGGGGCATGAGCAATTCGCCGACGACATGACCATCGAGATGGTTCCCCGCGTCGGGCACCTGCTGCCCGAGGAGGCCCGGAGCTGGTCGCCGAGCGGGCACTCGCGTTCTTCGAGACCGGCGCGCCGGCGGAAGCCGTCGCAACGTGACCCCGGCGGCTCCAGCGCGGAGCCGTGCGTGGGTGGGCAGGGCGGTGTTCCTCCTGGCCGCGCCGGCGCTCGCGGCGACCCTGGTCGCCCGGACCGACGCCGGGAACGCGGCCGCCGGCGGCACCCCGGACCCGCGAAACGTCCTCGTGATCATGGCCGACGACATGCGCGCCTCGGACCTGCAGGCGACCAGGCCGATCCGGCGGCGGATCGGCGGGCGCGGGATTCGCTTCAACGCGGCCTTCGCGACCTTCCCGCTGTGCTGCCCGTCGCGGGCCAGCTACCTCACCGGCCAGTACGCGCACAACCACGGGGTCCTCGACAACGTGGGGCCGGCGGGTGGCATGCAGGCGTTCGACGATTCGGCAACGCTCGCGACCGACCTCGACGGCGCCGGCTATCTGACGGGCTGGATCGGCAAGTACATGAACGGGTACGGGCCGCCCGCGCACGAGGACCCGCCCTACGTCCCGCCGGGCTGGGACTTCTGGCGCGCGGCGTCGGTCCCGCGCAAGCTGTACGACTGGGAGCAGGTGATCGACGGCCGGCTGCAGCGCTTCGGCCGCGCCGAGAGCGACTACCAGACCGACGTCTACGCCGGCCAGGTGGAGGGGTTCCTCGACCTCGCGGCGGGGTCCGGCGAGCCGTTCTTCCTCACGGTCTCGGTGCTCGCCCCGCACGTCGAGACCCGAGAGCTGCCGTCGCCCGAGCACAACCCGCGCCCCGCCCGTCGCCACCGCGGCGCGTTCGCGACCGAGCCACTGCCGGGCTCGCTCTCCTTCGACGAGGAGGACGTCTCCGACAAGCCCACCTACGTGCGGTCGCACGCGCGCCTCGGCGCGGAGGGGCGCAGGCGCGCCCGGCGCTCGAACCGCGACCGGCTGGGAACGCTGCTCGCAGTGAACGATCTCGCCGTGCGGGCTCTTCGCAAGCTGCGGCGTAGCGGTGCGCTCGACGAGACGCTCGTGGTCTTCACCAGCGACAACGGGTACCTGCTGGGCGAGCACCGCCTCACCCACGCCAAGGACGCCTTCTACGATCCCGCGACGCGCGTCCCGCTGTTGCTGCGCGGCCCCGGGCTGGCCGGCGGGAACGACGTCGACGCTCCGGTCGCGAACATCGACGTTCCGGCGACGATCTACGACTTCACCGGGGTCGAGCCAACGCTCGAGGGGGACGGGGTATCGCTGCTCGACGTGGCCGCCGCCCCGGCGGCGTTCGCCGACCGCGAGCTGCTGCTCCAGACCACCAGGGGAACCGCGATCCGCACGTCCGACTGGCTCTACACCGAGCTCGAGACCCAGCTGGGGACCGAGCACGAGCTCTATGACCTGGAGGCCGACCCGTACCAGCTCGAATCGGTGCACGACGACCCCGCGCACGTGGCGATCCGGAACCAGCTCGCCGCGCGGCTCGCCGAGCTGCGGGAATGCGAGGGCGCGTCGTGTCGTTGAGGCTCGGGCTGGCAGCGGTCGTCGCGGTGGGCGCCGCGGGATTGGGCCTGGCGCACGGCGGTGCGGCGGCCGGCCCCGTGGACGAGCGCCCGAACGTGGTCGTGATCCTGACCGACGACCAGGACGCGCGCTCGCTCAAGGTGATGGAGCAGACCCGGAACCTCCTGGTCAAACGTGGCGTCAAGTTCAGCCGCCATTACGCGACGTTCCCGCTGTGCTGCCCGTCGCGCGCCAGCTACCTGACCGGCCAGTACGCGCACAACCACGGGGTGATGGACAACAACCTCCCGGACGGCGGCTTCCTCAAGTTCGACGACTCGGCGACCTCGGCCGTCTCGCTCGCCGCGGCCGGGTACCAGACGGCCTGGATCGGCAAGTACCTGAACGGCTATCCGCCGTACGCCCGGTCGAACCCGGACGACATCCCCGACGGCATCACCCGCTGGTACGCCGGCCTCACCAGCCGGATGTTCAACTGGTTCGTGAACGACGACGGCGAGATCGCCAAGCTCGAGCGGAGCGCCGAGAACTACCAGACCGACGTCTACGCGCGAGAGAGCCGGCGCTTCATTCGCGGCAGCCTCGCTACGGGCCAGCCGTTCTTCCTGACGGTCAGCCCGCTCGCGCCGCACGGCGAGCCCAAGCGGAGCGACGATCCGAACCCCCGGCCGGCCCCGCGACACAAGGGGGCATTCGAGCACGAGCCCCTCCCGAAGCCCAGGGCGTTCAACGAAGCCGACGTCGACGACAAGCCCTCGTTCGTGCGCGACCAGGAGCCGCTCGACAGCCAGTACCGCCAGCGCCTGCGCGACCGCTACCGAGCCCGCCTGGCGAGCCTCCTGGCAGTCGACGATCTCGTCGCCGGCGTGGTCGAGGAGCTGCGCGAGTCGGGCGCGCTGCGGAACACGTACATCATGTTCACCTCGGACAACGGCTATCTGCTCGGCGAGCACCGGCTGAGCGGCAAGACACAGCTCTACGAGGAGAGCGCGAAGGTGCCGATGATCATCCGCGGCCCCGACCTGCCCGACGGCGCCAAGCACGAGCAGCCGACCGCCAACGTCGACCTGATGCCCACGATCCTCGAGCTCGCCGAGGCGTCGGCGCTGGCGCCGGTCGACGGCGCCTCGCTGCTGCCCGTGGCCCAGAACCCCGAGGCGGACACGGATCGCGTCGTGCTGCTCGAGAACCGCAGGTCGAGCGCCGTCGAGGACGGGCGGTACGTCTACGTCGAGCACGACTCCGTCGACGAGGGCGGCGTGGACGAGTACGAGCTGTACGACCTGCAGCGCGATCCGCGCCAGCTCGAGAACCTGCACATCGTGGACGCCGCGGCGGTGCGCCCGGAGGTCCTGAGCCAGCGGCCCGAGCTGTTCGGTATCCGCAACGCGCTGGCCGACCGGCTCGACGACCTGCGGGACTGCCAGGGCGCAGGGTGCCGCTGACCGCGCTCAGCGCGCGGCCGGTGCCCAGTCCACGCCCTCCCGCCTGAGCCGGCGCAGGACCCGCCGGTAACGACGATCCACGCGGCGCACGTCGGCCGGCGCCATCCGCTGGCGCCAGGCGCCGACGTGGGCGCGCTCGGCCGAGATCTCGCGGTCGAAGTACTCGCGCATCGGCTCGGGGTCCGGGATCTCCAGGAACTCGACCACGCGGCCGAAGGTCCGGTCCCGGTCGTGCGCCGTCAGGTCGTCGAGGTGCACGGTCAGCGCCCGGCCGTCGGGCAGTGCCCGGATCGCCGCGCCCGCCGCGCTCACCATCTGCTCCCACTTCGCGAGCGCAAGCATCGGGTCGTCGGTCAGGTCGACCTTCTTGAGCGTCCCGGCGACGACGGCGCGCCCGTCGCGCACCATGTTGATGAACTTCGCGCCCGGGAAGAGATCGAACAGAAACGGGGCGAACTCGATCACCGGCCCGGTGATCTCGACCCACGCCGCCTTGCCCGCCTGCTCGGCCGCGGGGTCCAGCAGGCGGTTGACGAGGTCGCGGCTGGCCGCCACCGGTTCGGCGGCGAAAGCCGGCTCGAACTCCGCCAGCGCGGATTCCAGCTGCTCGGGGGTCGCGACCCGCTTCAGCCCGTTACGCCGGTTCGCGCCGCGAACGTACCAGCGGCCGCGCATCTTCTCGAGGAAGTCCTCGAGCGAGGTGCTGCCGGCGACGAGGTCGGGCAGCCCGCCGCGCCAGGCGTGGAACCTGACCTCGGTCGGGATCCAGTGGTACCGCGGGTCGGCGTCGATCAGCCGGCCCATCACGTGCGTGCCGCTGCGACCGACACCGCCGACGAAGATCGGCGCCGGGAAATCCTCGCCAGACGCGCTCACCGCCGCCCGGGCTCCGGCACCCAGTCGATCCCCTCGCGGCGCAGGCGCCGCACGAGCCGCCGGTAGCGGCGGTCAACCCACCGGGCGTCGGCTGGTGCCATCCGCTCGCGCCAGGCGCCGACGTGCGCCTTCTCCGGGCTGATGGTGGCCTCGAAGTACTCGCGCATCGGCTCGGGGTCGTCGAGCTCCAGATAGTCGACGAGCCGCCCGAACGTGTTGTCGCGGTCGTGGGCCGTCAGGTCGTCCAGGTAGATCGTCAGCGCCGCGCCCGGCGGCATCTGGCGCAGCGCGGCGTCCGAGCGGCGGACCCGCATCACCCAGTGCCCGAACGCCTGCTCGAGGTCGTCCGTCATGTCGCGCTTCTTCAGGATCGCCGCGGTCACGGCGCGCCCGTCGCGCACCATGTGCACGAAGCGGGCGCGGGGGAAGAGCTTCAAAAGCGTGGGCGCCTGGCGGATGTTCGAGCCGGACAGGTCCACCCACGTCGGCTTGCCGGCGCGCTCGGCGCTGGGGTCGAGGATGTCGCGCACGAGCCGGCGGCCGGAGTCCCAGGGGTTTTCGGGGAAGCCGGTGCGGAAGCGCTCGATCGCCGCCTCGAGCTCGTCGCGCTCCATGATCACCTGCAGGCCGCGGTGCTGCTGGAGCCCGCGCTGCCACCACTGCCCGAGGACGCGCTCGCAATAGGAGTCGAGGTCGGTGCTGCCGTTCAGCAGGTCGGTGAGGCCGCCGGTGCCGCAGTGAAAGCGCGACTCCACCGCGATCAGGTGGTAGCGCGGGTGCGAGTTCAGCAGGCGTCCGATCGCGTGCGTGCCGCTGCGGGCGCTGCCGCCGACGAAGACCGGCTCGGGGAAATCTCTGACGGGTTCGCTCATGGGTCCGGGGACGGCACCCAGGTTAGGCCCTGCCTTCGCAGCCGGCGCACGAGGCGGCGGTAGCGGCGGTTGACCCGCCGCGCGTCGGCCGGGGCCATCCGCTCGCGCCAGGCGCCGATGTGGGCGCGCTCGGCCGAGATCTCCCGGTCGAAGAACTCGCGCATCGGAGCGGGGTCGTCCAGCTCGAGGAACGCGACGAGCCGCGCGAAGCTGCCCTCGCGGTCGTGGGCCGCGAGCTCCTCGAGGAACACCGAGGTCAGGACTCCGTCCGGCAGCTCCGCGGACGAGCGCTGCGCCGCGAGGACCATGCCCTCCCAGCGGTCCAGCGCGCGGCCGGGCTCGTCGGTCAGGTTCACCTTCTTCAGCGTGCCCGCAACGACGGCGCGCCCGTCGCGGACCATGTTGATGAACCTGGCGCGCGGGAACAGCTCGCGCAGGAACACCGCGTGCTCGACGGTTCCGCCCGTCGCCTCGACCCAGGCGGGCTTGCCGCGCTCCCGGGCCTCATGGCCGAGCAGGGTCTCGATCAGCTCGCGGCTCGCGCCCTGAACGTCGGCTGCGAACGATCCCTCGAAGCGCTCGAGCGCCGAGTCGAAGACGTCTCGCCCGCAGATCCGTTGCAGCCCCTGCCGCTGGTTCGCGCCGCGCTGCCACCAGTGGCCGCGCATCCGCTCGCCGAACTCGGCCAGGGTCGTCCGGCCCGCGACGAGGTCCGGCAGCCCACCATCCCAGGCGTGGAACCGCGCTTCGGTGCGCACGCGGTGGTAGCGCGTGCCCGATCCGATCAGCCGCGCCATCACGTGCGTCCCCGAGCGGCCGACGCCGCCGACGAAGATGGGGTGGGGGAAGTCCAGCTCCGGCTCCGGCATGCGGCGAGCAAGGGTAGTCCTCCTATCCTTGGCGCCCATGCCCGCGGAGAGCCCACAGCCGCGGCGAGACGGCCCGGCCCCGATCCTGTTCGTCGGCGGCACCGGTCGCAGCGGGACGCACGTCGTCGCCAAGCTCGCCGCGCGGAACTCGAACTACCGCCTGGTCCCGGTCGAGACCCGCTTCCACACCGACGCGGACGGCTTTCCCGGCCTGCTCGCCGGCGAGGTCTCGAAGCGCGTCTTCATCCGGCGGATGCGGGGGTTCTGGTGGAGGGGCTTTCAGACCGACCGCCTCCGGGGCCTCTACCGCTTCGTGCCTCGCGAACGGTTCGACCACGCGCTCGAGGTCTTCGACGGGCGCTACGACGACGAGCCGGAGGCCGCCTGCAGGCAGCTGTTCCTGGACCTGCTCTGGCCGGTCACCACCGAGGGCCGGTCGGGCTCGGCGCTGGGCATCGTCGAGCAGAGCTGCGACGTCATCGCCCAGGCGCCGACGCTCGTCCGCCTGTTCCCGGAGGCGCGCTTCGTCCACGTCGTCCGCGACGGGCGCGACGCCTCGGCCTCGCGGGTCTCGCAACGGCGCTGGCTGGTCTACCCCCGTACGCGTCGGCAGGGGCTCGAGTGGTGGGAGCGGCGGATCCGCGCGATCGACGCCGGCGCCAAGGCGATCGAGCCGGGCGGGCTCCTGGAGCTGGGGCTCGACGACTTTCTCGTCCGCGGCGCGCGCAAGAACTCCGTGGAGCGGCTGGCTGCGTTCGCCGGCGTGGGCGCCGGGGCGCGAATGCGCGCGTTCATGCGCAGGCGGATGAACCCGGCCCGGGCGAACCGCGACCGCTGGCGGCGCGGGCTCGAGCCCGCGCAGCAGGCCGCGGTCGAGCGCGACTACCTGGAGATCGTCGAGCGCCTCGAGCACGACGGCGTCAGCTGTGCCCCGATCCTGCGGCGGGCGCTGGAGCGCGGCGTCCGCCGGAGGGTCCGAGCCCGCGGCCTCGGCATGAGCGGCGCGCGGCGGATCCTGTTCGTCACGTCGAACGGCACCGGCCTCGGACATCTGACCCGTTCGATGGCGATCGCGCGGCGGCTGGACGGCTCGCTCGAGCCCCTGTTCATCACCTTCTCGGCGGGCGCCCCGGTCGTCCGCACGCAGGGCTTTCCGATCGAGTACATCGCCTCGTACGACCGGCCGGGAGCGGGAACGGACCTGAGCTGGACGTTTCGGGCACGTGACCGCCTGCGGGCCGCTGTGGAGGAGATCCGGCCCGAGGTGGTCGTCTTCGACGGCACCCATCCCTACGAGCGGCTGCTACCCGCGCTGCGCGCGACCGGCGCCGCGCTGGTCTGGTGCCGGCGGGCGATGTGGCGCGCCGACGCCGACACGGCGCCGCTCCACCGCTCGCACCTGTTCGACGCGATCCTCGAGCCCGGCGAGCTCGACGCCGGCGCGGACCACGGCCCGACCGCGCGGCGCCGCACCGAGGCGCACGCCGTGGATCCGATCGTGCTGCTCGACCGCGCCGATCTGGCGGGCCGGGCGGAGGCCGAGCGCGAGCTGGGCCTGCGGCCGGGCATGCGGAACGTGCTGGTGCAGCTCGGGCAGGGATCGGGGGTCCGCGAGGCGACCGCGCGCTGCGTTCGCCACCTGGCCGCGATGGACGGCGTTCAGGTCGCCGCGCCTGCGTCGCACCTGGAGCCGCTGGACGACCTGCCAGACGACGTCGTGCGGCTCGAGCCGACCTACCCGATCGCGCGCTGGTTCGCCGCGTTCGACGCCGCGGTCTCGGCCGCCGGCTACAACGCCTTGCACGAGCTGATGGGCCTCGGCGTCCCGGCGCTGTACGTGCCGATCGACCGCCAGACCGACGACCAGGCCGCGCGCGCCGGCGCCGCCGAGGCGAGCGGCAGCGGGCTGGCGGCAGGCGGACCCGGCGACCCCGCGCTCGAACGCCGGCTCGACGAGCTTCTCGACCCGGCCCGGCACGACGAGCTCACAGCCGGGCTGGGGCGGCTGGGCGAGTGGCGCGGCGCCGAACAGGCGGCCCGCTGGCTCGAGGATCTCGCCGCGCGATCCGCGCGGCCTGCGAGCGAGCCGGCCGGCGCGCGCCCCAGCGCGAGCCTCGGAGTGCGGTCTGCGGCGGGCCTGGATCTTCGCCGCGAGCGTCCCGCGGACGCTCGGGCGCGTCGCATCGCAGCGGCTGTCGCGGCCGCGCGCGCGGACGCTGGTGGTGGCGCTCGGCCTGGACGAGGAGCGGCACGAGCAGGAGCTCATGCGCGCCCTCGCGGAGGCGGGCGAGGCGCCCGGGAGGATCCTGGTCGTGACCGACCGGCTCGAGTTCGCGCCGCTGCTCGAGGCCGGCGTGGGCTTCGAGCACGTTCCCGCGGCAGGCGAGCGCCAGCCCGAGCTGGCGGGCATCCCCTACGACGAGTTCCGCGCCGCCCGCCTGGCGCTGATCCGTGCCCGGCGACCGCGCCCGAGTCGCGTGATCGAGCTGTCCTGAGGCCCCGGGGGCGGCTGGCTCGCCCCGTATCCTCAGCGGCGATGGAAACGGGCACCAAGAGCGGCGCCGGGCGCGCCGACGCTGCCGCGGCAGCGCGCGGCCGGGCTGCCGAACCTGATCGTGATCGGCGCCCAGAAATGCGGGACCAGCGGGCTCCACTACTACCTTGGGCTGCACCCCGAGATCTCGACCTCGGACCCCAAGGAGCTCAACTTCTTCATCGAGGAGCGCAACTGGCCGCGCGGGGCTGGACTGGTACCGGGGGCGGTTCGACGCAGCGCGCCCGGTGCGGGTCGATGCCTCGCCGAACTACACGGCCTACCCCCAGCACGAGGGCGTGCCCGAGCGGATGGCCGAGGTGATCCCGGGCGCGCGACTGATCTACATCGTTCGCGACCCGATCGACCGCATCACGGCGCACTGGGTCCACAACTACTCGAAGGGCCGCCATCACGGCGACGTGGCCGAGACGATCCTCAAGCCGAAGACCTCGTACATCGACCGCAGCCGCTACGCGATGCAGCTCGAGCGCTTCCTCGCCGTGTTCCCGCGCGAGCAGGTCCTGGTGCTGGAGAACGAGGACCTCCGCGCGCGTCGCGACGAGACGCTGCGCACGGTGTTCGAGTTCGCGGGCGCCGACTCCGACTTCACCGACCGCCGCTTCGCCAGCGAGCGCCACAAGACCGAGCGCAAGACCCGGCTGACGCCGCTGGGGGAGCGGATCGAGGAACGGCGGGCGCAGGGCGAGCGCTCCCCCTTCTCGACGAGGGCCTGGGCCGTCGCGCGCGGCTACTGGCCGCTGGGCGTCCGGATCGAGCGCCCGCAGGTCCGTGAGGCGATTCCCGACGACGTGATCGAGCTGCTGCGCGAGGACGCGCGCCGGCTGGGCGAGCTGACCGGCCGCGACTTCGGACACTGGTCGCTCTGGGAGCGGTGAGCGACGAAGAACAGACATCGCGGCGAGGGCGCGGTGCTCGGGGTGCGGGTGCTGCGTTACTCCGGCGCGCAGGGCGTCGCGATGGTCGGCGCCAGCGTTCTGCACCTGGTCACGATCTTCATCGTCGCCGCGTTCCTCGGGCCGTCCGAGCTGGGTCGGTTCGCGATCCTCTACTTCGGCGCCAACCTCCTCGCGCAGGTGCTGACGATCGCGGTCAAGCCGGGCACGATCAGGCGCACGTTCGGCGAGGGCGACGACGAGGACGACGACGAGGACGACGAGGACGTCTCGGCGACGCCGGAGCGCAGTCTCGGGACGGGCCTGCTGCTGGCCGGGATCCTCGCCGTCGTCGGCGGGGTCGTCGCGATTCTCCTGCGCGAGCCGATCGCCGACTGGCTCCTGGGCGATCCGGGCGATGAGGACCTGATCGTGTGGATGGCCGTCCTGGGCGCCGCCACCGTCGTCTTCCGGCTGGCGTCGATCGTGATCTGGTTCGAGCGCCGGCCCAGCGCGTTCCTGATCTGTGAGCTCTCGCGGCCGATCCTCGCGATCGCGCTGGTGACCGCGCTGCTGGCGGGCGGCTCGGGCCTGGAGGCGGTGCTGATCGGCTCGGCCGCCGGCACGCGTGCTCGCGGCCGTCATCGGCCTCGTGGTGTTGCGCGGCAGCTTCGACGCGGTGATCGACGGGGGCGAGGTCGGCCCGATCTTCCAGCGGGGCCTGATCCGGGCCCCGATCATGATGTCGTTCTGGCTGATCGTGAACGCCGACGTGTTCGTGCTCTCGCGGTTCGTCAGCGACGCCGACCTGGGCGTCTACACGCTGGCCTCGCGGGTGGCGTTCATCGCCGCGTTCCTGCCCCAGGGCTTCCGGGTCGCCCTGCGCCCGCTGCGCAAGGCGGCGATCTACAAGTCGGTCGAGGAGCAGTACGGGCGCGCCGAGCAGCGCGGCCAGCTGCTCGGGTATTTCGTGCTGCTCTGCATCAGCGCGGTCCTGGCGATGGTCCTGATCGGCCGTGTGGTGGTCGAGATCGCGCCGGAGTCGTTCGCCGACGCCGCCCCGCTGATCCCGATCACGGCGGCGGCGATGGTGTGGCCGGCGCTGATGCGGACGGTGAACCAGCAGACGATGTGGCCCGGCCGCACCAAGGTCACCTTCATCTGCTGCGCGGTGCTGGCGGCGATCCTGTTCATCTCCGTCACGGCCCTCCTGGCGCCCGAGATCGGCAACTACGCGGCGCCGGTCGGCATGGTCGCCGGCCTGGCGCCGCCCACCATCTACCTGTTCGTGCGCAGCCAGCGCAGCCCGGACCGGATCAGCTTCCCCTACCAGGAGGTCGGGACCGCGCTCGTGGTCGCGACCGTGATCGGCGTGGCCTACGAGCTGCTGCCGTCGCTGCACGTGGTCGCCGAGGCGGCGGTCGCGCTGGCGTTCGCCGCGCTGTACGTCGGGCTCCTCTTCGTCCTGCGGGTGATCCCCGAGAGCCACTGGGAGGCGCTCTCGCACATGACTCGCTCGCTGGTCTCGGGGCGCCCCGACCAGTTTCGGCCGCGCCGCGGGCTCCGTGCGCTTCAGCAGTCCGAGCGCGACGCGCTGCGTGCCGCCGTCGAGTCGAGCTGGCACACGCGCGGCTCCGCCGGCGAGCCGGGACCCGACGGATCCGATGCAACCGCGTTCGAGCAGCTCGTCCGCACCCTGCGCCGCGCGGGCGAGGGGGGCGGGGTCCCGGTCGGCACCGCGAGCGCCCTGGACGCCGAGATCGGCGCGTATCTGTTCAGCTCGGCGCCGACCGCCGTCCGCAACGCGGACATGCGCCGCCTGCTCGGCGACGGGGCCGACGCGGCGGACCTCCGCGCGCTCGAGGACCTCGTCTCGCACCTGGCCGCCGCCTCCGACGACGCCTGGGCGGGCCGGCGCAGGCAGGAGACCGACGCGTGAGCACTCGTCCGCCGGACGACCCGGCGGCCGTCCGTCAGGCCCCGCGCCCCAAGATCGTGTTCGTCGGCGGCACCGGCCGCAGCGGGACGCATGTGCTGGGCGAGATGATCGGCTCCCACAGCCGCTACGCGCTGGTCCCGGTCGAGTCGCGCTTCCACGTCAACCCGCAGGGCTTTCCTGATGTGCTGGCGGGCACGGTGACGCCGGAGCAGTTCGTGCAGAAGCTGCGCCGGTTCTGGTGGCGCCGGATCCCCGCCGGCGAGCCGCTGCCGGCCGTCGCCCCGCGCCTGGCGCTCGGCCGCGAGACGCGTGGGCTCTTCAAGGCCGTCTCCAGGGAGACGTTCGACGCCGCGGTCGCGCGCTTCGAGGCGCGGGAGAACGGCGAGTCGCTCGAGCTGGCCTGCCGGCGCCTGTTCCTCGACCTCCTGTGGCCGATCGCCGACGACCAGGGCAAGCGCGCCCTGGTCGAGATGAGCACGCACACGGTCGCCCGAGCGCCGGAGCTGGCGCGGCTCTTTCCCGACGCGAAGCTCGTCCACATCGTGCGCGACGGCCGCGACGCGGGCTCCTCCAAGGTGGGGAAGCGCCAGAAGCCACACCATCCCCGCGACGTCGCCGAGGGCGTCCCGTGGTGGCTCGAGCGCATCGAGCGGGCCGAGCGGGCGGTCGCCGACGCGCCCGACGGCTTCGTCCTGACCCTAAGCCTCGACGAGCTGGCGGTGGGCGAGCGCGAAGCGTCGTTCGCGCGCCTGCTCGAGTTCCTCGGCATCGAGGACGCGCACCGCATGCGGGGGTTCTTCGAGCGGACGATGACCGCCGAGAACGCCAGTCGCGGACGTTGGCGCGCGGGGCTCTCCGACCCCGAGCAGGCCGAGATCAACGTCGAGTACGAGCGCGCGATCGAACGCCTGGAGGAACGCGGGTACCCGAGTGGGCAGCTGCTGCGAGGGGTCTACGAGCGACTCGGCTAGGAGGAGCGCTTGATCACGATGCGGTCGGGCTCGATCGTGACGTCGACCTGGCGCTGGCCCTTCCAGTGCTCGCCGTAGACGGGGTCGTCCTGGACGGCGGGATCGAGCCAGAAGCCGAATCCGTCGGTCTCCCCGTGGTCGAAGGTCGCCTGTAGGCCGGCGGCCGCGCGCCTGCCGCGGCCGCCCCGCCGGCGTCGCCGGCGCGGGGGCTTCTCCTCGCCCTCGTCGCGGTCCTCGGGCTGCTGCCGGTCCCCGTCCTCATCGTCCGGCTCCTCCTCGTCGCGGTCCTCGGCGTCCTCGTCCTCGTCCTCGTACTCCTCGTCGTCGGGCTCCTCCTCGGCCGCCGCCTCGATCTCGGCCTCGATCTCGGCCTCGATCTCGTCGCGCAGGTCGATCTCGCCCGCGTCGTCGGAATCGGCGCTCAGATCGTGGCGGCGGACGAACTCGCGCAGCTCGGACGCCGAAACGTCGAGCTGGTGGGCGATCCATGCGTCGGTGCGTCCCTGGCGGACCCAGGCGCGGATCTGGTTCAGCTGCGAGCGAAGGGGCTTGCGTGCCATTGGCGCGCGTGATGCTAGTGGATGCCGCTGGCGCACCGCCGCGGGTCAGCGGCTACTCTGGCCTTGGTCCGAATTCAGACCGGCTTCCCTCAGGGGGTTGCTCGAACGGAGGCGAGAATGCTGGTCCTCACGCGTAAGACGAACCAGAGCATCATGATCGGAGACGACGTCGAGGTCACGGTGCTCGCGGTTTCCCGCGACAAGATCCGCCTCGGCATCGCAGCGCCGAAGGACGTGCCCGTGTACCGCAAGGAGGTTTACCTCTCGATCAAGGGCGAGGGCTCCGGCGCAGACGGCGAGGCGCGCGCGCGAAGGTCGAAGAGGCCCTGGAGGAGCTGGGTTCGTAGCCGAGGGCGCTCTAGCCCATCAGCAGGGCGAGCGTCTCGAACATCACGACCGTCACGACGAAGACGGTCAGCGCGAGCGCGGTGAAGAGCACGCTGAAGCGGACCTTGCCGCCCTTCTCGGCGCGCTCGAAGCGGCGCGCGCGGGAGCGCGCGACTGCCCGCTCGCGCAGCTGGGCGCGGCGGCGGCGGTCGAGCGCCATCTCGTGTTCGAAGGCGAGCTCCCAGTCGTTGAGGCTCTGTCGCATTCGCATGTTCGAGTTACTCCCGTTATCTGGCTTGAGACAAGACGACCGGGGGGCCCCAAGCGCCTCCCGGCGAGGGCCAGACTACCAACCGAACCCACGTTCTGCAAGCAATCGTTCACACAATCCCCAATGTTTCTTCGTGACTGCTGGTACAAGCGTGCCTGGCGCGGGTTGCGGTCCCGCGGGGGTGCTGGAGGCTATTGCGCTTCCCATGCGGAGCGGCACTTCTTCAGCATGAGCCCCACAGGCCGCGGCCGGCGTTGGCGGCGGATTGTTGGAGGCGCGTGAAGCGGTCGGCGAAGTCGGTGTTCGGGGCGATCGCGAGGGTGCGGGCGTAGCCCGCGCGGAGGATCGCGGCGTTGACGAAGCGGTCGCCCAGGTAGACGTAGGCGAGGAGCCGTCCGTAGCGGTCGCGGCGCTCGGCGCCGAGGACGAGCGTGACGTCGGCGCCCGCCACGAGGCCGGCGTTGAACCGGCGCGGCGCGCTTGCCGAAGCATTCGGGTCGGCTCGCCGGGGATCACCGATTCGGGCGTGTCGATCCCGATGTACCGGACGCTCTCCTCGTCGCCGCCGACCAGCACGCGGATCGTGTCGCCGTCGGTGACGGCGACCACCCGCGCTTCGACCTGCCGGTCCGGCCGGTCATGGTTCGATCCGCCGTCGCGCTCCTCGTCGTCGCCGCTCGCGAGCAGCAGCACGACCCCCACGATCAGGAGCAGGATGGATCCGAGGGTTGGCAGCCGCATTGCCCCCAGGGTCAACCCCGGAGCGGACGCCGCGGCCCCGCTGCAACGGAGCTTGCGCTAGGGGATGCGGGAGACGCTGGAGAGCAGCGTCTCCTTGATCTGCTCGACGATCTCGAGCGCCTCGGACCACTCGCGCTGCCAAACGTTGCGCCCGTAGATCACGCCCGAGCCGCCCGCCTGCATGATGAAGCGGGTCTGCTCGAGCAGCTTGTCGTCGTCGATCTTCGAGCCGCCGGAGAGGACCACGAGCGAGCGCCCGGCGGACTCGACGCACTGGCGGATCGCCTCCTCCTGGGAGACGTCCATCTCGTTGTACGGCGCGGGCGTGAGCTTGTCCTTCTCGGGGTCGATCTTCGGCATGTTGAGCTTCACGATGTCCGCGCCCATCTCCATCGCCATCCGGGCCGCGTAGTCGATCGCGTAGAAGGTGGTCTGGCCGCCCTTCTTGTCGAGGGCCGCGCCGCGCGGATAGGCCCAGATCACGAGCGGCATCCCGAAGCGGTCGCAGTCCTGGCGCACCTGGCGCAGCTGCGCCAGGTCCTCGCCCTGGCGGGGCGAGCCGACGTAGAGCGTGTAGCCGACCGCGTCGGCGCCCAGGCGCACGGCGTCCTCGGCCGACGCGTTGCAGGTCGAGAGGGCGTCGTCGGAGGACGGGATGTCCGTCTTGCCGTTGACCTTGAGGATCAGAGGCACCTGGCCCGCGTAGTCCGGGTAGTACTTCTCCGCCATCCCGATCTGGCACGCGAGCGCCGAGTAGCCGGCCTCGGCGGCCAGGCGGAACTGGTACTCCGGGTCCTTCGAGGCGGGGTTCGGGAAGAAGTCCCGCGGGCCGTGCTCGATGCCCTGGTCGATCGGCAGCAGCATCAGCGTGCCCTGGCCGGGGCCGAACTCGAAGAGGAGCCGGCGCAAGCGCGCGCGTTTACCCGGGGCGAGGGTGGCTAGAAGGGACTTCTGCTCGGTGGCGGCCTTGATCTCCATATGGCTCTAGATTAGCCCCGCATGCTCGAGCACGCCTTCACCGGCCCCTCGTTCACGGTGGGAATCGAGGAGGAGCTGATGATCCTCGATCCCGAATCCCTGGATCTCGCCCAGGAGATCGAGCCCCTCCTGGCGGCGGTCCCCGAGGAGTGGGAGGGCCAGGTCAAGCCGGAGCTGTTCAGCGCCGTGCTGGAAATCGCCACGCGGCCCTGCGCGGGGGTAAACGAGGCCGGCGCCGAGCTCGCGCAGCTCCGGGCCCTGGTGGCGGGCCTCGCCGGCGAGCGCGGGTTGGCGATCGGCGCCGCCGGGACGCACCCGTTCGCGCGCTGGGAGGACCAGGAGATCGTCGACCGGCCGCGCTACCGCGAGCTGATCGACAACCTCGGCTACATCGCGCGCCGCGAGTTGATCTTTGGCACCCACACTCACGTCGCGATCGAGGGCGCCGATCGTGCCGTCTATGTGGCCGACGGCATTCGCCGGTACCTGCCGCTGCTGCTCGCGCTCTCGACCAACTCGCCGTTCTGGCGTGGCCATGCGACGGGGATGATGTCGTCGCGGGTGCCGGTCTTCCGCGCGTTCCCCCGCGAGGGGATCCCGCCGCATTACGGCACCTGGGAGATCTACTCGCACCGGGTCGAGACGATGATGCGGAGCGGCGCGATCGAGGACTACACCTTCCTCTGGTGGGATGTGCGGCCACACCCGAAGCTGGGGACGGTCGAGACCCGGGTCTGCGACCAGCAGACCAGCCTGGAGGGAACCCTTGCCCTAGCGGCGCTGATCGCCTCGCTCGCGCGCCGGCTGAGCTTGCTCTACGACGCGGAGGAGCCGCTGGTCGAGTACCCGTCCGAATTGATCGACGACAACAAGGTACGCGCGGCGATGCGGGGGATGGAGGGCCAGCTCGTGGACTTCAGGGCCGGTCATCACGTGCCGGCCCCGGAGCTGGCGAAGCGGCTCCTCGAGGAGTTGGCCGGCGACGCGGCGGCGTTGGGATGTGCCTCGCACCTGGAGACCGTCTGGGAGATCCTGCGCGACGGCACCGGCGCCCGGCGCCAGCTTGCCGCGTGGGAGCGCGAGGGCGACCACCGCGAGGTCGTGGCGCGGCTGATGATCGAACCCTGAGCCGGGATATCCTCGGCCTTGATGTCCGCGCCGGAGCTGAGTGTCGTCTGCCGCAACTGCGGCTCCGAGGTGAGCCCGTACGTGACCGAGTGCCCCTACTGCGGCCAGCGCCTGCGAAAGCGGGCGCCGAAGCTGGAGCGCGAGGGCGACGAGATCAGGATGCGGGAGGGCCGGCGCGAGAAGCGCCTGCGCAAGGACGCCGAGCGGCGTTCCCGGGTCGAGGCCAAGCGCGGCGAGCGCCGCGAGGCTCTGGAGGAGCTCGCCACCCGGCCGGTGGCGACCGCGCTGCTCCTGATCGCGCCGGCGGTCCTGTTCGTCGTCTACCGAGCGTCGGACCTCACGGTGACCGAGCTGGGGGCGATCGTCGGGCCTCCCGGCGACGAGTTCTGGCGCTACCTGACCGCGCCGTTCTTCTTCGACGACGCCGGATACCTCTTCGTCTGCGGCCTCGCGATCGCGCTCTTCATGCCGCCGCTCGAGCGCCGGATCGGCTCGGTCGCGTCACTCCTGCTCGCGGTGGCCTGCGGTGCCCTGGGCATGCTGGCAGCGGTCGGGATCGACAGCGCCTTCGGTGACGACGTCCCGATCGCCGCGGGCGCGAACGGGATCGCGCTCGGTGTGCTCGCGGCGTACGTGGTCATCCGCGAGCCCGAGCGCCGGGCCGACCCGGACGAGTCCTACGACCCGATCGCGGTCGGGGTCGCGGCGGTGGTGCTGTTGGCGCTCCCGCTCGTCGAGGACTTCGCCGACCCCTGGGCCGGGCTCGCCGGCGCGCTGGTGGGCGGCCTCTGCGGCCTCACGGCCTCGCTCGGCCGGCGTGCCGATCGGCATGTCTAAGTTCACGGCTCTCGACGAGCGGCTGCACGACTATCTCGTCGCGCACGGGGCGCGCCAGGACGACGTGCTGCGCCGCGTGCAGGCAGAGACGGCGGCCATGGGCGAGATCTCGGACATGCAGATCGCGCCTGACCAGGGCGCCTTCATGACGCTGCTCGCGCGCGCGATCGGCGCCCGGGAGGCGCTCGAGGTCGGCACCTTCACCGGTTACTCGGCGATCTGCATCGCCCGCGGCCTCGCGCCCGGCGGCCGCCTGCTCTGCTGCGAGCTGAGCGAGGAGTTCGCCGAGACCGCGGCGCGGAACATCGAGGATGCCGGCGTCGCGGAGCTGGTCGACATCGTCATCGGCCCGGCGGACCGGACGCTCGCCGGGTTGCCGGACGGCGAGCTGTTCGACCTCACCTTCATCGACGCCGACAAGACCGGCTATCCCGTGTACTTCGAGGAGGCGCTCAAGCGCACCAGGCCGGGCGGGCTGATCCTGCTCGACAACGTGCTCGGCGGCGGCGCGATCGCGTCGCCCGACGACGAGGTGCCCGAGGGCTGGCGCGAGTCGGTCGTTGCGCTGCGCAAGCTGAACGACGATCTCGTCGAGGACGAGCGCGTGGACCTGGCGATGGTCGGGATCGCCGACGGCCTCACGATCGCGCGCAAGCGGTGAGCGACGCGCGCGGTATCCAGGTCCGGGCGCTGCGCGACTTCCTGCGCTGGCTCGGCGGGGCCAGCGCCGGTGCGCGAGTGCTGGAGGCACGACGGTGTCACCGGTGGAGTGATCCCGGCGACCCCGAGGCGCTCGATCGTCAACTCCGTCGCATTCGAGGACGCCGAGCGGCTCGCGGCGGCCTACGACGAGCTGGCGGCGTCCTACGCCGACGCCGGGATCGAGGCCTGGACGGTGTGGACGCCCGAGGAGGACGCCGAGGCGATCGAGTTCCTCGGCACGCACGGCCACGCGTTCGACGGCAAGCCCGTGGCGATGACGCTCGATCTGGCGCGGTTCCGGCCCCCGCCGCTCGATGACCTCGACTGGGACGCCGACGCCGGCTTCGAGGAGGTCGGCGCGCTCAACGACGAGGCGTACGGATACGAGGCCGGCAGGGGTTCGCGGATGCGCTCGCCGGGCGCGCCGCCGGGCACGCGCATCCGCCTCTACCGCGCGCGCCGCGGCGGCGAGACGGCCTCGCGTGCTGGCCACAATCGACCACGAGCGCGACCTGGGCATCTACTTCGTCGCGACGCCGGAGCGCCACCGCGGCCAGGGACTGGCCAGCCGGCTGCTCGGCGGCGGCGCTCGTCGAGGCGCGCGACCGCGGCCTCGAGACTTCGTCGCTCCAGTCCTCGGCCAAGGGCGAGCCGGTGTACACGCGCCTCGGCTACGAGACCCGCTTCCGGCTGCATCTGTACGAGCGGCGCGGATAGGTTTCCCCGCGTGCCGACCCGCCTACTCGGACGAGCAGCTCGACGCCGCGATCGAGGCCCTGACGGCGCCCGAGCGGTTCCGCGAGGCGGAGGCGCTGGTCGCCGAGGCGGCGCCGAAGCTGCAGCGGGTGCTCCTCGCGGCACTGGAGCAGGGCGGCTGGTTCGCCGAGTCCCACGACGAGGCCACCGCCAAGGCGGTGGGCGCCGAGGGCGAGGCGGAGCGGCTGGCCGCCGTGCGGACGCTGCTGGCCGAGGAGACGCGGATGGGAATGCTGGTTGGCGTCGCCGTCGGCTGGGCACTCGCAAACGAACTGACCAAGACGAAAGGAGACGAGCGATGCAACATCAAGTTCCACGGCCACGCGTGCTTCGAGCTCTCGGACGGGAGCGCGACGCTCCTGATCGACCCGTTCCTGAAGCCCAACAACCCAGCGCGGTGCACACCGCCGACGAGGTCGAGCCGACTCACGTGCTGCTGACCCACGGCCACCAAGATCACCTTGCGGACGCGGTCGCGGTCTGCAAGCGGACCGGCGCGCAGACCGTCGCTCATACGGAGCTCGCGGGCTGGCTCGGCGGGCAGGGCGTCGAGGGCACTTCGACCCGAACCTCGGCGGCACGGTCGAGTTCGACTGGGGCTGGGTCAAGCTCGTCCAGGCGTTTCACTCGAACACGACCCCGGACGGGACCTCGATCGGGCAGGCCGCGGGCTGGTGATCAAGATCGGCGGCAAGACGATCTACCACGCCGGCGACACGTGCCTGTTCGGCGACATGCAGCTGATCGCCCAGCGCACGCCGGTGGACATCGCGATCCTGCCGATCGGCGGCCACTACACGATGGATCGCCACGACGCGGCGTACGCCGCCGGGCTGATCGGCGCCGCGACGGTGATCCCGTGCCACTACAACACGTTCCCGCCGATCGAGACCGACGCCGAGGCGTTCAAGGCGGACGTCGAGGCGCAGAGCTCGTCCGAGGTCGTGATCCTCGAGCCGGGCGAGACGCCCAGCGAGCTTCTGAGGTCCTATTCGTCCTGTCTGGGGCCGCGCGCGAACCAGAAGCGCCGGTCGTGCCAGTCGTGCAGCCATCAGGACGATGCCGGCCGCCGCGAAGAGCGTGCCCACGAGGCCGTGATGGAGGCGCTGCGAGCCGACCCAGACGCGCCGGTGGTCGGCGTCATAGCGGACGACGCCGGCGGTGAGTTGATGGATCGTCTCGGGGCTCATGTCGCTCTTCGAATTCTCTGGGTACCGCCCCCTATATCGGCCTGAAGCCCTCATGGCGTTAGATCCTCCGATCGGAGGATGCGAGGTTCCTCCTGTCGATTGACCGGTTGGAGGATGGGAAGCGAGGCGCTCGTGCCTGAAGCTCTCTGAACCCCCTAACCCCCGCCGCGGGGACGAGCGGGTGACTCGATGGGAGCGAATTCGGACCACAGCCCCCGCATCGCATTGGTGCTCCAACCCGGACTGGATGTCCAGGAGTCCGTGCGTGAGTCATTCGCGAATCTCTGCGGCGAACTGGACGCCAAGGCTCTCGACGACATCGGGGTCCTAATCGGCGCCCTGTCCCGTACCCAGGCGTCTCAGCTCGAAGTCAAGGAAGGCTTCGAGCTGAGGCTCTGGGTATCACCCAACACGGGCTCCTCGCTGGAGTACGAGGTGCGCGACCTAGCGGGCACTCCGGCTCCCGTCTGAGCGCACCGACAAACGCATGACGGGGCTGGGGGAGACAGACCGCCTGGGCGCGCTACAAGCGCAACGGGTGTTCGCCGACGCGGCGATGCGCTACGCCCCTGCGTTCGCGGCGGCGGCGGTGGCCGCCTCCCACATCGGCCTTGCCGGCGCTGCGCTCGTCTTCGGCTTCGTCCTGGCGCTTCGTCCTGGACGCCGTGCGGGCCGAGGCGGAGGCGATGGCGCTCGAAGCCTCGTCCGGCGCCTGAGCGCGGCGTAGACTCGCACTAGCCCATGGTTGCTCGGTCGCAGCGTGTCCGCGTGCTGGTCGCGGACGATCACCCGCTCTACCGCGAGGGGATCGTGCGCGCGATCAAGGAACGGCCCGACCTCGAGCTCGTCGGCGAGGCGGGCGACGGACGCGAGGCGCTCGAGCAGATCAAGGAGCTCACGCCCGACGTCGCGGTGCTGGACATCCGAATGCCGGGGCTCGAGGGCACCCAGGTCCTGAGCGCGCTGCGGCGCGACGGGATCGAGACCGAGGTGCTCTTCCTCTCCGCGTTCATGGAGTCCGAGCTCGCCTACCAGACCGTCGCCGAGGGCGCCAAGGGCTATCTCTCGAAGGAGAGCTCGCGGCAGGAGATCTGCGAGGCGATCGTCACGGTCGCGCGCGGCGGCACCGCGCTCGCCGCGGCGGTCCAGGCCGGCCTCGCGAGCGAGATCCAGCAGCGCGAGCGCGCAGACGGGCGGCCCGACCTGACGCCGCGCGAGTCGGAGGTGCTCCACATGATCGCCGACGGGCTGTCGGCGCCGGAGATCGCGAAGCAGATCCACCTCAGCCCGACGACGGTGAAGACGCACCTCCACACGCTCTACGAGAAGCTTGGCGTCTCGGACCGCGCCGCAGCGGTTGCGGAGGGCATGCGCCGCGGCTTGCTCGAATGAGCGAGGCCGAGCTCCGGGCCGAGATCGCGGAGCTGCGCGGCCGAGCTCGCCGCGGCGCAGGCCGAGCTGGCTGACCGCAGGCAGTTCGTCGCTCAGGTGATGGACGCCGAGGATCAGCGCCCGGCGGCGCATCGCCCAGCTGATCCACGACGACGCCCTGCAGAGCCTGCTCGCGGCCAACCAGGAGCTGATCGAGGCGGCGCCGGGGCGGGCGGGCGTGACCCGGGCGCACGAGGTGGTCAGCGCCTCGATCGCGGACCTCCGCGAGGCGCTGCTCGCCCTGCATCCGGTGACGCTCGAGCGCGGCGGGCTGGAGCAGGCCGTCGGCGCGGTCGCGCGGCAGGCCGAGCGGCAGGGCGGCTTTGCGGTCGAGGTGCACCTCGCGCCCGAGGCGCTCGGCCGCAACGACGAGCTCGTGCTGGCCCTCGTGCGCGAGCTGCTCGCCAACGCGATTCATCACGCCGGCGCCGGCGCGGTCAGCGTGCGGCTCACGGCCTCCGGCGGCGTCGTAGTGCTGGAGGTGGCCGACGACGGGCGCGGGATGGACCGCGGCCGGCCACGCGAAGCGCTTGCCGCGGGGCACATCGGGCTGGCCTCGGTGGTCCAGCGTGTCGAGGCCGTTGGCGGCGAGTTCGAGATCGCAGTCGCAACCCGGCGCCGGAACGCGCGCTCGCGCGACCCTGCCGGACGCGCCCGCGGGCTGACCGGGGATCAGGTGGCCGGAGGCGCCGGCGGCGGATCGACCGGCGGCTCGGCTGGGGGCGGGTCCGTCGGCGGTGGGTCCGTCGGCGGCGGCTCGGGCGGCGGGTCCTGCGGATCGACCGATCCCGGGATCGAACGGCGGGTCGGCCGGGTCCGGGTCGTGGCTCAGTCCTCCGCCGCCGTCGTCCGAATACGCCGGTGCCGGCGTCGGCGCCACCGGCCACGCCGTCGGCCGGCTCCTCGGCGGCGAGCGGGCTCCTCCGCCGGCGACTCGGGGACGGCAGGCTCGGCCGGCGCCGCCGGCGGCGCCTCGGCCGGAGCCTCCCCGCCGGCCTGGCCGTGATGGGCGGCCTGCGGATGATCCGCCCCGCGCGTCGCGGGGCCGGCCATCGCCATCGTCGCCTCGCGCTCGATCGGCCGCGCTTCGCTGGGACTCGGGGCCCTGGTAGTAGTCCTTCACCTCGACCGCGCCCGCCGTGAGCAGCGCCATGCTGGCGACGCTCGCCGCCGCCTTGGTGCCGAGCGCTCCGCCGATCCCACCCGCGGCCGCGCCACCGGCAAGGCTCAGGCCACCGCCACCGGCCGCCGCGGCGCCGCCCACCGCCGCCGTGCTGGTGCCCGCCGCCGTGGTCGCCGCGGCACCGCCCGCCGAGGCGCCCGCGCTGGCTCCCGATCCCGGCTCCCGCTCCCGCGCCCACCTTGGCGCCGCCCAGCCCGAGCTTGCCGGGAGAGCGGCATGGAGAGCCGCGAGCGGCCCGATCGGCGCGAGCGCGGCAAGGGCCTTTCCGTTGCGGCGCAGCTCCGAGCGGTACTCGCGGCAGCGGTCGCACTCGCGCATGTGTGCGCGCGCGGGACCCGAGGCCTTGCGCAGTCCCTCGGCGGCCTCGGCGAGCTCCAGGTGCACCTCGTCGCAGGTCAGCTGCCGCGCCTGGCTGCAGTCCGCCAGCGACATCCGCGCCCGGACCAGAAGCGACTTGACCGCTGGCACGGTGGTCTCCATCGCGACGGCGATCTCCTCGTAGGCCAGCGCGTCGATCTCGCGCAGGAGCAGCGCCGTGCGCTGCGTCTCGGGCAGGTCGTGGACGTCGGCGATCAGCGCCCGCAACTCCTCGCGCTTCTGCACGTGCTCGGCGACGGAGGCGCCGTTCTGCGAGGCGTGGACGTCCATCGAGTCCTGCCCCTCGGGAACCGGCTTGCGCAGATGGTTCAGGCAGCGGTTGCGCGCGATCCGGTAAAGCCACGGCCGCGCGTTGATCGCGCGGTTGTCGGCCAGGATCGCCTTGTGCGCGGCGACGAACACCTCCTGCAGCACGTCCTCCGCATCCTCGGCCGAAGCCAGCATGCCGCGGCAAAAGGCGAGCAGGCGCGACTGATAGCGCTCGAAGAGCGCCTCGAACGCCCGCTCCTGGCCGTCGCGGATAAGCGCGATCAGCCGCTCGTCGCCCTGCAGCCGCAGGAGCGGGGAACGACGTCCGAGCAGACCGAGCCTGCTCGCGTGTGTGAGCGCCGAGGCCTCCAAGCTCACCTGTCCGAACACCGTAACAGTGCGCCAGTTGCGCACCAGGGAACGTGCGTTAAGCCGGTACGCTCGCCCAGCCCGGGGTGGTGGAACTGGCAAGACACGATCGATTTAAGCTCGGTTGCCCTTAGGGGCGTGAGGGTTCGAGTCCCTCTCCCGGCATTTCACCCGAGGCTCGGGCGTGCATTGATTCCGCCGGGAGGAGAATCTCCTCACCGGTGGACCTCCCTATCTCACATGCAAAATAGGGAGGTGTTGAGGCGGTGAGTACCCGGCAATGAAGCGGAGCCCGGTCCTGGAGAGCGGCGCTGTCCGGGCGGTGACGGTCGGCGAGCTAAATCGGCACACGTCACGGACAGTCGCCTCGGTAGCTGACGGAGAGCGCTTGATCGTGACGCGTCACGGAGACCCCGTCGCGGCGGTGCTGAGCCTTCGCGACGCGATCGAACTTTTGGTAACCCCGGCGCTGCCCGCTCTCGCCGACAGTGCGCAGCACGACTACACGAGAGCCGACTTGTTCGAGCCCTGGCCTGCAGTGGAGCAATGCCGGATCGTGCTCGCCCGCGCTGCGACGGAGCTGTATCACCGGATTGGTCCGCGCGATCGCGGGGGCTTGCGAAGGGCGCTCGGTCGGTGGGACCCGGATGCTGAGTGCCCCCTCTGGTTGCCCACCGATCGGTGGCTGGCGCCCTTCTCGCATCCCGACGAAGCGGTGGCTTTGGTGCACGCGTTTATCGACGCGAGGACCCTCGAGCGAGAGCTGATCGGCGAGGGCGTGTGGCACGCGCGACTACGACGAGACCTCGATCGCCACACCCATGCGCGCACGCCGTGGCAGCGTTAGGCGCCGGACTCGATGTGCTTCTTCAGGCCCTCCGCGGCGCCCTTGGTGAGGAACTCCTTGACCTTGCCCTCGACGGGGCCGCGCAGGAGGAGGCCGAGCATGCGGCCGGGGTCGAAGTCGAGGATGTAGCTCGCCTGGGTGCGGTCGGCGTCGAGCTCGGTCAGCTCCCAGCGGCCGTCGAGCGACTTGATCTCGCCCTTCTCCTGGGTCCAGCTCAGGCCGTTGGGCGGGTCGTAGCGGAAGCGCATCGTCGAGTTCGTCTTCTTGACCATCGCGTCGGCCTTGACCTCGACCAGCTCGGCGCGGCCCTCGCGGTCCTTCTCGATCACGTCGACCTGCTCGGTCGCGGGGTTCCAAGCGATCGCGCCGGGGACGTCCGCGGCGACCTCGTAGACGCGCTCGCGCGGGGCGTCGATCTCGACGGTGTGGCTGGCGTGGATCGTGCCCATCAGAGCTGCGTCCAGACCGTCTTCGTCTCGAGGTAGGCGTCGAGGTTGGCGTGACCCTTCTCGCGGCCGATCCCGGAGGCCTTGTAGCCGCCGAACGGGGCAGCCGGGTCGCCGCCGCCCCACGTGTTGATGTAGACGTTGCCGGCCTTCAGCATCGCCGCCAGCTTATGGGCGTTCGAGATGTCGCGGGTCCAGAGGCCGGCCGCCAGGCCGTACTCGGTGTCGTTGGCGCGGGCGGCGACCTCGTCGAGGTCGTCGAACGGCATCGCCACCAATACCGGTCCGAAGATCTCCTCGCGCGCGATCCGCATTCCGTCCTCGACGCCGGTGAACAGGGTCGGGGAGACGAAGTAGCCGCTGCCGTTCTCCGGCGAGCCGCCTGCGATCGCCTGCGCGCCGTCCTCGATGCCCGAGTCGATGTAGCCCTTCACCCGCTCGAACTGCTCGGCCGAGACCAGCGGCCCGAACTGGGAGTCGGGGTCGAGGCCGGGGCCGACCTTCGCGTCGCGTGCGAATCCGGCCAGCCGCTCGACCACCTCGTCGAACAGGTCGCGGGCCACGAACAGCCGCGAGCCCGCGTTGCACGCCTGGCCGGAGTTGAAGTAGATGCCCTGGAACGAGCCCGGGATCGCGCGACTCGAGATCGGCGTCGGGCAGGATGATGTTCGGGCTCTTGCCACCGAGCTCGAGGGTCACGCGCTTGAGCGCGCGCCCGCACTTGGCGGCGATCTCGCGCCCCACGACCGTCGAGCCGGTGAACGCGATCTTGGCGACCCCCGGGTCGTCGACCAGCGCGGCGCCGGTCTCGCCGTCGCCCGTGAGCACGTTCAGCGCGCCCTCGGGCAGGCCGGCCTCCAGCGCCAGTTCGCCCAGGCGGAGCGCGGTGAGAGGCGTCTGTTCGGCCGGCTTCAGGACGACCGCGCACCCCGCGGCGAGTGCCGGCGCGATCTTCCACGCGGCCATCAGGAGCGGGAAGTTCCAGGGGATGATCTGGCCGCAGACGCCGACCGGCTCGCGCACCGTGTAACACAGCACGTCGCGAGCGGAGACCGGGATCGTCTCGCCCTCGATCTTCGTCGGCCAGCCCGCGTAGTAGCGCAGGTGGTTGACCGTGGCGGCGACGTCGCCCTTCGCCATCGCGAGCGGCTTGCCGTTGTCGAGCGACTCCAGCTCGGCCAGCTCGTCGCCGTTCGCCTTGATCAGCTCGGCGAGGGCGTTGAGGAGCGCCGACCGCTTGGCGGGGTTCACCTTGCGCAGAGCGCCCGTCGAGCGCGCCCTGGGCCGCCGCGACGGCGCGAGCAACGTCGGCGGCGCCGGCCTGTGCGACCTGGCAGATCTCGTCGCCCGTGGCCGGATCCACGGCCGCGAAGGTGCGCCCGTCCGCGGGCGCGGCCCACTCGCCGCCGATCAGGAGCTTGCCGGGCGTCCGCTCGAGGAATTCCCGAGCGGGGGTGGAGAGCGCTTCGGCGGTGGCCGTCGGCATCCGCCGGATCGTATCGCCGCTACTCGAGGCAGGGAGGCGGCTCGTCCGGGTCGGGCTCCGGCTCGATCTCGTCCTCGGCGGGCTGCGGGGCATCGGCCGGTGGCTCGGGATCCGTCTCCGCAGGCTCCTCCTCGTTGGGCGTCTCCGGCTCCTCGCAGCCCGGAGGCTCCTCGCCCGGGCGGTCCGGCCCCGGGAGGTCCTCGGTCGGCTCGACCTCGACGCCGTCCTCGTTCGTGCTGCCATCCTCGGCGGAGCCGCGAGCGCCCGGCTTGGACGAGGGCTCGGCCTCGACCTTGGAGTCCTGGGTGGAGAAGGCCTTCTCCCGCGCGAGGACCTCCGGCTCCTCCTCGCCGGGTGGTGTGCCCCATGCGGCAACCTGGACGGAGTACGTGCCCGGGCCCACGTAGGGCACGAAGACCGAGCGGGCCGTGCCGGTGCTCTGGCCGAGATCGACGACCGAGCCGTCGGCCCGCGTGACGCTCACGGTGTAGTAGTCGGCGCCCTCGAGCGTGGTCCAACTGGTGTCGATCTGGCACACGATCGCCGCCTCCGCCAGGCCGCAACCGCTGAGCGAGGCGGAGACCGACAGCGTCTGGGTGCCGCCCAGCGGCTCCTCTCCACCGAGGGCGAGACTCGGCATGGCCAGCGCCAGCAGGGTCAGGCCGATCACGCGCAACCTGGGCACTAGCGCCCCGCTCCCTGCGGCAGGAACGAGCCCTGGATGAGCTCCACGGCCGCGGTGGTGTCGGCGCCGGCGCCGGGTTGGCTGGTCGTGGCCAGGTAGTACCAATAGTCGCTCGGGCCGCCGCTGATCAGGACCTCATAGTTCGGGGCGTCGTTCGGGGCGGAGGTCGGGGCGAGCACGCTCGTGGTGGTCTCCGGCGTCGGGCCCGGGTTCCGCTCGACCGCCCCCGCGCTGCCGGCGAGGCTCTCGAGCTGGGCAAGCGACCGCGCCTCGAAGGTCAGGAAGTCGAGCTTGGGGTCGCGCTCGATCCAGAGCATCACGTCGGCCTCGCCTCCGGGTGCGACCGCGGCGAACGTGGCTCCGCCCGACGGGGCGATCCGCTCCCAGCCGGGCGGCAGCGCGAGCTGGAACGTGGACTCGCTGATCAGCACGGCGTCCTTGGGGGTCTGCGGGGCCCTGGCCTTGTCGGCGGGCGGGTCGGGCGCTGGTGTAGCCGTATCGGTGGCCACCGCCGGCGTGGGCTCATCGTCGCCGCCCTGCACCGCGTACAGAGCTCCGAGCACAGCCACGGCTGCAACGGCGAGGCTCACCCAGCGCCAGGACAGCCGTTCGGGCCACGAGAATCGATCGCGAAGCCCGGGTTTCGCCTGCGCCTCGACGTCCTCGACCCGCGCGGGCTCATACGGCTCGGCGCAGCGGTCGCAAACGACCCTCCGCACGGCGCGCGAGGGCACCGTTCTGGGTAGGCCGGACCCGGGTGTCGCCGTCGCAGGCGTCGTGATGCGACGCCACCAGGCGCACCGGCTCGCTGTCGGGAGGGAGCGGAAAGCCTCCATTTATGGTCGCGCGACCCACGTAACCCTCATCGGAGAGCCTAATCGTTGAGCTTGAGGAATCGCTAAGGGCGTTGATTGCTGGGACAATCACCGCCCATGCTCGCCGCCGCCCTCACCTGGGCCTACCGCGCCTCGGGCCGCCACTACCCACGCGTCTTCATGGCGCTCGAGCTGCAGACGGCGTACCCGATCATCCTCGCGCACCTACGCGCTGTTCAGCTTCTACTACGAGGGCGACACGGGCACGTTCTTCGCACTGTTCGGGATCACGTGCGCGCTGGCGGCGATCTCGATCACGATCGCCTGCATCAAGACCTTCCCGCTGCTCCGGCCGATCGAGGTCTGGATCGCCGGCGAGCGCGGACGAGCGCCAGACCGCCGAGGCGTGGGCCGCGGCCGTCAGCTTCCCGTGGCGGATGATCCGCGCGGTCTTCTGGCTGCCGGTCTTCACCGTCGTGATCCCCGCCTCGATCCTCTCGGTGGTGATGCTCGAGCTGGTCGTGGCTGGCGGTCTTCCCGTTCATCGCCGGCTCGATGGTCGCGCTGGGGTACTCGTCGATGCTCCACTACTTCGCCCTCGAGTTCGGGCTGCGCCCGGTGCTGGTGGACATCAACCAGCAGGTGACCCCGCGGACCGAGGGCCTGTCGGCGCTGCCGCTGCGCTGGCGCCTCCTGCTGACCCTGCCGCTGATCAACCTGATCACCGGGATGACCGTCGCCGCGCTCACCTCGGACGGAGGCGGCGGCGCCGACCTGGGCCTCGACGTCGCGATCGCCGTCGGGGTCGCGACCACGATCGCGCTCGAGCTGACCGTCCTGCTCTCGAAGTCGATCCAGCGCCCGATCGCCGACCTCACCGAGGCGACCGAGGCGGTGATGGCGGGCGACTTCTCGGTCTCGGTGCCGGTCACGACGGGCGACGAGATCGGCGACCTCGCGGCCTCGTTCAACGAGATGGTCCAGGGCCTGGCCGAGCGCGAGAAGATCCGCGAGGCGTTCGGCACCTACCTCGATCGCGAGGTCGCGGAATACATCCTCTCGGACGCCTTCGACGAGGAGGGGATCGAGCTGGACGTCTCGATCCTGTTCACCGACGTCAAGGACTTCACCGAGCTTCGCGGCCGGGGCCGAGGCGAAGGAGGTCGTGGCCTCCCTGAACCGCCTGTTCGAGGTGGTCGTGCCGATCATCGCGCGACACGGCGGGCACGTGGACAAGTTCGAGGGCGACGGCTTGCTGGCGGTCTTCGGCGCTCCGGAGCCGTACCCCGACCACGCGACCAGGGCAACCCGCGCCGCGATGGAGATCTGCCGCCGCGTGAACGAGCGCGGCGAGGCGGGCGAGCTGCGCGTCGGCGTGGGCGTCAACACGGGCCGCGTCGTCGCCGGTGCCGTCGGCGGCGCGGGCCGGCTCAACTTCAGCGTGATCGGCGACGCGGTCAACGTCGCGGCGCGCGTGGAGAGCATGACCCGCGAGCTCGACCACGACGTGCTGCTGGCCGCCGCGACGGCCGAGGCGATCGGCGACACGATCGCCGTCGAATCGGTGGGCGCGCACCAGCTGAAGGGTGTCGGCGACCCGGTCGAGCTGTTCGCGCCGGTCGAGCGTCGCCGGCGCCCGCGGCAGCGGAGGAGGCCGAGCCGATGGCGGCCACGGCCGGACGGCTGCGCCGGGGCGTCGGCCGCAGGATCTCGCGGAGGCTGCGCGCGAGCGACCCGGACCGCTAGCGTTCGGCCTCGATGGCAACCACCTCCGACACCTCCACCCAGACCGCCGTCCACGGCGGCCGGCTGGTGGCCCGCGCGCTCCGCTCGCGCGGTGTCGAGCACCTCTTCACGCTCTCCGGCGGCCACCTGTTCTCGATCTACGACGGCTGCCGCGAGGAGGGCATCGAGATCGTCGACGTCCGCCACGAGCAGGCGGCCGTGTGGGCGGCCGAGGGCTACGCGAAGGCGACGCGGCGTCCCGGCGTGGCGGCGCTGACCGCCGGCCCCGGGGTGACGAACGGGATGAGCGCGATCGCCGGCGCCCTCTACAACCGCTCGCCGGTGACCGTCCTCGGCGGCCGCGCGCCCGAGATGCGCTGGGGCTCAGGCTCGCTCCAGGAGGTCGACCACGTGCCGTTCGTCGCGCCGCTGGTCAAGTCGGCCGAGACCGTCAAGGACCCCGCGCCAGATCGCCGCGCGCCACCGCCGCCGCGATCGACCGCTCGCTCGCCGCCCCCAGCGGGCCGACCTTCGTCGACTATCCGCTCGACGTCGTCTTCACCGAGGCCGAGGCCGACCCGCGGCGAGGACCCGGGCTTCGACCCGGGGCCCGTCGCCGACGGGGTCGAGGAGGCCGCCGAGCTGCTCGGCGGGCGCCGAGCGGCCGCGATCATGGCCGGCACCGGCCTCTACTGGGCGCGCGGCGAGGACGAGCTGCGGGCGCTGGCCGAGGCGCTCGGCGCGCCGGTCTTCCTGAACGGCATGGGCCGGGGCTGCCTGCCGGCGGACCACGAGCTGGCGTTCTCCCGCGCGCGCGGGCACGGCCTCAAGCAGGCCGACGTCGCGCTGGCGATCGGCCTGCCGCTCGACTTCCGCCTCGGCTTCGGCGGCTCGTTCGGCGAGGAGACGAAGCTGGTCTGGCTGGACGTCGCGCCCAACGAGCTCGACCGCAACCGCAAGCCCGACGTGGAGCTGGTCGGCGGCATCGCGCCGACGCTTGCGGCGATCCGCGAGGCCGCGACCGGCGCCGACCCGGCTCGCACGCGCCCCTGGGTCGACGCCGTGCGCGCGAGCGAGGAGGAGAAGCGCGAGGCCGAGCGCGCCGAGCTCGACGACGAGCGCGCGCCGCTTCATCCGATGCGGGTCTACAAGGGCCTCGCCGAGGTGCTCGACCGCGACGCGATCGTGATCGGCGACGGCGGCGACTTCGTCTCGTACGCGGGCAAGGTCGTCGAGACCCACCAGCCCGGCGTGCTGGATGGACCCGGGCCCGTACGGCTGCCTCGGCGCCGGCCCGGGCCAGGCGATCGGCGCGAAGCTCGCCCACCCGGACCGCCAGGTCTGCCTGCTGCTGGGCGACGGCGCGTTCGGCTTCTCGGGGCTCGAGTTCGACACGATGGCCCGCCACGGCATCCCCGTCGTCGGCGTGATCGGCAACAACGGCATCTGGGCGCTCGAGCACCACCCGATGAAGTTCCTCTACGGCTACTCGGTCGCCGCCGAGCTGCGGCCCGAGACCCGCTACGACCAGGTCGCCGAGGCGCTCGGCTGCCACGCCGAGCTGGTGTCGGAGCCGGCCGAGCTGGTGCCCGGCGCTCGAGCGCGCGTTCGAGTCCGGCAAGCCGGCGCTCGTCAACGTCCTCACCGACCCCGAGGTCGTCTACCCGCGCAAGTCGAACCTGGCCTAGGCCGAAGCGCGCTCGGCCCTGCGCAGGCCGGTGACCGCCCAGAGGGCGGTCGAGCGCCATCAGCCCCGCCGCGGCGCCGAACGGCGAGGACCATCTCGGCCGGGGCGCCGATGATCAGCTCGCGTCCGGCCTCGAGGACCGCGGTGACCGGGTTGAAATCGGCCACCGCGGCGACCCAGCCCTCGAGCAGCTCGCGGGGGACGTAGACGGGCGCGGTGAAGATGATCAGGAACGCGGGTAGCTGGATCAGGGGCGCAGCCTGCATCGTCCGCATCCGCATCGCGACCCCGGCATGCGAACAGCAGCGCCGCGCCGTTGACGAGCGCGATCAGAACGATCAGCCGATCACGTCGAGGACCGTGGGGTCGATCGACGCTCCGGCGACGAGTGCGAGCGTCGTCACGATCGTCCAGACCAGCGACGCCCGCGCGAGCGCGGCGAGCGAGTAGCCGACGATCACGCCGAGCGCGAACGGGTCGCCAGCAGCATGCCGGCGCGCGAACCCGCGCTCGAAGTCGGCGGCGACCGAGAAACCGGCGAAGACGCCGCCGAACATCGCCGATTGGATCAGGACGAAGATGTACTGGAAGGTCGAGTAGTCGGGGTAGTCGAAGCTCGGCGCGTTGGAGATCGCGGAGAGCCCGCCGGCGAACGCAGTGAAGAAGAAGACCGGCATCAGGATCGAGGGCAGCAGGAACGCCGGGTTGGTGAGCATCACGCGGAGCTGGCGCCAGGCGATCGCCCGCGCGGCCCTCGCGTACCTCGTCGTGAAGGGGTTCATGTCCGCTCCATCCGGGTCCGCAGGGCGGCGGTCGCGGCGATCAGGCCCGCAGCGAGCACGCCCAGCGCAACGATGAGCCCGAGCGCCAGCGCCTCGCCGTTCCAGCCCTCGATCAGGAGGCTGCGATAGGCCTCGATGATGTACGAGACCGGGTTGACCGTCGCGACGGTCTGGAACCAGCCGTTCTCGATCAGGTCGCGCGGCAGGGCGATCGAGCTCAGGAACAGGAAGACGAACAGCAGCGGGAACGCGCCCTGGACCGCCTCCGCGTTGCCGGTGCGCAGACCGATCGTGAGGCCGACCGCGCCGAACGCGATCGAGACCAGGCAGCGAGAGCGCGATCAGGACCAGCGCGCCGCCGACGCCGGCCTCGAGGTCGGCGCCGAACGCGAGCCCGATCGTGAGGAAACCGACGGCCTGGACGATCCCGAGCAGCAGCGTTCCCGCGAGCTGGCCGCTGATCAGCGCGGCGCCGCGGAGGGGCGTGAGCTGCAGGCGGTTGAAGAAGCCGCCCTGGATGTCCTCGGCGATCGCCTGGCCGGCGCCCATCGTCGAGAACAGCGCGCCCTGCATGAAGGTGACGGCGAGGAAGAAGGTGAGGTAGGAGTCGGTGGGGAAGCCCGGCAGGTCGGTGGCGGCCGCCAGCCCGGACGCGTTGATCGCGAGCAGGAAGAGAGGGAAGACCATGCTCGAGACGATCACCGCGGGCTGGCGCACGGTGCGCACGACCGAGCGCCGAGCGAGGTGCCCGACCTGGACCAGGGTGCCGGTGCGCTCGCGGGCGAACGCGGCGGGGACAGACACATCCGTTACCACTCGGGCGAACCTGCTTTCGCGACAAAGTCGCTCACAAACTCACCTGCGCCCGCGCTCACGCGCTGACAGCCTCCAGCTCACCGGTCGGCTGACGAGCCCCGGCCTGCGCGGCCTCGGCCGCCGGATCGTCGCCGGCGCCCTCGAGCCGCTTGCCGGTCTTCGCCAGGAACACGTCGTCGAGCGTGGGCGCGTGGATCTCCAGGTTCGCGACCCGATGCCGGCGCTGTCGAGCGCCCGCACCACCTCGGCCA
>CAVRWJ010000002.1:0-1420877 GCA_963724915.1 uncultured bacterium
TCCTGCGCGACCGCCATCATGATCCCGAAGATCCACGAGACCAGCGCCAGGACGCCGAGGCCCATGATGACCAGCAGGGCGCGCAGCTTCTTCAGCCGGGGCTTGCTGCGCGGCTCCTCGCCGTCGCCTCCGCCGGGGATGACCGTCAGGCGCCCGCGCGGATCGTCGCCGTTGCCGCCACCGTCGCCGCTGTCGGCCGGGTTGGCATCGCCGTCGCCGTCGCCGTTCGTTCGCGCATCGATGCGCGCCCGGGCGCGCTCGGGACGCGCTCGGGCCATCGGCGCGCTTCTCCAGGCGCTCGGTTCGGCGCTTCTTGCGTGTGTCCTTGATTCCCATCGGCTGGGGGCGAAGGGGGGAGGGGCCGCTGCCGGCTCGGTCGAGGCTAGCATTCGGGCGGATGGCTTCAGGCGGTTCCGGCGACGGCTCAGGCATCGAGCGGCTGCTCGCCGGCTCGGTCGACGCGCTGCCCGCCGGGCGTCTTGCCGAGCAGCTCGAGGAGGGAAACGAGCTGCGCGTGAAGTTCGGGATGGATCCGACCAGCGCGGACATTCACCTCGGGCACTGCGTGGTGCTCCAGAAGCTGCGCGACTTCCAGGATCTCGGGCACGTCGTGGTGCTGATCGTCGGGGACTACACCAGCCGGGTTGGCGACCCCAGCGGCCGCGACGAGGGGCGGCCGGTGCTGAGCCCGGAGCAGATCGCCGACAACGCGCAGACGTATCAGGAGCAGGCGTTCAAGGTGCTCGATCGAGAACGCACGGAGATCCGGCACAACAGCGAGTGGCTGGGAATGCCGAGCGCCGAGCTGTTCGACCTCATTCGCCGCTTCACGGTCGCGCGCCTGCTCGAGCGCGACGACTTCCAGCGGCGGATGGAGCGGAACCAGGGAATCTCGTCGCTGGAGTTGCTCTACCCGGTGCTCCAGGGCTACGACTCGGTCGCAGTAGAGGCCGACGTCGAGCTCGGCGGGGCCGACCAGAGGTTCAACCTCCTGTTCGGCCGTGACGTGCAGGAGTCCTATGGGCAGTCCCCGCAATCGATCCTGACGATGCCGCTGCTGGTCGGGACCGACGGGGTGCGGAAGATGTCGAAGACTTACGACAACTACGTCGGGGTCACGGATGAACCGGAGGAGATGTTCGGCCGGCTGATGAGCATTCCGGACGAGCTGATGGCCGACTACTACCTGCTGCTCTTGGGCCGGGAACCCGATCCGTCGGCGCATCCGAACGAGGCGAAGCGGGCGCTCGGGCGTGAGCTCGTCGCGCGATTCCACGGCGGCGACGCGGCGGACGTCCGCGGAGGCCCGCTTCGACGCGATCCACAAGCGCGGGGAGGTCCCCGCCGACATGCCGACCGTGACCCTCGCCGACGGCGAGACGGTGCACCTGCCTGCGCTTTTGGCCTCGAGCTTCGAGATCTCGAGCAGCGAGGCGCGGCGGCTCCTGAGCCAGGGCGGGGTCCGGCTGGATGGGCAGGCCCTGACGGCCGACGTCCTCGACGTGCCAGCGTCCGAGCTGAGCGGGAAGGTGCTGCAGCTCGGCAAGCGCCGCTTCGTTCGTGTCGCGTAACCACGCACCGGATGTCTCTCGGGCGCTCCGCTACACTGCCGCGTCCGCGTGTGGGGAGGCCTTGTGCCCACCCACGCGTCATCGATATACTCGGTGGTCGCTCTTAAAGCGGCCCGCCCGGCGCGGAGAGTCCCTCGGCGCCCCGCGGCAGCGGTGTTTGAAAACTGAGCAGCGCGCGACGGGATGTCCAATCCCGTCGTGTCCAGGTTCGACCTGTCGGCTCATGCAGCCGGCAGACTGAATCAGACCCCGTCATGCGTGCCGCCATCGTGTACCTCGGCGGCGCGAAACGCATGACGACTCTTCAGTTCGAAACTCTTAATTGAGTTGAGTTTTTCACGGAGAGTTTGATCCTGGCTCAGGACGAACGCTGGCGGCGTGCCTAACACATGCAAGTTGAGCGACGAACCAGGGCTTGCCCTGGGGCAAAGCAGCGAACGGGTGAGTAACACGTGGGTAACGTGCCCCGATAACCGGGACAACCCGAGGAAACTCGGGCTAATACCGGATGTGCTCGCCGGACATCAGTCCGGCGCGTAAAGGAAGCTTCGGCCTCCGTATCGGGAGCGGCCCGCGGCCCATTAGCTAGTTGGTGAGGTAACGGCTCACCAAGGCCGCGATGGGTAGCTGGTCTGAGAGGACGATCAGCCACACTGGGACTGAGACACGGCCCAGACTCCTACGGGAGGCAGCAGTGGGGAATCTTGCGCAATGCGCGAAAGCGTGACGCAGCAACGCCGCGTGGGGGAAGAAGGCCTTCGGGTTGTAAACCCCTTTCAGGAGGGACGAAGGTTCGGCAGTGAATAGCTGTCCGGACTGACGGTACCTCCACAAGAAGCCCCGGCTAACTACGTGCCAGCAGCCGCGGTAATACGTAGGGGGCTAGCGTTGTCCGGAATCATTGGGCGTAAAGCGCGCGTAGGCGGCCCGGTAAGTCCGTTGTAAAAGTCAAAGGCTCAACCTTTGAAAGCCGATGGATACTGCCGGGCTCGAGTCCGGAAGAGGCGAGTAGAATTCCTGGTGTAGCGGTGGAATGCGCAGATATCAGGAGGAATACCCATAGCGAAGGCAGCTCGCTGGGACGGTACTGACGCTAAGGCGCGAAAGCGTGGGGAGCGAACAGGATTAGATACCCTGGTAGTCCACGCCGTAAACGATGGGCACTAGGTGTGGGAGGTGTCGACTCCTCCCGTGCCGACGCTAACGCATTAAGTGCCCCGCCTGGGGAGTACGGCCGCAAGGCTAAAACTCAAAGGAATTGACGGGGACCCGCACAAGCAGCGGAGCATGTGGTTTAATTCGACGCAACGCGAAGAACCTTACCTGGGCTTGACATGTTGGTGACCGGTGTGGAAACACACCTTTCCTTCGGGACGCCATCACAGGTGGTGCATGGCTGTCGTCAGCTCGTGTCGTGAGATGTTGGGTTAAGTCCCGCAACGAGCGCAACCCCTGTCCTATGTTGCCAGCATTTAGTTGGGGACTCATGGGATACTGCCGGTGACAAACCGGAGGAAGGTGGGGACGACGTCAAGTCATCATGCCCCTTATGTTCAGGGCTACACACGTGCTACATTGGCGCGTACAAAGGGATGCAATGCCGTGAGGTGGAGCAAATCCCAAAAAGCGCGTCTCGGTTCGGATTGGAGGCTGAAACTCGCCTCCATGAAGGTGGAGTTGCTAGTAATCGCGGATCAGCAACGCCGCGGTGAATACGTTCCCGGGTCTTGTACACACCGCCCGTCACACCACGAAAGCGGGCAACACCCGAAGCCGGTGAGCTAACCCTCTGGGAGGCAGCCGTCGAAGGTGGGGCTCGTGATTGGGGTGAAGTCGTAACAAGGTAGCCGTAGCGGAAGCTGCGGCTGGATCACCTCCTTTCTAGGGAGCTCAAACGGCCCCGGCTATGCCCGGGCAGCCGAGGGAGCGCCGGCGGTTTCGCCCGCCGGTCACCCGATACGTCGACCGGACCTGGTCGCGGTGGCGGCCGAGCCTTCGAGCTCGGTGGCGGCGCCGCGCACGCTGCTCAGTTCTCAGAGACCGCCGGCGGGCAGTCCCCCGCTGAGCCGCCTCGGAGGAGCTTGAAAACTGCACCAAGGCCAAAAATTAGTAAGGGTAATTCGTCTCGCGCTCGATCTTCGGACGCGCGTGAACTCACCGTCAAGATAGTAAGAGCACATGGCGGATGCCTTGGCACCAGGAGCCGAAGAAGGACGTGGACGGCTGCGATAAGCCGCGGTTAGGCGCTGAACAGCCTTTGACCCGCGGATCTCCGAATGGGAAAACCCGGCGCCGGTAATGCGGCGTCATTCACGACTGAATACATAGGTCGCGGAAGGCAAGCGGGCGAACTGAAACATCTCATTAGCCCGAGGAAAGGAAATCAACCGAGACTCCCCGAGTAGTGGCGAGCGAAAGGGGAACAGCCTAAACCGAGCAAGTGAAAGCGGCCACGCGTTGCTTGCACGGGGTTGTAGGGCCTCATGCCCGGGCCGTGTCCGGCCCGGCGGCAGTTACCAAGTCAGGCTTTAGCCGAAGCGAGTGGAACCTCGCACCACAGAGGGCAATCGTCCCGTAGGCGAAAGAGCACTGACCTGCCGATTGAGGATCCTGAGTAGGACCGCTGCCGTGAAACGCGGTCTGAACCTGCGGGGACCACCCTGCAAGGCTAAGTACTCCCTGGTGACCGATAGTGAACTAGTACCGTGAGGGAAAGGTGAAAAGAACCCCGGAAGGGGAGTGAAATAGTACCTGAAACCATGTGCTTACAAGTGGTCGGAGCGCTTCGGCGTGACGGCGTACTTTTTGCATAACGGGCCGGCGAGTTGCTGGTCAGTGGCAAGGTTAAGCGATGAGCGGAGCCGCAGCGAAAGCGAGTCCGAAAAGGGCGACACAGTCATTGGCCGCAGACCCGAAACCGGGCGAGCTATCCATGGGCAGGTTGAAGCGAGGGTAAGACCTCGTGGAGGACCGAACCGACCTACGTTGAAAAGTGGGCGGATGACCTGTGGATAGGAGTGAAAGGCTAATCAAGCCCGGAGATATCTGGTTCTCTCCGAAATATATTTAGGTATAGCCTCGAGAAATTGCGTTTCGGCCGTAGAGCACTGCTTGGACTAGGGGCCCTACCAGGTTACCGACTTCAGGCAAACTCCGAAGACCGTTACGTGTACCTCGGGAGTCAGTGTGCGAGGGATAAACTTCGTACGCAAAAGGGGAACAGCCCAGATCACCAGCTAAGGTCCCTAAGTGTTGACTAAGTGGGAAACGATGTCCGAATGCACAGACAACCAAGAGGTTGGCTTAGAAGCAGCCATCCTTGAAAGAGTGCGTAACAGCTCACTGGTCAAGTGTTCGGGCGCGGATAATTCAACGGGGCTCAAGTCAACCACCGAAGCTGTGAGTTCAGGCGATCTGCGGATCGCTTGAGCGGTAGGAGAGCGTTCCTGTTGCTGCTGAAGCGGCGGCGTAAGCCAGCCGTGGAGCGACAGGAAGTGAGAATGCCGGCATGAGTAACGCAAGAGGGGTGAGAATCCCCTCCACCGGTTGTCCAAGGTTTCCTGAGTAAAGTTCGTCTGCTCAGGGTTAGTCGGGTCCTAAGGCGAGGTCGAAAGGCGTAGCCGATGGCCAACAGGTTGATATTCCTGTACCACGTCGCATCCGCTATGACCGATGGGGTGACGAGGAAGGGGAAGGGAACCCAGGCGATGGTTGTCCTGGGGCAAGCACGTAGCCAGTCGCTGTAGGCAAATCCGCAGCGGCGTTATGACGCGAGGTGCGATGCCAGCTGGCTTGACCGCCGGCGAGTCCCTGTACCCATGCCTCCGAGAAAAACCTCTAGGCAGGATGCTCGTGCCCGTACCGAGAACCGACACAGGTGGACTGGTAGAGAATACCCAGGTGAGCGAGATAACCCTCGTTAAGGAACTCGGCAAAATCGTCCCGTAACTTCGGGAGAAGGGACGCCCCGGTAGGGTGAAGCGCTTCGCGCGTGGAGCCTGAGGGGGCCGCAGTGACTAGGCCCAAGCGACTGTTTACCAAAAACACAGGCCTCTGCTAAGTCGAAAGACGATGTATAGGGGCTGACGCCTGCCCGGTGCCGGAAGGTTACGCGGAGTTGTTAGCTCTCTTCGGAGGGCGAAGCAGCGAAGCTAAGCCCCGGTAAACGGCGGCCGTAACTATAACGGTCCTAAGGTAGCGAAATTCCTTGTCGGGTAAGTTCCGACCTGCACGAATGGCGTAACGACTTGGGCGCTGTCTCAACGAGGGGCTCGGTGAAATTAGAGTCTCGGTGAAGATACCGAGTACCCGCAGCAAGACGGAAAGACCCCGTGCACCTTTACTGCAACTTGATATTGGAGTCTGGGACCTCCTGTTCAGGATAGGTGGGAGGCTATGAACCTGCCCTTGCGGGGGCAGGGGAGCCATCCTTGAGATACCACCCTTGATGTTCTGGGCTTCTAACACATCGCCGTGATCCGGCATGTGAACAGTGTCAGGTGGGCAGTTTGACTGGGGCGGTCGCCTCCTAAAGTGTAACGGAGGCGCCCAAAGGTTCCCTCAGCACGGTTGGAAATCGTGCGTAGAGTGTAAAGGCAACAAGGGAGCTTGACTGCGAGACCGACGGGTCGAGCAGGAACGAAAGTTGGGCTTAGTGATCCGGCGGTGGCAAGTGGAAGCGCCGTCGGTCAACGGATAAAAGGTACGCCGGGGATAACAGGCTTATCGCTTCCAAGAGTCCATATCGACGAAGCGGTTTGGCACCTCGATGTCGGCTCGTCACATCCTGGGGCTGGAGTAGGTCCCAAGGGTTGGGCTGTTCGCCCATTAAAGTGGCACGCGAGCTGGGTTCAGAACGTCGTGAGACAGTTCGGTCCCTATCTGCTGTGGGCGTTGGAGAGTTGAGAGGAGTCATCCTTAGTACGAGAGGACCGGGATGAACGCACCTCTGGTGTATCTGTTGTCCTGCCAAGGGCACCGCAGATTAGCTACGTGCGGATCGGATAACCGCTGAAAGCATCTAAGCGGGAAGCCGACCTCGAGATGAGCTCTCCCATCCCCTTGAGGGAGTAAGACCCCTGGTAGACCACCAGGTTGATAGGCCGGCGGTACAAGCGGGGTAACCCACTCAGCTGACCGGTACTAATGGGTCGAGGGCTTGACGTTGTTTTTCGTTTTACCCTGGCCGAGGTGCAGTTTTCAAGCCTCTCCGAGGCACGGTCTCGCCGTGTTTCGGTGGCAATAGCGAGAGGGAAACACCTCTTCCCATTCCGAACAGAGCCGTTAAGCCTCTCAGCGCCGATGGTACTTGGCCCGCAAGGGCCTGGGAGAGTAGGTCGCCGCCGGTCCTTTCGTCAGTTGGAGCCGCCCACGGGGCGGCTCCTCTGCGTTCCGGGGGCCGTTTGGCGCACGCCCGGTTGCGGGTACGATCGCCCCACCTACCCGTCCGACGAAGGGATCTCCAGTGGTTGGCAACATCATCGGCGCGGTCATCCTCGGCATCCTCGCCGGGTATCTGGCACGCGGTCTTCTCCCGGGCAAGCAGAACATGGGCTTCCTGATGACGATCGTCCTGGGGATCGCGGGCGCCGTCGCCGGCTTCTACATCTTCGAGGGCCTCTTCGGCTGGGGCGACACCGACAAGTTCGACCTCGGCGGCCTCCCCGGAGCGGTGATCGGCGCGATGCTCCTGCTCTTCCTCTACGAGCGGTTCGCCGGCGGCGCGGACAAGCCGGCGGCGTCAGCCCCCTCGGCGGCGAGCTCGCCGGTGTCGCCGCCCGAGCCGCCCGAAGGCGGAAGAGGCGGAGGGCGTGGCGGCGGCGGGCGCCGACGCCGCGACCGCCAAGGCCCCTGACGACGAGCTAAGCCTGGTGGACGCGGGCGCGCTTCGCGCGTGCCCGCGCCGGCTCGTGACAGCTTCCGCGGCGGGACGTTGCGAGTGCCTCCCAGCCGGCACGGCGGCCGTCCAGCTCGCAACGCCCGTCCGCCGGAAGCGGTTCGAGCCCGTATTCGCCAAGGGTTGCGAAGTCGACCAGGAGGTCGATTGCGCCGGCCACCCGACCGGCGATGTTGTCTCTTCCTTCGAACATGGGTTCGCAAGGTACGCGCGGGTCCGGACGGACGGCCGGATCCTGCAAGGGATCTTGCACGCAAGTCAGCTCGCCTCGACCGCGAACAGCTCCCACTCCTCGGGGACGCCCTTCAGACGCCGTCGCCCTCGATCGCTGAACGAGATCCCCGAGCCGGCCACGAGGCTTCGGACCGTGCTCGAAGCAAGGACCTCGCCGGACGCAGCCGCCGCCTGGATACGTGCGGCGATGTGGACCGCGATCCCGCCGATCTTGCCGCCGATCCGCTCGCATTCACCGGTATGCACACCGGCGCGGACCTCGAGGCCGATCGCCCGGAGCTCGCCACGGATCGCCACCGCGGCCCGCAGGGCCCGTCCAGGCCCGTCGAACGTCGCGAGGAATCCATCGCCCGCCGTATCGACCTCCTCGCCTGCGAACACCCCCAGTTGCCTGCGAACGATCCCGTGGTGCCGCTCGAGGAGTGCCTTCCACTCTCGATCGCCGAGCGCCGCCGCCCGCTCGGTCGACTCGACGATGTCGGTGAACAGGATCGTCGTCAGGAATCGATCCGCCCCAACCGGCGTCATCGCTCCGGTGAGGAAGCGCTCAACCTCGTCGAGCAACCCGTCCTGATCGCCCACCCACGGAAGGTGATCCTCGCCCGGAAGCTCGATGAATCGCGAACCCGGGATCTGGCCCGCGACCCATCGTCCTTCCTCAATGTGCGCGTCGCGATCGCCCGTCCGATGGAGGACCAGGGTCGGCACCCGGATCGCCGGCAGCACCCCGCGGATGTCGATCTCGGTGTTCATGCGGAGCAGCGCGGCAGCGGCGCCCGGGCTCGCGCTGCGGCGAAAGTACGCGTTCAGATTGCGCGCGAACTCCTCGTCGGCGCTCGGCGCCAGGTGCTCGACGTCGGCGTCCGTGCCCCAATTCGCTTCGACCGTCGCCAAATCCCGCTCCCGGTCCTCCCGCTTCGGCGCCCACGGATAGTCGGGGCTCCAAATGCGTTTGGCGAAGATCCCGGCTGTGACCAGCGCGGTGCACCGGTCCGGATGGGTCGCCGCGTGGAGCACAGCCAGGTTCCCGCCCTCGGAATGACCGAGCAGCGCTGCACGCTCGGAGCCGACGGTGTTGAGGACCGCGAGCACGTCCTCGAGCCTCTCCTCGAGCGTCGGTAACGCCTCGTCGGGCACCCGATCGGACAGGCCGGTCCCACGCTTGTCGAACAGGATCAGGCGCGAGAACGACGCCAGCCGCGTGAGGAAACGCGCGAGCAGCGGCTCTTCCCAGCACAGCTCGACGTTCGAGACCCACCCCGGGATCCACAGCAGATCGAGCTCGCCCGCTCCAACGACCTGGTAGGCGATGTTGTAGGAGCCGCTCTTCGTGTATCTGGTGGTGGGCGTCAGGCGCTGATTGTCCTCTCTCAGCGGGCCCTGCGCCCAAAGCTGTGCGGCTTCGGAGCTACCGCCGCGAGCCCGCCCGCCGCCGCAGCCAGAGCGGGCTCTTCGAAAGGCTCGACCTGCCTGCCCGTCTCGCGCTCCACCGGCGGCTCGAGCGGGCGGATCTCGGCGAGCGCGAGGTCGGGCGTGGCGAGGGCTTCCACACGGGCGGCGACCACGTTCACGACCCGCTCCCGGCGTTCCAGGCGGCCGCGCACCCGCGCGAAGGAAGCGGTCCGAACAGCCAGCCGGCAGCTCGCATAAACCGGTGGCGGCACGACGATGTTGACGACCCCGAACTCGTCCTCGAGCAGCATGAACACGACGCCCTGGGCGGTCGCCGGCCGCTGGCGCGCGACGACGATCCCGGCGACCTCGAGGCTCGCGCCGTCGGGCAGCTCGCCCGTGTCCGCGCTGGTCGCGATCCCGGCAAGCTGCGGGCGCATCAGGGCCAGCGGATGCGTGCCCAGGGTGAGGCCGGTCGAGCCGTAGTCCGCCACCGCCAGGTCCCAGTCCGAGAGCCCGGCCAGCGCCGGCGCCCCCGGCAGCTCGAGCGGCAGGGAGAGCTGGCCGCTCGGCCCGACCCCGCCCGCAACACCCAATCGCCAGAGCGCGGGGCGGCGAGCACCTTCGGCACGACCTCCGACCGACTCGCACGCGCCGGCCCAGGCAAGCCGCTCGAACGCGTCGCGGCGGGCACCCGCGCGCGAGGCGAGCTCGCCCAGCCCCTGATAGCGCCCGCTGCGCTCGCGCTCGGCGACGATCGCCGCCGCGTCGTCCGAGCGGAGCCCGTGCACATAGCCGAGCCCGATCCGCACCCCCAGATCAGCCTCGACCGAGCACTCGACCTCGCTCGCGTTCACATCCGGGCCCCGTACCTCGATCCCGCGCCGTTGCGCCTCGTGGACCAGTGCGTCTGGCGGGTAGAACCCCATCGGTTGCTCGTTCAGGAGCGCGCACAGGAACTCCGGCCCCCGGTGGACACGCAGCCAGGTGGACTGGTAGGCAAGCAGGCCGAACGCGGCGGCGTGCGACTTCGGAAAGCCGAAGCCGGAGAAGCCCCGGATCTGCTCGAAGACGCGCTCCGCGACCCGGCGCTCGACTCCGTGCTCGACGGCGCCGTCCAGGAACCGCTCGCGATAGGCGTTGATCGCCTCCTCCGAGCGCTTGCGGCTCATCGCCCGCCGCAGCCCCTCGGCCTCGCCCGCGGCGAACCCGGCCATCGCCATCGCCACCTGGATCACCTGGTCCTGGAAGACGATCGCGCCCAGCGTGTCGCTCAGGATCGGCTCCAGCGACGGATGCTCGTACGGGACCTGATAGCTCGGGTCCTCGCGCAGCCTCCGGCGCCGCTCCAGGTAGGGATGGACGGCGCCGCCCTGGATCGGACCGGGTCTGACCAGCGCCACCTGGACCGTCAGGTCGTCCAGGTCCCGGGGCAGGCTGCGCGGCAGCATCTGCATCTGCGCCCGGCTCTCGATCTGGAACACCCCGGTCGTCTCGGCACGGCGGATCGCGCTGAAGGTGTCGGCGTCGTCGAGCCGGATCCGCGAGAGGTCGAGCCGCTCGCCCCGGGTGCGCGCGACCTGGTCCACGCACCGCTCGACCGCCGACAGCATCCCCAGGCCCAACAGGTCGATCTTCAGAAACCCGGCGTCGGCGCACGAGTCCTTGTCCCACATGACGATCTGGCGGCCCTCCATCGCCGCCGGCACGACCGGGCAGAGCTGGGTCAGCGGCCGAGTCGAGAGCACCATCCCGCCGGGATGCTGCGATGGGTGGCGGGGGAGACCCCAGGCGTCGCGCACCAGCCGCGCCAGCGCCCGCCAGCGCGGCGCCCTCGCCCGGCGCTCGCCGATCGCCATCGCCATGTCGTCCGAGAACCCCTCGCCCGCCCAGGCGTCAACCGAGCGTGCCACCCGCTCGATCTCGGTCGGCGGCAGGCCCAGCGCCTTGCCCAGGTCGCGCACCGCGCCGCGGACGCGGAAGGTGGGGAAGGCGGCAACCAGCGCCGAGCGCTCGTGGCCGTAGCGCTCGTGGATGCGGGGGATCAGCCGCTCGCGCACGTCGCGGGGGAAGTCGAGGTCGATGTCGGGCGCCTCGGTGATCTCGTCGTTCAGGAAACGGCCCAGGAAGAGCCCCGACTTGACGGGATCCACGTGGGAGAGACCGGTCAGGTAGCAGACGACCGAGCTGACGCTCGAGCCCCTCCCGCGTCCCGGAGGCAATACGGACCGCGCCGATTCGGGACCGCGCACCTCCAGCGCCACCTCGCGCGCGAGCTCCAGCAGATCGGCATGCAGCAGGAAGAAGCCGGAGAGCCCGAGCTTGCGGATCACCTGCAGCTCCTCGTCGAGCCGCCGGCGCGCCTCGCCCAGCTCCGGGGTGGCGGCGTAGCGGCCGTCGAAGCGCGCGGCGCAAAGCTCGGCGAGCTTTCGGTCCGCGTCCTCATCCTCCGCTCCCGGATAGCGATAACCGTGATCGCTCGTGAGGTCGAACCGCAGCCGCTCGGCCAGCCGTTCCGTCTCGGTCACCGCGTCCGGATGTTCGGCGAAGCGCTCGGCCATCTCGTTGGGCGGCCGAAGCACCGCCTGCCGGTTGCCCCGCCGAAGCGACTCGGTCTCGTCCAGCGATGCCCCCAGCCGCACCGCGACCAACGCGTCCTGAAGTGGGGTCCTGGCGGAGTCGTGGGCATGGACGTCACCGGTCGCCACACAGGGAACGCCCAGCCGCTCCGCGAGGCCGGCGAGCCAGCGGTTCCGGGCCAGGTCGTGGCGCCGGAACGGGCGCTGCAGCTCGACCCGGAACCCGTCGGTCGCAAACGCAGCCACCAGCCGCCGGCCCAGCGCCTCCGCCCACCGCACTGCAGACGCCGACGCCCGCCCGCCCTCCCGCTCGAAGACGCCGGCAAGCGCGCCCTCGCGCGCGCAGCCCGAGAGGCAGACGAGCCCCTCCGCGCGCCGCTCGAGCGATTCGAGCGGCAGCACGGGGGGGAGGGCCTCGCGCCCCGGTACCGGCCGCGTCCCGGCGTGCGCCTCGGTCAGGAGCAGGCAGAGATTCCGCCACCCCACGACCGACTCGACCAGCAACGTCAGGTGAAACCGAGATAACTCCGCCGGAATGCTCCGCTTCGCGTAGGTAACGGTCACCTCGGCGCCGACGATCGGCCGGACGCCGAGCGGCTTCGCCGCCTGCGCGAACTCCATCGCACCCCAGACGCCGTCGTGGTCGGTGATCGCGAGTGCCTCGTGCCCCTGGGCAGCAGCCGCAGCCGCCAGCTCGTCCGGGTGCGAGGCGCCGTCGAGGAACGAGAAGCCCGAGTGGCAATGAAGCTCGACGTAGCTCATGCCCGCTGCCGGAACCAATGCTCGCGCTCGCGAAAGACCACCTCGCAGCGGCCGTCGGCCAGCACGAGCTCGAAATAGTGGCGGGCGATCGGCTGCTGCGCCCACCAGCGATCTTCGACCAGCCACTCCTCGCGCACCGTCTCGACCGCGACCCCCGCCACCGCGAGCGGCCAGCCATGCTCGCTGGCCCGCACCTGGACGGGCCGAGGCGAATAGAGCAATCCGGCGTTCATCGATCCTCCGGAAACGGCGTGAGAGTCGCCCTGCGCTCCGGCACGCTCGAGTCCGCATCCACCTCCAGCACCCGCAATACGGCGCCGCGCCCGCCCGCCGCCCGGGCGTGGCGCACCGCCTCGGCGATCAGCCCGCGGCGGCGCTCGCGATCGTCGCTCGTGAGCGCCGGTTGCCGCGGAGCGCCGTCACCCAGCTCGAGGCCGCGGAGCGCCAGGTGCGAGGCGGGGGCCGGCAGCGCCGCCAGCTTCGGCCCCAGCGCCAAGAGCAGGCGTTCGCGGTCGACCGTCGCGCTTCTCAGGACCGCCTCGATCCGCCAGCCGCCGCCGCCCGCGAGCCGCGCCTCCAGGCGCAGGCGCCGGAAGCTGCGCCCGCCCCGGTGGGGGCTCGCCAGCAGCCGGTCGACCAGCAGCTCGAGCGCGCGCTCGAGCTGCCCGCCGGTTGCCGCGTCGGGCAGCTCCAGCTCCTCGCGAAGCTCCTCGCGCGGCGTCCGCGGCCGCAGCGGATCCTCGACGCCGCGCGCCATCGCCAGCGCCCTCATGCCGGCGGTGCCGAAGCGGTCGGCGACGGCCGGATCGGGCAGCGCCGCCAGCTCACCCAGCGTGCCGACACCAAGCCGCTCGAGCGTGTCAACCAGGTTCACCCCAGTCCACTCATCTCCGAGGCGGTCGCGCAGGATCCCCACCGGCAGCGGCTCGAGGAACGACCTGGCGGCGCGCCCGGAGATCACGACATAGCTCGCTCGCCCCTGACGCGGGCGCGAGCGCTGCGCCGCCGCCAGCGCGCAGAGCCTGGTTGGCCCAGCTCCCAGCCGAGCGCCGCGGCCGAGCGCCCGGCGCGCTCGCTCCAGCGCCCGCTCGGGCCGGCCCAGCACCCCACGCAGCCCGTCGAGGCCGAAGAACGCCTCGCCGGGGTGCTGCGACTCCACCGCCGCGCCGATCCCCTCGAGCGCCGCAACCCGCGACTCCCAGGCCTCCTCAGCGCGGCCGGGATCGGGGGGGACCAGGACCAGGGCGGGGCAGCGGCCGAGCGCCTCGGCCAGCCGCATCCCGGCCGTGATCCCATACGCCTCGGCCGCCCCCGACGTCTCGCCGACGACCTGCGGCCCACCCGCCTCGGGCGCCAGCGCGACCGCCCGCTTGAGCAGCTCGCGCCGCCCGGCCGCCGCGGCGACCAGGCCAAAGCGGGGGATGAGCACGCAGGCAATCACTACGAACATATGTTCGCATAACGGTCAAGGGATAATCAAGGAGGTGTCTCGAATTGCCTGGGTCATCGCCGTGCTCGCCGCCGGCGCTGCGCTGGCGGGGTGCGGCAGCGATGACTCCGAGCCTCAGGAGCCGGCTGTCTCCGGCGACGCCGATCCCGCCGACGTCGCGGTGATCAAGGCCTGGGTCGACACGCTTCGCAGCGGTGACGTCGGCGCCGCCGCGGACTACTTCGCGATCCCGAGCGTGGCCGAGAACGGAATCCTCTTCGACATCGAGGCGCACGAGGACGCCGTGCGCTTCAACGAGATGCTGCCGTGCGGCGCCGAGCTGATCGGCGCCGAGAGCGAGGGCCGGTTCACGACCGCGACCTTCCGCCTGACCGAGCGACCGGGTCCGGGCACCTGCGGCTCGGGAACGGGCGAAACGGCGCAGACCGCGTTCGTGGTCGAGGACGGCAAGATCGTCGAATGGCGCCGGGTTGCACTTCCCGGCCAGGAAAGCCCAAGCCGGGCGACCTAGGTGATAGGAATGGCATGCACGGGAATGGACCCCGTTAAGACAGAGAGAGGAGTGTGTATGCAGAGGCTTAAGTTTGTCCTGCTCGCTCTGGCGATCGCAGCGTTCGCATCGCTGGGAATCGCCGCTTGCGGGGATGACGACGATGACGGTGGTGGAGGCGGCGAAGACGTCTCGAGCGCCAGCTTCGACCTGACGGTCGGCGCCCTGGTGCCGCTGACCGGAGCTCTGAGCCCGTTCGGGCCGGCCGGTGAGAAGGCTGCCGACCTGGGGGTCCAGGAGGCGCAGAAGGCGCTCGAGGGGACCGACATCACGCTGAGCGATCTGACTAGCGCCGATACGGAAACCAAGGCCACATCAGCTCAATCGGCGGCGCAGCAGATGATCTCGGAGGGGGCGAACTGCCTCACCGGACCATGGGCCTCGGATGAGACGGTCCCGGTCGGGCGCTCGGTCGCGGCACGTGACGAGATCCCGTTGATCTCGCCGTCCTCGACCAGCCCGGAGATCACCGAGCTCCCCGATAACGGCTTCGTCTTCAGGACGGCGCCGTCGGACGCGATCCAGGGTTCGGTGCTGGCCGACGCGATCGAGGAGGACGAGGGCGGAACCGACGCGGTCGTGTCCGTCGCCGCCCGAAACGATGCGTACGGCGAGGGCATCGCGACCTCGTTCACGGAGGCCTGGGAGGCCAAGGGCGGCACCACCACCGGTGAGCCGATCCTCTACGACGTGGAGCTGTCCACGTACAACTCCGAGGCGAGCGAGATCGTCGCCAACAGCCCGGACCTCTTCGTGATCATCGATTTCGAGGAGCCGTACAACGAGGTCGGTCCCGCACTGACGCGGACCGGCGATTTCGACCCGGCCAACCTCTGGACGGCCGACGGCCTCGCGTTCGAGGACGGAGTGGACACGACCTCGGTTCCGCCCGACACGCTGGCCAACGCCAAGGGCTCCCGCCCGTCGGGGCCCAAGGAGGTCAGTCCTGCCGCTGAGGCGTTCGACGAGCTGTACAAGTCGGCGCCCGGCGAGAAGGCCCGCGGCACGTTCGACGCGCAGAACTTCGACGCCGTGACGCTCTGCGTCCTCGGCGCCGTCGCTGCGGGCTCGAACGAGGGACCCGCGATCGCCGAGCAGATCCAGGCGGTTGCCAGCGCACCGGGTGAGCAGTACGACTACACCAACATGGCCGATGCGATCGCCGCCCTCCAGGCCGGCGAGGACATCGACTTCGAGGGTGTCTCCGGACCGCTCGACCTGGACGACAACGGTGACCCGCTGATCGGGTTCTATGACCTCTATGCCTACGACGCACAGGGCGAGTTCGAGGTCACAGGGAAGGTGGAGAAGGCCGCGGACGAGGAGTAGCGCGGCGTTCGAGGCAAGCTGGAAGGGCTCCCGGCCGCGAGGCCGGGAGCCCTTCGCAGTTCAGGCCTGGGGTCCGGCGGCCTCGGGATCAGTGGGCTCTGCGGCGTCCACCCTACCCGTGCCACCGCCCAGGTAGAGGTCAGCGACCTTGGGGTCGGCGATCAGCTCGGAGCCCGGTCCGCTGAAGCGGTTGTTGCCGAGGTCGAGCACGTAGCCGCGATGCGACATCGCGAGCGCCCGCCTCGCGTTCTGCTCGACCATCAGGATCGTCACTCCGGACTTGTTGATCTCGAGGACCTTTTCGAAGATCGCGTCGACGAACGCGGGCGCGAGGCCGGCGGAGGGCTCGTCGAGCAGCAGGATCTCCGGGTCCGGCATCAGCGACCGGCCCATGGCAACCATCTGGCGCTCGCCGCCCGACATCGTCCCGGCCGCCTGCCGGCGGCGCTCCTCGAGGCGCGGGAAGAGGCCGAAGATGCGCGCCATGCGTTCGTCGACCGAGCCCTCGCCGCCGGCGAGCGCGCCGAGCTCGAGGTTCTCCTGGACGGTGAGGTTGGGGAACACGTTGTCGAGCTGCGGGACATAAGTCACGCCCTTGCGGGTGACGGTGTGCGGCATCTCGCCGGTGATCTCGTCGCCGTGCAGCTTGATCGAGCCCTCCCGCGGCGGCACCAGGCCGAAGATCGACTTCATCAGCGTGGACTTGCCGGCGCCGTTCGGACCGACGATCGTGACGATCTCGTTCGGGTGGACGTCGATGTCGACCCCGTTGAGGATGTCGACCTCGGCCGTGTAGCCCGCGACCAGGCCGGTGACCTTCAGGACCGGCTCAGCCATCGCCGTTCGCCTCCGCCGGCGTGCCCGCACCCAGGTAGGCGTCGATCACGGCCTGGTTCGCACGAACCTCGTGCGGCTCACCCTCGGCGATCACGCGGCCCTCGGCCATCACGATGACGCGGTCGGAGTGGTTCATGACGACATCCATGTCGTGCTCGACGAACAGGAAGGTCACGCCGTCCTCGGTCCGCAGCCGCTCCATGTGCTCGAGCAGTCGCCGGCCGAGCGTGGGGTTGATCCCGGCCATCGGTTCGTCGAGAAGCAGGAACCGCGGCTTGGTCATCAGCGCCCGCGCCAGCTCGAGCAGCTTGCGCTGGCCGCCCGAGAGCGTCCCGGCGTAGTTGTCGGCGAGCTCCTGGAGGTTGAACATCTCGAGCAGCTCGTCCGCCTGATTTCGCACTTCGCGCTCGCGGTGGCGGTTCGCCCGCTGCCTAAAGATCGTGCCGAACAGGGATTCGCCTGGTTGGCCCGGCGCCGCGAGCATCATGTTGTCGATCACCGGCATCGCGGCGAGCGCCTTGGTGATCTGGAAGGTACGCACCATCCCCAACCGTGCGATCGCGTACGGGGGGTGGCCCAGGGTCGGCTTCCCGTCGAAGGTGGCCATGCCGCCGTCCGGCCTGTAGAAGCCCGTGATCACGTTGAAGAACGTGGTCTTGCCGGCGCCGTTCGGGCCGATCAAGGCGGTGATCGATCCCTCGCGGATGTCCATTGTCGCGCCGTTGACGGCGCGAATGCCGCCGAAGCGCTTGACGATCCCCTCGGCGCGGAAGATCGGGACGGCGTCATTCACCGAGCACCATCTCCTCCCGCTTGCCGAACATGCCCTGCGGGCGGAACGCCATCAGCAGGATCAGGATCACGCCGACGATGATGAAGCGCAGCGCGGAGACCTTGTCGGCGGAGAGCGGCAGGTCCAGGAAGCGGAATCCCTCGAGCAGCGTCCAGAGCAGGACCGAGCCGACCAGCACGCCGCCGAAGCTCGCGAGGCCGCCCAGGATCAGAGCACCGAAGCCGAGGAACGTGTACAGCGGCTCGAATGCAGTCTGCGAGACCGATTCGAGGTTGAAGGCGAGGAACCAGCCCGAGATCGCACCGAGCACCGCCGCGACGGCAAGCGACTGCAGCTTGTACGAGAACGCGTTCTTGCCGAGCGCGCGCGCCGCGTCTTCGTCCTCCCTGACCGCCCTCAGGACCCGCCCCCAGGGCGAGCGGACCAGAAAGTGGAGGCCCAGGGCGAGCAGCGCGAGCGTCACCCAGACGACCAGGAACAGCGGCAGGTCGCCGAACTCCTGGCCGGAGAGGCCGATCGGGTCGAGCAGGTTCTCCTGGATCCAGTCGGACACGTTGAACCAGGGATCGGTGAAGAAGCGGTCGTTCTCGAGCTCCAGGTTGATCGTGCCCTGGTTGCCGCCGGTCAGTTCGCGCGCGTTCTGGGCGACGTCGCGGACGATCTCCGAGAACGCGATCGTCGCGATCGCGAAGTAATCGGCCCGCAGCCGCAGCGACGGCAGGCCGATCAGAAGCCCGACGAGCATCGTAAGCAGCGCGGAGGCGGGCAGGGCGAGCCAGTAACTCCAGCCGAGCTCGACGACGAAGATGATCGCCGCGTAGGCGCCGATCGCCATGAAGCCCGCCTGACCGAAGTTGAGGACGCCCGTGTAGCCCACGTTCAGCTGGAGGCCGAGCGTGAAGATGCCGTAGATCCCGGCGAGGATGCCGACGCCGATCCAGAAGTCCCAGGCCGTGAGGAAGTCGAAGGTGATCGCGACTGGAAGCTCGATCACAGCGTGCGCTCCTTACCGAAGATGCCCTGCGGCCGCACGATCAGGACGATGATCAGCACGAGGAAGCTGACCGCCACCTTCCACTGCGACTCGATGATCAGCGTCGACCACTCCTGGGTGAGGCCGATCACAAGGCCGCCCGCCAGGGCTCCATAGGCGTTACCGATGCCGCCGAGGACCACCGCGGCGAACAGGGGCAGGAGCAGGTAGAACCCGGTGTTGGGCGTGAGGCTGCCGGTCGCGGCGACCACGAGGACGCCCGCGAGCCCGGCGAGCCCGCCCGCCAGTACCCAGGTCTTCAGCACGACCCGCCCGGTGTCGATGCCGGTCGTCTCGGCCAGGTCGAAGTTGTCGGCCAGCGCCCGCATCTGGCGGCCCAGCGACGTGACCCGGAGCATCGTCGCAACCGCGGCGAGGACCGCGAACGAGATGACCACGACGATCAGCTCGGTCTCGCCGATGCTGAGCCCGAGGAACGAAACCGATGACGTCACGTCGGCCTCGAGGGAGCGTGGCTCTGTGCCCCAGGCGAACTGGATCGCGTAGCGCAGCACGAACGCCAGGCCCAGCGACATCAGGAGCAGCTGAAGCATCCCAGCCTTCTTCGCCCGCATCGGCCGCCACATCGCGAGCTCCTGGGCGACGCCGAGCGCCGCGGTGGCCAGCACGCCCGCGACCAGCGCGAGGGCGAGCGGCATGTCGAGCGTGGCGTCGAAGAGGAAGGCGATGTACGCCCCGAACGTGAGCATGTCGCCCTGGGCGAAGTTGACCAACTTCAGGATCCCGTAGACGAGCGTCAGCCCGATCGCGCCGAGCGCGAAGATAGGAGCCCGAGACGATCCCGTTGACCGGGCGCTGAGCGAATTCCTGGAGGCCCTCGCCGATGATCAGGGCGAGCGCGATCAGCGCCAGGATGATCAGGGCGACCCAGGCCGGGTTGTCGCTCATCCATTCCCTTGCCGACGCGAGCCCGTTGCGGGGCGCGCCGGCCATCTCTGCAGCCTCCATACCGATGCCGATCCTATGCCGCCCGCGCGGTTGTGTCGGGGTTTTCTACGCTCCCGCGGCGCCCAGGCTCGCCCAAACCTCGAGCTTCCGCTTGATTGCTTCGATCACGGCGTCGGTGAACTCGGTGGTCCCGGCGTGGCCGCCCAGGTCCGGGGTTCGCGTGCCGGCGGCGACGGTTTCGAGGACGGCTTCGTACACGGCGCGCGAGGCAGATTCGGCGCCTGCGATCGGCCTCGGCGGAGCGCGTCGTCGCCCGGCGGCGGTGGTGTCGCCGGCGTAGTGGAGCAGCGCGGCGACGGCCAGGATCATCGCCATCGGGTTCGCGATGTCCTTCCCGAACAGCGCGGGCGCGGTGCCGTGCGGCGCCTCGGCCATCGCCGCGGTGGTTCGCAGCTCGGCGTCGAGGCCGAGCAGCACGGACTCGGCGCCCGCGATCGATCCGAACAGCGGCAGCACCAGGTCGGACAGCAGGTCGCCGTCCCGGTTCAGGCAGGGGATCACGAGCGGCTCGGACGCGGCGCCGGAGACCAGGCCGGCGAGCGTGGCGTCGATCAGTACGGGCTGATAGGCGCAGTCCGGGTGGCGCTCGGCCGCCGCGTCCATCTCCTCCTTCAGCATCCCCTCGTACACCGGGCTCACCGTCCACTTCGGGCCGCCGTAGACGCGGCCGCCGATCCGCTTCGCCTCCCGGAACGAGAACTCGGCGACGGCGCGGCAGTGCGAGCGGCGGATCACCTCGGTGCGCATCGCCAGCTCGTCGTCGCCCTCCTTCTCGCGCCACTGCTTGGCGCCGTAGGCGTCACCGACGGCCATCCGGCAGACCGAGATCGGGTGATGCACGCCGGCCACCGGAGTCACGCCGGGAATGCGCCGCCCGGTGCGGACGATCACGGTGCCGTCGATCGCCTCGCGCAGGATCCGGTTCGGGCTGCCGACGTCGTCGGCGCCCTCGGGGGTGATCGTGGCCGCCTTCAGGCCCAGCCCGGTCTCCCGCATCCGCTCAGCGGCCTCGGTGCAGACCTCGTTGTTCGGTGGCGCGCCGGTTCTCCAGCGACAGGTCGAAGCGCTCGACCTCGAGCTCGATCCCCAGCACCTGCGGGTCGAGCACGCGGAGCGACTGCTCGAGCAGCTCCTGGCCGGTCTCGTCGCCGTCGAGCGCGACTACTGTTATGGGCGCCATGGCCGCGACGCTACCTCATGCATGACCGCTGAAAGGTGCGACTGGTGCGGTAACGACGTGGAGGCGGGCGACGGCTTTCGGGCCTATGAGCCGGTGGGGGAGAGGCGGGCCGTGTTCTGCCGCCTCGAGCACGTCGTTCCCTGGGGGATCCAGGGCGCGCACTGGCAGGCGGGCGAGCTGACCGAACCCCCCTCGATCGACCGCGACCCGATCAGTTGTTCCTATTGCGACGCTGCTCTTGGCGAGGTTCACGTCCTGCTTGTCCGCCATCGCGGCGAGCATCGGATCGCTGACGATTTCTGCTCCGTTGACCACCTTGTCGAGTGGGCGAAGCGGGGCGGTCGCTGGCGATAGGCGCGAGGTTCACCGCGAACTCCTGGAGGAGCGCTGCGACCTCCTCAGGCTGCTCCACCTGGGGCGCGTGTCCGGCGCCCTCCACGATCTCGGTCTGCACGCCGGGCACGTCGGAGAACCCCTCGATGGAAGCCTCGGCGTCGAGGACCTGGTCCTCGGCGCCGAAGATCACCATCAGCGGGCACGGGGGTGCGCTTGAAGCGCTCGTCGAGCGGCAGCTCGTCGACGTAGTCGTCGCTCGCGTCGTGCGCGGCGTCGAACGACGTGTAGGTCATCGCGTCGTAGTCGGCGACGACCTGGTCCGGGTCGTCGAACATCGTCCTCGACGTCGAGCTCCGGGCGCGAACGACTCCTTGTACGCGTCGCGCACGGCGAAGTCGGGCGTCAGCCGCCATATCGCCTGCCCGATCACCGGGACGTAGTCCCAGCTTCGCCAGAAACGGGAGCCCGAGCCGAAGTCGCTGGTGTTCGGGGCCATGTCGATCACGACGGCCCGGTCGACCAGCTGGCTCGCCTGCTCGGCGAGCGAGGCGGTGACCATGGCGCCCATCGAGTTGCCGGCGACCAGCGCGCCCTCCACGCCGAGCCGGTTCATCGCCTCGGCGACGACCCCCGCCTGCGCCGGGAATCTCGTAGCCCGACTCCGGCTTCTCCGAGCCGCCGAAGCCGAGCAGGTCGATCCGGATCACCCGGTGGTGCTCGGCCAGCAGCGGCTCGAGCCGGTCGAACCAGTGCAGCGAGCAGGCGTAGCAGTGGATCAGGACGATGGGCTGGCCCGGTTGCCGCCGGGTTCGCCGGAGTCGGTCACCTGGACGTCGCCGCGCGAGAGCTTCAGGATCTGGCCGCCGTCGACGGTGACTTCGGCCTCCTTGGTCTGGCTGCCGGTGGTATAGGCGTTGACGGCGAGCAGGGCCGCGAGCACGGCCAGCAGGCCGAGGAGGATCTTCCAGCGCCGCTTCACTCGCGAGCGCCCAACCCCAGCTCTTCGGAGCGGGCGGCCATCGCCTCGATCACGAACGCAACGTGCTCGTCGAAGTCCACGCCCAGCTCCTCGGCTCCCTGGCGGACCTCGTCACGGTTGACGCCGGCCGCGAACGACGGCTGCTTCAGCTTCTTCTTCACGGACTTCGGCGCCATGCCCTCGATCCCGGTCGGCCGCACCAGGGCGCAGGCGGCGATGAACCCGGAGAGCTCGTCGACCGCGAACAGGGCCTTCGCCATGTCGGTCTCCCGCGGCACGCCCAGGAACGTCGCGTGGCCGGCGACGGCGTCGATCACGTCCTGCGGCCAGCCGAGCTCCTCGAACAGCCGCAGCGCGGTGCGGGGGTGTCCGTTCTCCGTGTCATCGAGGTCGGGATGGCGCTCGTAGTCGAGGTCGTGTACCAGTCCGGTGACCGCCCAGCGCTCCTCGTCGCCGCCCAGCTTGCGCGCGTAGGCCGACCATCGCCGCCTCGACGCCCAGCAGGTGCTTGCGCAGCGAGTCGGACTCCACCCACTCGCAGACGAGGTCCCACGCCTCTTGTCGGGTCGGATCGGCCACAGTTGCGTCCTTTACCCTAGCCCTGCGCATGACGGAGAAATTCGTGATCCAGGGCGGCGAGCCGCTCACCGGTGAGATCTCGGCCGCGGGCAACAAGAACGCCGCGCTGCCGATCCTCGCCGCCTGCCTGCTCACGGACGAGGAGGTGCTGCTGCAGAACGTGCCGCGGATCCGCGACACCGAGGCCCAGCTGGCGATCCTCGAGCGCCTCGGAGTGAAGGTCGAGTGGACCGCCGCCAACGAGTTGCGCCTCCAGGCCGACGCGGTCACAGAGACCTCCCCCGACGAGGAGCTGTCGGCGCGCATTCGCGCCTCGTTCCTGCTCGCGGGGCCGCTCCTGGCCCGCTTCGGGGAGGCCCGGATGCCCCCGCCCGGCGGCGACTTCATCGGCCGCCGCCGCCTCGACCCGCACCTCGATGCCTTCCTCGACATGGGAGCACGGATCGAGGGCACGCGCTGGGTCGAGCTCAGCGCGCCCGACGGCGGGTTGAAGCCGTGCTCGGTCTTCATGGACGAGCCGTCCGTGATGGGCACCGAGAACGCGCTGATGGCCGCATCGCTGACGCAGGGGCCGACCACGATCTCGAATGCCGCCTCGGAGCCGCACGTCCAGGACCTCGCGCGCCTGCTGGTCAAGATGGGCGCCGAGATCGACGGCATCGGCTCGAACGTGATGACCGTCCACGGCCGCGACAAGCTGGGCGGCGCCTCGCATCGGATCGCCGCCGACCACATCGAGGTCGCGAGCTTCATGGCGCTTGCCGCGGTTACGGGCGGCCGGGTGCGGATTCTCGAGACCGAGCCCGGCGACCTGGTCAACATCCGCCGTCAGTTCGCCCGCGTCGGATTGCGCTCGGAGATCGAGGGCAACGACGTGGTCGTCCCTGCGACCCAACAGCTGGCGGTGCGCGACGACCTCGGCGATGCGATCCCCAAGATCGAGGACGGTCCCTGGCCCGCCTTCCCCGCGGACCTGACCTCGATCGCGCTCGCCCTCGCCACGCAGGCGAAGGGGACGATCCTGATCTTCGAGAAGATGTTCGAGAACCGCTTGTTCTTCGTGGACAAGCTCGTGGCAATGGGCGCTCGGATCACGCTCTGCGATCCCCATCGGGCGATCGTGAGCGGGCCGAGCCGGCTTCACGGCGAGCGGGTGGAGAGCCCGGACATCCGGGCGGGCATGGCGATGCTCATCGCGGCGCTGGCCGCGGACGGCACGTCGGAGATCGGGAACATCGTCCAGATCGACCGCGGCTACGAGGCGATCGACGATCGCCTGCGGGACCTCGGCGCCCGGATCGAGCGCGTCGCGGTCGACCGCGTCCCCGCCTGAGCGCGGCGAGAGGGGAATAGCGCCATGACTCATCCGATCCCTCCGGGGACGCGCGACATCCTTCCCGACGAGATGCGCGAGCTCCGCGCCCTCCAGACCAGGCTCGCCTCGGTGTTCGAGCGCTTCGGCTACGGCGAGGTGGCGACGCCCACGGTCGAGTACGACTCGGTGCTCGCCCGCGCCGGCGACGTCTCGGGGGCGCCAGCTGCCCACCGGTTCTTCGGCGCGGGCGACGAGCTGCTCGCGATGCGCGCCGACATGACCGTCCCGATCGCGCGCCTCGTCGCCAACCGCTACGCGAGCGCCGACCTGCCGCTCCGCTTCTTCTACAACGCGCGCGCCTACCGCGAGGTCCGCCCGCAGCGGGGCCAGATGGGCGAGTTCTTCCAGGCCGGCGTCGAGCTGGTCGGCTCCGGGGCGCCGGATGGCACCGTCGAGGTGATCGAGGTCCTGAGCGCGGCGCTCGACTCGGCCGGGCTCGGCCGAGCCGTGATCGGGCTCGGCGACGCGGCGCTCTACCGCCAGCTGCTCCAGGAGGTCGGCGTTGGGGACGAGGACCGTGCTCGCGTGCTCGACCTGCTCGCGGCCCACGACCTGGTCGGGCTCCGCAGCGAGCTGGATCGCCTCGAGCTCGGCGACGCCGACCGCGAGCTGCTCGCCGCCGTGCCCGGGCTTCGCGGCGGCCCGGAGGTCCTCGACCGTGCGCGCGAGCTCGGTGGCGAGGCGGTTGCCCGCGCCGTCGGCCGCCTCGCGGATACCTATGAGGGCATCGCCGCCCGTGGCATCGGCGACAGGGTCAAGCTCGACCTCGGGCTGCTGCGTGATCTCGGCTACTACACCGGCGCGATCCTCGAGGTCTACGACCCGGCCCTGGGCCACATCCTGGGCGGCGGCGGGCGCTACGACGACCTCATGGGCCGCTTCGGGCGGCCGCTCCCGGCGGTCGGGTTCGCGCTGTACCTGGAGCGCGTCCACATCGCCCAGGCCGAGGAGGAGCGGATCGCCGAGACCGACCCCGGGGAGGAGGTTCGATGAGCGGCGTCGCGCGACCGACGCGGCCACTGCCGCAGGGCCCGCTGCGCCTGGCGCTGCCCCGCGGCGCACTGTTCGAGAGCACGCTCGACCGCCTCGACACGATCGGCATCGACACCGCCGAGCTCCGCGGCGACTCCCGCTCGCTGGTGTTCGAAGCCGGCAACCTGGTGCTCGTGACGATGCGGCCGTCGGACGTCCCCACCTATGTCGAAGCCGGGGCCGCCGACCTCGGCATCACGGGCAAGGACGTCCTGATGGAGCAATCCGACCGCGCCTTCTACGAGCTGCTCGACCTGGGTTACGGCGCCTGCCGGATGGTGCTGGCGGCGCCGGCGGGCGACGAGCACGTCGCCGAGCACGAGCGGCGCCTGGGCGCGGTGCGGATCGCGACCAAGTACCCGCGGATCGCCGAACGCTTCTTCGAGGACACCGGCCGCCGGGCCGAGGTGATCGAGGTGAAGGGCTCGGTCGAGCTGGCTCCGATCTCCGGCCTGGCCGACGCGATCGTGGACCTGGTCGACTCGGGTCGCACGCTGCGCGAGAACGGGCTCGAGGTCCGCGAGGAGATCGCGCCCTCGACCGCGCGCCTGATCGCGAACCGGGTGGCGCACAAGCTCCGCGCGACGGAGATCGACGAGCTTGCGGAACGGCTCGGGAGCGCCTCGTGAGGATCGCCCGCGTCGCCTGGGACGGGAAGGACACGGACGAGATCGTCGCGGCCGTACGCGCCGCCGCGCCGCCGCCCCCGGGACTGGTCAAGCGCGTGGGGGAGATCATCGCCGCCGTCCGCAGCCGCGGGGACGCCGCACTGAGCGAGCTGACCGTGCACCTGGACGGTGTGGTCGAACGTCCCGAGTCGCACCGGGTCGCGCCGGAGCGCATCGCCGAGGCTCGTTCCGGAGTACACGCCGGGCTCGTCGAGGCGCTCGAGTTGGCGGCCCGAAATGTCCGTGCCGTGGCTCGGGCGGAGCTGGCCAAGCCGGTCACGGTCGACCTCGAGCAGGGCCAGCGCGTCGAGGTCGTGGAGCGGCCGGTGGCCGCGGCCGGCGTGTACGCGCCCGGCGGCCGGGTGGCGTACCCATCCTCGGTCCTGATGTGCTGCGTTCCAGCCCGCGCAGCCGGGGTCGAGCGGGTGGCGCTCGCGACGCCACCCGAGCCCGACGGCAGCGTCGGGGCGGTCACCCTCGCCGCGGCAGCGGTAGCCGGCGTCGACGAGGTGTACGCGCTGGGCGGGGCGCACGCCATCGCCGCCCTCGCGCTCGGCACCGAGACGATCGAGCCTGCCGATGTGGTCGTGGGCCCCGGCAACGCCTGGGTGACCGAGGCCAAGCGCCAGCTGTTCGGCACCGTGGGTGTCGACGGGCTCGCGGGCCCCAGTGAGCTGGCGATCGTGCTGGACGCGACGGCCGACGTCGACGAGGTCGTTCTCGACCTGCTGGCCCAGGCCGAGCATGGGGCCGATAGCCCGCTGCTCGCGGTCTCGTCGAACTCGGATGCGCTCGACGCGATCGCCAAGCACATCGCCACGGCCGCGGGTGAGCGGCCCAGCGTGGCAGAGGCCCCCCTTGCGCTGATCGCGGCGCCCTCGCTCGACGCGGCGCTCGAGCTCGTGGACGCGCTGGCGCCCGAGCACCTGCAGCTCTGCTTCCGGGGCGCCAACGAGGAGGTTGCCCGCGAGCGCGTCGCGGGCTGCGTGTTCGTCGGCAAGGGGGGCGGCGCCGCGTTCGGCGACTACGCGGCCGGGTCCAATCACGTCCTGCCGACGGGTGGTGCCGCCAGGTTCGGCGGACCGCTCGGAGCGCGAACGTTCATGCGCCGGACCTCGGTCGTCACCATCGACCGGAAGGGCGCGAAGGGCCTGGCGAGGACGGTCCAGGAGATCGCGAAGGCCGAGGGACTGCCGGTGCACGGTGAATCGGCACGCGCGCGTGCAGGCCGGAAAAGCCGTTGATTCGCAGGTAACTTGGAGCTGATGGCACGAACGGCAAGGATCGAACGGAGGACGGGCGAGACCCAGGTCAGCCTGACGCTTGACCTCGACGGCGGCCCCGTCGAGGCCGCGACGGGGGTCGGCTTCCTCGACCATATGCTCGAGCTGCTCGGGCGCCACGGGCGTCTCGGCCTGAGGGTCGAAGCCAGCGGCGACCTCGAGACCGGCGCCCACCACACCGTTGAGGACGTCGGCATCGTGCTCGGCCAGGCACTCGACGAGGCACTCGGAGACCGGGCCGGGATCCGGCGCTACGGCTACGTCGCGGTGCCGATGGACGAGGCACTGGGGATGTGCGCGATCGACATCTCGGGACGGCCGCTCTGCCTGTTCGGAGCGGACCTGCCGCCCGTCTCGATCGCGGGCTTCGACACCGAGCTCGCCGAGGAGTTCTTCCGTGCCGTCGCCAACAACGCCCGGATCACGCTGCACGTGGGCACGCGGTACGGCTCAAACGCGCACCACATGATCGAGGCGTGCTTCAAGGCGTTCGCGAGGGCGCTGCGCGAGGCCGTCGCGATCGACCCGGACGAGCCCGGCGTTCCGTCCACAAAGGGGACGCTGACGTGAGCCGGATCGCAATCCTCAACTACGGGATGGGCAACCTGCGCTCGGTCGAGAAGGCGCTCGAGCGCGTGGACGTCCGCGCGGAGATCACCGACGACCACGAGCGCGCCCGGGCCGCCGACGGCGTGATCCTTCCCGGCGTGGGCGCCTTCCCGAAGGCGATGGAGCGCGTGCGCGAGCGGGGCCTCGACGAGCTGGTCGCCGAACGGGTCGAGGCGGGCGTGCCGGTGCTGGGGATCTGCCTCGGGATGCAGCTGATCCTCTCGTCCTCGACCGAGCTCGGCGGCGCCGAGGGGCTCGGGTTGGTGGACGGGCCCGTGTCCGAGCTCGCGGCCGAGGGGCGCAAGGTGCCGCACATCGGCTGGTCGCCCGTGACGTGGGCGAAGGAGTCGGCGCTCACCGAGGGCCTTACCGACGGCGAGCCGTTCTACTTCGTCCACTCGTTCGCGCCCCGGCCGGCCGACCCGGCGAACGTCCTCGGCACCGCCGAGTACGGCGAGACATTCGCGTGCGCTGTCGAGCGCGAGAACGTGCTCGGCGTCCAGTTCCACCCCGAGAAGTCGAGTGCCGCGGGCCTGCGCCTGCTCCGCAACTTCGCCGGCATCTGCGCCTCCAGGACAAGCCCGCTCAACAACGCGGGAGCTTCGCCTTCGGCTCAGAGCGCTTGATCCTCTACCCGGCCATCGACATACGCGAAGGACGCGCCGTGCGCCTCATGCAGGGCGACTACGAGCGCGAGACCGCGTACGACGCGGATCCCGTCGACGCCGCGGAGCGGTGGGCGGAGGGCGGGGCCGAATGGCTGCACGTCGTGGACCTCGACGGGGCCCGCGAGGGCGAGTCTCGGAACCTCGAGCACGTGCGCAGGATCGCCGGTGCCGTCGATCTGCCGCTGCAACTGGGCGGCGGCCTCCGCGACGCCGCAGCGGTGGCCGCGGCGCTCGAGGCCGGGGCGGAGCGCGTGGTGATCGGAACCGCCGCGCTCGCGGCGCCGGAGTTCCTCGACCAGATGCTCGACCGGCACGGCCAGCGGATCGTCGTGGGCGTGGACGCCCGCGGGGGGATGGTCGCCGTGGAGGGCTGGGTCGAGACCTCCGACGAGCCGGCCCATGCCCTCATCGAGGCGCTGGCGGATCGGGGCGCGAGCCGGATCGTGTTCACCCCGATCGAGGTGGACGGGACGATGGCCGGCCCGCCGCTCGACGAGCTGCGAGCGATCGCCGATGACCTCGACGCCGAGCTCATCTACTCCGGCGGGATCGGCAGCCTCGACGACCTCCGCGCGCTGGCCGGCCTGGGCCTGGCGTCGCTCGGCGGCGCGATCGTCGGCCGCGCCCTGTACGAGGGGCGCTTCGGCGTCGCCGAGGCGGTCGAGGCGCTCGAGACGGGGCGCTAATCTCAGCCGACCACAATGCCAAGCGCCGCCCCGATCATCACCGCCGCCAAGCGGATCCCCTGGAAGAAGGTGATGCTCGCCGCTGCCCTCGTGTATCGCAAGGGCAGCGCGGCCTCGCGGGCACTGACTCCGGACGAGCGCAAGCGCTTGCTCGACCTCGCGAAGAAGTCGAGGGGACGGCCGTCGAACCTGACCGAACGCGAGCGCGCCCGGGCGAGCGAGCTGGCCGGGAAGGCGTTCACCGCCGCTCGCCAGGCCTAGCGGCGGGGGCCCGGCCGTGGTCCTGAAGCGCGTCATCCCGTGTCTCGACGTCGACGCCGGCCGCGTCGTCAAGGGCACCAACTTCGTCGACATCCGCGACGCCGGCGACCCGGTCGAGCTCGCCGAGCGCTACGACGCCGAGGGCGCCGACGAGCTGGTGTTCCTCGACATCACGGCCTCGCACGAGAAGCGCGACACCATCGTCGAGCTCGCGCGCCGCACCGCCGACAACGTCTTCATCCCGTTCACGATCGGCGGCGGGATCCGCTCGGTCGACGACGCGCAGGCCGTCCTCGACGCCGGCGCCGACAAGGTCTCGGTCAACTCCTCGGCGCTCGCGCGGCCCGAGCTGATCGGCGAACTGGCCGAGGTCTTCGGCTCGCAGTGCGTCGTGATCGCGATCGACGCGAAGAGGGCGGGGTCTGCGTGGGACGTTTACGTGTCCGGCGGGCGCGAGCGGGTGGACGGCCGCGAGGCCGTCGCATGGGCGCGCGAGGCGACCGAGCGCGGGGCGGGGGAGGTGCTGCTAACCAGCATGGACCGCGACGGAACCGCGGACGGCTACGAGCTGGAGCTGACCCGCGCCGTCGCCGACGCCGTCCCGGTGCCGGTCATCGCCTCGGGCGGCGCCGGCGAGCTCGAGCACCTGTCGGCGGGGATCCTCGAGGGCGGCGCCGACGCCGTCCTCGTGGCCTCGATCTTCCACTACGGCCGGCACACCGTCCGCGAGGCGAAGGAGCACCTCCACGCCGCGGGCATTCCGGTTCGGCTCTGAGCGAAGCCACCGCTGAGTTGGAGGCGGGGCAGGCCGCCCAGCCTGGCTCATTCCGCTGTGCATGGAAGGCGCGATGAATCGCGCGATACTGCGCGCGCGATGTCGCAGGAGAACGTGGAGAATTACCGTCGGGCCGCTGCCGCCTGGAACCGTGGGGATATCGACGCCGCTCTGGCGTTTGCCGACGAGGACGCGGAGATCATCTCCGCGGTGACCATCATGGAGGGCAGCTATCGCGGTCACGAGGGAGTCCGTCGCTGGTGGCAGGACCTGCACGACACGTTCCCCGACTGGGACGCCGAGATCGGCGAGGTGCGGGCGCTGGGCGACGCGACGCTTGCCGTGATGCATATTCGAGGCCACGGCGGTGAAAGTGGCGCTCCCATTGACCTCACGCTGTGGCACCTGGCCCACTGGAGGAACGGTCAGATGGTCCGGCTGAGCAGCCACGACAGCGAGGCTGAAGCCCTCGAAGCCGCTGGGCTGTCGGAGTAGGCGTGTCCTCGACTTTTCGCACTTAGCCCCCAATACGGGGGTCAACTGCGAAAAGTCGACGCTCGTATGATCCGCCGCCGCATGCCAGGGGTCCGCATAAGCGGTTGCGTCGCGCTGGGCGTCGTGGTGGCGCTCGCCGCCGGCTGCGGCGGCGGCGGCGATCCGGAACAGGACGACCGCCCGCCGGTAGGCAAGCCACGTGTGGCGCTCGAGCAGATCGGCAAGGCCAACGAGCCGATCTTCATGAGCCAGCCGCCCGGGGAAGACGAGGACCTCTATGTGGTCGAGCGCGCGGGCACGATTCGCGTGCTGGGAGCTGACGGCAAGCCGTTCCTCGACATCAGCGCCGACGTGGACATCGAGGCGGAGAGCGGCCTGTTCTCGGTCGCGTTCGCGCCTGACTACGCCAAGTCGGGGCTGTTCTACGTCGCCTACGCGGGCCTCGACCAGCGCCTCCACCTCGAGGAGTTCCAGAGCGCGCCCGGCGCCGAGCCGGTCGCGGATCCAGCCAGCCGCCGCTCGCTGCTGGCACTGGACCATCCGAATCCGATCCACTGGGGCGGGCTCGTCGCTTTCGGGCCCGACGGCTACCTCTACCTCGGCACCGGCGACGGCGCACCTCCGGAGGGAGCGCCGGTCTCGGGCGCCGCGCAGGACCTGGAGGACCTGCTCGGGAAGCTGCTGCGGATCGACCCGGCGCCGGGGCAGGACCTGCCGTACTCGATCCCGCCCGACAACCCGTTCGTCGGCAAGCCGGGCCGCGACGAGATCTATGCCCTCGGCCTCAGGAACCCTTGGCGCTACTCGTGGGACCGCGAGACGGACGCGTTCACGGCCGGCGACGTGGGCTCGAGCCTCCAGGAGGAGGTGAACTACGTCGAGGGCAACGACCTCGCCGGGGCGAACTTCGGCTGGCCGGAGTTCGAGGGCACCGAGGTCAAGTCCGACATCGACGCGCCGGGCGCGATCCCGCCCGCGTACAGCTACGAGCGCACGGACGAAGCGGAGGGCAAGCTCGACCCGCCCTGCGCCGTCACCGGGGGCTACGTGGTGCGCGACCCCGATCTGCCCGAGCTGGAGGGACGGTACGTCTACGCCGACTTTTGCGAGTCGGTCCTGCGCAGCTTCAAGCCGGGTGCCGAGGCCACCGACGATCGGTCACTCGGTGTGGTCTTCGAGCGAATCGCATCGTTCGCGGAGGACAACGCCGGTCACGTGTACGCGCTCTCGCTGAACGGCGAGATCGTACGGCTCAGTTCCCGGGATTAGCCTGCTTGCGCTTCTTGTCCCGCTTCTGACTCTTCTTGCCCGCCTGCTTCTTGCCGCCCTTCTTCTTGCCCCCGGGCGGCTCGGGGCGGAATGCGCGGACCGTCGAGTACCCGGTCAGGTAGAGGCGCTCCCCGTCGGTGATCGCCGGGTTGTACTCGCCGAGCTCGTGCTCGAAGACCTTCTCGCCGGTCTTGACGTTGTAGCCCAGGCTGCCGATCGCGTCCCCGATCACCGAGAAGTAGGCGACGTCGCCGATCACGCTGCCGGCTCCCGTCACCTGGCCGCCCGCGCTCTGCTGCCAGCGGATCTCACCGGTCTTGGCGTCCATCGCGTAGACGTTGTTGTCGGCCGAGCCGATGTAGACCGTGGGCGGCGTGTTCGGCGTGTCGGCGACGGCGGGGCCTGCGTAGACCTCGGCCCCTGTCGACTGCGACCAGGCGATGTCGCCGTTGTCCTGGTCGAGACTGTAGACGCGGGAGTCGATCGACCCGAAGTAGACACGGCCGAAGGCGACCGCGGGCGTCGAGTAGATCCCGCCGCCGCGACCGAAGCTGCCGCCGATCGTGTTGACGCGCCACTCCTCCTTGCCGGTCTCGGCGTCGATCGCGAACGCCTCGCCGGCGTAGTTGCCGCCGTAGACGTTCCCCGACCCCTGCGCGAGCGCCCCCTTGATCTCCCCTGACGTGTCGACCGTCCACTCGATCGAGCCGTCCTCCTGGTCGAGAGCGAACACCGTGCCGCATTCGCAACCGAAGATCACCAGCTTGTCCTGGAAGGCGAGCGGCGACGATTCGCTGCGCCCCGGCAGCGGGGTCTTCCAGAGGAGCTTGCCGTCGCGGGCGCGGAGGGCCAGGGCCTGGCCGGGCTCGAGGTTGGTCGCGAACAGGCGCCCGTCGCTGTAGGCGGGCGAAGTGGCGTTGAGCTTCCCGACCCGCTTCTCCCAGATGACCTTGCCGTTCTTCGCGTCCAGCGCGAGGAAGCGGGTCTCGATGTCCATCACGTAGATGCGGTCGTCGACGATGATCGGCGAGAACTCGAGCAGCTTGCCGAAGTGGGAGGACCAGTCCGACGGCCGGAACGGCGGCCTGACGACCTTCGTGGGGAAGTAGCGGGTGCGCGCGTCGTTGAACCCGTACGTCGGCCAGTCCACGGTCGTGTCCTCGGGCCTCTCCGGCTTCGGGGCCTTCTGCTTCGTCTCGACGAACTCGACGTCCTCGTTGGTGACGTCGGGCGGGCGCTTGAGCAGCTCGTAGGCGAGCACGCCGAGGCCGACCGCCGCGATCGCGACCACCCCGGCGGTGATCGCGCGCCGGCGGACGCTCCAGGAGCGCCAAATTTCGAGCAGCTTGCCCATGAAGAGCCTGTCATGGTAGGCGAGCCGTCCCGCGTCGCCCGCAGATGCCAGCCGACCGAGAGAAGATCGACCCCGGCGTGATCGCCGAGCGCCTACCCAGCCTGCCGGGCGTCGCCGCGCTGCGCGGAGCGCTTCAGGGCGAGCGCGCGTATCTGGTGGGTGGCGCGGTCCGCGACCTCCTCCTCGGCGGCGAGCACCCCGACCTCGACGTCGCGATCGAGGGCGACGCGCTCGAGGTCGCGCGACGGCTGGGGGCGGAGCCCGTCGAGCACGAGCGCTTCGCGACCGCCACGGTCGACCTTGACGGCACTCGCCTGGACCTCGCCTCGACCAGGGCCGAGCGCTACGAGCGGCCAGGCGCCCTGCCGGAGGTCGAGCCCGCGCCGCTCGATCGCGATCTCGCCCGCCGCGACTTCACCGTGAACGCGATGGCCGTCCCGCTCGCGGGTGACCCCGCGCTGATCGACCCTCACGGCGGGCTCGACGACCTCCGCGCGGGTGTCCTGAGCGTGCTGCACCCGGCGTCGTTCGTGGACGACCCGACTCGTGCGCTGCGCGCGGCCCGCTACGCCGCGCGTCTCGGCTTCGAGCTCGAGCCCGCGACCTTCGAGCTGCTGACGGCGGCCGACCTCGGCACCGTTTCCCGCGATCGGGTCGAGGCCGAGCTGCGACGGATCGCAGCCGACGACACGGCACCCGAGGCGTTCGGCCTGCTCGCCCGCTGGGGCCTCGCCGGGATCGACGGCGGGGTGGGGGCGCGGCTCGAGGCGTTGCGGGCGGTGCTCGCCCAGCCCGGGTGGGCCGAGATCGTCGATCCCGCCGATGCGTTCTATTCCGTGGGCATCCCCGACCCCGAGCTGGAGGCCGGAGCGCTCCGACTCTCCTCGGCCAGCCCCGAGCGGCCATCGGAGGGCGTGGCGCTGGCCCGGGGACGGCTGCCGGCCGAGCTGGCCGCCGCCCGAGTCGCCGGCGCCGCCTGGCTGGATGACTACGTCCGCGACTGGCGCAACGTCGGTCTCGAGATCGGCGGTTCCGACCTGCTCGCCGCCGGCGTTCCCGAGGGCCCCGCGGTCGGGCGCGGGCTTGCGGCGGCTCTCGCGGCGAAGCTCGACGGCGAGATCAGCGGGCGCGAGGACGAGCTTCGCGTGGCGCTGGCAACGGCGCGGGCGTCGTGACGATGGAGTGGCGTGAGCGCGAGGGCGTGCCGTGGCTCGAGGCCGTGCTGCCCGGCGCGAGGGCGATTTTCGCGACGCGCCAGGGCGGAGTCAGCACTGGGCCCTTCGCAAGCCTGAACATCGGCTGGATCACGGGCGACGACTCGGAGCACGTCTACGAGAACCGGCGCCGGTTCTCGCGTGCGGCCGAGTTCGAGCCCGCGAACGCCCTGACGGGGTTCCAGGTACACGGCGCGGAGGTGATACGCCACGAGCGCGCGATCGCGGGCGTGCCATACCTGCGCCCGCCAGAGGATCCGCGCGAGGTGGACGGCCACGCGACCGCGACGCCGGGCCTGGCGCCGCTGGTGCTCGTCGCCGACTGCCTGCCCGTCGCGCTCAGCGGTCCCGGCGGCGTCGCGATGCTCCACTGCGGCTGGCGCGGGCTGGCGGCGGGCATCGTCGCGCGCGGCGTGCGCGAGGTCCGGGCGACGGCGGCTGCGATCGGGCCCGGGATCGGCCCCTGCTGCTTCGAGGTGGGGGAGGAGGTGCTCGACCGGTTCGAGCACCTCGGCGCCGGCATCGCGACGGACCGAAAGCTCGACCTGCCCGAGGTCGCGGCGCGGCTGCTCGCGGCGGCTGGGGTCGAGGACATCGAACGTACTGATCTCTGCACGAGCTGCAACAGGGAGCTGTTCTTCTCGCACCGCCGCGACGGCGGCGAGACGGGCCGCCAGGCCGGGGTGGTGATCGGGTGGCAGAGCTGATCCGGGTCGAGGCGGAGGCGGTGCGCGCGAACCTCGCTCGGGTTCGCGAGCGGGCCGGCGAGGCCGTGCGCATCCTGGTCGCGACGAAGTACGTGGCCGACGATGACCTGCCGGCGCTGGCCGACGCGGGCGTCGAGCTGGTCGGCGAGAACCGGCTGCAGGACCTCGAGCGCAAGCAGGCGCTCATGGGCGAGCGGTTCGAGTGGCATTTCATCGGCGGCCTCCAGAGCCGCAAGGTGCGTGCCATCGTCCCCCGCGTGCGCCTGATCCATTCGGTCTGCACCGACTCGGTCCTCGAGAAGCTCGATGCCCACGCTCCGCCGGAGACCGAGGTGCTGATCCAGGTGAACGTCGCGGACGAGGAGAGCAAGGAGGGAGTGCCGGTCGATCGGCTCGCCGACTTCATCGCCCGCTGCCCGGTGACCGTCACTGGCCTGATGACGATGCCGCCGCTGGCGACGGATCCCGAGGCGTCGCGGCCCCATTTCGCACGCCTCGCCGGGCTCGCCGCCGAGCACGGACTGCGGGAGCTCTCGATGGGGACCAGCCAGGACTGGGAGGTGGCCGTGGACGAGGGCGCCACGCTGATCCGGCTTGGCTCAGCGCTTCTCAGGAGCGAAAACGGGTCATAATCGGGTAAGAGGAATCCCGACGCCCAAGGCGAAGAAGCGACTCCGATGGCCCTCCGAGACACATGGCACCGCGCGCTCGTCTATTTCGGCCTGGCCGAGGACCCGGACTACCACGAGCCCGACCTCTACGAGCCGGAGACCGGCACGTACGGCGAGTCGGGCGGCGGCGGCTACGAATCCTCGGCGCCACGGGCGACCGTGAGCCGCCTGGGCGACCGGCGCCGCAGCCAGGACGAGATCGACGACATCTTCTCCGACGACGCCCCGGCGCCGCGGGCTCGCGCCCTGCGCCCTGTGGGCAACGGCGGCGGCACGGACGTGCGCGTCCACCTCGTCAACCCGCACAGCTTCAACGACGCTCAGGAGATCGCCGACCGCTTCAAGCAGAACGTGCCGGTGATCCTGAACCTGCAGACGACCGATTCGGAGCTCGCGAAGCGCCTGATCGACTTCGCCTCCGGGCTCACCTACGCGCTCGACGGCGGCATGCAGAAGGTGGCCGAGAAGACGTTCATGCTCACGCCTCGCAACGTCGAGGTCTCGGCCGAGCAAACCGCACAGCTCGTCGAAAAGGGCTTCTTCAACCAGTCCTGACGGCCTCAGGGCGCGCCTTGCTGCGTCCTCGGTAGGCCGCCTCGCTCACGTAGGTCCCATCTACGCTCGCTTCGGCGGCCTACCTGCGTCCTTGCCAGGCACGCCCTGAGTCTCGTCAGTGGCCGGTCGGCGTCCTGGGTACGCTCCGCGCGTGAGAATCGGGTTCGCAGGAGCGGGGAGTATTGCTGCGGCGATGGCCCGCGGCTGGGCTCGGTCGGATGCCGGGCTCGAGATGCTGTTCTGCGATCTCGACGCCAAGCGGGCGGAGTCGCTCGCCGGCGGCGTCGGGGGCGAGACGCGCGACTCGCTCATGGACCTGCGGGCGGACTCAGACGTGCTGCTCCTGGCCGTGAAGCCCGCGGCGCTGGACGACGTCGCAACCGAGCTCGAGGGGAGCGCGCCGGCGCTGCTGTCCGTCATGGCGGCGACCTCCGTGGCGCGGCTCTGCGAGGCGTTTCCGGGCGTTCCCGCGCTGCGGGTGATGCCCAACCAGCCCGCCGAGGTGGGGCGGGGAGTGCTCTGTTATGTCCCCCCGCACGGGATGGACGAGGACCTCTCGAACGAGTTGATCGCCCTGCTCGGCGCGCTCGGCACCACGGTCGCCGTGCCGGAGGACCGGATCGACGCCGCGATGGCCGTCATGTCGTGCGCCCCTGCGTACGTCGCGCTGTTCGCGGAGGCCCTGGCCGCCGGCGGCGAGCGCAACGGGTTGGACCGGGCGATGTCGCTCGAGCTTGTCGCCGGCACGCTCGAGGGAACCGCGGAGCTGCTGCGCGAACGCGACCCCGAGGCGATCCGGCGCGCGGTCGCCCCGCCCGGAGGCACAACCGAGGCGGGGTTGGAGGCGCTCGCCGCTAACGGATTCGAAGGGGCGATCGCGGCCGCGGTCGAGGCTTCGCTGGAGCGTTTCCGATGAGCGTCCTCCTGGCACTCACGCGAGACAACGTCGCGACCTACGTCGACGCGCTGTTCACCGTCTACTTCATCCTGATCATCACCAGGATCGTGCTCAGCTGGATCCAGCAGTTCCGCCCGATCCCCTACAACGTCACCCTGCGGGCCGTGATCGGCTTCATCGAGGACTGCGTCGACCCGTATCTGAACGTGTTCCGAAGGGTGATCCCGCCGATCTCCCTGGGCGGCGCCGGCATCGACCTGAGCCCGATCCTCGCGATCATCCTGCTCCTGATCACCCAGTCGCTGGTGGTCAACGCAATCGCCGGGTGACGCCCTCCTCGCGAGCCGACGGGTGGCGACGGCTGGCGCTGGTGGTCGCCGCCGTCGTCCTGATCGACCAGGTGACGAAGGCCGTCGTGGTTGGGGCGGTCGCGCCCGGCGAGCGGGTCGAGGTGCTGCCGTTCCTGGACATCGTCCACGTGATGAACGAGGGCGTCGCGTTCGGCTTCCTGGGCGACGGCGACCGCGGCATCGTCCTGCTCATCACGGCGGCCGCGCTGGCGCTGGTGCTGATCTGGTTCATGCGCGATCCGACCCGGCGCTGGAGCTGGCTCGCGATCGGGCTGCTCGCGGGGGGCGCGATCGGGAACCTGGCGGACCGCCTCTTCCGCGACGCCGTCGTCGACTTCATCGACCTGCCGGCCTGGCCGTCCTTCAACGTCGCCGACATCGCGATCACCGTGGGGGCCGGGTTGCTCGTCCTGGCCGCGTTCGCGCACCCTCCCGATGCCGGCTGACCCGGCAGCGGTCGCGATCGTCCACGTCGACGACGCGCTCGCGGTCGTCGACAAACCGGCGGGGCTGGTGGTCCACGCGGCGCCCGGGCACCGCGGCGAGACGCTCGTGGACGTGCTCGGCGAGCTTCTGGGGGGCGGCGAGGACCCGGTACGGCCCGGGATCGTCCACCGGCTCGACCGCGATACGTCGGGGCTGATGCTGGTCGCGCGCACCGACGAGGCGCACCGCGCGCTCGCCGCCGCGATCAAGGCGCGTGCTGTTCGCCGCGAGTACCTGGCGCTCGTCAGCGGCCGGCCACGGTCCCGCTCGGGCACGATCGACGCGCCGCTCGGCCGGGACTACCGCAAGCCGGAGCGCCGGGCCGTCCGCGGCAGGGGATCCCGCGACGCGCGCACGCACTTCGAGGTCGCCGAGCCGGCCGGGCCCGACACACTCGTGCGCGTGCGCCTGGAGACCGGGCGGACGCACCAGATCCGGGCGCACTTCGCCGCGATCGGGCACCCGGTCGTCGGCGACGGCCGCTATGGGGGCGGTAGCCGTCACGGCCTGCGGCGGCAGTTCCTGCACAGCGCGAAGCTGGGCTTCAGCCACCCGGAAACGGGTGCCGACATGGAGTTCGTCTCGGAGCTCCCGGATGACCTGCGCGCGGCGCTTGCGGCCGCGAAGGCCGCCTGAGCGGCCGCCCCGTACACTCGGAGGGCAATTTCGCCCCCAATCCCGTGGGAGTGCGAAGGGGCCCTGCCCGGCCGCGAGCCCTGCGGCTCGCCAGACCGGGTCCCCGGAGCGCCCACGGGCCGCCGTAAACCAACCGAAGGGAACAGTGATCAAATGAGCGGCTTCTGTCGCGAAAGCATGTTTGCCCGCCTGGTAAGGCGCTTCTGATGTCGGAACCAACCGTCAAGGAGCTGCTTCAGGCCGGCCTGCACTTCGGCCACCAGACGCGGCGCTGGAACCCGCGCATGCGCCCGTTCATCCACGGGGAGCACGACGGGATCCACATCATCGACCTGCTCCAGACCGAGCACCTGCTCGCCGAGGCGCGGCGCTTCACCGCCGAGATCGCCGGCCGCGGAGGCACCGTGCTGTTCGTCGGCACGAAGAAGCAGGCCCGCGACTCCGTGAAGGAGTGGGCGGACCGCTCGGGCATGCCGTACGTGAACCAGCGCTGGCTCGGCGGCCTCCTGACCAACTTCAACACGATGTCCAAGCGGATCGACAAGCTGCACGAGCTGCGCGAGCTGGCGGACAGCGGCCAGCTCGAGCTGCTGCCCACCAAGGAGCGCATGGCGCGAGAGGCGGAACTGGAGAAGCTCGAGTACAACCTCGGCGGCGTTCGCGACATGAAGCGGCTGCCCGACGCGGTGTTCGTCATCGACCTGAAGACCGAGGAGATCGCGGTCGCCGAGGCCAAGCGCCTGCGCCTCCCGCTCATCGGCCTCGTGGACTCGAACGTTGACCCGATTCCCGTCGACTTCCCGATCCCCGGCAACGACGACGCGATCCGTTCGTGCTCGTTGGTGGTCGGAACGATCGGCGAGGCCGTCGAGCAGGCCGCCGGAAGCTGGCGCCAGGCCGAGGCCAAGCGCCGCGCCGAGGAGGAGGAGAAGCGGCGACAGGAAGAGGAGGCGAAGGCCAAGCGCGAGGCCGAGGAGAAGGCCCGCCGCGAGGCCGAGGAGGCAGCCGCGGCCGAGGCTCAGGCAGCGGCCGCGCAGGCCCAGGCGCCCGGACAGCCGCAGGCGCCCTCGCAGCCCCAGGCGCCCGCTCCGCCGCAGCAGCCCGCTCCGCCGCAGCAGCCGCGCGCCCGCCGAGGCCGCTCCCGCCAGGCCCGCCGCGACCCCGGAGGAGACCCAGTGAGCGACACCATCTCAGCCCAGGACGTGAAGGCCCTCCGCGAGCGAACCGGCGCCGGGATCATGGACGCCAAGGCGGCTCTTGGCGAGGCCGGAGGCGATCTCGACAAGGCGATCGAGCTCCTGCGAATCAAGGGCCAGGCGTCGGCCGACAAGCGCTCGGGCCGCTCGACCTCGGAGGGCACCATCGCCTCGTACATTCACGCCACGGGCAAGGTCGGCGTGCTCGTCGAGATCCAGTGCGAGACCGATTTCGTCGCCCGCAACGACGACTTTCAGGACTTCGCGCGCGAGGTTGCGATCCACGTCGCCGGCTCGCCCTCGGTGCCGCAGTACGTGTCGGCCGAGGAGATCCCCGAGGAGGCCAAGGAGGCGGAGCGCAAGGTCTACGCCGCCAAGGCCGCCGAGGAGGGCAAGCCCGAGGACATCATCCAGAAGATCGTCGAGGGCCAGATCTCCAAGTGGGCCAAGGACGTCGCCCTGCTCGAGCAGGAGCACATCCGCACCGACATGCACGAGGGCAAGACGATCGAGGACCTGCGCAAGGAGCTCGCCGCCAAGACCGGCGAGAACATCGTGATCGCCAGGTTTGCGCGCTTCCAAGTCGGCGACGAATAGGGTTCGCGCCGGTTTGGCCGAGCCCGTCTTCAAGCGCGTCCTGCTGAAGCTCTCCGGCGAGGCCCTGATGGGCACGCTCGAGTACGGCACCGACGCCGAGCGCCTCGATGCGATCGCCGGCCAGATCGGTGAGGTGAGCGAGAGCGGGGTCGAGGTCGCGGTCGTGGTCGGGGCCGGGAACATCTACCGCGGGCTCAAGGGCGCGGCCGCCGGCATGGACCGTGCGACCGCCGACTACATGGGGATGCTGGCGACGGTCCTCAACGCACTGACCCTCCAGGACGCGCTCGAGCGCGCCGGGTCCTTCACGCGCGTGCTCTCGGCGATCCAGGTCACCGAGGTGGCGGAGCCCTACATCCGGCGCCGGGCGATCAGGCACCTGGAGAAGGGCCGGATCGTGATCTTCGCGGCCGGTACGGGCAATCCGTTCTTCACCACCGACACGGCGGCCGCCCTGCGGGCCCTGGAGATCCACGCCGACGCGATCCTGATGGCCAAGCACGGGGTGGAGGGCGTGTACGACGCCGACCCCACGGAGAACCCGGACGCGACCTTCCTGCCCGAGCTCACGCACATGGAGGCGCTCGAGCGCGGCCTCGGGGTGATGGACTCGACGGCGCTCTCGCTGTGCATGGACAACGGCCTGCCGATCCACGTGTTCAACCTGGCCGACGTGAGCAACATCGACCGCGTGATCCGCGGCGAGCGCATCGGCACGATCGTGGGCGCCCGGACGGAGGGCACGGAATAGGATCGCCCGATGGCCGCGGATGACACGATGGTTGATGCCCTGCTGGACGACGCGGAGGAGCGGATGAACAAGTCCGTGGAGTCGTGCCGCCACGAGCTTGCGACGGTTCGCACGGGCCGCGCGTCGCCGCACCTGCTCGACCGCGTGGTGGTCGACTACTACGGCGCCGAGACGCCGCTGAAGCAGCTGTCGAACGTGGCCGCGACCGACGCCCGCCTGCTGACGCTGACGCCCTTCGACAAGAACGCGATCGGCCTGATCGAGAAGGCGATCCAGGAATCGGACCTCGGCCTGACGCCGAACAACGACGGCAACGTCATCCGCCTCCAGATCCCGGAGCTGACCGAGGAGCGGCGCAAGGAGCTGGTCAAGGTCGTCCATGGGGTCGCCGAGGGCGGCAAGGTCAGCGTCCGCAACATCCGCCGCGACGTGATGCACGACCTCCGCGAGCTGAAGAAGGAAGGCGAGGTCGGCGAGGACGACGAGCGGCGGGCCGAGAGCGAGCTGCAGCGCCTGACCGACGAGGCGACGAAGGAGATCGACGCTTCCCTCAAGGCCAAGGAAGAGGAAATTCTTGAGGTCTGAGGCGGGCGCCCCATGGCGCCGAAGTACGTAGCGATCATCACCGATGGCAACGGGCGCTGGGCGTCGCAGCGCGGACTGCCGACGATCGAGGGGCACCGGGCCGGCGCGGACGTCGTCAAGGAGCGCCTGCGCGACGCGACGCGGCTGGGGATCGAGGAGCTCACCGTGTTCTCGTTCTCGACCGAGAACTGGTCACGCTCGGACGAGGAGGTCCAGGGGCTGATGGCGATGTTCGGCGAGCGCATCGACTCGGAGACGCCCGAGCTGGACGCGGAAGGCGTGCGGATGCGATTCATCGGCCGTCGCGAGGGCATCCCCGCGGAGCTGGTCGAGCGCATGGACTGGGCCGAGCGCAGCACCGCGGCGAACGATCGGATCACGCTGTTCGTCGCGTTCAACTACGGCGGCCGGGCCGAGATCGTCGACGCCGCGCGGCGGTTCGACGGCGACACGGAGGAGGAGTTCCGCCGGCACCTCTACGCGCCCGAGATGCACGACCCGGACCTCCTGATCCGCACCAGCGGCGAGGAGCGGATCTCCAACTACCTGCTCTGGCAGTGCGCGTACTCGGAGTTCGTCTTCCGCGACGAGCTCTGGCCCGACTACACGCGGGCTGCGTTCGAGGAGACGCTCGCCGAGTACGAGCAGCGCAAGCGCCGGTTCGGCGCGCGGTAGGTTCTGCGCGTGAGCACGCCCGAGCGCACGCGGCGACGGCGCCCGCCGAGCCGGCCGCGACCTCGCCCCCGCCGGACGGCCGCCCGCCGTGCGGGGCCACCGCCGCCACCGCCCAAGCCGATGTCGGAGACCACGCTGCGCGTCCTCTGGGCACTGCCGTGGGCTGCGTTCGCGATCACCATCGTGGTGGCCGGCGGCGGCATCTTCGCCGCCGCGATCGGTTTGCTCGCCGCGATCTGCATCGGTGAGCTGTTCGGTATGGCGAGGATGTTCCGGCCGTTCCCGGCGGTCGCGATGCTGACCTCGTTCGGGCTGATCGCGGCCGCGTACTTCGGCGACCACTACCAGATGGTCCTGGCCCTGGCGGCCGGCGTTCCCGCTGATGTTCCTGTTCGTCGTGATGCGTGGCTCGATCGAGGGGGTCACCGGGTCGGTGGCCGTGACGGTGCTCGGCATCGTGTGGATCGGGCTTCCGTTCGCGCACGCGGTATTGCTGCGCGAGTTGCCCGACCACGGAGCCGCGCTTCTGGTCGACGTCCTCGTCGCGACGATCGTCGCCGACACCGCCGCGTACGGAGGCGGCAGGGCGTTCGGCCGGCACCCGCTCTCGGCTGCGATCTCCCCGAACAAGACGATCGAGGGACTCGCCTTCGGCCTGGTCGGCGGCACGCTCGGCTTCTGGTTCGCCGGCCTCTACCAGGACTGGCTGTCCGGCACCGACGCCCTCGCGATGGGCGCGGTGCATCGCCGCTGGTCGCGCCGATCGGCGACCTGTTCGAGTCGATGGTCAAGCGCGACCTCGGCGTCAAGGACTCCGGCACCGCGGTCGGCCCTCACGGCGGCCTCCTCGACCGCCTCGACGCGGTCCTGTTCACGATCGTCGCGGGCTATTACCTGTCGGTGGCGTTCGTCTACTGAGGCGGGATGTTCTGGTTGAGCCGGAACAGGTTGTCCGGGTCGTAGGTGCGTTTGAGCGTCTTCAGCCGCTCGTACTTCTCCGCGCCGTACGCGTGTCTGATTCGCTCCTCGCCCTCGTCCATGAGGAAGTTCACGTAGACGCTGGTGTGGTGCGGCTCGAGCGCGCTCCAATAGGCGCGGGCCCACTCGCGCGCGGCATCGAATCCTTCCTCGGTCTGGCTGTTGCCGTTGATGTTGAAGGTGAATCCGGCATCGCGGCCGCTGAAGGCTGTGTCGGCGTCGCCGACGCGCGGGACGGCGCCTCCATCTGCCAGAGCGCGACGCTCGAGATCGGCGAGGGGATCTGGGATCCGTACTCGAGCATCACGTCGATCACTCCGTCCGTGAGCTCCGCGATGTCGCAGGCCCGGAAGTAGTAGTGCCAGCCGTGGAGGAAGGCTGCGTCGAAGGTCGATTGGTGGGCCAGGTACGGCTTCGGCTCGCAGAGGTCGAGCACCGGCGACCCGAACGCCTTCAACGGTGCCAGGACCTTCTCGCCCTCTTCAACATCTCCCGAGTAGCAGCATGCGACCACGATGACGAGTTCGCCGTGGAGCTCGGCCGGCACGAAATCGACGGCCGGCGCTCGGCGCTGGATCGGAATCGTCATCAGCTCGTCCGGCGCCTCGGCGATCCACTCGCGGTAGAAGCGCAGGAGAGGGGCGCTTCGTCCACCCGCCAGAAGATCGGCCCGGCGAGAACCGTCGGCCCGATCGGATGGAGCTGAAACTCGAACTCCGTCGCGATCCCGAAGTTGCCACCGCCGCCCCGCAGACCCCAGAAGAGGTCGGCGTTCTCCTCCTCGCTCGCCTTGACGCGCTCGCCCCCGGCGGTGACCAGGTCCACCGACAGCAGCTGGTCGATGGTCAAGCCGTGTTTGCGATGGAGCCACCCGATGCCGCCGCCGAGCGTCAGTCCCGCGACGCCCGTGTGGCTGACGAAACCGCCCGTGGTGGCGAGCCCGAAGGGCTGGGTCTCGCGGTCGAACTCGCCCCACAGCAGGCCGGCCTGTCCCGAGGCAGTGCGGCGATCCGGATCGACCGTGACCCGCTTCATCGGCCCGAGGTCGATGACGATGCCGTCGTCGCAGACGGAATGGCCGGGGAAGCTGTGGCCGCCGCCGCGGACCGCGACAGGCAGGTCGGTGCCGGACACGAGCCCCACCGCCGCGATCACGTCCGCCTCATCCTGGCAGCGCGCGATCAGCGCTGGGCGACGATCGATCGACCCGTTCCAGATCTTGCGGTGCTCGTCGTAGGTCGGGTCGCCGGGCCTGACCAGTTCGCCCTCGAAGGATGCGCTGAGCTCCGCGAGCGCGCTTTCATCCAAGCCGCCATTGGCACCGTCGCCGGTCACACCGTTCCCGTTCCCACTCCGAGCGCCAGCGTACCCTAGGTCCCAGCATGGGACTTCAATCCTGGCGCGGTCGTTCGTTGCGGGACGGCCTGTTGTTCGGTGCCCTCCTGGTCGCGTTGACGACGGCGCTCGTCTATCCGATCAAGGAGGCCGCGCCGGTCGAGGCCACGGGCGCCGTCTATCTGATCGCCGTGATGGTCGTCGCCGTACGCTGGGGGGCGCCCGCCGGGCTCGGCGTCGCCTTTCTCAGCGCAGCGGCTTGGAACTTCTTCCATATCCCGCCGACGGGCGAGTTCACGATCGCCGAGGGCGAGAACTGGGTGGCACTCGCGGTCTTCCTCGTGGCCGCCGTCGTCGTGAGCCGCCTGGCCGACGACGCCCGGCGCCGCGCCACCGAGGCGGAGGCACGCCGTATCGAGGCCACCCTGCTGGCCGACCTCGCCCGGGACATGCTGGGAACTCGCACGGAGAGCGAGGCGCGGTCGGTGCTCGCGTCGCGCCTGGCGGCCGAGCTCGGCCTGACCGCGGACGATGTGCAACTCGACTCTCGGACTCTGGGGGGCGAGCGCTGGGTCCTCCCGCTCGAGGCGGGTGGCGAGCGGTTCGGTGTACTGCAGCTTCCGCGCGCGCTCGGAGAGACGCCGCGCGAGACCGTCGAACGCCTGGCTCCTTCACTCGCCGTTCTGCTCGCCGCGGCGCGCCGGGGCGCGGAGCTCGAGGCGGAGGCGATCGAGGCGGCGGCGCTGCGCCGCTCGGACGAGGTCAAGACCGCGTTGCTGCGGGCCGTGTCCCACGACCTGCGATCGCCGCTGACCGCGATCTCAGCCGCCGCCGACGGCCTCGCGGGCGGGGGCGACGGTAGCCGCGAGCTGATCGAGGTGATCCGCGCCGAGAGCGACCGCCTGGGGCGCCTCGTATCCGACCTCCTCGACCTCTCCCGGCTGGAGACGGGAACCGCGCGACCGTCGCTGGACTGGTGCTCGATCGAGGAGGTCGTGGCATCAGCGATCGGCTCGCTTGGCGATCGGGCGGCCGCCGTGGAGGTGGCGATCGAGCCGGACCTCCCATTGCTCGAGGCGGACGCCGCGCAGCTCGAGCGCGCCGTCGCGAACCTGCTCGACAATGCGATCCGCCACGGGCTTGGCCGGCCCGTCGGCGTCCGCGCCCGCCGCCTCGGTTACAGGATCCGGGTCGAGATCGCCGACCACGGGCCCGGCATTCCGGCCGCTGACCTCGAGGACATCTTCGAGCCGTTCGTTCGCGGCGACCGCGCGGCCGGTGCCGGCTCCGGTCTTGGCCTGGCGATCGCCCGCGGGTTCGTCGCGGCATCCAGTGGGCGATTGTGGGCCGAGTCGCCTCCCGGTGGGGGCGCGACGTTCGTGATCGAGCTGCCGGTGCGGGTCGCGCCGCGCTCGGCCCGCACCGGCGCTCAGGAGCCGGCGTGACGGATCCGCGCCGGCGCGTGCTGGTCGTCGACGACGAGCCGCAGATCCTCCGCGCGTTGCGCGTCGTGCTCGGCAACGAGGGGTTCGAGGCGGTGCCCGCGGCGACCGCCGAGGAGGCGCTCGACGCGGTCGCCGTGGATCCACCCGACGCCGCGATCATCGATCTGGTGCTGCCCGACGGGGACGGCGTCGAGATCTGCAAGCGGATCCGAGAGTGGAGCGAGATGCCGATCGTGGTGCTCTCCGCCGTTGGCGACGAGTCGGAGAAGGTGCGAGCGCTCAATGCGGGCGCCGACGACTACGTCACCAAGCCGTTCGGCTCGCAGGAGCTGATCGCCCGCCTGGGCGCCGCGCTGCGTCGCGTGCCAGGAGCGGCCGACGAGGCCCGGATCGAGGCCGACGGCCTGGTGGTGGACCTCGCCGCCCGGCGGGTTCTGCGCGACGGGGAAGAGGTTCACCTGACGCCGACCGAGTTCGAATTGCTGCGGTTCCTGGCCTCGCACCGGGGCCGCCTGATCACGCACACGATGCTGCTCTCGGAGGTCTGGGGGCCCGCGTACTCCGAGGACACGCACGTCCTGCGTGTCCACGTCGCGAACCTCCGCCGGAAGATCGAGCCCGACCCGGGACGGCCCCGCTACGTCACGACCGACCCGGGCGTGGGCTACCGCTTCGCCGCCTGAGCGCGCCTTCTTGACGAAATCTGAATGCGTGGCGTGGCTCGGCTTGACGAGCGCTTGACGCCTGCGCAGCCAGAGTCATTGGCGATGGCTGCGGACATCATCTCGATCGCGATCGCTCTGATCTTCTTCGCGCTCGCCTGGGCGGCCGTCGAGGGGCTCGACCGGATATGAGCGCCTTCGACGTGATCGGCCTCGCGATCGCCGCGGCGCTGGCGGCGTACCTGGTCTACGCGCTGCTGCGGGGTGAGAATCTGTGACCGCCAACGGCTGGCTGCAGATCGCGATCTACGTCGGCGTCCTGATCTTCCTTACGCCGCTGCTCGGCGCGTACATGGCGCGCGTCTACCGGGGCGAGCGCGTCTTCCTGTCGCCGGTGGTCGCGCCGGTCGAACGCGGCCTCTATCGCCTTCTTGGCGTCGATTCCGAGCGCCAGCAGGACTGGAAGGGCTACGCGCGCAGCGTGATCGTCTTCAGCGTCTTCTCGTTCGGGGCGCTCTACCTGATCCTGCGCACGCAGGGGATCCAGCCGTTCAACCCCCAGGGCTTCGACTCGATGCCCTGGGAGGTCGCGTTCAACACGACGTCGTCGTTCGTCTCGAACACCAACTGGCAGTACTACGGCGGCGAGGCGACCCTCTCGAACTTCTCGCAGATGGGCGGCCTGGCCGTCCAGAACTTTCTCTCGGCCGCGGTCGGCATGGCCGTGCTGATCGCCGTGATCCGTGGCTTCGCGTCCCGCGGAGCCACGCAGCTCGGCAACTTCTGGACCGACCTCACGCGCTCGACGCTGTACATCCTCGTGCCGCTCTCGATCGTGGGCGGTCTCCTGCTGATCTCCCAGGGTGTCGTCCAGACCCTCGGCGAGAACGTCGGCCTGACCACCGTCACGGGCGGCGAGCAGACGCTGGCGGTCGGTCCCGCCGCGTCGCAGATCGCGATCAAGCAGCTGGGGACGAACGGCGGGGGCTTCTTCAACGTGAACAGCGCCATGCCGTTCGAGAACCCGACCCAGTTCTCGAACTTCCTGCAGGTCCTCTTCATTCTCCTCATCCCCGCCGCGCTCACTGCGACCTTCGGCCGCATGGTCGGCAACCGCCGCCAGGGCTGGTCGCTGTTCGCCGCGATGACGGTGATGCTGCTCGTATCGATCGGCGTCACCTACGCCGGCGAGTCCGAGCCCTCGCCGGCGATCGAGGCGAACGGGATCCAGGCCGAGACGGGCGACGGCAGCACCGGCGGCAATCTCGAGGGCAAGGAGCAGCGCAACGGCATCGCGCAGAGCACCCAGTGGGCCGCCGCGACCACCGCGGCCTCGAACGGCTCGGTCAACTCCTCGCACGACTCCTACACGGGCCTTGGGATCACCGCCCCGATGATCAACATGCTCACCGGCGAGGTGATCTTCGGCGGCGTGGGCTCGGGGCTCTACGGGATGCTGCTGATGGCGCTGCTCGCCGTCTTCGTCGCCGGGCTCATGGTCGGGCGGACGCCCGAGTACCTCGGCAAGAAGATCGAGCCGCGCGAGGTGAAGCTGGTCGCGATCGGCACGCTGTTCGTGCCGCTGGTCGTGCTCGTCACCGCCTCGCTCGCGATCGCCACGGACTACGGGCAGGTCTCGATCTACAACAACGGGCCGCAGGGCTTCTCCGAGACGCTCTACGCCTACACCTCGCAGGGGAACAACAACGGCTCGGCGCTCGCCGGCTATACGGGCTTCCTGCAGCCCAACGCGCCGGGCAACGTGGGCGCCTACGGCATCACCTTCGCGAACCTCGTGGGCGGAGTGGCGATGCTGTTCGGGCGCTTCGTGCCAATGCTGGCGGCGCTCGCGGTAGCCGGCAGCCTCGCCGCCAAGCGCCCGACCCCCGCCGGGGTCGGGACCTTCCGCACGGACACCCCGACGTTCGTCGTCCTCCTGATCTTCGTCACGCTCGTCGTCGCCGCGCTCGCGTTCTTCCCGGCGCTGCTTCTCGGACCGGTCGTCCAGGCCCTAACGGGAGAGCTGTTCTGATGAGCGGGATCGGCAGAGAGCTCCGCGGCGGGCTCGTCGCGATCGTCGTCTTCACGGTGATGCTTGGCCTTGCCTACCCGCTCGCGATGACCGGGATCGGCCAGGCCGTGTTCGGCGACAAGGCCGACGGCAGCATCGTGGAGGTCAACGGCCAGCCCGTCGGGTCGAGCCTCCTGGGCCAGGACTTCGGCGGCGACGAGAGCTACTTCCAGTCCCGCCCGTCGCAATCGGGCTACTCGGGCAACCTCACGTTCTTCAACAATCTCGGCCCCAACAGCCGCGCGCTGGCGCGCAAGATCGGCAAGCTCGCGGCGGCCTACCTCGAGCTCGAGGGCCCCTACAACCCCGGACTCGACGAGGCCTCGATCCCGGTCGACGCGGTCACGACCTCGGCGTCGGGCGTCGACCCCCACATCTCCGAGGCGAACGCCCTGATCCAGGCGGCGCGTGTGGCCGAGGTCCGCGGGATCGACCAGGCGCACGTGGAGGAGCTGATCGAGGATCACACCGACAGCCGGTTTCTCGGCCTCCTCGGTGAGCCCGGCGTGAACGTACTCGAGCTGAACCTGGCGCTGGACGAGGAGGAGGTGGAGGCGGGATGACTGCCCCGGGACCCACCGGACTCCGGGACGCCGCCGTGATCCGCAGGGCGATCGTCTCCTCGTTCGCGAAGCTCGACCCGCGCAACATGGTCCACAACCCGGTCATGTTCGTCGTCGAGGTTGGCGCGGTCCTCACCACGATCGGCTGGATCCGGCAGGCTGCGGGCTCGGACCCGCTGGGTGGCGGGGACGAGCCGGCGTGGTTCACCTTCGCCGTCGCGGCCTGGCTGTGGTTGACGGTGATCTTCGGCAACCTCGCCGAATCGCTCGCCGAGGGCCGGGGCAAGGCTCAGGCCGACGCGCTGCGCGCGCTTCGCACCGAGACCATCGCTACCCTCCGCGATGGCTCCACGAAGCCCGCCTCCAACCTGGTCCCAGGCGACGTCGTGGTCGTCGAGGCCGGGCAGCTGATCCCCGGCGACGGCACGGTGATCGAGGGGATCGCCTCCGTGGACGAGTCCGCGATCACCGGCGAGTCGGCGCCAGTCGTCCGCGAGTCGGGCGGCGACCGCAGCGCGGTGACCGGTGGCACCAAGGTGCTGTCCGACCGGATCGTCGTCGAGGTCACCCAGGAGCAGGGCCAGTCCTTCCTGGACCGGATGATCGCCCTCGTCGAGGGCGCCGAGCGCCGCCGCACGCCGAACGAGGTGGCCCTCAACATCCTGCTCGTCGGCCTCACCCTCGTCTTCCTGGTCGTCGTGGTGGCCCTGCGACCGATGGCCGAGTTCGCCGGCACCACCGTCTCGATGGCGACGCTGATCGCGCTGCTGGTCGCGCTGATCCCGACCACGATCGGCGCGCTGCTCTCGGCGATCGGCATCGCGGGGATGGACCGCCTGGTCCGGCGCAACGTCCTGGCGCTCTCCGGGCGGGCGGTCGAAGCGTCCGGCGACGTCGACGTCCTGCTCCTTGACAAGACCGGCACGATCACGCTGGGCAACCGCCAGGCCCGCGAATTGGTTCCGCTCACGGGCGTGGACGAGCGCGAGCTCGCCGAGGCCGCGCAGCTCGCCTCCCTGGCCGACGAGACGCCCGAGGGCCGCTCGATCGTCGTGCTGGCGAAGCAGTACGGGATCCGCGAGCACGACCTCGAGACCCACCACGCGCACTTCGTCCCGTTCACGGCGGAGACTCGGATGAGCGGCGTCGACATGAACGGGTCGAGCCTTCGCAAGGGCGCGGGCGACGCCATCGAGGCGTTCATCCGCGAACGAGGCGGAGAGCCGCCCGCCGAGCTGGCGGGCCACCTGGATCGGATCGCGCGCGGCGGTGGCACCCCCCTCGCCGTCGCGCGCGACGACCGGGTGCTCGGCGTCATCGCCCTGGAGGACGTCGTCAAGGAGGGGATGCGCGTCCGCTTCGACCACCTCAGGGCGATGGGCATCCGCACCGTGATGGTCACGGGCGACAACCCTCTGACGGCGGCGAAGATCGCGGAGGAGGCCGGCGTCGACGACTTCCTGGCCGAGGCGAAGCCCGAGGACAAGATGGAGCTGATCCGGCGCGAGCAGGGGGCGGGGCGGATGGTCGCAATGACCGGCGACGGCACCAACGACGCGCCGGCCCTGGCTCAGGCTGACGTCGGCGTCGCGATGAGCTCCGGCACCCAGGCCGCGCGCGAGGCCGGGAACATGGTCGACCTCGATTCGAACCCGACGAAGCTGATCGAGATCGTCGAGGTCGGCAAGCAGCTCCTGATCACCAGGGGGGCGCTGACGACGTTCTCGATCGCGAACGACGTCGCCAAGTACTTCGCGATCCTCCCCGCGATCTTCGTCGCCACCTACGCGAGCGGCGGCGACGGCACCGGCCCGCTGGAGGACCTGAACATCATGTCCCTCGGCACTCCGGAGTCGGCGATCCTGAGCGCGATCATCTTCAACGCCCTGATCATCCCGCTGCTGGTGCCGCTCGCCCTGCGCGGCGTCAAGTACCGGCCCGTGGGGGCGACCGCTCTGCTGCGGCGCAACATGCTGATCTACGGCCTCGGCGGGATCATCGCCCCGTTCCTCGGCATCAAGGGGATCGACCTGATCATCCACAACCTGCTCGGGGCCTGAGCGGGCGGGAGAATGGAGCCACGATGGCACGCCACAAGGTCTTCCTCGGGATGGCCGCCGGGGTCGGCAAGACGTACCGGATGCTCCAGGAGGGGAACGCCGAGGCCGAGAACGGACGTGACGTCGTGATCGGGTACCTGGAGCCGCACGGTCGCGCCGAGACCGAGGCGCAGGCGCGTGACCTGGAGCGACTGCCGCGGCGCCGGGTCCGGCACCGCGACCTGACGCTCGACGAGATGGACCTGCCGGCGATCCTCGCGCGGGCGCCGGAGCTATGCCTGATCGACGAGCTCGCGCACACAAACGCACCCGGCGTCGAGCACGAGAAGCGCCACGAGGACGTACAGGACGTGCTGAACGCGGGGATCGACGTCTTCTCGACCGTGAACGTCCAGCACCTCGAGTCGCTGAACGACCAGGTCGCCGAGCTGACCGGTGTCCGCGTCCGGGAGACGCTGCCGGACCAGGTCCTCGTCGAGGCCGACGAGGTCGTCCTGATCGACATCACCCCCGAGGCGCTGCTGCTGCGCCTGCGCGAGGGCAAGGTCTACCCGCTCGAGCGCCTCGACTCGGCGCTCAACAACTTCTTCAAGATCGAGAACCTGCAGGCCCTGCGCGAGACGGCGCTGCGCCAGGTCGCCGAGGCGGTCGGCGAGAGCCGGCTGACACGGGAGGTCGTGGGGACCCGCGAGGACATGGCCGCGGGCATGATCCAGGCGGTGGGCGAGCGCCTGCTCGTGATGTTCGAGCCCGGCCTGAGCGCGCAGCGCCTCGTCCGCCGCGCCTGGCGTTCGGGCCGGCGGCTCGGCGCCCCGATCGACCTGCTCTGGGTGAGGAGGCCCGGCCGCGAGCTCACTGAGACCGAGGAGGACGGCCTGGCCGCGGTCCGCCGGCTCGCCGCAGTGCTCGGAGTGACCGTGATGGTCGAGGAGGGCGACGACCTCGCGGAGACCGTGGCGAGGGTCGCGAAGACGCGCGGCACCACTTATCTCCTGCTCGGGCGCCCCGAGGTCCGCGGCGGCATCGACCGGCTGCGCGAGAGCCTGCCGGAACGCCTGACCAAGCGCCTGCCGGGAGTTGACATCCGGCTGGTGGCCGAGCGCTCCACGGAAGATCGTCGATGAGCGACGCACGTCGCGAAAGCATGTTGGCCCCCCTGGTAAGGGCGTGGTTCGGATGACCGCGGTCCTGATTGTCCTGGCACTTCTTGTTGGCGCGGGCCTGGGAGCCGGGTTCCTGATCGCCCGGCGCCGCCGGGAGGAAGCGGCGACCCCGGCCGTGACGCCGCGAGCACAGCGCATCCTCCTGCCGTTCACCGGGCCGTCGATCTCGCTACGAGCACTGGATGCCGCGCTACGCCTGGCGCGCGCCGAGAACGCGACGCTGGTTCCCGCCTACGTCGCGACCGTGCCGATGACGCTGCCGCCCGAGGCTCCGGTGCCCGAGCAGGCGGACATCGCGCTCGCGATGCTCGAGGCGATCGAGCAGCGGGCATGCGCGGCGCAGGTGCCGGTGGACTCGCGCGTCGAGCGCGGCCGAACGCTCCGCGACGCTCTCCGCCACCTGATGGAGGAGGAGCGCTTCGAGCGGATGCTCGTCCCGGTCTCGGGAGGCGACAGGGAGGCCGGCTTCACGGGCGAGGACATCGCCTGGGTCCTCGAGCATGCGCCGACAGAGGTGGTGGCGTTCCGCGCCGGGCCACAGTCCGAGCGGCTCCGCGCCGGGAACGGGGTCAGGCCGAGCCGATCGCCTGCGCCAGGTCCGCGACCAGATCCTCAACCGCTTCGACCCCGCACGACAGCCTGACCAAGTCGGGCGGCACCGCCGCGTCGGAGCCCTCGACCGACTGGTGGGTCATCGCCTGCGGCACCTCGATCAGAGATTCGACCCCGCCAAGCGACTCGGCCAGCGAGAAGATCCTGGTCGCCGCCGCGATCCGGGTCGCCTCCGGGTGCCGAAACGACACCATGCCGCCGAATCCGGGCCAGCGCACCTCGGTCACGCCGTCCGCGTTGCCGAGGAACTCACTCACCACGCGCCCGTTGTCGGTGTGCGCCGCCACACGCAGGTGCAGGGTGCGTAGTCCGCGATGGACGAGGAAGCAGTCCAGGGGGCCTGGAATCGCTCCGACCGAGTTCTGCACGAACCGGACGCGCTCGTGCAGGCCGGGGTCCGCCACCACGACCGCGCCGCCGACCGTGTCCGAGTGGCCGCCGAGGTACTTGGTCGTGGAATGCACGACCGCGCCGGCGCCGAGCTCCAGCGGGCGCTGGACGACCGGCGTTGCAAACGTGCTGTCGACGCAGACGAGCGCGTCGCCGGCGCGCTCGACGACGACGGGGATGTCGACCACGTTCAGGAGCGGGTTGGTCGGCGTCTCGACCCACACCAGCTTCGTCTCCGGCCGCAGTGCCGCGGCGACCGCGTCCGCGTCGGTCTGGTCGACGAGGTCGTAGGCGAGCCCCCAGCGCGCGAGCACCTTGTCGACGAGCCGGTAGGTGCCGCCGTAGAGGTCGGCGGGGAGGATCAGGTGGTCGCCGGCCGAGCAGACGGCGGTGATCAGAGCGTGCTCGCCGGCCATGCCGCTGGCGAACGCCGACGCGAGGCCGCCCTCGAGCTCGCCGAGCGCCCGCTCCAGCGCGGCTCGCGTGGGGTTCGCGGACCGCGAGTAGTCGTAGTCCTCGACGAACTCCCCTGGAGCAGGCTGTACGTAGGTCGAGGCCTGGTGGATCGCGGGCACGACGCCGCCATAACTCGGGTCGGGCTCGAGGCCTGCGTGAACCGCGCGCGTCGCGAGGCGGGCGTCGTCTGGGAGTTTTTTCGTCACTTGGCCAGGGACTCAACCAGGTCGGCCCGGGTGACGATGCCGACCGGGCGCCCACCGTCGTTCACCAGTAGCGCCTCGCTCGCGCCGCTCAGGAGCTCGACGGCCTCCCGCACCGGCTCCTCGCAGGCGATCGCATGGAACGGCGGCTCCATGACCTCGATGATCTCCTCGCCGAGGAGGCTCGGATCCTCGACCGCCCGCCGCAGCAGGCCGCGCTCCGTCACGGAGCCGGCGATCGTCTGCGAGTCGTTCGCGGAGACGACTGGGATCTGCGAGACGCGGTGCTCGTGCATCAGCGCGACCGCGTCTCGGACCCGCGCGTGTGTCTCGACCGTCAGGAGCGGCGGGATCGCGCCCTCGGCGTGCTTGTGGCGGAGCACGTCGCCGACGGTTTGGCCGGGCCCGCGCTCGAGGAAGCCGTACTGGCGCATCCAGGCGTCGCTGTAGATCTTCGACAGATAGGAGCGGCCGCCGTCCGGGAGGATCACCACGATCAGCGCCTCGGGATCGTCGATCTCGCGCCCAACCTCGAGCGCCGCGTGGAGCGCCATCCCCGACGACCCGCCGGCCAGGATGCCCTCGGCCTCCGCCAGGCGCCGCGTGGTCAGGAACGAGTCGCGATCCGAGACGGTGACGTAGCGGTCGACCACAGAGGGGTCGAAGGTCTCGGGCCAGAAGTCCTCGCCGACCCCTTCGACGAGGTACGGCTTCACCTCGCCGCCCGAGTAGATCGAGCCCTCCGGGTCGGCGCCGACGATCTCGATCTCCGGCTTCCGTTCCTTTAGGTAGCGCCCTACGCCGGTGACCGTGCCGCCGGTCCCGAGGCCGACGACGAGGTGCGTGATCTCGCCGCCGGTCTGCCGCCAGATCTCGGGCCCGGTGCTGCGGTAGTGCGCCTCCGGGTTCGCCTGGTTGAAGTATTGGTTCGGCTGAAAGGCGCCTGGGATCTCCTCCGTGAGCCGGTCGGCGACGCGGTAGTACGACTCGGGCGAGTCGGGCGGGACCTGGGTGGGGGCGACGACGACCTCGGCGCCGTAGGCGCGCAGCAGGTCGATCTTCTCCTTCGACATCTTGTCGGGCATCACGGCGATCACCCGGTAGCCCTTGAGCGCGGCGGCGATCGCCAGCCCGGCGCCGGTGTTGCCGGACGTCGGCTCGACGATGGTGCCGCCGGGACGCAGCTTCCCGTCGCGCTCGGCGGCCTCGATAAGCCCCAGCGCGATGCGATCCTTGATCGAGCCCCCGGGGTTCAGCATCTCGACCTTGGCGACCAGCCGGGGCCGGATCTCCGCTGCGATGCGCGCAAGCCGCACCATCGGCGTGTCGCCGATCGCGTCGATGATCGAATCCCTGATCTCGGTGGCCGTTGCGGACGTGGTTTCCATTCCCGGCTCCAGATCCCACGATACAGCGGGCCGCCGGCCGGCCGGCACTGCCGGCTGCGCTCGCCTAGACTGCCGCGCGGCGTGGACTTGAAGCTGGAACTGATCACGGTGCCCGTCTCGGACGTGGACCGAGCCAAGGCCTTCTACACCGAGCGGGTGGGCTTCAACGCGGACCACGACCACGTCGTCAACGACAAGATCCGGTTCGTGCAGCTCACGCCCCCTGGCTCCGGCTGCTCGATCTCGATCGGAACCGGACTCTCGGAGATGGAGCCGGGCTCGCTCGAGGGCCTCCAGCTGGTGGTGGCCGACATCGACGCCGCGCGTGCGGAGCTCGCCGAGCGCGGGGTGGAGGTGGGCGAGGTCCAGGACTTCCCCTGGGGCAGGTTCGTCTTCTTCAGCGACCCGGACGGCAACGGCTGGGCCGTTCAGCAGATCCCGGACTACAGCTGACGCGGCAGAGCGACGCCCGCGCGTCAGTACCCTCGCTGGCGTGAAGAAGGTCGTGGTACTCGGCTCCACCGGCTCGATCGGCGAGCAGGCACTGGAGGTGATCCAGGCCGCAGGCGACGAGCTCGAGCTGGTCGGGATCTCGGCCCATTCGAGCTGGGAGCAGGCGCTGCGAACAGGCGCGGCGGCTGGGCGTCCCGCACGTGGCGATCGCGGACCCCGCGGCGGCCGAGCGCGGCGCCGCGGAGCATCCCGGCGTGCTGGCCGGCGAGGAGGGCGTTCGCGAGCTGATCGCCACCTCCGATGCGGACCTCGTCCTCAATGCGATCACCGGCTCGGCCGGGCTCGGCCCGACGATCGTCGCGCTCACCGAGGGCATCGACCTGGCCCTCGCGAACAAGGAGAGCCTGGTCGTCGGCGGCGGGCTGGTCACGGCCCTGGCCGAGGCCACCGGCGCGGCGATCATCCCGGTCGACTCCGAGCACTCGGCGCTGCACCAGCTGATCGCCGCCGAGCGGACCCCGGGCAGCGTCGACCGCCTCGTCCTGACCGCGTCGGGCGGGCCGTTCCGGGAGCGCGACGACCTCGCGAACGTCACGGTCGCCGAGGCCCTGGCGCATCCCACGTGGGACATGGGCGGGCGGATCACGATCGACTCGGCCACCCTCCTCAACAAGGGGCTCGAGCTGATCGAGGCGCACTACCTGTTCGGCTTCTCGTACGACGCGCTCGACGTCGTCGTCCATCCGCAGTCGATCGTCCACGCGCTGATCCACCTGAACGACGGCGCGTCGCTGGCCCACCTCGGCTACCCGGACATGCGGGTGCCGATCTCCTACGCCCTGCACTACCCCGACCGGGCCGACGTCGCGATGCCCGCGCTCGATCTCGCCACGGTCGGCCGGCTGGACTTCCAGGAGCCCGACCCGAGCGCTTCCCGTGCCTGCGCCTCGCGCGCGAGGCGGGCCGGGCGGGCGGGACGGCGCCGTGCGTGCTGAACGCGGCCGACGAGGTCGCCGTCGGCGCGTTCCTCGACGAGCGCATCCCGTTCACTGCGATCCCGCGCGTGGTCGAGCAGACGCTGGCCGAGATGCCCGCGGTCGAGCCGACCCACTTCCAGGATCTCTACGCGGTGGACGCCGAGGCGCGTGAGCGGGCAGGGAACCTCATCGGGAGCGTCGCCGCGTGAGCTGGGCGCTGGCCTTCGCCGGCTTCGCGATGCTCATCATCCTGCACGAGGCGGGGCACTTCGTGGCCGCCAAGGCGGTCGGCATGAAGGTCGAGAAGTTCTATCTCTTCTTTCCGCCGAAGCTGGCGTCCTTCCGCCGCGGCGAGACCGAGTACGGGATCGGCGCGATCCCGCTCGGGGGCTTCGTGAAGATCAGCGGGATGAACCCGGACGAGGAGATTCCGCCGGAGGACGCGCACCGTGGCTACTACGCACAGCCGGTGTGGAAGCGGATCGTCGTGATCGGGGCGGGTCCGTTCGTGAACGTGGTGATCGCGTTCGCGATCCTGTTCTGCCTCGCCATGACCCTCGACCAGCCCTCGACGTCGGTGGAGTCGGTCGAGGCCGGAACGCCGGCGGCGTCGGTGCTCCAGCCCGGCGACGAGCTCGTCGCGGTGGACGGGGTGCGGGGCGACTTCCTCGACCTGCGCGAGCAGATCTCGACCCACGAGTGCGCGGGCGAACCGGAGGACGGCTGCGTGGCCAAGACAGCCGCGACGCTGACGATCCTGCGCGACGGGCGCGAGATCACCAGGACGATCCGCCCCGAATACGACTCCGAGCTCGGGCGCCCGCTGCTCGGCTACGTGCCCGGCCTCGCGCCGCTCAACCTGTCCCCGCCGGAGGCGGCGGAGCGCTCGGCCGACTTCATGTGGGAGGTCACGACGAGCACGGTGGGCGTGATCGTCCGCATCTTCGACGCGGAGCAGCGCGAGCAGATCTCGAGCGTGGTCGGCTCCTACGAGGTCACCCGCCAGGCGATCGAGTTCGACGCGGTGCGGGCGCTGACGCTGCTGGCCGTGATCAGCCTCTCGCTGGCGATCATCAACCTGTTTCCCTTCCTGCCGTTGGACGGCGGGCACATCTTCTGGAGCCTCGTCGAGAAGGTGCGCGGCGCGCCGGTGCCGTTCCGGGTGATGGAGCGGGCGAGCGTGGTCGGCTTCGTCCTGGTGCTGATGCTGTTCGCCGTCGGGTTATCGAACGACATCGATCGCCTGACCGGCGAGGGGTTCGACGTCCGTTAACCGTTAAATTGCCTCCACCGGCGCCGTTTTGCGCCGCCAACTTGGACGGAGGAGGAGAGATGGAGGTCACGACCGCGGAGCGGTTCGCGAGCGGTGGGCCGGGCAAGGGGCTGTTCGCGCCGAACCTGGCGCTGGCGTTCAAGGCCACGGTGGAGCGCCTCGGCGAGGACGAGGCGATCGTCTGGTACGAGGGCGACGAGCGCCAGTCCGCTTCGTGGAACGTGGCCGCGGCCCGGGTGGGTCAGTACGCCGGCGGGTTCGCGAAGCTCGGGCTCGCAAAGGGCGACACGGTCGCGATGATGACCAACAACCGGCTCGAGTTCTACCCGGCCGACATGGCCGTGTCTGCGCTCGGCGGGGTTCCGTTCTCGATCTATCAGACGTCCTCTCCGGAGCAGATCGAGTACATCGTCGCCGACGCCGGCGCGAAGATCGCGGTCGTCGAGGCGATGTTCCTGCCGGTCTTCGAAGAAGCGCGCAAGAACTTGCCCGAGATCGAGAAGGTGATCGTGATCGGCGGCGAGGGAGGCGATTACACGATCGAGGAGATCGAGGAGATGGACCCGGGGTTCGATCTCGACTCGCGTCTCGACCAGGTCGAACCCGACGACCTGCTGACGTTGATCTACACCTCCGGCACGACCGGTCCGCCAAAGGGAGTCCAGCTATCGCACCGCAACCTGATGAACCTGGTCGGCGGGATCGACGGGATGATCGACTTCCCCGAGCGCGGCGCAAGGGTGATCTCGTGGCTGCCGCTCGCGCACATAGCCGACCGCGGCGCGAACTACTACCTGCCGACGATGCTCGGCGCCTCGATCACCATCTGCCCCGACCCGCGCACGATCATCGACTTCCTGCCGAAGGTGAACCCGACGTTCTTCTTCGCCGTGCCCCGGATCTGGGAGAAGCTGAAGGCCGGGCTCGAGGCGAAGCTCGCGGCGATTCCCGGCGAGGAGGGGGAGCAGGCGCGGAAGGGCCTCGAGGCGGCGATCCAGAAGGTCAGGCTCGAGCAGGCGGGCGAGGACGTCCCGGACGAGCTCGCCGCGGGGGTCGCGGCGGCCGACGAGGCGATGTTCTCGCAGCTGCGCAAGTCGCTCGGCCTCGACGAGGCGAAGTCCGTCAACGTCGGCGCGGCGCCGACGCCACTCGAGGTCCTCGAGTTCTTCCACGCCATCGGGATCAGGATCGGCGAGCTCTGGGGGATGTCGGAGACGTGTGGCGTGGTCACGATCAACCCGCCCGAGAAGGTCAAGCTCGGCACGGTCGGCCCGCCGGCGCCCGGGTGGGAGGTGCGTCTCGCCGACGACGGTGAGATCCAGGTCCGCGGCGACGCCAACATGGTCGGCTACCGCAACCAGCCGGACAAGACCGCCGAGACGATCGACTCGGACGGCTGGCTCACGACCGGCGACATCGGCACGCTCGACGAGGACGGATACCTCAAGATCGTCGACCGCAAGAAGGAGCTGATCATCAACGCGGCCGGCAAGAACATGTCGCCCGCGAACATCGAGGCGAAGCTGAAGGCGGCGAGCCCGCTGATCGGGCAGGCCGCGGCGATCGGCGACGCCCGGTCCTACAACACGGCGCTGATCGTGCTCGACCCCGACTTCGCCCCCACCTGGGCGAAGCAGAACGAGATCGAGGACGCCTCGGCCGAGGCGCTCGCCGCGAACGAGAAGCTGCTCGCTGCGATCCAGGCGGGCGTCGACGAGGCGAACGCGAAGATGTCGCGCGTCGAGCAGATCAAGAAGTTCAAGGTGCTGCCGACCGAGTGGATGCCCGGGGGCGACGAGCTGACGCCGACGATGAAGCTGAAGCGCAAGCCAATCGCCGAGAAGTACGCCGACGAGATCGAGGCGCTCTACGCCGGGTAGGCCCTGGGAACAGCGCCCGGCATGAGCGCGTCACCGGGCGAACGGGCGCGGAAGCTGGCGCGGAGCATGCCGCGCCCGGTCCGCGAGGCGCTGCGGACCGGCCGCAAGCGCTACCGAAGCACGCGCTACCGGCTGCGCGAGCGCTTCCGGCCAACCGTGCTGTCGGCCGACGACGTCGCGGCGGCGCTCCGCGAATCCGGGCTGGGGGAGGGGGACGCGTGCTTCATGCAGGCGGCGATGAGCGCCTTCGGTGCGTTCGAGGACGGGCCGGACACCGTGGTCGCCGCGCTCGATGCGGTCGTCGGCGCGGACGGCCTGATCACGATGCCGTCGTACTCGCTGACCGGGCCCGCGATCGAGCATCTGGCATCAGACCCGGTCTTCGACGCACGCGAGACCCCGTCGCGGATGGGCGCGATCTCCGAGGCTTTCCGCCGCGCGCCGGGGACCCTGCGCAGCGTGCACCCCACGCACTCCACCTGCGCGCGCGGCCCCGCCGCCGCCGAGATCGTCGCCGGCCACGAGCACGCCGACACTCCGTTCGGCGACGGCACGCCGTTCCCGCGGATCCGCGAGCGGAATGCCCTGCAGCTCTTCTTCGGCTGCGGGACCGGCGCGATCACCATGTACCACTCGTTCGAGTGCGTACGGGTGCCGCCGTTCCCGCTCGACGTGTTCGCGGACGAGGTCTTCGACGCGCGCTGCATCGACCTCGCCGGGAACGAGCTCGTCGTGCGCACCCTCGTCCACAACCCGGCGCTGCATCCCGGCCGGATCGACTCCAACCCCCGGCTCCAGGCGACCTACCGGGACGCGATCCTGGCGGCCGGGGGATCGTCGGTCCGGCTGGGCCACGGCGAGATCCTCGCGATCCGGCTGCCGGTGCTGTTCGAGGCCTTCGAGCAACTACTCGGACAGGGCGTTACGATCTACGACCAGCCGGTGCCCGCCGAGGCGCCGGCGCTGCCGCCACAGGAACGGGTCCGTGCCTGAGACCGTGGCCGAGCGCGTGCGGGAGCTGGAGCGCTTCGCCCTGGAAACGCTGCCGGCGATGCGGCTCGCCGACGGCGCGTTCTGTTACGAGGTGGAGGCCCCGGGTCTCGAGCCGCGCGGGCGGTCGCTGCGCTACACGCTGATCTGCCTGCTCGGGCTGCAGCGGGCGCGAGACGCCGGGCTGGACGTGCCGGTCGATCCCGACGAGCTCCTCGGGCTCGTGATCGACGAGATGGGCGCGCCCGAGATCACGGTCGGCGACCTGGGGCTGCTGCTGTGGGCCGACGCGCGGGCCGGCGGCAAGTGGCAGGACAAGATCGCCTTCCGCCTGCACGGGCGGGTCGGTGACGAGTTCCCGGACCTCGAGGGCCTCGAGCTGAGCTGGGTCGTGATCGGGGCGGCCGTGGCCGGCGCCGACGTCCTCCTGGACGATGCGATCCAGCGCCAGGTCGCGCGTGCCGACGCCGCAAGCGGTCTGTTCCGGCACCGCGACTCGGGCCGGCGGGCTCGCTTCCCGAACTTCGCGACGCAGATCTACGGTGTTCTGGCGCTGGCGATCGCCGCTCGCCATGGTCGCGAGCAGGCGCTGGCGCCGGCCCGTCGTGCGGCCGACCGGCTGCTGGAACTGCAGCGCCCGGACGGCGGCTGGCCGTGGATCTTCGACACCCGGACCGGGCGGGTCGTGGAGCCCTACGAGCTCTACTCCGTCCACCAGGACGCGATGGCACCGATGGCGCTCACCGAACTGAGCGAGTCCACCGGCGAGCCGCGCTACCGGGAGGCGGCTCTCCGGGGTGTCGATTGGGTGTTCGGAGTGAACGACCTCGGCCGCGGCATGCTCGACCGCGAGGCCAGGATCCTCTACCGCTCGATCCGCCGCCGCCGGGGATTGGACCGGGCTCTGCTCTACGCGAACACGGCCGGCGCCATGGCCGGCCGGGCGCCGCTCGCCGGCGTGCGGGGTCCCCTCGAGGTGAATCCGACCGATCGTCCGTATCACCTGGGCTGGGTGCTCGAGGCCTGGGCAGGCCGCGAGCCGGCCGCTACTTCCTGACGACCTTCCAGGAGTAGCTCTCCGCCTTCACCTCGCCGTCGGCCAACACCTTGAACTTGTGCTTGCCCCGCTTCACGCGCTTCGCGAACGGCGACTCGCAGCTCCTGAAGCCGCCGTCGTCGAGCTTGCATTCGAAGCCGGACGGGGCGGGCGTCGCCTTGAACTTGAACTTCGCCCTGCGCTTGGTCGTCTTCTTCTTCGGCGTCTTGGTGAACCTGGTGTTGGGGCAGGGCGAGTTCGTGACCGGGTCCGAGTTGGTCTGTGGCGTCTCGGTCACGGTCACGGTGAAGTCCGCGGCGCTCGAGTTCGTGTCGTCACCGGCCTCCAGGAGCGTCGGGCACCCACGCGCGATCGAGCGGGTGAGCGACGAGCCGTCCGGGATCCCAGTCGGGGCAACCGGGGTGCCGGTCGGATCCGGCGCAGACCCCGCGAAGTTGCCCCAGGAGACGCAGTCGACCGGGCCGATGGAGGGCGAGGCGGAGATGAAACACGCCGCGCCTCCGGAGGGGACCAGCTGCGTGCCCATGTCGTCGCCGAGAAAGTCCCCGAAGCTGCCGCCGTCGGCGAACGAGTCGCCCACCAGGACCGTGCGCTGGCTCTGGCCGTTCATGACGTCACCGGGCAGCGTCAGGCTGAACGTCTCGGTCCCCGCGGCGTCATAGGCAGTCACGTCATGGCCGCCGACGCGGTGCTGGCCGCTCGCGCGCATCTGCAGCTCGATGAACGCGGAATCGGGGAATGCCCCGGTGCCCGGGTACACCTCGCTGATCTTCATGAAGTGGTGGTCGGCGCCCGCGGGCGCGACCGAGCACGCGAACGCGAACGTCACTGAACCTGCCAAGAACGCGAGCCTGCCCCGCACAGGGGCAGCCTAACCCCCCGCTGTCACAATGTCCACATGGCTTCGAAGCGCCACGTGAGCGTCGGCGGAGTGCAGATCGGGGGCGGTGCTCCCGTCGCCGTGCAGACGATGACGAAGACCGAGACCGCGAACCTCGACGCGACGATGGAGCAGATCCGTACGGTCGCCGAGGCCGGCGCGGACCTCGTCCGCGTTGCCGTGCCGCGCTCAGAGGACGCGGAGGCGCTGAAGACGATCGTGCGCGACTCGCCGATCCCCGTGATCGCCGACATCCACTTCAACCACACGCTGGCGCTGAAGGCGATCGACGCCGGCGCGCACTGCATCCGGCTCAACCCCGGCAACATCGGCGGCCGCGAGAAGGTCGCCGAGGTCGCGGCCAAGGCCACCAAGGCCGGAGTGCCGATGCGGATCGGGGTCAACTCGGGCTCGCTGCCGAAGCACCTGCACGAGCTCGAGCGCGACCAGCCGGTCGAGGCCCTGGTCACCGCCGCGGTCGAGTTCGTCGAGCTGATGGAGTCGCTCGACTTCACCGACTTCAAGGTCTCGATCAAGTCGACCAACGTCCCGAACACGATCGCGGCCAACCGCCTGCTCTCCGAGCGGATCGACTATCCGCTCCACCTGGGGATCACCGAGGCCGGCACCAAGTGGTCGGGCTCGCTCAAGTCGGCGGTCGGGCTCGGAACGCTCTTGGCCGACGGCGTCGGCGACACGATCCGGATCTCGCTCTCCACCTTCCACGCGGAGGAGGAGGTCAAGGTCGCCTGGGAGATCCTGAAGGCGCTCGGGCTGCGCGAGCGGGGGCCGGTGCTGATCGCCTGCCCCACCTGCGGGCGCCTCCAGTTCGACATGGACACCGTCGTGACCGAGATCGAGCAGCGCCTCGAGGCCTACGAGGATCCGATCGAGGTCGCGGTCCTCGGCTGCGCCGTGAACGGCATCGGCGAGGCGTCGCACGCCGACTTCGGCATCACCGGCGCCAAGAACGAGGGCCTGATCTTCGCCCACGGCGAACCGCTGCGGAAGGTGAAGCAGGCCGACCTGGTGGACGAGCTGTTCGCCGAGATCGACAAGTCGGTCCAGCGCGGGGGAGAGGTGCTGGGCGACGACTCCGAGAAGGCCGAGGGCGCCGAGTGGCTGCGCCGGATCGAGGAGGAGAACGCCGGCGACCTGACGCCCGAGCGGATCGCGGCGATGGAGGCCGAGGCCGCCCGGATCGCCGACGACATCACGGCACCGCCGAAGGAGCGCCTGAGCGAAGAGGCGTCGCCCACCGCGGGCCGGCGCTTCACCCGCACCTAGGCACGGAGAGGCGTTCGACCACCTCGAGTGTCGCGTTAGTCGCGTCTCTTCCGGAGCTTGGAGCGCGTGAGCACCGCGCCGAGAAAGACGAGGGGAAACGCGAGCAGCGCCCAGGCGCCAGCGAGCGGATAGAGAGCCACGAACAGGACGACAGCCCCAACGCCGATGAGGAAGGCGCTCCCCTCGTGGGTCAGCCCACCGGTGAGCAGCCGCATCATGTCGTCGCTGGCCCGCCGCTCGATCCGCTCTTTTTCATGGGCCCCTGAACCCTGTGTTTCCATCGCCAGATTCATCGGCAACCGCTGGGTCACGACTTAGGGCATCCGGACGGCAGCCGCCGGGTAGGCGATAAGGGTTCGCAACCGACCCCGAAAAGCAACCGCTTTGCATGGGAAGCGCAATAGCCTCCGGCACCCCCGCGGGACCGCAACTGGTTGCTCTTAGCCGCGGATATCGCGGCTTTCAGCAACCACCTCGCTCATTCCCTTCGGACGAATAGCGATAGTCAGCGCTATCACCGTGATAGCGCTCGCTATCAAGGGATTGCGGACTATCCGGCACCGCTTCGGACGAAGGGTGGTTGCTACCCACGGAACGACATGTTCCGCGAGATACTGGGTGGGTGTCGCACGAGAACGTCGAGTTGGTCCGCGAGTCGATCGCCGCGTTCAACCGCAACGATCCCGAAGCCGCCGTCGGGGCGATGCACCCCCAGGTCGAGTGGCTGGCCCTGGACGCGTTACCCGACGCGGGGACCTATCACGGTCGCGATGGCGTTCGGGAGTTCTGGCAAATATGGCACGACACCTTCCGCGGATTTCAGCTGCACCTGGAGGCGTGTGTTCCGGTCGGTGACGAGCGGGTCATCGCGACCTTACGGGTGAGCGGCGAGGGCGCGGGAAGTGGAGCCGGAGTCGAGTCACCGGCCTTCTTTCAGGTCCTCGAGATCCGCGACGGACAGATCATCCGCGCCCGAATGGTGGTCACCGAGGAAGAGGCCCGTGAAGCCGCGGGGCTTGACGAGTAGAGCTTCGGCCGTTCCCTGACGGTTTCCAGCCGAGGGCCGGCGCCGCCCGAGCTGGCAGCATGCCCGCCCGTGAAGTCGCCGGGCCGCGAGATCACCGGGCGCGAGCTGCTGCTGGTGGCCGCGGGCGGGCTGCTGCTCGCGGTCGTGATGCATTGGCCGCTGGTGCTCCACCTGGGCGAGGCGATTCCCAGGGACATCGGCGATCCGCTGCCCCAGTCCTGGCAGGTCGCGTGGGGCGGCCACGCGCTTCAGCACCAACCGCTCGAGTTCTTCCAGTCGAACCAGTTCTGGCCGCTCGATGACACACTCGCGTTCTCCGACGCCCTGATCGGCTACGCGCCGGCCGGGCTGATCGGCGAGGGCCCTGAGGCGGCCGTGGTCCGCTACGACCTGCTCTTCCTGTTCGCGTACGCGCTGTGCTTCGCGGGTGCCTACCTGCTCGCGCGCGAGCTTGGGCTGGGGCCGGCCGGGGCCGCCGTCGCCGGCGTCGCGTACGCGTTCGCGCCGTTTCGCCTGGAGCAGGACGGCCACCTCCACGTGATCTCGAGCGGCGGGATCCCGCTGGCCCTCGCCGCCGGCCTCCACGGCTATCGGCGCCGCCGGCCCGGCTGGGTCCTCGCCGCGTTCGCCCTCGCCGCGTGGCAGTTCTCGCTTGGGCCGACGCTCGGCCTACCGCTCACCTACGGGCTGGGCCTGCTCGCGGCGATCGCCTTCGTGGTCTGGCTCCGGCGGGGCCGGCCGGCCCTCGACAGCCGCCTCGTCGCCGCGACGGCCGCGGGAGCGGCGGCCTATCTCGCGATCGCGGCGCTGATCGCGCTGCCCTACCTCCGGGTCGCCGACGAGCAGAAGGACGCCGAGCGCCCGCCCTCGACCGTCGAGGCGTTCTCCGGCCCGCTCACGGTCTTCGCCGCCGCGCCGGGCGAGAACCTCGTCTGGGGGGACGCAACCGAGGCGATTCGCGACGACCTGCAGAACCCGCAGGAGAAGACGCTGTTCCCGGGGCTCGTGATCCTCGGCCTGGCGATCGCCGGGCTCGCATCGCCGGCGTTCCCTCGCGGCCTGCGGATCGGGTTGGGCGCAGGGGTCGCCGGCGTCTCGGTGCTCGCCCTCGGCTTCCAGGAGGCGGACGGGCTGCTCTGGCCGTACCGGGTCGCCTACGAGGTGCTGCCCGGCTGGGATGGGATGCGAACGCCGGGCCGGCTCTTCACCTTCGCCACGCTCGGGCTCGCGCTGCTCGCGGGCGCCGGCGCGGCCGCGCTGCTGCGCAGGGCGCGACCCGGCTCGGCGGCGGTGGTTCCGGCGCTCGCCGGGGCGCTGGTGCTGCTGATCGCCACCGAGGGCCGGGGGATCCCGTTCGACCCGACCGACTCGCAGGCGCAGCCGAGCGTGCCCGAGGCGCCCGCCGACGTCTCGGAGGTGCCCGCGCCCCAGCTCCACCTGCCGGCCACGCTCGCGGAGGACAACCGCCGGTACCTGCTCTGGTCGACGGACGGGTTCCAGGACATCGTGAACGGCCGCTCGAGCGTGCAGCCCGAGTACACGGCGGACGTGATCGCGGCCATGAGCCATTTCCCGGACCCGGCGAGCGTCGCGCTGCTGCGCCGCGAGGGGATCGCCAGCGTCCTGCTCCACACCGACCGGATCATCGGCAGCCCGCAGGGCCTGGCGCTCGGGCGGCCCATCGCCGGGCTCGGACTCGACCGGCGGCGCCTGGGCGGCGGCGTGATCGCCTACGAGCTGCGTTCGCCGAGCGCGAGCTCGCCCGGCAGCTCCGGGCCCGGGTCCGAACCCGAGCCGCGGTAGCGGAAGACACCAACGACGACGAGCGCCAGGACGGCCGCAGCGAGCGCCAGCCACAGCGCAGCGCCGCCGCCGTCGAGCGGAGTCACCTCGTCCTGCGTAATCGTCGGGCCGATCACGAACAGCAGCGCCCAGCCGCCAAGCGCCGCCAGCGCGAGGCGCAAATCGCCCTCCTGGGGTCGCGGCCACGGCGTCGCCATTACCGCGAGCGCGATGGCAGCCGCGATCGCAAGGATCACCGGTGCGATCCCGATCCAGTTGGAGTGCACCCCGAGCACCGCCAGGACCGTGTGCTCGAGCTGCCCGTCGGCCAGCCGGTCGAGCCATTCGGCGCTCCCGTCGTAGCCGACCAGCGGGTACGTGAGGTTGGCGACCAGCATCCACAGCAGCGACGGCACCGCGAGGGCGAGCGTGGTGGCGGGCCGGTACCGGTAGGCGTACGCGAGTCCGAGCGCCAGGAACGGGAGGACCGGGGTCATGAAGCGGGGGCCCGGGGTGCCGCCGCCGAGCGGCTGCCAGTAGGCCGCGTTGTAGAGCAGGTACGCAAGCGCCACAGCGCCGATCACGAGCGCCTCGGGCCGCCGGCCGCGGCGGTACATCAGGAACGTGCCGAGGACCGCCATCACCAGCACCGGGGTCAGCACCAGCATCCCGCGCCCGCCGATCAGCACCTCGCCGAACCCGTCGAGCCGGGGCAGGGTGATCCCGAAGAACCCGTCGTCGTTCAGGCCGATCTCGTCGTGGCCCGAGAACCCGATCTCGGCCACCGCGTCGCCGTAGGCCATCTGGAGCGGCGACCCGAGGACCCACCAGTTGAAGGCGAGGTGGGGGAGGGCGCCGGCGAAGGCACCGGCGGCGTACACGCCCGCGCGGCGGAGGCGATCGTCGCGCGCGATCGCATAGCCGAAGAGGACGACCCCCACCAGCCCGACCTGGACCTCGAACGTCACCGCGAGCCCGGCCAGCAGGCCGGCTGCGGCGACCAGCATCATCCGCGGCGGGAACGAGCGCTCGCGCATCAGAACCGCGAACGCCGCGAACGCGAGCGCGGTCGAGATCGCGTGCGAGAAGAACTCCGCCGCGAACGTCGCGAGGATCGTGGCCAGCCCGAGGGTGACCGCGGCGATCGTCCCGTATCCCGGCACGAGCCGATCGGCGATCCGCTGGACGCCGAGCAGCAGGAGCAGCGAGGGAAGCACGGCGACCAGCAGGGTGAGCGCCCAGACCACGGGCGTCGCGTCCTCGATCCGCTCCTGCATCACCTGCGCGCGGTCCGCGTCGTAGCCGTACTGAGCGAACGGGGGCTCCTGGTCCGGGATCCAGCGCGGCGAGCTCGTCCCGGCCGCGTTCCGGGCGGCGTCGTCGGCCACGTCGAGGCCGCCGAGCTCGGAGATCGCGAGGTACGGCAGCACAGAAAGCGCCGCGACGCCGGGTGACTTGACGGAGTAGTAGTGGCCGTCGATGTAGGCGACGTCGCCGGACTCCCAGTGCCACGGGTCGATGTCCGTGCGGCCGTCGGCCAGCGCCCGGACCTCGGCGTAGTGACCGAGCTGGGCCCAGCCCATCGAGTGCATGATCGTGCCCCAGGCGATCGCCACCGCGACGATCGCCAGCGTCCCGGCCCGCGGCCGGATCCAGCCGAGCGCCCCTCTCACCGCCCGTTCACCCGGCAGAGCGCCATCGTCCAGGGCAGCGGGCTACGCGACTCCACGACCTCGACGCCACCCTCGAGGAACTCGAGGAAGGCCCGCTTCGACCAGTGATTGAGGTGCCCCGGGGTGTTCCCGAGCGCCCCGACGTAGCTCAGTCTGGCCAGGTTCAGCGCGCGCCAGATCGGCTCGCGGGGCACGCTCACGATCAGCCACGGGCGCGCCAGGCCGCGCAGGACCTCGAGGCCCTGCGCCGGGTCGTCGAGGTGCTCGAGGACCTCGCAGCACACGATCAGCTCCGCCGCGTCGCCCTCCGGCTCCAGCTCGGTGATCGACGCGGCCTTGAACGGGATCTCGAGCCCGGCCGCCTCCGCCCGCCGCCGCGCCTCGGCCACGACCTCCTCCGAGATGTCGGTGCCCCGCGCCGCGAGCCCGCTTCTGGCGAGGCGCATCGTCAGCTCGCCCTCGCCGCAGCCCACCTCGTGCGCCTCGCGGGCGCCGGTGCGGTCGACCAGCTCGGAGAGCTCGGCCAGGAAGGCGCCCACCAGGCGGCGCTCCACCGGATTGCGGGTCGCGTACTTGTCGTAGACGTTGCCGCCCTCGGACACGGCCTGCGCTCAACCCCGCTCGCGCAGGCGCCCGATCCGCAGCGGTCGCGGCAGGCTCGGGCCCGAATCCGGCGGCGACTCCAGATGCGAGGGCTCGACGCCGGCCTTGAGCTCGAGGCGACGGACTCGCTCGAAGATCCGCTGCGCGATCACCCGCTGGCCGGCGAGCGCGTCGCCGATGATCCCCAGCCCGAACATCTGCACGGCGATGACCGCCAGGACGGCGCCCAGGATCAGCGACTGGACGTGGCCGGTGGTGTCACCGTTCAGGATCCAGTCGAGCAGGAACGGGGTCCAGGCGCCCAGCGCCCCGAGGGCGAACGCGGCGGCCAGGATCGTGAACACGCGCAGCGGCTCGTAGAGGACGTAGGCGCGGAAGATCTCGAGCGCGTTCCGGCGCACGTACTTGCCGGTCGAGCTGGCCAGGCGGGACTCGCGCCGCGTCGGGTTGGTGGCGACCGGGACGTGCTCGACCGCGATCAGCATCTTGCCGGCCTGGATCAGGCTCTCGAGGGTGTACGTGAAGTTCGAGACGACCTGGAGCTGCAGCGCGGCCTCGCGGTTGTAGGCGCGGAAGCCGGAGGTCGTATCCGGCACGTCCGTGCCGGAGGCGCCGCGGACGACCCAGCTGCCGAGCCGCTGCAGGAACTTCTTCGATGCCGAGAAGTGCTCGATCTGGTCCACCTGGCGGTCGCCCACCACCATGTCGGCGCGCCCGGCCAGGATCGGCGCCACCAGCTTCGGGATCTCGGAGGCCCGGTACTGGTCGTCGGCGTCGAGGTTCACGACGACGTCGGCGCCCAGCTTCAGCGCCGCGTCCATGCCGGCCTGGAACGCCGCCGCGAGGCCCTTGTTGTTGGTCAGCCGGACCAGGTGGTCCGCGTGCGCGAGCCAGGCCACCTCGGCCGTGCGGTCGGTCGAGCCGTCGTCGATCACGAGGAACTCGACCGCGTCGAAGCCCTCGACCCGGCGCGGCAGCTGGGCGAGCACCCGCGGGAGGGTCTGCTCCTCGTTCAGGCAGGGGATCTGGATCACGAGCTTCAAGGCAACGGCGATGGTAGGGCGCGGATAGGCTCCGCGCGCGATGACCCGCCTGTCCGGCTACTTCCTGCCGACCCTGCGCGAGGACCCGGCCGACGCGGAGTCGGTCTCGCACCGCCTGCTCGTGCGCGCGGGAATGGTCCGCCAGCTGGGCGCCGGGCTCTGGACCTGGCTCCCGGCAGGTCAACGGGTCAACGCCAGGGTCGAGGCGATCATCCGCGAGGAGATGGACGCGATCGGGGGCCAGGAGCTGCTGGCGCCGGTCCTCCAGCCCGCGGAGTTGTGGCAGCGGACCGGCCGCTACGACATCGAGGAGCTGTTCAAGCTCGAGGACCGCAAGGGCTCGCCCCACGTCCTGGCGATGACCCACGAGGAGAGCCTCACGTTCCACCTCGCGCGCGACGTGCGCTCCTACCGCGACCTGCCGCTGCTGCTCTACCAGATCCAGGTGAAGGAGCGGGACGAGGCGCGCCCGCGAGCGGGAGTGCTTCGCACCCGCGAGTTCCGGATGAAGGACGCGTACTCGTTCGACCGCGACGCCGAGGGCCTCGACCACAGCTATGAGCTCAACCGCAAGGCCTACGCGCGGATCTTCGACCGCTGCGAGCTGAACTGGTTCGAGGTCGAGTCCGACGTCGGGATGATGGGAGGGACGGGAGCCCACGAGTTCATGGCGCCCTGCCCCGCGGGCGAGAACGAGGTCGCGCTGGCGCCGGGCTACGCGGCGAACGTGGAGGTGGCGAGCGCCCAGCCGCAGCCGGTCGATCTGCCGCCGGCGCTGGACGAGCCGCGCGTGGTGCCGACGCCCGGGTTGACGACCGTTGACGAGGTCTCCGACACCCTCGGGGTGCCCGCCGGAGCGCTCGTGAAGGCGATGCCGGTCGTCGCCGAACGGCGCGGCCTCGTGATGGTGCTCGTCCGCGGCGACCACCGACTGAACGAGATCAAGCTGCGCAACGCCCTCGGCGAGGACTTCCGCCAAGCCAACGCGGAGGAGATCGGGGAGCGGATCGGCCCGGCCGGCTTCATCGGCCCGGTCGGCGCCGACGTCCCCGTGCTGAAGGACTCCGCGATCGCCGGCGAGGGCTACGTGTGCGGGGCGAACCGGCCCGACGCGCACCTGATCGGCGTCGCGCCGGGCCGCGACTTCCAGTTCGAGGAGCTCGACGTGCGGAGCGTCGAGGCCGGCGACACGGCGCCCGAGGGTGGCGCGATCACGATCGAGCCGGCGATCGAGGTCGGCAACATCTTCAAGCTCGGCACCCGGTACTCGGAGCCGCTGGGCGCCACGTACCTCGACGAGGCGGGGGCGGAACGGCCGATCGTGATGGGCAGCTACGGGATCGGCCCGGCCCGGATCGTGGCGGCCGCGATCGAGCAGCGCGCCGACGAGAAGGGCATCGTCTGGCCGCTGTCGCTCGCCCCCTGGCAGATCGAGGTGGTCAGCCTCGGCAAGGACGGCGACGAGGCGGCGCAGGCGGCCGAGAGCCTGTATGAGGAGCTCTCCGCGGGAAGCTTGGACGTGCTGTTCGACGACCGCGACGCGGGCCCAGGGGAGAAGCTCACCGACGCCGAGCTGCTCGGCTGCCCGTTGCGCGTCGTCGTCGGCAAACGCGCTCTCGCCGAGGGTGAGGTGGAGGCACAGGAGCGGGCTTCCGGCGCCGACCACCGACTCCCGGTGGCCGAGGCGGCCACCCAGGCGCGCGAGCTGCTCGGACTTTGATGGCCGGAGAGCGGTCTCCCGCCCGGGCCCGGCTGAGCCGCCGGCGCCTGGTGGGTCTCGACCGCTCGGGACCGCTGCCGCAGCAGACCCGGGCGGGCGCGCCGCTGCGCCCGTTCACGCTGCCGAACCTGGTCGGCTACCTGCGCCTCGCCGCGATCCCGGTGTTCCTATACCTCGCCTTCGACTCCGACGACGGGCGCGTCACCTCGGCAACGCTGCTCTACCTCTTCATAACGCTGGGCGACTACCTCGACGGGTTCCTCGCCCGGGCGACCGGCCAGTACTCGCGGATGGGAGCGTTGCTCGACCCCGTCGTGGACCGGCTGAGCGCCCTGGCCGGGGTCGTGGTGTGCTGGCACTTCGACCTCCTGCCGCACTGGGCGCTGGTGGCCCTCGCCGTCCGCGAGGTCGTGACGCTCCTCCTGGCGCGCGCCGCGCTGCGACGCGGGGTCGACCTCGAGATCAGCTGGGTCGGCCGCGTCGCCACGCTGTTCGTGTTCGGCGGCCTGTTCTGGTCACTCGTCATCGACAGCTGGATCACGGTCGCGATCTTCCTGATCGGCGTCGCGCTCGGGATCGCCGCCACGGCGCTGTATGCGCAGGCGGCCCGTCGGCGGTTGGCGCAGCTCGCGCACGAGTCTTGAGCCCCCGCTGCACGCCCTCGTTCCAACGCTAAAGCTCAACTTGACGTTTTGCGAGGGGACGTATAATCCACCGCCATGGACTACGACGAGACGATTCCCGACACCGCCTCGATGAGCGACCAGGAGCTCAAGGAGACGATCGACCGCCTGGCCGACAGCGAGCGCGAGGTTTCCTACAGGCGTCGCGTCCTGCACGGGCAGATCGACATCCTGCGCGCCGAGCTCGTCAACCGCTTGAAGGCGAAGCGGGAGGGGGGCGAGACGCTGCTCTCAGGGGCCGACGTGCAGCAGCTCACCGACATTCTGCTGGGCAAGGTGGAGCAGCCCGAGGAGTCTTCCGAGGAGTCCGAGGAGTCCGAGGAGCCGAGGAGTCCGAGGAGTCCGAGGGGGCCTGATGGCCGTCCACTGCCCCGAGTGCGGGTTCGTCAACCCGGAGGGCGCGAACTACTGTCAGAAGTGCGGCGCGTACCTCGGCCGGCCCGAGGGCGCCGACGAGCCGACCACGATGACCTACAAGGTCGACGAGACGGGCGAGTACACGCCCGTGGACATCGAGGAGGCGGTCGACGAGGTCGGCGCCGCCCTGGTGATCCGCTCGGGCGGCGGCCGGGCGGGGGAGAGCTTCACGATCGAGGGCGACCGGATGTCGATCGGCCGGACACCCGACGCCGCCGTGTTCCTCGACGACGTCACCGTCTCGCGCAACCACGCGCTGCTGGTGCGGCGCCAGGACGGCTTCTATATCGACGATCTCGGCTCGCTGAACGGCACCTACGTCAACCGCCGCCGGATCGAGTCGCACAAGCTCGCCGACGGCGACGAGATCCAGATCGGCAAGTACAAGCTGAGCTACCTGGAGCGCTGAGATGGCCGTGATGGCAACACCCGAGACGGGCGAGCGCGGCGAGGGCGGCAAGCGCGACCGCGAGGCCCGCGAGGGCTCGCGCCCGCGCAAGGCGCTGACGATCGGCGCCGTCGCCAAGATCCTCAGCCAGGAGTTCGACGACATCTCGATCTCGAAGATCCGCTACCTGGAGGACCAGAAGCTCCTGGCCCCGCGGCGGACGCCGGGCGGCTACCGCCTCTACAGCCAGGCGGACGTGGAGCGGCTTCAGGCGATCCTGCGCATGCAGCGCGACGAGTTCCTCCCGCTCCGCGTGATCCGCCAGGAGCTGGCGACCGGCGCGTTCGACACCGACCGGCGGCCGGCCGGCGAGGTCGGCCAGAAGCGCCGGGCGATGACCGTGGACTCCCAGGTGCAAACGATGAGCACCGACGAGCTGATCGAGCAGGCCGGGGTGAGCCCCGAGTTCGTGCGCGAGCTGGCCGAGTTCGGCGTCGTCCAGCCCGAGCGTCGCGACGGCCGCTCGAGCTACGACGAGACGGATCTGGAGATCGTGCGCGCCGCGGCGGAGCTGGCGCGACACGGCGTGGCGGGCCGCAACCTTCGCGTCTTCCGAAGCTCGGCGGACCGCGAGGCGGCGCTCCTCGAACAGCTTCTGGGCGCGTCGCTCCGATCGCGGAGCCAGGCACGCCGGCGCGAGGCGGTCGAGAACCTCGAGAACCTGGCGGCCGTCTGCGGACACCTGAAGCAGCTCCTGCTCGTTCGCGACCTGCGGCGGCTGAAGGGCGCGGACGATTCCGAGCCATGCCCCGGGTGTCCCGCTCGCGCACGATCGCGGCGTCGCCTGAGCGGGTCTGGGACCTCATCTCCGACCCGCACAATCTGCCCCGGTGGTGGCCCCGCATCTCGCGCGTCGAAGACGTCCACGGCAAGGGCGAGCGCAGCCGCTGGACCGCCGTGCTCGAGACACAGCGCGGCACGGGTGTCCGCGCCGACTACCGCTGCGCCGCCAGCACCAACGGGCGCCGGTTCGCGTGGCGGCAGGATCTGGACGGCACGCCGTTCGAGCGAATCCTGCGCGAGTCGCGCGTCGAGATCCAGCTGGAGCCGGAGAGCGGGGAGGCGACGCAGGTGCGTCTGAGCAGCGAGGAGCGCCTGCGCGGCCTGTCGAGATTGGGTTCGTCGCTGATGCGCGGCGCCACCCGCCGGCGCCTTGACGAGGCGCTCGACGGCATCGACCTGGCGCTGGTGCGGCCGATGAAGTGGTGGGGGTGGGGGGCGCCCGACAAGCGCCTCGAGATCGGACTGGACGCGCGAGCCATGCTGCGCGCCGAGCTGGGCGCGGCGGACCCGGCCGAGCGAGTCGAGCTCGAGCAGGTGACGATGCCGGATGCCCGGCCGCTCCCGGATGCCGTGATCGCGGCCGCGGGTGGCTCGCGTCCTGACCGATCACGCCGAGCGCGTGCTGCGTGCGGGCGGCAAGAGCTATCCGGACCTGTTCCGAGCGCGGAGCGGACGGCTCCCCGCCGCACCGGACGCGGTCGTCGTGCCCGAGTCGGGCGAGCAGGTGGCGGCCGTGCTCGAGGCCTGCGCCGCATCCGGCGTGGCCGTCGTCCCGTTCGGCGGCGGCACGAGCGTGGTCGGCGGGGTCGACCCGCATGCGGGACCCCACTACGCGGCGATCGCGCTCGACCTGCAACGGCTGCGCCACTGCGAGGTCGACCGTACGGCGCTCACCGCGAGGCTGGGCCCCGGCCTGCGGGGCCCGGAGGCGGAGGCGGCGCTGGGCGCCCACGGCCTCACCCTCGGCCATTTCCCGCAGTCGTTCGAGTTCGCGACGATCGGCGGGTTCGCAGCGACGCGGTCGGCAGGTCAAGCCTCCGCCGGGTACGGGCGCTTCGACGAGCTCGTCACCGCGATCGAGATGCTGGCGCCTGCGGGCCGGCTGGCGACGCTTGCGACGCCGCACACTGCGGCCGGCCCCGCGCTGCGCGAGCTGATCGTCGGCTCCGAGGGAACACTGGGCGTGATCACGGACATCACCGCCCGAGTTCGTCCAGCGCCCGCGACGACCCGGTACGAGGGCTGGATCGCCGCCGACTTCGAATCCGGCGCCGAGGCCGTCCGGGCGCTCGCGCAGGCTGACCGCCTCCCCGACGTCACCCGGCTCTCCGACGCCGAGGAGACGCGGGTCTCGCTCGCGCTCTCGGGCACCTCGGGCGCGAAGCGAGCGCTGCTCGAGTCGTACCTGCGGCTGCGCGGCCGCGCGGACGGCTGCATGATGATCGTCGGCTGGGAGGGCGAGCCCGAGGACGCCGAGCGCCGGCGCGCGCTGTCCGCGCGCGTGCTCCGCAGGAGCGGCGTCGTCCGCCTGGGGAGCGCGCCGGGACGCGCCTGGAGCCACGGGCGGTTCGAGGGCCCCTACCTGCGCGACGAGCTGCTCGACCTGGGCTACTTCGTCGAGACGCTCGAGACCTCGCACACCTGGTCGCGGTACCAGGAGCTCTATCGGGCGGTGGGTGATGCGCTACGGAACGCGCTGGCAGCCCAGGGGACACCCGGGCTGGTCTGGTGCCACCTCTCGCACGCCTACCGCGACGGGGCGTCGCTTTACTTCACCTTCGTCGCGCCTAGCCGGCCCGGCGCCGAACTCGAGCAGTGGCGCGCGGTCAAGACCGCGGCCTGCGACGCGATCGTCGCGACCGGCGGCACGATCACCCACCACCACGCGGTCGGGCGCGACCACGCCCCGTACATGCCCGCGGAGGTGGGCGCGCTGGGGCTCGAGGCGCTGCGCGCGCTCAAGGACCGGCTCGACCCCGCCGGGATCATGAACCCCGGCAAGCTGCTGCCCGAGCCCTAGCTCCCCTCGGCGGGCTCGGAGCGTCGCGGGATCTGGCCGCTCAGCACCGTGCGCCCCGGCCGCTGGATCTGGAACGTCTGCTCCTGCGCCGCCCGCTGGATCTCGAGCAGGGTCTGCCGCGCGTTCGAGACCGAGACCTCGATCGACCGCGCGTTCGCGATCAGGGACGTGACGGCAGCCGGGATCGCGAACCGGTCCGTGAACGACCCCTTGTCGTCGGGGAAGATCGGCGAAAGCGGGTAGCCGGTCTCGTCGTCGAACATGAACCAGACCACGTACGCGTCGCCCTCCGGCGCCTTCTCGAGCTTCTGGATGATCAGGTCGAGATACGGCTGGTCGCCGGTCGAGAGGCCGACGATCGCGGCGCCCGCGGCGTCGCCGTTGCCCGGCGACTCCAGTGGCACGCGCGAGAGCTCCTCGCCGGTCGGGATCTCGCCCACGCCGCTGTCGCCGTCGGTGGCCGTGGTCGTCGTCTCGGGCGCGGCCGCTGGCTCGTCTTCGCCGGAGAAGACCCCGCTGACCGCCAGCACGATGCCGATCAGGATCACGGCGGCCGCGCCGAGGGCGGCGTAGAGGCGACTGCGGCTCTGGGAGATGCCGGCCAGCGGCGAGCGGCGCTCGGCCTCCGGGCCGGGTGCGGACGCCGCGCTCGGCTGCGCCCCGCGGCTCAGGAAGCTCCCGCCCCCAGGCGCCGGCGGCAGGGTGGGCAGGTCGGCGCCGGGCGCAAGCGCGGAAAGCTGCTCGGAGATCGCCGTGGCGAGGGCGTGGTCGGCCGCGTCCTGGCGCAGGTGGCGAACGGCGTCGGCGCGGCCGATCGGATCGGCCTGGCCAAGGAGGTAGTCGCTCAGCCCGACGTTCCGGTCGGGGTCGGTGCCCCCGAGCTCGGTGAGGGCCTCCCGCGCCCGGCGGCGGACGTCGGCCTCCTCGATTCCCAGCAGGTCCTCGAGGTCCGAATAGCTCTGGCCCGCGAGCAGGAGCTCGAGGACGGCGGTCTGGTCCGGGCTGAGCGGCATCCGAAGAGCCTACGGAGTCGCCCTGCCCGGCCGCGCCGCTTCCCGCAGAGGCACAACGCTACGCTCGCGCGCGTGAATCAGCCCTTAACACTGGATCACGACGGTCCCGGCGAGGCGATCGGACTCGGTCTACGGGGATCTCGAGCCGGAACTGGCAACCGGGCACGTCCCGGTCACGGACGTGCTCCTGCAGCCGCACGGGCTGGTGCACGGCGGGATCTACCCGCTGATCGCCGAGAGCATCACGTCGAGGGCCACCGGCATCGCGGTGGCCGCCGACGGCGCGATCGCGATGGGCCAGTCGAACTCGGCCACCTTCCTGCGGCCCATCACCGAGGGCACCGTCCACGCGACCGCCCGACGCCGCCACGCGGGGCGCACGACCTGGATCTGGGACGTCGAGATCACCGACGACGACCAGCGGCTCTGCGCGCTCGTGCGGATGACGATCGCCGTCCGCCCGCGTCCCGACGCCTGAGGCCTACCCGCCGAACCGGTTCGTGATCGGCAGCCGGCGGTCGCGGCCGAACGCCTTTGCGGTGATCCGGATCCCCGGTGGGGCCTGGCGGCGCTTGTATTCGGAGCGGTCGACCATCCGCACGACCTCGTCGACCAGGGCAGGGTCGACGCCCTCGGCCACGATCTCGTCACGGGAGCGGTCGCCCTCGACGTAATGGGCGAGGATCCGGTCCAGCACCTCGTACGGAGGGAGCGAGTCCTCGTCGAGCTGGCCGGGGCGGAGCTCGGCCGAGGGCGGGCGCTCGATTACGGACTCGGGCACCGGCGAGGTGGGGGAGGCCTGGTTGCGGTGGCGCACCAGCTCGTAGACGAGCGTCTTCGGCACGTCCTTGATCACGGCGAAGCCGCCGGCCATGTCGCCGTAGAGCGTCGCGTAGCCCACCGACATCTCGCTCTTGTTGCCCGTCGTCAGCACCAGCCAGCCGTGCGCGTTCGAGAGCGCCATCATCAGGTTGCCCCGGATCCGCGCCTGCAGGTTCTCCGCGGCGAGCCCCGTGGCGCCGCCCTCGATCGACCCGTCGAGGGCGGCGTCGTAGGCCCCCATCGCCGTCTCGATCGGGATCTCGAGCAACTCGGCGCCGAGGTTGCCCACGATCGCACGCGCGTCGGCTTGGGTCTCGGCGCTCGAGTGCGGCGACGGCATGACGACCCCCGTGACGCGATCATCGCCCAAGGCGTCGGCGGCGATCAGCGCGACGAGCGCGGAGTCGATCCCGCCCGACACGGCCACCAGCACGCGGTCGAACCCGTTCTTGTGGACGTAGTCGCGCAGACCCAGGACCAGCGCGCGGTACACCTCCTCGAGGTCCGGGAGCGGCTCTTCAATCCGGCCCGCGCCGCCCCCGAGCTCGACCACCAGCAGATCCTCGTCGAACTGCCGCGCCCGGGCGATCAGCGTCCCCGCTGCGTCGACGACGAAGCTGGCGCCGTCGAAGACCAGCTCGTCCTGGCCGCCGACCAGGTTGCAGAAGGCGAACCCGGTCCCGTAGTCACGGGCACGCCGCGCGAACATCGCCTCGCGGTCGGCACGCTTGCCGCGGTAGTAGGGCGAGCCCGAGGGGCAGACGATCAGCTCGGCGCCGCGCTCGGCCTCGATGCTGGCGGGCGGGCCGGGCTCCCAGACGTCCTCGCAGATCGTCAGGCCCACCTGCGTCTCGCCGACCGCGACGACGCTCGGCTCGGGGCCGGGCTCGAAGTAGCGCTGCTCGTCGAACACCGCGTAGTTCGGGAGGCGCTGCTTCCGGTAGACGTGCTCGATACGCCCATCCCGCAGGAGCGCGAGGGCGTTGTGGGCCGCGCGGGGAGCGGGCGAATCGAACCGGTCGGGATCGGCCGCAGGCGGCCGGGGCTCGGCGAAGCCGACGAGGACCGAGATCCCGTCCACCTCGGCCGCAATCCCGGCGAGGGCCTCGGCGTTCGCCTCCAGGAAGTGGCGCTTGAGATAGAGGTCCTCGGCCGGGTATCCGGGCAGTGCGAGCTCCGGAAACACCACGAGGTCGGCGCCCGCGTCCCGAGCCCGGCCGATCCACTCGCCGATCAGGCGCGCGTTCGCCTCGATCGCTCCGACCGTCGGGTTGATCTGGGCGAGCGCCAGGCGGATGCCGGTCTCAGGGATCACCACAGGAAGTATGTATCTTCATCGGCGAATCACTCGAAGAAGAGGCTGGATGAGCGAGAGGGCGGGGAAAGTTGATCGGGCGTGCGTGCTCGCGCGGGCGGCGGTCGGCTCGCTGGCGTTCCTGGCGCCCGCGACCGCGCAGGGCGCGGGCTCCGTCCCCGATCCGCAGCCGTTCACCGCGGTCGAGGCGAGCGCGCAGCTCGACCAGGCGATCGCGGCGTTCTCGGGCGGCGACCCCGAGGCGGCCGATCCCACCAACGAGCTCCGCGACCTGGTCGCCGCGCTGCCCGTGCTCGAGGGCCGCGAGCGCCGCCGGGCGCGCGCGCTGCTTGCGCGCCCGCCCGCCCACAACGGCGCCGGCCTCGACGACGCCGGCGGTATCGAGCCCTTCGGCGCCGAGTGGAGCGAACTGGCCACCGCCAGCCGCCAGCAATACGAATCGCCCGGCGGCGGCTTCGTCATCCACTACGTGACGGTGAGCAGCGACGCGCCCGACCTGGCCGACGGGGGAGACCCCGGGACGGTCCCGGACTACGTCGAGCAGGTCGCGGCCCGCGCCGACTCGTCGCGGATGGTCGAGAACGACGACCTCGGCTGGCCGCCGCCGAAGTCGGACGGCGCCCGGGGCGGCGGCAGCGGCCTGACCGACGTCTACCTCGCGGACATCTGCGAACCGAGCGCCTGCTTCTTCGGCTACGCCGGCCCCGACGACTCGTCTCGGCAGTGCGGGCGGCCGCCCTTCGAGTGCTTCGCCTACCTCGTGCTCGACGACGACTACGCGCCGGACGAGTTCGGCTACCCGGATCCCGACATCCCGCTCTCGGTCACGGTGGCGCACGAGTACAACCACATCCTCCAGTTCGCGATCGACACGATGCAGGACGCCTGGATGTTCGAGTCGACCGCGACCTGGTCCGAGGAGCAGGTGTTCCCGCTGGCCGACGACTGGCTCTTCTACGTGGACACCTGGGTCCGTCAGTCGCAGCAGCCGATCACCAAGTTCGGCGCCGGCGGCGGCCTCCGCGTCTATGGCAGCGCGGTCTGGAACCACTGGCTGACCCTGGGCGCCGGCTACGGGCCGGGCGTCGTCCTCGACTCATGGCAGAGCTCGCGCCAGTCGGAGCCCAAGGACTTCGCCGTCGGCGCCTACAACCTCGGGATCAAGGCGAACGGGGGCGAGGGATTCGCGCAGGAGTTCGCGCGCTTTGCCGCCGCGACATCGGAGTGGCGCGTGGACGACGACGACTTCCAGGACGAGGAGGACCTGCCCGACGTGCGACGCCACGGCGAGCTGCGCTGGAGCGCCGACGCGGAGCGGTTCAAGCTCGACCACACCGCCTACCGGCTGTTCCGGGTCGATCCCGAAACGGAGGACACCGTGACCCTGCGGGTTCTCGCCGCGCGCGGCGTGCGGACCGGGATCGCACTCGTCGCGCGCGAGGGCGACCCCGAGACCGGCACGCTCACCGAGAGCCTCGATTACCTCCGGCGCGGTGGTCGGGGAACGGTCGAGCTGACCGGGGCCCAGGGCTTCGACCGGATCACCGCGGTCATCACCAACGCCGACGGCCGCGTGCGCACAGCGCGCCGCGGCGGCCAGCGGTACACCCGCGACAACGAGCCGTTCCGAATCAGCCTGCGCTGAGCCGCCCCTGGGTCACTCGAGCGGCTCGCCGGAGGCCAGCCGCTCCTTGAGGGTGACCACGCGGCCGCAGGATGTCCGGAGCGCACCCTCGTCGAGCTCGCCGGCCCCGACCGCGGCAACCAGTTCCGAGGCGATCCCGGGCGCCCCGCCGGAGGCGAACAGCAGGATGTCGACGCCGGCCGCGGAGGCGCGGACGGCGGCCTCGCGCCGCGGGTACTCGGTGGCGATCCCCGGCGCCAACAGGTCGTCGCTGATCGCGACGCCCGTGAACCCGAGCTCCTCCCGCAGGAGACCGGTGGCGATCTCGTCCGACAGGACGGCGGGCGCGCGCGAGCCGAGCGCGGGGTAGGAGGCCGACGCAAGCATCACCAGGTCGATCCGCCGCTCGATCGCGGCCCGGAACGGCTCGATATCCGCTTCGAGCAACCGCCGAGGGGCGCCGATCGCGGTGGGCGCGAAGTCCGTGTTCTCGGCCGCGCGCCCCAGTCCAGGGAAGTGCTTCGCCGTCGCGGCCACGGCCTCCCGCCGCTGCCCGGAGGCGAACGCCAGCCCGAGGCGCGTGACCTGTGCCGGGTCCGACCCGAAGGCGCGCGGCGCCATGAACTGGACGTCGGAGCTGGGCACGTCCAGCACGGGCGCGAGGTTCACGTCGATGCCCAGCTCGCGTAGCTGAAACCCGGTCGCGCTGCCCTCGAGCACCGCGGCCTGGCGGTCGTCGTTCTGAGCGATCGTGTAGGGCGACAGCTGCGGCGGCAGCGCCGGGAGGCGCTCCACGATCCCGCCCTCCTGGTCGATGGCCAGGAGCAGCCTGGGGTTGCCGCCCGCGGCGGCCGCGGCCTGCAGGCGCTCGAGCTCGGCGGCCAGCCGGTTGCCCGCGATCTCCGAGGGCGGGAACAGCACCACGCCACCGATCTCGCCCGAACGTGCCTGCCGCAACAGCTCGGCCGTGGCCCGGCCCTCCATGCGCACCATCACGCTCTGGCCTGCGGCAAGGTCGAGCGGCATGCCCGGCGCCTCGCAGGGGCCGGCCTGGACCACGGTCGCGGCGGGATCGTCGCCGGCGCCCGCACCGACAACCGCGCCGCCGAGCGCCGCAAGCGCGGCGAGCGCGCCCAGAGCGCGGCGCCGTCGGCGTGCCGCGGACGAGTTCACACGGGGCAAGCTACGCGAACGGTACGCGTGAGCCGCGTAGTAGCCTGAGCGCGCGCATGGCCGACGAACGACCAACCGAGGACGAGTTCCGCGTCGAGGTCGAGCTCCGCGAGGAGGGCCACGGGCTCTCGCTCGGCGAGCGCCTGCGAGCGCTGGACCTGGACGACGAGGCGCAGGAGCGGCTTGGGTCGCGCGTGATCGTGACCCGCGACGGGTCGCACCTGTTCCTCTACGCCAACTCCCGCGAGAGCTGTGCCGAGGCCGAGCGCGTGGTGCGCGAAGTGCTCGCGGACGACGGCCTCGATGCGACCGTGCGCGCGACCCGCTGGCACCCTGTCGCCGAGGAGTGGCGCAACGCCGACGAGCCGCTGCCCGACACGCCCGAGATGATCGAGGCCGAGCGGCGGATGCACGAGGCACGCGAGGCGGCCGAGGGGGAGGAGCCCCTGCACGCCCCCGAGTTCGTGCTCCTCGGCCGCTACAAGCCGAAGTTCCTGCGCGACCTCGGGCTCTAGCGCCGCCGCCGCACGCTGCGATCATCCCCGGGATGGCACGGCTCAGCGCCAAGGAGCGCGCGCAGCTTCCCGACCGCGCCTTCGCGTACGTCGATTCGGAGGGCCGGCGGCGCCTGCCGATCCACGACGCGTCGCACGTGCGGAACGCCCTCGCGCGGTTCAGCCAGGTCCACTTCGAGGACGAGAGCGCGCGCGACCGCGCCCGCACACGCCTGCTGAGAGCCGCTCAGAAGCACGGGATCATGCCGATCGGCTTCGTCAACCGGCAGCTTCAGCGGCGGCGCAGGCTACCGAGCGGCGACGTCACGTTTCTCCTGACCGACCTCGAGGGCTCGACCGAGCTGCTCACGCGCCTCGGCGACCGGTACGGGCCGCTGCTAACCGACGTTCGCCGCCTCGTACGCAGCGCCGTGCGCTCGTCCGGCGGCCACGAGGTGGACGCCCGCGGGGACGACCTGCTCGCGGTGTTCGAGCGCGCTCCGGGGGCGCTCGATGCGGCGGTTGCGATCCAGCGCCGAATGCAGGCCGAAGCCTGGCCGGACGGCAGCGACGTGCGCCTGCGGATCGGGCTGCACCGCGGGCGTCCCACGCTCACCGATGCCGGTTACGTGGGGCTCGCGGTCCACGCGGTCGCACGGATCTGCTTCGCCGGGCACGGCGGGCAGATCCTGCTGTCGTCGGCGGTGACCGGCGCACTTGCCGACGGACTTGCCGACGGCGTCGCCCTGGAGGGCCTCGGTGCCTGGCGCTTCCAGGGCCTACCGGAACCGGTGGATCTCTTCCAGGTGCGCGCCTCCGATCTGCTCCGCGACTTTCCGCAGCCGCGGTCCGCGACGCCCGCCGCCTAGCGCCGTCAGGGGCGCCCGTCGCCGACGAGCTTCTCGAGCACGACGACGTCCTTCCACTCGCCGCCCAGGCGGCCGTGGCGGATGTGGGTGCCGACCCGCCGGTATCCGGCACCCTCGAACAGGGCCAGGCTGGGGAGGTTCGTGTCGAAGATCTTCGCGATGAGCTTGTACCGCCCCGCGGTCTCGGCGGCGCCCTCGAGCGCCGCGAGGAGCGCGCCGCCGGCGCCACCACGGCGCGCGTCCCGCGCGACGTACACCGCCGCCTCGCCAATCCCCGCGTACCACTCGCTGTTGTCGTCGTAGGGGCCGATGCCGGCCCAGCCGATCAAGGCGTCGTCTTGCACGGCGATCAGCAACGGCCTACCCGTCGCGATCGTGGCCTCGACGTCCGCCACCGTGCGAGGCTCGGCCCGGAATGTCGCGATCCGATCCGCCACGCCCTCGTTGTGGATCCGGGCAATCGCCGCCGCGTCGCCGGCGGCGGCCTCGCGGATGACCAGGGTCACCGAGCCTCGGAGACCCGGCGGGCGTCCTGCTTGCGCCGCCGCTTCGACTGCTCCGCGGGAGCGAGCGCTGCCAGCTCGGCGATCGACTCGCTCAGGTCGCGAGCGAGCGAGTCGATGTCGGCCATCGCGTCGTAGTCGCCGATCAGGCCGAAGTTGACCTGGCCGTTGTAGCTCATGATCCCGAAGCACACGGCCTGCCGCTTCGCCAGCGGCACCATCGGGTAGACGGCCTCGAGCTCGCGGCCCATGAGGTAGAGCGGGAACTGCGGCCCCGGAACGTTGGTGACGACCATGTTGAAGAAGCGCTGCCGCGACTGCATGCGGCCCGCCTGGCCGAGGATCGTCGGCGGCGCGAAGTCGGCGAGGCCGGTCAGGATCGAGGCGCCGACGGCCTGCTTGGACTCCTTCAGATCACCCATGCTCGCGCTGACGGCGCGCAGCCGCTCGGCCGGATCCTCGATGCCCACGGGGAGCGGCGCGTACATCGCGCTGACCCGGTTCCCCAGATCGCCGTGCTCGTCCGCCGTCCGGACGCTGATCGGCACCATCGCCTTCAGCTCCAGCTCGGCGGTGGCGTGTCCGCGGGCGCGCATGTAGCGGCCGAGTGCGCCGGCGACCGCGGCGAGCACGACGTCGTTCACGGTGCCGCCGGTCGCCGCCTTGATCCGCTTGAACTCGGCCAGGTCGGCGCTGACCCAGGCGAACCGGCGATACGGGCTGATGTCGACGTTGAACGGTGACGGCGGGGCGGAGATCCCGGCGCGGGCCAGCGCGCCGACGGACTCGAGACCATCCACCAGGGCGCCGGTGACCTGCCGCGGGCGCCGAAACAGGGCGCGAACGCCGCGCACGGCCTCCGCGGGCGTCGTCGCGCGTTCCACGAGCGCGCGGCCGAGGAGCTGGGCGTCCGAGGGCTCGGGGCCGGGTGCCCAGGGCGCGGGCTCGGGCTGCGGCGCCGGCTCGGGCTTCGTGTCGAAGAGGACGGTCGTGATGTCCATGCCGGAGACGCCGTCCACCAGGCAATGGTGGCTCTTGCCGACGATCGCGAAGCGGCCGCCGCGCAGGCCGTCGGCCAGCCACAGCTCCCAGACCGGCTTCGTGCGGTCCAGGCGCTGCGAGAAGACGCGCGCCGCGAGCGTGCGGAGCTGCTGCTCGGAGCCGGGCTCGGGCAGCGCGGTGTGGCGCACGTGGTAGTCGATGTTGAATTGGGGGTCGTCCACCCACACGGGCCGGCCCTGCCGATAGGGCACGAATCGCAGCTTCTGGCGGAAGCGGGGTACGAGCTGCAGGCGCGACGAGATGTGGTCGCGGAACGCCACGTAGTCAGGCGCCGGCCCCTCGAACACGAGCGTGGAAGCCACGTGCATGTGGGCAGGACCGTCCTCGAGGTGGAGGAACGACGAGTCGAGCCCTGTCAGTCGGTCACCCGAAGCCACGTCCTGATCTTCCCAGATGCAAGGCATGTTGCGGTTCCGTTAGGTCTGTGACCCCCGTCACACACAGAACACATGTTCGTATCTAGCCTGATGGCAGATCGTTTGTCAACCTGCCGAGTCGCTCCCGAAACGGGGGCGAGCGGGGGACCCAGGGTCCGGAACGGCCGGACAGGGGCTAATCGGGCGGTGATCCGCCCGTAGCGAAGACGCCACAGAGGTGGCGCCGCGAGCCCGTCAGCTAACCCCGCAGGCAGCCGAAAGGAAAGGGATCTCTCCCGATGCGACGGTTTCGCATTCGGCGGAGGCGTGCGCTCGCAGCCCTGCTCGTGCCCGCCGCCGCTCTGACAATTGGCTCCACAGCCGCAACCGCGGCGCCCGATGCGCGCCAGGCCGCGATCGACCCCGCAAAGAGCTCGGTCCGCTTCGGCGACCGGGTGACCCTGCGCGGTCAGTTCCCCGGCGCGCCCGGCAGCCCGGTGGCCATCCAGTACCGCGCCGCCGATGCCAAGCGGTTCCGCCAGGTCGCCAAGACCCGGACCAACGAGCACTCGCGGTGGACCGCGCGCGTCAAGCCGCGCGGAACCGGCATGTGGCGCGCGCACCTGATCGCAGCGCCGCCCGCGCCGGCACCGGACCCGCTCGTCGACGACCCGACCCCGACCCCTGTGGATCGAGAGACCGGCGCCAAGCGCGTCAAGGTCCGCTCGGTGACCGACGTGGACGCGAAGAACCACGCGATCACGGGCCGCAGCGTGAAGATCGACGGCCGCGTGAAGCCCGGCGGCAAGCGCAAGGTCGTCGTGAAGGTCGGCGGCAGGAGCATGACCACGCGCACGGACCGCCGTGGGCGCTTCGACGTCGAGTGGAACGCGGGCTCGACCGGCACGTACAAGGTGCGCGCCAAGGCCCGCGGCAACGACGAGGCGGCCGGCAGCCGCGCGTCGGGCGGCAAGATCACCGTGTACCGCACCGCGTACGCGTCGTGGTACGGCCCCGGCCTCTACGGCAACCGGACCGCGTGCGGCCAGACGCTGACCTCCAGCACGCTGGGCGTCGCTCACAAGACGATGCCCTGCGGGACGAAGCTGAAGCTGCGGCACGGCAACAACACGGTCAAGGTCGAGGTGATCGACCGCGGTCCGTACGTCGGCGGTCGCGAGTTCGACCTGACCGAGGCCACGCGCAACCGGCTGGGCTTCGGCAGCACCGGAACCATCCTGACCTCGAAGTAGCCCGCGGACGCGCCTATGATCCGATCATGAGCTCCGAGTCCGAGGCCAAGAACCTCGAGGCGATCTCGAAGGCGATCGACAAGCACAACGCCGAGTGCCAGTTCCCGGCGTCCGAGGTGCACATGAACCCGTTCGAGGTCGAGCGCCTCGGCTGGGAGGAGATCCGCGGCCTGCCGCTGATCGGCGACCCTCAGGTCGCAACCGGACGCTTCCGGATCGTCTGCTCCGGCGAGGGAGAGGGCGAGGAGATCGAGGAGATCGAGGCGGTCGGCGAGCCGATCGAGGTCGGGGCGCCGCCGGAGCGGGGTGGGGGCTTCCCCGTCTAGCGCGGTCTAGAGGTTCAGGCCGAGGTCGTTCGTGAGCTCGAGGGCCCAGCGGTTCAGGTCGGTGAAGCCGCCGCTGAGAATCAGGACGCCCATCGCGATCAGGATCGCCCCGCCGCCGGCCACGATCAGCCGGTAGTGGCGCCTGATCGCGGCGAAGGCGGCGGTCGCCCGCGAGAAGGCAAGGGCGGTCAGCAGGAACGGCAGTGCGAGGCCGAGCGAGTAGACCGCCAGCAGGAACGCTCCGTGGAGGGTTTCGCCCTGGATCCCGGCGAGCGTCAGAACGCCGCCGAGCGCCGGCCCGACGCACGGCGTCCAGGCGAGCGAGAACGCGGCGCCGGCGACGATCGGCCCGCCGCGGCCGGCTCGCGCAAGCAGTGCCTCGACGTGCCACTCGCGGTTCAGGCGATCGAGGAACAGCGATCCGACGAACAGGAGGCCCATGGCGATCAGCAGCACGGCCCCGATGTCGGTCAGGAGCTCCTGGTTCTCGCGGAGGCGGCTGCCCAGGGCGGTCGCCGTGAGTCCGAGGAGGATGAAGATCGTCGAGAACGACGCGATGAACAGCAGGCTCGGCGTCAGCACCTTGCGCCAGTCGGCGCCGGCGAGCTCGTCCGGCTGGTATCCCGTGATCGCCGACAGGTAACCGGGGACCAGCGGCAGCACGCAGGGGGACACGAACGAGACGAGGCCGGCGATGAAGGCGACCGGGACGTCGGCGCCGGAGATCGGATCGTTCAAGTCGGGCGTCCCTGATCGGGTCAGTTGAGCGCCGCGGCGAGGCGGCGGCGGTGCTCGGCGGCGAGCGGGTGCTCGGGCCCGAGCTCCGTGAAGATCGCCACCATCACGCGGCGAAGCAGGTCGCGGTGGTCGGGGTCGTGCTCGGCGCCGATCGCCGCCTGGAGCAGCTCGAGAGCGCGCGCCGGGTCGTCGTCGTCCCACGCCGCAAAGGCGTCGCTCAGCTCCGAGGAGGCGCTGCCGTTGGCCTCGGCGCCGCCCACCAGCTCCAGGCGCGCCAGGAGGCCACCGGCGACGAAATCGGCCTGGGCGAGGTCAGTCAGCAGGCTCCGCGCCTCCTCGCCGTCGCCGCGCGCGATCAGCAGCCTGCCCAGCGCGACCGCCGCCGCACCGTGGCGGGGGTCCTGTTCGAGCGCCGCACGCAGCGAGGCCTCGTCGCCGCTCGCGACCAGGCGGTCGGCCTCGGAGGGAAGGAGGGTGTCGAGGAACTGCTCGATACGGGCGGGAGGGAGGGCACCGGTGAACTCGCTCGCGATCCGGCCGTCGCGGAACGCCTTGACCGCCGGAATTCCCTGCACCCCGAAGGCCTGGGCGAGCATCTGGTTGGAGTCCACGTCCACCTTCGCGAGCTCGACCTGTCCGCCGCGGGCGCGGACCGCCGTCTCAAGCGCGGGCCCGAGCTGACGGCACGGGCCGCACCACTCGGCCCAGAAGTCGACCACGACCGGGACCTCGCGCGAGCGCTCGACCACGCGGGTCTCGAACTCGGCCTCTCCGACGTCGTAGATCATTGATTCGAGGGTATCGAGCGCGCGGGGGCGCCCCCGAGTTATGTCCCCCTGCGCCGGGCGGGACGATCGTCGTCCCCGATAATGGGCACGTGGACGACTCGCTCCGCGGCAAGCTCCTGATCGCCTCGCCGGCGCTGATCGACCCGAACTTCGCGCGCAGCGTGGTGCTGATGACCGAGCACAACGAGGACGGCGCGATGGGAATCGTGCTGAACCGGCCGGCCGATGCGCCCGCGCGCGAGCTGCTGCCGGTCCTGGAGGAGATCGCGGGCGACGACCCGCTGTTCATCGGCGGGCCCGTGCAGCCGCAGGCCGTGGTGCTGCTGGCTGAGTTCTCGGATCCCAGCGCCGCGGCGTGGATCGTCGTCGCCGACGTGGGCCTGGCGGCCGCCGAGACGGACCTGGACGAGCTGACGCCCGCAGTGCGCCGCGGGCGCTTCTACGCGGGTTACTCCGGCTGGGGCCCCGGCCAGCTCGAGGCGGAGATGGAGCAGGAATCGTGGATCGTGGAGGCCCCGATCCCGCGCGAGCTGTTCCCGGACGACCCGGACTCGCTCTGGAACGACGTCCTGGGGCGAATGGGAGGCCAGTACACGCTGATCTCACGCATGCCGGAGGACCCGAGCCTCAATTGATCCGTGCCCAAGTTGACCTAACCTTTGTTATCGAGCATTCAATCCGTGCCTGACTGGGAACACGTCGTAGCCCTCGCCCAGGCCGAGCTGCCGGAGGTCGAGATCAGCACCTCGTACGGCACGCCGGCGCTCAAGGTGCGCAAGAAGCTGTTTGCGCGCCTGCGCGAGGACTCGGAGCACCTCGTCCTGTTCGTCGACTTCATGGAGCGCGAGGCGCTCGTCCAGACCTCCCCCACCGTGTTCGTGGTTACCCCGCATTATCAGGACTGGCCGATGGTCCTCGTCAACCTCGCCGAGGTCGATCCCGAGGAGCTGCGCGAGCTCGTGATCGAGTCGTGGCGGCGGCGCGCGCCGAAGCGGCTCCTGGCCTCCTATGACGCGGAGGCGGACGCCGGGGTTACATAACTTGGCGCGGCGATTACCCGCCGAACAGGCGCCCCAGCCGGCTGTTCTTCACCGCGCGCGTGACCCCGTGCGCGGGCGGCGGCCCCAGCTGGCGCGCCGCGGCAGCGTCGATGTTCAGCTCCACCGCCCGCTCGAACGTCCGCTGCACCTCCGGGCCGTCCACGAACCGGACGGTGCCGCCGGTGTCCTCGAACACGATGCCGTCGAGGATGTGCTCGCGGTGGTTGTCGCTGACCCGCACGACCTCGCCGACGAGCTCGTCGTCGGATCCGTAGACGGGCGTGCCGCGGGCAACAGTCGAGTAGTGGACGGCGATGCCGTCGTCGCGCTGGCTCACGCGTCCAAGGATACGTCCGTCGGCTCCCCCGCCCCGGCCGGCACGGGTGTCGCGAGCCATTCGCGGAGGTGCTCGTAGACGCTCGGGTGGTTCAGCAGGTGGAAGTGGCTCGCGCCCTGGACGTGGCGCGCATCGCCGACGGGCTCGCCGTCGGGCGTCAGCGGCGCCATGGCGCTCTGACGGCGGACGAGGACGTCCCCGAACACCGCCGCGACCGGGTGGCGCTCGTCGCCGGTCAGCCCGCCCGAGATGAAGTGATAGGCGATGCCGGACACCGGCGCCAGCGGCGTCGCTCGGTTCCGCAGCCGCTCGTCCGGATCCCGGTCGAGCCAGTCCTGGTCACTGAGATACCCGAACCGCAGGTCCTTGATCCCGGCGCTGCGGAGCTCGAGGAAGTCGGCGAACGGACGCGACTCGGGCACGTTGCGCATCGCCCAACCGCCGACGTTCACGAACTTCTCCAGCCAGGAGCCGGCATTCGGCGCGCCCAGGCAGACGACGTGGCGCGTTCGCCCCACCCACGCCCGCCGCTCTTCGGCCGCCTCGTGGCACGCGCTCCGCGCCACGAGCGCGCCCATCGAGTGCCCGACGAGCGCAAGCTCGCGCACCTCCAGCGGCCATTCCCGGCAGAGCTCCTCGAGCAGCCAGGAGAGGCGCCGCCCGTTCTCCGAGATATGGAGCCCGCTGTTGTAGCGCAGGTACAGCGGGCTGAGCCCAAGGTCGTCCCGCAATCGCGCCCCGTACGTGCGCGGCGCCGGTCCGTCGATCGCCGGATCCGCCCGCGTGCCGAGCCACCACGCCTCCTCGGTCTCGCAGAGGCCGTGGACGAAGACGACGAGCCGGTTCGTCGGCTCGGCGAACGCCGCGGCGAGGTCCTCGCGCTGCACCTCGAGGTCGCGATCCGGCAACCGCAACGCCATCCTGATCCGCAGCGCGTTCTCCTCGTCCTCGAGCCGATCGCCGATCAGCCCGTTGATCGCGGCCTGGGTGGCGCGACCGAACCGCGACGAGCTCACGAGGGCCGTTTCGTCCACCTCCCGGCCCACGAATCGCGAGGCCCCGCCGATCGCCTTGCCCAGCCCCTGCCCGCCGAGACGGAGAGCCCCGTAGACGCCGTCAGAGACCGTGTCGTGGGCCGTTCGCACCGCAAACGACCCCGCGCCCACGGCATCGAAAACGCGCCCTGAGACCGCCCTGTGAACGCCCTCCACGGTGCTCGTGATCGCCTTGTCCGCGTACTCCCCCGCAAGGTCGCCGAGCGCCTTCAGCTCGCTGTCCGCCATCAGTTGGGAGAGTAACGCGCGTGGCCGGATACTCAGGCACCCCGCTGCCCAAGAAGCTCGGGATCAAGGAGGGCGACCTCGTCGCCTTCGTCCGCGCGCCCCAGGAGTTCCGCGGTGCGCTCGGCGAGCTGCCCGAAGGCGTCACGGTCCGGACGCGAATGACGGCGCCCCGAAGGGCCCACGCACCGCATCCGAACGTGATCGTCGCGTTCTTCACCCGGCGGGCGGAGTTCGAAGAGCGACTCCCGAGGCTGATGGCGACGCTTGACGTGGACGGCGGCCTCTGGATCGGCTGGCCGAATCGAGCATCCGGAATCGACACCGACATCACCGAGGACGTCGTCCGCGACACCGGCGTCGAGCAGGGGATGGTTGACAACAAGGTCTGCGCGATCGACGAGACCTGGTCCGGCCTGCGGCTCGTCTACCGGCGCGAGAACCGCCCGGCGGTGCGCGCGGCGCGCGGCGGCTAGGGCGCCGCCCTCACACCTCGATGCGCTCGGAGCCCGCCCCCTCGGGGTAGGCCTCGTCGTCGCGGATCCCCGCCCGTTTCGCGGCGGTTGACTTCCGGCCGGAGGCGGGAACGAGCTTCGTGACCGCGCCGAGGCCCGTCGGCGGCATGTTGCCGTAGACGCACTCGTAGCGGCCCGCCGGGACCATGTAGGTCTCGTGCCAGATCCCCACGTCGCCGCCCGACCCGATCCGCTTGTTGAACGCGACCCAGGCCGGCCAGTGCTCCGCTTCCTTGCTGCGCGCGTAGGCCTCCAGGTGGTCGAACGACCGCCAGTACTGAACCATCAGCGGGCTCCGCGGGCCGATGAGGGCGAAGGTGTGTCCGAGGAACCCGGCCTCCGGCCGCTGCTCGAGCTCTCGGATCATCCTCGGCATCGCGGCGAGCACGGGCAGCCACTTCCAGGGCTTCCAGGATCTGTTGATCCGCATGCCGATCAGGAAGACGACGAAATCGCCCTCGATGTCGGCGGTCACGCGCCTGTCGATGATCTTGGCCATGGCTAATCCCCCTGGGTGAACCGAGGGGATTATCCCTGCGCCCGTGCGCCGAGCGTCGGGGCGCGGGCTCAGCCGAGCGGCAGCCCGAGCTGGCGAAGCCGCGAGGCGGTGTCCTCGAGCCCCCAGAAGTCGGCGATCCGCCCGTCCTCGAGATGAAAGAAGTAGATCTCGTCGACGCGCTCGAACGCCCGGCCGGTCGGCGCTTGGCCCTGCCACTCACCGAGGTGGGTCGCCGAGCACCGGAAGCGCCCCGCGACCGTGTCGCCCTCGGCTCGCGAGGTGCAGAGCTCGGCGGCGGAATCGAGGTCACCGTCGTTGATCGCCGCGTCGACCCACCGCTGCACGACCCGTTTCGTTTCCGCCTCGCCCACCCACCAGTGTGGCTCAAGCCGGGACTCCGCGCCCGGCCCGAGTACAAGAACATGACGATCCGCAGCTGGAGGACGACGACGAAACTGCTGTCCCTGATGGAGTCGAGTCGACCGTAGAGGTCAGGTCGCCGCCGCGAGCCGCTCGCTGACCGCCGGCTCCTCGCAGAACGCCGCGATCTCGCGTGAGAGCTTGCCGCCCTGCCAGGCGAGCGGCGATTCGCCCTCGGCCTCGCTGACCAGCCGGGCGCCGGGGATCCGCCGGGACCACTCCTCGGCGACCGCGTAGGGATGCCCGGGGTCCGCGTCGTCGTGGCTGGCCACGACGAGCGTGGGCACGGCAACCTTCGCGAGCGCCTCGATGCCCCCGAACGGGACCGACCGCGTCGTCGAGCGGAGCGCCGCGGCCACGGCGTCCAGGTCGCCATGCAGCTCGAGCCGGCGGCGCGCGAGGCGCAGGACGACCTCGCGCCACGCCGGGTCGTGGCTGCCGTCGTCGTAGACCTCGATGAAGCCGTCGACACCGCCGCGCTCGAGCCCGGCCGCGAGCCCGTCCCAGTACGCGATCGTCGCGGCCGTCGGCTCCTGGCCTCGGGAGGCGGGGCCGATCGCGACGAGGCCCGCCACGCGGTCGGGCTCGGCGAGCGCGAACGCCGCCGCCGTGTGCGCCCCCATCGAATGCCCCGCGATGACGACGCGAGCTTGCGGAGACTGGGACTCGACGACCGCGGCCATGTCGCGGGCCAGCTCGGCGTACTCATACGCCTCGCCGGCAGGCGCCGGATCCGACTCTCCGTGCCCCCGCGCGTCGTACACCACCGCCGTGAATCCCCGGCGCTGCAGCACCTTCGACCCGTGCGTGACATAGGAGCGGACCGCTGTGATGCCGTGCGCCTGCACGACCACCGGCCCCGCGCCGGACGCTTCCCCGCGCAGCTCGTTGCCGCCCGCCGTCGCGGCCTGGAACGGGCGCGGCTCCAGCTCCGGCCCCGTGGCCGGAGGCACCGCCCCTAACCCTCCTCGATCGTCACCGAGTCGATCAGGACCGGCTCGAGCGGCGTTCCCGTGCCGCCGCTCTGCGGATCGCCGAACTGCTCGATCGTCTCCACCACGCCGAACCCGGACGTCACCTCGCCGGCGATCGCATACTGCGGCGGGAGCCCCGCGTCGGCCCCGGTCACGACGAAGAACTGACTGCCCGAGCGGCCCGGAGGCTCGACCTCGGTCTTCGCCATCGCCACCACCCCTCTGGTGTAAGCCGCGTCGTCGGGCGGCGGCTCGTCCACCGAGTAGCCAGGTCCCCCGCTGCCGGTTGCCTGGGGGTCGCCCCCCTGGATCACGAAGCCGGGGACGATGCGGTGCCAGAGGGTGTTGTCGAAGACCCCGTTCTCGGCCAAGTAGGCGAACGAGGCCGCGGTCTTCGGATTGTTCTTGGTGTCGAGCGCGATCTCGAACGTGCCGCAGCTCGTGTCGACAACCGCCGTCAGCTTGTCGGCGGCCGGCTTGCCCGGCGGCGGGTCGAGATTGACCTGCCGCGGCGAGGGCGCGGTCGCCTGCTCGCAGGGGCCCTCCGCCGTGGTCGCGGTGCCGCCGTCCTCCGCGTCGTCGTCTCCGCACGCGCCCAGCGCCAAGAGCGCCGCGGCGAGCAGCGTTGTCAGGCCGATCCGCACGCGCGCAAGGCTATCCGGCCGCTTGGGATGATGGTCCGGTGAGCACGCCCGAGAGCGACGAGGGTCGGCCCACGCCGAGACGGATCCGCGTGATCGGGCGCGCGCTGAACACGATCGTCGCGCGTGCGCCGTGGCTCTGGCCGGTGCTCAAGGGTCCGATGAGGAGCTTCTTCGACCGCTCCGCCGAGGGCTGGGACTCGCGCACCGGCGCCGGGTCCAGCGAGCATCTCGCGGCCCTCGCTGCCGGACTCCTGCACGTGACCCCCGCTCCGGAGCGCGCCCTCGACCTGGGCACCGGGACCGGCGAAGCTGCCCTGCTCGCCGCCCGCGAGTTCCCGCGCGCCAGCGTCCGCGGAGTCGACGTTTCGGAGGCGATGATCGCCGCGGCCAAGGCCAAGGTGGGCCTTGATCCCGAGGGACGGATCGCGTTCAAGGTTGCCGACGCGGCTGACCTCCCGTGGCCCGATGACTCGTTCGACCTCGTCGTGCAACTCAACATGCCGTTCTTCTTCGCCGAGATCGCGCGTGTGCTCCGACCCGGCGGTCACGTCGTGGCAGCCGCAAGCTGGGGCGATTCGACGCCGTTCTTCACGCCTCGATCGGTGATCGCCAGGGGCTTCTCGAAGCACGGGATCTCCGAGAAGGCAGCCGGCGGCGCCGGGCCCGGCACCTACTGGGTGGGCGCCGCGGCGGCCGAGCCGGGGGCGCGCGAATAGATTCAGGGCGGTGAGCGACGTCATCCACACGCTGCTCGTCAACCCGTCGGCGGGCGGCGGACGGACACGCAAGCTGCTTGCGACCGCCCGCGGCGCGCTCGCCGACGGCGGGATCGAGGTCCGCCAGGTCCTGACGGAGAGCATCGAGCACGGTCGCAACGAGGCGCGAGCGGCGGCCGAACGGGGCGAGCGCGTGATCGTGATGAGCGGCGACGGCCTGATCGGACAGGTCGGCGGCGAGCTGGCGAACACCGGGGCCGTGATGGGGATCATCCCGGGCGGCCGCGGCAACGACTTCGCGCGCGTGCTCGGCATCCCGGCCGACGTCGAGGAGGCCGCGGGGATGATCGCGGCGGGCCAGACCCGAGCGGTCGACGTCGGCGAGGTGAACGGCGCGCGATTCCTCTGCATCGCGAGCTGCGGCTTCGACTCGGACGCGAATCGGATCGCCAATGAATCGCGCGTCCGTGGCCCGCTCGTCTACGCCTACGCGGCCCTCAAGGCGCTGGCGGCCTGGAAACCGGCCAGCTTCAGCCTCACCGCCGACGGGAAACCGGTCGAGATCGTCGGCTACACGATCGCCGCCGCGAACAGCAAGGCCTACGGCGGCGGGATGTTCATCGCGCCGGACGCCCAACTGGACGACGGCCTGCTGGACGTGGTCGCGATCGCCCACGTCCCCAAGCGCAAGTTCCTGCGCGGGCTTCCCGCCGTCTTCAAGGGCGAACACGTCGACAGGCCGGAGGTGACCGTGTTGCGCTGCGCCGAGCTGCGGATCGAGGCTGACCGGCAGTTCGACATCTACGCCGACGGCGACCCCGTCGCCCAACTGCCCGCGACGGTGACCGTGCTTCCGAACGCCCTCAACGTGATCGTTCCCCCGGACGGCGCACCGTGATCCGGGCGAAGAGCGCCGCCGGACCGGCGTTCCGGGCGAAGCTGGGCATCGCCCGCTCCGTCGGGCGCCTCAGCCGCCGCAGTGGCAGGGGCGGCGGTACCACCCTCCCCGGCCGGATGCTGCTGCGCATGGCGCCGGACGCCGTGAGGCGGCTCGGCGCGCGGCTCACGGACGGCACCACGATCATCAGCGCGACCAACGGCAAGACCACCACCGCTGGCATGCTCTCGTCCGCGCTGGGGGCCGCCGGGCGGCGCCCGGTCCACAACCGCGCCGGCTCGAACATGAGCTGGGGCGTCGCGACCGCGCTGCTCGACGAGGACGGGACCGAGGGCCTGTTCGAGGTCGACGAGGCCTGGCTCCCGCAGATGGCGCGCGATCTCGACCCGAAGCTGATCGTCCTGTCGAACCTCTTCCGCGACCAGCTCGACCGCTACGGCGAGCTCGAGCACCTCGCCGACGAGTGGGCCGAGATGGTGGCCGAGCGCGACGGGCGCAACCGCCTGGTCCTGAACGCCGACGACCCGCTGATCGCCGACCTCGGCCGCGACCGCGAACTGCACCGCCGCGACGGCGTCACGTTCTTCGGGATCGAGGATCGCTCCCAGGCACTGCCGGAGCTTCAGCACGCGCACGACGCCAAGCACTGCCGCCGCTGCGGCGCGCCGTACGCCTACGAGCGCGCGTTCGTCGGCCACCTCGGCCACTACGCCTGCCCGAACTGCGGGGCCGACCGCCCCGCGCCGGACATCGCGGCCACCAGCGTGCGGCTCGACGGGATGCGCGGGTCTGAGGTTGACATAACCACGCCGGGCGGCCCGCTCAGCCTGCGGCTCCCCCTCCCCGGCCTCTACAACGTCTACAACGCCCTGGCCGCGCTCGCGGCGGCGCTCGATCTCGGCGTGACGGCCGAGCACGCCGTCGCGGGGCTCGAGCGGGTCGAGGCGGCGTTCGGACGCGTCGAGACCGTCGCCGTCGGTGACACGGCGGTCTCGATCCTGCTGATCAAGAACCCCGCCGGTGCGAACGAGGTCCTGCGCACGCTGGGGCTGGAGGCGGGCCGGGAAGGCGACGGCGGGCTCGACCTCTGGATCGCACTCAACGACGGGATCGCCGACGGCCGGGACGTCTCCTGGGTATGGGACGCGGATTTCGAGCTGCTCGCGGGGGCGCTCCGCCGCGTCACGTGCGCCGGGACCCGGGCGGCCGAGATGGCGGTCCGGCTCAAGTACGCCGGCGTCGACCCGCGCCTGATCAACGTGCGCGACGGGATCGCCGGATCGCTCGACGAGGCGGTCGCGGCCGCTCCCGGGCGCCTGTTCGCACTGCCCACCTACACCGCCCTGATCGAGCTGCGCACGCTGCTCGCCGACCGCGGCCTCGCGCGAGCGTACTGGGAGTGATCACGTGAGCACGGTTCGGGACGAGGCGGTGATCTGGCACGACGTCGAGTGCGGCGGCTACCCCACGGATCTCCCGCTGTGGCGCGAGCTGGCCCGGGCGGCCGGCGGTCCGGTGCTCGAGATCGGGTGCGGAACCGGCCGGGTGGCGCTGGACCTCGCCCGGCACGGACACGAGGTGACCGCCGTCGACAACGACGCCGCCCTGGTGGACGAGCTGCGCGACCGCGCGACCGCCCGCGGGCTGGACGTCGGCGCCCACGTCGCCGACGCGCGAGCCATGAGCCTGGGCGGGCGTTTCGGGCTCGTCGTGATTCCGATGCAGATGCTCCACCTGGTCGTCGGGCCCGCGGAGCGCCGGGCCGTCCTGGGGACGGCTCGCGAGCACCTCGCCGCCGGCGGCGTGATCGCGGCCTCGATCGTCGAGGGCGTACCTGCCGGCGAGGGCGAGGTCGCCCCGCTGCCGGACGTCGCCGAGATCGACGGCTGGATCTACTCCAGCCTGCCGCTCGACATCAGCGCCGAGGGCGAGGGCATGCGGGTCACGCGCCTGCGCCAGGTCGTCTCTCCCGACGGCGACCTGACGGAGACCCTCGAAGAGACCAGGCTCGCAATCCTCGACGCCGAGCGGCTCGAGGCGGAGGCGCGGGAGACCGGCCTCGAGCCCCACGGCAGGCGCACCGTGGCTGCCACCGACGCGCACGTGGGCTCGACCGTTGTGCTGCTGCGAGATGTCCCATGAGCGAGCTCCGCCTGCTGACGCTCTACCCCGAGCAGATGAACATCTACGCCGATCGGGGCAACATCCTCTTCCTCCGTCGGCGCTGCGAGTGGCGCGGGATCGCATTCCGGAACGAGACCGCCGGTCCCGGCGATGCCGTCGATCCCGCCTCGCACGACCTGATCTACATCGGCGGCGGCCAGGACCGCGACCAGCGGCTGGTCGCGGCCGACATGGTCGCGACGAAGCGGGACGGGCTCGCGGCCGCCGCTGAGGACGGCGCCGTCGTGCTCGCAGTCTGCGGCGGCTATCAGCTGCTCGGGCACAGCTACCAGCTGGGCGACGAGCGGATCGAGGGACTGGGGATCGCCGACCTGGAGACCGTGCGCGGCGAGGGGCCGCGCCTGATCGGCAACATCGCGATCGAGGTCGACCTCGGCACCGCTCCCCGCACGCTCGCCGGTTTCGAGAACCACGGCGGCCGGACCCGTCTGGGCGCGGGCGCGAGCCCGCTCGGCCGCGTGCTCGAGGGCCACGGCAACAACGGCGCCGACGGCTTCGAGGGCGTCCGGCAGGGCAATCTCATCGGCACCTACATGCATGGGCCCCTGCTGCCGAAGAACGCCTGGCTCGCCGACCGGCTGATCCAGCTCTCGATCGCGCGGCGCGAGGGGTCCGAACCCGACCTCGAGCCGCTCGACGACACGCTCGAGGCCGCGGCCCACGAGACCGCCCTCGCAGCGGCCCGGCGGGGCTAGATCCCGGACGAGCCGAAGCCGCCGTTGCCGCGCTCGGAGGCGCTCAGCTCGACCGCCTCCACCGCCGTTGCGGCGGCGAACGGGGTCAGCAGGAGCTGAGCGATGCGGTCGCCGGGAGCGATTTCGAACGTCTCGGTGCGGTCCGTGTTGAGCAGCAGGACGCGCACCTCGCCCCGGTAGCCGGAGTCGATCAGTCCCGGGGAATTGACGAGGGCGACGCCGTGCCGCGCCGCGAGTCCCGAGCGCGGCAACACGAGCCCGGCGTGGCCGGCGGGAATCTCGACGGCGATCCCGGTGCCCACGCTCGAGCGCTCGCCGGGAGCCAGCATCGCCGCCTCAGCTGCATGGAGGTCGAGCCCGGCATCGCCCTCGTGGGCGCGTGAGGGCAGGATCGCCTCGTCGTTCAACCGCCGGCAGCCAAGCTCCACCCGGCGAGCGTAGCGCCCCGTGAGGCGTAGGGCGAAGCCCGAAGCCGAGCCCCGGCGTTGTTGAGCCGGCTGATCCTCAGGCCGGCTCGGAGCCGTTGTCGGACCCGTTCACCGCAAACTCGGTGAACCGGTGCGCAAGCGCGGCCGGTACGCGAGCGAGCACGTGTACGCCGTCCGAGCGTTCCTCGCGCTCGAGGTCGCCGGCGAGCTCGTGCAGCTCGGCCAGGCGGGCGCCCTCGCTGTACGGGACGAGTAGCTCGACCGGCTGCAGCGTCCGCTCGAACTCGCGGGCGATCCGATCGCGGAGGTCGTCGATCCCCTCGCCGGTCTCCGCCGAGATCCCGACAACGTCCCTGCGCCCGACAAGAAGCCGCGCGCGCTCCGCGGGCTCGAGCACGTCGATCTTGTTGAGGGCGACGAGCCGGGGCCTCTCCCCCGCCCCGATCTCGTCGAGCACCCGGTCGACCGCGGCGATCGCACCGGCGCGCTGCTCGTCCGGCTCGGATGCGTCCACCACGTGGACGATCAGGTCGGCCAGCCGGGTCTCCTCCAGGGTGGCCTTGAACGCCTCGACCAGCTGATGCGGGAGCTTGCGGATGAAGCCGACCGTGTCGGTGACGAGGTAGCGGCGGCCCTCGTGCTCGTACGCCCGCGTGGTCGGGTCGAGGGTGTGGAACAGACGCGCGCCGACGCTCACTCCGGCGCCGGTCAGCGCGTTCAGAAGCGTCGACTTGCCGGCGTTCGTGTAGCCGGCGAGCGCGACCGAGGGCAGCGCCGCCGCCTCGCGGCTGGCGCGCATCGTCTCCCGTCCTCGCTCCAGCCGCTCGAGCCGCCGCTTGAGTGCCGTGATCCGGTCGCGGGCGAGTCGGCGGTCCGTCTCGATCTGCGACTCACCAGGGCCCCGGGTGCCGATCCCGCCGTCGATGCGCCCGGCGCCGAGGCGCTCGAGGTGGGTCCACAGGCCGCGCATGCGCGCGAGGTTGTATTCGAGCTGTGCCAGCTCGACCTGGAGCTTGCCCTCGGCGGTGTGCGCATGGTCGGCGAAGATGTCGAGGATCACGGCGGTGCGGTCGATCACCGGCACGTCGAGCGCCGCCTCGAGGTTCCGCTCCTGACGCGGGGCGAGCTCGTCGTCGCACGCAACCAGGTTCGCCCCGGAGCGCTTGATCTGCTCCTTCAGCTCGCCGAGCTTGCCGCGCCCGAGGTACCGATCGGGATCCGGTTGGGCACGCACCTGGACCAGCTCGTCCGCGGTCGCGACGCCGGCGGTTCGCAGCAGCTCCTTGAGCTCCGCGAGCGGGTCCTCGCCCTCGGCAGGCGTGCGAGGGAGCGCACCGATCGCGAGCGCGCGCTGGCGCGCCCGCGGATTGCGGACGCCCGCAAGGTCGCCGTTGGTGGTGTCACCGCGATTGCTCACCCTTCGGAGGATAGGCTCCCCGCCACGCATGAAGGTCTTCGTCACCGGTGGAACCGGGTTCATCGGCGGGCACGTGGTGCGCCAGCTGCGCGAGCGGGGCGACGACGTCGTCGCGTGGGTGCGCAGCCCGGCCAAGGGCGAGGCGCTCGCGGCGCTCGGCGCGGAGCTGCGCGAGGGCGATCTGTCCGACCGCGCGGCGCTCGCGGCGGGCATGGAGGGGTGCGACGCGGTCATCCACGGCGCCGCGGTGTACGAGGTCGGCATTCCGAAGAGCCAACGCCCCGCGATGTATGAGGCGAACGTTGTCGGCACCGAGAACGCGCTCGGCGCCGCCCTCGACGCCGGGATCGGCACGGTGGTCTACGTCTCGACGATCGGCGCCTTCGGCAACACGCGCGGTCAGGTCGTGGACGAGAGCTACGAGCATCCCGGTCAGAGCTTCACCTCGTACTACGAGGAGACCAAGTACCAGGCACACCAGGTCGCGAAGCGGCTGATCTCGGAGGGGCTGCCGTGCGTGATCGTCCAGCCGGGCGGCGTCTACGGCCCCGACGACCACTCGGCGCTCGGCAAGCAGATGCTCGACTTCCTGGACGGCCGCATGCCCTTCGTCCCGTTCGCGGAGCTCGGCATGAACATGGTGCACGTTGATGACGTCGCCGCGGGCGTCCTGCTCGCCCTCGACAAGGGCAAGGCGGGCGAGTCCTACGTACTCGGCGACGAGATCACGACGATGCGCGGATTGATGGACGCGACCGCGAAGGTTGCCGGCAAGCGCGCCCCCAGGGCGAACATCCCGACCAGCCTGCTCAAGCTCGTCGCGCCCGCCGGGCCGGTGATCGGGAAGCTGATGGGCCAGCCGCCGAACATGCGCGAGCTGATCTCCTCCTCCGACGGCGTCACGTTCTGGGCCAAGCAGGACAAGGCCGTCGCCGAGTTGGGCTTCGCCCCCCGTGGCCTCGAGACCGGCCTGCGCCAGACGTTCGAGGCCGAGGGCCGGCTGTAGGTCATCCGGCCGCCGCCGAGCCCCACCGGCGCCTGGCGCGAGCTACGGTCCGACCGAGGCCTGGACCCGCTGGCTGGTCCCGTCGGAGCGCTGCCAGGTGACGATCGCGTCACCGCCCGCATCGACCGCGACCTGGGTGCCGACCGCGTTCTGACCGGCGCCGGAGAGCGTCTGCACGGCGCTCAGGGTCCCGCCGGCCGAGCGCGCGCGGGCCTGGGTGCGGGTGTTCGTGCCGTCGGAGTGCTGCCAGGTGAAGACCGCGTCCCCGTCGGTGTCGACGGCGACCTCGGGAATGGCTGTGATGTTCCCCGACGGTGAGAGCGTCTGCAGGGTGCCGAGATTGCCGGCGGCCGAGCGGGCCCGGGCCTGGACCGCATAGACAAGCGCGGAGTCAAACCGCAGCCAGGTAAAGACGGCGTCGCCGTCGGCGTCGACCGCGACCTGGGGCCTCGCTCCGTACTGCCCCGTGACGTTGAGGTCCTGCACAGCGCTCAGGGCGCCAAAGCCGGTGCGCGCCCGGGTCTGGATTCGGAACCCTCCCGCGATCGCGCGCGCCCAGGTGAAAATGGCGTCACCGTCGGCGTCGACCGCGACCTGGGGGCTGGTCCCGTCCGCGCCGGCGGCGGAGAGGGTCTGCACTGGGCTCAGGACACCGGCGGCCGAGCGGGCCCGGGCTTGGACTCGGTTGTCCGTGCCGTCGTCGCGTTCCCAGATGAACACCGCGTCGCCGTCGGCGTCGACCGCGACCTGGGGCCCGGTCACCCCGAAGGCGTTCCGACCGGCGCCGGAGAGCGTCTGCACCGCGCTCAGGGTGCCGCCGGCCGAGCGCGCGCGCGTCTGGATCCGGTAGTTCGCACCGTCGAAGCGTGTCCAGGTAAACACCGCGTCGCCGTCGCCGTCGACCGCGACCTCGGCCTGGAACGCACCCCGCCCGGCGGGGGAGAGGGTCTGCACGGCGCTCAGGGTGCCGGCGGCCGAGCGGGCCCGGGCTTGGACTCGGTTGTACGCACCGTCGAAGCGCGTCCAGGTAAACACCGCGTCGCCGTCGGCGTCGACCGCGACCTGCGGGGCGGAGGCGTTCTCCCCGGCGGGGGAGATCGTCTGCACTGGGCTCAGGGCGCCTCCCGCGGAGCGCGCCCGGGTCTGGATCCGGGTGTTCGTTCCGTCGCTGCCCTGCCAGACGAAGACTGTGTCGCCGTCGGCGTCGACCGCGACCTGCGAGTTGGACGCGTTCTGTCCCGCGGCAGAGATGTCTTGCGGTGTGGTCCATACCGCCCCGGCGAGCGCCGGGGCCACGAGCCCGGCCACGACGAGGGCGCAGAGCGGGGCCGAAGCACCCTTCGCCCTGTCCACCTTCACGCCAGCGACGACCGCCCGCTCGTCGCGCCGAACCCTCTGTGTCGCGCGCCGAAGCGCCCCCGCCAGCACAGAAGCAGCCTAGCCACCCAGGAGCGGGGACCGACCGCGACCCAGCCCGGATCGTCGAGGAACGCGTCGGCGAGCACCGTCGCAGCGCTGTGGTGGTGCGCCGGCGTCAGCGGCTCCGGGTTCAAGGACAGCTCGCCTCGGCCTCGATCTCCACCTTCCAGCGCGGGTCAAGCAACCCGGCGACGACCACCATCGTCGCCGTGGGCCGCGCGGTGCCGAAGAACTCGCCGTGGACGGCGCCCACCGCGTCGGCGACCTCGGCGTCGGTCACGAACATTCGTGTCCGCACCACATCCCCGGCCGTCGCGCCCAGCTCCTCCAGCGCCGTCACGATGATCTCGCAGCAGCGGCGCATCTGGGCGGCCGGGTCGGGGTCGCAGCTCCCGTCCGGCCAGATCGGCGCGGTCCCGGCGACGATCACGCGGTCGTCCACCCGCACCGCCCGGGAAAAGCCGTAGCGGTCCTCGAACGGCGAGTCCGACCGGACGCGAGGACGCTCGGACACGGCTAGGGCGCGAGGTGCTCGCGCATGCGCTCGACCGCCTCGGTGATGCGCTCGTCGGGCGTGGTCAGCGAGATCCGGAAGAAGCCCTCCCCCGACGGCCCGTACATCGAGCCCGGCGAGACGACCACGGCTGCCTGCTCGAGCACCAGCTCGGCGAACGTCGTCGAGCTGTGGCCCTCGGGAACGGGCGCCCACACGTAGATCGTGCCCTTCGGCGCCTCGACCGCGACGCCGAGCTCGCGCAGCGCGGCGACGACCAGGTCCCGGCGGCGTGCATAGACCACGTTCATCTCGTCGATCGAGTCCCGGGGAGCGTCGAGGGCAGCGACGCCGGCGAGCTGGACCGCCTCGAACACGCCCGAGTCCACGTTGGTCTTGAGCCGCCAGTAGGTCTGGATCGCGTCGGCGTTGCCCAGGATTGCGGCGCAGCGCCAGCCGGTCATGTTGAAGCCCTTGGAGAGCGAGAAGACCTCGACGCCGACGTCCTTTGCGCCCGGCGTCCCTAGGAAGCTCGGCGCGACGTAGCCGTCGTACGTCGTCTCCGAATACGCGTTGTCGTGGACCACGAGCACGTCGTGCTTGGTCGCGAGCTCGACCACGCGCTCGAACAGGCCCTCCGGTGCGACCGCGCCGGTCGGGTTGTTCGGGTAGTTCAGGAACAGGAGCCGGGCGTTCGACCAGGCGAGCGGGTCGATCGCGTCGAGGTCGGGCGCGAAGCCCAGCTCCGGCACCAGGGGGAGCACCACCGGCTCGGCGCCGGCCAGGATCGGCCCGCCCGTGTAGACGGGGTAGCCGGGGTCGGACGCGAGCGCAACGTCCTCGGGGTCGAGGAAGGCGAAGCAGAGGTTGTAGATGCACTCCTTCGCGCCGATCGCGGGGATCACCTCGGTCTCGGGGTCGATCGCGACCCCGAAGCGGCGGTCGTAGAAGCGCGCGAACGCCTCGCGGAACTCCGCGCGGCCGCGGTTCGACGGGTATTGGTGCGTGGACGGGTCGTCCACCGCGGCCTTCAGCGCCGTAACGATGTGCGGGTAGGTGGGCGTGTCCGGATCGCCGATCCCGAGCGAGATCACGTCGATCCCCGCCGCGCGCTTCTCCGCGACCTTGCGCTCGAGCTCCGCGAACATGTAGGGCGGGATCGCCTCGAGGCGCCTGGACGGATCCGTGCGGGTCATGGACCGGGGAGGCTAGCCGAGTCGCTCGAGGGCGCCGACGAGCTCGTCCGAGAGCTCCCCGGAGTAAACCGGCTCGGCGGTCCCGGTCAACGTGACGTCGAGATCGTGCGTGATCTCGACCTCGAGCTCGCCGCCGTCGAGCCGGACGGTGATCGGGCTCGCGGCCCCCGTCAGGAACGCCCCGACCGCCGCGCCGGCCGCGCCGGTCCCCGACGAGAGCGTCTCCCCCACCCCGCGCTCGAAGATCCGCGCGCGCACCGTGGAGCCCGCGACCCGGATGAAGGAGACGTTCGTGCGGTTCGGGAAGAGTTCCGTGTTCCCCTCAACCCCTGGGCCGATGGCTCCGAGATCGAGCGACTCGACCTCGTCCCCCGCGTCGATCACGCACTGCGGGTTGCCGACATCGATCGCCCGGTAGCTCCAGTCTCGGCCGCCCGCGCTGAGGGTCCCCGTGCCGCGGTCGCTCGCCCGACCGATCGCCATCGCCACCGTGCTCGCGTCGATGATTCTCGGCGTGACCGGGCCGGCCTTCGTGATCACCGCGAACTCGGTCTCGTCGGTCCAGCCCGCGGCGCGCAGGTAGAGCACCGCCTCGCGGGCGCCGTTGCCGGAGAGCTCGGCCTCCGACCCGTCCGGGTTGAAGATCCGCAGCTCCGCGACGTACGCGGGGTCCTCCACCGGCTCCAGCAGCAGGATCCCGTCGGATCCCACGCCCAGGTGCGGTGCGCAGATGCGCTTGACGCGCTCCGCCGTGAGCTCCCACGGCAGGGCCGCGGCCTCGACCACGATGTAGTCGTTCCCGAGCGCCTGCCACTTCTCGAATCTCATCGCCCGGCGAGCCTAAACAAGCCGCCAGCGGGATACTCCCGGCGATGGACCTGGACCTGAACGTCGACTGGGCGACCGCGGACCCCGTGGCGGTCCTCGCGGCGGTTCGTGCGGCGTCCGACGACGAGATCAGCGAGGCGCTGTCCGGCCCGGAGCGCGACCAGATCCTGCGAAACGTGTTCTCGCTGATGGCGCGCGAGCTCGATCCCGAGCGCGCCCGGGGCATCGACGCGACGATCCACTTCAAGGTGTGGGATCGCCCCGGCGGCGGCTACGACCACTACGAGCTGGCGATCGCGGACGGCGGCGCCAGGGTGAGCGACTCGCCCGGCGAGAATCCGACGCTCACGATCAAGGGACGGGCGGCCGACCTCATCCGGGTGGCGGTGGGCGACGCCAACGCGTTCCGGCTCGCGTTGCGCGGCCGCCTCCGGGTGCTGGGCGACCTCAACTTCGCCCGCAAGGTGCCCGACCTCTTCACGGTGACCGGCGCCTAGTCGAGGAGGGCCGCGATCTCCGCGGCGACGTCCCCGACCGACATCGTGGTGCGGTCGATCAGCTCGACGTGGGGCATTCGCCTCATCCACGTCAGCTGCCGCCGGGCGTAGGCTCGCTGGGCCCGCTTCATCGCCGCGACGTCGCCGGCCAGGAGCTCCTTGAACCCGATCGCCGCCCGTGCGGTTCGCGAGGCACCCGAGCGCGCAGCGTGCGCCACCTCGCCGGCTGCCCCCAGCGCGATCATCGAGTCCACCCGATCGTCGATTCGCCTCTGCAGCTCGCCGCTCTGCATTGTCAGCCCAACGAGCACCGTGGGCGCGCGGAGCCGGTTCGTCCACAGTCCTTCGCTCGACGAGTGCGGCGCGATGCCGAGCCGGGTCAGCTCGGTGAGCCGGGCGATCCGCTTGCGGTCGTTGGGATGAACGCCAGAGGCGAGCTCCTCGGGTAGCTCGGCGTGGAGTGCCGCGGCGCCGCGCTCGGCGAGATCGCGCTCCACCTCGGCGCGGACCAAGGCGGGCACGGGAGGCCGCAACTCGAGTTCCGCGAGCGCCGCACGCAGATAGAGGCCGGCCCCGCCGACGACGATCGGCTGCCGGCCCGTGCTCAACAGGCGGTCGATCTCGCGGTGAGCGAGCTCCGCGTAACGCCCGGCTGAGAACTCCTCGTGGGCTGGAACGATCCCCAGCAGCCGGTGTTCGAGCAGCTCCTGCTCCTCCACGGTGGCGGCGCCGCTGAGGATCTCGAGGCCGCGATAGACCTGGATCGAGTCGCAGTTGACGGCGATCGGCTCCTCGCCGCGCCCGCGCAGAAGGTCGGCCAGGGCGATCGCGATCGCGGTCTTGCCGATCGCGGTCGGACCGAAGATCGCGGCGACGTGCATCAGCGCGCGGCGCTGGTCAACCGATCCGGCTGAGCAGCCTCTCCTGGCCGGTCAGCGTCATCGAGGTCGCCCCCGTGATCTCCACCTCGACCAGCTCGCCGGGCTCGCCGGTCCCCTCGAAGTTGACGGCCTTGTTGTGGCGGGAACGGCCCCGCAGGCGCGAGGCGTCCGTGCGGCTCGTCCCCTCGACGAGAACGTCCATCGAGCGGCCCACGAACCGCTGAGCGCGCTCCCGCGCGCGCCGCTGGACGAGGTCCACGAGCCGTTCCATCCGCTCGCGCTTCACCGGGTGCGGGAGCTGGCCGGCGAGCGTCGCCGCCTCGGTGCCGCGACGCGGCGAGAAGACGAACGTGAAGGCGCCGTCGTAGCCCACCTCGTCGACGACCTCGAGCGTCCGCTCGAAATCCTCCTCGGTCTCGCCCGGGAAGCCCACGATGATGTCGGTGGTCAGCGCGCAGTCCGGCACGTGCTCGCGGATCAGGGCGACGCGGTCGAGGTAACGCTGCCGGTTGTAGGTCCGGCGCATCGCCTTCAGGATGCGGTCGGAGCCCGACTGCAGAGGCAGGTGGATGTGCTCGCACAGCGCCGCGCACTCGGCGTGGGCGCGAACCACGTCCTCGCGCATGTCCTTCGGGTGCGGGCTCGTGTAGCGGATCCGATCGATCCCTGACACCGCGTCGACGGCGCGGAGCAGCTCGGCGAAGGTCATGCGGTCGTCGCCATGCAGGTCGCGCCCGTAGGAATTTACGTTCTGCCCCAGCAGCGTCACCTCCCGGACGCCGTCCGCCGCGAGGCGGTCGACCTCGGCGAGCAGCTCCGGCGCCGGCCGGCTGACCTCGCGGCCCCTGGTCGACGGGACGATGCAGTACGAGCAAACGCAGTTGCAGCCCTGTGAGATCTGGAGCCAGGCCTGGAACTCCCGCGCGCGCTTCATCGGCAGGTGGCCGGCGAACCCCTCGAACTCGAAGTACCCCTGGGCGCCGATCGAGTCGGTGGTCAGGAACTCGGCCAGGCGGTGGATCTGACCGGGCCCGAACGCGACGTCCACGAACGGAAAGCGCTCGAAGACCTCGTCCTTGACCGACTGTGCCCAGCAGCCGCCCACACCCACGACGCGTGCGGGGTCCTCCGACTTGAGGCGCTTCGCCTGTCCGAGGTGCGCGAGGAACCGGCTGTCCGCCGACTCGCGGATCGAGCACGTGTTGAACAGGATCAGGTCCGCCTGGTCGCGCTCCGGCGCCTCCTGGTACCCGAGCGACTCGAGCATGCCGCGCATGCGTTCCGAGTCGTGCTCGTTCATCTGGCACCCGAACGTCGTGACGTGGTAGGACCTCGCCGCCATCGCGGCCAGGGTACCGAGCGCGCCCGGTCTACTCGACGGTCAGGGTGCCTTCCATCCCGGATTCGCGGTGGCCCGGGATGGCGCAGTAGAAGACGTAATCGCCCGGCTCGAGCTCGGCGGTCGCCGGACCGAGGGCGCCGTCGCTCACGGTCTCGCCCTGGGCGAGCGGCGCACCGTCGAACTCGATCGCGACGTTGTGCGGCACCGGCGACGGGTTCGTGTACTCGATCGACACCTCGCCGGCGGCGACCGTCGAGCGTCTCCGGCTCGAACACCAGTCCGCCGTCCGCGGGCGAGGTCAGCTCGACCGTCTCCGTCTTGGGCGCCGGGCCCTCCTCCTCCGGCGCGTCCGGCGGGGGCTCGCCGGGCGGCGGCGCCTCCTCCGGCGGTGCCTCCGCCTCCTCGGCGGCCTGCTCGGCCTCGAACTCGGCGACCTCCGCGGAGCGGTGTTCGGCCTCCTCACGCGAGAGCGCGACCGCGAAGGCGCACGAGGCGACCACGAGCACGCCCATCAGCCCGAGCACGGCGGCGTACAGCCCACGCGAGTCCGGGAACCGCTCGGAGCGGAGGCCCAAGAACGAGATCACGAGGGCCATCACGCACAGCGCAATGCCGAAGACGTAGAAGAGGTCGGTCATGCGGGCGCGATCCTACTTATACGGCCCTTACCAGGGGGGCAAACCTGCTTTCGCGACGGAGTCGCTCATTTGATCCCCCTCAATCAGCGTAGGAAGTGGCCCGGCTCTCCCGGATCACCGTGATCTTGATCCGGCCGGGGTGCTCGGCCTCCTTCTCGATGGCGGAGGCGATCTCCTGCGAGATCACGGCCGCGGTGTCGTCGTCGACGACCCCCGGATCGACCACGACCCGGATCTCGCGGCCGGCCCGCATCGCGAAGACCCGGTCCACGCCGTGGTGCCGCGAGGCGATCTCCTCGAGGTTCTTCATCCGGCCCACGTACTGCTCGAGCGAGTCTCCCCGCGCTCCGGGGCGGGCGCCCGAGACGGCGTCGGCGGCCTGCACGATCACGGCCTCGACGGTCTTCGGCTCGACCTCGTTGTGGTGCGCCTCCATCGCGTGCGCCACCGCCTCGGTCTCGCCGTGGCGGCGCGCGATCCGCGCACCGATCAGAGCGTGCGGGCCCTCGACCTCGTGCGTGACCGCCTTGCCGATGTCGTGCAGAAACGCAGCCCGGCGGGCAGTCTCCGCGGAGGCGCCGAGCTCCTCGGCGAGGATGCCGGCGAGGTTCGCGCATTCGACCAGGTGATCGAGGACGTTCTGGCCGTAGCTCGTGCGGAAGCGGAGCTGCCCAATCAGCCGCGCGAGCTCGGGGTCGAGCGCGTGCACGTGTGCCTCCAGCGCCGCCTGCTCGCCCTCGTCAACGACCCGCTTCTCCAGGTCGCGCTTGGCCTGCTCGTAGGTCTCCTCGATCAGCGCCGGATGGATCCGTCCGTCGGTGATCAGCCGCTCCAGGGTGAGCCGGGCGATCTCCCTGCGGACGCCGTCGAAGCTCGAGAGGACGACCGCAGACGGCGTCTCGTCGATGATCACGTCAACCCCGGTCAGCTTCTCGAGCGCGCGGATGTTGCGGCCGTCGCGACCGATGATCCGCCCCTTCATCTCGTCGCTCGGGAGCTCGACGAGCCGGGTGGTGGTCTCGGTGGAGTGCTTCGCCGCCAGGCGTTGCGTTGCCACCGCCAGGATGTTGCGCGCGCGCCGCTCGCCCTCGCGACGGGCCTCCTCCTCGATCTGGCGGATCCTCACCGCCGCCTGGTGCCGCGCCTCCTGCTCGACGTCCGAGAGCAGGAGCTGTCTCGCCTGGGCGGCGCTCAGCCCGGAGATTCGCTCGAGCTCGCGCCGTTGCACGCGCTTCGCCTGCTTCAGCTCTTCGTTCTGCGTGGCGAGGTTCCGCTCGCGATCCTCGAACGTCTGCGTCCGCCGCTCGAGGTCGGCGCGCATCAGGTCAAGCGATTCCGCCTCCCGCAGTGCCCGCTCCTCCATGCGGGCGATCTCCTCGCGTCGTGCCTGCAGCTCGCGATCCCCCGCGTCCCGCTCGGCGGCGGGCGTCTCGCGAACACCGGTCGTGCCCTCCGTGGCGCTCTCGTTACGGCGCCACGGAAACGACATCGCGCGTGTTCCCATTGCAATCTCTCCACGTGTTCGGCTTTCAATGTGGTCATGTCGGATCGCGGGGCCATCGCCCGCTCACGCGTCCGCTCGTCGACCGGCGAAAGACCGAGGCGGCGACAACACGCCGCGAGGTCTCGTTCCTGACCTCGGCAGCGCCCTAGCCGCCGCACCTCCGCGCCGCTTGGGCGCGCATTGGATGGAAACGATTCACGTTCAGTGCTCTCGAAGTTCGCTGATTGATCAAGCGAACGCGGCGGCTAGGCCACGCTCTGTGCGACCCATCGTAGACCCGGGCCGAGGCCCCCGCAAGGGCCGCTCAGCTCATGCAGCTCGGCGCTCGGCGAGCCGGACGGCCTGATAGGCGGTCTCGGAGTCGAAGCCCCGCCGGGCGAGATAGGCAAGCGCACGGCCCCGGCCGGCGTCGCGGTCGAACTCGACGCCGCGCCCGATCAGGAGCGTCGCCGCCCGCTCGGCCTGGGCCGCGGGATGCTCGTCCCCCGCGGCGGCCTCGGCGATGGAGCGCTCGATTCCCCGCTCGATCAACCGCTCCCGGATCCGGTCGGGCCCCCAGCCGCGCAGCTCGCGCTTGTCCTCGGCGTAGCTCCGGGCGAACCGCTCGTCGTCGAGCTCGCCGATCGTGATCAGACGGCCCAGCGCGTCGTCGATCGCCTCTGCCTCCTGCCCGCGCGCCTCGAGCCATGCTCTGAGCTCGGCGACCGTCCGCTCCTTGCGCGCGAGCGCACCGACGGCCAGTTCGAACGCGCCCGGCTCCATGGCGACTACGCCGCCTGCGCCTCGGGCTCCGCCGCGGGGGGTTCGTCCGCGGGCTCGGGTGCATCGGGCACCGCCGCGATCGGCCGGGGCTTCCGATCGACCCCGAGCAGCGTGAGGATCTTGCCCTCGATCTCCTGCGCCAGCTCAGGGTTCTCGGCCAGGTACTGCTTGGTGTTGTTGCGCCCCTGGCCGAGCCGCAGCTCGCCGTATGAGAAGAATGAGCCCGACTTGGTCACCAGGTCGTGCTCGAGCGCCAGGTCGAGCAGACAGCCCTCGTGCGAGATCCCGACGCCGTATTCGATGTCGAACTCGGCCTGCTTGAACGGCGCCGCGACCTTGTTCTTGGCGACCTTCACGCGGACCCTGTTGCCGACCGCCTCGGTGCCCTCCTTGAGGGTCTCGATGCGGCGGATGTCGAGCCGCTGCGAGGAATAGAACTTGAGCGCGCGCCCGCCCGGCTGGGTTTCGGGCGAGCCGAACGTCACCCCAATCTTCTCGCGGATCTGGTTCGTGAACAGGCAGACGGTGTTCGCCCGGTTCAGGTTGCCGGTGAGCTTGCGCATCGCCTGGGACATCATTCGTGCCTGGAGGCCGACCTGCTGCTCCCCCATCTGCCCCTCGAGCTCGACCCGCGGCGTCAGCGCCGCAACGGAGTCGACGGCCACGACGTCCATCGCGCCGGAGCGGACCAGGACGTCGACGATCTCGAGCGCCTGCTCGCCGTAGTCGGGCTGCGAGATCAGGAGCTCGTCCGTGTTGACGCCGATCCTGCGGGCGTAGATCGGATCGAGGGCGTGCTCGGCGTCGATGAACGCGCAGACGCCGCCGAGGGCCTGCGCCTGGGCGATGATGTGGTAGATCATCGTCGTCTTGCCCGAGGACTCCGGGCCGAAGATCTCGACGATCCGTCCGCGCGGCACTCCCCCCACGCCCAGGGCGAGGTCGAGCGAGAGCGCCCCGGTCGGGATCGCGTCGACCGCCAGCGCGTCGTCGCCGCTCAGCTTCATCAGCGAACCGGCGCCGAACTGGCGCTCGATCTGCGTCTTTGCGGCCTCGAGCGCGGCCTCGCGTGCCTTCGCTTCCTTCTCGGCCGCCTTCGCGTTGGCCTTGCTTGCGTCTGCCATCGTGTTCATCACCTCTTCCCCGCCCGGGGCCTCAGGCCGAGGGCGGCAAGTCCAAGTTGGCCAGGGACACGTACTGCGCCCCACTGGGCCGCAGGTTCGAACGGTAGAGCGCGATCCGGACGGAATCGAACGTATGTACGAGCGCTTGCGGCAGCTCCCCGGGCGCTCGTTCAACCGGCCGCGGCTTGCGCGTGCCTCGCACCGGCCGCACCCGGGCGAGCGTGACGTGGGGTCGAAAGGGGCGCCGCTCCGGCTCGTACGCCCGCGCCGCGATCAACTCGGCCTCGAGGCCGGCCTGGACCTCGACGGCGGCCGGCGAGTGCACGTCGAGCGCGTAGAGCCGCGGCCGGCCGCCCGGCTTGCCGCCCGGTAGCGGATCGAACCTCAGGGGCACCGGTTCCGGCGGCCGGCCCCGGACGATCGCGGCGATCTCGTCGATGCGCTTCTCGGGCAGGTAGCCGAGGAAGCAGAGGGTGATGTGCAGCGATTCCGCGCGAACCGGGCGCAGCGCCGGATCGCTCAGCTGCCGCTCACCCCAGGCGACCAGGCCGGCGCGCACCTCGTCCGGCAGGTCGAGCGCGACGAACAGGCGAGCGCGCGGGCTCTTGAGCCGCTCCCGGGTCATTCCGGTCGCAGCCTAGGCGCCCGACCGGCACGAATTGTGCGCGCCTCGCGCCGTCTTTGAAACGAACTGATTGGTACCGTTCCGGCTGCCCGCTGACGGAGGCATAGAGCCCCGGTCCGGAAGCCCGGCATATACAGGTCGAGCGAGTCGGCAGCGTACGCAGATCAGTAAGGACAGGAGGCTCAATGGCCACCGGAACAGTCAAGTGGTTCAACACCGAGAAGGGGTACGGCTTCATCGCCCCCGACGACGGTGACAAGGACCTTTTCGTGCACCAGACCGGCGTCGACGCCGGCGCCTCGGTCAAGGAGGGTGACCAGGTCACCTTCGAGACCGAGTCCAGCCCGAAGGGCCCGCGCGCGATCAACGTGCGCCCCGTCTAGTTAGACGGGATCCGGAGAACCACACCGGCGAGCAGCGGGCGCCTCGAAAGGGGCGCCCTTCTCGTTGGCCGACCGGTCGCCGCGGCGCCCGCTTGAGCCGGCGCGCTCCGACCTTGCGCGATCACCCCGGCTATCCGAGGGGTATCTGCGCAAAGTCAACGCGCGACCGCCTATTGCGCTTCGCATCGAAAGCGCGAGAAGCGCCCTCCGGCATCAGTGGCGGACAACCCCTAACAGAATGCGCGTCGGAAGGTGCCTTACTGGTCTTCGAACACCTGAGCCGACCAGTGACAGCGCCGCGCGATTCCTTCGAGCTCGGTACTGGTGAAGATCAGCGCCGTAAAGCTCCCGCCCTGCCAGGATATGCGCCAGATCTGGCTGTTGGGGTCAGCTTGTATTCCGCCGGAAACGACGCCCGGTTCGCCCGTAGTCGGGTTGCTGCCACCGTCGTCGAGCCAGTAGCGCGCTGGGTCCGAGGTCTGGTTCAGGAAGGCAACGTCCACCCCACCCCCGTCTCCCTCCAAGCAGGTGAGCCGAAATGTCGCAGCGTCGTCGGGTCCGGCGCCGGGAAGGCGGAGGATCTCTTGGCTGACTTCGCCGGTGACATCGGTGAGCACCGAACCCTCGCTGCTCGTGCTGGCGGTACTGGCGCGCTCCGCGTTCGCGGCGCTGGGAACCTGACCGAGGCTCGACTCGTCGACGTCCGCTCCGGTGAGGCTGTTGTCGACGACCTCTTCGCTGCCGATGACGTTGTTGGCGAGGTCTGCGGCGGTGAGGGCATCGGGGCCGACCTCCGAGGTCCCGACCGAGTCGTCCCGCAGGTCGACCGCCTGGAGACCGCCGCTCGGCAGCGTGTCATCGCGGACGTCAAGCGAGGTCATGTTGTTGTTTGCCAGGTCCTGGGTGAAGACCTGGTCGTTGATGATGTCGCCGGTCGAGATCGTGTTCGCGCCGCCGGGGTGCGTGGCGTAGGCGGTACCCCCGGCGAGGACGAGGAACAGTGCCGTGGCCCCCATCCATTGAGCACGCAAGTGCAAGCCAAATCTGTGAAGCACGTTTCCTCCGAGCGCGAGTAGTTGGCGGAGGCCAAGCAGATGGCGAGCCGTGGTCCCCCAGAACCGGTCAGCCGATCAGCGCCCGTCGAGTAGAGAGAGTGTAGGCGCTAATGCTGCTTCGCACAAGTACCGGGTAGGCGCTCCGGACGAGGAGCGGCTATCTGCGCTTCGCATGGATAGCGCATGGCGGCGGCGGCAGCAGCGGCGTTCCGGTCGAGCAGCCGATGGGCGTGCTGATGCGGATCGTGGACGGCAGGGTGAGCAGGTGGCGCAAACTTCATCAGCCCCGAGAACGGCCTCGAAGCCGCCGGGCTGGCGGAGTAGCGCTTTGGGCGAGAGGGGCGTGGCTACAGCGGGAAGTCCTCGTCCAGCAGCAGGCGCCGGACGAGGTGCATCGCGAGCAGGGCCGAGCGCTCGCGGATGTCCGCGCGGGAGCCCGGGATCACCGGATCGCGCGCGATCTTGCGGCCGTCCGACGCCTTGACGCAGACGCAGACGTAGCCGACGGGCTTCTCCTCGGTGCCGCCGGACGGGCCGGCGATGCCGGTGATCCCGACCGCGATGTCCGCCTCGAACCGCGCGAGCGCGCCATCGGCCATCGCCTCGGCCACCTCGTTCGAGACCGCGCCGTGCGCTTCGATCATCGGGGCCGGCACGCCCAGCACCTCGGTCTTCGCCTCGTTCGAGTAGGTCACGGCGCCGCCCTGCACGTAGGCCGACGCACCGTCGAGCTCGGTCAGGCGCGCCGCGAGCAAGCCGCCGGTGCACGACTCGGCCGTCGCGATCTTGTGGCCCTCGAGCAGCTCGGCGAGCTGGTCGTCGATCGTGGCGCCGTCGCGGCTGAAGAGGAAGCGCTCATGGCGCTTCGCGATCCCCTCGATCAGCGCCTCCAGCTCCGGCTCGGCCCCCGGCCGGTGGCGGATCTCGATCTCGAGCTCGCCCTTGCGCAGGCACGTGGTGATCTCGAGCCGGTCGACCGCGACGCCCTCCGCCTCGATCTCCAGCAGGCTCTTGGCGATCTCGGACTCGGGCACGCCGAACAGGCGAAGCATCGCGCCGGCGTAGGGCTCGGCGCGGTCGAGGACCGCTCGCGCCGCCTCGGTGTCGATCGCGGGCGGCCACATCCGTTGCAGCTCGCGGGGCGGGCCGGGCATGACGATCACCGTCGGCCCGTCGTCCACCGGCACGACCAGCCCGGGCGCGGTGCCCGCCGGGTCGATCGTGGTCGCGCCCTCGGGCACCATCGCCTGCTTGCGGTTCGCCTCGCGCAGCGCCTCGAGGTCGAAGCCGAGCCGGCGGGCGAAGCCGGCCAGGATGTCCGCGATCTTGCTCTCCATCCCCTCGTCGAGGATCAGCTCGCGCCCGGCGAACCGCGCGACGACCTCGGCGGTGAGGTCGTCGGCAGTGGGCCCGAGCCCGCCGCTCGTCACGATCAGGTCCACGCCGTCCGATGCGAGGAAGCGAAGCGCCGCCTCGAGGTCGTTGGGCCGGTCGGCGACGACCAGGATGTGCGCGACCTCGACCCCCAGCTCGCCGAGGCGCTTCGAAATCCAGGGGCCGTTGCGGTCCGAGATCGTCCCGGTGATCACCTCGGTGCCGGTGACGACGATGCCCGCGCGAACGCTCACGCGGACAATCTTTACGGCTCGGGCGAGGCGGCAGCCGGCTGGGGCTCCGGCTGCTCGGCCGCGTCGCCGCCGAGAACCCGCTGCAGATCGGCCAGCGAGACCAGCACCTGGCGCGGCTTTGAGCCCTCGTAGCCGGAGATGATGCCCCGCCGCTCGAGCATGTCGATCAGGCGCCCGGCGCGCGTATAGCCGACCCGTAGGCGACGCTGGATCATCGACACGGACGCGGTGCCGCTCTCGACGACGATCCGCGCGGCGTCCTCCAGCAGGTCGTCCTCGTCGGGCGAGAACTCGCCGTCGCCGGGCTCCACGCTGTCCGCCGATGTGTCCTCGAGCAGCGCCTGGTCGAACTCGGGCTCGCCCTGCTTCGCCCAGTGGGCGGTGAGGCGGGCGATCTCGCCCTCGGTCAGGTACGCGCCCTGGATGCGCTGCATCTTCGACGTGCCGATCGGGCGGAAGAGCATGTCGCCCTGGCCCAGGAGGCTCTCGGCGCCCCCGGTGTCCAGGATCACCCGCGAATCCACCTGCGAGGCGACGGCGAACGCGATCCGGGCCGGGATGTTGACCTTGATCGTGCCGGTGATGACGTCGGTCGACGGCCGTTGCGTGGCGAGCACGAGGTGGATCCCCACGGCCCGTGACTTCTGCGCGAGCCGGATGATCGAGTCCTCGACCTCTGCCGGCGCGATCATCATCAGGTCGGCGAGCTCGTCGATCACGCAGAGGATGTGCGGCAGCGGGGCGTCGCCCTCCTTGCGCCGAGACTTGTTGAGCTCGGCGAGGTTCCGGGCCCGGGCCTCGCCCATCACCTGGTACCGGCTCTCCATCTCGCCGATCAGGTTCGACAGCACGTTCGCGGCGAGGCGGGGGTTGGTGACCACCGGGGTCAGAAGGTGCGGCAGGGTCTCGTAGTGGTTGAGCTCGACGCGCTTGGGATCGACCAGCACCAGCCGGCACTCGTTCGGCGAGGCATGGAGCAGGATCGAGCTCAAGACGGCGTTGATGCAGCCCGACTTGCCCGAGCCGGTGGTTCCGGCGATCAGCAGATGCGGCATCTGTGCGATGTCGGTCCACTGGGCGTGACCCGAGACGTCCTTGCCGAGCCATGCGACGAGCGGCGATGTCCCCTTGGGCCGGCCCTCGTAGATGTCGCCGAGCCGAACGAGCCGGCGGCGCTGGTTCGGGACCTCGACGCCGACGGCCTTCTTGCCGGGGATCGGCGCGAGGATGCGGATGTCGGTCGAGGCGAGCGCGTAGGCGAGGTCGTCCTTGAGCTGGGCGACCTTGGAGACCTTGGTGCCAGGCGCCAGCTGGAACTCGTAGCGGCTCACGTGCGGGCCGGAGACCATGCCGATCATCTTGGCCTCGACGCCGAAGTGGCGCAGCGACTCGAGCAGCGACTTGGCGGTCGCCTCGCGGTCGCGCGGATCCGGGCCCGGGTCGCTCTTGCCCTGCTCGAGCAGCTTCGTCTCCGGCAGCGTGTAGGTGACCTCGTCGGACACGGTGATGCCGTCCGTTCGCTTGTTCCCCATGGGGGTCAGACCACTGCCCGCCGGCTTCTCGGCTGCGCCTCCGGGGCCGTCGGGGTCGGGGGCCTGCTCCTGGGCGCCTTCGGATCCCGGCTCGGTGAGCGGCTCCGGCTCCTCAGGCTCCGACGCTTCGGGATCGTCCTCGTCCTCCCAGACGGCCTCGTGCGTGAGCGGCTCGGTCACGAATGCCTCCGTCTCATTGGCCCTCGTGATCTGGATGTCGTCGCCGACCGGCTCGTCCCAGCCGACCGGCGCCTCCGACTGGCGAACCGTCCGCGTCATCTCGCGCGTGGTGTCGCGGGCGCGGCGCGCGGCTCCGCCGGCGTTCGCGAGCAGGTTCGTGATCGTCATCCCCGTCAGCAGCAGGATCCCCGAGAGCAGCATCAGCACAGCGAGGATCTGCGCGCCGAGGCGCTGGAACAGGGTCGTCGAGGCCCAGTAGAGCCCCTCGCCGACCGCGCCACCGTGCGTGGTGTAGAAGCGGGGATCGAAGTAGCCCTCGCGGACCGGCCGATCCGGCCCGAGGCCCAGCGTGCCGGCGGCGAACGCGAGCAGCAGGGCGAGAAGGACCAGGATCGCGCCGACGTTCAGCGCCCGCGGCGCCCTGATCATCGGCCGCGCGATCAGCGCGAGGCCAAGGCCGAAGAGCATCAGCGGGACCACGTACTCGACGCTTCCGACCGTGTACTCGAGTGCCGTCTGCAGCCAGCCGCCGACTCGGCCTCCGTCCCACTCGAGGTAGAGGACGAAGGCGCAGTAGACGCCCGCGGCGACCATCAACAGCCCGATCAGGTCGAAGTGGCGTTGCTCGAGCCCGTTCACCGCCGCCTTCGCACGCCGGCGGACGTCCGCCTTGCGCCGGACCGGCGCACGCCGCCTGGACACGCTCTTGCGGGCACGGGTACTCGCTGTGGCTCGGGCCATCGGAGATGGGTTCGACGCCTGGGCGCGGTCCCCTGCGTGCGTGACGCCCGGTTCGTGCGTGCCCTGCAGGCCGCCTAATACCTCCCTAAAGATGGCGCTGCGGCGCGTCCCGCGGCCCTACCCTTACTCCTGATGCTGGAGAGCGAGACCGCAACCGGCCGCGTGCTCGTGGTCGAGGACGACCCGGAGATCGCCGAGGTCCTGCGCCGCACGCTGCGCCAGGAGGGCCACGAGGTGCGCAGCGCCGGCGACGGCGAGGAGGCGCTCGCCGCTGCCGCGGAGTTCGTCCCCGACCTGGTGATCCTCGACCTCGGCCTGCCGAAGCTCGACGGCGTCGAGGTGCTGCGGCGGCTCCGGGCCGACGACGACGTGCCGGTGCTGATCCTCACCGCGCGCGCCGACCTCGACGACCGCGTCGAGGGCCTCGACACCGGGGCCGACGACTACCTGGTGAAGCCGTTCGAGCGCCAGGAGCTGCTGGCGAGGATGCGGGCGCTCATGCGCCGCCGCCCGCCCCGCGGCGCCGCAACGCTGGTTCTGGGGGACCTGCGCCTCAACCCGGCGACGCGCGAGGTCTTTCGCGGCGACCGCGAGATCGAGCTGACCGCCAGGGAGTTCGAGCTGCTCGAGTTCCTGCTCCGGAACGAGCGACTGGTGGTCTCCCGCGAGCGTCTGCTCGAGGAGGTCTGGGGCTACGACCCGCTCGCGATGACCAACACGATCGACGTGTTCATCTCGAACCTGCGGCGCAAGCTCGAGGAGGACGGCGAGCCGCGCCTCCTGCACACCAAACGCGGTGCCGGCTACGTGATGCGCGCGGCGCGCGATGACTGAGACTGGTGGACGGGAGCGCCCGCTGGCGCTCTCCCCGTCGCGATGGCCGGTTCGCTGGCGCCTCGCCGGAGTCTCGGCCGGGCTGACGTTCGCGATCCTGCTCGTGTTCGCCGCCGGCGTCGGCCGGCTGGTCGAGAACAGGCTCCGCGCGGACTTCCGCGACGAGCTCGAGGCGGCGGCGAGCCAGCTCTCGTTCGCGCTCGAGGGCGGCGAGCAGCAGTTCAACTTCGACGAGCGGATCATCGCGAGCGACGCGACGATCTGCATCGTCCGGTCCGACGGAAGCCCGGTGTACCCCTGCAAGAACCCCCGGCCCCTCCCCGCTCCCAGCACCGAGGAAACGAGCCTGGGGCCGCTTGAGGTCGCCACGAACGTGATCCCGCAATACGCCAACTCGACCGACCCGCTCTTCGTCCAGTACGCACGCGACCACGACGAGCTCGACGCGACGATCAACCGCCTCTGGCTGTTCCTCGGCATCGGGGTCGGCGGCGGCGCGCTGCTCGCGACCCTCGCCGGCCTCTGGATCGCGCAGCGCGCGATGCGCCCGATCGCGGGCCTCACAGCGACCGCGCGGAAGATCGCGACCACCCGCGACCCGTCGCTCCAGATGCCGAAGCCGGTCGCCGAGGACGAGGTAGCGGAGCTGGCCCGCACCCTCGACTCGATGCTCGGCGAGCTCGACGCCGCCCGCAACGAGGCTCAGCAGATGGTCCAGGCGCAGCGCGAGTTCGTGGCGGACGCCTCGCACGAGCTGCGAACGCCGCTGACCAGCATCCTCGCGAATCTCGAGCTGCTCCAGGAGCGGCTCGAGCGCGACCCCGGCGCCGGCGACGAGGCCGAGATGGTCGAGTCCGCGCTGCGCTCCTCGCGCCGGATGCGGCGGCTGGTCGCCGACCTCCTGATGCTCGCTCGCGCCGATGCCGGCCGCGTCGGCGAGCGCCGCCCCTGCGACCTCGCCGACATCGCCGAGACCGCGATCGCCGAGGTCCGGCCGGTCGCCGACTCCCACCGGCTGGTGCTCGAGGCCGATGGGCCGGTCCCGATCTCGGCCAATGCCGACGAGCTCCACCGGCTCACCGTGAACCTCCTGGAGAACGCCGTGCGGCACACGCCGCCCGGGTCGACCGTCGAGGTCAGCGTCGCCCGGCACGAGGGCCGGGCGGTGCTCGAGGTCTCGGACAACGGCCCCGGGCTCCCGGACGGGATGGAGGAACACGTCTTCTCGCGGTTCGTACGAGGCAGCGGCGCTGCGGACCTGGCGGCGGACGCGGGCACCGGCCTCGGGTTGGCGATCGTGCGGGCCGTGGCCGACTCGCACGGCGGCAGCGTCTCCGCCGGCCGGGCGCCGACCGGCGGCGCCCGCTTCACGGTCACCCTGCCGGCGGCCGATACCCCCGCCAGGGCTCCTAGCAAAGTCTCAGCGAACGTTTAGAGACCGTTTACACAAGCGATTTACTCTCGTTCCACGGACGAGACACACCGCTCGCCGGGACCCCCCGGACTCCCCCGTTTCGGCGAGCCGCCTTGGCATCTGAGCCAAGCAAAAGGCCCGCCGGCTCCCTCCCTCCCTGGAGCCGGCGGGCCGTCTTTTCGCCCTCCGCTCTCGGTTGACGGGCGCACTTGGCCCGCCGTTGTTACACCGGCAGGCAGGTCGCGACCGCCGCCAGGGTGTGATCGACGCCGCTGTCGTTGCCGCCGTCCACGGTCACCGAGTCGGCTGCATGATCGAGCCGGACCTGGCCTATGACCAGCTCGTGGTCGCCTGTGCTGAGATCGTTCGGATCCCACCGGCCGTAACCTCCGATCAGCTCCTCGCCGACGTGGCACAAAGCGGTTGAGCTCTCGACGTTGTAGGCACCGTTGTGCGCGCCGCCGCCCGCGACGAGGGTCGGAAAGGGGTCCGCTCGATCGACGAGGTCGTCGCCGATCTCGGCCGCCCCGACCGCGCCGTCGCCGATCTCGGCTGCGCCGACCGCGCCGTCGCCGATCTCGGCCGCGCCGACCGCGCCGACCGCGATTTCGGCTGCGCCAACCGAGTCGTTGGAGATCTCGTCGGCGCCGACGGCTCCGAAGAGGATCTCGGAGGAGGAAACCGCGTTGTCGGCGATCTCGTGGAACCCGACCGCGTCGTCGGTGATCTCCGACGTTCCGACGGAATCGTCCCGCAGGTCGATCGCCTGCAGGCCGCCGCTCCCCAGCGTGTCGTCGCGGATGTCGAGCGACGTCATGTTGTTATTTGCCAGGTCCTGGGTGAAGACCTGGTCGTTGATGATGTCGCCGGTCGAGATCGTGTTCGCACCGCCCGGGTGCGTGCCGTAGGCGGTACCGCCGGTGAGGATCAAGAACAGACAGACCAGGGCAAGGTGGTGTTGGCGGACATAGGCGCGGATTCGGGCGGACATGGCCCCTCCTCGAAACGAGTCGGGCCACCTGTCACAACCCGGCGGTGGTTGAGCATCCGTGCCCGGGCGCCCCCCGGCGCTTCCTTGGCAAGTGACCCGACCGTACCACGGCTCGAGCCAACTGCGAAAGTCGACGACGGATCGTTCTCGACTAGACCTCGACGACGACCGGCAGGACCATCGGGCGGCGGCGCAGGCGGTCATAGATGAACTCTGCGACGTCGTCGTGGATGTCCTCCTGGAGCAGCGACGCCTCCCGGACGCCGTCGCCCGCGGCGTCGGCGAGGGCGTCGGAGACGACCTCGCGAAGCTCCTCGATCAGCTCGGCTCCCTCGTCGTCCTCGATGAACGGGACGCCGCGGAAGATCACCTCAGGGGGCGCCACCGACTCGCCGTTGTCCGAGGACACGGTGGCGACGACGATCAGGACGCCGTCGCCGGAGAGTGCCCGCCGGTCGCGCAGGGCGACGTCGTCGGGGTCCCCGATATCCACGCCGTCGACGAAGATCATCCCGGCGTGGAAGTCCTCCGTGAACCGCGCGCCGTCCCGGTCGATGTCGAGCGCCAGCCCGTTGCGCCCCTTGAAGATCCGCTCGGGCTCGATCCCCACCGCCTCGGCGAGCTCGGCGTGCAGACGGATGCGCTTGTGGTCGCCGTGGAACGGGAACACGTACCTCGGCCGCGTCAGGTTGAGCATCAGCTTCAGCTCCTCGCGCGAGCCGTGCCCGGAGACGTGAATCGGGGCGTCCGCGGGAGTGACGACCGTGGCGCCGATCTCGTAGATCCTGTCGATCGTCTCGTTGACGGAGCGCTCGTTGCCGGGGATCGCGGTGGCGGAGAAGATGATCGTGTCGTCCGCATGCAGCTCGACGTCGCGATGGTCGTTGAACGCCATCCGCCGGAGCGCCGAGAGCGGCTCGCCCTGGCTGCCGGTGCAGATCGCGATCACCTTGTGATCGGGGAAGTCCTCGATCTCCTTGGGCTGGATCAGGAGCCCCTCGGGCGCGCTCGCCATCCCCAGGTTGGAGGCGATATTGAAGTTCTTCCGCATCGAACGGCCGACCAGCGCAACCCTCCGGTCGAGGGGGGTGGCGGCGTCGATGACCTGCTGCACCCGGTGCACGTTCGACGCGAAGCAGGTGACGATGATCCTGCCCTCGCACCCGGCGAAGACCTGGGCGAGCGCCGGGCCGACCGTGGCCTCCGAGGGCACCACGCCAGGCCGGTCGGCGTTGGTGGAGTCGCCGCACAGGCAGAGCACGCCCTCCGATCCGAGCTCGGCGAGCCGGGCGATGTCGGCCGGCACACCGTCGATCGGGGTCTGGTCGAAGCGGTAGTCGCCCGTGATCAGGATCGCGCCGAGCTTCGTGTGCAGGGCGACGGCGCGGGCGTCCGGGATCGAATGGGACATGTGGATGGTCTCGATCTCGAACGGTCCCGCCTTGACCCGCTCGCCGGGCTCCAGGACCTTGAGCGGTGCATCGCGGATCTTGCGCTCCTCCAGCTTCGAGCGCACCAGGCCCAGGGTCAGCGGCCCGCCGTAGATCGCCTCGGGGATGCCCAGCTCACGCAGGACGTACGGCAATGCCCCCACGTGGTCTTCGTGGCCATGGGTCAGGACGATCGCCTCGATGTCGCCGGAGCGCTCGCGCAGGCTCGTGAAGTCGGGCAGCACGAGATCGATCCCGAGCATCTCCGCGGTCGGGAACATCACCCCCGCGTCAACGATCACGATCCGGCCCTCGCTCTCGACGGCGGTCATGTTCTTGCCGATCTCCCCCAGGCCGCCCAGGGGAACGATGCGGACCCCCCCGGCGCTCACGCGGTTGGCACCGCCTCCAGAGCGCCGCGGACGACCTCGCGCTCCGACTCGGTCGCGGGCACCATCGGCAGGCGGAGGGTGCCGCCGATCAGCCCTCGCATCTCAAGCGCTGCCTTCACGGGGATCGGGTTCGCGGTGACCGTCAGCGCCTCGTAGACGGGCCGGAGCCCGGCCTCGATCTCGCGCGCGCGGTCGTGGTCGCCCCCCACCGCCGCCTCGTAGATCTCGCGCATCCGGTCGCCCACGACGTGCGACGCCACCAGGATCCCTCCCGTGCCGCCGAGTTCGAGGCAGCGGGCGAAGATGTCGTCGTTGCCGGCCAGCAGGTCGAGTCCCGCGATCGGTCCCAGCTCGTCGTTGTTCGCCTGCTTGACGGCCACCACGTTCGGGATCTCGGCGGCAAGCGCCGCCATGAAGTCCGGCGTGAGGTTGACCACGCAGCGCGACGGGATGTTGTAGAGGACGACCGGGGTCTCGCCCGCGGCCTCGGCGGCGGCAGCGAAATGCGCCCGCAGGCCCGCCTCGTTCGGCTTGTTGTAGTAGGGCGTGACGACCAGCACTCCGTGCGCGCCGGCCCGAGCGGCGCGTCCGGTCAGCTCGACCGTACGGCGCGTGTCGTTCGACCCGGTCCCCGAGATCACGGTGGCCGAGTCGCCCACCTCCTCCAGCACCGCCTCGAGCAGGCGCAGCTTCTCGGTGTCGTCCAGGGTGGGCGACTCGCCCGTGGTGCCGGTGACGACGAGCCCGTGCGAGCCGTGCTCGACCAGATGCGCAGCGAGCGCCCGGGCACGGTCGAGGTCGACGGCCCCGTCGTCGGTGAACGGCGTCACCATCGCGGTGATCACGCCGGAGAAGTGCGGCATCGCCTGATTATCCCCGATGACGCCTATGCCTAGTTGCCGGCGAAGACCGGCGGGGTCCGTTCGGCCCACGCTTGGGCACGCTCGAGCTGCGCCGCGACCGCGATCAGCAGGTCCTCGCGGCCGAACGGGGCGACGAGCTGCACGCCGACGGGCAGGCCGTCGTCGCTCCAGTGCAGGGGCAGCGAGATCGCGGGCTGGCCAGTGACGTTGAAGAGCGCGGTGAAGGCGCCGGCCGGGAAGGCGCGGTCGAAGGCGTCCATCGGCCGCTCGCCGCCGTCGTCCCAGCTGCCGAGCGGCGCCGGACGCTCCGCCATCGTCGGTGTCAACAGCAGGTCGTAGCCGCCGTCCTCGAACCACATCGCGATCGCCCGGCTCAGGCCCTGGTGCAGGGCGACGTCGGCGAGGTAGCGCGCCGCGCTGCGATCGCGACCGATCCCCGCCAGCTCCCAGGTCAGCGGCTCGACCTCGTCCTCGCGGACCGGACGCCCGAGCCCGATGCCGATGGTGTCGAGCAACATCGCCTGGCCGGCCGCCCAGCGCGTGAGGAAGGTGTCTCCGATGTCGAGGCCGTCCTCGGCCAGGTCGCCGGCTGCGTCGGTCGGCGACCCCGGCTCGACCTGGTGGCCGAGCGACTCCAGCAAACGCACGGCGCCGGCTACCGCGTCGACGCAGGCGGGATCGACCTCCACGTCGAGCGCCGGCTCGGCGGTGAAGCCGATGCGCAGGTCCCTCGGCTCCGCCGTCAGCTCGTCGACGTATGGGCGGACCGGAGCCGGAGCCACGTACGGATCGCCGGGCGCGGGTCCGTGCACCGCATCGAGCACCGCCGCCGTGTCGCGCACGCTCCGCGAGACGATCAGCTCGGCCGTCAGGCCGGAGAGGTTGTCGCCGGACAGCGGTCCCTCGCTGGTCCGCTGGCGGGTGGGCTTCAGGCCGACCAGGCCACAGCAGCTCGCCGGGATCCGGATCGAGCCGCCGCCGTCGTTGGCGTGTGCGATCGGCACCAGCCCCGCGGCCACGGCGGCCGCCGAGCCGCCGCTCGAGCCCCCGGGCGTGCGCTCCAGGTTCCACGGGTTGCGGGTGGCCCCGTATGCGTCGGGCTCGGTCGTGGGCAGGATTCCCAGCTCGGGGGTGTTGGTCTTGCCGATCGTGACCAGGCCCGCGGCGCGGAAGCGCTGCGCCAGGAACGTGTCCACCGGCGCCTTGAAGCCGGCTTCCTTCAGCACCCGCGTCCCCATGTGGAGCGGCTGACCCGCGAACGCCGCCCCGAGGTCCTTGAGCAGGAACGGGACGCCCTTGAACGGGCCGTCCGGAAGCGAGTTCGCGGCCGCGGCCCGGCCCTCTTCGTACAGCGGATGGATGACCGCGTTGATCTCGGGATTGACCCGTTCGCAGCGGTCGATCGCGGCCTCCACCAGCTCGGCCGGCGAGACCTCGCCCGAGCGCACCAGATCGGCCTGGGCCGTGGCGTCGAGCTCCGCCAGGTCGCTCACAGAAGCGCCTCGAGCCCGACCGTGAAGGGGTCCGAAAGCCCCGCCACCCCGCGGATCGCGAGGAGCACGCCCGGCATGAACGAGCTCCGGTCGGTCGAGTCGTGGCGGATCGAAAGCGTCTGGCCCTCTGCCCCGAGCAGCACCTCCTGGTGCGCGACGAGGCCGGGCAGGCGAACGGAGTGGATCGGCTCGTGCACGTGGCCGCCTGCGTCGGCGATCAGTTCGGCGGTCCGCTTCGCGGTGCCCGAGGGCGCGTCGAGCTTGCCGTCGTGATGGAGCTCGACGATCTCCACCTCGGACATGTGGCGAGCGGCCTCGGCGGCGAACCGCATCATCAGCACGGCGCCGATCGCGAAATTGGGCACGACGAGGACGTTGGCGCCTCCGGCCGCCGCCGCGGCGCGGAGCGGCTCGTGGTCGAAGCCGGTGGTCCCGACCACCACGTGCACCCCCGCCTCCAGGCAGGCCCGCACGTTCGCCGGCGCCGCGTCGGGCGTCGTGAAGTCGACCACAACGTCCGCGTCGCCGAGCAGGTTGGCGAGCTCGGCGCCAAGCGCCGGATCGGCGCGCCCGGTCAGCTCGAGGTCGTCGGCGGCCTCGACGGCGTCGCAGGCGGTGGCGCCCATCCGGCCGGCCGCGCCCGCGACCACGACGCGGGTCATGCCACGAGCGCCTCTGAGACGGCCCCCGCCGCGGTCCGGAAGCAATCCTCGTCCTTGCCGATGCATGCGGCCGAGAAGCGGGCCGGATCGAAGAACTCGGCCGCGAACGCGGCCACGTCGTCTTCCGACACGGCGTCCACGCGCGCGAGCAGCTCGTCGATCGAGAGCAGCGGGGTTCCGAACAGGATCGAGCGCGCGATCCGCGCCATCCGCGCGGCATTCGATTCCATGCTCAGGACCATCCTGCCCTTGACGTGCTCCTTGGCGCGCTCGAGCTCCTCGCCGCGGATGCCGTCGGTGCTGAGCGTGGCCAGCTCGCGCCCGATGATCTCGCACGCCTCGGCGACGTTGTCCTCGCGCGTCCCGACGTACATCGCGACGGTGCCGCGGTCGAGGTACTGCTCCGCATAGGAGCCGACGGCGTAGGCGAGCCCGCGCTTCTCGCGGACCTCACGGAAGAGCCGCGACGACACCGAGCCACCGAACGCCGAGTCCACAACCGTCATCGCGAAGCGGCGCTCGTCGTCGCGGGCGATCCCGGGCGCGCCGAAGCAGATGTGGTACTGCTCCGTCTCCTTGCTGTGGAAGCGCAGGCGGCGCTCGTCGGCCGGCTCGTCGCCGTTGACGGCCGGGACGGCACCGGCGGGCGGCTGAACCAGCCGCTCGCTGAGGGCGAGGATCCGCTCGTGCTCGAGGTGGCCCGCGGCGGCCACGACGAGATTGCCGGCGACGTACCGGCCACGGTGGAACTCGGCGATCCTGGGGATCGGAATCGAGGCGATCACCTCGGCCTCGCCGAGCACGCGACGGCCGAGCGGGTGGTCGCCATAGACGGCCTCGGCCAGGAAGTCGTGGACCCGGTCCGAGGGCTCGTCCTCGTACATCGCGATCTCCTCGAGCACGACCTCGCGCTCGGAGTCGATGTCCGGGAAGGTCGGGCCGAGCATCATCTCGGCCATCAGGTCGAACGCGTCCTCGGTGTGCTCGTCCAGGAACCGCGCGTGGATGTGCGTCGACTCCTTGCTGGTCGCCGCGTTCGCCGCCGCGCCCATGCCGTCGAAGAGCTCCGAGATCTCGATCGCGGAATAACGCTCGGTCCCCTTGAAGAGCAGGTGCTCGAGGAAGTGCGAGAGGCCCTCCTGGCCCGGGCCCTCGTCGCGGGAGCCCGTCCGCACCCAGAGCCCCAGGGCTACGGATCGCACCGAGGGAACGGCCTCGGTGACGACCCGCACGCCGCTCGGAAGCTCCGTGAGGCGGACGTTCTCCGGTAGGTCCAAGGGACTCTTAGCGGCGTCCGCCGCGTTCGCGGTCGCGGCCGCCGCCCCGGCCGCCGCCACCGTCGAGGCGCTCACGCCCGCGTCCGCCCCGGCCGCCGCCGTTGCCGCGGCCGCCACCCATCGTCGGGTCGCCGGTGCCCTCCTTCGCCAGCTCCTCGGCCGACTTGCCGGCGATCGAGGGGTCGTCCGAGAGCCGCAGCCCGATCCGGCCGCGCTCGCGGTCGACCTCGACCACGGTCACGTCGATCTCGTCGCCGGAGCTCAGCACGTCCTCGACCGCGCCAACCCGCTCGCCGGGCTTCACGTTCGAGATGTGGAGCAGGCCGTCGGTGCCCTTTACGAGCTCGACGAAGGCGCCGAAGGTCGTCGTCTTCACGACCTTGCCCTTGAAGGTGTCGCCCACCTCGGCCTCGCGGGTCATCGACTCGATCCGGGCGATGCACGCGTCCACCTGGGCGCCGGTCGGCGCGTAGACACGGACCGTGCCGTCGTCGTCGATGTCGATCTCGGCCTCGAACTCCTCCTGCATGCCGCGGATCGTCTCGCCGCCCTTGCCGATCACGGCCCCGATCTTCTCGGAGTCGATCTTGATCGTCTCGATGCGCGGCGCGAACTCGGACATCTGCTCGCGCGGACCGTCGATCGCCTCGGCCATCTTGTCGAGGATGAACAGGCGGCCCTGGCGAGCCTGCTCGAGCGCGTCGCGCAGGATCTCGAAGGTGACACCGGTGATCTTGATGTCCATCTGCAGGGCGGTGATGCCCTCCTTCGTGCCGGCGACCTTGAAGTCCATGTCGCCGAGGTGATCCTCGACGCCGGCGATGTCGGTGAGGACGATGTAGTCCTCGTCCTCCTTGATCAGGCCCATCGCGACGCCGGCGACCGGTGCCTCGACCGGAACGCCCGCCGCCTGCAGGGCCATCGACGAGGCGCAGACGGAGCCCATCGACGACGAGCCGTTCGACTCGAGCGTCTCGGACACGATCCGCAGCACGTAGGGGAAGTCCTCCTCGCCCGGGATCGTCGCCAGCAGCGCCCGCTCGGCGAGCGCGCCGTGGCCGATGTCGCGGCGCTTCGGGCCGCGCATGAAGCCGGCCTCGCCCACCGAGAACGGCGGGAAGTTGTAGTGATGGAAGAACGTCTTGCGCTCCTGGAGGCCGAGGTTGTCGACCTTCATGTCCATCCGGGTCGTCCCGAGCGCGACGTTCGAGAGGATCTGCGTCTCGCCGCGGGTGAACAGAGCCGAGCCGTGTACGCGCGGTGAGATGTCGACCTCGGTCTCGATCGGCCGGATCTCGTCCTGGGCGCGGCCGTCGGGGCGCTTCTTGTCGACCGCGATGCGATGGCGGATCGTGTCCTTCTCGAGCTTCGCGAACGCGCGGGCGACCTCGCCCTTGCGCTCCGGGTTCTCCTCTTCGCCCTCGCCGACGGCGGCGTACTGCTCGAGGACCTCCTCCTCCACGGCCTTGATCGCGTCCTGGCGGGCGAGCTTCTCGGCGACCTGGGTCGCCTCGTCGAGCTTCGCGCCGTGCGAGCCCTTGATCGAATCAATCAGCGACTCGTCGACGACCGGGACCTCGACCTCGCGCTTCGGCTTGCCGGCCTTCTGCTGGAGCTCGTCGAACGCCGCGACGATCTTCTTAATCTCGCTGTGGGCGATGTCGAGGGCGTCCAGCACCTCGGCCTCGGTCACGTACTTGGCGCCGCACTCGACCATGAGGATCGCCTCGTCGGTGCCGGAGACAACGAGGTCCATCTCGAGGTCCTCGTAGCTCTCCTCCGAGGGGTTGACGACGAAGTCGCCGTCGAGCTTGCCGATCCGCACCGCGCCGACATGCTTCGGCAGCGGGATGTCGGAAACGGCGATCGCGGCGGAGGCGCCGTTCATCGCGAGGATGTCGTAAGGGTGCTCGTACTCGGCCGACATGGTCTGGCAGACGAGCTGCGTCTCGAAGTGCCAGCCCTTGGGGAACAGCGGGCGAATCGGCCGGTCGATCATGCGGGCGGTCAGGGTCGCCTTCTCGCCGGCGCGAGCCTCGCGCCTGAAGAACGAACCGGGGATCTTGCCGACCGCGTAGTGGCGCTCCTCGACGTCCACCGTCAACGGCAGGAAGTCGACGTCGCGCAGGTTGCCGACGGTGGCGGTCGCGAGGACCATCGTGTCCCCGGAGCGCACGACCACGGCGCCGCTGGCCTGGCGGGCCAGCTTGCCGGTCTCAAACGAGATCTCCTCGCCGCCGATCTCGACCGAGACGCGACTCACGTCAAACATGCTCATGTATTCCTCTTCTTCTCCAGTCGCCCAGCTGGCGACTTAGTAGCTTCGATCTTGGATCGCGCCCTAGGTTACAGGGGTGCGATTCAGCCGCTACCGGCGCTAGTGGCGCAGGCCGAGGTCGGCGACGACCTGGCGGTAGCGATCGAGGTCGGCGCGCTCCAGGTAGCGCAGGAGCCGCCGGCGCTTGCCGACGAGCATCAGCAACCCGCGGCGTGAGTGGTGGTCCTTGCGGTGCGAGCGCAGGTGCTCGGTCAGCTCGTTGATGCGCTCGGTGAGCAGCGCGATCTGGACCTCGGCGGAGCCGGTGTCGCCGTCCGAGCGGCCGAACTTCTCGATCAGCTCCTGCTTCTTTTCCTGCGTCAGGCTCATGCGCGACGAGGGAGGTTAGCGGCCAGGCCCCTTGAAGTTGGCCGTCAGCTCTCGCGCCTGCTCCACGTCCTGGTGGATCGCCGCGATCAGCTCCTCGACCGAGGGAAAGCGCTTCTCCCCGCGCAGGCGCGCGATGAACGCGACGCGCAGCGTATGCCCGTAGAGGTCGCCGTCCCAGTCGATCAGATGCGGCTCGATCAGCAGGCCCCGACCGGTCTCGAACATGGGCCGGACGCCGACGTGGATCGCCGCCGGGTGACCGTTGGCGAAGCCGGCGTAGACACCGTGCCCCGGGTGGACGAGGTCGTCCTCGGGCACGAGGTTGGCGGTGGGGAAGCCGAGCTCGCGCCCGCGCTTGTCACCCGGCACGACCTCGCCCTCGTACAGGAAGGGCGCGCCGAGGCAGCGCATTGCGGTCTCGACGTCGCCGACCTCCACCAGGGCGCGGATCCGGGTCGAGGAGACGGTCTCGCCGTCGACCTCGACCAGCGGCACGACCCGCGTCTCGAACTCGTCGCGCTCGGCGAGCATGCGGTGGTCTCCCTTGGCCTTGGCGCCGAAGCGGAAGTTCTCGCCCACGGAAACGTGGGTGGCGCCGAGCTCCTCGATCAGGATCCGCTCGATGAACTCGTCGGCCGTGATCTTGGAGAACGCGCGATCGAAGGGGATCACGACCAGCTCCGACACGCCGAGCCCGTCGATCACGTCGCGCTTCGTGCTGAACGGCATGATCAGCTTCGGCGCGGCCTCGGGGTGGATCACCTCGACGGGGTGCCGGCCGAAGGTGAGCACGGTGTCAGCGCCCTCGATCACCTGCCGGTGGCCGACATGGACCCCGTCGAAGGTGCCGATCGCCACCCGGCGGGGACGCGGTGTCGCGTCCGGGAGCTGCGTGACCTCGATCGTCATCGGCCGCGAACTCTAGGCAGTCCCGGCCTCGATGCGTACGAGCGCATCGGCCAGGGCCAGCGGCTCCTCCGTGTTCGCCTCCTCGACGGCGAACGGCCCGATCGCGGTGCGGCGCAGCTCCAGGCAGTAGGCGTCGCCGAGGTCGGCGATCAGGCTGCGGACATAGGTGCCCGAGTCGCACTCGATCTCGTACTCCGCTCTGTCGCCCTCCCGCCAGAGCTGCTCGAAGCGGTGGACCGTGACCTGGCGTGGGGGCATCTCGATCTCCTCGCCGCGCCGAGCCCGCCTGTAGGCCCGCACGCCGCCGACCTTGACGGCCGAGTAGGGGGACGGGCGCTGGAGGACCTCACCGGTCGGCAACTCGAGGTCGCTCTCCGGCACGACGCCAGTCTCGGTGATCTCGCCCTCCGGATCCTGCGTGGTCGACACCGCGCCGAACCGGGCGACGGTTCGGTAGGTCTTCGGCAGCGCCATGAAGAGCGCCTGCTCCCGGGTGGCTTCGCGGCCCAGCAGCACGATGAGCAAGCCGGTCGCGAACGGGTCCAGGGTGCCCGCGTGCCCGGTCTTGACGTCGTGCTCGCGCCTGACACGGGCGACGACGTCGTGGGAGGTGACGCCCGCGGGTTTGTCCACCAGTAGGACGCGGCCGCTAGTCAAGCTGCTTCGCGACCTGCTCGCGCAGGAACTCGACCAGCTCGGGATAGGCGAGGTCGGTGCCGAACCCCGCGGCTCGCATGTGACCCCCTCCCCCCTGCTCGCGCGCGATCGCGGAGACGTCCACCGCGCCGTCGGAGGAGCGCAGACTGACCTTGCGCGCCGTGCGGCCGCCCTCGGTCTTGTCGCGCACGAGGCCGGCCACGACCGTGCCCTCGAGGGCGCGGACGTGGTCGATGATGCCCTCGGTCAGCAGGTCGGAGGCACCCGTCGCCGCGTAGTCCTCGCGCGAGACGTAGGTCAGCGCCAGCCGGTCGTTGTCGAAGCGCTGGATGTTCTCGATCGCGCGCGCCACCAGCTTGGCCTTCTCGATCGGCACGCGCTCGTAGAGACGGCGGTAGATCTCGTCGACGTTCACGCCCGCCTCGATCAGATCGGCGGCCATGCGGTGCGAATCCGGGTCGGTGTTCTCGTACATGAACTTGCCGGTGTCGGTGACGAGCCCGACGTAGAGGGCGGTCGCGATCTCCCGCGTGATCCGCAGATCGAGCAGCTGCGCGAGGCGCCAGACGATCTCGCCGGTGCACGAGGCCCCGGTGTCCACCAGGTTGACCGTGCCGAACAGGGTGTTGTCGTGGTGATGGTCGATGTTCAGGATGTGGGTGCCGTCGCGCTGCAGGAAGTCGACCGGCATCCGGTCGATGTTGCCGCAGTCGAGGAACACCAGCGTCCGGTCGGCCACGTCGGCCGGGGCCTCGTGGAAGACGTCGGTGAGCGGCAGGAAGCGGTACTCGAGCGGCAGCGGGAACTCCTTCGCGGCCAGGAACATCACCGAGTCCTTGCCCAACTGGCCGAGGAGCTGGTGGAGCGCAAGCAGCGAGCCCAGCGCGTCCCCGTCCGGGCCCTCGTGCGTCGTGAGCAGGAAGCGGTCGCCCTCACGGAGCTCGGCGGCGACCCGCTCGAGGTCAGTCGTGGTTGCGGAGGCGGAGCTCACTCGTCCAACAGCCTCGAGAGCCGCTCGCCACGCTCGGGCGTGTCGTCGTAGTGGAAGGTCAGGGTCGGGGTCCGCTTCATCCGCGTCTGGCTGGCGACGGCGGCCTGCAGGACCCCGTGGGCCGAGGCCAGCGCCTTCAGCGTCCCCTCGCGCGCCGCCTCGTCACCGAGCACGCTCACGTAGACCCGCGCCGAGCGCAGGTCAGGGCTGGTTTCTACGGCGGTCACGGTCACGAAGCCGATCCTGGGATCCTCGAGCTCCGTCGAGATCGAGTCCCCGATCACCTCTCGCATGACCTCGTTGACGCGCCTCATGCGCTCTGTGGCCATGGCCCTTTGAGCATAACCGCGGTCCACCCGCTGCGTGGGCGCGGCCATGCGCGGTCTAAGCGATGATTCCGACCAAGCGACCGCCTCGGCAGAGGTAGACGCTCGAGTTGTCGTACGAGCGCGGCCCCCAGACGCCGACCGGATAGGCACGGAGCAGGCGCCCGCCCGGACTCTGGAGCGCGTAGACGTGCGAGTAGTCGGGGCGGAACCTGATCCGCCCGAGCTCGAACGAGCCGCCGCGCTCGATCACCCTGGGCACCTCTCCTGCGAAAACGCCCTGAAGGGCAGCGTCTCGAGGGTTGTCACTCTCCCGCTTCGGGGCTACCAAGCTCGCGATCTTCTCCGTTTCAAGCGCGCAGCCGCCCTTCGCGGGCCTCCCCCAGGCCTTGGGGAATGACCGCGAAACGATCCGCCAGTCGCCCGCGGCGGACGTCCGAAGCGTCACGATCTCACGGCTGGCTCCGGCGCTGATGCGCGCTCGCGCGCCCAGCCGGGGGCCGTCCCGGTCCTCCATTTCGATCGCGCGGGCGACGACGTCGTACTCCTCCGCCCCACCGGCGGCCGCGAACGTCGCCGCGGGCGAATTGGCCTCGTCACGCTCGCAGTAGCGGACGCCCCCGTTGTCGTCGTCAAAGCCATGGTTCTCCTCGACGGCGAACAGCTGACGACAGATGACGCCGACATCGCGGGCGAGCACCGCCTGCTCCCACCGTTCCAGCACCTCAGCGACGCGGGCCCGCTCACCCGCGAATCGCTGGGTCGAATCAAGCCGTCCGGAAGCGTCGTCGCCGGCGTCGTCCGAGCCGAGGCAGCCTTGGGCGACCAGGGGGGCAACGAGCACCAACGACAGCAAGCGCCGCGATCTCATTGATCGATCCTCCACCAACACTACGGCCGAGGCGCCGATTAATCACCGAACGACGGATTCCCGGACATTGTGTCCGGTTTCTCGGCTTTCGAAGGGCCGGATCAGGCTCGGATGTCCTCGAGGGTGCGGAGCGTGCGGTCGAAGGAGCAGCCGTCCGGGCAGCGCGACTCGATGAAGCGCTGGATCCCGTCCGCGCGGTCGCCGAGCGCCCCGTCGCCGACCAGGGCGATCAGGAGCGTCGAGCGCTGCCAGGTGTCGTGTCCCTCGGTCTCGGCGACCGCGGCGCCGAAGCGCTTCCTCAAGCCGTCCTTCATGGACTTGAGGTGCTTGCGCTTGCCCTTCAGGTCCTGCGACTCGCCGAAATGGAGCCGGGCCTCGATCAGGCAGACGAAGGCAGTCATCCGCCGTCGTAGACGCACCCGGGGCCCGCGCACGCGGCCGCCTGGTCGAGCTGGGCCTCGGCTGCCGGGTCAGGGACGTTCGAGGCTTGGAGCGTGAACGGGTCCGAATCGAGGTCGTAGTCCTCGACCCAGCCGCTGCCCCACCGGATGTAGTAGCGATTGTCGTCGAGCATCGCCTCCCACGAGGTCGTGTTGTCCTCCGCGCTCTCGAGGAACAGTCGCTCGCGCACGACGTCCGAGAGCAGCGAGACCCCGTCCTGCTCGACCGCCGGTTCGATGCCGATGGCCTCGTAGATCGTCGCGGCGACATCCACGTTCGCGACCGTCCGGTCCTCGGTTCCAGCCTCGACGTGACCAGGCCAGCGCAGCATCATCGGCACTCGGATCGAGTTCTCGTACGGCCAGGGCTTCCCGCTCAAGCCGTTCTCGCCCAGCAACCAGCCGTTGTCCGAGAGCAGGATCACCAGCGCGTCGTCGCCGACCTTGCGCAGGAGCCGCGCGATGGCCTGATCGGTGGCGCGGAGCTCGCGCGAGCGCCCCCGATGCCACCGGCGGGTGGTCGGCTTGTCGTCGTGCGCCTCGGCGTTGACCTCGGGCGCCTTGTCCGACAGCGCCACTTCGCCCCATGCAGGTGAGGCGGGAAACGGTCGCACTGGCGCCCGCTGGAACCGGGGCAGGGGCGTGTAGGGATCGTGCGGCGAGCGCAGCGACATCACCGCGGCCCAGGGGCTGTCCGAATCCCTCGCGACGAAGCGCCGCAGGGCCGCCGAGGCTCCAGGGTCGGCACGAGGGTCGTGGTTCCGGAAGTAGGTGTAGGAGTCGAAGCCGGGCGGATTGGTGCCCTCCAGCTTGTCCCAGCTGTTCATGTACCGCCCGGCGAGCGCGGTGCGGTATCCGGCAGCATCGAGCGCCACGGGCCAGGTGTGAGCCGCAACCGGCCAGGGTTGCCCGACCGCGTCCGGGTGGTTGTAGTTCATCCAGACGCCGTGGTTGTGCGTGTACTGCCCGGTGAAGATCGTCGTTCGCGACGGGCAACACAGGGGCGTGGTCGCGTACGCGTTCCGGTACCGGATGCCGCCGGCGAAAGCGCGGCGCGTCTTCGGCATCGAGCGCAAGTCGTCGGCCCGCATGTCGTCGGGCATGATCACCAGCACGTTCGGCTGGTCCGCGGCGGCCCCGTCCGCCGCGCCGGCGAGCCCGGCGAGGGCCACGGCCGCAAAGATCGGCGCGAACCTCCTCAGCTCAGTTCCCTCCCTACGAGTCCAGCGTCTGCTCGACCTGCTTGGTCTTGAAGACCTCGAGGATGTCGTCGACCTTGATGTCGGCGAAGCCCTCGAGCACGATGCCGCATTCCAGGCCGTTTTCCACCTCGGTCACGTCGTCCTTGAAGCGGCGCAGGGAGCCGATCTTGCCGGTCCAGGCGACGGTGCCGTCGCGGACCAGGCGCACCTCGCCGTCGCGCACGACCTTGCCGTCGGTCACCTCGCAGCCGGCGATCGTGCCCACGCGCGAGGCCTTGAAGGTCTGCTTGACCTCGGCCTGGCCGAGGATCTCCTCGACCTCGACCGAATCGAGCATGCCCTCCATCGCCGCGCGCAGCTCCTCGGTGACCTTGTAGATAACCGAGTAGGTGCGGATCTCGACGCCCTCCTGCTCGGCGGCGCGCCGAGCGTCGGCGAGAGGCCGGACGTTGAAGCCGATGATGATCGCCTCGGAGGCGGCCGCCAGCATCACGTCGGACTCGTTGATGCCTCCGGCCGCGGCCCGGATCACGTTGATTCGCACCTGCTCCTGCGGGACCTTGGCGAGCTCGTCCTGGAGCGCTTCGAGGGAACCCGAAACGTCCGCCTTGAGGACGATGTTCAGCTCCTTGATGACGCCTTCCTGAGCCTTGGCGAAGACCTCGTCGAGGGTTACCCGGCGCTGCGTGCGGCGGGCGAGGGCCTCGGTCTTGAGGCGGTGCGCGCGCTCACCCGCGAGCTGGCGGGCGCGGCGGTCGTTCTCGACCACCTCCACGCGTTCCCCGGCCTCGGCGACGCCGTCGAAGCCCAGGACCTCGACCGGGTCGCCGGGGCCCGCCGCTTCGACCCGCGCGCCCGTGTGGTCCTGCATGGCCCGGACCTTGCCCCACTGCGAACCGGCGACGACCGCATCGCCGACGCTCAGGGTGCCGCGCTGGACGAGCACGGTCACCACCGGGCCCCGGCCGGGATCGAGGTGCGACTCGATGACCGAGCCGGAAGCCTCGGCGTCGGGGTTGGACTTGAGCTCCTCCAGCTCGGCGACCAGGAGGATGTTCTCGAGCAGCTCGTCGAGGCCCACCTTGGTCTTCGCCGAGACGTTGGTGAAGATGGTGTCCCCGCCCCAGTCCTCGGGATTGAGACCCTGGTTGGCGAGCTCGCCCTTGACCTTGTCGGCGTTCGACGTCTCGAGGTCGATCTTGTTGACCGCGACGATGATCGGCACGTCCGCGGCGCGCGCGTGGTCGATCGCCTCGACCGTCTGCGGCATCACGCCGTCGTCGGCCGCGACGACCAGCACGACGATGTCGGTTACGTCCGCGCCGCGGGCACGCATGGCGGTGAAGGCCGCGTGGCCGGGAGTGTCGATGAAGCTGATCGTCCTGCCTTCGCGATTGACCTGGTAGGCGCCGATGTGCTGGGTGATGCCACCCGCCTCGCCCGCGACCACCTCGGTCTGGCGGATCGCGTCGAGCAGCGACGTCTTGCCGTGGTCGACGTGGCCCATGATCGTCACGACGGGCGGGCGATCCTTGAGGTCCTCGTCGGCGTCCTCGTAGATGACCTCCTCGGCCTCCTCCTCGGCAGCGCTGACCACCTCGACCCTGCGGTCGAGGGCCTCGGCCAGCACGGTCACGGTTTCATCGGGAAGAGTCTGGGTGAGCGTCGCCATCTCGCCCAGTTCCATCAGCTTCTTGATCACCTCAGCGCTCGAGAGGCCGAACGTCTCGGCCACCTCGCGCACGCTCGCGCCCGAGTTGACCTTCAGGACGGCTTCCTCCGGCTCGACGACCGGTCCCTTCTCGGGCGGCTCGTCCAGGAAGGGGCGACGACGGCGCCCGCCCCGGCGTCGCGGGGGACGCTGCGGGGGCGGCGGGCCCATCGAGTCCCGGCGCGAGGCCTGCGAGTCGATGACGACGCGCCGGCGCTTGCCGGCCTTGGCGCTGCCGCCGGAGCCGGCGGCACCGTCCGGCACGGGCCGCACCGGTCGCACGGGGCGCTGCGCCTCCGCCGTGGCGGCGGGCTTTGCCTCGCCGGGTGCGGCCGGTTTCTCGGCGGCGGGCGCGGCGCCGGCTCCGTCGAGCGCCTTCGCAGCGACGTCCTCCTCAACGCTCGAGGCGGCGGCCGTCACCTCAAGGCCGGCCTCCTGCAGCTTGGCGAGGACCTCCTTGCTGGTGAGGCCTCGTGCCTTGGCGATCTCGTGGACGCGCTTCTTGGCCAATCAGGACACCTCCGCCGGCTCCTCGTCAGATCCCTCCGCCGGGTTAGATACCTCCGCTGGCTCCTCGCCTTCGGCTGCGGGGCCGTCGGGCGCGGGCGCGGACGTGGCGGCAGGCTCGGCCTCGGCGTCCGCGACTTCGTCGCTAGCCCCGGCCGGGCTTTCCTCGACCTCAGACTCCGGGGACTCCGACTCGTCCGCCGGCGCCTCCTCGACAGGCTCCTCGGCCGCGGGAGTCTCTTCGACGGGCTCTTCCTCTGCCTCGGGTTCCTCGGCCTCCTCACCGGCCTCTTCATCGGCGACTGTGGGGTCAGACCCCTCACCGGCGTCAGGCTCAGCCGTCTCCTCCGCTACGGGGTCTGACCCCGCGTTCGGCGCTTCGGCCTCGGCCTCTGGAGCATCGGCCTCGGGTGCCTCCTCCGCCGGGGCGGCTGATTCGGCGCGCTTGACCAGCTCAGCCACGGCGGATTCGTCGGCGTCCGGGTTGGCGAGCGTCTGCACCTCGTCGTCGGAGAGCGCCGCGAGCACGGTCACCTGGTTCGTGGCGAACCGGGCGAGGGCCTGGTGCTGGGGCAGCCCGCAGAAGCGTGAGCCGTCGAGCGAGGCGTTCGGGCAGCGGCGGCCGGCCGACAGGACGGCGGCGCAGCGGCCGTCGTCGACCTCGCCCTCTTCGATGTCGCCGACGTCCTCGTGACTGAAGTCGGTCTCCGACTTGATGTCGACCTTCCAGCCGGTCAGCTTCGCGGCCAGGCGGGCGTTCTGGCCCTCGCGCCCGATCGCCAGCGAGAGCTGGTCGTCGGGGACGATGACCGTCGCCTCCTTGGTCTCGTCGTCGACCAGCACCTCGCGGACGCGGGCCGGCGAGAGCGCCTTCGCGACGAAGCGAGCGGGCTCCTCGTTGTAAGGGATGATGTCGATCTTCTCGCCGCGCAGCTCGGAGACGACCATGCGCACGCGCGAGCCGCGCGGGCCGACGCAGGCGCCCACCGGGTCGACGCCGTCGGCGTGGGAGATCACGGCGATCTTCGAACGGAACCCGGGCTCGCGGGCGACGCCCACGATCTCCACCAGGTCGTCGGCGATCTCCGGGACCTCGAGCTCGAACAGCTCCTTGATCAGCTCCGGGCTGCGGCGCGAGACGACGATCGAGGGGCCCTTGCCCTCGGCCGAGACGTCGGTGATCACGGCCTTGACGCGCATCCCGTGGTCGTAGCGCTCGTTCCAGACCTGCTCGGAGCGCGGCAGCAGCGCCTCGACCCGCTCGCGCAGCTGCACGAGCGTGTAGCGGTTGTCCGACTGCTGGATGATTCCGGTGACCAGCTCGCCGACGCGGTCCTGGTACTCGTCGAACATCATCTGCCGCTCGGCCTCGCGGACGCGCTGCAGGATCACCTGCTTGGCGGTCTGCGCCGCGATCCGGCCGAAGTCGTCGGGCGTGACGTCGCGGCTCTTGATCTGGTCCTCGTACGGGGCGAGAATCTCGGGATCGAGCTCGGGCTCCTCGGGCTCGCGCAGCTCGCCCGTCTCCGGATCGATCGTCTGCTCCTGCTCCTCGGCGACCTGCGCGAGCAGCTTCTCCTCGAGCTCGGGCGGCAGGATCAGCTCGAAGACGCGGAAGTCGGCGGTCTCGCGGTCGAGGTCGACGCGGGCGTAGCGGGCGGCGCCCGGCGTCTTGCGGTACGCGGAAAGCAGCGCGTCCTCGAGCGCGCCCATCAGGACCTCGGAGTCGATGCCCTTCTCAGCGCCGAGTTCCCTGATCGCATCGACGAGCTCGCGGCTCACGACTCACCTCCAAAGTTCAGATCTCCGACAAGGTTCGCGCGCCTCATCCGCTTGAGCGGAATGCGCACCGGGGCGCCCTCGGCGGCGACGGTGACGGCGTCGTCGTCGGCCTCGGCCAGGGTGCCCGTGAAGTTGCTGCGCCCCTCGATCGGCTCCTCCGTGCGCACGCGCACGCGCCGGCCGAGGAAGCGGCGGAAATGCTCCGGCTTGGTTAGGGGGCGGTCGACGCCCGGGGACGAGACCTCGAGCGAGTAGCGCTCGAGCAGGTCGCGGAGCTCGCCGGTGACCGCCTCGCAGAGCGCGAGGTCGACGCCGCCGGGACGGTCGATGTAGAGGCGCAGGGTCTCGGCGGCCGGCTGCTCGAGAGCGATCAGCTCGACCTCGGGGTCGAACTCCCGAAGCCTCGTCTCGATCGTGTCCTGCAGATCCTCCGCGTTCAAAATCCTCTCCTTCCGCTCTGCCCTCACCCTCCGCGAGCCCGGTTCAAGCCGAAAAAAAGGTGGGCCCGGGCCCACCTCGACAGGGTTCGGGTACGCGTAAGAGGTACGGTCAGTATAGCCACGGACCAGCCACGGCCAAGCGGCGTTTCGGCTCTAGACCTCGACAGCAGGGTCACGGGGCCGTCGTTGACCAGCTCCACGGCCATGCGCGCGCCGAAGACGCCCGCGCTTTGCGCCGAGCCGCTCCGCGAAGCGCTCGTAGAGCGGCTCGGCGAGCTCCGGGCGGCCGCCCGGACGTAGCTCGGGCCGGTTGCCTTTGCGCGTGTCGCCGTAGAGGGTGAACTGGCTGACGCAAAGGGCCTCGCGGTCCGCGAGCGGCTCGTTCATGCGCCCGTCGGCGTCGTCGAAGATGCGGAGCTTCGCGACCTTCTCGGCGAGCCGGTCGGCCTCCGCCTCGCCGTCGCCCTCCCCCACGCCCGAGCAGCACCAGCAGCCCCAGGCCGATCGCGGCCACCTCCGCCGCCGTCGACCGAGACCGATGCGCGCGTGACGCGCTGGACCAGAGCCCGCACGCGCGCCGCCTAGGCGGCGCGGCGGGCGCGGTCGCGGTAGATTCGGTAGTCGCGCCGCTCCGGCCGCAGGTTCGACGCCAGCGCCAGGTGGTGGCGCGCCCGCTTCGTCTGGCCCGTCAGGCTCAGCGCCCGGCCCAGGCAGAAGTGCGCGTAGTCGTTCACCGGGTGCGTCTCGACGACCGCCTCGAACTCGGTCGCGGCCTCGGCGAACTGGCGGTTGCGGAAGTAGGCGCGCCCGAGCGCCTCGCGGACCGAGCTCTTCTCCGGCGCCTGGCGGGCGGCCTCGGCGAGCGGCACGGTGGCCTCCTCGAAGCTGCCGTCCTCGAGCAGCTCGACGCCACGGCGATAGAGGGTGTAGAGCGACTCGGCCAGCCAAGAATTCTACGACTGGTTCGGCGATCGCTCGGCCCGCAGCGCGGCGACGCGGTCGAGAACCGCGTCGGCGACCTCGTCCTTGCCCGCCAGCGGCACCTGGTGCTCGCTCGACGGCTCGACGATCGTCACCTCGTTGCGCTCGGAGTCGAAGCCGATGTCGGGCCGTGAGACGTCGTTGAAGACGATCGCGTCGAGGCCCTTGCGCTCGAGCTTCTCGCGAGCGCGGGCGATCGCGTCGGCGCCGTGCTCGGCGGCGAAGCCGACGAGCGTCTGGTCCTCCCGGCGCTCCGCTGCGAGCGCCGGCGATCACGTCCTCGGTCTCCTCCAGGCGCAGCTCGAGGCCACCACTGCCCTCGCGCGCCAGCTTCCCGGCGGCGGGAGCCGAGGGCCGGAAGTCGGCGACCGCGGCGGCCATCAGCACCACCTGCGCCCGGGCGAACTCCTCCTGGGTCGCCGCGGCGAGCTCGGCCGCGGTCTCAACCGGCACCACGCGGATCGCCGGCGAGGTCGCAAGCGACACGTTCGCTGCCACGAGCGTCACGTCGGCCCCGCGGCGCGCCGCGGCCTCGGCCAGGGCAACGCCCATGCGCCCGCTCGAGCGGTTGCCGATGAAGCGAACCGAGTCGATCGGCTCGCGCGTGCCGCCCGCGGTGACCAGGACGCGGAGGCCGTCCCAGGGGCCCGCTGGGCCGGGCAGCGCGGCCTCGACCCGGCGCAGCAGCTCGGGCGGCTGCGGAAGTCGGCCGGTCCCGTGCTCCCCGCGCGACGCGAGCGCGCCCTCGTCGGGCTCGATCACAACCACGCCGCGGTCGCGCAGCAGGTCGAGGTTGCGCTGGGTCGCAGCGTCCCGGTACATGCGGTCGTTCATGGCCGGGGCCACGAGACGGGGCGCGGTGCAGGCCAGGAACGAGGTCGTGACCATCGAGTCGGCGATCCCGGCCGCCAGCTTCGCGACGGTGTTCGCCGAGGCGGGGGCGACCAGGTAGGCGTCGGCGTTCTCGACCAGCGCGAGATGCCCGATCGGGTCGTGCTCGGGCTGCGGCTCGCCGGGGAACGCCCCGCGCATCGGGTCGCGCTCCCACTCCTCGATCAGCACCGGTGCCCCGACGATGCCCTCGAACGAGGCGGCGCCCACGAACCGCGTCGCGGCGGGCGTCATCAGCACGCGCACGCCGTGGCCCGCCTTCGTCGCAAGGCGGGCGAGCTCGAGCGCGCGGTAGGCGGCGATCCCACCCGTGACGCCGAGAAGGATGCGTGCCATGGCGCCAGGCCTCAGCGCAGCGGCGCTACGCCTTGTACTCGTACTTGATCTTGCCCTGAGCGAGCTCTTCGAGCGCGATCGTCAGGTAGTTCCCCGACCTCGTCTCCACCATGGGCGGCGTGTACTCCTCGTAGCTGCCCTCGCCGAGCGCGCGGTAGTAGCTGTTGAGCTGGCGAGCGCGCTTGGCCGCGACGAGCACGGCGGCGTAGTGCGAATCGGTCTGTGCGAGGAGGCTGTCGACTCGTGGCTTGATCATTCGAGCGGGGATTGTAGGGGACGGCCGTCAGCCGCCATCCACGTCGAGCTCCGCTCGGACGATTTCCTCCAGCTCGGCCGTCGCATGCTCGAGGTCGTCGTTGACTACCACGTGCTTGAACTCCTGCTGGGCCTCGAGCTCCTGCTTCGCGGTCTCCAGACGCCTCTCGATCGCCTCGTCGGAGTCCGTCCCCCGCCCGGCGAGCCGCTCGCGCAGCGCCTCCGGATCCGGCGGCGCGATGAAGATCAGGACGGCCTCGTCCCCCATCGCCGCGCGCACCTGGCGTGCGCCCTGGACCTCGATCTCGAGCACCACGGAGTCGCCTGCGTCGAGAGTCCGTTCGACCTCGGCGCGCAGCGTGCCGTAGCGGTTGCCGGAAAACGTCGCGTGCTCCAGGAAGTCACCTGCGTCGGCGCGCTCGTGCGAACTCGTCGGGCTCGAGGAAGTGGTAGTCGACCCCGTCCTCCTCCCCGGCCCGCGGCTCGCGGGTGGTCGCCGAGACCGACAGCGCGAGTCCCGGCACCCGCCCGCGCAGATCACGGATCAGCGTTCCCTTGCCGACCCCGGAGGGCCCGGTGATGACGAACACGCGCGGCGCCATGCGCCGAATCAAACCCCGTATGTCGGACGCGTGCCCCGCCTACCGGCGGAGCATGCCGACGAGCTCGCCGCGCTGGCGCTCGGAGAGGCCGCCGATCGTCTTCGACGGCGAGATCCGGCACTGGGAGAGGATCTTGTTCGCCTTGACGCGCCCGTACTTCGGGACCGCGAGGATCATGTCGAACGCCTTGGCCGAGAGGACCCACTCGGGCGGGTCGAGGAGCAGGTTCTCAACCTTCACCTTGCCGGCCTTGAGGTCGCGCTTCAGCTGCGCCCGCTTCGTCCGGATCTCGTTCGCCCGGTTGAGAGCCCTCATCCGCTGCGAGTGAGTCCTTTCGGGGACTGCGGCGGAGGCGGTCTCGGCGGAGGAAGCTGCCATGCGAGGGCGCGAATATAGCGCCCCTCACGCGGGGCGCAAGGGGGAACCGTGCAATTCGGGTGAAATTCGATTCGACCTCTAGCTGAGGTGGAGGGGTTGTGCCTGTTCGAGCAGCCGCTCCAGCTCCGTCCGGATCCGGTTCCCGGCGTCCGGATCCCGGAAGTTCGCCGTCCCGACGGCGACCGCGGTCGCGCCGAGCGCGAGGAACTCGAGCGCGTCGGCACCGCTCTCGATCCCGCCCATGCCGATCACCGGCACGCCGACCTCGGCCGCAACCCGCCTGACCTGGTCGAGCGCCAGGGGTCGGACGGCCGGGCCCGACAGACCCCCGCTGCCGGCGCCCAGCCAGGGCCTGCGGGAGACCGGATCGAGGGCAGTCGCTCGCAGGGTGTTGATCAGCGAGACCGCGTCGGCGCCCCCCTGCTCCGCCGCGAGCGCGACCGCGGTCGGATCGGACGTGTTCGGCGTCAGCTTCACGATCAGCGGCTTCGCCGTCAACGGTCGCAGCGCCTCGCACAGCGCCAGCGTCTCGGCCGGCTGCTCGCCCACGATGAGACCCGACTTGACGTTGGGACAGGAGACGTTCAGCTCGATCGCAGCCACCTCGTCGCGGACGCCGACCTCGCCTACGAGGCGCGCGAACCCGTCCCGGTCGGTCGCCATCACCGAGACGACGAGTGGCACGGGCAGTTCCGCCAGCAGCGGCAGGTCGTCGGCCAGGAATCCCGCCAGGCCCTTGTTCGGTAGGCCGATCGAGTTGATCATGCCGCTGGGCGTCTCGTAGAGCCGCGGCGGCGGGTTGCCGCCGCGGGGCTCCGGGGTGATCGTCTTCGAGACGAAGGCCGAGAACGGGAAGCGCTCGAGCAGCGCGTCGCCGAACGCGCGCCGGGCGGCGATCGCGTCGAAAGTCCCCGAGCCGTTGAGCACCGGGATGCGCGAGCTCGAGGCTCCCGATCCGAACGCTCTCGGTCAATGCCCGGACCCCGCCACCAGCGCCGTCTCGATCTCGTCGGCGCGCACGACTGGCCCGTCCACGCACAGCCGCATGTAGCCGCCTTCGGCGCGCGGCACGGCGCACCCGAAGCAGGCTCCGTACCCGCACGCCATCGGCGCCTCCATCGCGAGCTCGGCCGTCGCGCCGCGCTCGGAGCAGATCAACCGCACCGCCTCCAGCATCGCGGGCGGCCCGCACGCGTAGACGGCGGCGGAACGCGCATCGTCGCCCTTCAGCGCGGCCTCGAGCAGATCGGTGACGTAGCCGCGGTGGCCCGCCTGGCCGTCCTCGTAAGCCAGCCCGACCTCCTGGCACTGGAACAGCTCGAGCCCGCCGGAGTGCGCCTCGTCTCGGAAGCCGAGCAGCGTGCGCACCGGCACGCCCTGCGCGGCAAGCGTCCTCCGCAGGATCGCGATCGGGGCGATCCCGATCCCGCCACCCACCAGGACGGCGCCGGCGGCATCCGCTACCAGGTCCCCGGGGTCCGCGAACGGGCGGCCGAGCGGCCCGTGGACGGTGAGTCCATCCCCGGGCGCGAGCGCCGCGAGCGCCGTGGTGCCCGGGCCGACCGCCTCCACGAGGAAGTCGAGGCGCACCCCCCCGCTCCCGCGCTCGGCCTCGGCGACCGAGAACGCGCGGGGCAGGAACGGGCGGCCGCCCGACGCGCCCCACCCCGGCGCCGAGAGCATGTAGAACTGGCCCGCCGACGGATCTGGCCCGTCGGTGTCGAGCGCGGAGAACACGACGTAGCCGCCGGTCTCCCGGCGCTCGACCACCTCGCACCTTCGCGCCCCGAGCGGAGCCTGCACCCGAACGCTCAAGCGGATTCGCGCGCGGCGTCCGCCCGCGCCTCCACTTGGCTCTCGTGCAGCTCCTGCAGGCTGCGGGGCTCCGCGCCGCGGGTCCTGACCGCGAAGATGGCCCGCGCCGCCGCCGACGCCCCGGTCATCGTCGTCACACAGGGCACGCCGTGGCGGATCGCGGCGTTGCGGATCTCGTATCCGTCCGAGCGGGCGCCGGAGCCCGTCGGCGTGTTGATCACCAGATCGACGTCCGAGTCGCGGATGAAGTCGACGACGTGCGGTGAGCCCTCCGCGATCTTGTTGATCGAGGTCACGGGGATCCCCATCCTCGAGATCGCCTGCGCGGTGCCACGGGTGGCGATGATGCGGAAGCCGAGGTCGTGGAAGCGCGCCGCGAGCTGCGTCGCGGCGGCCTTGTCGTTGTCGGTGACCGTGATGAAGACCGTGCCCTCGAGCGGCAGGGACACACCCGCTGCGGCCTGCGCCTTTCCGAACGCCGTCGGGAAGTCGCGCGCGATGCCCATGACCTCACCCGTCGACTTCATCTCCGGCCCCAGGACCGCGTCGGCGCCGGCGAACCGGGCGAACGGCAGCACCGCCTCCTTGACCGAGACGTGGTCCGTGGGCGTGGCCGGGAGATCCTGGTCGGCGAGGCGCTGCCCGAGCATCAGGCGGCAGGCGATCTTGGCCAGGGGCGCGCCGATCGCCTTCGAGACGAACGGGATCGTGCGCGACGCGCGGGGGTTGGCCTCGATCACGTAGAGCTCGCCGCCGGCAACGGCGTACTGGATGTTGATCAGCCCGACGACGCCCAGTTCGAGTGCGATCCGGCTGGTGGTCTCGCGAATCTGGTCTAGCATCTCCTCGCCCAGGCTCATCGGCGGCAGCACGCAGGCCGAGTCGCCGGAGTGGACGCCCGCCTCCTCGACGTGCTGCATGATCCCGGCGACCGCGACGTCGCGCGAGTCGCAGAGCGCGTCAACGTCGACCTCGATCGCGTCCTCCAGGAAGCGGTCGAGCAGCAGCGGATGCTCCTGGTCGGCCTTGACATGCGCCTTCAGGTAGGCATCCAGCCCTTCCGTCGAGTAGCAGATCTCCATCGCCCGGCCGCCGAGCACGTACGACGGGCGGACGAGGAGCGGAAACCCGACGTCCTCGGCGACGACCGCAGCCTCGTCGGCGGAGAACGCGGTCCCGTACGGGGGATGCGCAATGCCCAGACGCCGCAGCAGGGCGCCGAACCGGCCCCGGTCCTCGGCGAGGTCGATCGCGTCGACGGGCGTCCCGAGCAGGTTGACGCCTGCCTGTTCCAATTCGCGCGCAAGCCGTAGCGGGGTCTGACCCCCGAACTGGACGATCACGCCCTCCGGCTGCTCGACCTCGATCACGGCCAGGACGTCCTCGGCCGTCAGCGGCTCGAAATACAGGCGGTCCGAGGTGTCGTAGTCGGTCGAAACCGTCTCCGGGTTGCAGTTGATCATCACGGCGTCGCGCCCGAGTTCGCGCACGGTCATGGCCGCGTGGACGCAGCAGTAGTCGAACTCGATGCCCTGGCCGATCCGGTTCGGCCCGGAGCCGAGGATCACGACCGAGGCGTTGTCACCGCGCCGGACCTCTCCCGCCAGCGGCACCGGGCCGCGCTCGTGGCCCGAGTAGTAGTAGGGCGTGCGCGCCTCGAACTCGGCGGCGCAGGTGTCCACCGACTTGAAGGTCCGCTCGAGGCCCTCGCAGCCGTCGCCCTCGGTGGCGAGCGCCTGGAGCTCGCGCAGGAACCAGGGGTCGATCGCGGTCCTCGCGTTCACGGCCTCGACCTCCGCGCCGCGGCGGAACGCCTCCGCGATCAGGTCGAAGCGGTCGGAGCTTGGCGTCTCGAGCCGCACGAGGAGGTCGTCGGTGTCGGCGGGGATGTCGGCGGCCTCGTCGAGCTCGCGCGAGCGCATCGCCTTCGCGAACGACTCCCGGAACGTCCGCCCGATCGCCATCGCCTCGCCCACGGACTTCATGTGCGTGGTCAGGGCGCCCTCGGCGCCGGGGAACTTCTCGAACGCGAAGCGCGGGACCTTGGTGACCACGTAGTCGATCGTGGGCTCGAACGAGGCGGGCGTCGCCCGGGTGATGTCGTTGGGGATCTCCTCCAGCGTGTAGCCGACGGCCAGCTTGGCCGCGATCTTCGCGATCGGGAACCCGGTGGCCTTGGAGGCGAGCGCCGAGGACCGGGAGACGCGCGGGTTCATCTCGATCACGACGATCTCGCCCGAGTCCGGGTTCACGGCGAACTGGACGTTCGAGCCTCCGGTCTCGACCCCGACCGCTCGGATCACCGCGAGGGCCTGGTTCCGCAGCTCCTGGTAGAGGGGATCGGTGAGCGTCTGCGCCGGCGCGACGGTGACCGAGTCCCCCGTGTGGACGCCCATCGGGTCCACGTTTTCGATCGAGCAGATGACGACGACGTTGTCGTTTGAGTCGCGCATCACCTCGAGCTCGAACTCGCCCCATCCCAGGACCGATTCCTCCACCAGGACCTGGTTGATCGGGCTCGCGGCGAGACCCTCCGAAACGATCTGCATCAGCTCGGTCTCGGTGCGGGCCACCCCGCCGCCGTGACCACCGAGTGTGAAGGCCGGCCGGATGATCGCGGGCAGCGAGACGGACCCCTCGGCGAGGCCCGTCCTCGCCGTCTCGACCGAGTTGACGATCGTGGACCAGGGCACGCGCAGGCCCGCGCCTTCCATCGTCTGCCGGAACGACTCGCGGTCCTCCGCCCGGTGGATCGCCTCGTAGTTGGCGCCGATCAGCTCGACCCCGAAGCGCTGGAGCGTGCCGTCGTCGTGCAGGGACTTGGCGAGATTCAGGGCGGTCTGCCCGCCCAGGGTCGGCAGCAGGGCGTCGGGGAGCTCGCGCTCGATGATCCGCGCCACCGAATCGGGCGTCAGCGGCTCGACGTAGGTGCGGTCGGCAAACTCGGGGTCGGTCATGATCGTCGCCGGGTTCGAGTTCACGAGCACGACCTCGTACCCCTCCTCGCGGAGGACCTTGCAGGCCTGCACCCCGGAGTAGTCGAACTCCGCGGCCTGCCCGATCACGATCGGCCCGGAGCCGATCAGCAGGATCTTCTGGATGTCGTCGCGCCTAGGCACGCGCGAGGAACTCCCGCGCGTCTCTGGGCGAGAAGAACGTCCTTGCGAACGCGATCCGGCCGTCACGGACCTCGAAGAGGTAGGCGACCTCCCGATCGATCGGCACACCGCTGCCCACCCCCGTTACTCGAAGCCTCGCGGTCAGGAGAACCTTGTCGTAGTCGATCTCCTCGAACGAGCCCTCGCTCAGCTCGATGTCTGCAAACGCCTCCCGGAACTGCTCCCAGTAGTCCTCGAACTCGCGCTTGCCTCGATAGGCGCGACCGTCGATCGAGCTGAGCAGGATCGGAGTCCACTCGAAGTCCGGGGCAAACCAATCGTCGAAGCGCGTGATCAGGATCTGCGGGCCCTGCTCCGCCGCCGTGTCGTAGACCTCGCGCACAAGGCTCATGTTCGGGGTGTCGGCGATCCTAGGCATCGGCGTCGTCCGACTCCGCACGAAGCTCCGCGATCCTTCGCTCCGCGGCCGCCGGGTCGTAGCTCCCCCACCCGTAACTCATCCGGCCGTCGCGCATGCGTACGAGCGCGATCAGGTTCGCGTCAAGCCTCCCTCCGTCGCGCAGCTCGGCGCTCACTCGCACCTCGAATCGCCAAAGGTCGGCAGCCACCTCCTCCTCAGCTCCCGCCCTTAACTCCCCGCCGAAGGCATTGAAGGTGTCATTGAAGTCGTTCACGTAGTCGGAAAAACCCGCACGCCCGACGTAGTCGCGACCCGCCAGCTGAGCGACCGGCGGCGACCAGACGGCGTCCTCGACGAAGAAGTCCTCGTGGCGGGCGAGCAGCGTCTCAACGCCCTCCTCTCCCCAGACGAGCCAGAACTCGCGGACGAGGTCCGCGACGCTCGAGCCCCCGCTCACGCCGTCAACTCCAGGAACTCGTCGAACAGATGCCGGGCGTCGTGGGGGCCGGGCCCGGCCTCGGGGTGGTACTGGACCGTCCGCGCGCGCACGTCCTTCAGCACCAGGCCCTCGACCGTGCGGTCGTAGAGGTTCAGGTGCGACAGCTCCGCGGCGCCGAAGTCGGTGTCCCACCGCACCGGCTCGTCGCCCTCGATCCGGCCGCTGCCGTCGGGCGTGGCCACCGCGAACCCGTGGTTCTGCGAGGTGATCTCGATCCGGCCGGTCGCGAGCTCCTTGACGGGGTGGTTCGTGCCGCGGTGGCCGAACGGCAGCTTGAAGGTGTCGAGTCCCACCGCCCGGCACAGGAGCTGGTGGCCCAGGCAGATGCCGACGACCGGACTCTTGCCGACGATCTCGCGGACGTTCGCGACCACGTAGTCGAGCGCCGCCGGGTCGCCCGGCCCGTTCGCGAGAAAGACGAGGTCCGGCTCGCGGTCCAGCACCTCCTGCGCCCCCGCCGTGCAGGGCAGGAGGGTCACCCGCGCCCCGCGCGCCCTGAACTGCCGGAGGATCGAGAGCTTGATCCCGGTGTCGAGGGCGACCACGTGCGGTCCGTCGCCGTCGATCTCGACGGGGGCGCCCGGCGTGACGGTGCGCGCGAGGTCGGCGCCCTCCATCGCGGGCTCGGCCGCGATGCGCTCGCGAGCGTCGGATTCGGGCAGCTCCGCCGGGAAGACGCCACCGCGCATCGCGCCCTCGTCACGGATGTGCCGAACCAGGGCGCGGGTATCGACCCCGGTGATCGCCGGCACGCCACAGTCGCGCAGCCAGTCGAGCCAGCCACCCTCGGCGCTGGCGGCGTCCTCGGAGTTGCGGGCGTCGCGCATGATCGCGGCGCGGGCGTGGATCCGGTCGGACTCCATCGCGGCGGCGGCGACGCCGTAGTTGCCGATCATCGGATAGGTGAAGGTGATGAGCTGCCCGGCGTAGGAGGGGTCGGTCATCGCCTCCTGATAGCCGGTCATCGCGGTGTTGAAGACGACCTCGCCCGTCACGGACCCGCCGTCGGCGCCGCAGAGCTCGCCGTCGAGCCGGGTCCCGTCCTCGAGGAGGACGTAGCCGCTCGGCTCGGTCATGCGACGCCCATCGCGAAGCTCCGCTGCCGGTACGCGACCTGACCGGCGACCACCGTCATCAGCGGCCGGCCCCTGAGCTTGCGCCCGGCGAAGCAGGAGTTCGCGGATCGGCTCTCCCAGCCGTCCACGCCGGGCTCCCATTCGGCCTCGAGGTCGAGCAGGGCGATGTTGGCCTCGGCGCCCGGCGCCAGGCCAGGCAGCTCGAACCCGAAGGGCGTCGCTCCGGCGCTCATCCGGTCGATCACCGTCGCGAGGTCGAGCACGCCGGGCAGCACCAGGTCGGTGAAGATCGCGGCGAACGCCGTTTCGAGCCCGGTGACGCCCATCGCCGCCTGCTCGAAGGGCACCTCCTTCTCCTCGGGTGAATGGGGCGCGTGATCGGTGGCGATGCAATCGATCAGCCCGGAGCGGATCGCGTCGATCAGGGCCTGGCGGTCGTCCTCGGAGCGCAGCGGCGGGTTCATCTTGAAGCTCGCCTCGAGGCTGCGAACCGCTTCGTCGGTGAGCGTCAGGTGGTGCGGCGTGGCCTCGCAGGTGATCGCCACGCCGGCCTCCTTGGCGGCGGCCACGGCGGCGACGGACTCGCGCGCGGAGAGGTGCTGCACGTGGATCCGAGCGCCCTCGTAGGCGGCGAGCGCCGAGTCCCGCGCGATCATCGTCGACTCGGAGACCGACGGGATGCCCTCCATGCCGAGCACCGCCGAGACCTCGCCCTCGTGCATCACGCCCTTGCCCGACAGCGCGGGATCCTCCTCGTGAAGCGCGATCTGGGCACCCACCAGTGTCTGGTACTGGAGCGCCCTACGCATCACCCGGGAGCTCCTGATCGGAAGTCCGTCGTCGGAGAAGCCCACCGCCCCGGCATCCGCCAGCTCGGCCATGTCGGTCAGCTCCTCCCCGCGCATCCCGCGGGTGACGGTGGCGAGGAATCCCGTGGGCAGGCACGCGTCGGCGCCCGCGCGCTCGCGCAGGGACTCGATCGCCGCCGGGGTCTCGACCGGCGGCTCGGTGTTCGCCATCGCGAGGAGCCCGCAGTAGCCCCCGGCGGCTCCGGCCCGGGTCCCGGTCTCGAGGTCCTCTTTGTCCTCGCGGCCCGGGGTGCGGAGGTGGACGTGGGGGTCGAAGAAGGCCGGTACCGCGTGCAGGCCGTCGGCGTCGATCACCTCCGCGTCCTCGGCCGCCCCGGCCCCCGGGGCGGCGAGCTCGGCGATCCGGCCGTCGCGCACCACGACGTCGTGCGGCCCCTCGATACCGGCGCGCGGATCGAGCACGGTCACGTTCCGAAGGACGAGGTCGCGGTCGGGCGCCGCCCCGGCCCCGCGCCAGTCGAGGCCGGAGATCGGCCGGAGCTCGCTCACGCGGGCTCCCCGATCGGGGTCGGCGCCGGCAGCTCGGCCTCGTCCGTCGCGCGGGCACCACGCGGGCGGTCCCCGCCTGCCATCAGCTCGTAGAGGATCGCCATGCGCACCACCAGACCGCTGCGCACCTGCTCGGTGATCAGCGAGTTGGGGCCGTCGATCACGTCCGGGGCAAGCTCGACGCCGCGGTTCACCGGGCCCGGGTGCATCAGGAGCTGCCGCGGGCCGAGGCGCCGGCCGTCGATCTGGAACCGCATGGCGTACTCGCGGATGGACGGGACGAAGCTCTCGCTCATCCGCTCGTTCTGCATCCGCAGGGCGTAGACGACGTCGGCGTCGGCGAGGCCGGCGATGTCGTGCGTCACCTCACAGTCGAGCGCGGCCGCCGCGCCACGCGGGATCAGCGTCGGCGGCCCGCACAAGGTCACCTCGGCGCCCATCAGCCGGAACGCGAGCGCGCAGGAGCGGGCGACCCGGCTGTGGAGGACGTCGCCGACGATCCAGATGCGCTTGCCGTCGAGCTCGCCCAGCCTTCCGCGCAGCGTGTACACGTCGAGGAGCGCCTGGCTCGGATGCTCGTGCTTGCCGTCGCCGGCGTTGACGACGGCGGCGTCCGTCCACCCCGCCACCAGCTTGGCGGCGCCCGCGTGCGGCGAGCGGATCACGATCGCCTCGGGCTCGTAGGCCGAGAGCGTCGCGATCGTGTCGCGCAGCGATTCACCCTTGTCCACGGATGAGCCGGCGGCCTTGATCGAGATCAGGTCGGCCGAGAGGCGCTTGGCGGCGAGCTCGAACGAGGCGCTCGTGCGCGTGCTCGACTCGTAGAAGAGCGAGACGATGGTGCGCCCGCGCAGGGTGGGGACCTTCTTGATGTCGCGCCTGCCCACCTCGGCGAAGCTGTCGGCGCGCTCCATGATCCGTTCGATCTCGGCCCGATCGAGGTCCTCGATCGCCAAGAGATGCCTCATAGGTCCTCTCCTCTCTCGCCGGCGGTTGCCCCGGCCGCCGTCTGGTCCCCGAGGCCGATCGCGACCTCGTCCACGTCGTCACGCTCCTCGAGCCGCACGAAGACCCGTTCGTCGCGGGACGTCGGCAGGTTCTTGCCCACGTAGTCGGCGCGGATCGGAAGCTCGCGGTGCCCGCGATCGGCAAGGACCGCGAGCTGCACGCGCTGGGGCCGCCCGTAGTCGAACAGGGCGTCGATCGCGGCGCGCACGGTGCGCCCGGTGAAGAGCACGTCGTCGACCAGGACGACCGTGCGGCCCTCGAGGTCGAAGTCGAGGTGCGACGAGAGGACGACGGGGGCGGCGTCCGGGGCGCGGGCCTCGATGTCGTCGCGATAGAAGGAGATGTCGAGGTCGCCCAGCGGGATGCTCTCGCCGGTCAGCTCGCCCACGAGGGTGTGGATGCGCTCCGCCAGGATGGCGCCGCGGGTGTGGATGCCGACGATCACCAGCGCCTCGGAGGCGTTCTTCTCGACGATCTCGTGCGCAATCCGCACCAGCGTGCGGCGCAGATCCTCGCGATCGAGGACGACCTTCTCTGCGGTACTCACGCGCGCCCCTTCCTGGTCTCTCCGGACCGGGTTAAAGGAACCGACGCGGTCGAGAGTAGCAGGGGATTCGGAACCCGCGAGCGAGGAAATACGCAGCTTGCGATGATCGCGGCGTGAGCGAGCGCCGCATCCCGATGCCGCACCGGCCGGTCCGCGACCCCAGCCGCCTGCGCCAGATCGACCGCGACGTGAACGATGCGATCGCGCGCCACAGCGCCGCCGGCTTCCTGTTCGACGCCGGCGGGGCGCGCAGCTTCGCCCGCCAGAGCGGCGAGGGCGCCGACGTCGTCCTGCTCCACGGGGTCCCGGTGTCGTCCTTTCTCTACCGCAAGGTCCTGCCGGTGCTGGCCGACGAGGGCCTGCGCGCCACGGCGTTCGACTTCCCCGGCCTCGGGCTCGCGGAGCGGCCGGAGGGCTTCGACTATTCGTGGTCGGGTCTTTCCGCCTGGACGGGCGCGGCGATCGACGCGCTGGAACTCGACCGCGTGCACCTGGTCGTCCACGACATCGGCGGGCCGATCGGCTTCGAGTGGGCGATCCGCAACCCGGACCGGGTGCTGTCGCTGACGGTCCTGAACACGATCGTGGACGTGGCCAGCTTCCGGCGGCCGTGGCCGATGCACCCCTTCTCGATCCCAGGGATCGGCGAGGTGTGGCTGCGCGCGACCCCGCGGTTCGTGTTCTCGGAGATCTTCTACGGGATCGGGGTCGCGGAGCGCGCGCGGGTCCCACGCTCCGACATCTACGCCCACGTCGCCCTGCTGCGGCTGCGCGACCGCGGCCAGGCGTTCCTCAAGATCATGCGCGGCTTCGAGCTGACCGAGGAGAAGCAGCGCTTCTTCCACGAGGGCCTCGGGGCGCGCTCGTACCCGGCGCGGCTGGTCTGGGGCGAGCGCGACCCAGCGCTGGGCCTCGACAAGCTCGAGAGCTGCCGGCGTGCGCTTGGGCTGAGCGACGCGATCCTGCTGCCGGCCAAGCACTTCGTCCAGGAGGACCACCCAGCCGAGGTCGGCCAGGCGATCGCGGACCTCGCGGCGCCGCTGGGCTAAACCGGCTCGCCGGGTTCCGGCTGCGGGGCGTCCTCGGGACGCTCGCGGGCGCCGTTCTCGATCAGCCGGGGCTCGCCGCGCTCGGGGAACGGGATCTCGACGACGTCGAAGTCGCGCGGCGCAAACGCGTCCGGGAACTCCGCCCGCGCCTCCTCCAGGATCGCGCCGACGTGGTAGCGCGACGAGATGTGGACCATCGCGAGCGCCTTCACCTGCGCCTCGCGCGCGAGTCGCGCGGCCTGGCGGGCCGTCGAGTGCGCGGTCTCCCCCGCCCGCGCGAGCTCCTCGTCGGCGAAGCTCGCATCGTGCACCAGCAGCTCGGCCTCGTGCGCGGCGATCCGGGTCATCTCGCACGGGGCGGTGTCGCCCGAGATCACGACCTTGCGGCCGGGACGCGCGTCGCCCATCACCTGCGCGGGCTCGACCGGCCCGTCGGCGCCCGCGACGGTCTCCCCCGCCTGCAGCCGCGCGAAGTCAGGCCCCGCCGCGACGCCCAGCCGCTCGGCCGCGTCCGGGTCGAACCGGCCCGGGCGCTCGTCCTCGACCAGCGCGTAGCCGTAGGCGCGGACCCGGTGGTCGACCGCGAACGGGCGGATCTCGAACGTGTCGTGGCGAACGGGATCGGCCTCGCCGAGCTCGACCAGCTCGAGCGGGTAGCGCACGCGCCCAGTGATGCGCCGCAGCGCCTCGAACAGGTCGCGGAGCCCGGGCGGCCCGAGCACCCGCAGCGGCGCCTCGCGGTCGTGGAGGTCGTAGGTCTTGAGCAGGCCGGGGAGTCCGAGGTAGTGGTCGGCGTGGTAGTGCGTGACGTAGATCTCGTCGACCTGAACGAGGCCGGTCGAGCGCTGCATCTGGCGCTGCGACCCCTCGCCGCAGTCGAACAGCAGCCGCTCGCCGCCCGCGCGCACAAGCACGCACGCGGTCGCGCGGCGCGCGGTTGGCACCGACCCGCCGGTGCCGAGGAACACGACGTCGAGGTCCATGCGCGCCTACGGTACCCGGGCCGTCCCCAGGATCCGCGGCAGCACGGGGTAGACGCGCGCTTGAGCCGGAAAACCGAACGATCGCACGCGCTCGACCAGGAAACCGGCCTCGCGGATCGTCGCGAGCGTGTCCCGGTTCGGGTGGCAGCCGCCCATCACCCGGGGCCAGACCCGGTCGACGGCGTCCTGGTAGCGAGCGAACCCCGCGCGCGACGAGCGGACGTGTTCGTAGAAACGGAGCTCGCCCCCTGGCCGCAGGACGCGGCGAAACTCGGCCAGGGCCGCGGCCACATCAGGCACCGAGCAGAGCACCCCCGCGACGACCACCGCGTCGACCGAGTTCGGCGCGAGCGGGAGATCGTCGGCGGTGCCGCCGAGCACCCGCACTTTCACTGGCACGGACTCCGCGGTCCGCTCGGCTGCCCGGCGCAGATACGGCTCGGGCTCGACCGCGACCAGCTCGTCGACGCTCGCCGGGAAGTGCTTGAAGTTGATCCCGTTCCCGGGGCCAACCTCGACGACGCGGCCCGTCAGGCCGGCGGCCAGCTCGTCGCGCAGCCTGTCCTCGCCGCGACCCTTGTCCTTCGCGGCGAAGCGGTCGAACAGGCGCGCGAAGATCGGGTTCTGAACGTCTGAGCTCACCGGGTTAGGCGCCGGTCGCCTCCGCGCTTTCCTCGGCCCCGGCCCCGACGCGGATGTCGCGCGCGAACTCCCCTGCCTTCTCGACCGCTTCCGCCGCCTCGGGGAGGAACGACCAGAAGAGATGGAAGACGTGTGCCTCGACCGGGTAGACCTCGAGCCGGGCGTAGACGCCGTGCTTGCGCGCGCGCTTCGCGAGCGCGTGGGCGTCGGCGATCACGTGGTCGCCCGACGCCCCCTGGATCAGCAGCGGCGGCAGCCCGGCCAGGTCGGCGTAGAGCGGGCTGATGATCGGGTCGTCGGGCGGGTGGTCGCCGAGATAGGCCTTCGTGAAGCGGCTCGTGACCTCGAGGGTCATCACGTGCCGCGGATCATCCGGGTCCTGGAGGTTGCCCTCGACGTCCACGGCCGGACAGAGGAGGACCCCGCCGCCCGGTAGCGGCAGGTCGCGGTCCTTGAGCGCGAGCAGCAGCGACATCGCCATCCCCCCGCCCGCCGAATCGCCGCAGACCGCGACGCTCTCGGGCTCCACGCCCTGCTCGAGCAGCCAGAGGTAGGCCGCGAGCGAGTCGTCCAGCGCGGCCGGGTGCGGGTGCTCGGGGGCGAGCCGGAAGTCCGGCACGAGAACGCCGGTGCCGGCCGCGGCCGCCAGGGCGCCGGCGAGTGGCCGGTAGCCGAAGGCCGAGCCCAGGACGAAGCCACCGCCGTGCAGCAGGACGAGGGTGGGCGGCTCGGCCGGCTCGGCGCTCACGACCAGTGAGTTGACGCCGCCCGCGTTCACCGGACGCACTTGGATCCCGTCCGGAATCGGGAACTGGGCATGGATCTGCTCGTACGCGTCGCGCATCGTCTGCAGGTCGGCGTCCGCCTTTGCCTCGTCGGTGACCGGCTCCCACATGCGCGCGACCCGGGCGATCAGCTCGCCGCCGACGGACTGCGCGGCCACGACGGCCTCGTCGATGTCGCCCAGGACCTTCCGGGCGCGGTCGAGGAGGGCCTCGCCGGCGATCGTCAGCTCGACCTTGTGCGTCGAGCGTCGCAGCAGCTCGGTGCCCACCAGCTGCTCGAGCGACCGGATCTGGCGGCTGAGGGCGGGCTGGGAGATGTGAAGCCGATCGGCCGCCCGGCCGAAGTTGAGCTCCTCCGCGACCGCGACGAAGGCGCGCAGGTGCCGGAGCTCCACCGCGTCCGTTGCCTGCGGAAATGCGATCACGTTGCCCGTTTCCTCCACATCTCGATTATCCGGAGCACCAGCGTACGACGCCATGCCGACCGTGCATCAACGCCATTACCGATTGGACTTTCCCTTTGCAGCCGCGTCTCGCAAGATCGCGACATGCCGGCCACTACCTCGCTCGACGACGAGTACACACGCCTCGTGGAGCCCTTCCGCAGCGAGCTGCGCTCGCATTGCCACCGGATGCTGGGCTCTTCGGACGACGCCGAGGACGCGCTCCAGGAGGCCCTGCTCCGGGCCTGGCGCGGGCTCCCGAGGTTCGAGGGCCGGAGCTCGGTCCGCTCCTGGCTCTACCGGATCTCGACCAACGCCTGCCTGGACGCGATGGAGCGCCGCAAGCCAGTGGTGCCGATCGACTACGAGCCCGGCGCGGATCCCCACGACCCGCCGGTGCTCCTCGAGGCCGAAGGGCCGTTGCCACACGCTGAGTGCGAGCAGCGCGAGGCCGTCGAGTGTGCGTTCCTCGTGGCACGGGAGCGCCTGCAGCCCCGGCCGCGGGCGGTGTTCGTCATGCGGACCGCGCTTGGATTCTCGGCCCGCGAGGTCGCTGAGGCCCTCGACACGACGGTCGCCTCGGTGAACAGCGCGCTCCAACGCGCTCGCAAGGCGGTCGGCGAGGCCAACACCGGCGACGGCTCCGGTCTGGACGCTCTCCCAGACTCCTCATCACGCGCAATGGCCGGCGCCTGCTCCGATGCCTTGCAGCGCGGTGACATCGACAAAGTCGTCCGCCTGCTGGCCGAGGCCGTGTGAAAGAGCGCGATCAAACCAGGCCGCGAGTCGTCCAGAAGGGCCGCCAGGTCATCGCTGGACGAGGGCGTTGAGAATCGCTGCCTCGCCCGGGTTTCCTCTCGTCGCAGTCCGCATGACGGCACGGTAGGCCTTCGATCGGACAGAACATACGTTCGTGTCAGCACCGTCGCGCCGACCGACTAACCTCCAGCCGAAGCGCCCGTAGCTCAGTGGATAGAGCGCCGCCCTCCGGAGGCGGAAGCCGCAGGTTCGAATCCTGCCGGGCGCGCTGGGCGCTAGTCCTCCATCCCTGCGGCCGCAAGGGCTTCGGCCCGGTCCAGATAGGCGTCAACCTCGGTGATTGCTCCGTCGCGCACTCGATAGAGCCAGAAGTACGTGAGCTCGATCGGCGCGGTACTCCCCTGCCCAACCGCGGTGAAAAGCACCGTGACCAGGAGTCGTCCATCCGGCGCCTCGGTCAGCTCAAGGGGCTCCATCTTGTAGTCGTCCCAGGCATCGAAGAAGCCGACCCAGAGCTCCTTGACGGCTTCCCGACCTCGCACCGCTTCCGGAACATCCAGCGCGAGCTCCCCATGAAGCCGCCACGTGAGCCCGGGATCGGCATGTTGAAGAGCCGCCTCCCAGTCCCCGCGGTTGAAGGCGTCATAGGCGCGACGCACGATCGAGACGTTCGCTTCAGACACGGCCCGCAGTATCTCGCTCGGGCGCGCTACCAGCCGTACTGGACGTGCCACCACTCGGAGGGGATCGTGCCGCTCCAGCCGTAGCCGCCTCCGATCTGGTCGATCACGTCGCGCATCACCGGCTCGGCGACGTCGACCGCGATCCCGCTCTCGTGGGTGCTCGTGCCCGGCGGGTTCGCCGGCGCGCCCTGGCCGGACAGGTACAAGTCGTAGAGCTCCTGCTGCTGGGCGGTGCTGCGGTAGGCCGACGCGGGGCCGCCCGGGTAGAGGTCCACGCCCCAGTTGGCGATCGAGTCGTCGCGCATCGCGTTCCACTGGGAGGCCGCCTCCGGCGCGAGGTACAGGTCACCCGAAGGCGACGGGATCGGCGCAAGTCCCGGCGGAGCGCCGGCGCCGGCTGCCGGGATGCTGATGGTCTGGCCCTCGATCAGGAACGCGTCCGAGGCGAGGCCGTTGGCCGATGCCAGGGCGTCGATCGAGATGCCGTTCGCGGCGGCGACCGACGACAGCGACTCGCCCCAGACGACCGTGTGCTCGGCTCCGCCGTCCGAAGACGACGTCCCCCCGCCGCCCGCGGGAATGCTGATCGTCTGCCCCTCGATCAGGAACGAATCGGACGAGAGGCCGTTGGCGGCGGCGAGCGATTCGATGGAGATTCCGTTGGCGGCGGCGACGGTCGAGAGCGACTCCCCCCAAACGACGAGATGCGACCCGCTCGACGTGCTGGTGCCGCTGCCGCTCGACGTCGAGACGCCCGCGGACGCCAGCGCCGCCGCGCCCTCGTCGACGGTCGGCACGTTGACCGTCTGTCCCTCGATCACCATCGCGTCCTCGGACAGCCCGTTGAAGACCGCGACCGTGCGGGTGGTCAGGTTGTTCGCGTAGGCGATCGTCCAGAGGGTCTCGCCCGGCTGGACCACGTGCGCGACCGATGCGCCGGCCGGCGTCGCGGGGCCACCCATCGCCCCCGCGATGATCGCGGCGCACGCGAAGGCGAACCTGCCCCTGCGCCCCGCCGCCTTATGAAGGTTCATCGGAACGGTCTCTCCTTTGTCGCTGCCCGTGCCTCGACATACGCGGCCGGGCGCGCCGCTCCTGCGCGCTTCACCGCCGTTATCCGACCTGCACGCCGCCGTTCCCCGCTTATCTAGGATGCGCGCGTGGCCGAGCGCGACTTCCACGTGGTGGTCTTCGGCGCGACGAGCGTCACGGGCCGGCGCGTGGCCGCGTACCTCCAGGAGCGCGCGCCCGCAACCGACTCCTCATGGGCCGCCGCGGGGCGCGACGAGGAGCGGGTCCGGCAGGTGCTGGCGGATGAGGGCGTCGAGGCGCCCATCGTGATCGCCGCCGATGTCGAGAGCCCCGCGTCCCTGGTGGAGATGGCCTCGCGCGCAAGCGTCGTCCTCAACCTCGTCGGCCCGTACACGCTCCACGGACGGCCGGTAATCGAAGCCTGCGTTGCCGGTGGCGCCCACTACGTGGACCTCACGGGCGAGATCCCCTTCGTCCGCCGGATCACACAGGAGTTCGACGAGCCGGCTCGGGAAGCCGGCGTGAAGATCGTCCAGGTGTGCGGCTTCGAGGCGCTGCCGCCCGACCTCGGGCTTCTGCTCGCCGCCGAGACCGCGGACGACCGCTGGGGCGCGGACCTCACCGAGGTCGACGTGACGGTATCCGTCCTCGGACTCCCGCCCGGCGTGCCCCGGCCGTCCGACATGCTGTCCGGCGGCACCATGCAGAGCCTCGCGGAGGCCGTCGGCGACGAAGACGCCGCGACGATCCGCGATCCGGCCTGCCTGATCGGAGACCCGGCGCGAGCCCGTCAGGTGCGCTCGGTGAGCCCGATCGCGGTCGGCCCGAGGCGAGGCCCGGACCACACGGCGATCGCGCCGATGGCGCCCGCCGCTTTCATCAACCCGGCGGTGATCCACCGCAGCGCCGCTCTCGCGGATCCCCCGCGGCCCGCCTTCCGCTTTCGCGAGGGGGTCGCGATCCCGGGCGGGCCCGCCAGCCTCCCGCTGCGCCTGGCGGCGGCCGCGGCGCTCTCCGGCGTCCAGCTCGGCACCGGGGCGGCCGCGGGCGCCCGCCCGCGCCTGCGCCGCTGCTTTTCCGGCTTCCTCCGCCGCGCTCTCCCCTCGTCCGGCTTCGGTCCGCGCGCGGACCGGCTCGAGCAGTGGCGCTGGCGGATGACCGTCGCGGGCACGACAGCCGACGGACACCGGGTCGAGGTCGAGATCGACGGCGACGGCCACCCCGGGTACCTCACGACCGCCCGGCTGCTCGGCGAGGCCGGGCTGCTCCTGGCCACGCCCGGCGCCACCCGGAACCGCGCCGGGTGCCTGACCCCGGCGCTCGCCATCGGGACCCAGGAGATCATGCGCTTCGACGCGGCCGGCCTCCGGTTCGCCGTGACCCCCGCCGGATAGGCTGCGGCCGCCATGAAGTGGAGGCGGCCCGGCAAGAAGGACCAGGGCGATCTGATCGACATCCGCGGCGCCGAGCCGCCCCGGGGCGGCGGGCGCTCCGGCGGCGGGATGGGCGGGCTGCCGATCCCGATGGGCGCCGGCGGGATCGGAGGCGGCCTCGGCCTCGTGATCCTCCTCGTCGTCATCGGCCTGCAGATGTGCGGCGACGACGGAGGCACCGGGTTCGGTCTCGACGACATCCTCGGGGGCGCGACACCGCCCAGCGCGGACAACCCGCAGCCGCTGCCCGAGGGCGAGGACCCGCAGGAGGACCTCAAGGACTTCACGCACTCCGTGTTCTCGGACGCCCAGAACACCTGGGACGAGTCGTTCCAGGCCGCCGGCAATCCCTGGGAGGACGCAAAGGTGGTCGTCTATTCCCAGGCGGTGAACACCGGAGGTTGCGGCCATGCGAGCTCAGCCGTCGGGCCGTTCTACTGCCCGGCCGACTCGCGCGTCTACGTCGACCTGACCTTCTACGAGGACATGGAGCGCCAGCTCAGCGCGGGCGGGGACTTCGCATGGGCCTACGTGATCGCCCACGAGATGGGCCATCACGTCCAGAACGTGGACGGCACCAACGCGGAGGTCACCAACCTCCAGCAGTCGGAGCCGGACGAGGCGAACGAGCTCTCGGTCCGCCTGGAGCTACAGGCCGACTGCTATGCGGGCGTATGGGGGGCCACCGTGTTCGCCGAGGGCCGTCTCGAGGAGGGCGACATCGAGGAGGCGATGACCGCCACCGAGGCGGTCGGCGACGACCGCCTCCAGGAGAAGGCCGGACAGCGCGTCAACCCGGAGACCTTCACCCACGGCACCTCCGAGCAGCGCCGGACCTGGTTCCAGAAGGGCTACTCCTCGGCCGATCCGGCGTCGTGCGACACGTTCTCGCCGGACGAGGTCTGATCCTCCTCGTCGGGCAGTTCGCCGTTCGCGGCCCGGCGCCGGCCGAGCTTGCCCGTGGCGCGGCGCAGCGGGTGAATCGCCAGGCTCAGATCCTCCAGGCGCGGCTCGAGCGCCTCGACACGCGCCGCCACGATGTCGAGGTGCGAGACCATCGGCTCGACGGAGCCGCGCATCGCCTTGACCTCGACCTTCAGATCGTCGACGCCCGTGCGCATGATGTGAACCTCGTCGCTCATGTACCGGACCCCCTCCTGGATCTCGGCGAGCGTCTCGGCCACCTGCGGCAGCAGCGCGACCGAGTCGCGGATCGTTCGCATCGTCTCCGAGATCGACTTGATCCCCTCGCCGATCGGGTTCAGGTCCGGGACCTTCACCGCCGCCTCTTCTCGCCCGACATCCGATCGAGCTCCTTGCCGAACGCGTCCTCGACGTGCCGGGTCATGGTCATCTGGAACACGGCAACCAAGGCTTGCGAGGCAATCGGACGGAGCCGCTCGATCGCCTCGAGGACCTCTGGCCAGCGCTCCTGCGGCCGCCCCTCGTCCTCGAACGGCTTCCAGATCGACTTCAGGAACAGCTCGGTGAACGCCTCGGCGACGTAACGGCTCGAGCGTCGCATCACGTCGACGACGTCGAGCGCCGCGTCCATCGGGACCCCGCGCTCGACGACCTCCTCGGCGATCCCGAACAGGCGCGGGCTCGGCACCTCGAAGCTGGTGTCTCCCACCGGGATCAGGAGCCCGAGCTTGATCGCGCGCTCGATCGCGGCCGGATCCTGCTCTGCCGGGAAGCGCTCGGCCAGCTCGGTGGCGGTGATCATCTCGGGCTGCTCGTCCTCGAACGGAGCCGTGACGGCGCGACGGAAGCTCAGCATCGCCTCGGAGGCGCCCTCCTGTGCGAGCAGGCGCTCGATTCCCTTCAGGTTAAAGCCGTCCGTTTGGAGCTCGGTGATCAGCCGCAGCCGGGCGACGTGGTCGGGGCCGTAGTACCCCACACGCTGACGGACCTCGGGCGGGTTCAGGAGGCCCCGCGCCTGGTGCGCGCGGATGTTGCGCACGCTCATCCCGCTCTCGTTCGCGAGCTGCTCGATCGTGAGCTGGTTCGGCGAATCCGGCTCGTCTGCCCCGGGCTCGGGAACCGCGCGTAGGCGTTCCTCGGCCATCGCCGCGGAGGCTAGCACTCGATGATGATCCCTTTCTCAACGTGACATCGTTTGATGTAACGTTGATTGGGAATCCGGGTTATGTCCCGTACGCCGTCGTCGCCCCACCAACCCGGAGGACGAAACCCGAAAATGAACCTTCTCGCCCAAGCCGCAGCTCCGCCCGCCGGCGGCGCCGCCCTCGACCAGGTGATCATCGCGACCGTGGGCGCGATGCTGCTCACGGGCGTTCTCCTCTACCTCGGGCTCGGCCATCGCAGCGGCCGCGTCCCGTACCTCGGCCGCGTCGCCGGCTTCTCCGAACGCGTCAGCGGCCTGCCCGGCTGGGCCGCCCTGCCGGCCGCGATCGCCACCGGAGCGTTGCTCGTCGCGCTGCTCGGCTTTCTCTGGGACGTCTCGCTCCACATCGACAAGGGCCGCGACGAGGGCCCGCTCGCCAACCCTTCGCACTTCCTGATCCTCGGCGGCCTGTTCGGAATCTTCACCGCCGGCTTCATCGCCTGCGTCCTCCCGCTCGAGCGGCCGTCGCGGAGCGCGATCCGCATCGTCGGCGACTGGTACGCGCCACTCGGAGGCGTCGTGCTGGCCGCGTGCGGCATGTTCGCCCTGATCGGATTCCCGCTCGACGACATCTGGCACCGGATCTTCGGGCAGGACGTGACGCTCTGGGGGCCCACCCACCTCATGCTGATCGGCGGCGCCGCGATGACGCTGATCGCAATCGGGATCCTGATGGTCGAGGCCGGGCGCGCCCGAAGCGCCGGCGCCGAGCCGGAGAGGAACTGGGTGGAATGGACGCGGCGCGTTGCCCTCAGCGGTGGCCTCCTGATCGGCCTGATGGTCTTCCCGGTCGAGTTCGACTTCGGCGTGCCGCAGTTCCGGATGGTCTTCGGCCCGATCCTCGTGATGCTCGCGGCCGGCGTGGGCCTGGTGGCAACCAGGATCTGGCTCGGCCGCGGCGCCGCGCTGGGCGCCGTCGCCTTCTTCCTGATCGTCCGCGGCGCCGTGTCGCTCATCGTCGGTCCGATCCTGGGCGAGACCACCCCTCACTTCTCGCTCTTCATCGTTGAAGCCCTGGTCGTCGAGGCCGTGTTCCTGGCGATGCCCCGCGCGCGGCCGCTCACGCTCGGCCTGTGGTCCGGGATCGGGATCGGCACACTCGGCCTCGCCGCCGAGTGGGGCTGGTCGAACGTCTGGATGCCGATCCCGTGGACCTCGAACCTGTTCCCCGAGGGCGCGATCCTGGGGTTCCTCGCGGCGGTCGCCGGATCGCTCGTGGGCGCCTGGGTCGGCGAGCGGCTCGCGGCGGACGAGCGTGCCCCGCACCACCGGCGCTCGGACCGGCGCCGTGGTCGGCGCCGTTGCGATCTTCGCCATCGTCGGCTTCGCGCTCAACAAGCCGGCGGTCGAGGGCGTCAGCGCCGAGGTCACGCTGGCCGACGCCGGGCCCGGCGAGGTCGTTCCCACGGTCCGGTTCGAACCGTCCGACTCTCCCGAGGGTGCGGAATTCCTCAACGTGACGGCCTGGCAGGGCGGCGGCTTCGTGCTCGAGGAGCTCGAGCCCACCGGCCAGCCCGGCGTCTATACGACCTCTGAGCCGGTGCCCATCGGCGGGACCTGGAAGACGTTGATCCGGATGTCGAACGGCAACACGCTGAGCGCCCTGCCGATCTTCCTGCCGGAGGACCCGGCGATTCCCGCCGAGGGCGTCGCCGCCGATCCGCGCTTCGAGCGCGCCTTCGTCTCGGACCACGCGATTCTCCAGCGCGAGCAGAAGGACGCCGCCGGGTGGCTCACGACGTTCGCGTACCTCGTCGTCGCCGGCATCGCGCTCGCGCTGCTGGTCTTGATCGCCTGGGCGCTCCACCGCCTGGCGGTCGCCGGCGAGACCGAAGCGACGGAGGAACCGGCCGAGCGCACGGTGGCCGGGCGCGGGACGACGCCCACCGGCACCGCGGAGCCGAGGCCGGCATGACGACGGCCCTGTTCCTGCCCGTCGCCGACCACGGCGACATCGTCTCGGCGTTGCCGTTCTTCATGCCCGCACTGCTGATCGTCGGCGGCTTGCTCGTGGTGCGGGCGATCGAGCGCAGGCGTCAGAATGAGGGGACCGAGTCGTGAGCCGTCCCTCCCGCAACAGAGCGCTGATCGCCGCCGGCCTGGCCGGCGCCACGGCCGGCGCCGCCTGGCTCGGCGCGCAGCGCACCGCGGCCGCGAGCCGCGAGCGGCGCGCCAAGGGCGACCGGGGACGTCCAATCACGATCCGCGGCGCCGACGGAGGGGCCCGGCACGCCCGAGTTCACGGGCCCGAGGACGCTCCGACGCTGGTCCTGGTCCACTGCTGGACCGGCACGCAGGAGCTCTGGCACAAGCAGGTGGAGGCCCTGTCCGGCGAGTTGCGGATCGTCACCTACGACCACCGCGGGCATGGCCTGTCCGACGACGCCAGGGACAACGACTACTCGCTTGACGCGCTCGCCGCCGACCTCGGCCTGGTGCTCGAGACCGCCGCGTTCAACGGCGAGCCGGTCCTGCTCGCCGGCCACTCCCTGGGCGCCATGACGATCGCCGCGTGGGCCGAGACGAACCGGGGAACCGTGATCGATCGTGTCCGCGGCGTCGCCCTGCTCTCCACCGGCCTCGAGCAGCTGACCGCCGAGACCGCGCTGGTGCGCCCGCTCCCGGGACCGTTTGCGACCGTCCAGGGCCGCATCGCCGACTCCGTCCTGGAGGCCCCGATGTCGATCCGAGGCCTGCCCGTGCCGCTGGTGCGCGCGGCCGCCGCCTACGCCGCGCTCGGCCCGGGCGCGCGCGCGGAGGACGTCGAGCTGACGACCAGGATGGCGCTCGACTGCCGCACCCGGGCCCGCGCCGGTTGTGGTCGCGCGATGGCGCGGATGGCTCTGCTCGAGAAGCTCGACGCGCTCGAGGCGCCGACGATCGTGATCGCGGGCGAGCGCGACCTGATGACCCCGATCTCCCACTCCGAGCGCATCGAGACCGCCCTCCCCCACTCGCTCGGCCTCCGCGTCGACCCCGAGGCCGGGCATATGACGCCCCTCGAGTCGCCCGAGCTGGTCAACGCCGCCCTGCGCGAGCTCGTCGCGGCCACGTCAGCCGACTCAGCCGAGAGCAAGCTCGCGGCCTGAGAGCGCGAGAATCGCGGCCACCCGCGCGACGACCGCGTAGGGCGCGCGTGTGAGCTGCCGCCAGGTGACTCGTATCACCCGGTAGTCGAGCGCCTGCAGATCGCCGTCGCGGGCGCGGTCGCCCTCGAAGGCGGCACGCTTGCCGTGGGTCGCGAAGCCATCGAGCTCGGCGACAACTCGGTGGGCGGGCCAGAGGAAATCGACCACGAAGCGGCCGATCCGGGCATTGGGCTTCGCCTCCGGGAGCCGCGCGGCGCGAACCAGGTCGCGGAAGCGCTTCTCGGCCTCGAGGCGGCTGCGTTCGCCCGCGGCCTCGGCTTCAACCAGCTCGCGGAGTGCCTTGACGCCCGGACGGCCTGCAGCACGGACGATCACGTCGTTGAGCTGGGGAGAGCGCACCCTCTTCCGAAACCGCGCCTCGTCAAAGGCGGCGTCGAGCTCCTCGGGAGCACTCGCCGCGACGTCGAGGAGAGTTCGAGCCGGACTGGTGATGGGGATGTTGTCGAGCTCGCGGATGTCACGGCGGTCGAAGGTTTCCGTGCGGCGGACTTGGATGCCCGGGCGCGGGCCGAGGATCCGGTGGGGGACCGTGACTTCGACCTCTCGGTATTGGGCTGGGTAAGGGAGGAATCCGTGAAGGTAGGCGGCACTGCGGTGGCTCACGACAGCCCCCTCCCCGCAGGCGAGCACCGCTGCCATCGCCTGCGCCTTGCATGTGATCTCTCCGTGGCCGACGAAGTAGACGCCGCGGTGTTGGGGGCGGAGCCAGCGCCGCTCGACACGGCGAGCGATCGCCCGACGACCCAGGCCGACATCCCGGAGTTGAGCATGCGTGACGTTGCCCTGCTGCCGGCCCGCGAGGCGGCCGATTGCTCGATCGAGATCGCCAGGCCGGTGCACAACCCCGACGCCGTCATCGGCGTCGCGGTGCCGTCGTGGTTGAGCACCCATACGGTGCACAACCCCGACGCGGGGACCAGCGCCCTCACGAAGTCGCGGTTAAGCACCCCGCCCGGGCGCCCGCGGACGACCGCGCCCTACGACTCCGGCGCCGGGGCCCTGGCCTCCGGGTGCTCCCGGTACCAGTCGAGCGTCAGCTCGAGCCCCTGCTCGAGTCCCACGGCCGGCTCCCAGCCGAGGCGCTCGCGGATCTTCGCCGGGTCCACGTACTGCCGGTCGATCTCGCCCTCCGGGTTGCCGGTGCCGCGAATGTCGGGCTCGACGCCGGTGCCGGAGAGCTTCGCGATCAGCGCGACGACCTCGCCGACCGGGTATGAGCGCCCGCCGCCGGCGTTGAACACCTCGCCGCGGACGTCGTCGCGCTCGAGCGCATCGACGATCGCCAGGTAAGCCGACGCGGCGTCCTCGACGTACAGGAAGTCGCGCTCCGGCGATCCGTCCGACCGCAGCACCGGCGCCCGGCCGTCGAGCGCGGCGCTTACCGCCTCGGGGATCAGGCGCGAGAAGTTGAGGTCGCCGCCGCCGTAGATGTTCGCGAACCGGGTGATCGCGACCGGCAGGCCGTACGAGTACCAGTAGGTCCGGGCGATGAGGTCTGCCGCCGCCTTCGAGGCGTCGTACGGCGCCGTCGGCTGCAGCGGGAAGTCCTCGCGGTAGGGAAGCTCCTCATGCGCGCCGTACGCCTTGTCCGAGGAGGCGAACACGACTCGGCCCACGTCGCACTCGAGACATGCCTGGAGCAGGGTCCACGTCCCCCTGACGTTCGACTCGAAGCCGCGGACGGGCGATGCCTGGACCTTGCCCACGATCGTCTCGGCGGCCAGATGGAACACGGTGTCGACCGAGTTCTCGCGGAGAACGCGCTCCAGCTCGTCGCCGTTGCACAGGTCCCCCTCGACCTGAACCAGCTGGTCCTCGATGCCCAGCATCCCGATCGCCGACGGCTTCTCGGTCAGCCGCCTGCGGTCGAACGAGACCACCCGCTCGCCCCGCTCGAGCAGCGCCTTGGCGAGCCAGCCGCCCACGAAGCCGCGCGCGCCCGTGACGAGGGAGACGCCCATCAGGCCTTTGCCTCCTCGGCGTCGGGCGACCAGACCCGCCACGGGGGGTTGCCGCCGGCCCAGAGGTCGTTGAGGACGATCGCGTCCTTGTAGGTGTCCATGCAGTCCCAGAAGCCGTCGTGCCGGAAAGCGGCGAGGCGGCTGTCCGACGCGAGGCGCTCCAGGGGCTCGCGCTCGAGCACGCTGCCGGGCTCGACGTGATCGAGGAACCCGGGCTCGAGGCAGAAGAAGCCGCCGTTGATCCAGTAGTCCAGCCGGGGCTTCTCGTGGAAGCCCTCGATCCGGTTGGCGTCGTCGATCAGGGCGATCCCCCACTGGCTGTAGGGGCGGACGACGGTCATGGTCGCCGTCAGGCGCTGCTCGGCGTGGAACCCGAGCAGGGCATCCAGATCAATGTCCGCGACGCCGTCGGCGTACGTCAGGCAGAACGTTCCCTCGCGAAACCGCTCGGCCGCAAGCGCCACGCGTCCGCCGGTGGGCGTGTCCTCGCCGGTGTCCACGCATTCCACCTCCACCGGCTCCGGCCACGACTCGCCCGCGACGAACTCCTCGATCATCTCGCCGAGGTACCCGGTCAGGAGGACGAAGCGGCGGAACCCCTGTGCCGCATAGATCCGGATGACGTGCCACAGGATCGGTCGGCCGCCGATCTCGACCAGCGCCTTGGGAATCGCGTGCGTCTGCTCCTGCAGGCGCGTTCCACGGCCCCCGCAGAGGATCCCGACCGGGATCTCCGCGGCCGGCCGGTGCTCAGCGCCCACCGGCGACGGCGGGAAGAATCGTCAGCTCGTCGCCGTCTGAGAGCGACGTCTCGAGGCCGTCCTGGAAGCGGATGTCCTCGCCGGACACGTAGACGTTGACGAACCGCCGCAGCGTCCCGTCCTCGGTGATCCGCTCGCGGAGTCCCTCGTGCTGGTCGAAGACGGCGTCGAGCGCCTCGCCGACCGTCGCGCCCTCGACCTCGACCTCGCCCTCGCCGCCGGTTGCCGGACGCAGCTGACTTGGGATCTTCACGGTGACCGCCATCGGGCGAGGAATCTAGCTGCTAAGCGGCAGCCGCGGCGGCGAACTCGGCGTCGAGCGCCTCCACCGTCGGATCGATCTCGTGCATCTGGAATCCCTCCCGCACGGCGTCGAGTGTCTTCAGGCCCTCGCCCGTGATGTACGCGACGACCCGCTCGCCCGCGGCGATGTCGCCCCGCTCCGCCAGCTTCGCCAGCGTCGCGACCGTGACGCCACCGGCGGTCTCCGTGAAGATGCCGGTCGTCTCGGCCAGGAGCCGGATGCCCGCGCGGATCTCGTCGTCGGTCACGGAGTCGATCGCACCGCCCGTGCTCCGCGCCAGCTCCAGGGCGTACGGACCGTCCGCGGGGTTTCCGATCGCAAGCGACTTGGCGATCGTGTCGGGCTTCTGCGGCTTGCACACGTCCCAGCCCTCGGAGTAGGCGGTCGCGACCGGCGAGCATCCGGCGGCCTGGGCGCCGTTGAACACGGGCAGATCGCCGGATACGAGGCCCAGGTCGAGCCACTCGGTGAACCCACGGCCGATCTTCGTGAACAGCGAGCCTGAGGCGATCGGGGCCACGACCCGGTCCGGAAGCGTCCAGCTGAGCTGCTCGACGGTCTCATACGCCAGTGTCTTCGAGCCCTCCGCGTAGTAGGGGCGGAGGTTCACGTTGACGAACGCCCAGGGGCGCTCCTCACAGAGCTCGGTACACAGGCGGTTGACGTCGTCGTAGTTGCCGCGGACACCCACCAGCTTCGTCCCGTAGACGCCGGTCGCCAGCAGCTTCTGCTCCTCCAGGTCCGAGGGCACGAACACATACGAGTCCAAGCCGGCTGCAGCCGCGTGGGCGGCAACGGCGTTCGCGAGGTTGCCGGTCGAGGCGCACGCGACGGTCTCGAAGCCGAGCTCCTGTGCCTTCGCGATCGCCACGGCGACGACGCGGTCCTTGAACGAATGCGTCGGGTTCGCCGCGTCGTTCTTCACCCAGACCTCGCCGAGGCCGAGGCGCTCCGCGAGCCGGTCGGCGCGCACGAGCGGCGTCAGGCCGGGCTCGAGGGGATCGCGCGGGCGACCGGTGAACGGCAGGAAGTCGGCGTAGCGCCAGATCCCGGCCGAGCCTGCCTGGATCTTGCGCCGCAGCGCGTCAGCGTCGGCCGTCTGCGCCTCGTAGGCGACCTCAAGCGGGCCGAAGCACGATTCGCACACGTAACGAGCGTCGAGCGGGTACTCGGTCCCGCATTCCTTGCATTTGAGGGCCGTCGGGGCCATTTCTGTTCGATTCCTCCAGTCCGGTTCGGTTACGAAAAAGACCTCTGCTTGTGCGAGCAGAGGTCCTACCGGACTTCCGACTCACATCTCCCAGGCTGTATGCCTGCTGGAATTGGCACCTGCCCTCGGGCCGCGAGGCCTTCGGTGGTTGCCGGGGTTTCTAAGGGCCAGTCCCTCCACCCCTCTGGATGCAGCGGCTATGTGGGTGGAACTGTAGCAACGGCCATGGCCGCCCGGTGCACGAGGTCGTGAACGCTGTGTTGCGGCGTGTGCCGCGATCGCAACCGTGGCGTAACCTAGGCGGGCATGCCCGAGAACCGCGACACCGACCAGGCCGATGCCGAGCCTTCCGAAGCCGAGGCTGCGCCGCCCCGTGCGGTCCGGGCGCCTGGTCGCGCCCGCGGCTGAGGCTGCCGCCGAGCGCACGCCGCAGGTAGAGGTCGTCTCCGGCGAGGGCTTTCGCTGGGTCCACATCGAGCGCCCGACGCCGCTCGAGACCGCCTGGCTCTCAGAGCAGTTCGACTTCCACGCCCTCGATCTCGAGGACGTGCTCTCGCGCAACCAGCGGCCGAAGATCGACGAGTACGACGACTACCTGTTCATCGTCCTGCACTTCCCGGTGTTCGACCGCAACGTCGGGCGCCTCAACGCCGGCGAGCTGGATCTGTTCGTCGGGCCCGACTTCATCGTCACGATCCCGAACACGCCCCTGCAGCCGGTCGAGTACCTGTTCGAGCGCTGCCGCCAGAAGGAGGAGCTGCGCGACCAGCTGTTTGAGAAGGGCTCCGGATTCGTCCTCTACCGAGTTGTCGACGACGCTTTCGACTACTGCTTCCCGATGCTGCGCAAGATCGGAAACAAGCTCGACGCGCTCGAGGACGAGATCTTCGAGGGCCGCTCCGAGGACATCGTCCGCGACATCTCGAACGCGAAGCAGGAGATCATCAACTTCCGCAAGGTGATCCGCCCGCAGCGCGCGGTGCTGACCGACCTCGAGCGGCTCAAGAAGCGCTTCCTCACCCCGCCCGAGGAGGGCGAGGAGCTGGAGATCTACTTCGACGACATCGGCGACGCGCACGAGCGGATCTGGGACATGCTCGAGAACTACAAGGAGGTCGTGCAGGGCCTCGAGGAGACGAACGAGTCGTACATCTCCCACCGCGTCAACGAGATCCTGCGCGTGCTGACCGCGATCAGCGTGATCGTGCTGCCGCTGACCCTGATCGCGAGCATCTGGGGCATGAACGTCGGCGTGCCGGGCGAGGGCGACACCGAGGACTTCTACGCGGTCGTCGGCGTGATGGCCGTGCTCCTGATCGCGATGCTGATCTTCTTCCGCAGGCGCCGCTGGCTGTAGGGTCGGGCCGACACTTCGGCGCCACCGTGACGCCGACCGGGGAAGGAGCATCGGATGAGCAGGTTTGGGCGGAAGCCGAGTCCCGCGATGATCGTCGCCTGCGCGGCGATGGTGGTCGCTTTGACAGGCACGTCGATCGCGGCCACGCAGATCGGCAAGAACGACGTCGGGGCGAAGGAGCTTGGCAAGGTCAAGCTGCGCACGGACAAGGTGTTGGTCGAATCCATCAACGAGGACAACCACGGCGACGTGAGGGCGAAGTGCAAGAGCGGCGAGCAGCTGCTCGGGGGCGGCGGCGTCTTCGCCGACGCCAGCGCGGATGACTTCGCCGACATCAACTACAGCGGCCCCGACGGCAAGAGGGCCTGGAGGGCCGGCGGCTACGTGAACGGTGAGGAAGCTCCTGACGACTTCACGCTGGTCGCGACGGCGATCTGCCTGACGAAGTAACCCCTACATAAGATGCGGCGGTGTGGCAAGCGACCGCATCTGGGCGCCCTGGCGCCTCGCCTACGTGAAGGACGCGTCGAAGGACGTCGAGCAGGCGTGCATCTTCTGCGCCAAGCCGGATGAGGACGACGACGAGGCGAACCTGATCGTCCACCGCGGCGAGCGGTGCTTCGTGATCCTCAACCTCTACCCGTATACCAACGGGCACCTGATGATCGCGCCCTTCGAGCACGTCGCGGCGATCCAGGAGCTGCCGCCCGAGACGACCGCGGAGATGATGGCCCTGGCCCAGCGCGGGATCGAGGTCCTGCAGGCCGAATACGAGCCGCACGGATTCAACGTCGGCTTCAACCAGGGACGGGTGGCGGGCGCCGGCGTCGAGCATCACATCCACATGCACGTCGTCCCGCGCTGGGGCGGCGACACGAACTTCATGCCGGTCCTGGCCGATACCCGCGTCATGCCACAGACGCTGGAGCAGAGCTACGAGGCGCTGCGGGGCGGCTTTGGCTGAGCCCGAGGTCCTCGCCCCGCCGGGGATCTTCAAGGCCTACGACATCCGCGGCGTCCACGGCTCCGAGATGGACGAGACGACCGCGCGCGCGATCGGCCGGGCGTTCGCCCGGGTCCTCGCGGACCTGCGCGGCAAGAAGCCGGCAGAGCTCCGCGTCGGCGTCGGCCGCGACATGCGCCTGACGGCGCCGGCGATGACCGACAAGCTCGTCGGTGGGCTGGTCGCCGAGGGCTGCGCCGTCCTCGACGCAGGGATGGTCGGGACCGAGATGCTCTATTACCTCGTCGGCTCGCGCGACCTGGACGGCGGCGCCATGGTGACGGCGTCGCACAACCCCAAGGCGTACACCGGGGTGAAGCTCGTCCGCGAGGGAGCGCTCGCGCTCTCGGGCGACGCCGGCATCGGCGAGGTCCAGGCCGCGATCGAGGCCGGACTGCCCGAGCCGCCCGGGGGCGGCTCCACCGAGACCGTGGAGATCTACTCCGAGTTCCACGAGCACGCGCTGCGCTCGATCGACCCGGAGGCCGTCCGGCCGCTGCGCGTCGTGCTCGACGGCGGCAACGGGATGGCGGGGCCGATGGTCGGCCCCTTGCTCGACCGCCTCGGCCTGGACACGGTCGCGACCTACTGGACCCCCGACGGCGAGTTCCCGGACCACGAGCCCAACCCCCTGCTTCCCGAGAACCGGCAGTTCATCATCGACCGGGTGCGCGCCGAGGGCGCCGCCCTGGGCATCGCCTGGGATGGGGACGCGGATCGCTGCTTCTTCATCGACGATCGGGGCGAGTTCGTGGACGGCGACTTCCTGACCGCGCTGCTCGCCGCGCGGGTGCTGGAGCGCGAGCCCGGCGCGACGATCCTCTACGACGTGCGCGCCAGCCGGGCCGTGCCCGACACCGTCGCCAGGCTCGGCGGTGTCTCGCGCGTCAACCGGGTCGGACACGCGTTCTTCAAGATCGGGATGCGCGAGCACGGCGGCGCCTTCGGGGGCGAGGTCTCCGGGCACTACTACTTCCGCGAGTTCTGGTCGGCGGACTCGGGCACGCTGCCCGCGCTCCTGATGGTCGAGCTGCTCTCCAAGGAGACGCGCTTGCTGTCCGAGCTGGTGGGCGAGCTCAGAGCGAGCTACTTCATCAGCGGCGAGATCAACTCCGAGGTCGGCGACCAGGAGGCGAAGATGAACGAGATCGCTGCCGCCCATCCGGACGGGGAGATCTCCTGGCTCGACGGCGTCTCGGTGGAGTATCCGGACTGGCACTTCAACGTCCGGCCGTCGAACACCGAGCCGCTGCTGCGCCTGAACCTCGAGTCGCTCGTCTCGCGCGAGGACATGGAGCGCAAGCGCGACGAAGTGTTGGCCCTGATCCGTGAATCCTGAGGAGGCACTGGCCCGCGCGGCCGAAGCCGGAATCCATCGGCTGCGGATCCCCACGCCCTTCGCCGTTGGCCGGGTCAACTGCTACCTGATCGAGGATGAGCCGCTGACCCTGGTCGACACCGGGCCGAACTCGGGCAAGGCCCTCGACGAGCTGCAGGGCCAGCTCGCCGAGCGTGGGCACTCGATCGACGACCTCGAGCTGGTCATCCTCACGCACCAGCACATCGACCACCTCGGCCTCGTGGAGATCATCGTCGAGCACTCGGGCGCCGAGGTCGCCGCGATCGACGTGGCGGTGCGACGCCTCGCGAACTTCACCGAGGACGCCGAGCTGGACGACGCCTTCGCGGCAGAGCTGATGCTTCGCAACGGGATCCCGGAGAACGTCGTGATCGCGCTGCAGGGCGTTTCGCGCAGCTTCCGGGCCTGGGGCTCCCGGGCTCGCGTGACCCGGCCGCTCCACGACGGCGAGCGGGTCGAGTTCCGCGACCGCACCCTCGAAGTCATGCACCGCCCCGGCCACAGCCCCTCGGACACCGTCTTCTGGGACGCGGACCGGCGGATCCTCATCGCAGCGGACCACCTGCTGCCGACGATCTCCTCCAATCCCCTGATCACGCGGCCGCTGGACGGATCGGACGAGCGCACCCAGGCCCTGGTCAGCTACCTGGACTCGCTCGCCAGGACGCGCGAGCTCCCGGCGGAGATCGTCCTCCCCGGCCACGGCGATCCGGTGACCGATCACGCCGCGCTGATCGACGACCGCCTGGAGAAGACCGAGCGCCGCAAGCAGAAGATCCTCGGCCTGGTGCGCGAGGGGCCCAAGACGGGGCACGAGATCGCCCAGGAGCTGTGGGGGAACGTTGCCGTCACGCAGGCGTTCCTGACGCTTTCCGAGGTGATCGGCCACCTCGACCTGCTCTCGAACGAGGGCACGGTACGCGAGGTCGAGGACCGTGCAGTCGTCCGCTACGAGGCAACGTAGGGCGCCGGGATCAGGGAGGATGTGAGCGATGCCGGCGAGCACGACCGCCACCACCCCGGCGGCCCCCAGCTCCGCGAGCGCGACCAACGGCGCTCCGCCCAGGGCCGCGAAGAAGCGCATGCTGATCATCGTCAACCCGTACGCGACGACCGTCTCCGACCGGCTGAAGAACCTCGTCGTGTACGCCCTGCAGGGCCGGTACGAGGTCGAGGCGGTCTCGACCGAGGCGCAGAACCACGCCACCGAGATCGGGCGCGAGGCCGTCGGGGGCGGCTACGACGTGGTGGTCGCGTTCGGTGGCGACGGCACCATCAACGAGGTCGCCAACGGCCTCGCGGGCACCCGCGTGCCGCTCAGCGTCCTGCCCGGCGGGGCCACCAACGTCTTCTGCCGCACGCTGGGCATCCCGAACGACGTGGTCGACGCGACCGAGCACCTGCTCGGGCTGGCCGACAACTTCCACCCGCGGCCGATCGACCTCGGGCTCGCGAACGGCCGGCATTTCGTCTTCGCCTGCGGGGCGGGCCTCGACGCGATGGTGGTGAAGAGGGTCGACGCGCACCCGAAGCTGAAGGCCCGCGCGGGCGAGTGGTACTACACCTGGGCCGCGGTGAGCGGGTTCAACCGCCACTACCTGATGAGCGAGCCCGCCCGTCTCCGCCTCCGCTCCGAGCGCGGCGAGGTCGAGGGCATCACCACGGTCGCGCAGAACTCCGACCCCTTCACCTACTTCGGCGAGCGCGCAGTGCGGGTGTGCGACGGAGCGGCGCTCGACAACGGCACCCTCTCGGTCGCCATCCTGAAGCGGGCGGCCCTCCGCGACATGCCGACCGTGATGTGGCGCTGCCTGGCCGACTCGGGTCGCTTCCCGCCGTGGAAGCACCGCCAGATCGAGGCCTTCGCCGGGCTGCGCGAAGCGCGGATCGATTCCGTCTCCGAGACCGAGGACGGCGAGACGGTGCCCTTCCCCGTCCAGGTCGACGGCGACTACATCGGCGACCACACCTCGCTGGCGCTCGGTGTGGACCCGGGCGCGCTGACGGTCGTTGCCTAGCGACTGCCTCTTCTGCGGGATCGTCTCCGGGGAGGTCGATTCGCACCGCGTGTTCGAGGACGAGACCTGCGTCGCGTTCCTCGATACGCGGCCACTGTTCCAGGGGCACACCCTGCTCGTCCCGCGCGAGCACCACGAGACCCTGTGGGACCTGCCGGACGAGCTGGTCGCGCCGCTCTTTGCCAACACCAAGCGGCTGAGCGTGGCCGTCCGGGCCGCGATGGAGTCCCAGGGCGCCTTCGTCGCGATCAACAACGTCGTCTCGCAGTCCGTGCCGCACCTGCACGTCCACATCGCCCCGCGCAACCGCAAGGACGGCCTGCGCGGCTTCTTCTGGCCGCGGTCGAAGTACCGCTCCGACGAGCAGGCTGCGGCGGTGGCGGCGAAGATCAGGGCTGAGCTGCCGTAGTGTCGAAGCACACCACGAGGAGGTTTTGATGGACGTTGAGGAGACGATCGCGGGGGCGCGTGACGCGATCACCGTGAAGCGGGTCTATGGCGAACCGTACGAGCGCAACGGCGTGACGGTGATCCCGGCCGCCGTGGTGGCGGGCGGCGGCGGGGGCGGAAGCGGCGAGGGCAAGGAGCCGGGGCAAACCGGCGGCGGCGCCGGATTCGGTCTCGGCGCGCGGCCTGTTGGCGCCTATGTGATCTCGGGCGACCAGGTCCGCTGGGAGCCCGTCGTCGACGTCAGCCGCATCGCGACGCAGGCGATCGTCGCGGCCTGCTCGGTCGCCACCATCGGGATCCTCGTCCTGAGCCGGCGCCGGACCTGACGGGACGCAATGGCTCCGGCTGCCCTCGACCTGGTGACGACGGCGTTCGGCTTCGAGCTTGGCGCCGCGCTCGACATGAAGGCGTTCTTGGGGGATCCGGAAGCGCTCGCGCGCCTGGACCAGGCGATCGCGCCCGATGCAGCGGTCGAGTTCGAGACCCCCGACGGCGGGTACGTCGGCGACATGGGTGGCCCTTTTCGCGGGCTCCAGGGACTGCGCGAGGGCTGGGCCGAATGGCTGGCGCCGTGGGAGTCGTTCGTCTTCACGGCCGACGAGATCCACGATGCGGGCGATGGCAAGGTGCTGCTGCTGGGCGACACGTTCGCGCGGCTCGCCTCGGGCGTCGAGGTCCGGGCCCACGTCGGCGCTGTCCACACCGTGCGCGACGGAGCGATCGTCTCGATCCAGCACTTCCTCGATCAGGACCAGGCGAGGCGCGCTGTCGGGCGCTAGCCCGCCGCGTTCGATCGGCGGTAGCCGATCACGTGCGCGAACATGCCGAGGGCGTCGACGCCGCGGAACGCCGCGCGCTCGAAGCGGAGCCGCGCCAGGTCGAGCGCGATGTCGCGGCCGCAGAGCGCCAGGCCGTGGACCAGGGGCCATCGGGGCGCGGTTCCCGGATAGCGCTCGTTGAGCCAGCGAGCGCCGGCTGCGTAGCGGGCGATCGAGCCGAGCAGGTCGGGCAGCGACTCGCGGTGAAGATGGCGGACTACCGCCCCGGGCCGGCGCTCGATCCCCCAGCCGGCCGCGACGAGGCGCCGGCAGAGGTCGACGTCGCCGGCCGATCGGATGCCCTCGGCGAACCTGCCCACCTCTTCGAACGCGGCGCGGCGAACCATCAGGTTCGCGGTGGCGGCGGCGTCCCCCGCGGTGTGGAGGCCGGCATCCTGGTCGAGGAACTTGCGGTCGCTCGCGTACCGGGCGAGGAACGCGTCCTGCGCGGGGTCGGTGGTGACCGAGCCGGCGATCGCGCCGGTCACCTCACCGGGCACGGGCGCGAAGTAGGCGTCGACCAGGGACGAATCCGGAACGCAATCCGAGTCGATGAAGAGGATCCACTCGCCGGCCGCCGCGGCGGCGCCGACGTTCCGCGCGTGATACGACGAGCGCTCACCGTCCGCCCGCAGGAGTTGCCACTCCCCACCGCCCCCCGGGGGGAATTGGTAGTTCGTCGCCGGATCCGAGTTGTCGGCGACGATCAGCTCGTCGTCGGGTCCGAGCTCGAGAGGCTCGAGGTTGGCCGCCAGGCGGCGTGCGTCCTCGTCGTTGCCCCGGAAGGGAACGACCAGGCTGACCCCGGGCCGCGCCACTAAGCCGTCGGCGTCACGCGGTACGCGTCGAAGACGGAATCGACGTGCCGGAGGCGGGAAACGCATTGGCGCAGCTGCTCGGAGTCGCCCACCTCCACGACGAAGCGGTTCTTGACCATCGGGTGCTTGGTCGAGCACCAGGCCTCGATGATGTTGACCCCGGTCTCGGCGAACGTCCGCGACAGGTCCTCGAGCAGGCGCGGGCGGTCCCAGGCGTCGATCTCGAGCTCGACGCGGTAGGAGGCGGCGTTCTCGCCCTCCCACGCGACGTCCGTGAAGCGCTCGGGCGCCTTCATCAGCGCCTTCACGTTCTTGCAGTCCTCGCGATGGATCGTGATCCCCCGGCCGAGCGACACGTAGCCGACGATCTCGTCGCCGGGCACCGGCCGGCAGCACTTCGCGAGCCGCACCATCACGTCGTCGATGCCCTGCACGACGATTCCGTAGTTCGACGCCTCCTGGGTGCGGCGCTGGCGCTCGTCGCGCCCCTCGAGGACGCCGGCGAGGCGGGCCTCGGTCTCGTCGCCCGCGACCGCCTCGCCCGACTTCAGGCGCTGCATGATCTTGTTGACGACGGTCCGGGCCGAGATCTTCGCCCCGCCGAGCGCGACGTAGAAGTCGTCTCCCTTGCGGAAGCCCATCTCGCGGATCACGTCGGCCAGCAGCGGCGAGCCGGCGATCCGCTGCGGCGGCAGCCCCTGCTTGCGGAGCGCATCCTGCAGCTCCTCGCGGCCGCGGCGCTCCGAATCCTCGCGGCGCTCGCGGGTCAGGAATGCGCGGATCTTGTTCCGGGCGCGGGTGGTGCGGACCACGGACAGCCAGTCGCGCGACGGTCCCCGCTCCTGCTTCGAGGTCAGCACCTCGACGATGTCCCCGGACTTCAGCTGGTAGTGGAGCGGGACGATCTTCCCGTTGACCTTCGCGCCGACGCACCGGTGCCCGACGTCCGTGTGCACGGCGTACGCGAAGTCCAGCGGCGTCGAGCCGGCGGAGAGGTTCTTCACCTCGCCCTTCGGCGTGAACACGAAGACCTCGTCCTCGAACAGGTCCACCTTCAGCGCCTCGAGGAACTCGGCCGGCTCCTGGTCGCCCTCGGCCTCGAGCAGCTGACGCAGCCACGTCATCTTCTCCTTGGCCGGGTCACCCGGAGCCTTGCCCTTCCCCGCCCCGCGGACGCCGGAGGGTGACTCCTTGTAGAGCACGTGACCGGCGATCCCGTATTCGGCGACCCGGTGCATGTCGGGGCTGCGAATCTGGATCTCGAGCGGGCGGCCCTCGGGGCCGATCACCGTCGTGTGCAGCGCCTGGTAGAGGTTCAGCTTCGGGGTCGCGACGAAGTCCTTGAAGCGGCCCGGAAGCGGCTTCCAGATCGAATGGATGATCCCGATCGCGCCGTAGCAGTCCTTGACCGAGCCGACGATCACCCGCATCGCGGTCAGGTCGTAGATCTCGTTGAACTCGCGCCCCTTCTTGCTCATCTTCGAATAGATCGAGTAGAAGTGCTTGGCCCGGCCGGAGATCTCGGCCTCGATCCCGACGGCCGCCAGCTCCTTCTGCAGGAACGCGCCGGCATCGGCCACGTAGCGCTCGCGCTCGTCGCGCTGCTGAGCGACGAGCTTCTTGATCTCGTCGTACTTGCGCGGGTGCAGGCGCTGGAACGAGAGGTCCTCCAGTTCCCACTTGATCGCGTGGATGCCCAGCCGGTGCGCCAGCGGCGCGTAGATCTCGAGCGTTTCGCGCGCCTTCTCCATCTGCTTGCCCTTCGGGACGCTCCCGATCGTGCGCATGTTGTGGAGGCGGTCGGCGAGCTTGATCAGGATGACCCGCACGTCCGTGGCCATCGCGACCATCATCTTCCGGTAGTTCTCGGCCTGGTTCTCGTCGCGGCTCTGGAAGGTGATCCCCGTCAGCTTCGTGACTCCGTCCACGAGACCGGCGACCGATTCGCCGAACAGCTCGCGCACCTCGTCGAGGCTCGCCGAGGTGTCCTCGACCGTGTCGTGCAGGAGCGCTGCACAGAGCGTTTCGGTGTCGAGGCGAAGGCCGGCGCAGATCTTCGCCACCTCGACCGGATGCGTGATGAAGTCCTCGCCCGAGCGGCGGCGCTGATCGGCATGACGCTCGCAGGCGAATGCGAAGGCCTGCTCGACGGCGCGGCGGTCGAGCCGGCTGGTGGCCTCGTCTGCGTGCTCGGTGACGACCGCGAACAGGTCGCCCAGGAGCGCCCGCTCGTCGCTCGCGAGGCCCTTCGTGTACTCGTCGTCCTCGAGCTCGACGACGGCGGTGTGCTCGTGCGTCCCGACGCGCGTGTGCCCGGCCGGGTCGGGCGCAGACACCAGCGCCTCGTCGAGCTCGACGTCCCCGTTCTGCGACTCGTCGCCTAGGCTGCCGCCGGCAGCGGGCTCGAGCTCTGTTCTTTGCCCTCGGTCAGGAATCGCACGCACTCCTCGTGAGCCTGTTGGCTGGCGACGTAACTGGGCGATTTGTCAAGCTCGCCACGCACCGAGGATACGACCTCGAACGCGAGGTCAGGACCGGTGCCAAGAACGCGCACGATGCCGATCTCGCTCAGCGCGCGTACCGCGCGGCCACACCACTCGGGGGATCGCACGTCCCCAACGGCAGCCTCGATCGCCTCGCGCAGCCCCTTCGGATCCAATGGGCCCCCGTTGCCACGCCCGCGGAGAGCGCGGTAGACGTCGGCCAGCGCCGGGCGCATCGGAAACAGCAGCCCGAGCGCTCGCAGCGCCAGGCTGGGGTCCGCGTGGGACCCGAGCACGTGCAGGTATCCGCCCTCGCGCCGATCGCCGGCGAGCATCGCGGCCTCGAGGCCACGTCGCGGGGCGGGATCCGCGAGCACCACGTGGGGGAACTCCGGGACGAGCGTGGGCGTCAGCGCGAGCGCCGGCCAGTCCGCCAGCACGACGCCGCCGCTGCCCTCCCCGAGCAGGCGTTCCGCCTGCAGACGGCCCGCTGCCAGCCCGCCGCGGGCGGAGAGGATCGCGGCGTTGCCGCCGCCGAAGCGCTCCGGGCTGGCCGCGCTCTCGACCAGCGCTCGCCGCCACAGCGCGTCGGCGGATACAACCAGCACGGGCTCGCCGCTCGATGCGAGCGCCGCGACCGCGGCGACGGCCGAGTCCCCGGTGCGGTCGACGCGCTCGCGAACGGGACCGAGCCACGCCGGCGGGTCGGGCAGGCCCGGCCCACGCTCGAGCTCCGCGGCGAGGCGCACGGCGTACTCGCCCTCCGGGCAGGTCTGATCGACGCCCGAAGCCGCCGCCGCGCCGTAGATCGCGCCGAGCACCACCCGGGGCGCGACCGCACCGTTCCATTCGTTCAGCTCGAGCCGGACGGAGATGTCCAGCGGGCCGGCCTCGGCCGCGCGGGCGAGCGAGGCGCCCACGCCGAAGCCCACCCCGGAAGCCCGGGCGGCGCCGCTGGTGAGGCTGAAGCGCGCGTGGCGATCCCCCTCCCCCATCGGCCTGACGTCAGCGATGCGCCCGCCCGGCACCAGGAGCCGCACCTCGGGGTTGCCCTTGCCGAACGGGCCCAGCTTCGCGAGCTGCGCGGCGACGTCGTGGGTGAGGCTCGCGCCGCCGACCACCGCGTCAACCCGCTCGGTGCGGGTCGGCGGCCGGGCGCCGAGCACCGCGGCGGCGTGGGCGCAGAACTCGGCGCGGAACCGCTCCAGCATCGCGCCGTCGATCTCGAGGCCGGCCGCTGCGCGGTGGCCGCCGTAGCGGGCGAGCGCCCCGTCGCATTCGCGCAGCCCCGCGAGCAGGTCGAACCCGGGGACGCTGCGACCCGAGCCCTTGCCGCGCCCGTCGTCGTCGAGCGCGATCAGAACGGTTGGCTTGAGCCGCCGCTCCGCCATCCGGGACGCGCAGATGCCGACGACGCCCGGGTGCCACCCCTCGCCCCAGAGCACGATCGCCGCAGCCTCGGCGGCCTCGGGCCCGAGCTCGCGGAGACGCCGTTCGGCGTCGGCGAGGACGTCGGCCTCGGTGGCCCGGCGCTCGTGGTTCGCGCGATCCAGCTCGTGGGCGATCTGCCGGGCGCGCTCCTCGTCATCGGTCAGGAACAGCTCGACGGCGGCGTCCGCGCGGTACAGGCGGCCGGCCGCGTTGATCCTCGGGGCGAGACGGAAGCCGAGGTCGCCCTCGTCCAGGCGCTCCGGGGCGATCGAGGACACGGCCATCAGCGCGCGCAGGCCGGGTCGCTCAGCGCGGCGCGCCCGCTCGAGCCCATGGCGTACGAGCGAGCGGTTCTCGCCCACGAGCGGCACCATGTCGGCGACGGTGGCCAGCGCGACCAGGTCGAGGTCGCGCTCCGCGCGGGCCGTGCCGATCAGCGCCGCCGCGACCTTGTGGGCCACGCCCGCGGCGCAGAGGTCCGGGCACGGATAGCCCGAGACCGTCGGGTGCACGATCGGGCAGTCGGGCAGCTCGTCGCCGGGCTGGTGGTGGTCGGTGACGATCGCCTCGATCCCCCGTGCGCGGGCGGCCGCGACCTCGCGCGGGGAGGCGATCCCGCAGTCCGCGGTGATCAGCAGGCGGGTCCCGCGCTCCGCGAGGCGGTCGACGGTCGCCGCGGTCAGGCCATAGCCGTCCTCGACCCGGGCGGGGATCAGCCAGTCGCACTCGGCGCCCAGCTCGCGCAGGGCCGAGATCAGGATCGTGGTCGCGGTCACCCCGTCCACGTCGTAGTCGCCGTGGATGGTGATCAGCTCGCCGCGGGCGATCGCGGCGCGAATCGCCGCCACCGCGGCATCCATCCCGGCGAACGCCGAATGGTCGTGCGCCTCGTCGGCGGCCAGGAACGCCCGCGCCGCCTCGACCGTGCGATGGCCCCGCCGCACGAGTGTCGCGGCGACCGGCTCCGCGAGCCCGAGCTCGCGCGCGATCGCCCGCGCCTCGGCATAGGGGTAGGGGGCAAGCTCGAACTCGCGCGCGGCCTCGGGGGTGTCGACCTCGCTCACCGACCCAAGGTAGGGACGGCGCCCGACGGAATCGCCCCCTAGGGGCCCCGTGGAGGGACACGGTGAACGTCCCGCAATGGGCGCTATACCCGGCCTTCCGGGACGTTCGATGCCGATCGCCGCCCCTCTTACGAAGAGCGACTATTCCGCTTCTCGTCCAGACGGGAATGAGGCTCCCTCGGCAGCGTGGCTACTCGAAAGCGCGAGTATTCGCCGCAAGAGCGACGGTTTCTCGACACCCGTGGGTGCCGCGCAGGCTATTGCGCTTCCATGCAAAGCGGCTGTTTCGGGCCTTCGGTTCAAGGCCCCTCACCGCCCAGCCCCGAGCGAGGTCGACCTAGTGCTGGACGGCGTCGCGCTCGGCGCGGACGCCGACGGCCCACACCACCGCGAGGCCGATCAGGGTGCCCGGGATCGCGTAGAGGACCGTGGCGATGTCCGTTTCGCCGATGCCCTGCGAGGTGGCGATCTGAGCGATCGCGCCGGTCACCATCGCGCCGGTCGCGGCGCCGAGCAGCGCGCCGACGATCCCGCCCCAGAAGCGGTCCGGGAGCAGCACCGTGAAGTGCCAGATCGCGAGGCCGACCGTGAACCAGACCAGGGCCGCCATCTACCTCCTCCTCCCGTGCTTGCGGCGCCGCCGCTGCTGCTTGCGCTGACGCTCGGCACGGCGGGCCGCGGCGGCGTGCGCGTCCTGCGGCTCCGCCACCGGCTCGGGCGCCACGGGCTCGGCCTCGGGTGCCGGAGGCTCGGGCTCGGGCGCAGCGGGCTCGGGTGCCGGGCGTTCAGACTGCTCGAGCGGCGGCATGGCCACCACCTCGTCCGGTCCCGCCGGCGGGAGCTCGGCCTTGACCTCGGCCTCCTCGTGCCCCTCCACCCTCGCGACCACGTTGTCCTCGGGGAAGGTGGGCACGTAGCCCATCGCCTCCGTGATGTTGCGCCGGCGCGCGCGGTAGGCGGGCTCGCGCTCCTTCCACTCGGTCAGCACGGGCGACGCGATGAAGATCGACGAATACGTACCCGAGGCGATCCCGACCATCATCGCGAAGGCGAACCCGCGCAGTGTCTCGTCGCCGAAGACGAGCAGCATCCCGACCAGGAAAACGGTCGAGAGGCCGGTGATCAGCGACCGCGTCAGCACCTCGCTCATCGAGCGGTTGACGATCTGCGAGAACGCGGCGCGCGGCATCCGCGGGACGTTCTCGCGAATCCGGTCGAAGACGATGATCGTGTCGTACATCGAATAGCCGAGGATGGTCAGGAACGCCGCAACGGTCGCGCTCGAGACCTCCTCGGCGACCAGCGCGTAGATGCCTCCCGTGATCAGGATGTCGTGCACGAGGGCGATGAGCACCGGGACGGCGTACTTCGCCTCGAACCGGATCGCCACGTACCCCGAGATCACGATCAGCGAGAAGATCAGGGCGATCACCGCGCTGCGGGCGATCTGCTCGCCGAAGGTGGGGCCCACTGACGTCGTTTGGATGCCCTGGTCGCCGCCCTCGAGCCCGAACTCGGCCTCGAGCGCCGGCGCGACGTCCTGGGCCTGGTCCGCCGGGATCTTGCCCTGGATCTGGAAGACGTTGGCGCCGAACTCCTCCTCGGTGACCTGCTGGATCTCGGCGTTGTCCATGCCGTCGATCGGGGGATCCGCGTCCGAGAGCGCGCTCCGGATCTCGTCGGACGTCGCCTCCTCGGCCAGCGCGGCCTTGATCCGGGTGCCGGACTCGAAGTCGATGCCCAGGTTCAACTGCTGGGTGGCGAACGCGATCGCGCCGATCGCCAGGATGATCCCGGAGGCCGAGAAGAAGTACTTCGAGAGCCCCGTGAAGTCGAACTCCCACGTGTGCGCTCGCTCGCGAGCGCCCAGGAAGCGGGGCGAGCGCAGGAACTGGGCGCGGCCGAGCACCGCCAGCACCGCCTGCGTGAACAGCACCGCCGTGAACAGGGACACGATGGTGCCGATCCCCAGGGTGAACGCAAAGCCCTTGACGCCGGCGCTCGCGAGGACGAACAGGATGAAGGCCGTGATCAGGGTGATCACGTTGGCGTCGATGATCGTCGCGATGCCCTTGCGGTAGCCCGCGGAGATCGCGGACAACATCGAGCGCCCGTGCCGCACCTCCTCCTTGATGCGCTCGAAGATCACGATGTTCGAGTCGGCCGCGACGCCGATCGTGAGGATCAGGCCGGCGATGCCCGGCAGGGTCAGCGTGATCGGGATCAGCTTGATCAGCGCCAGGTAGAACAGGGCGTACACGAACAGCCCGAGCGCGGCGACGAAGCCCAGGAAGCGGTAGTAGGCGAGCAGGAACAGCAGCACCAGGCCCAGGCCGGCGAGCCCGGCCACGATCGCGCCGTCCAGCGCCTCCTGGCCCAGCGTCGCCGAGACGGTGCTCTGGCTGATCAGCGTCAGCTCGACCGGCAGGGCGCCGATCCGCAGGAACTCGGCGAGGTCCTGCGCCTCCTGGATCGAGAAGTTGCCAGAGATCTGGGCGCCCGTGCGGCCGTCGATCCCGGCCGGGTTCTCGATGTAGTTGATGATCGGCCGCGAAACGATCTCGCCGTCGAGCACGACCGCGAAGCTGTCCGAGAACTCCGACGCCTGATCGGCGCTGACGACTCCGGGCGGAGCGTTCGCCGCCCCGCGCTCTGCGATCCGCCTGGTCACCTCCTGGAAGGCCTCGCGGCCCTCGTCGGTGAAGTCGAAGGTCACGTTGGGCTGGCCGGTGATCGAGTCGGTCTGCTGCTCCGGGTTGCGGATCTCGCTCCCCGTCAGCTCCGGGCGGTCCCGGAGGAGGAACCAACCGCGCGGCGTCGTCTCCGACTCGTTCGCCTCGGTGTCCCTGTTGTCCACCGCCTCCTCGGCGCGAAGGATCACGTAGCCCTGCGGGATCTCCTCGACGATCGTGCCTGCCGGCTGCTGGTTGTCGTCGAAGCTGAGGAAGAGGTCTTCCTCCACCTTGGTGGGCCCGGCGAGGAGCTCCAGCGTGTTCTCGTCGAAGAGATAGAACTGGCCGTCGTGGGTGCAGAGCGGCTCGCCGTCCTTCTCGAAGCACTCCGACTCCTGCTCCTGCGCCGCCTTGACCGCGTCGTAGAGGCGGTTGAACGGCCGCTCCTTGCCGAGTTCCTGGTCCGGCGGGATGACGTTCGGCTCGAAGTCGTAGAAGAAGAGCTGCGAGGTCCTCCCCACCTGGCGAATCGCGTCGTTGGCGTTCTGCACCTGCGGCAGGCCGACCGAGATCTGGTTCGGGCCGATCCGCGCGATCTCGGGCTCGGCGACGCCGAGGGTGTCGACGCGGTCGCGGATGATGTCGATCGCCCGGTCGATGTCCTCGGGCGTCGGTTCGGGCAGGGCCGGGGTGCCGCGGGCCTCATAGACGAGCTCCGTGCCGCCCTTCAGGTCGAGACCTTGCTGGGTCGGCTTCGTAGCGATCACCCAGGCCGACAGGACCATCAGCACGATGACCAGGCCGAGGACGATCAGGTTGCGCCGGCGACTGCCCATGGCTCAGCCCCGCGCCACGCGGATTCGCATCCGGGGCACCCTACTCAGGGGTCAGCACGAGCAGGAGCCCGCCGTCGTCGTCGTAGGCGGGAAACACGTCGGCAACCGCCTCCGCGGGCAGATCGCCCTCGGCGTTCACCTGGACCCGCTTGCCGAGCGAGCGCACTCCCCATTCGAGCGTCGTCTCGATCGGGTCCGTCTCGCCGTTGGCGTCGATGTCCGCCTCCTCGCCGCCATCGCCCGGATCGACCCACGCGAGGCCGAGCACGTCGCGCACCGGGCGCCCGATGACGTCCTCGTCCTTCAGGCCGGTGAGCTCGTAGCCGCCGCGACCGACGTCGAGCACACGCCCGTCCTTGTCGCAGGTGAAGAACGCGGCATCGGGTGCCGGGTAGTAGTCGTCGAGCAGCTCGAACAGGAAGCCAAAGCCGCACTTCGGGCAGCCCTTGGGGCGGTTCGAGAACCCCGCGGTTCGGGCGTTCGACAACTCTCGGTTGCCACAGCTTGGGCAGATGAAGAACGGCACCGTCTCAAGGCTAGTAAACGAACGGCGAGTAACCCGCAGCTAAAAGAGCGTCGCCGCGCCCTCGGGGACCGGAAGCCCGAGGTGCTCGTAGCCGCGTTCGGTGAGGACCCGCCCACGCGGCGTGCGCTTGATCAGGCCCTGCTGGATCAGGAACGGCTCGTAGACGCCCTCGAGGGTGTCGGGCTCCTCGTCGATCGCGTCGCCCAGCGTTGTCAGGCCCACCGGACCGCCGGAGAACTTCAGCGCGATCGTCTCCAGGATCACCCGGTCGTGGCGGTCGAGGCCGGCCTCGTCCACGTCGAGCAGGCCGAGCGCCTCCATTGCGATCTCGCCGGTGACGACCCCGGTGCCGCGCACCTCGGCGAAGTCCCGCACGCGTCGCAGCAGCCGGTTGGCGACCCGCGGGGTGCCGCGCGAGCGGGAGGCGATTGCGAGCTCCCCGTCGCGCTCGATCTCCACACCGAGGATTCCCGCCGACCGGCGGACGATCACCTCCAGGTCGACCGCCTCGTAGTGCTCGAGCCGGTGCGAAACCCCGAAGCGGTCGTGGAGCGGCTTCGAGAGCAGGCCCGCGCGGGTGGTGGCCCCAACGAGCGTGAACGGGGGCAGGTCGAGGGTGACGGTGCGCGCGCCGGCTCCCTGGCCGAGGACGACGGGCAGGCGCCGATCCTCCATCGCCGGGTAGAGCGTCTCCTCGATCGCGGGATTCAGGCGGTGGATCTCGTCGATGAAGAACACCGAGTTCGGTTCGAGCGAGGTCAGGAAGGCCGCGATGTCCGCCTTCCGCTCGAGCGCCGGCGCCGCGGTGTGGACGAGCGGGGCGCCCAACTCGGTCGCGATGATGTGCGCGAGGGAGGTCTTGCCGAGACCTGGCGGGCCGCTGAGCAGCACGTGGTCGAGCGGCTCGCCGCGACGCCGTGCGGCCTCGATGAAGACCGCCAGCTGGTCCGTGACGGCGTCCTGTGCCACGAAGTCGGCCAGTGTCGAGGGCCGCAGCGAGCGATCGAGGTCGTCGTCCGGGTCCGCCGCCCGCATGTCCACCACTCTCGGGGCGACGCCGTCGGGCAGCTCGCCCTCGAAGCTCGGGTCGCGCGAGATCGTCATGCGCCCGCCGCCGACCTCAGCGCGGCGCCGATCAGGTCCTCGGGCGTCTCGCCATCCGCCCCGTCGAGCAGTCGCTCGGCCTCGAGCAGCGAGTACCCCAGGTTCACGAGGCCCTCACGCGCGAGCAGCCGCGGCTCCGCGTCGGCGTCGGTCGAGACCGAAGCCGGGCCCGCCTGCTCGAGCTCACCGGCGACCTTCTCGCGCAGCTCGACGATCACCCGTTCGGCGGTTCGCTTGCCGACGCCGGGCGCGGCCTGGAAGCGCTTGTGGTCGCCCAGCGCGATGGCCTTGAGGAGCTCGCGGGGGCTACCGCCGGAGAGGATCGCGATCGCCATCTTGGGACCGACCCCGGAGACCGAGTTCAGGTGCACGAACAGGTCGCGCTCCTCCTCGCTGGCGAAACCGTAGAGCTGCAGCGCGTCGTCGCGCACGACCAGGTGGGCGTGGAGCGTCGCCTCCTTGCCGTGTGCCGGAACGGCCTTCAGGGTCTCCGCCGAGACCGCCAGCCGGTAGCCGACGCCGCCCGTCTCGATCACGACGTGGTCGGGCCGGCGAACCAGGACCTCGCCACGGACCGAGGCGATCACGACACCGCTCCCGCGAGCGCCGCGGTCGCCGTCGCCCGGCTCGCGTGGCAGATCGCGACCGCGAGCGCGTCGGCGGCGTGGTCCGAGGCGGGTGGCGACGGCAGGCGCAGAAGGACGCCGACCATGCGCTGGACCTGCGCCTTCTCGGCGGCGCCCGACCCGCAGACCGCCATCTTCACCGCCTGCGGGGTGTAGTCGAAGCACGGGATGCCACGCTCGGCAGCGGCCAGCATCGCCACGCCGCGTGCCTGGCCGACCCCGATCGCGGAGCGGACGTTCTTGCCGAAGTAGAGCTCCTCGATCGCGATCGAGGCCGGCTCGTGCCAGCTGATCAGCTCCCCGAGGGCGGCGTGGATGCGGGCCAGGCGCTCAGCGGGCTCGAGGTCCGCCGGCGCCTCGATCACGCCGCCGTCCACGGCGCTCATCGCGCCGCCCGCCACCCGGACCACGCCGAAGCCCGTGTTGGCGACGCCCGGATCGATGCCCATCACTACCACCACGAGTTGAAGATTCTCGCTGCGGGCTCGGATGCCTCCCGCGCTAAGTCGTAACGGCTTCTTCCAGCAGTTCGGCGGGGATGTCGAAGTTCGCGTGGACCTCGTCCACGTCGTCGTGCTCGTCGAGCGCGTCGATCAGGCGCACGAGGCGCCTGGCCTCACCCGGGTCGGTGACCTCGACGACCGCCTTCGGCTCCATCGCCAGCTCGGCGGAATCGACCTCGACGCCGGAGGCCTCGAGCGCCTCGCGCACGGCGGTCAGGCTCGCGGGCTCGGACGTGACCTTAAGCACGTCGTCCTCGGCCACGACGTCGTCCGCCCCGGCGTCGATCGCCGCCATCAGATCGTCCTCGCCGTAGCGCTCCCCGTCGACGATCACGACGCCCTTCTTCTCGAACTGCCACGCGACCGAGCCGGGCTCACCGAGGCTGCCCCCCTGCTTGTCGAAGACGTTGCGGACCTCGGCGCCGGTTCGGTTGCGGTTGTCGGTCATCGCGTCGACCAGCACGGCCGCGCCACCGGGACCGTAGCCCTCGTAGACGACGCGCTCGATCGTCTCGGCATCCCCCTCGCCCGTGCCGCGGTCGATGGCCCGCTGGATGTTGTCCTTGGGCATCGAGTAGCCCTTCGCCTTCTCGATCGCGGCGGCGAGTGTGTGGTTCGCCGCGGGGTCTCCCCCGCCCTCACGCGCCGCGACCGCGATCGCCCGCGCGAGCTTCGTGAAGAGCTTGCCCCGCTTGGCGTCGGTGGCGGCCTTCTTGTGCTTGATCGACGACCACTTCGAGTGTCCGGACATGGGTTGATTCTACGAGCGGGAGCGCCGTTCGAACCGGCGCAACTTCCACTCAGCGGGCGTGTTTCACCCCTAGCGCGCGGATGCCGCCCATGCCACCCCCGGTAAGGGTTCGCTGATGCGCTAGAGCAAAGTGGGATGCCGAGAGGACGGGCGTGGCCGGCACGGGGGCCGGCCACCGCCCTGTCTCAACCGCCTAGATGACGAACTTGCCGTCCTCCTGGAGGACCTTGCCGTCGAACTCGATCCTGCCGCCCTGGCGGAGGTCGCACACCAGGTCGGTGTGCACGGCGCTCTCGTTCACGCCCCCCGACTCGGGATAGCTCGCGCCCACGGCCATGTGGACGGTGCCGCCAATCTTCTCGTCGAGGAGAACGTCGCGGGTGCCGCGGTCGATCTTGTAGTTCGTGCCGATGCCGAGCTCGCCGAGCCGGCGGGCGCCCTCGTCGGTGTCGAGGAGCTGGATCAGGAATTCCTCGCCGCGCTCGGCCGAGGCGTCCACGACCCTGCCGTCCTCGAACCGGAACCGGACGCCGGCGATCTCGCGGCCGCCCACCATGGCGGGCAGGTGAAAGGAGACCTCGCCCTCCACCGAGTCCTCGACCGGGCCGGTGAAGAACTCGCCGTCGGGCATGTTCCGGTCGCCGAAGCACGGGATGAAGGTCCGGCCCTCGACGCCGAGCCGGATGTCGGTGCCGGGACCGGTGACGTGGACCTCCGAGTGTCCGTTCGCCCAGTCGGCTACCCGGCGCGTGTCCTCGGAAGCCTGCTTCCAGTTCTCGAGCGGGTCGCCCGAGTCGGCGAGGCAGGCGCCGAAATAGAAGTCCTCGAAGGCCGTCAGGCTCATCTCGGCGTCCGACGCGTAGGCCTCGGTGGGAAACAGCGTGTAGACCCACCGGTGGGTGCCCTCCGCGGACCGCCGCATCGTGCTCTCCATCAGGGGACGCGTCGCCGCCTGCCGCTTGGTCTGCCGCTCGGGCGGGACGCCGGAGAGCGCGCGGGTGTTCGTGTCGGCGCCGATCGCGATCCGGCAGTCGGCCTGCTCCGCTCCCCACGTCGAGAGCGGCGAGATCCACTCGAGCTGCGCGTCGGACGCGTGCTCGAAGTACGTGACCTGCTGCTCGGCGAACGACATCGACATCACGGGGTGACCGCCCGCGCCGAGCACCTCGTCGAAGACGGCTGCAATCAGCGGCTCGGCCGCGGTCGGGCCCTCGATCAGGCAGGTCTCGCCCTCCTTCACACCGGTCGAGTAGCCCACCAGGATCTTGGCCAGGTTGGTGACACGCGGGTCTCTCAACTTCTCCCCTTCAGTCGGTTTCCTTGCCGGCGGTCGCCGCGCTCGCGCGCGGTCGTCGCCATCGCCATCAGCATCGCGTGGATGCGCGAATCGTCGGTCAATTCCGGATGAAATGCACAGGCGAGCACGGCGCCGTCGCGGACCACGACGGGATGCCCGTCGACGCTGGCCAGGACCTCCACCGGCGGGCCGCAGTCCTCGACCCACGGCGCCCGGATGAACACTGCGCGCAGCGGCTCGGGCCCGAGGCCCTCGACCTCCAGGTCGGCCTCGAAGCTCGCGAGCTGGCGCCCGAACGCGTTGCGCCGGCAGGTTGCATCGAGCAGCCCGAGGTGGTTGTGAGCGCACAGGATCATCCCCGCGCACGTACCCAGGATCGGCCGCCCGTCACGGTGGTGCCCGCGGATCGCGGGCTCCAGCCCGTCGCGCTCGATCGCCCTTGCGATCGTCGTCGACTCCCCGCCCGGGATCACCAACGCATCGAGGCCCGCGAGCTGCGCGGGTGTTCGGACCTCGCCGGCGTCGGCGCCCAGGGCGTCCAGCATCTCGACGTGGGCTGCGAAGTCGCCCTGGCTGGCCAGCACGCCAACCCGCAGGGCGGCCCGCTCGCCGGCGGGCGGCACAAGCGGCGCCCGGTCCAAGCCGTCAGACCCCGCGGTGCTGCAGCAGCTCGCCCTCGGCCGCGAGCTGCGCGATGTCGTCGCCGCGCATCGCCTCGCCGAGGCCCATCGACGCGGCCGCGACGCGCGCCGGGTCGTCGAAGTGGGTCGTCGCCTCGACGATCGCGCGGGCGCGGCGCTCGGGATCCGAGGACTTGAAGATGCCCGAGCCGACGAAGTTGCCCTGGGCGCCGAGCAGCATGGTCAGCGCTGCGTCTGCGGGAGTCGCGATGCCGCCCGCGCAGAACAGCGGGACCGGAAGCCAGCCCGTCTCGGCGACCTCGGCGACGATCTCGAGCGGCGCCTGGAGCTCCTTGGCGGCCGCGGGCAGCTCCTCGTGCCCGAGCACCTGAAGCCGCTTGATCCCGCCGGTGATGTCGCGCAGGTGACGCACCGCCTCGACGATGTTGCCGGTGCCGGCCTCGCCCTTGGAGCGGATCATCGCTGCGCCCTCCGCGAGCCGCCGCAGCGCCTCGCCGAGGTTGGTGGCGCCGCAGACGAAGGGGACTTCGAAGGCCTGCTTGTCGATGTGGTTGGCCTCGTCGGCCGGGGTCAGGACCTCGGACTCGTCGACGTAGTCCACCTCGAGCGCCTGCAGGACCTGCGCCTCGGCGAAGTGGCCGATGCGCGCCTTCGCCATGACCGGGATGGTCACGGCCTCCTGGATCGCCTCGATCACGGACGGGTCGCTCATTCGCGCGACGCCGCCGTCACGGCGGATGTCGGCGGGAACGCGCTCGAGCGCCATGACGGCGACGGCGCCGGCCTCCTCCGCGATCCGGGCCTCCTCGGGCGTCACGACGTCCATGATCACGCCGCCCTTGAGCATCTCGGCGAGCCCGCGCTTGACCCGGAATGTCGCCCTCTCACTCATCGCGGCAAGGATACGAGACGCCCGTCCTGGCGCGAAGTCGCACAATCGCCGATTGCGCGAGCTAGAGCCGTCTAGCAGCCTGAGGGCGCGACCTTCGGCGGCTTGACGCCGGCCTCGCTCATCGAGGTCGCGAGGTCGAGGAGCTCTTCCGCGGGCAGCTCGCCCCCGATTCCGTAGAGGCCGCGAGCCGAGAGACCTCCGCGCTCGGCGACCGGCCAGATCACCGTCGAGGACGTCGAGGGCGGCGCCGGCTCTGCGACGAGCGCGTCGTAGCCGGCGACGGAGGCTCTGGTGATCGTCGGGGGACAGCCGTCGAAGCCGGCCTGCCCGTACTGGAGCAGAAGCTGCCCGGCATCGCCGAGATCGAGCTCGAGGTGAGCGAAGGGGTTCCGGCCCTCGGTGTAGAGGGTGACGCTGGCGACGCTGGTCCCGTCCGGCAACGGCGAGGGCAGCGTGACCGGAACGTCGGGAAGCGCCGCCTCGATCCGTGCCTGAGCCTCCTCCAGGCTGGGAACGTCCCTGGCGCCGTGCACGAACGCGGGCTGGTCCCCGCGCGCGGCTTCCGGCGCCGGCTCCTCCGGTTCGTCCTCGCCGCACCCGGCTGCGAGCGCCAGCACGATCAGCGCCATGGGGGCCCAGGCAGCCGGGGGCTTGGTCATGGCCCGCAGGCTACTTCAGCTTGAAGGCTCGGATGCGCTCCTTGAAGGCGGCCTTGTCACGGGAGTAGACCCCGTAGGCCAGCGCCTGCACGAGCGCGAGCAGCGACGTGTTCGACTGGATGAACGACGGGCTGTTCGAGGAGAAGTAGAGGGTCAGGTCGGCGTGCTCGCCGACCTCGGAGAGCGTTGCGTCCGTGATCGCCAGGGTGGTCGCCTGCCGGTGCTTGGCGAGCTTCATCGCCCGGACGACGATCGGGTGCGCGCGCCCGGCCGAGAAGCCGATCACCAGCGCGCCCTCCTCAAGCCGGCTGAGCCGGGTGATCGAGTCCTGGCGCGGGCTCGCGACGACCTCGGCGCGGATGTCGAGGAGCGCGAGCAGGTGGCGCAGGTAGCTCGCGAAGAACGCGAGCTGGTCCATGCCCACGATCATCACGCGGCTCGCCCCGGCCAGCGCCGAGACGCAGGCCTCGACCTGGTCGCTCGTGAGGTTGCGGACCGTGTCCTCGAGGTCGCCGTGATCGGCGGCCAGCGAGGCCTCGAACTCGGAGTGGTCGAAGTCGAACAGCGAGGCGGTGTCGCGGGAACCGCCGGCCGCCGGGCTCGCGCGGTACTCCTCGATCGCCGCCTGCTGAAGCTCTGGATAGCCCTCGAAGCCGAGCGCTTGCGAGAACCGGACCACGGTCGAAGATGAGGTGTTGGCGCGGCGGGCGAGCTCCTCGGCCGTCTGGAAGGCGGCCTCGTCGAGGTGGTCGACGATGTAGCGGGCGACGTCCTTCTGCGAGCGCGAGAACTCGTCGAAGCGCTCGGTGATGAAGGCCGAGAGGGTCTTGACGTCCTTCTTGCCGGCGCGCTTGGTCTGGGCGGCGGGCTTGGCGGTCCCCTGGGCTCCAGCCGCAGCGGGGCGGGTCTTGGTCGCGGTCTTGCTCACGGCCGGATGTTTCGCCCCCCCAGCGGGTTTCCCTTCCGCACAACCTGCCGGGAATGTGGTTGGATCGGCGCTGTGACGCCCGAGGAGGCCTTGCGCCTCACCAACCGCAACATGATCGCCTTCGACCTCGTGCTGGGCACGAGCGCGCTGCTCGCCCCGCGGGCGACCCTCGCCGTGCTCGGCCACGAGCGCCCGTCAGCCGACGCGGAGCACCTGTTCCGCCGCTGCGGGCCGATCTGGCTCACGTTCGCGGCCGCCCACGCGGTCGCCGAGCTGCGCGGCGACGACCGGGACTGGTGGGCACTGGCCTGGCTGCGCGGAACCGAGATTGCTACGGACGCGGTCTGGGCGCAATCGGAGGCCTTCTCGCGCCCCGGCGCCCGGGCCGGCATGTGGCTGGCCGGAGCGGCGAACACCGCGATGGCGCTGGGCTTCGGCTGGCTCGCGTCGCGGTCGCGCTGACTTGGACTAGGGCGTTCCCGTCGGCGGGTTGTTGACCGTCGGCGGCGCGTTCGCATCGCTCGGCACGGGCGTCTCCGCCTGCCGCTCCAGCTCGTCGCGCTCCACGAGGGGCTTCGAGCATTCCCGGAAACCGATCTCGCGGGCGATCTCGAACCGCGGGTCGACCTGGCTGGCGGCGAGCTCCGCCTGCAGCGTCTCGTAGGCATCGGCGTCCACGTCCTCGGCGGCCGCCAGCCCGTCCCGCAGGACGTCGATCCCGCGCTCCCGGGCGGCGAGGTAGCTCTCGACCTGATCGCTCACGCTCTCCGGCTCGCTCAGGTCCGCGATCGCGTCGAGCTCCTCCTCGGCGACCTCGATCACGGCGCTCGTCTGCTCGGCCGCGTCGCTGGGCGTGCGCGGTGCCCGGTCCTGGATCGCGAGGAACTCCTCGTGCGCCTCGGCGCAGATCTCGTCGCCCTGCGCGAGGAACTCCTCGAGCGTCAGGTCGTCGTCGGCGCACGGTCCCAGGTCGAGCAGGGCCGCGAGCGCGAGCAGGACGCCGAGGAGAACGGCGACGGCCGCGGTCATGCCGGCCCGGCTGGAGCTGCGGGTCTCGTCCACGCGGAGAGCCTAGTCGCGGCCCCGACGGCTTTCGCCGGGTGGCAGCGGGGCGAGGAGCTCGACCAGGGCCGGCTCGATCCCGAGGCGGTGGTAGAAGCGCAGCGCGGCGTCGTTGCCGGCGACGACGACCACCCGGACGGTGCCGGCGCCGCGTTCGCGCAGCAGCTCCAGCGAGCGCCGGACGAGCTCCTCGCCGATGCCCTCTCCGCGCCGCTCGGGCGCGACGACCAGGACGTCGATCTCGCCGACGGGCCCGCTCGCGAAGATCTTGTCCGGCCCGTGCATCGTGCTGAACGCGAAGCCGACGGGCCCGCCGGCGCTCGCGGCGATCAGTGCCAGCCCAACGCCCTCGTCGAAGGCGAGTTCGAACTCGGCGAGCCGCTCGGGCCAGCGCTCGTCGGCTGAGATGAAGGGGACCGTTGCCGTGCTGACCCGGCTGTGATGGGCGTGCAGGGTCCGCCAGACCTGCTCGAGGCCCGGGAGGTCGTCGCGCGTTGCCTCCCTGATCTCCCAGCCCGGCGCCATCCGCGAGTGGTATCACGATGCCCACGTGGCTTACGGAGAGTTCGAGGGCCTGCCCGACACCAGGACCAGCCTGCGCGGTCTGACCGCGGAGGGGGACGAGGCGTGGTTGATTCGCGGCGTCTCGCAGAAGCTCTACCGCTGCCCCGGGTGCGGCGGGGCGATCGAGATCGGCGCCGACCACGTGATCGTCCAGCTCGTCCATCGGGTCGGCGGCACCGAGCACCAGCACTGGCACCGCCGCTGCGCGGAGGAGGGGCCAATGCTGGAGCTCCGCAGCCTCAGGAAGGTGAGCGCGCTCGAATCGACGCCGGCTCGTCTCCAGCAGCGCGGCCGGTCGAAGCCGGGGCGCCGGCGGCGGGACATGCGCCGCGGGCGCTGACCCTCATACTGGCGCGCATGCGCAAGATCAACATCGCGACGCCCGAGTTCCAGTTCGACGCGGATGACCCGCCGGGCTTCCGGGCCGGCATGTTCCGGTTCGGGCCGGCGCTCGACGCGAAGCAGATGGGTACGAGCGTGTACGAGCTCCCCCCGGGCGAGGCGATCTGCCCGTACCACTACGAGTACGCCGAGGAGGAGTGGCTGCTGGTCCTGTCCGGCCGGCCGTCGGTCCGCCACCCCGACGGCACCGACCAGCTCGAGCCCTGGGACGTGGTCCTGTTCGCGACGGGGCCCGAGGGTGCCCACCAGGTTCGCAACGACAGCCAGGAGACCGCGCGCGTGCTCATGTTCTCGACCGTGATGCACCCCGCGGCCACCGTGTATCCGGACAGCGACAAGATCGCCGTTTGGACCGGCAACAAGGCCGACGACGTGATCGTGCGGCGCGAGAGCGGCGTCGACTACTTCGAGGGCGAGAGGGGCTAGCCGGCCTCGTCGCCGAGGAGCTGCTGGGCGATGGTCGCCTGGTCGAAGTAGACCCGCTCGCAGACGATCCCCTCCCCGCCCTCCTCGAACAGGAAGAGCGCGCACATGCGGCAGCGGAAGCTCTTGCCGGTCGGCGGGATTCCCCGCAGCTGGCCCTCGTGCGTGCCGAGCAGGTCGAACTCGACGATCACGGCGTCGTCGGCGTGGTGCAAGACGGCGTTCTCGTTGCGCTGGTCGGGGAATGCGGCGCGCGACGTCCGGAAGTACTCGGCCACCGCCTCCGCCCCGTCGTGGACCTCGCCCGTGGCGATGATCTCGTAGCGGGGGTGGTCGAAGGTGCCCATCGTGGTGTCGAAGTCGTGCCGGTTCTCCGACTCCATGTGCTCGCGCACGACGGCCTCGCGCCGTTCGCGCAGCGATTCTGCGGCGACACCACCCGCCATCAGATGCCGATCAGGAGGAAGGCCCAGACGGCGCTGGCGAGCAATGAGACCGCGCCGAGCCGGACCGCCAGCTCGCGGTCCTCCCCCCACGCGACCAGCCCGAGCATCAAGCCGGCCGGCGGCAGCAGGACCGCGATCGCGAACGGGAAGATCTCGGCGGCCCGGGCGCGCACGCGCCCAGGCTACCGGCCCTCAGGGCTGCGGGACCGCGTCGGTCATGCAGATTCGATCGTCGCCGAGCACGTTGGTCTTGAGCGTCTCGATGTCGCTGATCAGCTCGCCTGTACGTCGCCGCCGGGGGCCGGGTCACCGCCTGGATCTGGCGCGCCTCGGTGACTGACGGCATCCGCAACTGAGCAGTCATCTCGGCGCGGCCGCTCGAAGGCCGGTCGCCGGCAGCGCGACCTGCGGCGCGACCGCTGATCAGGCGGCTCGAAGTTCGCCGGTTGGCGGCTCGTCCGGCTCGATCCCGGGCATGGGTGAAGCCGAAGCGCGCGTTCTGAAGCGCTCCGCCTCTCCCGTGACCTCGGCGGACTCGGCGTCGAGGATCGCCCAGCCCACCCTCTCGACGAGCTGGGCCGCGGAGTGCTCGGTCTCAAGGTGGACGGAGCGCACCTCCTCGTCGAGTGTGATCGCCGCCTTGCCCTGACTACCTCTACTGACCACGATGAGCCTCGGCATCTCTCCTCCTGGACATTGTTGACTAGAGCGCTCAACAATACCATCCCGCTGTCAGATTCGCCGACACAGTTGGTCGAGTATCCACTGCCCGGCATGGACGCGATCAGGCGCTGCTGGGTCTTGCATGAAAGCGAATGCCCCGGTGAGCCCCGATCCCGAACTGTGACGAGAGTTATGGACGCAACACCGAGAGTGTGGGATGCTCGCGCGGGTCGCAATGGCTTCGAGGGTTGGGATATCGGGAGGAACGCGGCGATTCGCCGGAGCTCTGCCGCTCTGCGTGGTTGCGCTCATCCTGGCTCTGACCGTGGTCGCGCTCGGGGCCTGTGGTGGCGACGACGACGAACAGGAGGCCGCTGTCACGCCCGCGGACCTGCTCGCATCATTGCCGACCGCGAACGAGCTTGGCCACAAACCGTTCCAGGAGTACGAGTGGGACAGCGCTACGGACATGATCGTCCAGGGCATAGTGATCCCGGAGGACACATCGCTCGAGGACCTCGTGGCCGAGCTCGAGGACGCCGGCTTCCAGGCTGCTGCCGGCGCCGAGTTCGAGAACCCCGACGAGCAGCGGAACGTCCGCATCATCGCGGCCGAGTTCGACTCGATGGAGGGCGCGATCGATGCCCGGGACCGAATGCATGAGGAGGATCTAAAGCAGCCGTGCGCGACGAAGTTCTGCCTCGTCTCCCCGGTGGAGTACGAGCTTGAGGGGATCCCCGACTCGGCGGCGGCGCACCACCTGCCGACCGGGGGCGAGCTGCCACCCGATGTACGGCCGGTCGAGGCGTTCCACGCCGGGTTCGTGGTCGGCCCGCGGCTCTATGTGATCCAGACCGACGGCGCTCCCGACCCTGCGCTCGAGGACCGGTTCGGCCGCGACATCGAAACGCTCTACGACTCGGCGTTGGCGGAATGAGAAGGCGGTAACGGCGCCAGAAAGCGCTAGAGCGGCTTCTGCGATGGGCCGGGGAGGGATCGAACCTCCGCCCTACGGATTATGAGTCCGCTGCTCTACCAACTGAGCTACCGGCCCGTCGGCGAGGGTAACGCCGCCGCAGGTTGGCTCTTTCGGCTCAGGGCTCGAGTGTGAAGGACTCGCCGGGCTGCAGCACGCGGGTCTCGACCTCGGGCGCGAGCTTCGACATCAGGGCGCGCAGTTGGTCGGCCGGCGCGGTGAGCAGGTCGGGCCGGCGGCGGTGCAGGTCGGAGCGCAGGAGCGTGCCCCAGTGGATCGGGATCACCACCCGGGGGCGGATCAGCGCGGCCGCCCGGGCGGCGCGCTCGGGGTCGAGATGTCCCTTTCCGATGTGCGGCCCCCAGCCGGCGATCGGGAGCAGCGCGATGTCCACCCCCGCCAGGTCGCGCATCTCGTCGAAGAGGTCGGTGTCGCCGGCGAAGTAGATCCGGGCTCCGGCACCCTCGATCTCGTAGCCGAGCGCCGGGATCCTGCGGCCGACCGGATACCGGCGGCCGTCGTGGTCCGCGCGCGTGGCTGTGACGCGGGCGGCCCCGAACGTGGCCGATTCGCCGGCCTCGAGCTCCTGGACGGCGGACAGGCCCTGACGGCGCAGCAGCCTGCCGCTCCCCTTGCTCGCGACGACCGGCGTGTCCGTGCCGATGCCGCGGAGCGACGGGAAGTCGAGGTGGTCGGGGTGGAGGTGCGAGAGCAGCACGGCGTCGGGCGCCGGGCCGACGTCCGGCACGTCCCCGGCCCGCCGGATCACTCCGAACGCGCGGGGGCCGAGCACCGGGTCGGTGAGGAACCGCGAGTCGCCAGCTCGATCAGAACGGTCGCGTGGCCGATGTAGGTGACGCGCCTGCTCATGGGCTCGCGACCGCGATCCGCCGGCGGTGGGCGATGTACGCCACGAGGCCGATCGGCAGGGGCAGCCAGTAGGAGACGAGACGGTAGGCGAGCGTGGCGAGCACGGCGGCCGCGGCCGGCACGCCCGCGAGGGCGAGGGTCGCGGTCAGGCCGGCCTCGACGAAGCCGAGTCCGCCCGGCGTGAGCGGGATCTGAGCGAGGACCTGCGCCGCGCAGAAGGCGAGCAGGACGAGGATGGGCCTGGGCGTCGAGCCGACGGCCGCGAGCGCGGCGAGCAGGGTGGCGTAGTCGAAGGCCCACCGCGCAACGGTGCCGGCCACGGCACGCCCCCAGCGCGGGCCGAGTATCTCGAGCAACCGGTCGCGCTCGTCGATCAGGCGATCCGGCAGCGTCCGCAGCGGGGCCGCGCTGCGCCGGATCCAGTTGCGGATCTTCTGCACCGTGCGCCCGAGCCAGGCGAGCGGCTCGTCGAAGGCGAGCAGGGCGATGGCGGCGGCGGCGAGGAGGACCAGGACGCCGAGCCCGATCAGGGTGGCGGTCACGAGGTCGCGGTCGACGCCGCCGGTCAGGAAGGCCGGGATCGCCAGCACCGGCAGGACGAGCACGACGGCGAAGGTGAGGAGGTTGACGGCGGTGATCGCCGCAGCGACGCGTCCCTTCGGGGCTCCCTCCTCGACCAGCATGCGGTACTGGAGGGCGCCGCCGACGGCCCCGCCCGCTGGCGCGATCTTCGACAGTGCGTTCCCGGCCAGCTGCGAGTAGATCACCGGCACCCACTCGACGGTGTGGAGCGCCACGCGCTGCACGTACCAGAGGCAGAGGAGGCCGAGCGCCTGCAGCGCCACCATCACGGGGAACCACCACGGCTCGACGTCGCCGAGGTCGTCCCACGAAGAGAGGACCTCGATCAGGCTGGGCGCGACGAGGTAGAGGGAGATGCCGGTGACCGCTACCCAGAATGCGGTCCGTCGGAGGTTGCGCTCGGCGGTTGTTGGCGGCTCGGCAGGGCTCCTCGCTCGGCGCGCTCGGCACGCCGCCGAGGGGTCTCCATGATGAGCGGTGGGGCTTTCGCGGCCGCGGGCTAGGTGACGAGTGGCCTGGGGCTCAGCCGGCGACGGCTCGAGCGCGCTCTCGAGCTCGGAGACGCTGAACGCGCCCTCGATTCGCGTCGCCACCTCGCCCTGCCCGTCGATGACGAACAGCCATGGCTCGGTGAACAGCCCGTAGGCCTTGACCTGCGGGCGCAGGTTCTCGGGTCCCGGGATGTTGTCGACGTAGATCTCCTGGTGGATGAACGCGACCTCGTCGCCGTATTCGGCCTTCACCTGCTCGGCGACGTCCACGACGGGACCGCAGACGCGGCTCTGGCAGAGGGCCGGAGTGGCGAACAGGAGCACGACCGGCTTCTTGCCCAGCGCCTCGGCGAGGTCGTCGCCGTGCATGGTGCTTGGCGGGACTCGGGTGTCGATCGCCTCGACGTCGCCGCCCACCTCGGCAAGGGTCGGAGTGTGCACCTCGGGCGCGGGCTCGCCCTCGCCGGGGATGCGCTTGTAATCGTCAACGATGACGCTCGCCTGGAGGTTCGTGGCCACGAGCCCGTCGGGTTGCTCCACCACCGCGACGAGGCGCCATTCGCCCGGCTCGTCGAAGGGCACGTCGGCGACGTAGACGACCTTGGCATCGTCGGCGAGGGTGGTCTGGGCGACGAACTCGGGCTCGGTCGCGAGGCTTTCGATCCGCGCGGGGAAGGGACCGATCGCCTTGTCCGTGACGCCGGGTGAGGCGTAGATGGCGACGCGGGCGTCGGTGATCTGGGCGCCGCCGACGTCGAAGAGGCCGAAGCCGAAGCGCTCGTCGCCCGGCTCGAAGACTCCGCCGGCCTGGCTGGCGACGATCTCGTTGCTCTCGCCGACGTCGGCGAGGAGGTCGTCGAGGGTTCCCGTCGGCTCCGGGAAGTCGGCCGCCGACGGCGCCTCGACCGGCGCGTCGCCGGTGGCGTCCGGCTCCTCGTCCGAGCCGCAGGCGACGAGCAGCGTCGCGCTTGCGGCGAGAGCGAGGGCGGCCGGAAGCACGCGAGCCGGGGTTGAGATGCCTCGATTCACGACCGGCAATGCTAGAGAGGGCGGGTAAACGCGCCCCTAAGTGCGCGCGCGGCGCGGGCGGCGTCGCTAGGGTGGCGTCCCGGTTCGCGCGATCGGCGCGCTGGGCGAGCGAGAAGGAGCGAGAGTTGGCTGAGAGGGCGGCGCTGGTGACGGGGGGTTCGAGCGGCATTGGGCTTGCGATCGCGCGGGCTCTGGGTGAGGACGGCTATGACGTGACGATCTCCGCCCGGCGGCCGGACAAGCTGGAGGCGGCGGCCGAGGAGCTGCGCTCCGCGGGCCTGGAGGTGCAGGCGCTGCCGGCGCAGATGGGCGACGAGGAGGAGATCGTGAAGCTCGTCGCGGGCCACCGGGATCGCTACGGGCGGCTCGACGTGCTCGTCAACAACGCCGGGGTCGGGATTGGCGAGGCGATGGACCAGATCACAGCCAAGAAGCTGGACATCCAGCTCGGGGCCAACCTGCGCGGCGTGATCATCGCGACGCGCGAGGCGCTGCCGATGCTCCGCGAGGCGGGGGCCGAGCATGGGAAGGCGCTGATCGTCAACACGGCGTCAGTGGCGGGCAAGTCGGGCCAGGCGTGGCTGTCGGTGTACTCCGCGACGAAGGCCGGGGTGATCGGGTTCAGCCAGTCGACCCAGAAGGAGGTCGACGGTCAGGGGATCCAGGTGACGGCGCTCGCCCCGGGTTTCGTCGACACGCCGATGACCGATTTCGTCAAGGGCCAGGTGGAAGCTGAGGAGATGATCCGGCCCGAGGACATCGCCGAGGCGGTGCGTTTTCTCCTGCGCACGTCGCGGGCGTGCCTGGTGCCCGAGTTGGTCTTCCTGCGCCCGGGGGACTCGGCGCAGCAGATGGGTGTGTAGGGCCGTTCTGCCGGACTCAGTCGCGCTCGCCGACCGGCGTCCCGAGCAGCTCGCGGGCCCGCTGCTCGGACAGCTGTTCCTCGGCGGCGGCGAGCAGGTCCTTGTATTCGTCGAGCTGGCGCGTGGGGCGCATCCAGGCCCAGTCGCGGCGGAGCCGAAGCTCGCGGCCACGGTGGCGCTCGCCGGTGTCGCGGCGGCGCGAGACGCGGATCTCGGACGGGTCGAGGAAGGGCTCGGCGACAGGCGCGACGTGGTCGGCGTCACGGGCGCAGCTCTGCTGCTCGCGCTCGGCGCGGATCTGGGCCGCCGCCTCCGCGAGGGAGCCGGTGTACTCGGTGCGAGGTGCCCAGCGACCACTCGAGCAGCGACCGGAGGGTGCGAACCTCGCGCCGCGTGGCGCGGCGCGGGCGCTTGGCCTGCGTGTACTCGTCCCAGGCGATGGCGAAGCTGGCGACGCTGGTGCGCCCGCCGTTGCGGTGGGCGGCGAGCATCGGGCAGATGCCGCCCGAGCGGGAGTCGACGTAGGCGCCGACGATGATCCGGTTGGAGTCGATGCCGCGCAGCATCGCCTCCTTGGTGTGGCGCGGAAGCGCCTCCACGGCGAGGCGCAGGCGGTACGTCGGGCGTTCGCGTGTCGTTCTCACGCGAACAGGGATAGCGGCGCGGGCCCGGGTTGTCGAGTTTCTCGGGGGATGCGGGGAGAGATGTTGCATGCCGTGAGGCGGGCGTGAGCGGGTCTCGCGAGCTTCGTGTGCTGGTCGCGGCGTTCGGCGATCCGGGCCACACGTTCCCCGCGATCGCGCTCGCGCGGGGGCTCCGCGAACGGGGGCATCGGGTGGTGTTCGAGACATGGGAGAAGTGGCGTGAGGCGCTCGACGGGTCGGGGGTCGAGTTCCACGCGGCTGAGGAGTACCGGGTGTTCGCCCCGCAGGAGGGAGACGGCCCGGCCGCGGGCGACGCGGCGCTCGCGATGCTGCCGCTGCTCGAGGATCTGCGCCCCGACGTGGTCGTGAACGACATCCTGACGCTGGCGCCGGCGCTGGCGGCAGAGCGGGCCGGCGCGCCGTGGGCGACGCTGATCCCGCACGTCTATCCGGAGCATGCGGAGGGGCTGCCGTTCTTCGCGTTTGGCGGCGCGCAGCCGCCGCGGACTGCGGTGGGCCGGTGGATGTGGTCGGCGACGTTGCCGGTATTGGAGGCCGGGCTTCGCCGTGGGCGCGACGAGCTCAACGGTGAGCGGGCGAAGGTGGGCCTGGCGCCGGTGGAGAGGTTTCACGGCGGGACGAGTCCGGACCTGGCGCTGGTGGCGACGCTGCCGCAGCTCGAGTATCCGCGCCCGTGGCCGGCGCACGCGCACGTGACGGGGCCGATGGAGTTCGAGACGCCGTATCCGGATGTTGAGCTGCCGGAGGGCGAGGAACCGCTGGTGCTGGTCGCCGCGTCAACCGCGCAGGATCCGGAGTGCCGGCTGGTGCGGGTGACGCTGGCGGCGCTGGCGGATGAGCCGGTGCGGGTGGTGGCCACCACGAACGGGCATATGCCGCGGGAGGGGATCGAGGTGCCGGCGAACGCGCGGTTGTACGGGTGGCTTCGGTACTCGCAGTTGATGGCGGAGGCGGATTTGGTTGTCTGCCATGGCGGGCATGGGACGGTGGCTCGGGCGCTGGGTCATGGCGCGCCGGTGCTGTGCTGCCCTGCGGTCGGGGACATGGCGGAGACGGGGGCGCGGGTTGGCTGGGCGGGGGTCGGGCTTGCGCTGCCGTGGCGGCTCTTGGGAGAGCGGACGCTGCGGGTCAGCGTGCGGCGGATGCTGGGTGACGCTTCGTTCGCGGCGCGCGCGGGCGAGGTGGCGGCGTGGGCTGCGGGGAACGACGGGGCGGCGACGGGCGCTGAACTCGTTGAGGCTTACGCGCGCTCAGGCCCGACGCAAGCTTCTAGAATCCCGCGCGGTGTGCCGAAAGGCATACGAGATCCCCCATGATGTAACGGCAGCATCCTTCACTGTTAATGAAGTCGTCCTGGTTCGAATCCAGGTGGGGGAGCTTCAGAGCTCCGTGTAACCCACCTCGACCTCGGCGTGACAATTGGAGCAGAGGAGAACGCACTTCGCCGCCTCCGCCCGGATCTTCTCGATCGAGCGAGTGATGCCCCTTACGGAGAGGCTGAACTTCTTCTGCGAGGGATCTAGGTGGTGAAACTGAAGCGCGGCCATGCATCGGTGGTACCCGCATAGCTGACAACAGCCACCGGCCTCTGCGACGAGCTTTCGCTTAGTCCGCCGACGCCATTCGACGACCCGTTCCTTGCGACACTCCCGACACCGAACCCGCCGGCTGTTCTCGATCACGAATACCGCGGGCCCATGGACCCGACACTCACCGCGAAGCGTGCGCCGGCCGTTCGCCAGCGCAACGTCAACCTGCTCACGGGGAATCCTGGGGCGTTTGCCACGCCGCTTGTGGCGAAGCTCGAGGCCGTGCTTCGCGATCCAATAGCGGATCGTCCTGATACTGCGATCCAGGGCGTCGGCCATTTCCTGCAATGTTGCTCCGGACTCGACGAGGGGCGCCAGTTGCTCACGGGTCAGTCCTCCCCGCGGCGCGTACTTTGACTTGCCGTTGGCCACCAGCCCGTGCTTCTTGACCCAGTAGCCGACCGTCGACGGGTCGCGATTCTCTAGCGCGCCGATCTCGATCAGCGAGAGTCCCTGCTCCAAGTAACGCTTCAGCCGGTCCCTGTCCACGCCCGAATCGTCCCAGCCCGACCGGACGGAACCACGAACACCTGTTCGTATCACTTTGGTATCAGTTTCGCGGCTGCGGCGGGGCCGCCCGGTGGTGCGCGATGCGCTCCGCGAGCTCGGCGCGGCGTTGCTGGAGTTTCACCGGCGGGTCGCCCCCGTTCGCCTCCGCAGCCGCGATTTCCCGCTCCACCGCCGCCTTCTCGATCTGGAGGAAGCTGAGCTCCATCGCTTCCGGACTCGCCGGCTCCCGCTGCGCGCGCACCACCAGCTGCGTGACCACGTCGGCCAGGTCCTCGTCCTCACGCGGCAGGCCGTCGCTCGGATGCTCGAGGTGCTTCATCAGCCAGTCGCGCACACGCCGCATGAGCGGTGAGCTCAGGAGCTCGTCGCCGAGCTTCTCCAGGTACTCACGGCCGTAGGCGGGCGCGGCGATGCTCATCTGCAGCAGCCCCTGCTCCTGGCGCTCCTGCGCGCTCAGCACACGCGGCTCCGCCGGGCGGGCCGCCGCCTCCTCGCTCGCAGCCGGTGCCGGCCCCTCTCGCCCGCCGCGCGGCGCGCTCGCCAGGCGGCGCGAGACCAGCGACGGGTCGGCGCTCAGCCGGTCCCCCACTTCGCGCACCAGCTCGTCCCGGGTGATCGAATCGCCCATCGCCGCCAGCACCGGCACGACCTCGTCGAGCGCCCGGTCCCGGCCGGCGGGCGACTTCAGATCCGCCTCGTCCAGCAGCGTGCGCACGTGGAACGCCGGCAGATCCACCGCCGCATCCACGAGCCCCGCGAACCGCTCCGCGCCCGACGACCCTGGAGCCTCGCCCGCGAGCATCTCCGCCGGGTCCTCTCCCTCCGGCATCGACACCACCCGCAGGCGCACCCGCTTCCCCGCCGCCACGCGCTGCGCCCGCAGCATCGCCTCCCTCCCCGCCCGATCCGCATCGAGCGCCAGGACGACCTCCTCCGCATGCGCCGACAGCAGCTTCACCTGATCGGGCGTGATCGCCGTGCCCATCACCGCAACCGTCTCCCCAACCCCAGCCTGATGCGCCGCGATGACGTCCGTATACCCCTCGACCACCACAGCCCGGCCCGCCTTCGCGATCGCGCTCCGCGCCCGCTCGATCCCGTACAGCGTTCGGCTCTTCCGGTACAGCTCGCCCTCCGGCGAGTTCACGTACTTCGCCCTCTGCTCCTGCCGCGTCGCCCGGCCGCCAAGCCCCTGCATCCGCCCGCGCGCGTCCCGGATCGGGAACATGATCCGCGCCCGGAAGTGGTCGAGGAACCCGCCCTTGTTCCCCTTCTTCACCAGGCCCGCCGCCACCAGCTCCTCGACCGAGTAGCCCGCCTGCTGGCCCCGCAGGTAGACCGTGTCCCACTTGTTGGGAGCGAACCCGACCGCGAACTCGCGCAGGATCTCCTCGCGCAACCCCCGTCCCACCAGGTACTCACGCGCCTTGCGCGCCTCGTCCGACTGCCACAGGTACGTGCCGTAGAACTCCGCCGTCCGGTCGAGCAACTCCACAAGCCGCGCTCGCCGTTTGCGCGCCTCCTCGACCTTCGGGTCCTCCTCCTCGCGCTCGACCTCCACGCCATACCGGTCGGCGAGCGACTCCACGGCGTCCGCGAACTGGAGCCCCTCCTTCTCCTCGACGAATGTGAACACGTCGCCCCCCACGCCGCAGCCAAAGCAGTGGTACACGCCCTCGGTCGCGTTGACCGAGAACGACGGCGTCCGCTCGTCGTGGAACGGGCACAGGCCGGTGAAGCGCTGACCGGACCGGCGCAGGTCCGTATACGCCGACACCACCTCGACGATGTCGACGGCGTCCTTCACCCGCTCGATGGATTCCTGCGAGAACCGTGCCACTTGGGGAAACCTAGAGCCGCGACTCCTCGGGCAGCGCGAGCCGCCTGAACGTCGCGATCGCGAACCGGTCCGTCATTCCCGCGATGTAGTCCACAGCCCTCGTCACCTCGTCGTCCCCCCCGCCATCAGCAGCCGCTCCCGGCACCTCGTCCGGATGCTCGAGGTAATGGTCGAACAGGGCACGGAGCGCCCGCTGCACCCGCTCGTGCTCGGAGCGCGCCTCCGGCCCCAGATAGACCCGCTGGAACATGAACTTCCGCAGGCGCAGCATCGCCCCGCCGATCTCACCGCTCTGCGCAATGTCGCCCGCGCCCCGCGAGGCCACGACGATGTCCCGAACCAGCGTGTCGATCCGCGCCGCGCCTGTCGGCCCGAGCAATCCGATCTCCTCGGCCGGCAGGTCCGCCGGCGTGATGATCCCCGCGCGCACCGCGTCGTCGATGTCGTGATTGATGTACGCCACCCGGTCCACCAGCCGGACGATCCGGCCCTCGAGCGTCGCCGGCTTCCCTGAGCCCGTGTGGTTGAGGATCCCGTCGCGCACCTGCTCGGTCAAATTCAGCCCCTGGCCGTCGCGCTCCAGCACCTCCACCAGACGCAGCGACTGCTCGTTGTGGCGAAACCTCCGCCCCGCCTGCTCGCTCAGCGCCTCGTCCAGCGCCTCCTCTCCGATATGACCGAACGGCGGATGCCCCAGGTCGTGGCCCAGGCCGATCGCCTCGGTCAGGTCCTCGTTCAGGCCCAGCGCACGAGCGGTCGTGCGAGCGATCTGGCAAGTCTCGAGCGTGTGCGTCAGCCGGGTGCGGTAATGGTCGCCCTCGGGCGCGATGAACACCTGCGTCTTGTGCATGAGGCGGCGGAACGCCTTCGAGTGGACGATCCGGTCGCGGTCGCGCTGGAATGGCGTCCGCACCTCGCTGTCCGGCTCCGGAGTGCGCCGCGCCGCGGGGTACGAGGGCGTGGCGAGCTCCCACAGGTGCTCGGCCTCCCAGCGCCTGGTGCGCGCCTCGAACGTCTCCGCCGACACCCCTGATTCCATGGGGCCAGGATAGGCGCCCCCGCCGGAGGCCTAGCCGGTGCCCGCGCCGCCCGGCTCCCGGCCCGGCCGCCACCCGCCCTCGCGCAGCACGAGGTACGAAAGCCACGCCGCGAGCGCGAAGATCGGGAACCCCATCGCCGTCTTCGCGACGCCGAGGGCAACCAGCTCGTCGGCGAAGTACAGCGGCAGCTGCACCGCGAGCCGCAGCGTGAAGACGCCCACCCAGATCCAGCTCGCCCGCGTATAGAGCCGGAGCCGCTCCGGGTCCTCGCGCCACTCCATCCCCTCGCCGTTCAGCGGCCCGACGATGACGCCGAGCAGCGGCCACCTGATCACGATCGAGATCAGGTATGCCGCCGCGTACGCCACGTTCAGGAACAGGCCCGGCAGGAAGAAGTCCTCCGCGCGCCCGGTCTGGTTCGCGATGAACGCCGCAATCGCAACGCCGACGAACCCCGCGAGCGCGAACTGAAGGGTCTCGCGTCGCGCGATCCGGACGGCGAAGAGGCTTGCGCCCACCCCGATCGCGACCCAGACCGCCACGTTCAGCCGCTGCCCGCTCGCCGTATAGGCGATCACGAAGGCCAGGCCGGGAAGGCTCGAGTCCGCGATGCCGTGCCGCCCGCCGAGGGCGTGCATGAAGTGCTCGCGCTCTTCGTGCTCGGCGCTGGGTTCAGATTCGGCGGTCAGGCGGCCGAGCGTAGCTGGATATGCGCGTGGTGTTCGAGCGTGGTGGTGATCGCCCGCTCCGCCTGGCGCAGCGCGCGCGGGGTGGCCATCGGCGCCTGCGCCAGCGGCCGCCCGAGCGCGTCCAGCATGAACCGGTGCGCGTCCGCCGAGATCTCGAACCCGTCACCCTGGCACGCCCCGCACACCACCCCGCCCGCAGCGCCGGAGAACGCGTGCAGCTCCCCCGCCTCGCCGCAGCGCGCGCACGCCGTCAGCTCCGGCGCGAAGCCGGCCGACAGCGCCAGCTTCAGCCGGAACGCAAGCGCCGTCGCCAGCCCCGCCGCGCCATCGATGTCGCGCGCCCCCTCGCCGCCGTCCGCCGCAGTCTCCCCGCCGTCGAGCAGCGCCAGGTACCGGCAGAGCAGGTTGTACGCCGCGGGATTCGGCTCCGCCGAGTCGAGCAGCCGCAGGACCGCGTCGCAGCCGCGCGCCGCGGCCGCCAGCGCCGGGCCGCTGTCGCGCAGGTTGGGATGAGCCGCCACCGTGTACGCACCCGTCACCGTCGCCAGCTCACCCCTGCCCTCGTGCAGCACCAGGTCGAGCCGGAAGAACGGTTCCAGGCGCCCCCCGAAGCGCGATCGCGGCCTGCGCGAGCCCTTCGCGATCGCGCCGATCCGCCCCCGCGCGGCGGTGTAGAGGTGTAGCACCCGATCCGCCTCGCCGTAGCGAATCGACCGGAGCACCACGGCCTCCGTCTTGAACGATCCCGGCACACGGCAATCCTGCCTACCGCGGCGGACGGGTTTCAGGCCTCGCGCCGCACCTCGGGCGCCAGCCGCAGCAGCTCGTCCACCAGCGCATCAACGTCCTCTTCCCGGGTGCGCCAGTTCACGATCGCCGGCCGGAAGGCAACCCGGCCGCCGTAGGTCGTCGTGCCCGCATAGACGCGGCCCGCCTTCAGCAGAGCGTCCCCGAGCTTCCGGTTGAGCTCGTCCAGATCCCCATCCTCGGCATCGCCCGGTCGCCAGCGAAAGCAGACGATGTTCAGCCTCGGCTCTGCCAGGAGCTCGAAGTCCGGCTCCCGCTCCACCCGCGCCGCCAACCGTCTCGCGAGCGCCAGGTGCCGCTCGACCATCGCGCGGTACCCGGCACGACCGTACGCGCGGAGCGTCGCCCAGACGGCCAGCGCCCGAGCCCGGCGCGAGTTCTCCGGCGCGAGATAGCCGAACGACGGTTGCGGGTCGTCCACCGCGGGCAGGTACGGCGCTCCCGCCGCGAATGCCGACGCCAGGCGCTCCGGCTCCCGTACGAACGCAACCCCGCAGTCGTAGGGCACGTTCAGCCACTTGTGGCAGTCGGTGATGACCGAATCGGCGCGCTCGGCCCCGTCCGCGAGGGACGCGGCTTCCGGCGTCAACCGCGCGAACAGCCCGAACGCCCCATCCACGTGTAGCCACGCGCCGTGACGCTCGGCGAGATCGGCGAGCGCATCCAGTGGATCGAAGTCGCCCGCATTCACCTCGCCGGCGTTGCCGATGAGGATCGCCGGTGCCCCTCCAAGCGCGGAGAGCTCACTCTCGAGGCGGTCCAGATCGATCCTCCCGACGTCGTCTCGCGCAACGATCCCGGCGTTGCGGCCCATGCCGAGCAACCCGAGTGCCTCCACCGCGCTCGGATGGAGATAGCCGCTCGAGAACACGGGAACCGGGGGTGCGCCTGCGAGACCATCGCGCTCCACATCGATCCCGTGTCGCTCTCCCCACCAGTTCCGGGCCGCCGCCAGACCCGTGAAGTTCGCCATCGTGGCGCCGCTCGTCAACACGCCCTGGAAGTCCTCCGGCAGCTCGAACAGGTCACGCAACCAGGCCACCGCCACCTGCTCCAGCCGCGCGGCGAGCGGCGACGACACCCAGGCGAACGCGACCTGATCGACCGCCGACGTGAGCCAGTCGGCAGCGACAGCCGCGGGTGTGCCCCCGCCCATCACGAAATGGAAGAACCGCGGTCCAGCGGACCGAACGGCCGACGCGCGACACAGCTCGGCGAGCTCGGCCACCGCCGCCGGCGCGCCGGCGCCATCGCTCGGCAGCGGAACCCCCGGCGGGGGAAGCGCCGCCTCCGCCCCGGCCGGCACCACGGGCTCGTCGTCGAGGGCCTCGAGGTACGCGCGCGCCGCCTCCGCCGCGGCGGGCAATACCTCGTCGAGCTCCCGTCGCATTTCCGCGGCGTCAACCACTCGAAATCACCGCGTCCCGGATCGCATCGGCGGCGACGCCCGCGGCGACCGTCTGCGCCTGGAGCACGTCGAACCGATCAGCCTCCCGCCCCTCCCCCGATGCCAGGCAGAACACGACATCGCCGTCGACGTCGGTGAACACCGGCTCGACCGCCCTGGACAACCCCGCCGCAGCAGCCCGTGCCACCCGCGCACACTCCGCCTTCGAGAGCCCGAGATCCGTCATCAGGCAGACCAGCGTCGTGTTGCCCGGCTGGACCTTGAACGGGTCGGGCGGCTCCTCCATCGCGGCGACGACCTCGGCCGTCCGCACCGCCCGTCCCTCGGCATCCCGGCAAGCGTCCACCGGCTTCCCGTCCGCTCCGAGGACGTCGCCGAATGGATTCGCGACCGCCAGCGCGGCCACCAGGGCGCCCCCGCCGGTCCGCGCAGCCGCGTAGCCCACGCCCGACGGGACCGCGTTCTCCCTGCCGAGGATCTTGCTCGCCGCCGTGCCGCTCCCGGCTCCGACCCGCCCGCGCGCCGGCACGCCAGCGACCGCCGCCGCGCACGCGGCGTAGCCGGCGTCCGCATCCGGGCGCGCCGCCGGATCCCCCTCGGCGAGGTCGTACACGATCGCCGCCGGGACGATCGGGACGACGCCCGCGGGGGTCGGATAGCCGATCCCCTGCTCCTCGAGCCAGCGCATCGCCCCGTCCGCCGCCGCCAGGCCGTAGGCGCTGCCGCCCGCAAGCATCACTGCGGTGACCCTGTCCGTGCCCGCAAGCGGGCCGATCACGTCCGTCTCCCTCGTGCCGGGGCCGCCGCCCCTCACGTCCACCCCGCCCCGAGTCCCCTCCGGCGCGATCACCACCGTGCAGCCCGTCCGGCCCTCCGGATCGCTCCAATGGCCGATGCGAAAGCCCGGCGGCGGCGCCATCGGCTCGGTCACCGCCGCGCCGCCTTCCGGCGTCGCCGGCGCAGCCGTACCTGGCAGCCGGGGCAGAAGTAGGTCGAGCGCCCGCCCACGACGATCCGCCTGATCTCGCCCCCGCACCGGCCGCACTCCTGTCCCTCCCGCGTGTGGACGAGGAACTCGTCCTGCATCGAACCTCGCTCCCCGCGCGCGTCGCGGTAATCGTCGATCGACGACCCGCCGTTGGCAAGACCGGCCTCGAGCGCCTCGACGATCCCCTCCACCAGCGCCTCCGAGTGCTCGGCCCGCATCGACCCCGCGGGCGATAGCGGGTGCAGCTCCGCCCGGTGGAGCGCCTCGTCCGCATAGATGTTCCCGATGCCCGCGACGCGCCGCTGGTCGAGCAGGAACGCCTTGAGCGGCGCCGTCCTCCCCGCCGCCAGCCGCAGCAGGCCCTCACCGGTCAGCTCGCCGCCGAGTGGCTCGACTCCCAGACGCGCCTCCAGATACGGGCCGAGCTCGTCGGAGCTCAAGACAACCGCATGGCCGAAGCGCCGGGCATCCGTGAACCACAGCTCCGACCCGTCATCGAGGTCGAGCGCCGCGCGCAGGAACCGGTCGTCCGAATCCCAGCCCGCCAGCAGCAGGTTGCCCGTCATCCGCAGGTGCATCACGAGGTGCCGATCCCCCTCCAGATCGACGATCAGGTACTTGCCGCGCCGGCGCACGGCAACGATCCCTCGGCCCTTGAGCTCAGCCTCCACCGACCGCGGCGGCTCCGGTCGCGTCCAGCGTTCGTCCAGCACCCGCGCCGCCTCGATCCGGCGGCCCACCACCGCCGGCTCGAGCTGGCGGCGGATCGTCTCGACCTCGGGCAGCTCAGGCACCGGCCGAGCTTAAACAGCCGCGAACGTCCCGCAAGGGTGGGTATAGCCCCCAGCGCGGGACGTTCGGCCTACGTGGCCCGGGGGTGCGCCTTGAAGTACACCTCTTTGATCCGCTCCGTGGAGAGGTGCGTGTACAGCTGCGTCGTCGAGACGTCGGCGTGGCCCAGCATCTCCTGGACGGAGCGCAGGTCGCAGCCGCCGGACAGCAGGTGGGTCGCGAACGTGTGGCGCAACGTGTGCGGGCTCATCTTGCCCTCCAGCCCCACCGCCTTCGCGTGGCGCTGGATGATCTTGTAGAGGCCCTGGCGTGTGAGCGGCCCGCCCCGGAAGTTCACGAACAGGCGCCGTTCGGGGTCGGAGCCGACCAGGTCAGGACGCCCGGACCGCAGGTATCGGCTCACCGCCGCGGCGGCGGCGCTGCCCAGCGGCACCAGCCGCTCCTTCGAGCCCTTGCCATGAGGGCGCACGAAGCCGCGCTTCGTGTCGATGTCGGTCAGCTCCAGGCCGACCGCCTCCGACGCGCGCAGGCCGCACCCGTACATCAGCTCGAGCAACGCCCGGTCTCGCATGTCGATCGGGTCCGCTCCCTTCGCGCTGTCGAGCAGCTTGGTGACCTCGCCATGGCTCAGGACGTGGGGCAGCTTGCGGCTCTTCGCCGGCGGCTCCAGCGTCGCCGTGGGGTCCGCGTCCACCAGCTCCTCGCGGCGCAGATGCCGGTAGAAGGAGCGCAGGCACGCAGTCTTGCGGCTGATCGTCGCGGGCGAGCACGGCGGTCGGGGCTCCTCACCGTCGGCCGCGCTCCTGCCGGTGGCCAGGTCGGCCAGGAAGTCGGCGACGTCCGCCCGCTCCGCCTCGGTCGCTCCCCGGTCGCGCTTCGCCAGGAACACACCGAACTGGAGCAGGTCGGTGCGGTAGGCGTCGAGCGTGTTGCGCGCGAGCCCGCGCTCGAACTCGAGGTACGCGAGGAAGTCGAGCACCAGCGCCTCGAACCGAGCCTCGACCTTCCGCTCCCCGGGGGGCTTGACCGCGACCGCCATGACCAGCAGGTTCCGCGAGCGCGCCCGCTCCCCTCCCGGTGCAACGCGCCTGCCGCTAGAGCAGGTCGCGCAGGATGTACAGGCCGATCAGCGACTTCGCGTCGTTGCACTCGGCGATCGCGTCGTCGAGCCTCGAGAGCGGCCACGGCACGACCTCGATGCGCTCCTCAGGATCGGGCTCGTGCCCCGCCACCTCCTCGAGCCCCGTTGCGAGGAACAGAGTCATCGTCTCCCTCGCGAGCCCGGGCGTCGGGTAGAACCGCTTCAGCTCCTGCCAATCGCGGGCGGACCGCCCGACCTCCTCGATCAGCTCCCGCCGCGCGCACTCGAGCGGGCTCTCGCCCTCCACGTCCAGCTTGCCCGCGGGGAGCTCCAGCAGCGCCGGCTCACCCACGGCCTCGCGCGGCTGACGCACCAGATAGACGAACTCGTCGTCATGGGCGATCACCGTCACCGCGTCCTCGACGTCCGCGAGCTCGCGGTCGGACTCGCTGCCGTCCGGGTACCGCCAGCGCTCTTGGCGGACGAGCAGCCGCGGCCCCTCGTGCACCTTCTTCGACGAGATCCGCTCCATCAATCCTCACTCTCGATCGCGCCCGCCAGCGCCGAGCCGGCCGCCAGCGCCGCCGCGAAGAACAGAGGATCGTCGTCCAGGTCCCGCCCCATCGAGCGGGTCGGCAGGCCGCTGGCCGCATAGCCGGCCAGGTCCACCCTCTCGACCGCGAGGTCGTGCCTCCCCTTGGTGACCGCGATCAGGTCCTCGAGCGCCTCCTCCCGCGAGCCGCCCTCGGGCGCCTCGCTCCCCAGGAGCGGCCAGCCCTCGGTCTCGATCTCGGGCACCGGCACCCGCACCGGCGCCAGCGCCAGCTCGAGCACCGTCCGGCTGTGATGGCTCAGCCCGCGGTGGCGCGCGCGTGGGTCCGAGCTGGAGAGCCGCGGCGAGATCAGCGTCGGCAGCCCCAGCGCCATCGCCGTGTGCGCCGTGTCGAGCGCCGTGATGCCGCCGTGGCCCAACCGGCTGGCCGACCCGAGGATGCCCGGGCCCGGCCCGGCGACGCACGCGTCCCACTCCAGCACGCGCGCCGCCGCGTCGATGCCACCCGCGACGCTGATCGCTTCGTGTTCGCCGCCGTACGAGGCGCCCGCCGTGATGTGGCCGGCCACGAGCCCGCGCTCACGCAGTAGCGCGACGTCGCGCGAGAGCGCTCCGGGCAGGGCGCCCCCCGGCGTCTGGAGGTAGCCGATCCGCACCCCTTCTCGCGCCTGCGCCGCCGCCCACAGCGCCGGCGCGAGCTGCCCGTGGAGGTGCAGGACCAGCACCGGCATCGGCCGCACGGTGGCGCCGTCATCGCGATCGAGCTCCGGCTCGATCGGCGCCACCGGGTGCTGCAGCGAGGTGTAGTTCAGCTTCATCACGTGCACGCCCTCGCCCCCCGGCGCCTCGAGCCCGCGCGTGAGGTTCACGTGCACGACGTCGAAGCCGCCGGAGCCCAGCCCCAGGTCCACGGCCTCGACGTTCACCACCACCTCGTCTCCCACAACGACCTCGCCGACCATCATGGGATCGGCCCAGGCCGGGCGGCGCTCGCCGGCGACCTCCACGGTCAGCGGGTCGTCGTCCACCACGACGCCCCGACGCAGCTTCAGCATCAACCCGCACCGTCCTCGGCCGCGGCGCTCGCGATCGCCTCGCACACCGCGAGCATCTCGACGATGCGCGCCGACCCCACGCTCTCCGCGGGCGTGTGGTTCGCCTCGGTCCCGTTCGCGAGCAGGACGCACTCGAACCCCTGTGCGATCAGAGCGTTCGCGTCGCTCCCGCCGCCCGTCGCGGTCTCGCGCGGCTCGATCCCGCAGCGTTCGAGCGCCTGGCGCGCGAGCCGCACGGCCGGCGCGCCCGGGGCGATCCGGTAGCCGCGGAACATCTCGATCACGTCGACGTCCACGTCGCATCCGCCCTCGCTCGCGCCCCATGTGCACGCGTCGACGATCGCGGCGGTCGTCGCCGCCGCCTTGGCCTCGTGCAGGCTCCGCGCCTCGGCCTCGACGCGACACGCGCCCGCGACCACGTTGGAGGCGGTGCCGCCGGCGATCACGCCGACGTTCGCGGTCGTCTCCTCGTCGAGGCGGCCGAGCTCCATCGCGCCGATCGCCTGCGCGGCCGCCGCGATCGCATTGTGCCCGTCCTCCGGCCGGATGCCCGAGTGCGCCTCCGTGCCCTCGAAGCTGGCGATCACCCGGTTGTACGTCGGGGCCGCGGTGATGATCTCGCCGATCGGCGTCGCATGGTCGAGCGCGTAGCCGAACGGCGAGCGCAGGGCCGAGACGTCCAGCTCCTTCGCCCCGCGGAGGCCGTCCTCCTCGGCGACGGTGAAGACCAGCTCCAGGCCCACCGGCGGCGGCCCGGCCGCGGCAGCGCGGGCCGCCAGCTCCACAAGGACCGTTACCGCCGCCTTGTTGTCCGCCCCGAGGATCGTGTCGCCGGCGCTGCGAAAGACGCCGTCGGCCAGCTCCACCCGGACCGGTCCGTCGTGCGGCACCGTGTCGAGGTGCGCGAAGAACGCGACCCAGCCCTCGCCGGCGCCTGGCACCCGCGCGATTAGGTTGCCCGCGCCGGCCCGCGCCGGCTCGGCGGCATCGTCCTCGACGACCTCCACCTCCACGTCGCGGAGCTCGGCAAGGACGGCATCGGCCACGGCGCGCTCGTCCCCGGTCGGGCTGGCGATCTCGCAGAGCCGGGTGAAGCGGTCGAGCAGGCGCCGGTCGGTCTCCATCCGCGCACAGGCTATGCGCTCGCTTCACCCGGTCCGGCGCCCGCCTAACATGGCCGTCGCCATGGAATCGGCCACCCTACGCCGACCCCCGCCGCTGCCGACGCTCGTTCACGTCGGGCTGATCGCTCTCCTGCTGGTGCTGGCCGTGGTCGCCTGGGCGGTGACGGACGAGCGCATGCAGGGGATGGACGCCGGGCCGGGCACCGACCTGGGCGAGATCGGATGGTTCATCGGCGTCTGGGTGGTGATGATGGCGGCGATGATGTTCCCGGCGATCTGGCCGATGGTGGTCACCTACGCCAGGGTCGAGTCGCGGCAGGACGCCGGTGCTGGCGCTCCCGCCGGGGCGATCGCGCTGTTCGTAGCCGGTTACCTCGTCGTGTGGTCGGCCGTCGGCCTTTTCGCCTACGCGATCTTCGAGATCGTCCGCTCGGCCGACATCGGCTTCCTCGGCTGGGACGAGGGCGGCCGCTACCTCGCCGGCGGAGCGCTCATCGCGGCCGCGGGATACCAGCTGACCTCGGCGAAGGACACGTGCCTCGAGAAGTGCCGGGATCCTCTGGCCTTCGTAATGGATTCGTGGCGGCCGGGGCGCCTCGGGGCCCTGCGAATGGGGATCGAACACGGCGGTTGGTGCGTCGGCTGCTGCTGGGCCCTGATGGTCGCGCTGTTCGCGCTCGGCGTGATGAGCATCGGCTGGATGGCGTTGATCGCCGCCATGATCGCCGCCGAGAAGCTGCTGCCGTGGAAGGTGATCGCGAACCGGGTGATCGCGATCGTCCTGGCTGGGCTCGGGATCGCGGTGCTCGCGGCGCCGGAGGACGTGCCCGGTTTCACCGTGCCCGACTCACCGGAGGCAAGTCAGGCGATGGAGGCGATGGGAATGGAGGCGGAGCCGGAGGGCTCGGGCACCATGGGGATGGAGGACGAAGCCGAGCGCTCGGGCGGGATGGGCGGAATGGAGGACGAGCCCGAGGGCTCTATGCAGCCCTGATGACGTGGACGAGGCCGCCGACGCCGCCGCCGGCGAGGGCCTCGTCGACCTTCTCGGCGACCGCGGCTCGCACCGACTCCCGCTCGTCCTCGGGCAGATTGCGGATCGCCTCCGCCAGCGGTCCCGCGAGCTCCATCGTCATCCGCCAGTGCTCGTCTGCGGTCCCGTAGTCCCAGGTGACGCCAACCTGCTCGATATCAGGGTCGCCGAAGCCGGCGCCCGCGACCAGCTCGCGGATCCGGTCGGTGTCCGCCAGCCCGAAGATGCCGGGGTTGCCCGGGTCGGGCGGCGGCAGGTGTCCGCGGCCGATCATCTCGATGCCGGGGATCGCCGCCCAGAGATTGCGGTCGGGACTCGCCCAGACCGCGAAGCAGAGCCGTCCGCCGTCGCGCAGGACCCGGCGCGTCTCGGCGAGGGCCGCGGCGGGATCGGCCATCAGCATGTAGCCGAAGCGGCACAGGACGCCGTCCACCGACGAGTCCTCGAGGTCCATCCGCTCGGCGTCCAGGACCCGGTGCTCGACATTTCCCAGACCCATCTCGGCGGCGGCCCGGCCCGCCTCCTCCACCATCCCGGGCGAGAAATCCGTGGAGATCAGCTTGCCCTCGTCGCCCAACCGCGCGGCGGCGGCGAACCCGGTGTCGCCGATCCCGGCCGCCAGCTCCAGCACCGTCTGCCCTGGCTGCGGATCCAGGATCTCCACCATCCGCTCGCCCACCGGCCGAGTGGCACGCCAAACGAACTCGCGCTCGCGGCTCCACGCGGCGGACAGCCGGTCCCAGTTCGCAAGCGAATCGGCGCGGTACTTGTCGAGGTCCACGGGGCCAGCCTAAGGCAGCGGAGCGAGGGTGGTCGTGCCGAGTCGTGGCGCACAGTGCGAGCGCGGGGGTCGGCACAAGCGTGGTCGGTGTCGGTGATGGAGGGGGTAGCGCGGGAGGGTGGTGCATAACCACGACCTCGTGGCGAGCTGTTTGCCGGGACGTGGTTAAGCACCCCCTGGGTGCATAACCACGACTTCGCGATCGATCCATTCCCGAGACCGGACTTATGCACCCCCCGTGAGCCGAGGGCATGGCTTACGCAGGGCGCAGCCGCCACGGCCACCCTCACACCCCCTCACCCAGCCAAACCCCAAGCGCCGGCGGATGACCCCGGTCAGTCGCGCTGGACGCGAACCTCGTCCGCCGGCACGCTTTCCTCGGCCGCCGTCTCCTCGGCGGCGGGGCCGTCGGAACGACCGGACGCCCGTTCGGCGGCAGCCCCTACGAACTCGCGGAACAGGGGCTCGGGACGGTTCGGGCGCGAGTTGAACTCGGGGTGGAACTGTGAGGCGACGTAGAAGGGGTGCTCCGGCAGCTCGATCATCTCCACCAGCCGCTCGTCCGGCGACGTGCCGCCCGCAACGAGCCCCTCATCCTCCATCCGGCGGCGGAGCTGGTTGTTGACCTCGTAGCGGTGGCGATGGCGCTTGTAGATGACGGCCTCGTCGCCGAAGATCGCCCGCGCGCGGGTGCCCTCGTGGAGCTTCACGGGATCTGCGCCCAGGCGCATCGTCCCGCCCATGTCCGAGACCTCCTTCTGCTCGGGCAGCAGGTCGACCACGGGGAACGGCGTCTCGGGGTCGAACTCGGTCGAGTTGGCGCCCGCCATGCCGCAGACGTTGCGGGCGAATTCGGCGACTGCGATCTGCATCCCGAGGCAGATGCCCAGGTAGGGGATCTCGCCCTCGCGCGCGAGCTGAGCGGCGCGGATCTTGCCCTCGATCCCCCGCTCGCCGAAGCCGCCGGGGATCAGGATGCCGTCCGCCCACCCGGCGATCTCGTCGGGGTCGAACTCCTCGGAGTCGACCAGCTGGACCTCCACGTTGACGCCGTGGTGGAAGCCGCCGTGATGGAGCGCCTCGACCACGGACTTGTAGGCGTCGACGAGCTGCACGTACTTGCCGACGAGCGCGATCTTCACGGTGCCCTCGCAGGCGTCGGCGCGGCGCACCAGCTCCTCCCACTCGCCCAGCTCCGGCGCCGGCGCCTCGAGCCCGAAGTGGTCGAGCACCAGGTCGTCGGCACCCTCGGCGCGCATGACCAGCGGCACCTTGTAGATGTTGTCCACGTCGCGCGCTGAGAGGACAGCGTCCTCGTGGACGGACCCGAACAGTGCGATCTTCTTGCGAATGTCGCGGTCGAGCCCCCTCTCCGAGCGGCAGACCAGGGCGTGTGGCTGGATGCCGATCCGGCGCAGCTCGTTCACCGAGTGCTGCGTGGGCTTCGTCTTCAGCTCACCGGCGTGGCCGATGTAGGGGACGAGCGTCAGATGGATGAACATGCAGCGCTTCGGGCCGAGCTCCGAGTAGAGCTGGCGGATCGCCTCCAGGAACGGCAGCGACTCGATGTCGCCGACCGTGCCGCCGATCTCCGTGAGCACGAAGTCGACGGCCTGCGACTCGGCCACGATCAGGATCCGCTGCTTGATCTCGTCCGTGATGTGGGGGATCACCTGCACGGTGGCGCCGAGATAGTCCCCCCGGCGCTCGCGGCGGATCACCGAGTTGTAGACCGCGCCCGCGGTGACGTTCGACGCGCGTGACGTGTTCTCGTCCGTGAAGCGCTCGTAATGCCCCAGGTCGAGGTCGGTCTCGGCGCCGTCCTCGGTGACGAACACCTCGCCGTGCTGGAACGGCGACATCGTGCCCGGATCCACGTTGATGTACGGATCGAACTTCTGGAGCTGGACCCGGAAGCCACGGGAGACCAGGAGGCGACCGATCGAGGCGGCGGCGATCCCCTTGCCGAGCGACGAGACGACGCCGCCGGTGACAAAGATGAACTTCGTCTCGCCCGGCTTCACTAATTCGTCTTCGAATCGCTCAACTGACTCTGCCGAGCGAGTCTAGAGCCCGCAGTGGCGGAATCCGCTCGATCGTTTCCGAGATCGACCGAAATTCCCCATAGATCGTCAGGGCCGCGACCACGCCGAGCGCTAAGAGCCGGCCCGTGTCGTCGAGGGTCTCGAGCAGCGCCACCCCGGCCAGCGCGCCGATCAGGTTCGAGCCGGTGTCGCCCAGCATCGCCTGCTCGCGCAGCGTGTACCAGGCGACCACCAGCACCGGCCCGACGAAGACGCCGACGAGCTCGAGCGGCTCGACCGTCCAGCCGCCGATGCAGAGGCCGGCAAGGAGCGCCACGAAGACCTTCTCGACGCGGCCCGGGCGCAGGTCGAGCAGATTGAAAAGGTTGGTCGCGAGCAGGAGGAGCGCCAGGTCGACCACGTAGTCGAGGCCCTCCTGCCCCCGGCCCGAGGCAGCGTACGCGGCCAGCGCCAGCGCGCCGACGGCCTTGATCGCGCCCGTCGAGAACCGGCCCGCCAGCACCGCTCGCGCATGGCCCCGCCAGCCCCGATCCGTGTCAGACGCGGCGCCTCGCCCCAGCGCATCGTCGATCAGCCCCAGGAGCGCCACGCCCAGCACGTAGACGGCCCAGCGGCGCAGCTCGGGATCGAGCAGGTCCAGGTCGGCCCGGTCGTCGAGGACGGCGAGTGGCGCCAGCGCCAGCAGCGAGCACGCGATCAGGACGGCGCCTGCCGGAAACGCCACCTGGCGCCCGCGGAAGTTCGTGCGGACGAGCCCGGAACGGCTCATGTCGCGCAGCCACGGCCCCGCCAGGACCGCGGCGAGGGCGGCCGAGAGCGCCAGCCCGGAGGTCATCTAGCCGCCGCCGGTTCCCGGCGAAGTCGACGGCTCGATCAGATCCGGCAGCAGCGTGTCGGCCGTGTCCTTCACGCCGTAGCTCCCGCTGGCGCCGTCCAGCGCGAGCACCAGCGCGACCTTGCCCGGAAGCTGGTCGATGTTGTCGACGGTGGCCAGGTCCTGCCCCGCGAGGAACTCGATCGACGAGGGCTCGGTGTCCTCCCGCTCCGCCCCGACCACGCGGACGCCCGCCTCCCGGAGCCCGCGGATCAGGCCGATCTCGAGCGCCTCCACCTCGCTCTCGTCGCGCGCAGCGAGGTCCTCCGGGCGGGCGCGCACGACCACCGCCGCATCGAGGCTTTCGGGGCTTCCCGAGAACTCCGAGAACAGCGTCGTGAGCAGGTCGCTGCCCAGATCGCCGCGGCCCGCCAGCAGCTCCCCGGCGCGCTCCGCGGCCAGTTCGACATCCTCGGCGTCCGAGCCTTCGCGCTGCGATCCGAGGAGCGCCGCGGTCAGCGCGTCGGCGTCCGGCGGCTCGCGCACGCTCCCGACCTGGGTCAGCTCCGCCCCGGTCTCCTCCAGCGCGGCGTCGACGTCGGCCCTCAGGGTCGCGGTGTCGACATCGCCCAGCCCGATCAGCGCGACCTCCTGGGCCGGCAGCCGGTCGGCGATCACCGCGGGCGCGATCTGGGCCGAGAAGCTCCGCTCGAAGTCGAGCTCCTCGCGCAGGCCCGCGTTCTCGGCGCGGACCTGATCGAGGTCCTGGCTGAGGTCGTCCTCGAGGTTCTCGGCCGTGCCCGAGACGATGTCGCTGCCCAGCGCGGCGCCGATCAGGATCCCGATCGCCAGCGCGATGAAGACGGCGGCGAGCGAGGCGACGTGGTAGCGGGAGGAGTAACCCATTCAGAGACCCAGGAGGACTTCGATCTTCAGCCAGATCAGGTCGGCCAGCTCACGCAGCGGGTCGGAGATCAGCACGACGATCAGGGTCAGCAGGGCCGCCACCGCGAAGAAGATCCAGATCAGCCGGCCGGAGACGCCGGGGTTGTAGAGCCGGCTCACACCCTTGGCGTCGACGAGGTTCTCGCCGATCCGAAGGCGCGTGAGGAAGGTGGACGACATGCCGGCGCGGTTCTTGTCGAGGAACTCGACCAGGTTGAACTGCGCCCCCACGCTGACGATCAGCTCGGCCCCGTTCTCGTAGGCGAGCAGCATCGCGACATCCTGGCTGGTCCCGATCGCGGGCGCGACCAGGTGCTCGACACCCATCGCGTTCAGCCGCTCGGACCCGGGCGAGCGGCCATCCGAGTAGGCGTGGACGATCACCTCGGCGCCGGAGCGCAGGGCAGCGTCGGTCGCGGAATCCATGTCGCCAAGGATGACGTCGGGTTGGAGGCCCTCCTCGATCAGCGCATCGGCCCCGCCATCGACGCCCACCAGGACGGGCCGGACGTCGTTGATGTAGGCGCGGAGCGTCCGCAGGTCGCTGCGATAGGTCGAGCCGCGGACCACGATCAACACGTGCCGGTCGAGAAACGACGTGCGCACCCGCGGCAGGTCGAAGTCGCCCGCGAGCAGCTCGCCCTCCTCGCGGACGTGCTCGGCCGTGTTCGCCGCGAAGTCGGCGATCGCGCGGTCGATCCGCGCGCGCTGGCGCGCGTGTCGTTCCTCGAGCTCCAGCAGGCCGAGGGCCTCGCCGCGCGCCACGAGGTGTCCGTCGCGCCGAACCTCACCGCCCGCGACCGTGATCTCGTCGCCGTCGTGGAGCGTGTCGAACAGGGACACCTCCGGAGCGTCGACAAGCGCGACGCCCGCGCGAACCAGGACCAGCGGTCCCGAGTTCGGGTAGCGCTCCGAGGACGACGGGGACAGGTTCACGACCGCGCGGATCCCCGAGGCCACGAGATCCTCGGCGGCGATCCGATCCAGGTCCGCGTGGTCGATCACCGCCACATCCCCCGGCTCGAGCCGCTTCACCAGCTCCTTCGTTTTGCGCCCGAGCCTGGCACGGCCGCGAACGGGCGCCGCCACCGGTTCGGCTTCGGCGGTGCCACGCAGCATCGCCCGGGCTCGGGCTCGGGCGCGGGATCTCAATGGTTGGCGAGCCATCCGGCCCGGCGATTATCCGCGTCCGCGGCGTTCTAGGCAGCCAACAGGTCCCGCGCGTGGTCGGTGGCAGCCGCGTCGTCGCGCTCGGCGCCCAGCATGCGGACGATCTCAGCCACCAGCTCCTCGCCGGTGACGGCCTCAACGTCGGCGACGGTGGCGCCGCCCTCGACCCGCTTCGTGATGCGGAAGTGGGCGCTCGCCTGCGCCGCGACCTGCGGCAGGTGGGTGATGCAGACCACCTGGCCCGCGCCGGCGAGCTCGCGCAGCCGTTCGCCGACGGCGCGGGCGGTGGCGCCGCCCACGCCCGCGTCGATCTCGTCGAACACCCGGGTCGGCCCCCCACCGCCTCCCGCGAGCCCGGAGAGCGCCAGCATGATCCGCGAGAGCTCGCCGCCCGGAAGCCGCGTCGCGAAGCGGCGCGACCGGCATCCCCGGGTTCGTGGCCACACGCAGCTCCACCGTCTCGGCGCCGGACGAGCCGAAGCCCTCCGCGCCGAGCGGCTCGAGGACCACATCGAGCCGGGCGCCCTCCATCGCGAGTCCCTCCAGGGCCTCGGCCACCGCCCGCTCGAGCCCCGGCCCCGCTTCGCGCCGGCCCTCCGTGAGTGCACCGGCCAGCTCCGAGCGCCGCTCGGCGGCCGCGCGGAGGCGGTCCTCGAGGCCGGCGGCAAGCTCGGCCGCCCCTTCGAGACGCTCGATCTCCTCGCGGCAGCGGTCGGCGTGGGCGCGCACCGCCTCGATCGTCCCGCCGTGCTTGCGGACCAGGCGCTCGACCGTCTCGACCCGTTCCTCGACCTCCTCGAGGCGGCCGGGCTCGGCGTCGATCGCCTCCGCGTAGGCGCGCAGCTCGCTCGCCAGGTCGGACAGCTCCACGGCCGCCGCAGCCGCCCTGGCGCCGAGCGCGTCGAGCTCCGCGTCCACCCCGCCCGCTGCGGCCAGCGCGGTCTCGGCGGCGCCGAGCGCCGGCATCGCCCCCGATCCGTCCTCGTCCACACCGGCCAGCGCCCGAAGCGCTCCCGCCGCGGCTTCGCGCAGGGACTCCGCATGGCGCAACCGCTCGCGCTCGCGCTCGCGCTCGCCGTGCTCTGCGGGGTCGGGCGCCGCCGCCTCGATCTCCTCGAGCTCGAAGCGCATCAGGTCGAGGTCGCGCTCGCGCGTGCCCTCGCGCTCGCGCACCTCGTCGAGCTCGGCCCGCGTGGCGCGGACCTCGGCGTGCGCCTCGCGGTAGCGCTCGCGCAGCTCCAGGTGATCGGCGCCCGGCGAAGCCATCGAGCACGTCGAGCTGGGCGGAGGTCAGCGTCAGACGCCGATGCTCGTGCTGCCCGTAGAACGCCAGCAGGCGCGAGCCGAGCGCCCGGAGGTCGGCGACGTTCGCCGAGCGCCCCTGGACGTACGCGCTCGTGCGTCCGTTCGCCAGCACGCGCCGTGCGAGGACCAGCTCGGCCGCGCCATCGGGCAGGCGCTCGGCGAGCTCCTCGAGGTCCGGGTCGGCGAGCAGTCCCTCGGGCAGCTCGAAGACACCCTCGACGTATGCCTCCTCCGCGCCCGGACGCACGATCTGCGGGCGCGCGCGACCGCCCATCAGCAGGTCCAGCGAGTGCGCCAGCACCGTCTTGCCCGCCCCGGTCTCGCCCGTGATCGCGTTCAGGCCGGGGCCGAGCCGCAGCTCGGCCCGTTCGATCAGCAGCAGGTTCTCGATCCGGAGCTCGAGCAGCATTCGCCCTACTGGATAGCGACCGGCGCCCGACGGATTCGCCCCGCAGCGGGCCGGCTACCGGCGCGCAGTCGAGCCGAACTTCTCGCGCGATCCGCTGGTAGAAGTTCGCGCCCGGAGGCTGGGCCAGGCGGCCGACGTTGTCGCGGAACCGGATCTCGGTCTCGGCGCCGCTCGCGAGCTCGGTCACGTGCTCTCCGTCGACCACGAGGTCGACCGGCTCGCGTCCCGCCGCGTTCGTGACGTAGAGGATGTCGTCGGGCGCCACCACCAGCGGCGCGCGCGGCGAGCGTGTGCGGGGCGATGAAGCTCACCACGATATCCCTCGACGCCCCAGGCCAGGATCGGCCCCTGGTTCGCGAGGTTGTAGCCGGTCGACCCCGCGGGCGTGGCGGCGACCAGGCCGTCGCAGCGCACGTGCCCCACCTCCTCCCCGCCCAGCCGATAGGCCAGCTCGGCGACGCGCCCGTGCGGGCGCCGGTGGAACGAGACGTCGTTGAGAGCGATCCGGATCGCGCCGGGCGCGCCCACCTCGAGCGCCGGCAGCGCGATCACCTCGAACTCGCCGCTGATGGCACGCCGCAGCCCCTCGTCCAGCTCGTCGCGGTCGGCGGCGGCGAGGAAGCCGATCGTGCCGTAGTTGATCCCGAACACCGGCACGTTCGAGTTCGGCGTGGTGGCGCAGCGCCTTCAGGATCGTGCCGTCGCCGCCGAGCACGAGGCACAGGTCCGGGTCGCCCTCGAGGTCCTCGAGCGGGCGCGATCCCGGTCGCCGCCTCGCCGTGCTTGTCGCGCTCCTCCGCGGCTCGCGACCAGCTCAGCAACCCGCGGCGGACGCCGCCTCGGCAGCGGCGACGACGGCCGCGCTGGTCTGCTCGGGCTGCGTATGGGTCAGCACCGAGATCGTCTTCGGCGCCGGGCTCACGGCTCCACCTCCAGCGCCGCCGCCTCGACCTCGGCGCCGGCCAGGCCCTCGCCGCCCTTCGAGCACCACATGAACGTCTCGCGATTGCCCTTCGGCCCGGGCAGGCCGGACGAGGCGAAGCCGTGGATCGCGAGCCCCAGCTCGCGAGCCGCCGCCGCCACGGCGAGCAGCGCCTCGCGCCGCTCGGCCGGGACGCGGACGACGCCGCCCTCGGACGCGCTTGCGGCCCAGCTCGAACTGCGGCTTCACCATCGCCAGCAGCTCCCCGTCCGGCGCCAGCGCGGCGACGACGGCGGGCAGCACCTTGGCCAGCGAGATGAAGGAGACGTCCACGGTGGCGAGCGACGGCTCGAACGGGAGGTCGTCGGGCTCGAGCGTCGCGCGCGTTGGCCCGCTCGATCACGTGCACGCGCTCGTCGTTGCGAAGGCCCCAGTCGAGCTGACCGTGGGCGACGTCGAGGGCGATGACCCGCGCGGCGCCGCGCTGCAGCAGGCAGTCCGTGAAGCCGCCGGTGGAGGCGCCGACGTCGAGGCAGTCCGGCCGGTCACGTCGATCCCCAGGGCGTCCAGCGCGTTCGCGAGCTTGATGCCGCCGCGCGAGACGAAGTCGCCGGCCCTCGGCGACGCTCAGCTCGGCCTCCGGGTCGATCAGCTCGCTCGGCTTCGCAACGCGCGGCCCGCCTGCGCCGATCCGCACCCGCCCGGCGCGGATCGCCTCGGCCGCGCTGGCGCGCGAGCGGGCGAGGCCGCGCTCGGCGATCACGGAGTCTGCCCGGCGGCGGCTCACGCAGGAGAAAGTACCGTCCGCGACGAGGCGATTTGGGGCAACCACGAGTGTGATCGGCATCACACATGCATCGCACATACGTTCGTACCCTTTACGTGCGATGACTGTCTTCAGGTACATCCCACTCTCCGTCCACGCGGGTCTCGAGACGCTTCGCGGCGCCGGCCGTGATGGTCGCCCCGTTCGTGCTCGGCTTCGGGCAGGCCGCGACGGTGATCAGCGTCGCTGATCGGCGTCCTGCTGCTCGGCCTCGCGCTCCAGATCCCCGGCCCCCAGCGCTCGATCTCGCTGTCGGCGCACGCGAGCTTCGACTACGCGCTCGCGCTCGTTCGCGATGTTCGCCGGGCCTCGCGCTCGGCATCGTCACCGGCGCCTGGGCGCCCGCAGTCTTTTTGGTCGGCATCGGCGCCGCAATGGTCGCCCTGACCGCCTCAACGCGGTTCAGCGCGCCCCGCGGCGCCTAAGTACCGCCGACCTACCTCCATAACCACATATCTCTCCTCCCTGTACCCCGAGACGCCCCGCCAAGTGCGGGGCGTTTCGTTTTGGCCTAGGGCCGAGATCGCGCTAGCCTGCTCGTGCGGATCACACAGACGGCAGGGAGGCCGCGTGCTCTATTTCGGCGAGCAGCTGCTGCTCGCACTCGGGAGGGAAACATGCTCCGCACACTCGGCTCGCACGTCCGCAATCAGTGGATGGGGGCGCTGTCGCTGTTCTTGGTCCTGACCGGCGGCGTCGCCTACGCCGCCAACACTTCTTCAGCAGCGACATCGTCGACGGCGAGGTAAAGAACCAAGACATCGCCGACAACGCGGTCAGAACCGGCAAGGTCTTCAACGAGAGCCTGACCGGCGCCGACGTCAACGAGGCGACGCTGGGCCAGGTGCCCTCGGCGACCCTGGGGGGACTCGGGCGTACTTCCACCCAAAGCGACTGTCTCAGGTCAGCGCGGTCGCGCTCTCGCCCAACTGACTCGCTCGGGACCTAGAGCCGTCGAGATGCCATTTCCGCCCACCCCTCGGGGCGTAAATGGCAGTTCGCCACCCCCGGCCGCCCGCTAGCGTCCCCCGGGTGAAGATCTCCGGTGCGGGGCTGACGCGAGGGGCATGGGTCGCGGTCTCGGGCGGCCTGGTCCTGGCCTTCTCGCTGTTCGCGTTGCCGTGGTTCGCCGTGACGGCCGAGGGGTTCGTCCAGCCGGGCCGCGACGGCCGCGCCTTCGAGGTGCTCGGCGGCCTGGACGTGGTCCTCCTGCAGGTTGCGCTGGTCCCCCTCGTGGTCCCGCTTCTGCAAACGATGCGACCCGGCGATTGGGCGCCCCGGCTGATCGCCGGGGCGGGATTGGTGGGTGCGCTCGTGACGCTCTATCTGATCGCCGCGCCGCCCGAGCCCGACGTGCTCGTCCCGGGTGCGACCGAGACCAACTCCCACTTCGGCCTGACCGCACAGGCCGGGGCGTTCGTCGGTCTGGTCGCCTCGATCGTGATCCTTGCCGGCGGCATGATGGCTCTGGGCGCGACGGTTCCGCCCGCGCCGGCGCCTGCCGTCCCCGCCGCGCCGGCGCCCCCGCCCGAGGAGCCTCAGCGTGCGATTGCCCCGCCCGCTCCGCCGCCGCCGCCGCCGGCCGTCAAGCCCCGGCGACGCAAGCCCGCCGGCAAGGCTGCCAAGCCGGCTCGGGCGAAGCCCGCCGACACCGCCAAGAAGCCGGCGACCGCCAAGCGGACCAAGAGGCCCGCCGCGCGCAAGACCCCCGCGAAAGCGGCCCGGAAGCCGAGCGCCGCCAAGCCGCGCGCCCGCAAGCCGGCCGCGTCGAAGGCACGGCAGAGCCCGACCAAGATCAGCTTCGCAGCCGCGACCGTGGTTCAACTGCGCGAGCTCGGGCTCAGCGCGACGCAGGCGCGTCGAGTACTCCGGTACCGCGACGAGCTCGGGCTCGTGTCCGGCCTGGACGAACTCGACGTGGTGCCCGGGCTCCCGAAGGCGACTCTCGCCGAGCTCAAGTCGAAGCTGCGCGACTGACCGCAGTGATCAGCGGGGGGCAGTCGCGCAAGCGCCTCTAACCTGACTCCGTGTCCGATTCGACGCAGGCTCTACGCGATGCGATCACCCAGTCGTTGCCCGACCGGCCGTTCTCGATCGAGCTCTGGGACGGATCGGCGATCGAGGCGACGCGGGACGGGCCCGCCGTGCGGCTGCGCTCGCCACGGGCTCTTGGCCACGTTCTCCGGGCGCCCGGTGAGCTGGGAATCGGCCGCGCCTACGTCTGCGGTGACCTCGAGGTCGACGACCTGGATGCGACCCTGGGCCTGCTCGGCCGCTGGCGGGCGTCCCTCAACACTCGTCAGAAGGCCCAGCTCCTGGTAGCCGCTCTTCGCGCCACCGGGCTCCGCCGGCCGCCCGCCCCGCCGGCGGCCGAGTTGCAGCCCAGCCGCGAGCGCCATTCCCTCCGGCGCGACGCCGTCGCGGTCCGCCACCACTACGACGTCTCGAACGAGTTCTTCGCCCTCTTCCTCGACGAGTCGATGACCTACAGCTGCGCGCTCTTCGACGACGATGCCGAGACGCTTGAGGAGGCGCAGAGCCGCCAAGCTCGACCTGGTGTGCCGCAAGCTCGAGCTTCGCGCCGGCGCGCGGCTGCTCGACATCGGGTGCGGCTGGGGCAGCCTGGCGATCCACGCCGCCCGCGAGTACGACGCCGACGTGCTCGGCATCACTCTCTCGCCGGCCCAGGTCGAGTTTGGCCGCGAGCGGGTCGCCGGCGCCGGACTCTCCGAGCGGGTCGAGCTGAGCCGTCCGCGACTATCGCGAGCTGGGCGACGACACGTTCGACGCAATCGCCAGCATCGGCATGGTCGAGCACGTCGGCGAGTCGCAGGTCGACGCCTACGCCGCGCAGGTTGCGAGGGTCCTGCGACCGGGCGGGCGGGTGCTGAACCACGGGATCGCCCACGTCCCAGCTGCAGTCAAAGGGAGCGCACATCGGCGGGCCGTTCTCGGACCGCTACGTGTTCCCGGACTCCGAGGTTCTGAACCTCTCGCGCATGCAGCTGGCGTTCGAGCGCGCCGGCCTGGAGTCGCTGCACATCGAGAACCTGCACCTCGACTATGCCGAGACGCTGCGACATTGGGCGTCCCGGCTGGATCGAGCACCTGGAGGAAGGTGAGCGGCTCGCGGGCCCCGAGCGGCTGCGGGTCTGGCGCCTCTACCTGCGTGCCGCGCGCAACAGCTTCGAGACCGGCCAGAACGCCGTCTACCAAATGCTCTGTACCCAGCCGCTGACGGCGTCCGTTAGCCGGTCGCAGGCTCGCGTGCCCCAAGCGCGCTGAGCACCCGCTCGGCGACCGCGGCGCCGGTCAGCCCGACCTCCTCGTGCAGGAGCGCGGGCTTGCCGTGGGTGACGTAGCGGTCGGGTAGGCCGACGCGCAGAACCCGGGCGCGGTCGCTCCGGGCCGATCGTGTCCTCGAGGTGCTCGAGCACGGCGGAGCCGAAGCCGCCCATGACGACGTTGTCCTCGATCGTGACGAGGAGCTCGTGGTCGGCGGCGAGGCGGTTGATCAGCTCGGTGTCGACCGGCTTCGCGAAGCGCGCGTCGGCGACCGTGGCGCTGATGCCCTGCTCGGCGAGCTCGTTGGCGGCGTCGAGCGCGACCTTGGTGCCGAAGCCGTAGCCGAGCAGCGCGACGCGCTCGCCCGGGCGCAGCGTCTCCCCCGTGCCGATCGGGATCGTCTCGGCGTTCTCGGGCAGCGGCACGCCGATCGCGGCGCCGCGCGGGTAGCGCAGCGCGATCGGGCCCGTGGTGCTCGATCGCCGTGCGCAGCATGTGGACCAGCTGCGCCTCGTCGCGGGGCGCCATCAGGACGACGTTCGGCAGGCAGCGGAAGTAGGAGACGTCGAAGGCGCCGTGGTGGGTCGGGCCGTCGTCGCCGACGAGGCCCGCGCGGTCCATCGCGAACGTGACGTCGAGCTCCTGGAGGCAGACGTCGTGGACGATCTGGTCGTAGGCGCGCTGCAGGAAGGTCGAGTAGATCGCGCAGACCGGCTTCGCGCCCTGGAGCGCCAGTCCGGCGGCCAGCAGCACCGCGTTCTGCTCGGCGATCCCGACGTCGTAGTACTGGTCGGGCAGCTCGTCGAGCAGCTTCTGCAGGCCGGTCCCGCCCGCCATCGCGGCGGTGATCCCGAGCACGCGTCGAGTCGCGCTTGGCCTCGGCGACGAGCGCGTCGGCGAAGACCTGCGTGTACTGGGGCGGCGCGGCGGGCGGCTTCGGCTCGGGCGGGACGTCGTCCGTCGGCTCGCGCGCCGGCTTCGCGTCCTCGTACTCGGGGCGCGAGAGCGGGTGTCGTCGTGGAGGGCTTCTTCGGCGCGGGCGCGCGGTCGACGATCGACCCCGGCTTCGCGGCGTGCCACTTCTCCATCCCCTCGAGGCCGCCCTCCTCGGCCGGCGCGAAGCCCTTGCCCTTGACGGTGTGGATGTGGACGACGACCGGCCGGTCGGCGGCGAGCGCCTCGGTCAGCGCCTTGCGCAGCGCGGTCACGTCGTGGCCGTCGACGACGCCGACGTAGGCCAGGTCGAGCTCCTCGAACAGGAGGCCCGGCGCCCAGTACGCCTTGACCGCCGCCTTGATCTCGGGGCCGAGCCGCTCGATCCGGCTGCCGAGGCCCAGCGGCAGCTTCGTCAGGCGGGACTCGACGTCCTCGCGCGCCTGGTAGAGGCGGCGGTTGAGGCGCACCGAGTTGAAGTAGCGCGAGAGCGCGCCGACGTTCGGCGAGATCGACATCCCGTTGTCGTTCAGGACGATCACGATCGGCGTCTGCAGCCCGCCGGCGTTGTGCAGCGCCTCGAAGGCGACGCCGCCGGTCAGCGCGCCGTCGCCGATCACCGCGACGACCTTGCCGTCCTCGCCGATCCCGTGGCGCATCGCCTCCTTGAGGCCGACGGCGTAGCCGATCGAGGTCGAGGCGTGGCCGGCGCCCATGATGTCGTGCTCGGACTCGGCGATCGAGCAGAACGGCGCGAGGCCCTCGTACTTGCGGATCGTCTCGAGCCGGTCGCGGCGGCCGGTGAGGATCTTGTGCGGGTAGGCCTGGTGGCCGACGTCCCAGAGGATCTTGTCGCGTCGGCGAGTCGAGCAGCGCGTGCAGGACCGTGGTCAGCTCGCAGGTGCCGAGGTTGGCGCCGAAGTGGCCGCCGATCTCGCCGATCGTGTCGATGATCTCCTCGCGCACCTCCTGCGCGACCTGAGCGAGCTGCTCGTCGTCGAGGCCCTTCAGGTCGGCGGGGCCGGCGACCGAGTCGAGGAGGCGCGGTGCTCGTGCGCTGTTCGTCGCTCACGTTTGACGGGTGTGGATGAAGTCGGTGATCAGCTCGAGGTCGGCGGTGTCGCCTTCGATCGCGGCGAGCGCCTCGCCGCGCCTGCTCGTGCGAGAGCGCGGCGAGCTCGCGAGCGCGGTCGAGGCCGAACAGCGAAACGTAGGTGAGCTTTCCATGTCGCTCGTCGGATCCATGAGGCTTGCCGAGCTCGGCATCGCTGCCGGTGACGTCGAGGATGTCGTCGACGATCTGGAACAGCACGCCGAGCTCTTCGGCGTAATGGCGGTAAGGGATTGTGGCAGCCTCGTCCACGCCGGCGAGGAGCAGCGGCACCAGGACGCTGGCGGCGATCAGCCGCCCGGTCTTGAGCGCGTGGAGCTTGCGCAGCCGCTCGGCGTCCAGCTCCGAGTCCTGGGTCACGTCGACGTACTGGCCGCCGACCATGCCGCCGACCCCGGTCGCCGCGGTCAGCTCCGCGAGCGCGGCCAGAACCCGTTGCGGCTCGCCCTCCTGCCGGTCGCAGACGAGCCGGATCGCCTCGGCGAAGAGCCCGTCGCCGGCCAGGATCGCGACGTCCTCGCCGTACTTCACGTGCGAGGTCGGCCGGCCGCGGCGCAGCTCGTCGTCGTCCATCGCCGGCAGGTCGTCGTGGATCAGCGAGTAGGTGTGGATCAGCTCGATCGCGGCGGCTGCGGGCAGCACGGTCTCGGGCTCGGCGCCGGCCGAGCGGGCGCTCGCCAGGCAGAGCACCGGGCGCACCCGCTTGCCCCCGGCCAGCAGCGAGTAGCGCATCGCCTCCACCAGGCCCGCCGTCGCGGGCACGCTGGAGAACTCGAGCCCGGCCAGGTACTCGTCGACCAGCTCGCGGAGCTCGTCCGGGTAGTCAGCCACCTAGCTCTCGCCCGCGGCCGATTCGCGCAGCGCGCGTTCGATCTCGTTGCCGGCCTTGCCGACGAGCTCCGCCGCCTCGCGCGCCAGCTCCTCCGCCCGCTCGTCGGTGACGCGCTCGGCGCGGAGCTCCTCGGCGATCTCGTTCAGCCGCGCGGTCATGCTCGCGAGATCGGTCATCCGCGTACCTCGCTCTCGCGCGCCGCCGTCCCGAGGATGCCGTTCACGAAGTCTGGGGCGTCGGCGCCGCAGAACTCCTGCGCGAGGTTCACCGCCTCGTCGATCGCGACCTCGACCGGCGTCTCGTCGCGATGGCGCATCTCGTAGAGCGCGACGCGCATGATGCTCAGCTCGAGCGGCGCGATCCGCTCCAGCGCCCAGCCGCGTGAGAGCCTGGCGATCTCCGCGTCGAGCTCGGCGGCGTGCGCCTCGGCGCCCTCGGCAAGCTCCCGCGTGAACGGCTTCACGCCCTCGAGAAGCTCGTCGAGCGGACGCGCGGTGACCCGGCGCTGGTACAGCGCGAAGACCGCTTCGCGGCGCTGGTCGGAACGGCGCATGCGATCAGCCTACGGCGTGTGGCCGCCGCCATCTAGGCGCGCGAGACGTACTCGCCCGACCGCGTGTCGACGCGGACCATCTCGCCCTCGTCGATGAACAGGGGGACGTGGATCTCCACCCCGGTCTCGAGCGTCGCCGGCTTGGTGCCACCGCCCGAGGCGGTGTCGCCGCGGAGGCCGGGGTCGGTCTTCGCCACCTTGAGATCGACGGCGCTCGGCACCTGAACGCCCGCGGGGCGCTCGTCCACATACAGCACCTCGACCGTGTCGTTCGGCTGGACCCACTTCATGTCCGCGCCGGCGGCGTCGCGCGCGATCTCCGACTGCTCGAAGGTGTCCACGTCCATGAACACGGCGTGGTCGCCGGAGTCGTAGAGGAACTGCATCCGCCGAGTCTCGGTGCGCACGGGGCGGAACTTCTCGCCCGCGCGGAAGGTCTTGTCGACGACGCTCCCGTCGTCGGCCTTGCGCAGCTTCGTGCGGACGAAGGCGCCGCCCTTGCCCGGCTTCACGTGCTGGAACTCCATGATCCGGTAGATCGTCCCGTCCACCTCGATGTGGGTCCCGTTCTTGAACTGGTTGGTCGAGATCACGGCGGCGAAAGCGTACCGTGGGCGATCTCACGCCCCCGGGGTTGTGCCGGCCCAACTCCGGTGAGAGGATCGCCGCACACGTCTTATCGGAGGAAGGAGCCGAAGGTGGAAGCGAGAGCGCTCGACGAGCAGAAGCTCGAGCAGTTCATGGGGCAGGCGGTAACCGACATGGGGGCCGCGATGAACGGGGTCCTGGTGATGATCGGGGGCAAGCTCGGACTGTGGAAGGCGATGGCCGGAGCGGGTCCGCTGACCAGCGCCGAGGTCGCCGAGCGCTCGGGCGTATCCGAGCGCTACGTCCGCGAGTGGGCGTCGGCCCAGGCGGCGAGCGGATATCTCGAGTACGACGCCGAAGGCGACACGTTCACGTTGCCGCCCGAGCAGGCGATGGCGTTCGCCGACGAGGACAGCCCGGTCTTCATGCTCGGTGGCTACGGCGTCGTCAGTTCCGCCTACAAGGACCGTGACAAGCTCACCGAACGATTCCGCAACGGCGAGGGCTTCGGCTGGCACGAGCACGACCCGGACCTGTTCACCGGGACGGAGCAGTTCTTCCGACCCGGCTACGCCGCCCACCTGGTGGCGGAGTGGCTGCCGGCACTGGACGGCGCGGTTGACAAGTTGAAAGCCGGCGGCAAGGCAGCCGACATCGGCTGCGGCCATGGAATCTCGACGATGCTGATGGCCAAGGAGTACCCGGCGTCGACGATCCACGGTTTCGACTATCACGAGGCCTCGATCGCGCGCGCGAAGGAGATCGCTGAGGCCGAGGGGGTCGCGTCGAACACGGAATACGCCGTCGCGAGCGCGAAGGACTATCCCGGCGAGGGCTACGACCTGGTCTGCTTCTTCGACTGCCTGCACGATATGGGCGACCCGGTCGGGGCGATGAAGCACGTGCGTGAGACGATCGCCGACGACGGCACGGTGATGCTGGTCGAGCCGTTCGCGAACGACAAGCTGGCCGACAACCTGAACCCGGTCGGCCGGGTCTTCTACGCGGCTTCGACCCTTGTCTGCACGCCGTCCTCGCTCGACCAGGAGGTCGGCCTCGCGCTCGGCGCCCAGGCGGGCGAGGAGCGCCTGCGGGCGGTCGCGGAGGAGGCCGGGTTCTCCCGGTTCCGCCGCGCGACGGAGACGCCGTTCAACCTGGTGCTGGAAGCGCGTCCTTAGCATGGTGCTCGGGGGCGCGCTCAATCGGCGGCTGGTCGCGGCGGGCCTGGCGTCGTTGTTCGTCCTTGCCATGACGGCCCTGGGCCCGGAAAAGGCGAGCGCGGGCGTGATCGCGTGTGGCGCCACGATCACGACCGACACGACGCTTACGGCGGACCTCGTCGACTGCCCGAGCAACGGCATCGTGATCGGCGCCGACAACGTGACGCTCGATCTCAACGGTCATACGGTCGACGGTGACGCCGAGTTCACGGACCCCTGCCCAAAGACCGAATTCTGCGACATCGGGGTCGTCAGCGAGGGACACGACGGCCTCACGATCAAGGGCGGCAGGTTCAAGCAGTTCTTCGTTGGCGTCAGCGTTATCGCCGCGAAGCGCGCTCATTTGCGCGAGCTCGCCACGACCCGCAACATCCTGGGCGCGGGCGTCTTCGACTCGAGACGCGCTCATCTGCGCCGGCTGACCGCGTCGCACAACGTCGACAGCGGCTTCATCCTGGTCAATACGGCGCGCAGCGCGCTGAGCCGAAGCTCGGCCAACGCCAACGGGCTCGACACCGACCAGGCGGGAATGGGTCTGTTCGAATCTCACGACGTCAAGATCAAGCGGACCTCGCTGTCGCGCAACGGCGACATCGGGCTCTTCGCCCCCGGCAACGACAACCTCCAGCTGGTGAAGAACAAGGTCACGGGAAATCCCGAGGTCGGCATCCTCATGGACGGCGACAGCAACCTGATCGCCCGGAACCGTTTCGCACGCAACGGCGACGGCTTCGCCCTGGGAGGCAACGACAACGTGATCCGCCGTAACCGGGTGATCCGCTCGAACGCCTGCCCCGAGGGGTGCGGCGTGGGCATCCAGGTCGAGGCCGGGAAGCGGAACGTGATCGTCGGGAACACGATCCGGCACACCGACGCGGCCGGCCTCAGGATCGCGGGGTACGGGCCGATCGCGGGCGCGGTGGCCGCCCGCAACCGCATCAGCGATGCCGGCAAGGACGGCATCGCGGTGGTGTCACCGTTCGAGCCGGTCACCGATGTCGAGTTGCGCGCCAACCGGGCCGTCGGCTCCGGCGACGACGGGATCGACGTGAACGTCAAGTCGGTGACGATCACACGCAACGTGGCTCGGCGAAACCGCGAGCACGGGATCAACGCCGTCGATGGAGCCACCGACGGCGGTGGCAACCGGGCCAGCGGGAACGGCAACACGCAGCAGTGCAAGAACGTCGTCTGCGCGTGAGGCAGACGCAGCAGTCCTACCCGGCCGGCTGCCCCCGGTAGAGCTCCGCGACCATGAACGCCAGGTCGAGTGACTGGAGCCGGTTGAGGCGCGGGTCGCACACGGTCTCGTAGCGCTGGTGCAGGTCACCCTCGCCGACGTCGTGGCCGCCGCCGACGCATTCGGTCACGTCGTCGCCGGTGAACTCGACGTGGATGCCGCCCGGATGGGTGCCTAGCGCCCGGTGCACCTCGAAGAAGCCGGCCACCTCGTCGAGCACGTGGTCCACCCTCCGGGTCTTGTGCCCGCTGGGCGCCTCGAAGGTGTTGCCGTGCATGGGGTCGCAGACCCACGCGACCGGCGAACCATGTCGCGTGACCCCCTCGACCAGCGCCGGCAGCGCGTCCCTGACGTTGTCCGCCCCCATGCGGGTGATGAACGTGAGCCTGCCGGGCTCGTGATCGGGATTGAGCCGCTCGATCAGCGCTACTGCGTCGGCGGGTGACGTCGCCGGCCCGAGCTTCACCCCGATCGGGTTGCGGACGTGGCGGAGGAACTCGACGTGCGCGCCGTCGAGCTGCCGCGTGCGCTCGCCGATCCACAGCAGGTGCGCGGAGACGTCGTACGGCACGCCGGTACGGCTGTCGATGCGGGTCAGCGCCCGTTCGTACTCGAGGAGCAACGCCTCGTGGCTCGAGTAGAGCTCGACGCCGTGGAGCTCCTCGGGATCGATCCCGCACGCGTCCATGAACGCGAGCGCGCGATCGATCTCGCCTGCCAGCTGCTCGTAGCGCTGGCCGGCCGGGCTCTCGGCGACGAAGTCCTGGTTCCAGGCGTGCGCCTGGTGCAGGTCGGCGTAGCCGCCGTGGGTGAACGCCCGGCACAGGTTCAGGGTGACCGCCGAGCAGTGATAGGCCTGGAGCATCCGGGCGGGGTCGGGCCGGCGCGCGTCCGGGTCGAACTCGAACCCGTTCACGGCGTCGCCGCGGTACGCCGGGAGCTCCATCCCGTCCCGTGACTCGGTGGGGCGCGAGCGTGGCTTCGCGAACTGCCCGGCCATGCGGCCGATCTTCACGACCGGGACACTGGCGGCGTAGGTGAGGACGACCGCCATCTGCAGCAGGGTCTCGAGCTTGTTGCGGACGTCGTTGGCGGTCGAGCGGCTGAATGTCTCCGCGCAGTCGCCCCCCTGCAGCACGAACGCCTCGCCCTTTGCGACGGCGGCGAGCCGATCCTTGAGCTGGTCGCACTCCCCCGCGAAGACGAGCGGCGGCTGCCGTGCCAGCTCGGCGACGACCGAACCCACTTGCTCGGGATCGGGCCAGTCGGGCTGCTGCGCGGCTGGCAGCCCGCGCCAAGCGTCGAGGTCTTCGGGGCTGACCGGTGTGGTGGTCACGGGCTCCAAGGCTAGTTGCCGCTACCGTTTCGGCCCGTGCCGGCTCCCAGCGCAACCTTCCGCCGCCCGCTCCTGCTCCTCGCAGCCGGTCTCGCAGCAAGCGCCATCGTGATCGCTGTCATGCTCGTCGGCGGCCGCGACGGGAGCACCGCCAACGCGGGGGTCATCGTTCCGTGCGTCACGTATCCCGAGATCCCCGCGCCGCCGGCCCAGCCCTCGGACAGCTCCGAGCCCGGCAAGCATCCGGTGATCTTCGTCGGGAACAACTGGGAGGGAACTGCGGACGTGATCTCGACCAGGAGCGGCAGCTTCCGCAAGATCACCCGCCTCAACATCGTTCCCGACTATCGGGAGCGGATCCTCGAGATCTGTACGAACCCGGTCGACCTCGGCTACTTCCTCGCGATCCGAGAGCTCGTCGGCGAGGGCAACGACCAGCTCGTCGACGACATGTACTCGACCCCGGACGGACGCCTGCTCGTCGTGTCTCGCCCGAGCTTCAGGGACGTCGTCGCGCTGTACCTCAGCGGCCCCAAGACCGGCGAGATCAAGTGGCGCTTCCAGGTGGCGGGCCAGCGCTCCGATCACATGGCCGTCTCACCCGACGGCTCGCAGGTGGCGGTCTCGGCCTCGACCGGGAACGTCGTCCACCTGCTGAACACGCGCACGGGCGCGGAGGAGGGCGCATTCGCGTCCGGCGACTCACCGCACGAGAACACCTACTCGGCCGACGGCAAGCGGATCTACCACGCCTCGATCGGGTTGGTCTACACGCCGGGCGACGACGCGGTGTTCGACACCGACACCAACAAGGGGGAGCGCTACTTCCAGGTCGTGAACGCGAGGACGCAGAAGATCCTGTCGCGCGTGAACATGGGCCAGAAGCTCGAGGAAGCGGGTTATCCGGGCATGAGCCCTGCGGTCCGCCCGATGGCGATCACCCGCAACGAGCGCAAGGCGTTCCTCCAGGTCTCGTTCTTCCACGGGGTGGTCGTTTACGACCTGCGCAAGGAGAAGGTGCTGCGGGTGACGGAGCTGCCCAACCTGATCCCGGACGTCCCCAGGGAGCTCTACCTGCTCGACTCGGCCCACCACGGGATCGCCCTCTCCGGCGACGACCGGCGCCTCTGCGTCGCCGGGACGATGTCCGACTACGCCACGGTGGTCTCGCGCAAGCGGCTGCGCTCGAAGCCGAGCATCAACCCCAGGCTGATCCAGGAGGGGACCAAGCCCTACTGGTCGACGACGAGTGCGAATGGCCGGCAGTGCTACGTGTCGTGGAGCGGCACCGACGACATGTCGGTGATCTCCTACCGAAAGCGCCGCGAGGTCAGGCACATCAGCGTCGGCGACCACCCGCAGCGCATCCGGAACGGCTTCGTCCGCCAGGCATTCGTCGAAGCGAACTGACCCTGCCAACATTCGCGGCTGATGGAGAGCGGACGCAGGCACCTGCCGCGGATGACCGCCGTGCTGCGCGAGGGCACGCAGGTCACGCCGCTCGAGCTGTTCTTCGACCTCGTCTTCGTCCTCGCGCTGACCCAGTGCACGGCGATGATGGCCGAGCAGGGGACGTGGGCGAGCGTCGGCCAGGCCATGCTGATCCTCGCGCTGCTCTGGTGGTCGTGGTCGGGGTACGCGTGGCTCACGAGCGTGATCAACCCGGAGGAGGGGCTGGTCCGGCTCGTCATGTTCGCCGCAATGGGCGCGTTCCTCGTCTGCGCGCTATGCGTGCCGGCAGCATTCGACTACCTGGGGCTGGCGTTCGCCGCCGCGTACGGCGTGGTTCGGCTCGCCCACATCGCGCTGTTTTGGATCGCGAGCCCCGACGACCCCGACCTGCGTAGCTCGGTCACCGGCCTCGCGGGGAGCACCACGATCGCGGTCGCCCTGCTCGCGGCGGCGTCGGCGTTCGACGGAACCGTGCAGGCAGGCCTCTGGGTCCTCGCGGTGATCCTTGACTTCGGCCTTCCCTACCTGTTCTGGTCGGGCGGCTGGCGCCTCGTGCCCGAGCACTTCGCCGAGCGGTTCGGGCTGATCATCATCATCGCTCTCGGCGAGTCCATCGTCGCGATCGGCGCGGGAATCACCGGCGAGGTCACCGTGGGCATCGTCGCGGCCGCGGCCCTCGGTATCACGCTTGCGGCGATGCTCTGGTGGGCGTACTTCGACGTCGTCGCGCTCGTCGCGGTGCGGCGGCTGGTCGGGATCGAAGACAAGCGCGAGCAGAACGAGACGGCGCGGGACGCATACTCGATCCTTCACCTGCCCATGGTGGCCGGGATCATCCTCATCGCGCTCGGCCTCAAGAAGACGATCGAGCACGTCGACGATCCGCTGAAGGCGGTGCCGGCGTTCGCGCTGGTCGGGGGCGTCGCGATCTACCTGCTGGCACACGTGGCGTTCCGCTGGCGCAACGTGCACACGCTCAACCGGCGGCGCCTGGGCCTCGGGATCGCCCTGTTCGCCCTGCTCCCCGTGGCCGTCGAGATCCCGGCGCTCGCGACGCTCGCGATCGTGACCGCGATCGCCTGCGCGCTGATCGCCTACGAGGCGATCCGCTACGCCGAGCACCGCGACCGCGTGCGCCACGAGGTCGCGTCCGCCGAGGCGCCCTAGACGCCGGCGCGAGGCCGTCGGCGCTCAGGCGTCCTCGTCGTCCGGCCCCTCGTACTCGTCCTCGAGCTCGACGAGCTCCTCGGGGTCGTCCGGGACGATCTCGGCCAGGGCCCGCTCGGACTCGTCGGCCTCCTCGCTCGTGTCGGCGAACTCGCCGCGCTCGACCGACTCGTCGACCGCCGTGCGCTCGCGCTCGGGGACATAGCTCTCGTCGCCATGGATCCTCTCGTCCTCGCCCAACTGCGCCTCCTCTCGCCCACCCGGATACCCGGATCGGCGGCGCCGAAAAACTCCCACGGCAACCGAGCGTCGACAAAGTGTCGCCTCAGGCCACTGAAGTCGACGCTCGGTGGCTTGGTGCGGTGGCATCACTCCCAGTGTGGGTGGCGATGCGTGGCGTAGGTGGCGCCAAGAGCGCCGCCGGTGTGACGAAACGCGATACTGCCGCGCATGAGCGAGATCCCGCCGCTGCTCGACGCGCTGCTGCGCGTCCCCGCGCCGTCCGGCTACGAGGCGCCGGCCAGCGAGGTCTGGCGCGAGGCCGCGTCGTTCGCCGAGGTGCGAACCGACGGCCTCGGCTCGTCGATGGCGATCGTCGGGGACCCGGACGGCGAGCCGGTGCTGGCAATCGCCGGGCACCTCGACGAGATCGGCCTGGTCGTTACCCACATCGACGACAAGGGCTTCATCTGGTTCCAGCCGATCGGCGGCTGGGACCCGCAGGTCCTCGTCGGCCAGCGGGTCGAGATCGCGACCAAGGACGGCCCGGTGCTGGGCGTAGCCGGGCGCAAGCCGATCCACCTGCTCGAGGAGGAGCAGCGCAAGAAGGTCGTCGAGCTCAAGGGGCTCCACATCGACATCGGCGCCGAGGACGGCGACGCCGCCAAGGAGCTCGTGCGGATCGGCGACCCGGTCGTGATCGCGGGCGAGCCGATGCGGATCCAGGGCGAGCGGCTCGTCTCGCGCTCGATGGACAACCGGCTCGGCTCCTATGTCGCGCTGGAGGTCGCCCGCCGCTGTGACGAGAACGGCATGATCAAGGGCCGTGTAGCCGGCGTGGCGAACGCGCAGGAGGAGATCGGCCTCTACGGCGCGCGCACGGCGGCGTTCGAGCTGCGCCCGGACCTGGCCGTCGCCGTCGACGTCACGCATGCGACCGACGCGCCCGGGATCGACGAGAACCAGGAGGGCAGCCACGCGCTCGGTTCCGGACCCGTGATCTGCCGCGGCTCGACGCTCTCGCCCAAGATCTTCGACCTGCTCGTCGAGACCGCCGAACGCGAGGAGATCGACCACACGCTCGCCGGGTCCGGCAACCGCACCGGCACCGACGCCGACGCGATCCAGATCTCGCGCAGCGGCATCCCCACCGGTCTCGTGTCGATCCCGCTTCGCTACATGCACTCGCCGGTCGAGATGGTCGACCTGGGCGACGTCGAGGCGGCCGTCGCGCTGCTGGTCGCGTTCGCCGAGTCGCTCGAGCCCGGCATCGACCTCAGCCGCTGAGCCTGCGGACGTGACACTTTCGCATGGGGGTCTGACCCCTTAGGGGTGGCGGCGTATGCGCTCGCAGCCGCTGACCCGGTCGAGCCCGCGGTCCACGCGCGCGCGGTCGCGCCGGCTCCGGCCGCAGCGAACGGAGTCGGCCTCCCCGTCCCGCGCCCGCAGCCGGTCCGCACCGCGCCCGCCCACCAGCCGGTCGGCGCCGGAGCCGCCCCGCAGGCGGTCGCGGCCGCGGTTCCCCGCAAGGCAGTCGTCGCCCGCGCCCCCGCGCAGGCGGTCGTCCCCCGCGTTGCCGTGGACGCGATCCGAGGCGTCGGTGCCGTCGAACGCGTCCGCGCCGCGGGTCAGCTCCAGCGGCGGCGCCTCCGCGCAGGTCGCCGGCGGGTCGGGCGGCGGGGGCGGGTCCGTCCCGCCGCCGGGCGCGTCGATGTAGACCGGGCTCGAGATCGTCTCGAGCCCGGCCTCGCGCTGGACCTGGAGGCGGTACCGGGCGTAGCCGAGGCTCGGCAGCTGGAACCGGAACGAGTCACTGGTCAGGGGCAGCGGGAGCACCAGGACCGGCACGGTGTTCCGGTAGACGATCACGGTGTAGAGACCCGGTCGGGCGGCGCGCGCCTGGTTCAGGTTGGAAACCGCGAGGTTGAGCGTCGCCGAGAAGCCGGTCGCCGACTCGAGTGAGTCGCCGATGATCGCCGGCGGGTCGTCCGAGCCCGCCTCGGTTGCCTCGAGGCGCACGTCGGGCCCCGTCGTCCCGAACGGCTTGACGTACGTGTGGCCCGCCTCGACCGCCTCCTGAACGCCCTGCTCGGAGAGCTCCTGCGCGTGGACGACCGTGGTTCCCTCCCCGATCGGCGAGGAGAGCAGCGCGTCCAGTCCGGTGCCCTGCTGGCCGGCCTGGTGGGAGTCGCTCGAGCCGACCGCCGCGATCCGGTTGCGGTTCGGGCCGCCGTCGTCGATCGCCTGGTCCCAGAAGGCAACCGCGAGCGGCGTGAACGGGTTCGGCCCCGGGCGCGGCGGCTCGTCGAGCCCGGGCGGCCCTGTGTGGACCTCGATCGCGTCCACCTTGGTGTAGTCGGTGGCGGCCGCGCCGTAGTCCCAGGGGCAGCCACGACACAACACGCTGACGAACGGCAGCAACGAGGGGAAGATCGTCGGGTGGTTGATCTGCGTGTAGCCGCCCGCGGTGTGCACCTCGTCGAAGATCGCGCTCGCCGGGCGGTCCCCTCGAACCTGGGTGAGCGTGCCGTCCGCGGCCCGGGTGTAGATCGGCGCCGTGCGGAAATCGACCTGCGTCCCGGCGGCCTGCGCCTGCAGGTGGCCGCGGTAGGTCGTCACCTCCGTTCCGCGCGCGACCAGCTTGCCCGGGTAGTCGGCCTGGAAGCGACCGACTTCGCCGAACGCGACCGTGTTGTTGTGGTCCACGAGCGTGATGAAGTCGAGGCCGGCCCCACCGTCGGCGGCCGGCGCGAAGGCGTAGTCGAAGGTCTCGCGCATCAGCGCGTTGCCCGGCTCGTGCTCCCCGTGGACGTGGAAGTCGCCCGCGTACCAGCCGGGCTCGTCGATCGCCGGCGCCGGGTCGTACGCGACCGGGGCGTACGGGTCGTCGGCGAAGCTCGGGCTCGAGGTGGTCTGCACGTCCACCCGCCAGTCCACGCGGTTGTCGAGGTTCAGCTCGGCGACCGTCGCGATCGACGCGAGGCCCAGTTCGACGGCCCACTCGCCCTGCGGGATCGGCCCGGGCTCGTACGCCCGTGTCGTGCGGCCAGAGACGTAGCCCTTGCGTTCGGCCGCGTAGGTCGCCTCGTCGGAGAAGCCGTTGACGGCGACCGAGACGTCGCGGACCGACCCGCCGCTCCAGCCCCGCAGCTCGTCCGTGCCGCGGATCGTGTTCCCCGGGTGCAGCGGCTCGTAGATCCCCAGGTCGAGCGTGTTGTTGTTGAGCCCGCTCGGCAGCGGGACGTCGGGCTGGTCGTAGCAGTAGCGGACCCGCACCCCGGTGCTGCCCGGAGGAACGGTGAACGGGATCTGGACGAAGCTGTTCTCGAGGCCGGCGTCGAAGCTGCCGGAGAACGTCTGGACCGGCCCTAGCGCCGGATCGTCCGGGCCGGGGCACGTCGCCGGGACAGCCGCGGTGGCCGCGCTCGCCGCGACCAGCGTCACGGCGGCCGCCAGCGCAGCAGTCCCTCCGGCCCTCACGGCTCGCATCGCGCCGAGTGTAGGCGCGCTAGGAGGGTGCGAGCGCCGGTACCGGCTCCAGCGTGACCGGGATCCCGTTCAGGACCGCGTTGCCGCTGGGCGCGTCGACGCGCGTCTCGTCGGCGGCCAGGTTCGAGTTGACGCCGGGGTGCTCGGCCGCGACGCGCAGGCGCGCGCCGTCGGCGTCGTGCCCCCAGCCGTGCGGCACGCTGACGACGCCCGGCATCATCTCGTCGCTGACCTCGACCGGCGCCTCGAGCTCGCCCGCGGCCGAGCGCAGGAGCACGCGCTCGCCGTCGGCCAGGCCGAGGCGCTCGGCGTCGAGCGGGTTGACGAGCGCCGTGCACCGGTCCGCCCCCTTCACCAATGCATGAAGATTGTGCATCCACGAGTTGTTCGAGCGGAGCTGGCGGCGGCCGATCAGGACCATCTCGGGACCGGCGCCGTTCCACGCGCCCTCGTCGAGGCGCGTGCGCAGCCTCGCGACGTCGCGGGTGATCGGCTCGGGAGCCAGCTCGATGCGGCCCGAGGGGGTGCGGAGGACGTCCGGCAGCCGCGGCTCGTGCGCACCCAGGTCGACGCCGTGCGGGCTCGCCTCCAGGCGCTCGAGCGTGAGGCCGTCGGGCCGGGCTCCGAAACCGTCGCCGTGCGCGCCCGTTCGCAGCATCAGGTCGAGGATCCGCTCCGGTCCGCGCCGGGGCTCGAGCGCGGCCGCGATCTCGGCCGGGTCGCGCCCCTCGATCGGCGAACCCGCCATCCCCGCCTCGCGGGCGATCAGGGCGCCGGCCACCGCGTCGTCGAGCGCGTCGGTGTCGGCGTCCGGGCCCTGCCCGGTGACGATCCCGACCAGCCGCAGGAGGATGTCCTCTTCGGCGAGCAGGCCCGGCTCACGCTCGAACACGGGCGGCGAGAAGTTGGCCACGTTGTGAGCCGCGAACTGGTAGAGCGCGAGGTCGTAGTGGGAGCGCTCGAGCGGCTCCGGCGCCGGCAGCACCACGTCCGCGTGCCGGCTGGTCTCGTTCACGTAGATGTCCAGGCTGAGCACGAAGTCGAGCCCCGCCACCGCCCGCTCGAGCCGGGCGGCGTTTGGCGTCGAGACCAGCGGGTTGCCGGCCGCGGTCACCAGCGCGCGGACCTGACCCTCGCCGGGCGTCTCGATCTCATCGGCCAGGGCCGACACCGGCAGCTCGCCCAGCACCTCGGGCAGCCCGCGCACCCGGCTGGCCCAGCGGTTGGCGACCACGCCCCTCCCCCGCCCCGGCTCGCCGGTCGAGTTCGACTGCGCGGCGGCGGCCTTGGTGAACATCGCGCCGCCCGGCTGGTCGAAGCTCCCGGACAGGACGTTCAGCACGTCCACCAGCCAGCTCGCCAGGGTGCCGAACTCCTGCACGGTCGTCCCGATCCGGCCGTAGACCGCCGCCCGCTGGGCCGCCGCGAGCTCGCGCGCCATGCGCCGCAGCTCGGCGGCCGGGATGCCGCAGGCGTCCGCCACCCGCTCCGGCGTGAACTCGGCCGCGAGGCGCTCGACCTCGTCGAGGCCCGCGCAGAGCCCCGCCAGGTCGCCCGGAGCCGCGAGGTCCTCCTCGAACAGCGTCGCGACCAGCGCGAACAGCGCCAGCGCGTCGGTGCCCGGACGGATGAAGTGGTGCTCGGACGCGTGCTCGGCGGTGCGCGTGCGCCGCGGGTCGATCACGACGACCTTCCCGCCGCGCTCCTGGATTCGCCTGATTCGCCCGCGCATGTCGGGAGCGGTCAGCAGGCTCCCGTTCGAGACCAGCGGGTTCGCGCCCCAGATCATCAGGTGGTCCGTTCGGTCGACGTCCGGCACCGGGATCGAGGTCCAGTGCCCGAACATGTGCCCGGCCGAGAAGTGCTTCGGCATCTGGTCGACCGACGAGGCCGAGTAGATGTTCTTCGACCCCAGAGCGCGCAGGAAGACCCGCAGGTAGACCATCGCGGCCAGGTTGTGGGCGGTCGGGTTGCCGGCGTACACGGCGACCGCGTCGCGCCCGTGCTCCTCCAGGATCGGCCCCAGCCGGGAGTCGATCTCGGCGAACGCCTCGTCCCAGGTGGCCTCCCTCAGCTCGCCGTCGCGGCGCACGAGCGGGGCGCGGAGCCGGTCGGGATCCTCGCGCAGCCCCTTCAGCCCGAACGCCTTCGGGCAGATGAATCCCTTGCTGAGGACGTCGTCGTCGTCGCCACGGATCGAAAGCACCTCGCCGTCGGCCACCTCCAGCCGCAGCCCGCAGGTTGCCTCGCAGAAGGGACAGGTGCGGAAGTGGGTCTCGCTCGCCGCGGCCACCGGCGACCAGATTACAGGCCGAGGGTTGCGTGACGCAACCCGGGCGTCAGCCCCAGCAGCCGGAGCCGCCGCTCGGCGATTGTGGCGAACAGCGGGTCGAATCCGGGCGAGGTCTCGAGCAGCTCGGCCAACAGGTGATGGGCACGCTGCTGCTCCCCCGCCTCGGCGGCGATCAATCCCGCGTGGAACAGGAAGATCGGGTCGCGAGTGCCAAGCCGGATGGCCTCGTGCGAGAGCCTCAGCGCCTTCCGCTCGCGGCCGGCGGCGTGGAGCGCCCACGCGTAGGCATCTGCCGAGGAAACGCTGGGCGAGGCCTTCCAGACGGTGCGGCCCAGCTCCACGCCCTTCGCGGGGGCGCCGTGGTCGGCCTCGAAGATGACCTGGCCGGCGTCGGGCCTTTGCCCGGACGCCAGCTCGCCGGCGTGGAGGTCACTGATCGCGGCGTAATGCCGGGCGGCCGAGCGGGGCTCGCCGGCAGCTTCCTCCAGGCGCCCGAGCTCGTCCGAGTACTCGACCAAAGCACGGCCGGCGACCAGCTTGCGGTAGCCGACGATTGCCCGCCGCTGGTTGCCGGTGGCCGCGGCGACGTTGAGCAGCCCCGCCTCCGCCGGCACGTAGCCCGCGTTCCCGAACAGGGCGGTCCGGTAGCTCCGCGCGGCGGGCCGGTAGCGGCCGGCGTCGAACAGGAGATCCCCCACCAGCGCGTGGCCGAAGGCGCTCGCCTCGGTCCCGGGCAGCGCCGACTCGGCCGCGAGCCGCATCGCTCGCAGCGCGGCGCTCCGGTTGCCGTGCAGCTCCTCGAAGTAGGAGAGCCGTGCGTATGCGGGCGGGCCGGGCTTCAGGTTCAGGAACCGCTCGATCGCGGCCGCCGCGGCGCCGTAGCGGCCGGTCTCGATCAGGCCGTCGATCAGCGGCGGATAGGTGGCGACGAGATCGGGCTCCAGTCGGTTGGCCCGGCGGGCGAGGGCCAACCCACCCGGGAAGTCATGCGCTTGGAGGGCAATCGTCGCCGTGCCGGTCAGTGCCATGACGCTCACCGGGTCCAGCGCGAGGGCGGCCTCGTAGGCCTCCCCGGCGAGCTCCGGGTACCGGCTGTCGGCGGTCTCGCGCCCACGCTGGTACAGCGCATCGCCGAGGCCGGCGAGCTTCTCGGCGTCGGTGGGATCCTCGGCGATCGCCGTCCGCAGGCCCGCGATCGACCGGCCGGTCGGTCCCTTCGTCGCACCGGCGGGAAGCTCGGTGACGGCCACCGCCGGTGGGCCGGTGCCAGACGGGGCGTTGGTTCCGCCAAGCAGCGCGAACAGCGCCGCGAAGACGACCAGCGGAGTGGCGAGGGCGATGAGTCGTGGTCTGCTCGGGATCCGCATTGGAGCCTCCAGGTTCCGGTCAGTGCTCGAAGCGGCGCCGGGAGCCGCCACCCGGGGGTTCGGGTGGCGGCTCCGCTGTCTGCGCCTTGCGGGGTGCTCCTCAGCCTCCCGGCGGGACGGGCGGGTGGCCCGGCTCGATCCGGTTCGAGGGGTCGGAGTCGAAACCCGAGTCGGGGTCGCCGACGTAGGGGAACTCCGAGAGGAACGGCTGGTCGTTGACATCGACGCCGTCGCCGAGCGGAACCTCGTTGCCGACGAGGAATCCCGCGACGACCTGGAGACTGATGTCGACGACATCGTCGCCCAGGCGCCGGCCGTTCGGGAAGCCGGCGAGGTCGCCACCGATAACGCCGAAGCGATTCGGCATCGCCGTCGGGTCGGTGCCGAGGTTGACCTTCAGGGTGTCGACCGGGGTGCCGGCGTACCTGCCGGTGTGCTGGTTGACGCCCTCGATCCCGGTCAGCAGCACGAGCAGATCCTCGCGATCCGTCTCGGGTGCGCCGACGCCGAACAGGGCGTTCAGGACCGCGGCCAGCTCGGGCTGCAGGACGTATGAGCCGTAGTTGGCGGCGTCCTTGTCCGGAGTGGTCCGGTTGAACTTGTCCTTGTCACCCAGCGGGATGATCACCTCGTTGATCAGCGGGTTGCCGAGGCGGGATACCTGGACCCATTTGTTCCGGGCCTTGCCCGCCCCCTTGCCGACCCTGCCCTTGGTCGCCTTGTCGTAATCCGCGTTGGTCAGCTCGAGCTTGCGGCGCTCGGTCGTCGACCAGACGCCGACCACGGCGTTGGCGGCGTTGGGGCCGGAGACCGGCTGTCCGTTGCGGGTGATCTCCTCCTCGGGGATCTGCAGCACGATCGACTCCGTCGACATGCCGGAGAAGTCGTCCTTGCCGAGGCCCTCGTTGCCGGTGCCCTCGCGGACGTTGATCGCGTCGAAGGCGGCGCCGAGGTCGACGAAGAACGGGTCCTCGCGCTGCCCGACGAAGATCTTCGTGCCGTCGCTGAGCATCGCGTTGGCTCCGTTCACGAAGTTCCCGTACGACGGGAACGTCTTCGGCCCTACGTTGGACGGCGAGACGAGCAGGTCGTTCCCGACCAGCGTGCGGTCCTCAACCTCGCCCCTACCGTCGTAATCGAGCCGGGTCACGTCATAGCGCTGGATCAGGTTGAGGTCCCCGTAGCCCATCGCGCCTGGTCCGGCGTAAAGGAACGAGTTCTGGTTCTTGATCGTGGTATCGAACCTGAACCGGTAGGAGACGTCCTGCTTGCCGTCGCCGTTGTTGTCGACCTTGATGTAGTACCGGGCGCGGTCGTCCCAGCGGAAGAAGTTCGGGCCGCTGGCCGGGACCTGCCCCGGGATCCAGTTCGAAACGACGGTGAGCGCGTCCTCGGCGTCGGGCGCCGTGAACGCGTAGACATCGGTGTTGTCGGCCGCCGGGTCCAGCATGATGTTCGGTGCTTCCCGATGGCTCGATCCGAATCCGATCGGCACGGCGATCGCGGCGGCGGCAAGGCCGGCAACGATGACGCCCAGCCTCCTTGTGGGTCTGAGTCTCCGCATTGGTTCCTCCTCTGCGCGAGCGTTTGACTGTTTGACCCCCTTACGGGCGCCTCGCTCGAACGGATCAGAAATCGCCCGTCAGAGGGCGAAATCGGCTCTCAGCACCCAGCTTCGGGGTCGGTGCCGTCGGCCGGAACGGTGGCCGTGCACTCGACGTAGCTCGCGCGGGAGAAGAGGGTCGTTGCCGGCGGGGCGAGGTCGAGCTGGTAGGTGCCCATCACCCGGCGCACGACGCCGTCCGCCTCGCCGACCGAGATGATCTTGCGCTGGACCAGGCTGTCGCCGGTCCCAAGATCGACCGCGCTCTTGATCCAGTAGCGGAACGAGGCGGAGGCGCCGAGCCCGTCGTCGTTCACCGTCTCGTCGATCGCCTCGGACTCGGAGAGGGCGCAGTCCCCCGTCGCCACGAGCTCGAGGGTCAGGGCGCCGACGCCGATGTCCAGGCAGCCCAGCGTCTCCTGCGTGAGGGCCACGAGTCCGCCGGGCACGAGCCCGTCCACGCGCGAAGCGACGAGTGCCTTGTTCATCCGGTACGCGGCCGTGTCGAGCCCGGCGTCGGCAGCGGCCAGCGCGCGAACCGAGCCGCGATCGCGGCTCGACCGATCGACGTTGTGCGTCGCCAGGGCGATCGCGACCGCGCTGAAGCCGGCGATGATCGCGATCACGGCGAGCGCCAGCGGCACCGCGAACCCGTGCTCTTGGCGCGGCGTCCTCATGGGCCCGCGAGCAGTCCCGCGTCGGGGTCGGAGACGATCGACGTCGCCCACACGGGCTTCGACGGCCCCGAGCCGGTGCGCGGCTCGAGCACCACGGCCACGGTCACCCGCTTCGTGTTGTGCGTGTGGTCGGCGAGACTCAGCTCGCCGAGCGAGTCGATGAGGTCCTCGATCGAGCTCTCGAAGTCCGCGTTCTGAAGGTTCGTGATCGCCGCGTTGAGGGCGATCCAGTACGAGCTGCCGGTCCCCGGGCAGAGGAACAGCGTGCAGTGGCTGCGATAGTCGAGCAGCGCGTCGTCCAGCGCGTCCAGGAGGGGGTTGAGCGGCCCGAGGGTCTCCTGGAGCTCCTGAAGGGCCTGGACGTCGGCGTCGCAGGGGTCGATCTCGTCGATCTCCTCGAGCGCGTCGGCGAGGTCGTTGAGCGAGCCCTGGATGTCGGTGAGCATCGTCTCCAGGAAGGTGAGCCGGCCACGGATGACCGGGTTCAGGAGGCCGAACAACGGACCGAGCAGGGTGTCGAGGGCGCCGCCGGAACCCAGGAGCCCGCCCACGAGATCCGTGCTCGTGTCGAGCGGGTCGATCAGCCCGCTGAGGTCCGCGATCGGGCACTCCTCGTCCTTCCAGGTGACAAAGCGGTAGATGTTGAAGTCGAGCGTCGTGTCGCCGAGCGCCAACGTCCGCTGCGAGTACGCCCGGATCCCGGTGCCCTCGGCCGCCGCTACCACGAGCTCGTCCGCCTGCCCCGGCGCGACATAGAACTTGGAGGTCGGCGCCACCGGCACGACCCGATCGAGCGGATCCCCGGGCCCGTCCGACGGTTGCCAGCTGAACTCCGGGTCGGGATCGAGCTCGAGCTCCGAGTAGGGGACGTCGCGGAGGCGCTCCAGCTCCTCCTGCGCCTGGAGCGCGGCGACCTGCTGCCGCTCGCCGGTCGCGGACTCGCGCCGGGAGCTGTCGAAGACGCTGATGCCGCCGAGGATCCCGATCACGAGCAGGGCGCCGGCGACCGTCACCTCGACCAGGGTGAATCCACCCTGCTTGCCAGCCCGGCGGTCAAGTCCTCTCAGCACGGGTTGATCACCCCCGCCGTGGCGCTGCAGTTCCGCGGCCGGACGGCCGAGCTGAGCACGATGGGGTTGTCGGCCTCGTCCACCGGGAGCTCGAGCCGGACCTGGACGGCGCCGCCCTCGCTGGTGGCATCCGCGACGTCGCTGCCGGCGATCAGGGCGAAGGCCTCCTCGTTCTCGACGCCCTCCACCAGCACCGACTCCTCCTCGGTGGTGGCGTCGGTCCGGCTGCAGCTCGACCCTTCGCACGCGAACGTCACCTGATGGAAGGTCCCGTCCGTGGCCCGCACCTCCGCCTGCACGGTCTGCGAGTCGACGAACGTCACGGCGCCGGCGTCGCGCAGCTCGTTGGTGATCAGCAGGAGGGCGTTGCGGGCATCGTCGGTGGTCGTGACACGGTCCTCCTGACCCGTGTACTGCCGCGCGCTGATGACGATGAACGTGAGCACGGCGGCGCCGATGATCAACATCACCATCGTCGCGACCGCGAGTTCCGGGAGCGTAAATCCCCCCTCGTGGCCCGGCTTCCGTGTCCGCGCGTGGGCAAACATCGACATCCAGGTACCTGCCCTTAGATCGGCTTTCCAGGCGCTCCGCTTGAGTCTGGGAGCGCGATCCAGGGGCCCCGCCGGTCAGCCGGTGACGCGCAGCTCCTTGGACGTTTGACTGAGGTTGCGCAACCCTGACTCCTCGACGACCACGAGGTCCTCGATCCGGACCCCGAAGCGTCCGGGCAGATAGACGCCGGGCTCGACCGTCACCACGTCGCCGGCGGCGAGGACGTCCTCCGAGGTCTTGCCGAGGCGCGGCGCCTCGTGGACCTCCAGCCCGACCCCGTGACCCAGCCCGTGGCCGAAGCGCTCCCCTTGGCCCGCGGCCTCGATCGGATCGCGCGCCGCGGCGTCGGCGTCGGCGGCGCCGACGCCCGCTCGCACCGCGTCGAGCCCGGCCGCCTGCGCGGCCCGGACGAGCTCATAGACCTCGCGCTCCTCGGCCCCGACCTCGCCGCTCGCGAACGTGCGGGTGCCGTCGGAGCAGTAGCCGTCGAGCTTCGCGCCCATGTCGATCACGACCAGCTCGCCCGCGGCGATCTCCCGCGATCCGGGCTCGGCGTGCGGGAGCGCGCCGTTCGGGCCCGAGGCCACGATGGCCGGGAACGCCGGCTCGGCGCCGAGCTCGCGCATCCGGGTCTCGGCCGCGAGGGCGACCTCGCGCTCCGTCCGGCCCGCCAGCCCGCGCGCCGCGATCCACTCGAACACCTCGTCCGCCAGCCGCGACGCCTCGGCGATCGCCGCGACCTCGCCCTCGTCCTTCGAACGCCGCAGGCGCTCGACGAGGCCGGTGGTGGGCATCAGCGCCGCCTCCTCGGCGATCCCATCGCTCAGCTTGGTCAGAGACCGGACGCTGGTCGTCGCGTCGTCGAAGCCGACCCGGCCGTCCAGGCGCTCGGCCAGCGCCGGGATCAGGCGCCCCTCGACCGTGATCCGCTCGAAGTCGTCGCCTACCTCCTGCTCGGCCCGCTCGGTGTAGCGGAAGTCGGTCAGGAACTCGCGCCGGCCCGGCCCCACGATCGCCAGGCCGCTGGTTCCCGTGAAGCCCGTGAGCCAGCGGACGTTGGCGATGGCGTCGGCGCCTGAGTCGCCGGGCCGGACGAGATCGCCCACGATCAACGCGTCGAGCTCCGCCTCGGCCACGATCGCCTCGAGCCGATCGGCTCGCGATGCGGTCAACGCCTCCACCTAGACCCCCAGCTCCTTCGCCACCAGCGCCAGCGCCTCGCGGTAGCCCTCCTGGCCCTTGCCCGAGATCGCCGTCAGCACGAGCCCGTCGAAGACCGAGAACCGCCGCCACTCCTCGCGGGCCATCACGTCGGAGATGTGGACCTCCACCGCCGGCAGCCCGGTCAGCTCCAGCGCGTCGCGGATCGCCCAGCTGTAGTGGGTCCAGGAGCCGGCGTTCAGCACCACGGCGTCGACGCTCTCGGGCATGCGGTGGAGGTTCTCGATGAACTCGCCCTCGTGGTTCGTCTGAAAGAAGCGGACGTCGAGCAGCAGCTCGCGGGCCCACCGCCGGATCTGATGCTCGAGCTCGGACAGGGAGAAGGCACCGTAGTGCTCGGGGTCGCGCCGGCCCAGTGCATCGAGGTTGGCGCCGTGCATGACGGCCACTCGGTTGCGGGAGGTCGGGCTCAACGCAGGCTCTCCACGGCCGCCCTGACCATACCGGCCTCCAGCGTGGCTCCCGTGCGGGGCTCACCGGGCCGCTCGAGCAGGACGAAGCCGACGCCGTCGGCCCCTGCCTTCTTGTCGCGCTCGAGCGCCGCGAGCACCGCATCGGTGTCCACATCGGGGTCGATCGCGGTCGGCAGCCCGTTGCGAGCGAGAAGGTCGGCGACCTCCGCGCGCAGGTCGTCCGCGCCCGAGAGGCGCAGCGCGGCCAACAGGCCCAGCGCGACCGCCTCGCCGTGGCGATAGCGGGAGTAGCCCGTCGCGGTCTCGATCGCGTGACCCACCGTGTGCCCCAGGTTCAGCACCTGGCGCCGGCCCGCGTCGCGCTCGTCGGCGGCCACCACGTCGATCTTCGTCCGGGCACAGGCGAAGACCACGTCGTCGAGTCCACCCGAATCGAGCGACTCCGTTTCGCGCACGCGCTCCCATAGTCCGCCGCCCGCGATCAGCGCCGTCTTCACCACCTCGGCGAAGCCCGCCGCCAGCTCCTCCGCCGGGAGCGTCGCCAGGGTCGCGGGGTCGGCCAGCACGGCGTGCGGCATGTGGTAGGCGCCCGCGTAGTTCTTCGCCTCCGGCAGGTCGACGCCGGTCTTGCCACCGTAGGCCGAGTCCACCTGCGCGACCAGGGTCGTCGGGGCCTGGATCACCGGGACGCCGCGCTGGTACGTGGCCGCGCAGAAACCGGCCAGGTCGCCGACGACCCCGCCGCCGAACGCCAGCACACCGTCGTCGCGCCGGGCCCCTGCCCGGGCCAGCTCGCGCAGGACGCGCTCGGCCTCCGACAGCGTCTTCGCCGTCTCGCCGCCCGCGACCTCGACGGTCGCCGCCAGCGTCGGCAGGCGGTCCGCGTGGTGGGCCAGCGCGCCGGCGTCGGCCACACCGAACCAGCGGCGCTCGGCGAGCTCGTCGGGAAGGCCCAGTGCGCCGCGCGCGACGATCGCCGGGTACTCGCCGGAAGCGGAGGCGGCCCAGGCGAGCCGGGCGCCGTCGAGCGCCGCGACGGCGCGCAGCCAGCGTGCGGCCAGCCGGCCGACCCGCTCGCCGCCGTCCGTCAGCACTGCCTGTGCGAGCTGCTCGTAGACGGGCTGCCGCGCGACGAAGCGACGCTCGAACTCGCCGCGGTCCCGCGCCAGCGGCCGCTCGGTGCCCTCGCACCGCGCCCAGGCATCCTCCTCGGAGATCCGGCACCAGACTGTGAAGCTGCCTGCGAGCGCCTCGCGCACACGCTCCGATTCGACCGCGCCGCCGCCGAGCGCCACGATGCCGCCTTCGCGGAGCGCCGCCACAGCCAGCCGCTCCTCGGCCTCGCGGTAGCGCGCCTCGCCGTCGCGCTCGAAGACCTCGGCCGCCGGCGCGCCGAGCTCGCGCTCGATCTCGGCATCGACGTCCACGACCGGCTCGCCCAGCACCGCGCCCGCGCCCTTCGCTGCGCGCGTCTTGCCGGCTCCCATGAAGCCGACCAGGGCGATCGTTGGCTGCGGAGCGCCCCCTGGTGCCGGCTCTACCGCCGCCATCCGATCCGCTCCTCGTAAGCGCCGAGGGCGGCGGTGACGTCGTCGATGTGGTCGCCGCCGAACTTCTCGCGGTAGCAGCGGGCGAGCACGAGCGAGACCATCGCCTCCGCGACGACCGCGGCGGCGGGCACCACCGTGGAGTCGGTGCGCTCGCGCATCGCCTGGGCCGGCTCCTTGGTCTCCGTGTCGACCGAGCGCAGTGGCTTCGTGAGGGTCGAGATGGGCTTGATGGCGCCCTTCACCACCAGGGGCATGCCGTTGGTCATGCCGCCCTCCACCCCGCCGGCGCGGTTCGTCTCCCGGTGCCAGCCGCGCTCGTCGCTGTAGAAGATCTCGTCGTGCGACTCCGAGCCCGGGCGGCCCGCGACGTCCCACGCCTCGCCCACCGATACGCCCTTGACCGCCTGGATCGACACGATCGCCTGGGCGAGGCGCGAGTCGAGGCGCTCCTCCCAGCTCACGTAGGAGCCGAGGCCCGGGGTGAGCCCGAAGGCACGGACCTCGAAGACCCCGCCGAGGCTTTCGTTCGCCTTGCGCAGGCGGTCGATCTCGGCGACCATCGCGGTCTCGGCGTCCTTGTCGAGGCAGCGGACGGGCGACTCGTCCACGCCCTCGAAGTCGTCGACGCCGAGGTCGTCGGGCGCCGGCGCCGAGACGGAAGCGATCTGCAGCACGTGGCTGCGCACGGCGACGCCCAGGGCGCCCAGGAACTCCTTGGCGATCGCCCCGGCCGCCACGCGCGCGGCGGTCTCGCGAGCGCTCGCGCGCTCGAGCACGTTGCGGACGTCCCGAAAGCCGTACTTGTGGAGCCCGGCGAGGTCGGCGTGCCCCGGGCGCGGGAGGTGCGACTCCTCGACCTCCGCGTCGACCGGCCAGGGGTTCATGCGCTCCTCCCAGTTGGGGTAGTCGCGATTCGCCACCAGCACCGCGATGGGGCTGCCGAGCGTCCGGCCGTGGCGCACGCCCGAGCGGATCTCGACGGCGTCGCGCTCGATCTTCATCCGGCCGCCGCGCCCGTGGCCGAGCTGGCGGCGCGCCATGTCCGCATCCAGGCGCGCGTGATCGAGCTCGAGCCCGGCGGGCAGCCCCTCGACGATCGCCACCAGGCCCGGCCCGTGCGATTCGCCCGCGGTCGTGAAGCGAAGCTCCGTCACGGCGGAGAGAGTATTTGGAACGCCTCCGGCGCCGGCCGGCCCGGCGACTAGCTGCTCTTGACCTTGCGCCGGTCGACGACCTTCTCGCGGATGTCCGTGACCTTGATCGAGAAGCGCTCGTCGTCGGGCCCGTAGGTGAAGTAACGCTTCTCGTTGTCGCGGAGCCGCAGGAACTCGCAGTTGCGGGCGCTCGGGCGGCACTGGCCCTCGCCGGTGGTGTCGGTGACGTCGTCGGAGACGACGAAGTGGGCGAACTCGAGGTCGTCGCTGACACCCATCAGCATCGCGATCGGGGCCTTGCGCCGATCCGGGAGCAGGTCACCGATCTCGACGTCCTCGATCCGCTTGCGCTTGTGCACAGCGCCCGCCAGCACGTCGATCCGCGGCGCGAGGATCAGGACCACGTCGTTGCCGTCCGACGGCTGCGTGGTATCCGGGCTGCCATCCGGGTCGGTGGTGCCCGGGTCGGTCGGCGGCAGGTCCGTGTTCGAGGTCGTCGGCGCGCTCGTGTCTACGGAGCTTCCCGGGTCGGTCGTGGACCCGGTGTCGCCGGCGCCCGTGTCGGTTGCGCTCTGGCCGTCCACCTTGGGGAACGAGAAGTGGTCGGCGAAGGGGTTCTTCTGCTTCAGCTCGTCGAGACGCTCCCGGTAGTCGCGCACGCCGATCGGCTGCTCGGTGAGCACGGCGGGCGACACCGCCTCGGCGCCCTCGGGCGGGACGTAGGCGACCGCCGGCGGCGGCTCCTCGGGGGACGCGCTCAGCATGACCGGCACCGCGACGATCGCAGCGAGCAGGGCCAACGTCGGCACCAGGAGCCGACGATCGCGCATGTCGCGGTAGAGGTCCTCGACCGCGCGCGGGGTCCGCACGGGCGACCGCGAGGTCCCCTTTTCGGGCTTCGCCTTGGTCTTTCGCTTGGGGAGGTTGGGGAGCTTCATGGCGTGGTCGTGGTCGAGGTGGGCACGGCTGTTGCGGGCGGCACGGCAGCAGGCGGCGCGGTCGGGGTCGCACCCGCCGTCAGCCCCTGCGAGTCGGGAAGGACGTAGGTGGTGATCGAGAGGTCGACCGAGAGGTCACGACCTTCGGCCGGAGCGACCGAGAAGCCGTTGATCGTCACCAGGCGCCCGTCGACCGAAGTGCGGCGCGAGTCGGCTCCAACCTGCGAGTCGAGGCGCTCGAGCAGGTCGGCGACCTGGAAGAAGTCGCCCTGGAACTGAAGCGCGTACGGCAGGACCCCGAGCCCGGCGGGCCCGACCGTCGCGCCGAGGGGAAGCAGCGCAGCGCTGGCCTCGGTCGCCGGTGCAGGCGTGGTGGAGGCCGCCGGCGTGGCCGAGGAAGAGGGAGCGGCAGCGGCACTCGAGTCGGTCGGGGGCGGCGCCGCCGCCGGGGCAGGGGTGCCGCCCGAGTCGCCCGCGACCGCGAGACCCTGGAACTCGGTGCCGGACTTGTCCGCATGGGACGAGAGCTGGGCCAACAGCGACGGCGTGTCGCCGTCGGCCGGGGCGGCCTTGCCCAACACGATCAGGCGCTCGTAGTTCTCGGCGTACTCCGCCTGCCCCTGCTCGGCCGCAACGGCGAGCTGCTCCTGCTGGGCCACCTGGTCACGCAGGTCGTTGGCCTGCGTCTCGAGCTCCGAGGCGCGTTCGCGCTTCGGCGAGAGCACCAGGAACCAGAAGCAGGCGATCACCCCGAGGATCAGGAGACCGAACAGAATCGAGCGGTCGGTCGCTCTCATCGTGCCGTCCCCGGGACCAGGTTCGCGGCCTTGCGCGATTCCTCGATCTGCTCATCGACGGAGTTCGTCTGGTTCAGCGTGGGTGCGGCGGGCGCGGCGGGGTCGACGCTAAGTGGCGTGACGCCGTCGAACACCGCCGAGACCGCGAAGTTCGCCACCTTGGGGCCGCCGGCGCACGTCTCGCCGCCCGGGACCGCGGCCGCGGCCGCTTCTCCCGGCAGGCCGCCGCTGACCGCGGACTTCTCGAGGCCCACGCGGGTGACGCCGTCGATGTCCTCGAGCGCAGCGACGAACTCGGCGACCGTCGCGTGATCCGTGCCGCAGCCGCTCATGACCATCCGGGGAGCCGACGCCGCGCTGGCGTCGACCGAGCCCGTGCCCTCGGAGACCTCGCCGGCGCTGGCCGCGTCAAGGCCGACGAGGGTGATCCCGCCCGGGATCACCAGGGCCAGCTCGCGCAGCACGCGCTCCCAGTCGAAGCGGCTCTCGGCCAGGCTCTTGATCGTCTGTTCGCGCTGCGCCTGGAGGTTCGCGAACTCGGCGTAGGGGGCCAGCGCCTCGGCCCGCTGCGCGGCTGCGTCGCTGGCAACCTCGAGCTCCGCGATCTCGTTCTCGTGGCTCGTGATGCTGTTCTGCGTGAGGACCATCGCGACAACCGCCAGCAGCGCCACGGCGAACGCGCCGACCACGACGTAAGCCAGCGACCCGGCTCGCAGGGGCGCGTGGTCCCCGCGGCGATCCTCCGGCGGAATCAGGTTGACGGGCCGCACCTAGTGCTCCAATGCGAGGCCGTAGGACAGGGTCAGCCGAGCGGCCGACAGCTCGTCCAGGTGGGCCAGCGGCGTCGGCTTGGCGATCGTGAAGGGATGCCCGAGGTCACGCTGCAGGCGCTCGACGAGGCCGGGGATCATCGCCCCAGGGCCGCAGGCCACGATCCCCTCGATCGCCACCGCACCCTCCTGGGCGCCGTAGTACTCGAGCGAGAGACGCAGCTCGTCGGCGAGCTTCGCGGCGCCGTCGGCGAGACACTCGCGAGCGGCAGCGATGTGCTTCGGGTCGCCGTCGACGGCCTCCACGGGCCGCTCGAGGCCGACGTGGTTCAGCCACTGGCGCGAATGCTCGAGCGTCAGCTGGCGGCGCTCGGCCAGCTTCTGCGCGATGCCCTCGACGCCGAACGCGGCGATGCGGGTGAAGAGACAGGAGCTTCCTCGCGCGACCGCCAGGTTGGTCACGTCGCCGAGGTTGCAGTAGAGGCGGGCGGGAATCGGTGCCTCCACGCCGGCAACCGGCGTGCCCTGGGCGTGGCTTCCGATGCGCTCCTCGTAACTCGGAGCGCTCACGAACTGGGCGGCGCCGACCGCCGAGCCGGTCTCTCGCGCCAGTGCGCGGATCATCCCGAACGCGGCGTGGTCGATGCCGATCGGCCGCAGGCCGCCGACGCTCATCGCCCGCATGACCTGCTGGAGCATGTCGCGACGGGCTGCCACGGCGACGACCTCGACCCGGCGCTCGCCGTTCTCGCTCTGCGAGTGGCCGATCACCTGCCAGTCGAGGACCGACTGCTCGAGCGGCATCGGGATGTGGTCCTGGGCCTGAAAGCGGATCGCGGTCTCGAGCTCGTCGCGATCCTCGATCGCGGGCAGCCGCATGCTGCGCACGGCGACGCGCTGGTTGGCGATCCCCAGGCGAACCGAGCGCGAGAGCTTGTTTTCCGTGAAGAGCTCCTTGAGCACGGCGCCAAGGGCGTCCGGGTCGGCGACCTCGCCCTCGCGGAAGACACCGGCAGGGAGCGGCATGACGCCGTGCGCGACGACCTCGATGCTGCCGTTCGCGCGCAGCTCGGTCGCAGCAACGCTGCCAGCCTCGATATCAAGGCCGACGATCGACTTGCTCTTCCCCGGAGTGAGAGTTGGCATAGGTAAACGAGCGCTCGAAAGCTCATCCAGACAATCGGCCCAGGCAGGGAAATCCTTGAGCCTGGGTGCCTATTCGTCCGGGAAGAATTCGTCCAGGTACCACTGGACGATGTCGTCGCCGAACCAGAGCCCGATCACGCCCCCGATGGCCAGGAACGGCCCGAAAGGAATCGCCTGCTTGCGGGCGTCCGAGCCGCGGCGGGCGATCATCGCGACGCCGACGATGGCGCCGAGGACGAAGCCGATCAGCGTCGCGGGCGCGACCGCGCGGCCGATGAACAGGCCGATCATTCCCACCAGCTTCGCGTCGCCCATCCCCATCCCGCGCGGGTACGCGAGCGCGACCACGAACATCAGGCCGCCCGCGATCGCCGCCGCCGCTGCGTTCTCGACGAGGCTGTCCGGGTCGCCGATCGCGACGATCGCCACGGCGGCCACGGAGCCGGCCAGCACCACCTTGTTCGGGATGATCCGCCGGTCGAGATCGGTGAGGGTGATGATCACCAGCACCAGGCACAGCACCAGGCCCAGGGTCAGGTGCCACCACTCGTCGTCGCCGATGATGAGATAGGTCGCCGCGAACAGCGCGCCCAGGGTCAGCTCCGCGAGCGGATAGCGGGCCGAGATCGGCTCGCCACAGTCGCGGCAGCGGCCGCGCAGGAGTACCCAGGAGACGATCGGCACGTTGTCGCGGGCCCGGATCGTCGCGCCGCAGCGCGGGCATTTCGAGCGCTCGGACACCCAGTTCTCGCCGCGCGGCAGCCGGTACGCCACTGCGGTGGCGAAGCTGCCGAGGATTGCGCCGAAGAGAAAGAGTGGGATTGCGAGCACGCTGATCGGAAACCTAAGGGAGAGGACACCACCGTCTGCGCCCTCATCGGCGTATGCGAGCCCTGGGTTGAGCCGCGGTCAGCAGCCGACGGAGGGATCGCCGCTGGTGGGTGGCGGGATCGGAGGGCAAGGCTTGTATCCAACCTGCTCGAAGACCTGGAGGAGATTGCCACTGCTGTCGAGCTCCGCGTGCGCGGTTGCGAGCACCCGCTTGTGCACGTCGCCGACGCTCCCCACCGCAACGACCGTGCGCTGGATCAGAGGCGCCGACGCGGTACCAATGTTGATCCCCGTGGAAACGGAATACACGAACTGAGCGGGCGTCCAGACCTGGCCGGCAGCGGCCGCGCCGTCCACCTCCTCGGCGTTGGTCCCGACCGGGCACCAACCGTCCACCGGGTCGACGACCGTGAACTCGCCGAGCTCGATGCTCAGGCACTTCGTCTCGGCGAGGAGCGCGGTCGGGAAACCCAGGGTCCCCTGTACCTGGGACGCGACCAGCGCCTTGTTCATTCGGTACAGCGCCGCGTCAACACCGGCGTCCGCTGCTCCCAGGGCGCGGGATGCGTTGCTGTCCCGCGTCGCGCGGTCGGTGTTGTGGGTGGCGAACGTGATCGCCGCCCCGGCCAGCATCGCGACGATCGCCATCGTTGACAGCGCCAGCGGGAGCACGAACCCGTCCTCTCGCCTCACTGACACGGCGTGCCCCCCGACGTCAACAGGCCGGCGCCGGGGTCACGCACGATGCTGGTCATCCAGATCGGTTGATTGGGCCCGACACCCGCGCGCGGTTCGACCACCACCGCCACCGTGACCCGCTTCGAGTTCTTGACCGTGTTCGAGACGTCGGCGGCGACGTTGTTGAGACCGTTCACGAGGCCGAGCAGGTAGGCGTCGAACTCGGCCTCCGTGTCGACGCTCGACCCGAACAGGCAGTTGAGCTGCGCGGTCACGCCGTTGATGGCGGTGGTCTGGGCCGAGCCCAGGATGCACCCGACGATCGGCAGGCAGATCCCGGAGAGCGAGCTCTGCAGTGTCTCCAGGTCGTCGGTCAACCCGTTGAACGCGCTCAGCCCGAGATTGAGCTTGCCGAGCTTCTGCAAGTGGGTGAGAAGGGTGAGGTTGATGTCGCAGAGGTCGAGCTCTGAGATCCCCGCGACCGCGCTCGAGAGCTGGGCCTCGCGGCTGAGGAACGCGTTCTCCAGGCCGTCCAGGCGGTTGCGCAGATTCTGGATCAGCGTCCGGTTGCTGCCCGAGAGCAGGCCGATCAGCGAGCTGAGGACGTTGCTGACGAGGTTCGTGAGCGGCGTCTGCGCCTCGTCGATGGCACCCGGAAGGTTCAGTCCCAGCGCGCCGAGATCGGCAACCGGACACTCCTCGTCGCGCCACGAGACGAAGCGGTAGATCGTCAGGTCGAGGGGCGCCTCCTCGGATCCGATGCTCACCTGCGTGACCGGATCGACCCAGGCATCCTCGAACGGCTCGCCCTCGGTCGTGTAGTAGACGACCGGCTCGGTCACCTCGGGCTTGACCCTGAACTGGCTGCCGGCCGACAGCAAGCGGTTCCCGGCCGTGGGATCCACGGCGCCCGCGCTCAGCATCAGATGCTCGTACGGGACACCGCGCATCTCCTCGATCGCCTGCTCGGCCTGCATCGCCGCGATCTGCGTCCGCTCGCCGGTCGCGTTTTGATCACGCGAGTCGTCGAACAGCCCGATCAACGAGAGCAGGCCCGTGAGCATGATCGCGGCCGCGGCCGCGACCTCCACGATCGTGAAGCCCCGCTCGTCCCGCACCACGCCGGCGCTCAGGAGGGTGTCGTTTCCACGCACGGATACACCTCTTCCTGGTTGTCGAGGCAGTTGCGGACCGTGACCGCACCGCGCAGCTCGATCGGGTTCGTGGCGCCTGGAACTTCGACGAAGATGCTGAGCTGCACGGTCCGGTTTTCCTTCACGCAGAAGTGCTTCTCCTCGTTGCTCTCCGGGTCGTAGTTGTCGCAGGGCTCCGCGAAGTGGCTTTCCCCGTACTTGACGACGTTCCGGAGGATCACGATGCAGCCCTCTCCGGTCCCGTCGTCCGCGCAGTCGGCCCCGCCGTGGAGGGTCTTGTCCTGGCGGCTGCACTTGCCGCCGAGGCCGCTGGAGCTCCCGTGGTCGTTGCCGATGCACTTGTAGCGAATCCAGTGGTACGGATTCTCGGGGTCGTCCGGGAAGTGGACCAGCACGTCGAGGACCTGCGGGCTGACCGAGTCGAGACCCGAGGCGGAGCGGATCTCGCTCTGCATCCGCAGCAGCCCGTTGCGCGCGTCGTCGAGCGCCACCACGCGGTCGTACTGATTGTCGGTCTGCCTGAAGCCGACGAGCATCAGGGCCATCACCGCCGCAGCGACGATCAGCGTGATGCTGGTCGCGATCAGCAGCTCGGTCAGCGTGAATCCGTCCTCTCGGCGCAGGCACGAGCCGTCGGTCGGGCTTGAGCGTTGCGGGTCCATCGTGGCCCCGGTCGGCGTGCGGGGCGGATCCCTTGACCTACTTGGTCCCTAGTAGGTCAAGCGTCCAGGAGGAACCCACGGATTCAAGAAAAGATGAGGGGCGGCCCCCCGGGGCCGCCCCTCATTTCGTGCCTGGTCGTACGGACCAGGTTTACGCGTGTGCGCTAGGGACTAGCCCCAGTTGCCGCCGGACGGGCAACCATCGGTGCCGTCTCCGGTCAGCGCCGCAGGCGGGGCCTCGTTGCCCGTACCGCAGCTGAGCGCCGTGGTACCGGTGTCGTCGCGGGCAATGCGGAACGCGTTGCCGGCGTCGGACAGCACCTGGACCTGATACTCGTCGGCGGCCGAGTTGACGACCACCGGGTTCGGGGCGTCGCCGAGAGTCGCCTCGATGGCGACCAGGTCGGCCGTGACCACACCGGCGTACGAGCCGCCGTTGTCGGTCGCGTACGTCTCCATCGCGGTCTGAGCGGTGCGGACGGACGACTTGGCGTCGGCGTCACGCGCCTTGTCCCTCTGGTTGAAGAAGGACGGAATCGCGATCGCGGCCAGCAGGCCGAGGATCAACATGACTACGAGGAGCTCAACGAGCGTGAAACCGCCCTCTCCCCGACTCCGTTCACGGAGCTTCTGGACCATAGGTACCCTCCTTAGGACCTAGTGGATTCGCCAGAGCCCCGTCAGCCTGAAGGCCATCGGAAGTCAGTTGGCCACCGGTGGCAGTCCGGCTTTCTTCCCGAAGGAAGACCCGTGACTTTGCGTCCCCGCCTTGCGACGGGTTTGCCCTTGGCACCGAAGCACTGGCACTCATCATCCCCGGTATCGGGTACTGAGCATGTGGCCTTTAGCTCTGATGGGGTGTACATCCGTCCAGGCTCCGGGTTAGCCCCTAGTCATTCCGCCAGGGTGGGCTAGCCGTGGCGGCGCGCCGGTTGATCGCCGTGATGCTCGTCCTGCTGTTCCTCTCGTCGCTGGCTGCTGCACTCGCGCCGGTCGAGCGGCCATCCGAGGAGCCGACCACGACCACCACCGAGACCGTCCCCAGCGCGGCTCCGGGCCAGGGCGAGCTGATCCGCGAGGTGATCGATGCGCGTGCCCCCCGGCCGCGCACGATCGAGGCGAAGGTCGGCGACCAGCTTCAGCTGCGCGTGACGGGGCGGCGCCCGGCCACGATCGAGCTCGCGGGGCTCGGCCCGACCGACGACCTCGATCCGCTGGCACCGGCGATGTTCGACGTGCTGCTGAACACCAAGGGCAGCTACGCCGTGCGTGAGCTCGAGAGCGGGCGCAAGATCGGGACGATCGAGGTCAGCCCTCGACGAGCTCCGAAGGAACCAGCTCTAGATCCCGCTCGCGTCCGGTCCTGACGATCCGCAGCGCGACCGGCACCCCGATCCGCTCGGGGCCCATCAGGCGCTGCAGCGCCGAGACGTCGGCGATCGGCTCGCCGTCGACCTCCAGGATCAGGTCCTCGGGCTTCACGCCCGCCTTGTCGGCCGGGCTCCCGTCCACGACCTCGACGACCTCGATGGCGGCGTCGCGGCCGAGCCTGCGCGCCGCGCGGGGCGGCAGCGGACGCGGCCCACCGGCGATCCCAAGGTAGGCGCGGCGCACGCGGCCGTCGGCGAGCAGCGCGGAGACGATTCGCAGCGTCGCGCCGTCGATCGGCACCGCCAGGCCCAGTCCGACGCCGGCCACGGCGGTGTTGATGCCGACCACGCGTCCGAGCCCGTCGGCGAGCGCGCCGCCGGAGTTCCCGGGGTTGAGCGCGGCGTCGGTCTGGATCACGTTCTCGACCAGGCGCCCGCGGGCGGCCGTCGGGAGCGAGCGGCCGAGCGCCGAGACCACGCCCGCCGTGACCGAACCGGTGAAGCCCAAGGGGTTTCCGATCGCGACGACGAGCTGCCCCACGCGCAGCTCGGACGCGTCGCCCAGCTCGGCGGCCGGCAGGTCGCCGCTCGCGGTCCGGATCACGGCGAGATCCGAGAGGGGGTCAGACCCCACCACCTCGGCCTCGAGGGTGCGGCCATCAGGGAACGACGCCCGCACGCCGGCACCGGCCCCGTCGACCACGTGCGCCGAGGTCAGCAGATAGCCGTCAGGGGCGATCACGACGCCGCTGCCGCCGCCCTGGGCGCGCCCGCGGCGGGTGCGCCGCTCGACCCTCAGGTTGGCCACAGAGGGCCCGAGGCGCTCGGCCACGGACGTGACCGCGCGCGAATATGCGTCGAGTGCCTCGGCGTCGGACAGCACACGCGGCTCTGGCGCGGGTTGCGGCGCCACCGCGCCGCCATCGATCAGGCGTAGCTCAGCCACGAAACCGAAGGTAGCAAGCGGCCTAACCGAGCAAGCCGATGACGGCCCGCTCGATCCCCTCGCGGGCGGCGAAGTCGCGGTCGCCGCCCCGCGCGGTGAGGCGCTCGAGGTCGTCGCGAATCGTCTGGCCCCGCTTGAACCTCGTGATCACCCGCGGGTCCACGTACGACGCGCGGCACACCTCCGGGGTGTTGCCGAGGATGTCCGCCACCTCCGCGATCGCGGCCGTCACCGCCTTGGCGCGGTCGTCGGCGTCCGCGCGCCCGGCCAGCCTCACCGCCGCGAGCACGGTGCCGTTCCAGGTCCGGAAGTCCTTCGCCGAGTACTCGTCACCGAGCAGGTCCTTGAGCCATTGGTTGATCTCGCCCGACGAGACGTCGCGCCAATCACCGCGGCCGACGTGGTAGGCGAGGAGCGGGTCGCCGGCGGCGGCCCTGCGGCGCTTCAGCGCCAGCAGCGTCGGCACCACGAGCGCGTCGGCGAGTGTCTGGTGGTGCTCGATTCCGCCCTTGCCCACGAACTGGAAGTCGATCGCGCCCGACCTGACGCTGACGTGGCGCTTCTCGAGCGTGGCGAGGCCGTAGCTCTCGTTCTCGTCCGCGTAGTCCTCGCCGCCGACCCGGAACAGGCCGATGTCGAGCAGCCGCACCGCGCACGCCAGCACGCGCTCGCGCACGAGACCCCTGAGCTTCAGGTCGGCCGCAAGCGCCCTGCGGGCCGGGCCCAGCGTCCGGGCGAACTCGGGCAGGCGCTTGAACTTCGCCCGCTCGCGCTGGGCACGCCAGGCCTCGTGGTAGAGGTACTGGCGCCGGCCCGCCGCATCGGTGCCGACCGCCTGGATGTGGCCGCGCTCGTCCGGGCAGATCCAGACATCGGCCCACGCGGGCGGGATCGCGAGCGCCCGGATCCGCTCCAGCACGGACTCGCTTCGCACCGTCTTGCCGGCGGCGTCGTGATACGAGAAGCCACGGCCGCGGCGCACCCGCGAGATTCCCTCGCCCGCCGGATCCGATCGCCGCGTCCTCACGAAAACGACGACGACAGCTCGCGGGCGTTCCGCGGCGCGTAGCCCTCCCAGTCGTTGTTGAAGTACACGAAGACCTCGCGGCGCGCGCGCCAGGCCGCGATCCGCCGCCGCCAGCTCTCGAGCTCGCCGCCCGAGTACCTGCCCGGCCTGCCCGCCGAGCCGCGATGCAGGCGCACGTAGATCCACGGGGCGGTCACCTCGCGCGTCTGGAACGGCCGCTCGGGGTCGTCGCCGATCACCAGCGCAGCGTCATGCGCGCGGAGCTGCGCGTAGACGTCGTCGGTGAACCAGCTCGGGTGCCGGAACTCGAACGCGTGGCGGCCCGGGCGGTCGCGCAGCGCGTCCAGGGCGCCTGCCAGCCGCTCGTCGTCGCGGCGGAAGTTGCCCGCCAGCTGCCACAGCACCGGCCCGAGCTTTCCCGCCTTGACCAGCGGGTCGATGCTCTCGAAGAACCGCTCGGAGTACTTGGGGAAGTCGATCAGCCGTTTCACGTGGGTCGTGTACCGGCTTCCCTTGATCGCGAAGGTAAAGCCGGCCGGCGTCTCCTCGGCCCAGCGCTCCACCGCCGCCACCGTGGGCAGGCGGTAGAAGGTGTTGTTCACCTCGACGGTGTCGAAGACCTCGGCGTAGCGCTCGAGCCAGCGGCGCTGGGGCAGGTCCTCGGGGTAGAGGTCGCCCTTCCAGTCCTTGTAGACCCACCCCGAGCAGCCGACCCTGACGGGCTTCATGCAACCTGTCTAGCAGGCGAGCGAGAAGCAAGCATGGCTAGGACGCAGGCTGACCGGCGAAGCGAGCTTGGGTAAATCCCAAGTGAGCGAGACGGTCAGCCGAGGACAACGCCAGGCGCCGCTTATCGCCCGCCTGCTACCGGATCTTGTCGTAGAGGCTGAAGATGGGGAGATACATGGAGATCACGATGAAGCCGACGCCGGCCCCGACGAACATGATCATCAGCGGCTCGATCAGCGAGGTCAGCGCCTTCACCTTGGCGTCGACCTCGGTCTCGTAGAAGTCGGCGACCTTCTCGAGCATCGTCTCGAGCTGGCCCGACTCCTCGCCGACACCCACCATGTGCGCGACCATCGGCGGGAACACGGGGTTGTCCTGGAGCGGCTTCGAGATCGAGCCGCCGCTGCGCACCGAGGCGTAGACGTCGTCCATCGCCTCCTCGACGACCGCGTTGCCCGCGGTCTGGCCGGCGATCTTGATCGCCTGGAGGATCGGCACGCCTGACGAGATCGTGCCGGCGAACGTGCGTGACCAGCGCGCCAGCGCCACCTTGTGCACGACGTCGCCGATGTGCCACGGGATCTTGAGCTTGACCCGGTCCCACTGGAGCCTGCCGACCTCGCTCGACTTCCAGCGGCTGAAGCCGTAGGCGATCATCCCGATGAGCGGGATCAGGATGTACCACTTGCCGGTGATGAAGTCGGAGATGCTGACCGTGATCTGGGTCATGAACGGCAGCTCCGCGGACTCGCCGGGGGTCTCCGAGGCGATCTCCTCGAAGATCCCGACGAACACGGGGACGATGAACGCAACGACCGCGGCCATCACGAGGACCGCGAGGGTGAAGACCACGGCCGGGTACATCATCGCCGAGCGCACCTGGCGCCTCAGCGCGTCGAGGCGCTCGAGCTGGTGCGCCACGCGGTCGAGCGCCTCCTCGAGGCGGCCCGAGCCCTCCCCGGCCTCGACCATCGAGCGGTAGAGCGGATCGAAGACGCCCGGCTGCGACTCCATCGCCTGCGCGACCGAGCTGCCCGCCTCGACGTCCTGCCGCAGGGCGACGATCGCCTTCTTCAGCATCTCGTCGTCGGTCTGGTCCTCGAGCGTGTAGAGCGAGCGCAGCATCGGCATGCCCGAGGCGATCAGCGTCGCGAACTGCCGCGAGAACACGGCGAGCGGCCGCATCTTCACGTTCTTGAAGCGCTGGAAGACCGATTCCAGCTTCATCGCCTCGTGCTTCTCGGAGACGTCGAGGACGATCAGCCCACGCTGGCGGAGCTGCTCGGTGACCTGCGCCTTGGAGGTGGCGTCCACCTCGCCGCGCGAGGGGACGCCGGCGAGGTCAACGGCCCGGAACGCAAAGCTCGCCACGGCCCCCACGCCTCCTTTAGGCGACGGCCATCGCGGGCTGGGTCATGCCTGGGCCGGGCCCGAGGAGGCGCTTCAGCTCCTCGGGGACGGTGGCGCGCTGCTCGGCCAGCGACGGGCTGATCTTGCCCATGCGCACGAGCTGCGCGAGGTGCGAGTCCATGGTCTGCATCCCGACCGAGCCGGAGGTCTGGATCGCGGAGTAGATCTGGTGCGTCTTGCCCTCGCGGATCAGGTTGCGGACCGCGGGCGTCGGCACCAGAACCTCGCACGCGACGATCCGGCTGGAGCCGTCGGCGGTGGGCAGGAGCTGCTGCGTAACGATCCCCTGGAGCGCGATCGAGAGCTGCATGCGCACCTGCTGCTGCTGGTGCGGCGGGAAGACGTCGATGATCCGGTCAACCGTCTGCGCCGTCGACTGCGTGTGCAGCGTGGCGAACACCAGGTGCCCGGTCTCGGCGGCGGTCAGAGCCGTCGAGATCGTCTCCAGGTCGCGCATCTCGCCGACGAGGATCACGTCCGGGTCCTCGCGCAGCGCCGACTTGAGCGCGCCGGCGAAGTCGATCGCGTCGGCCCCGATCTCGCGCTGGTTGACGACGCACTTCTTGTGCGTGTGCAGGAACTCGATCGGGTCCTCGATCGTGAGGATGTGCTCCTCGCGCTCCTGGTTGATCAGGTCGACCATCGACGCCAGCGAGGTCGACTTGCCCGAGCCGGTGGGCCCGGTCATCAGGACGAAGCCGCGCGGCTTGCGGCAGAACTCTTCGAGCACCGAGGGCAGGCCGAGCGAGGCGAGGTCGAGGATCTCGGTCGGAATCAGGCGAAAGGCCGCCGAGATCGCGCCGCGCTGGAAGAAGCAGTTGACCCGGTAGCGCGCGACGTTAGGGATCGCGTAGGCGAAGTCGAGCTGGAGGTTGTTCTCGAACTTCTTGCGCTGCGCGTCGTTCAGGATCGAGTAGACGATCTCGCGCGTGTCCTGGGGCGTGAGCGGCGGATGGTCGTCAAGCGGCGTGATCCGGCCGCGCACACGCAGCGCCGGCGGGATGCCGGGGGAAAGGTGAACGTCCGAGGCTCGGACTTCGACCATCCGCGTGAGCACGGCTGCGAAATCGATGCTCATCGCGTTCTTTTTCGTCGCCTGGGCGCGAAAGCTTGAGCGCGGCGGGGCCGCGCTCAGCGCGAGACGCGCGCGACTTCCTCGATCGAGGTGACGCCGGCTCGGACCTTGAGGAGGCCGTCCTCGCGGAGGGTCAGCATCCCTTCCTCGCGGGCGACCTTGGTCAGCTCCGCCTCGGCGGCGCCGACGACCGTCATCTCCTTGATGCGGTCGCTCATGACCATCACCGAGAAGAGGCCGATCCGGCCCCGGTATCCGGAGCCGGAGCAGCGCGTGCAGCCCACCGCCTCGTAGACGTCGAGGTCGCCGCCGACGCGGAAGCCCGCCTCGGTCAGGGCGTTCTGCGGCATCACCGCCCGCTTCTTGCAGTGGTCGCAGAGCTTGCGCGCCAGTCGCTGGGCGATGACGCAGTCCACAGCCGAGGCCGTCAGGAAGCTCTCGATCCCCATCTTCTGGAGGCGGATGATCGCCCCCGGAGCGTCGTTCGTGTGCAGCGTCGTGAGGACGAGGTGGCCTGTCAGCGCCGACTCGATCGCGATCCGCGCCGTCTCCGCGTCGCGGATCTCGCCGACCATGATCACATCGGGGTCGGCGCGCAGGATCGAGCGCAGCCCGGCGGCGAACGTCAGTCCTGCGCGGCGGTGGACGCCGATCTGGTTGATCCCCTCGATCCGGTACTCGACCGGGTCCTCGATCGTGATGATCTTCCGCTCGACCGAGTTGATCTCCGCCAGCGTCGCGTAGAGCGACGTTGACTTGCCCGAGCCCGTCGGCCCGGTGACGAGGATCGCGCCGTACGGCTTGCGGAACGAGCCCTCGTAGCGGACGCGGGGGTCGCCCTCCATGCCCAGCTCGTCGAGCGAGCGGAGGGCCTGCTCCTTGTCGAGGATCCGGATCGTGCAGCCCTCGCCGCGCTGGGTCGGCAGGGTCGTGATCCGCAGGTCGACCTTGCGGTCCTCGACGTTGACCGAGACGCGGCCGTCCTGCGGCATGCGCTTCTCGGCGATGTCCATGTCGCTCATGATCTTCACGCGGCTGACCACGCCCGCGATCATGCGCCGCGGCACCCGGGCCGCCTCGTACAGCACGCCGTCGACACGGAAGCGCACGCGCATCTCGGTCTCGCCGGGCTCGAAGTGGATGTCTGACGCGCCCTCAGTGACCGCCTGGCCCAGAACCGAGTAGACCAGCTTGATCACCGGCGCGTCCTCGGCGGACTCGCGCAGCTCCGTGATCTGGGCCTCGCCGTCCTCGTCCTCCTCTTCGATCGCCTCGGAAACGGCGGTCTCGAGCGTGTTCAGGCGGACGATCAGCGCCTCGATGTCCTCCTCGGCGGCGACCGCGACGTGGCAGGCCAGCCCGGTGATCATCTGCACGTCGTCGATCGCGATGACGTTGGCTGGATCGGCCATCGCGAGCAGCAGGGTGTCGGAGTCGACGTAGCCGACCGGGACCGCCTTGTAGCGGCGCGCGGCGCTGGGCGACAGCATGTTCGCGGCGCCCATGTCCACCTTGTAGGCGTTGAGGTCCACGTGGGGCAGGCCGTAGCGCTCGGCCATCGCCCGCGAGAGCTGGTCCGAGTCGATCAGCTTCTGCTCGATCAGCTCCGTCTCAGGTGACCGGCTGGCCACCCGGGCCCGGTCGATCGCCTCGTCCACCTTGTCGCGCGTCGTGTAGCCGAGCTCGACGATCACATCGGTGATGAACATCGCCGAGTTGCCGCGGCCGAGCGCCGGCGTCAGCCCCGGGATGGCCGGCGCGTCATCGGCGATCTCCTCGGCCGGCGCCGCGCCCACGCCGCCGGCGGGCACCGGGCGCAGGTAGTCGGGGCGGTCGGCGGTCATGAAAGAGTTTCCCCTCGGGCCGCGTCACGCATCACGTCGAGGGGCGGCTCTATGCCCGTCCAAAGCCTCAGCGAAGCGGCGCCCTGCCGCACGAGCACCTCGAGCCCGTCGACGGCGGTTGCTCCCGCACTGCGGGCGGCTGCGATCAGATGTGTCTCGTCTCGACCCGTACACCAAGTCCACCACCACCTGCGATGCACGGAGGGAATCGGCGTCGAACGGAATGCCCTTGAGATGGGGCAACCCGCTTTCACCTAGGGGCTGGCCCCCAGATGGGGTGGCCGGATTGGCCTCGGCCAGGCCGACCGTGGTGGCGTTCACGACCAGGTCGAACTCGCCGGCGGGAAGCTCGGAACTCGCCGCGTGCCGGTCACCGCGAGCTCACGCGGCGAGGGCCTCGGCACGCGCCTCGGTCCGGTTCCAGAGGTGCGACCTCCGCGCCCGCCTCCCGCAGCGCCCAGACCGCGGCTCGCGCCGAGCCGCCGGCGCCCAGGACGAGGGCGCGCGCCCCGGCGGGCGCCACCGGGAGCGATTCGAGGACACCGACCGTGTCCGTGTTGTCGGCCCACATCGCTCCCGTCGCGGAAGGTCAGCATGTTCGCTGCGCCGACAGCGCGCGCGGCGTCGCTGGCCTGTTGCGCCGTCGCGAGCGCCGCGAGCTTGTGCGGAACCGTGACGTTCACGCCGGTGAACCCCTCCTCCGGGAGCGACGCCACGCGCGCCGCGAACGCCTCGGGCGCGACCTCGATCGCCTCGTAGGTCCACTCCGGCGCGAGCCCGAGCTCCTCCAGCGCCGCGTTGTGCATCGCGGGCGAGCGCGAGTGCGAGACGGGCTGGCCGAGGACGGCGAGGCGCGGCATCAGCAGTCGGTCGGCGAGCCGCCCTCCGCCTCCAGCGCCGCCTGGTACTCGGCCTCGGCCGCCGCGAACTCCTCCTCGGTCTCGGCGAAGGTGTGCTCGTTGCACGTGCCCGGCTTGATCACGTAGTAGAAGAAGTCGGTCTCGGCCGGGTTGGCGGCCGCCTCCAGCGAGGCGAGGCCGGGGTTGCCGATCGGACCCGGCGGCAGCCCGGCGTTGATCCGCGTGTTGTACGGCGTGTCGGCTGTTCAGCCGCGACTCGACGCAGGGGCTCGTCGTAGTTCTGGTCCTCGAAGCGGATCGTGGCGTCGATCCCCAGCGGGTTGCCGGCATCGAGCCGGTTGTAGATCACCGAGGCGGCGAGCTCGCGCTCCTCCGGGACCACGATCTCGCGCTCGATCATCGAGGCGATGATCACGACCTCGTAGACGCTGTAGCTCATCATTCTCGCGCGGCGCTCAGGTCGATCCCGGCGAGGTTCGACTCGAACGCCTCGAGCTGCTTCTCGACGAGCGCGTCCACCTCGGCGTCCCTGAAGAGCTCGTACGTCGCCGGGAACAGGAAGCCCTCGAGGCTCTCGGCGCCATTCGCGCCGTACTTCTTCAGGTTGATCTGGTTCGAGGACCGCGACGCCTTCTCGTAGTTCCCCTTGAGCCCGGCCTTCTTCGCGACCGTGGCGATCTGCGAGCGGTCATAGCCCTCCGGGATCGTGACCTCGGTCGTCTTGCGCGGGGCCTCGGCCGGGGGCGCCGTGCCGTCGTCGCCGCCGCGGCTGATCACGACGCCCGCGCCGGCCAGCAGCGCGATCACGACGCCGAGCGCGATCAGGCCCACGGTCCTGCGGTGGCGGACCTGGGAGCTGGTGAGCGGCCGCCGGGCCGGTGGGGCGGCGGCGGGCGGCGCGGGGGGCGGCGCGGCGGCACGCGGCTCGGCAGGCGGCGGCAGCTCGGCGGGCTCCTTGGGGCGCTCGCCCGCCAGCTCCTCGCGAACCCGCTCCCCGAGGCTCTCGCGGGTCTGCTGCTCGCGCTCGCGCCGGCGCGCCGCTCGCTCCGCCCGACGCGCCTCGCGCTCGCGCGCGGCCTCGTCCTCTGCGAATGGGTCGCGCCAGTCGGAATCGTTCATTGCGGTCTCTCGGCCGCCGGGCCCGCCCGGCGCTGCAGGTAGGACTCAAGCAGATGCGCCGCGGCCAGCGCGTCGGTCGGCGCGTCTGCTCCCGCCTGCGGCGCTCGACTCCGCCAGGCGCGTGGTCAGCCGCTCGTCGTAGGTCTCGACCGGGATCGCGAGCGCTTCGGCGAGCTCGCCCGCGAAGCCTGCGCGGCCGCCGCCTGCTCGCCCTCCTCGCCGCTCAGCGAGACCGGCAGGCCGACGACGACGAGCTCCGCCTCGTGCTCGGCGGCAAGCCGCGCGACCTCGGCGGGCTCGGGCGGCTCGACCACCGCCGAGCGGCCGGGCCAGGGTCTCGGTCGGGTCGCAGATCGCGCACGCCGACGCGTGCCGCACCGTGGTCGAGAGCGAGGATGCGCATCGGCGGCCGGATCAGCCGCCGAGGCCGGCGACGATCGCCGCCCGCGCCGCGTCGAGCGCGCGTCGAGCTTCGCCGGGTCGCGCCCGCCGGCCTGGGCGGCGTCGTCGCGGCCGCCCCCGCCGCCGCCCACGAGCTGCGCCGCCTCGCGCACGACGGTCTGCGCGGAGAGGCCCTTCGCGGTCGCGCCGCCGGCTGCATCAGCGCGACCAGCGCGACCTTGCCGTCGTCGGCGCTGCCGAGCACCACGGCGGCCTCGCCGAGCTTGTCGCGCACCTGCGCGCCGAGCTCCATCAGCGCGCGCTGGTCGGTCGACCGCGCTGCGGGCGGCAACGACCTTCACGCCGCCGACGTCCTCGGCCGCGGCAACGAGCTGCTCCGCCTCCTCGCCCGCCGCCTGGCGGCCGGCCTCGGCGACCTTGCGCTCGAACTCCTCGAGGCGCTCGGCGGCCCGCTCGGCCGCGGCCACCGGGTCGTCGGCCGACCCCAGGAGCCTGCCGGCGCGCTCCAGCGCCAGGCTGCGCTCGCGGAACCAGTCGATGGCGGCCGGGCCCGTGAGCGCCTCGATCGCGGCGGACGTTGGCGGCGCTCGACCCCTCGGAGACGATCGCGAAGATCCCGCACTCGGCCGTGGTCGGCGACGTGGGTGCCGCCGCAGAGCTCGCGCGAGACCGCGTCGACCTCGACCATCCGCACCCAGTCGCCGTACTTCTCGCCGAACAGCGCCATCGCCCCGAGCGCCTCGGCCTCGGCGCGCGCCATCTCGAGCGCGCGCACCGGGCGGCTGGCCTTGATCCAGTCGTTGACGCGCGTCCTCGATCGCCGCGCAGCTCGTCGGCGCTCAGCGGCTGGCCGTGGGTGAAGTCGAAGCGCAGCTTGTCGGGGCGCACCGCCGAGCCCGCCTGGCGGACGTGGGTGCCGAGGCGCTCGCCGCAGCGCCGCGTGCAGGAGGTGCGTGGCGGTGTGGTTGCGCATCGTCGCGTGGCGCGCCTCGTGGTCGACGCGCGCCTCGACCCGGGCGCCCGTCCGCGAGGCGATGCGCCGCTGACCCGCAGCGCCTGGTCGTCGCCGACGCGGTAGACGTCGTCCACCGCGGCCTCGCCGCCGTCCCAGCGCGAGGACGCCCGCAGTCCGAGACCTGGCCGCCGCCCTCGGGATAGAACGGGCTCTCCTCGAGCTTCACGAGCACCGCGCCGTCGTCGCCGAGTCGGCGCGCGGCGGCGACGCTGGTCTCGGCGCTCAGGCGCTCGTAGCCGACGAAGCGCGTCGCCGGCGCGGCGCAGACGAACTCGATCACCTCCTCGTGCGCGTCGGCGACCGGGCCGGCGGCGCCGCTGCGCGCGCGCTCGCGCTGCTCCTCCATCAGCGCCTCGAAGCCCTGGTCGTCGACCGACAGGCCCTCCTCGGCGAGCAGCTCGCGGGTCATCTCGTAGGGGAAGCCGTAGGTGTCGTGGAGCTGGAACGCGTCCTCGGCCGAGATCCACGACGTCCCCTCCTCCCGGGCCTCGCTCGATCAGCCGGCGCGAGCAGCTCCGAGCCGCGGTCGAGCGTGCGGCCGAAGTTGCGCTCCTCGTCGCCGACCCAGCGCATCACGGTCTCGCGCTCGGCGCCGAGCTGCGGGTCGACGTCCGCCAGGAGCTCGATCGCGCGCTCGGCGAACCGCTCCAGGTAGGGCGGCTCGAGCCCGAGCACCCGTCCCTGGAGGATCGCGCGGCGCATGATCCGCCGCAGGACGTAGCCGCGGTCCTCGTTCGACGGCACGACGCCGTCGGCGATCAGGTTGACCATTCCCGCGCGAGTGGTCGGCGAGGATCCGCATCGCCCGCGTCGTCTTCGGCGTCGTCGTCGTAGCCCCGGCCGCTCAGCTCCTCGGCGAGCTCGACCAGCGGCCTGAAGCCGTCGGTCTCGAAGACCGAGGTCGACGCCCTGCTGGATCAGCGCCATCCGCTCGAGCCCGAGGCCGGTGTCGATGTTCCGGTTCGGCAGCTCGGTCAGTCGAGCCGTCCTCGTGCAGCTCGTAGCGCCATGAAGACGAGGTTCCAGTACTCGAGGTAGCGCTCGGTGTCGTCGCCGGGGCGAACCGTCGTCATCGCCGTACTCCGGCGCCGCGGTCGATGTAGATCTCCGAGCACGGGCCGCAGGGGCCGGTCGCGCCCGCCTGCCAGAAGTTCTCCGCGCGCGGCAGCAGCACGATCCGCTCCTCGGGCACGCCGATCTCGCTTCCAGAGCTCGATCGCCTCCTCGTCCGGGCCCGAGGCCGAGCTCGTCGTCGCCGCCGAAGACGGTCGCCCAGATCCGCTCCGGGTCGAAGCCGAAGCCCTCGAGCGAGAGCTCCCAGCCGAACTCGATCGCCTCGCGCTTGAAGTAGTCGCCGAAGCTGAAGTTGCCGAGCATCTCGAAGAAGGTGAGGTGGCGCTGCGTGTTGCCGACCTCCTCGATGTCCGGCGTGCGGAAGCAGCGCTGCGACGAGGTCAGCCGCGGCGCCGGCGGCTGCTCGCGGCCCGAGGAAGTACGGCTTGAGCGGCTGCATGCCGGCGATCGTGAGCAGCGTCGAGGTGTCGTCGGGCGCCGGGACCAGCGAGGCCGAGGGCACGCGCAGGTGCCCGCGCTCCTCGAAGTACGCCAGGAACGTCTCGCGGATCTCGCTGGACTTCATCGAGAGTGGTCGAGGTCTAGGCGGCGATCGTCGCGCGGCCGACGACCAGGTCGCCGTCGAGCAGGCAGGCGGTCTGGCCCGGCGCGACGCCGTACGCGGGCTCGCCGAGCTCCAGCTCGAGCTCGGCGTGCTCGCCCGCTGGCGCCGGCGGCGACGCGGCACGGGAGCGAGCGCGAGTGGTAGCGCAGCTTCACCCGGTCGGCCCGCGCGGAATCGCGGTGCAGGCGGGCGCCGCGGAGCCGCACGCGTCGTCGTCGCGAGCTCGTCGCGGTGGCCGACGGTGACGCGGTTCGCGGCCGCGTCGGTCGCCAGCACGTAGAGCGGCTCGCCGTTCGCGACGCCGAGCCCGCGGCGCTGGCCGACCGTGAAGTGGTGGTGGCCGGGGTGCTCGCCGAGCGCCGTGCCGTCGGCGTCGACGATCTCGCCCGGGCGGTCGTCGAGGCCGCCGTGGCGGGCGAGGAACGAGCGCTTGCCCTCGCCGGCGAGGAAGCAGAGGTCCTGGCTCTCGCGCTTCGTCGCGACCGCGAGGCCCGCGGCCGGCGGCGAGCTCGCGAACCTCGGGCTTGGTCAGCTCGGCGAGCGGGAAGCGGAGGCGGGCCAGCGTCGCCGGCCGCAGCCCGGCGAGCATGTAGGTCTGGTCCTTGGCCTCGTCGGCCGCGGCGGCGAGCAGCGGCCCGTCGCCGTCGTCGGCGATCCGCGCGTAGTGGCCGGTGGCGAGGCGCCGCGCGCCGACGCGGTCGGCGAGCGCGACCATCGCGTCGATCCGCAGGTCGCCGTTGCAGATCACGCACGGGTTCGGCGTCTCGCCCGCGCGGTAGCCGGCGACGAACGCGCCGACGACCTGGCGCGCGGAACGCCTCCTCGAGGTCGAGCGTCAGGTGCGGGATGCCGAGCGAGTGCGCGAGCGCGCGGGCGCCGCGCACCGCCTCCGGCGAGCAGCAGGCCCGGGTGCCGTCGGTTCGCTCGTCGGCCCAGAGCTTGAGCGTGACCGCCACGACCTCGGCCCCGCGCTCGCGCTCGAGCAGCGCGGCGACGGCCGAGTCGACGCCGCCGCTGACCGCGACGAGGACGCGCTCGCCGGCAGGCGCGGCCGGCGCCACGATCGGCTCGCCCGACGCGGCCAGCGCCGCGAGCGCGCGGCCGAGCGCGTCGCCGACAAGGTCCGCTGCGTGGCGCCCCTGCGGCGTCAGCCCGCCGACGAGCTCGGCGATCCGCTCCGCGCCCAGCGCGGCGGCGGCGAGGACGCGGCTCGCCCTCGCAGCTCCTCGCAGGCGGCCGCCGCGCAGGCGCTGCAGCGCAGCGCAGCCCTCGGCGTCGAAGGTCGCTCGCGCGACCGCTGCCGCCTCGACCAGCAGCGAGATGCGCACGACGTCGCCGCAGGCGGAGCCGCCGGCGCTGCCGTCGTGCGCGCCGGCCGGAGCCGGACCGCGCCGGCGCTCGTCGCGCGCGTAGTCCTCGAGAAGCTCGGCGCTCCACCCGGCGAAGGTAGCGCCCGCGCTGGGCACGCGGGCTCAGCCCGGGTGGTACGGCAAGCTCTTGCCCTTGTAGAGGGCGTCGCTCGATCGCCTGCTCGACGCTCTCCGGGCCGCGGAAGCCGTAGCTGAGCGAGGCGCCGGGCAGCTCGCCGTCGGCGTGCCGCTTGGGCTCGAGCACGACCAGCGCCGGGCACGCGGTCGAGGTCGACGCCCTCGGCGATCCGCGAGTAGCGGGCGACGTCCTTGGCCTCGACGACGAAGACGCGTGGTGTCGCCGCGCGCGGCGCAGCGCCTGGACCTCGGCTCGAGCCTGCTGGTCCTCGATGCCCTTGCGCTCGACGACGAGCAGGGCGACGACGTCGCCCGATGTCGTAGGCGTGACGACGCTCGCCGGCAGCCCCGCGCCGGCCTCGAACCGCGGTCGGCGCGCGGCCGTGCCGCGGGCGCGGGCGCCGCGGTCGCGGGCGCGCGGGCAGCCGCCGGCGGCGCGCGGGTCGGCGCGGCACGGTGGCCGTCGGGCGCGACCGGCGTCGGCCGCGGCCGTGCCGGCGGCCTCGCTCCTGCCGCCCATCACCCGGGTCATGAACAGGAACGCGACGACGATGCCGAGCACGCCGAGCATCACCACCTGCACGACGGGGTTCTCGTTGAGCGCCTTGCTCACGCTCACGCCCCCGGCAGAAAGAAGGGCCCCAGCTTGCCGGTGCCGCTCGGCCTGAGAACCTGAGTGAACAGGTGGGTGCCTACCGGACGGGCGCGCACGCGCCACATCCGAGATCGGCTCCCAAGCCGAATGTGTTGGCTCACAATAAGAGCGGCTGTCGAACAAGCTCGGGCCCTTCCCAGAAAGTTACCGGTCGGCCATTGATTCGGCTGCAGGCGCGAAACGCTTGAGCGGCAGGCTGCGGGTTGCCGTGGTCGATCCACCAGCAAGCGAGCAGCCCGCGGCCCAACCGGCGAGCGGACGACTCCGATCCGGCGACGCTCTCGGTCGACTATCGAGACCGCGACCTGGACCGGTGTCGTCTGCGTTCCGGATCATCACCATGATCCCGATCGCGATCGTGCTCGGCGCGATCGCGACGTCGGCATCCTGTCCTACCGGTCCTCCGATGCTCGTATTCCGGCGCAAGTACCCGAGGCGGGGTACGACTGGAACCTCGAGCTGGCGCGGTTCGCCACTCGAGTCGTCACTACCTGTACCTGATGGACGATCGGTACCCGGCTACCGACGCCGAGCAGGCGGCCCACGTCGAGTTCCCCTGCCCGGACGCCGAGCGCGACGTGAGCCAGTTCATGCCGTTGATCAAGTGGCTGCTCGCGATCCCGCACGTGATCGTGCTGCTGTCCTCGACATCGGCGTCCTCTTCGCCGTGATCTTCGCGTGGTTCGCGATCCTGTTCACCGGCCGCTACCCACGCGGTCTCTTCGATTACGTCGACGGGCGTGCTGCGCTGGCACCTGCGGGTCACCGCGTACGCCATGCTCGTCACGACGAGTACGCCTTGCCGCTGAGTTCAGCGGCGCTTCGCGCGCAGCGCGAGGCCCAGCTCGCGCAGCTGCGCGTCGTCCACGGGCGCCGGCGCGCCGGTCAGCGGATCGGCGCCGGAGGCGGCCTTCGGGAAGGCGATCACGTCGCGGATCGAGTCGGCGCCGACGCAGGCGCTGGACGATCCGGTCGACGCCGTAGGCGATGCCGCCGTGCGGCGGCGCGCCGTAGCGGAGCGCCTCGAGCAGGAAGCCGAAGCGCGCCTCGGCCTCGTCGGCGTCGATCCCGAGCAGCGGCGAGCGCGCGCCGCTGCACGGCTCGGGTCGGAGATCCGGATCGAGCCGCCGCCGATCTCCTGCCCGTTCCAGACGAGGTCGTAGGCCGGCGCCCGCGCCGCGCCCGGGTCGTCGGGGTCGAGCTCGCCGTCGGGCGCGGTGAACGGGTGGTGGAGCGGGTCCCAGCGCTCCTCCTCCTCGTTCCACTCGAACAGCGGCCAGTCGACGATCCAGCAGAACGAGTTGGCGCCCGTCGTCGATCAGCTCGCAGCGCTCGCGCGAGGTCGAGGCGGAGCTGGGCCGAGCACCGCGTTGGCGACGGCGGCCGGTCGGCGACGACCAGCAGCAGGTCGCCCTCCTCGGCCCCGAGGCGCTCGTTGAGCGCCGCGCAGCTCGTCCTCGGAGAGGAACTTCGCGGTCGGCGAGCGCCAGCCGTCGCCCTCGCGGAACGCCCAGACGAGGCCCTTGGCGCCGAGCTCCTGCGCGCGCTCGATCAGGCCGTCGAGCTCCGAGCGCGGCAGCGTCGCGGGCGCCGGCGTTGAGCCCCTTGACGACGCCGCCCGCCGTCGATCGCGCCGCGGAAGACCTGGAACTCGGTCTCGCGCGAGCGCGTCGGAGAGGTCGACCAGCTCCATGCCGAAGCGCAGGTTCGGGCCGGTCGGTCCCGTACCGGGAGAGCGCCTCGTCGTAGGGGATGCGCGGGATCGGCAGCTCGACCTCGGGCCGCCGGCCCGCTCGCAGACGTGGGCCATCAGCCGCTCGTTGACGTCGATCACGTCCTCGACCTCGACGAACGACATCTCGATGTCGAGCTGGGTGAAGTCGGGCTGGCGGTCGGCGCGCTGGTCCTCGTCGCGGAAGCAGCGGACGATCTGGTAGTAGCGCTCGAACCCGGCGACCATCAGCAGCTGCTTGAAGAGCTGCGGCGACTGCGGCAGCGCGTAGAACGAGCCCGGCTGGCGCCGCGCCGGGACGAGGAAGTCGCGCGCGCCCTCCGGGGTCGAGCGCGTGAGCATCGGCGTCTCGATCTCGAGGAAGCCCTCGCCGTCGAGGAACTCGCGCATCGCGCGCGATCACGGTCGCGCGCGTCGCGATCGCCTCCTGCATCGGCTCGCGGCGCAGGTCGAGGTAGCGGTGGCGCAGGCGCATCTCCTCCCCCACCTCGCCCGAGAAGCCCTCGATCTCGAACGGCGGCGTCTCGGCGTCGGCGAGCAGCGTCGCCTCGGCGACCCGCAGCTCGAACTCGCCGGTCGGCAGCTCCGGGTTGACCGTCTCCGGGCGAGCGGCGGACGACCGGCCCCGCGACGCGAGATCACGTCCTCGGCGCGCAGCTCGTGGCCGAGCGCGAACGCGCTCGCCCGCCTCGTCCGGGTCGAAGACGAGCTGGACGAGGCCGGTCCGGTCGCGCAGGTCGACGAAGACCAGGCCGCCGTGGTCGCGGCGGCGGTGGACCCAGCCGGCGACCCGCGCGGTCGGCGTCCGACGCGGTCGGCGAGGACCTGCCCGCACCAGGCGTCGCGGTAGGCGTTGGCGCGCAGCGCGGGGAAGCTCGCTCGATCACGCCTGCCCGACGCTCGCGTCGATCTCGCGCGGCGAGTCCGCCAGCGTCGACGTCGCGCTGCTCGCCGCTCGCCATGTCGCGCAGCTGCGCGCCGCCGTCCTCCTCGAGGATCACGGCGCGCCGCGCGCCGGAGCGGTCGGCCTGCTTCATCTGGCCCTTGAGCGAGCGGCCGGCGAGGTCGAGGTCGGCGCGCAGCGCCGGCCCGGCGCAGCTCGGTCGCGAGCGCCAGGGCCCGCTCGCGCCGCCGTCGGCGGCGACCACGAAGACGTCGGGGAGCCGGCTCGGCGGCGCCTCGCCGATCGCCAGCAGGATCCGCTCGATCCCGGCCGCCCAGCCGACCGCCGGCGTCGCGGGCCCGCCGAGCTGCTCGACCAGGCCGTCGTAGCGGCCGCCGCCGCCGATCGCCCGACTGGGCGCCGAGCCGCTCGCAGGTGAACTCGAAGACCGTGCGCGTGTAGTAGTCGAGGCCCGCGGACCAGGGTGCCGTCGAGCTCGTAGGCGACGCCGGCCGCGTCGAGCATCCGCCGGACCGCGGCGAAGTGCTCGGCGTCGTCGTCGTCGAGGCGGTCGAGCATCGTCGGCGCGCCCGCCATCACCGCCGCGGGTCCCCTCGTGGTCGGCGTCGAACGCGCGCAGCGGGTTGGCGTCGATCCGCGCGCGGACCTCGTCGGAGAGCTCCGCCTCGTGCTCGCGCAGGTAGTCGCGCAGCTCGTCGCGGTAGGCGGCGCGCGCCTCGGGCGAGCCGAGGCTGCCGAGCCGCAGCTCGAGCGCCGGCGATCCCGAGCCCGCGCAGGAGCTCGTCGAGCAGGACGATCAGCTCGGCGTCGGCCAGCGGCGAGTCGGTGCCGATCACCTCGGCGTCGATCTGGTTGAACTGGCGGAAGCGGCCCTCCTGCGGGCGCTCGTAGCGGAAGAACGGCCCCCAGCACCAGAGCTTCACCGGCTGCGGGAGCTTGTGCATGCCGTGCTCGACGTAGGCGCGGCAGATCGGCGCCGTCGCCTCCGGCCGCAGCGTCAGGCTGCGGCCGCCCTGGTCGTCGAAGGTGAACATCTCCTTGCGGACGATGTCGGTGGACTCCCCCACCCCGCGCTCGAACAGCTCCGGTCTCCTCGAACGGCCGGCGTCTCGATCCGCCCGTAGCCCGGCGCGCGTCGAGGAGCTCGGCCGCCGTGGTCGAAGACGCGCGCGCGCGCCGCCCTCGCCGGGCAGGACGTCGAAGGTCCCCTGCGGGGCCTGGTGCCGCGGTGCTCATGCGCGCGCGAGCCTACAAGCCGTCCGGCCGCCCGGCCGCATCACGCGGACGAACTCGATCGGAGCCCGCCTCGGGCACCGGCACTCCAAGACGACGTCGAGCCGCTGCTCCTCGGCGAACGCGCGCGAGCCGCTCGCCGTCGAGCGACTCGCGGAACAGTGGAGTCCGACGTGACCGACCGCACGATGTCGACCGCTGTCGCGCCGCGCGTCGCGCGGCGGCGCCGTAGATCGACCGTCCCGGCGACGCGAGCGATGTCCGCGACCTGCAGGAAGGGCGGGTCGCCGACGCTCGCGGAGCCGACCCGTCGCCGCGGCGGCCGCGTCGAGGCGCAGCATCCGCGGCCCGCAGGCGCCGACGCCCGTCGGCCGACCATCGGTGCGCCGGCAGGCCAGGCGCCGGCTTCGCGCCGGTGACCGCGAGTAGCGCTCGCCCGTGAGACCGCACGGAGCGGCTGTTCCGATCGTCGAGGACGGCGCCGCGATGATCTGCGATCGCCTCCTCGAGCGCGTCGACGCGACTCGCCGGCGGCGTCCGCGCGAGCGCCGCGCCGATCGCCGCCGAGCGGCGTCCGCGGAGCGGCGCCGAGCGCCGATCCCGAGCTCGATCGCCGCCGCGCTCAGGAGGTCGAGCGAGCGCAGCCGACTTGGCCGAGCACAGCCGGCGCTGGCGCAGCCGGCAGGTCGCTCAGCGTCCGGCAGCGAGTGCTGATGCGGTCCGTGCGGGCAGGCGAGAGCAGGCGGCGACCAGCGTCGCCAGCTGCGAGGTGAGCAGCACGGCGACGGGATGGTGCCTGGACGCCGACGAGCTGCGGGCCCGGCAGTTGGCGGCGCCGACAGGCTGCGAGACCCGTGAGCGAGGCGATCGCGCGCAAGCGGCCGGGCTGATGAGCGACGCCGGAGTCGGCCGACGTCGCGCGGTCACCGCGCGAGCTCGCCAGGAAGGGTTGTCGCCCGCTCGGCCCCGAGCGTGGTGATCCCCATGTGCCCGGGTAGACCATCGTCTCCTCCGGATATGCCTCGACCAGCATGCGGAGGCTCTCGGCCAGGGTCGGCCAGTCGCCGCCCGGGCAGGTCGACCCGGCCGACCGAGCCCTGGAAGAGGACGTCGCCGCTAGAACAGCGCGCGCCTCGTCGGGGATCGCGTAGGTGACGTGGCCGGGGCTGTGGCCCGGGGTGAAGAGGACGTCGATCTCGAAGCCCGCGAGCTCGAGCCGCTCGCCGCCCTTGACCGTCTCCTCGGCGTCCCAGCTCTCGTAGGGGCCGAAGCCGGGCCAGGGGACGAAGCTCATGATGTCGGCGAGGACCGGCACCTCGATCTCGGGGCAGTAGACCGGCGCGCCGGTCTCGCGGGCGACCGGGGCGACGGCGCCGACGTGGTCGAAGTGGGTGTGGGTGAGCAGGATCGCCTCGAGCTTCGACCCCGAGCTCGTCGATCGCGCCGAGCAGGCGGTCGCCTCGTCGCCGGGATCGACGATCAGCGCCCGGTCCGGACCCGTCGCGGCGGAAGATGTAGGAGTTCTCGGCGACCGGGCCGACGGTGAACGAGCGGACGTCCACGCGCTCAGCGCCTGCTGCTGCCGCGCTCGGCCTGCTCCTGGCGCGCTGCTGCGCGAGCTTCGCCTGCGGCGGTTGTAGAAGAACGGCTCGGTGTAGTAGCCGAGCGGGATGTAGAAGATGGCGGCAGATCACCGAGAGCACGATCGCCGCGCCGACCGGCTGGCCGAACGAGCAGCGAGATCGGCAGCGAGCAGGGCGCCGAACGAGGAGCGCCGCGGTTGATCGCCGCCGCTGCCAGGTCGGCGGCGGCGGTCGCGGCGGTCGCCCGCTTCCGGCCCTGGCGCGGCTGCGCGCCTGCGCCGTCGCCTCCTGGCGGTTGCGCGGCCGGGAGCGCCGGCGGCGGTTGATGCTGCCGTCTGGGTGCCGCGGTGCTTGCGGCGTGCGCTTCTGCTTCCGGGTCTGCGGCCATCGGCGCGTCGAAGCTCTAGTGCGGGCGCTCGAGGTCGCGCCTCGATCGTCCGCGCTGCGGGCTCGAAGCCCGGCGATCGGCACGTCGTCGGGATAGCCGTCGAGCGCCGCCGCCGGGACGAGGCCCGACGAGCTCCGCCGCGACCGGCCGGCGCCCGTGCCGGCGGCGAGCTGGCGGATCCGCTCGACGACGTCGGCAGCGGCACCGCGGCCGGGTCGTGGACGTTGGTCGAGATCTGGGTCCGCCCCGGCCGAGCTCGATCGCGATCGCCCGCACGCCCGGCAGGCCGCCGCCGGACTCGCGCAGCTCGGCGGCGATCGCGCCGCGCGGCTCGAGCGTCGGCGCCCTCGAGCTCGACGTTGAAGGCCGCCAGCGGCGGCCGGGCGGTGACCAGCGTCGCGCCCGCGGTCGGGTGCGGCGCGCCCGGGCCCAGGTCGGGCTCGAGCTCGCCGGCGAGCATCCGCCGGTGCAGCTCGTCGAGGCCGCCGCGGCGGAAGTAGGCGCGCTCGCGCGCGCTCGGGCGTGCTCGCCAGCTCGCCGTAGAGGAAGACCGGGAGCCCGAGCGCGGCGATCGCTCGGCCGACCGCGAGCGCCGCTCGCGGGCGGCGTCGCGCGCGCCGGCGTCGGCCAGACGATCGGGCAGACGTCGAGCGCGCCGATCCGCGGGTGCGCGCCCTGCGTGGCGCGGTCATGTCGATCGCGCTCGATCGCCGTCGCGGGCGCCGTCGGCGAGCGCGCGGACGCAGGTCGCCGTCGGCCGGCGCGAGCGTGAAGACGGTGCGGTTGTGGACGGCGTCGGTGTGCGCGTCGAGCAGAGCGCGGCGTCGGCGGCGAACGCGCTCGCCGATGCGGCCGATCACGCGCCTCGTCGCGGCCCTCGGAGACGTTCGGCACGGCGAGCAGGCGCGGTCGCTCAGCGCGCTCAGACCAGCAGCTCCCCGTCGCGGACGATCGCGGTCGCCGTCGATCTCGACCGTCGGCCGCATCACGACGCAGTCGAGGTGGATCGGGACCTGGACCTCCCGCCGATCGCCTGCCGAGGCGCCGAAGGCGACGTGGCGGTGCCGAGGAGCTTCTCGTCCTCGAGCACGTTGCCGGTCAGCGATCGCCTGCTCGTTGGTGCCGATGCCGAGCTCGGCGATCGTCGGCGCCGTCCTGGCCCTGCGCCGCGCAGCAGCTCGAGCAGCGCTCGCCCCGCCGTGCCGGCTCGCCTCGGCCAGGCGCCCGCCTCGACGCGTCAGCTCGACCGGCTCGTCCGGGATCCCGACCCCCGCGATCGTCCCGTCGACGACCAGCGTCCCCTCGCAGCTCGCGTATCGATCGGCGAGATGAACCCCTCGCCGCAGGGCAGGTTGCCGAAGGCGCCGGGCTCGCGTCAGCTCGCCGGCGTCGGGGATCGCCGTCGCGGCCCGCCGAGGCCCAGCCGCAGGTCGGACGCCGTTCGCGCAGGTGATCCGCGCCTCGCGACCCGCGCGTCGAGCGCCGCCGCGACCGCGTCGCCGCTGCGGCGCAGCCCGTCCATGTCGGCGCTCATCACCCGCGCGAGCATCTCCTCGGTGACGCCCGGCAGCGTCGCGATCCGGGCGCCGGCCTCGATCGCCGCCTTGCGGCGCGGCGGTGTGCGAGAGCGACTGGACGGTCGGGCGCGAGGACGACGTCGGCCGCCGCCATCGCCGCCGCGACCGGCGCCGGCGGCTCGCCCGCCGTGGGTGGCGCGCTCGGCCATCAGCGCGAGCACGGCGTCGGCCCCGGCGCGGCCCGCCTCGCCGCGCAGCCGCTCGCCGAGCCCGAGCGTCGCCGGGTTGGCGACGACCAGCACGGCCTCGCCCTCGCGGACGCCGAGGCAGTCGTTGACGACGGCTGCAACTGCGCGCTCGAGATCACTCACGGCAGACAGGCTAGAAGAGCTCGTAACCCTCGCGGGCAAGCGAGAAGCCACGGCCGGTCTCGGTATCGGTGCACTCCATCGCCGCCTCGGAGCTGTCGCAGCGCAGCAGCCCGGCGCCGATCGACTCGCCGTAGGGAAGCGGCGGCCCGGCCTGGAGCGTGGTGTCGCCGGCACAGACGAACTCGGGCGCCGCGCCGGCGGCGAGCGTGATCCCCTGCCCGAAGTCGACCTGACAGTCGGCGGGTGCGGCGGGTGGATTCCAATCGCGCTTCGCGATGTCGCAACGGACGTTCCGCGGATCGATGAAGCAACCGATGTTGCCGCTCGGGGAGCTGAATCCGGTCAGATCATCGACCTCGGTGGTCACCGGTGGGGGCGCGCCGTCGCCCTCCGCGCCGTTGTCGGGCGGTGACGTCGTGGTCGTCTCGGTCGTCGTCACGGTGGTCGCGGCCGGCCCCTCGGATGCGGGCTCCGCCTCGTCATCGCCGCAGCCGGCGACGGCGAGCGCGAGGACGACGAACAGCGCACGGATCGCCCTGACTGCCATGTCGCGCACCCTACGGCAGAGATCGTGCGCTCTCTATCGTTGCGGGTGCAATGAACGGCGGCGACACGACCTTCTTCGACGAGCTGCTCTGGGTCCACCGGATGATCCGACGCGACCTCGCGACCGTGCGCGAGCTGGCAACCGCGACGTCGAACGGCAAGCCCGCCCACGAGGTGCGGGCGGAGCTCGACACGCTCCAAGACCAGCGGCCCGCTCTGGAAGCTGAAGGTCAACTGCCTCCACTACTGCCGCTTCGTCCACGCGCACCACGGCGCCGAGGACGCCAAGCTCTTCCCCGCGCTGCGCGCCGCCAACCCCGACCTCGGACCCGTCGTCGACCGGCTCGAGGCCGACCACCGCCGCGTCTCCGACCTGCTCGACGAGGTCGAGGAAGCAGCGGACGACCTCTCCGCCGACGCCGAGTCAGAGACCCGCGCCCGCGTCGCCCGCGGCCTCGACGAGCTGGCCGACCACCTGCTCGAGCACCTCGACTTCGAGGAGGAGAGCGTCGCCGACACGATGCGCGCGATGCCCTCGTTCTACTGAGCGACGATCCCGGTTCCGGCCGCCCGGCCGCCGCTACGATTCGCCTCCCCGCCGGAGTAGCTCAGCTGGTTAGAGCAGCGGAATCATAATCCGCGTGTCGGGGGTTCGAGTCCCTCCTCCGGCATGGCAGCAGTGGCTTGAGGCGAGATACTGCGCGGGCGATGTCGGAGGAGAACGTGGAGATCGTGCGACGTGCCTTCGAGGTTTGGAACGCCACCGGTGAGGCGGACTTTTCCCTCACTCACCCGGACGTCGTCTACCACCCCCGCGCGGACGAACCAGATCCGAGTGCACATGTCGGCCGCGATGAGTACGAACGACTCTTTCGCGGATACACGGAGTCGTTCTCCGAGGTAACGATCGAGATCCTGGAGCTGATCGACGCCGGCGACCGCGTGATCGCCTCGACGGTGCTGCACGGACGCCTGAGCGCTGACGGCGCCGATCTGAAAGATGCGTATGTCTTCGTCTACGAGTTGCGCGATGGCCTGGTCGTCGAGGGCTGGGAGTACAGGACGAAACAAGAGGCCCTCGATGCCGCCGGGCTGTCGGAGTAGGCGATGTCGCAGGAGAACGTGGAGATCGTGCAGCAGGTTTACGAGCTCTTCATTGAGGGCGCACGGCACGGCGATTTCGGTGCGTGGTTCGACTCCGAGTATGTCGCCGAGGACCTTGAGTGGATAACACCGGGCGTGGGGTTGGGGACCTACCGTGGCCGCGCGGCATTTGTCGCCTTTTTTGCGATCTGGATCGAAGACTTCGAGGCCTGGTCCTTCGACTTGGAGCGTCTGATCGACGCCGGTGATGACCGAGTCGTTGGGGTGTTCCTTCAGACGGCAACTGGCAGAGCGAGTGGCGTGCCGGTCGAGCTCCACCAGGCTCTTGTCTACGAGCTTCAAGATGGCCAGGTGATCCGCGTGCGGAACTACTTCGACCCCGAGGAAGCCCTCGAAGCCGCCGGGCTGTCGGAGTAAGGAGATACTGCGCGGGCGATGTCGGAGGAGAACGTGGAGATTGTGCGGCGGGTCTATGAGGCGCTCCGCTCCGGCCTTTCGGCTGAAGCGATCGAAGAAGTCCTGGTACTCGCTGATCCGAAATGTGAGCTCACATCCCGCCTTATCTCCGTTGAAGGGGCAACGTATCGAGGCCACGATGGACTCCGCGCCTACCGCAAGGACCTGGATGACGCGTTCAAGGAGTGGCAGAACGAGCTGGACGAGATATCAGAGTTGGGTTCGGACGCCGTCTTGACCGAAAGCACCTTTCGGGCCACCGGGAGGAGCGGCGTGGACGTAGAGCTTCGTAGCGCCGGGGTCTGGGTGCTGTCGGGCGGACGCATCGTCCGAGCCCACGCCTACCCGAGCCGACAAGAGGCCCTCGAAGCCGCTGGACTGTCGGAGTAGGGCCGCCAGTCCAACTCGCATCTCCCCGCTCAGGTGGGCAACGGATGGGCAACGCGCCATCCACAACCAGCCGCAACTCGGGGCGTGCGCTTCACGCACGGAAACGCACGCGGCGTGCCCATTTCACCGACCAGCCGCGCCCAGCCGCAACCCTCGGCCACGACTGAACATCGTGGTGTCGCCGGTTCGATTCCGGCCCTCGCCATCTAGCGACGCGAGATACTGCGCGGGCGATGTCGGAGGAGAACGTGGAGTTCGTGCGCCGGTATCTCTCTGAGTTCAACGCCACGCATCGGCTGCCGGAAGACATGGTCTCGCCGGACTTTGTTTGGGACATGAGCACGTACGAGGGGTGGCCGGGACAATCGCGCTTCACCGGGGTGAATGAATTCAACGTGATGCTCGCTAGCTGGACCGAGCCGTACACGGAATGGGTGCATGAGGTCGAGCAACTACGAGATGCAGGCCGAGACCAGGTGATCGGCATGCTGCACCAGCGCGGACGATTCCCGGGCGGCTCGTCGTGGGTTGAGATGCACTACGCCATCGTGTACACGCTGAAGGACGGCGTGATTGGGCGGGCGCAGGTCTACAGCCATCCCGAGGACGCCCTCGAAGCCGTGGGGCTGTCGGAGTAGGCGATGTCGCAGGAGAACGTCGAACTCGTTGGTCGCGTCTTTTCGGTGGGAAATCCCGGCCTCTATCAGTTGATCCGCGCGACGACCGAGGACTTCGTTTGGGATACGACTCAGTTCGAAGGCTGGCCAGATCCACGCGAGTACCTCGGCATCCCCGGCCTTACAGAGTTCTTGCGGGCGTGGGTCGAGCCTTATGAGGATTGGCGGGTCGAGGTCGAGGAGATAGTGGACGCTGGCGACCGTGTGGTGGCCCTCCTACGCCAACTCGGACGGTTGCGCGGCAGCGAAAGCGAGGTCGAAATGCGGTACGGCATCGTGTACTCGTTCCGCGATAGGAAGATTTCGCGCGCTGCCCCGTACGCCACGTCCAAGCAGGCCCTCGAAGCCGCCGGGCTGTCCAAGTAGGCGATGTCGGAGGAGAACGTGGAGGTGGTCCGCCGATCCCTTCACGCGTTCAACCAAAGCGGAGTCGAGACGATCATGAGCGGCGGCTTCTATTCGCCCGAGATCGTGTTTGATTTTTCCCGGACCGGCATTCCAGGGCTCGGCGTCTATCGCGGCTATGACGAGATCAGGACCTTCTTCGAGGAGGATTGGTTCGCAACATTTCCCTTCGAGGAGTGGGAGGTCCAGGTCGAGGAACTGATCGACCATGGGGATCAGGTGATCGCCATGCTCCGCCAGCAGGGTCGGGGCGGGAGCAGCGGCGTGGCGGCGAAGCTTGAATTCGTGGGCATCAGCACCCTGCGACGCGGAGAGATCACGCGGACCGAGTTCTACCTCGACCGCGAGCAAGCCCTCGAAGCCGCCGGGCTGTCGGAGTAGGTGATGTCGCAGGAGAACGTTGAACTTGTTCGCCGGGTTCTTGACGTGTTTGAGACAGGCGACGGGATCGCGACGATGAAGGTCGCAATGGAGGTCGCGGACCCCGAGGTCGAGATGGACCTGACGCGCCTCCCCGCTCCGGGCCTCGCACGCGTTTACCGCGGGTGGGAGGAAATCGCCGGCTTCTGGCGCGAGTGGCTCGATGCATGGGGGTCGCTCGGCACCGTCGAAGGCTTTCAAGCGGCCGGCACCGGGGACGAGGTGGTCGTATGGGCGAAGCGGCAGACAATGCGGGGGAAGGGCAGCGGGGTCGAAGTTGACTTGCCGGATTACGGCTGGAAGGTGAGCGTGCGCAACGGCAAGGTCGTCCGGGCGACGCTATTCATGGAACGTGAATCTGCGTTCGAAGCCGCAGGGCTGTCGGAGTAGGACGCCCCAGTCGGTCGATCACAGCCGCTCAGGTGGGCAACGCATGGGCAACGCACCACCCACGACCAGCCGTAACTCACCGCGTACACATCAGGCACGGATACGCACGGATCGTGCGGTTAGGCCTCACCAGCCGCAACCAGCCGCAACTTCAGGAGCCGAATCATAATCCGCGTGTCGCAGGTTCGAGTCCTGCCTCCGGCATCGCGTAAGCGGCTTGAGGCGAGATACTGGGCCGGCGATGTCGGAGGAGAACGTGGAGATAGTGCGGCAGATCTACGACGCCGCGGCGCGCCGGAATTACGAAACCACCCTGGCGCTTTATGACCCCAAGGTCGAGATCGATGTCTCTCGAACCCACAGGGCCCTCATGCGAGATGTCTACTCGGGGCCGAAGCATGAGGGCCTGCGGAGGTGGTTCCGCGAGTGGCACGAGGCTTGGGAGCAAGTCGAGTATGAAGTTGACGAATTGATCGATATGGGGGACGAAGTGATCGGCGTCGTCACTGTTCGCGCGCGGGGCCGGGGCAGCGGGGCCGACGTCGAGTTCGCACTTCACGCCGGGCTCTGGACAATCCGGGACGGCAAGGTCGTCCGCGTCGTGTGGTTCAAGACGCGCAAGGACGCCCTCGAAGCCGCTGGGCTATCCGAGTAGACGATGTCGCAGGAGAACGTGGAGTTGTGGCGGGCGTCCATCCAGGACTTTCGCGCTGGCCACAACGAATTCGACCGGGAAGGCACGCTCACCAAGATGGCCGAGCTCTGGGACCCGGACATCGAATGGGATGCCACCCAGGCCGCTGCGTTGGACCTCGGTGGGGTCTACAAGGGAATCGAAGCCGTGAAGGGGTTCTGGCGCGAGTGGCTCGCCGCCTGGGAAGTCGTCGAGTTCGACTACGAGCTGGTTGACGCCTGGGACAGCGTGGTCCTTCTGCTTGACCAGACGATGCGCGGGCGCTCCACGGGCATCGAGGTGCCGTTGGGGAAGTACGCGCAGGTCGCCAGGTTCAGAAACGGGCTGATGGTCCACTGGAAGCACTACGGGAGTCAGGCGGATGCCCTCGAAGCCGCCGGGCTGTCGGAGTAGCGATGTCGGAGGAGAACGTAGAGATCGTGCGCCAACACGCCGAGGCGTTTGGTCGCGATGGGCCACGCGCCGTGTCCTTCCTTGATCCGTATGTCGTCTTCGATCCGAGTCGGGTCTACGACCTCGACCCCGCGCCGGCCTATGGACAAGACGGGGTCGCGCAAGCGGCAAAGCGCTATATCGGAGCGTTCGAGGACTACGCCTTTGAAATGGAGCGGCTTACCGACCTTGGGTCCGGCGCGATACTCGCCGTCGTGACCGAGACAGGACGCGGGAGGAGCAGTGGCGTGCCTGTGCGGCGTTCCTACGCCACCTCTACACCGTGATCGACGGCAAGGTTGCGCGGATCACACTGTTCCCAGACGAGAAGTCCGCCCTCGAAGCCGCCGGGCGGTCCGAGTAGGCGCTCAGCCGCATCGCAACCACTCGGGTGGGCAACGGATGGGCAACACACCATCCATGACCAGCCGCAACTCGCCGCGTGCGCTTCAGGCGTGGAAACGCACGGCCCCGTGCGCTTAGTCCCACCAGCCGCAACCAGCCGCAACTTCAGGAGCCGAATCAATAATCCGCGTGTCGGGGGTTCGAGTCCCTCCTCCGGCATGGCAGCTGTGGCTTGAGGCGAGATACTGCGCGGGCGATGTCGCAGGAGAACGTGGAGATGATCCGCCGAGGCTGGGAAGCATGGCTGCGGGGCGACATGCACACGCTCGCCGCAGACTGGGACCCGGAAGTGATCTGGAGCACGGAACACTTCCATGACTGGCCGGAGAGCGCCTACCGGGGTGTGGAGGGCGTCATGCAGTTTCTGAACGAATGGCTGGACGTGTGGGGGACTATGAGATCGATGTCGATGATGTTCTTGCTGCGCCAGATGGACGTGTTGTCAGCCTGATTCGGCAACGCGGCAAAGGCCGGGAAAGTGGCGTCGCGATGACCATGGAAATGGCACAGATCGCGACGATTCGAGACGGCAAGATCGTTCGATTCGATAACTATGAGAACCCCGCCGAAGCCCTCGATGCCGCCGGGCTGTCGGAGTAGGCGATGCCGCAGGAGAACGTGGAACTCGTGAAGAAGCTCATCCTGCCTGCGGGCACGGATTACACGAATGTGTTTCGAGACGACGAGCTTTGGGCCGTTGTCAGATCCCGCGCCGAACCCCTGGTCGCACCCGACTTCGACGGTGCGTTCGTTGTCTTGGGCGAGGGCCAAGAGTTCAGGGGCCTGGATGGAATGCGGGCGGGCTTCCTAGACTGGCTCGCCCCGTGGGCGAGCTACTACGACGAGATCGAGGAGGTCTTCGCCGTCGGCGATGATCGCGTCGTCGTCCTCGGAGTCGAGCACGGATACCGCCTCGACTCCGAGTCGGAGGTGCGGGGGGAGGCCGTGGGCGTCTACACGGTTCGCGACGGCAAGATCGCTCGGGCGGAGTACTACGCGAAGCGAGCGGAGGCTCTCGAAGCCGCCGGGCTGTCGGAGTAGCGATGTCTCAGGAGAACGTGGAGATCGTGCGGAACACCCTTCGAGCCTTCGCGGAAGCAATCGCGACAAAGTGCTGTCCCTCGTTGCTCCTGAAGTGGTCATTGACGCGACCCGGCGAGTGTTGAATCCAGCGACCTACGTCGGGATCGACGGAGCGCGCCAGATGCTCGCCGCGATGGATGAGGCATGGGAGGAAATCCGCCTGAACGAACAGGAGTTCATCGACGGCGGTGATCGGATCGTGGTGATCAGCCGGATGATCGGCAAGGGCAGGGGCAGCGGCGTGGAGGTGGAGCGCCCCGTCAACGGGCAGGTGTGGACGATTCGGAAGGGTCGGGTCACGCGCCTGGAGTTGGGCTTTACCGACCGGGACGATGCCCTCACAGCCGCCGGGCCGCTAGTCCGGTTCGCGGCGCAGCCCGCTCAGGTGGGCAACGGATGGGCAACACACCATCCACGACCAGCCGCAAGTTCAGGGGCAGGATCATAATCCGCGTGTCGGGGGTTCGAGTCCCTCCTCCGGCATCAGATACGGCTTGAGGCGAGATACTGCGGGCGATGTCGGGGCAGGACAACCTCGAACTTGTTCGGCGTGCCTTCGACGCCTTCAACCGGAGGGATGCGGACGCACTCCTCGATTGCTTTCATGCCGAATCAGAATGGCGACCGGCGATCTCGCCCGGCGGCATGGAAGGGCGCACCTACAACGGCCACGACGGCCTGCGCGAATGGTTGGCCGAGGTCGCCGAATCCTGGGAGACGTTCGAGGCACGCGACTTCAGCGCCCGACCAGCTGGGGAGACGGTGGTCGTGTTGGGCTACATCCACGCTCGTGGCCGCGCGAGCGGTGTCGAGATCGACCGTGAGCTGGCGCAGGTATGGGAGATGGAGGACGGGAAGGCACTCCGAGCCACGGCATATGCAACCCATACCGAAGCCCTCGAAGCCGCCGGGCTGAGCGAGTAGGCGATGTCGCAGGAGAACGTCGACGCCGCGCGCGAGTTCGTCGAGGCGGTCAACTCCGGTGACGTTGAAGCTGCGTTGCGTGTGTGCCACCCCGAACTGGTCTTCGAGCCGTTGCGGACAGCCACCGAGGGCGCGTTTGTTGGGCACGACGGAATCAGACGGTTCCTGGCCGACACGTTGAACACGTTCGAAATCTTCCGGGTCGAGCCTGCCGATATCCGTGATCTCGGGGACCGCGTGCTCGGAATCGGCTCGATCAGGGTGCGCGGCCGGGGAAGCGGCGTGGAGACGGACATCCCGACAGCGGCCATCGCGGAATACCGAGGCGGCCTGATGTGGCGATACAAGGACTACGGGGAGGCGCGCCTCGCCCTCGACGCCGCCGGGCTGTCGGAGTAGGCGATGTCGCAGGAGAACGTAGAGATCGTGCGGTCGATGCTTGATGCGTGGGCGAGCGGCGACCGCGAAACAGCACGGGCGGCGTTCGACGAGAGTGTGGTTTTCATCATGCCGCCCATCGACGCAACGGTTTCGCACGGCGTCCGCGAAACGGAGCGGGCGCTTGAAGCATGGCGACGTTCCTGGGACGACTATTCGGTTGAGACCGAGGAGTTGATTGACGGTGGTGAGCACGTCATCGCCATCAACCGCCAACGTGGTCGCGGTCAAGCAAGCGGAACCGAGGTTGACCTCACCTCCGCTCTTGTATGCACTCTGCGTGCTTCGAAGATCATTCGCGCTGAAGTCTTCGAAACGAAGGGGCAAGCCCTCGAAGCCGCCGGGCTGTCGGAGTAGACGATGTCGCAGGAGAAAGTGGAGATCGTGCGCAAGGCCGTGGAGGCCTACGCTCGAGGCGATCTCGACACGGCACTGACGCACACAGATCCCGACATCGTCTGGAACCCGGTCGAGGAAGCAGCGACCCAAGGTCAAGACGCGATCCGGGCCAACGTCGAGCGTTGGGAGATCGACTTTGATGACTTCGAGGCAACTCCCGAGGAGTACATCGATGCGGGAGACCAAGTGCTCGTAACGATCCACTGGTCTGGACGCGGACGAGGGAGCGGCCTCCAGGTCGATATTCGGACCTACATGGTCTTCACCGCCCGCGACGGCACGCTGATCCGGATGGATGAGTTCACCGAACGGTCCGACGCCCTCGAAGCCGCCGGGCTGTCGGAGTAGGGAGAGACTGCGCGGGCGATGTCGGAGGAGAACGTGGAGATCGTGCGGCGACTGATCCCACCGCCCGACGCAGACATCGCGGCGCTGATTCGAGACGATGCGCTCTTCGAGCAAACTGCTGCGGCCCTCTCCGACGTCATCGCCCCCGACCTTGAGGCGGTGGCCGCCTGGCAGGGAGGTTCGCGGAGAACCTACGTTGGTATTGACGGGTTCAGGCAGCTTTGGCTCGATTGGCTCGAACCGTGGACTGGCTATCACACGCAGGTTGAGCGACTGATCGACGCTAATGAGCAAGTCGTCGCCCTGATTCGAGATCGAGCGCGCCGACTTGATAGCGACGCCGTAGTCGATCTTCGGTCGGGGTCGCTGTGGACCTTTCGCGGCGGCAGGATTGTTCGTGTTGAGTTTTTCCGCAACCAGAGCGAGGCACTCGAAGCCGCGGGGCTGTCGGAAGGGTGAGTTTCGTTCCCGGCGGGCGTCGGCGCCCCTGGATCGGCCGATTCAGCAGCTGATCGGCGCCGGGTCGAGCCCGGCGTCGAAGAGCGCCGGCTGATCGACGCGGCCACCACAATCGATGACAATGTCGGCGACGCCGTCGTTGGCTTGCAGCAGGTCCACGCCACCGAACCCGAAGAGGGAATCGGCGCCGAGCCCGCCGACGAGGACGTTCGCGGCGCCGTTGCCGCTGATCGCGTCGTCGCCGGCGCCACCGCTGACGTCCTCCACGCTGCCCCCGAGCTCGTCGCGAGAGCCGGCCAGGCCGTCGAGTGCGCCCCCGTCGTTCGTGGCGCCGTCGGCGAGTGTGACGGTCACGGGCTCGCCGGCGAGCCTCTCGGTGTAGTGCATCGCATCGTGAGTTCCGGGACCCCCGACGAAGTGGTCCGGCCCCGGGCCGCCGACGAAAGTATCGTTGCCGCCCCACCCGCGGAATTCGTTGGCGCCCGAGGTGCCGGTCACGTGGTCGGCGCCCTCAGTCCCGACCACGTTGTGAATATCCGTAAGGGTCCCGCCATCGCTGTCGGACCCTGCGACGAGGTCGACCACCACGGGCCCCGCGAGCGAGCGGTAGGTGACCGTGTTCGTGCCGATGCTGCCAAGGAGGTCGTCCGAGCCGGGCCCTCCGTTGAGCAGGTCGTCTCCCGCCCCTCCATTGGCCAGGTCGTTTCCGGGCCCGACGTGCACGCGATCGTTTTCATTGCCGCTACAGACGGTGTCGTCGCCCGCTCCGGCGTTGATGTAGTCGGGGACAGACTGGAGCGAGGCCATGACGTCGTTCCCGGGGGTACCCCTGATCTTTCCCAAGCCGTAGATCGTGATCAGGTTTCCGTTGCAGGTGTCGCCGATGCCGAGAGGCCGCACGTTGATCACCACCGCCACGTCGCTCGAGTCGCTCGTCCCGTCATTGGCCCTGTACGTGAACTCATCCATGCCGGTATAGCCCGCGTCCGGCGAGTAGGTGACGAGGTCATGGACGGTGATCGCACTCAGGGTTCCGTGGTCCGGGTCCGTGGCCGAAAGGGTCAGGGGGTCGCCGTCGGCGTCGCTGCAGTTGAGCGAGATCATCATCGAGCCGCCGGGCGGGGCGGGGACGACTCCCAGCGCCTGGCAGGTGGGGGCTGCCGCAGCAGCTCCTTCCACGGCGACCAGCGAGGGGACGAGCGCGAGGACGGCAGTCAGAATCAGTCGCCGTGAGGTGCGCCGCCTCCTCTGCGCTCGCTCGCTCGCGCTTCGGAATTGGCCGCCCTGCCCGTTACCCATGTCGCCCCTCTCGTCCGCGCCCCGGGTCGGTTCCCGGCCGACCCGTGAGGAGCTTACTCCCGAATCCGCGGTCGTGGGTTCGAGTGCCTCCTCCGGCATCGCAGAAGCTGCTTGAGACGAGATACTGCGCAGCGATGTCGCAGGAGAATCTCGACGCTTTGAAACGCCATTACCAGCGCTGGGCGATCGGAGACTGGACGGATGCCTCGATCTTCGACCCTCAGGTCGTCGGCGTCTTTCCTGACCCGTCGCCCCGGGCCCTCTACGGCCTCGAGGCGCTCGGAAAATATTGGCGGAGCTTCTTGGAGAGCTGGAACGACATTCGCATGGAGGCCACCAAGTACCGCGAAGCTGAGGGCAGCTTCGTGGTGTGGGTCCATCGCAGCGGTACGGGCAGTGGCAGCGGGATCCGGATTGAGGACGAAGCCCTACACGTCTGGACCTTCCGTGGAACCAGGGCAATCCGCATGGAGGTCTTCGAGCGAGAGTCCGATGCCCTCGAAGCCGCCGGACTGTCGGAGTAGGCGATGTCGCAGGAGAACGTCCTGTTGGCGCAACGCGGGATTGCGGCTCTTAATCAAGGCGGCGTGGATGCCGTGATCGAGCTCTGCGATCCCGAGATCCAATGGGTGGCCATCCCCGGCTTCCTGCCGGATGCCGAGGATTTCACCGGGCACGACGGAGTACGGGCGTGGTTCGCGAAGGTCGGCGAGGCCCTCGGGTTCATCGAATGGCACGCCCTTGAAATCATCGACGGGGGCGACCGCCTGTTCGTAGTGCTGAAGCTCAGCACCGCAGGCAGGGCGAGCGGGATCCAGGGCGAGTTCTTGATCTTTCAGTCGTGGACTATCCGCGACGGCAGGCTCGTTCGATTGGAGTCCTATCTCTCGCGTGAAGCGGCCCTCGAAGCCGCCGGGCTGTCCGGAGCCGCCGGGCTGTCCGAGTAGACGATGTCGCAGAAGAACGTGGAACGTCACCGCCGCTTCGCAGAGGCGTTCAACGAGCGCGACGTAGAGAGGATGGTTACCCTCTGCGACCCGCAGATCGAGCTTCACTCGGCCGTCACTGTGTCGGTCTACCACGGGCATGAGGGGGTGCGGAGGTGGCTTGGGGATCTTGAGGATGCCTTTGGAGACGAGGTTCGGCTAGAGGCCGAGGCGTACTTCGACCTTGGCGAGCACACGATCACGTGCCACCTCCTGCACGGGCGCGGACGCCATAGCGGAGCGGCCGTCGCGGAGCCGTTCGCCCATGTGCACAGGTGGCGCGACGGCCTTACCGTGCGGTTCAAGGCGTACGCCCACCAGGAAGATGCGTTTAAGGACCTCGGCGTCTCGAAGGACACAGCCAAGCGGATCGACCCGTGACCGCACGCCCGAGCCAGGTGGCCGCCCTCGAACCCGCCGGGCTGGCGGAACAAGAGTGGGAGCTACGGCCCGGTCGAGGCCTGGATCCGGTCGAACCCCAACTCGTCGACGCGCTGCCAGACGGCGATCGCGTCGCCCGTCGCATCGACCGCGACCTGGGGGTAGTACGCGCTATACGTGACGCCCCCGGAGAGGCTCTGCACGGCGCCCAGGGCGCCGACGGCTGAGCGCGTCCGGGCCTGGACCTGGTAGACGAAGTTTGGATTGAAGCGGCGCCAAGTGAAGACGGCGTCGCCGTCGGCGTCGACCGCGACCCGGGCCTCGTCCGCGCTCCCCCCGCTCGGGGAGAGGGTCTGCACCGGGCTCAGGGCGCCGCCGGCGAAGCGCGCCCGTGCCTGCGCCCGGTCGTCCGTACCGTCGTAGCGCAGCCACGTGAACACGGCGTCGCCCGTCGCATCGACCGCGACCTGGGGGTCGTACGCGCTCTGCCCGACGTCGGAGAGGTTCTGCACCGCGCTCAGGGTCCCGACGGCGGACCGCGCCCGTGCCTGAACCCGCTGGTTGTTCGCCCCGTCGCCGCGCCGCCACGTGAACACTGCGTCGCCGTCGGCGTCGACCGCGACCTGGGGCTGGAACGCGTCCAGCCCAGAAGCGTCGGAGAGGGTCTGCACCGGGCTCAGGACGCCGCCGGCGGAGCGGGCCCGGGTTTGGACCGACTGGCCGGATTCGTAGTCGAGCGCCCAGGTGAACACCGCGTCGCCGTCGGCGTCGACCGCGACCTGGGGGTCAATTGCGTCCGGGAAGTCAACGCCGCATTCACCAGCCTGGGAGACGTGCTGCACCGCACTCAGGGCCCCGGCGGCGGAGCGCGCCCGGCCCTGAATCCGCCTGCTCGGGCATGGGGTGCTCTGCGTGTACCTCCATGTGAACACCGCGTCGCCGTCGGCGTCGACTGCGACCTGAGGGAAGGGCGAGAACGCCGTCACGGCGGCGCCGGAGAGGGTCTGCACCGGGCTCAGGACCCCGGCGGCGGAGCGCGCCCTGGCCTGAACCCGGTTGGCGGTGCCGTCGAAGCGCATCCAGGTGAACACCGCGTCGCCGTCGGCGTCGACCGCGACCTGGGGGCTGGATGCGTCCTGCCCGTCTGCAGAGAGCGTATGCACGGCGCTCAGGGCCCCGGCGGCGGAGCGCGCCCGGGCCTGGACCCGGTAGTTGCTCCCGTCGTGGCGCAGCCAGGTGAACACCGCGTCGCCGTCGGCGTCGACCGCGACCTGGGGCTCGAACGCATACTGCCCGCCGAGGGAGACGTGGAATGGAGTGCTCCACGCCGCCCGGGCGAGCGCCGGGACCAGGAGCCCGACGGCGAGCAGCGCGCAAAACGAGGCCGATAGGACGCGGCTACTGCTGCGGATCACGGATGCTCCTCCCTAGAGGCAACGCCTCGGTCTTGGCCACGCTACCCCGGGGCTTCTGCGATCGCATCAGGGTTTTGCCGCAGAGTCCCTGTCCTCCAGCGCCCAGGCGAAGATGCGGTTGAACAGCTCCGCCTGCTCCTGCGCGTCGTCCGCCGCGTTGTGAGTGTGTGGCCTTTGCGGCAGCAGCTCCGGGGGCATCGATCGCTGCGAGGTCAGGTCAAAGGGGGTCAGGGCCCGCGCCTGGTAGAGCGTCCGGATGTCCAGGCAGGAGGAGATGCCGAACGGCGACTCTCCGGTGAAACGGATGAAGTACCAGTAGAGGAACGCCCAGTCGAAGGCGAGCGGGTACGCGACCAACACCGGTCGTGCGCCATCCGCGTGCGCGGCGATCCATTCGGCAGCTTCCGTCATCGCTGCTTCCGGATCCTTCCCGTGGACCGTTAGCGCCTCTCGATCGAGGCGGTTGACCTCGAGCGCCGCCTGCTCGAACCGGTCCGAGATCGGCTTCAGCTCGGCGTAATACGTCGTCTTTGCATCCGGCTCGAAGGCCTCGAATTCAGAGCCGTCGAAGCGACCGGCCAGGCAGAGCGCGAACGAGAGCATCGAGAACTCGCCGGGGATCGGCCCGTCTGTTTCGACGTCGGCTGAGACGTAGAGATCTGGACGCACCTCGGCCACGAGTCAGCGCTCGAGCGACTCGAGATAGGTGCGGATCCCCTCGAGGCCCATCATGCGGGCCTTGAAGTACTCGTTGACCTCGTCGCTGACCGCGTCGATGGCGTCGGCGATCACGTCGCCGCGACTCGCCGGGTCGCCGCGTCCGTCAAGCGCCGTCTTGACCGCCAGGAGGTGTAGGAGAATCGTCGATTCCCGCTCGCCCTCGAGCGCCGCGGTCGCTGTCACGGTCAGCGCGTCGGTTTGGCTGCGCAGCGCGTCGCGCGAGATGTCTGAGCCGGCGCCGGAGGCCTCGTCCAGGCTGCGGATCAGCGCCGCGACCTGATAGAGCGCGGTGGCCTGCTCGTCGAAGAGCTCACGCAGGTAAGCGGCCTCCTCGTAGCGGCCGGTGAGCCGGAAGAGGTTGTACATGCGCTTGGCCGCCTTGCCGTAGTTCGGCTTTTCGACGGTGTACTCGTAGATCTGCCGCTCGAGCTGCTCCGCGTAGTCGTCGACGGCGTCCGGAAGCACATGCCGGGCCAGCTTGGCGAACAGCGGCAGCGAGTCGGCGTCGAGATAGACCTCCTGGAAGTAGGTGTCGAGGTAGTCGTCGAGGGGAGTGATCGCCCCGTCGGGCGCCTCCCAGGTCGCGTCCAGCATGTTGCTTGCGTTCGCCAGCGTCCCCCGGACGGGGTCAGCCACCACCCAGTCGAGCTTGCACCAGCCAGGTTCCTTCGCCGCGTCGTCCCACGACACCTCCCAGGGCGAACCGCCGGGCAGGCTGCCCGTGATCCTTCCCTCACGCACCTCGTCGAGCGTCCATGCGATCGAGGACCCGGCGCTGATCGTCTCGTCGCCCCGGACGACATCCGTCGGGTAGCTCCCCAGCCGCGCCTGCATGAAGCGCTGGGTCGGACCGCTGGCGGTGGCGAGCACCTTCTCCCGCATGACATCGGCCAGGATCCGGCACGCCTCGTCGCGGGTCGGGGCATAGATATGGACGCGCTCGAAGTAGTCGCAGTCGCCCGGGTAGGTCTGGATCTTCGACTGCGCGGCCGAACCCGAGAGGGCCAGAGCCGTCTCGACCTCGCCCGGCCGGTCGTCCAGCCCGACGCTCTCGCCGATGGCCCTGAATCGGTCCAGCTCGGCGGGGCTGAAGTCCATCATCGCCACGCGATGGCCGTAGACCCCCGTGGAGACCTGAACCTCGACGTCGTCGGACTCCCCCTGCTGGGCTGCCATGGCGGTCAGCCACTGGAGCGCCTCCGCCTCGTCCATCTCGACGCCGAGCTCGGCCGCGGACCGGAGGATGTTGTCGAGAGCCTCTTGGCGCCTGGCCACCCGACGAGGGTACTCTCGGGCAAGGGACTCACGTTTCCAACCAAAGGAGGCCGGCGATGGTCTTGAGCATCCTGCTCAGCGATCCCGAGATGCCGGAGATCTTCCAGGAGGCCGGCCTCCTGGGAAGGCCGGAGAGCGCGGAGCTGGTCAAGGAGCACGAGGCCCAAGCGCCGGCTCGCTAATCCCCCTCTTCGGCGGTCCACGGCGATTGCGGCGGCGCCGAGTCGGCGGCGCGCCGAAGGAGCGCCAGCATCCGGCGACGCTCAGCCCGGCTGAGCCCCCGCAACACGCCGTCCTCCACCTGCATCGCCAGCCGCCGGGCCTGATCCAGGACGCGCCGGCCCTTGGGGGTGATCGCAACCTCGCGGGCGCGGCGATCCGTTGGTCGGGGACGGCGCTTGGCCAGCCCCGCGGTCTCGAGCTGATCGATCAGCGAGACCATCGTGCTGGGATCGATGCCCATCGCTGAGCCGAGCTCCAGCTGAATCGCTCCCTCGCGCGTCGCGAGGACATTCAGAAGGGCGAAGAGCGCCGTCGTCAGACCAAGCGACTCGAGCGCCTCCGCAGTGCGCGTATGCGACACCCGCCAGAGCCGGAAGAACAGCTGGCCGGCGAACTCGCTGGCGGCGTCGTCGGTGGTGGGGCTCGTTGCCATTTCGAGCATCTTTGCACAATTACTCCGCTTGTGCCAATTATTTGTGCTACAAAGTATTAACCCATGGATCTCGCCACCACGACCTAGGAGGAGCATGGCCACGAAGACCGACACGAAGTCGCGTGCGCCCCAAGCTGCCGACAGCCACGATCTGATCCGCGTGCACGGCGCGCGCGTCAACAACCTGAAGGACGTCAGCATCGAGATCCCGAAGCGGCGGCTGACGGCGTTCACCGGCGTCTCCGGCTCGGGCAAGAGCTCGCTGGTGTTCGGCACGATCGCCGCGGAGTCGCAGCGGCTGATCAACGAGACCTACAGCGCCTTCGTGCAGGGCTTCATGCCGACGCTGGCGCGGCCCGAGGTCGACGTGCTCGACGGGCTCACCACGGCGATCAGCGTCGACCAGGAGCGGATGGGCGCCGACCCCCGCTCCACGGTCGGCACCGCCACCGACGCCAACGCGATGCTGCGCATCCTCTTCAGCCGGCTCGGCAAGCCGCACATCGGTTCGCCCGCGGCGTTCTCGTTCAACGTGGCGTCGGTCAGCGGGAGCGGTGGGATCACCGTCAAGCGCGGCGACAAGACCGAGACCAAGGCGGCGTCGTTCTCGCGCACCGGCGGCATGTGCGAGCGCTGCGAGGGCCGGGGCTCGATCACCGACTTCGACCTTACGGCGCTGTACGACGACAGCAAGTCGCTCAACGAGGGGGCGCTCACGATCCCGGGCTACAGCATGGACGGCTGGTTCGGGCGCATCTTCAGGGGCTGCGGCTTCTTCGATCCGGACAAGCCGATCCGCAAGTTCAACAAGCGGGAGCTGCGCGACCTCCTCTACAAGGAGCCGACCAAGATCAAGGTCGAGGGCATCAACCTGACGTATGCGGGGCTGATCCCGCAGATCCAGAAGTCGTTCCTGTCCAAGGACCGGGAGGCGATGCAGCCGCACATCGGCGCGTTCGTGGACCGGGCGGTCACGTTCACCACCTGCCCCGAGTGCGACGGCACCCGGCTGAGCGAGGGGGCTCGATCGTCGAAGATCAAGCGGAAGAACATCGCCGATGTCTGCGCGATGCAGATCAGCGACCTCGCCGAGTGGGTCCGGGACCTGGACGAGCCGTCCGTCGCGCCGCTGCTGGGGACGCTGCAGCACACGCTCGACTCGTTCGTGGAGATCGGGCTCGGCTACCTCTCGCTCGACCGGCCGTCGGGCACGCTCTCTGGCGGCGAGGCGCAGCGCACCAAGATGATCCGCCACCTCGGGTCATCGCTGACCGACGTCACCTACGTCTTCGACGAGCCGACGATCGGCCTGCACCCCCACGACATCCAGCGGATGAACGACCTGCTGCTGCAGTTGCGCGACAAGGGCAACACGGTGCTCGTCGTGGAGCACGAGCCGGAGGCGATCGCGATCGCCGACCACGTCGTCGACCTCGGCCCACGCGCGGGCACCGAGGGCGGCGAAGTGGTGTTCGAGGGCACGGTCGAGGGACTGCGGGCCAGCGACACGACCACCGGGCGGCACCTGGACGACCGTGCCTCCCTGAAGCCGTCGGTGCGGGAGTCCTCGGAGGCGCTGGAGGTGCGCGGCGCCGGCACCCACAACCTGCAGGATGTCGACGTCGACATCCCGCTCGGCGTGCTGGTGGTCGTCACCGGGGTGGCGGGCTCAGGCAAGAGCTCGCTGATCCAGGGCTCGGTATCGGAGCGCGACGAGGTGGTCACGGTCGACCAGACCGCGATCCGCGGCTCGCGCCGAAGCAACCCGGCGACGTACACCAAGCTGCTCGACCCGATCCGCAAGGCGTTCGCGAAGGCCAACGGGGTGAAGCCCGCGCTCTTCAGCGCCAACTCCGAGGGCGCGTGTCCCAACTGCAACGGCGCCGGTGTCATCTACACAGACCTGGCGATGATGGCCGGCGTTGCGAGCGTTTGCGAGGAGTGCGAGGGGAAGCGCTTCCAGGCGGAGGTCCTGGAGTACAAGTACGGTGGCAAGAACATCAGCGAGGTGCTCGCGATGCCGGTTGCCGAGGCCGAGCAGTTCTTCGCCGACGGCGAGGCGGGCACGCCGGCCGCACACAAGATCCTCACCCGCCTGGCCGACGTCGGGCTCGGCTACCTCAGCCTCGGTCAGCCGCTCACCACGCTGTCCGGCGGCGAGCGCCAGCGGCTCAAGCTGGCAACCCACATGGGCGAGAAGGGCGGCGTCTACGTCCTCGACGAGCCGACCACCGGCCTCCACCTCGCCGACGTCGAGCAGCTGCTCGGCCTGCTCGACCGGCTCGTCGAGTCGGGCAAGTCGGTCATCGTCATCGAGCACGACCAGGCGGTCATGGCGCACGCCGACTGGATCATCGACCTCGGCCCCGGCGCCGGCCACGACGGCGGCCGGATCGTCTTCGAGGGCACACCCGCCGGCCTCGTCGCCGCGCGCGCCACCCTCACCGGCGAGCACCTCGCGGCCTACGTCGGCGCTGACTAGGGGGCGCCGCCGTCCTCTTCGCGACCGCCGCCCGCCTGCGCCCCCGCCAGCCGGCCGCGGAGGATGCTCTCGCCGTCGTAGGAGAACGAACCGCGCTCCTCCGGCGCGGGCTCGAGCGTGATGTCCACGAACGCCGTCTGCGGCAGGACCTCGACCACGTCGGGAGGTAGCGAGGCGAGCCCGTTGAGCCTGCCGTTCTCTCCGACCCGGCGGCCGGTGGTGAGCGGCACCGCTGCCTCGGGCCCGTTGTAGAGCCAGACGACGTAGCGCTCGGAGCCCTGGGTGGGCTCGAGCCCGGTGGCGAAGTACTGGAGCGCGAAGGTGCCCTCGACCTGACCGATGCCGACCCGGCCGGACGCGCCCTCCGGCGCGGCGGGGCCGGGAACGAGGTCGATCAACGTCGGCGGGGGCGCCTGCGCGTCTGGTGGTGGTGGTGGTGGTCGGCGCCGGCTCCGGCGCCTCCTCCTCCCCGCCCCCACCGACGACCACCGCGAGCACGACGGCGACCGCGGCGAACGCGAGCGCCGCGGTGACGGCCCGGGCACGGGCGTCGGTGCGAAGGCGCTCGACCAGGGCTGATCCGCCGCCGGCGCCGGGCAGGTCCGGCAGCTCCGCGCCCGGGACGAGCAGGCTGAGCTTCGCCGACAGCTCGGAGGCGAGATCGAAAAGTTCGGGATCCCGCTCGAGCGCTGTCCGGACCTCGTCGTTCGCGGCCGGTTCGAGCTGGCCGAGGAGGAAGTCCGTGAGCTCGGCGCGCGCGTCGGGATCGGTGCCGGCGAGCTCCTCGAGCGCGTCGTGAGCGCGCGCCCGCACCTCGTCCGGCGACACGTCGATCAGGGCGGCGACTTCCGCGTAACCGTCGCGTCCGCCCAGGATCAGTTCGAGCAGGGCGCGCTGGTCGCGGCTCGGGGACATTGCGCGGAAGCCTATCCCCGTCGTCAGCCCTATGAAGAGGCCGTTGACACCGCCGAGCCGGTGGCGATAGGTTCGCTAAGACGCGTATCCATTCGCCGGGTTCGCGCCCGGCGACCATTCAGGGAGGTCCTGATGTCCAGACGTTCCTCCGCCCATCGCCGGCGAGCCTTCGGAATGCTCTCCCGGCGGTCGGGCCTCACATTCGTGCTGGCGCTGGCGTGCAGCGCGGCGACCGCCGCCACTGCGATGGCCGTGCCGGCGTGGCAGCTCAACCAGTTCAACCCCGCCACCGCGCAGACGACCCTGCGGGGCAACATCCCCGGGGTGGCGCCCAACAACCGCCTGGTCGAGCTCGAGAACCTCTCGACCAACAACGACTCGGTCACCCTCTCGGTGATCGGCCACAGCGGCGCCGTGGCGGCGATGCGCGTGGTCAACATCGGCGCCACCGGCCGCGGCCTGGCAGCGATCGCGAACCGGGCGATGTTCGCGGATACGCAGGCGACCACGGGCGAGACGCGGGCCATGGACGCCCACACGGCCTCGCCTGACGGCTTCGCCGGCTTCTTCCGCAACGAGACCGCCGGGGTCGGCACCGCGGGGATCGGGATCGTCGCCCTCGGGCGCGACCATACGCACCCGGCCGACACCGGCATCGGCCCCGATGGATTCGACGGCGCGATCGAGGCGGCGGGACCGAACGGGATCGAGGGCAACTCGCACACCGCGGGCGGCTTCGGCGTCTCCGGCGACGGGCCGGCGGTCGGCGTGAACGGCACGGCGACCACCGCCGGCGGCACCGGCGGCAATTTCGTCGGCGGCTCCAGCGGCGACGGTGTCATCGCCAGCGGCGGCAACGACGGCGTGGTCGCGACCGGCACCGCCAACGGCGTGCAGGCGACCGGTGGCGCCATCGGCGTCAATGCGAGCGTCACGGCTGCCGGCGCGGTCGGCGTCCAGTCGACGACCGGCGCCTCGTCCGACGATGCGGTCCAGGGCGTTACCTCGGGCGGCATCAGCGACGCGATCCAGGGCACCGCCGCCGGCAGCGGCGCGTTCGGCGTCTTCGGGATCGCATCCGGCGGCGGCGTGGCTGGCGTCTTCAGCGGCGGCACTGGCCAAGCGGTGAGCGCGAGCAACAGCAATGCGGCATCCCCCGCGGGCTCGTTCAGCAACGCCCTCGCGGGCGGCACCGCCGGCGCGTTCACCGGCGATACCGGCGTAGCGGTGAACAGCAACGACGCGTTCAGCGTAGGGCTCGATGCAACCGTCACCGGGAACACCGACGGCGCCGGCACCGCCGAGGACGACGGCAACCAGGCGATCAGCGCCGCGACCGACGACGTAAACAGCCCGAACACGATCCAGGCCAACAACGGCGGCGTTCCCAGCGACGCGTTCACCGCCGAGGCGATCGAGGCGTTCGGGTTCGTCGACGTCAACGGCGACGCACGCGTGACCGGCACCCTGACCAAGGGCGCCGGCGCGTTCGAGATCGATCATCCGCTCGATCCCGAGAACTACTACCTGCGTCACTCGTTCGTGGAGTCGCCGGACATGAAGAACATCTACGACGGCGTCGTCACCACCGACGACAGCGGCGAGGCCACGGTCACGCTCCCCGATTACTTCGGGGCGCTGAACCGCGACTTCCGCTACCAGCTGACCACCATCGGCAGCTTCTCGCCGGTGATGGTCTCGGAGGAGATCCCGGACGGTGGGCGTGAGTTCTCGATCGAGAGCGAGGACGCGAACGTCAAGGTCTCCTGGATGGTGACCGGAATCCGCAAGGATCCGTACGCGCTGGCGAACCCGATCAAGGTGAGCGAGCGGAAGACCGGCGCGGCCGCGGGTCAGTACCTGCATCCCGATGTCTACGGCCGCGCGGGCGCGACCCCGCTCGGAGTCGACGGACGAGGGACGGCAAACGAGGCCGCGACCCTCGCCGCCGAGGCCGACCTGGCGAAGCTGATCGCCAAGAAGGTCAAGCAGGCGAAGGCGGACGCGGCTGCGCCCGCGCCCAAGTTCCCGAAGCAGCCGAAGCAGTAGGACAGCCGGCCCAAGCCCGCGGCGAGCAGCGATCGCCGCGGGCTTCGGGCCAGGCGAGTAGCGTTCGTACTCGGGGATATACATGGGGTCCTGGGTAGCGCGCATACGCGGTCGGATCTCGTGGCGAGCTTTCGCCGCGGCGCTCGTCGTGTTGTTCGGTTTGGTCGGCGCCGGCGTCGGTGGGTACATGATCGGCAGCCCGCCCGGCATCGACTTCGACGCGGTTCGCGCGGAGGCCGCGGCGGAGGGCCGGGAGAAGGGTTTGAAGGAGGGGGCGAGGCAGGCGTACGCGCGGGGCTATAGGTCAGCGCGAAAGCGCCCCCACCCCGCTGCCTACACCTCTGCCTACAAAGCGGCGTACACCAGAGAGTTCACGTCCGCCGGCCTAAATCCGCCGGAGCGAATCCGAGTCCCGGATCCGCGATGAGCATCCGGTCTCGAGCAACCGCTGAGTGGCCCGCCTGGCAGAGAGGCGCGGGCCCGATCAGGCGGGCATGGTTGGCGGTGCGGTCGAGACTCTTCGTCGTAGTAGTGGCCTGCGTCGCGGTGATCGAGATCGGGGCCGTCGGCTACCTGATGGCGAGTGAGAACGACGCCGACGCGTTCAGGGCCGACGAGATTCAGCGCTCCGCGTTCGAGGACGCCTTCGCGGCCGCGCGCCTCGAGGCCGCCGCGAGCGGCAGGGAGCGCGGCAGCCAGGCTGGAGCGCGGGCCGGCGCACAAGCCGCGGAGCGTGCCGGTTCGAGGGCGGGAGCCGGGGACGGCGCGGCTGCGGTCGCGCGAAGGCAGGCGGCGATCGCTGCGGCGGCGGCAGCGGCGGAGGACCGGGAAGCCAGGCGTGCGGCGCGTGCGGTGGAGACGCCTGAGCCCACTCCCACTCCCGCGCCGACGCCAGCGCCGACGCCGGCCCCGACACCCGAACCGTGCTTCGATCCGGCGGGCTTCCCCTGCTGATCTAGCCCGGGAAGTTTCCTTCGTTCTCGTCGGTGAGGATCAGTGTCCGGCCCTGGGCCCGGACCCGGAACCGGTATGAGATGCGCTTTCTGAGCTCGACCGACCCGCGTCCACTCAGGCTGTACCCGGGGAAGGCGGAGGAGAACCGGCACTTAAACCTGGAACGGCTGCGCCGCCGACAGCGCTCTTCGAGGTTCGCGACCACCTGGTCGGCGAAGTCGTGGCGGCGGAGCGCGGCGGCGACCGTCCGGCGCGCGCGCCCGGCTTGCAGACGCGGGGACAGGACCTTCACCGTCCGCGGCGGGGAGATCGCCTTGCCGAACTCCGCTGTCGCCGCGGAGCGCGCCCGGAACCTCGTCTTGCGGGTGATGCGCCGGTCCGTCGACGCCTTGCACTGGCCGTTCGCCGTCACAGCGTCGCCCGTGCGCACCCAGCGCCCCCGGGACTTGCGCTCGAACGAGATCGGCTCGCCGGCGGCGTCGGGACACGGCGCCACCCTCGCGGTGAGCGTCGTGATCTTGCCCTTCTGGACCCGCTTTGGCCTTGCCGTCAACGCGGCGGTCTTCCGCCCGGGCACGTCGAGGTCGAAGACGTCGATACGAGCGCCGAAGCTGGACACGTAGAGGTCCCCGGCGGAGTCGAAGTCGAGCTTGAACGGTGAGGAGAGCTGTCCGGGGGCGCTGCCAGGGATCCCCGCCTGGCAGGTGCTTCCCGCGGTGCACGTCTCGAACCTGACGGCGCCCGTGTCCACCCCGTAGCCGAAACCCTGCACGAAGGTGCCGTCCACCTCGAACTGCATCACGCGGTGGTTGGCGGTGTCGGCGACGAACAGGTTCTGCCCGTCGGCGCCGAGCGCCACGCCGCGCGGGCCGCTCAGCTGGCCGGCGCCGGACCCGAAGCTGCCGATCGTGGCGACCGGGCTCGGAGTTGCGTCCAGCACCTTGATGCGAGATGGCTCGCTCGCCGATCCGGATCCCGACTCGGCAACATATGCGTCGAGGTTCTGGCTCAGGGCAACGTCGCGCGGGTTGTTGAGGTGCGCCAGCGTGGATCCGGCCCATCCCGGCTGGCAAGGCGGCGCGGGCACGCACGTTTCGAATGCGCCGTCCACGCCCGAGGACACCCCGACGCCTGCGACGAGGACGTTCAGCCCGAATGTCGGCGTCACATCGAGCAGCGCCAGCCGGTTCGTCCCGGCGGTGGCGACGTATGCGCGCGACCCGCTAACGCCGAGCCCGCGAGCGACGTTCAGGTTCGTCGAAAAGGAGGTGCCCGGTGGGGTTGCATGCCCATCCGTCCCGTCGGGCAGCCACGTCCAGAGACGGCTCGGCGAGGGGCTGATCGCATAGACCCGGCCGCCCGAGAAGGCGATGTCGTCGGGGTTGGTGAACGCCGCGTGGGTTGTGAACCCGGTCTCCGGCGCGCCGAGCGAACTGTACCGGTCGATCGCCCCGGATCGGGCGACAAGGATGTCGTCCGCGCCATCCAGCGCGAACACCGGCGAGCTGACCGGCATCGAGCGCAGGTGCGCGACGTCCGCGCTCGCGCTGGGCGCGGCAATTCCGGCGAGCGCCCCTACGGCTAACCCGAGCGCGACGATCTTCCCGCGCATCACGCCCAACCTACCGCCTGGTCCTCTTGGCGATCACCGCCAGACGCTGACGATCACGGCGACGACGAGCAGCTTCAGCAGCCAATCGCCGGCATGGATCGCCGCCTGCATTGGCTGGGCCTCGCCGTGGAGCACGGCGCCGACCCACAGCATCGCCGGGAACCCCACCCAGAGGGCGAGCCCAAGCAGCAAGCCACCGGCCGCCTCGTCGATCCCGGCCTCGACCGCGATTCCGGCGACCACCGCCGCCAGCACCAGGCCCCGCAGGAACTCGACACCCAGCTTCCACGGCGGCATCTGCGCATCGCCGGGCGCGTCGCTCAGCTTCGCGAGCTCGGCGCCGAAAGCCGCGTAGTAGGCGCCACCGAGCAGGAACCCGGCCGCCGCGCCCACCAGGATCGGGACGAGCTCGACGTCAGGCATCGAGCTCACCTCCTTCGAGCAGCGCCTTGAGCTCGGTCAGGCGCTCGCGCCACCACGCCTTCATCTCGTCCGCCGTCTCGGCGTCGGGCAGGCGCTCGTGGGAGAGGGACACGAGGCTCTTCGACTCACCCTTGTCCTCGAAGCCCACGATGAGCCGGGTCGAGCCGTCCTCCCAGTCGTAGCGGGCCGACCTCGGCGCCGTCGCCGTCCGCGTCCGCATGCCCGCGCCCGGCAGCCAGCGCTGGCGCAGGGGAACGTCCTCGAACGCGGCGAACAGCCGCTCGACCGGCACCGCCACCGTCCGCGACGCGGTGACCGCGAACCCGTCGGCCTTCTCGCCCGGCGCGCGGAGCCCGCGCGCCCGCTCGTAGCCGACGGTGAGCGCCTGCGCGTACCAGCCGTCCACTCGGTGCTCCTCGCGCAGCCAGCGGGCGATCTCGGTATGCGTTCGGCTGGGCGCACCCCATTCGTCGAGCAACCGGAACCAATCCTGCCAGCCGCGGCCGGTGACCTCGAGGACCTTCTCCTCCGCGACGAACGGCTCGAACTCGGCGACCGCCGTGTCGGGCCGGTCGCCGTTGGCGATCAGCATCCGGCGGGCGGCCGTGTAGCTCTCCCCCGTCTTCGCCATGCGTTCGCGCACACGGCGCTTGAATGTCTTCTGCCTTGTCATCACGTTGCTCCTTTGCGGCGGCTGGCGCCGGGACTCACGCTCCCGAAGCCCCGCCGGAAAGGGGCCTGAATGACCGGCGTCCCGATGGCTCGAGGCCACCTTTACCTCCGCGGGCCGGCGGCGTGAGCGCCGGGTTGGAGGTCGGGCGCGGGACTGCGCCTTGCCTCTAAATCTACCGGTTGAGACACCTGGGCGCCACCGAATTCATCGGTCGACCCCCGGCGTCGAGGTTAACCCTCGTAGCCCTCGACCGTGTCGGCGTCGCGGACGGACGCTTCGTCGGGGTCGAGGTCGAACTCCTCGCGCGCCTCGCGCTGGCGGAGGAGGTCCCAGCAGCGGTCGAGCTCGACCTTGAGCTCGGCCAGGCGCTGGTGCCGAGCGTCGTCCGGCCCTTCGCCCTCACCCTCATGGAGCAGCTTCTGCTCCTCCTCGACGAGCCGTTCGATCTGATCGCGAAGGGTGGAATCGTCCATGCGAACCCTACGTGGAGCTAGCGCTTGGCCTTGAGCTTTGCGCGCACCGCGTCGCGCTCTCCGCCCGAGCTTGCGACTGTGTCGCAGGCAAGGGTTCCGCGCGACTTCTTGGGTTTTGCGCGTAGCTCGAGGGTCGTGGCTCCGGAGCCGAGTGGAGCCGTCTGGTACGTGCCGGCGGCGACTGCGGCGGTGACGTTGCTGATACCGGCGAAGTACTTCACCGAGAACCTGCGGTTGCTCTTGCATCCGTCGACCGTCATCGGTCCGGACCCCGAGCCGTCGTAGTCCAGGGTGATCACGAAGACCCGCTTCTTACGCTTCTTGGCTGACCAGCTCACCGTCTGGGCCCCGGATGGAGTTGCCTCATAGAGGTCCTCCCCGACCGAGCCGATGTCCTTGGAGCGCCGGATCGACGCGTCCGGCAGGACACCGGCAGGAGGCACCTCGCAGTCGATCAGCTCCTCGCCGATGACGTTGTCAGTCACCAAGTCGACTCCCGGCCCGCAGTTGAAAGTGTCATCGCCGGACCCACCCGTGAGCGTGTCGTCGCCCGCCCCGGCGACCAGGAGGTCGTTCCCGGTCCCGCCGGAGAGCGTGTCGCTCTGTGCCTCGCCGCCGATCGCGGCGTAGATCAGGTCGTCATCGCCACCTCCGTTAAGAGTGTCGGAGCCCGCGTAGCCCTGCATGATGTCGTCTTCGTCCCGGCCCTCGATCACATCGTCGCCGGCATCGGCCGTTAAGAGGTTGGGGAGCGAGCTTCCCCGAATCGTGTGTCCGGGGCCCGACGGGGAGTTGAAGGTGGTGGCGCTGACATTCTCGAACCCGTTCAGGCTCATCGTCGACGCGTCTCCGCTCGGAATCGCTGAGCCGAGCTCGAGGTCGATGGTCCACTTGATCTGAGGGATCACACCCACCGAGTCCGCGACCGGGCTGCCAGTTTGAAACATGTCGGTGCCGCCACCGCCGTTGAGGGAGTGGGTTCCGAGACCGGCAGCTTGGATTGTGTCGTTTCCGCCTGAAGCCGACAGCGTGAGGTTGATGGGCGGCCCGCCCTTTGCGGAGACCACCCTGATGAAGTCGGCGTTCGTGCTGCCGGTGGCGTTGAAAGACCCGAGCGCCTTGCAATAGTTGACTGGAAGGGTCGTGGTCTGGTAGCGGACGCAATTCAGCGCTAGCTCCGCCGCCGTATGAGGACCTGAGCCGGAGATCACGGGGGGAGTCGGGTCCACGATCGGAAAACCCCAGAAGTACGTGTTCGTCCCGGGCCAGAAGTCCGGCCTGTCGGAACAGTTCGTGCAGTACTGCTGTGTGATCTCGACGCTTGCGTTGCCGGAGCCGTTCCAAACCGAAACCAGGTTGGAGCCGGACAGGTCCACCTCGGCGCCGGCTGTCGCCGACGACGGTAGGAGACCCGCGGCGACCAGGAGGGAAAAGGCCAGCGCCGCCAGTCGTGCCTTCATGCAGGTAACTTTAGATCCGAGGCCCCTGCGGGAGCATCCGTATTTGTCCGCAGATCTCCCCGCCCCGCCACCCCACAGCGTCGCGATGGCGCCGCGCGACGGCGGGTCACGGCCTCCAACGTAGCCGCGTGATGATTCCCGTGCCCGGCCGTAGTGTCTGTGTATGCGCCGGCTCACGATCGCCCTCGCCCTGGCTGTCCTGGCACTTGCCGGCGCGGCCGAGCGTGCCGTGGCCTGCTCCTGCGCCGGCCACGAGGGACCGCTCTCCCTGAAGTCCTGGGACGGAGCGGTGAGCGCGCGCCTGCTCCGAGTCGAGCCACGACCGGGCGACTCCGGCCGGGCGACGTTCGCCTACAAGGTCCGGCGCGTCTTCAAGGGCCGCCACGAGTACGACCTGCACCGGGGATTCCACCTGCGGATCGAGAGCTACCTCAACGGCGCCACGTGCGGGCTGCCCGGGCGGGAGGGCCGGCGCTACGGGCTGTTGCTCTACGAGTGGCGCGGCGAGCTCGAGGCCAACCTCTGCACCGTGGTGCCGCAGCGGAAGCTCCGCGATGCGGCCGACCGCCGCGGCACCGAGCGCGCGAACGTCAGCCGCGTCTCAGAGTGTCAGGCGCGCCGTGCGCTTCTTGTGGACGCGTAGGCCCTCCGCTGGACGCGCGCTCAGGGTTGCGCCGACTCCTCCTTGAGATGCTCACCGGTCTCCTCGTGCAGACCCCCGGCGGCCTGCGCCGTCGAGGGCCACCAGATCTTGTCGCCGAGCAGCTCGACCGCCGCCGGAACCATGATCGTGCGCACGATGAACGTGTCGAGCAGGATCCCGAGCGCCACCATGAAGCCGAGATCGAAGGTGAACGTGACCGGAAGCGTCATCAGCACCGAGAAGGTGCCCGCGAGGATCACACCGGCGCTGGTGATCACCGGCCCGGTGGCGGAGAGCGCGCGCAGCATTCCCTCTCGGGTTCCGTGCGTACGTGCCTCCTCGCGCACACGCGCCATCAGGAAGATCGTGTAGTCGATCCCGAGCGCGACCAGGAAGATGAAGGCGAAGGTGGGAATCGAGGCGTCCAGCCCCGCGTCGCCGACGACGAAGCGGATGAACAGGATCGAGAGCCCCAGCGTGCAGAGGAACGACAGCACCACGCTGGCGATCAACACCAGCGGCGCCACCAGCGCCCGAAGCAGGATCGCGAGGATGATCGCGATCACCAGCAGGGCGATCGGGACGATCAGCTTCAGGTCCGACTCGATCGCCTGGTCAAAGTCGTACTGGATCGCCGATCCGCCGCCGACGAGCGCGCTCAGGCCCGGACCGAGGTCGTCGAGACTCGCCCGCATCTCGGGAACTGCGTCGAACGCCTCCGGGGTGAACGGGTCGCCCTTGAGGATGACGTCGACGGTGCCCATCGTGCCGTCCGTCGAACGGTTCGGCGTGGGCGTCGCCGAGGCGACGCGCTCAATCCCGGTGACCGCGTCCGCAGCGGCTCCGAGGTCGGCCTCGGTGATCTCGCCGTCGTCACGGATCACGAGGATCGTGGTCGGCGCCAGCGTGCCGGCCGGGAACGCCTCCTCCATCAGCTCGAAGCCCTCGACCGACTCGACGGACTTCTTGAAGAAGTTCGTGGTCGAGTAGTCCACCTTCCAGGCGAGCAGCCCCAGCGCGCCCACGACGAACGCGAGCACGGTGATCGCAAGCGTCGGGCCGGGGCGCTCCAGGACCTTGTCGCCGATCCGCCGCCACACGCCCTGCCGGGCGATCGACTCCGCCTCGGGGTCGTACTCAACAGTTCCGGAGCGCGGCCAGAACCCCTTGCGACCGAAGATCGTGAGCATGGCCGGCAGCAGCGTGAGCCCGGCGAGCATGCCGGCGACGACGCCGATCGCCGCCACCGGGCCCAGCGTGGCCGTGAGCTGTGCATCGGCGAGTGTGAGGGTCAGCATCGCCAGCGCCACGGTCAACCCCGAGGCGAGGATCGTCGGCCCGGTGCGCCTCACCGCCCGTTCCATCGCGTCGTGCTTGTCCTCGATGCGGTGGAGCTCCTCGCGATAGCGGGACACGAGCAGCAGGCAGTAGTCGGTCGTGATCCCGAACATCAGGACGATCAGGATCGAGGTGCCGTTCGACGAGACCGTCGCGCCCGCGTCGGCGTAGAGGTACACGAACGCGGTCGCCACGGTGTAGGCGAAGAAGACGACTATGAGCGGGGTTAGCGCCACGAGCACGGCGCGGTAGATCGCCCCGAGCAGGAACAGCACGAGCAGCGCCGTGGCGACCAGGAGCTTCACGTCCAGCTCGCCGAAGACCTCCTCGGCGTCGGCGGAGAACCCGAGGTCGCCGGTGAGGAGGATCCGCATCCCGTCGGCCTCGTCGCCGGTCGTGTCGCGGACCGCCTTGCCCCAGTCGGCCGCCTCCTCGAAGTTGGTCGGGACGATCAGCGTGGTGAACGCGATGCTGCCGTCGGCTGAGACCGCCGCGGGGGCGTCGGACAAGGCGGCCCCCGGGGTTACGACGGGCGGCGTCACCGGCGGTCGGACCAGCGGAAGCTCCTCGTCGGGGAGCGCGTCCAGGGCCTCGGCGTCGTCGGCGATCTTCTGGCTGTCGGCCGCGGTCAGCCCGCCGTCGCGCTGGTAGACGATCAGCCCCTGGGTGGTCTCCCCGGACTCGAACTCCTCATCGAGGATCTCCACGACCTCGGTGGACTCGGCGCTCTCAGGGAGGAACGACGCGGTGTCGTCCTGGGTCTCGTCGGCGAGCTTCGCGCCCAGCGGCGACAGCGCGGCGAACGCGACGATCCAGATCGCGAGCACCACGAACTTGCCGCGGCGGCCGGTGACGAACGAGGCTAGGGGTCCCACTGCGGCCGCAGACTAGCGACAGAAACCGTCGCCGTTGGTACGGCTACCTCCCGGTTGCTGAGCGCTCCCCCCGGAGGATCGCCTTCACGTTGGCGACCGGCCCGAGGTGGCGCAGCTTGTCCGGGTTCACAACAAGTCCTTTCCGTTCCGTTTCCCCCTTGACGAGGCAGCTCAACCGGCTGTGACAGCTAGGCGAGCGGCGAGGGCGGAATGCGGGTGGTGCCCGTCACGTTCGGCAGGATCAGCGCGATCTCGTCGACGAAGCACCACGCCCAATCCTCGAGCGGCTCGAGCGACCGCATGATCGGGTGGCCCGTAGCCTCGGCGTGGGCGCTCGCGTGGTGGTTCGGCGAGGTGTCGCAGCAGCCGACGTGCCCGCACTCCAGGCAGATCCTGAGGTGCAGCCACGGCTCGCCGGCTGCCAGGCAGTCCTCGCAGCCGTCGACCGATGCCGGCAGCTCCGACAGGCGGACGTGATCAAGGTGCGTGCAGCCCGCCATCTCGCGCCAGCATCGCCGAGAGGTCGAGGCGTTCGACCACGTTCGAAACCGTCAGGCGCGGCTCGGTGCCGCCCTCGAGCGCGTAGACGGAGGCTCCCCGGCCGGCGCCACCGAGGCCGTGGCGCGGCGTGGGCATCGGCTCGATCAGCTGCCACGGACCGCCCGCGGCGGCGAACGGCAGGCGCTCGACCTCGGCGACCGTCGTGCCGCCGGGGCCCAGGTCCTCGCCCCCGAAGACGACGATCGACCGGGCGGCGACGGCCGCCGCGATGCCCCCGCGCGGGACGTTCAGCGACGGACCGGCCCTCCAGGTCCTCGTCGCGGGGTCGTAGCGCTCGACCGTGGCGAGGTTCGCTCCTGGCGTGCGGCCGCCGATCGCCCAGAACGTGCCGCGAGCGAAGACCGCCGTGAGGTGGTTGCGGCCGGTCGGCATCGCGGGGCCGTGCCGCCAGCGCCGGGCGGAGACGTCATAGATCTCGAGTCGGCGGACGGCGAAGTTGCCCTCGGTCTGCCCGCCCGCCGCGTAGAGCCTGTCGCCGTGGGCCGCGAAGCCCATCGCGGCACGGGGGGTGAGCGCATTCGGCAGCCGCGTCCAGCGATCGCGGTCGGGCGCGTAGCGCCAGAGCGCGGCCCGGGTGTGGTTGTCGGCGCCACCGCTGTTCCCGCCAAGCACGTAGAGCTTGCCCTCCAGGGAAGCCACGCCCGGGTGGTTCACCGGCTTCGGCAGCGCGCGCAACCGGCGCCACGCGTCGGCGGAGATGTCGTACGCGGCCATTCGCCTCGTCGTCCTCCCATCGGCGAAGAAGCCGCCGACCACATAGATCCGGTCGCCGATGCGCGCGGCGCCGACCTCGCTGCGCTCGAACGGGCTCCTCGCGAGCGCCGAGTCCCAGCTGCCCGTGCCCCGGGCGCTGCGCTCCCCTTCGGCGGCGACGACAACGCCGCCGACCGCGATAACACCGACCAGGACCGCCAGGCCCACACGCCGCTTCGAAGGGGTCATGCGGGAAGCGTAGACCTACGGCTACGGGGCCCGGTCGGCCGCGCGGAGCGAGTCGAACAGCGCCGCCCAGCGCGCCTCGTCGCGCTCCTCGGGCAGCGTCAGCGTGATCCGGGTGCAGATGTCCCCGTAGCGCTTGCGGACCTCGGCGAACGCGTCCTCGGGGGTGCCGACGACGGCGAACTCGTGGAGCACGTCGTCGTCGATCAGCTCCCCCATGCGGTCCCACTCGCCGCGCTTGGTCATCGCCATCAGCTCGTCCTGGAGCTCGCCCCAGCCGTGGAGCTCGAGCACGGGCCGGTAAGCCGGCGTCGAGCCGTAGAAGGCGATCTGCTGCTTCACGAACTTGACGCCCTCGGCGATCTCCGTCTCGGAGTCGCGGGCGACGACGAACGCGGGTGCGGTGATCTCGAAGCCCTCGATCGTGCGCCCGGCCTTCGCGAATCCCTTCTCGAGCGCGGGCAGCGTCGCCTCGCGGATGTACCGCTCGGTGGAGAAGGCGTGGCAGAGGACGCCGTCGGCCACCTCGCCGGCCGTCTGCGTCATCAGCGGGCCGACCGCGGCGAGCATGACCTTCGGGTTGCCGTGCGGGTTCGGGCCTGGGTTGAAGAACGGCGCCATCAGGGTGTGCGTGTAGAAGTCGCCCTGGAAGTCGAGCTTCCCGCCGGTCGCCCAGCACTCCCAGATCGCGCGGATCGCGAGGATGAACTCGCGCATCCGCGCGGCCGGGTGCGACCACGGCATCGAGTAGCGCCGGGTGATGTGCGGCTTGATCTGCGAGCCGAGCCCCAGGGTGAACCGCCCGCCGGAGAGGGCCTGGACGTCATTCGCCTGCAGCGCGACGGTCATCGGGTTGCGCGCGAACGCAACGACGATCGAGGTGCCGATGTCGACCCGCTCGGTGCGCTCGGCGGCGACCGCACATCCCAGGAACGGGTCGATCTGGGTCTCGAAGGCCCACCAGCCGTCGTAGCCGTCGCGCTCGGCGGCGACCGCGGCGTTCGCGGCATCGTCCACGGAGGGCGCGTACTGGCCGGCGTCGACGTTCATGCGGCGCGCACGCTACTTCAGGTGCGCTCGCGCGCGCCCGCGAGGCCGAGCGGCAGGAGGGCGGTTAACCGCACTGTCGGCCGGCTTCCTCACAGCTATCGTCAGACGCCATGGCAGACCAGCTCGCAATCGAGGCTCAGGGCCTTCGCAAGTCCTACAAGGACGTCGAGGCGCTGCGTGGAATCGACCTGCGGGTCGAGCGCGGAACCGTGCTCGGCGTGCTCGGCCCGAACGGCGCGGGCAAGACGACCGCGGTACGGATCTTGACCACGCTGCTGCCGCCCACCGGCGGCAGCGCGAGGGTCATGGGGCTCGACGTCGTCGACGACGCCGCTGCGCTGCGCGCAGAGATCGGCCTCGCGGGCCAGTACGCCGCGGTGGACGAGAACCTGACCGGGTTCGAGAACCTGGAGATGGTCGGCCGGCTCTACCACCTTGGACGGCCGAGGGCGAAGGAGCGGGCGACCGCGCTGCTCGACCGCTTCGAGCTGGACGAGGCCGCGGATCGGCTGGTCAAGACGTACTCGGGCGGCATGCGGCGCCGGCTCGACCTGGCGGCGGCGCTTGTGGCCGACCCACCGGTGATCTTCCTCGACGAGCCGACGACGGGCCTTGACCCGCGCAGCCGGGTGCGGATGTGGGAGACGATCGAGACGATGGTCTCCGAGGGGACGACGGTGCTGCTGACCACCCAGTATCTGGACGAGGCCGATCGGCTCGCCGACCAGATCGCCGTGCTCGACCACGGCTCGCTGATCGCCGAGGGCACGTCGGACGAGCTCAAGAGCCGGGTCGGCGGCGAGTGGATCGAGGTGACGCTCGACGATCCGACTCAGAGGGATGCGGCGATCGCCGCGCTGACCGAGATCGCCTCGGGCGAGCCGAGTTGCGACGACGGAGTCGTGCATCTGCCGATCGCCGAACGCGATGGGTCGATCGCCCAGGCTGTCCGGCGCCTCGACGGGGCGGGCATCGCCGTCGACGACCTTGCTGTGCGCCGGCCGACGCTCGATGACGTCTTCATCTCGCTGACGGGGCACGCGGCCGAGCACGACAACGGGGATCGCGCCGGCGACGAGGAGCAGGCGTTGGAGGAGGCGCGATGACCGGCATCTCGATGATGCTCGGCGACACCCTTGTCCTCGCCCGGCGCAACCTGATCCGGATCGTGCGCGCGCCCGACCTCCTGACGGCTTTCACGATCCAGCCGATCATGTTCGTGCTCCTGTTCGTGTACGTGTTCGGCGGCGCGATCGCGGTACCGGCCGAGTTCGACGGCTACGCCGACTTCCTGATCCCGGGCATCGTCATCCAGAACATCGCCTTCGGCGGCTTCGCCACCGCGCTGGGACTCGCCGATGACCTGAAGCGAGGCTTGATCGACCGGTTCCGGTCCTTGCCGATGTCACGTGCAGCCGTGCTGGCGGGGCGCACGGTGGCCGACATCGCGACCAACCTGCTCTCGCTCGTCATCGTTGTCGCGGTCGGGCTGATCGTCGGTTTCGGGTTCGACGAGACGGTTCCCTCGATCATCCTCGGGTTCGTCCTCGTGTTGATGATCGGCTACGCGTTCTCGTGGGTGTTCGCCTACATCGGGCTGATCTCGTCATCGCCGGAAGCCGCGAACGCGTTCGGGTTCATGTTCATCTTCCCGCTCACGTTCATCTCTTCGGCGTTCGTGCCACCCGAGTCGATGCCGGCGGCGCTCGAGACGTTCGCCGAGGTCAACCCGTTCACGACCTTCGTCGATGCCCTCCGCGCGCTGTGGCAGGGCACGCCCGCCGGAACCGACGTGTGGGCGGCGTTCGTCTGGACGATCGGCATCACGATCGCATTCGCGCTGATCGCGACCGCGAAGTACCGCAGCACCGTCGTCAAGTAGGACTCCCCCGATGAGGGAAGGCTCGCGCGCGACCGCGACGATGCTCGTGCTGGGCGGGGTCGTCTCGGTCCAGATCGGCGCCGCGTTCGCGACGACGCTGTTCGACGAGCTGGGGCCTGGCGGCACGGTCTTCGTGCGGATCGCCTTCGCTGCGCTGCTCCTGCTCGCGATCTGGCGCCCGGCGCTGCGGCTGCCCGCGGCGGGGCGCAGCGACGTCCTCCTGCTCGGCGTCAGCCTGGCCGCGATGAACACCAGCTTCTACCTGGCGCTCGACCGGATCCCGCTCGGGATCGCCGTGACGTTGGAGTTCGTCGGCCCGCTCGGGGTGGCGATCGCCGGCTCCCGCCGCCCGCTCGACCTGGTCTGGGCCGGTCTCGCGGCGGCGGGCCTGCTCTTGCTCGCCCCGTTCGGCGGCTCGTCGCTCGACGGGCTGGGCGTCGCGCTTGCACTCGCGGCCGGCGGCTTCTGGGCGCTCTACATCGTGACGACGGCGCGGGTGGGGCGAGCGTTCTCACGCGGCGACGGACTCGCGCTGGCGATGGCGATCGCGGCGGCGATGGTCGTGCCGGTGGGGATCGCCGACGCGGGCGGTGAACTGTTCGACCTCGAGCTGCTTGCCATCGGCTTCGCCGTGGCCGTGCTGAGCTCCGCGATTCCGTACTCGGCCGAACTCGAGGCGCTGCGCCGCCTGCCCGAGAGCACGTTCGGGGTCCTGATGAGCCTGGAGCCCGCGGTGGCGGCGGCTGTCGGGTTCGTGGGCCTCGACCAGGACCTTGCCGCGCGCGAGGTGGTGGCGATCGGCCTTGTGCTCGTCGCCAGCGCCGGCGCGCTACGCGCCGCCGGGACCCCGCGCGCCGCCGAGGCCTGAAGCTCGCTGCTCGTACCCGGCGCACTCGCTGACCGGCAGGCGCGGATAGCGCGGATACGCGGGGTCGGTGCGCGAGCGCTCGCAGAGCGAGAACGTTGAGCCGCGCGTGTTCCGGACGAGGCGCTGGTGGGTACAGCTGTCACAGAGGCCGGCCGTGGCTGTCACCCGCGATGACGCTACCGGCAACCCTTGACTTCGAGCGCGGTCGAACTTGTACCCTCGGCTGCCGATGACTTTTGGCCCGCGGATCGGTCCTAACTCCGACAGACCTCAACCCCCCACCGAGGAGCCAGATTGACTTCGGATAGCACTCTCGCGATCGAGGCCACGGGCCTCGCCAAGTCGTTCGGCGACGTGAAGGCCGTCGACGGCGTCGACCTCGCCGTGCGCCGGGGCAGCGTCTACGGCGTGCTGGGGCCGAACGGCGCCGGCAAGACGACGACGATCCGGATGCTGGCGACGCTCCTGCGGCCGGACGCGGGCAGCGCCCGGGTGCTGGGTCACGACATCGTCAGCGAGGCCGACGCGGTGCGCAGCGTGGTCAGCCTGACGGGGCAGCTCGCCTCGGTGGACGAGGACCTGACGGGGCGCGAGAACCTGATCCTGCTCGCCCGGCTGCTGGGCTTCGACCGGGCGGCAGCGAAGGCGCGGGCGATGGAGCTGCTGGAGGCGTTCGACCTCGCCGAGGCGGCCGGCCGGCTGGTGAAGAACTACTCGGGTGGGATGCGGCGGCGCCTCGACCTGGCGGCGAGCATCGTCGTCACGCCGGAGCTGATGTTCCTGGACGAGCCGACGACGGGGCTGGACCCGCGTTCGCGCAACCAGGTCTGGGACATCATCCGGGCGCTCGCCGCCGGCGGCACCACGATCCTGCTCTGCACCCAGTACCTCGAGGAGGCGGACCAGCTCACCGACGGGATCGCCGTGATCGACCACGGACGGGTGATCGCCGAGGGAACGCCCGGCCAGCTCAAGGCGTCCGTCGGCTCGGGCGCGCTGCGCGTGCGCCTGCTCGACCCCGAACAGCGCCCGCAGGCGGAGCGGGTGCTCGGGGGCGAGCTCGACAACGTGCATCTCGAGCCTGATCCCGCGGGGCTGTCGGCGGGCTGCGCGGAGCCGGAGCGGGCGGCCGAGGCGGTGGCTACGCTCGCCCGGGCGGGGATCGGGATCGCGGACTTCTCGGTCGGCCAGCCGAGCCTTGACGAGGTCTTCCTGGCGCTGACCGGCCACCCGGCCGAGGAGCAGACTGCGGAGCAGGCAATAGCGATCGAGGAGGAGCAGGCGGCATGAGCACCCACGCAACCGGAGCCCTCGAGTCGTCGGTGGGCGCGGATGCCCTTCATCAGGCGCTCGCCTCGGGCCCGCGACCACCGCGCACCAGCGCTGTTTCCGCTGCCCTCACGTTCGGCTGGCGCGGGATGCTGAAGGTGAAGCACGTGCCCGAGCAGCTGCTCGACGTGACGATCACGCCGGTGATGTTCGTGCTGATGTTCACCTATCTGTTCGGCGGCGCGATCGCCGGATCGACCGGCGAGTACCGCGACTACCTCATGCCCGGAGTGCTCGTGCTGGGGATCCTGTTCACCACGGTCTATTCGGGGGTCGCGCTCAACACGGACCTGACACGAGGGGTCGTCGACCGCTTCCGCTCGCTGCCGATCTGGTCGCCGGCGCCGCTGGTGGGCGCGCTGCTCGGCGACAGCGTCCGCTACCTCGTGGCCGGCACGGTGATCATCGTCCTCGGCGTGATCCTGGGCTATCGCCCGGAGGGTGGCGTCCCGGGCGTGCTCGCCGCCCTCGGCCTGGTCGTTGTCTTCGCCTTCGGCCTCTCGTGGGTCTTCACGACGCTGGGCATGGTGATGCGCTCGCCCAACGCGGTGATGAACGCGGGCTTCATGTTCATCTTCCCGCTGACGTTCCTCAGCAACGTGTACGTCGAGCCGGAGACGCTGCCCGCCGGGCTCGAGGCGTTCGTCAACGCGAACCCGGTGTCGGTGCTGGTGACCGCCGCGCGCGGCCTGGTGGAGGGCAATCCGGACGGCGGCGACATCGCGATCGTGCTCGGCGTGGCCGCGCTGCTCACGGCGGTGTTCGCGCCGCTGACCTCGCGGCTCTACCGCAGGGCGTAATCGGCCGGTACTTCACTTTGTAAAGTTAGGCTGGTGCCCACCTTCCGGCGGCTTCTAGGTTTCCTCCGCCCCTATCGCAGGGCGGTGCTGGGATCCCTGGCGTTCGCTTGGCTGGCGATGGGCATGACGGTGCTGATCCCCTTCCTGGTGGGTCGTGCTGTGGGCGCGATCGAGAACGAGACTGACCCCGACCTCCTGCCGCTCGCGCTGGTGATCGTCGCCGCCGGCGTGCTGCGCCTGGGGCTCACGGTCGTGCGGCGGCTGATCGCGGGCAAGGTCTCGCTCGCGGTCGAGTTCGATCTTCGCGAGCGGATCTACGGCCGGCTCCAGGAGCTGGAGCTGGGGTTCTTCGACGGCCAGCAGACCGGGCAGCTGATGTCGCGGGCGACGGTGGACCTGCAGTCGATCCGTTTCTTCCTCGGGTACGGGCTGATCTTCCTCACCCAGAACGGGCTGACGATCCTGCTCGCAAGCACGGTGATGTTCGTTGTTGAACCCGTGGCTCGCGGCGCTGGCGCTGCTGCCCGTCCCGTTCGTGGTCCTCGCGGCCGCGCGGTTCAGCACGCTGTCGCGACCGGCGCTGCAGGAGGTGCAGCAGCGGATCGCCGAGCTGACGGCGGAGGCTGAGGAGAGCATCTCCGGTGTCCGGGTGGTCAAGGCGTTCGCTCGCGAGGAGCACATGCTCGGCCGGTTCCGCCACTCGGTCTCCCGCGTGTTCGACCAGAACGTGTACTCCACGCGGCTGCGCGCGTTCTACTCGCCGCTGCTCGGGTTCCTGCCGAGCATCGGGCTCGCGGTCGTGCTGTTCGTCGGCGGCCGGGAGGTGATTGCCGGCGATATGTCCCTCGAAGCAGTTCACGGCGTTCTACTTCCTACCTGGTGATGCTGACCGGGCCGATGCGGATGCTCGGCATGGCGCTGGGGATGGCGCAGCGCGCGGTTGCGTCGGGCAACCGGCTGTTCGAGATCCTCGACCGCGAGCCGCGGATCGCGAGCCCTCCGGGCGCGCCGCCGCTGCCCGCGGGCCCTGGCGCGGTGGAGTTCCACGACGTGACGCTGCGGTACGGCGGCGAGGCGGCGCTGACCGGCGTCTCGCTCGCGGTCGACGCCGGGTCGACGGTGGCGCTCGTAGGGCCGACGGGCTCGGGCAAGACGAGCCTGGTGGCACTGCTCGCGCGGCTCTATGACCCCAGCTCGGGCTCGGTCTCGATCGACGGCGCCGACCTGCGCGAGGTCGACCTCGCGTCGCTGCGGGGCGAGGTCGCGTTCGTCGCCGACGAGAGCTTCCTGTTCTCGGCCTCGGTCGCGGAGAACATCGCGTACGCGCGGCCGGAGGCGACGCGGGAGGAGGTCGAGCGCGCGGCGCGACTGGCGCAGGCGCACGGGTTCATCGAGCGGCTGCCGGACGGCTACGAGACGGTCGTCGGCGACCGGGGGCTGACGCTCTCCGGCGGCCAGCGCCAGCGGGTGGCGATCGCGCGGGCGCTGGTGGCCGATCCGCGGATCCTGATCCTGGATGACGCGACGTCGTCGGTGGACGCGCAGACGGAGGCGCAGATCAAGCGCGGCCTGCAGGAGGTGATGGCCGGGCGGACGACGTTCGTGGTCGCGCACCGGCTCTCGACGATCTCGCTCGCCGACGAGGTCGTGGTCATGGACGAGGGGCGGGTGGTCGACCGCGGCATGCACGACGAGCTGCTGGAGCGGTGCGAGCTCTACCGCGAGATCGCCGAGCACGGCTGCGAGGACTCGGTGTTCCTGCAGCGCGACCTCGAGGAGCGGGAGGAGGTGGCGCGGCTGTGAGCGCGGACGAAAGCGCAAGCGGCGGAACGGCGACCCGGTGACCGAGCGCGATCCGGAGACGCAGGGCTCGGACGTCGCCGAGGAGACGGAGGACCAGGCGAACCAGCCGGGGCGGCTGGCCGGGACGCTCGCTGATGTTCCGCGACATCTGGCGGATCCTGAGGGGCGAGGACCAGCGGGCGCGGAAGGTGCGGTGGATGCTGGGGCTGCTGCGCCCGTACCGGAAGCAGGTGTGGCTGATGATGGGCGCGCTGGTCGTCGCGACGGCCGCCGGGCTGGCGCCGCCCGTACCTGGCCGGGCGCGGCGATCGACGACGGGATCACGGCGCAGGACGAGGGCGCGCTGACGGTGATCGTCGTGGTCTTCCTGGTCTCGGCGCTTCTCTACTGGGGCGCGAGCTACGCGCAGACGTACCTGGTGGGTTGGGTCGGGCAGCGGGCGCTCCAGGACCTGCGGATGCGGATCTACCAGCACCTGCAGTCGATGTCGATCGGGTTCTTCACGAGGCGCAAGGCCGGGGTGCTGATCTCGCGGCTGACGAACGACGTCCAGGCGCTCGACTCGCTGGTCACGGACGGGATCGTGACCCTGTTCCAGTCGACGCTGACGCTGGTCAGCGTGGTCGTGATCCTGCTGTTCCTCGACGTGCCGCTGGCGCTGGTGGTGTTCCTCACCTTCCCGCTGCTGTTCGTCGCGAGCGTGATCTTCCGGGTCGCCTCGGCCGGCGCCTACCGGGCGACGCGGGAGAAGATCGCGAACATCACGGCCTACCTCCAGGAGACGCTGTCGGGGGTGCGGATCGTGCGCACGTTCGGGCAGGAGCGCCGGCACGTCGACCGGATGACGGAGCTGAACGAGGAGAACCGCGAGGTCAACATGCGGACGGTCTACCTCAACGCGGCGTACTTCCCGGCGGTCGAGCTGCTGTCGGCGGTCGGGACGGCGGCGATCATCGTCTACGGCGGCTACCGGGTGATCGACGGCGACATCGAGGTGGGCGTGGTCGTCGCGTTCGTCGGCTACCTGAACGCGTTCTTCGACCCGATCCAGCAGATCTCGCAGCTCTACACGACCTACCAGCAGGGGATGGCGGCGCTGGACAAGATCTTCGACCTGCTCGACACGCGGCCCGGACATGGTCGACAAGCCGGACGCCGTGGACCCGGGCGAGATCCGGGGCGAGATCGTGCTCGAGGACGTGTGGTTCTCGTACGCGGGCGGCGGCGACGCGCGCGAGGTTCGCGGAGGACGACGAGTGGGCGATGAAGGGGATCGACCTGACGATCCCGGCGGGCCAGACGGTGGCGCTGGTCGGCGAGACGGGTGCGGGCAAGTCGACGCTGGCGAAGCTGGTGGCGCGCTTCTACGACCCGCAGCGGGGGCGGGTGCTGGTGGACGGGCATGACCTGCGCGACCTCGACTCGGGCGCGCTGCGCAGCCGGCTGGGGATCGTGCCGCAGGAGGGCTACCTGTTCTCCGGGACGATCCGCGAGAACGTGGCGTTCGGGCGGCCGGACGCGCCGCTCGAGGAGATCGAGGCGGCGGTGCGGGCGGTGGGCGCGGAACCGTTCATCGCCCGGCTGCCGGAGGGCATCGACACGGAGATCGGCGAGCGCGGCGTGCAGCTCTCGGCCGGGCAGCGGCAGCTGGTGTCGTTCGCCCGGGCGCTCCTGGCGGAGCCGCGGATCCTGATCCTCGACGAGGCGACGTCGAACGTGGACGTGCGGACCGAGCGGGTGATCGAGACGGCGCTCGAGCGACTGCTCCACGGGCGGACGGCGATCGTGATCGCGCACCGGCTGTCGACGATCAGGCGGGCGGGCAAGATCGTCGTGCTCGAGCGCGGCGAGATCGTCGAGGCGGGGACGCACGACGAGCTGATCGCGGCCGGTGGGCGCGTACGCGCGCCTCTACGGCGCCTGGGCGGAGCTCGCGGCGTAGTCGCTAGGGGGTGATGCCGCCGGTGTCGTCGTCCGGCGGTGCGGCCGGTGTCTCGGGCGGCGGTGCGGCGGCGTCGGTCGGCGGCGCGACGGGCCGGTGTCGGTCGGGCGCGCGACGGTCCCGGTGTCGGGTGCCGGCGCGTCGGTGCCGGTCCGCGTCGCCGTCCGCCGCCCGGCGCCTCGCCGGCGTCGAGGAACTGGCCGCAGTCGCTGAACCCGATAGCGGTCGCCGAGCTCGCGGGCCTCGGCCTCGGCGGTGTCGATCGCGACCTGGGCCTCGTCGGCGCTGGCGGTGTCGCCGCGCTGCGTCGCGACGCTGCTTCGACTTGCAGGGCGGCCACGACGTCCTCCATCGAGCGAAGAACTGGGTGAGGGTGCCGGTCCTCCTCGACTCGACGACTGGAGCTGCTGGAGCCGTCGGCTCCTGGGGGTGATCCGAGACTCGTCACGGATCGCGCCCGGGTCGGCGGGGTCGAGGGCGCCGACGGCGGCGTTCGCGGGCGCGCAGATCTCGTCGGCCTCGGGCGATGAACTCCTCCGTGGTGAGGGCGACGGCGCCGTCGGTGCCGGTGGCGCCGGCCGTGGTCGTCAGCGGGCGCGGGCTCGTCGTCGCCGCCGCAGCTCTTGACCAGGAGCACGAAGAGGATGAAAAAGGCGACGAGGCCTCCCAGCGCCACGAGGCGCCGGCGCATGTAGATGTCCATTTCCATCTAACGGCCCAAGCTAACAGGGGATCTTTCCCCGCTACCTCGCTATTTCCTGCGGGAAACCTGGCATTCAACACGGCCGACCATCGAAACCCGAGAAACGTCGCATTATGCGACGCTAGGCGGCTCTCGGCGCGCAGTGACCGTAGACACTGGGGATCAGGGACTTGAACCCCGACTTCGAACACCAGAAGCTCGCGTGCTGCCGATTACACCAATCCCCAAGGTGCGCCCCAGAAGATAGCGAGGCGGCGCCTTGCGCGGCGCCTACGAGCCGATCGCTTCGAGCTCCGAATCCGGGTCCGCCAGCGCGTCGCGGTGCGCCGAGATGTCGGCGCCCGTCTCGATCAGCGTGCGCGCGTGGACGAGGTCCTCGGAGCGCTCGACCGAGAGCGCGCCCGCCACCCGGCCGTCCTTCAGGTACCAGGCCGAGAACTCGCCCGAATCGCGCTCGCCGCGGAACACGACCTCGTCCCAGTCCTTCGCCGGCCCCACGTACTCCAGGCTCGCCCAGTCGGCGAGGTCGCTGAAGAAGTACGGGATCGCCTTGTACGGCTCCTCCTCCCCCAGCATCGCGCCGCCGACGTACTTGCCCTGCTGGAGCGCCACGTCCCAGTGCTCCACCCGCAGCCGCCGGCCGTGGATCACGCTGTCGTACGAGCAGCAGTCGCCCGCCGCGAAGATCCCCTCGACCGAGGACTGCAAGCGCGAGTCGCACACGATCCCGTTGTCGACCTCGAGCCCCGCCTTCTGCGCCAGCATCACGTCCGGGCCGCACGCCGGCGCCCACCACGACCGCATCGCACTCGATCTCGCGCCCGCTCTCCGTGACCACCCGCCCGACCCGCTCGTCGCCCTCGAACAGGCCCAGCGAGTCGCCGCCCACGAACTCAACGCCCTTCGCCTCCATCACGTCCTGGAAGTAGCGCCCCGCCTCCTCGCCGAACCCGGTCGAGAGCGCCACCTCCTCCAGCATCACGATCGTGCAGCGCTTGCCGCGCGCGACCAGCGACGCCGCCACCTCGCAGCCGATGTAGCTGCCGCCGATCATCACCACGTGCTCGGCCGAGTCCGTGTCGTCGCGGATCGAGTCCGAATTGCCGAACGCGCGCAGGTAGTGGATGCCCTCGAGCTGGGCCGCCGTCGACCCGCAGGATGTTCACCATCGCGCCCGTCGCGAGCAGCGCCTTGCCGAAGCGCACCTCCTCCCCGCCCTGGAGCTTGGCCACCCGCTCCCCCACGTCCAGGCCCATCACGTTCTTTCCGGTCAGCAGCTCGACGTCGTTCTCCTCGTACCACTCGGGCGGGTGCACCAGCGCGTCCTCGCGCTTCGCCTCCCCGCGCAGGTACTCCTTCGAGAGCGGCGGACGCTCGTACGGCGGGTCCTGCTCGCGGCCCGACCAGCAGGATCGAGCCGTCCGCGCCGCGCCTGCGCAGCTCGGACGCGCAGTACGCCGAGCCCATCCCGCCCCCCACGAGCAGGAAGTCGACCTCCCTCACGATCCCGGGGTCCGGTCCGAAGAACGCGGTCAGGTCCTCCTCGACCTTCGGGTCGAGCACGGCGAGGATCTCGTCCCCCGCCTCCAGCACCGTGTCCGCCGTCGGCACGAAGCCCTCGTCGTCGCGCAGGACCGAGATCAGCAGCGTCCCCTCGGGCATCTGCAGGTCGCCGACCCGCTGGCCGGCCGCTCGCGAGTCCTCCGGCAGGAGCATCTCGATGATCTCCAGCCGCTGCTCCGGCAGGTCGAGCAGGTGCACGAGCCCGTACTCGGGCACCTCGTGCTCGATCAGCCGCAGGATCAGGTCCGTCGCCGAGACCACCGGCTTGATCCCCAGCAGCTCGAAGTGCTCCAGGTTCCGCGGGTTGTTGACCCGCGCGATGATCCGGTCGACCAGGTACTTCTCCTTCGCGACCTGGCAGATCAGCATGTTGTCCTCGTCGTCGCCGGTGACCGCGATCACCATGTCGGCACGCTGGATCCCCGCCCGCTCGAGCACCCACAGCTCCGACGCGTCGCCGTACTGGATGTTGTGCTCGAGCTCCTGCTCGACCGTCGAGTAGCGCTCGCGGTCGTTCTCGATCAGTGTCACCTCGTGGCCCTTCTCGAGCAGCTCGCGCGCCAGGTTCCAGCCCACCTTGCCGGCGCCGACCACGATCACGTACATCCGCTCAGCCAACTTCGTCGTCCTCGTGGTCGGCGGGGCCGGCGGGCGGCGCCGTTCCGGACGCGCGGCTCGCCGCCTCGCGCACCTCGCCCTCGAGCATCTCGATCGCGACCCGCGTCGGGCAGATCGTGTGCACGCCCTGGCGCTCGTACCACTCCGCGCGCAGCGGGTCCAGGACGCGCGCGATCACCGTCGGCACGTTGAACCGCCGCTTCGCTAGCTGGGCGATCACGATGTTCGTGTTGTCGCCGTCGGTCGAGGCGACGAACGCGTCCGCCCGCTCGATCCCCGCCGCCCGCAGCGCCTCGATCTCCAGCGCGGTACCGACCGTGAACTGGCCGCCCATGTCCTCCCACGGCTTCTCCAGCCCGATCTCCAGCCGCGCGTGGGACTCGGGGTCCTCGTCCAGGCACGAGATCTCGTGCCCCTCGCGCAGCATCGTGCGCGCGAGCGACGAGCCGACCCGTCCGCATCCGACGATCAGGATGAACATGCGGCGCGAGACTCTAGCCGTCCGCGCGCTGACTCGGCCGGGTCGGTCTCGCCCAGCGGGCTCCAGCGCCTCCTCGACATGCTCCGGCAGCTCGACGTCGCCGACCGGCGCGGTCACCAGCACCCGGCACGGCGCCTTGTTCAACACGTACTCCGTCACCGGCCCGATCTCGTCCGGCCGGTGCCCGCCGATCCCGCCGAGGATCGCCCCGCCGCGGATCCGCGTCGGCGGCTCGGCGCCCATCACGATCATCTCCGCATCCATCTCGCGCGCCGCCTGCACGATCCCCGCGCCCAGGTTCCGTGCCCGCACGACGGTCTCCTGCACCTCCACCGTCTCGTACTCCTCCGCCACCTGCTTCGCCCGCTCGATCGCCGCGTTGGCGGCCTCCATCCGCGGCTTCGGCGGCGGCGAGGTAAGCGGGCACCTTCAGCGGCATGTCGACCACGTAGACGATCCGCAGCCGCGGCTGGCGCTTGCCCGGCGCGTTCGCGGCGTCGGCGAGCCTCCCTGCCGTGCCGACGATGTCGTCGTCCAGCTCCGTGCCGAAGATCGGCACCAGGATGTCCTCGTACTCGACGTCCGACGGCCTGCTTGGCCAGCGCCTCGCCGGGCACCTCAACCCGCTTCGTCAGCGTCGTCTGCTCGAAGCCCTTGCGGTAGATCACGTAGGCGACGAGCCCGAACACCATCCAGCCGCCGCCCACCCAGCGCGCCTCGTCGTGGAACGCGAGCACGCTGATCCAGGCGAGCGCCGTCAGCACGAAGCCCGACCAGCGCCGGCAGGGGCACGTCGACGTCGCGGATCCGGACGTCGAACGGGACCCGGAACGGGCGCTCGTCGGCCGGCCGCGTCGACGCGGAGCCGCAGCACCGCGGCGTGCGCGATCGCGATCGACAGCGTCGCGCCGAAGGCGTAGATGCCGGCCAGGATCTCGATGTCGCCCGGGATCACCAGCGCCGCCGCGATCACGGCCGCGGCGATGATCGCCACATGGGGCGTTCCGCGCGTGCGGGAGAGCTTTCCCAGCCAGCTCGGGATCTGGCGGTTGGTGGCGAGCACGTACACGTGGCGCGAGAGCCCCAGCATCGCCGTCGAGGCCGCCCAGACCAGCACCGCGGGCGCGACCGCGGTCACCGCCACCTGCATCATGTCCGAGACCCAGGGCGGGTCGAAGCTCCGTGCGACACCGAGGATCGGGTCCTCGATGAAGGCTGCCTCCCAGCTCGGTGCTCGGGCCGTTCGGGCCGAGCACCACCGGCACCGCCATCAACGCCACCGCCGCCACCCCCGCGTAGAGGATCGGGAGCAGGGCCGCGCCAACGGTGACCGAACGCCGCAGCGTCGGGCGCGTCCCACTCGAGGTCGGGCGCCAGGTCCGCGGCCGCCTCGATCCCGGCGAACGCGACGGTCGCGATCACCAGCGCGTAGACCGCGTCCTCGACCGACGGCGACGTGAACAGGTCGAGGTTCTCGGTCAGGAGCGACGGCTCGAACACGACCGCGGCGCCCACCACGATCAGCAGCACCTGCACCGCCAGGTCGCCGATCGCGAGGGCGACGAGCAGCCGCTGGCGACGGAGGCCGAGCCAGCCTGCGATGTTGATCGCGGCGACCACGGCGACGATGCCGACCGCGGTCAACACCTCGCCCGTGCCGTGGCCGAACCCGTCCCAGATCGGCGACAGGTAGTGCGGCGCGGACACCGCCGCGAGCGCGATCACCAGGATGAAGTCGATCAGGAGCGCCCAGGCGGCGATGAAGCTGATCAGCTCGTTGAACGCGTGGCGGGCCAGGTTGGCCGAGCCGCCGCGGTCGAGGAACATCGCGCCGCCCTCGGCGAAGCTCATCGTCGCCAGTACGAACAGGAGGCCGGCGCCGAGAAACAGGAGCGGCGTCAGGCCAAGGCCCCGGTCGGCCACCACCCCAAGCGAGAAGTAGAGCGAGAAGCCGACGGCCGAGTAGGTGACCGCGAACAGGAGCGGCGCGCCCAGCGCGCGCTGCGACAGCCCCTCGGCTCGTGCCGGCTCGCTCATCCTCTGAGCGCCAGATAGAGGCGGCCGACGCCGAGCCCGGTGAAGATCAGGCCGATCCACAAGCCGGTGGCCGCGATCCCCCCGCCGTTGGCGAGCGTGATCGCCACGATGGCGATCCCGAAGCCGATGATGACGGTCGCGAAGACGCGGGTTGCGCCGCGATACACCTCGTCTGGAGCGGGTCGTGGCATCCGTCAGATCCTAGGCCGGGGCGGCCGCGACGATGCCCGCGCGCGCCTCCTCCGGGCTGGCGGTGAGGAGCACGCGGCACGGACGCTTCGCGAGCACGTCCTGCAGCGTCTTCGAGTAAATCGGCTTGCCCGCGCGGTAGCGAAGCTGGGTCACGATCGCGGCAGCGCCGATCTCGCGCGCCGCCTCGACGATCGCGCCGGCCGACTGACCCGGCCGGACGCGGACGACGGTGCCCGTCAGGCGGCGGCCGCAGATCAGCTTCGCCCGCTCGATCTTCGCCTGGGCCCGGCTCTCGTCCGCGTCGAGGCGCGCGTCGAGCGGCAGGTGGGTGGGCACCGCGATCAGGGACAGGACGTGAATCGCCCGCCGCCTGCGGGCAGCCAGCGCCTTCGCCGTCGCCACCATCTCCTCGTTGAACGGATCGTCGTGGTCGAACGAGACCAGGATGCTCTGGTACTCGACCTCCTCGACCCCCAGCGGCTCGAGCGACTGGACCTTGACCGTCCGCGTCAGCGGCAGGCCCTGGTGGCGGCGATAGGCCCAGTAGAGGATCGAGCCCGCGATCATCCAGCCGCCTCCGGTTGCGAGCACCACCGGGTCGAGGACCATCGCGACGACGAAGGCACCGAACGTCCCGATGCCGCCCACGATCGCCGTGATCGGAATGGGCACCCCCCGGAACCTGATGTTTCCCGGAGGCCGCCACATCCGGGTGCCGTCCTTGGCCACCGCGCGCTCCTCGAGCGGCTTCAGCCGCCGGAGGCGGATCACCGAGACGTGCGCAACGGTGAACGAGAGGGTCGCGCCAAACGCGTAGATCGTCCCGAGGAACGTGATCTGCCCCGGCGCCATCACCAACGCTGCCACGCCGGAGAAGACGATGATCGCGACGTACGGCGTCTTGTACCGGGGGTGGATCTGGCGAAGCGCCTCCGGCAGCTGCCGGTACTGCCCCATCGAGAACGTCAGGCGCGAGAGGCCGATCAGCGCCGCGTTCGTGGCGATCAGCAGGATCACCGCAGCCAGGATCCCCACGTATACCTCGAGCGCGTCCGTCAGGCCCGCGTTGAGGCCGATGTTCTCGACGATGCCGAGGACCGGGTCGCTGGCGTAGGTGGTGCCGAGCTCGGTGGTGTACTCGCCGTTCACGAACTCGACCGGCATCGCCGACAGCGCGATCGCGGGCAACAGGGCGTACAGGCCGACCACGGCCAGCACCACCAGGCCGGTCCCCTGGGGGATCGTGCGATGCGCCGAGCGCGCCTCCTCGGCCATGTTCGAGATCGTCTCGATGCCGGTGTAGGCGACCATCCCGACCGCGATCCCGAGCGCGAAGTCGCCCCAAGTCGGGGCCGTCCCGAGATCGATCTGGCTGACGAGCAGGTCGCCGTTGAAGACGAGCGCCAGGCCGATCACTACCAGGACCACCTGCGTGAGCAGGTCGGCGATCGCCAGCACCAGGTTGAGCCGGGCCGACTCCTCGGTGCCCTTGATGTTGAGCGCCGCGAGCGCCGCGACGAGGCCGATCCCGAACAGGACGTCCGCCGGCCCGTGCCCCAGCGGCTCCCAGAACACGGCGAGGTAGTGCGGCACGAAGAACGCCGAGATCGCGACCGTGACGATGTACGTGAGCATCTGCGCCCACGCGGCGAAGAAGCTTGCGGCCTCGTTGAACGCGTGTCGCGCGAAGCTCGACGAGCCGCCGGCCTCCGGGAACAGCACGGTCGCCTCCACGTACGTCGCCGCCGTGAAGGCGAAGATCAGGCCGGCGATCATGAACGTCACCGGCGTCAGCCCGAGCGCGTACAGCGCGACCAGGCCGAGCGCGTAGTAGATCGACGAGCCGACGTTTCCGTAGGCCGCCGAGAACAGCGCCCCCGTGCCGTGCACCCGCTTCAGAGCCGCCTCGCGCGGCATCCGCTCAGCCATCAAGCATCAGCGCGCGAGTGTACGACTGCCACGCGTCGGGTATAGCCTCAGCCCATGGGCTCCGAGCTGATCCATACCTGCTACCGGATCACGGACGTCGACCGCTCGGTCGATTTCTACGAAAAGCTCGGCTTCGAGGAGCTGGCGCGGATGCCCATCCGCGACGAGGCGATCAACGTCTTCATGGGGCTGCCGGGCGACGGAGCGCGGCTCGAGCTCACCTTCAACCACGACCAGGACGGGCCGTACGACATCGGCACCGGCTACGGCCACATCGCGATCACGGCCGAGGACCTCGACGGCACCCTCGCCCGTCTGGCCGAGATCGGGATCGAGCCCGAGAAGCCGCCCTACACCGTCCGCGAGGGCGGCTCGCGCCTGTGCTTCGTGCGCGACCCGGACGGGTACAGAATCGAAATAATTGAGACGCGCTAGCTCAGCGGTGGCAGCCGCCCGGCCCGACATCACATCTGATCGAGGGGCAGGGGACGACTAAAGGAGGAACTCGTGAGAGCGATACGACAGGCTGACGCGCCGATCGCAATGGAGGACGAGGGACTCGACATCCGGGTCGAGGAGATCGGCGGTGGTATGACGACGATGTTCGTGACTGTCCCGAAAGGTTTCGATCTTCGCCCGGCACTCGTTGGTCAGCCCGGCGACCTTTGCCCTTGCCCTCACTGGGGCTACATGCTGCGGGGGCGAGTGAAGATGCACACGGCAGACGGCGAGGAGATCTACGAGGCCGGCCAGGCGTTCTACTGGGGACCGGGACATGCGCCGGAGGCTCTGGAGGACTCCGAGTACATCGACTTCTCGCCGACCGGCGAGCTCACTCCGGTCCTCGAGCACATCAGCCAGTAGGAGGATCCGGACGGATACAGAATTGAAATAGTTGAGCGTGGATAGCACCGAGGCTCAGCTACTCGACCTTCACGATCGATTCTGCGAGGGATTCGCGAAGGGCCGCCCCGATTTCGTCCTCGAGACCGTGGCGAACACGACCGATCTGGTCGTTGTCACGTCAGAGGACGCACTCGTGCGCGGGATCGACGAGCTCGAGGCCTTCCTTCAGCGTTATGTGGCCGGCCCAACCACGTACTCGTGGACCTGGGACCAACGCGACGCAGCGACCTTCGAGACCTGGGGTTCGCTTCTGGCCATCGGCACCGAGACCGCGAGCGGCGAGGACGGACAGACGTCGACGCCGTATCGGATGACCCTGGTCGCCGAGCGTCAAAACGATCGCTGGGTCCTGGTGCAAGTGCACGGCTCGTCGCCGCATCACCGTGATCCGCGACCCGGACGGCTACCGCATCGAGCTGATCGAAGCGAACCCCTCGCTCGACTAACGCGGATCGCGGCCCGGGCGGCGGCGGATCGCACCGCAAATCACGGCAGCGATCCACGCCAGAACGAGCACTGCCGTGGCGATCCAGACAACCCCCACGAGTTCGCCGAAGCCGCCGCAGACGTCACCAACGTCCCAGCACGCTTTGTCGATCCAGCGCCCAACCAGGAGGATCTCAACAACTCCGAGCGCAATCATCCCGACACCCTTCCTGGTTGCTATGGCGACCAGGATTGGTGCAGCACGGAGTCGGACTAGACAGAGACCGCGGGTGCGGCGGTCAACGCGGCGGCCCTCATGCCCGCCGCTCGACGTGCGCGTGGGTCACGTCCGCCGGCGTCCGGCAGCCCAGCAGCGCGAGGGCGAGCCTGATCTCGTCGCGCAACAGCTCGAGCACGTGAAGGGCACCGGCCTCGCCGCCCACCGCCAGGCCCCACAGCGCCGGGCGGCCCACGAGGACGGCGTCGGCGCCCAGCGCCACCGCCACCAATGCATCGGTGCCGCGCCGCACGCCGCCGTCCATCAGCACCGGGATCCGCCCGGCCACCGCGTCGGCCACCGCCGGCAGCGCGTCCACCGTCGCGGACACGCCGTCGAGCTGGCGCCCGCCGTGGTTCGAGACCACGATCCCACCGGCCCCGGCCTCGATCGCGAGCTCCGCGTCCTCAGGCGCCATCAGGCCCTTGACCAGGATGGGCAGCTCGCAGCCGTCCGCCAGCGCCGCCAACGAATCCCAGTCGAGCGATGCGTCGACGAGGCTGAACACCTCCGCCGGCGTGAGCGGCCGATCCGAGCCAGTCGCCGCCTGCACCGCCGGCGCGTCGACGTCGACGGCGAAGCCCGTGCGCAGGTCGCGCTCGCGCCGCCCGGCGAAGGGCGCGTCCACCGTCAGCGCGATCGCCTCGTAGCCGCTCTGGACCGCCTCCGCCAGCAGAGCCTCGGTCACGGCGCGATCGCGGAAGCAGTACAGCTGGAACCACCGGGTCGTATCCGGCGCCGCAGCGGCCACCGACGCGGGCGTCGCGGTGGCGATCGTCGACAGGCACATCGCGGTCCCGGCCGCTCCGGCGGCGCGCGCCATCGCCTCCTCCCCGTCCTCATGCGCCAGTCGCTGGAACGCAACGGGCGCCACCACCAGCGGCATCGAGAGCCGCGAGCCGAACAGCTCAACCGAAGGGTCGACATCCGACACGTCCACGAGGACGCGCGGCATCAGCTCCCACTCGCCGAACGCCTCGACGTTCCGCCGGAGCGTCCGCTCGTCGCCCGCCCCGCCCGCGAAGTACCCGAGCGGGCCGGATTCGAGCAGGCCCGCTGCGGCCTCCTCGAAGTCGGCGACGTTGATCAGTCCTTCGGCCATCAGCGGCGAGCCTAGTCGCCCGTTAGGCTCGATCGGTGGAGAGCGGTGAGGGGAGCGCGAACGTCGCGATCGTGAAGTCGCTCTACGATGCCTTCAAGAGCGGCGACAACGCGACCCCGTTCGATGTCTACGACCGCGACATCGTCTGGCGGGTCAACGTCCGGGACATGCCCGACGTCGCACCCGTCTACTACGGCCACGATGGGATCCGCGAGTTCTGGCGCCTTTGGCTCGCGGCCTGGGAGCAGATCGAGTTCGACGTCGTCGCAGTCGAGGAGATCGAGGACGGAGTAGTGCTCGCCGAGATCACGCAGGTGGCACGGGGCCGATCGAGCGGCGTCGAGATCCCGCTCCATTGGTTCCAGGTCTGGCGGCTTCGTGCCGGCAAGGTCATCGCCTCCTACGGGCGCGAGTCCCGCGAGGAGGCGCTGACGATCGCCGGCGTCGAGGCCGCTACGTGATGATCGGGATGATCAGGATCGCGACGATGTTGGCGACCTTGATCATCGGGTTGATCGCCGGGCCGGCGGTGTCCTTGTAGGGATCGCCCACCGTGTCGCCGGTGACCGACGCGGCGTGGGCCTCGGAGCCCTTGCCGCCGAAGGCGCCGTCCTCGATCAGCTTCTTGGCGTTGTCCCAGGCGCCACCGCCGGCGGTCATCGCGAGGGCCATGAACAGGCCGACGACGATCACCCCGATCAGCAGGCCGCCCAGGGCCTCGACGCTGATGATGCCCGACGATCACGGGGATCACGATCGGGATCAGCGAGGGCAGGATCATCTCGCGCTGCGCGGCCGCGGTCACGATGCTGACGGTGTCGGCGTAGTCCGGCTTCTCGGTGCCCGCCATGATCCCTGGGCGCTCGCGGAACTGCTTGCGCACCTGCTCGACGACCTCGCCGCCGGCTCGCCCGACCGCCTCGATCGCGAACGCCGCGAACAGGTAGACCATCATGCCGCCGATCAGCAGGCCGATCAGCACGGAGGGATCGGAGATCGAGAACACGAAGCCCTCGCCGCCCTCCTCGCCGAGCTCGATCTCGAACGCTTTGAACAGCACCAGCGCGGCGAGCGCGGCCGAGCCGATCGCGTAGCCCTTCGTGACCGCCTTCGTCGTGTTGCCGACCGCATCGAGCGGATCGGTGACGTTGCGAACTTCCTCGGGCAGGTCCGCCATCTCGGCGATGCCGCCCGCGTTGTCGGTGATCGGCCCGAACGCATCGAGCGCGACGATCAGGCCCGTCAGCGAAAGCTGTGCCATCACGGCGATGCCGATGCCGTAGATGCCCGCAAGCTCGTTGGCGCCAAGGATCGCGAGCGCCAGCAGCAGCGCCGGCGCGGCCGTCGCCTGGAAGCCCTGGGCAAGCCCCTGGATGATGTTGGTCGCGTGGCCGGTCACCGATGCCTGGGCGATCGTCCGCACCGGGCGGAAGCGGGTGGACGTGTAGTAGTCGGTGATCACGAACAGGCCGGCGGTGACGGCGATGCCGATCAGACCGCAAAGCCAGAGGTCCGTGACGCTGACCGCGGCCGCGCCGGCCTCGGCGAAGCCAAGCCGGAGAGGCTCGTCCATGAGCCACTCGGTGATCGGGTAGAACGCCGCCGCCGAGATCAGCCCGGAGACGATCAGGCCGCGATAGAGCGCGCCCTCGACCTTGTCGGTCTTCGTGCTGACCGAGAGCGCCCCGATGATCGAAGCGATGATCGCGACGCCGCCCATCACGAGCGGGTAGAGCGCGACCTCGCGGGCGAAGTCCTCGGCGAAGGTGAGAACGCCCAGCAGCATCACCGCGACCGAGGTGACCGCGTAGGTCTCGAACAGGTCGGCCGCCATGCCCGCGCAATCGCCGACGTTGTCGCCGACGTTGTCCGCGATCACGGCGGGGTTGCGGGGGTCGTCCTCGGGGATGCCCGCCTCGACCTTGCCGACGAGGTCGGCGCCGACGTCGGCCGCCTTGGTGAAGATGCCACCGCCCAGACGCGCGAAGACCGAGATCAGCGAGCCACCGAAGCCAAGGCCGATCAGCGCGTCCACGGCTTCCTTGTCGGTGTTGTCGCCGAGCACGAGGATGCCGAAGTAGCCGGCAACTCCCAGGAGCGCCAGGCCGACGACCAGCAGTCCGGTGACCGAACCGCCCTTGAAGGCGACGTCGAGTGCCGGCGGGACGCCGCCGCGCGCCGCCTCGGCGACGCGGGCGTTCGCGCGGACCGACAGGTTCATGCCGATGAACCCGGCAGCACCGGAGAGCACGCCGCCGATCACGAACCCGATCGCGACCGTTGCGTCCTGGATCAGGGCGATCACGATCGCCAGCGGTACCGCGACCACGGCGATGATCAGGTACTGGCGGCTGAGGTACGCCTTGGCGCCCTCCTGAACAGCGCCCGAGATCTCCTGCATGCGCTCGTTGCCCGGGGAGAGCTTGAGCAAGCGCTGCGTGATCAGCGCTCCGTAGATGACGGCGGCGCCGGCGCAGACGAGCGCGATCACGACGCCGTAGTCGGTCAGAAAGTCGGTCAACTGGAGGTCCTCCGGTTCGCGTTATCGGGGGGATGCGTAACAAGGCCGCCCGCACGCGGACGGCCGAAAGAGCGGCGCGCAGTCTACCGATTCGCCCCTCGGGGGCCTAGTCGCGTCCGGGCGTCCACAGCTTGGACTGCGGGCGCTCCGCCTGCGGCGGCCCGGCGGGAGGCTGTTCCTGTGCCTGGTCCGCCGGCGGTTCCGCGGGCTGCTGCTCCTCGCCGCCGTCGAGCGGCTCGCCCTTCGCGGCCCGCGCGTAGAGCATCTGCAGCTCCGAGAGCGCCCCGCGGATCTGGCCCTGAACCTCGCCGTCGATCAGCTCGACCAGGGCACGAACGGCCTCGATCCCGACGCGAGCCTGCTCGAGGTCCCGCTCGTCGGCCTTGGCGATCCTCCGCGCCGTGAGGTTGACGATCGAGGCGGCGCTCTCGACCAGCAGGTCCTGCACCCGCACCTGGCGCAGCTGCTCGTCGATCCGGGCGCGCAGCTCCTCCTCGGAGGGCGGCGGCCCGCCGGGTGGTCCCTGAGTGGGGCTTCCTTCCATAACCTGGAAGCTACCCGGCCGGCGCCGGTTCAGGCGCGTAGGTGCGACGGGTCTCGGCGATCGCCTCGCGGTAGACGTCCGGGATCGAGGCGCCTCCCGCCACCGCGTCCCGCGCGCGCTGGGTGCCGTTTCGCTCGGGCAGCTCGAGGTCCGCTCCGATCAGGCCGCGCGCCGGTGCCGTCCACTCCACGAGTCGCTCGACCACAGCGCGCGTCGCGACCAGGCCACCGTCGCCGCGCCAGTCGATCATCTCGCCGTCCATTCCGTGGCGGATCGCGCGCCACATGTTCTCCTCGATCTCCCGGCCCGGGAGGGGCTCCGGCAGGCGCCCGTCGTCGCGATCCAGCGCCGATTGGACGATGCAGCCGGCGATCAGGCCGGCGAGCGCGAACGACTCCTGCCCCTGCGTCTGCGCGTCGCAGATCCGCAGCTCGACGGTGCCGAACGAGTGGTGCGGACGCACGCTCCACCACAGTTGCGTCGCCTCCACGATCGTGCGCGTGGCGGTGAGGCGCTCGATGAAGCTCGCGTAGCTCCGCCAATCGGAGAACGGCTCGTGCACCCCGCAGCGCGGGAACGTCCGGGTGAAGATCTGCGTCCGCATCGAGTGCAGGCCGGTGTCGTGACCGTCGAGGAACGGGGAGTTGGACGAGAGCGCCAGCAGCGCCGGCAGCAGCTCGCGCAGGTGATCGCAGACCGCCACCGCGCGATCGGCGTCGCGAACGCCGACGTGGACATGCATGCTCCAGGTGTTGTTGCGCTGCGCGACCCAGCGCAGCTCGTCGCGGAGCCGGTTGTAGTGGGCGGTGTCGATGATCTGCTGGTCCAGGTAGTTCGCCCACGGGTGCGTGCCCATCGCGGCGAGCCCCAGCCCCATGCGGTCGGCCAGCGCAAACAGCCGGGTTCGGTGCTCGCGCTGCATCGCCGCCGCGTCGGCGAAGCTGTCACCGCGGCCCGAGCGGATCTCGATCTCCGTGTCGATCAGCTCGCCCGCGGCCGATGCGGCGAGCAGCTCGTCCTCCTGGCAGGCCGCGTAGAGGTCCTCGAACCGGTGCGCCAGCTCGAGGCTCTCCGGCTCCACGATCGCGAACTCCTCCTCGAGGCCGACCGTGAAGTCCTCGGACTCCGCGAACCGCTCGCGGACGACGCCGAGGTCGAGGGTCGCGTCCTCGCCCATCTCCTACGCCAGGTAGAAGTAGAGCGCGTAGAGCAGGTCGACCGCGGGACTCGAGGTGTGGACCGTGACCTCGGGCGGCACCTGCAGAAGCTGCTCGGAGTAGTTGAAGATGATCTTCACCCCGGCCTCTACCAGGCGGTCGGCCACCTCCTGCGCGGCCCCGGCGGGCACGGCGAGCACGCCGACCACGACCTCCTGGTCCTCGACGACCGTCTCGAGATCGGCGAAGTCGCGAACGGGAACGCCGCTGACGTCGGTGCCGACCCGCTCCTGATCGACGTCGAAGACGGCGACGATCTGGAATCCGTGGTCGGCGAAGATGTCCGAGCTGGCGATCGCCTGGCCCAGGTTGCCGGCGCCGAAGAGGGCGATGTTGTGCTGGCCCGCGGTGCGCAGGATCTTGCGGATCTCGGACACGAGCGACTCGACCCGGTAGCCGACCCCACGCTTGCCGAACTTGCCGAAGCCCGAGAGGTCGCGGCGGATCTGGGTGGAGTTGATGTGGGTGTACTCGGCGAGCTCCTGCGAGGAGATCGTCTCCTTGCCCATCTTCCGGGCCTGCGTCAGGACCTGGAGATAGCGCGAGAGCCGCGCGGCGACGCCCAGCGAGAGCCGCTCGCCGTCGGTAGCGCCAGAGTCCGTGCCTGTGGCGCCGCGAGCGCCTGTGGTCCCCTCATTCATCGCGAGAAGTATGTAGCAGGGTGGCACGAAGTGATGCAGGGTCAGGCTCCAGCTCGCCGATGACCTCGCCATCCAGCTCGAGCACCGGGATCCGCTCGAGGAATCGGGTGAGGAGCCGGTCGTCGGAGTCGATGTCGACTTCGGTCAGCGCGACGTCGCCCGCCTCGACCGCGAGCGGCACCACCACCGCTCCGCGCCTCATCGCACAGGTGGCAGTCCGGGCGCCCGTATAGCACCAGCCGTCTCATGCCCACGCGTCCCACCCCGAGATAGCCCGGATGCAGCGTGGGCTCGAGCTGGTGCGCGGCCGCCGCGATCATCGCCGCGTTGTCCGTGCACAGTTCCGGCGGCGGAAGTTTCAGCCGCAGCGACCGCTCGGCGCAGAGCTCGCCGACCCGTTCGCGGAGCAGCGTGTTCGCCGCCACCCCGCCCCCCAGCGCCACGGCCGGCCAGCGCTCCGTGTCCAGAGCCCGGCCGAGCTTGGCGACGAGCTGGCCCACCACCGCCGCCTGGAAGCTCGCCGCGAGGTCCGCGCGGCGCTCGTCGAGCTCCGGCTCGTCGAGCTCGCGGACGGCGTAGAGCAGCGCCGTCTTCAGCCCGCTGAAGCTGAAGTCGAGGCCGGGGTCGCGGGCCATCGCCACCGGGAACGAGAAGGCCCCGGATCGCCGTCGGCCGCCAGCCGCTGGATCGCGGGGCCACCCGGATAGCCCAGGCCCGAGGAGCCGTGCGGCCTTGTCGAGCGCCTCGCCGGCGGCGTCGTCGAGCGTCTGCCCCAGGACCTCGAAGCCCGTGTGCTCCCGAACGCCGGCGAGCAGCGTGTGCCCGCCGCTCGCGATCAGGCACAGGAACGGCGGCTCGAGCGGCTCCGGCTCGAGGAAGTTGGCGGCGACGTGGCCATGGAGGTGGTCCACGCCCACCATCGGCAGGCCGTGCGCCGCCGCGAGCGCCTTGGCGGCGCTGACGCCCACGAGCAGCGCTCCGATCAGGCCCGGCCCGCGGGTGACCGCGATCCCGTCGAGGTCCTCCAGCGTCGCCCCGGCCTCGGTCAGCGCCGCCTCGACGACCGGGTTGATCAGCTCCAGGTGGTGACGCGAGGCCACCTCGGGGACGACGCCGCCGTAGCGCGCGTGCGCCGCCGCCTGGGAGGAGATCACGTTCGAGCGGATCTCGGCGGCCCGCCACGACGGCGGCGCAGGTGTCGTCACAGGACGTCTCGATCGCAAGGATCAACTTACGGGACCGGATCCAGCCACATGATCAGGGCGTCCTCGCCGTTGTCCTGGTAGTAGCGGCGCCGGTGGCCGGCGGCCTCGAACCCGAAGCGCCCGTACATGGCGATCGCCCCGGTGTTCGACGTCGCGCACCTCGAGCGTCAGCCGCGCGCCGCGGCCGACCTCCTCGAACAGGCGCTCGATCAGGCCGGCGCGATCCCGGCGCGGCGCCGGCCGGGTTCGACCGCGACGTTCATCAGGTGCCAGACGTCGGCGTAGCGCGAGCAGACGAGATAGCCCGACAAGCCCGTCCGGCCCTCGGCGGCGAGGCAGATCCCGGACGGCTTCGAGAGCTCGAGCACGAACATCGCCAGCGACCACGGCGTCCCGAACGAACGGCGCTCGATCGCGAGCACGCTCGGGAGGTCGCCATAGACCAGCTTGCGGAGCGCGACCGTGTCGGGCGCTCAGCCGTTCTTCGGATCCGTGATCTCGCTCACGCCAAAGCTCCGCGTCGGGTCGTCTCAGGTAGTTCGGCTCGATGTTCGCGCTCATCCGGCATTCCATCCGCGAGGCGACAGAGGTGCCGCGCACGCAGCCGGTGGACCGGATCGTCGTCGGGCGGCAGGACCGCCCCGGCGGCTCCGAGCTGGTCGCGAAATCGTACCGAGCCGTCCCCGAACGCCAACGGCGCGACGGGCAGCGCCGCAACCCGTTCCGCGAGATCCTCGGGCGGCCCGACCCACGCCGGCCACAACTCCTCGCCCGCCGCGTCGTAGAGCGCGGCGAACGCCTCGCCGCGCTTCGCGTCGATCAGCGGCGAGGCGCGGGCGCGCCGCCTCCGGGTGTGCCGGATCCACGCCCGCGGCGAGGGTCGCCAGCGACGAGACGCCGGCCAGCCCCAGGCCCCTGCGCCTGTGCGAGGGCGCGCGCCGTGCGTGACGCCGATCCGCAGGCCCGTGAACGTGCCGGGGCCGATCCCGACCGCGATCCGGCCGACACCGTCCCAGCCGCCGCCCTCGGCGAGCACGGCCTCCACGGCCGGCAGCAGCTCGCTCGCGTGGCGTGGGCGCCCACCCTCATCCGGGCCGGCGGCGCGTTCGACGAGGACGCCGTCGCCCACGAGGGCGACGGTCAGCTCCGACGTCGAGGTATCCAGGCCGAGGACATTCGTCACGCCCGGAGCCTAGATGGCTATAGAACGCGGTCGGGGGTCCGGCGCTGGCCGCCAGACCCCCGATCCGAATCGGCTCAGTTCGGTTACGGCGCAGCGCCGACGCGCAGGCCGAGAGCGCCGTGTCGCGGGCCGTGCCCTCGGGCACGGTGTCCTCGACGATCGCCTCGCAGACTTCGACGCTGGCCGCCTGGGCGTCCTCGATGTCCCCGCTGGCCGCCTCGTCGCAGAGGCCCTCGAGCTCGGAGATCGTGTCAGCGGACAGCCCGGGGGTTGCCTGGATGCTCTGCTTGCACGCGTCAACCGCAGCCTGGATGGCCGCGTCCACGTCGCCGCTCTCGGCGGCGTCGGTGATCTCCTCGGCGGCGTCCGTTGATTCCTCGGTTGCGGCGGGTGCGGCGCTGCTGTCGTCGTCATCGTCGCCGCAGCCGGCGGCGATCAGGCCGCACGCCAGCAGAGCGATCAGCACCGGCCAGAGTCGCTTGACCATCTCGATCCTCCCGTTGTCTCGGTGTCGTGTCCCCGGCCACCGGCGCCTGCCAGCGGCTCGCTGACCCTACACCTACCAGGCGTGGCGTAGCATCGGCGTGTCTCGAACAACGACCCCGAAGGGGGGATTTCCGGATGACCAAACAGAGCGGGACGAAGCGCCGCCGCGGCGCCGCCGTCGCAGCGTCGCTGGCGATCGCCGTCGCCGGTGTCGGCTGGGCCGGCTGCGGCGACGACGCCGAGGACCAGGCCCAGGACATCATCGACGACGTCGAGCAGCAGCTCGAGGAGAGCGGCGTCGACACGGAACAGCTTCAGGAAGAGGCCGACCAGCTCCAGGAGGACCTCCAGGACGAGGCCGACAAGCTGCAGGAAGACGCGGACAAGGCGCTCGAGGACGCGGGCTACTAGGGCTCGACGCTGATCAAACGCGTGTCGCCGCCCGCGTGCTCGATCGTCACGCGAGCGGTGACGTCGCTCAACGCCCCTGCGGCGGCGGGCCACTCGATGAACGTCACGCAATCGCCGGTGAGATAGTCGTCGAGCAGCCCCGGCTCCTCCCCGCGCAGGTCCTCCAGGCGGTAGAGGTCGAGGTGTGAGACCGGCAGCCGGCCTCGGTATCGGCGGCCGATCGTGAAGGTCGGCGACTGCACGGGCTCGGTCACCCCCAGCGCCCGGCAGGCCCCGCGGACGAAGGTGGTCTTGCCGGCGCCGAGCTCGCCGCTGACCAGCACGACGTCACCGGGACCCAGCGTCGCGGCGAGCTCGGCCGCAATGGCCTCCGTCTCCCCCGGCCCGGCGCTCCGCAGATCGCTCATCCAGAGAACAGGTCGAGCTGGTCCGCCGGGTCCGGCTCGGGCGCGTCCAGGTCGATCGGGGGCTCGGGCTCCGGCAGCAGCTCGTTCAGCAACGCGGGCAGCTTGGCGAAGTCCTCGCGCAGCGTCTCCTTCATCGCTGGGGTCCGCAGCGCCGCGGCCGGGTGAAGCAGCGGGAACAGGAACACCGTCCTGCCGCCAAGCTCGTGCACCTGCGGCGTCCCCCGCACCCGGGTGATGCCGGTCGGGTTCCCGCTCAGCAGCTTCGTGGCGAAGTTGCCGAGCGTGGCGATCACGCGTGGCTCGATCAGCTCGATCTGGCGCCACAGGTACGGCTGGCACGCCTCGATCTCGGCCGGCAGCGGGTCCCGGTTGCCGGGCGGCCTGCTCTTCAGGACGTTCGCGATGAACACGTCCCCGCGCGTCATCCCGATCTCTCCGAGCAGCTCCTCCAGCAGCTGCCCGGCGCGGCCCACGAACGGCAGACCCTGCCGGTCCTCCTCGGCCCCCGGCGCCTCGCCGACGAACATCAGGTCGGCGTCCGCGTTGCCGGCGCCGAACACAGCCTTGGTGCGCGTCTCGGCCAGCGGGCAGCGCGCGCAGGACGAGACCTCGCGGTAAAGCTCGACGAGCTGCTCCCGGCGGCGCTCGGCCTCCGGGGCCGTTGCGTCGCCCTCGGTCAAGCGGCTCCTGCCGGCGGCCCGCCGCCGCCCTTCTTGGCCTCCCTGGCCTTCCGCCGGGCCTCCTTGAAGCGCGCCTTCGTGTCGGCGTGGAGCTTTGCGTTCCGCGCTTCCTGCTTGCGAGCGGAGCCACCGGTCTTCACCAGTCGCATCGGCGCGCCGGGCGCGGAGAGCACCCGCCGGGTGCGCTCCGCCGAGCACTCGGGGCAGGGGATCGACTCCGTCCCGACCGGGACCAGTCCCTCGAAGCGAGCCCCACAGCTTTCGCAGCTGAACTCGTAGATCGGCATCGTGAAGCCGATCGTAGCTTCACGCACGAGACCCGAGCGCCCGTCCGGCGTTACCGCGGGGTCGATCGGGCATAATTTGTCAAGCCGCGACCCGCCGAATCGGGCGTGGACAGGGCCACGGCCCGCCTGACCCGAGAAATCATTGCGCCGTCTGGTATCTCCGATGAGAGAACTGGAACGGGATCTTCCCGCCACATCCACCCCGCCTGAAGCGCCTGCCCTGCCGGCGCGCCTGATCGTCGTGGGCGCCGGGCGTGCCGGCGGCGCGATCGCCCGGGCGGCCACGGCGGCCGGCGCCGAGGTCGACGTGCTCGGCCACGGCGACGCGCCGCGAGCCGATGGCGACGCGCCGGTCCTGCTCTGCGTCCCCGACGAGGCGATCGCGGAAGTGTGCGCCCGGATCGCCGGCGACCTGCCGGCCGGCACCCCGGTCGGACACGTGAGCGGCGCCACGACCCTCGCGGCGCTGAGCCCGGCCGCCGAGGCCGGTTGCCCGACGTTCTCCCTCCACCCGCTCCAGACGATCCCCGCGCCCGACGCCGACCTCACGGGAGCGCCCTGCGCCGTCGCGGGCGCGGACACCACGGCTCTCGAACTCGCCCGCGCGCTCGCCACGGGGCTGGGAATGCGCCCCTTCGAGGTGCCGGACGAGGGACGCGCGGCCTATCACGCGGCCGCCTCGATGGCGTCCAACTTCCTGATCGCGCTCGAGGAGTCGGCCGCCGGGCTGCTGGCCGCGGCCGGCGTGGACAACCCCCGTGACGTGCTCGCGCCGCTCGTCCTGCGCAGCGCGGCCAACTGGGCCGACGCCGGCGCGGACGCCCTGACCGGGCCGATCGCCCGCGGCGACGAGGAAACGGTGAAGCGCCACCTGCGGGCGATCGCCGAGCGTGCCCCGGACCTGGCGCCTCTTTACCGGGAGCTCGCCCGGCGCACCCGCTCCCTCGCGGAGGACCGGCGATGAGCGCCCCACTGCTCGTGCGCACGAAGGCCGACCTCCGCGAGGCTCTCGCGCCTGCGCGGCGTGAGGCGCGAACGATCGGGCTCGTCCCGACCATGGGTGCCCTGCACGACGGCCACCTCAGCCTGCTGGGGGCCGCCCGCGATCGCTGCGACGTGGTCGTGATGAGCCTGTTCGTGAACCCCACGCAGTTCGGCGCCGGCGAGGATCTCGGCTCCTACCCGCGTGACGAGAAGCGCGACCTGCGGCTCGCGGGCGACGCCGGCGTCGACATCGTCTTCGCGCCGGCGACGGACGAGGTCTACCCCGAGGGCTTCACCACCTTCGTCGAGGTCCAGGGCCTCGCGGACGTCCTCGACGGTGACCCCGCCCGCCGTGGCGCCGGCCACTTTCGCGGCGTCACGACCGTCGTCGCGAAGCTCTTCAACAGCGTGCATCCGGACGTCGCGTTCTTCGGCCAGAAGGACGCACAGCAGGCCGTTGTGATCCGGCGGATGGCCCGCGACCTCGATTTCCCGGTCGAGATCGTCGTCGTGCCGACCGTCCGCGAGCCGGACGGGCTGGCGCTCAGCTCGCGCAATCAATACCTAAAGCCCGATGCGCGCAAGCGCGCATCGGGGCTGTGGCTCGCGCTTGATGCCGTTCGGACGGCTGCGTCTGAAGGGTCGTCCGTCGATCAGGCCCTGAGCGCGGGGCGGCGGGTCCTGGCCGAGGCCGGGATCGAGCCGGAGTACCTCGAGGCCCGCCACGCGGACGATCTCACGCCGGCGCAGAGCTTCAACGGACGGCCCGTGCTGGTTGCCGTCGCCGCGCGGGTCGGCAGGGCCCGTTTGATCGACAACGTGGTGGTCGGAGCCCCCGGCGCCACCAACTGAACCGAGAGGAATCCATGCAACGCCAGATGCTGAAGTCGAAGATCCACCGGGCCACGGTGACCGGCTGCGACATCGACTACGTCGGCTCGATCTCGATCGATCCCGAGTTGATGGGAGCGGCCGACCTGATCGCGAACGAGCAGGTGCACGTTTGGGATATCGACAACGGGTCGCGCTTCGTCACCTACGTGATCGAGGGCGAGCCCGGGTCGCGGACGATGCAGGTCAACGGCGCCGCCGCGCGTCTCACGCGCGCGGGCCACAAGATCATCGTTGCCTCGTTCGGCGCCTACGACGAGCGCGACATGGAGAGCTACGCGCCGGTCGTAGTGCATGTCGACGACGACAACGAGATCGTCAACGTCGACTCCCACCCCGAGGTATTGCTCGACTCGCCGCTGGCATCGGAGGCGTCGCTATGAGTACTCGACCGCAGGATTCGCCGGCGCCCGCGCAGCGCAAGCCCGTCACCCTCCCCCGGCTCGCGGAGATGAAGGCCGCGGGCGAGCCGATCGTGATGGTGACCGCGTACGACCACCCGTCGGCTCAGGTCGTCGAGGAGGCCGGCGTGGACGTGGTGCTGGTCGGCGACTCGGCCGCCATGACCGTGCTGGGCTACGACTCGACCGTGCCGGTCGGGATGGACGAGATGCTGATCCTGGCCGCGGCCGTTCGCCGCGGGCTGAAGACGCCGCTGCTGGTCGGCGACATGCCCTTCGGCTCGTACGAGCAGTCGAACGAGCAGGCGATCGCCAACGCGCAGCGCTTCGTGAAGGAGGCGGGCTGCGACGCGGTCAAGCTCGAGCGCGGCGGCGCCTCGGTGGATCGGGCCCGCGCGATCATCCGCGCCGGGATCCCGGTCATGGGCCACGTGGGGCTGACGCCGCAGACGGCGACCGCCCTGGGTGGCTACAAGGCGCAGGGCAAGACGGCCAGCCGGGCCGCCCAGATCGCCGACGAGGCGCTCGCCCTGCAGGCGGCCGGATGCTTCGCGATCGTCTTCGAGGCCGTCCCGTCGGCGGTGACGGAGGCGCTGATGCCGAAGATGGAGATCCCGGTGATCGGGATCGGTGCCGGGGCCGGGACCGACGGCCAGGTGCTCGTGTTCCACGATCTCCTCGGCATCTTCGGAGGCCACGCGGCGAAGTTCGTGAAGCGCTACGCGGACGTCCGTGGCGAGATGGTGCGCGGCGTCGAGGCATATGCCGGCGAGGTTCGCTCGGGTGCGTTCCCGGGCCCGGAGCACATCTACTCGATCGATCCAGCCGAGCTCGGCGAGTTCCGCGCCTATCTGGACCAGGAGACCCTGGCGTCGTCGGATTGGGACTGGTCGGCGACGGAGATTTAGCGATCAGGCGGTAACCACCCTACCCTCCTGGGGTACTTCTTGTGCGGTTTCGCACTTGGATGGTGCGGGACACGAAACGAAGCGAGGTAAGCACCATGGAGATGCTCAAGAGGTTCGAGCCCGTCGCGCTCATGCTGATGTTTCTCGGCGCCCTCAACTGGGGCATCCTCGGGATCACCGACGGCGAGACCAACGTGCTCGCGGAGATCTTCGGCACAGGGACGCTGACGGACATCGTCTACATCGTGATCGGCGTCGCCGCCCTGGTTTGGGTACCGAGGCTGATGGACGCGTTCCATCTCGGTCGCGGACCGCATCCGCACGGCGTCTGACGCAGGGAGCAGGCAGGCAGCAACGGGCCGGGCACTCGCCCGGCCCGTTCCGCGTTCGGGACCGGCCATCTGGTGCGATCATCCGGGCGGATGATCACGAGCGAGCATCGCGTGTCGACCCGGGGCGACGGCGACACGATCGACATCACCGGAGCGCTCGCGAGCGCCGTTCGCGAGGCCGGGATCGCGCAGGGACAGGTGAGCGCGTTCGTCCGCGGCTCGACCGCCGCGATCACGACGATGGAGTTCGAGCCGGGCGGCGTCCATGACCTCCAGGAGCTGCTCGAGCGGCTGGTCCCGGCCCACGGCGACTACGAGCACAACCGCCTCAACCACGACACGAACTCGCACGCTCACCAGCGTGCGGCTGTCGTCGGACCGTCGGAGCTGATCCCGGTCGTCGGCGGGCGGCTCGCGCTCGGCACGTGGCAGCAGGTCGTGCTGCTCGACTTCGACGACCGCCCGCGCGAGCGCACCGTCGTGATTCAGGTCGCCGGTTAGCCCTCGAGGGCGTCGCGCACCACGGCGGCCCCGGGGCAGATCTCCGGCTCAAGGTCGCCGAGGACGTTCCGCCAGCCCGGCTGCATCTCGATCGCCCGAGCCACCTGTTCGAGGCCGCCGGCCACGTCGCCGCCGTACGCGAGCGATACCCCCGACCAGAACAGGAGCTCGTGGTTGGACGGCTGGAGCGCCGCCGCCTCGCGATAGCACCGGGCGGCCTCGTCGTGGCGCCCTTCGCCGCCGAGCGCGTCGCCGCGATCCGCCAGGGCGTATGCGTCGGCGACGTCCAGGAGGCGGCCGAGCTCGCCAAGGGGGTCGTCGTGGTCCTCGACCCGCAGCTCGACGGTGCGCTCCCACGGCTCGCCGGACGGCGGGACGACCACGAGGGCGGCGGACTGGCGCCCCCGGGCGTCGCCGCCCGCCGCCTCGCCGGCCTCGAGCGCCGCGAACAGCCGGCGGGCAAGCGGGCCGGCGGCCGCCGCGAAGGCGGCGGACATCGCCGGCCACACGTCGGCCGAGGCCATCAGATTCGCCTGGGCCGAGTGATCGTCGCCCTGGACGTCGCCGGCCGCAGGGATGCAGCCGTCGCCGGTCCGCGCCGCCGGGTCGCCGCCCGTGCCGATGGCCGCGACCTGACGCAACCGAGCCTGCGCATCCGCCGCGAGCAGCTCGTCGAGCGCGTCGCCGGCAGCGGTCCCGGCTGCCATGAGCGCCAGCGCCCGCGGCCCGTACGCGGGCTCGGCGATCGACTGAGTCGCGACGGCGCCGACTCCGGGCTGCGCCCAGGTGACGATCGACCCGACCGAGAACCAATGCGACTGAACCGCCACACCGAGCTCGCCCGTGGCCGGATCTCGTGCGACGATCGAGTAGGTGCCGCGTCGCATCCGGGAAGTATCGCTAGGGACCGACCGGAACGTTCGAGCGCAGCGAGTTGAGCTTCCAGACGCCGCCGTCGAGAACAAGCTCGGCGCGGAGCCGGTCGCCGTCGTAGAGACCCCCCGAGGGCTCGGCGAGCGCCTGCGCCACCGAGTCCGGCAGGACCACCACCCGGCTCAGCTTCACCTTGTCGGCGGGCTTCAGATCGGCCTGCGCCCGCCTGCAGCCGCCGGCGCCCCCGTACGCCTCCTGCAGGTAGCTCTGCGTGACCAGCTCGCCGCAGACCAGGGCCGGGTCGACACCCGTGAGGACCCCCTCGAGCGTGTTGGCGATCGCCGCCTCATCGTCGGCGGGATCCGCCGCCGGCTCGTCCTCGGGTGCCTCCGCTCCCGGCGCCTGCTCGGCGTCGGTGGTGTCCGCCGCGCCGGTCACCGCGGGTGCGGTGCTCTGCATCGGTTCGTCGTCGTCCCCGCAGGCCGGCAGCGCGAGGCACGCGAGAACGGCGACCAGGCCGGCCCACGCCCGAGACCGGACGGCGTCAACATCTCCAAAGGACACGCTCACGCAACCCTAATACACGCCCCGGGTGCGCTCCCGGTTGCGGCGCGGCTCAGGGATCGGAGCGTTTGCGGAACTCGATGGCGCGGATCGCCTTCGCCGGGGCGCCGGCGGCGATCGTCCCGGGTGGGATGTCGCCGGTGACAACTGAGTTCGCCCCGATCACCGCACGCTCGCCGATGGTCACGCCACCGGTGACGACGCAGTTCACCCCGAACCAGCAGTTCGAGCCGATCACGACGGGGCCACGCGACTCGAACCCCTGCCAGGTGATCGGGACGTCGGGATCGTCGTAGCGGTGGTCGGCATCGCCGACGAAGCAGCCGTTCGCGAACATCACGTGGTCGCCGATCTCGATGCGCTCGTTCGCGGCGAGCATCACGCCTCGGTTCAGGAAGCAGCCCTCGCCGATGGCAATCCGCGCCTGCGGCGAGAGCGTGATCCAGCAGCCGGGCTCGAACAGGGTCCCCTCCCCCACGGTCAGCCGGCCATCGTCGAGCGCCTCGAGCAGCTCGCCCTCGACCGGATAGCGGACGTAGAAGCCGCCGGCGGCGGCGTGCCTGTTGATGCGCCGGCGGCGCCGGTAGGTGGAGTTCCGCTCGTACCAGCGGCGCTTCATCCACCAGAGTCGCCATCCCTTAGGGTCCGTCATCGGCGCAAGCCTAGGGCGCCCGGCTCTCAGGCGGCGACGGCCTCGCGCGACCTGGCGCGGCGGACCGTGGGCGCCTCCGGCTCGACCAGGCCGGCCAGGAACCGGCCCGTGTAGGAGTCCGGATGGCCGGCGATCTGCTCCGGCGTGCCGGTGGCGAGGATCTCGCCGCCGGCCTCGCCGCCCTCGGGGCCGAGGTCGATGATCCGGTCGGCCGACTTGATCACGTCGAGGTTGTGCTCGATCACGAGCACCGTGTTGCCCTGGTCGACGAGTCGGCCGAGCACCTCGAGGAGCCGCTCGACGTCGGCGAAGTGGAGGCCGGTGGTGGGCTCGTCGAGGATGTACAGGGTGCTGCCGGTCGCGACCTTGGAGAGCTCCGTCGCGAGCTTCACGCGCTGCGCCTCGCCGCCCGAGAGCGTGGTCGCCGGCTGGCCCAGGCGGATGTAGTCCAGGCCCACGTCGTGCAACGTCTGCAGCCGGCGCCGGAGCTTCGGGATCGGCTCGAAGAACTCGAGGGCCTCGGCGACGGGCATGTCGAGCACGTCCGCGATCGAGCGGCCCTTGAAGCGGACCTCGAGCGTCTCGCGGTTGTAGCGGCGGCCGTGGCACTGCTCGCAGGGGACGTAGACGTCGGGCAGGAAGTGCATCTCGATCTTGATCTGCCCGTCGCCGCGGCAGACCTCGCAGCGCCCGCCCTTGACGTTGAAGCTGAACCGGCCCGGCTTGTAGCCCCGCGCCCGAGCCTCCTTAGTCTTCGAGAAGAGGTCGCGGATATGGTCGAAGATGCCCGTGTAGGTGGCCGGGTTCGACCGCGGCGTGCGGCCGATCGGCGACTGGTCGATGCTGATGATCTTGTCGATCTCGTCGATGCCGTCGATCCCGTCGTGCGCGCCCGGGCGCAGGCGCGCGCGGTGCAGCCGGTTGGCGACCGCCCGATAGAGCACCTCGTTGACCAGCGTCGATTTGCCTGAGCCCGAAACGCCCGTGACGCAGCAGAGACGTCCTGAGCGGGAACGCCGCGTCCACGGACTTCAGGTTGTGCTGGCGCGCGCCCCGCACCCGCAGCTCGCCGCGCGGGGAGCGTCGCTCGCGGGGCACCGGGATCGAGCGCTTGCCGGCCAGGTACTGGCCCGTGAGCGAGGCGGGCACCCGCTGGATCTGCGCCGGGGTGCCCTCGGCGATCACCTCGCCCCCGTGCTCGCCGGCACCGGGACCGAGGTCGACGACGTGGTCGGCGGCGCGCATCGTGCCCTCGTCGTGCTCGACGACGATCACGGTGTTGCCGAGGTCGCGGAGGCGCGCGAGCGTGTCGATCAGCTTCTCGTTGTCGCGCTGGTGCAGCCCGATCGACGGCTCGTCGAGGATGTACATCACGCCGACCAGGCTGGACCCGATCTGCGTGGCCAGCCGGATCCGCTGGGCCTCGCCGCCGGAGAGCGTGGCCGCCGCGCGCTCGAGCGACAGGTAGCCGATGCCGACGCTGTCGAGGAAGTGCAGGCGCTCGGCGACCTCGCGCAGCACCAGGTGGGCGATCGCGCGCTCGGTCTCGTTCAGCGTGAGCCGCTCGACCCACTCCAGCGCCGCCCGCGCCGAGAAGCGCGTGAACTCGGAGATGTTGAGCCCGCCCACCGTGACCGCCAGCGACTCGGGGCGCAGGCGCGCGCCGTCGCACGCCGGGCACGGCTGCATCGCCATCAGTTCCTCGACCCGCTCGCGCGTGTTCTCGGAGTCCGTGTTCTCGTAACGGCGCTCGAGGCTCACGAGCATGCCCGGGAAGCGCACGTTGTACGTCCGCCGCCGGCCGAAGCGGTTCTTGTAGCTGACCGTGTGCTTCTCGTCGCCCGTGCCATCGAGCAGCAGGTCGCGCTCGGGTTGGGTGAGGTCCTGCCACGGCGTGTCGACGTCGATGCCGCTCGACTCGGCCACGGCCTCGAGCAAGCCGCCGGTGATACATCGACGCCGCCTTCGTCCACGGGTCGAGCGCGCCCTCGTGGATCGACAGCGTCGGGTCGGGGACGATCAGCTCGGGGTCGATGACCCGCTGGAAGCCCAGGCCGTGACAGCGCTGGCAGGCGCCGTGCGGGGAGTTGAACGAGAAGATCCGTGGCTCGATCTCGGGCATCGAAGCCCCGCAGTTCAGGCACGCGAACCGCTCCGAGAAGATCTGGCGCTCGCCCGAGTCGGCGTCCTCGACCTCGATCAGCCCGTCCGCGAGCTGGGAGGCGGCTTCGATCGACTCGGCGAGGCGCTTGCGCACCCCCTCCTTCATCACCAGGCGATCGACCACGATCGAGATGTCGTGCTTCCGCTTCTTGTCGAGCTCGATCTCCTCGTCGAGCCGGCGCAACTCGCCGTCGACGACCGCGCGCGCGTAGCCCTGCGCCCGCATCTCGGCCAGCATCCGCCCGTATTCGCCCTTGCGACCGCGAACCACCGGCGCCAGCACCATGAAGCGCGTGCCCTCGTCCAGCGAGAGCACCCTGTCGGTGATCTGCTCGAGCGACTGGCCCTGGATCGGCTCGCCGCAGTTGAAGCAGTGGGGATGGCCGATCCGCGCCCACAGCAGCCGCAGGTAGTCGTAGATCTCGGTGACCGTGCCGACGGTTGATCGCGGGTTGCGCGAGGTCGTCTTCTGATCGATCGAGATCGCGGGCGAGAGACCCTCGATCGAGTCCACATCCGGCTTCTCCATCAGGCCCAGGAACTGCCGGGCGTAGGAGGACAGCGACTCGACGTACCGGCGCTGGCCCTCGGCGTACAGCGTGTCGAACGCCAGGCTCGACTTGCCCGAGCCGGAGAGGCCGGTGATCACGATCAGGGCGTCGCGGGGCAGCTCCAGGTCGACGCCCTTGAGGTTGTGCGCACGGGCCCCCGAGATGACGATCTTTGCCGAGCGAGCCACTGCGAATCAGTGTAGGGGTACGAACGGGCGTTCCCGTGACCGCGCTTCGGGCTAGCGGCGCGCTCCTCGCCGCTCGGCGGCCCAGGACACCCTGCCGTCGACGGTGATCAGGCGCAGGAACCTGCGCAGGCCGCCGCTGGCCAGGGCACTTTGGCGTCCCGGCGTCGATCCCAGCACCGCGGGCCGCGAGCCCCCCGCGTATCTGGCCTCGCGCAGCGCGTTGTCGGCCGCCACCAGGAGCTCGCGCGGCAACACGTCCTCGGCCCACTCAGCGACCCCAACCGCCGGGCTGACCGGCAGGTCGGTGACCGCGCCGACCGCGGAGCGGAGCGACGCCACGATCCGCGTGCCCAGACGCAGCGCTCCGGAAAGGTTGGTGTGGGGCAGGACCGCGACGAATTCGTCCCCGCCTAGGCGGCCCACCACATCGGAGCGCCTCGCGATGGTGCGCAGCGTCTCCCCGGCGGCCAGCAGCGCGTGAGTGCCGTCAGCGTTCCCGTTCGCTTGCGCGGCGGCGAAGTAGCCGAGGTCGATGAAGCAGCACGACAGGGGGTAACCGTGGCGTTTGCTGCGTCCGATCTCGGACTCGAGCGCGTCGAGCACGCTTCCGGGACTGAGGCATCCCGTCAGCGGGTCGAAGCCCGAGGCGCGCAGCGTCGCGGCCAGCACGCCGTCGTCGGTCAGGCAGGTCGCCGTGGTTGTGGCGAACGCCTCTGCGAGCGAGCCCAGCTCGGCGACGTCGCTGACGCCGGCGCCGCTCGCGAAGTCGCCGTAGAGGACCCCCGCCGGGCGCGACTCGATCCGAATCGGGGCGGCTACGGCGTGCGAGGGGAAACTGACGTTCCCGACCTGGAGCGGGACGCCGCCGCCGATTTCGACGATCGCGCGGTCCGCCTGGAGCGCCCGCGCAAGCAGGGCCTTGTCGAGCCGCGAGAGCGGCACCGCAGCACCGTCTCGGCTCCAGGTCGAGACGAGCCGCTGGCCCGAAGGCTCCGGCGAGCTCTCGATCAGATCCTCCACCGATAGCGCGGGCGGAGCGATTGAGCTCCCGCCGAGTTGCACCACGGCCGCGCCATGGTCCCCGCCAATCGCATCCGTAAAGCGGCGCAAGACGGCGGCCTGAACGCGTTCGCGATCGAGCGCCTGAGGCCCGTCCCCATTTCCCCCTGGAATGGTTGCTCCCCTCATCAAACCCTTCTAGGCCGGCGACCGCCCGATCAGGAACGGCGCCATCTCCTGGGCGAACGAGTCCGCCGTCCAGCCCAGCCGCTGCCGATCGACGCTGTCCACGGGAACGCAGTGCGCATAGAGGACGCCAAGGTGGATGCCGCTGCGCTCGACCGGCGCGGCGACGACCAGCGGCGTGACCGGCTGATCGCCGTTTGCGGCCTGCGAGGACTCGACGACGATCGTGTGCCGCGCGGCCATCGCCCGGCCGAGCGCGCTGCGATCGGCCCAGCGCAGGGCGAACGGCCCGCGATTCCAGCCGCGGACGTGATCGACGCCCTTGCCGCGCGGGCTCGGGGTGCGCGCCAGCAACGCCTCGACCGAGAGCGTGTGCTCGCGCACCCGATCCCCGTCGACGGGGACCAGGACCGCCGCGACGTCGGCGCCAAGCCCCTCGGCGAACCGCAGCAGCACGTCATTCAGGCTCCGCGGCTCGTCGCGCTGCGTCGTGACTGTCCGCGCGACGGCGCTACCCATCGGCCCGATCCGTCTCGTCGGCGCCCCGACCGACCGCGCCGTCGCTCTCCTCGACGGCGCGGCGGTCGGCGACCTCGGGCTCCCGCCCGTTCCCGTTCCCATTCGCGTCGCGGGCACGGCGGCGGGCGAGGCGTCCCAGCCCCGCCCGCGCTCTGATGCCCCTCCCGTTGCTCCTCCCGTTTGTCCTCCCGTTGGTCCTCCCGTTGGTCCTCCCGCCGGCGGCGACCACCTCGCCGGATCCGAGAGCCTTGGCCTCGCGCAGAGCGACGTCTGCCGCGTCGATCAGATGGCGGGGCAGCATCCCGCTGGTCCACTCGGCAACCCCGATCGAGGCGTGAACCGGCACATCGGAGTCCGCGCTGAGGCGCGGTCGTGACGCGGGCGCTCATCCGCTCGGCGAGCCTGATCGCGCCGCGCAGGTCGGTCTGTGGCAGGACGGCGACGAACTCGTCTCCGCCGAAGCGTCCCACCGAGTCGTAACGCCTGGCCACCGACCGCAGAGCCGATCCCGCTGCGACCAGGAGCCGGTTGCCCTCGAGGTGGCCATGGCGGTCGTTCACCGCCTTGAACCCGTCGAGATCCACGAAGCAGCACGACAGACGATGGCCGAAGCGCTCGCTGCGCGCGATCTCGGCGTCGAGCGCATAGAGCACGCCCGAGGGGCTGAGGCAGCCCGTGAGCCCGTCGAAGCTCGAGGCCCGCAGCGTGGACGCCAGCGAGCCGCGGTCGGTCAGGCAGAGCGCGGCGGTGGCCGCGAACGTCTCGGCGATCCAGGCGAGCTCGTCCGGATCGGTGGCCGGGGTCGAGCTGAAACCGCCGTAGAGCACACCGACCGGGCGATTGCCCAGCCGGATCGGCGCCACCACGCCCTCCGACAGCGGTGCGCCGTACCCCACTCGGAACGGGACCCGGTCCCCGGTCTCGACGATCGCGCGATCCGCCTGTAGCCCTCGCGCCAGGAGGCTCCCGTCGATCCAGGAGAGCGCTACCCGGCCGCCGTCGCGGCTCCAGGTCGTGACGATCCGCTCGCCCTCGCCGTCGCCGTTACGGCCGAGGAGATCCCGCAGCGACAGCGCCGTGCGACGTTCCGCCCCATTGCCAAGACGCGCGACCACGGCACCGGTGTCCGCCCCCAGGGCGTCGGTAAAGCAGCGCAGCAGCGTCGTCTGCGCCTGCTCGACCTCGTACCGGTTCGCTCCGTGCTCCCGCACCGCATGCCTCCTGGCATCGAAAAGCCTTCGATAACAAGAGGCCTCGGGGGGTCTGGCCAACGTGTGACCGGCATCCGGTCCTCGTCTGATGTGGGCCGCCGGCCCGGCGATCCGCCCCCCAACGAAGCTCTCAGGCCGATTACTCAGGAAACAGTATACCCAGGAATCGGACGTTTCAAAACGGCGGATTTCAGTCGAGCACGTCGCGGTACTGGTCCAGGTCGGCCGCCGTGGCCAGGTAGCGGTCGCGCAGGAAGGCGGTGTCGCGCTCGAGCTCGTCCGCCAGGACCCTGAGCTCCTTCATGGTCCCCGCCTCGCCGTTGCGCTGCTGCTCCAGGTTCGTCGCGATATCCCTGCTCACCACGGCGAGCCCGGCCGCCGCGGCGACCAGCTCCTGCGCGCCTTGGGCCCAGCGGTCGGCTGCCTCCACCCAGACCCGCACAGCGGGCACGTCCTTGCCGTTCAGCATCGTCGCCCTTCGCGGCCAGTGGCCATGGTGCGCTCCGTCCACCCTCTCGAAGACGTCGCTCACGATGGCGGAGAAGGCGAGGAGAACCGTCGCGCGACTTGTCCTATGAGCCTAGCGCGCCTGGGTGTCAAGTGCAAAAATGGGGTAACTGGTACCCAGGAGGTTTCTACAACGATGACCGACGAAACACCCCTTTCCGGAGGCGAGTTGCTGTCGGCGATCTCGACGAGGTTCGTCGGGCTGCTGCGCGAGCACTACGGTCGCGGGCCGACCCGCGCGAAGACCTACGTGCTCGACGACCTGGTCGTCTGCGTCCTGCGCAACGGCTTCACCGCGATGGAGCAGACGATGGTCGAGAGCGGCCGGTCCGACGAGGTCGTCGAGATGCGCCACGAATTTCAGGCGATGATGGCCGACCGCTACAGGGAGGCGATCGAGGAGCTGACCGGAGCGAAAGTGGTCGCGTTCCTCAGCCAGGCCCACCTCGACCCGGACATCACGCTCGAAGTCTTCCTGGTCGACCGGCCGATCAGCGGCTTCGGGGCCGCCGAGATCATCGACCCCGGCGCCCTCGGGATCATCGACCCCGGCGTGAGCGAGCGCTAACCTCGCCGGCCGTCAGCGGTTGGCGCGGCCCATCGCGAAGTCGATGAGCTTCTCGGCGTCGCCGACCTCGTAGTTCTCGGCCAGATGCCGCGCGATCGCGTCGCGCGACGCGCCGTCGAGCGCCATCTTCGTCGCGACGATCCGGGCGCCGATCTCGTCGCCGCTGGGCGAGCCGTTCGCCGCCGAGGCGGGCGGCTCGCGATCGGGCTGCGGAGGCGCCGGCGGGGCGATCTCGGGCTCGGGCGGCAGCGGCTCGGGCTCGCGCGGCGGCATCGGCTCCGGCTCGGCCGGGGGCGTCGGCTCCGGGATCGGGGGCGGCGTGGGCTCCGGGACCGGCGCCGGTCCCGGATCCACCTCGGCCGCGGTGCCGCCTGCCCGCCCGCCGAGCGCGCCCTCGAGCCCGCTCAGCGCCTCACGGACCTTGCCGAGCCGCTCATCGGCGTCAGTCTCGGCGCGCTCGCGGATCCGCTTCGCGTCCGCCTCGGCGTCGGCGATCAGCTTGCGCGCGCGCTCCTCGGCCTCGGCAACGATCTGCCTGGCACGGTCGTCGGCCTGGGCGAGCGCGTCGCGCACCCGCCCCGTCAGATCCTGCACGAGCTTCTCGGCATCCATGCCGTGGACGTTAGCGCGCAAGCGATGGCGCGGCGCCGCAAGCCGCGGCGCCGCGCCATTTCCGTCGGCCCTCGGGGCTAGGACCGGACCGGCTCGCGGGGTAGCTGATGCTCGTCGGTGTCGCTGCCGTTCGAGCGCGCGCCCTCGAACTCGGGGTCGGCGGGCATCTGTGCCGGTTCGAACTCGAAGCGCGACTTCGGCAGCCACTCCAGCCAGCTCGGCAGGTACCAGTTCCAGTCGCCGAGCAGCTTCATCGTCGCGGGCAACAGGACACCGCGGATGATCGTCGCGTCGATCAGGATCGCGACCGCGAGGCCGACGCCGAACTGCTTGAACTCGATCGACGACAGCGTCGCGAAGATCGCGAACACACCGATCATCACCGCCGCCGCCGCCGTGACCACCGACGCGGTGCTCTTGATTCCGGAGGCGACGGCGTCGCCCGTCGCGAGCCCGCGGTCGTAGGCCTCGCGGACCCGGCTCAGGATGAACACGTGGTAGTCCATCGAGAGGCCGAACAGGATCACGAACAGGAACAGCGGCAGCCACGAGGTGACGGCGCCGGTGGACTCGAAGCCCAGCAGCGACTCGAGGTTGCCCTCCTGGAAGACCCAGACGACCACGCCGTAGGCGGCGCCGACGGACAGCAGGTTGAGCACGATCGCCTTGATCGGGATCACCAGCGAGCGGAATGTCGCCAACAGCAACAGGAACGCCATCCCGAGCACGAATGCGAACACGATCGGGACCCGCTCCTCCATGATCTGGTTGAAGTCCTCAGAGCCGGCGGTGATGCCGGTCACGTTGACCTCGGCGCCCGGGATCTGCCCGATCGTGGCCGGGACGACGTCCTCACGGAGCTCCGCCAGCGCGGCGTACGACGCATCATCGGCGCCGTCGCCCGCGACGGGAACGTCCACGGCGACCACGCTGCGGTCCGCCGAGACCTCGACGGTCGGCTCGCCCACGAACAGGTCGGGGTTCGCCGCGACCTCCTGCTCGAGCGCGTCGATCCCAGCGACGACCTCGGCGCGGCTCGCGCCGTTGGTCTCGATCACCGCGGTCGCGGGGATCTGGTCGCCCGGGAACGACGCCTGGATGTCGTCGTAGGTCTGCATGACCTCCAGGTCGCGCGGCAGCGTGTCGATGCCCGGAACCTGCATCTTGAGGTTGAGGACCGGGATCGCCATCACGATCAGCGCGGTGGCGGCCAGGCCGCCGGCGATCCAGGGCCGGCGCAGGACGCGGTCCAGGATCGCGCCCCAGAACCGGGACTCCTGGGCGGCGCGCTTCTCGGGCGGGGTCAGGAACGGGATCCGGCCACGGTTGACGCGGTCGCCCAGCTTCGAGAGCACGGCGGGCAGCACGGTCAGCGACCCGAAGACCGCGATCGCCACGACCAGGATCGTGCCGGTAGCGAACGACTCGAACGTCGAGGCGCCGGCGAAGTACATGCCGGCCATCGCAGTTGCCACGGTGATGCCCGAGACCAGGACCGCGCGACCCGACGTGGCCGCCGCGGCGTTGAGCGCCGCCTCCGAGCTGCGCCCACGGGCACGCTCCTCGCGCTCGCGACGGAGGTAGAACAGCGCGTAGTCCACGCCGACAGCCAGCCCGATCAGGAGCACGACGGAGGAGGCCGACTCGTCGACCGGCCAGATCTGGCTCAGCGGCCCGAGGAGCCCGATCGCCGCGGCCACGGCGGTCGCCGCGAGCAGCAGCGGGACCAGCGCGGCCACGACCGCTCCGAACGCCAGGACCAGGATGATCAGCGTGATCGGCAGCGAGGTGAACTCGGCGCGCTGGAAGTCCTCCTCGAACGACTCGGAGAGCGCCTTGTCGGCGCTGGCGTCACCGAAGAAGCCGATCTCCACCGCGGGGTTGTCTCCCGCCACCCGCTCGATCGTCGCCTCGGGTGCACCGACCAGGTCGGTGACGTCCTCGTCGGCGTCGTCAGCCGGCTCGGGAATCTCGTAGGTCAGGAGCGCCGCCTGGCCGTTCTCGGCAATCGCGGAGGGGTCGTCGTACGGGCTGACGACCTCGGTCACGTTGTCGGTGGCCTCGAGCTCGGTCGCGAGCTGGTCGACCGCCGTCCGGAACTCGGGACTCTCGACATCAGCGCCCTGGATCAGGACGGTCTCGTCGGCGGCGTCGTTGAAGCCCTCGGCAAGCGCCTTGTCGGCCTGCTGCGACTCGCCGACGCCGTACTCCTCGTCGGACAGCGTCTCGGTGCCGACCGCGCCGCCGGCGAACACTGCCAGCGCGACGAAGACCAGCCAGATGCCGATCGCCTTGAACCTGTGCTCCGCGCTCCAGCGACCGGCGCGCGCCGCGATTCCCTTGGGCTTCATCGCCCCTCCTTTGGGTTCGAGCTCATCGCCGGAGAGTCTGCGCCGCCGGAGGGTCGCGGCCAATGGAGTTCCCCGGCGTCTTCGGGTGCGGGTATCCGCACCGGCCGCAGGCGCTACCCGTATTGGCACTACCGTCCCGTTGGGCGACAATGACCATGACTCAGATGGGGCAGCGAGTTCTGATCGTCGACGACCACGCCGGCTTCCGGGCCAGCGCGCGGCGCATGCTCGAGTGCGACGGCTTCGAGGTCGTCGGCGAGGCGGCGGACGGCGCGGAGGCGCTGGTCGCCGCCCGCGAGTTGGTCCCGGACCTGGTGCTGGTCGACGTCGGGCTGCCGGACTGCGACGGACGCGACCTGGCCGCCGAGCTCGGTACGAACGGGCACGTCGCGGTGGTTCTGATCTCGAGCCGCGACGACGTTGAGAGCGGCGGGGAGGCGCTCGGGTTCATCCCCAAGGACCGCCTCTCGGGCGAAGCGATCAAGGCGATGCTGCCGTGAGCTCATTGCGCAGCGCGCTGGTCGGCCTCGGGATCGCCGGCATCGCCCTCGGGCTGATGGTCCTGGCCGCGGCGGTCAAGGGCGACCACACCGAGGACGCCGGGGTCGAGATCGCGTTCCTGCTCCTGATCGGGTGGTCGTTCATCGGGACGGGACTCTTCGCATGGGACCGCCGCCCCGGGAACCGGATCGGGGCGCTGATGACGGCCGTCGGGTTCAGCTGGCTGGTGGGCGGCCTGGCGTTCTCCGATGTCCCGGGATTGTTCGTCGCCGGGTCGATGCTCGGCTCCCTGCCGATCACGATCCTCGTGCACATGGTCCTGTCGTTCCCCTCGGGCCGGCTCGAGGGGCGCCTCTCGAAGTGGATCGTCGGGGTCGGCTACTTCGTCACCGTCGTCTTCCTCCCGATCCCTCACCTGTTTCTCGACACCACGAACCTCGACGTCTGCGACTTCAACTGCCCGCCCAACCCCGTCCTGATCGAGAACAACCTGAGCCTCGCGGAGACCCTGTTCGACATCGCGAGCGCGATCGGCGTGGTCGCTCTGAGCGCCACGCTCTGGCTCGCGGTGACGCGCTGGCGCCACGCGGACCGCGAGACACGACGGGCGCTTGGGCCGACGCTCTGGGCGGCGCTCGCAACCCTGTTCGCGTTCGGCACGCTGCTCGCATCCGGGCTGACCGGGCCCGACCCGTTCGAGGACGTCGTCTACCTGGTCGCGCTGTTCCCGCTCGCCTCGGTCCCGTACGCGTTCCTCTATGGCCTCCTGCGCTCGAAGCTCTCGGCGGCCGAGGAGGTTGCCGAGGAGAACGTGCGGCTCGACGCCGAGTTGCAGGCCCGCTACGAGGAGCTCCGCGCGTCCCGGGCCCGGATCGTCGACGCATCCGACGCGGCACGGCGCAGGCTGGAGCGTGACCTGCACGACGGCGCCCAGCAGCGCCTGGTCGGCCTCGCCCTCTCCCTGCGGCTGGCCCGCGACCGGGTCGCCTCGGACCCGGACGAGGCCGCGGCGCTCCTCGACGAGGCCAGCGCCGAGCTCGCCCGCGCCACCGAGGAGCTGCGCGAGCTCGCGCGTGGTATCCACCCGGCGATCCTCACCGATCGCGGGCTGGGAGCGGCGCTCGACGCGCTCGCAAAGCGCGCCCCGCTGGACGTCTCACTTCATCGTGCGCTCGACGGTGAGACCCCCGCCCCGGTCGAGGCGGCGGCATATTTCGTCGTCGCGGAAGCGCTTACCAACGCCGTGCGCCACTCGGGAGCGACCAGGGCGGAGGTCAGCGTCGCGCGTCGCAACGGCGCCCTGCACGTGGAGGTCAGCGACTCCGGCCGTGGCGGCGCCGATCCCTCCGGTTCGGGCCTCCGCGGGCTCACCGACCGTGTTCAGGCGCTGGACGGCGAGCTGGAGGTCGAGAGCCACGATGGGCTGGGGACCGTGATCCATGCGCGGATCCCGATCGCCGACCCCTAGGGAGCGTTCCACGCTACGGTGATCGCGATGCGGGTCGTGATCGCCGAGGACTCAGTGTTGCTCCGCGAGGGGCTCGCGCGCCTGCTCGCCGAGAACGGCATCGAGGTCGTCGGCCAGGCCGGCGACGGCGAGGAGCTCCTGCGCAAGGCCCGGGCCCACAAACCCGACGTCGCGATCGTGGACGTCCGCATGCCGCCGGGGCATTCCGACGAGGGGCTGCGGGCGGCGCGCACGATCCGGTCGGAGCTGCCGGAGACGGGCGTCCTCGTGCTCTCTCAGGACGTCGAGGAGGCGAACGCTCGCGAGCTGCTCGCCAGCGACGCCGCCGGGATCGGGTACCTGTTGAAGGACCGCGTCGCCGACGTCGAGGGCTTCGTCGAGGCCGTCCGTCGTGTCGCGAGCGGAGGCTCGGCGCTGGACCCGCAGGTCGTCTCGGCAATGCTGGGCCGCGCCGACGGCAGCGATCCGCTCGAGGGCCTCACCGAGCGCGAGCGCGAGGTGCTGACCCTGATGGCGGAGGGTCGCTCGAACGCGGCCGTCGCCGAGCGGATGGTCGTCACCGAGCGTGCGGTGGAGAAGCACGTGACCTCGATCTTCGCGAAGCTCGACCTGCCCCCCACGCCCGACGACCACCGCCGGGTGCTCGCGGTCCTGCGGTTCCTGGACGTCTGAGGTTAGGCCACGCTCCACGGGTAACTGCACCCCGATGGCCCCGTATGGACAGCTCCCGGTCGCGTACCGCGCCGTCTTGCTGGCCGCCGCGCTGCTCGTCTTCGGACTTCTGTTCCAGCAACTGATCACGCTGGTGGTGGCGATCCTGGTCACGGTCATCGTCTCCCTCCCCCTCGCCCTCCTGGCGGATAGGCTCGAAGCCCGAGGCGTGCCCCGGCCGATCGGGGCGTTTGCCGGCCTGCTGCTGGGGGTGGGCACCCTGGCCGGCGTGATCGCCCTGGTGATTCCGCCATTCGTCGATCAGGCGGAGGAATTCGTGGACGAGGTTCCTGCCACGGTCGAGGACCTCGAGGAGCTGGTGGGCGACCTCATCGGTGCGGATCCGACCGAGGTGGGGAACAGCGTCCAGGACTTCCTCGAGCGCTACGTCGACGAGCCCGAGGCCCTGATCGATCCGATCACCTCGATCGGGCTCAGCGTGGTCGGCGTCCTCGGCGCCCTGATCTTCATGCTGTTGACCGCCTACTTCATCGCGGTCCGTCCACAGCCCCTGGTCGACGGGCTGCTCTCGTTGTTCCCGCCCGCCCGGCGCGCTGCGGCCGCGCAGATCACGCGGCGCCTGCGCGACGCCTGGATCGGCTGGCTGCAGGGGGTCCTGGTGGACATGCTCGTCACCGGCGTCCTGCTCTACGTCGGGCTCAGCCTGATCGGGCTCGACTTCGCAATCTTCTTCGCGGTCTTCTCGGCGCTGCTCGTGGTGATCCCCTACTTCGGCGCGATCATCGGAGCGATCCCGGTCGTGCTCTTCGCCCTGGCCGACGGCCCCGGCACGGCGCTCGCGGCCCTCGCCGTCTACGTGGTGGTCCAGCAGATCGAGAGCAACGTGATCATCCCGCTCGTGATGTCCCAGCGGGTCAAGCTCCACCCCGCCCTGATCGCGATCGGCGTCGTGCTCGTCGGCCAGCTCTTCGGGTTCGTCGGCCTGTTCGTCGCGGTGCCGATCCTGTCGGCGATCGTGATCCTCGCCGACGAGCTGTGGGTCAAACCGATCGAGGCCAGGCCACCCCCAGCGGTCGCCGCGGACGCCCCTCCCGGCTAGCCGCTACGGCGCGTTGACCGTGAACCGCCGCGTCGCCGGGGTCGGGTCCACGCCCGAGCCGCCCCGGGCTCGCGCCTGGAACGTGTACTGGCCGTCGGCGAGCGCAGCGGCGGTGAACGACCCCGTGTTGCACGCGCTGAAGGCGCCGGACGGGGTGGCCCCCGGCGTGATCCGGCACTGGAAGGTCGCTGCGGTTGGCTCGCTCGAGATGAAGGTGAACGTGGGCGTGGGATCGGCGGTGGTGCTGTTGTTGGCCGGGCCGGACGTGATCGTCGTCTGGGGCGGCGCCATCAGGAACACGCTGTCGATGTCGTCGGTGTCCTGGCCGTTGTTGTACTCGGCCCTGATCTCCAGCGATGTGATCGCGCCGAGCGCCGTCTTGAGCTCGGCCACGGTCGGCTGCACGCCCGCGGCGGTGCCCTTGTGCCAGCCCGCCGGCAGCAGCGGCACCGAGTAGCGGGTGAAGACCGTGCCCGGGTTGGAGGCGGTGTCGTAGACCAAGGTCAGGCCTCCGCCCTCGATCACGACGTCAGAATCGTCGAACGGAACGGTGATCGGCGCCTGCCTCAGGTCGAACCGCAGGCGCCCGCTGTACGCGGCGCTCTTGTTGCCTTCGAACTTCGCAGGCGCGAGCCAGAACATGACACCGCCTGCGGCGCTGTCGGTGATCGTCGCGTAGCCACCGGGGTTTCCCCCGGTGGAAACCCAGGAGGGATCGACCGTGACCGAATCGCCCTGGACCGTCCATCCGTCGACGTTCGCGTTGAAGGTGCTGCTCGTCAGGATCGCGGCCGAGGCCGACCCGCTCCCAACGAATGCTGCCAGCACGGCGACCGCGCCCGCTACGAATCCCCGTCTCATGAGCTCCCCTTCGTGACCTGCAGGAGGCGGAGCCTAATGAAAGGGACTGCAGGGCGTCAAGCGGCGTCACGCGCGCAACGCCTCAAGGTCCCGACGCAGCTCCTTGAGCTCGTCGCGGATCCGGGCGGCCTCCTCGAAGCGGAGCTCCTCGGCGGAGGCGAGCATCTCCTCCTCGAGCTCCACGATCAGCTTCTCGAGGTCCTCCGGGCTCGCAAGCTCCTGATCCGCCCGGACGCGGCGCCGCGTCCGCGGCGAGCTCTTCGACTCCATCGAGAGGAACTCGGAGATCTCGGAGATCCCCTTCTGCACGGTCTCGGGGGTGATCCCGTGCTCGCGGTTGTAGGCGATCTGGATCTCGCGCCGGCGGTCCGTCTCGGCGATCGCAACCCGCATCGCCTGTGTCTCCTTGTCCGCGTACATCAGCACCCGGCCCTTGACGTTGCGCGCGGCCCGCCCGATCGTCTGGATCAGGCTCGTCTCGCCGCGGAGGAAGCCCTCCTTGTCCGCGTCGAGGATCGCGACCAGGGAGACCTCGGGCAGGTCGAGCCCCTCGCGCAGCAGGTTGACGCCGACCAGCACGTCGTACTCGCCCAGGCGCAGGTCACGGATGATCTGGATCCGCTCGAGCGTGTCGACCTCCGAGTGCAGGTACCGCACGCGGAAGCCGTGCTCGAGCAGGTAGCCGGTCAGGTCCTCGGCCATCTTCTTGGTCAGCGTGGTGACCAGCGTGCGGTCGCCGTCGTCGGCGCGGCGCTTGACCTCGTTCATCAGGTCGTCCACCTGGTTGCGCGTCTCGCGGACCTCGACCTCGGGGTCGACGATTCCGGTCGGGCGGACGATCTGCTCGGCGATTCGCGCCGATTCGGAGCGCTCGAACTCGCTGGGGGTGGCCGAGACCATGACCAGCTGGTTGATGCGGTCGAGGTATTCGTTGAACTTGAGCGGCCGGTTGTCGAAAGCGGATGGCAGCCGGAACCCGTGGTCGATCAGCGACTTCTTGCGCGAGTGGTCCCCCTCGTACATCCCGCCGATCTGGGGGATGGTCTGGTGCGACTCGTCGACGAAGCACACGAAGTCGTCCGGGAAGTAGTCGATCAGCGTGTGCGGCGGCGACCCCGGCTCGCGTCCATCGAAGATCCGGGAGTAGTTCTCGATGCCCGAGGCGAACCCCAGCTCGCGGAGCATCTCGAGGTCGTACTCCGTCCGCTGCCGCAGGCGGTGGGCCTCGAGGAGCTTCCCGCGCTCCTCGAACCACGCGACCCGCTCGTGGAGCTCCCGCTTGATCTCCTCGATCGCGCGATCCATCGCGTCGCGCTCGATCACGTAGTGGCTCGCGGGCCAGATGTCAACATGCTCGAGGTCGTCGTCGTACACCTCGCCGGTGAGGGAGTTGAAGTGCTGGATCGACTCAACCTCGTCGCCGAACAGGCCGATCCGGTACGCGGTCTCGGCGTAGGCCGGCGCGATCTCGAGCACCTCGCCCTTCGCCCGGAAGCTCCCGCGCACGAGGGTCGTGTCATTGCGGTTGTAGCTCATCCCGACGAGCCGGCGGAAGACCTCGTCGCGGTCGATCGTCTCGCCGCGGCGGAAGAGCTGCATCGAGCGCTCGTAGACCTCCGGCGATCCGATCCCGTAGATGCACGACACGGACGCGACGATCACGACGTCGCGGCGCGCGAGCAGCGCCGCCGTCGCGGCGTGCCGCAGACGGTCGATCTCGTCGTTGATCGACGAGTCCTTCTCGATATACAGGTCCTGGGCGGGGACGTACGCCTCGGGCTGGTAGTAGTCGTAGTAGGAGACGAAGTACTCGACCGCGTTCTCCGGGAAGAACTCGCGGAACTCGTTGCACAGCTGCGCCGCCAGCGTCTTGTTGTGCGCGATCACCAGCGCCGGGCGCTGGATCCGCTCGATCGTCGCCGCCATCGTGAACGTCTTCCCCGTGCCGGTGGCGCCCAGCAGGGTCAGGAACCGCTCACCGGCGGTGAGGCCATCGGCCAGCGACTCGATCGCCCGCGGCTGGTCGGCCGTCGGCGTGTAGGCGGGATTCAGCTTGAAAGCGGTCACAACAACGGGCCGATTTGTGGCTGGGCGAGGGAAAACCAAGTCTGCCAAGGACGCAGGGAGCGACGCGTGCTGTAAGCACGCGAGCGACCGAGGACGCGGTCAGGCGAAGGTTTGCAGCCGCCCAGCCGCGAATTGGGTCGTTGTTGGGACCGCCAGGGCACCGGATGAATCTAGCGCCGCCCGACGACAGGCTCAGATGCTGTCCTCCCGCTCGCAGCGGCTGGCGCTGTCGTTGCCCGGGCCGCCGTCGCAGCGGTCGCGATCGGGGCCGCCGTTCAGCTTGTCGGCCTTCGGGCCGGCGAACAGCTTGTCCCTACCCTTGGCGCCCGAGATCGTGTCCTTGCCCTTGCCCGAGCAGATCTGGTCGTTGCCGCCCTTGCCCTTCGCCTTGTCGTCGCCCTTGAACGTGACGATCACGTCCTTGCCGGGCGTGCCGACGATGTCGTCGTCGGAGTCGGTGCCGGCGATCGTCGCCGGCTTGCCGTTGCACTCGCCGGGCACCCGCGCCCAGTCCACGTTGCCGTCGAAGAACGCGGAGTTGTTGCCATAGGGAGTGATCGGCCCGCTGTCGTCGGCGGGCGCGAACTGAAGCTGACCGAGGCCGAACGCCCCTCGAGTCCAGGCGATGGTGGTCCCGTCCGGCGACCAGCCGCAGTCGTAGTCGGCGACCGGCGTGATCGGCTCGAAGTCCGAGACCTCGTACGGCGTGCCCGAGCCGTCGATGTTTGTGACCATGACGTCCGCGTCGTTCGAGCCGAACGGCCCCTGCGTGTAGCAGAGCTTCGTCCCGTCGGGGGAGATCTCGGGCTGGAACTCGTTCGCGGCGCTGATCAGGGGCGGGACGAAACTCGGCGACCCGGAGTTGTCGGCGGGCTCCCGATAGATGTCGAGCTCCGTCTGCGCGGTGGGCCGCCGCGCGTAGTAGACGAACTCGCCGTCGGGCGACCAAACCGGGGTCTGCTCGATCACCGTCGGGGAGCTCGTGAGGTTGACGATCGTGCCCGAGCCGTCGGCCGGGGAGATCAGGATGTCCTCTTGGCCGCTGCCGTCGGTGACCTCGCTCTCGTAGGCGATCATGCTCCCGTCCGGGGAGAAGGTGGGGTGATCTTCGAGCACGTTGTCGGCGGACCCGGATCCCAGGATCACGGTGCTGCCGAGCTGGGTGTCGTGCACGAAGAGGTCCTCGTCGCCGCCGGCCCGGATCGCGTAGACGATGAACCTGCCGTCGGCCGACCAGTTCGGATGACGGTGCTGGCCGGCGATCAGGTCCGTCGGCCCGTCCAGGGTCGTGTCGCTCGGGCTGTCGATGATGTACGTGTCGGCCTCCGCGTCGCCGCCGGTGTCGCGGCCGCTGACGAACAGGATCTTGCCGTTGGTGCCCGGGAAGACCGCGAGCGCGGTGGCCGGGAGCCCGGCCACCAAGAGCGCGCAGATGGTCCCGATCGTCCACTTCGCCCGCGTGCTCATATGTCCCCTCCCGCTCGCTTGCTCGCGTCCAACCTAGTCCATGCTCGGCGGATCTCCAACTCGGATAGCGTGCGCCCATGAGCGCCTCGCAGCGAGCCCTGGCCGCCTTCTTCACCTTTGCCGGAGTGATGCACTTCGTGATCCCGAAGCAGTACGAGGCGACCGTTCCCGGCTACGTCCCGATCTCGCCCCGCGCCGCGGTCGTCTATTCGGGCTACGCCGAGATCGCCGGCGGGCTGGCGGTGATCCCGCCCGCGACGCGCGGGCTCGCCCGCTGGTGGCTGATCGGCCTCCTGATCGCCGTGTTCCCGGCCAACGTCCACATGGCCGTCAACCCCAAGCAGATCAGGGGCCTCGACCTGCGCCGGACGCCGCGCTGGGCGCTCTGGGCTCGGCTCCCCTTCCAGCCACTGATGATGCTCTGGGTCTGGCGCGCGACGCGATAGCCAGCCGCTAGCGCGCCACCTCGATCCAGTCCCAGCTGCGGCCGCAGAGCCGCTCGGCGTCGGCGGCATCGACACGGACGAGCCGCGCGTCAGCCGCCTCGGCGTCGCTGAGGAGGAGGGGCCCGACGGCGCGCGCCGAACCGCCGCTGCCCGGGTGCAGGTCCGGGCCCGAGAAGCGCAGCTCGATTCGATGCGTGCCGCGATCCAGGTCGGCCGAGCCGAGGTTCACGTACTGGCCGAAGTTGTTGAGCTCGTGGCGGACCTCGCCGGAGGGCATGCCGTCCACCAGCAGCTCGACGCCGGGTCGTACGGAGCCTCCGAGCCAGACCTCGTATCGCGCGGATTTCCGGACGAAGGCGTCCGCGACGATCGTGCCCTCGCCCCGCGGGGTCGGCGTCTCGCGGAAACCGGGGGCCGCCCAGTCCCGCGGATAATCGGCGGCTGCAAGCGATACGGCCACCGGGCGGCTGGCGGTCGCGGCGACCAGGGTGCTCCCCTGGGGAGCGAGCTCCTCCACCTCCGCGCAGGATGGCCGCGCGGACGGGTCGACGCGGGTGCCGAGCGGCAGGCGCGGCGGCAGCAGGAGCTGCTCAGGACGCTGCCACGCCTCGTAGAAGCGACCGCGCCAGATCGGCTCGTAGGCGGCCGGCGGGCGGCTCTGGGTCGGCGAGCGGCGCAGGACCAGCGTCCTGTACGCAGCCAGCGCCGCCGTGTCGAGCTCGTCCGTGTCCGCGTTGAACCCCTTCTCGACCACCTTCCCGTTCAGACGCGGGATCGGCCGCCGGCGCAGCTCCGAGACGGACTCCGGGTCCGCCTCGCGCAGGAAATGACGGGCGCCGAACGGCGAGTACTCGGTCATCAGGGTCGGTCCCTCGCCCTCGATCTCCTCCCCGATCTGCTCGAGCTCGGCGAACTGGTCGTAAGGGGCGAGGTTCACGTCGCGGTAGGCGAGCCAGTTCGACCAGCCCACCCCGATCACGATTGCAGCGAGCGCCAGCCATCCCTCGACGGCCCGGCCGCGCAGGATCGCCGCCGCGGCACCGGCCGCGGCCAGGGTCAGGATCGCCGGCGACGCCGTCGCCATCGCCTTCCCGTCCACCCAGGGCGAACCGATCGCGACGAGGACGAGGCAGGCCAGCGCAACCCCTCCGCCGTAGAGCGCAATCGTGACGCTCCCCTCCAGCAGCGCGTAGGCAAGGCCCGCCAGCGCGGCGACCGCGACCACCACTATCAGGACGGTGGTGACGTCGGAGTCGACGGCGTCGAGGCGGAAGTCGCCGGCCGGCCAGACACCCGCAAGTCGCTCGAGGCCCAGCGGCTCGATCAGGTTGCCCTTTGCCGTTGCGCTCGTGAGCGGCGACGAGGTGGGCGGCAACAGGCGCCCGTCCAGGAGGGCGGGAACCAGAAGCGGCAGGCTGAGGATCGCCACCAGGCCGGCCAGGGCGCCGGCGCGTGCGAGCACCAGGCCTGGCCCGGCCTTCCTCCAGAGCAACGCGGCCGCCGCGATCAGCGCGGGCAGCACCCAGAGCAGCCCGCCCAGGCTGAGCACGGCGAGCAGGGCGGCCAACCCGACGCCAAGCACCGCGATCCAGCCCCGCGGCGAGTCCTCGTCGGCGACCCTGAGCGCCACCGCGATGCAGAGCGCGATCAGCGCCGCGGCCGCCACCTCCTTGAGACCGCCCCACCCGACGTAGCCGACCAGCAGCGCCGGCTGGGCCCCGATCGCGGCGACCGCGGCACGCAGGGGCCGGCTGGCGATGAGCGGCCGCGAGATCTCCCAAATGCACAGCGCGATGCACGACGCCAGCACGGACATGTAGGGATGGATCAGCCACGCGGGGTCGGACCCGGTGAGCAGGACGCCCACGCCGAGCGGGACAAAGGCACCGACCGGGTAGCCGTCACCGAGGTTGAACGCCAGGGTCGCCTCGTAGGTGGAGGGCGCTAGGCCGTCGAGGCTGTGACCGTGCTCCATGATCCGGTCGGTCAGCGCGAGCCAGGTTGCCGTGTCGTCGAGGCGAAGGAAGCCGGCGAGGGTCGGATCGCCGGAAAGCACGATCGGAGCGCCGTAGGCGAGGAACACGACCACCGCGGCCGCGATGAGCCACGGATCGGGACGGCGCCGGCCGAGGCGGGCGGAAAGCGCGAACCCCGCGGTGGCCAGCGCAGCCACCAAAGGCACGGTCGAGCTCGGCGGTCGCGTCGGTAGCGGTGGTGATGTGGCCCGCGACGATGAGTGTCGCCAAGCCAACCGGCACGAGGAGGGCCCCGGGAACGCTGACCCGGGCGATGCGCTCGAGCAGCAGCCCGCAGCCCAGCGCGAGCACGGCGAGCAGGGCCGGGAGCAGCACCCAGGCCGTGATCAAGGCTCAGCCGATCGGCTGGATCTGGCCGGACTCGACCAGCTCGCGGGCCTCACCCGGGTCAGGGTGAAAGACCTCAATCTGGAGGTCGGTGTCCTCCGGGGTGAAGTACACGCGCTCGGGCTCGGAAGTGTTGACGACCCCGATCCCGCCCCCGGCGGGCTCGAACGATTCCCGCCCCTCGCGTGTTGCAACGCCCTCGAGAACCGCGGTCGCATCCTCGATCTCATAGGTGGCGATCGTCAGGAACTTCGCCTTCTGCACCGCGAGCTCGTCGGTCGTGGTCAGGTAGCGGACGAACACCCGGCCGTCGCCGCTCAGGGTCAGCTCGACCTCCCCCGGGTAGTCGTCCCCCGCCCAATAGATGTCGTGGCCAACCTGGCCGGCCGCGTCGCGCAGCTCGGCGGCGTCCGAGATCGCCGGGCCGAAGGGACGGACTTCCGTCGCAACCACGGCCGCCTTCTCGCCCTGCCCGCCGTCGTCGTCATCGTCCCGGATCACAAGCAGCCAGACCAGGAACCCGACCAGGAGCGCGGCCGCCACGACCGCACCGATGCGCGGCCACTCGGGGCCGTAGCGAGGGGTGTCGGGGGAAGCGTTCAGAGAGCGATCAATGTACAGACGAACACGAACCGAGGCCGCGCCCTTGCGGGCTCATGCACTTGGTGGTTCGGTAGGACGTCCTCAGCCGCCGGCGAAGCTGACTGTCCACCGCGGACTGACCGAGTCCGGGGTGTTCGTGTCCACCGACTGCAGACTCAGCAGATCGTTGGCGGCGAGGGCGACGGTGCCCGTGTCGTCCGAGCAGGTGTCGTTGTCGGAGGACCCGTCCTGGGTGATCGTGCACTGAAGATCGGTGTCGGCCGTGCCGTTCACGTTGATCGTGAATGTGTAGGCATCGGTGCCGTCGCCGGGGTCGGTGTCGAGCCTCACGTCGAGGTTCGCGAGGGTCCCTGCCACCGGGATCCGCGCCTGCCCGTCGAACAGCGTCGTGCTCGAGGTGTCGGCGAACGGCGTGATGTAGAAGGTGCCGTCGTCGATGTCGGAGCTGTCGCCACCGCCGCCGATCACGGAGGAGACGTTGGGTCCGGTTGCTCCGGTTGCGCCCGTCGAGCCGGTTGAACCGGTTGCGCCGGTCGCGCCGGTGGCCCCGGTTGCGCCAGTCGCGCCGGTGGCACCCGTTGCGCCCGTCGTACCGGTCGTGCCGGAGGTCCCCGTCGAACCGGTTGCGCCAGTCGCGCCCGTGGCGCCGGTCGGTCCGGTCGCTCCGGAGGCGCCAGTGGTTCCGGTCGCGCCGGTTGCGCCCGTCGAGCCCGTTGAACCGGTTGCGCCCGTCGCGCCGGTGGCTCCGGTCGAGCCGGTGCTACCGGTGGAGCCCGTCGAGCCGGTCGTGCCCGTGGCGCCTGTCGCCCCGGTCGCGCCGGTTGCGCCGGTCGAGCCGGTGCTTCCGGTGGAGCCGGTCGCCCCGGTCGAGCCCGTGCTTCCGGTGGAGCCGGTCGAGCCGGTGGGCCCGGTCGCGCCGGTGGCGCCGGTTGGCCCGGTCGCGCCCGCGGGTGTGCCGTCAACCGTATAGACGTTCCGCCGCACCCATTCCGTCTCCGGACAGGCGGTGGTGTCCTGGGTGATCCTCGCGTGGCCGGCGTTGGGGAACCCGGTCTTCTTCACGCAGAGCCTGAACTTCGTGTCCGGCATGATCACCGCGTGGGCAGACGGGAGGACGACAAAGAGCGCGTACACGGCAGCGGCGCACACGGCGCCGAGCGCTACGCGACCCCTTGCCCGGACGACGTTCGACTCCCTGGAACCCATAAGACGGCGCCAGCCTAACCGGACGGCCCACGCCCTGTCAAGGGCAAAGTTGTGAAGTTGTTGTTGCAGACGTCAGCCCAGCCCGAGCTCGCTGGCGTAGTTCTCGCGGTATTGCTTGCGGAAGTCGAGCACGTTCTCGACGTAGTCGCGGGTCTCCGGGAACGCGATGTCCTCGAACTCCAGCGCCGATCCGCCCCAGGCCGCGGCGTTCTCCGGGCCGCCGTTGTAGCCGGCGAGGGCGGCGATCTCGTTGCCGCCGAAGCGGTCCAGCAGGTGGTCTAGATAGAACGTGCCGTAGCGGATGTTCAGCTCGTAGTTCGCCAGGTCCTCGTAGACGAAGGTCTCGCCCCCCGAGAGCGTCTCGATCGTGTCCGCGGTCTCGGGGGTGATCTGCATCAGGCCCCGCGCGCCCGCCGAGGAGGTCTGGTCCCGGAAGTCGGACTCCTGTTTGATCACCGCGGCGATCAGGGCGGGATCGATGTCGAAGCGCTCCGCCTGCTGGACGATCACGTCCTCGTGGCGCAGCGGCAGCGTCACCTCGCGGATGGCCTCGCCGAAGTCGATCCGGCTCACCACGAACGCGATCCCGGCGGCCACGGCCAGCCCGAGCACGATCCGTCCTCCTCGGCTCATCGGTCCGAGCGGGCCGCCAGTAGCGTGGGCCAGAGCCGGCGCAGGGCTTCCTCCAGGTCGGCGAGGTCGCCGTCGTTCTCCACGACGAAGGTCGCGCGGGCGGCCTTCTCGGCCTCGGAGAGCTGTCGCGCCGAACGTCCATCGACCGCGTCGGTCCCGCGCTCGCCGGCCCAGCGCGCGCGCCGCTCGTCGCCGGCGACGACGACCAGGGTCGCATCGAAGAACGGCTCCATGCCGGCCTCGAACAGCAGCGGCACCTCGACCACGGCGAGCGCGGTGTCACCGTCCAGCCGCTCGCGCCACGAGAGCACCCGCTCGCCGACGAGCGGGTGCAGCACGGACTCCAGCCAGCGCAGCTCGTCCGGCGCGTCGAACACGATCTCGCCGATCCTTGCCCGGTCGACGCGGCCCTCGCGGGCGACCTCGGGGCCCCAGCGCTCGACCAGCCGCTCGAGCATCGCGGGCTCGTCCAGCAGGTCGTGGGTGACCGCGTCGGTCGAGAGGGTGGCGGCCCCGAGGCGCCCGAGCGCCGCGAGCGCCTCGGACTTGCCGGAGGCGATGGCTCCGGACAATCCGATGAAGACGGGCTTACCGCTCGGCGCCGTCAAGGCGCCCCCGTCAAGCCTCGTCGTCAGCCGGCGGGGGCGAACCCTCGTCCGCGGGCTCGGCTGGGGCTGCTTCGTCGGCCGGCTCTTCGGGAGCGGCCTCGTCCGCCGCGGGCTCATCGGCGCCGGCGTCCACCTCGGCGGGCGGGGCCTCGGCGGGCGGGGCCTCGGCGAAGACCTCCTCCGAGAGGTCAAGGTTCGGCACGTCCGCGCCACCGGTCACCGGGGCCTGCTCGGCCTGCGCGGCGGCCGCGTCCTCGTCGCGCGCGGCCTGCGCCTGCTGCTTGAGCTCATCGGGAATCAGATCGCTGAAGGCTGTGTTGCCGGTCTCCGCCCGCTTGATCGAGAGCGAGATCCGGCGCCGCTCCTCGTCGATCTCGAGGATGCGCACCCACTTCTCCTCGCCCGGCGAGACGACCTCGCCCGGCGTCTCGACGTGGTGCTCGGCCAGTTCGGAGATGTGCACGAGACCCTCGACGCCCGGCACGATCTCGATGAAGGCGCCGAAGGCGACGACCTTCGTCACCTTGCCCTCGAGGACGTCGCCCTGCTTGTACTCGTTCAGGACCTTCTGCCACGGGTCCTCCTGGGTCTGCTTGAGGCCCAGCGAGATCCGCTGCCGGTCGCGGTCGATGTCGAGCACCTTGACGCGCACCGTCTGCCCGATCTCCAGCACCTCGGAGGGATGGTTCACGTGGCTCCACGAGAGCTCCGAGATGTGGATCAGGCCGTCGATGCCCTCCAGGTCCACGAACGCGCCGAAATCGACGATGTTGGAGATCTTGCCCTCCACGATCTGGCCGGGCTGCAGGCGCTCGAGGATCTGCTCGCGCACCTCCTTGCGCTCCTCCTCCAGGACGGCGCGGCGCGAGAGGACGACATTGTTACGACTCCGGTTCAGTTCGATCACCTTGCATTCGAGGGTCTGACCCTTGAACTCGTCCAGGTTGTGGACGCGGCGGATGTCCACCAGCGAGGCGGGCAGGAAGCCGCGAACGCCGAGGTCGAGGATCAGGCCGCCCTTGACGACCTCGATCACGCTGCCCTCGACCGGCTCCCCGGACTCGGCGGCGGCCTCGATCCGTCGCCAGGCCTTCTCGAAGCGCGCGCGCTTCTTGGAGAGGATGAGGCGACCCTCCTGGTCCTCCTTGGTGAGGACCAGCGCGTCCACCTGCTCGCCCAGCGAGACCTCCTCGGCCGGATCCACGGAGCGGCGGATGGAAAGCTCGTGGGAGGGGATGACGCCCTCCGACTTGTAGCCGATGTCGACGAGGACCTCGTCCTTGTCGATCCGCACGACCTCGCCGCTGACGACCTCGCCCTCCTCGAACGGCTTGATCGTCGCCGCGTAGTTGGGAACGAGCTTGCCGTCGACCTCGATCATGAGGTCGTTCGAGGGCGGCGCCGCGGGCGCCTCGGTGGCAGGGTCGATCACGGTCTCGGTCGCAGACACGGCGATTGAGTATGACAACCCACCCTCTGAAGTACCCTCGCGGCGTGCCCGTTCGTGCAACGAAACGTGGTCGAGAGCGAACTCCGCTTTCCGGCGAGTACGACGTCCTGATCTGCGGGGCGAGCTTCGCCGGGCTGGCCGTCGCCCGGGAGCTCGCCGGCACCGGTGCCCGGACGCTGGTCGTGGACCGGTACGAGATCGGCGAGCGTCAGACCTCCGCGTGCGCGGCGCCGACCGAATGGCTCGAGGTCCTCGGCCTCGCCGACTCGGTCCGGCAGACCTTCCGCGACCTCGTCATTCACACACCCCATACGAGCGTTCGGATGGGGTTGCCGTGGACGTTCTCGACCTTCGACTACGGCGAGCTCTGCCGGCTGCTCTGGGAGCAGTGCGAGGCCGAGTTCGAGACCGCGAAGGTCGAGGGTCGCCAGTCGCCGGCCGCCAGTCGCCAGAACGGTGACGCGATTGCCGTTGAGACCGATCGGGGCGTCGTGTCGGCGCCGCTGGTCGTCGATGCGCTTGGGTGGCGAAGGATCCTCGCGGCCGACGGCGTTGGGTTCCAGCCGCCCGATGCGCCGCTCTCCCGGGGGCTCGAGGTGCATCCCTGGGGCGCCTCGGACGAGCTCGAGATCTGGATCGACCGCGACTACGTCCCGGCCGGCTATGGCTGGAGCTTCCCGGCCCGCGACGAGGTGCGTGTCGGGGTCGGATCGTTTGACCCCCGGCACCATGTAAAGGAGCCGACGGTGAGGCTAGCCGCCGATCTCGAGCGGGAGGCCGTCCGCTACCAGGGCAACTGGATCCCGCATCGTCTGCGTGCGGCGACCGAGGGGGACGTGTTCTTCGCCGGCGACTCGGCCGGCCACTGCCTGCCGCTCACCGCCGAGGGCATCCGCACGGCGCTCTACTTCGGCATCGCCTGCGGCCGGGAGCTGCGGCGCGTCGTCGAGGGTCGCGCCACCCGCGATACGGCCCTCCGCCGCTACGCCGGGTTCTCGGACGATCACGAGTGGCAGTTCAGGTGGATGCTGCGGACCCAGCAGGCGGTGCCGCGCGTCCCGCCGCGGCTCCTCGCCGCCGCGCTGCGCTGGCCGCTGTCGAGCGACGCGTTCGTGCGCTGGTCGTTCACGCACTACCTGCGGATCGCGCACCCGTCGTTCGCCCGCGCGGCGCCGGCTCCGGCGAGCGCGCCGGCGCTGACCGCCGCCGCCTGATCGCTAGCGCACGATCAGGTACGTCCCGGCGAGCAGAAGCCCGACCCCCAGCATCCGCTCCCACGTGATCGGCGTCTCCTCCAGGCCGAGCACCCCGAGCCGGTCGAGCACGATCGAGAGAGTGAGCTGGCCCGTGATCGTCGCGGCGGCGACCCCTCCGGCCCCGATCGTCTTCACGACGATCAGCGCGGTGAGGACGTAGGCCGCCCCGAGGACGCCCCCCAGGAGGTAGTACCACCGCACGTCGAAGGCTCCCGAGACGCCGCCCGCCTCGCCGGCGACGACGACGATCCCGGCGAGCAGGAGGGTTCCGACGGCGAATGAGATCAGCGCCGCCGCGAGGCTGCCGGTCTCCCTGCCGAGCCCCGCGTTGACCGCCGGCTGGGCGGCGATCAGCCCGCCCACCACCGCCATCAGGAGCACCGCGACACCCCGGTCCATGCCGCGATGCTATGCGGCGCGTGAGGCTCATGTCGCGGGCGGGTTATATAGATGACCACCCGTAGCGCTCACGGAGGAAGGAGCGGCCGAGTTCTACCCTTGAAGGCGATGGCGGAGCGAAGATCAGGGACGACGCTCGCGCGCGCCGTCCTGCGAACGCAATCGGACGAACGGCTCACGGCGCTGACGCGCGAGGGCCACGACGCCGCGTACGAGGAGATCGTGCGCCGCTACCGCCCGCGGCTGGTGAACCAGGCTGCGCGCATCGTGCCCGCCCATCGCGCGGAGGACGTCGTCCAGGAGTCGCTGACGCGGGCGCTCGACGCCATGCGATCGAGCGACGCCAGGCTGGCCCTCGGGGCCTGGCTGGGCACGATCGTCCGCAACCGCTCGCTCAACGACCTCCGCGACGAGCCCGGGCCTCACGACGAGCTGGACCACCAGTACGACGGCGTGTCGCAGCCGCCGATGCTCGCGGCCCAGCACCAGGAGGTGCGTGACGTCGTCGTCGCGATCAACTCGCTTCCGGAGCGGCAGCGACGGGCGCTGGTCGGTCGCGAGCTCGAGGGCCTGAGCTACGAGCAGATCGCCGCCGAGCTGGGCGTTACCCCTGGAGGCGCCCGCGGCCTGATCTTCCGGGCGCGAGCCGGCGTGCGCAACGCCCTCGGGGCGTTGATCCCGCTCCCCCTCGTTCGATTCCTGATGGAGGCCGGAGCCGCCGAAGCCACCGGCGGCGCGGCGGCCGGCGCCGGCGTCGCGATCGCGGGCGCGGGCGGTGGCCTCAAGGTGACCGCCGGCGTGGTCGCGGTGCTCGCGACGATCGGCTCCGGGGTCGCGCTCGAGCGCAGGCTCGGAGACGACGGCCCACGACGGGCCGCGACAGCGGAGGCCAGCGCGACGGTCCCTTCGGACCGGTCCTCCGCGGAGTCGCCGCCGCCCGCCGAGCCACTCGGCGTCGACAACTCCGGCCCGGGCGGCGGGACGGATGCGCGCGGGGACGACAGCTCGGGGCCCGGCAGCGGCTGGCGAGCCCCGCGAGGACGACAACTCGGGGCCGGGCGGCGGTGGCGGCGAGGCGAGGAGCCCGAGATCGACAGCTCGGGCCCCGGCGGTGGCGGCAGTTCCGGGCCCGGGGGCGGGGATAGCTCAGGCTCGGGGAGCGGAAGCTCGGACTCGGGCAGCGGCAGCTCCGGCTCCGGCAGCTCCGGCTCCGGCAGCTCGGGCTCCGGCTAAGCCCTATTTGACCTCGAGCCAGTCGCGGCCGACGCCGGCGTCGACGGCCAGCGGCGGATCCAGCTCGAACGCCGCGACCATCTCTCGCGTGACCAGCTCGGTCGCCGCCTCCATCTCCGCCTCGGGGCCCTCGAACAGCAGCTCGTCGTGGATCTGCAGGATCAGGCGCGTCTCCAGCCCGGCTTCGGCAAGAGCGCGGTGGCAGCGGACCATCGCCAGCTTGATGATGTCGGCGGCGGTGCCCTGGATGATGGTGTTGACGGCGAGCCTCTCCCCGAGCGAGCGGCGCTGGCGCTGGCTCGAGCGCAGCTCGGGGATCCGGCGGCGCCGTCCCATGAGCGTCGTCACGAAGCCCTCGTCCTCGGCCTTGGCGATCGTCTCGTCGATGAACCGGCGCACGGCCGGGAAGCGCTCGAAGTAGCGCTCGATGTAGATGCGGGCCTCCTCGCGCGAGATCCCCAGCCGGTCGGCGAGGCCGAAGTCCGTCAGCCCGTAGGCGATCCCGTAGTTGACCATCTTCGCCTTGGAGCGCTCGGCGGGAGTGATCGCATCGGGATCCGCGCCGATGATGCCCGCCGCGGTCGCGCTGTGGACGTCCTCCCCCGACGCGAAGATCTCGCGCAGGACGTCCTCGCCCGCGACGTGGGCCAGGACCCGCAGCTCGACCTGGTTGTAGTCGGCCGAGAGCAGCCGGTTGCCCTCGGCGGCGACGAAGCACGAGCGCACCGGGCGGCCCACCTCGGAGCGGATCGGGATGTTCTGGAGGTTCGGGTTGGTGCTGGAGAGCCGCCCGGTCGCGGCCGTCACCTGGTTGAACTCCGTGTGGATGCGCCCGGTCTCGGGATCGATGTACTCCGGCAGCGTGTCGAGGTAGGTGTTCTTGAGCTTCGTCAGCTCGCGCCACTGCTCCACGGCCGGCACGATCGGGTGCTCTTCGCGGATCTGCGAGAGGACCCGCGCATCGGTCGAGAACCCGGTCTTGCCCCGCCGCTTGCGGGTCAGGCCGAGCTCGACGAAGAGGACCTCGCCGAGCTGCTGCGGCGAGCCGATCGTGAACTCGCGCCCGGCGGCGTCGTAGATCTCGGTCTCGAGCGCCGCGATCCGCTCCTCCATCCCCTCGCCGATGGCCGCCAGGCGATCCGGGTCGAGGCCGAGCCCCTCGCTCTCCATCGCGACGAGGATGTCCACCAGCGGCAGCTCGACCTCGCGCATCACGCGCTCGAGGCCGAACTGGGCGAGCTGCGCCCGCTGCAGCTCCGCCAGCTCCCAGGCGAGCCGCGCCGTCGCCGCGGGGTCGGCCGGCGCTGGCTCCTCCCCCAGCTCCAGCTGTCCGTCGTCCGGGGGCGTCTCGGCGCCCGAACGCACCGCGATGCCTGCGTCGGCGGCCAGCTCCTCGAGGACGTAGGTTCGCCGCCCGGGGTCGACGAGGTAGGCGCCGATCATGGTGTCGTGGTCGATCTCGAGCGCGCCCGCGCCCGCCACCGCCAGCAGCCCGTGGCGCCCGCGTCCGCCGAGCGACTTGACGTCGTGGGCAACCAGCGGCCGGCCCTTGAGGTCGGTCGCGAGGGCGGCGAGGTCCGCCGCGTCGCCGGTCACCGCTCGCTCGCCGTCGGTGGCGGCCCAGGCCCCACCCTCGACCGAAAGGCCGATCGGTCCCGCGGCCAGGTCGGCCGGTGCGCCGGCCTCGGCCGCGACCTCGATCGTCTCGTCGACGGTCCGGCTCGGCAGCTCGCCCTCGTACTCCTCCTCGAGCCGCTGGATCACCGCGCGGAGCTCGAACTCGGCGGCGAAGTCCCGGAGCCGCGAGAGGTCCGGGCCGGACGAGCCGTCCTCCAGCACCTTCTCCGGGACCTCCACGTCCAGCTTCATCGTCGCGAGCTGCTTCGAGATCCGCGCGTCGTCGGCGTGCTCGGTCAGGTTTTGCTTGCGCTTCGCCCCGGAGATCTCGTCCACCGACTCCAGCACCTTCTCGAGCGAGCCGAAGCGCTGGAGGAGCTGCGCGGCGGTCTTGTCGCCGATCCCGGGGACGCCGGGGATGTTGTCCGAGGTGTCGCCCTTCAGTCCGATCAGGTCCGGGACGAGCTCGGGGACCACGCCGTAGCGCTCGACCACGCCCTCGGCGTCGTAGACCTTGGTGTCCGTGACTCCGCGCGAGGTCGTCATCACGCGCACGCCGTCGCCCACCAGCTGGTAGACGTCGCGGTCGCCGGAGACGATCATCACGGGCTTGCCGGCCTCGCGCGCCTGGCGCGTCAGCGTCGCGATCACGTCGTCCGCCTCGTAGCCCTCGACGTCCACGTTCCGGAAGCCGAACGCCTCGGCGAGCGGCTCCAGGTGAGGCCACTGCTCGCGAAGGAGGTCGGGACGCGATCGCCGCCCCGCCTTGTACTCGGCGTACTCGGTGTCCCGGCCCGACATTCCGCGGTCCCAGGCCACGATCACGGTGCCGGGCCGGTAGTCGATCAGCAGCTTCGCCATCATCGAGGCGAACCCGTAGATCGCGTTGGTGGGACGGCCGTCGGCGGTGGCGATCGACTCGGGCAGCGCGAAGAACGCCCGGTACGCGAGCGAGTTCCCGTCGATCAGGAAGAGCTCGCCATCGACCGGCTTGGGCTTGGTTTCGGCCACGGGTTGATCTTATGTACGGGCGCCGCGGACGCTCGCCCATATATTTCGCCGCCCATGCCCACCCCGTCCGTCTCCGCCCAGTTCTCCGTGACCGTGCGCGTCGAGCTCGACGCGCGCCAGGAGCCGCTGGGCAAGCTCACCGCGCAGATCGCCGAGGCCGGCGGTGCGCTCCAGGGGGTGGACCTCGTGCCGGGCGCGGGCACCGAGGGCAAGCGGGTGCGCGAATTCACGATCGACGCGCGCAACCAGGCTCATTGGGAGCAGATCCTCCGCGCGATCGGCTCGACCCGCGGGGCGCGCGTCCTCGACTACGTGGACCGGACGATGGCGATGCACCGCGGCGGCAAGATCGAGCAGCACAACCGGTTCCCGCTGAAGACCCGCGACGACCTCTCGATGGCCTACACCCCGGGCGTCGCCCGGGTCTGCCAGGAGATCCACATGGACCGGCAGAAGGCGTTCGACTTCACGATCAAGAAGAACACGGTCGCGGTCGTCTCCGACGGCTCCGCGGTGCTGGGGCTGGGCGACATCGGCCCCGAGGCCGCGATGCCGGTGATGGAGGGCAAGGCGATGCTCTTCAAGGAGTTCGCGAACGTGGACGCGTTCCCGATCTGCCTCGACACGAACGACCCGGACAAGATCATCGAGGCGGTGCGGCTGATCGCGCCCACGTTCGGCGGGATCAACCTCGAGGACATCTCGGCGCCCCGCTGCTTCTACATCGAGGACAGCCTCAAGGAGCAGCTCGACATCCCGGTCTTCCACGACGACCAGCACGGCACCGCGGTGGTGACCATGGCCGCGCTGTTCAACGCGCTGAAGATCGTCGGCAAGCCGATCGAGAGCCTGCGGGTACTCGTCGTCGGGCTCGGGGCGGCCGGCGTGGCGGTGACGAAGATGATGCTGGCGTCCGGGGTCGAGCACGTGATCGGCTGCGACCGGCAGGGCGCGCTCTCGACCGAGCGCGCGGACTATCAGTCCGGCGAGATGAGCGACATCAAGCGCTGGTACGCGGAGAGCTCGAACCCCGACAAGCTCGCCGGCCCTCCGGACGAGGTGATCGACGGCTGCGACGTGTTCGTCGGCCTCTCCGGCCCCGGGATCATCGAGGCCGACTCGCTGGGGCGGATGGCCGAGGACGCGATCGTCTTCGCGATGGCCAACCCCACGCCCGAGGTGATGCCCGAGGAGGCCGAGCCGCACGTGCGGATCATGGCCACGGGGCGCTCCGACTACCCGAACCAGATCAACAACGTCCTCTGCTTCCCCGGGGTCTTCCGGGGGGCGCTCGACGCCGGCGCGGCACGGATAACCGAGCCGATGAAGCTGGCCGCGGCGAAGGGCATCGCCGAGGTCGTCGCCGAGGAGGACCTCTCCGAGGACTACATCATCCCCTCGGTGTTCGACCGCGACGTCGCTCCGGCCGTCGCGAAGGCGGTGGTCGAGGAGGCGCGGCGCGAGGGGATCGCGCGCGTGTCCGAGGAGACCGGCACGTTTTCGACGCTCGAGTAGCGGGAGGCAACGGAATGCGCGTACTGGTCACGGGCGCAAGCGGACTGATCGGGTCGACCGTCTGCGACGCGCTGCTCGCGCGCGGAGACGAGGTGGTCGGGCTGACCCGCGATCCGAGCCGGGCGCGAGCGACGAACCCCACGGTCAGCTGGCACGCGTGGCACCCGGCGACGGAGCGCCCGCCCGCAGTGGCGTTCGAAGGCGTCGACGGCGTCATGAACCTGATCGGCGAGAACATCAACCAGCGGCTGACGCCGGCCGCGAAGGAGCGGATCCGCGACAGCCGCCTGCGCGCCACCAAGAACCTGGTGGACGGCATGGCCGCCGCCCCGGTGACGCCGGGCGTGCTCGTGAGCCAGTGCGCCGTCGGCTACTACGGCGATCACGGTGAGGCGATCGTCGACGAGTCGACGCCCCCGGCCACGGACTGGACGGGCCAGCTCTGCGCCGACTGGGACCAGGCGGCGATGGATGCGGGCAGCGACGAGATCCGAGTGACGGTGCTGCGCAGCGCTCCCGTGCTCGATCCCGCCGGCGGCCTGCTGAAGCAGCTGCTCCTGCCGTTCAGGCTCGGCGTGGGCGGGCCGCTGGCCGGCGGCCACCAGTACATGCCGTGGATCCACCGCGACGACGAGGTCGCGCTGTTCCTCTGGGCGCTCGACAACGGGCAGGTCAGCGGCCCCCACAACGCGAGCGCCCCCAACCCCGTCACGAACCGCGAGTTCTCGAAGACGCTCGGCTCCGTCCTGCGGCGCCCGGCGATCGCCCCGATCCCTCGAGCGGCCCTCGTCGCCATGCGCGGCGAGGAGCTGACGGACCAGATCCTGGGCAGCATGCGGGTCGTGCCGCGCCGCGCCCTCGACGCCGGCTTCACGTTCCGCTACCCGGAGCTCGAGCCGGCCCTGCGCGACCTGTTGCGCTAGCCGACGGGCTCGAACTCGCCGGTGTCGGTGATGCGATACGGCCCCAGGCGCGAGTCGCGCTCGGTCCCGTCGAAGTACGCGTCGATCACCGAGCCGCGGTCGGCGGGGTCGTCGGCGCGGTCGATCGCGGCCAGCACCGAGGCCATCGCCTCGTAGCCGAGGTCGGCGGGGTCGGCCGCCTGGGGCCCCTCGTCCGGCTCGTAGGTCGGCACGAGCTGCGCGAAGGTCCTCTCCCCCGTCCCCTGCACCTCGCTCGGGACCTCGTCGTTGTAGGTCTCGTCGCGGACGAGGTCGCTGGCGCCGCTGCCCGGGGCGACCTGCAGGATCCCGGCGGAGTTGGTGATCGGCACCGAGGTGCGGCTCGCGCCGGAGTCGAGCTCGCCGATGTAGGCGATCGTCGTCGAGTCCTCGGTCGCCGTGCGCGCGTTGACCGCCGCGGTGACCGGGTCGAAGCGGGTCTCGTCGCGCCCGGCGATGTCGAGGTACTCGGCGGCGATCTCGAAGTCGCCGGCCTCGGCGCCCGCGTCCGACAGGGCCATCCGGGCTCCGTCCGCCACCGCCTGGCCGTCCGCGCGGCCGGGACCCGATAGCGGCGCGCTGACGTAGATGGTCAGCGTCGCCTCGCCCGGCTCGGCGTCCGTCGCGGTGCCACACCCCGCCCCGATCGCGGCGAGCGCCAGCACCGCCGCTGCGAACGAGCACCGCATCTAGCCGAAGAAGACCTCGGCCTCGCGGTAGAGCGACTCCGGTACGAGCTTCAGCTCGGCCGTCGCCTCGGCGAGGTCGACGAGGATGATGTCGGTCGCGCGCAGCGCCGTCATCTTCCCCCAGGCGCCCTCGTGCGCCGCGTCGATCGCATGGAGCCCGAACCGGGTCGCGAGCACGCGGTCGAAGGCGGTGGGCGTCCCGCCCCGCTGGACGTGGCCGAGCACGGTGGCGCGCGCCTCGTGGCCGGTGCGGCGCTCGATCTCGGCCTCGAGCCAGTGGCCGATGCCGCCGAGCCTGACGTGGCCGAACGCATCCGTGGGGGCGTCATCCGCGTCGGGCCTGCCGCCGACCGGCTCCGCGCCCTCCGAGACCACCACGATCGGGGAGTACTGGCTCTCGAACCGCCGCTGGATGTAGTCGCAGACGCGGTCCAGGTCGAACGGCTGCTCCGGGATCAGGATCACGTTCGCCCCGCCCGCGAGCCCCGCGTGGAACGCGATCCAGCCCGCGTGGCGGCCCATCACCTCGACGATCAGCGTGCGCTTGTGGCTCTCCGCCGTGGTGTGGAGCCGGTCGATCGACCCCATCGCGATGTTGACCGCGGTGTCGAAGCCAAAGGTGTAGTCGGTCGCCCCCAGGTCGTTGTCGATCGTCTTGGGCACGCCGATGACGTTCACGCCCTGCTCGTTCAGCTTCGCCGCGACGCCCAGCGTGTCCTCGCCCCCGATCGCGATCAGGCCATCAACGCCGTCGCGCTCGAGGTTCGCGACGATTTGCTCGACGCCGCCCTCCTGCTTGATCGGGTTCGTGCGCGACGAGCCGAGGATCGTGCCGCCGCGCGGCAGGATGCCCCGTACCTCCGGCACGCCGAGCGGCCGGCTCTCGCCCTCGAGGGGCCCGCGCCAACCGTCGCGATAGCCGACGAAATCGTGGTCGTACTCGGCGACGCCCTTGCGGACGATGGCCCGGATCACCGCGTTCAGGCCGGGGCAGTCGCCGCCGCCTGTGAGGACTCCCAATCGCATTGAGAGTTACGGGCGGATGCGCTCGAGGATCGGCTCCGCCCAGCGGATGAGCACGCCGGTGAAGATCACCGTCAGGTAGATCAGGGCAGCGATCGTCCCGCCGAGCGAGAACGCGTACGCGATCACGGCCAGGATGATCCCGACGACGTTGAAGATCATCAGCTGCATCGGCCGGGAGACTATCCGAGGGCCACGCGCGCTTGCGCGATGAAGTCGGCGACCGCGATCGCCGCCTCGCCCCGCTCGCCGGCCTCGGCCACCGCCCGGACGAGCCGCGAGCCGACGATCACGCCGTCGGCGACGTTGCCGACCGTCGCGGCCTGCTCCGGAGTGCCGATCCCGAACCCGACGGCAACCGGAACCGGGGCGTCCGCCTGGGTCGACGCGATCAGGCTCTCCAGCGCCGGCGGCAGCTCGGCTCGCTCGCCGGTCGTCCGCGTGTCGGAGACCAGGTAGACGAAGCCCTGCGCCTCCGCGCAGATCGAGCGGCGCCGGGCCGGCGGCGTGGTGGGCGCCACCAGCGGGACCAGCGCAAGACCGCGGGCGTTGAGCTCCCCGCGGACCTCGGCGGCCTCCTCGGGCGGCAGGTCGGGCACGATCGCGCCCACCAGTCCGGCCTCGCCGAGACGCGCCGCGAACTCGGCCGGGCCCCTGGCCAGCAGCATGTTGGCGTAGGCCATCGCGACCACCGGCACGCGGTCCGCGATCGTCGCGCCGAGGTCGAGGACCGAGTCGAGCGTGGCCCCGGCCTCCAGCGCGCGGGTGGCGGCGGCGTGGATCACCGGGCCATCCGCCAGCGGATCCGAGAACGGCACGCCCAGCTCGACGAGGTCGGCGCCCGCGTCCGCGTACGCGGACGCCACCGCGGCGCTGGTGTCGTCGTCGGGGAAGCCGCCCATCATGTACGGCATCAGCGCCGCCCGTCCCTCCGCGCGGGCACGGGCGAACGCCGCCTCGATGCGCTCCGTCCCGGTCATCAGGACTCCAGGTCTCGCAGCCGCTCCGTGACCTCGGCGAGGTCCTTGTCGCCCCGTCCGCTCAGCGTCAACAGGTCGTAACCCCCGGCGCCGGTCTCGTCGGCGAGCAACCAGGCGATCGCGTGGGCCGGCTCGAGCGCCGGCACGATCCCCTCGAGCAGCGCGAGCTCGCGGAAGGCGCGCAGGGCGTCGTCGTCGGTGACCGCGAAGTAGCTCGCCCGGCCCGAGTCGCGCAGGAACGCGTGCTCCGGTCCGACGCCGGGATAGTCGAGCCCGGCCGAGACCGAATGGGCCTCCAGGATCTGGCCGTCGGCGTCGGCCAGGACCGACGAGAACGCGCCGTGCAGCACCCCCTGGGTGCCGGCGACGAGCGACGCGCCGTGACGGCCGGAGGCGAGGCCCTCGCCGCCGGCCTCGACGCCGATCAGCTCAACGTCGGTGTCCTCCAGGAACCCGGCGAAGGTGCCGATCGCGTTCGAGCCGCCGCCGACGCACGCGATCACGCGCGCGGGGAGCACTCCCTCGGCGGCCAGCGCCTGCTCGCGCGCCTCGTCGCCGATCACCCGCTGCAGGTCGCGGACGAGCGCCGGGTACGGCGCCGGGCCGACGGCCGAGCCGATGATGTAGTGGGTCGTCGCGACGTTCGTCACCCAGTCGCGGATCGCGGCGCTCACGGCCTCCTTCAGGGTCCGGGCGCCGGCCTCGACCGGTTCGACGCTCGCGCCGAGGAGCCGCATCCGCTCGACGTTGGGCGCCTGCCGGCGCATGTCCTCGGTGCCCATGTAGACCACGCACTCGAGCCCGAGGAGCGCGCAGGCCGTGGCGCTGGCGACACCGTGCTGCCCGGCGCCGGTCTCGGCGATGATCCGCTCCTTGCCCATCCGCTTGGCCAAGAGCGCCTGCCCGACCGCGTTGTTGATCTTGTGCGCCCCCGTGTGGGCGAGGTCCTCGCGCTTCAGATAGACGCGGCGGCCGGCGCGCTCGGAGAGCCGCTCGGCGAGGTACAGCGGTGTCGGCCTGCCGACGTAGTCCCGCAGGAGGCGGTCGAGCCCGGCCCGGAAGGCGCTGTCGTCGCGCGCCGAGACCCACGCGGCCGACAGCTCGTCGAGCGCCGCCATCAGGACCTCCGGCACGAACCGGCCGCCATATGGTCCAAAGCGCTCCTCGACGCCGGCGGCGCTCACGCCTCCGCCTCCTCGCGCTCACGGGCGCGGCGCTCGGCGTCGCGCTCGACCGATTCCGTGAAGTGCTCGGGCTCGTGGACGGGCTTCGGCCCGGTCGGCCCGCCCGCCTCGTCGGCGCGGGCGGCGAACTCGGTCATCAGCTCGTGGTCCTTGATGCCGGGTGCGGACTCGACGCCGCTGGCGACGTCCACGGCGAACGGTCGTGCCTTCTCGATCGCGCTCCCGACGTTCGCCGGCACCAGCCCGCCCGCGAGGATCAGCGGCACGCGCGAGCGGCGGGCGCGCACGAGGTCCCAGTCGAACGTCTCGCCGGTGCCGCCGGGGCCGGACTCGTGGTGGGCGTCGAGCAGATGGAAGTCGGTCCGGTAGGAGCGGGCGAGATCCAGATCGGCGGTCGAGCGCACTCGGATCGCCTTGATCACCTTGCAGCCCGTCCGCCGCGAGACCTCGCGGCAGAACGAGAGGCCCTCGTCGCCGTGCAGCTGGACCATCGTCAGGCGCTCCGTCTCGACGGCGCGCGCGATCTCGTCGAGCTGCGCGTTGACGAACACGCCGACGACCTCGAGGCGCCGCTGCAGGGCCGTTCCGATCTCGGCCGCCACGACGGCATCGATCCGCCGGGGGCTGCCCTCCCAGTGATTCAGGCCGATCGCCCAGGCGCCGAGCCGCGCCGCGTGCTCGGCGTCGTCGAGCCTTGTGATTCCGCAGAACTTGACGCGCATCCTGCGGACAGGATGGCAACTGCTCTAGGGGTTGGCGCTCGAGGGCCGCTCGCCCAGGGTGACCGTCACCGTCCGCTCCTCGCGGTCGCGGACCAGCGTCAGCTCGATCTCGTCGCCCGGCTCGTGCGAGTCAACCGCCGCGATCACGTCGTCCATGGCGGTCACGGGCTCGCCGTCAACAGCCACGATCAGGTCGCCGCCGGCACGCACCCGCGGACCGTCGGCCGTGACGGCGGCGTCGCCCGGTTCGATCCCGGCTTCGTCGGCCGGCGAGTCCGGGACGACGTCCTGCACGATCGCGCCCGACTCGGCGTCCAGGTTGAGCACACGCGCGATCTCCGGATCGAGGTCGGCGCCGCTGATACCCAGGAACGCATGCTGGACCTCGCCCTCGGCGATCAGCTGCTGGGCGATCTCCCGGGCGGTGTCGATCGGGACGGCGAAGCCGATGCCGACGTTCCCCTGGCTGTTCGACTCGATCTGCGAGTTGACGCCCACGACCTCGCCGGTCCCGTCGAGCAGCGGCCCGCCCGAGTTGCCCGGGTTGATCGGCGCGTCAGTCTGGATCACGTCGGAGATCGTGAAGCCGTCCGGAGCCGAGATCTGCCGCTGCAGCGCCGAGACGATGCCGGCGGTGACGGTGCGGTCGAGTCCGAACGGGTTGCCGATCGCGACAACCGGGTCGCCGACGTCAAGCGCCGAGGAGTCGCCCAGCGCGAGCGGCTCGAGTGCGTCGGCCGGCGCATCCACCTGAAGCACGGCGATGTCGGTGGAATCGTCCTGGCCGACCAACTCGGCGTCGTAGCTCTCCTGGTCGTCGCCCAGGGTCACCTCGATCTGCTCGGCGCCGTCGATCACGTGCGCGTTGGTGATCAGGTGGCCCTCGTCGTCGATCACGAAGCCCGACCCGGAGGCGCGCTGCTGCGGCGCCGGCCCGCCGAACGGGCTGAGCTCCGCCTGGGCGCCGCCGGTGGCCTCGATGAACGCGACGCCCGCCGACGCGCCGTCGTAGATCTCGTTGACGGTGAGGCCGTGCCCGGACTCTTCCGGGTCGCTCACGGTCGCAGCCAGCGCGGGAGCCGCCGCCGGCTCGTCATCGGGCGACGTGATCCACCCGGCCGCGATCGCGATCCAGCACAGGCCGCCAACGACGAGGCCGCCGATGGCGGCCGATCCGAAGGGGCTGCGGACTGCGCCGGTGATCCGTTGCACGCCCCCGAGGATGCGGGCCGCCGCTCAGCGATCGCTAAGGCCGAGCTTCAGCGAAGCTAAGAATCGGCGCTCGGGACCTCGTGCTCGCGGGTCGCGTGCTCGTCGCCGGTCAGATCGCGGACCGCCTGCTCGGGATCGGGCGCCCGCATCAGTGCCTCGCCGATCAGGACGGCGTCCACCCCAACCCGGTCGAGCTCCTCGAGCTGCTCACGGGTCGAGTACCCGGACTCGGCGACGACGGTCTTCCCGGCGGGGACGTCGGTGATCAGCCGCTGCGTGGTGGCGACGTCCACCCGGAAGTCGTGCAGGTCGCGGTTGTTGATCCCGATCACGTCCACGCCGAGCTCGAGCGCGGTCTCGAGGTCGTCGTCATCGTGGACCTCGACGACGGTGTCCAGGTCGAGCGATTGAGCCTCGTCGTGCAGGCGCGCGAGATCGTCCGGTTCCAGCGCGGCGACGATCAGGAGCACCGCGTCGGCCCCATATACGGCGGCCTCCACAAGCTGGTAGCTGTCGACGACGAAGTCCTTGCGGAGCAGCGGAAGGTCGGACGCGGCGCGGGCCGCGTGGAGGTCGTCCAGCGAGCCGCCGAAGCCGCCGTCCTCGGTGAGGATCGAGAGCGCGGCTGCACCGCCGCGTTCGTACGCGGGCACTAGATCCGCGATTTCGGCGCCCGGCCGGATCTCGCCGGCGCTCGGCGAGCGCCGCTTGAACTCCGCGATCAGCGAGAGCCCCGGCCGGACCAGCGCCTCCTTGAAAGGACGATCGTCGCCGCGCGTCTCGAGACGCGCGCTCAACTCCTCCAGGGAAACCTGCTCCTCGCGGCGCCGGACGGTCTGCCACGCCCGGTCGACCAACTCGTCGAGCCTGCTCATTCGGCGGGAGAGGCTAGCGCCAGCGTGAGCGTCGCGAGTTTCGACAGCACCTCGTTGGCGGCGCCGGTGTCGATCGCCTCCCGCGCGCGCGAGACACCACCTGCCAGGTCGTCCGCCGCGCCGCCCGCGAGGATCGTCGCGCCCGCGTTGACGAGCACCACGTCGCGGGCCGGCCCCTGCTCGGAGCCGTCCAGGACCGCGCGCACGACCTCGGCGTTCTCCTCCGGCGAGCCGCCGGCGATCAGCTCCAGCGGAGCCTCGGCCAGGCCGAGGTCGGCCGGAGCGACGAACCACTCCTCGGTGGTCCCGTCGCGGACCTCGACCACCCGGGTCGGCCCGGCGATCGAGATTTCGTCGAGGCCGTCGTCGGCCGAGACGACCAGCGCGCGCTCGCAGCCGAGCGCCAGCAGGGCCTCGGCGATCGTCTCCTGGTAGCGGCGGTCGGAGACGCCCAGCAGCTGGCGCCCGGCGCCGGCCGGGTTGGTGAGCGGGCCGAGGAAGTTGAAGATCGTGCGCACACCGAGCTCCTTGCGGACCGGGACGACGTGCTTCATCGCGGCGTGGTGGCGCGGAGCGAACATGAAGCCGAAGCCCACCTCCTCGATGCAACGCGCCACCGCATCGGGGTCGAGGTCGATCCGCACGCCGAGGGCCTCCAGCAGGTCCGCCGACCCCGACCGGCTGGTGTTCGAGCGGTTGCCGTGCTTGGCAACGGCGCATCCGGCCCCGGCCGCGACCAGCGCGGCGGCCGTCGAGATGTTGAACGTCGAGGGCCCGCCCCCGGTCCCGGCGGTGTCGACGAGGTCGTCGCGGCCGGTCTCGACCGAGGCCGCCAGGCGCCGCATCGTCCGCGCCAGCCCGGTCAGCTCGGCGACGGTCTCGCCCTTGGCCCGCAGAGCGACGAGGAACGCGCCGGTCTCGACCTCGCCGGCCCGTCCCTCCATGATCTCGTCGAGCACGGCGGAGGCATGGTCGGCGGTGAGGTGCGTGCCGTCGCAGACGGCGTCGATCGCGCGGGTGAGGATCTCGTTCGGCATGGGGCGTCCAGTATGCCCGCGATCGGCGGCGGGTCTGCGGACAATTACGGATGTCGTGCGCGCTCCCGGCTGGCACACTCGTCATGCGGGCCGGGTCGCAGAGGGAGGAGACGGGGGAGTGGGAAGCCAGGTAGTCACGACGCGTCGCGCGAACGTCGCTGCGGTCGGTCTCTGCATGCTGATCCTGACTCTCGCCACGGCCGCGAGCGCCTGGGCGGCCAGCGCGAACCTTGTCAAGGACATCAACCCCGATGAGTTCTCGTTCGGCTCGAGCCCGAAGGGGATCACCGAGGTGGCCGGGATCGGTTACTTCTCGGCCACCGACGGCACGCACGGGACCGAGGTCTGGCGCACCAATGGGGTGGCGGCCGGCACCCGTCTGGTCAAGGACATCAACACGTTCGGCAACAGCTCTCCCCAGTGGCTCGCGAATGTCGGTGGAACGCTGTTCTTCGAGGCCTTCGAGCTTGACCACGGCGCCGAGCTCTGGAAGAGCAATGGCACGATCGCCGGGACGCGGTTGGTCAGAGACATCGATCCGGATTCCGGACAGGGGTCGAACCCGGAACAGATCACCGACGTCAACGGCACCGCCTACTTCCGCGCCGACGACGGCCAGGGCTACGAGCTTTGGAAGAGCGACGGGACCGGCCCCGGGACCCTGCGTGTGCGCAACATCTTCCCGGGCTCGACGGGCTCGTTCCCCAACCAGCTCACGAACGTAGGCGGAACACTGTTCTTCACCGCCGACAACGGCAGCCACGGGATCGAGCTGTGGAAGAGCAACGGCACGACCGCGGGCACGCAGATGGTGAAGAACATCAACACCGCGGACGGCGGGGCGAGGGACTCGGACCCGAATGACCTCACCGCGTTCAACGGCGCTCTGTATTTCTCCGCCACCGACGCTGCAGGCGGCACCGAGCTGTGGCGAAGCGACGGCACCGCGGCCGGGACGACCCGGGTGAGGAACATTGCCCCGGGCATCGCCAATTCCACCCCGAGCGAGCTCACGGTCGTGGGGCCGTGGCTGCTGTTCTCCGCCGCCGCCAGCGGCGGGGACCGCGAGCTGTGGCGAACCGACGGCACAGCGGCGGGCACCCGCCGCGTGGCCGATATTTTCGCGGGTGTTCCGGGCTCGTTCCCGATCCAGCTCGCGAACGTCGGCGGGATGCTGTTCTTCAGCGCCACCGAGCCCGACCATGGACGGGAGCTCTGGCGAAGCAACGGAACCGCAGCGGGCACCGTCCTCGTCCGCGACATCCGCGGCGTCGACCAGTTTGGCGCCAACAACGATTCGAACCCGGCCGAGATCACCGACGTCGCCGGCACCGCGTTCTTCCGCGCCGACACCGATGCGGGTGGGATCGAGCTGTGGAAGAGCGACGGCACGTTCGCCGGTACAGGGCAGGTCCGCGACATCAACCCCGGCGCCGGGGACTCGTTCCCGCTCGGGCTGGCCGCCGTCAACGGCATGCTGCTGTTCAACGCCTTCACTCCGACGATCGACGAGGAGCTCTGGCGAGGAATCCCGTGACGGCCCCGCCGCCGCGGAGCCTTTAGGTCCGCTCGCCGCCCAGGAAGTTCGCGAGGAGCCGCTTGCCGTCCGGGGTCAGGATCGACTCGGGATGGAATTGGACGCCGTGGGCAGGCAGCTCGCGGTGGCGGATCGCCATCACCACGTCGCCGTAGCTGGCGGACACCTCGAACACGTCGGGAAGGTTCGGGTCCGCGATCAGCGAGTGGTAGCGGCCGGCCCGCATCGGCGAGGAGAGGCCGCTGAAGATCCCCTGGCCGTCGTGCTCCACCTCGGCGTCCTTGCCGTGCACCGGGTCCCCGCGCACGACCCGGCCCCCGAACGCCTCGACCATTGCCTGGTGGCCGAGGCAGACGCCGAGGGTCGGAACCCCGGACTCGGGGAACGCCCGCGACGCCTCGACCGAGATCCCGGCGTCCGCCGGCGTGCAGGGGCCCGGCGAGATCACGAGCCGCTCGGCGCCGCGGCCGAGCAGCTCGGCGACGTCGGCGCGGTCGTTGCGCACCACATCGACCTCGGCCCCGAGCTCGCCGAGGTACTGGACGAGGTTGTACGTGAACGAGTCGTAGTTGTCGATGACGAGAACCTTCATCCTCACGGCCACTCGCTTTGGCTCACCGCCAGCTCGACGGCCCGGAAGACGGCCTTCGCCTTGTTCACGGACTCCTGGTACTCGTAGTCGGGCTTCGCGTCCGCGACGGTGCCGCCGCCCGCCTGCACGTGCGCGATCCCGTCCTTGACGACCACGGTGCGGATGTGGATCGCGGTGTCGAGGTCGCCGTCGAAGCCGAGGTAGCCGATCGCGCCGCCGTACGACCCGCGCTTGTGCGGTTCGAGCTCGTCGATGATCTGCATCGCGCGGACCTTCGGAGCCCCCGAGAGCGTGCCGGCCGGCAGCGTCGCCCGCAGTACGTCCATCGCAGACGTCCCCTCGCGCAGGGTGCCGGAGACCTGGCTGACGATATGGAGCACGTGCGAGTAGGTCTCGACGACCATCAGCTCGTCCACGCTGACCGAGCCGTATTCGCAGACGCGCCCCAGGTCGTTGCGCCCCAGGTCGACCAGCATCACGTGCTCGGCGCGCTCCTTCGGGTCGGCGAGCAGCGCCTCCGCGTTGCGGCGGTCCTCCTCGTCGTTCGCGCCCCGCGGGTAGGTGCCCGCGATCGGACGGGTCTCGACCCGGCGGCCTGTGACCTTGACCAGCGGCTCCGGCGACGCCCCGGCGAGCTGAAAGCCGCCGAAGTCGAGGAAGTACATGTACGGCGACGGGTTGACGGCGCGCAGGCCGCGATAGATCGAGAACGCGTCCACCGGGAGGGGCGCCGAGAACCGCTGCGACGGGACGACCTGGAACGCGTCGCCCGCGTAGATGTACTCGATGATCCGCGCCACATTCGCCTCGAACTCATCACGGGTCATGTTGGACTCGAACGGAACCGGCTCGTCCCCCCCGGCGCGCGGCGCGACCGCAGGGATCGGCCCCCGCAGCGCGCTCCGCGCCTCCGCGATCAGCGCCGCCGCATCGGCCTCGCCGAAGGGAAACGCGATCACGCTCAGCTCGTGCTTCGAGTGGTCGAAGACGAGCATCAACTCGCAGACCATCAGCGCCAGGTCGGGGAGCCCGAGGGGGTCGGGGTTCGGGTCGCCGAGCGGCTCGACCGTGCGGACGAGGTCATAACCGAAGAACCCCACCGCCCCGCCCGGGAACGGGGGCATCCCGGCTGGTAGCTCCACCCGGTAGCCGTCGACCAGGTCGGCTGCGATCCGGTACGGGTCGCCGTCCTCGCCGAGCGACCAGGTCAGAGTCCGGTGCGGCTTGAAGCCGAGAAAGGAGTAGCGGCCCAGGCTGCCCTGCTCGGCCGATTCGAGCAGGTAGGCGTTGCCGTCGAACGCCGCGCGCAACTTGAGGAACGCCGAGACCGGCGTCTCGCAGTCATCGACGAAGCGCTCGACGAGCGGGACGACCGTTCCGCGTTCAGCGGCGACGGTCATTCAATACCTCGAACGCTTGCGCCAGCGACAGGTCGCGCGAGCGCAGCAGCACGGCCACGTGGTAGAGCACATCGGCGGCCTCCTCGGCCACGCGCTCGCCGGACTCGCCCGCGGCCGCGCGGGCGACCTCCTCGGCCTCCTCGCGCACCTTGGCTCCGATCCGCTCCGGATCGCCCAGCAGCTCGACGGTGTATGACCCCTCGGGCCGCTCCCGCTGACGATCGCCGAGCGTGCGCTCGAGCGCCGCGAGCGCCTCGTACGCCGCCGGCTCGGGCTCGCCGTCGCCCTCCACGTCGCGGAAAAAGCACGAGCGCTCGCCCGTGTGGCAGGCGGGGCCGGAGGGCTCGACGAGGGCGACGATCGCGTCCGCGTCGCAGTCGTAGCGCAGCTGCTTGAGAGCCAGCACGTTGCCCGAGGTCTCCCCCTTGCGCCAGATCTCCTCGCGCGAGCGGCTCCAGAAATGGACCTCGCGGGTCTCGCGCGTGAGCGCGAGCGACTCGGCGCTCATGTATGCGAGGGTGAGCACCTCGCCGGTGCTCCAGTCCTGCGCGACGCACGGCACGAGGCCGCGCTCGTCGAAGCGAATTGCCTGCTCCTCGGGCATCCGAGGAGTGTAGGTGCCTGCCGTCTGGCTGCCGCATATTCTCCGGCCCAGATGCTCGATCTGCTCTCGGCCGCGATCGGCGACCAGGTCTCGCAGTCCTATCTGCTCGAGGCTCGGCAGATGCAGGCGCTCTCGTTCGCGGTGCACATCCCGCTGGTGTGCTTCGGCATCGCGTTTCCGGCGATGGTCCTGTTCGCCGAAGCGCTGTCGGTGCGCACCGGCAACCCCGCCCATCGCGCTCTCGCGAAGCGCTGGTCGAAGGTGATGCTGATCCTGTTCGCGGTCGGCGTCGTGACCGGCACGATCCTCTCGTTCGAGATGGGGCTCCTGTGGCCGCGCTTCATGGAGCGGTGGGGCGAGGTGTTCGGGCTGGCGTTCGCGCTCGAGGGGTTCTCGTTCTTCATCGAGGCGATCTTCATCGCGATCTACGTGTATGGCTGGGACCGCATCTCGCCGCGCGCGCACCTTCTCTCCGGCCTGCCGATCATCGTCGCCGGGATAACCGGCTCGACGTTCGTGATCGCCGTCAACGGGTGGATGAACAACCCGCGGGGGTTCGACCTGTCGCCCTCCGGAGAACTGACCGATGTCCGCCCGTTCGAGGCGCTGTTCGGCGGCCACCTCTGGCACGAGCTGGTCCACATGTACCTGGCGGGCTTTCTGGTCGCCGGCTTTCTCGTCGCGGCCGTGTACGCGCTCGCCCGTCTGCGGGGGAAGCGCGACGGCTACCACCGCGCCGGGCTCGTGATCCCACTGGCCTTCGTCGCCCTGGCAGCGCCGGCGCAGCTCGTGGTCGGCGACTGGGCGGCGCGCACCGTCGCGGAGAGCCAGCCGATGAAGCTGGCCGCGTTCGAGGGTCTCGACGAGACGACCGCGGGCGCAGGGCTCACCGTCGGGGGCATCTACATCGACGGCAGGGTGTGGGGCGGGATCGAGATCCCGAGGCTGCTGTCGATCCTGGCATTCCACGACCCCGACGCCGACGTCCAGGGCCTTGACGCCGTACCGGAGTCCGACCGGCCCCCGGTCGCCGTGGTCCGCAACGCGTTTCAGACGATGGTCGCGATCGGCACCTTCCTGGCCGCGCTCGCCGCGTGGTTCCTGTGGTACCGCTGGCGCCACGGGCGTCTGCCCTCCTCGCCGTGGTTCCTCCGGGCGGTGGTGGCGGCGGGCCCGCTCGCGCTCGTCGCCCTGATCGCGGGCTGGGTGACCACCGAGGTCGGCCGCCAGCCCTGGGTGGTCTACGAGCTGATGCGCACCGAGGAGGCGGTGACGGGCGCCGACGGCATCCCGGTCGGATACGCGACGCTCGCGCTCGTGTACCTCGGGCTGGGGGCGGCCGTCCTCTATCTCCTGCGGCGTCTCGCGCGCACCGATCCTCAGGTGGAGTTGGGGGCCGGATACTGATGGCCGAGCTGGCACTGGCGGTCGTGATCGTGGGCCTGACGGCATACGCGGTCCTCGGCGGCGCCGACTTCGGCGCCGGATTCTGGGATCTCACCGCCGGCGGCGCCGAGCGCGGCGCGCGGGTCCGCGGCATGGTCAAGCGCTCGATGGGCCCGGTCTGGGAGGCCAACCACGTCTGGCTGATCTTCGTGCTCGTGGTCCTGTGGACGTGCTTCCCCCCGGCGTTCGCCGCGATCATGGAGACGCTCTACGTGCCGCTCTTCCTGGCGGCGATCGGGATCGTGCTGCGCGGCGGCGCGTTCGCGCTCCGCGGGGAGGCCGCCACGATCGGCGAGGCGCGCGCGCTCGGCGCGACGTTCGCCCTCTCGTCGGTGTTGGTGCCGTTCTTCATGGGCGTGACGGTGGGCGCGGTCGGGGCCGGCGAGGTGCCCGCCGCCTCGGCAGGCGACGCGCTCGCCAGCTGGACCCAGCCGACGCCCCTGCTCGCCGGCGTCATGGCAATCGTCACCGGAGCCTTCCTCGCCGCGGTGTTCCTGGCGGGCGACGCCGTTCGCGCCGGGCTGCCGGACCTGGTCGGCGGCGTTCCGCGCACGCGCGCTGTGGTCGGGGGCCGCGGCTGGGGCGCTGGCGCTCGGCGGCCTGGCGGTGGTCGAGGCAGACAGCCCCGAGCTGTACGAGGGACTCACCTCGGGCGCGGGCCTGGCGTGCGTGATCGTCTCGGCGGTCGCCGGGCTGGCGACGATGACACTGATTTGGACGGAGCGGCTCGGGCCGGCACGCTTCTCGGCCGCCGCCGCCGTCGGCGCGATCCTGGTTGGACTCGCGGCCGCGATGAGCCCCGACATCCTTCCCGGCGAGCTGACCCTGGACGCGGCGGCGGCCGGGGACAGCACGCTCCTCGCGACGCTGATCAGCGTCGCGGTGGGCATGCTGCTGCTCGTGCCCTCCCTCGCCCTGCTCTTCCGGCTGACGCTCGGCGGGAAGCTCGATCCGGAGTTCCACCCGATCGGCTCGCGCGCGGAGGACGGGGAACGTTGAACGTCATCGGATCGGCGCGGTTCGCGATCGCCGCCTTCGCGACGGGGGCGGCGCTGATGCTGGTCTTCGACGCGACCGCCACCAGGATCGCCGGCGTGGTTCTGCTGCTCTCGGGGATCGCGCTCGGCGTGTTCGCGATCGCCACGGACGAGTTCATCGCGGGCGACGACGACCGGCGCTAGAGGCTGAAACCCTCGTCGGAGCCGCCGCGATCGCGCACCTCGGCCGGCGTCTCCTCGTCGACGACGCCCGTGGCGCCGACCACGATCCCGATCACGACGGTCAGCGCGAGCAGGGCGAACACGGTTGCGGCGATCGTCGTGATCAGGCCCAGGCGCTCGCCCTCGGGCTTGATGTACGCGTCGACGATCGCCATGATCGCGGCGCCGGCGCCGACCACGCACCAGACGCCGAGGACGGCGATCGCTCCCGTGCTCGAGTTCAGCGGGTCCTCCAGCTGGTCGCCCAGGGCGACGGAGAGGCCGATGGCGGCGACCGCGGCCACGCAGAGCGTGATCGCGAAGCGCTGGCTGGTGCGGAGCTCGGGAACCATCCGGGCCTATTCAATACCCAGCCGGTCCAACAGCCCGTCGTCGCGTCGCCAGCGCTCGCGCACGCGCACGCGGAGGTCAAGGAAGACCTTCCCGCCCAGCTCGCGCTCCAGCTCGCGGCGCGCGGCCGTCCCGACGTCGCGGATCATCCTGCCCCCGCGCCCGATCAGGATCGCCTTCTGCGAGTCGGTCTCCGCCCAGATCTGCGCGCGGATCTCGAAGATCCCGTCGTCGCGGAGCTCGGCGGTGTCCACCATCACCTCGACGGCATGGGGAATCTCCTCGCGCGTTCGGCGCAGGACCTGCTCGCGGATCAGCTCCGCCATATGCGTCTCGCTCGGCGAGTCGCTCCGGTCCTCGGGCGGGTAGAGGTACGGGCCCTCCGGCATGAGCTCCGCCAGCCGGGTGACCAACGGCTCGAGCCCGGACCCGGTCCGGGCGCTGATCGGGAACACCTCGTCCACGATCTCGAGCGCGCCCACGGCGCTCAGGACCTCGGCGGTCTGGGGTGTGTTCAACCGGTCGCACTTGTTCACGGCACAGATCACGGGACGCCGCTCACGCGCCTCCAGGAGCGTGTCGGCGATGAAGCGGTCGCCCGGACCAACTCCCTGCTCGCCGTTGACCACGAACAGGACGCAATCGGCGTCGGCGAGCTCGCGCTCCACGCGGCGCTGCATCCGCTGGGTCAGCGAGTCCCGCGGGCGCTGCACCCCCGGCAGGTCGACGAGCACGAGCTGCCAGCCAGCGGCGAGGTCGGTTGCGATTCCCCGAAGGGCGCGCCGGGTCGTCTGCGGCCGGTCCGAGATGATCGCGACCTTCGCGCCGACGATCGCGTTCACCAGCGTCGACTTGCCGACGTTCGGCCGCCCGGCGAGCCCGACGAAGCCAGACGAAGTCACGCTGGACGATCGCGGAGCGGGATGGAATACTGCGGGTGAGGGGACGGCAAGGGCTTGAAGACGCTATCCAGATGGGCGGTGCTGTTGCTCGCGGCGGCCGGCACCTACGCGGCTCTCGCGAGCCCGGCCGCAGCGAACACGGTCCCGGAAGCGGAGGACGACATCTACCGCTTCTCGTCGATCGCAGGTCCGACCCACACGGTCCCGGCGCCCGGCGTCCTCGGCAACGACACCGATCCTGACGGGGACCCGCTGACCGCGGAGCTTCTCAGCGGCACCACCTACGGCACCCTCGACTTCAACTCGGACGGGTCGTTCACGTACACCCCGACCCCGGGCTTCGCGGGGGTCGACTCGTTCGACTACTACGCCAGGGACACCCCGTTCACGGTCAGCCCGTGCTGCACCCACGTCTACCTTCTCGTGACCCGGGCACCGGTGGCCGAGGACGATGCCTATGGGGCCGTGTCCGGCGTTCCGCGCAGGGTGTTCATGCCCGGCGTGCTCGCCAACGACCAGGGCGGCGACCGGGCGCGCCTCGCGTCCCAGCCGGCCTATGGAACGGTCGGCCTGCACACGAGCGGCCGCTTCACCTATACGTCCGACCCCGGATTCACCGGGACCGACACCTTCACCTACGAGGCCATCGTGGAGGGCGAGCCGCCCAGTCAGGCGACGGTCACCATGACCGTCAAGGCGACGAACCGGAGGCCGCGAGGTCAGCCCGACAGCTACACGACGCCGGAGGACACGCCGCTGTTCATCGCTGCGCCCGGGGTTCTCGCCAACGACACCGATGCCGATGCCGATCCGCTGAAGGCCGTGCTCGTCTCGTCACCGTACGGCGACGACTTCTTCATGAACCCCGACGGGTCGTTCGAGTACTACCCGCCGTCCAACTTCGACAGCCCGGTCAGCTTCACCTATCGCGTGGACGACGGCATCACGTTGAGCGCGCCGGTCACGGCGACGATCGAGATCCCGGCGGTGAGCGATCCGCCCACCGCGGAGGAGGACTTCTATTACCTGAGCGGCGCGACCACGCTCAACGTGCCGGCGCCGGGCGTCCTCGGAAACGACTTCGACGAGGTCGAGGGCGACGCGCTGTTCGCGCACCTGCGCAACAAGCGGCCGGTCAAGGGGACGGTCGACCTGAACCTCAACGGGTCCTTCACCTACACGCGAACGCCCGGAATGACCGGCTACGACCGGTTCCGGTACCAGGTGAAGGACAGCGGCGGCGCCTGGGGCAACATCACGATCGTGCACATCTACCCATAGGCGGCGCGGTCAGCCGCGAGCGGCGAGCGCAGCCATCACTCGCGCCTGCAGGTCGAGCATCTCGCCGGCGTCCGTCTCGTGGTCGTAGCCGCACAGGTGCAGGACGCCGTGAACCGTAGCCTCGGCGAGGTCGACGGTGTGCTCGGGGCAGATCACCACGTCGCCTAGCTCGCGCGGCCCGGCGACCTCGTCCCCGCCGTCGATCGGGAACGAGAGCACGTCGGTCGGCTCGTCCTTGCCGCGGTGCTCGCGGTTGAGCTCGCGGATCCGGCCCTCGCCGACCAGCTCGACCGATAGGTGGCCGTCCTCGACCCCGGCAGCCGCGAGCGCGGCCAGCGCTGGCTCGCGTAGCTCGGCGGGGACGTCTTCGATGTCGATCAATCGTCGGAGCGCGTGCGCTCGGCGTGCTCGTCGTAGGCCGCGACGATCCGCTGGACGAGCTGATGGCGGACGACGTCCTCGCCGCCGAAGCGGACGAACGAGATGTCGGGGATCTCATTGAGGATGTCCGAGATCACGATCAGCCCCGAGCGCTGGTCGCGCGGGAGGTCCACCTGCGTGATGTCCCCGGTGACGACCATCCTCGAGCCGAACCCCAGCCGCGTCAGGAACATCTTCATCTGCTCGGGGCTGGTGTTCTGCGCCTCGTCGAGGATCACGAAGGAGTCGTTAACCGTTCTACCTCTCATGAAGGCCAGGGGTGCGATCTCGATGACGCCCCGGTCCACATAGGTGGCGACGCGCTCCGGGTCGAGCATGTCGTAGAGGGCGTCGAACAGCGGGCGCAGGTACGGGTCGACCTTGGCCTGGATGTCGCCGGGCAGGAAGCCGAGCCGCTCGCCGGCCTCGACCGCGGGGCGGGTCAGGATGATCCGGTTCACGTCCTTGCCCTCGAGCGCCGCGACCGCGGCGGCGACCGCGAGGAACGTCTTGCCGGTGCCGGCGGGGCCGATCCCGAAGGTGATCGTGTGCCGGCGGATCGAGTCCACGTAGCGCTTCTGGTTCACCGTCTTCGGCGCCACGCGGATGTTCCGGTGCGCCCAGATGACGTCGCCGACGATCGCCTCGGACGGCTGGCCCGCGTCGATCGCGCTGGCGACCGTGTCGATGGTCGTCGGCGCAAGCTCGTGGCCGCGCTCGACCAGGCCGACGAGCTCGTCCACCACGCTCGCGGCGGCGCCGACGTCGCTCTCCTCGCCGTCCAGCGTGAGGACGTTGCCGCGCAGGAAGATGTCGCAGCCGAGCCGCTCCTCGAGCTCGCGCAGGACCGAGTCCTCGGAGCCGGCGAGCTCCGCCGCGACCTCGTTGTCAAGGGTGAGCTGGCGTCGCGCCACTAGAAAAACGCCCTTACCAGGGGGGCAAACCAGGTTTCGCGCCTAACGGCGCTCATCCCATACCTGCCCCGGACAGCCGGTCGCGAATTGCGGCGCTGACGCGCTTGCCGTCAGCGCGCCCGCCGACCTTGCCCATCGCCACGCCCATCGCCTTGCCCATGTCCTGCATTCCGGAGGCACCCGACTCGGCCACCGCATCCTCGGCGATCGCCGCCAGCTCCTCGTCCGAGAGCTCGGCGGGCAGATAGACCGAGATCAGCTCGGCCTCCGCGTCCTCGGCGGCCGCGCGCTCCTCGTGGCCGCCGCCGCGATACGCCTCGGCCGCCTCGAGCCGGCGCTTGCGCTCGCGGCGGAGCACCGCCACCTCGTCGTCTCCACCCTCCTTCAGGTCCTTCTGAAGCGCGTCCGCGATCAGGCGCAGCGCGCCGACGCGGTCGCGCTCGCCCGCCTTCATCGCCGTCCTGGTGTCGGCCTGGATTCGCTCGAGTGTGGTCTCTGACATGGACCCAGAGGGTAGAGCTACAGCTCGACGTGCTCGACCTCGCCGAGGGGCAGCTGGAGGAAGCGTGTGCCGAGCTTTCGGAACGCCGCGGAGTCGCCGGTGCAGACGAAGTCGTAGGTGCCCTCGCCCCGGTCGGAGGTGGCGAGGTCGCGGTTGGCGAGGATCCGCTCGACGGTGGCCGCGACGGCGTGCCCGGCGGTCACCAGCCGCACGTCCCTGCCGAGGATCCGCTGCAGCAGCGGGCGCACCAGCGGGTAGTGCGTGCAGCCGAGGATCACGGTGTCGACGTCTGCGTGGTGGAGCGGCGCGCAGTAGGAGCGCACCAACGCAACCACCTCGTCCGTGAACTCCGCCCCTCGCTGGATGACCGCCGCCAGATCGGGCGCCGCAACCTGGGTCACGACGAGGTCGCGGTGCTGTGCCGCCAGCACACGCAGGTACGCGCCGCCCGCGACCGTGGCCGGCGTGGCGAGAACTCCGACGCGGCCGGAGTCGGTGATCGCCGCGGCGATCTCGGCCTCCGGCTGGACCACGGAGACCACCTCCACGCCGGAGCGCGCCGCGATCTCGAGCGCCAGGTCGCGGCCCGCCGTCGCGGCTGAGTTGCAGGCGATCACCACGAGCTTCGCCCCGCGCTCGATCAGGAACCGCGTGTTGCGCTCGACGCAGGCGCGCAGGTCGTCCGGCGGGCGGGCCCCGTACGGAAAGCGGGCGTCGTCGCCGAGGTAGACGTAGTCCTCCTCGGGCAGGGCGACGAGGCATTCGTGGAGGACGGTGAGGCCGCCGACGCCGGAGTCGAAGACGCCGATCGGCGCCTCGCTGGCGGTGGTCACGGGCACGCCGGCGCTCTAGAGAAAGGGCTTCGCGGTCATTACATAGATCGTGAGGATCACGATGATCCCCGCGATCGGCCCGGTCTTCTGCTGCGCGCCTGCGAGCCTCTGGACCTCTTCCTGGCGGCCGGCCTCGGCCGCCTCGACGAACTTCTGCGTCGACGGGATGAAGTGGAACTGGGTCATCGCGAACAGGACCAGCACCGCCGCCAGCCCCCACACGGTGAAGAAGTCGCTGAACTCCCAGCGGTCGTCGACCAGCCAGAGCCCGGTGATCAGGATCACGAGGATGCCGAGGCGCGTGGCGATCCGGCTCCACGTGATCACGACCCGCCCGATGGTGGGCAGCGCGGCCGGATTCGTCTTGCCGGCCGTCGCGAAGTAGAGGCCGTACGCGAACGTCGGCCCGAAGGCGAAGACGACCGCGAGAATGTGGAAGAAGACGACTACGTCGTAGAACTGAACCTCGGCGGCGATCATGCGCGCACCATACCCAGACGGTCGGCGCCTGAACCTAGCGCTCGATCCGCCGCACGGCGCGACCCGGCGCCCAGGAATCGATCAGGAGCTTGGTGCGCTCCTCGTTCAGGCGGACGACCGCGAGCTCATCGATCTCGGCTCGGAACAGGTGGGAGTCAGCCTCCATGTCCCAGCCGAGCGACGCAACCGCCTCGGCGCGACGCTCGCCGGTGAGCTCCTCGGCCCGCCCCGTGACCTTCGCGTCCCCCTGCCAGTCGGAGGGGTCCTCGGAGCCGCTGTGGAGCGCGAAGCGCGCGTCGCGGCGGAGGTCCTGCGCCTTGACCGAGTTCGCCATCGACCCCCACCACAACTCGCCGCCGTGGAACGTCGCCTCCGTGCCGCTGATCCGGGGCGAGCCGTCGCGGCGAAGCGTGGCGATCGTCTTGTGCGTGCGCGCGTCCATGAACTCGCGCGCGGCGGCCGCAAGCTCGGGCGCCTCGGACTCGATCTCGCTCCAGCTCGCCACGGAGGCCGATGCTACGCGTGGCGCAGCAGCAGCGCCGACCAGTCGCCCGAATCGAGGCGCCGCGCGATCGTGAGGCCGGCGCGGCCAAACGCAACCCCAACATCGTCCGCCTCGCGCGCCAGCAGTCCCGAGCACACGAGCCGCTCGGGAACCTCCGCGAGGTTGCCGGCGACGTCGCGCAGGAGCGGGGCGGTCAGGTTCGCGACCACCGTCGCGGCCGGCGGGGGCGCCTGCTGGCGCAGGTTCACACGCTCGAAACCGATCTCGACGCCGTTGGCGCCGGCGTTCAGGGCCGCAGCCTCCAGCGCCGCGAGCTCGAGGTCCACGGCCGTGACCGGACCGAAGCCCAGCTTGGCCGCGACGATCGCGAGGACCGCCGAGCCCGTGCCCAGGTCGGCCAGGGGCCCACGGGCGTGACCCTGGTCGGCCAGCTCGAGCAGCAGCTCGACGCACATCCGCGTCGTCGGATGCGCCCCGGTGCCGAACGCCTGCCCGGGGTCGATCACTACATCAACGCCCCTCGGCTCCTCGGCTTCGCCTCCGGGGCCGACGGGGTGGTCTCGGAACGGGGCCTCGTGCCACGACGGCCGGATCACCACGCGGCCGTCCGCGATCACGGTCGGCTCGTGGAAGTCGCGCCAGCGGTCGGCCCAGTCGTCGGGGATCGGTTCGGAGCGCACCTCCACCAGCCCGTCGCCGGCCGCGGCCTCGACGTCGCCCAGGTCGGGCAGCTCGCCTTCGGCGCCGTAGATCGCGTACTCCACCCACCCGGGGCCGGCCTCCTCCTCCACCCCGCCCGGCGCGAGCTGGACCAACTCGGCCAGAACGACCTCGGCCTGCTCCGCCCGGCAGCGAACGGCGAGCCGGATCAAGGGTCGTCGAGCAGCTCATCGAGGTCCTCGGCGGCCGCACGCTGCTTGCGGCTCAACCGTTGCGGGACCACCACGTCGAGGACGACGTGCTGGTCGCCCCGCTTGCGCCCCTGAAGTGCCGGGAGGCCCGCCCCCCTGATCACGACGTGCTGGCCCGGCTGGGCCCCCTTCGGCACCTCGACCTCGCGCACGCCGTCGAGCGTCGGAACCTGGATCCGTCCGCCCAGCATCGCCCGGGTCACGCCGATCCGCGCGACGCTCACGAGCTGCTGGCCGTGACGCTCGAAGCGCTCGTCGGGGGCGATCCGCACCTCGACGTAGAGGTCGCCGGCCGGCGCCCCGTGCTCGCCCGCGTGCCCGGCTCCCCCGATCCGGATGCGCTGGCCGTCCTCGATCCCGGCGGGAACGTCCACGTCCCAGGTCCGCCGCCGAGGCACCCGGCCGGCACCGTCGCACTCCCGGCACGGCTCGTCGGGGATCTTGCCCTCGCCGTTGCAGGTGGGGCAGGCCGCGGTCCGGACCATCTGCCCGAACGGGGTCCGCGATACCCGCTGGACGGCGCCCTGCCCGCCGCAGGTCTCGCACGTCCGGATCGGGGTGCCGGGCTCGGCGCCGTTCCCGTTGCAGTGCTCGCAGCGCGTGACCGCCTCGAACGAGACCTCGCGGGCCGCGCCCTCGAGCACGTCGGCGAGGTCGATCTCGATCGAGACGCCGAGGTCGTGGCCCGGAGCCGGTCCGCGGTGTCCGAAGCCGAAGAGCTCCGAGAACAGGGGGTCGCCCTGCCCGAAGAACGCGCCGAGGATGTCCTCGAACCCAGCGCCCCCGGCCGCCCGCGACGAGAACCCACCCGACCGCAGGCCGTCGTGGCCGAAGGTGTCGTATGTGCGCCGCCGCTCGGCGTCGGAGAGGACCTCATAGGCCTCCGCCGCCTCCTTGAACTTCTCCTCGGCCTCGGGGTCGTGCCTGTTCACGTCCGGGTGCAGCTCGCGGGCGAGCCGCCGAAACGCCTTCTTCAGGTCGGCCTCGCCGGCGCCCCGGTCCACGCCGAGGACCTCGTAGTAGTCGCGGGGCATCTAGCGCGGTTCGTAGACCGACTCGAAGAACCGGGACAGCTCGCCGGCCGCCTCGCGCACGGACGCGATCGCGGTCGCGTAGTCCATCCGGGTCGGGCCGACGACGCCGACCGTGCCGAGGTTGCGGTAGCCGAGGCCGTAGTTGGCGCCGACCACGCTGACCGTGCGCAGCTCGGGGGCCGGGTTCTCCTCGCCGATCCAGACGAAGACGGAGCGCTCGTCGAGCGCCGAGCGCAACACCCGGAGCAGGTTGGCACGGCCCTCCAGCACGCCCATCAGGGATTCGGCCTGCGGCAGGTCCGGGGCGTGCTCCTCGGAGAGCAGGCGTGCGGCCCCGTCCACGTAGAGATCCTCGCCCGCGCGCCGCTCGAGATCCGTGAACGCGCCGCCGATCTCGGCGAGGAAGCTCGCCTCCGACGCGGACAGCTCGGGATCGGAGAGCCGGTCGCCCGTCATCCGCGCGCCCAGCGCCAGGCCGGTGAGGCGCTCGTTCAGGTAGCTCGAAGCCCACTCGAGCAGGCCGGCGTCCAGCCTGCGGCCGAAGTTGAAGACGCGCTTCGCGACGGCGCCGTTCGACGCGATGACCACGACCATCGCCACCGTCGGCTGCAGGGGCAGGACCTCGATGCGGTGAACACGCGCTGCACTGGGCGGCGGTGCGGTGGCCACCGCCAGGAGATCGGTCATCCGCGACAGCGCCTGCGTCGTCTCGCGCATCGCGTCCTCGACCTCCCGGCGCATCCGCGACAGGTCCAATTCGGGCGTCGCCGAGCTCGTGCTCGAACGAGTGGGCGCGGTGGCGAGCAGCGAGTCGGCATAGAACCGGTAGCCCCGGTCGGTCGGGATCCGTCCCGCCGACGTGTGCGGGTGGGTCAGGTACCCGTCGCGCTCGAGCGCCGCCAATTCGTTACGAACGGTGGACGCGCCCCACTCGACGTCGCCGCGCTCCGCGATCCCCTTCGAGCCCACCGGCTTGCCGGTGCGCAGGTACTCCTCGACCACGAGCAGCAGGATCTGCTGGCGACGTTCGCTCTGCACGTGATGAATCTTAGGAGCGCCCCGCAATCGACCCGACGATCCGGGCGAGCGTCGCCTCGACGTAGCCGGGCTGGTAGCGCACCTGCGCGTGCGTGAACCGCAGCGGAGTCAACCCGGACTCGACGTGGGCGTTGTCGCGGAGCGCCTGACGCGCCTGCTGGGCAGGGGTGCGGTGGTAGCGGAGGCCGTCGGTTTCAACCACGAGTCCGAGATCAGGCCAGTAGAAGTCGACGCGGAAGCCGTTGACGTACTGCCGGGTCTCCGGGTTCGGCAGGCCAACCCGCCGTGCGATCGGGAGGAAGAGGCGCTCGAGCTCGGAGTCGGTGAGGGTGAAAGTCGAGAGGTCCAGCACCTCGCGGAGTGCCGGCACGCCGGGTTCACCCTTGAGGTTGTCGAGTGCCGAGCGGAGCTGTTCCGGGTGGATCAGGTCGAGCTTGTCGGCCTGGTTGATGAGGGTCTCGAGCTCGGGGCGCGCCGCTCGGGCCGCCAGGTCGACCAGCGTTCGCACGGGGCCGGTGACGGGGATGCGGTTGTGGGTCGTGGCGTCGGCGAGGGCCTTGGGATGCCGACGGTGGACGGTCAGCTGGGGGATGCGGCAGCGGCGCGTCCGGGGCACTGAGATCTCGATCGGGCCGCGCTGGCCCTCCGAAAGTCCCCACAGCACCGCCGCGTTTCCGTGACTGAGGACAGCGCCCGGACCGCAGGCAAGAACGGCCGCCATCCAGCGTCCCTCGCGGGTGATCTCGGGCCGCCCGACGGCATACACGCCGCGATGAATCTGATGCAGACGGCCAACCCGGATGCGATGACGGATCGCATCGGCGCTGTAGCCCAGCTCGAGCAGCTGCCACCGCGCGACCACTCCATGCTGTCTGCACGCGAGCGCCCAAACCGATTTCGCGAGTCCTGGGACGGTTGTGGGGCTCATAGCCCCCAAAAGGGTGCGAGCGCTGGAATCTCGCCCCCTCACTGACTCAGGGCGGTTGCGGCGCCACCCAGCGCCCGCGGCAGACCGACGCGCTACAGCTCGAGCGTCGCGCTCGCGTTGCGGATGATCTGGTTGCCGTTCTGGGTGGCGGTCGTGTCGGTCACGATCCGCCCGTCCGCCGCCTCGATCACCTTCGCCTCGACGACGATCTCCTGCTCGGGGAAGCCCATGCCACGGAACTGGACCGCGAGGCGCTTGAGGGCGCGGGGGTCGCCGTCGGCGACCGCGGTGTGCGCGCGGGCGACCTGGGCCATCGACCACAGCCCATGCAGGATGCAGCCGGGAAGGCCGACCTTCTTCGCAACCTCCTCGTCGATGTGGATCGGGTTCATGTCGCCCGACGCCTCGGCGTAGCGCTTGGTCAGGCCCGCATCGGGCGTGATCCGGAGCTCCGGCAGGGAGTCCCCGGCGCTGTACTCGCTCACTGGGAGACCCCCCGCACGATGTCGGTCCAGGTGCCCTTCACGGTCTGCGCGCCGTCCTGGTTGGTCGAGACCGACTCGAAGACGTAGAAGCCCTTGCCGTCGCGCTCCTCGATCGAAGTGCAGGTGACCGTGGTCGTGATCTCGTCCCCCGCGCACACCGGCTCGCCCCACTCGAACTCCTGGCCGCCGTGCACCATCGCCGCGAAGTTCATCGCGACGTCGGGGTCGAAGATCGCGGGCCCCATCGCGGGCGCCGAGTAGACGACGCAGAACATTGGCGGAGCCACCACGTCGCGGAACCCTGCGGCTCGCGCTGCCTCGGCGTCGCGGTGGACCGGGCTGTCCGCGCCGATCGCGTCGGCGTACTGAGTGATCCGCCCCGCCTCCACGTGGAAGGAAGCGGGATCCCAGGTCTTGCCGGCGGCGTCCGTCTTCAGGGCCATCGGCGCGGGAGTCTAAGGCGAGTCGGTTTCGCGACGGCGGGCGAGGTCGAACGCGCGCTCCCCGTCCGCCACGACCTCGAGATAGGCGCCGAGCCCCCCGCGGATCTCGGCGACCCAGTACGCGACCTGCGCCACCTCCACCCCGCTGCCCCGGCCGCGGCCGGTGATCAGGACGCTCGCGACGACATGCCGCTCGCCGACCGGTTCGACGGCGCGCACGTCGAAGTCGAACGTGTCCCACGCCTCGTTCCACCTCCGAAGCCACTCCATGAAGCCATCGTGGCCGCGGAATGGGCCCGCGTTCATGAAGTCGGGCGCGGTCACCACGACATCGGGGCTGTACATCTCCAGCAGGCCCTCGATGTCCCCGCCCACGTAGAGCTGGAAGGCGCGGCGCGTGATCGCGACGCGCTCGTCGGCCATCACAGCGCCGCCAGCGCCGAAGCGCGGTCGGCGTGGATCTGGAAGCGGATCGCCTGCTCACCCTCGAACTCGATCAGGAAGACGACTTCGAGTTCGACCGGCACCCCGCTGCCCGCGCCGGTGGCGCTCTGGTTGATGGCCACCAGGACGTGGCGGTCGTCAATGGCCTCCATGCCGCGCTCCTCGTACGTGATCGTTCCGAACGCTGACTCCCACTCGCTCGTCATCGCGGCGAACCCTCCATAGCCCTGCCAGACCCCGACGTTCATCAGCGGAGCAGCGACCCGGGACTCGACCTCGGGGTGGAGGAACGCGGCCATGCGCTCGACGTCGCGTCCCTGGAAGGCGTCGATCGCATTTCGGATCAGCACGAATCGCGGATCTTCCTCGCTCACCGGTCCAGCTCCAGCACTGTCAGGAACGCCTCCTGCGGGACCTCCACCTGGCCCACCTGCTTCATCCGCTTCTTGCCCTTCTTCTGCTTCTCGAGCAGCTTCTTCTTGCGCGTCACGTCACCGCCGTAGAGCTTCGCCGTCACATCCTTGCGCAGCGCCTTGACGGTCTCGCGCGCGAGCACCCGGGCGCCCACCGCCGCCTGCACCGGCACGTCGAAGAGCTGGCGCGGGATCGTCTTGCGCAGCCGCTCCACCATCGCCTTGCCGGCGTCGTAAGCCTTGTCGCGGTGGACGATCACCGAGAGCGCGTCGACCGGCTCGCCGGCGAGCAGGATGTCGAGCTTGACCAGATCCGAGGCGCGCAGGCCGATCGGCTCGTAGTCGAGCGATGCGTAGCCCGCTGTGCGTGACTTGAGCTGGTCGAAGAAGTCGAGCACGATCTCGGCGAGCGGCAGGTCATAGCGAATCTGCACGCGCTCGGGCGAGAGGTAGTGGATGTCCACGTGCACCCCGCGGCGCTCCTGGCACAGCTCCATCACGGCGCCCACGCGGTCGGCCGGGCAGATCACGCTGGCGCGGATGTCGGGCTCGCGGATCTCGGCGATCGCGGCCGGATCCGGGAGGTCGACGGGCGAGTGGACCTCCACCGTCTCCCCGCCGATCAGCTCCACCTCGTAGCTGACGTTCGGGGTCGTCGCCAGCAGATCGAGGTCGTACTCGCGCTCGAGCCGCTCCCGCACGATGTCCATGTGCAGGAGGCCCAGGAATCCGCAGCGGAAGCCGAAGCCCAGCGCCTGTGAGGTCTCCGGCTCCCAGGAGAGCGCCGCGTCGTTCAGCGACAGCCGGTCGAGCGCCTCGCGCAGGTCCTCATAGCGGTCGGTGTCGATCGGGAACAGGCCGCAGAACACCATCGGCTTCACCTCGCGGTAGCCCGGCAGCGCCTCGGTCGCGGGGTTGGCCGTCGTGGTCAGGGTGTCGCCGACTCGGAGCTTGGTCACGTCCTTGATCCCGGTGATCACGTAGCCGACCTCGCCGGCCTCCATGCCCGGGGCGGCGGTCATCTTCGGCTTGAAGAACCCGATCTCGTCGATCTCGGCCTGGGTCCCGGCCTGCATCGCCCGGATCGCCTCGTCCTTGCGAAAGACGCCGTCGACCGCGCGCACGTAGGCGACGACGCCCCGGTACGGGTCGAACTCCGAGTCGAAGATCAGCGCCCGCGGCGGCGCGCTTGGGTTGCCCGCCGGCGGCGGCACGCGCCGGACGATCGCCTCGAGCACCTCGCGAACCCCCTCGCCGGTCTTGGCGGAGATGTGGAGGATCTCGTCGGGCTCGCCCCCGAGGAGGTCGGCGATCTCCATCGCGACCCGGTCCGGCTCGGCGCTCGGCAGGTCGACCTTGTTCAGCACCGGGATCAGCTCCAGGCCGGCCTCGATCGCGGCGTACGTGTTGGCGACGGTCTGCGCCTCGACGCCCTGCGCCGCGTCCACCACCAGGAGCGCGCCCTCGCAGGCCGCGAGTGAGCGCGAAACCTCATAGGCGAAGTCGACGTGTCCCGGCGTGTCGATCAGATGCAGGTGGTACGCCTGGCCGTCCGCCGCGGCGTACTCCACCCGCACCGCCTGCGCCTTGATCGTGATCCCGCGCTCGCGCTCGAGATCCATCGAGTCGAGCATCTGCGGCAGGTGCTGGCGCGCGTCCACCGCCCCGGTGATCTCGAGGATGCGATCGGCCAGGGTCGACTTGCCGTGGTCGATATGGGCGATGATCGAGAAGTTCCGGATGCGGTCCATGGGCGGCCTGAGTATGGCGAGCCACCTCCGACGTCAGGCCGGGGGCTCGGCAATCGCCTGTCCGGGGGGCTCTCTGCGGCATGGATGCCCGTTCGCAGAGGAGGGCTGGATGCCCGGGCCCCCCGGCAGGCGATGCCGAGTCACCGGCCCGGGCTGCCGTTAGAGAGGTTCGTCGAGCGAGTCCCAGCTCTCGAGGTCGGGCAGCGGGTCATGCGCCTCGCCGGCGATGCTCTTGCCGGCGCGGATCTCGAAATGCAGGTGGTCGCCCGAGCACGAGCCCGTGCAGCCGAGGCCGCCGACCTGCTCGCCCGCCTTGACCTCGTCGCCCGTGGCGACTCCGGCGGGCTCGATCAGGTGCATGTAGATGTACGTCTGCTCGCGCTTCGGGTCGTACAGGTGCACGTAGTTGCCCTGGCCACCGTCGCTGCCGACGTCGACGACGACGGAGTCGGCGACCGCGATCAGCGGCGTGCCCGCGGGGGCGAACATGTCGTGGCCGGCGTGGACGTGGCCGGAGCGGGCCGCGCCGAAGGCGTTCGCCTCGTTGCCGTAGTCGACCTTGCCGACGACCGGCACGAACGGGCCGTCGGGCTGGCGGCGGCGCTTGCGCGCCGCGATCGCCCGCCGGCGTTCGCGCGCCTCGCGCTCCTCCAGCGCGGACAGCGCGGCGGGCGCGGTCGGCGCGAGCACGCGCAGCGCGCCGCGCTGGGGAGCCTGGTTCGGCGTCTCGGCCGCCAGCGCGGGAATCGCCAGCGAGGCGCCACCCGCGATCACCGTCGCGGTGGTGGCAAGGACACGGGTTGTCGAACGCGGGTACGCCATGACTGCGTGGGTCACCTCTCTCGGGGTCGGTGCGCGCGGAGCGCGCGGGCGCCGGTCGGCGCCTCGGAGGCGCCCGCGAGCTCGGCATGGCCGGGCATGAAAGTGCGGGCGCGCTTACGGGGAACTACACGGTGACCCCGCGGAGTTCACGGATCTGTGACCGGAGTCACACATCGCTTGCTTGCAATCGGGCTTGCGCGCGGCTCAGCGGCGGCGGACGACCCGCAGCGCCTGAGACGCCTCCGGCACGCGCAGCGCCAGCACGGCGGCCAGGTACGTCAGCGCGCCCGCTGCGAGCGCGATCCCGAGCGAGGCGATCTGAGCCCCCACGCCTCGCCCCAGCTCGCTGTCGAGGAAGTCCCACACCAGGAACGAGACCCCCGCCAGGGCCCCCGCGGCGAGCACGATCCGCGCCCCGCTCGAGATCAGCCGGCCCAGTTCCAGCCGGCCCAGCTCACCCCGCAGCACCCAGGCTTGGGCGACCACGCTGGCGATCGTCGCGATCCCGGTCGCGGCGACGATGCCGCCCACGCCGTAGGGCTCGTAGAGCAGGAGCGCGACGCCGGCGGTGATGACCAGGTTCCCCAGCGAGATCGCGGTCGGCAGCCAGGGCCGCTGGAGGCTGAAGAACGTGCGCGTCAGCAGCAGGAACAGGCCGTTGAACGGCAGCGAGAACGCGAACCAGAACAGAGCCTCGGACACCAGCTCGGTGGAGGCCTCGTCGAAGACGCCGCGCTCGTAGATCAGGCGAGTCATCGGCTCGGAGAGCACGAGGATCGCGGCCATCGCCGGGATCAGCATCAGCAGGATCTGGCGCATCCCGTTCGCCATCGTCGCGCGCAGGCCGTCGAGGTCGGCGCGGGCGGCGAAGCGAGCCAGCGTCGGGAAGAGAACCGTCGCGATCGCCACGGAGAAGATCCCCTGCGGCAGCATGTAGATGCGGAACGCCTTGTCGATCCCGGCCGGCGCCTGGTCGGAGACCAGGAACCCGACGGTGCTGTTGATCAGCAGGTTCACGTTGATCAGCCCGAGGCTGATCGTCACCGGCAGCATCAGGATCAGGACGCGGCGCACGCGCGAATCGCGCCAGTCGCCGCGGCCGAAGCGGAACGGCGCGATCAGCGCGCGGCGGAGCCCGTACGGCGTGTTGCGCAGGTCCCAGGCAGGGATCAGCAGCTGGATGACCGTGCCGACGAGGACGCCGATCGCATAGGCGTAGATCTCGTCCTCCTCCGGGAACGCCGGCACCAGGGCGACCAGCACGGCGATGATCGCGACGTTCCAGAAGAACGGGGAGATCGCATAGGCGCCGAAGCGGTCGTAGCTGTTGAGGACCCCGACCACCATCCCGGTGACCCCGAGCAACAGGACGATCGGGAACAGGAGCTTCGACAGGCCCACCGTGAGATCGGTGACCTCCATGAACTCCTCGGGCACGAAGAGCGGCATCAGTACCGGCGCGAGCAGGATGAACAGCGCCGTGATCGCGCCGAGGACCAGCGTGACCAGGAAGATCATTCCCGACGCCAGCCGGAACGCCTCGCGGCGCTCCCCCTTCTCGAGCAGCTCGGTGAAGACGGGGACGAACGCGGCCTGGATCGCGGCGTCCGCGAACAGGCTGCGGACCAGGTTGGGGACCTGGAAGGCAACGGTGAAGGCCGACATCGGGCCGAGGGTCCCGAAGTAGGAGGCGGCCACCATCTCGCGCACCAGTCCGGCGACACGCGAGGCGGCCGTCGCCAGCGAGAACAGCGCGGTGGAGCGGGCCAGCCGCCCCGATCGCGGCCGCGGGGGCTGGATCTCCTCGCTTGGAGTCGTCTCGGCCGCGGCGACCGCGTCGGCCTCGATTTCGCGCGGCGTTTCGGGCCGGTCGGGCATCAACTACGCCCTTGCCAGGGAGGCGAACATGGTTTCGCGACAGAGTCGCTCATGAAGTACCCGCCGCTATCATCCGCGCTCGCGAGATGGCCAACATCGCCTCACAAAGAAAGCGGAACGCCCGGTCGCTGCGCGAGCACGACGAGAATCGGCTCTTCAAGAGCGCCGTCAAGACGCACTTCAGGCGGCTCGAGGCCGCCGTCGCCGGAGGCGACTCCGAAGCCGTCGAGGCCGAGCACCGCGCGCTGGTGTCGAAGATCGACAAGGCCGTCCAGCGGGGCGCGCTGCACCGCCGCAGCGGCGCCCGCAAGAAGGCGCGCGCGGCCCGCGTCCGCGCCTCCGTCTAGCCCGGGCACAGCGTCAGCGAGCGCGCTCACCCTTCGCGCGAGCCGCTCGCGCGTTCCACCGCGAGCGCCAGCGCCACTTCGTCGGGGTAATCCGAGCCGCCTCGCGTCCACCACTCGAGGTCGGCGACAGCGCATGTCGCGGCACGCAGCGCCCCGCGGCTCGTCCCGCCAACGCGTCGCAGCAGCATCTTCGCGGCATAGGGGTGCATTGGCAGCGAGCGCTCCAGCTCGCCGGCGGAACGACCGGCCTCCAGGCCGGCCAATGCGAGCCTCGCCTCGCGCAGCCGCTTCGCCGCCTGGTAGATCAGCGGGGTGACGGACTCGCCCTGACCGGTCAACCGCGCGGCGGCCGCGGCGGCCGCGGCCCGGTCGCGGTCAACGATGGCGTCCGACAGCGCCCAGACGACCTCCTCGGAGGTGTCGGCGACCATCGCCTCGAGATCCTCGGCCGTCACGGTGCCGCCCTCGTCCGCCCACAGCGCCAGGCGGTCGAGCTCCCCTCGCAGCCGGGTCGTCGATTCGCCCAGGCGCTCGACCAGCAGGTGAGCGGCGTCGTGCTGGAGGGTGAATCCGCGCCGCGCCGCATCGGCCACGAGCCGCGCCGGCAGGTCCCGCGCGCGCGGCGCCTCGTAGCGGCGCACCTCGCCGTTCGCCGCCTCGACCGCCTCGGCCAGCCCCTTCGGCGCCCTGACCTTCGGCGGCGCCTCGCGGGCGACCAGCACCATGGTCAGATCCGGCGGCAGCGAGCCCAGGGCCTCGATCACCGGCTTCGCCTGCGCGGCCGTCCAGCGCTCGACCCCGTCGGCGAGCAGGTACCGGCGACTCGCTGTGAGCGAGAGCGCGGGGATCGATCCGACCAGTCCCTCCGCGTCGGGCGGGCCGTCGCCGGTGAACGACTCGAGCGCCCCCGCCCCGCCCTCGCTCTCCGCGCGCCGGCGGAGCGCGGTCAGCGCCGCGTCCAGCTTGGCCTGGTCGTCGCCCGTGAGCAGGTAGGCGGCTGCCAGCTCTGCCGGCCCTGCCATCTGGAGCTAGATGCTGCCGATGAGGATCGAGAGGATCCCGAGCGCCACCGCGCCACCGGCGAGCCTCACGAGGAGCGGGCCCCGGTTGCCGGTGAACGCGAACATCAGCGCGACCAGGACCGCGATGGCGCCGATGATCCCGCTGGCCCAGGCGAGGACCACGCTGATCGCCTTCTGTGCGGACGAGCCGTCGAAGCACTCGGGATCGGCGAGCTGCTCCTCGAGCGAGAGCGTCGGGAAGTCGTCGCAGGTGGCGGTGTCGCCGATGTCGATCGCGACGAGGATCATCACCGCGGCGCCGAACGCCAGCACGAGCGCGATCAGGACGGCGAGCGCACGCATGCCGCCGCTGGCCTTGCCGGAATCGCCCGCCGGAGCCGGAGGCGGCGGCGGAGGCGGCGGGGGCGGTGCGGGCGGCGGGGCTGCTGGGGCGTCACTCATGGCGCGCACCCTACCCCACCGTCCAGCCGTCATTTCGGACATGGATCGCGATCTCGCCGGCGACGTCCGTGCGCAGGACCGGGACCCCCGCGTCGGCCAGGGCGGCGAGCGATTCGGGCGCCGGGTGCCCGTAGCCGTTGGCCGCGCCCACCGAGATGACGGCGCGCTGCGGCGACGCATCCGCCAGCAGCCCGGGCAGCCCGGCGTCGGCGCTGCCGTGGTGCGCCACCTTCAGCAGCTCGACCGGGCCGGGACGAACCGGCGCAAGCTCGGCCTCGGCATCACCCGCAAGCAGCGCGTCGAAGGCCCCGAGCCGAGCGCGTAGCACGAGCGAACGGGCGTTGGGGTCGTCGGCCGGAACCGGCGCCAACGCGGGCGGCGGCCACAGGACATCCAGCCGGAGCCGACCCGCGCGCAGCGTCTGGCCGGAGCCGACGGCCTCGATCCGGGGGCACGCGGCCCGGTCGCAGTAGGCGGGCTCGGCCCCGCCGGCGACGAGGATCCTCTCGACGGTCACCGCCGCGAACACCTCGGACAGAGCGCCGGAGTGGTCGAGCTGATCGTGGGTGATCGCGACGGCGGCGAGACGCTCGATGCCGAGGTCCGCGAGCCGGTCGGCGGCGCCGCCACCCGGCGGACCCGTGTCCACCAGGATCGGCGAGCGCCCGCGCGGCTCGAGCAGGATCGCATCGCCCTGACCGACGTCGAGGACCCTGAGCACGAGCGCGGGGGGCGCGCCCGCCGCCGGGGTGTCCGCCGAGCCCCCGCCTCTCACGAGGGCTGCCGCGAGCGCCAGCGACCCGGCGAGGGCGATCGCGCCCGCAACCCGGGCCGGGCCGCGGCCCCGCCATCCCGCGCCCAGCGCGCGGCGGCGCGCGAGGGCGAGGCAGCCGAGACGGGCCGCGAGCAGCAGCCCGAGCGTCGCCGCGATCGCGACGCCGAGGCTCGGCTCCGCAACCTCGAGCTGCGCACGAGCGCCCCCCAGCAGCCGCGCGACCCAGCCGATGAATCCCGCGCACAGCCCGCCGAGCGCGGTCAGCGGCTCCACCGGGGCGCCGGGGAGCTGGCCGAGGGCGCCGGCCAGCATGCCGAACCACATCGCGGGAGCGATCGCCGGCAACGCGAGCAGGTTCGCGGGAAGCGCCGTCAGCGAGAGTGTCCCGAAGTGATGGGCCGCGAGCGGCGCGGTGGCCAGCGTCGCGGCCAGGGTCATGGCCGCCCCCTCGGCAAGCGCCCTCCTTCCCCACCCGGCGTCGTCCGGCCCGGCGAGCAGCCTGGCGATTGGCGCGGCGAGCACCAACAGGCCGGCGACCGCGGCGAAGCTGAGCTGCCAGCCGACGTCGCCGGTGGCGCGCGGGTTGAGCGCGAGCGTCACGACCGCCGCCAGCAGCAGCGCGTACCAGCGCGCTCTGGGCCTGCCGGCGAGGGCCGCAACGAGGCCCGCGGCGCCCATCACTCCGGCCCGCTGGATCGACGCCCCGGCGCCGGCAACGGGAACGTAGATCGCGATCAGCCCGACGAGCGCAACGAGGCGCATCCGCAGCGGCACGCCGGCCAGCGCCAGGATCGGCGTGGCCAGCAGCGCGAGCAGCATCACGTTCTGGCCCGACACAGCGAGCACGTGCGCGAGCCCGGACCGGCGGAACTCGTCGCGCACCGCCTCGCTGATGCGGTCGTCCTGGCCGAGAACGAAGCCACGGAGCAGGGCGGCGGCGGGCTCCGGCGTCCCGCGCTCGAGCGCGGCCTCGGCGCGGCGCCTGACGTCGTCCAGCGCCCCTCGCAGCCCGCCGCGCGTCGCCGATCCGGCGCGAACGCGCTGGGCCACGACGACGCGCGCGGCGCCCTCGCGGGCCAGAGCCTGAGCCTCCCACGGCGCGGGCAGCCGAACCGAACCGCTGACCGTGGCCAGCCGCCCCTCGTCGAGTGCGGGCACGGCGTCCCGCAGCTCGACGCCGATACGCGATCCCTCTGCCTCGAGGATGAACCGGGTCGTGCCGTTCGATTGCCGCGGGGTTGAGACGACGACCCCGCGCAGCGCCACCGTCTCGCCCTCCGGCGCCGCCAGCGCTCCCGCGTCGATCGCCGCCAGGCGCGCCGCCCCTGCGCCGAGGCCGGCCAGCACGGCGACCGCCGCCACCAGGCACAACCAGCGCAGCCCGCCGGGACCGCGAGGGCGAGCGAGGGCGACTCCGGTTGCGAGCACCCCCAGCACGGGCAGGGGCGTGGCGACCGCCGCCGCCGCCGGAGAGAGCGCGAGACCCGCGCCCAGCCCGCCCAGCACCGCGAACCGCCAGGCGACGCCGAGCCGAGCCGCGGTCACGGTTGGAGCCGCGCCCGCAAGGCCTCCATCGTCGCCGGCCCGATGCCGCTGATCTCGTCGAGCTCGTCGACCGACGCGATGCCGCCGCGCTCGTCGCGGAACGCGACGATCGCCGCGGCGGTCACGGGCCCGATCCCCTCGATCGTGTCGAGCTCTTCGAGGGTCGCGCTCCCGACGCTGATCGGGGCATCACCCGCGGCGCCGACGGGCGGGCCCCCGACCCCAGCAGGAGCTTGACTCCTGCTGGGTATTTGCACTTGTTGGCCGTCCGCCAGCGGCGCCGCCAGGTTGATCGAGTCCGCGACCGCGTCGCCCGTGACTCCGCCCGCTCGGGCGATCGCGTCGGTCACCCGCGACCCGGTCGGGAGCCGGTAGACACCGGGCTTGCGGACCGCCCCGGCGACGTGGACGACGACGTCCTCGCCGGAGACGCCGAGTTCGAGCCCGCCCTCGGCGGCGCTGCCCGCGCCCTCGCTGCCGTACGCGATCGAGCCGCCGGGTGACGCGGGCGCGTCACCGGCGCGAATCCATCGCGCCCCCAGCATCAGCGCGACGACCGCGAGCGCGGCGTAGACCGCCAGCTGTGCTCGGCTCAGCTCGGGCACGCCGCGAGCGTGGCTGCGAACGGCGCGCGCCTGTCGGACGCTCAGCGCCGGAAGCGTGCCGAGAGCGACGCGCTACTCGATCTTGAAGCCGACGAGGCCCTCGGGTGGCTCGGTGCGCACGTCGACGCGTTCGACCTCGGCCCGCGCAGGCCCCTGGCGGCAGAAGCCGAGCAGCGCCTCGATGTCCCCCTCGCGGCCCTCGAAGACGGCCTCGACGGTCCCGTCACCGCGGTTCGACACCCAGCCCGACACGCCGCGCGACTCGGCCCGGCGCCGCAGGGAATCGCGGAAGAACACGCCCTGGACGCGGCCGTGGACGATCACGCGGCGGCGCCGCATAGGCGAGGACGTCGCCATCGCCTACTCGTCGTCGTAGTCGCCGTCGTAGCCCGCCGCCTGGCTGGCAAGGCGGAGGCTGAAGAGCTCGTCGGCGGACACGCCCGGGGACTGGACGGAGACGAGCGCGAGCGGCTCGGCGCCGTCGTTCCCCACGGAATGGTCCGTCGCCGGCGGGATCAGGACGAGGTCGCCCGGAGCGAGCTCCGCGGTATCGCCGGTCGCCGACATCGTGCCGTTGCCGCGCACGACCACGTAGGCCTGCTCGGCCTCCTCGTGCGAGCGGAGCTGCTCGGACGCGCCCGGTGGGACCTCGATCCAGTTCACCGACAGGTTCCGCGAGCCCAACTCGCCCGCATCCATGAGGATGTGCGAACGGAGGCGGTGGACGTCGATCGTCGCCGCCTCCCCAAACCTTCTGACCAGCACGCGCGGGTTGTAGCAGACCGGGAAGTGCCCGGTGCGATCCGCGCGTGAAAACGGCTACTTCACGACCAGGTTGATCAGGCGGCCCGGGACGACGACCTCCTTCACGACCTCCTTGCCGTCGATCTGCCGGCGCACCAGGTCGCTCTCCCGCGCAAGCCGCAGCAGCTCGTCCTCGGGCGCGTCCGCGGCGACCTCGATCTGGTCGCGGCGCTTGCCGTTGACCTGGACCACCAGCGTGATGGTGTCGGTCGTGAGCAGGTCGGGATCCGCCTTCGGCCAGGGCGTCTCCCAGACGCGCTCCCCCTCGAGCGCCTCGTAGACCTCCGTCCCGACGTGTGGCGCGAACGGGAAGATCAGCGAGGCGGCGGTGGCGGTCCCGAAGCGGAGGTCGGACTCTCCCTCCGGGGTTCCGTAGAGGTCGGCCTTGAGCCGGTAAGCATCGTTCACCAGCTCCATCACGGCCGCGATCGCGGTGTGCATCTGGAACCCGTTCTCGATGTCGTGGGTGACCTTCTCGATCGCCCAGTGGGCCTTCCGGACGAGCGGCGTATCGCCCGGCGCCGGACCGCCACCGGACGTCCTCTCGCTCACCTCCACTCCCAGGCGCCAGAGACGCGTGAGGAAGCGGAAGACGCCCTCGACGCCCTTGTCCAGCCAGTCGGCGTCACGCTCGGGCGGGCCGATGAAGCAGATGTAGGCGCGCATGGTGTCGGCGCCGTAGCGATCGACGAGCTCGACCGGGCTCACGGTGTTGCCCTTGGACTTGGACATCTTGGCCCCGTGACGCGTGATCATGCCCTGCGTGAAGAGGTTGGCGAACGGCTCCTGGACGCCGATCAGGTTCTCGTCCGCGAGCGCCTTGACGAAGAACCGCGCGTACATCAGGTGGAGGATCGCGTGCTCGACGCCGCCGATGTACTGGTCCACGGGCATCCAGTAGTCGGCCGCCTCGCGGCTCCACGGCTCCTCGTCGTTGTGGGCGTCGAGGTAGCGGATGAAGTACCAGGATGAGTCGACGAACGTGTCCATCGTGTCGGTCTCGCGCCGCGCCGCGCCGCCGCACGACGGACAGGACGTGTTCACCCAGTCCTCGACCGCGGCGAGCGGGCTCTTCCCCTTCGGCGTGTAGTCCTCGACATCCGGCAGCTCGACGGGAAGCTGGTCGTCGGGGACCGCGACGATGCCGCAGGCGTCGCAGTGCACGACCGGGATCGGGCAGCCCCAGTAGCGCTGGCGCGAGAGCAGCCAGTCGCGCAGCCGGTAGTTGACCGCGGGCTCGGCGCGCCCGTCCTGCGCGAGCCACTCGATGATGGCGCGCTTCGCCTCGGGCGCCGCCAGGCCCGTGAACTGCCCGCTGTTGACGAGGCGCTCGTTCTCCGAGTGCTCGACGAACGGGCCCTCGACGGCTGCGTCGGCGTCCTGCGGCGCAACGACCGGGACGATCGGCAAGTCGAACCGCCGCGCGAAGTCGAAGTCGCGCTGGTCGTGTGCCGGGACGGCCATGATCGCGCCGGTCCCGTACTCCATCAGCACGTAGTCGGCGACGAAGATCGGGATCTCCTCGCCGTTCACGGGGTTCGTGACCGTCCTGCCCAGTGGCACGCCGGTCTTCTCGCGATCCTCAGCGCCGCGCTCCTCGGCCGACTCGGTGGCGATCCGCCGCACGTACTCGAGCACCTCCTGCTCGTGTTCGGTGCCGGCGGCGAGCCGCCGCACGTCGCGATGCTCGGGCGCGACGACGAAGAACGTGGCGCCGAACAGCGTGTCGGGCCGGGTGGTGAACACCGGGAAGTCGAGGTCCAGCTCCTCGCAGCGGAACACGACCTCGGCGCCCTCCGAGCGGCCGATCCAGTTGCGCTGCATCGTGATCACGTGCTCCGGCCACGACTCGAGCAGCGCGAAGTCGTCCAGCAGGCGGTCGGCGAAGTCGGTGATTCGGAAGAACCACTGCTCGAGGTCGCGCTGCTCGACCGGCGAGCCGCAACGCTCGCAGCGGCCGTCGATCACCTGCTCGTTCGCGAGCACGGTCTGGTCCACCGGGCACCACTGGACGGGCGCCTCGGCGCGGTAGGCGAGGCCCTGCGCGAACAGCCGCAGGAAGATCCACTGGGTCCAGCGGTAGTAGGCGGGGTCGCAGGTCGCGAACTCGCGGGTCCAGTCGATCGAGATCCCCCAGCGCCGGAAGTCCTTGCGGAACGCGTCGATCGACGCCCAGGTGGCGTCGCGCGGGTGCTCGCCGGTCTTGATCGCGTTGTTCTCCGCCGGCAGGCCGAACGCGTCGTAGCCCATCGGGTGCACGACCTGGAAGCCCTGCCGGCGCCGGACGTGCGCCAGCGCGTCGCCGATGGCGTAGTTCTTCAGGTGGCCGACATGGGGCTCGCCCGACGGATACGGCAGCATCTCGAGGACGTAGGCCTTCGGCTTCTCGGCGTCGAACCCGGGCTGCCCCGGGTTGGGGACCTCCCAGGTCCGCTCGTCGGCCCACACCGCCTGCCAGCGGGCCTCGATCGCCTGGGGGTCGTAGCGGGCGGGCTCGTCCATCGCGCGGCTGAGTTTATGCTGGGCATCAGGCGAATCGAGGAGGCGCGATGGGACGTTTGATCAGGCTCGACCGGACCGGACACACGACGCTGGCCGAGTGGCGCGCGGGTGATCAGGCGGACGGCGAGCGGGCCGCGACGCTCTTCGCCGGCGAGTTGGAGCGCGGGATGATCGCGTCGGTGGACACCGGCGAGGGCACGGCCGAGGTCGTGCGGGAGCTCCCGCTCGACGCCGACCTCGTCGTCCTGCGCCGGCCGATCGCCGGCGGCTGACCCCGCTTTCGTGGAGGCGAGCACCGGCGCAACGCTGCCCGAGGCGGCAGCGCTCGGCTGGCGGCGCGAGCCCGCGACCGAGCGAACGGTGCGCCGTGACGGCCGGCGTTGGACCACGTGGACGTGCTGGGTCGTGGCGCTCTTCGGCGCGCCCGGTCTGGTCCTGCTGTGGATCGAGCCGTGGACGTTCCCGGTGACGGCGCTCTGCCTCGCCCACGCCTGGGCGGTGCCGAGCCTGCAGGCGCGCCGCGGGGCTCGGTCGGTCGTGGCGATCGGCGGCTTGAAGAGCGCGGCGGGTGATTCGTCGCCGGATCGGGTCGCGCTTGGGCTGCTTGGCGACCTCGTCGGCCACAGGGAGCGGGAGCTGCTGAGCCGGAGCGGGCTCGCGCGCGAAGAGGGGCAGCTGGGTACCTGGCTGGTCGGCGAGCAGGGCGCGTTCCTGGTCCGCCCGGCGGGGCGCCTGCCCGGGCGCCGGGTCTACTGCTGGTGCGTGCGGGTCGGGGACGCGGACGGGCTGCCCGCAGCCGACCGGGTGGCCCACCTCCTCCTCGCCCTTCGCGAGGACGAGGAGGGGTTTGCGACGGTCGCGAACCTGGCGTTCTCGGGCGCCCGCTGGCGAGTGCGCCGGCACCTCCCGGCGCGGGTTTCCGAGGCGCTCTCCGCGACCAGCTAGGCGGCGATCGCGAGGGCGTGGTCGCGCTCGATCTCAGCGATCAGCGCCGTGAGGATCTCGCCGCAGCGGCCGTCGAGGAGCTCGTTGTGGAGCAGGGTACCGTGATCGTCGAGGATCCTGTCGGCCTTCGCGACGGGCAGCTCGAGGTCGACGACGCGGGCGCCGGTCGAGCCGAGGACCTTGCGCAACTCGGCCTGCGCCCACACGGCGCCGAACTGCCCGGTAGTCGCCCCGACGACGGCTGCGGGCTTGCCCTGGAGCGGCGTGCTCTCGCGCGGGCGGGAGGCCCAGTCGATTGCGTTCTTGAGGACGCCGGGGATCGAGGAGTTGTATTCGGGGGTGGCGAACAGCAGACCGTCGGCGTCGGCGATCGCCTCCCGCAGGTCGCGGACGGCCTCGGGGGCGGGCTCGACGTCGTCGTCCGCGTCGTAGGGCGGGATCGACTTGAGGCTCTCCCAGAGCTCGATCTCCACCCCCGCCGGCGCCCGCTCCGCGATCTCGCGGAGCAGGCGCGTGTTCAGGGAGCCGTCGCGGAGGCTGCCCGAGATGGCGAGGATCTTCATCAGAGTCACTCGCTCCGGTTGAACTCGAGCTCGACGACGAGCCTGACTTCGTTGGCGAGGGCCTGGCCGCCGGAGGGGAGCTCCATCTGCCAGTTCATGCCGAACGCGGTGCGGTCCACCGTCGTCTCGAGCGACAGGGCGAGCTTCTGCGTCTCGCCGAGGTCGATCGGGCCGCGCAGGCGCCCGCGAGCCGCCACCGGCAGTGCGAAGCCGGCCATGCTGAGCTCGCCGGTGACCTGGAGGTCGTCGGCGTCGCCGGCGATCTCGGTCGAGCGGTACTCGATGCGCGGGTTGCGCTCGACGTCGAAGAAGTCCGGCGACAGGAGGTGCGGCCGGATGTTCTCGTCGTCGATCGTGATGCTCGCGACGTCGACGGCGCCCTCGAGCTCGAGGCCGGACTCGGTGGACGTCAGCTTCGCGTCGATCGGCTTGAAGCCGCCGCGAAAGACGGATACGCCGGCGTGCTCGACCTCGAAGCCGGCGTTGGAGTGAACCGGGTCGATCTCCCAGGTCCCCTCGGGGATCTGGATCTGGATCTGGGTCTGGGTCTGGGTGGTCATAAGGGAGCTCCTTTGGTGTGCTGACAACTGTTGCTGTTGCAAATAATGTACCAGAAACTTCTTGCGCCTGCAATTGTTGTCGGCTAAACTTTCTTCAGTGGCAACGACGGCTCGCAAGATCAGCGAGGAACAGCTCCGCACCTGGCGGGCGTTCCTGACCGCGCACTCGACGATGCTGCGCCGGATCAGCCGCGATCTGGAGGAGGCGGACCTGCCCCCCCTTCCCTGGTACGACGTGCTGGCCGCGCTCCGCGATGCTCCCGAGGGGCGGCTTCGGCAGGTGGATGTCGCCGAGCGGGTGCTGCTCTCCCACAGCGGGTTGAGCCGGCTGCTCGACCGGATCGAGGCGAGGGGCTTGATCGAGCGGGTGCGCTGCTCGACCGATCGGCGCGCGATCAATCTGGCGCTCACCGACGAAGGCAGGGAGATGCTCGAGCAGATGTGGCCGGTCTATGCCCGCGGAATCGCCGAGGACTTCCTCCCCGCGCTCGGTGACAACCCGGGCGCCGTGGGCGCGACGCTCGAACAGATCGCGGCCGAGTGCGACGCCGTCCGCGAGGCCGACGCGGAAACAGTGGCCTGAGCGGACCCCGGCTTAGTCCGGCAGCCCGTTGATGAAGTCGACGAGCTTCTTGGTGTCGGTCACGGGCGGTCCGTGGCCGAACAGGGCGAGCTTGGGCTCGAGGGCACCGAGCTTGCGGGCCGAGCGGCGGTTCTCGGCTGGGTCGGGCGTGAAGTAGGTACGGGGCTCGCTCAGGCGGGGGATCAGCGTGTAGACGTCGGCGGAGTTGAGGACGTCGCCCGCGACGAGGACGCCGTCGGACTCCCGCCAGAACGCGACGTGGCCGGCCGAGTGGCCCGGGACGTCGATCACCCTGAAGCCGGCGACTTCGTCGCCCTCGCGAAGCTTGCGGTCGACGCGATGGCCGGGGCCGGTCATCGTCCTGGCGAAGAGCTGGGCCATGAAGTGGTCCGGCTGGCGCTCGCCGATCAGCTTCGGGTTCTCGGCGGCGTCTGCATCCTTCTCGCCGACCCAGTAGGGGACGCCGTAGCGCTCGCAGATGGCGTGGCTGGCGCCCTGGTGGTCGGGATGGGCGTGGGTGAGCGCGTGCGCGGCGAGGTTGTGGCCCTTGAGCTCGCGCACGATGCGGCGGGTGGCGTACTTGGTGGAGGCGTCGATCAGGACGTCCTCGAGCAGGTAGACGTTGATCGCGTTCGGCGGAAAGCCCGCGAGCCGCCAGACGCCATCGGCGAGCTGCTTCATGCGCGGCAGCCTAGTGGGAGCGCGGGCGTGCCGTCAGTGGAGGCGGACGGATCCGTTCATCCCCGGCGGGTCGAGGGGCTCGTCGTCGGCGACGAGGAAGAGGTTGTCCTCGATGGCCTCGGCGGTGGCGGTGGTGAGCCGGGCGGCGATCTTGAGGTCGACGTCGCCATCGGTGGGTTCGCGGTGTCTGGTCATGCCTCCTTAGAGGCGCGACCGATCGGGATCTCTCTCCCCCTGGGCGAGTTCGGGCTGCACCCGCGCCGGCGAGAGGCGGACGTAGGGCCTGCCGCGGCGGGTGATGTGAAACGTCTCGCCCGCGGAGGCGCGTTCCATGAACTGCCCGAACCGGTTGCGGAATTCGTGGGCGCCGACGATCGTCTCGGGGCCATCCGGTGGGGAGTGGAGCTGGCGGGACTCGAACCCGCGGCCTCCTGAGTGCCACTCAGGCGCTACTTCCAACTGAGCTACAGCCCCTAGTTCGTAATCAACGGCCATTCTAACGCCCGCCCACTGTCCATTCCTGGCCGGCGCAAGGCGAAGATGAAGCATGCCAAGTCCCTCCACTTCCTCGATCGGGAGCAAGTAGCAACGGCGGTTCTCGTGGCAGTAAGCCGCGATTGCGTCGATCTCGCCCGCGCCGTACGTGCTGCGGACGTACCCTCGGGTCGGCGAGTGGTAGCTCCCACCGATCTTCACTGAGATCACGTCCCCCGAACGCCGAGCCCACTTGCACTGCACCCGAAGCAAGCGCGAGCCCACGTCGAAGATCAGGTCGTAGCGCCCGTGCTCGGTCATCGGCGCGAGGACGCCGATTCCGAGCTCTGCCGCGGCGGCGGCAATCCGGAGTTCCGCCAGGTTGCCTTTGTGGTTTGAATCTCCGATTTCCACGAACACATGTTCGCGGCCAAAGCGTCACACGTGGCGCGCGGAATGTGCCTGACTTGTGGCGGCTACTCGCCGTCGAGGTCGAGGACCACGCGGTCCTCGCGCGTGTCCCGCACCTTGAACTCGAACGGCGCGCGCTCCTCGAGCTCGCGCAACAGCTCGACCGGCTCGCCGAGTTTCATCTCGAGCGTCGCCCGCCCCTTCGCGAACCGCTTGACCGAGATCTCCGAGGCGGCACCGATGCAACTCGCCGCGTCCTCGAACCCCACGAGCTGCGAGAAGTCGGACAGCGGCCCGACCTCGACCTCGACGAGCCCCTGGAACACCCCCTCGGCGTCGGCGTCCGGGCGGTGGCCGTTCGAGCGGGGCTCCCCCTCCTCCACGTCGCCGCCGAGCCTGGAGATCGCCTCGGCCAGCGCTTCGAGCAGACGCTCCCGCGCCTCGGCGGGCCGGCGTGCGAGCTCCGTGATCCGGTCGCTCACCTCGGCCGCGTCGCGCAGCGCGCGCAGCCGGATCCGCGTGGCCTGGCCGCGCGCCTGGCCGCGGACCGCGGCGAGCTCGTCGGCGACCGCGCCCAGCGCCTGCGCCGCCCGGTGCGACTCGCCGTGCGCGCGCACCAGCTCGAGCTTCAGTGTGCGCAGCTCGCGCTCGCGCTGCACGACCCGCTCCGACAGCGTGTCCGCCACCAGCTCCAGCTCGTCGATCCGCGCCCGCGCGCCCACCAGCTCGGTCCACTGGACCTCGATCTCGCGATCGCGCGCCGCGATCGCCTCGTCCACGTCGGCCACCCTGTAGCCGAGCAACGTCCTCTTGAACGCGCGCCTGGAGATGGGTCGCAGGCTAGGCGGGGCGGCGGACGGACCGCGGCGCTACAGCTCGAGCGCCGGCGCCTCGCCCCAGAGCTGCTCGAGCCGGTAGTGCTCGCGCGCCTCGGGGACGAACACGTGGAGCACGCAGTCGAGGTAGTCGAGCAACACCCAACGCGCCTCCTGCACCCCCTCCGCACGCCCGGGAAGCAAACCCTCGCGCTTGAGCTGGTGATAGACGTCGTCGTGAATCGCCTTCGCGAGGCGCTCGTTGCGCGCGGTCGCCAGGATCAGGAAGTCCGTGTAGCCGACCAGCTCGCGCATGTCGAGCACGGCGATGTCCTCGCCCAGCTTCTCGTCCACGATTGCAGCGATCCGCCGTGCCAGCGCCTCCGACGCGCCGGGCGCATCCGCCCGCTTCGTCGCAACCGCCGCTTCGCGCTCAGGCATACAGGCCCCGAGCCGCGATCAACTCGGCGACTGCGTCGGGCACCAGGTACCTGATCGGCCTACCGCGTGCGACGCGGCGCCGCACACGGGTCGAGGACACCAGCACCCTGGGCATCCGGACCACCTCGGCCTTAGCGCCCAGTCGCTCCAAAGCCGCCTCAGCCTCGTCCAAATCCGTCCCCGGACGCGCCGCAACCCCCACACGCGCAAGCTCGAGCACCCGCTCCGGCTGCCGCCACCCCTCCAGCGACGCCGCCACGTCTGCTCCCATCAGGAATGTCAGCTCAGCCCCTGGCCGCTCTTCATGCAACACCTCCAGCGTACGGAACGTGTAGGACGGGCCCTCACGGCGGACCTCCACGTCGGACGCTTCCAGGAGCTCGTCGTCGCGCGCGGCCAGGTCCACCATCTCCATCCGAACCTCCGGCCCGGGCTCCGGGTCGATCCGCCGATGCGGCGCCTCCCGGGACGGGACGAGGAGCACCCGCTCCAGCCCGAGCTGTGACGCCGCCTCGTGCGCGAGCACCAGGTGGCCGATGTGCGGCGGATTGAAGGCGCCGCCGAGAACTCCGATCGCAGCGACCGTCCTACTCCCTGATCTGACCGTTGCCGTGCAACACGTACTTGAACGTCGTCAGCTCGCGCAGGCCGATCGGCCCCCGGGCGTGCAGCTTCTGCGTCGAGTTGCCGATCTCGGCGCCCATGCCGAACTCGAACCCATCGGTGAACCGCGTCGAAGCGTTCACGTACACGCACGCCGCGTCCACCCCGCCGGTGAACCGGTCCGCGGCGGCGTCGGACGCGGTGACGATCGCCTCCGAGTGGCCCGTGCCGTGCCGGTTGACATGATAGATCGCCTGGTCGAGCGAGTCCACCACGCCGATCGCCATCTTCAGGTCGAGGTACTCGGTGTCCCAGTCCTCGGCCGCGGCCTCGCCCACGGGCACGTCCCCGGCGGCGGCGCGCGCCCGCTCGTCCCCCACCAGCTCGACGCTCGAGTCGCTGAGCTCGCGCGCCAGTGAAGGCAACAGGTCGCCGGCCACCGCGGCGTTCACCAGCAGCGTCTCGGCGGCGTTGCAGACCCCCGGGCGCTGCACCTTCGCGTTGTACGCGATGCGGCGCGCCATCTCGAGGTCGGCGTCCTCGTGCACGTACACGTGGCAGTTGCCGGCCGCCGCGTACATCACCGGGACCGTCGCGACGTCCTTGAGCGCGGCCTTCAGACCCTCCCCACCGCGCGGGATCACCAGGTCGACCAAGCCGTCCGCGGTCGCCAGCTCCGCCAGCTCCTCGCGATCCCCTGCAAGCAGCTCGACGCAGCTCTCCGGCAGCTCCGCCTCGGCCAGCGCCTCGCGCGCGAGCGCGGCCAGCGCCGCGTTCGAACGCTCGGCGTAGCTCGAGCCCCTGAGCACGATCGCGTTGCCCGACTTGAGACAGAGCGCCGCGCAGTCGATCGTGACGTTCGGCCGCGCCTCGTAGATCACCGCGACCACGCCGAGCGGCACACGCAGCTTGCGCATTTCGATCCCGCTGCGAAGGACCCCGCTGTCGATCTCCTCGCCGACGGGATCGGGCAGGGCGACGATCGCCTCGACCCCCACGGCCATCGCCTCGACCCGCTCGGGCGTGAGCGTCAGCCTGTCGCGAAGCGCCTCGGTCAGCGCAGCGGCGCGCTCGTCGGCAAGGTCGGCGCCGTTCGCGGCCAGCACCTCGTCGGCACGCTCGCGCAGGAGCCCGGCGAGGCGGGTGAGCACCGCATCCTTCCGCGCCCGCTCGGCGCGCCCGAGCACCAGCGACGCCGCGCGGGCATCGGCGAGCGCCTCACTCACGGTTCGCGTCGTCGTGGCCATCGTCCTGCGAAGGGTACCGACGGCGATCGGGCTCGACTTGCTACTGTTCACCTAATGGTTAACGATCCATTCAAGGCCCTTTCGCACCCGATCCGGCGCGGCATCGTCGAGCGCCTCGCCGAAGGACCGGCGACGGTAGGTGTCGCCACCGCGGGCTTCGGCGTGTCCAAGCCCGCGATCTCCAAGCACCTGAAGGTGCTGGAGGAAACCGGCGTCGTGACGCGCGTGATCGACGGGCGGACCCATCGGCTCTCGCTCGAGCCCGATGCGCTCGGCGACGCGGCCGAATGGATGGATCGCCAGCGCGCCCTGTGGGGCCGCCTGCTGGACGTAGTGGACGACTACCTGAAGGAGGACAAGAGATGAAGATCCCGCCGATCGTTTCGCCGCAGGAGTGGACCGCAGCCCGCGAGGAGCTGCTCGTAAAGGAGAAGGAGCTGACCCGCGCCCGCGACGCGCTTGCCGCCAAGCGCCGCCGGATGCCCTGGATGGCCGTGGACAAGGAGTACGCGTTCGAGGGGCCGAGCGGCAAGCTGAGCCTGCACGACCTGTTCGAGGGCCGGCGCCAGCTGATCGTCTATCGCGCCTTCTACGGGCCCGACGTCACCACCATGGCGCAGGGCGGCACCTACCCGGAGCGGGCCTGCGTGGGCTGCTCGTTCGTCGCCGACCAGGTCGCGCACCCCGCGCACCTGAACGCGCGGGACGTGACGCTGGCGTTCCTCTCGCGCGCGCCGCAGGCCGACATCAAGGGCCTGAAGGAGCGCCACGGCTGGGAGCGGATCCCGTGGTACACGATCACCGACGACTTCGACAAGGACTTCGACGTCGACGAGTGGCACGGGCACAACGCGTTCGTACGCGACGGCGACCGCATCTTCCGCACCTACTTCATCGACAGCCGCGGCGACGAAGCGTTGGGCACCACCTGGAGCTACCTCGACATGGCCGCTTTCGGCCGCCAGGAGAAGTGGGAGGACTCGCCCGAGGGCTTCCCCCAGACCGAGCCGTACGGGTGGTGGAACTACAACGACGCGTACGCCGACCGATGATCGCCCACGTGGGCGGGGTGCCGCTGGAGGAGATCGTCCCCTCCGCAACCGGCGCCGGCGCCGGGCTCCTGCTGGCCCGCGTCTGGATAGCGTTGCGGCTGCGACGACGACGGGAGCCGAGATGACGACCGAAGACCTGACGCTGCGCATGGAGCGCACCTACGACGCGCCGGCTCAGGCCGTCTTCGACGCCTGGACGAGCGAGGAGGTGATGCGGCGCTGGTGGCACGCCGGGCACGACTGGGAGACGCCCCATGCCACCGTCGACCTGCGTATCGGCGGCGCCGTGCGGGTGGTGATGCGAAACCCCCACGAGGACGTCTCCTACGGCGGCGGCGGGGTCTACACCGAGATCAACCCCCCGACCCGGCTCGCGTTCACCTGGATCTGGGACAGCGACCCGTCCAGGGAGCAGCTGATCGAGATCGATCTCGCGGAGGCGGACGGCGTCACCACGCTCCGCTTCACCCACAGCAACCTCTGGAACAAGGAAGCGGTCCGCGACCACGAGGACGGCTGGGGCAAGGTCTTCGACAACCTCGAGCGCGAGCTCTAGGCCAGCACGAAGAAGTCCCGGTGCACGGCCTCCTCGGCCGCGTGCGGCATCAGCTCCTGCACCGCGGCCGACTTCATGCCCTTGATGCGGCCGAGCTCGCCCGCCGAGTAGTTGACGATGCCCTTGCCGACGGCCTCGCCGTCGCAAACGACCTCGACCGCGTCCCCGGCCTCGAAATCGCCTTCGACCGACGTGATCCCCACCGGAAGGAGGCTGGATCCCTGCTCTCGCAGCACGCGGGCGGCGCCGGCATCCACCGTCACCGTCCCCCGGCTGGGCTTCGCGTAGCGGAGCCAGACCTTGAAGCTGGGCGCCCGCTCGGGATGCGCAGGGAACCGCGTGCCGACGGTCTCGCCGGCGGCGGCGGCGAGCAGCGTCCCGTCGACGGTGCCGTCGCAGACCACGACCTCGATGCCGGCGGATGTGGCCATCTCGGCCGCCGCGACCTTGCTGCGCATCCCGCCGGAGCCGTAGACCGAGGTGCGGTCGCCGATCTCGTACTGGACCAGGTCCGCGAAGTCGTCCACGTGCTCGATCAGGCGCGCGTCGGGGTCGCGCCGCGGGTCCGCCGTGTGCACGCCGGCGGTGTCCGTCAGCAGCACCAGCATCCGCGCGCTCAGGAGCAGCGCCACCTGGGCCGAGAGGAAGTCGTTGTCGCCGAAGGTGATCTCGTCCGTGGCCGTGGTGTCGTTCTCGTTCACCACCGGGACCGTCCGCCACTCCAGGAGCCGGCGGAGCGTCGCCCGCGCGTTGAGGTAGTTCACGCGGGTCGAGACGTCCGAGGAGTTCAGGAGCACCTGCGCCGCATGGACGTCGCGAGCCGCGAGCCGCGCCTCGTATGAGCGAAACAGCGAGCCCTGGCCGACGGCCGATGCCGCCTGGAGCTCGTCGATCGCGCGCGGGCGCGCCTCGAAGTCCATCAGCCGCATGCCGAGCGCGATCGCGCCGGATGTGACCAGCACCACGTCCTCGCCCCCGGCGTGGAGCGCCGCCACCTGCTCGCAGACGCGATCGAGCACGTCGCCGCGCACGTCGCCGGCGCTGTCGGCGACGATCGACGAACCGAGCTTGGCGACGACGGTCATGGCGGAGAGTCTAGGAACGCGCCGGGCATCTAACCCGGATCCAGCTCGAACTCCTCGTTGCCGATCCGCACCTCGTCACCGGGCTCGAACCCGGCCCGCTCGAGGGCCGCGATCACGCCGATCTCTCGCAGCCGGGCCTCGAGATAGAGGAGCGCCTCGTGGTTCGACAGGTCGTGGCGCGCGACCAGCAGCTCGATCCCGCGGCCGTGGACCCGGAAGGCACCGTCCTCGCGCACGACGTCGAATCCCTGATCGCCCGCCGGCCGATAGGTCATGTGCTCGGCCTCGAAGCTCGGCTGGCCCTCGACGACCGGCGGCGCCGGCTCTGGCCCCACCATCGCGAACAGCGCCCGCGTGACCTCGTCGAGGCCGGCCCCGGTCGCGGACGAGATCGCGAGCACGGGCCGGCCGAGCTCCTCCGCGAGCGCCCGCCGGATCCGGTCGAGATCCTCGCCCGTCGTCAGGTCGCTCTTCGAGACGGTGACCAGCTCGGGCAGGTCCGTGAGCCCGCCCCCGTGCGCTGCAAGCTCGGCGCGAACGGTGCGGTAGGCGGCCACCGGATCGGTCTCTTCGAACGGGTCGATCGCGACCAGGTGCACGAGAGCCCGGCAGCGCTCGACGTGCGCCAGGAACTCGTGCCCCAGCCCGGCCCCCTGCGCCGCACCCTCGATCAGACCGGGGATGTCCGCCAGGACCAACTGGCGCTCTGAGTCGTCGATCGTGCCCAGCACCGGATCGATCGTCGTGAACGGGTAGTCGGCGACCTTCGGGCGCGCGCGCGTCAGCGCGGCGAGCAGCGACGACTTCCCGGCGTTCGGCAGCCCGACCAGGCCGGCGTCCGCCAACAGGCGGAGCCGCAGCTCGATCCACCCCTCCACACCGGACAGCCCGCGCTCGGCGAACCGCGGCGCCTGCCGGGTGGAGGTCGCGAAGCGCTTGTTGCCGTGCCCGCCCTCGCCCCCGGCGGCGACGACCGCGCGCTGGCCGGGCTCGGTCAGGTCGTACGCCGCGCCGTCGGCACCCTCCGCGGAGGTGCCGGGCGGCACCAGGATCTCGCGGTCCTCGCCGCGAGCGCCGTGCTGCTGCTTGCCGCGTCCGTGACCGCCGCGGCCGGCGCGAAAGTGCCGCGCGATGCGGAGCGCCGCCAGGTCCCGCCGCGACGGATCGCAGACGAGCGCCACATCACCGCCGCGACCGCCGTCGCCGCCGTCGGGTCCGCCGCGCGGCACGTGCGCCTCGCGCCGGAAGCTCACGCACCCGTCGCCGCCGCGGCCGCCCTCGACCCAGATCCTGGCCGTGTCGTGGAACATCGGTTCGACTATGGCAGGCGCCGGGCGGGCGACGGAACGGCTCAATGAGTGGCGGGACGGGCGGTGCGCATCGCCGCGATGATCCGCTCGCGCTGCGCGGCATCGAGAGTCTCGTCGCCCAGGCCGCGAAGCGCCGCGATCGTGGCGCGCATCTGCGCCAGGTAGGCGCGGCACGCGTCGCACCCCGCCAGATGCTCATCCGTCCACAGGCGCCGCGCCTCGTCGAGCTGCTGCTCGAGGTAGTCGGTCACGATCTCGACGAACTCCCGGCAGCTCATCGCTTCGAGTGGATCTGTGGTGGTGGGACTCATCAGGCGACTTCCTCGTCCATGAGCTGCTCCAGCGCCGCCCTCACCTTCGAACGAGCGCGGTGCAGGAGCACTCGCTGGTTGGTCTCGGACACCCCGAGCGCGTTACGGGCCTCGGCCGCCGAGTACCCCAGGACGTCGCGCAGAGTGATCACCTCGCGCTGGCGCGGCGGCAGGGCGGCGATCGCCTCCAGCAGCACCCGACGGGCATCGTCCTGCGCGAGGCGCACGTCGGGCGACGACCACTCGGCCGGCGGCCTGGACCACGCGCCCGGCTGCTCGCCCCGCCGCCCCTGAAAGCGGTCCGCGTCCACGGCGGGCTCGTCCCGGCCCTCCTCGGCCCGGCGGCGGAAGGCCGCGAACGGCAGCACCCGTTTCTCCCGCTTCCCACGCGAGCGGGCGGTGTTGAGGAGGATCTGGAAGATCCAGGTGCGCAGCGCCGAGCGGCCCTGGAATCGGTCGATGCCGTTAAGCACCCCGACCCAGGTGTCCTGCACGACCTCCTCGGCGACGGCCCGGCTCGGCACGTGCGCCAGCGCGAGCCGGGTCAGCGCCGGCGTCAGCTCCTCGACCAGGGCGGCGTACGCGGCCTCGTCGCCGCGCCGCAGCGCCTCGACCAGCGCCCCGTCCGAGGCGTGCTCCCCGCGCTCCGAAACCACGGGCGGGAGGCTACCGCGGGTTACTCCGTCTCAGCGACCGAGACGACGCGGCCCTTGCGGGCGGGCTTGAACTCGACGGTTCCGGCGCGCGTCGCGAAGATCGTGTGGTCGCGGCCGATGCCGGCGCCGGGGCCGGGGTAGAACCGCGTGCCGCGCTGGCGCACGATGATCTCGCCGCCCGAGACCTGCTGGCCGGCGAAGATCTTGACGCCGAGCATCTTCGGGTTCGAGTCGCGGCCGTTGCGGCTGGATCCAAGTCCCTTCTTGTGTGCCATCTAGGCGTCCTCCTCCGTGGCCGCGGGCTTCTTCGCCGCAGGCTTCTTCGCGGCAGGCTTCTTCGCCGCCGCCGGCTTCGCCGCGGCGGGCTTCTCCGCGTCCGCGGCAGGCTTCTTCGCCGCCGGCTTGCGCGTCAGCATCTTCACGTCGGTCACCTCGAGCCTCGTCAGCTCCGAGCGGTGCCCCTGGCGCTTGCGGTAGCCCTTCTTCGCCTTGTACTTGAAGACCCGGATCTTCTCGCCGCGCAGGTGTTCCGAGACGACCGCCTCGACCTTGACCTTCTCGAGATCGGCGCCGCCCGCCACTACGTTGCCGTCACCGCGGAACATCACGGCGCGCAGGTTGACCTTGTCGCCCTCGTCCACGCGCAGGCGATCGACGAGCAACTCGGTGCCCTTCTCGGCCCGGTACTGCTTGCCGCCGGTCTCGACTATGGCGTAGGTGTCTGCCATCAAAACGTCCGCTAGGTCGTGGTCTGCACGAATACGGCGCCGGCCACACAGGGCTTGGGCGCCGTCAAGGCGGTGATTGTAGCTAGCGGGACGACCAGAGCCAGGCGTCGCGCACGAGTGTGCCCTTGCTGCCATTCTCCGACCACTCCGCGCCGCCGAAGGCGAGCGCCCCGTCCACGGTCCCGACGACGGTCCGCCCCTCCAGGAAGTCTTCGGCGAGCGTCGGCATCCGCAACCACCGGTCGGCAGTGGCGTCGAGGACCCACCCCTCGGTGCTCATGCACCGCGCCTCGGATCCGGTCAACACCCCGCCGCTGTAGCGCTCGTCCTCCACCCCATCCGGCCGTTCGGGCAGGTCCGACCACTCGCCCGTCTCCGGATCGAGGACGCCGCCGTCGGGATAGACGCGATCCCAGTCACCCCCGCCGTCGCCGCCTCCGATCGACGGGTTGAGGATGCGGCCGTCCACCTCCACCCAGCAGCCGGTTATTCCCATGTCGAGGACCTCGGAGTCCGGCAGCTCACGCCAGGAGCCGGCGTCGGGGTCGAGCGCCGCCGCGCTCACGAATAGGGGCCCCCTCTTGTTCGGGCCCGGGAAGCGGTCCTTCGCGATCAGGATCAGCTCCGCGCCGCTCCAGGCGAGCGCGCGGTCGAAGGAGGGCGAGAGCTGGTCCGCCGGCAGCTCGCGCCAGCGCTCCGTGGCTGGCTCGTAGGCCAGGTCGGGCGACTCGCCGTACTCGTCGGAGTTCCGGAACAGGACCACCTCGTCGCCGGTCGCCGTCAGCGCGTGGTACTGGTCTCCCACACCCGGCGGGGAGGGCAGGCGATCCCAGCGGTCGTCTGCGATCCGGTAGGCCAGGAACGCCCGCTCGTGCTCCGGCCTCCGGGGGTCGCCGTGCACCCAGACGTAGGCGGTCCCGTCGAGGACCACGCCCTGGGCGCCATGGATCGCAGTCGGGGCCGGCGCCAGCTCGCGCCACCGGCCGGTTGCCGGATCGAAGGCGGCTCCGTCGCGCAGCGGCGGAACCGTCGGCGTCACGCAGTCCGCAGTGGGCGGGCAGGGCGGGGCGTCGCTGCCGCCGATCAGCAGCACCTCGTCCCCCGTCCACAGCCCGAGGGACGCCTCACGCGGGCTGAGGGGCGGCTCCGCGAGCCGCTCCCACTCGCCGACGGGCGCGGGGGCGGACGCCGCCTGGTCGCCGCAGCCACCGCCCGCAAGCGCCGCCGCCGCCAGCAGTCCGAGGGCGATCGGCGGCGCTGTCCTCATACCTTTCCTACGTCGCGGAACCCGACTCGTCACGGACGCCGGACCGGCGCCTGCCGCCGCGGCGGCCGCGCCTGCGGGCGGGCTGGGGCTCCTCCTCGTCCCCGCTCGGCTCCGGCTCGCCGCCGGTGCCGTTGTCCACGAGGGACGCGCTCGCCAGCGACCGGGCCACCTCGTCGATGCGGACGAGGCGCCGCTGCCCGACGTATGGGCCGCCTCCCGCCACGGACACGATGTACGAGTCGACCCGCGCGATCGCGTCGTCCACGTTGTACATGTGCGGCTCCTCGATCGAGACCAGCACCTCCTCGCCGACCGCGAACGGCAGCGCGCGCTGCTCGATCTGCTCGCGCGTGCCCTCGTCGGTCACCTCGAACGTCGCGACCGCGAGCGCCTCGCCGCCCTCGAAGTGGAAGTGCTTGCCCGACTCCTCCTCGAGCTCGTGCAGGCCGCTGCCCTCCTCGAGCAGCTTCGCGGCGACCTTCGGGTTGACCCTGATCAGGAACGCCTGCGGCTCGGGTCGGTCCGCGACCAGCATGCGGAGCTTGCGGATGACGTCGATCGCGACCGTCTCCTCGGAGAGGATCACGCCCTCGCCCTCGCAGGTTGGGCACGCCTTGGTGAGGATCTCGCGGACCCCGTCCGTGACGTTCTGGCGAGTCATCTCGACCAGGCCGAGCGGCGAGATCTCGACGACGTAGGTCTTCGTCTTGTCCTCGTCGAGGGCCTTGCGCATCGTCTTCAGCACCTGGTCACGGTTGCGCGACCGCGCCATGTCGATGAAGTCGATGACGATGATCCCGCCGATGTCGCGCAGGCGCAGCTGGCGCACGACCTCGTCGGCCGCCTCGATGTTCACCTTGGTGATCGTGTCCTCGAGCCGGCCCTTGCCGCGGCCGGTGAAGCTGCCGGTGTTGATGTCGATCACGGTCAGCGCCTCGGCGTAGTCGATCATCAGGTAGCCGCCCGAGGGCAGGTCCACCCGGCGCGAGAGCGTCGAGCGCAGCGCCTCGTCGGCGCCCTCGCGCTCGAACAGGGGCTCCGAGCCCTCGTACAGCTCGACCTTGTCGACCAGCTCCGGCGCCGTGCGCAGGAAGAAGCTCGACACGCGCTGGTGCTGCTTGTCGTCGTCGATGATCGCGCCCTCGAACTCCTTCGAGAGCACGTCGCGGAGCACGCGGATCGAGAGGTCGGCCTCCTGGAAGACCAGGTCTGGGGCCTTGATGTCCTTCGCCCGGCGCTCGACGACCTCGGCGAGCTTGTGGAGGTAGTCGAGGTCGCGCTCGAAGTCCTCCTTGTTCGCACCCTGCGCGGCGGTGCGCACGATGACGCCGCCATCGCCCTTGTGGAGCTTCTGCAGCAGCTTGCGCTGCCGGTCGCGCTCGGCGTCGGGCAGCCGCCGGCTCGCGCCGACGCCGGCGCCCTGCGGCATGTAGACGAGGTAGCGCCCGGCGATCGAGAGCTGCATCGAAAGGCGCGCGCCCTTCGTCTTCAGGGGGTCCTTGACCACCTGGACGAGCACCTCCTGCTTCGGCTTGATCAGCTCGGCGATCGAGCGGCCCTTGCCGTGGCCGCGGCGCGGCACCTTCTCGCCGCCCGGCAGGACGATCTCGTCCACGTGCAGGAAGCCGTTGCGTTCGAGGCCGATGTCGACGAAGGCGGCTTCCATGCCGGGCAGGACGTTGTCGACGACCCCCTTGTAGATATTGCCGACGATCGACCGCGACCCGCGGCGCTCGACATAGAGCTCGCCAACCCTTGGCTTGGCGTTGCCCTTTCGTTCGAACACCGCGACGCGCGTTTCGCCGGCGTCGACTGATACGAGAATTTTCTTCTTCAAGAGTGATCCCTCCTGGGACCGTGCGTTCGCAGCGGCGCGGTACACGCGCCGCCAGGCGAGGACGCAGGGAACGTGGCGTGCATGACTGCACGCGAGTGACTGAGGACGATGGCTGGCGGCGCGTGGGGCCGCCGATGTGGATGCAGGGTTTCGGGATGGGTCACATGCTCACCTCAGGAGCAGGTCTTCTTCCCTACTCCTGGAGGCGAGCTGCGACTGGACATAGATGCTCTGGAGCAATCCGATCGCCAGGAACGTGACGATCACGGAGGATCCCCCGGAACTCATCAACGGCAAGGGGATCCCCGTGATGGGTGCGATCCCGATATTCATGCCGACGTTGATGAACACATGGAACATCAGCACCGCGGCAATGGTGCCGGCGATGATGGATCCATACAAGTTCTTCGAGAGCGTCATGATGCGCAGCGCCCGCCAGATGAGCAGGGCGTAAAGGGACAGGATGAACGCGGCGCCGGCGAATCCGTAGCGCTCGCCCACGACCGCGAAGATGAAGTCGGTGTGGCGCTCGGGCAGGAAGCCGTCCCGCGTTTGAGTTGAGTCATCGCCGCGCCCGGTCTTGCCGCCGGCGCCGACGCTGATCAGCGATTGGTTGATCTGGTAACTGGAGTCGGCCGGGTCCTCGCTTGGGCTGAGGAACGCGGTCAACCGGTCCTGCTGGTAGTCCTGCAGGACCGGTTGACCGATCCCCGGCGCCACCACCAGGACGACCGTCACCGCGGCAGCTGCGAGCACGCCGAGCAACGCGAAGTGCTGCCACTTCGTGCCGGCGATGTACAGCACCGCGAGGGTGATGACCCCGTACACCAGTGAGGTGCCGAGGTCCGGTTGGATGAACACGAGGGCCGCCGGGATCGCTCCCAGCAGCAGGACCCGGCCGGTGCGCCTCAGATCGGAGGCGCCCGGCATGCGGTCGATCACGACCGCCGCCAGGACCAGGACCAGCAAGACCTTGCCCAGCTCCGACGGCTGGAACTGGAAGAACGGAAGCTCGATCCAGCGCTGCGAGCCGCGGGCAGCGGCGCCCAAGAGCAGCACCAGGACGACCGATGCGAGCATCGCCGAGTAGAGGCCGACACGCAGCTCGCGGAACCGCGAGTAGTCCACGCGCGCGACCGCGAGCATCAGGGCGATGCCGACGACCGCATAGATCGACTGGCGGATCACGTAGTAGTGCGGGTTGCCGGGCACGTCGCCCGCCGTCGCCTGGCCGAGCGTGTAGACCGAGAACGCGATCAAACCGACCGCCCCGGCCAGCAGGGTGAGGTCCAGCCTCAACACCCCCGCGCGCTCGAGCAGGCTCTCGCGCGGCTCGGCGAAGGGCCGAGGCCGGGGCTGTACGCGCGGCCTAGGTCCGCTTACTACCGCCATTACTCGAACACCACGGTACCTGCTTCGCCCGGCGACTCCGCCGCTGCGCCCTCGAATTGGCGCCGATTTACCGAGAGATACTCCTGCGCGTACTCGGTCAGGAGCGCCCGCGTGGCGGGAGCCGCGGTGTCGGCACCGAAGCCGCCGCCCTCGAACGTGAACGCCACGACCACCTCGGGGTCCTCCGCCGGCGCGAGTGCCACGTACCACGACTGGTCGAGGCCCGAGCTGGTCTCGGCCGTGCCGGTCTTGCCTGCGACATCCACCGGGAAGCCGGGCTCGCCGAACACCGCGTAGGAGGTTCCCTCCGGGTCCATCGCAGCGGAGGTAAGACCGTCCATGATCGCCATCTGCGCCTCGGGATCGAGGTCGACCTCCCGGCGCGGCGCCGGGTCGATCTCCTGGACGACGCGCCCAGCCGGATCCTCCGCCCGCATCCCGACATGCGGCGTCACCACGGTGCCGCCGTTCCCGATCGCCGCGTAGGCGACGGCCATCTGCAGCGGGTCGGCCTGCAGGTCGCCCTGGCCGACCGCGAGGTTGATGCTGTCGCCGAACGACCAGGGACGGTCGGTCAGGCCCTCGCGGAAGAGGTTGTTGCGCCATTCGGGGTTCGGGACGAGCCCCGGGGCCTCGCCGGGGATGTCGATGCCCGTCGTGCCGCCGAGCCCGAGCTGCGAGGCCCAGTCCCGGATGTACTCCTTGTCGTCGATCAGCTCCTCGAGCCTGCCGCCGAGCGTGTAGAAGAAGACGTCCGAGGACACCTGGAGCGCCCGGCGGAGCTGGATCGGTCCCCAGACGGCGTCCCCCGCGTTCTCGGCGACGTTGCCGTCGCCCAGCTCGTAGGCGCCGTCGTCGACGATCGTCTCGTTGACCCCGAGCCTGCCCGCGTCGAGCGCGGCCAGCGCGGTGATCGGCTTGAACGTCGAGCCGGTCGGATACCCGGCGGCGGTCGCACGATTGAACGCGGGCGCGCCGGTGGTGGATTCGTCGTTCGGGTCGCCGAAGACCGCCTGCGCCTCAGCGGTGGAGATCTCCCCGGTGAGCAGCGCCGGGTCGAAGGTCGGATTCGAGCCCAGCGCGAGGATCTCGCCGTTCTTCGCATCCATCGCCACGAAGGCCCCGGGGAGGCCGCGGGCCGCGAGCTGGGCCTCGCCCACCGCCTGGAGGTCCGAGTCGACCGTCAGGACGAGGTCGTTGCCCGGCTCGGGCTCGCCCACGCTCGACTCGCGCCCGGTCGGCAGGCCCGAGGCGTCGACCTGCACGGTCGTCGCGCCGTTGATCCCGCGCAGGACGTGGTCGTACGTCAGCTCGACGCCGTCCTTGCCGATCTCGTCGCCGGGCTCGAGCTCCTGGTACCGCGTCTCCTTCAGCTCCTCGGCATCGATCTCGCGCACGTGCCCGAGGATGTGAGCGGCCATGGTGCCGCGCGGGTACTGGCGCACGTAGACGCGGTCGACGGTGACGCCCGGGAACCGCTGCTGGTTCTCGCGCAGGTAGTAGACGAGCTCGATCGGGACGTCGCCCTTCAGGGTCACGGGGCTCGAGGGCAGCTCCTTGGTCTGCTCGCGGATCTCCTTGCGGATCTTGGTCACGCGCATCCCCGCGACCTCCCCCACCCGGCGCAGGACCTCGCCGCGCCGAGCGGCGTCCTCGGGCAGCTCCTCCGCGCGGACCTGAAGGGCCAGCGCCGTGCGGCTCGTGACCATGACCTTGCCGTCGCGGTCACGGATCTCGCCACGGGGCGCCTGCACCGTGATCTCCCGCACCCGGTTGCCCTGGGCCTCGGCCAGGTAGCGGTCGCCCGACAGCACCTGCAGGTACCACAGGCGGAAGAAGATGATCGCGAAGATCACGAGCCCGAAGCCCCCGATCAGAGCGACCCGGGGATGGAACTGCTCCGGGTTCGCGCGCTCGCGATTCCAGCGACCGCCGCTGAACGTCATGAGGCAGCCCCGTGCATCGCGCGACGAACCCGCCGGCCGCGGACGCCGACCCGCCGGTTGCGGAAGACCCTGCGGCGCGTGGGCGGCTCCTCGAGGACCAGCGCCGGGCGGAGCGCGAGCCGGATCAGGGGATAGAGCGGAAAGGTCAGGAGGAACGCGAGCAGCGCCTTGACCAGCACCTCACGCACGACGAGCAGGCTGACGGTGGCCTCGACGCCCAGCATCAGCTGCAGCGCTATGAAGCCGGCGGTCCCGACGAGCGTCAGGCCGCCGGCCAGCAGCGCCGGCGCGGTCGCCGAGCCGATCTCGAACTGCTCGCGGTAGCGGCCCGCCAGGTAGCCCACGGACAGCAGCACGAGCGACGAGACGCCGAGCGTCTGCAGGAGCAGGGAATCGACCAGGAGCCCGGTCGCGAATCCCGCCACGGCGCCCGTCACGGCGCCGCCGAGCAGGCCGAGGATCGTGATCACGACCGGCAGCGCGTCGGGGGTCGCCCCGAGGATCGAGAGATGCGAGAGGAACGAGACCTGAACGATCGTCGCCACCAGCACGATCGCGGCAAGCCGGGCTCCGATCTGCCACGTGACGATCATCCGCGAACCCCTGGGCGCTCCGGCCCTCCGGTCAGCACCTGGACGTACTCGAGCGCCCGCATGTCCGCGAAGGGCCGGACCGTCACGCGCTGGAACTCCTGGTCGCCGAGCGTGGTCTCGGTGATCTCGCCGATCGGGATCCCGTACGGGTAGGCGGACGAGATCTCCCCGTCCGACCAGCCCGCCGTGACCAGCATCTGGCCCTCCTCGACCTCCTCCTCGTTCTTGATGAAGTCGAGGCGCAGGTCGTCCGGGTCGCCGGCCACCGGCTCGAGGATCCCCTGGGGGCCGTCGGGCAGCACCTGGGCGGTGACGGCGTTCCGTGGGTCGGTGATCAGCTCGACCTGGGCGGTCGTGTTCGTGACCTCGACCACGCGCCCGACCAGCCCGTCGCCGGAGATCACCGGGTCATCGACCTCGACCGCGTCGCCCGAGCCGGCGTCGACGCCGAGCGTCGCGTTGATGACGCTCGGCGAGCGGGTGATGATCCGAGCCGTCACCGGCTTGTAGGAGGGATCGAGCCCGAGCTCCTCGTTCAGGGACAGCATCGTCCGGAACTCCTCGTTCTGGCCCACGGCGACCTGAGCCTCGGCGAGCTGCGCGCGGGCCTCCGCCAGCTCCTCCTTGAGCTGGTCGTTCTCACCGCGGGCGTCGAAGGTCTCGTCGAACCAGTTGATCAGGTCCCGAGCGGGCTTCAGCGCCTCGCTCGCGACCGTCTCCAGCGGGGAGAGCACGGTCGCGACGCCGCGCTGGATGGCATGCAGCGGCCCCGACTCGGCCTCGGAGAAGTGGGCCGACAGCAGCACGAGCGACGTGACGATCAGCGCCACGAGGATCCCGCGGCGCCGGCGAACCTGCTTGCGATACATCGGCTAGCCGGCCCCGCCGGGGCCGGTTTCGAGTTGGCTTGGATTTCCCGTAAAGAGCATTTGGGGGCGGTTGGCGTGGATTCAGGTGTGCGAGCACGACGCCGCGGCTGCGGTAGCGGTCCCAGGTTGGCGGTCGCGGTACGCCTGAGTCGCCACCTGCGAACGCGCCGCAAGCGCTCTTGCCCGAGGGTCCGAGGGGGGCGTCCGGTGCCACCTCAGCGACCGCGCCACGCGGCCGAGTGTAGCGTCTGGATCAGAAGCCGCAAGCCGGACTTGAGGCTGCCTCCGGACTCTAAGGCTAAATGCTCGCCTTAGGGTTTTCCCGCATGGCTACTGGCGATGCGGGGTTCGAGGTCCAGGAGCAATCGGACCGGCAATCCGACGACGTTCGAGAAATCTCCCTCGACCCGGTCGACCAGCATCGACCCGAGCCCCTGGATCGCGTAGCCGCCGGCCCGCCCGCGCCACTCCTCGGAGTCGAGGTAGCGCTCGATCGTGGCGTCGTCGAGCTCACGGAACGTCACCAGCGAGCGCGAGACCCCGGAGCGCTCACGGGCCGGCGCGCCCGGGATGCCGGTGGCCCGCGGGCCCAGCAGGCAGAGCCCGCTCAGGACCTCGTGCTCCCGGCCCGAGAGCCGGCGCAGACGCTGCTCGGCCGCCGCCCGGTCGGCCGGCTGCCCGAGCATCTCGCCGTCGACGAAGACGTCGGTGTCCACGCCGAGGACGACCGCGTCCTCGGCATCGCCCTCGACGAGCTCGAGTCCGGCGAGCGCCTTCCGCCGTGCGTTCTCCAGCACGAGCCCCTCGGGATCGAGCCCGCCGTTCAGCTCCTCCACCCCGGGCTCGACCACCTCGAACTCCACCCCGAGCCAACCGAGGATCTCCCGGCGCCGGGGCGACTTCGAAGCGAGGACCAGCCGCATGGGCGCCAGCGTACGCGGTCGAGGATTCGAGTCCCAGGGCTCGGGGTTGCTCGCCGTCCGAAGCGATACCAGGCATCTCCCACTTACCTGACAGTGAGCGCTATCAAAGCGATAGCGCTCGCTATCGCTAGTTTTCCTGCGCACGCGACGCGACAGCCTGACCGTCGGGTGCAGCTGAGGGAAGGGACTCGGTCACGGCTTCGCGCGCCTAGGATCTGAGGTCGATGAGTGAAGCGCCGACCCTCACGGAGCACCGTCGCGAACGAGCCGAGGCGGCGATCGTCCTCATCCACGGCTTCGGCTCGCGCGGCTTCCCGTTCGGCCGCCTGCCGGAGCTGCTGGCGGCGGAGTCGGCGCTCGACGGGTGGGACATCTACTCGCTCGGTTACAACACGGGCTTCCTTCCGGACATCCGCGGTGTGTGGTCCTCCGATCCGTCGATCGACCTGCTCGCCCGCTACCTGCTGAGCCGGATCCGGCTCTCCCCGCTCGACTCCTACGACGGGCTCGCACTCGTCGCCCACAGCATGGGTGGCCTCGTCGTGCAGAAGGCGCTGGTGAGCGATCCCGCCCTCGGCGACCGGGTGAGCCACGTCTTCTGTTTCGGCACACCGAGTGCCGGCGTGCGCGCTGCCGGGTGGGCAGGCTTCCTCAAGCGCCAGCTCGAGGACATGACCGAAGACGGGGATTTCATCCGCGAGCTGCGTCGCGGTTGGGACGGGCTCTTTGCGGACCGGCGCCCGTTCGAGCTGTGGGTCGTCGCCGGCGACAGTGACGCGTTCGTCCCATCGACCTCGTCGCTCGACCCGTTCCCACCCGAGGTCCACGTTGTGGTTCCCGGCGACCACCTCGAGATCATCGACGTGCGTGACGCCGGCACGATGAGCCAACAGGTGCTGGTCGAGGGGTTGATCGGCGCCGCGGCGCCCGCTGGGCCATGGAACGCCGCGCGCGTGGCCGTCGAACAGCACCGATTCGACCGCGCCGTCCGCGAGCTCCTTCCGAACGCCGCCGAGCTCGACGAGAGACACCTCGTTGACCTCGCGCTCGCCCTCGAAGGTACGGGACGCCGCGAGGAGGCGATCGCGGTCCTGCGTGAGCACGCGCGGGCCGGCGACACCGACGCCAAGGGAACCCTCGCCGGGCGGCTGAAGCGGATGTGGCAGCTGGAGTGGCGCCGGGACGACGCCGAGGCGGCCCTCTCGCTCTACACGGAGGGGTCCGAATCGGCAGTCGCAGCGGGCGACCACGAACAGGCCTACTACCACGCGATCAACGTCGCGTTCATGGAGGTCGCCTATCGGGGCGACCGCGATGCCGCGGCCACCGCCGCAAGGCAGGCGCTCGAGTACTGCGCGGCGGCGCCCGAGAGCTACTGGCGCACGGCCACCGAGGGCGAGGCTCACCTTCACCTCGGCGAGTGGGACAAGGCCTTATCCGCGTACACGCGGGCTGTGTCCCTGGAGCCGCCGGCAACCGCGCTGGAGTCCATGCACAGGCAGGCATCGGTCGTCCTGTCCGAGCTCGGTCATGATGACCTGCAGGCGCGGCTCGATGCGGTGATCCGGCCGCAGGTGGATCCCGGAACCCGGCGCTAGCCGTAGAGCGGATCGCGGATGCATTTCGGCGTTGGCCTTGGGCACCAGAGCGCGTTGGTGCCCAGTTGGCGATCGCGCAGTCGAGGCGGGATACTGCGCGGACCCGGGCCCGGGCAACCGCGCGCTAAAGCTCCGGGAACCAGATCGCGATCTCGCGCTCGGCCGACTCGTCGGAGTCCGAGCCGTGGACCATGTTGAAGGTCACCTCGAGACCGTAGTCGCCGCGGATCGAGCCCGGCGCGGCCTCGATCGGGTTGGTGGCGCCGATCAGCTGGCGGGCGGCGGCGACCGCCTCGTGGCCCTCGAGCACGGCGGCCACCAGCGGGCCGCCCGTGATGAACGAGACCAGCTCGCCGAAGAAGGGCTTCTCGGTGTGCTCGGCGTAGTGCTCGTTCGCGATCGCCTCGTCGGCCTGGAGCAGCTTGAGCGCTTTGATACGGAGCCCCTTGCGCTCGAACCGCGCGAACACCTCGCCGGTGAGGGCGCGCTCGAACGCGTCGGGCTTGACGAGGATCAGCGTCCGCGACATCAGGAGGCAGGCGCTGCGCCCTCGCCGGGCTCCGATGAGCGCCGAGGTGCCTTCTTGGTGGGGGAACTGCGGCGCACGGGCTTGGCCCGCTCCTTGGCGGCGCGCTGTTCGGACGTACGGGAGACCGGACGCTTGGCTCGCGGCGGGCGCGAGGCGGACGTGCGGGGCTTCTTGGCGCCGCCCTCGGGCGGCGCGCTCGACGCCGCGCGGCGCTGCGGCGACGCGGCGGCCTGTCGCGTCGGGGTCTCGCAATACGGGCAGATGCTCCAGCGCGGGTCAATGGGCTTGCCGCACGTCTCGCACGGGTCCTTGATCCGGGCGCGGCAGCTCGGGCACCGCAGGTACTCGCGGTCGACCGGGTGCTCGCAGTTGGGGCACGACGATTCCTCGAGCTGGCGCACGCGCAGGTGCGCGGCGCGGATCTCCAACTCGCGCTCGCGCCGGTCCTCGAGGAACTCCGGCGGGCGCAGGATCGTGTAGACGATCGTTCCCAGGAACGGGAACAGGGAAGCCACCGTCGCGCAGCCGATCAGCACGGGGTCCTCGAGCCGGCGCTTCGCGTCCAGATACGTGTACGCGATCAGCGCGATGTAGACCACGACGAGGAACAGGATGAGGAGGTTGATGGCAAGGTTGATGCCATCGTTCTCGATGCCGAAGATCGCGGGGAGCGGCATTGAAGTCGGGGAGTCTACCCGCCGCCTCAGATCACAGGAACAGGCGTCCGAACAGGTAGCCGAGCCCGAAGAAGACGAGGATCACGACCGCCACGACTGCGGCGACCAGTCCCATCATCTGGAGGAGCTCTGAGCGTGCGTCGCGGTCCATCCGTACCGCAGAAGGTAGTGCGAGCCGACGATCAGCGCCACCCCGCCGCGCTCGCGCGCCATCGCCATCGCAAGGCCCACCGCCCCGGCGGGCTCGGCGTGGGCGGTGGCGGGCACCCCTGCCGCCTCGCAGAGGCGCACGAGCTCGGCGGCCGGGACCGCGCTCGCGCCCGGCCGGCCGGATCCCTCCAGGCGCGCGACCGGGATCTCGGTGCACACGGCGGCCGCCAGCCCCGGGGCGAGCGCGCCGACGATCCCGTCCGCGTCCTTGTCCGCCAGGATCGCGAGGCAGGCCACCACCGGCCGGTCCTCGAGCCGCTCGGCCAGCGCCTCGGCCAGCGCTCGCGCCCCCGCGGGGTTGTGGGCGGCGTCCAACACCAGCGGCGGCTCACCGGCCACCAGCTCGAATCGGCCGGCCAGGTCGAGCGAGTTGACCGCGCTGCGCAGCTCCGCCGCCCCCACCGCGCCCGCCACGACCTCGGCCGCGGCCAGCGCCACGCCGAGGTTGCGCCGCAGGAACGGCGCCGCCAGCCCCGCTTCCGCGGGCGCCTCCCGCGCCTCGACCAGCCCGCACCCCCGTTCGGCCGCGGTCCGGCGCGCGAGGCCGGCGACGGGCGCCGATACATCCCCGAGCACGAGGGTCGAGCCCTCGCGTAGCACGGCCAGCTTCTCGACCGCGATCTCGGCCTCGGTCTCGCCGAGCCAGGCGGTGTGGTCGAGGCCGATCGAGGTGAGGACCGTCGCGCGCGAGCGCAGCACGTTGGTGGCGTCGAGCCGCCCGCCCAGCCCCGCCTCGATCACGCCCACCTCCACCCCGGCCTCGGCGAGCGCGACGAATGCCGTGGCCGTGGCGGCCTCGAACTGCGTGACCCGCTCGCCCTCCGGGAATTCGCGCTCGACGGCGGGCACCGCCTCGGCGACGCGCTTGGCGGCGGCCGCGAACGCCGCACCGTCGATCTCGGCTCCGCGCACGCGCACCCGCTGCGACCAGCGCTCGGAGTGCGGAGAGAGGTAGCAGCCGGCCGAGCGTCCGCGCGCCTCGACCAGCGCCGCAGTCATCACCGTCACGGACGACTTCCCGTTCGTGCCGACCACGTGGATCGACTCGAACCGATGCTGGGGCTCACCCAGCTCGCGAAGCAGGGCGGTGATCCGCTCGAGCCCGAACCGCCACCCGATCGGGTCGAGCGAGCTCAGCCACTCCTCAGGGTTCAAGCTCCGCCAGCTCCGCCCGATAGGCGTCGAGCTTCTCGCGCTCGGCAGCGACGACGTCGGCGGGAGCCTTGGCGACGAATCCCTCGTTCGCGAGCTTGCGCTCCCCGCGCTCGACCTCGGCGCGGAGCTCTGTGGCGCGCGCGTCGAGCCGCGCCCGGACCTGGTCGGGATCCACGTCCTCGCTCGCCAGCAGCTCCAGCGGGCCGATGCTCGCGAGCGCCTCGCCTCCGGAGCCCGAGCCGTCCACGTCGAGGCGGGCGAGACGCGCGACCAGCTCGTGCGGCCGGTCGCCGGCGACGCGGGCCGGAAGCAGGCTCGCGACCGGGACCCCCGCCAGGTCGCGCCAGCGCCGGATCCCCCGCGTGAGCTCGATCGAGGCCTCGATCTCCGCCTCGGCAGCTGGATCGCGCAGCCCGGGGTCGGCCACGGGGTAGCTCGCGACCAGCAGCGGGCCCTCCCGCGCGGGCAGGTAGCCCCAGATCTCCTCGGTCACGAACGGGATCACCGGGTGGGCGAGCGCGAGGTAGCGCTCGAGCACGTGGAGCAGGTTCGCCGACACGTCCGCCTCGCCCTCGTAGAGCCGCGGCTTGACGATCTCGAGGTACCAGTCGCAGAGCTCCGACCAGAAGAAGCGGTACAGCTCCCCCACCGCGTGCGCGTAGTCGTAGGCGTCGAGCCGCGCTGCCACCTCCTCGATCGTGGCCTGCAGCCGCGAGAGGATCCAGCGGTCCTCGGTTTGGGTAGGCGACGGCCCGGGCTCGCCGTCCGCGTTCAGGAGGATGAGCCGCGACGCGTTCCAGAGCTTGTTGGCCAGGTCGCGGCCCTGCTGGACCTTCGCGTCGGAGAACCGGACGTCCTGGGTGGACGACATCAGGAGGAGGCCGAAGCGAAGCGCGTCGGCGCCGTGCACGTCGATCTCGGTCAGGGGATCGATGCCGGTGCCGAGGCTCTTCGACATCCGCCTTCCGTCGGGCGCCTGGATGACCGAGGTGATGTTCACGTCGGTGAACGGCACGTCGTCCGTGAACTCGAGGCCCATCATCACCATCCGGGCGACCCAGAGAAAGATGATGTCGCGCGCGGTGACGAGCACGTCGGTCGGGTACCAGGCGCGCAGCTCGGGCGTCTCCTCGGGCCAGCCCAGCGTCGCGAAGGGCCAGAGCGCCGAGCTGAACCACGTGTCGAGGACGTCCTCGTCTTGGCGCAGCTCGCCCCCGCACTTCCCGCACTCCGCCGGCGGCTCGCTCGCGACGATCGTTTCCTCGCACGGATCGCAGTAGTAGACCGGCAGCCGGTGCCCCCACCAGAGCTGGCGCGAGACGCACCACGGGCGGATCTGATCGAGCCAGTCCAGATAGACCTTGGACCAGGGCCGCTCCGGGTGGAACTGCACCCGGCCCTCCCGCACCGCTGCCGCCGCGGGCTTGGCGAGCTCGGTCATGTCGCAGAACCACTGCAGCGAGATCAGCGGCTCGATCCGGCGGCCCGAGCGATGCGAGTGCGGCACATCGTGCTCGTACGGCTCCTCCGCCGAGATCGCCCCCTCGGCGCGCAGCGCTTCGATCACGGCCGTCCGTGCCTCGTCGACGTCGAGTCCCGCGAACCGCTCGCCGGCCGCCTCGGTCATCCGGCCGTCCTCCCCGATCACGGAGATCTCCTCGAGCCCGTGCTTGCGGCCGATCTCGAAGTCGTTCGGGTCGTGTCCCGGGGTGATCTTCAGGCAGCCGGTCCCGAACTCCGGGTCGACGTGCTCGTCCGCGATCACGGGCAGGCGGCGGCCGACCAGCGGCAGGATGACCTCGCTGCCGACGAGCTTCGAGTAGCGCTCGTCGCCCGGGTGGACGGCGACGGCCGTGTCGGCCAGCATCGTCTCGGGCCGGACGGTGGCGACCGTCACCGACCCGCTGCCGTCGGCGAGCGGGTACTCGATCGAGTACAGCGTGTCGGTCAGCGTGCGCTGCTCGACCTCGAGGTCTGAGATCGCCGAGCGCAGGCCGGGATCCCAGTTGACGATGTAGTTGTCGCGATAGATGTGGCCCCTGCGCTGCAGCTCCACGAAGACGTGCACGACGGCGCGCGCGTACGCGTCGTCCATGGTGAACCGCTCGTCCGAGTAGTCCGCCGAGGCGCCGAGGCGCTTGAACTGCTCGATGATCTGCGAGCCGTACTCCTCGCGCCACTCCCAGACGCGCTTCACGAACTCGTCGCGTCCCAGCTCGAGCCGCGACGTCCCCTGCGCGGCGAGCTCCTTCTCCACGACCGCCTGCGTTCCGATCCCCGCGTGGTCCGTGCCCAGGATCCAGCGGGTCGGCACCCCGCGCATGCGCTGCAACCGGATCAGGGTGTCCTGGATCGCGCCGTTGAGCGCGTGGCCCATGTGCAGTGCGCCCGTGACGTTCGGGGGCGGGATCGCGATCGAGTAGTTGTCGCCCGCATCACCCTCCGGCTCGGGGTGGAACCAACCCCCCTCCAGCCAGCGCTCGAGCACCCGCGCCTCGACCTCGCCGGGTTCCCAGCGGGTCGTCGCCTCGAGTTTCGCCCTGCGCGTCGGGTCCATCGAGCGCCGATGTTAGTTGCGGGCGTTCGCCTATCGTCTGCGTCCGATGTTGGGGCGAGTGGCGATCGGCACCTGGAGCGGCGGGCGCTTCATGCACTTCGGCGAGCCGCTCGACGACGACCGTTACGGGGCCCTGATGCGCCCCGGCCACGGCATTCACACGGTGCTGACCGCCGACGTGTACGGCGAGGGCGAGGCGGACCGGCTGCTCGGGCGGGCGCTCGCGGGCCTCGACCGCGACTCCTACCGGCTGGCCGGCGCGATCGGCCACGACTTCCACCTCGGTGAGCGGCAGGGGGCGAAGGGCTTCCCGCGCTTCACGGACCCGGCGCTGCGCGGGCCCGGCTCGTACGGCTCCTACCTCCGCCGCGCCGCTGAGCGCAGCCTCGAGGCGATCGGCGTCTCACGCTTCGACCTGCTGATGCTGCACAACCCGGACAGGATCGGCTACGAGTCCAGCGAGGTCTGGGAGGGCATGGCCGCCCTGCGCGAGGCGGGCCTCACGGACGGGATCGGCGTCGCGCCCGGCCCCGCGAACGGCTTCACGCTGGACCTGATCGGGTGCCTCGAGCGCTTCGGCGAGGTGATCGACTGGGCGATGGTGATCCTCAACCCGCTCGAGCCGTGGCCCGGCGAGCTGGCCCTGGACGCCGCGAGCGCCGCGGACGTGAAGGTCATCACCCGCGTGGTCGACTACGGCGGCCTGTTCTGGGGTGATCTTGATGCGCGGACGGCGATGGGCGAGTCAGACCACCGGCGCTTCCGACCGCCGGGTTGGATCGAGCGCGGGCTCGCGCGGATCGCGCGGATGGAGCCGGTCCGGGCCGAGACCGGGCTGACGCCGCTCCAGCTCGCCTGCCAGTGGAACCTGGCCCACCCCGCCGTCGAGTGCGTTGTCCCGACGCTGATCCAGGAGGCCGGGCCGCGAGCCCGGCCGATCGAAGACAAGCGCCGCGAGCTTGCCGGCCTGCCGCCCGACCTGCGGCTGCGCCCCGACCAGGTGGCCGCGATCGCCGCGGTCGGCGACAACCGCGGCTCGATGCGCCTCAAGGGGGCGAGCCCCGAGCACGAGGGCGCGGACGCTCCGGACCGTTGGCGATTGAGCGACGACCTGGTCGCCGCGGGTGGCCGCTACGGGGTCGAGCCGGAGCGCGACCTGCGCGCAACGGCGCTCGCCGCCCGCTAGGCGGATTCCTCGCCCAGCTCGTCGTAGCCCGCGTCGGGCTCCTCGTCCGCGACGGCCTCGGTCACCAGCGTCGGGCGACGTCCCTCGGCGATCGTCTCCTTGGTGACGACGCACTTGCGGACGTCGCGCCGGGACGGCAGCTCGAACTGGACGTCGAGCAGCGTCTCCTCCAGGATCGAGCGCAGGCCGCGGGCGCCCGTCTCGCGCTCCAGCGCGCGGTCGGCGATCGCGCCAAGCGAGTCGTCGGCGAACACCAGCTCGATGTCGTCGAACTCGAAGAAGCGCTGGAACTGCTTCGTGAGCGCGTTCTTGGGCTCGGTGAGGATCGTGATCAGATCGGCGCGGCTGAGCTGGTGGATCGCGGAGATCACCGGCAGGCGGCCGATGAACTCGGGGATCAGCCCGTACTCCATCAGGTCCTCGGGCAGCACCTTCTCGAACATCTCGCCGAGGTCGTTCCTGTCGCGGGCCGAGTCGATCTGCGCGCCGAAGCCAACGCCGCGATTGCCGACGCGCTTCTCGATCACCTTGTCGAGGTTCGCGAAGGAGCCGCCGCAGATGAACAGGATGTTCGTGGTGTCGATCGTCAGGAACTCCTGGTGGGGGTGCTTGCGGCCCCCCTGCGGCGGCACCGAGGCGGTGGTGCCCTCGAGGATCTTCAGTAGCGCCTGCTGGACGCCCTCGCCGGAGACGTCGCGGGTGATCGACGGGTTGTCGGCCTTGCGCGCGATCTTGTCGATCTCGTCGATGTAGATGATCCCGGTCTCGGCCTTCTTGACGTCGAAGTCGGCGGCCTGGATCAGCTTGAGCAGGATGTTCTCGACGTCCTCGCCGACGTAGCCGGCCTCGGTCAGCGCGGTGGCGTCGGCGATCGCGAACGGGACATTCAGGATCCGGGCGAGCGTCTGCGCGAGCAGCGTCTTGCCGCAGCCGGTCGGGCCGAGCAGCATGATGTTCGACTTCTGCAGCTCGACGTCGTCGTCGCCCGCGGTCTGCTTGATCTGGACGCGCTTGTAGTGGTTGTAGACGGCCACCGAGAGCGCGCGCTTCGCGGTCTCCTGGCCCACCACGTACTCGTTCAGCACGTCGTGGATCTCGACCGGCTTCGGCAGGCTCTCGAGCTCGAAGCTCGGCGGCGCCGTCAGCTCCTCGTCGATGATCTCGTTGCAGAGGTCGATGCACTCGTCGCAGATGTAGACGCCCGGGCCGGCGATCAGCTTCTTGACCTGGCGCTGCGACTTGCCGCAGAAAGAGCAGAGGAGCTGCTCGTTGGAGTCGGTCGGGCGTGCCAGCGTTCTCTCCTTGCCGCTCGGGGGTTGGCCTGACCTCTCGGTTCAGGTTAGAACACGGAGGTCGTCGGCTCGGTCTCCGTGTTGTTACTAGGCAGGAACGCTCGTCCCTGCAAGCGCGCGGGGGATTGCATACCCCTCCGGTGCACGGTAGCCTCCTCCGAAACCGCTGGGGGGCATCAATCAAAGGGGAGGAAGATGAAGAGAGGATTGCTGGCGCTCGCGGGGCTTGTGGCCCTGTTGGCGCTACCGGTCGTCGCTACCGGCCAGTCTGGAGGGGGAGCCGCCGAAGCGCTGCGGGGCACCTCCTTGGAGGTGAGCCTCCAGCTGAGGGTTCGCGACGGAGAGGCGGTCGCCATCACGAACTTCCGCTTCAAGAAGCTCGAGGCCGTCTGTGACGGCGGCGTCACTGCCCGGGTGCGCGGGCAGTTCCCCCGCATGGAGGTGAACGACGAACGCCGCTTCCGGGGCTCGCTTCGCGACGACGACGAGGGTCACGTAGTGCGCATCAAGGGTCGCGTCAGCCGCGACCTCAACACCGTGCGGGGCCGGATCCGGGCCCGGGGCGACTTCGGCCCGCCCGCCCAGAACTGCGACAGCGGCAGGGTGCACTGGAGGGCGACGGCTAGCAGCGACTGATCGGGAAGGAGTTGCCTGAGCCGCAGTTCCCGACGCCCTGATCGAGGAAGTTGCGCTCGCCGTTGCGGCGGGCGCGATTCCTCCTGAGCACGTTCTCGTCGGACGAGTTGCCGAAGTCGTCGAGCAGGTGGATCCCGTAGCGCCCGTTTCGGTTGACGCGGTTCGCGATGTAGCGGCCGCCGTCCGAACGCCGGACGAGGATTCCCGCCGGGGTGCTGAGGCCCGCCAGGTCGTTGTCGTGCGTGTGGTTCCGGCGGACGAGGATGTTCGCCTCCGGAACGGAGTCCTCGATCAGGATGCCGATGTTGTTGTCGAAGGCCTCGTTGCCCGCGATCAGGAACGGCCTGCTCCCGACGTCGCCGATCGAGCCGACGTAGATCCCGGCGTCGATGAAACCGCCCGAAGTCCTCAAGCCCGTGATCTCCAGGGCTCCGGTCTGGAACACGTTCACCCCGTAGTAGGCGGGGTTCGCGTTGCACGTCTCCTTCAGGACCAGGTCACGGAGCTTGCCGGAGCCGACCCCGGCCAGGTTGACCGTGTAGCCGTCACCGGGACTCGACCTCGCGCCCTTGATCCTGAGGTGCCGCAGGGTCACCCCGTTTGCCGTTACGTCCACCGTGGTGGCCGTGTCGCACCCGCCGTCGATCGTCGGCGGCTTGCGGTTCTTGCCGACGATCTTCAGCCGCTTGTCGACGACGATGTCCCCCGCGTACCGGCCGCGCTTGATCAGCAGCTTGTCGCCGGCATCGGCACGGTCGATGGCGCTCTGAATGGCGTTCGGCCCGGGGTTGACGTTGATGGTGGCGGCCTGCGCCTGGCCGCCGCACAACACCACGAGCAGCCCGACGGCGCCGGCGACCCATGACTTGCCCAACATCCGTGTCTCCTCCCTGAAAGACGTACTCCCCGCAGCCTAGCTGCTCGCGGTTGCGCCGACTGTCCCAAACGCGGCAACCTTGCTGGAACGGATCGCTCGGGGGAGCGCGCCGGGACCGGCGCTGCGTCCATCAACGCATTCGCTCACGGGAGAGAGCGCGTGGCCGCTATCGCAAGCGCCAGCTCGTGTAGTCGTTGCCGTTCACCGGGTGCAGCAACGCCGCGTCGAAATCAATCCGCTCACTGAGGAACTGCGTGATCACCTGGTGGCCATACGCTGCGAGATAGCTCTGCGGTGGCTCGATCAGGTAGTGGTCGAGCGCGGCCCAGTCGCCGGCTACCGCTTCGAGGTCCGTTACCTCCTGTAGGCGGGCGAGCTCCTCGTTGATGAACGGGTCGTCGACGTTGCTGTGGTTCTGGTTGTTGGTCGGCTGGATCGTCGCTCCGTCGAACAGGAAGTAGAAGTTGAGTGGATGCGGAAAATCGGCAACCCAGTTGTCGAAGCCGGTTTGCGCGGCGGTCTTCTGATTGCCGACGGTCTGGAAGTAGACGCCGGGGTCAACCAGTTTCGGCTGCGCATCCAACCCGATCTCGCCGAGCTGTTCGGCGTACGCCGAAGTAACCCGACCCGGCGGGTTGATCGTGACGCCCCAAACGTCAACCTTCGCGCCCGTGGCGCCAGCCGCTTCGATCAGCTCGCGGGCTCGCTCCACATCCGGAGCCGCGTTTGGATCGCCCCACGGGCAGTCCGTGGTGTCGAGCGCCTCGTCGTAGCCCGGCATCCCGGGGGGGAGGAACGAGCAGCCCGGGGTCACGGTACCTCCAAAGAGGCGAGCGAGTGCCGGCTTGTCGATCCCGATGTTGACCGCCTCGCGGACCTTCGGGTCGTCGAACGGCGGAACCTGAGTGTTCAGGAAGAAGTAGAAGGTGTTCAGCGATGGATACTCGGCAAAACGATCCGACGCCTGCTCGCGGATCGTTCCGAGGAGGTCGCCGGGGGGCGCCGGCTGCATGTAGTCCAGTTCGTTGTCCAGGACATCCTGAGCGACGGTGGTGATGTTCTTCTCGATCAGCGTCGTGATCTTCTCCAGATGCCCCGTAGGGATGTCCTCGATGCCGAAATCGGCGAACCCTTCGACCTTCTCCATCACGAACTGCCGGTTCGGGACGGACTCGGTGATCTCGTAGGGACCGACGCCCGGCGGGGGGCTCTCGGTCAGGTTCTTGAACTCGGTGTCGCCGGGGACGAGGCCGGCGAAGTTCATCGCCACGACGTTCGAGAACGTCGCGTCGGGCTCGACCAGCTCGACCGTGATCTCGCCGGTCTTGTCGTCGGTCGTGATGCCCTCGATGTCGGCCTCGGGGTCGTTGCCCGCAAGGTAGTCCTCGGCGCCGACGATCCCGAGATAGAACGGCGAGCCGCCCGACTCGAGGTTGATCACGCGCTTGATCGTGTGCGCGAAGTCCGAGGCCACGACCGGGGTGCCGTCCGAGTAGGTCAGGCCGTCACGCAACTGGAAGGTGTAGGTCTTGCCGTCGGCGGAGACCTCGGGCAGGTCCTCGGCCAAGCCGGGGATCAACTCCGAGCCCGCCGTGCCTTCCTCGTGCGCGTACGTCAGGAGCGGCGTGTAGACGAGCCACATCGGCTCCCAGCCGTTCACCGTGTACGAGAGGGCCGGGTCGAGCGCGTCCGGTTGCGCGAGCTGAGCAATCGTGGCGGAGCCGCCGCCGGATGACTCCTCATCGTCGTCCGAGCCGCAGGACGCGAACGTCATCGTGATCGCGGCGAGGATCGCCAAACCTGGGACAGAACGCTCCACTTGATTCCTCCCGATACCTCGAGCATCCCCCGGACGCAAGCTGACCCGGTGAGTTTTACACGTCGACCATCGCCGTGCGACAGACACACCGGCGATCTCAGCCGTAGCGGTCCCAGCGCCGCAGCGTGGGCTCGGGGTCGACCAGCCGGCCAGACCGCCGCAGCTCGACATGCAGGTGGCAGGGCGTGCCGGCGGCGTTGCCCGTCAGGCCGATCTTGCCGAGGCGCTCGCTCGTCTTGACCGCGTCGCCCCGCTGCGCCTCGGCCGGGCCGATCATGTGCGCATAGAAGTAGTCCAGTCGGGATTGGCGGGCGTCGACCTCGACGAAGTTCCCATACAGCCGCGGGTCGTAGCCGGCGCGCTCGACCCTGCCGGCGCGGATCGCCAGCAGCGGCGTGCCGCAGGGAGCGGTGACGTCGAACCCCTCGTGGACGCGGCCGCCGGAGCGCGGCGCGCCGAACTCGCCGATCGGCCCACGGGTCCCGTGCCCGCCGTTGACCGGGAAGCGGTGGCCGTGGAGCCGGAACCGACCTGCGGGGAACCCGCGAGAGCCGGGCGAGGAAATCCGGAACGCGTAGAGGCCGTCGCGAGCGTGACCGCGCCATGGCCGCGAATGCACCCGGCCGGGTGCGAGGTCGGGTTCGTGCCAACGCGCCACCGCTTGCCCGCTCCCCACTCGGACGATCCGCACCACGACGTCGCGCGGGTGGCCGGTGCTCCGAAACACGTAGCGCAGCGTGGCGGGCTTGCGTCCGGCGAAGTAGGCGTCCTTCGGGGCGACGGACGAGCGCGAGACCTTGAAGCCGCCGGCCTGGCCGGCGCCGAGCGCCGAGCCGATGGTCACCGCGCCGAGCGCCGCGACCAGCGCGATCAGGATCGGGCGGGCTCTACCGATGTTGGAGGACCGTGTCGACGATGGAGTACTCCTTCGCCTCCTCGGCACTCAGGAAGTAGTCGCGCTCGGTGTCCTTGGCCACCTTCTCCAGGTCCTGGCCGGTGTGCTTGGCGATGATCTCGTCCAGGCGCTGGCGGACGTCGATGATCTCCTTGGCGTGGATCTCGATGTCGGTCGCCTGACCCTGGAATCCGCCGGAGACCTGGTGAATAAGGATCTTCGCGTTCGGCAAAGCCATCCGCTTGCCCGCGGTGCCGCCCGCGAGGAGCAGGGCGCCCATGCTCATCGCGACGCCGACGCAGATCGTCTGCACGTCGGGCTTGATGAACTGCATCGTGTCGTAGATCGCGAGCCCCGCGTACACCGAACCGCCCGGAGAGTTGACGTACATCGAGATGTCCTTGTCCGGGTCCTCGGACTCCAGGTGGATCATCTGCGCGACGACGAGATTCGCGATGTCGTCGTTGATCGGCGTCCCCAGGAAGATGATGCGCTCGTTCAGGAGGCGCGAGTAGATGTCGAACGCGCGCTCGCCGCGCGAGGTCTGCTCGACGACCATTGGGACGAGGGGGCTCATCGGCGCGTGAGTTTATAGAAGCGGGCTGGTCGCTCCGTGGGCACACTTGCGCTGCGCCGCGATTACCGCCAACCTTCGGTGCGATGACCGACTCGGGGGAGGTGCGAGCGCCCGCGGGCGCCATCTTCATCAGCTACCGCCGTGAGGATTCCGCCGGGCACAGCGGGCGTCTGAGCGATGCGCTCGTGGCCCGACTGGGCCCCGAGCGCGTCTTCATCGACATCGACTCGGTCGCGCCGGGCGAGGACTTCTTGGAGCGGATCGAGGGCACCCTGCAGGAGGGCGCCGCACTGTTGGTCGTGATCGGCCGGCGTTGGATCGAGATCGAGGCGGGTGGGAAGCGGCGGCTCGACGACCCCGAGGATGTGGTCAGGCGTGAGATCCGGACGGCGCTGGAGCGGGAGTTGAAGGTGTTTCCGGTCCTGGTCGACGGAGCGTCGATGCCCCCGGCGCGTGAGTTGCCCGAGGACATCAGGCCGGTCGCGTTTCGTAACGCCATCGAGATCACCGACACGCGCTGGGCGCACGATTGCGAGCGGCTCTTCACCGCGCTCAAAGGTGATCGACCCGAGCGTGGGTCGCGCCAGCGGGCTCCCGAACTCGTGCGACCGGGCGCACCACGACCCCTTGGGCGCGAAGAGCAGACCGAGGAGATCCTCACCCTTCTGAAGAGCGCCAACGCTGGGCTGGTGACGGTCACGGGCCCCGGTGGTGTCGGCAAGACCAGCGTCGTCCTCGAGGTCGTCCGCCGGCTGCGCGAGGACCGGTTCCGGGTGCTCGTTACCGACTTGACCAAGATCCGAGACTCGACACACCTGATCCACGCGATCGCGGAATCCGCCGGGGTCGAGCTCGTAGAGGAAGCTGAGGCGATCGAGTCGATCGCGCGCGCGCTCAGGAGTTCGGTGGACGTGCTCGTCCTTGACAACTTCGAGCACGTGCTCGATGCGGCGCCGGAGCTCGCAAGCGTGATGGCGTCGACGCCGGATGTGCCCGTGCTGGCCACGAGCCGGACCGCGTTGCGAATCTCGGGCGAGCACGAGTACACGCTGGCACCGCTCGAGCTGCCGGCGCACGCGAGCCCATCCGAGATCAGGGCCTCGGCAGCGGTCAGGCTGTTCGCGGAGCGAGCCCGAGCGGCTCAGCCGGGCTTCGAGCTCGACGACGCCAACGCGGCCACGGTCGCGGAGATCTGCCGGCAGCTCGGCGGCCTGCCCCTCGCGATCGAGCTTGCAGCCGCGCGGCTGAAGCTGCTCGGCCCGGACGCGCTCCTGGACCGGCTCGATCGCCAGCTCAAGGTCCTGACGCACGGCGCTCAGGACCTGCCCGAGCGCCAGCAGACCGTGCGTGCGACGATCGACTGGAGCTATGGGCTCCTGGCCGAGCGCGAGCGTGCTCTCCTAGCTCGGCTCGGGGTATTCACCGGCGGAGCGGACCTGGCGGCGCTGGAGGCCGTGTGCGCGTTCGACCGCGATCCGCTCGAGGTGCTGGACTCGGCCCAGACCCTGGCCGAGAACAGCCTGCTGTCCGTCGTCGCCGGCCACGGCGAGAGCCGGCGGTTCGAGCTGCTCCACGTGGTGCGCGAATTTGCCCTGGAGAAGATGGCGGAGAAGGGCGAAGAGCAGGGGTTGCGGCACCGCCACGCGGAGCATTTCGCAGAGTTCGCCGAGCAGGGCGCGCCGGGACTCGAGAGCGCGCAGTCGCCCGCGTGGCAAACGCGATTCGAGCTCGAGTACCCGAACCTGCGCGCCGCGCTCGCCTGGGCACGTGAGACGGGAGCCACGGAGCTGGAGACCCGACTGACTACCTGGCTGGGGTTCTACTGGGGAATGAGCGGACGTTACGCCGAGGGCATCGAGCACCAGCGTCGCGTCCTCGCCCGGTCCGACCTACCGATCGACTTGAGGGCGGAGCTCACCGGAGGAGCCGGGGTCGTGCTCACGTATCTGGGCTCGTACGCCGAGGCATTGGACCTGTGGGAGGAGTGCCGCACACTGGCCGAACGCGTCGGAAACGAACGGCTGCTTATCCGAACCGCTCTGTTGATGAATTGGGTATACGCCAGCCTCGGCCGCAAGGCCGAAGCCGCCGAGGCGGGACTGCGCGCGCTGGAGCGGGCGAGGAGCGCCGGAGACGAGTGGCGGCAGGCCTGCATCCTCAATCATCTCGCCGAGGACGCGATCGAGGATGGCGACTTGGCCCGAGCCGAGGAGCTCCTCGACCAGCAGCGTGAGATCTCGGATCGCGGGGGCTTCACGGACACCGTCTCACATGGCGAGTGGGTCCGAGGCTCATTGCTGCTGCGCCGGGGCGAGCCAGTGGCAGCTCTTAGCGCCCTGGTGCGAATGATCGAGGGCAACCGTGCCGACGGTTCCTTTCAGCATGCACCGTTCGTCTCCTCGCTGATCACCGCGTCCGCCGCATTGAGCCAGACGGGTCGCGCAGCCGAGGCGGCCGCGCTGCTGGGCACGGCGGACGCCGAACTGGAAGCATCGGGGATCGTCCTCGACGAGACCTCGATCCTCGAGCGGAACCTCGCGCTCGAGCAGCTCACAGTCCAACTCGGGGAAGACCTGGCGCGCGCGATGAGCGCGGGGCGGGACCGCAGCGTCCTCGATGCCTTGCAATCGCTGATCGAGGCCGTTCACGAGTTGGCGCCGGAGGCCAAATGAGTCGCTTGCGGGAGACCTGGCGGCTGCGGCTCCGGCCACGGTGGCACGAAGTCAGGCCCCTCGCGATCGTCGTCGCGGCTATCGGGGTGATCGTCCTGGGCGTCGTGGGATTCATGGACGCCTACCCGGAGTTCACCTTCCTCGACGCGCTCTACAACTCGGTGCAACTCCTGGGCTTCGGGGGCGATATCCCGACGACGGCCGTACCCTGGCAGCTCGAGGTGGCCAGGCTGCTCGGGCCGCTGCTTACCGGCTATGCGGCCGCGCGTGGCGTGATCGCCCTCTCGCGTGAGCAGCTGACGCTGCTTGCCTTCCGGATCTTCCTGCGCGATCACTTCGTGATCGCCGGACTCGGGGACGTGGGCCTGAGACTCACGCTCCGGCTATATGAGGCCGGCGCCCGGGTGGTCGCGATCGAGCGCGACGCGAGCACACCCGCGATCGAGAGCTGCCGCGAGCGCGGGATCTCCGTGCTGGTGGGCGACGCATCCGACGAGCGCCTGCTCGACAAGGCACGTACGGGGCAGGCGAGGCTGGTCGTCGCCGCCTGTGGCGACGACGCGGTGAACGCCGACGTGTGCGCCGCGGCCGCCGGGCTCACGCAGCAGCGAGCCCGCGGCGCGCTGACCGCGCTCGCTCACGTCGCTGACCCGGAGCTGCTCAGCGCACTCGAGTCCTGGGCGCTCCGCGCGCGCGGCTTGGTGTCGTTTCGCCTCGAGACCTTCAGTGCCGGCGCCCTCGCGATCCGGGCGTTGCTTGCCGAGCATCCGCCGTTCCCTGACGGAAGGGCGCCCAGCGTCCTGGTCGCCGGCGACGCAGAGTACGCGGAGGCGATCGTGCTGGGAGCAGCGCTCGCCTGGCGCGAGAGCGGTGCGACAGGCCAGGCGACCATCACCCTGGCGGGGCCTGATGCCACCCGGGTTAGCGCTCGCCTCGCGGCCTCCCATCCCAGCCTTTCTTCGCTCTGCGAGCTGGAGCCGCTGGACCTGGCCGCGGGCGACGAGCCGCGGATGCTCGCCAGGCACGCCGGCGACCGCTCGGCCGTGTACCTCGCGTTCGCGGACGAGGGGCTCAACCTCGCGACCGCGCTCTCCCTCGCCCAGGTCCACCGCACCGGTGACCCGCCGATCGTCGCGCTCGTCCGCGACGAGGACGCGGGCGTCGCCGCGGTCCTCGCGTCGAGCCGCGGGCCGGCCTCGGCGGTCGTCCCGTTCGGCGTCTTGACCCGGGCGATCACCCCGGCCCTCGTCACGACGGGGCGCACGGAGACCCTAGCCCGGGCGATGCACGAGAGTTACCGGCGCGCGCAGGAGGGCGCCGAGGAAACGGCCGCCGGCAATCCCGCGCTGGTGCCGTGGTCGGAGCTGCCCGAGAGCCTGCGTGAGAGCAATCGGGCGTTCGCGAGCGGGATCGGGACGAAGCTCGAGGCTGCCGGCTACGTGGCGGTTCCCGCTCCGCTCGCCGATGCGGGATCGGTCGACGGCTGGCTGAACGGAGGCCGCGTCGAGGAGCTTGCGCGGCTCGAGCACGAACGTTGGTGCGAGGACCTGCACCGGGAAGGCTGGACCGCGGGCGACCGCCGGGACAACGAGCGGAAGGTGCATCCGTCGCTTGTCCCGTACGAGGAGCTCTCGGAGACCGAGCGCGAGAAGGACCGCGAGGCCGTTCGGAGCATCCCGGGGATCCTCGCCGCGGCGGGTTACGAGATGCGCAAGGTCGAGCTCTGAGGTCGGTGCGCAACTAGTTGTCCGGCCTCAGGAGCCCGGCGTCCAGAGCTCGCCGGGCTTCTCCGCGGCCTGATCCGCCTGCTCCGCGGGCTCCTTGTCGGGCGTCCAGATCGCTTCGCGTGCGTCGGCCTGGGCCTTCGGGATCGGCTTCGCCTGCTCCGCGATCAGCTCGGCGGCCTTGCGGAGCCGGACCTCCTCTCGCAACAGGCCGTCACGTCCGTCCTCGCGCAGCCGCTGCAGGATCTTCTCCGGCGCCTCCTTGCCCTCGCCGGGCCCGAGGGCGTCGAGCAGGTCGTCGTCCGAGGGCTCGATCCCCTCGGCCGCGGCGACGGCGGCGAGCGTGGCCTCGCGGCGCAATGACTTCTCGGCGGACTCCTCGCCGTCGTTGATCAGGTCGTGCCGGTCCTTGCCCTGCATTCGCGCGTACATCTGGGGGTCGATCCCGCGCTGGGCGAGCGAGCGCTCGAAGCGCTCCCAAAGCTCGTGCGCGCGGGCGTGGACGAGGTCGTGGGGGAGCTCGACCGTCGCCGCGTCAGCCGCGGCCTCCACCGCGGCGTCGCGGAACTCGGCGTCGGCGCGCGCCTCGAGCATCGTCGCCATGCGTGAGCGGATCTCCTCGCGCAGCTCGTCGAGCGTGTCGAACTCTGAGGCGGACTGGGCGAAATCGTCGTCGAGGGGCGGCAGCTCCTTCTCGCGGACCTCGTTCACCTTGACGGCGAACGTCGCGGTCTTGCCGGCGACCTCCTCCTGCTGGTGGTCCTCCGGAAACTCGACCTGGAGCTTCACCTCGTCGCCGGCCGTCTTCCCCGCGAGCCCCTCGTTGAACTCGGGCATCAGGCCGTCGGAGCCGAGCTCGATCGTGAAGTCCTTGCCCGTCGAGCCCTCGAACGTCTCGCCGTCGATCGTGCCCTCGAAGTCGATCACCACCACGTCGCCCTCGGCCGCGGGGCGCTCCACGGGGTTCAGGCTGCCGAACCCCTCCCGCAGGCGCTCGAGCTCCTCGGCGACCGCCTCGTCCGGCACCTCGACCTCCGTCTTGCCGACCTCGAGCCCGCGGTAGTCGCCCAGCGTCGCGGTCGGGCGCACGCCGATCTCGATCTGGAAGACCAGCTCGTCGCCCTCGGCCGGGAGCTCATCGACGTCGAGCTTGGGATCGCCGACGGTGGGCAGCCCGGACTCGACGATCGCGCGCTCGTACCACTCCGGCAGCGAGTCGCGAATCGCCTGCTCCAGCACCGCCTCGCGGCCGATGCGCTGGATCACGAGCTGGGGCGGCACCTTGCCCTTGCGAAAACCCGGCAGCTTCATCTCGCCCGCCATCTGCTTCGCGGCACGATCGATTCGCTGCGCCAGCACGTCGGGCTCGATCCCAACCTCCAGGCGGGCACGCGACTCGGGCAGCTCGGTGACCTCGGTTCTCATCTGCGCCTGAGCTTATTCAGGGCCCCCGAGCCAAGGGCAGCGGCGAGGTCCCCGGCAAACGCAACGACACGTCCAACCGGGCCGGTCACCACCCAGGCGCCGAAGCGGTCCAGCGCGCTCACTGCTCACCCGCGTAACCCAGAATCGAGCGGTCGATCAGCCACTCGACCGGGGCGCGGTCGTCCGTGTAGACGGCGCCGCCCTCGAGCCGCGGGCCGAGCCGGGCGGCCTCGGTCGCGGCGAGGTTCCGGATCGCGGCCGGCAGCCCCCGCGCTGCGGCGGTCATGTTCGTGGCCGCGAGCGGCGCCTCGCTCGCGACGAGCAGCGTGTTGGTTGGCTCGATCGGATCGCGCATCACGGTCGGGAAGACGTCGGCCATCGTCCGCCCCAGCACCTTCTCGAGGTCGTCGTTGCCCTCGGGATGCCCGGCGTTCACCACCACGACGCCCCCGGGCGCCAGCCGGTCGCGCACCAGCTCGAAGAACTCGCGCGTCGCGAGGTAGAAGGGAATGTACGGCTGGCGGTAGGCGTCCACGAAGATCGCGTCGTAGCCGCCGTCGGAGCGGCGCAGCCACGGGCGGGCGTCCTCGTTGTGGACGGTCAGGTTCTCGTTCGAGGCCATGTCGAAGAAGCGGTTGCCGACCTCCTCGAGCTCGGCGTCGATCTCGACCCCGTCCACGGCGGTGTCGGGGAAGTAGTGGCCATAGCCGCGGGCGGTGGTGCCGGCGGCGTTGCCCAGGATCGCGATCCGCTCCGGCGGGCGGCCGAGGCCGGCGAGCGGCAGCACGAGGTAGCCGTCCCACACGTCGTCGTGAGATACGAGCCCTCCCTCAGCAGCGAGTGGACCGCCTGGCCCTCGTTCAGCTCCAGCAGGCGGTCGCCATCGGGCTCGTCGACGACCCGGATGTACTGGTGCTCGGAGTCGGTCTCGTAGATGACCTCGCCCTCGTCCGAGGACTTGACCGTCCCAACCGGGATCGCCAGCACCGCCGCCGCGGCGATCGGCGCCGCCATGTAGCGCCACCCCAGGCCGGCGGCGGCGACCAGGGCGAGCATCAGCGCGAACGTCACGAACGTCCGCTGGGTCCCGACGAACGGGATCAACACCAGCGCGGCCAGCATCGTGCCGAACAGCGACCCGACGGTCGAGATCGCGTAGAGCCGGCCGGCGACCGTCCCCGCGTGCTCGACGTCCGGGACGGTGAGGCGGATCGCCCAGGGCGAGACCGTCCCGAGGACGGCGATCGGGATCGCGAACAGGAAGAGCACGGCGAACAGCGAGCCCACGAACGCGCCGGCCTCGATCTCGTCGAGGGCGTCGACCGAGACCTCCAGGAACGGCTGCGCCACGAAGGGGATGAGGGCCACCAGGGCGGCGCCACCGAGAACCGTGAGGCAGAGCTGGCGCTGCTCGGGAAAGCGGTCGCCCAGGCGGCCTCCGAACCAGTAGCCGATCGAGAGCGCGACGAGCACGACGCCGATCGTGTTGGCCCAGACGATCGTGGACGCGCCGAAGAACGGCGCCAGGAGCCGCGCGGCCGCGATCTCCGCGCCGAGCGTCGAGATCCCGACCGTGAAGACGAGGCAATAGAGAAAGCGGTTGCCGCTCACGAGCCTTTCAGGCGCTCCTCGAGCCGCGCACCGTGGCCGGCGGTGACCGCGCGCTCCGCCCGCTCGGGCGCGAGCGGCACGCCGCGCTCGGCGGCCAGGTCGAGCAGGCGCTGCGTCTCGGAGTCACGATCGGCCCAGCGCAGCAGCGTCCACGCGAGGACGCCGAGGACGACCAGCGCCCCCTCGGTCATCATGATCACGCCGGCGATCCCCTGGTCGGTCAGCGCCGAAATCCCCCAGTAGGCCTCACCCGCCGCGTACACGGGGTAGAGCGCCGCCCCGGACCACATCAGGATGTTCCCCAGGCCCGCCCCCGCCAGGCGCGCGACCACCACGTAGCCGACCTGGGCGCCCCCGCCGAACCAGCTCGGTGCCGGCAGCGGGCCCGCGATCGGCATCCACATCAGGATGCCGAAGCCGATGAAGCACGAATGCTGGAGCGCGTGGACCGCTTCGTTGGTCACCGCGCTCTCGTACAGTCCGGGGACGTGCCAGATGAACAGGTTCGCGATCCAGAGGGGCAGCGCGATGTACGGCAGCGTCAGGGACTGGAGCCGGTCGAATCCTGGCAGCGCCATGACGGGCTGCAGCAACGACCGGGTCAGGCCGAGCACGATCAGGAGTGCGGCGACGTCCCCGATCAGCAGGTGCTGGGACATGTGGGCGAGGACGAGCTCCTCGCCGAGATGGGCGACGGGCGAGACGAACATCGCGAGGATCAGCCCGAGGCCGGCGAAATAGCAGACGATCCGCCAGGCCGGGGCCGGCCGGCCCTCGCGCGCGAGCGTCGCCGCACGCATCGCGTAGGCGGCGCCGAACGCCGTCAAGCCGATCACCTGGAGCGGCTCGAAAACGCCCGAGCCGACGTGCGCGAGAACGCCCATCAGTCGTCAGCGTAGCGACGGGTTACAACCAGGCGATGCGCTTGAAGAAGCGGTAGAGCACGACCACCGCCACCGCCATCAGCACGAGCGCCGCGGGATAGCCCCATTCCTTGGCCAGCTCGGGCATGTGCTCGAAGTTCATCCCCCAGATCGAGGCCAGGAACGTCGGCACGGCGATGATCGCCGCCCAGGCGGAGATCGCACGGACGACCGCGTTCTGCTGGACGCCGAGCAGCGCCAGGTTCGCCTCGAGGATCGAGGTCAGGAGCTCGCGCTGGCCGGTCACCTGCTCGTCCACGCGGCGGGCGTGGTCATGGATGTCGCGAAAGTACTTGCGCAGCTCGTCGGGAACCTGCGGGCGGGCCCCGTACTCGAGCCCCTCCAGCGGGGCGAGGAGCGGCGCGACGGCATGGTGGAACTGGATCACCTCGCGCTTCAGGAAGTAGATCCGCTGGGTCGCGTCGGACCCCCGTTCGAAGATCTCCTGCTCGACCTCGCCGATGTCGTTGTCGATGCCGTCCACGACCGGAAGGTAATCGTCAACCACCTTGTCGATGATCGCCCAGACGACCGAGGCCGGGCCGCCCTGGAGGAGCTCCGGGCGATCCTCGAGCCGGCGGCGTGCGGGACCGAGCTCGCTCGCCTCGCCGTGGCGGACGGTGATCACGTAACCCGAGCCGACGAAGACGTCGATCTCGCCGAACTCGACCTCCTCCTTGGCATCGTCGTAGCGGGTCGTGCGCAGCACCACGAACAGCGACCCCTCGTAGTCCTCGATCTTCGGCCGCTCGTGGGAGTCCGCGGCGTCCTCCAGCGCCAGCTCGTGGAGGCCGAACATCTCACCCACCCGCCGGAGCTCCTCGTGGCTCGGCTCCTTGAGCCCGAGCCAGACGAACTCGCCGCCGCCGACGCAGTAGTTGGGGGCCTCCTCCAGCGACAGCGGCGCCTCGTTCTGGCGCTTGCCGTCGCGGTAGTGGGCGCAGTCGACGATCACGCCGTCGTTTCCCGCTCCGCCTCGAACGCCGCGAGCTCGGACCTCAGCACGCCCAGGATCTCGAGCTCGGGAAGGATGCGTTCGACCATCTCGGCGTCGCCGCGCCAGAGTCGTACACGGACGTCGAGCGGGGCGTTGAACTTGACCGCGGCCGCCTCGCCCTCGACCGCATAGAGCGTGCGCAGGTCGCGCAGATTCGCGAGCTTGTCGGCGGCGTAGATGCGCACCGCGGCCGCGCCGGCAGCCTCGACCTGGTCGCGATGATGCTCCTTGCGCCGCTCGTACGGCTCGATCGACTTGTCCTCGGTCATCGCCTCGACGAGATCGCCCACCTCCGGGCCGAAGCGCTCGCGGATCTCGTCGAGCGTCGTGGCCGTGTCCTCGGCGACATCGTGGAGGAAGATCGCCGCGAGCAGGTTCTCGTCAGAGCCGCCCTCGGCGTGCACCAGCCGCGCCACCTCGACCGGGTGCGCGATGTACGGCGACTCGCCCCCCTTGCGCTTCTGCCCGGCGTGGGCCTCGGCCGCGAACTCGAACGCGTCGCGGGCAAGGCCGGGGCCGGTGAGAAACTCGGGCTCTGCGTCGCTCACCGGCCTCCTTGCCTCGCTCCGGATCGCCGTCTACGTGAACGAGACCTGCGCGGGCTCGCGCTCGGCGGCGTCCGTGATCTCGAAGAACTCGCGCGCGGTGAAGCCTCCGGACGAGGCGACCATCGAGTTCGGGAAGATCTGGATCTTGGTGTTGTAGGCCTGAACGTTCGAGTTGTAGATCCGGCGCGAGGCCTGGATCTCGTCCTCGAGCTCGCTGAGGTTGCGCGAGAGCTGCTGGAAGTTCTCGGTCGCGCGCAGCTCGGGGTACTGCTCGGCGACGGCCCGGAGCCCGCCGAGCGCCTGCGTCAGCAGACCCTCCGCGGCGCCCGCCTCGGCCGGGCCGGATGGCCTGCATCGCGTCGGCGCGAGCCTGGGTCACGTTCTCGAACGTCTCGCGCTCGTGCTGCGCGTAACCCTTCACGGTCTCGACCAGGTTCGGGACGAGATCGTGGCGGCGCTTGAGCTGGACGTCGATCCCCGACCACGCTTCGTCGACCCGGTTGCGCGAACCGATGATCGAGTTGCGGATCAGGATGTAGATCAGCGCCAGTACGAGGACGACGCCGATCAAGATCAGGACTACTGGTCATTCCCCTGAGACTCCTTCGCTGGTCGGGACTGGGCGATTATCCACTTACGCGCTCGACGCGGCAGCAGGCCGAGTCGCTCGAGAGCGGACTCGACGATGCCCGTGGCAAGCTCTTCGGCCTCGGTCGCATCGAGCCTGCCGAGCTCGTAGGCGAGCGCGACGACGTCGCCGCTGGCGGCGGCGGCCTCGATCACGCGGGCGTACTCGCCGGGCGGCGTGGCATCCGAAGCTGGCCGGCGGAGCGTCGGCCAGCTCCGACCGATAACCGGGGAGCGGGCCGCCGCCGAAGCCGGGGGCCGGCACCGCGGCGCCCAGCTCGAGCCCGGGCACCGGGTTCGGCGGGACGGTGCGCGGCGGCTGGCCGCTTGGCGTGTAGCCCTGCGGCAGGACGCCCTGGTTGCGGAGCCGCTCGATCTGCAGGTAGACGGCGTTTCGCGAGACGCCCAGGTCGGTGGCGATCTGCTTGACGGGCATCGCCTGCTCGAGCCGCTCGAGGATCTCGTGCTGGCGCTTGGTGAGGTTCGAGTCGATCATGCTTGACAGCCTACTTGGCTGTCAAGTTGATGTCAAGCGTCGTCAAGCGCACCCTCGAGCCGCAGCAGCCACTTCTTCAGCTCGGGGCCGCCGCCGTAGTTGCCCGGGTCTCCGCCGCTGCGGACGATCCGGTGGCAGGGAACGACGATCGGCAGCGGGTTCGAGCCGAGCGCGGTGCCGGCGGCCCGGTGCGCCCGCCCGTTGCCCGCCTTCGCCGCGATCTCGCCGTAGGTGGCGGTGATCCCGAACGGCAGGCGCGCGGTCGCGCGCAGGACCTTGCGGTAGAAGCCGCCCGGCACGAGCCGCCAGTCGAGCGGCAGGTCGAACGCCTCGCGGTGGCCGCTGAAGTACTCGTCGAGCTCGCGGCGCGCGGTGTCCAGGGTGCCGGGCGCCTCGACGATCCGCGGCGAGATCCGCTCGGCGAGGTGGCCGAGGAAGTCGTCGAGCGGCACGTTCGGCAGCCCGACCGAGAGGACGCCGCGCGAGGTGGCGGCGATGCTGGCGGCGCCGACGGGGGTGTCCAGGGTCGCGTACGCGATCACCGCCGCGCCCTCCGAGGCCGCCCGCTCGGCGAACCGGCGCGCGGCGTACGCGGCGGCGTCGTCCAGGTCGGTCCCGGCTCCGACGGCCAGCAGCCGTTCGAGCTCGTCGCGTGGGCTCATCGTCAGCGTTCCTCCTTCGAGACGCGCTCGCGCAGCTTGCGCAACCCCTCGTGGACGTTGCGGCGGGCGGCCTCCTCGCTGGTCTCCATCGCCGCCGCGACCTCGCGATAGCGCAGGTCTGCGGCGAACCGGAGCGCCACAGCGGCTCGCTGCTTGTCGGGCAGGTCGGCGACCGCGGACCAGAGCTCGGGGTCGCGTCCGGGCCGCGCGGGCGCGGCCACGTCCGGCAGGTCGTCGCCCTTCGGCACCGCTCGGCGCGTTCGCGCCCGGCGGTGGTCGATCGCCTTGTTGCGCGCGATCGTCATCACCCACGCGCGCGGGTTCGCGCCGTCGAGGCTCTCGTAGTTGCGCAGGGCTGCCATGAACGTCTCCTGAAAGCAGTCGTCGGCGTCGACCGGCCCCACCATCGCCCGCAGGAACGCCAGCACCGGCGCGCGGTGCTCGTCGAGGAAGCGCTGGAAGGGATCACGGGCGGCCACCGGTTCCATCTTCGTACGTTGGGAACGACGGCGGCGGCCGAAACGTGAGATCCGGCCCGAGACAGAGAGCGGCCCGGGCCGAGGCCCGGGCCGCTCGACGCGGTTCGGCCGACTTGCGTCAGCCGATGACGTGCTTGCTAGATCAGGTTGATGATCGCAAGCACGTCGTTGATGTCGCCTGTGTCCTCAAACGGTGGTGAGGTCATCTCTTGCCAGAAGATGCCGTTTGTCGTAGTCGGCGGCGACTGGCACGTGGTGACGCAGCGCTTGTGGCTGTTCACTCCGTTCACAAACGGGAACCCAACACCGCCGGGTGGATCGGTGGAGCTGAAGCCGTCCGTATCCGCCACTTCGGCAGACGGGTGCGACCAGCCGAGGACCCACGGACCGCCGCTCGAACCGCCGGTCATGTCGTTACCCATGACCTTCGAGATCTGGCCACCACCGACGAAGTCGTGGGTGTACCAGTCGGTCGAGGCGGTCTGGATCAGCCGGTTGCCCGGGAACGGCGCATTCGCCGGATAGCCGATTGACATATCCGGTTGGCTCGTGCCCCAGTTCCAGCCGTAACTCATCGCGCCAACCGCGCTTCCGACAGGACAGACGCAGTTGCCGTCGTTGAAGAACGTCACAACCGCGTAGTCGTAGTCGGGATCGCCGTTGAAGTGCCACGGCCCTGACGTAGCGACCTGGTTCCAGGCGTCCCAGCAACCAAACGGTGAGGTCGGGCTGGCCGCCCTGAACGCCGGGCAGAATGAGATTGCCGTGGCGAACGTGCTGGTGCCGTCGCTGACGCAGTGGCCGGCCGTGATGATCTTGTTCGTGCCGATCACGCTGGCCGAGCACTGGAAGCCGCCACCGTTCAGGGTGAAGAACAGCTTCCCGACCGTCCGGGCCGGATACTGCGTGTACTTGCCGATCAACGACCAGCGCTGGAACGGCCCGTACGGTCCGTTGAGCGGGTCGGTCGGCTTCGTCCCGTGCTGAGGCTCGCCGATCTGCGTGGCGAGTGTGCGGTTGGCCTGTTTCCTCGCGGCCTTCGCCGTCTTGCCACCCTTCCAGCCGGGGCTGATGCCTGGCGGCCCCGGAGGCGCCGACGACGACGACGGCGCATCGAGGTCATCCGGGTCGACGACGTAACCGGCGTCCATCGGAGTCGCCTCGCGCATCCGCTTCGCGGTCCAGTAGTCGTCGCCCGCGGCCGCCTGCTTGGCGGTCTGCGACGTCTTCACGGGCCCTGCTGAAGCGGCCGCGTCTGCGTCGCCCGAGCCCGCCTGTGCCTGCGTCTGCCAGAGGCCGACGATCAGCAGCGGGACCGTGACGGCGATGGCCCAGAGAAATCTCCGGCTCTTCCCATCTCTAGTGGCACCCAAAATGTGCCTCCCCTCTTCCTGGTGGCTCCCCTGAGCGAGTGCGACGGCTCCGTGCCGCCGGGCGGTATTTACGGCCCATGCACCCCCTTCGCGTCCCCACCGTTTGTGTGGTTCGCTTGGTGCGACCCTATCACCTGAACAGGCGATCAGGGGGCTTTCTTCTGTGACTTCTACACGCTTCGCCGGCGGCGCCGGAACGGGCCGCTGACCTCGTAGACCGCGCCCACGCCGAACGCCCGCTGGGATGCGAAGTAAAGGCGATCCCCGCTCGGGTTGAAGCACACGCCCGCAACCTCGGACGCCAGCTCGGTCCCAGGCTCACCGTGCTCGATCCCGGTCATCTTCATAAAGCGGGCCACCCGCGGTCGCCGCGGTCGCCCGTCGCGGCGCCGGCCTCGCTGTGGAGTGATCAGCGCGATGTCGTACGCATCCGGCGCGCCGTTGTCTTCACACACATACAGATCACCCGAGCGGCGGTGAACGGTGATGTTGTCGACGTCGGTCAGCGGCGGGTCCTCGATCCGCGCCGGGTCGTAGAGCACCCTGATCCGTTCACGGCGCGCGTTGTAGGCCCAGATCCGGCTGTCACGGGTGGTCGCGAGGTACACGGTCCCGCTGTCGAACCAGACGCCCTCGCCGCGCTGGAAGCGGGTCGCCCCACTCACCTGCTCGCGGGTGGGGCCCGTTGCCGCGGAGGGGTCGGGCACGCGCAGCCATTCGACCGCGCCGCCCTTCCGCACCCTCGCGACCTCCAGGCGGCCTGTCGAGAGGTCGCCCTTCCGGCGCGGCCGGAATCGGTAGAAGCAGCCCTCGCCGTCGTCCTCGGAGAGGTAGGCGAAGCCGGTCCTGCGGTCGATGCACGCCGCCTCGTGGCTGAACACGCCCATCGCCGGGTGGACGAGCGCGTCGCGCTCTCCGGTGGGATCGCACTCCCAGACCCGCCCCGTGTCGGTCTCCTCGCACGAAAGCCACGTCCCCCACGGTGTCGAGCCCCCGGCGCAGTTCGAGCTGGTGCCGGAGAGGATGCGGTAGGCGTCGACGATCTCCCCGTCGCGGTCGAAGCGGATCGCGCTCGCGCCGCCCTCGCCGGGATTCCCGATCGGCGGGTCGATCGGCAGGTCGATCGGCGTCGGGAGCTCCGAGTTCGAGACCAGGATCCAGCCGCCATCGCCGGTGCGGTAGGTCGCGGCGCCGTCGGAGAAGATGTGCCAGAGGTAGAGGGTGCCGCCGACGGGGAGGAGCCCACGCGCGATCACCCGCGAGGTGAAGCCCTCGGGCAGCATCAGGCCGTTGGCGTCGGGCGAGCCGAGTGGACCGTACGGTCCCCGCCCCGGCTTCGCGGGCCGGGCGAGCGCCTCCCAGAACTCGGGGCCCATCGCCAGCGCCCCCGCGGCGGCGACGCCGGAGCCGATCAGCTCACGGCGGTTGAGACCGCGCTCGGCGTCAATCGGCTCGCTCATGCGATCGTCACCACCCGCTCTCAACGTTACCCCGGAGGTGGCAGACTGGCGCCATGCCCGCCACGATCAGCGTCGAGGAGCGGGGGCGCGTGCTCGTGGCAACGCTGGCGAACCCGCCCCACGCGCTCATGAACGAGGCGATCGTCCACGCGCTCGACGAACTCGTTGCCCGCGCCGACGCCAACGACTCCGTCGGCGCGGTGGTGCTCACCGGCGCGCACGAGTCGCGGTTCCTCGCGCACTACGACGTGGCGGATCTGCTCGCCGCGGCGGAGGACAGTCCGGCGATCGGCCCCGGGCTGGCGCGCACCTCGCTGCGAGCCGCCGGTGGGCTCCGTCGCGTCCCCGGCGCCGAGCGAGCGCTGTCGCGGACACCCGCGGCGGGGCTGTTCGAGCTCGAGCGCTTCCACGGCGTCCTCTTGCGCATGCAGCGGAGCGGCGCGGTGTGGATCGCTGCGCTCAACGGGAGCGCGCAGGGCGGCGGCTGCGAGCTGTCGCTGGCCTGCGACTTCCGCTGGATGGCCGACGGCGACCACCTGATCGGCCAGCCCGAGATCCTCTTCGGCTTCCCGCCTGGAGGCGGGGGCACGCAGCGCCTGACGCGGATGCTCGGGACCAGCCGCGCGCTGCGCCTGGTGCTCGACGGCGGGCCGCTCACACCCGCCGAGGCGCTCGAGCTGGGCCTGATCGACCGGGTCGTCCCGCCGGACGAGCTGCTCGATGCCGCCGTCGCCGAGGCCGCGCGGCTCGGATCGCGCTCGAAGGCCGGGGTGGCCGCGACCAAGCGCGCCGTCTACGAAGGCGCCTCGCTGCCGCTCGCCGAGGGGTTGCGTCGCGAGCGCGCCGAGTTCATGGCAACGCTGCCGACCGACGAGGCGAAGGCGGCGATGCGCGCGTACGTCGAGGCTCTGGAGCGGACGGGCGAGCTCCCCGGCTACGACCGCGAGGCGATGCGCGCAGCGCTCGAGCGCGGACGCTTCGGCTGAGCCAGGCGCGGCTCCCGGTGCCCTAGAGTGGCCCCCGTGAGCGGCTGGGAAGCGGACCAGATCCCGGATCAGTCCGGGCGCGACCGTGCTGGTGACCGGGGCGAACAGCGGCCTCGGGTTGGTCACGGCACGCGAGCTTGCGCGCGCCGGCGCGACGGTCGTGATCACGGCCCGAGACGAGGCGAAGGGCGCAGCGGCGGAGACCGAGATCCGGGCGAGTTTGCCGGATGCCAATCTCGAAACGCGGGTGCTCGACCTCGCCGACCTGGCCTCGGTGCGTGAGCTGGCGGCGGCCGTCACCGACACGCACGAACGCCTCGACGTGCTGATCAACAATGCCGGCGTGATGATGCCGCCCAAGTCGCAGACCGCCGACGGCTTCGAGCTCCAGTTCGGCACCAACCATCTCGGCCACTTCGCGCTCACCGGGCAGCTGCTCGGCGAGCTCGCTGGAACCGACCCGCGGGTCGTCACCGTCACCAGCCTCGAGCACCGCCCCGGGCGGATCGACTTCGACGACCTCGGCTGGGAGCGCGGCTACGAGCCGCGGGCGGCCTACCAGCGCTCGAAGCTCGCCAACGCCGCGTTCGCGATCGAGCTCGACCGGCGCCTCCGCGCCGCGGGCTCGCCGGTGAAGAGCGTCTTCGCCCATCCCGGGTACTCGGCGACGAACCTCCAGAGCACCGGCCCGACCGGGCTGATGAAGCAGGTGCTGAAGGTCGGCAACGCGCTGCTCGCGCAGAGCGCCGAGGCAGGGACGCGGCCGCAGCTCTACGCCGCGACCGCCCCCGACGTCGAGGGCGGCGAGTTCTTCGGGCCCGACGGCTTCCGGGAGGCGCGCGGACACCCGAAGCGGGTGCGAGCGACGTCCCGCGCCCGCGACCCGGAGCTTGGCCGGCGGCTCTGGGAGGTCTCCGAGGAGCTGACCGGGGTCTCGTACGGGCTCGACCCGGTCGCCGGCGGTTCGCCCTAGCTACTCCGCAACGCCAAGGGTGAGCGAGCGGACTCGAACCCCCGACCGCGTGGACCACAACTCGCGGGATAGGGGTCTGCTCAGGCCTGATATCGCTTGCTCAGGCGGTATCAGGCCACGTGAGGTGACCGCACTTTTGCTCAGTTTGGAGCCCCGTTTGGAGCCCCGGGAACGCCGGCCATTGGGAGGAGCAGGCACCGGGTCGGCAGCGCCGAGTGGACCGCTCAGCCGTCGTAGTCGACGGCCACGGTCGGGCTTGTGGCGCGGGCCTGGCAGGTGAGGATGTAGCCCGCGTCGAGGTCGTCCGGACCGAGGGCAAAGTTATGGTCCATCTCGGCCGTCCCCTCAAGCAGCCTCGCCTTGCACGTGCCGCAGGCCCCGCCCATACACGCGTACGGTGCGTCCGGGCGCGCTTGGAGCGCCCCCTCAAGCAGGGAGTCGCCGGGGCTCACCTCCACAGACTCCTGGCGGCCCGAGAGGGTGAACGTGAGGGTCGCGGGCCGGGTATCGGCCCGCGCCGACGGCGCGCCATCCGCATATCCGAAGAAGAGCTCGAGGTGAACCTTCTCCTGCTCGACGCCGTGCTCGATCAAGGTATCCCGCACCAGCGTCACCAGTTCCAGCGGCCCGCACAGGAACCATTCGTCGACGCTCTCGGGAGCGAGCGTGTCGCCCAGCCAGCCCTGAAGTTTCTCCTGGTCGATGCGGCCGCTCAGGTCGGGAACGTGCGACGGATCGCGCGAGAGCACGTGCAGGATCTCGAGCCGGTCGGCGTAGCGCGCTTCGAGCTCGTCGAGCTCGTCGCGGAACATGGTCGTCTCCCGCGTCCGGTTGCCGTAGATCAGGGTGAATCTGCTCTCCGTCTCGATCTCGAGCGTCGTCTCCAGCATCGAGAGGATCGGGGTGATCCCGCTGCCGACGACGATCGCGGCGTAGTGCTTGTTGTTGAGTGGGTGAAGCGGGGTGCAGAAGCGGCCCGTCGGCGTCATCAGCTCGAGGACGTCGCCGGCTTGGAGCTCCTCTGTGACGAAGGTGGAGAAGGCACCGCCGGGGATGTGCTTGACCCCGATCCGAAGCATCGCGCGGGTTGCGGGCGCGCAGATCGAGTAGTTGCGGCGCACCCCCTCGCCGCCGAGGTCGGTGCGAACCGTCACGTGCTGGCCCGGCTCGAAGCGGAACTGGTCTTGGAGCTCCTCGGGGACGGCGAATGTGACCAGCGTGCTGTCCTCGGTGATCGGGTCGACCGAGGCAACCGGCATCCGATGGAAGACCGCGTGCGGCGCGCTCGAGCCCTCGGGCATCCGCACGGGTAGCACCTTGAGCAGCTTGCTGTTGAGGCGCTTCCACTCGCGGAACTCCTCCGGGTCGAGTGACTTCCCGAACGCGGTCGAGATCGCCGGTTCGCGCTCGAGATACGCCTCCTCGTTTCGCCGCCAGGTCCTCAGGTAGCGGTAGAAGGGCACCGACGGATGGAGGTGATGGACGAGGTGGTAGTTCTGGGAGAGCATCAGCGGCGTGAACAGCCACTCCATCCCGACCCGGTTGCGGGTCGCGCGGTAGCGGTTCTCACTCTGGGTCTCGTCGAGCCCGTGGTGGGGCAGCCAGTCGAACCACCACGCGAGCGCGAACATCGCGACTCGCTGGGGGATCAGGTAGACAAGCGCCAGCATCCAGATGTTGCCGGTGGCGACCGCGGCTGCGATCACGCCGACGGCAAGCGTCATCGACGCGCCGGTCTCGATCAGCTCCGCCCTCGGGCGGGACCGCAGGTTGCGCGCGTAGTAGACGACGTATGGCACGTCCATCGCCGCGAACCGGATCGGTAGCTGCCACCACGGCCCGTGGCTCGCGAAATGATCCGGGTCGTTCTCGTCGTCGTTCGTGTGCCGGTGGTGTGAGATGTGGATGAACCCGAAGGCCGGAAACGAGATCAGTGGCGAGACGAACAGCATCGCGGCACGGCCGAAGACGCCGTTGACCCAGCGGTGCGAGCTGATCGAGTAGTGCGAGGCGTCGTGGAGGACCGTGAACATGACGAAGATCGCGACCGCGTTCATCGCGATCGTCACCAGCGCCGGCAGACGATCGCCGAGGGCCGCCCAGGTCCCGGCGGCGAACAGGGCGAGCGCGCCGAGGAAGATCCCGACGATCGGCCAGGAGAGCGTCGGGACAGGCTCGCCCGGGTCAGGGAGCGCCCGACGTGCCGCCGTCGACCGCAACGCTGAGTCCGTCGGGTCGATGCTGCTCAGATCGGTATCGGTGCTGATGCTCACGGCCTTCCCTTCACCCCGCCGCGAACTCGAACCGACCCTACCCCACGCGGCGAGTTCGAGCTGCGGGCACTTGCGGGCTCCTTCACAAGAGATCTTTTTAACGACGCCGTGTCGATAACGGAGTAAAATAGCAGCTATTGACACAGCGTCGATAAGGCGTACACTCTCGCGCCTGGCACACCGTCTTCCGCCGCGCTCCCCTTCCATGCCATCCCCGACCACGTACAAGCGAATGCGCCGCACGCCCCAGGTGGCCGAAGCGCTCATCCTCGACACCGCGGAGGAGTTGCTGCGAGAGCGGCCGTTTCGCGATCTCTCGGTCGACGAGCTGATGTCGCGCGCCGGGATGCGCCGGTCCTCGTTCTACACGTACTTCAGGGACCGGAACGAGCTTGTGGTCCGGCTGATTGCTCGGATCGGCGGGGAGATGTTCGCCGTAGCCGGCCGCTGGCTCGAGGGCCCGTCTGACGACGAGGTCGAGGACGTCCGCGAGGCGCTTCGCGAGGTGACCCGAATCTACGCCGAGCACGGACCGGTTCTGGCCGCCATCGCCGAAGCCGCACACCACGACGACGAGGTGGAGAGGGTTTTCGGCGGGCAAATCGAGAGCTTTAGCGCCGCGGTGGCCAGACGGATCCGCTCCGAAAAGCGAGCCGGCCGCAGCACGGTCACCAACCCCGAGCAGACCGCCCGCGCTCTGGTGCTCATGAATGAGCGCTTCCTGGCGCAGCGACTCGGGCGCGAGCCCCAGGATCGACCACTAGTCGTCGCCAAGGTCCTCGAGCAGATCTGGATCCGCACGATCTATGGCGTCGAGCCGAACCTGCGCGGCGGTTAACCGACGACGTCGTCTCGCGGTCGCGCTCAGCTCGCTCGGTGAGGGCATCGTTCGAGAGGGCGCCAGAAGATGCGCCGGACGCCTCAATGCACGGACTCGGCTGGCAGAAACCGGGGATTTGCAGGCCTTAGGGGTGAGCGAGGGGACTCGAACCCCCGACCGCCTGGACCACAACCAGTGTGTACGGGGCTATCCCCCCTCAAACACCGCATGGGAATGCGGTCTGCCTTCGGCTGAGTGCTCTGAGTGCTTGTCATATTGGGCCCCCGTTTGGGCCCACGAGAAAGCTCGCTCCACAAGTTCGCGTTCCTGGTCTGAGGGGGAGTAATCGGCGTAAATCATCGTCGTCTTTATGTCGCGGTGACCCATCCATTCCTGCAGCGTTCGTATCGGGACACCGGCCGCCGCCATCCGCGTCCCGAACGTGTGGCGCAGATCGTGGAAGCGAATCCGCCGTAGCTCGGCGGCGGCCAACGTCTTTCGCAACCGCCCAAGAACGTTCGACGAGTCAAGCGGGCCGCCAGTCGAGGGATGAGCGAAGACGAGGTCGCTGTCAGCCTTGTAGGCGGACCGCTGGAAGTGAACCTCGAGCTCGTGCGCCACCCTGTCGTGCATCGGTACCGACCGGCTCGAGCGCTTCGACTTTGGCCTGCCGAACTGTGCTTCCCTGCCGGCTCGCTTACGAGCGTACGAGCGCCGTACCCGGACTCTCATCGCATGCCAGTCGATGTCGCGCCAGCGCAGCGCGAACAACTCGCCTTGGCGAAGGCCCGTCATCGCTGCCGTGAGATAGAGCACGCGATCGGTCGCGCCGAGATGATCGTCGGGCACGGCACGAATCAGCGCTTCCATCTCCTGCCCCGTCAGGAAGCGAATGTCCGGATCAATCTGCTCGAACTCGGGCTTGCGCGCGGCCACAACGGGATTCGGCCGCACCTGCGCGAACTCCAAGATCGAGTGCAGCGTTCCGAGATAGTTCCGGATCGACTTTGGCGCGCACCTCCCGTGGCAGGCAGCGATAAACGCTTCGACGTCGCGAGTCTCGATCCGCCCGATCGCTCGCTCGCCGAAGAACGGGACGAGGTGGGCGCGCAAAGTGGTCTCGTATGCGGCGAGAGTCGACGCCTTCCGCCCCCTGGCTTCCAAGCTTGCGACCAGCCTCGCCCCCGCCTCTGCCAGAGACAGGCGAGCCGCCCCGCCGGTGGCCGTGATCGTCTCCGCTTGCATCCGACGCCTGAGCTCCGCCTCCGCCTGGGACCGCGTTAGCCCGGATCGCTGTCCCGGCTGCCGCTTGGCGCCGATCCGTCGTTTGACCCGCTCCCGCCCGACGTACCAGCGCCCGTACCAAGCCTCGCTTCCGGCGGCATCCTTGCGGACGTAGAGCGATCCGCTGCCATAGCTTCGCCGAGCCATCGCCTGGTCAACCCCCGAGACGCTTTTCCTGCCCCCCTCTTCGCACCGCTGGAGAGCGACGCGACTGGCCCCACGGCGATTGATCGCGCTCCCGGCCCGCGATCCAGGCATCGATCGCCTCACGGCGGTACCGGCGATACCGGCCTAGCGTCACCGTCGGGATCCGGCCTCGCCGGGACTGCTCATAGACCCAGGATGTGGGAACACCGAGAAGTTCCGCGACCTCCGAAGCGCTCATCAGGGACCCATTCACCGCAGCACCTCGCTCAGTGACCGGATCTCGATCCTCTCCGCAGCGTGCACCCGAGCGACCGCCCGCTCCACCCCGGCCCGGCTCGACCCGGCCGCGACGTAGTAGCGCGTCGAGTCGACCCACCGCGCTCGGCGCCATGCCCGAACGATCTCCTCCAACCGCCGCGGTGCCTTCGGGGTCAGCTCGACCTCGATCGCCACCACACCGTCCCCGATCACAGCGAGGTCGGCGCGGTGCAGCCTTCGCGAGCGGTCCCGGTGCTCACCGATCACGGCGCTCGCGATCGGCTCCTGCCTCAGACGCTCAAGCGCCCGAACCTCGCGCTCGCTCCGAACCGTTTCCGAGCCGAACTCGCGCTCGAGCGCGACTGCTACCTGCCCACAGGCGATCCAGTGCCCGACTAGCTCCAGAGGAGCCTGGGCGACGGAGAGCCGCAAGCCTGCGTAGCGGAGCCCGCGCCGGGTGGCCCGGATCAGCGCGGGTATGCCGCGCAGCGTCTCCTGCCGCTCGAGCAGCCCCGCCTCGACGCAGGCGGCCACCCGCCGGTAGGCGACTGTCCTGCCGAGGCCGAACCGTGCCTGAAGCTGCTCGATCGTGACGACCCCGATCCGTCCGATCCACCGGACAATCTGCCAATCGCGCGCCGCCGCGCTTCGAGGCCGGACGCCTGCCAGGAGCATCGGATCGGTTTCGACCGTTAGTTGCTGGACTGGCGCGTGCATCGCTACTACCTAGTCGCATGGGCCGTGCGTTTGTCCGCAACTCAGCCCGGTTCGAGTTTGCTCGCCCGCTCGATCTCAACCAAGACGCCGCCTTCGAACAGGAGCGCGAGATGCGAGCCGGACCGGCTGCGCCAGGCTCCCTCGAGCCAGGCCCCCTTCAAAGCCACCTCCGCCTCGCCTACCGCGAGCGGGATCAGGGCGTCCTCGTCGGTGCCCAACTCAGGGCCTGCATCGAGCACGCCTCTCGCCACGAGGAGCTGGCGCGAGGAGCGCGCCTTCGCTGTCACGGTCAGCTCGACCTCCGACTCGACCAGCGCCAGCAGCGCCGCGAGCGCCTCCGGGTAGCTACACGCCTCCAACTCCTCACTCCAAGCGCTCAAGCGATCCATCTCACCCAGAACCCCGCGCTCGGCGCATCCGCCCCGCCGAGGCCCATGGCGATCATCCCGCGTCCCCGCGAAGCGCGCGATTTCCCTTCTCGATCCGCTTGCGGGTGGCGCGTACGCTCAAGCCCAGCGCCGCGGCGATCTCTGCCAGACCGTACCCCGCGGCCGAAAGCGCCAACGCCATGCGCTGCTCGCTCGGCAGTACGGCAAGCCTCGATGAGCGCTCCTCGGCTGCCTCGCGCTCGATCGCGCGCTCGAGAGGGTCGCCCGCGCTCAAATCGGATAGGGCATGTACGAGCCCGCGCGGCTCCTCGCCTTCCGGCCGCTCGGAACCGATCGCGACGTTGTGGCTCTCCTTTCGCTGCGCCCGCCGATGCGCTTTGAGCGCCGTGTTCTGAACCGCCCGAGCTGCGTACGAGAAGGCGGCGCTGCGCTCGTCCGGTCCCGGGAACGATCGCAGGACGTTCGCGAGGGCGGTCTGGATCACGTCCTCAGCGTCCTGGGCTGCGATTCCGTTGCGCAGCGCCACGCCCCGCAGGCGGCCGTGATGCTTACGGACGAGCCACTCGACCCAGGCCCGGTTTCTGCTGAGGCGCTCCTCGTCGGATCGGCGTTGCTCTCGATCGGCCATGCGCGGCGAAACGCACGCCGTAGGTGTGCCACGCTCGCGCTATTTGCCGATCGAGGGCGACCCGGTCCCTTCGAGCGACACGATGCGGGATTCCGAGCCGGCGTCGGCCCAGGGCATCTGACATCGCCATCGGCTGTCGCGTTCACGCGAGAGGAGCACTCAGGGGGCGAGGAACCGTCCGCTCCTCCCCCGCATGGAATGGCAAGCCGGCCAACGTTGTAAGACGTTGCTGCGCTCAGTGCCTAGCTCTGTCTGAAATCCGCAGGCTCACGCGTTACGCAGTCGAGCCCGGCTATCTGCACTTCCTTGCGGACCTCGATGGAGCGGGGAACAGCCCTGTAGATCCGCCAGGGACCTTCGTCGATCACGTCGGTGAGGGCTCGGATCGTCCACCGTTCCTGCTGAGGCCGGCGCCGCATCACTTCCGTCCCAGCACGGGCTTCCTCGTCGGTCACCAGCTCGATCGCATCAGCGGTCAGATAGACAGCGTCCACGGGCTCCTTGGCATAGATGACGATCGAGACCTCCCCGCGCGCCCGGATGTTCTCTGAGTGCCGGGCTTCTTTCCACGAGACCCAATGCAAGTTGTAGGCATCGTCGGGCACGTAGAAGACCGGCGAGATCCAGGGTGCTCCGTCCGCACAGGCGGTTGCGAGCGTCATCAAGCTCCCTTTGTCGATCAGAGATCTGGCTCGGTCCTCTGGACTCATTTCTTCCTCTTCGAGCCGCGAGTCCGCGTACGTGCTAGACGAGACCGCGGGAGCGGTATTCCGGCCGGCCACCGCCGCGCACGCTCAACACCCGTGCGTCAGTCAGCTCGCCGAGGCGGTTTCGGACCGTGCGCTCACTGACCTTCCGGCTCTTGGCGACGTTGGCCTGCAACGTTGAGCTCGGGACCCACTCATCTGCTGTGAGGTCGAGGATGGCCACGGTGACCGGATCCGAGCGCAGCCGCTTCGACGCCGCGGCGAGCTGCTCTGAATAGGCGAGCTGCAATGTGGCCTGGATGCGGTCAAGCCGCTCCAGAATCTCGGGATCGGTGGCCATCCGTCAGCTCACGGTGTCCAAGATGACAACGGCAGCCCCGACATCCTCATCCGCCAAATACCGCCTTGCAGACGTCGTGAATCTTTGGTCGTGACGCCCCGTTTCGGGCTAGGAACGACGAAGGCACGATCTGACGTAGCGCTGAACTCGACGGACAGCTGCCTCGGCGCTTGGCTTCCATGACGATTGCCAAGGCCGTCTCACCATCGTCACGCCACCCACGACGCTCAAACTCGCCGACCAGTTGGCGTAGCAGCGTGGAGCTTGAGGCGGTTGCGGTTGTCTCGAGTCGGCGGGTGGCCATCGTCGGTTCCGAGGGTGGGGGCCCAGTATGCACGCGCAGCGAGATGCCACGCACTCTTCGCTTCAACTCGTGGCCACCGTCGGCCCTCCGTAGGTGCCATCGTTGAGATCCAGCCAGCCGTGGGCGGCCAGCAGGCGCGCCGTGTCGACTCCGTCCCAGACGCTTCCAACCGCCGGTTTGCCAGCGGTGCGCTGAGCGGCGACGGCCTGGCGCAAGTGGGCGTAGACGTCCTCGTCGATCTGGCCGACGAACTGCACGACGAGCAGCTCCGCCTCCGAGCGCGTCAACTTGATGATCTGGTTGCCGCTTGTGCCCAGATCGGCGATGCGCATCGTCTTGCGTCCGAGCCCTGGCCCCTTGAGCAGGAATCCTGCTGGCACGCGGTTGCCGCCGAGTTCGGTGGCCAAGGTAAAGATGTCGCTGAGCTCGGCGGGGGAGTGAGCTGTCGTAAACGGTTCGCTGAGGATGCTGTGGATCGCGGCCTTGACGTCGTTCTCGGGGATGCGAAGCGGGTAACCGAAGGTGGCGACCTCCTCTCGCGAAACCCGCGAGACGGCGGCGAAGCTGTCGATGTCGTCGACGGCGATGAGCGGCGGACGGTCTTGGGCCAGCGTCGCGCCACGCAGCGCGGCCGCAAAGACATCCCGGACTGCCGCCGCGGTGGTGTCCTTCTGGCCGAAGAACCGGGGCGAGATGGCTCCGGCGCCGAGCGCCGGGTCGATCCGGCCGACTGAGACCATGGCCTCGGTCGCGGCCAGTGCCGCCTTGCCGTCGTCGGCAATCCCGGCTTCGTCGAGCGCGTCGGCAAGGGTCCGCAGCAGGGCGACCGGGGTTAGGATTGGGCTCAGAGCTTGAGCTCTTTCTTGATTTTGCGCGAGAGGTTGAGGATCGCCTCGACGGGCGCCTTGTCGTAGATCTTGCCTGCCCCTGTGCGGTCAGCAAGGACGATGATGTGCTCGTCCTGATCAAGGGTCTCGATCTTGCGCGAGACGGTCATCTCGCTGGTCTTCAAGGCCTTGGCGATCTCCTTCTGAGAGAGCTTGCCGTCGACCTTGAGATAGACCTTCGCCAGCAGCGGGTCCTTCTTCATCCGCTCCAACAGCGGAGGGACGATCTCGTTCATCTCGGCCCGGACGAGGATCTGCTGGGTGCTCTCGATGCCCTCGATCCTCGATCGGATGGTGCGGACCTGGTTGAACATCTCCAGGACCTCTTGGTCCTTCATGACTTCTTCTGCCTCCCGCGCGTGGTCGCGCGTGCGCGGCTCTTGGGCTTGGCCGCGGTCGTCTTCTTGGATACCGTGTTGCCCGAGCTGGCTCGGCTGATCGCCATGCGCACTGCGTCGGGCTTCTTGCCGGTCGCTTCGGAGATCTGCGGATGCGTGAGGCCGGCTTGGTCGAGCAGGACCTCGGTCTTCTTTGCCTCGGCGTCAGACGCGATGCGCTCCTCGCGCTCGGCGACGGCCAACCTCAACAGGCCGGCCAGCGCCGCCTCGGTCGTCAGCTCGGTCATTTCTTGGCCTTCTTGCTCTTGACGATGGCCTGACTGACGGTGTTCGGCGTTGTCCCGAGCAGGGAGGCGATTCGCCCCGGCTTGAACCCCGCTCGCGACAGCTCGAGGATCGTCTCGTTTTGCGTATCGGTCATCCGGCGCAGAAGAAGCACGCCGAGCCGGACGAGCTCTTCCTCGGGAGCCATGGCGTCGCTGTGCGTGGGACTCATCTGTGTTCCTCATTGGTCGTCGGGGTTTTGACCGTAGCACGATAACGTTCCAGATCCAGTGGCGTTCGCTGCGGGGAGGAAACGAAAGTGTGCTATTTGCGGCAACTTTGTCTGTAGGTGCGTGATGGCCGAGGAGGATGAGCTGGAAACCGGCGTTACTAGTATGTGCGAAGGCGATAGCGCTACTTGCTCTTGCGGCCGCGCGCGATCGCCTTGCGGACGCCTCTGCGTTCTTGCCGACCAGCTAGCCGATCTGGTCGTTCGACAGCCTGCGTCGTAGAGAATGATCTCGGTCTTGCGCCGCGCCGCTCCGTCGGCGCCTTCGCGCGCGGCTCCTAGCGGCGCAGGCGGTCCAGCTTCAGGCTGCCTCCAAACTGCACCGGCTCCGGACGTGGTTCTTTGGCTGGGGCATTGGGTCTCTGTGAAGTCGGGTAGCGGGCTCTAGATGCTGAAGAGGCCCGTGCTCCGGTAGGTGATTGATCCACCGGCCCCGTCTCGGCTGATGGCTCCTCTCGCGACGAGCTCGGCCAGCCGCCGTTTGACGGTCGGCTCGGACTGACCGGTCGCTTTCATCACGACCGTCTTCAGCTTGCCGGCAGCGATCTCCTCCGCGGCGTTCTTGAGGATCGTCGAGCTGACCGGGTCGCCTTTGAGCTCTGCCAGCTCGGCTTCGAGCTGTTCCCGCACGCCGACCCTGGTCAGCGCGATCAGCAGGTCGAGTTTCCGTTCCAAGGGCTCTTGGGTCATCGACTGTCGGCCTTCTTTGGTTTCGGGGCTTTGCTCTTGGGCTTGCGCGTCTTTTCCTTGGGCGCGTCGGGGAGCTGCTTGTAGACCGCTTGCGTGGTCTTGCCAAGAAGGTCTGCGACCTCGTTGACCGACAGGCCGACGGCAACCAACGTCGCGTCGATCGTGCGCTTTCGTGCCGGAGCGCCCTCCGGCAGGTGGTCGAACAGCGCCAGGACCAACAGTGCGCCGAGTTTGGCGTCGATGCTCTTGAGAACTTCGAGGTCTTCGCTGATCACGCGAAAATGAAAGCGAACGCGGCGGACGAGTTCCCGGAAGGCAACACGTAGAGCAGGCCGCGTTGTGGCTGAATCCGCGCCTCCGCCTCAGACGACTAGTAGCAGCGTGATGCGGATCGGCTCACGCTCCTCCTGCGCGCGAATCGTAGGAGCCCGACCGCTACGACTCCTGTTAGCCGTATTTGTCGGATCGCTAGGCCGCCACCGGTGGGTCAGGCGACAGACGCGACGCTGTGGCGACCACGAGTGGGCGAGGACCCGTAGTTTCCCGCACGCGAATCGCGGGAGCGTCCCGATGCGCGTGCGAGGACGCGTGCCTACCCTGCCGCTCAGGTTCAATCCAAGACGAGGGGAGTCCGGACGTGGGGGATGCGGTTCGGCCAGCGACGCTCAATGCCGCCGGCACAACAGGAGATCCGAGCGGGGATACGCCTCGAGCGCTCCGCTCCGCATCCTGTCTCGCTGGCCCACTGGGAGCGGCGCGATGAGCCTTCCTCGCGCGGCCTTCACCTGGGCGCTCGCGGCGGCGGCCTCGCTCGCGCTCTTACTGGCGATCCAAACATCCTTCGCCCAGGACGCTGAGGATGCCGCCGCGGCGGAGCTCCAGATCGAGTGGGCCAACCGGCCGGCGGATCTCGAGCAACTCGTCGAGGCGACTCCCGCGACAGTGCTGGTGGAGGTCGATGGCGTGCGGCAGGGCGAGGCTTTCGTCCTCGACGATGGTGGTCCTGACGCGCCGGCGCGGGAGATTCCGACGGAGCTGATCGACGTCACGGTGATCGAAACCCTCGACGGTCACCCGCCCGACCAGCTGACGATCTTCAAGCTCGGCGGGGAGGGTCTGCAATCGACCGACGATCCACCGTACTCCGTTGGCGAGCGCCACCTGCTGTTCATTGAGCGCCGACTCAACGTAGCGGGCACCGACCTGAACGAGGACGGGACCTGGCTCCTGGTCGCGCCCGATGGTCGCCTCGAGGAGCTCTCGTCCGGAGAGCTCGACGCCGCGGTCGACGGCCCGATCGCCGAGGATCTCGAGGGAGAGACGGTTCCCGAGGCTGAGGAGCAGATCGAGGCGGCGGAGGGCTCGGGATGAACCCGCCGCGGATCCCACTGGCCGCCGTCGTCGTGGTCGGCGCGCTGATCGTGTCCGGACCCGTTGCCCTGAGTCTCGAGGAAGGCGTCTATCGGGAGACGACTCCTGGCGGCCTCGTCATCCATCACCACGCGCATGACCATCCGGTGCGGTTGGGCGAGAGCTTGGACAACGAGCCCGAGCTCAAGGCGGAGGTGAGCCAGGCACGCGCGGAATGGGACCTTGACCTGGACAAGGTCGAGGTTCCTCTGGTCAACAGCAACCCAGAGATCAACTTCAAACGGATGTGGAACTGCGGCAGCAACGCAGTCCTCTCGTTCACCAGCGGGTACCACCCGGATGCTGAAGAGGGGGAGATACCGACCGCGGTCGACTTCAACGGCTGCGAGACCCAGGACCTCACCCGCGACCAGATGCAGGGCTACGCATGTCGGGTGATCGGCAAGATCCTCGGGCTAAAAGAAGCGACGGACAACCGGTTCGACTGCATGAAGAATCCGGATCAGCATTCGCACGTGAGCGCAGCCTCCGCTGGCTACGTGGACGAGTTCTTCGGCCCCACGATCAACGGACCGTCTGGATCGCTCTATGCCAACCGGACGAACCTGAGCCGGACGGCCTCCTACTCGTTCACCGCTAGCGCCTCTGGCCACGCGATGGAGTCTGTTCGGGTCCTTCTGAACGGCCAGGAGATGGAGCAGGAGGTGCGGACACCGGGACCGTGTACGGAGCACTGCACGGTTACGGTGACTTGGCCCGTCCCCATCGGGAAGATCCCGCCCGGGCCGAACACGGTCACCGTGGTCGCGCGGAACGAGTTCGGGGTCACCGACACCCTGGAGTTCGAAGCGTTGGTCGTCGACGCGTGCGACAAGTACGTCGCGATGCCGCCGAGTGGCAACGACTCGAACGAGGGGACGTTCGGACAGCCCTACGCGACACTGGGCAAGCTGCTCGTGCACCTCACAGCCGGCCAGACCGGGTGCTTCCGCGGCGGCGTTTACGCCTTCGAGGACTTAGCGAATGTGAACAAGCCGAACATCACGCTGCGACCCTACGGATCGGTTTCAGGACCTCCTCCGCACGAGTCCGAAGAGGTCACCCTCAAGGGCCCGTTGCGGGTCCTCCGCCCGGCGGTCGGCGCGACAATTCAGGGGTTCGTTCTCGACGGCGACGCCGCGACGACGAACTATGGACCCCAGATCTACGCCGACGACGTCGTCCTCCGGGACAATGAGATCACCAACCACGACGCACCGGCGACCTGCATCGAGATCAGTAAGTCCGGGAGCCCGCCTCAGCGCCCCCTCAACGTGCGGCTCGAAGGCAACGACATCCACGACTGCGGCACGCTAGACACGCACCATGGGGTCTACGTCCACGACGCGTTGCGCGCCGTCATCCGCGACAACTGGTTCTACGAGAACGCCGGCCGCGGGGTGCAACTCTCCCCTGACGCCGACGAGACCACCGTCACCGGGAACACCATCGACGGGAACAACTCAGGGCTCAACTTCAGCTGTGACCTGGCGACCTGCTCGCAGCGCAATACAGCCGTGGGCAACGTTATCTCCAACTCGGACAACTGGAACGTCTACGGGTTCACCCCCCTAGTAGGCGGGGCAACCCCGGACCGAAGTAACGTTCTGCGCGGCACCTGCGTCCATGTGCTCAGCACCGCGGACGAGCAGTACCAGGTGAACGGTGGAGTTCAACCGAGTTCCCCGTTCTTCACGGAAGACCCGGAAGACCCCAAAGTGATCGCCAATCCCGCCTATGTCGACAGAGCAAGCCAGGACCTTCATCTAACGCGCCTGAGCCCGTGCCTAGCTGCGTACACAGGCACGATGTCGCTGCCGTAGCGCGGCCCATGCCAACCGCCTTGTCGAAACCAGTCCGGGGGGGATCCCGACGGCGCGGGAGGATGGCGGTCACCCTGGCCGCCGCGCTTTTCGTCGCGGCCACTGGCTTCGGGTCCGTGGCGTCCCTCGCCGCAGGTGGGGCGCCCGGCGCCAACGCTCTTGCTGTGGGGGGCGGGTTCACTTGTGCGTCGCTGGCGTCCGGTGACCTGCGTTGCTGGGGAGCGAACTCCGATGGCCAGCTTGGCTACGGGACGATGGAGGAGATCGGGGATGACGAGGTGCCCGCCGTTCAGGATCCCGTCGATCTCGGCGCTGGGGGACCGGCCGTGAGCCTCGCGCTCGGTGACGCTCATGCCTGCGCCGTGCTTCAGAGTGGCGAGGTCCGCTGCTGGGGTCGGGGTGCGTGGGGCCAGCTCGGCTACGCCAACACGGAGTCGATCGGCGACGACGAGCCGCCTTCCGCCGTGGGTCCCGTCGATCTCGGCCCGGGCCGGACCGCGACGGCAATCGCCGCCGGCTCGTTCCACACCTGCGCGATCCTCGACACCGGCGACGTGCGCTGCTGGGGGAACGCTCACCGCGGTCAGCTCGGCTACGGGGACACGGTGAGGATCGGCGACAACGAGACGCCCGGCAGCGTCGGCCCGGCCGACCTGGGGCCAGGACGGACCGCGACGGCGATCACCGCGGGCTCCGATCACACCTGCGCGATCCTCGACACCGGCCGGGTCCGATGCTGGGGCGACGGTGACTTCGGTCAGCTCGGTTACGGGAACGAGCACAACATCGGCGACGACGAAGCGCCGGGCAGCGTCGGGCCTGTTCACCTGGGGCCGGGCCGGACCGCGACTGCGATCGCCGCGGGCGGCTTTCACACCTGCGCTGTCCTCGACACCGGCGCGGTGCGCTGCTGGGGACCTGGCCTAGCAGGACGCTTGGGGTACGGGAACACCGAGAGCATCGGCGACGATGAAACCCCGGCGGCCGCCGGCCCGGTCGACCTTGGCGCCGGTCGCACCGCTGCCTCGGTCGAAACCGGGTTCTCGCACACCTGCGCGGTGCTCGACACGGGCGATCTGCGCTGCTGGGGAGATGGCTCGTTCGGCGAGCTTGGGTACGCCGATGTGCGGGACATCGGCGACGACGAGACGCCGGACAGCGTCGGCCCGATCGACCTCGGTCCCGGCCGGACGGCCACGACGGTCGCTGGCGGCGGCTTCCACACCTGCGCGATTCTCGACACCGGCCGGATCCGCTGCTGGGGCCTTGGCGAGGGCGGCCGACTCGGCTACGGCGACACTCGCGACATCGGCGACGACGAAACGCCGGCCGCGGCCGGCCCGGTGATCCTTGCTCCGCCCGTTCCAACCGAGCTCTCGCTCCGCGCGACGCCGAAGCGGGATGAGACGAAGCGGTATCGCTTCCGGGCGACCGGCACGCTGTCGGGCCTCTTCGTCGGCACGGACGACGTCTGCGAGGGCAGGGTGAGGCTATTGCTGAAGAAGGGCACGGCGACGCGCGATCGGGCGAAGGCCAAACTCCGTCCCAGGGGTGGGGAGGGATGCGGCTACGCGGCCAAGCTCGAAACCGAGAGGGAGGGACGCCTCAAGCTCAAGGCGGCGTTCCCCGGAAACTCGAAGCTCGACCGCGACACCGCGCGCGTTCGCGTGCGGGCGGGCTGAGCCGGCCGGATTCGAAACCACACGCAGCCGGGAGCGGGCTGAGGGTCGGTTGTGTCATCAGCGCGCGAGCACTACTTCTCCCCTGGCACCATGAATGGAGATCGAATCTGGACGGAAAGCGGGCGCCCGGCCCACGTTGTCCGACGCTCGCATGCCAGCCGTCGATGAGGGCGGTCCGCGTGAACCGAGCAGGCCGACATGACGCGCAACGGGAGGGCGTCGCGTCCGCGTAGCTCCTGCACCGCATCAGCTCATAGGCGTCGCGGACGCCCACCGACGGGACCTGGAGGATCCGCTGTTGCTTTGCGCGATGACGAGCAGGGCCGGCATCACGCGAAGGGAGCAGCAGATCAAGGGCCTATGTCGAGAAGCTCTCACGGGCTCCGCTCACCAGGTAAAAGGGCCGCGACAGACACAGCCCACGACACCAGGAGGACAACATGATTCAGCGGATGGACAACGTGCTCACCGTCGTCGAGGGCCTCGAGACTGCCAAGGCGTTCTTCTCCGAGCTCCGTTTATGGAGCTGGAAGGCGAGACGATGGTCGAGGGGCCTTGGGTGGACCAGACCGTCGGGGCTCAACGACGTCCGTGCCGACATCACCATGATGCGAACCCCGGACGGCCACGGCCGGGTCGAGCTGTCGAGGGTCCACAGGCCGCCGACGATCGACGGGGCAAGACTCAAATGCCCGAGGCAGGCGTCCGGTGATTACCTATCGGGGGATGATCTCCCGGATTTCGCCGTTGCGCTCGACTAGGATGCGACTGCCTTCTTCACGAGCCTCGTTGAACCAGATCTCCAGCGTGAGGGCGTCGCGAAGCACCTCGGTTTTGCTCTTGCCCTGATCCCGCGCCAGCGTCTCCAGATCGAGATACGTCTTGGCCGGCAGGATCGCGTTGATGCGGCGTGTGTCGTGGTTCATCCCCTGCTCCTTACTGACTTGCTCAAGAAACCCTAGCGCAACAGCACATAATCTACGTCGTTTTGGTGTGCGAATACCACGAATTGTACTCAAAACATGCGCGGATCATCAGTATCCTCTGCACATGACGGAGTCTCCTGGCCTGGTGACAACGAAGGGTGGCCTCAACGAGCGCCGCGGTATCCCAGGCGCCCGAGTCCAGTGCGAGGCCGAGTCACGTGCCACGACTGATGAGGAGGCCGGCCTGCGGCCGTCGCATGAGCCGGGCCGCCAGCCTCCGAGCCGGGAGACCGTCTGTCGCGGGAGCAGGGAGAGGCAGCTGACAGTTGCCGTCGTCGTCGCCGCGACCGGTGAATTCCTCCCGAGGCATGTTGGGATCGCGCTCGAGGTTGATCGCGACGCCACCGAGTCACCAGCCCCAGCGCCTTGCTGGCCGGATGACAACGCGGTCGACTTGGTCTCCGCGTCCAGTTCGGGCGGTTACGAGGGGGCCAGACCCTCGTGACCGCGCTGCACGAGCGCACTGTCGGCAGCACGCCGTACGACAGCCGCCGGGCGGGCCCCTGAAGGCCCGCCCGGGCTGGTGAGGACCGGAGGAATCCCTAGAACGCGATCTCATCGTCAGCATCGGCGCCGGTCCCGACCGGGACCGGCTGCTCGTTCCTCGAGGAGCTGCCATTCTGGCCGCTCGCGAGGAACTGGACACGGCCGATCACCTCGTGCTTGGATCGCTTCGAGCCGTCGTCGGCCTGCCACTCCGAGTAGGAGAGGCGACCCGAGACGGCGACCTCGCGGCCCTTAGCGAGGTGCGCGGCGCAGGCCTCGGCCTGCTTTTCGAACGCGACCACGTCGACGTAGGTGACCTCGCCCTCGCGGATCCCGTTGACCGCGACCCGCATCGTGCAGACCGGCCGTCCCGCCGGGGGTGTTCCGGAGCTCGGGATCCCTGGTCAGGCGGCCGATCAGGTTGACGGAGTTCATCTGGACCTCCTTGTCCCCGGCGCTCGGGCCGGGGGTCGTTGGACTTTGCGAAGCGAAAACCTGCGGCGCTCCGCCGCCGCTACAAATGCGAAGCAAGAAAGGCCGACGACCACCGGGCCAGGCCGGACACGGATCGGGCCAGATCGCCGTCGGCCCGGCCCTAGCCGCCGGGCTCACGAGAAACCCCCAGGCGCCGGGAAGACGAGCACCCAGGCGGGTGGCGGGCTCAGACAGCGCCGAGCCGAACGAGGAGCGAGACCCAGGAGACGTGGATGTGGGCGGGGCAGCCGCCGCCGCAGGTCTGCGGCGTGCCGTGCGACGGATAGCCGTCGTAGCCGACGAACTGGATCGCCGGGACCAGGTCGCAGGCGGGCCGCGTGCCGAACGCGCCGCAGCTCGGACGCCAGCCGAGGTCGCGCGCGAGGCGCCCGGCCGAGCGGTCCCAGGCCGCCTGCGAGCCGAGATCGCCGGCCGGGACCAGGTCGAGCGCGGTACCGTCGCCGTGCGTCGCGTGGCCCGGCTCCCGCGCCGCGGTGAGCGCGCAGGCCGTAGGTCCGAAGGATCCAGACCGCGCCGGGCCAGATCCGGGCGTCGACGGCCTGCGGCGCGTAACCCGGCGCCATCAGCTCCGCTGGCAGCCGGCGGAACGAGCGCGGCTCGTAGAGGCGGACCGCCTCGCGCAGGCTCGCCGCGCCCGACGACCGTGTTGCGCAGGTGGCGTCGGCCGACCTCGCCGACGTCGCCGAAGCGCCGTCGCCAGCTCGAGCACGTCGGTCACGTACCAGTCGGCGTGGTTGTAGGCGAAGATCGCCCCGTACCAGTCGCCGGGCGCGCCCGAGGCGCGCAGGTAGTTGGCGGCGCCGTGGATCGCGTCGGCCGGCTCGTAGCGGTCCTCGTCGCCCGTCGCCGTTGCCGTCGACGCCGTAGGCGGCCCAGGTGCGCGGCGCAGGAACTGCATCGGCCCACCGGCCCCGGCCTGAGTTCTCGCCCGAGGTAGACGCCCGGCGCGTTGAGGCGGCCGAAGTCGGTCTCGACGTCGTGGATCGCCGCCAGGATCGCCGGTCCGCGCGGCGCCGAGTCGGAAGCCGCTCCGCCGCCTCCAGGTAGAACGAGGCGTAGCGCTTCGGCACCCCGCTGACCGAGCCGCCGGCCTGCGCTCAGCCCGCAGGAACCCTGCGCCGGCGCGCGAGCACGCGTCGAGCCCATCGACGCGACCAGCAGGATCAGGAAGAACAGGGCCGATGCCCGACCAGGCGAAGCGCCGCGAGCGCGCTCGTCGGAGCGCGCCTTCGCCACAGCGCCGCGCCAAGTCCGAGCCGGCCCGAGAGCCTCATCGCCCGAGCCCCGAGACGAGCCAGCCGCCGCGGCTGAGCTGCAGCTCGATCGCGATCGGCTCGCGGCCCGTCGCCGCGCCTCAGGCTGCCGACGAGCTCGGCCGCGACGATCCGCGTGCCGGCGACGGCTCGCCCGGCACGAACTCGAGCCGGCCGAGTCGCGCGCCGTGCGAAGTCGGGGCTGCCGGCAGCAAGCCGCGGCGGCTCCGCCAGCAGCAAGCGCGCGAGCCGCGGCGTCGCGGTCGAGTGCAGCGCCGACGCGACGTCCGGGGCGAGCCGCCGAGCTCGTAGAGCGAGAACGCCGAGAAGAAGCGGCGGGCAACCGGCTCGGCCCGCGAGCGCAGCTCGTCGTAGTGGCGAAGGTCGGCCGCCGGGGGCCCGGGCTCGCCGTGAGTGTCCTCCCGGCGCGCTTCGGCCGCCGCCTCGCGATCGGCTAAGCGCTCAAGGTGCTCGGCGATCTCGGCCCGCAGCGGCTCTGCCGGGCGCGGCTCCGCGCCGCTGGATGCCGCCGGGCTGGTCTGCGGCGCTGGCAGCGGCTCCTCCTCGCCGCGCACGGCGAGCAAGGCGGCGAAGCCGCCGAGCGCGAGCGCAAGAGCCAAAACCAGGACGGTCAGCCAGCGCTGGCTCATCTCGACACCCCGCGCCGCGCCGAGCGCCGGCGCCGGCTCGCCCGCCGCCGGGCCTCCTGCAGCTCGCGGCGGCCGTCCTGTCCGCGCGAGCGGACCTGGCGGCGCAGCTTCGCGCGGTTGCGGGCTCGCACCAGCCCGGGCGGCCGATTCGGGATCGCGCCGAACGCGAGTTCCGTCGGCTCGAAGCTGCTTTTCGACCTCGGCGCGGGCCTGCTCGCGCTCGCGTCCCGTTAAGCGACGCGTAGCGCTCGCGGCTCATCCCGACCCGCCAGGCGTGGGCCGGGATCTGAGACCGGCCTGTCGGCCTCGCGGCGGATCCCCTCCTGCGCCTGCCCAATCTCGCGCTCGGAGAAGCGGGCGCCTGAGGCGCGCTCGCGCTGATCGGCGCCGGCGACGAAGGCCCGCGCCTCGTCCGCCCTCGGGCTCCGCGCGGCGATCTCCTCGCGCAGCTTGCCCTGCGCCTCGCGGAGGCGCTTGCGCGCGCTCCTGGGCATCGGCCTGCGCCGCCAGGTGGCGCTCGCGATCGCCGCCGCGGGCGCCCGCCGCCGCCGTTCCATGGCGCCTGGCCTCCTTAAGCGCGTCGGTCCGCTGGGCCGCCAGCCGCGCGAGCTCGGCCCGCCGGCCGGCCTGCTCGCCGATCACTGCCTGCTCGGCGCCGTAGCGGGCTGCGAGGCGGTTCTCCGCGCGCTTGTCGAGCGCGTTGCTCGGCGGCGCCGCGGGTCGCCTCGGCGCGATCGCGCTCCGAGGCCGGCGAGGCCGCCGCCGCCGGCGCTCGTGGCCCGCTTGGCGCCGCGCGCGCCCGAGCCGAGCGTGGCGCCGACCGTGCGCGCGATCCGCTGGGTCGCGTAGAGGCCGGTGAGGCTGCCGAGCCGGCCCGAGCCGCCCTCGTCGTCTGGCGACCGAGAGGAACGAGAGGATGTCGTCGCGCTTCAGGAACACCGCCCACCAGAGCCCGGCCATGACCAGGAAGGCCATGAAGGCGCCGGCGCCGGCCGGGACCAGCCGAGGCGATCACGGTGGTCGCGAACAGGACCACCGCGAGCAGCGCCGCGTAGACCAGCTTCGAGATCAGCGCGCCGGCGAGCGTGCCGCCCCAGAACGCGAAGGCGGCGCGGCCGCGCTCGCCGAACGCGGGCAGGAACAGCGCCACCGGGGTCGAGAGCACGAGCACGAAGGCGACCGCGGTCTGGACGAAGATCCGCAGCGCGAGCCAGGCGAGCAGCGCGATGCCGCCCAGCAGGCCGAGCCCGATCAAGCAGACCAGCGGCAGCCGGGTCCAGGCGCCGCCGTCGCCCTGGATCGCGAGGTAGGAGGAGTAGGGCGGGTCGTCGGTGTGCTCGTCCCAGAGCGCTTCGCGCGCCGCCGAGCCCGGGCTAGTTGCGCAGCCAGATCTCGGCGTTGGTGCGCGGCGCCGGCGCGAGCGCGGCGATCTCCGAGCAGTCGACGTCGCCGAAACCATCGGCGGTCGCCAGCGCCTCGAGGACCCGCTTCGGCAGCTGGCTCAGGTAGGCGGAGTCGAGGCACGCCTTCTCGTTCGCCGTCGCGAGCAGCTCGGGGTCGGGCTCTCGACAGCGCCCAGCCGATGTCGGAGAAGTTGAGCGCCGCGAAGCCGGGCAGGGTCATCGCGCTGCCAGACCTCCGCGGTCGCCTCGGCGTAGGAGCGAGGCGGGTTCTGAGACGCGAGCCCGCCTGCGGCGCCGCGATCACCGCGACGCGCGGCGTCGTTGGTGCAGCCGGAGACGGTCCCGACCGTGGCCCGCGGCTCGTGCAGGATCCAGAGCGCCGACCAGCATCAGCGCCGACGGTCAGGATCGTGCCGGCGATCGTCTGCGCGAACTCGCGCCGGACGAGCCCGCGGTAGACGCCCCAGGCGCCGACGCAGACGATCGCGACGACGAAGCCACGGCGCGGTGAAGGCGCGGTAGAAGCGCTCGAGCCCGGCCGAGATCTCGCCCATCGTCTGGTTGTCGGTGAACGGCGAGAGCCCGAACGCCCAGCCGAGCAGCGTCAGCACCAGGTTCAGGACGAACAGCAGCGCCGAGCCAGATCGCGTTCGCGATGCTGGGCGAGCAGCGCCTGGAAGTTGCCGACGATGTTGTCGAGGCCGGTGTCGATGTGGACGTCGAAGCCGTAGTTCGAGGTCGGGTAGCGGCCCTCGGGGGTGCCGGTGACCTCGCAGTTGCGCCGCTCGGCTCGCGCGCAGCCGACTCGCCGCAGAACGGGTTCGAGATCTCGAGCGGGTTGACCTGGCCCGGCGCCGTGCTGGTCGCCGGTCACGGCGACCAGGTCCTGGTCGGACGGGCCCGCTCGGTTCGCCCTGCCGGCGCGGTCCGCAGCGCCGTCCCCGCCCTGAGCCGGCCGCTGGGCGGCGTCGCTCGCCGCCCCGGCGGCCGGCGCACTGACCTCGACGGAGAGCAGCGAGGCCGCGAGCATCGCCCCAACGAAGGCGCCCCGCCATCGGGGCATGCCGTCTCGCTCGCGAGAACGCTGCGCGGCTTCCCTAAGGCGAGCGACGCATCCTCGACTCCCGCGGCCGGCTCGGCTTCGCCGGCCTCGTCGTCTTCCTCGCCGGGCACGCGTTGAGTCGGTGAGGGCGATGAGGAGGTCTGAGCTGAGGCGTCGTGTCGAGCGCCGCGAGCAGCTCCTCGCCGGGGTCGATCCGCATCGGGATCGCCCGGCCCTCGACGTCGCGCAGGTAGCAGCGCCCGGCGCGAAAGCCGAGCAGCCGCTGGCGAAGGACCTCGTCGTCGGGGTCGAGCCGAAGCAGCTCCAGCGCCCGCTCGGCCTCGGCCTCGGTCTCGACCCCGAAGGCGAGGTAGGTGCCGACCAGCGGCTCGAGCGCCGCGGCGTCGCCGACGATCTGCGAGGCGAGGATCGGCGTGATGTTCATCGAGCGCCCCATCCGCGAGAGCCGGTCCAGCAGCGCCTGGCCCTGCGAGTCCGTGAGCAGCGCCCAGGCCTCGTCGAGCGCCAGCACCGAGTGCGTCGTTCGGGTCGGCGGCGCAGAGCCGAAGCGCGTAGGCGGCGAGCAGCCGCAGCACCGCCTGGCTGACCCGCTCGTCCTCCTGAAGCTCCGAGCGGCGCCGTCCGGCAGCGGCCGGGCCAGGTTTCGGATCCGCAAGCTGACGACCTGCGGCGCCGCCGACGTCGGGAGCTCCTGCCCCGGCTGGCCGTAGCCGAGCTGCGCGAGCCCGGCCTCGAGGTGGACCTCGAGCGCCTCGGCGCAGTCCGATGCGCCGACCGCGTGCGAGCGCCGCAGCTCGTCGAAGACCTCGCCGGTGGTCCGAGCGCCGGCGGCCTCCGCGGCGGCGATCGCGCGCGCGGATCTTCGTCTGCCACTCGCGCCGGCACCGGCTCGGGCAGGATCCCGACCAGAAAGCCGTAGGTGAGGTCCTGCGCGGGTCTCCTCGGTGCCGACCCGCATCGGGTCGAGCAGGCCGCGGTAGCGCTCGTCGGGCCCGAGCTCGATCGCCTCCATTCGCTCGGCGACGCCGGGCAGGCGGTCGAGGCGGTGGTCGCCCTTCGGGTCGATGTCGACGATCGGCGACGAGCCCTGCAGGAACGCCTGGTAGAGCAGGGTCTCGAGCGCCATCGTCTTGCCCGAGCCGAGCGAGCCGGTCAGCAGCACGGTCGGCGGGCGGTCGGTGCGCGAGGCCTCGGCGAGGTCGAACTGGATCGGCGCCCGCGAGCCGGTGAGCGCGTAGCCGATGTAGGGGCCGATCTCAGAGCCGGCGTGGGAGATCGCGGTCGGCACCATCGCCCCGAGCTGCTCGGGCAGCAGGTGCGCGAGGTAGTCGCGCACCGGGAACGGCTGCGCCGGCATCGCGCCGAGGAACAGGCGGTGCTGCTCGCCGAGCGGGCGGTGGAGCTCGACCCGCCCGAACTCGGCCCGCAGCCGCTCGACCCGCTCCTCGAGCTCCTCGGCGACTCGGCGCGCCAACCGCGAGGGTGATCGCCGAGCGCAGGAACGGCGGGCGATCCGAGGCGCCGAGACGCGCCTGGAGCTCGCGCGCGGCGTAGGTGCGGTCGGTGGTCCCGACCGTCGGGCCGTGCTCGCCGAAGCGCCTCCTCGCTTGGCCTGCTGGTCGGCGTCGACCATCCGCTTCTGCGCGAGCTTCTGCGCCGAGCGGTTCGCAACCCACTCGGCGGTGAAGACCGCGTCGACCGGAAAGCCGCACTCGAGCGGCGCGAACAGCAGCTCGACGTCGGCCCCGGGGAAGACCGCCTCGTCGGGCAGCGCGCCGACGACCAGCAGCGCCTGGTGCGAGGTGCCGGCCTCGGACTCGACCCGAAGCGCGCGCGGCTCGATCGTCACGCGCGACTCGTGCAGGCGATGCAGGTCGTGCTCGTAGGGCTCGAAGCGCTCCCGACCCGTCCTCGGACTCGACCCAGATCGCCTGCGGGCGCCAGTTCGGGTCGACCCGCGGCTCGCCGACGCCGCGGGTGTAGGCGGAGCGGACCAGGTAGGCGATCTCGCCCGAGCGCGCCCGCTCGCAGGGCAGCTGAGTCGAAGACGCGGTCGAAGGCGCGCTCCTCGGCGCGGCGCAGCTCCGTCGAGCCGCGTGCGGCCGATCGCGCGGGCGTCGCCGAGCCCGGCGCCTCGCTTGCAGCTCGCGCCAGAGCTCGGCGAAGCGCCGGTCGCCGCCGGCGTGAGCCGGCGGGCCGAGCCGGACGAACAGGAAGACCTCGGGCCGCACCACCCGCGGCTCTGCGAGCCGACGGCGCTGCTCGTCGAGGTAGGCGCGGAACGTCTCCGCGATGGCCGCGGCGCGGGTCGAGGGTCGTCAGCGCGCGCTCGGCGTAGTCGCTCGGCCGACCACTCGCCGGGCCGAGCGGATCAGCTGGAAGTCGGTCTCGATCCGGTAGGCGAAGGCCTCGATCCGCTCCTTGAGCTCGATCTTGCGGTTGAGCGAGAGGCCCGGGTAGCTCTGGCCCTCGAGGCGGTAGCCGGCCCAGACGTCGTCGGCCGTCCGCCAGACGAGGTTTCCGTGCAGGAAGTAGTGCGGCGCCGCTCACTCGAAGACGACCTCCGCTCCCTCGGGCACCCGAAGCTCGCGCCCGCGCGCCAGCGGCCTGACCCGCTCGCCCGACCGCCGTCACCCGCACCCGGCTGGCTCGGCAAGCGACGCTCGCTGTCGCGGCGACGTGGATCGCTCGACCTCGAGCCGCGCCGGGTAGCGCAGGATGACGCGCGCGGGGCCCTGCACCCGCCCGCGCCGGTATGCGGGCCTCGTCGCCGGCCGGCGCGATCTGCAGCCGCGACGACCGGCGCGATCACCGATCCCGCCGGCCGGGTCGGGCGAAGCCCGGCCAGGGTCTTGGCCCGGACCAGGTAGCGACCAACGCCGGCGAGCGCGTGGTGGGGCGCGCGCCCGTCGATCCGCCACGCGGCGAGCGCCCAGCCCGCCAGCGACCGGCAGCGCCAGGTAGCGGATCCCGGCCGGCAGCGCACCGAGCGCTCGCCCGATCAAGGGCAGGTCTCCGGCGGCCGCGAGGACGCACGAACGCGCAGACCGTGTAGAGGATCGCCCGCACCTCGATCCCGCCCGGCGTCGGCAGCCGCCAGCGGTCGACCCGGTAGATCCGCCGCTCGACGTCGTCGACCACCGCGCGGTAGGAGCGGACCGGAACCGGCTCTCTGGCCGCCACTGGCGCCTTCCTCCGATCGCCTTCCGCGAGGCCTAGAAGATCGCCTCGTAGACGTCCTTGAACGTCGACTCGGCGGCGCCGGGGTCGAAGATGAAGAGGCCCGCGATCAGGCCGACCAGCGTCGCCGAGACCGCCAGGCCGACGTTTCGCTGGATGAAGGCGCCGATCGCGACGACGCCGATCAGGACGATCAGGAGCGGTCCGACGAGGTCGGAGATCAGGTCGGCGGCGTTGTCGCCGGCGCGCTCGACCGCGCCCCCGCCGCCGCCCTTCTGCGCCTGCGCGGTCGACGGGCGCCAGGGCGACGACAATCGGCGTCGCCAGAGCAGCGCTGCGCGATTGCTCTGTGCGTTCTCATCGAGTGCCTCCTTAGGTTGCGTTTGCCAACGGTCTCGACGAAGCTCACGAGGACCCGGCCGCGGACGCGCTCGACGCCGAGCTCGTAGGTCAGGGTCCAAGCGGTGCCGGCCTCGTCGCTGGCGACGACGGTCGCCAGCACGGCGCCGGAGTCAACGCCCGCGGCCCAGACGACCTCCTCGACCGACTCGCACCTCGAGCCGCTGCGCCGGGATCGAGACCGCGCGCCTCGGGCGTCAGGTCGGCGGCGAGGTTCTGCGCGCTCGCCGGCGAGGTAGTTGCGGACGACGCGCTCGGCGACGGCGAGCGACCTCGCTGTCCTCGACCTCCTCGCGGCGCGGGAGCTCGGGCCGCGCGGTTGACGGCGGGCCGACCAGCGAGGGGTAGCCCGTGAGCGCGATCGCGCCCTCGTCGACCCGGTCGACCGGGACCGCCAGGTAGAGCGGCTCCGACCCGCTCGCGATCCCCGCAGCGACGACGACGATCCGCCCGCCGGCGAGCGCCTCCTGGTTCTGCGCGACCCGCGTCCAGGTCACCTGCTGCGAGCCGCGATCGGGCGGCACGAGGCCAGCGCCGGCATCAAGCTCGTCGGGCGCGTAGCGCGCCAGGGCCCGCTCCCGGAGCTCGGCGCGCCCGGCGTCATAGGTCAGGTAGGCGCGGGCGAAGCCCTGGGCGAACTCCTCGAGCGCGTGGTCGGAGGCCACCCGCGGAGCCCGCCGCGGGCGCCGCGCCGCTCGGCGCGATCAGCTCGCGCAGCCCGACCAGGGAGGTGAGCGCCAGCGCCGCGATCAGCAGCCAGCGCGGCGCCCGCGCCGCGCAGGCGCTCGAGCCGAGCCGAGCGGCGCACCACCTCGACCCTCTCGCTCACGCCGCTCACGGCCCGAACTCCTGCTGGACGACCTCGGCGCTCGCCGGTTTCGGGCCCGGCGAGGACGGCCCAGGCGAAGGCGGGGCAGCGCTCACCGGCGCCGGCGGGGAGACCGGCACCGGTGGCGCTGCGGGGGCGGGATCCGGCGCGGGCGCCGCGAACGGCGCTTCTTCCCGCTCGGGGCGAGGGACCCGTCTAGCGGGCTCGGGGCGCCGGTTGCCGCCGTCTTGTGAAGCACGTTCCGAGCCCGAGGCGCGATCGCGGGGCGGAAGGTGGGCTCGGGCGTGCCGGCCGCGGGCTCGCCTTCGCCGCGACCGACGATCGCTCCCCCGGCCACCGCGACAACGATCGCCGCCGCCGGCAGGAAGGTGCGCCGCGCGGGGTTCGGCGAGCCGGACCACGTCGGCGCGAGCTCTGCCGTCGCGCTCGCGAGCGCCGTTCCCGGCCCGCTCCGGGTCGCTCCGCGCTCCTCAGCGCGGCCGCGAACGCAGCACCGTCGCGGCCCTTCCGTCACAAGGGGTGCGCCCGCACGCGTACCGGAATCGGCGGCCTGCCGTTCCGGCTTCGCCTTCCCACCCGCCCGAGTGAGCGGTGGCTCGGGGGACGAGGACCGTGGCGGGGCATCACCGTCGAGGCTGCAGTCCTCGCGGTCGAGGATCTGCTCCTCGCCGATCACGATCGCGTCCTGCCGGCGCCGAGTTCCTGTGCGGATCCGATCTCGAAGCGCGACTCCCATACCACCTAGTCGCGCGAGCGAGTGAAATGTCCGAAATTCGTTCGCTCGCAGCCCCGAATCAGGCGTGGCGAGCAGCCGCCGGCCGGCGTCAGCGGAGTTCGATCGGAGTGGTTAGGTCGCTCGCCCGAGCGGCACGCCAGTGACGCCCCACCCCGCCGCCGGATTCGGCACCAGCGGCAGCCGCAGGACGAGCTCTTGCGCCAGCGGACTCTTCCAGTAGCGGTGGCGAAGCGCGAAATGCCAGTGTCCGGCCAGCCACAGGCCGACCCCAATCAGCGATTACAGCGAGGCCCCAGGCGTCGCCCTGTGCCGCGCTGACGATCCCGCCGAAGGCGGCCATCAGGCCGGCGAGCCGAAGCGCGATCCCGCCCAGCAGCCAGACGCCGACCGCGATCGCCACGACTACCCCGATCGTCTCGATCACGTCGCCCCTCACCGCCTTACCCGCTGACGCCCAAGACAGCGACCGAGGAGGAGCCGAGCCGTCCGTCGGCCACGACCGGCTGCGAGCAGCGCAGCGCGACATCGTGTGCGCCCTTCGAGAGGCGTTCGGTTACCCGGGTGCGAGCGAAGCCGTCGGTGGCGCCAAGCGCGGTGTTATCGGAAGCCGACCTCGCCGGGGCAGAGACGCACCGCTCTCGTTAACGCCGTCGATCGCGATCCGGCAGTCGAGACCCGCTGGGCCGCCCTCGCTGAAGTAGTCGCCGGTCGCGATCACCAGCAGCCGTCCGCGCGCCGGGAGCTTGATCGTCATCGCAGCGCAGTCGACGAAGCTGGCGCCCGTCGGGTCGCAGACGCCTGCCTGATCGCTCGCCAGCGGCGCGAACTCGCTCGCGTCGAGTTTGCTCTCCTTGATCTCCTTGCCGGTGAGCCCGTCGCGCTTGACGTCGCGCGCTTTGACCGCTTTGCGGTTCTTCAGGTCAGCGCTGCGGATCGAGTTGTTGTCGATCTCGTTCGAGCCGATCTCACTGGCCGCATAAGCGCCGCCGGTGCCGAGCGCCACCGCCAGGGCGAGGGTCGCGGCGACGTTGGCGTAGGACAGGTGCGGGCGGATCTTCACGGCTGGCTCCTCCTGCTAGCTGGCGTTCGGTCTCGTAAGGCAAACAAACCCCGGCGCCGAACGACGCGCCCCTCGACGTGGCTGGGAGGCGTGTCGCGTGCGGGCACCGCTGCCCGCCGGCGGTAACTCAGCGGTTGAGGACCGTCACCTTGCGCGCCCTCGAGCGGACCGGGGCCTTGTAGGGCCAGTCGGCCTCGCGGGCGACCTTGACCCGGAACTTGAAGCGGACGTCGTACTGGTAGAAGTCGCCGAAGCGGTAGGGCACGCGGTAGCGCCCGCTCGCCTTCGAGCGGAATCCCTCCCCTACCGTCTGGTAGGTCTTCGTGTCCTGCTTTACCTGGAGCTCCAGGAGCTTGCCGCCGGTCGGGATCCGGGCTCCGAGGCGGCCAAGTTTCCCGCGGAAGACGACTCGCTGGCCCTCCGGAACGTTGCTCTTCGAGGCGCGGAGCGTCGCCTTCGTACGCACGTTCAGTTTGCCGCCCGGCGTCTCCGCCCCCAGGTAGCGCTGCGTGCCCGCATAGGTGACGACCACCCGCCGCGACGGGCCCGCGGGCAGCCGCTCGTGCCATCGCCCCCGCGCGTCGGTCTCGGCGCGGCTGATCCGCTCTCGGATCAAGGCGCCGTCGCCGAAGTTCTCGGTGATCACGATCTCCTGGCCGCCCATCCGCGCGCCCGAGGCCTCGCGGAGGACACCGGCGACGCGCGAGCGCCTGCCATAGCGAAATCAGCGCTCGCTTTGAGCCCCCCGGCTCCAGATGAGCGCTCAGCTCGACACCGGCCTTGAGCGGGAACTCGAGCTGCATCTCGAGCCCGTCGAGCCGCCGGGTGGTCGCGACCTCATTCCCGGCAATGTCGGTCGCGACCGCCCGGAACTGATAGGTCCCCGCCGGCACCGCGGTCGAGTCGATGCGCGCACGTAGCTCCCCGGAGACCAGCTGCGTGGCAAGCGGCGTCCAAACCGCGGCGCCGGCAGCTCGGTAGAAGATCTGCCCGCTGGCCACCCCGGAGGTCTTATCGGAGACCACAGCGTGGATCAGCTCCGGATCGCTCGGATCCTGGGCGTTCGTGAAGGCCAGGGACGGCGCGACGTTGTCGACCCGAACATCGCGCGTCTCGCAGGTGTGGTTGCCGGCGAAATCATAGGCACAGACCGAGACGGCGTTTGTCCCCTCGTGGAAAGGCAGCTCGAACGTTTCCGGGCTGACGTTGCCGACGAGCGGGCCGCTTGAGCAAGGACGCAACCGACTTGCCAACCCCGTGCCCGCAATCGTCCCGCCGCAGCTGCCGTCGAGGCTCGTCAGCTCCGAGCCGTTTACCCGCACAACCAGCTCACGGAGGCCCGATCCGAGGTCCTCGCCGCTGAGGTCGAGCCGATGCGCGCCTCGCGTCCAGCCACCTGAGACCAGCGAGCCGTCGACCGAGACGGTCGGGTCGGCCAAGTCGGCCAGCTCGAACCGCAGGCTCCGGATCCACGTCTTCGCCTCGTTCGACTGCGGGCAGTTCGGGCCGTCCTCGCAGCGAAGCGACGCGACGAACATCGCCTGCCGAGTGCCATCCCAAGTGGTCGTCTTGAATGGCCCCGGCGAGCCGTCGCCGGTCGCGACGCGGCGCGTCTCGCGCGCGTCGGCGTCGGCCATGTAGAGGCGCGATTGGTGCCCGGCGTCGCGGCGCAGCTTCGCCTCGAGCCGCGCTCCGACGAAGCCGGCCTCGGCGGGCGCTCGCCAGAAGGCACGGCCCTCGTTGCCGCGGTCGGCGGCGCTCAGCTCGCTGTTGATCTGAAGCGAGTAGTCGCCTGGAGCGTGGTCGCAGAAGCGGCTGATGCCGTAGCCGCGCGGCTCGCGAGTATCCATGTCGCCAAGCGCTCGATTCTCCGGGGCGCACTGCATCACCTCGTAGGTGGCACCCGCCCCCCAGGCGCCCGCTGGCGCCACAAGCGCCGCCGCGCCGAGCGCAGGCGAGCACGAGAGCTGGAGGCGTCATGGACCTACTCATCGTTGGTCTCCTTTCGGGGACGGTCGCATCACGGACCAAACTCCTGCTGTACGTCCTCGGAGCTGGCGGTGCCTCCCGGCGCGTCGGCCGGCGAGGGCGCCGGCGCGGCCGAAGCCACCCCGAACTCCTGCTCGGCGGGCGGGGCCGAGGGGCTCACCGCGGGGCTGACGGAGTCGGGGGAGGCGTCGGGCGCGTCTCCCCCGCCGGTCTGCGTCGAAGTCGCCCTCGCCGGGTCTGACCGCCCAGGCTCGAGCCGCCGCACGAGATCCGGATTCGGCGGGGCCGTTGCGCGGGTCGGCTCCCCTGCGGACACCGGCTCCTTCCGGTCGAGGTCGACGCCAGGAACCAGGCCACTCAGCACGCATGCCGTGGTGAGCGCTCCGGTGCCGAGGCAGGCGAGCGCGACCTTGCCGGCGCCGCCGGCGAGCCCGAGGTGGGCGAGAACGCCGCCGGCGCCGACGGCGCCCGCGCGACCCGCGCCGCTGGCGCCGAGCTGCGCCGCGAGCTGCTCGGCGCTCGGATCGGGGCCGCCGGTCGCGCGGTCTCGGATCCAGGCTGCGCCCTGACCGAGCCGCTCGAAGACCGAGAGGTCGGCAAGCTCGTCGAGCGCAGGCGCCGGCAGCAGCGCCGCCGCTCCCTGGTGGAGCTCGCGCAGCTCGCGGACGAGCGCCGCGGCCGCGGGGTCGTGTCGGACCAGGCGCTTCGCGCGCCGCGTCTCGGCCGCCGAGGCCGAGCCGCCGATCACCGCCGAGAGCAGCTCGCGCTGGTGAGTCTCGTAGCTGTGCGGGGCGAGCGCCGCCTGGACCGCGAGCGTCGCCCGCTCGAGGCGCAGGTAGTACTCGCGGCGGCGAAGGCCGAGGGCCGCGCAGGTCTCGCGCGGCTTTCGCTGCTCGAAGAAGTGCGAGCGGTAGACCGCCTGCTCGTCTTCGGGCAGGCGCTCGGCGGCCTCGATCGCGCGCGCGAGCTGGGCCCGTGCCGCGAGTGCCCGGTCGAAGTCAACGGACTCGTCGGCCCGGAGCTCGAACAGCTCATCGCGCGGGTCCTTGGGGACCGAGTGGTTGTCGCGGATCAGGTCGCGGGCCCGGCGCCAGGCGACCTTCTTCGCGAACGCGACCGGCTCGCGCACCTCCTGGCCCTGCCGACGGCGGCGATGGATCTCGGCCAGGGCCTCCTGGGCCAGGTCCTCGAAGTCGTGCTCGCTGAGCAAGCCCCCGAACTGGTCACGGAGGTGGATCAAGACCTGGCGGCTGACCTCGTGGACCTCGCTGGCGGCAGCCGGCGGCGCCGCGACGGCGACGCCATCTGCGCCTTCGAACCGCTGGCCTCGCGAACCCTCCATAACACCTAGTCGCGCGAGATCGCGTTTTGTCCGCAACTCCTCCGGACGCTGGCTGCGATCCGCACCGGAAACCTACCTGCGCTCGGGTAGCGGCGGCGCACCCACCGCGCTCACGCCGCCGACCAGACCCGGACCCGCTCCGCCTCGCGGGCCGAGGCCGGCTCGATCACGATCGCTTCCCCGGTCCGAAGCCGCTTGAACTCGTCCGGGTGGCGGATGTACTCGCGCTCGCGGGTACGGGTTCCGACGCCCTCCTGGCGCTGGCCCGCCGAACGCTGCGAACGGGCTTTCGACCCGACGGGTGGTGACCCAGACCGGCTTCGTGCCAGCGAGGCCGGCCAGGACCTCGGCGGTCGTCGGCTCGGGCTGGCGGTGGCAGATCGCGAAGTCGAGCTGGCTCAGCACCCGGCGGGCAAACCCGTCGGCGGAGCCCTCCGAGGCGACATCCTCGAGATCGGCGAGGGCTTGAGTCGCGAGGACGACGCTGATCCCAGCCGAGCGCGAGCGCGAGAGCACCCGAAGGACGTCTGCGGGCGCCGATCGCCGAGAACTCGTCAATCGCGACCAGGCCGAGGCTGTGCCGGCCCTGGAGCTCGCCGGTCAGCGCAACCAGGTCGGAGACGATCGCTCCGCCCAGCATCTCCGAGGCGAGCGGGTAACGGTCGGCGTCCAGCCGGAAGTAGACGACCTCGCACTCTCGCCATGCCGCGGCGAGATCGATCGCCGGCCCGTCGCCCTGCGCGGGGTCGAGCCAGTAGCCGAGCTCCGACTCGGCCAGGACGGCGAGGCGGTCGCGAACCCCGCCGAGGTCGGCCCGCTGCCGGTCCGACAGCGAGCCGAGATAGGAGCGCAGCCGCTCGGCGAGCTCGTCGGGGCAGTTGTCTGAGAGCGCCTCAAGCCGACGCGCATCCATGAACCCGGCCAGCGTCGGCAGGCTGATCTCGACCTCGGCGGCCTTGAGCGCGCGCAGCTCCCAGCCGAGGTAGCGCTGGGCCTGGCGCAGGTAGTGGGGCTCTGACCACTCCTCGCCCGCGAGCGCCTTGTCGGCGATCTCGGTCGCCGATCCACGCGAGAGCGGGTTGTAGACGGATGGCCCGCGGTGCGACCACTCGCGGAACCCGACCGCCTCTCGGGTCGCCGCGCTACGCAGTTGATCTCGAAGCGAGGGATCGCCCTTGGGATCGACGCATACGACCGGAAGGCCACGCGAGATGTACGCCGAGGCGATCGCCGCCGTCGTCACGGTCTTGCCCGACCCCGGCGCTCCCACCAGCATCCCGCGGACGCCCTGCCTCGACCCAAAGGGGATCATTCGGACCCGGCGCGCGGTGGTTACGCCGAGCGCGAGGCGATCACCAGCGATCCGCTCGCGCCTTGCCCTCAAGAGTCGCCCCCGGGCGATTGTCAGCGTCAGGGGCCCGGGCCGCTCGCGGGCGCGCTGGGCTTCCTCGCCGCCGCGCTCGAGATCGGCGCGATGCCAGGCGTAGCCGATCGCCACGACAGACGAGGCGCACACGGCCGTCACGAGTCCTGCCTCCCGGCTTGCGAGAAACACCGGCGCCGCCAGCGCGAGAAGCGGCAGACCCCAGCTCCAGCCGAGGCCAGAGGCACGCAGCGCCAAATGCAAGGCGATACCGAGCACCGCCGCCGCCGCGAAGAGGAGCGCCCAGTCCATCATCACGTCGGTCAGCTCGCCGAGATCGACGTCGTCGCCTCCGCGTCGCTCTCGGGGTCTGTCTTTCATCTGACGCTCCCTTCGAAGACATCGCCCGCACAGGGCGTCTATCTCCTAGTCGCGCCAACCCCCGTTTTGTCCGGAATTCCTCGCCACTGACGTCGCCACCCTCTGAGCCCACCAGCACCGCCCACAGAACCCGGTCCATTTCTTCAATTCCACAGATTCCATTCTTGAAAGGAGACTGTCCACCCCTCCCCATCCCTTCTTGACTCTTCATCCTGCCGCTGCCGACCCCATCCACATACATCGTGTGGGGGTGGGGTCGGCAGCGGCAGGGGCCTGAAGCGCTGGTGTTCAAGCCAACTCAGGTGGAGGAGCGGTCCATGGTTGTGTCCACTCGCGGCCGGGACGCGAATTGGCGACGAAACAAGGCACCTCAGGCGTCAAAGTTGGGGTCCACGCCAAGAACCGGAGATGAACGACTCCGCATTCATGCACTCGCGTGAGAGCCGAGCGCCTCGAGTTCCTTCTTGATATAGGCGGGGTCGAGGTTCCTGCCGCTGATAGCTGAGTCGAACGGATCCTCTGTGGGCCTAGTGCTGGCGAGCAATGACAGCGCCTTCCCCGCGTGGTACCGAACTGCTTGCTCATCGCCAACCGCCTTGCAAGCATGAGCCAAGCGCACATGGAGCTCCGGCCATTGGGGAGCGAGCGCCGCGGCCTTATCCAGGAGCGTGCGCTGGTCAGTAGGCGACGGATCAGTCTCCGCGTAGACCGCCTGCTTGTACTTGATCTCGGCTTGCAGCATGAGGGCGGCGGCTCGGGCTGACGTCGGGCGATCCACGCGGGTGAGCAGCCCGAGCGACTTCTCGAGGGCCGCGTCACTCAGGTCGTGATGAAGAGCACCATAACTCCACCACACGCTTGCCCAAGACCGGTCCTCACCGAGCTCGACCAGAGCCTCTGCGATCGTCATGGCTTCGGCTGGCTGCGCGCGCTCTGGGTCACCTGGTTCAAACAACTCGGCGACGAGGGCGTAAACGGCATCGACCGCAGCTGTCTCTGAGTATCTCATCACGGCACCCAAATATTCGAGATGCGCGGTACGCCATCCATCATCCGTCCGGTGACTTTAATCGGGTAGGGTCCGATCTGCCTAGAAAGCCTAAACACTCCCTCGGGCTGCGTCCTAGGAACCCGAAGGATCGCTTCGCGAACAACGGCTTCCGGGCTACCGAGTTCTCTCGTAAGCGGCCCGAGGTTGTGCTTTAGGGCGAAGATCTTGCGGAGATCGTTCGGCGTGCCCATGGTGGCGGTAAGGGCCGCGTCTTGCTCGCGGGTAAGAGCGCCCACGGTCCGCTCCGCAACATCATCTCCAACCCTTGCGACATTTCTCCCGCCCCACTTGAACAATCCCTTTAGGGCCGCCGAAGCAACACTCTTGAGGGCCCCACCGATCCCGGTCGCAGCACTGATGCGGTCCAAACCTTGAAGTGGCTCGTTGACGTCAACGCAAGGGGTTTGGCTCGTCTGGTGAAGGCAGGCGCCCGGATTAAGGCTTAGGTCGAAGGTGTCCTCATTCAGGAGTTCCGCGCCTTCGCAAAGGAAGTCAGGCAGGATCGGGCAGCGTGTATCTTCGGGCGCCGGACTAGCTTTCGCAAGCGGGGGTTGTTCGTAGCTGGAGGGCGCGAGCCCAGACGGCTGGGCTGCGACACTCGGAGCCCCCTGTGCGAGTGAGCCAGCCCCGATCCCCGATCCACTGGGGGCCGACTCCTGAGCCGCCCGCAACGCCCCGCGAAGCGCCTTGCAGAATGCCCCGCTGCCGAGCGCCTCCCGGAACACAGCTCGCGCCGCCCCCCAGCAGTGCCCATCCCACTCCACGTTCGAAACGGGATTCGCACCGACGAACGCGTAGCGATTCTGAGTCAGCGGATCGGACTGGAGCTGCAGGTCGAGTGAAGCCTGCTCGAATCGGTCCTGCACGAGGAAGCGCCCTAGCTGCGGCTCATACGGCCGCGCCTGCATCTCGTATGAGCGGAGCTTCCCGTCGTAGTAGAAGCCCTGGAAGCGGAACGGGTTTTCCTGGGCGGCGCCAGAGAGCTGGTCCTCGGTGTCACCGTCGCCGTTGCTGTCCTCTAACGCCCCGTAGGGGTCGTAGTCATACGTGCCCGCTTCGCCGCCGGCGCGGGTCTGAAGCTCCTCGACCGAGCCCTGCACGTCCGGGGCGTAGCTTCGGTAGATGCCGTCGCGGGTCTGGCCCTGGCGGACGCCGGCCGATGAGTAGTCGTAGCGCCTCACATCGGTCGGGCCCGGCTGTTGCTCACGCGAGAGCAGCTCCGAGGTGCCGATGTAGGAGTACTCGCGGTCCGGGCTGCCGGTGACGAGCCGTCGGTCACGGCGGTCGAGCCCGTCGTAGGTGTAGGTCGTGTCCAACTCCTCCGACGAGCCGGTACGCCGCTGGAAGGCGTCGTAAAAGTACTCCCTCGAGCTCTCCGCCCCACAGCCGACGCCTTCGAGATGAGCGCACTTGAGCGAGCCGAAGTCGATGTAGTCGTAACGGGTCGTGTTGGCGCCCGAGGTCGAGGAGAGGAGCTTGTCGCCTTGGTCGTCGCCTTCGTAGTGGAAGATCGTGGTCGGGTTGCCGGACTTCGAGTCTCGCTCCTCGACGGTCGCGCCACTGCCATTCAGCACGTATGAGACCAGCGTCGACATCGCGTCGTCGCGGGTCCAGCGCACGAGCTGCGAGCGGGCGTTGTAGAGGTAGGCGCCGCGCTCGTCGAGGGTGCGGTTGCCGTCGTCGTCGTAGGCGTAGTTCTGGTCCTTCTGCTCGTCCAGAGTCGGCTCGGTGTCCTCGCGGATCATCCGGCTGACCCGGCCCGAGGAGTCGAAGAAGTAGCGCTCCTCGATCCCTGAGAACGCCTCGTCGTGGAGCTTTAGCTGGCCCGAGGGCCAGTACTCGGAGCGGGTGACGCGGGTGTCCTCGGCGACCGTATCGACGACCTGCATCTCGGTTCCGCGCTCGAGCTCGTCGTAGGCGAAGGTCGTGATCGTGCCGCCCGCGTAGGAGTCGTCGCCGGCGGACCAGGCACCGTCGGTCTTCCGGGTGGTGACGTTGCCGGAGCGGTCGTAGGCGAAGACCGTGTCGCGGCCGGCTTGCCAGAGCTCGTTCACGGCCCGCTCGCGCTCGGCCGTGTCGCGCGCGATGAAGGTAACCCGGTTCGGGTCGTCGCTCGGCGGGTTGAGGTCGATGAACCGGACCAGCGAGCGGTTCGGGTTGTAGTAGTAGTCGTAGGCGCGGTAGCCGCTATCGCCCTCATCGCAGTCGTCGAGCGACGCGTTCGGGCAGGCCTCGCGCATCTTGAGCGTTCCGTTCGGCCAGTAGGTGCGGTGGATCTCGAGACCGGGGTCGGCGGCGTCGCCGTCCCACTTGGTCTGCTCGCCGCGCTTCGTGTAGTCGTAGGTGATCAGGCGCTCGAAGTCGACGTCCTCGCAGGCGGTCGCTGACGGATCCTTGCTCGGATCCGAAGCCGAGCGGATCCAGCCGGTCTCGAAATGCTCGTAGCAGACCCGGTCCTGGGCGGGTTCGGCGCCGCCGGGGCCGACCTTGTAGGGGGAGGTGAGCGCGTTCGGGCGGCCGCGTGAGTCGTAGCGGTAGTCGGCGCGGTACTGGATCTTGTTCTGCTGCTCTTGGTTGACGCCGTTCTCCGACGTCGGCCCCTTATTGCCCCAGGGGAGGAAGACCGCCGTGCGCAGGTCCTGGGCTGAGTAGGTGTAGACCGTCGCGTGCAGGGCGGCCTGGACGTTGGTGATGCCGGTGTCGGTCGTCTCGGCCACGCCGTCGGCGTCGACCCCGGACGGGTTCACTACCCGGCGAAGGTTGCCGCTCGGGTAGAACTCCTGAAGGGTCGTCCGCTCGTCGTCACCTTCGCCGGTGGTCGTCCCGAGGGCAGATCGCGCCCGTCGTAGGTGTAGGTCGTTATCCGCTGGCCTGGCGACCCGCCTCGGGCGCTCCGGACGCCCGGCTCGCTGAGCCGAGTCAGGTTGCCGTTTCGGTCGTAGCCGAGGTGCGTTTGATTGCCGAGCGGGTCGGTCACCGTCGCCGGGCGCTCGGCCCGGTCGAAGTCGGTCATCGTGGTGAAGCTCCGCGGCGACGACTCCGACACCGGTTCGAGGCCGCGTCGTAGCCGTAGGTCGAGCGCTCGTTCGGCGCTGGGTTCTTCTCTGAGACGAGCGGGTCGGCCTCGTCGTAGCTGAAGCTGAACGCGACTCCCGGGCGGCGCGGGGTGATCCGCTCGATCAGGTTGCTGTTCGGGTCGTACTCGAAGCCGCTGATCTCGTCGAAGTCCGCCGTGGTCGGGCCTGACTTCGCCCTCGGCGCCGTCTCGGCGACGACGCGGTCGAATTGGTCGTAGCCGTAGACCCAGTCCTGCCCGATCCCGTCGCTCGACGACGTCAGCTTTGAGTCTGGTCGAATTCGAAGTGGTGGATGATGTCGGCGTCGCTCTTGAACGGCCAGACCTTCTTCGTCAGCCGCCCGAGGGCGTCGTACTGGATGCGCCTGACCGCTCCTCGACGTCGATGACGTCGGTGAGCCGCATCTCATCGTCGTAGCCGAGCGTGGTGAAGCCCGCCCGCGGCAGCATCCCCGGCAGCGGCTCTGGGTTTACCGGCCGAGGTCGCCGGCGCCTGGGGCTGCGAGGGATCGGAGCCGATCCGGCGCCGAGCCTGGGCTCGGCGGCTCCGCTCCGCTCGGCGAGGACCGGTCCGCCCGGCGGAGCGATCAGGTCGGGCTGGGCCCGCCCATCACCTGGCGGTAGCGAAGCGCCGGGTCGGGCGGCCCCTGCGCGGGTCCTCAGTCGAGCGTCCACGACGAGGGCCGCCCGGTGGTCCTGAGCTCGCCCGTGTCGAAGAAGGTGTTCTGGAACGAGCTGCCGCGGGCGTCGGTGATCCGGGTCGAATCGCCGACCGCGTCGCGCTCGTAGGCGACATGGTGGCCATCGAGGATCGGATCTGAAAGCCGGTACTGCTGTCGACCAGGGGATCGAGCGGCTTGTAGCGCGCTGTTTGCGTCGTAGGTGTAGTCGATGGTGAAGTCCGTTGCCTCGAGCGGGGTCTCGACGTGCGGGCGAGCCTCGGACTCGAGCAGGCGATCGGCGAAGAAGGTCCTCGTCGTCGTGTCTCCGAGCGGCTCGACGACCTTGACGAGCTCGTCGCGGGGCGAGAAGCGGTAGACGGTCGAGAACGCGGCTTCTCGCCTCGGTGAAGCCGCGCGGCGAGCTGCTGAGACCCGGTTGCTGTTCAGTCGTAGCGGTACTCGGTGCGCATGTCGGCGGCGATCCTGCCTGGTTCCTCGACCTCGGTAATCAGCTGGTCGGCGGCGTTGTAGCTGAGCGAGAGGCGGCGGTTGGCGGGGTCCTGGGCGGGGAGCGATCGCCCGGCGACCGTCCGGGTCGCGTTTCGGTTCGGGTCGAGACGCTGATCAGGTTGTCGTGACGGTCGAGGGCGAAGGAGGTGATCATGTTGTTCTTCTTGCCCGAGTGGCGGATCGAGCTACCGGGCGGCCGACGTCGTTGAGCCGGTACTCGGTCTCGAAGTCGCCCGCGGCGGGGCTCGCCGACTCTTCGGGCTCGCCACCAGCTTCAGCGTGTACTCGGCATCGTAGGCGTAGCGGGTCGTCTCTGAGAGCGGCGCTGGCGCGTGCTCGGCGACGAGCAGGTCAATGCCGTCGTAGACGAGCTCGGTCGTGCCGCTGTTCCCGTCGGTCAGGTCCTCCGGGTTCCTGTTCGCGTCTGAGGTGTAGTCGCGGGGATGAACTCTTGCGGCGGGCACGAGACGAGGCTGGTGCGCTTCGGCAGGCGCTCGTGCGTGAGCTTGTCGTGGAGGTCGTAGCTCAGGGTCGTCGTGAACGGCGAGCAGGGGTCGCGTGGCTCGCGGGCAGCGGCGAGGTGAGCGAGGTGGCTCGCGTGGGTCGACCGCCAGGACCAGGTTGCCGACCATGTCGTAGCTGAAGAGATAGCGGTTCGTGGTGGTGTTGTGGGTCGCGCTCCCGAGCGGGGTGACGAACTCGAGCGGCTGGCCTGAGGCGTCGAACGACGGATAGAGTCGTCAGATCGCCCTCTGGGTCGGTCTCCGAGGCGAGCATCTCGTCTGCGTCGAGGTTATCTCGGCCGTGGACCGGGATGGATCGGTGGTCGTGATCGATATGGCCCCGATAAGCGGAAGGTGGATCGTTGCAGGGTCGAGCTTGAACTTGTAGACCGCGCCCGACGGTACTGCATTTGTTGCAGGTCGTAGATGAACGTGTTGAGTGCTGGTCGGTGCCGAGGCCTGAGAAATGGGTTCTGGCTGAGTCGCGGTAGCTCAGGAACGTCGTCGCCTGAGCGCATCGGTCTCGGCGAGAAGGGCGCTGTTCTGGTTGTAGGCGAACTGGGTTGAGGCGGCCTTGGCCGTCCCCGCCGCCTCGGTCAACCAGTTGACGATGTTGTTCGAGTCTGAGCGAGCGTCGTCCGCCGCGCGAGCGGGTCGGTGACTCGTTCAACGTGTCGTGAAGGTCGAGTGTGTAGGTCGCAGTGCTTGTCGCGGTGGTCCTCGACATGGGCGATGTGCGCCTGGTTGTCAGTGTCCTGGATCCCGTACTCGCGAGTCGCAGCAGGCGCTCGGTGATCGCCGAGACCGGGCGGCGATGCTCGAGCTGCTGACGCGGGGATCGGGGGGGTAGACGAAGTCGGTGTGTGCCCGCGGGGTTCGGTGACGTGCGAGAGCTGGGAGTGCGAGACCTGGCACGGGGGCCGAATCGGGGAGCAATGGAAGCTGGTTGTCCGCGCCTGGCCCGTCGCGGCGGCCTCGGTCATGCTCGTCAGGTAAGCCTGCCGGTCGTAGGCGAAGTCGATCCGGCGGACGCTCAGGACGGTGATCGACTGGATCTTGCCGGGCTCACGGTCTGCGGCGGCAGCGGCGAGTGCGGGTAGAAGTCGATGGTCATGGTCCGTGCCGTGCGCGCTGGTGATCCGACGGGCGCGTCGGAGCCGGCCGGGTCGACGATCCGGACCAGGCGCGGCTCGAAGACGAAGGGCACGACTGTCGTGTAGTGGGCGCTGGTCGTGAGGGCGACGTACGTGTACTCGAAGGTGATCATGTTGCCGTCGCGATCCTAGACCGAGCGGGCGAAGCCCAGCGGTCGAAGTAGAAGGTGGTGCCGTCGGGGCGGGTGATCGCGTAGACCCGCTCGCCCTCGACCGCGTTCGACGCGACGCGGAGGCGCAGGTGGACGCTGTGCGGCGGCTTGTATGCGAGCAGCTCGCTCAAGTCCTTGGTGAAGGTGTGGCGGGTGCCGTCGGGGTCGGTCATCGTGATCGTCTGTGCCTGCCCGGTTCGGGAAGCGGCAAGCCAGTCACCGGAAAGCCGCCGAGCGGATCATTCAGCCGGGTCAGCCCGGAGACCCGAGATCGAGAACCTGTGCCCGGCATGGTTGAAGTCGTAGAGGGTGTCGACCACGAAGCGACAGTCGGTATCAGCACGTACGACGGCCGTGGCTGATCGATGGTGGTCGAGCTGAGTTGTACGTCAGGTTGAGGACCGAACGACAGGCCGCGGCCGGGGTTGACGATCGGCATCGAGTGCCAGACGATGTTGCCGGTCGAGAGGTTGACGTTGGTCTACGAGTTGGCGCCGGTCTGGTCGTGTCGTAGTGGAAGTAGGCTCGAGACTGGGCGCGCTGGCGGCTCGTGGACGATCGGGTCGACGACGACACCCGGAACCGCGTGTCGTGATGTTCCGGGCGAACTCTGATACGAAGACCTCGAACTCCGACGGGCCTGGTCGCGAAGAAGAGAGGCTTCGAAGGTGTAGACGGCGTCGAACCGGCAGGGGCCTGCGGGCAACGCGGGCAGGGTCGGGCGACGAACCAGGCGCGCTCGCGATCGACGAAGACCTCGACCGACTGGAACCCGGAGCGATGGTCCGAGGCGGTGCTGCTGTCGCGCGCGAGGATGGTGAGCGGCGGCTGATTCCTATCGTCATCGGCAGATCGCGGCTCACTGAAAGCGGCGAGGAGGTGAGTCTACCTCGTCGATCGTTGCGCGGAACGATCGACCTGGAGCTCGAACGGCTCTGGCGACGAAGAACTGCCGTCAAGGCGTGAAGCGAGCGATGGGCCTTGTGGACGACCTCGGGTATCGTCGCATCGCGAGGGTGAAGGCGTGCGCGGGATGACGCGCGGAGGAATCCTGCCCGGCGTCGCTGAAGGCGAGGGTGCGGTAGAGCGACTAGCTGACTGGAAGCGAGAAGCTGAAAGGCTGTACCCGGACGGCGGACCGTCTGCGGAGACCTGACTTCCCGACCTTGGACGAGGTGACGACTGGCTGACCTGGTCGGGGTCATACGTGCTACACGGCGGACGCGGCGCGCCCGAACGGGCCACTGAGCGAAAACCTTCTGAACGATGTCGGCTTGATGTCTCGCTAGAGGCGTGGCCGAGCCGGTCGGTCGCGACGACCTCGAAGTCGTGGACGCCGCGGCCGAGCAATGACTGGTTGGACTTGTAGACGAGATCGAGCCGAAGAGGAGAACGACAACTCGGTGGTGGAGTCGACCGCGAGAGACTCGTAAGCGACCTAGCGCCGTTGACCTTGACCTTGATCGACTCGACGACGGAGCGGGCCAACGGCGATGGACCTTCGCGGACGACGCCGCGGTGCCGTTGTAGTGTTGACGTGGAGCTTGATGCACGTCTGAGGGGTTGAGGAGCGAGCCCGATAGGTCGATCGGGCGCCGAGCGGTAGATATTGATGAAGACGACCTCGCTCGTCGAGGTGCTCGAGGACGTCACGGCAAACAACGCCATGAAGCTGATTTCTTGCTACGTCGTAAATGTCGTAGATGAAGGAGCGAGCGGCGGAGTCGGGGAAGAGGCTCGTGTGGCTGCTGTCGCAGGCGATTGTTGCTGAGTCGGTGTGAACGGAGCGCTGTTGGGACCGGAGCCGAGCAGGAAATCGATCTAGTAACCCCGAGCCAAAGGTATGAGGTGTTGATCGTCGCGGCCCCCGCCAAGTCCTTGATCGATCGCGGGGACGTTGGCGCGGCCGACGGTGACCGTCGGCCCGCCTGGTCGCTGAGCAGGACCTCGGCGCGGCGGGCTGAGACGTTGTGCCAGGCGCTGATCGGGCGGTCCTGAACGGCGACGAGCCTGAACGTAACCGCCTCCCGGCGACGCTGCTGTTCGGGCAGCCATTGTTATATCGTCGTCGTCTGCTCCGTGGCTCGGTTGGTGAAGGTGATGTTAGCGGCGGTGCCGCAGGCGTCTGTATGATGATCGTGCCGCGCAGGAACGGGCCGTCGTCGGCGCGCTGTAACGTTGCCGCGCCTGTATAAGTGGGCACGCTGGAGTAGGCCACGGCGACGAAAGGCCAAGGTCGAGCCGAACGTGTGAAAAGGATAGGAGAAGCGCCCCAACGGGTCCGCAGGAAAAGGTCCGAAGGGCTAAAAGTAGATGTAGAGGCCGCGGTCGGGGAGGCGGCGCCGTAGTAGGGGCCGCGGTTCGGTACTTCTGACAGCAGGCGAAGCGAAGCTCGTAGATGGGATCCTGGTCGATGGCGGGCTTGTGAATCTGCGAGGTGTGTGTTGGGGAACGGGGCCGGAGACCAGGTGTAGGTGTTCTGGACCTTGGGGTCAATTAGAACTGGGTAGGCGATGAAGGCGCTGTGGTGCGCGACTTTGAGGATGACTGTGTCGACCGTGGCGCTGATCTCGACCGCGACCTGATCTAAGGCTGAGTAATTGGCGCTCGGCGGGTGCATGTAGGCGAGCGAGAAGCTGCTGTTACGACCGTGACGCGGCCCTGGCCGTATGCGCGAGGGTCGCGCCATCGGTAAGGTCAAGCGAGAGGGTGAGCTCCTCGGGTCTCGCCGCTGAGCGGAGCTGGGCGAAGAGATAGGTGACGAACGTAAGGGGCGCCGTGACGAGGTCAGTGTCCAGAAGCGTGTGGGGCGAGATCATAGAGCGCTGGTGGATTGGCTAGGCTTGGCTCGCGGAGTTGGCGAAAACGACGGTGACGCCGATCAGGCGGACGGTGCTGCCGAACGTGACCTCGGAGCTCGACTGCGACGGCAGGGTCAAGTCGACGAGCGGCGACCGAGGAGCGAACGAGCTGTCTGCCGATCCTCGAGCGTGAGGTCGAGCGGACGGTAGCCGCCGCCGGGCGCCGGCACGTGGAGTGGATAGATCGAGATGATGAGGCTGTTGTCGGGAGCCGGAAGAAGGACGCGGGCGATACCGTTGGGCGGAGGCTGCCGACGGCTTGGTGATGTCGCGAAGGTTGAGTGGCGGTGCAGGCTAATAGCCCTACGGCGGCGGAGCCGCGACGAAATCGGAGTGGAGACTGAGCGTGTCGCTCGCCGGCGCCAGGATGGGTTGTACGTAATGGAGGTCGTCGAAGAAGTGGAACTTGAACAGCTCGCCGGGGGGGATAGTCGTCGCGTGATCGTTGGGAGCTTCTTGGGCGACTGTGGCAGCGGGGATCACGACGGTAGCGAGGAGTAGCGCTGCAAGCACGATCGGGCGGTATCGAGCGAAACGGCCTTGTGTAACGTGCTGGAGCAGTCGAGGCTGGTCTGGTCGCGCTGTCTGGCTGCGGAGGGTCCTGCTCAGGCGTCATTGTAGGCCCGGAATGACGACGCGCTCAGCGCCCGAATCGATCGGGTTGCTGGCGTGGATCCTGACCTGGTGCGAGGTGAGTTGCCGGAAAGAGAGCCGAAGGCGATTCGCCGTAAGCACCCAATTTCCCGGTCTCCCTAAGCACGTGGGGCACGCTATGGCCGCGGATAACCGCGGTCAACCTGCGATCGGTCCATTCGGCGGACTGCGTCGAACCGATCGGATTGGTTGAAGGTCGAACTGGCGGCGGAGCGCTGGGGGTCGCTCGCGCTCCGTCTAGCGCTCTACTGCCGCTCCGAGTCTCTCTTTACGAGCGGGCGCAGTCCGATCAGACGAGCCGCGTTGCTACCGATTGACGGCCATGCGACAGCAAACCCGCTACGACCCCGCTACGAGTCGGATGCGATCCGCGCATTCTGGCCGCCTCGCAGGGCGATGGGGCGGGAACGTGAGCCTGCAAAAATCCCTCGTCGTATGCCGCTTTGTCGCGATCCGTCGCGACCTGCCGCGATCTCTTGACTAGTCGGGGCGATTGGATCTGAACCATCAACCGCTCGGCCCCCAGCCTGACGGATCGGGGGCAGATGACGCGGCTACCGCTTGATCAAGCGAGGGATCGCCGGGTGAGACCACCTCGGTTTCGCTCAGATTGGACCCCGAACTGGACCCCGCGAGAGTCTCGTCAGAGATGCTGCATGGCTATCACCACCTGCCATCCGAGGCCGACGCTCTCTTCAGCCAAGCACCGCCGAGGGTTGGCTCGTGCCCGGCTCCGGGTAGCCGCCCTGAACGAGAGATTGCGTCGAAGTGCCAGCCACCCCGCGAAGCCACTTCAACGATGACATCGCTCGGGCGCGGGCGATCCACGCCCACGCGGTCACCACCGAAGCCTCCGATGCCCCCCTGGCGCTCGACCTCGGGCGCCTGTCGGTGGCCTTCGGAGTCGGTGCCCTAGACGCGTACCTCTGCGACGCGTTTACCGACACGCTCGCGCGCTGCCTGAAGAACTGCCGACAGACCGGCCACGTCCCACCGACGGGATACGCAAGGCTAGAACTGCCGATCGGACCTTTGCTCACCGACTACGCGGTTCGCCACAACTGGGGCCTCCGGATGGCCGCCCGAGCCCTTATGGAGAAGGACAACCTGCTTCGGCTCAGCCGCCTCAAGAGCCTCCTCAATCCGGCTCTGCCAGCCGGTCACAAGCTCTGGGACGACCTTGCCCAAGACTTCGTTGACCTCGATCGCAAGCGCCTAGCTGGCATGAGGAAGAGCTCCTATGCACGACTCACAGGCCGAGCGAAAGCAAGGGTCCGGGGAAGGTTTCGGCCAACGTGCTCGAGAGGATGGGCGAGATCGTCCAGCGCCGTCACGATGTCGTTCATAACTGCGACCGGCCTAGGACCGCTAAGCAGCGGACGTCCCTCCCCAAGGCGAAGAAGATGCTGGTTGACATCGAGGACTTCGCGACGATCCTCGACGACCATCTGGATGCCCACCGGTTGTACTGAGTCGGCTAGTCCGGGGCCCATTCTCGACGTTTCGGTCATAGCGGCGACACGGTGCCGACGGTTGCGGACCTTCCTGCACAAGACCTATTAGGCGACCCAGCGAAGCGCTGTTCAGTACTCACCGAGGCGGACTCGACGCAAGCGCTTGTGGCCGAACCGATACGCGCGCAGTTCCCATTGCAGGGCGACCCGCGTCACGATCAACAGCACGGGATGCGGACAGCGTGCAAGCTTCTCCCTCGCGATCCGTCGCGCCGTCTCGCGGTCGAGCTTGCTCGGTCCGTTCCGGCTGGATGGGAGTGCCAGTCGCCGATGTATTCGAGATTTCGACCCGAGGCCAGATAGCGCTCGGCGATCTGCCGGCGCTGCCATGGTCCATCGGGAACGAAGCGGTTAGTTTCGCGGCGTGCGCCGGCCCGCTCCAACAACCTCGGTGACGCGGGCACCGCGATCCGAATGAACGAACTCTCCGAGCAGGATTCCCCGGTCTCAAGCGGTGCCACCGCCTGGCCTCGGAGAGAAGCTGATTGGCGAGCGCGCGGTCGACCGTCACCGCGCGGCGCTCTAACCAGGGCCGCCACATCGGGGGCAATCCTCGTGAACCGCGATCGGGTGGAAACTCCATTCGGGCGGTCGGATCGGCGTCTCGGGGAACGAACACACCGCCACGGTCGAGGTGTGGCTAGCCCGGGCGCAAGCGCGCCGGCAGCCACTCGAACCGCCTGAGCGGTTATCGGCAAGAGATCGAAGCCGCGCCGGTGAAGGTCGGTGAGGCGCAGCCACGCGGCTGGACGGTCCCATCGGCGTCTGCGGGCGGAAGCGGAATCGAGCCGTCGAGAAGGTGCCGCTTCCAGCAATACCAGCACCCGCCGCGCCCCGGGACGATCAACGCCACTTGCCCGCCGCGGGCTCCCTCCGTGGCCGTGACGTAGACCTGCGGAAATTCGCAAGCGAAATCGGAGATCAGCTGCTGAACGCCGAGCTCGGCGGTCGCGTCGATCACGAGCGAAGCGTCAAGCAAGAATCGCTTCAAGAGATCGCCCTCATCCTCGGAGCAATCGCTGCGCTCCAACGCCGTCTGCCCGAGACGGTGCTGGAAGCGATCCACCCGCGTATACGGATAGCCCCGCTCGATCCAGCCGGCAATCGCTTCGAGCTTTGGGGCGCCGACCGCGTCGAGCCCGAACGGCCAGCGCACAATCTGAGAGGCCTCGACGTGGTCATGTTCGAGCAGCCGAAGCTCACCCACTTGATTTCGGGCCAACTCGAGCGCAAGTGGCGCGCCGAGAGCACCGAGCCCGAGGAGCGAAATCCGCGCCTCCCGAAGGGGCGCCAGCTTCGGGATCCGATCGCCCAAGTCTGCCGGCGTGAGTCGATTGCCTCGCACCACGTAGGCGTCCTCGTGTAGCCGTCCCCCGGACGCGCGACGGATCCGGACTCCGAAGACCCACGCGTCCTCGAAAACGCCCTGGCGAACCTCCTCCGGGAAGACGATTCCCGTCACGGCGATCTCACCATCGCTGACCCGCTGCCAGGGCGGGCTCCCGAATCCGCTCTGAACCTCGTCCGCGGCCGCGAAGACGCCATCCGCGTCGAAGCGGTTAGGCGCTTCCCTGAGACGCGCCCAGCGCATCTGAATGTGGCCGCCGCTGTAGCGGCGTAGGAGCGCCTCGTCCGCACGGGCAACGCGCTTCGTCTTGCGCCCTCGCGTCTTGACCACCAGTTCGCCGAGCAGGGCTCGGATCCCCAGCCTCGGCGGAACCTCTGGGGCGAAGTGAAGGCGCCCCGAGCCGGCCTGAAGATCGTCCGGGAGCGCAAGCGCCTCTCCGGGGATCAGGACGGCAGTTCCCGAGGGCGTTCGGAAGTAGGCAGACACGGGCTCTCCCTGCGCTACCTCTGCCTCGGCCATCGCGTCCGGGCCCACTTTGAAGAGCGAAAGCAGATCCGGGACTCGCGTAGCGACGAGCCAGGCTGCCGTCTCCTCCGGAAGCCACGCGTCGGTCGCGCCGCCCAGGAGGCAGAGGTTGTGCTCGACCGGATTCTGGTGGCGCGGAAGCGCCAGCCTGGCGCGTACACCTCCGGGCGCAGGTAGGGGAACAGATCCGGATAGAGGACCTCGAGCTGGACCGGTTCCCCTTCGAACTCGATCTCGCCGCGAAGGAGAACGCGGCCCGCGTCTCGAAATAGAGCCTCGTCGAGCTCGAAATCGAGACCGCGAGCCGCGAAGTCCTCGAGCTCGGCCTCAAGCCGAGTCGGTATCCGCTCCCACCAGGAGGTACGACGTGTACGAATCACCCCTAGCCGACGGGCCGATCGTCCGGTGGCTTTGGCGGGTTCGGGGGACCCGGCGGCTTCGGCGGCTTGGGGGGCTTCGGCGGCTTGTCGGGCTTCGGCTTGTCGGGTTTGGCCTTAGGATCGCTTTGTGCCGACATGTTCTGCTCCTCTCGTAGAACGCTCCGTCCGTCTGGCGGAGACCTGTCGTAGATAGATGACATAATAGCGCCATGGCTACCGTTGCTCCATTGCTACTCGAGCCCGTTGTCCTCGACACGCCCTCCTCGGTCGAGATCGAGCCCGACCTGGTCGATCCGGCGGTCGTCGAGCGGGAGATCGCCGAGCAGAACATGGCGCTCGCACGTGCGGCCGAGGTTCCTGACAGCGTCCAGTTCTTCGTCGAGGGATTGGCCGACGATGTCGCGCTGTTGCCGCCGATGCAACGCTTCGCATCGATCCCTATCTCCTGGTCGCCCTGCAGCGATCTTTGTTGGCGGCCCTGCGAGCCCTTGAGAATCCAGACCCGAGCGTCGCCCGTCGCGAGCTTCGCATCCGTCTTGAGCAGCTCCGCCAGGTCTACCGCGATCTCGCAGATGCTCGACCGATCTATGAGGACCGCCCGGCGAAGGAGCTGGTGCGCTGGTTGGCCCAGGTGATCGACGCTCCGCAGGCGAGGATCGCAGATCTACTTGAGGTCTCGCCGCGCACCTTTCAGCGCTGGCTCTCAGAGGGAGATCCGACCGAGCCTGTCGGGGAGGATGCTCGCCGTGTCCGCGTTGTCGCCAATATGGTCGGACACCTGCGTCACGCCCTCACCGGTCGCGGCGTCCTCGACTGGTTCGAGCGCCCCCACCCGCTTGTGGGCGACCGCCCGCCGCAGGCGTTCATCGATGAGCCCGACGCGCTGCCAACGCTAACCCGGCTAGCCGCCAGCACGCGCTCGGCCTGTCCGCCTAGCCGCGTGCCCGAGCTATCAGGGTTCCGCGTCGCGTCGTGGGACACGCCACTCCGCGTCAATCCAAACCGTCAGCCCGGACGCTGGAACTACGCCGATTCGGGTGCAACCCAATACATCGCGCTGCACCCCCTTGCGACGTGGGCCGAGTACATGCGCTGGCACGATCTGCGCGATAGGCGGGCCATAGCGCAGATCCGACTGGGAGTTTGGGCGATCCGCGCAATCGTGGACGACTTGCTGATCGTCGGCTTCGACAACGCCGACAGAGTTGGGTTGCGACCAGAAGACTTGATCTCCGACGATTGGAGCGCGTGCCAGGCGACCGCCGAGCGGCTTCGCAGCGATCGGAGCGCCCCTAAGGCACTTGAAACCCCGAGCGCGGCGCTGCCCGGCGCCCGCAACCTCGTGATCCTCGACGCCCGAGTGGGGATTCCATACACCCAGGACCCGATCGACGACGTCGATACGCCTGTCACCCTCGCCGCCGCCGGGGCGAGACCGCCGGCGAGCCTGCTCGAGCTCGTCCGCTTTCGCGGCGAGCCCCATGCGGAATACGAAGCGTGGCGGCGGGGAGATCGATTCGCGCTGGATGAACCAAGTGACTCTCTTCTAGCCTCCGACGTCCGCGACACGCTCTAAGCGCCGGCCGTATCGACGCAGCCCATGAAGGACAGCCACCCGTATCCGGGTCAAAGATTGGACCCCAAATTTGGATCCCGTGGCCACAGGCAAATCAGGTTCTAAGGCTCAGGAAACCGCCTGATCAAACCGGATTCGAGAGGCGGGGCATCGGAATCTCTAACCAGCGACCGCCCGGCCGCGGACCGACCGTTTTTGCGGACTCACGCAACCTGGCTTGATCAAGCCGAAAGCGAAGTCGGGGCGACTGGATTTGAACCAGCGACAGCTCGGCCCCCAGCCCGACGGCCGCTCCGTTCGTCCCCATTGGGGTCCGCGCCTCATCGGTCGCGAGGACAACGGGACGATATTGGGACAACGGATCGGGTCGCCGATATCGCCCGGGAACGCCGAAACCTACGCGGTTGCGGGGGTTTTCGATCAGTAGCGGGTGGGATGTGCCCTCACGACCTCCGGGTTGAGCCTCGCAGCGGGGCAGCGCAACTCCGGGGAGGCGCCAGTCTCCAGGACCCGGGCTCCCCCGCGCCGACAACTGCGGAGATTTCGTGGTGTCCTCCGCACCATCGTGGCGCACGGTCACGCCCCTCCTCGCGGGAATGGCCGCTGGGGGGCTTCGCGGCCGTCGGTTTTCGCACATCAACTTCGCACTCCCTAAGCAGGCGCTAGAACCTCACCTACGCTGGGCCGATGAACAAGCATCTCGTCACCTACGACCTCGTCGGCACCGACGAGACCTCAGACGACTACGCCCGCCTCATCGACGCTATCAAGCACTACCCGTGGTGGGGGAAGATTCAGATGTCGGCCTGGATCATCCGGGCGTCGGACGCAGCGGCTGACGTCAGGACGGCCCTCGCACGGCATATCGATGCGGATGATCGGCTTTTCGTGGCCCGTCTCTCCGGGGAGACGGCGTGGACAAGAGTGATCTGCGACGAGACAAAGCTCAAGAACGCGATCGAAGCCCCGTGACCCAGACGAGACATGGATGAGCGTCGAGCCAGCGCCCAAGGCTTTGGGCGCTGGCGCTGTGCCTACCGCGCGGATAGCCGTGGAGCCGGCGTGAACGCCGCGTCAGCTGGTAAGGCCCGGGACTGGACACGACGGCCTCGGCACACCCGCCAAGGGGGCGGCTTGCCCTACCCCTGGTAGCCGATGACGCGTTTCTTCGTGCCGGAAACGACGACCGTCTTCGGTCGCGCTCCGGCCGGACGAACGCCGCCCGACTCCTTCGGCTCAACGATCACGATCTGGTCGTCGGAGGCGTCCGCCCCGTGTCCTGGGTTGTCGCTAGCCGGCGCGTTCGCGACGACCTTTCCGTCCCCCAGGTACTTGCGCCGCAGGACCTCGATTCCGGGCGCGTTGGCATCGACCTCCTCGATCACGTGGTCGACGAGGCCCTTCTCGACCAGTCGATAACCAGGCAGGTCGCGGGCGACGATTGCCGCCAGTTCTTCCTTGTCGAGTGTCGCCATCAGGCCTCCCGAATGCTCAGGGCTATTGAGTTTAGACCGCTGACACGGATTTACCACCCCAGGCCGAGGCAGGTGAACTGGTGCAGGATCTTGTGCTCGATCGCTTCGTCGGGGCCGGGTGCTCGCCCGTGCGGGAACCCACCGACATATCGCACCTTCGCTTGATGGAGCGCTTCGGCGGGTGGACGTCCGCTTAGGAGCTCCTGCCAGAAGGCCTCGTGCATCGGGCCGCCGTAATAGCCGAACGGCGGCGCCGGCGAGTAGTGGGCGCCGGTGCAACCGATGAACGCCGTCGCCCCGCGCGCGAGGAAGGTCAAGGGGATCGATCCCGCGACGACCTTCGGCGCCGGCACTTGCCCGCCCATGATGTCAACGGCCCGCTGTTCGACCGTGAGGGCGCCCCAGCAGCAGCCGGCGAGGACTACCCGGCCGGCGGGATCGGGGATGTTGCTGAGGTCGACTGCCTCCGGATAGCCGCCCGAACCGTCCTCACCGGTGAAGGTGGTCGCATCGTCGAAGGTGCCGTGGAGCATCAGGTAGACGTAGTCGCCGTCGAGGCCTGGTGCACTCGCAACCAGAGTCGGCAAGGAGGCTGCCATCGCCTGCGCCCCGGGAAGGATCGAGAAGATCGGGTCGGCGAACGGCCGTTTCATGTTGCGCACCCCGACCCGCTCCCGAACGCGGGGCCGATCGCTCGCCGCAAGGCAGGCGGCGACCAGGTCTGCCGACCTGCCGTCGGGGATGCGGCTCACCGGAAGCTCGGCGACGCCATCGCCGTCGACGTCGCCGTAGGCATCGTCGCTCCACACGATCATGTCGTCGAGGTCGTTGGTCTGACCGAGGCTTGCCCGAAGCTGCTGGGGCAGGACGTCGAGCCTGACGGCCGGGACGACGTCGAGCCCGCCGACGAGGACGACTCCGCGCACCTCGGGGGCACGAGCGACGTCGGCCCGGACCCGCCGCACTGTCTCCGCCGCGCCCGCCTCACCGTCGAGCTCGGCCAAGAGGCGCTGGCCGTCGCTCTCGATCACCCGCAGCGCCTGCGCCGCCTCCTGGCGACCAATGTTGGAGGCAAGACGCCGCCGGTCGGTCGCGAACAGGAGCGGCGGCAGGGTGCGGCCGCCAGCGAGCTCGATCCGCCCGAGCTGATCGGACACTCCAATCTGACCCGGCCCAGTTGCCGCCGCTCGGTCGACGTCGACCGTCAGTGTTACCCGGCGGACCCCGGGCGGGAGCCTGGTGACGATCTCGACGGGATCCGAGCCGATACCGCCCGCGGCCGTGGCTGATACTTCGACCACCGCCAGCGCCGCCGCCTCGCTGCGGTCGACTCGGTTCGGGGTCGGGTCGCTGAGCCGCCCGCGGCTCAGGCGGATCTCGGGCTCGCCGTTGAAGGCAACGCTCACGAGACCGTTGCGATCCGTCCTAGCCCACTCGAGGCGGTCGCGCTCGTCTTCGAGCAGCTCCAGCACCTCGGGGTTCGGATGGGCGCTGCTCGATTCACCGGCACAGATCCCAAACAGCGTGGTCTCCCCGAGCTCCGCCAGGACCCCGGAGTCAAAGGCGTTGTCGGAACCGTGATGCGAGAGCTTTGCGACGCTGTAGGGCGCCTCCTCATGGATGCGCTCACGCAGTCGGGCGAGCTCGTGCTCGACCACGGCGTCGGCGAGCTGGGGGTCGGCGAACTGCATATCCCCTGCGAGCAGCACGCTGGTCTCGCCTACCGCGAACGCGGTGACGAGGCTCTGCAGGTTGATTGCTGGGCCCGGTCGGCTGAGGGCGTCGGTCGCGGAATCGACGGCCGGGGCGGCGACCAGCTGCCGGTAGAGATCGACTTCGGTGGCGTCGCTAAGGGCAACGACCTCGCTGACGGCGTCGAGGGCGGAATCGGTTGCGCGGGCGATGGCCTCGGCACAGGCGACGAGCTGGTCGATCGACGGCCCGAGGATCGTGAGCCCGATCGGTGCGAACGCCTCGATGAGGTCCCCGGCGTCGTCGCGGCCGAAGCGGACGACTCTGGTTCCCAGCTCGCCGAGGGCGCCGAGCATCTCCTCATACTGCTCTTCCAGGGTCACGGCGTCGGCGATCACTTGCGCCAGGTCGATGTCGGCGGTGGCCTCCGTTCGCACCTCCTCCCGCAGCGCCGCAAGCAGAGCGTCGACGCGCGAGTCGCTCGGCGGCGGCGGCTCCTCCCCCTCGGGACGTCCCCAGCCGAGACCGGGGTCGGCTACGAGCGCCCACTGAGGTCGCAGGAGATCGTGTTCGACCAGATACGGGAGGCAGCCGATGTGGTCTTGGTGGGCGTGGGTGACGATCAGGAGGTTGACCGCGATCGGTCCCTCGGGCTGATCGAGCAGCGTTCGCAGCTGGTCCGGTATCGAAGGATGGCCTTCCTTGCCGACCTGGTCGCCAGGGTGGGCGCCATCGACGAGGACGCTGAGACCTCCGAGCTCGCAGAGGACGGCATCCCCGTACTCGCGGGGGCCGACGTCGAGGAAGTGAACCCGGGCGTCTGGATCAGCCACTCCTGCCGAACCTGACACGCGTCTCTATATCCGAGGCAAGCGCCGGGCGGCCCTCCGACACGGACCTACGGCGCGCCGCCGACGCGGCGGACCCAGCCTTCGGCGAACAGGGCGAATACGGCGCCCACGATTCCGGCGAGAATCGGAATCAGCGTCTGGTTGTCGGCGATGCCGTCGATCGAATACCAGGCCGACCCGGGGATGACGAAGCTCCAGATGGCGAACGCGGCCGCGGCGAGGGCGACCCGGACCCGCAGCTCCTTCTTCGCGTCCGCCGGCAGCTTCTTTACTTTCGACCAGGCGCCGAGCCAGGTCAGGACGCCGGCGAAGACGATCGCGGCGACGAGCCACCATCCCGAGGTGATCTCCACCGCCGGCGGCTCGGGAGCGTCGCCTTGCTCCGGCTGGAGTGCGAGGACGATCGCCGCATAAGCGGCTATCACCTCCCCTGGAATCCAGGTCACGAGGGCATCGACCGTCGCCAACTGCGGCGCCGGTGGAGTTCCCTCGGCCGCATCGACCTGTGCCGACGGCCTGACAGTAAGTGAACCAATCCCCCATGCACTCATCGTGTCTCCTCCCGAGCGCGGATATCCGCCGCCGATCCTCGCTCAAGGGACCCGGGCGTGTCAAGAGCCGACCTCGTGAACGGCCCGATGCTTAGCTACGCCTAGGTCCGATCGTAGACCGGGGCGGCCGCCGCTTGGGCCCGGACGACCGCGATCGCGTTCAGGCAGCTCTGCTTGGCCGTGTATTGCTCGGAGGAGGCCAGGATCTGCCGGTTGGCTGCAGCGATCCGCCACCAGTACATCCCGGTTCTCCCCGAACGGTGGATCTCAAAGTACAACCGAGTCTCCATTCATCTCCCCGCGAAGGTAGCCGCCGACCGTGGGGCCACGGAGCCGTTGTCAAGTCGGACCGTGCGCCACCCGCCAGGCGAAGCGCCGCGGTGGTCACGCACCGACCAAGGCCGACTTGGCAACGCCGGGGCGACCCGCTCGGGCCCGCCTATCGTTCACACCATGGCGAAGCGAAAAACAACTCTCCGGGGCCGCGATGCCGGCAGCGGACGCTTCATCTCGGTGGCGAAAGCACGCCGACGGAAGCGGACCGCTGTGGTGGAGCGGATCCCGATCCGGCGTAAGAAGCGCTAGCGCATCAGAAACGCAACGACCGCCGCGGTGGTCGACTTCGCAACCTCGCGGAAGCGGCCGCTGGCGGCGCTACCTTCAGGCGCCCCATGATCGCCGTGCTCGGAGAAGACCACCCGACCTCGATCACCGAGGCGGCGAGCGGCGACGGCCTTGCGCGGTTCATGGGGCGGCTGATCGAACTTGGACATCGGCAGGATCGAGTGCGCAACGCCGCCGAATTCGTCGCCGCGGTTGCGGCGGCCGGCGCCGGCCCGCTCGACCTGCGGACGATCGCTGCCGTGTCCCCGAGCGCCTCGACGGGTAGCTACGGCCGCTTGCGTCAGCTGCTCGACGGCGGCGCCTGCGACCCGACCGCCCTGCGCCGCGGCCTGATCGGTGAGATCCCCGTTGGTCTGATTGCAGCCGTCCTAGTCGAGTTCGCCGAAACGCGCCCATCCGAGCACGCCGGTTGGGACACGTTCTCCGTGCACGCGCTGGGACCGGGCATCTCGATCCCGATCGGCTGGCGCCGGGTCGTGACTGCCTCGACCCGCAGGGGCTTCGAAAGCCCCAATCTTTCGGATGCCGAGCGTGGCGCGCTCCTCGGTCTGCTCGACGAGGCGCGTGCAGACCTCGCCTCGTGCTGCGGAATCGAGATCACCGAGCTCCCGCTGTTGAGCGTCGAAACCTGCTTCGGCGAGTGCGAGCTGACGCGAGCGGCGCTGGCCGAGCGCCGCTTCGAGACCTTCCTCGAGGTCGGCGGGGCCTTCGAAGGTCTAAACCTCGACCGCGGGCCGTTTGAACCACAGGTCCCGACCCGCATCGTCGCCGAGCAGCTGCCGTTCGTCGATGGCGACCCCCCAGAGCCGCGCGAGATCATGATCGCGGGCGGGCGGAGCGGCGAGTTCGCCGTAGCGCACCGACGCGACGAGAGCCGTGGGTGGGCGATCGCGCGACCGCGTATCGATCAGGCACGTGACGGGATCACCGGCCGACGGCGTCTCGAGGGCGCCGTCGCCCTTCGCGAGCTTCGTAACCGCCTGGTGGTGCCGGAAGCAGCGCGGCGGTTGCGCCTATCTGACTTCCGTCATGCAAGCGAGGAGGGCTGGCTGACGGCGGCGATGCTGCTGTCAACCGCATACGCGAAACGACCGAGCGACATCGCCGAGGAGGAGGTGGCGTGATGGACAGGACTGACGAGCGCAGGCGACGCCTCTGGAACCAGCTCCGCTGTGGCGGGCAGGAAGCCACGTCTGAGGCCGCCTTGACCTTGGCCGCACTCGAGGAGTCACAGGGACGTGCCGACGACGCCGAGTACCTCCTCGGTGAGATCGCCTCGTCGGCCCATCACGCCAGCGCTACCGAAGCCAGCGTCCGACTCGGCCGTCTTTGCATGGCCACGAACCGCCTCGGCGAGGCGGCGGCCGCCTTCGATCGTGCCGCCCGACTGGCAACGCCCGAGGGGACACCTCGGTCAATGATCGACCTCGCTGCCCGCTGGGTGGCACTCGGTGACTGCGACCGCGCGCACGACGCCTACTTCCAGGTGCTGGAGCGTTGCCGCGATCGCCGGCTCGCGGCGCTCGCCGCGTACCGCCTCGCTCACATGCACGCCGAGCGCGATGATCACGAGCAGGCCCTCGAGCTCTGGCGCCGGGCCGTCGAAGAAGCCGACGCAGCCCTGCGACCTCACGCTCAACTCGACCTCGCCCACGCCCTCCTGCGCGAGCAGGACGGACACCATGAGGCGGCCACCCACCTTCGCGCCGTGATCAACACCGACCATCCCGACCTGGCCCCAGCGGCAGCACTTGAGCTGGCCGAGCTGCAGCGCCGGGACGGTGACTTGCTCGACGCCTACCGCTGGGCGCAGATCGTGGTGGCCTCCGAGCATCCCGAGCTCGCGCCGCTAGCTGGTGAGCTACGCGAGCTGATCGTCGACGACTTCGACTCCCTGCTTGAGACGTCGGCGCCACATCACGCCGTGCTCCGTCCCAACACCGGACGCGAGCTCACGGTACGGATTGAGCTCGTCTCACCGCTTGCTCACGTGCGTGCGCTGTCAGCGATGTCCGCTCTTGGTCGGGCGATTGCCGGCTTGGCGGCGAGCGGCATCCTTCGCCCTGCGTCGGCGGATTCCCCGTTTCCGTGTATCGAGCGTCCGTCAATCGCCGACGGGCAATTCGAGTACTACGACCTGCGTGACGATGAGAGCTCACTCCAGGCGATTCATTGCCTGCACCGTGAGGGCTTTGGGATGCAGTCCAGGCGGATAACAGGAAGTCTGATCGCGTCCTTCGCAACCGCGCGATTCGCGCGCTGGGCCGCGTCGGTCGACGCAATGAATGTTTGGCTCTCCCCGCAGGAAACGCCGACCCTGTTCGCGGCGCTAGGGCGGAGAGATGCTGCACCCGACATGGCTCATCAACGAGTGATGCAGGCCCAGCGTCCGATGCCTCCAGTGCCGCGAGTTGGCCGGTCGACTCTGGCCATAATGCCGCTCCACCGGCCTCAGCGGCGGGTATTCACGCCCATCGTTGACACCCGGCATCGAGCGCAGCTCCGGCAGCGCTCAACTCCGCCACCTGACGAGTCCCCGCGATCGCGCTGGTGGCACACCGTGACGAGGCTGGTGCTTGCTCATCCGACGGACGTTCCATTGACGGAGTTGGGCGAGGCCACGCCCGATCGCATGCAGATTCACCTGACCATGCACCAGCCGCGCGCGGCGACAGCCCACGAGATCGCATCCCAGGCACTCCACGGCTGGGATCCGCCGGAGCTACCGGCCCTGCCGTGCACCCGCGCCACCGAGATTCGCTGATCGCTCGGCGGACGATCGCCGCGCGGATATCTGCACGCTAGAGACCCTTGAGAAGCTGCGCCACGTCCGCCAACTGCGGACCATCGGTGTACACCCGACCCAGGTCCTTCTTGGCCTGAGCTCTCTCCGCGCTCACTGGCGGTGCTGACGATCGCGGCCTTGCTTGGGTGGCGGCAGTATTCCTCGCGGATGCCCCGACGTGCTCTGTCCGCCGTCCGTTGGTGGGACTCGACGCGCCGGGTCACTGTGGCCGCCCGGTGTTGAGTGCGTCGATCAGTCAACAGGCAGGGCCTCGTCGGAAGCACGCCTGTTCCCGACCCTAGCCACAGGAAGCGAGACGGACCCGCCGCGCCGATCGCGAGCAGATGGTTAGGGGGCGAACGTCCGCCGACTCAATACCTGGTTGCGCATTCCTTGCTTCGAAGTCTTGCGTCTCAGCACCCGATGTGCAGCCAGTTCGCGCAGAGCTGTGAGTAGGCGGGCTTCTCGGAGTACGTGGGCGGATCGTTCCGAAGCATTCCCGTCCCTTGCCACCAGGCGGTTGGGTCAGTGTGATCGGCGAGGCCAAACACGAAGAGGCCTTGAACCCAGGACTTCGTCACGGCGTAGTCCAGCGTTCGGTCGATCAGGGTCGCCTGCTGGCTCTCGGTCACGTTCCGCCACGCGTCAGGACCGAACGTTGGGTACCCGATCTCCGTAAGCCAGAGCGAAGCCGTTGCGTTACGGGGATGGGCCACTGCATCGGTGCGAATCTCCTGCACCTGATCGACAACGTTCCCCCCGTCGAACGTCTGGTTGATCCAGTCGTATAGCTGGCAGCCGTTGGTCCCGCACGATTCTTCCGTCGGGTATGGGTGGAGTCCAATCGCGTTGTAGTGCGCGTTGGCGGGGTTCGGGAGGTTGTCCCAGACGCGGTCGAGGAAGTCTGGCGCCGTCATCGCAATTTGGTAGGGCCCGCCGTTGTTGGGAAGCTGCGTGTAGACGTCATCGTGGATCCCTGCTGGGCCGCCGAGGACCACTGCGTAGTAACTCGAAGCGTGGCCCTCTGCCACGGCCTCGGCGGAGATCGCCGCCGCCGACTGCTGGAGTAGGTCGGCGTAGCCGGCGCCATTCGGGAAGGTCCCCCAAAAGGACATCAGGTTTGGCTCGTTGTAGACCTCGACAGCACGCACTGTGCCGGGGTAGGTGGCGTCGAAGTGCTCCAGCGCCAGCGCCAGGAAGCGACCGTAATAAGTCCTCAGGTAGCCGTCGAGGTCTGGCCGAACCGCGTTGATGTTGCGCTCTCCCGGTGTGTAGGCGTGATCCCCATCCTTGTCAGGCCAGCCATTGATGCCGGTTTCCACAGCCTCTGGCCAGCACGCTGGGTCAGCGTCGGTGTCGGTCGAGGGGCGCATCCAACATGGAGCGCCAATCGGCAACAACATGACCTTGACGCCGATTGAATCCATCGCGGAAACGACGGCTAGAGCCTTCTGGACGCTGGCATGCGACCAGTTGATCGTGCAGGTCACGGTCGCCGGATCAACCGTCGGTGTCGGCAGGTTCCCTAGCGGGTCACGGCAGTCGAAGGCCGCCACCGAGGGCGACAGCTCGACACGGACATATTCCGTCCCCGCCTCGTCCACAGCCGTCTTGAGCCGGTCGAAGCCAGTCCCAGGGACGGCCGCTTGAAGTGCATGGATCGTCAAGCCCGCCCGCTCGGCGGCGTCGGTATGCCACGCCCCGGCGCTCGCCGGCAAGCTCAACAACAAGGTGGCCGCGAAAGCGGCGATCTTCACTTTCATTTCCCCCCTCTAAACGAGGTCCTCCGACGGTACCCACCCGCCTTGGACTCGTCAAGCGGGGTACTACAGATGGCAGCAAAGGGGGTGAGCATTGGCGGCCGACCAACACGGCGCGCTCCGCCCTGACAATCTCGCCCGATGGTCCCGGGATGAGGTCTGCGACCCGCCCTTCCCTGCCCTGTCAGCGGGGATGGCCTACCCAAGGGCGAGGCTTACCTAGTCCGGCACGTCGACTCTCTTGCGACACGCGCGCCCTTGGCAGTCCGAGAGCGCGGTGAGCGCGGTAGAGAGAGAGCTGCGCGCGGCGGCATATGTGGGATCGGCGGCAACGTTCTCTAGCTCGTAAGGATCCGAGGCCAGGTCATACAGCTCCCGGAAACCATCGCGGTAGCGAACGAACACATATCGCGAGGTGCGTAGCCCCTGATAGGCGGGAGCCGCCGGGCCGTCCTCCGACCTGTAGTACTCGAGAATCAGGCTGCGCTCTCGTCCAACGGGCCGGCCATCGAGGACCGGCGCAAGGGAACGTCCGTCGAGCCGCCGTCGCCTGGGCTTCCCGGCGCCAGCGAGATCGAGGAACGTCGGCGCGAGGTCGATGTTGGCCGCTATCTGATCAACGGTTTCGTGCTTCGGGATCCCGGGCCCACGGACGACGAGCGGCACACGAATCGACTCCTCATAGACCCAGCGCTTGTCGATGGGGATCCGATGCTCGCCGAAGAAGTATCCGTTGTCTGAGGTGTAAACGATCACTGTGCGCTGGAGCTCGCCGGCAGCACGAAGCGTCCGAACGAGCGCCGCGACCAACTCGTCGACGGCGAGCATGCTCTCGAGGCGGGTTCTGTAACGGCCTTCGATCGTCTCGATCGCCGCGTCATCCAGTGGTGGCCGGCCAGCCACGTTTGGAGGCTTGTCGGAGACGTCCGCTTCATTGAAGCTTGGAGGCGTTGGCAGGGGAAGATCGGAGAATGCCCCGACATGCCGGGGCGCTGGTCGTGGGTTGCTGTCTGGTGGCAGATCGATGCCGATCTCGGCATGGGGGACGCCGGTGGACACGACGAGAAGGAAGGGATCAGGCTGCTCCGCGAAGCTGCGCACCACGCGGTTTGCCTTGCGCCGATAGACGTCGGTCCGATAGTCGCGGGGTTGTGAGCCGTAGGAGACCCGCCGGCCGTTTTGGTTCAGTCGGTAGCCGAACACACGCGTGCCCAGCTGCCCGTACCAGCGGTCCCAGCCCGGGGGCACAACCCGCGGCGTCTTCTGGTAGCCGTTCAGGTACTTGCCGATCCAAGCCGTGCGGTATCCGGCGCGATGCATCCAAACCGGCAGGCTCCGCGCCGCATGAGGGCGAAACCGCGTCCAGCTACCGCGTGGTGGGACGTTGCTGAGCACTCGATGGTTGTGCGCGTACCGCCCAGTAAGGAGGCTCACTCGTGACGGGCAACAGAGCGGGGTGGTGACGAAGCTGTTCGCGAACGTCGTCCCTCGCTCGACCAAGAGTCGCTGGACGCTCGGCATGTATTCGAGCGATCCCTCCTCCTGGTCATCCGTGTAGATCACCACGATGTTCGGGGGGCGATTGCCGCCGCCAGAAGCCCCATTGTCAGGCCAGAGCAAGACCGCCGAACACAGCACGGCGAATACGGCGACTGAAATCCCTGCTGCGAGCAACGGACGACTCCGCGTGAGCATCGAAAGCAGGATAGCCCCGCGAGATGCGACCTCTGAACCGTGTCCCCAATCCGCACACCTGAGACTTTCGATCGCGGCCGCTGAGGGCCAGTCGCGCCTATTCACACGCCAAACGTCCTAGTGCCCGACGTGATCGATGTCCCCGGCTCCCGAGCTTTCCGCAACGTCCAGTCTTGGCTGTCGTGTCTCGCGCGAAGCAGAAGCGCGCGGGAGACGGCGGCAGCTGACAGCCACGTTACGCAAACGTGCAGCGCCAGGAGGAAGCTCAGGGGTTCGGCATCGTCTCCGGCTCGGCCTACCGCAGCTCCCGTTTCGCCTGAAACAGGTACGAGTACGCACTTCCCGCCGCTCCGCTGGGCAACATCTTGATTCCGACCCCTAACGCCGTGAGAACTGCCGGGACCGGATTGGCAATAGCCAACGCCCATGCGGCTCCCGTGAGTCCGAGTCCGAAGCCGGCTACATCCTTCTTGCTCCTGAAGGCGTTATAGGCAAGTCCTTTCAGATCGCGTGCCTGTTGGCCCAACTCCGCGCGCCGATCGTCTAGCGCTCGGGCGCGATCGGCCGCGCCGGCCATGCTCAGTTCCAGGGCGAAGCTCCTCAGGTTCTGCATGTAGCGGCGATGGGCGTCCCGGTTGTCCGCCCTGAACGCGAGCACATCGTCGAGCGGTATCTGCTCGAGGTCGATCGACACCTCGTCAACGTCGAGGGCCACGACCTGCCCCCGGGAGGGCATCGGCGATAGATCGAGGAATCGCTCGAACGCGGCGGTGGCACCGCGACCATTTGTCACGGGGTGGAGGTCGAGGTCGTATCGCGTCCCAGTCTCGCGGGCGAGCTGTGCGAGCACGACCAGATACACACTGCGGACCAGCGGATGCATGGGAATAGACACGCCGTCCTCGCTGGCGGCCGCGAGACCGCGGCGCTCCAGCTCGACGTGTACGCGGCGGGCGACGTCATCGAGCGCGCCGTAGCCCATTCGCGACGTGGAGAGTTCGGCAAAACGGCCGCCATCTGAGAGGTCGTCGAAAGCGCCCTCCTCGATCAAGGCCTCGATGATGTCCGCGAGCTTCGTTGTCGTCGCTTCGTCGACGAACCATTCAGGCTCGATTAGTCGAAGCAGACCTTGGTCCTCAAGTGGCTCGACCAGCGTGGGATCCGCATCGGCGTGGCGCCCGCGCATGTACTCCGGCAGCAGGATCGCGACCTGGTCGAAGAACAGCAGCAGGCCCTTGATCCAACCGCCCTCTTGCGTGAGCCAATACGGCTCTGGGTAGTAGTACGCGACTTCGCTGGGGGCGGACTGTTCGGTCATCTGTCGATCGTAGGCCCGGAATGGTCGCTGTGCTCGCCGACAGCAGGGGACGGGGCAACGCCTCGTCGATCGATCGCCGACGCCGAGCACGGCCGCGGCGGACATCCCGCTTCGCGGATGCCCGGCACCTCGGGTCACACGCGAACGAGCAAGCGCCGCCGCCGACAAGCGGCACCCTGCGAGTTAGCGAGGCTCGCACTGCTTTCGCTGCGCGGCGAGCTGGAACCGTCGAGCTAGGTGTCGGTGCCGACCTGTCGTGGGACTAGGGTAAGGCACAAGTCGGCAACGTCGCTGGAGGCGACAGAGACGATCCGAGTGACGGAACTCGACCTCGAGTGGCAGCCTGAGCTGCGCCACCGGCGTGGGGCGCCAACCAACCTTGACTACGTCGATGTCTTCCATGACTTCGACTGGCTCGACGTATTCCCCGACAACCGCGCACAGTTTCGCAACGGCAAGTGCCTCGCACAGCACGTTCGCGAAGAGTGCCCAGAGGGCAAGACGCCGGCTCTGTTGCTGACCACGCAAGAGCGTGACGAACAGTCCGTGACGACCGACGGCTTCCACGTCGTCATCGTCAACATTCATAAGTACCTCGAGTTGGCTAGCGCCGATGCTGCGCTTTCCTACTTTGCCAGCCGTTCGGGCGCCGGAATCGCCGGGTTCGATCAGCTACGCCGGCTGGTCACGGCCCCCGAAGACGTGAAAGCGTTCCTCGATCTCAGGCTCACGCCGGCGCTGATCGGCGAGTGGATCCGCGACAACCGCGAGCGGGCCGAGGCCGTCCGCGAGATTGTCGGCGCCGCCTCCGATGAGACCGCGGGCGAGCCAGCCACGCCCGAGGCCGCGCTTGACGCACTGGCGCAAATGGGCGACGTCGACCTTGAGGTTGCCAGAGCGATCGGATCGCTGTTCGGACCCGATTCCGATCGCGCTGCCCGACTCGATCTGCTCCGGGCACTAACCGACCATCAAGCCGGGCGCCTGGACGCCAGCGCCGTCCTAGTGCAGCGCACGCGCGACCGTCTCGACGACCTTCGTCAGGCAACCCGCGAGTACAAGACGCTCCTGACCGATCCCGAGTCCGGTGAAACCGATCTGCAGAACTTCATCGAAGCCCACATCTGGCTATTAGGCCTTGACTACGCCAGCGCACAGCCCAAAAAACTCGTCCCGCGCGGGCAACTGGATTTCATCCTGGAGCGCTTTGATGGTTTTCACGATCTGCTCGAGCTCAAGAGCCCCAACGATTCGATCATTGAGGTCAAGAAGCAGGCCGTCGATGGCATGCCGCCGTCAGCCAGCGCGTATGCGCTCGGTCGTCGCCTCGCCGACGCCTTGGCGCAGGTCATGGTCTATCGGGAGGTCTTGTCGGCACACCCCGAGATCAGCAGAGAGCACTACGGCTTACCGCATTCACGCGAGCCGCGCCTCGTCATCGTCATAGGTCGTGTCGAGAAGATGGATGCCTACTGTCAGACGATCCTGCGTGAGCTCAACGGTTCGCTTCACCGAGTGGAGGTCGTGCCATATGACGTGCTCGGCAAGCGGGCCGAAGCCTCCGTTGCCAGCATCGATCGCCTGCTCGATGCCGACGCCGATCCGGTGGATTGACCGCGGATCCATGACTGCCGACTGGGTGCGTCCGCTCCGGGATTGGATGATTGCCCCTCGCCCGCAATGGCTGCTTCTCGTCCTCGCGCAAGGCGGTAGCCGCGACGTCGTCATGAAGCTGCGCTGAGGTGTCGGCTGCTGCCTGCGTCGCGCTTGATGATGGGTGTCGACTAGCTCGCGGCCGTCAGTCTTGCCTAGAACGGTGGATCAGAAACGGATGCCGAACAGCCCCCCTGCCTCGCCCGCATCGGACAGCTCGAGACGCACGTACTCATGGACGTCGAAGTCGTCTCCAAGCTCAGCCCACGGGACTGCATCTGAGTTCAAACAACAGACGTACTGGAACCCGCAATCGTCTGCCTTCCGCGCAGCGAGTTGCAGCGCGCGAGCGACCTGGCGCTCATCGACACCATCGAAGATTGTGCTGTCGTGGACGAGGAAGCCAGGCGACGGATCCCTGTCCGAGAACAGCTCGGCGACCATCAGGTCGTAGCAGAGCACCATCATCTCCTGGACTCCCTGGCTCGCGCCACGCTCGATGGCGATGCTGGAAGTCAGCCCTCCGGCTGTGGAAACGTTCAGCGCCAGTTCGCCCGGATGCTCATAGAGCTCCGCGGTGTTGGCGCCGAAGATATCGACGGCTCGAGCCCAAATCGGGCGCCGCTCCCGAAAGTCCTCGCGCGCGTCGAGAACGAGCTGGTCTTTTTCGAGCCGAACGCGTGTGAGCTCCTCTTCGAAGCCGCGGAGCTGATCAATCTCCGCCGCCACTCGGGCGAGCTGCTCCGCCAGCTCGTTGTGGCGCTCTTGGAGAGCCAGGTATTCCTCAAGCGCCCCGTGGTGACGAAGCACCCCAAGAGTTGAAGCGCGCTTGGTGGATAGGGCCTCGATCTCCCCCTCCCTCTGCGTGATCGCCTCGGACAACCGCTTCATTTCGCCCTCGAGGTAGGCGCGACGGTTCGTGTAAATCCGGTCGTGGAACTCCCGCACGTCTTCGAGACGCCTGCTGAGCTGGTCGGAGAAATAAACCCCGGCCTCGGCGTACATCGCAGCCAGCGCTTCGGGGTCCGCCGGCCGCTCTTCCTCGATCGACTGCTCGTAGAACTGAAGCAGCTGCCGGTCAGCAACGTTCTCGTTTGACCGCGCATGGATCGTCGCGGTCATCTCGGTTGCCTCTAGCTCGAGCGTGGCGTACTGAGGATGGACTTGGAACGAGGCAAGCTGATCGGCCCCCTCCCGCATCCTGCGCTCGAGATTGATTTTCAGTGCCTCGAGCCTGCCTTCAAGACTCGCCGTATCAGTGCCGTCTGGCCCGTCGACGTCGGCGGTCTTGCGCCACGCTTCGATTGCCTTCCGCGCGTCCTTCAGGGCATCCTCCCGGCGCCGAAGCAGTTCAGCACTACGGGTGAACCGCCAATCAATGCCCAGCAGGAAAGCGGTGTGTACCTGCCTACTCCACGATGGCTGGTTCGCAAAGTGCTTGAACGGCTCGCTGAACGCATCGCGACCGCGACGCGCGAAGTATGGGAGGAGCATTCGAGCGGTTGGCTTGTACGACTCCTCTGCCATCTCGAGCGGCAGATCGAACATCAGCCACGCGAGCACCTGTCGCCACGACTCGACACTCACGTACAGCTTCCCGGTGTCGACGTCCCGCTTGATGTCGATCGGCCAGCCCGAAAAGTCGCCGGATAGTTCGATCCTCCCCTGGCGAGCCGTATTTCTCGACACGGAGATTTCTCTCCCGCGGATCGTCAGATCGAGGTAGAAGGTCCACCCCTCGAGCGCATCCGCCATCAGCGGATTCTGTTCCGTGCCGGAGCCGAGACAGAAGTGGATTACCTCAATAAGCGACGACTTGCCCGACCCATTTCGGGAATCCTTCTCGGTTGCTTCCTCAGTCCGCTCAGCCAGGACGACGTTGAACCCCGGCTCGAAGGTAACGTCCTTGAAGCCCTCGCGATCAGCTCGGACTGACCTGATCACGTCGCCCTCACGAGCAGGCCCTCGCGAAGCTCGAGTGCGCCGACCGCAAACAAGAAGCTGAGCGCCAGGCAGAACTGGTCGAAGGACCGCACGTGCCCAGCGTCACGCATATTGGTCCACAACGTGGTGACGGTCGTCGCGACGGGCAATCCCTCCAGTACGTCAGCACCAACGCGGATCAGCGCCTGCTCGAAAGCGATGTGCTTGTTTGGGAGGATCACCGCTCGAAGATGTCGCAGAGCTCGAAGTAGTGGGCGATGACGCCGACCGCAGCCCAATACTCGGGCGCCGGCGCATTATGGCCTTGCGCCAGCGAGTCGATCAGCGCTGTGAACACATCGCTTGAGTCGTCGCCGATGGTCTCTCGCATCTCCTCGTAACGCTCATTCAGTAGAACCGCGACGCGCTGCGAGAAGCGCATGTCCGGGTGGTTGGAGACGTAGTAGTCGACCGTCTTCACGATCGGGAAGCCCGCCCGGATGAGCAGACGAACTGCGTCGTTGAACTCGTTGCGGTCCATCTTCTCGGCGAGCTCGACGTGGCCAAGGTCCTCGTCCAGGTCGGGGATCGGCTGCTCGACGAGGTAGTTCAGCAATGTCTGCACTTCCGCGGCCGTCGTCTCGGTAACGCTAGTGAGCGACGGCGCGGGTCCGAGGAGCGTCACGCGATCGGGCTCGCCCAGCGCTCTAACGCGGTCCCAAAGAGCCTCGCGACCCCAGTCCTCGATGGTCGGCGGCGGCTCGTGCTTCTTGCGCAACTCCTGGAGAAGGCTGGCGATCTCGGGCGGGAGGCCGTGGGTCGCGGCGCTCCAAACGAAGACCCAGGCCTGAACGTTGTCGCCCCACTTCGCAAGGACGCCTGCGAAATCCTCCTCGATCTTCTTCTTCGTCTCGGCGACCTTGAGCGCTTCAGGGGCGTACACCTGGTAGTAGGTGCCCGAGTCCTGCCCGATGCCGTCGCATTTCCAATCGCCGGACCTCCCCGAGGCCTTGACCTTGAGAAAGGAGGGGTCCACCTTCTCCATGATGCTCTCGAAGAAGGTTTGAAACTCGTCGCCAGTCTTCTCAGCACATGCAAGCCGGAACCTGAGCTCATGCCAGGCGAGAACGATTTCAGGGCCGTTCACGTGCGCCGCCGAAGCCGGCCGGACGGCGATGCCTCGTCGGACATCCGACCATCGCCCCGACAGGGGAGGTTGCGAGCGCGACCAGTCATGAGCGGTGAAGTATCCAACGCGTGGCCGACGTGATTTCAACGGCGGACAGGCCGGCGCGGAGCCGCTCGGCTTTGCTGCCTCAGCTGGCCAGAGAAGCCGTGGCTTCCAGGCGTTCGCTCGCGCAGTCGGTTCCGCAGCCCGGTCCTCAAACCCATCTCTCTGTCGCTTCCGCGTGAGAGCGACAGTCGAAGACCCTACGGCGCATCGCGAGCCGTGCACGGGGTCACCGCGCGAACAGAGTGGGGGCGGCCGCGTGCCGCTAGGCCTCAGTTCAATTGGGCCGCCAGCCACTCAAGCGCCGACGCCGGCTCACTGACAGTGAGCGCCCCGGTTGGCCGCGGCGCGCAAGCCGAGTGCAACACGGCGCCCGTCCGCCGGTCCTCGGCGACGATCTCGAACGGCGAGATCTCACGTCCGCAGATCGGGCAGTCTGATGGAAACTGGTCGCGGTTCAGGTGGCGCCGATAACGATCGCCGCTCAGCGCCTGAGCCAGATCGACGGCCAACCGCTTGAGGTCGGCCCGTGCGCAGGCCCGAGCGAGCTGGGAGCGCATCGAGGCGGCCGCCCCGGCGTCCTCACGGGCGAGCTTTGCAATCCCTTGCTCGACGATGCGCTTTTCGGCCGGTCCCCAGCGCCGCCGCCAGCCGGGCCCAGTCGGGCTGTGGCTTCCGCGTTCCATCTGCATGACAATGTAAGACCCGTCGCCGTCGGATAACCGCAATCTCTGAAAGCTTGTTCGGATGCCCGGAACGATCAAGATCTTCCTGTCCAGCCGAAGTCGAGACCAGCTCGATCCCGACGACGACCACTCACCACCGCTGTCGGAGGTCAAGCAACGCATCCAGACCGAGCTTCAGGACGAGGAGATCCTCGGCAAGCCTGGCTTTTACGAGGCCTGGATCAACGAGACCGCGCCGCCGGCCGGCGGCGAGCACAACGCGACAGAGGAATGCCGTGCCCAGGTACGCAGGGCCGACCTGGTCATCGTCCTTTACAACGGCGACTCAGGCTGGGCAGCGCCGGGAAATGTCGGCATCTGCGAGATCGAGTACCTCGAGGCTCTCAACCACGCACCCAAGACGCTGCGCGTCGTTGCCGTGCCGAAGAGCCCGAAGGCGACCGGGGCGCGGCACGAGCGCTTCCAGAAGCAGGTGGAAGGCGACGCTCACTTTCACGCCAGCGCTGGAACCGCCGACGAGGTCGTCGACAGCGTTCGAAGCGCCGTGCGCGAAGCGACGATCGAACTGACTAAGGCCGGCGCCGTGGGCGCTCGCGGCGCCAGCTACTACCAGGGAGCGCCGCTGGTCTGGGCCCGCCTTGACTATGACCGGCGAAGCGAGGAGATGCTGAAAGCGGTGGAGGGTTTCTTCATTGACCAGAAGGCCAAGGCTGATCCGGCACAACCCCACCGCGTCGATCTCGACCTCGCTGGCGAGTCGATCCGCTTCGCCTTGCATGCGATCCCGGCTGCGCTCTCGATCGGCGCCGCGCGCGAGCGGACCGGACAACCTTTCCTGCGCGATCACGACGATCAGCGCGTCGTGAACGGCAAGTCAGCTGGCCCGGTTCACCTCATCGCCTGTCATCAGGGCGTAACCGAAGCCCAGGCTCTGCGCCAACTGGGCTTCCCCGACGCAATGATCCTTTCGACTCCATTCGGCGTCTACGTCGCTGACGATGTTCAGCGCGTTCAGATGATCTTTCTCAAGGACTGTCGCGACGAGGCATCGACGCGCCAACGCTGTGATCAGTTGATCAGCTGGTTGCGCGATCAACGTGAGGACGAGCTGTTGGTCGAGCGCGCGGTACGCCGGGCCGAGATCGTGCGCACCATCGCCAAGTAACCACGGCTTTGTCGCCGGCCCGTCTCCTGGCGCTGAGAGGATCAACGGGTGCCACCTCATCCCAAGCCGCGTGTCGACTACACCTACGACGTCGACGCCGAGCGCGCTGCGCTTCGCGCCTGGGCACGTCGGCGCGAGATTCCGCGCCGCCGGCGCGACCGGCTTCTGATCGCGACCTGGAACATCGCCAACCTCGGCGTCCAAGCGCGGCGCCAAACCGACCACCAGCTGCTGGCCGAGGTCTGTTCCTGGTTCGACATCGTCGCTGTCCAAGAGGTCAACGACAACCTGGGCGGCCTGCGGGCCTTGCGCGAGAGCCTTGGCGACGGCTATGAGGTCCTGTTCTCCGATGCCTCGGGCAACATGGAACGCCAGGCCTTCGTCTGGGACACGAGGCGGGTCAAGTTGCTCGGCAAGGTTGGGCGGCTGGCAATCCCACCGAGCCAGCTCGATCAGATCCGCCTGCCGGGCTTCGAGATCCCGTTTCGCGGCTTTGACCGCGGACCCTATATGGCCGCGTTCGAGACCAAGGCGGCGCCGCGACAGTTTCGCTTTCTGCTCGTCAACGTCCACCTCTACTTCGGCTCCAACGCCCTGAAGAACGTCAAGCGCCGCGCGCTTGAGACGTACGCCGTCGCCTGGTGGGCGGCAAAACGCCAGCGAAGCGACCACGCTTTCACCAAGAACATCATCCCGCTCGGGGACTTCAACCTGCCGAGCCCGACCCCGGGAGACGAGATCTATGAGGCGCTGACCAGCCGCGGCCTGCAGCTGGCAAAGGCCAACCGGGCGCTGCGCCACCGGGGGCTCGAGCTGCCACGCAAGCGTGAAGAGCGGCTGTCGAAGGTCGGCGGCACCAGCCTCGACGGGCTCAAGCACTACGACCAGATCGCCTTCTTTCCCGACCAGACGCGCCAGCCGCGCCAAGTCGAGGTCTTCGACTTCGACAACACGCTGTTTGAGGAGCTGTGGGAGCGAGAGGACGATCCCTGGCCGACCTATCGCGGTTACCTGCGCTACTACGTCTCGGACCATCGCCCCCTATGGGCCGAACTCGAGCTCTAGGTGCCGGGCGCGCCGGCGGCGGGGCCGTCCAAAAAGCGCGTCCACGCGTCGCGCAGATTGGCCACTAGTTCGGCCGAACGCTTTTGGTCCGCAAGCGCCGCCCGGGCCTGTGCGAGGAGCTCCTCGCCGCCGTCGACCCGCGCGGACAAGAACCCGGCTTCGAGTTGCAGCTTGGTCGCCGCCACGCCTTCTCGGGTAGGCTCGCGCTCGGCGGTCAGGACCGGATCGTCCGCATAGGCCGGGGTGATCATCTGCTTGCGCGCAGCGGCGCTGGTGACATAGATGCCGAAGCATCCGAGGCGACCGAACTCGTGTACCTGGTCGATGCCGATGCCACCGGCCCACAGCGCCCTGACTCCGAGCTCGCCGGCGAACTCGTTGAGCTCTCGAATCTCGGCCAAGGTGAGGATCCCGAGCTCGTCGTGGGCGCCGGACTTGAGCAGATGCCGCCCCTTGGCCTTGTCGGCTGTGTCGATCAAGACGACCGGCACGCCAGCGGCGGCGGCGATCGCGAGCCAACGCCGGGCTCCCTCCGCCGCCTGTTCAATGTCCACGACATCGCTGGCGTCGATCGTCTCCAGGTCGAGGTAATGGGCCGGTGCCGCGGTCCAGTCTGAGAACCAGCCCTGGACGCGCTGGATGACCGGTGCCATCTCCTGAAACGTCAACGGGTAAAGGCTGTACTTGCCCGCGGCCGCTCCCTGTCGGCGCGCCGTCGCGAGAGCCGCCCAGATCTGGTGGGCGATCGAGTGCAAATCGACGACGTCGAGGCCGCGCACAGCGACGCCGATCTCGCCGCCGCGGGCAAGTAGCGGCCGGGCCGCGGCGGCGCTGAAGTAGTTCAGAAGGCCGGGGCGTTGCGTCCTACCCTCGGCCGGCGCCAGTGCGACCCCGCCGACCGCCACTGCCGCTACCTGCGCGCGCGCGGCTAGCTCGATGGCTGCCTCGACGGCGCGGGCGTCGTCCGCTGCCGCGACGTCGATCAAGAGACTGATCTCAGCCTCGATGCCATCGGGGGTGACCAAGTCGCTTCGGGCGGCCGCGATCGCATCGCACAGCGGGCCCGGTCGGGCAAAAAGCTCCGCTGGCGATACGCGCAGGTAGACCGGCACGCGGCGCGTGCTCCCACCATCCGCCGGCAGGTACGCGGCGAGCGTGGCGCTGAGCTTCGTGGCCGCACCGGCGCCTCCGGCGCCGAGGTCAACCGTCGGCCCGCGCAGGTAATGCCAGCTGGAGGTGTGCGAGCCGATGTTGGTCGTGATCAGGATCCGGTTTGCGACCCCGGTGCGAATCGCCTCGAACTCGTCCGGGCCGATCGGCGTCTCCCCGATCGAGCCCAGGCGCTCGCCGTCGTGGGCGACCCCGATCTCAAGCGCGCAGGGGGAGGAGAGCGCCTGGGCTTTCGGCGAATCAACAGCGGCGGCAGCGATCGCCGGCGCCGCCGAGCCCTCGTCGCTGACGCCAAGCAGCGGTCCGTGGCGCTCGGCGTCGTAATCGCGCAGCGACCGGGCCGAGTCGGCTAGGTCTCGGGCGGTGGCTTCCACCTGGCGAAGGCCGCGACTTGGTCTGCGAATTGCGGCTTGAGCTGTGGGCGGCGCCGCCTTTCAATGAACTCGAAGAACGCCTTCTCGGAGGTGAAGAAGTGGTTGCGAGGCACGAGCGTTCCGGCCGTGAACGGGCTGCCACCGCCGGTCGGCAAGACGAGGTAGCGGTCGATGCCGAAGGCCTTGGCGTGACCGAGCTCGTCCATCATTCCTGTCGAAAGCGGCGGTCGCTCCTTGTAGGGATGAAAGGCGGCGACGGCGTCAACCTTCTTCACGTCCCAGCGCAGATCGCGAAAGACCGTGTAGGCGAAAACGATTGGCTTGTCGGCGGGATCGGTGTCGGTCCCGATCTCGATCGTGCCGGGGTCGACAACGATGCCGTACTGGCGCAGGCGCCAGACGGCACGGTTGATCGCGTTGCGCTCGGCCTCGCCGGCAACCGTCATCGAGTACGAGCTGTAGAAGGAGGGCAGCTTCCTCGCCGTCGCCGCCTTGGTCAGGTTGTCGACGTCGGGGATGAACTTCAAGCGGTCGCGGCGCGACGGCGCCTCGGTGCTCAACACGAAGTGCCCGACGCGACGCCCGAGGACGTGGCTGGCCCAGTCGGCCCAGTCCTCGCTGCGCGAGACACAGGCGCCGAGCCAGTCCAAGACCGTCTCGGTCGTCGCCTCGCCGCTTTGTGAGATCAGCTCCATGCCGCGCTTGCCGTATTGGGTCTTGAGCTCGGCGAGGATCTTGTGCTCGGCGTTGATCAGCGTGACGATGCGGTCGGGGCGGATCGCCTCGGCGATCACATCGTGGTCTTTGAACTCGAGTTGGATGCCGCGCCACTCGATCGCCGCCGGGGCGCGGATCAGGGCGTTTACGGACGCTGGCAGGCGCTCGATCTTGGCCGCGATCGCCGAGTAGGCGGCCCGGCGCAGCAGGTCGAACTGGTACTGGTAGCCGTCGAGCAGCTTGCCGATGAAGACCAGGCGCTCAAACGCGTTGTCCCAGCTTTCCTGCTCGATCTCAGCAACCTCGTCTAGCAGGTCAAAGACCTTGATCTTCTTACCCTGGCCAGCGGCGAAGTCGACTGTGTGGCCGAGAAAGCGCTCGCTTTGGAGGCCGAGGATCGGGCCGGTGACGATGCAGACCGTTCGCGCCATCAGATGATCATCGCCAACTTACGGGCCGACCTGCCTCTGCTCGGGCCCGTGCTGTCGAGCTTCTTCCTGTCACCTACGGACCGTGGGCACAGGCCGTCGACCGATCGCTGGCCTCGATCTGTAGCGAAGCCATGCAGCGTCGACAACGTGCTCGTCCCTCGCTGTCGGCAGCAAGCGGCGAATGACCGACCAAGCGACAGATCAAGTCGCGAGCCTTCAAGCCCCAGCCCGAACGCGGAACCGGCGGACTTGACCCAGCGAGCAGCAGTGCTTCGACTGCCGCCACATGCTCGCGTACGGTAGAGCGCTTGCGCAGTCCAAGACGTACTGGTTGGGCTGCTGGAGCGGACTTGGTCGCCCTGCTGTGCCGGGTACCGGGCGGACGATCGAGAGCAGGTGCGGGCGCAGATCCAGACACGACGCGACCTTACTACCGAATTTGCTGAAGCAGCAAGAGTGAGCGATCCCGTGACCGCGGCGCGGCCTCAACGCGCCAGTTCTGGTCTGGCTCGCGAGTGCAGTGCACAGCGAGCACGCGACGCTCATCGATCGCGCGGCGAGAGGTTTCAATCAGCAGCGGATCGGGATCGCGAATCGGACCGACGGCCCAGAGCAGCTGGTCCCGATCGGCTAGAAGAATGCTGATTTCGGTCAGCTCAGCGACCCGGATCGCCATCGTGTGAAGTGACACCTTGTAGACGTGGGTGAGTTCCGCGAGCCGTTTGATGGACAAGCCGTCCTCGCCTTCGGGCTGGATCCGCGACGAAGGCATCAACAGCTCGGCGGCAAAGCGATCACAGAAGGCCTCGACATCGTCAATCGCGTCGGTTGGCCGGACGCGATCGAGGTAGGCATGGGCCACTTCGTGAGCGATCGTAAAACGCTTCCGAACCGGCGGTTGATCGGCTGAGCAGACGATTTTGAGGTCCCCATTCGGCTCACGTAACAGCGCGCCGGAGTGGGGAAAACCGCCGCGATATTGGATCGATGAGATTCCGAGCTTGCCAAGGAGTGGACCGAAATGGATCGGTGGTTTGTCGTCGTCGCCGAGGAGGTCGACGACGGCGGCGCGGATGAGCTCGTCATAGCGACGCCCGCGCTTCACCGGCTGTTGCGGTCCCACAGGCCACGACGAGGATGCGACGACGCTCATCGCCAGTCCTCCCGGCGCCGAGCCGCGTCTTCCCTTGCGCGGCTGATCAGAGTTCGCCAGTAGTCCTCCGGTGCAGGGGCTCGTAGGGCCACTGCTTGCTCCGCTCGCTCGCGCTCGCGCCGGACGTCCTGCTCGTAGAGGCTGATGGCGATCGTCTGCACCAACGGCCGCTGCTCGCGGAGAAGCTTGAGCACCCGAACATCATCCGGAAGGCGTCCGACGGATTTCATTGCCTCAAGCTCGTATGCGGCACCGCGGTCAGGCTCGCCGAGCCTCTCGAACAACGCCGCGGTCTCGAGCAGGTCCCTCTGACCATCGGCTTTCTGCCCGCGCGCGGTCAGGACCCGGCCGCGCAATCCGAGGGCCCGCCCGGAGATCTCTGAGTCGTCACGCGCCTCGCCTCCCCCGACGGCCAGCACCGCGGCGATGATCTCCTCCGCCTCCTCCAGCTGGCCCGAGTCTTGTGCCAGCTCAGCGCGAAGCAGCTCGAGGTCCAGGAAGTCCTTGCTTCCGCGGTCGGTGAGCAGCCGCGCGGCCTCGATAACGGCGGCCTCAGCGGCGTCCCGATCGCCGGCGACTAGCTCGGTCCGCCCGAGCAAGCTGAACGAGTCGCCAACTTCCTCGTCGCGCCCGAGGGCACGGAAACGCTCGATTGCCTCGCGCAGGCGATCGCGGCTCTCGGCGAGCAGCCTGTCACGCTCGCCCCCCGCGGTGGCCTCCGCGCGAACCCGGCACAGGCGACCGATGCACTTGTGGCAGTAAGCGGTGTTGCGCTCCCACCCGATCTGCTCGCCGAGCTCGAGACTCGCCTCGCTGTCGGCGGCGGCGCGGTCCAGTTCCCCGACCCGTTGATAGACCCAGGCGCGCCCGCAGATCAACGCCACCGCTTCGCCTTGGACGACGGGGTCGGTCCGGGCGGCACAGTGGGCTGCAGCGATCGACAGGTCGGCCACCTCAAGCACAAGGCGCTTGTCGCCGCGACGCTTGAGCAGCTTGTCGAGGCGATGAAAGACAGTCGCCACCAGGGTCGGCGCGTCCTCGCTGAGCCGGCTGGCGAGTGCGATCGCAGCGTCGAGCGCCCCATCAAAGCCGCGGTCGGCCGGATTGGCCTTGAGCCACACCAGCAGGAGGTCGAGGCACGCCTCGGCGAGGCCGGAACCGAGACGGGCATCGAGCTGGCCGAGTGGAGCCTCGGCTCGAAGGCACGAGCCGTCGAAGGTCAGGACGCCGGCCTCGATCAGCGGTTCGAGCTCGCGTTTGAGCTCGAGCACGCCGATGCCAACGGTGTCGGCCAGGATCTCGGTCGGCAGCGCCGCCGCGGTGCTCCACAGCAGTCCGAGTACAGCGGCTTGGCTGCGGCTGAGATCGCCGTTGTCGAGACCCCTTGAGGTCGTGATCGTGATCCCTCGCGCGGCGAGCTCGGTCAAAAGATCACGCATCCGATACGACTGACGGGCCTCGGCCCCCGAGGTGAGACGGGTTACCAGGAACTCGCTTAGCTGGGCGGCCTGCGCCGGGGCGAGATCGCGCACGTGCCGCTCGACGTTGGTGCGCAGAACTCCTGGCGGCTGGTTCACGAGCTCGACCCTGTCGATTACGTCGAAGGCGCGGTCGCCAAGATCACCGGCTAGCTTGCGAACTCCGTCGGGAAAATCGGCGAGGATGCGCTCGAAGGCGGCCTCGCTCGGTGCAGCGCGCCGCGCCTGGCGTAGGCGCTCGAGACGCCGAACCGCGGCACAGTTCTCGCCGAAGACGAGAACGATTTGATCGGCGTGCGAGTCAGCCGCGGCAGCGCAGAACTTCCGCACATCCTTCGTCGTCGGCTTGACTTTGGCCTCGATCGCGCGGCGATCGGGTTCGGCGACGACGTCCCACTTCTCGATCTGGTCGTCGGAGATGACCAAGCCCTCGAGGCTGATCGCGAGCTCCAGATGCGGTGCCGCGATCTGGCGCTCAACCAGATCCAGCGCTTGGTCGATGGCCACCTGAACCTGGTAGCTGACGCCGCGAAACGTCCCAACTCCCCCGCGGTCGTCGAAGCCGCCGCCACCGTCAACGGTCAGTCCGCGATTGGGGCGCTTGCTTGCCATCGATTGAGCGTAGCGACGGCCACGGCGACCGAGGCGCCGTTCGACGGACCGACCGCGCGAGGAAGACTGCGATATGGCAGAGATGTAACACTGAGCGCGCGGCGGCATGCGGGACCCGGCGGTCGCCCGAGGAACTCAACTACCCACCCGGCCTCATACGGTCGGTCTCTTACCAGGCGAAACCGGGAACGGAAAGGCACGGAACGGAGCGCGCCCACAGCATTCGAGCCTGTGACCTTCGGTGTTCCTGGGCCGCTCCTCAACCAACCCGGCCTTGAATAGGCCCCGTTTAGGCCCCTGCCGTGGCGGGATAAGCAAGTGCATTCGGCTGGATCTCGCATGGCAATGGGAGATCTGGTGAAGGTGAGCGAGGGGACTCGAACCCCCGACCGCCTGGACCACAACCAGGAGCTCTACCAACTGAGCTACGCCCACCGCGGAGTTCCAATGTAGCGGCCGGGAGGGCGTTGGTGGCTGGGCCCCGCCCTATCCCCGGGTCTCGGCGACCGCCTCTGCCGGCGAGCCCAGGAACGGCGCGCCGTGGCCCATGACCACAACCTCGGCCGGCAGGTTCTGGAGTCGTGACAGCGACTCGCGCGCCCTCCCGGCGTCCTCGTTGAACGGATGCAGCCGCGTCTTGGTCTCGCCGGTAAGGAAGCGCGCTCTGGTCAACGCATCCCCCGCGAACAGCACGCCCGCGTCTGCGGCCAGAAGCGAGCAATGACCCGCCGTGTGCCCCGGCGTGTGGACCGCCTTCAGCCGGCCCGGAACGTCAAGGACCTCGCCGTCGTCGTAGGCCTGGACGTCCGCGACCGGGATCTGCTTCGCCCCGCCACTGCGAGTCGCGTGAGCGATGAAGCGCATCATCCGCGGCCGCCACAGGCTCGTCAGCATGCCCCCAGGCACAGGCACATTGCCGCCCTGCACTCCCGCCGCGTCCCCCGCGGGTGCGAGCACCCGCGCGCCTGCCTCCGTCCGGATCCGCTCGGCGCATCCGACGTGGTCGCCGTGGTAGTGGGTCAGGACGACGGCCTGCACGGCGTCGAGCGAGCGCCCGAGCTTTGAGAGCGCGGCGGGGAGCTGCTCGAAGTAGCCGGGGAAACCGCAATCGACAACAGTGACGGCGCCGTCGACATCGCACAGATACCAGCCGACCCAATCCGTCCCGAGCCGGTAGACGCCGTCAGTGACCTTGTCCAAGTCGCTCCTCTCCGTCGCCGTTACCGTCAGCAAGTCACCCGGCGGGACGTTGGTGCAAGCCGAAGCTCGAGCCCTGATCGTCCTTGCAGAGTGCGAATCGTCCGAACTCGGCGACGGTTTCCGGGTCCTCGTCCATCGCGTCACCGGACCCGCCGAGCTCGCGCACCCTGGCCACCGCGGCGTCGAGGTCGTCGACCGCGAAGAAGACGTACGGGCTGGCGCCGGCGTCGCCGGGGTGGATGCCGCCGGGAACGTTCGGTGTCGAGATCCGGCCGCCCTTGTTCATCGGCGCGAAGTCCCAGCCGAAGAGCTCCGAGTAGAACGCCCGAGCGCGTTCGTAGTCGCCGGTCCCCAGCTCGAAGAAGCTCAGCTCACCGGTCATCGAGCGCCCCCGGGAGGAGTCGAACCTCCGACCCGCTGCTTAGAAGGCAGCCGCTCTATCCGCTGAGCTACGGGGGCCACGGGCCAGCGTAGCCGCTGCCTAGGCAGCGTCCCCGCCGCCCTCGCGGCGCTCGGCGCGCTCCTTGCGGCGCTCGGCCCGGCGCGCCTGCCGCTCGGCGCGCTCGTCGCCGGCGCCCATAGGCTCGGCCTCTGCGGATGCCTCAGGCTTCGGCTCCCCCGCCGCCTCGTCCTCGGCGCCCGCTTCGCCCGGATCCTTGAGCGCCGCGGCTGCGGCCTTCGCCTTCTCGGCGAGGCTGCCCTTGCCGGTCGCGATGTCCTTGAGCTCGGCGGCGTCGTCCTTCAGCGCGTCGGTTCCCCCACGCTTGTCGACCAGATCCTTGGCCTTGCCGCCCAGCTTCTTGAAGTCCACCATCGCTCGCCTCCTCGGTCGCTGCTTGCCTGAGCGTACCCGTGATTACACTCGGCTACTCGGGGTGTAGCGAAGCCTGGTATCGCACCCGGTTTGGGGCCGGGAGAGCGCGGGTTCGAATCCCGCCACCCCGATTCTCAGGCCTCCGGCGTCTCCTGCGGATTGCGCCGTACCAGCGGCAGGACGAACCAGAGGATCCCGAACAGCACCACGCCCGCTCCGGCGCAGAGGATCGGGACCGTCGGGCCGTAGAGAAAGTCGGCGATCAGCGCGACCGCGCCGACGATGGCCAGCGCGAGGAGGGTGAGGCCGGCGATCGCCAGTCCGTTCGAGGTCTGGAGCATCTGCTCCTTGTCGTGCTCGCGGAAGTTGATGCGGTGGTAGGCGGACGGCGCGATCAACAGTGCCGACGAGATCGCGGTTGCGAGCAGGATGCAGAAGAAGAGGTCGCGCTGGAAGTCGGTCGTCTCCTTGAATCCGGTGGCGAACGGCACCGCGAGCAGGAACGCGAACAGGACCTGCACGCCGGGCAGCGCGACGCGGAGCTCGTTGAGGAGCTCGATCAGCTCACGGTTGACGCGCTCGGAGTGCGACTCGCCGTTGTCGGACATGCCCACCCGTTGCCCGGCGAGGGGCGCGGGAAACTCAGGTGGTCGCCGCGGAGTCAGCCGCCTCCGGGTCCAGCGTGCGCGCGGTCCTCGAGCGCGGCACGTCGCGCTGGTCGGGGAACGTGCCCAGAACGCGGTCGCCGAGCGTGTTCGTGATCCCGTGCCAGTAGTGCTCGTTCTTGAAGTGGTGGAGCCGGTGCGTGCGCCAGATCGACCGGTAGTAGCGCGACCGCGGCCGGTAGGACGTGTGGATCAGGAAGTGGGTCCACTCGTAGATGCCGATCAGGACCGTCGTCGTGAGCGCGGCGGTGAGGATCGCGGCGACGGGCACCGAGCCCGTGATCAGGCTCAGCGGGACCGCCCAGATCGCGATCGAGACCGGCATCGCGATGAACAGGAGCTGGGCGATGTCCTTGGGCTCGAGCAGGATGATCGTCAGGTCGTTGGGCTTGCGATGGTGGGCGCGATGCCCCTTGGCGGCGGGCGGGTCGATGCGCCGCCCTCGGAACTCGAACGGGCGCATGTGGAGGAGATAGACGTGGATCAGCCACTCGCCGAGCGGGTAGATGGCGAGCATCGCGAGGGCGGCCACGCCGTCGCGCCAGGTCACTTCGCCGGCGAACGCGCGCGCCAGCACCAGCGCCACGATCACCGCTGCGATCAGCCAGGGTGAGCGCTTGTGCGCGAACTCGCGGCGCGCTTCTGGGAGGGTCTTGACGTCACTGCTGTGACGCGCGGGCATCGCCCGGCAGCGTAGCGCCCACTAGGCTCCCGCGCCGATGGCGGACGTCCGGCCCCTCCGGGCCCTTCACTACAACCTCGCGGCGGTGCCCTCGCTGAGCGACGTCACCGCGCCGCCCTACGACGTCGTCGACTCCGAGGCGCGCGCGGCGCTGCTCGCGCGCTCGCCGTTCAACGTGGTCGAGATCGACCTGCCCGAGGCGCCGGCCGGCGCCGACCCCTACGAGCACGCGGCCGAGACGCTCGAGGAGTGGACGCTCGCCGGCATCCTCGCAGCGGACCGCGAGGAGGCCTTCTGGGCGCTCGAGCAGGACTATGTGGGACCGGACGGCGCCCGCCACACGCGCCGGGGCTTCCTCTGCCGAGTCGCCGTCACCCCGTACGGCGCGGGCGACGTGCGCCCACACGAGCGCACCCAGCCGGGGCCGAAGGAGGACCGACTGCGGCTGACCCGCGCAACCCGGCACAACATGTCGCCGATCTTCTCGCTGCACGAGGGCAACGCCTGGCCTCTGCTGGAGCCGGCGCTGGGAGGATCCCCCTGGGGTGAGGTGACGGACCGGGACGGCAACGTCCATCGGATCTGGCGGGTCGCCGAACCGGCGGTCCTCGAGGCCGTCACGGCCGCGCTCGCCGAATCGGAGCTGCTCATCGCCGACGGCCACCACCGCTACGAGACTGCCCACACCTACGCGGAGGAGGTCGGCGGCGACGGCGCTCACCGCTTCACGCTGATGGCCCTCGTCTCGCTGGAGGACCCCGGGCTGACGGTGTTCGGCTATCACCGGCTCCTCACCGACCTGCGCGACTCGGACAAGCCGGAGATCCTGGCGAACGCGCTCCGCGAGCACTTCGAGCTCGAGGAGGTGCCGCTCGAGACGCTCGACCCCGCCGGCGAGGAGGGTGTGGGCGTGTTCGGCTACATGGATGCGCACTTCAAGCGAGGCTTCCGCCTGCGCCTGAAGGACACGGCCGCGGTCGACGCCGCTCTCGCCGGCCATTCGGAGCCGTACCGCCGCCTCGACGCCGCGATCCTCGAGGCGCTGATCCTGCGCGGTGCTCTCGGAATGACCGAGGAGGACGTCGCGGCGAAGCGCGGGATCGCGTACACCGCCTCGGCCGAGGCGGCGATCGCCTCGCTCGAAACGGGCACCGACGCCGCCTTCCTGATGCGTCCGACTCCGGTCGATCAGGTCCGCGCGGTCGCCGCCTCCGGCGAGACGATGCCGCCGAAGTCGACCTACTTCTTCCCGAAGGTGCTGACCGGTCTGGTCTTCAACCCGCTGAGTTAGATGGCTTAGGCTCGGCGCGATGGTCCGCATCTACACCGGCAAGGGCGACGACGGCTCGACCTCGCTCTGGTACGGCGGGCGGGTGCCGAAGGACCACGCGCGCACGGACGCCTACGGATCGCTCGACGAGGCGAACTCGGCCCTGGGCGTCGCGCGGTCGCTCTGCGGCGACGACGCCGAGCTGGCCGCCGACATCCTGCGCGTCCAGGACGAGCTGATGATCGCCGGGGCCGAGCTGGCCACGGCGCCCGAGGCCGCCGGCCGCCTCGAGGACGGCGTCAGCCGGATCACCCCGGAGATGGCGGCCGAGCTCGAGCCGCTGATCGACAAGTACATGGACCGCGTCGACCTCCCGCCCAAGTTCGTGCTGCCCGGTGGCACCACGCTCTCGGCCCAGCTCGACGTCGCCCGTACGGTGATCCGCAGGGCGGAGCGCCGGGTCGTGACGCTGGGCGAGGCCGGCGAGCTTGCCTCGCCCGACCTGCTGCGGTTCCTGAACCGCGCCTCGGACCTGGCGTTCGCGATGGCGCGCTATGCCGATGTCGACGACCCGGAGCTGTTCGCGGGTCGCGGGAGGAACTGAGCATGGTCAGGGTGCTCGCGCGCCGGCGGGAGGGCTACACCCACGACGTCGAGATCGAGGGCGGCCACACGCTGGTGCTCGACGAGCCAGTGGACGACGGCGGCGCCAACCAGGGCCCCTCCCCCACCCGCACGCTTGGGGCGGCGCTCGCCGCCTGCACCGCGATCACCGCCGAGATGTACGCGGACCGCAAGGGCTGGGACCTCGGCGCGCTCGAGGTCGAGGTCGTGATCGGGTACGACGGCGCCGCGCCCCGCGCTTTCGACGTCACCCTGCGCTGTCCCGGCGACCTCGACGACGAGCAGGTCGAGCGTCTGCTGCGGGTCGCGGCGAAGTGCCCGGTGCACCGGCTCCTCTCCCGCGAGACCGACGTGACCGTGAGCGACCACATCGTCCGCTGCTGACGTGGACCTCGGCCTGGAAGGCAGGAGCTGCGTCGTCACCGGTGCAAGCCGCGGCATCGGCCGCGACGTGGCCGAGCGTCTGTGCGCCGAGGGCGCCTCGGTCCTGCTGGTCGCCCGGGGCGAGGGCCTCGACGAGGCGGCCCGCGCGTGCGAGCAGGCGGGCGGGCGGGCGGCGACGCTGGCGCTGGACGTCACCTCGGACGGCGCGCCCGAGCGGATCCTCGGTGCTGCCGAGACTGCGCTAGGACCCGTGGACGTCCTGGTCAACAACGCCGGGACCGCGCGGTGGCGCGCGCTCGAGGACGTGCCCGATGCCGACTGGCAGGCGGCCTGGGACCTGAACGTGATGGCGCCCATGCGGTTGATGCGCGCCGCGATCCCGGGCATGCGCGAGCGAGGCTGGGGCCGGATCGTGAACGTCGCCTCGACGGCGGGCAAGCGCCCCTCGGCGATGATGCCCGAGTACTCGGTGGCGAAGGCGGCGCAGCTGTCGCTCTCACGCCTGTTCGCCGACCTGCACGCGAAGGACGGCGTGCTGATCAACGCCGTCGCCCCGGGTCCCACCGAGTCGGAGCTCTGGATGGACGCCGGCGGCCTGCTCGATCAGTCCCGCGAGGCCGGTGGCCACCACTCGCGCGAGGAGGCCCTGGAGGCCGCCGGGGCGAAGCGGCCCATCGGACGCCTGGCCCAACCGGCCGAGATCGGGGCTGTGATCGCGTTCCTCTGCTCGGAGCAGGCGTCGTACGTCGCGGGCGCGGCATGGAGCGTCGACGGCGGCACCGTGCGGGTAATTATCTGATGAGTGACGCAAGGCGCGAAACCATGTTGGCCACCCTGGTAAGGGCGTGGTTCTGAGCGAGGCCGCGAGGCGTCTGTCCCAGGCGCTCCTGCCGCTCGACGAGGCGGCGGGGATGAGCGCGGCGGGCGCGGTCGACGCGGCGGTCCTCGTCCCGCTCTACGGCTGGCCCGGCAACCCGGGCCTGATCTTCACCGAGCGCCGCCACGATCTGCGCCGCCACGCCGGCGAGATCTCGTTCCCCGGCGGGCGCCGCGACGAGGGCGAGGGCTTCCTCGACGCGGCCCTGCGCGAGGCCGAGGAGGAGATCGGCCTCGGGCGCGAGCGCGTGCAGGTGGTCGGCGCGCTGCCGCCGATCGGCACGTTCGTCACCAACTACAAGGTGCACCCGATCGTCGGGCTGATCGAGCCGGATCTGGAGTTCGCTCCCAGTCCCACCGAGGTCGAGACGGTGCTCGCGTTCGGGCTCGAGCAGCTGCGCGAGGGGTTCGCGATGCGCCGTCTGGTCCGCCGCGGGGTGCCGATCCGCACCCCGACCTACGTCGTAGCCGAACACCTGATCTGGGGCGCGACGGCCCGGATCCTGGGCGAGCTGCTGGGCAGGCTGCCTGAGCGGTGACGGTTGTGGGTGGCGCGGCCACCCCACCACGGCTAGAGTTCCGCGCATGGCGGAGGAGCCGGGCAAGGACGTTGCCGACATGAAGGTGGCCGAGCTGCGCGCGCGGGCGGCAGAGCTCGAGATCACCGGCCGCAGCACGATGAAGAAGGACGAGCTGCGCCAGGCGGTTGCCGACGCCGAGGTTCAGCTCGGCGGCTCCGTCCCGACCGGCTTCAAGGACTGGCAGGCCGACGAGGACGAGGCAGGTCAGACGCCGAAGGACGAGGAGGAGGTGCAGTTCGCCGCTCCCTCGATCGGCCCACACACGCACCTGGAGAAGTTCAGCGAGTCGCCCGAGGAACGCCTCGCGAAGCATGAGCAGAGCGACGTCGACGCGATGGGGCTGGATAAGCGCCGTGGCGTGACCGGCCAGCGCTACGGCGCCAGCTTCGCCAAGCAGGCAACGGTGTACGGAGTCTTCCTCCTCGTGATGGTGGCGCTCGTGGTCGGCGGCAAGCTCGCCGCGGACGAGCTCGACCAGGGCCCGGACGTGAACCCGGACGAGGCGCCCTGGTCCCAGCCCGACGCCGAGCAGCGCCCGCCCACGGACATCGACTTCCCGCGCAACCCGAGCCCGTAGGGCTCGCTCACTCCAGCAGGCCGCGCGCTGCGCGGGCCATCGCGTCGGCCCAGCCGCCGTGATCGTCCGGCGCCGCGTCCACCACCGCTACGGGGATCCGCCACCGCTCGCCCGCGGTTCGCACCAGCGCCGCGCCGCCCGCCAGGGTCGCCGCCGGCGCCGAGCCGCCGGCCTGATAGACGAACCCGCGCACCGGGGTATCGACCAGGTGCTCAAGGACCCGCTCGAGCCGCGGCCCGTTCACGGCCTCGACGAGCTCGGGCGGGCCGCTCGCCGAGCCCAGCGCCCAGACGACGACCGCTACGTCGGCGACGAGCTCCACCACCGTCCCCGCGCGGTCGGGATCGGCGAGCGCCGCCTCGATCCCCGCCGCCTCGATCGCGTCGAGGCCGGCGGCCGAGCGCGACGTGCCGCGGACGAGCCAGCCCTCGGCGGCCAGCCGCGTCCCCAGCTCCCTGCCACGGCAGCCGCAGCCGACGATCAGGGCTCGCGCCAACGGTTCCGCAGCTCTTCGTCCTCGCGCGCCATGCGCTGCGCGTCGGCCTGGGTCAGCTCCTTCGCGCCCCGCTTCCGCCGGTAGGCGTTCTGGGCGTCGAGCATCTGCTGCACGTCCTCCTCCTCGAGCATCGCCTCGTCCTCGTAGGAGCGGGTCGGCTTCCAGTCGACGAGGTCGGCGCCGCTGCCCGGATACGCGCGGGCGAGCAGCACGAGCAGGATGACGATCAGCGCCACCATTCCGAAGGAGATGAGGATGAACTCCATGCCCCGCGGCCTACCTTAGAGTGCTCGGCCCGTGCCCGAGGCACTGATCATCGAGGCCGTGCGCACGCCGATCGGCCGCCACCGCGGGTCGCTGGCCGGCGTGCGGCCCGACGACCTGGGAGCCCACGTGATCGCCGCGGCCGTCGAGCGGACCGGCCTCGATCCGGCCGGCGTGGCCGACGTGTACTGGGGGGCCGCGAACCAGGCCGGCGAGGACAACCGCGACGCCGCCCGCATGTGCTCGCTGCTCGCGGGCCTCCCGGTCGAGGTGCCCGGCGTCACCGTCAACAGGCTCTGCGCGTCCGGCCTCGAGGCGGTCAACCAGGCGGCGCGCGCGCTCCGTCTGGGCGAGGGCGACCTCTACCTGGCGGGCGGCGCCGAGTCGATGAGCCGCGCCCCGTGGGTCGTGCCGAAGCCGGAGACGGCGCTCGCCCGCGGGCCGGAGACGATGCACGACACGGCGCTCGGCTGGCGGCTCGTCAACCCCAGGATGGCCGCGCTGTACTCGACCGAGTCGATGGGCGAGACGGCCGAGAACGTCGCCGAGCGCTACGGCGTGTCGCGAGCGGACCAGGACGCGTTCGCGCTGCGCAGCCACCAGCGGGCGGTCGCGGCCGCCGCCGACGGGCGCTTCGACGACGAGATCGTGGCGATCGACGCGCGGCCGCCCGGCGGCCGTGGCGAGCCGGTCACGGTCGCCGCGGACGAGGGCCCGCGTCCCGACACCACGCTCGAGCGCCTCGCCGCCCTGGCGCCGGTGTTCCGCGAAGGCGGCACCGTCACCGCGGGCAACGCCTCGACCCTGAACGACGGCGCCGCGTGCCTCGTGCTCGCGAGCGAGGACCGCGCGGGCGAGCTCGGCGCCGAGCCCCTGGGCCGGGTCGTGGCGTCCGGCGTCGCGGGCGTCGACCCCGCGGTGATGGGCATCGGCCCGGTGCCCGCGATCCGCAGGGCGCTCGACGCCGCCGGGCTCGGCCTGGCGGACATCGGCCTGATCGAGATCAACGAGGCGTTCGCGGCGCAGGTCCTGGCCTGCGCGCGCGAGCTCGGGATCGACGAGGAGCGCCTGAACGTGAACGGCGGCGCGATCTCCCTGGGCCATCCGCTGGGCTGCTCGGGGGCGCGCCTGATGACCACGCTCGTCCGCGAGCTGCGCCGGCGCGAGCTGCGCTACGGGGTCGCCGCGCTCTGCATCGGCGTCGGCCAGGGCCTGGCGACGGTCGTCGAGAACCCGGCCGCGGCCTAGGAGGGCGAGCGAACCTCGCAATCCTCCCCGCGTGCGGGCTGCGGACCGCCGAGCAGGAGCCAGAGCGGAACCAGGCTCCCATCGGCAGCGGGCCACTCGAGCGTCGAGTTATTGCCGCATAGCGACGGTTTCTCGACACTCGATTGGCGCCGCGCCAGAAATTCCGCTTCCATGCAAAGCGGCTAAGCGCTCCTCGCTCCACGTGGATGAGTCCGGCTTTCTGCCCTACGCCACCTGTGGGGTGGTCTGAGGGAGAAAGTCAAAATGCCCGCCGGCGGTTAGGCGCCTAGCCCTCGAGCCGCAGGTTGTTCAGCAGCACCTGCGCCTCGACGAGGGCACTCGAGTCGAGGGCGAAGACCTCGACGAGATAGGCCTGCTTCTCGCCCTTCGCGGTCGCGACCAGGATGCGGAACTCGTCGCCGCCGTCCGGGGGTCGCGCGCTCAGGACGGCGGCGGACGCCGGGCGGTCGCCCAGCCGCTCCCGCTGCGTCCGGTCGAGCACCTCGACCCGGCGGTAGCCCTGCTCGATCGCGGCAACCGCCTCGCGCTGGACCACTTCGGCATCCTGCGCCGGTCCGGGTGCGGAGACCGAGATCAGGAGGCTCCTGTCGGGGCTCGTGTACGTGATGGCGGCGTGCTTCCGCTTGGTCTCCCAGCCCTCGGGCACGCGGAGCTCGACCCCGAGCTTCCGGTCGAACTCCACCTCGCCCACCTCGGGCAGCTCGGGCTCGGCCGGAGCCGGCGGGGTCTCGTTGTCGTCGCCGCCCGCGATCGCGATCGTCAGGGGGATCGCGACGACCAGGCCGACCGCCGCCATCAGTACGGCGCGGCGCTTCCAGATCGTGCGCGGCTCGGGCATGCGCTAGATGGTTGCGGGCGGCGCGGCGGCACGGGGAACGGGGCGGGCGCCGCGGGCGCCCGCCCCGTCCGTCTCCCTGAAGCCGCCCTAGCTGCGGACCGCGCGCCGGCGACGGTCGGCGAGAGCCATCAGGACCAGGCCGACACCCATCACGCCGAGACCGATCGCGCCCAGGGTGCCCATGTCGGCGCCCGTGAAGGCGAGCGTGTCGTCGGAATCATCCGCCGAGCTGTCGAGCGGGCAACCGTTGTTCGAGGCCGGGCCCGGAACGTCCGGGCAGGCGTCGTCCTCGTCGGCGATGCCGTCGCCGTCGCGGTCGCTGATACCGCTGCCAGGACAATCCGGGTCGTCGGCGTCCGGGCAGTCCCCGTTATCGCCGCCGTCCGGGCAGTCCGGGTTGCTCGGGTCGGGGCACTCGTCACCGCCATCCGGGCAGTCCGGGTTGGTCGGATCCGGGCACTCGTCGTCCGGACAGTCCGGGTTCGTCGGATCCGGGCACTCGTCGCCGCCCTCGGGCGCGACCGCCTGCGACTCGGATGCCGCGGTGGTCGCCTTGAGAACGCCGCCGAGCACCGTCAGCGGGAACACCGTGATGCCCTCGCGGACGCCGAACGGCGGGTCGTTCTGGGTGCCGCCGGCGTCGCTCGAGTCGTCGGCGCCGCAGACCAGCTCGAGCACCACCGGGATTCCACCGTTGGTGTCGGGCGTGCCGCTCGTGCAGCCCACGAGCCCGAGGATGTCCGTGCCACCCACTCCGACCGCCTGCGAGTCCTGGGTCACGGTCTCGGTCCCGTTGCGACAGGACCGGGATTCGGAGCTCGAGTCGATCACGTCGGCCGTGATCGCCCCGCCGATCAGCCCGGCGTCCGCGACGCTCGAGCTGCCGGTGGCCGTCTGGCAGCCGCCGCTCTCGGAGATCGTGCCCTCGGACTCCACGACGCCGGCATCGACGATGTTCGAGCCGCCGAGGCTGATGTTGGCGTCGGCCACGCTGAACGTGTTGGTCGAGCCGGTGTCGGTGGTCTCGGAATGGACGTCGAGCGCCTGCAGGCAGATCGCCGACGCGGTGCAGATGTCGTTGAGCAGGGCGTTCACGTCGCCCAGCGGACCGTCGGAGGTCTCGCCGGGGGCGGTGTCAGCGCCCTCGATCAGCTCGGTGCCGAGCAGGGCGATGATCGTGACGTGCCCGTGGTAGTCGTCCCCGTTCTGCTCGCCGCGCGAGCCGCCGACGATGACGTCCTCGCTGCCGCCGCCCGGGTCATAGGGCAGGGGCTCGGTCTGCTCCGGCGTGAGGTCCGCCACCACCGCGGTCCCTCCCGCGTGCGGGTTGGTCCCGTGCGCGGGCGGGTTGTACGCCGGGGGTACGCCGGCAGCTGGGGCCGGAGCCGGGGCGCCACCGCCACCGCCCAGCAACCCGTCCACCGAGTTCAGGGTGTCGTTGACGGTCGCGTTCACCCCGTCGAGCAGGTCACCGACCGGGTCCGCGCCGGCCGCGGAGGGGAGCGTCGCTGCCCCCACACACGCAACAACCGCGGTCGCGATCGAAAGTCTCTTCAGCATTCCAGGCACCTTGTCGGCCCTCCCTGGGCGTCGTCCGTTTGCTCCAACGAGCCCGTCCTGGGCGAGTTCGGTGCCGGTCCCTGGCTGCCTGGCCAAGCTGTTACCCCAAATCGGGGATGCTCAACCAGACCGTTCTGCGCGCGAAGATACCGCGAACTGCGGCGGTATGCGCCGCTTCGCTAGCCTCGCGCCCGTGTCTGCAAGAGAGCTGGCAAGCGTCGACGGCAAGATCACGCCCACGGCCCAGGCGGTGCTCCCGCTGCCCGACGACGGGCTCTACCGCGGTGACGGCGTCTTCGAGGTCATCAGGCTCTACGCGGGCCGTCCGTTCGCCCTCGAGGCCCACCTCGACCGCCTCGGGCGCTCCGCCGCGGCCATCGAGCTGCCGCTCGACCGCGCCGGGTTCGAGCGCGAGCTCGACCCACTTCTGGCCGAGCACGGCGACGGTGACGCTCAGCTGCGTCTGGTCGCCACGCGCGGCGGTCGCCGCATCCTGCTGATCGAGCCGCTCGCGCCCCGGGCGGAGAGCGTCACGCTGGCAACGGTGACCTACCAACCGTCGGTGATCCTGAATCGAGTCAAGTCGCTGTCGTACGCCGCGAACATGCAGGCGACCAGGATCGCCAAGCAGCGCGGCGCGGACGAGGCCGTCTTCGTCACCCCGGAGGGAACGGTGCTCGAGCCGCCGACGTCGACCCTGTTCTGGGCCGGAGCCGACGGGATCCTGAAGACGCCGTCGCTCGAGAACCCGATCCTCGACTCGATCACCCGCGACCGAATCGTGGGCGCGATCGAGGTCGCCGAGGGCGTGTTCGGGGTCGAGGACCTGAGGGCGGCGGGCGAGGCGTTCCTGGCCTCGACCACCCGCGACGTGCAGCCGGTCGCAGCGATCGACAGCAGCGCGCTGGAGTGGCCCGGGCCGCGCACATCGGAGGCGCACCAGGCGTTCGAGCAGATCATCGCGGCCGAGCTCGGCGCGATGGCGGGCTAGATTGACACCGGCGTGAACCTGGAGCTGACCGACGAACAGCGCCTGATCCGGGAGACGGCGAAAGACTTCGTCGACCGCGAGGTCGTGGATCGCGCGCGCGAGAACGATCGCGCCGCCAGGTTCGACCGCGAGCTGGCCTCGATGCTGGGCGAGATGGGCTATCTCGGCGCCCCGGTCGGCGAGGCCTACGGTGGCCGCAGCCTGGACTACGTCTCCTACGCCCTGATCGTCGAGCAGATCGGGCGGGGCGACTCAGCCGCGCGCACGGTCGTTTCCGTCCAGACCTCGCTCGTCTGCGGCTCGATCGAGCGCTGGGGGACCGAGGAGCAGAAGCAGCGCTGGCTGCCGCGCCTGTGCTCGGGCGAGGCGCTCGGTTGCTTCGGCCTGACCGAGCCCGACACCGGGTCGGACGCCGCGAGCCTGCGGACGCACGCCGAGAAAACCGATGGTGGCTGGGTGCTCAACGGCCAGAAGATGTGGATCTCGATGGGCAACTTCGCCGAGGTCGCGCTGATCTTCGCCCAGACCGAGCCGGGGTCGGGGCCGAAGGGCCTTGCCTGCTTTCTCGTGCCCACGGCGAGCGATGGCTTCTCTGCCCAGGAGATCCACGGCAAGCTCGGGCTGCGCGCCTCCGACACCGCGTCGCTCGCGCTCGACGGGGTCGAGGTGGGCGACGACGCGATGCTGGGCGAGGTCGGGGAGGGCTTCAAGGTGGCGATGTCGGCGCTTGATTCCGGCCGGTACTCGGTCGCGGCCGGGTGCGTGGGCATCTGCGACGGCTGCGTCGACTCGTCCGTCTCCTACTCGACCGAGCGCAAGCAGTTCGGCGTCCCGCTCGCCCGGTTCCAGCTGGTGCAGGAGCTGATCGCGGACATGATCGTCAAGCGCGACGCCGCCCGGCTCCTGGTCTGGCGCGCGGGAATGCTGAAGGACGAGGGCAAGCCGTCGACGATCGAGACCTCGATCGCGAAGCTCTACGCCACCGAGTCGGCGGTGGAGTGCGCGAACTCCGCGATCCAGGTGCACGGCGGCTCTGGCTACGTCGACGATCACCCCGTCGAGCGCTACCTGCGCGACGCCCGGGTCACCACCCTGTACGAGGGCACCTCGCAAATTCAGAAGCTGATCATCGGCCGCGACGCGACCGGGATCTCGGCCTTCCTCCCCTACGAGTAGCGGCGATGGGACTGCTGCTCGAGGAGCGGGACGGCGCCCTGGGTGTCCTGCGGCTGAACCGGCCCGACGCGCGCAACGCGCTCTCGCCGGAGATGATGGAGGAGCTCGGCGAGGCGCTCGAGCGCCTGGATCACGACGACGGCGTCCGGGCGATCGTGCTCGCCGGCTCCGACGAGGTGTTCGCCGCGGGCGCGGACATCAGGGCGCTCCGCGACCGCACGTTCGGCGAGGCCCTCTTCCACCCCGCCTCCGTCTTCTGGAAGCGGGTCGCCGGCTGCCGAACGCCCGTGATCGCCGCGGTCTCGGGCTTCGCGCTGGGCGGCGGCTGCGAGCTGGCGCTGGCGTGCGACATGATCGTCGCCTCCGAGACCGCGGAGTTCGGCCAGCCCGAGATCACGCTGGGGATCATTCCCGGCGGCGGCGGCACCCAGCGCCTGGTGCGGGTGCTCGGCAAGCAGCGGGCGATGGAGCTGGTGCTGACCGGGCGGCGGTTCTCGGCCCAGGAGGCGCACGAGTGGGGCATCGTCAACCGCGTCGTTGGCCGCAAGGCCTGGCTGAACGAGGCGATCGAGCTGGGGCTCATCATCGCCTCGCGGCCGCCGGTTGCGGCGAAGCTGGCCAAGCAGGCGGTGCTGGCCGCCGACGAGGCGAGCCTCAGCGCCGGGCTCGAGCAGGAGCGGCGCCTTTACGAGCTCGCGATGGCAACCGAGGACCGCGTCGAGGGGATGAGCGCGTTCCTCGAGAAGCGCAAGCCGGACTTCAAGGGGAGGTAGACGTGGCCAATCTGTTCGATCCCGAGTTCGACCCGCCCTCCGAACGCGAGGGCTTTCGCTACCGCCGGGCCAGGTTGGGCCGCCAAGCGGGCGGCGAGTGGCTGGGCACCAGCCTGTACGAGGTCGAGCCGGGACAGTCGACGTTCCCGTACCACTGGCACCTCGCGAACGAGGAGATGCTCATCGCCCTCGACGAGGGCCTCAGCCTGCGCAGCCACGAAGGCTGGCGGCGGCTCGAGCGCGGCGAGGTGGTCGCGTGCCCGCGGGGAAGCGGCGGCGCCCATCAGGTCCTGAACGCCGGCGACGCGGTCGCCCGAATCCTCATCGTCAGCGAGCTGAACGGCCCCGAGCTCGTCGTCTATCCGGACTCCGGGAAGATCGGCTCGTCCGACCGCCCGCCCGGCGCGCCACCGCGGGACGACGAGATCTCCCTCTTCTTCCGGGCCGAGGATGCCGTCGACTACTGGGACGGCGAGAAGCCCCCGAGCCCGGAGGCGGCTTGAGGGTCAGGCGCCTCGGCGTGGTCGGCGCCGGCACGATGGGCGCCGGCATCGCGCAGCTCGGCTGCCTGGGCGGCTACGAGGTCGTCCTGCACGATCCCGACCCGCAGGCGCTCGCCACCGGCGCCGATCGGCTCGAGGCGGCCCTTGCGAAGGGGGCTGGCCGCGGCCTCTGGAGCGCCGGCGACGCGGCCGCCGCGGTCGGGCGGGTGCGAACGACGCCGAGCCTCGACGAGCTCGCCGGCTCCGATCTGGTGATCGAAGCGGCGCCCGAGAGCCTGGAGCTGAAGCGGGACCTGTTCGGCCGCCTGGCATCGATCTGCGGCGCGGATGCGGTGCTGGCCACCAACACGTCGTCGCTGCCGGTCTCCGACATCGCCGCCGAGGTCGAGCACCCGGAGCGGGTCTGCGGCATGCACTTCTTCAACCCGCCGCCGCTGATGAAGCTGGTCGAGATCGTCGCCGGCGAACGGACCTCTGAGCTGACGCTGGCTGCGGCGACGGCCGTGGCGAGGGCGATGGACCGCGAGCCGGTCCGAGCCACCGACGCCCCGGGGTTCATCGTCAACCGCTGCAACCGCCCGTTCTCGCTTGAGGCGCTGCGGATGGTGGGCGAGGGCTTCGCGACCCAAGCGGAGGTGGATGCCGCGATGCGCGAGCGCGGCGGCTACCGCATGGGCCCGTTCGAGCTGATGGACCTGGTCGGCGTGGACGTGGGCCTGGAGGTTGCGCGCTCGTTCTTCCGGCAACGGCCCGAGCCGCGCTGGGAGCCGCACCCGATCCAGGAGGAGATGGTGGCCGCGGGACGCCTGGGGCGCAAGAGCGGCGGCGGCTTCTACGAGTACGAGGACGGCCGCCGGATCGAGACCGGCCTCGACCCGGGACGCCAGCCCGCGGACCAGCAGGCGATCCTCGAGCGCATCGTCGCCCAGCTCGTCAACGAAGCGACCTTTGCCGTCGAGGAGGGTGTCGCCCAGCCGGCCGACGTCGATACCGCGATGCGCCTGGGCCTGAACCACCCGCGCGGCCCGTTCGAGTGGCGACGTGAGCTCGGCGCCGGACGGTTGGTCGAGGTGCTCGAGGGCCTCGCCGGATCGCTCGGCGAGCCCGAGCGCTACCGCGTCGCGCCGGGATTGCTGGCCGTGGCACAGGCCACCTCGGCCGGCGGCTGAGCCACCGGCTCGACGGCTCCCGGGCGACCGGGGATCCTGCCCTCGGCCGCCAGATAGGAGCCACCGACGATCAGTGCCAGCCCCGCGAGGGTGGAGGCGGTGATCGCCTCGTCGAGCAGCAGCGCGCCATAACCCACCGCGAACGCCGGCGCGAGGTACGTGACCACGAACGTGCGCGCGGGGCCAACCCGCGCCATCAGGTCGTAGAAGATCGCGAACGCGACCCCGGTGCCGAGCACGCCGAGCGCCACCACCGCCGCGACGGGGCCGGCGCCCGGCGCGTCGGCCGGGGCCGTTGCGAGCGCCGCCGGCGCCAGCAGGAGCGTCGAGGCCACCATCACCCACGCCGCAACGCCGGTGGGCGGGGCGCCCGCAAGGCCATGCTTCGCGATGAACGCGCCGACCGCATAGCCGAGGCTAGCCAGCAGGATCGCGGCGCCCCCGAGCGCCTCGGCCGAGGTGCCGCTGAGATCCACACCCAGCAACACGCCGACGCCCACGAGACCGGCCACCACCCCCCACATCCGCGCCCCGTGCGAGCGCTCCTCGTGGTCGAAGCGAATCGCGAGCAGCGCGGTGAACAGGGGCGTCGAGGCCACCAGCACGCCGGCGAGGCCCGAAGAAATCTCCTCCTCGCCCTCGGCGATCAGGAGGAACGGCCCGGCCACCTGGACCGCGGCCAGCAGCACGACCATCCACACCCGGGCTCCAGGCAGGCGCAACTGGCCGCGCAACGCCGCGATCGGCACCAGCACCGCGGCCGCCAGGACGATGCGCCCCCACGCGACCATCGCCGGCGACAGGTCGCGGACGCCGATCTTGATGAACATGTAGCTCGCGCCCCAGATCGCGGCGAGGCAGAGCAGCATCATCCACGATCGCCGGTCCATTTATCGAGGGTACCCGCGGGGCGAGCGTGTACCCTGGCTGTGGCATGGACGCAGGGGTGGTTTCAAGGAGGTTGGGGCTCGCTGCACTGGTGGCGGCGTTCGCGGTGCTCTCCGCGACCGGTCTCGTCCTCTGGGCGGACGCCGCCGATTCCCGCGCCCCGGGCGACGACCTCAAGCCCGACCTCTTCGTCCAGCGCCCGTCCGAGCTCTACGTCGCGAAGGGGGGCAAGGAGATCCGCCTGCGGGTTTCGAACACGGTCGCGAATCGGGGCACCGGCCCGCTCGAGATGACCGGCAACGGGACGCCGTGCGCGTACCCCGGTACGACCCCGGGGCGCACCAGGTCCAGCATCTGTACGAGGACTCGGCCGACCCCGGCTCGCCCGGCTACTTCGAGCGGGGCCAGGACCCGGCGTTCACCGAGCTCGACGCCGGCTGCTCGCGCTACCACCCGGCGCACGACCACTGGCACTTCGACAACTTCGCCCGCTACACGCTTTACGACGACCGCACCGGAGACGTCGTCGGCGGCTCGCGCAAGGTCTCGTTCTGCGTGATCGACACCGGCCAGCCCTACCCGGGCCTGCCCGGCTCACCGGATGCGAGCTACTACCCGCAGGATCCCGCCAGCCCCAAGTTCCCGACGTGCTCCGAGACCAGCGTCGACGGCCTCTCGGTCGGCTGGGAGGACACCTACGGCGCGAGCCTCCCGGGCCAGGGGATCCTGGTCACGACGCTCGGCCGCGGCCGCTACTGCCTCCAGATCGAGACGGACCCCCCGGCCCGGGGATCCCCGAAGGCGTGCTGGACGAGTCCAACGAGCTCAACAACTCCCGGACGATCCAGGTGCGGATGCGCCCCCACAGGGGGACGGTCAAGCGCCTCGGCTCGGACTGCGAGTCCCTCTAGGCGCCTAGCCGGACGCGGCGGGCGCCTCGGCCCACTGGCCCGCGCGACCGGCCCAGTGGGCCTCCGGCGAGGGCGGGGTGTCGCGCAGGTACCACTCGGCGTCGAGCGCGCCCATGCACCCGGTGCCGGCGGCGGTGACAGCCTGGCGATAGGTGCGATCGACGAGGTCGCCGATCGCGAACACGCCGGCGCGGTTGGTCCGCGTCGAGCGGCCGTCGGTGACGACGTAGCCCTCGTCGTCGACCTCGACCTGGTCGGTGACGAGCTCCGAGCGGGGGATGTGGCCGATCGCGACGAACGCCCCGCCGACCTCAACCTCCTCGGTCTCGCCGGTCTCGGCGTGGCGGAGGCGCACGGCGCGGAGCTTGCCGTCGTCCCCGGCGATGAACTCCTCGGGAACGAAGGGCGTCCTGAACTCGATGTTCGCGGTCGCCTCCGCGCGCTCGAGCATGATCTTCGATGCCCGGAACTCGTCGCGGCGGTGGACGATCGTCAGCTTGGAGGCGTACTTGGCGATGAACATCGCGTCCTCCATGGCCGAGTCGCCGCCGCCGATCACGACGACCTCCTGCTCCTTGAAGAAGGCGCCGTCGCAGACGCCGCAGGTCGAGACCCCGCGGCCGCCGAGCTCGAGCTCGCCCGGGATGCCGAGCCGGCGCGGCTCCGCGCCCATCGCCAGGATCACGGTCTTCGCCACGTGCTCCTCGTCGCCGAGGAAGACGTGGTGGAGCCCACCGTCGGAGAGCTCGAGGCGAGTCGCGTCGTCGGTTACGAACCGGGTCCCGAAGCGCTCGGCCTGCGCCCGGAACTCGTTCATCATCTCCGGCCCCATGATCCCGTCGGGATAGCCGGGGTAGTTCTCGACGTCGGTCGTGTTCTGCAGCTGCCCGCCCCACTGGAAGCCCTCGATCAGGAGCGGCTCGAGGTTCGCGCGCGAGGCGTACAGGGCGGCCGTGTAGCCGGCGGGCCCGCCGCCCACGATGATGAGGTTCTCGGTGGTCGGAGTCACATCAGACATCATACTTTACTTTCTGAAGTAATGGACGCCCCCGGAAGTGTTTCAGCGAGGTCGGAGCCTACGGGTAAGGCGGCCCGCTCCTCCTCCCATCCCTTCACGGTCCTGCGGAGCTGGAAGAACGCGACGATCCCGGGCGGCATCGGCAGCCAGAACGCGAACACGCGGTAGCAGAGCACCGCGGCGAAGACCGCGCTGCTCGGCAGGCCGAACACGACGAACGTGCCGATCATCCCGGCGTCCACCGCGCCGACGCCGCCGGGCGCGAACGGGAACAGGTTCGCGATCATCCCGATGAAGAAGCCCTGCACGATCACCGCGCCGCCGACGTTGACGCCGAACGCCTTGAAGCTCGCCCACAGGATCGCGATGTTCGCTGCCCAGAATCCGACCGCGCCGGCGACCGCCAGGCCGCCCCGCGACGGGTTGCGCACGATCCTGATCGCCAGCCGCGTGCCGGCCGCCATCGTTTCCGGAACGCTCGCGAGCCGCACCCCGATGCGCCCGAGCCGCGTGTCGGGCGACGACTCGGCGAGGCGCCGCTGGAAGTCGCCGGGGATCAGGGCGATCAGGAGGAAGACGATGATCACGCCGCCCGCGATCGCCGCCGGGATGATCGTCAGGCCGGCGGGGTCCGGTCCCGAGAACACGCCGGTCTCCAGGAGGATGCCGTTGATCAACAGCGTGAACATGTAGACCGCGTAGAGCAGGACGAGGAACGCCACCATCCGCCCCGCCGACTGGCGCCGCGGCATCCCGGCCTTCCGGAGCGCCCAGTAGGTGAGGACGATGCCACCCGCGCCGCCGGCCGAGAACAGCCGCGTGGCCGCCAGGCCGGCCATCGTGATCTGGTAGCTCTCGCTCCAGCGCAGCCTGAGCTGCTCGCCGACGACCCCCTTGAAGAGGCTGACGTAGGAGCCGAACATCAGGATGCTGAACCCCAACGCCACCGTGATCCAGACGGGATCGCCGTCGCCGAGCTTCTCGATCCCGTCCTCGACGCCGACGAGCTTCGGGAACAGGAAGTAGATCGCGGCGACCAGCAGCAGGACCGCGACGAGGGTCTGGGCAAGCCGTTTGGGGTCCTGGAAGAACGAGGGCTCCTGGGTTAAACCCTCATCCTCCTCGTACAGCGGACCCTCTGCACCCGGACTCGACATGGGTGGTGATACTGGCAGGCGGGCCAGCCGGGATACAGGGCTCAGCCGTTGGCGAGACGCTCGAGGCGCTGGATCGCGTGGCTCATCCGGGACACGATCGGGTCGGCGACGGGCTCGCCGTGGCGCACCGCCGTTGCGAGCGCGGCGCCCGCCGCCAGGTCGGTCACGTAGTGCTCGCCGAGGTACACGAGCGCGAAGCCGAGCGTCAGCGCGTAGGCCCAGCCCAGGCCGCCCGCCACCGGTCCCGTCTCGCGCAACAGGAACGCCGCCATCAACGAGCTGCCGAAGTGCAGCGAGGGCATGGCGGCCCACGGGTTGCCCCCCAGCGATTCGTAGAGGCGCGGCCAGGCGTCCCCCCAAACACGCTCGCCGACGTCCACCATCAGCCGGCGAACGCGCTCGTCCGTGTAGCCGTTCTCGGCGGCCCACCACGGGGGTGCCGTCGGCACCGCGAAGTAGCCCATGCAGCCGAGGTCGTAGGTGGCCGCCATCTGCCGGGCCGCCCGCGGGAAGCGCCTGTGCTCCGGCTCGAGCCGGTCGTCGCGGACGAGCACGTACACGAGGGTCAGGTGAGGCACGAAGAACCAGGCCCAATGGACCATCGAGAGGAGCCGGTCGAGCGCGTTCGGCTGGTCCGGGTCCGCGAGCGCTCGCTGCAGGCGCGCGGTGGGAAGCTCCCCCGCGCCGATCGCCCGGTCGAGCCGCCACGGGTAGCGGATGCGGAGCCGCCTGCGCAACGCCTCGGGGTCGTCATACGGGATCTCGTGCGCCATCGTGAAGCCCCACATCTGGAGCGCGTAGAGCGCGACGTCACGGACTCTGGTGCGTGGCTGCAGCACCGCCAGGGCCGGCGGCCCGGCGGCCGCGATGGCGATCGTCGCGGCCGGGCGCAGGCCCAGGCGCCGGCGCAGCGGCGGCAGCGCGATCGACGCCGCGACGGCAGCGGCGGCCCCGGCGCGGACCGCGGCGCGAAGGGCCGGGGACGGCCGGCGAGATGGTCGTAGCTGCCGCCGCACGGGCGCGGCGAGTATAGGAACAGGCAGAACGGGTGGGGGCCGCCGGCGCGACTCAGCCGGGGGTGCGCCAGCGCGTAACGGCCTCGGCCCTGTTGCCGACGGCGTCGATCGCGCGCACACGGAGCCTGTGAGCGCCGGGCTTGAGGTTCCTGACCCGATGCGGTGTCCCGCAGTCCCGCCAGGCGCCGCGATCGAGCTTGCAGCGCAGCCCGCGGATCGCCGAGCCGGTATCGGTTGCCGCGAGCGCGAAGACCGCCACGGCGCCAGCAGCCCGCTTGGTGGTGATTGCAACGTCGGGCGCGGACGCGTCGACCGTGAACGTCCGGTGCGCGGATGCGCCGCGCGTGCCGGTCCGGCCGACGCCGCGGACCTCGAAGGAGTGCGGGCCGCCGGTCAGCGGTGGCGGCGGCTTGTGGGTCCCGGCGCCGGCCGGGCCGCAGGCGCTCCAAGCGCCGGCGTCGAAGCGGCATTCGTAGCTCGAGGCGTAGTCGGCTCGGAAGCGGAACGCGGGATTCGGACCCGCGGTCGCGCCCTCGGCCGGCCCCGACGTGATCGTCGTCGCGCCCGGCTCCGTGCGCACCTCGAACTCGTGCAGCTCGACCGGCCCGACGTTCCCGAGCTCGTCGACCGCGGCGGCACGGAACTCGTGGGCCCCGTCGCCGATGAACGGGTAGACCTTCGGGCTCGAGCACCACTCCCAGCCGTGGCCGTCGAGCTGGCACGCGAGCTGAGCCGAGGCCTCGGCGGAGCTGAACCGGAACTCGACCCGGCTGGTGAGCGCCACCGTCGGCCCGTGCACCGCGGTGATCTCCGGACCGACGATGTCGACCTCCCAGGACTTCACCGCAGCCGGCCCGACGAGGCCGAGCGAGTCGACGGCACGCGCGCGGAGCTGGTGGGTCCCGTGCGACAGCCCGGTGAACGACGGTGCTGCGTCACAGGCCTTGAACCGCCCGGCGTCGAGCTTGCACTGGAACTCCGTGGCCCCGGCGGCGACGAGCGAGAAGGTGGCATCGCGCTCGATCGTGGGCGAGGGGGCCGGGCCGCCGTGGATCTCGGGCGCGGCCGGGGGAGTCGCGGTGGGCGCCGAGACCGTGGGGTCGAGCGGCGCCGGGTCGGCCGGGTCCGGGGTCCCGTCGCCGTCCCGGTCGGGGGCCTCCCCGTTGCAGGGGTGGACGGCCGCGGCCGGAGCGGCGGCGGCGCCGTAGCCGCGGAACGCGGCGGCCGTGTCGCGATAGGCCTCGGCCGTCGGCGAGAGCGTCGCATCGTCCTTGTCCGCGATCCCGAACCAGTGCCAGGAGTTGCCCGAGTCCTCCTCCTGCGTCGTCCAGGCGTGCCCGAAGACCCCCGCGACGCCGCAGTCGCCGCGCACCGCGCGGGAGGCGACGTCGGCGTAGAGCTCCGCCCGATCGGCCTCGCTGATCGCCTCGGGCCCGGCCACCGGGGCGCCGAACCCGAGGAAGATCGGCGCCGCTGCGTTCCCGGTGTTCTCGAGCGCGTAGCGCACGTTGCGCACCATCGCCTCGATCGGAGCGACCGCCCGTGAATGCTCGGCCATCGCGACGACGCCGTCCACCGATCCGGCGAGCGCCGGGTCGGCCGCCGCCATCGCGCCCAGGAACGAGGCCGCCGTCCCGGTCTGGCCCATCTCGGCGATGCTCAGCAGCGCGTGCGCCCCGCCGTCCACCGTCCGCAGGGCGCTGCGCGCCGCGCGGTAGGTCGCCGCGTAGCCCGCCGCCGTCGCGGTTCCGGCCGGCGCGTGGGCGTCGAGGTTGCCGTACTGCCAGATCTCGTAGTCACGCACGGCGAACAGCTCCTCTTCGAGGTGTCGGTTCTCCGCCCAGAACTCGCCGCCGGCGCCGTACCGGCTTGCGAACCGAGCCATGAACGCCGCGTACTCCGCGTCGAACGAGCCGGCCGGCACCCAGTCCGGAGTCGCGCCGAACGACGGCTGCAGGCGGATTCCGGCGTCCGCCATCTTCACGACCAGGCGGTCGAGCCAGTTCCACTGGGAGTCGCGTGCGTAGTCGGGGTGGGTCGGGGCGAGAGGCTCGATCTGGGACCAGACGATCCGCTGGCGCACCGTGCCGATCCGCGCCGATGACATGGCCGCGTACTCGTCGCCCAGGCGCGTGAAGTCATCCGGGAGCTGGACCACGGTGACGCCGAAGAACGAGTCGGTGGCGCGCTGGACCTGGGTGCGCGGCTCCTCCGGCTCCTCCTCGGGCGGCGGCGGGGGCTCCTCCTCCGACCCGTCCCACCGGTCCGGGTCCGTCGGATAGTCGTCGTCGGCGTCCGGCACACCGTCGCCGTCCGTGTCGGGCGGAGCCGGCTCGCCGCAGACCGTGATCGTCTCGCGGGGAGCGGGCGTCGGCCCGCGTCCCTCGAACAGCGCGACCTGGTCCCGGTACGCCGCGCCGGACGGATGCAACAGGCCCGTCAGCGGCGAGACGATCCCATACCAGTGGTCCGGGTTCAGCAGGTCCAGCTCGTCCGACTGCCAGGTGTGGGCGGCGACGGCGGTCACGCCGCAGTCCGTGCGAGCGACCTGACTCGTCATCTGGTCATAGTTGGCGGCCCTCAGGACCTCCGACAGCGCGCCCTCGAGCAGGCCGGCCCGCCAGCCGAACTCCGTCAGGACGATCTCGGCGTCGGGCAATCCGGCGTCCTCCATCTTGCGCCGGAGCCAGCCGATCATCGAAAGGTTCATGGCCGGGTCGATGTCGTACGGGTGGAAGCCGACCGAGTCGAGCGAGCCCGTGAGCCCCGGCGCCTGTGCGACCGCGCGGCGCAGGAACTCGTCGGCCGCCATCCCCTGAAGGGAGCCGCCCGAGTGCTTCGAATCCTGCAGAGCGGCGAGGCCCCCGAACGTCACCTGCGCGCTCGGATCGACGGCGTGGATCCCGTCGGCCGCCTGCTCCAGCATCGCGCCGAAGGCCTCCGGGTCCGGCTCCGGGCACCAGAACCCCGCCCAGTTCGGCTCGTTCCAGATCTCGTACCTGGTCACCGGCACCTGGGGCAGGTCGGGGCGCGACGCCCAGAAGCTTCCGTTCGGGCCGTAGCGCCGGGCGATCGCCTCGACGAACGCGGCGTAGTCCGCCGAGCGGGTCTGCGCGACCTCGCTGCGCCGGCCGCATCCCGTCGCCGTCGCCTCGGCGCTCGCGGCCCAGGGCGGCGTGGCCATCGGCAGCGCCATCAGCTCCATGTTTCGTGAGGCGAGCGCCGCCATCAGGCCGTCCGCCGTCGCCCACCGGTAGGTGTGCACGCCGCCGGTTGGCGCCGTGGGCTCCACCTCGGGCCAACCGATCTCGATCCGGGCCCAGTCGATGCCGGCCGCCTTCATGCCGTCGAGCTGGGCATCCCGCTCGGCGTCGCGGTTCTGGTCGCTCAGCGTCCAGAGCTCGGTCGCGCTGACGCCGAAGAAGGTCTCGGGGACGCGGGGCTCGAACCCCTCGGCCGGAGCCGCGATCGCGCCGGCCGCCGCGACACCTGCCGCGAGGGCCAGGATGAGGCGCTTCAGCTGCCGAGCCATGTGACGTCATTCCCTCCGTACGATTTCCGATGCCAAGCGCGCGCCTGTGCGCGCATGGTTGAAATCGGCCAGGGTCCGAAACGGCGCCAGATCAGGGGCACTACCTAGGACAGGCGTCCAGGCGTCGTGCGTGGCTGGGCGGCAGCCCTTGGGGCGGCTCCCGCGATTAGAATGGCGCCGCCGTGAGGCCCCCGACGTCCCGCCTGCCCAAGCTCGGCCGCGCCCTCGCGGTCGCCACGCTTGCGTTGGTCGTGTTCGCCGCGCCCGCCAGCGCCGGCCTCGGACCCGAGGCCTCGCACTCGCCGAACGCCGACGCGATCCGCACGAGCTACTGGGTGATGTTCGTGGTCGCGTTCGCGATCGGAATCCCACTGATCGCCGGGCTGCTGCTCGCCGCACGCCGGTTCAGCGCGAGCGGCGAGGGCGATCCGGAGCCGCGGCGGCTGACCGCGGGCCGTGGTGTGATCGGTCGGGTCGGCGCGCTCCTTGGTGCGCTGGCGCTGGCGATCTTCCTCTTCGGGGTCGTCATGACGGGCGACGCCCGCGAGGCCGAGGCGGACGACGCGGCGGAGTCGATCGACGTCGACGTCGTCGGCCAGCAGTGGTTGTGGCGCTTCGAGTACCCGGACTCGGAGAGCGAGACGATCGCCACGATCTTCTCCTACAACGAGCTGGTGGTGCCGGTCGACACCACGGTGAACCTCCGGATCACCTCGACCGACGTTCTCCATCGCTGGTTCATCCCCGCGCTGGGCGGGCAGGTCGAGGCCGTGCCGGGCGAGATCTCCGAGACGTCCTTCCGCGCCGACGAGGAGGGCCTGTACGAGGGGCAGTCCACCCAGTTCTCCGGCACCGCCTATCCCGCGATGCGGGCCTGGGTGCGCGTCGTCTCGGCCGAGGAGTACGAGCAGCACGTCACGGACCTGGCGGACGACCTCGCCACCGCGCAGGCGGACGTGGCTGCCGACGTCGGCTGCTGAGGAGACCCCGTGACTCCGCCGACGATCGCCGAGCCTCGCCCCGAGGTCGTCACCCGCGGCGTCCCAACGCCCCGCCCGGCCTGGATCGAGGCCGCCACCAGCGCCGACCACAAGGCGGTCGCCAAGCTCTGGATCGGCTCGTCGCTGACGTTCCTGGCGGTCGCGGCCGTCCTGTTCGCCCTCACGCGCCTGCAGCTGATCGTCCCGGACTCGACGATCATCGTGCCCGAGGTCTTCAACCGCATCCTCACCGCGAGCCTGGTGACGACGGTGATCCTGTTCGCCCTGCCGCTCCTGATCGGGCTGATCGGCTACGTGGTCCCGCTCCAGATCGGCGCCCGCGGCGTCGCGCTCCCCCGCCTGAATCAGCTCGCGTTCTGGCTGTACGCCGCCGGCGCGACGATGATCTACGCCAGCTTCCTCTACACCGTCCCTGAGACCACGCTGTCGCCCCTGCCGCCGCTGTCCGACGACGTGTTCTCCCCGTCGAACGGGGTCGACGCGTGGGTCGGAGGGGTCGCGCTCGCGGTGCTCGGGTTCATCTGCTTCGCCATCAACCTGATCGCGACGCTGCGGAACATGCGCGCGCCGGGCATGGCCTGGCGGCGGGCGCCGATCATGACCTGGGCGGCCGCGGCGATCGGCTACGTCCTGCTCGTCATCGGGCCCGCGATGCTGGCGGCGCTCACGATGCTGACCGTCGACCGGCACTTCGACGGCGTGTTCTTCGAGGCCGGTGAGGACGGCGAGCCGCTCCTGTTCTCGCACCTGAGCTGGATCTTCTTCACCGGGTGTCACACGATCCTGGTGCTGGGCGCGGTCGGTGCGATCTCGGAGATCGTCCCCACCTTCTCGCGCAAGCCGCTGTTCAGCCACGCCGGAGCGGCCGGCTCGATCGTCGCGATCGCCGCCCTCGGCGTCCTCGCCTGGATGCAGAACATGTACGCGGCGCCGATCCCCGAGGGGTTCGCCTACATGGCGATGGCCGCCGCCGTGGGACTGCTGGTCCCGATCGGGCTGCTGTTCTTCAACTGGACGGCGACGATGTGGGAGGGCGCGGTCTCGCTGCGGGCGCCGATGGCGCTGGCACTCGCGTCCGCCGTGGCCCTGGTCTTCGGCCTCGCCGGCCAGCTCACGACGTCCGTCATTCCCGTCGGCCTGCAGCTCGAGAACACGACGGCCGCCCAGCAGGACACGATCCTGGTCGTCGTCGGCTTCACGCTGGCGGCGTTCGCGGCCCTGCACTACTGGCTCCCGAAGATCTCCGGCCGCGCGGTCGCCGAGGGTCCGGCGAGGGCGGCGGCGGGCCTGATCCTCGGCGGGGCGATCGTCTACGGCTTCGCGATGTTCTTCGCCGGCCTCGAAGGCCAGCCGGTGGACGTCTTCCGCTACTACGAGGACGACGGCGTCTCGACCCTGAACCTGATCGCCTCGCTGGGCGCGTTCGCCGTGGCGATCGGGGTGCTGGCCGAGCTCGCGAACCTCGCGGCCTCCTATACCGGCGGCCGGCCGGTCGGGCACGACCCGTGGGGGGCGTCGACGCTGGAATGGTTCGCGCTCTCGCCGCCCCCTCCCCACAACTTCGACGCCGTCCCGGACGTCCGCAGCGCCGAGCCGCTGCGTGACATTCGCGAGGCGATCCGCGACCGGGAGGCCGCGTTCGTGCCACCGCCGCCGCTCGAGCGGGCGGCTCCCCCGCCCCCTGCGCCGGAACCCGAGTCGGCGCCGGCGGGCGAGTCCCCGCCCGCGGACGACGGCGACGACCCGCCCGTATCCTGAGCGCGATGGATCCCGTCGCGCCTCGCGGCGGCGGAGCCGCCGAGATGCTGAGGTTCCGTCGCCTCGTAACCGCCACGATCGTCGCCACGTTCGTGCTGATCCTGATCGGTGGGATCGTCCGCGTCAGCGACTCCGGTCTCGGGTGCGGGCCCGAGGGCTCGGGCACGCACGGCTGGCCGCTCTGCGAGGGCGGCGTCCTGCCCGCGGCCTCGGCCGAGTCGGTGATCGAGTACTCGCACCGGATCACGGCCGGGATCGTCTCGGTGCTGATGCTGATGTGCGCCTGGCATGCCTGGCGGCATCTGCGCGACCACCGCTGGATCGTCGGCGGCTCGATCGCCGGCGGGGTACTGGTCCTGGCGCAGGCCGGACTCGGCGGCCTCACGGTCGAGGGGGGCCTGGACGAGTACCTGGTCGCGGCGCACCTGGGCCTCGCGATGCTGTTCCTCGGCGTGCTGCTGGCGCTCAGACGGCTCGGCTCCGAGCCGCAGCCGAAGGAGGCCAGCGGCGGCCGTGGCCTGCGCGGCCTCTCGCTCCTGGCGGCGGGGCTGATCCTGGCGACGATCGTCGCCGGCGGCCTGGTCGCCGGCACCGAGGGTGAGGGAACGCCGACCGAGCCGGTCCTGGGCGCCCACACGGCCTGCGGCGAGCAGTTCCCGAGCTGCGTCGACCGGTTCATGCCCTTCGGCGAGGACCGGCTGATCGACATCCAGCTCACCCACCGGCTGTTCATGTACCTGGCGGCGCTGGCGGTGCTGGCCCTGGTGATCGTCGCGATCCGCCAGGGTGCTCCGAGCCGGTCGTTCCGCCTGCTGGGAGGGCTGCTGGTGGCGCAGATCGCACTCGGCGCGGCGAACGTCTGGCTCGGCAAGCACGCCGGCCTGATCCTGGCCCACCTGACCCTTGGCACGATCGTCTGGGCGACGGCGGTTTACGCTTGGACGACCTTGATGCCCGTCCCCGCCCCTCGCGGCCAGCCCGTGCGGCGCGCAGAGGCGGTGCCCGCCTGATGGAAAGCACGACCGCCAAGGCACCGAATCTCGTCCGGCCAGCCGGTGGCACGTCGGCGCGCGCCCTGCTCGCGCACTTGCGCGACTACATCGCGCTGACCAAGCCGCGCATCATCTCGCTGCTCCTCGTCACGACGGTGGCGACGATGGTCGTCGCAGCCCCGGATGGCCTCGCGCTGTCGACGGTGCTCTGGACGATGCTCGGCGGCTACCTGGCCGCCGGCGGCGCCGGCGCGATCAACCATTACCTCGACCGCGAGCGCGACGCCCGCATGGCGCGGACCCGCGCCCGCCCGCTCGTGTCGGGGCGGATCGAGCCACTGCACGGGCTCGCGTTCGGGATCGCGCTGGGCTCGCTGGCCTTCGTCCAGCTCGCCCTCACGGTGAACCTCCTGTCGGCGGTACTGGCGATGGCCGGCCTGCTCGGCTACGTCTTCGTCTACACGATGTGGCTGAAGCCGTTGACCCCACAGAACATCGTCATCGGCGGCGCCGCGGGCGCCGTCCCGCCGCTGGTGGGCTGGGCCGCCGCGACGGGCAGCCTGGCGCTCGACGCGCTTTATCCGTTCGCGATCGTCTTCCTCTGGACCCCACCTCACTTCTGGGCGCTCTCGCTGCTGATCAAGGACGACTACGCGCGCACCGGAGTCCCGATGCTGCCCGTGGTGCGCGGCGAGGAGGCGACCCGCCGGCAGATCGTCATCTACAGCGCGGTGCTCGTCGCGTTCACCCTGGCGCCCGTCGCGACCGGTCTCTTCGGCGGCATCTACCTCGCCGCGGCATTGATCCTGGGCGCCGGCTTCCTTGGCCTTGCGATCAGCCTCGCCCGCTCCCACTCTCGGCGCGCCGCGCTGCGCCTCTATCTCTCCTCGCTCCTCTACCTGGCGCTGCTGTTCACGGCGATGGCCATCGATCGCGCCGTATAGGCTTGCGGCCGATGGATCGTCGCCTGGCCGAGAGGAACGTCCGCAGCGGGTCTGGCGGCCGCCGCGATCGCGGTCGGATTCTTCGCGCTCAGCTTCGTCTTCGCGATCTTCTACATCGGCTGATGAGCGAGCGGACGCCCGAGGCGACCGAGCTGGTCTATGTGCCGGAGCCGTCGTGGATGCCGGCGCTCGTTGCCCTCGGCCTGGCCGGGGTGCTCGCCGGGATCTTCGTCTGGTGGCCGTACGCCGTCGTCGGCGCCGCGATTGCGCTCCCAGCCGTGGCGAGCATGCTGCGCGGCACCGCGGCCGACGTCGAGCGCCTGCCACGGCGCCAACGGCTGACCACGGCCGTGCTGCCCGCCGTGCCGCCGCGCAAGCCCGGCGCCTAGCGCCGAGTCTCGCTCGTCAGACCGAGGCGGCCTCGGACTCCGGGGACGTCATGCTCGACGTCGCGCCGTCGGAAGTCCAGCACCGCACGATGTCGCGCATCGAGAGCACCCCGATGAGCTCGCCGCGCTCGACGACGACGAGGTGGCGAATGTGGCGTCGCGACATCTCCAGCGCCGCGCGCTCGAGGCTCCAGTCCGGCGCCGCCGAGATCACGGCGTCGCTGCGGTGGTCGCCCACGCGCTCGGTGTCGGGATCCTCCCCGCGGCCAAGGGAATTGAGGATGTCGCGCTCGGAGACGACCCCCGGCGCCGGCATCTCCTCGTCGATCACCACGGCGGCGCCTACGCCCCGCTCGGTCATCATCCGCGCGGCGTCGCGCAGTGTGTGACCCGGTCCCAGAGTCAGGACCACCCCCGACATTCCGTCCCTGACCTCCATCCCCTGAACCTCTTCCTTTCGTTCGCGTCGCGTTGCCGCGGCCGCCCCCGGGCGACTAGTGCGGATCGGCTCTAACCCTATCGGAAAGGTCCGAACAGGCACAACCGGCAAGCGTCGGCAGGCGTCGGCAGGGCCGCCAGGCGCCGCCTGTGACAGATAGGATGCGCGCGTGCCGACCCCCGGAATTCCCGCCCGCGGAAGGGCGCTTTTGCTCGCCTCGGCCGCCCTTCTCGCAGGCGGAGTCGTCGCGGGCTGCGACCTCCAGGAGGACGCCGACCTCGAGCGTGGCCGGGCGCTGTTCCAGACGAACTGCGGGATCTGCCACGAGCTCGCCGAAGCCGCCACCCCTGCGGGTGTCGGGCCGAGCCTGGACTCGTCCTTCGCCGCCGCACGGGCGTCCGGGATGGACCAGGACACGATCGAGGGCGTCGTGCAGGCGCAGATCGGGAATCCGCGCACGACCAGCGACGAGAACAACCCGTACTACGACCGGACGTACATGCCCGCCAACCTGGTGACCGGCCGCGACGCCGAGGACGTCGCCGCCTACGTCGCCAGCGTCGCCGGGATCCCCGGGATCGCGCCCCCGCCGCTGGGCGAGCCCGAGGAGGTGTTCGTCGAGAAGTGCGGCGGCTGCCACACGCTTGCCGACGCGAACACCGCGGGGACCACGGGCCCCGTGCTCGACGACGTCCTCCCCGGTCAGAATGACGCCGCGATCGAGGAGTCGATCCGAGATCCGGAGGCGCAGAAGTCGCCGGGCTTCGAGGACGTGGCGATGCCCGTCTTCGACGAGAACCAGATCCCCAACGAGGATCTCCAGGCCCTCGTCGAGTACCTGCTCGGCGCCGTCGGCGGCGGCAACTAGCCGCGGTCAGCCGGCTGCGGCGGGAGCCGACCCGGCCTCGGCCTCGAGGTCGACCACGACGTGCGTGACCGGCTGCGGCAACTCGCTCCGCGCCTTCTCCACCACGCCCGACTCGAGCCAGCGCGACCGCTCGGGCGTATGCGTTGAGATGATCACCTCGTCGGCTGGGAACTCGCTGAGAGCATCCTCGGCCGCCTGGTTCGGGTCGTGATGGTCGCCGACGTGCCCGTTCACGGTGAGGCCGGCCTGGCGCATGGTCGCCACCGACGCCTCAAGACGGCGACGCGCGTCGGCGATCCCCTCGTCGACGTCCGACGACCAGTGCTCGGCCGCCGAGCTTGCCAGCGGCGGAGCCACGACGAGGATCTCGCTGCGAGCCTCCCCCGCCACGCGCCGCTTGATCTCGTCGAGCAGCGCCTGGCCGCCCACGGTCTGGTTGGCAACGACGAGGATCCGGTGGACCGCGTCGTCCGACGCGGCGACCTCCGCAGTGCGCGGCAGCGAGCCGCGCGAGCCCTGGTAAAGGATCGCGATCAGCACCCCAAGCTCGACCCCGAACAGGATCGCCCCCGCGACCGGATCGATCAGCAGCGCAACGGCGATCACGAGCCCCATCGCGATCCCGACGATCACGACGACCCGGAACATCTCCGCCTCGGACCGCAGTGGGTTGTGCATGAGTTGAAACTTACGCCCTGAGAGCCGCGAGAGGCAAGCAGCTCAAGGACGCAGCCTGTCCGGCGAAGCGAGCGTACATGCGAAGTACGTGAGCGAGCCGGACAGGCGAGGACGCAGAGATGCGCCGCCTATCGCGGCTCTCAGAGGATGTAGACGGTGGTGAAGACGATGATCCACATTACGTCGACGAAGTGCCAGTAAATGCCTGGCACCTCGACGCCCAGATGGTCCTTCGCCTTCGGCCCGAAGTGGCCGCGCCAGGCGCGCACGTTCGCGAAGGTCAGCAGCAGCAACCCCACGAACACGTGGGCTCCGTGCAGCCCGGTCAGGCCGTAGAAGATCGAGCCGAAGGCGCCGTCCCGGGCCGAGAAGCCGATGTGGACGTACTCGTTCATCTGGATGAACAGGAAGGTCGCTCCCAGGAGCCAGGTGGCGGCCAGGCCCAACTGCATCCCGCGGCGGTTGCCCCCGCGCGCGCATTCGAGCGCCCAGTGGACCGTGAAGCTCGAGGAGATCAGGATCGCGGTGTTGACGCCGGCGACCGCCACCGGCAGCTCGTAGGGGTCGGGCGGCCAGCCACCCTCGTTGGCGACGACGCGGATGAAGAAGTACGAGGCGAAGAACGCCCCGAACAGCATGATCTCGGAGACGATGAAGAGCAGAATCCCGAGCGTCTGCCGGTCGATCCGCGAGCTCTGGTGGGCCTCCGGGGGGCCGTGATGGTGGTCGTCGTGCGCGGCGGCCTGGCCGGCGGCGATCGAAGCGGACTCCATCAGAGGACCCCCTCGGGCGCCGCCGCGGGAGCGGTGGTGGCGCCGACGTCGCCCCCCGCTTCCACGTGCTCGACGGGCTTGTCGGTGATCTGCTCGACGCGCTGGATCAGGCCCTCCTCGAGCCAGACGGACTGCTCCCCCGCGAGTGTCGAGATCAGGATCTCGTCGACCCGGTAGTGCTCGATCGCGTTCTGCACGGCGGCGAACGGCGCCGGGCTCATCGGCTGGCCCGTGGCGTCGATCTCGTTCCGGTACATCTCGGCGAGGGTGCGGGCGAGGCGCTCGCACACCTCCTCGCGCGAGAGCTGGCCAGAGCGAGGGCAGATGAAGGTGTAGCGGTGCGGCTTCTCGCGGGCGCGGGCGATCAGCCTGCCGACGAGGTCGGCGCTGGCGACGGTCTGGGTCGCGACCACCAGCGTGTGGGTCACGTCCCAGCGGATCGCGTCATCGTCGATCCGCACCGGGATGTGGGTGATCGGGGTCTCGAAGTGGCCCCTGGCCCACTCGACGAGGTCGCGGCGCATGAAGCCGTAGCGCGACTCCGTGAGGCATGACAGCAGCACCTCGGCCGGCTCATAGGCGCGGATCGCGTCGTCGAGCGCCAGCAGCGGATCCGGGTCCATCACGGCGCCCTCGGCCTCGATGCCGAACTCGGAGAGCACGAGCTGGGTGACGTCGACGCGGCTGCGCGCCGCGTCGGCGAGCTCCGAGCGATCCACGATCTGCCCCGCCATCGGCTGGTTCTGCGGCGCCACGATCGCGATCTTGGTCGCGCCGGCGTCGACCCGCTCCCGAATCGCACCGAGCAGCTTGCGCCCGCCGGCGACCTCGTTCAGAAAAGCCAGGACGGTCCCACCCTCGACCGACGGCGCACCACTCCCGTTGCCGGCCGCTTCGCTCATGGACTGCTCCCGGTGGCGCCGGCGACCGCGGGCTCCGGCGGGGAGACCTCGGCGCCCTCGTCGCCGTCGAGGATCGCGTGGCGGGCGCCGGGCACGCCGAACTCGTAGGGGCCGCCGACCACGCGCGGGATCCGGTCGAAGTTGAACACCGGCGGCGGCGACGAGACGAGCCACTCGATCGTCTTCGCCCGCCACGGGTTGTCGCCCGCCTTCGGCCCCCAGCGCCATGAGACGACGACGTTGTAGATGAAGATCAGCTGCGCCGCGCCGAGGATGAACGAGAAGATCGTGATCACCAGGTTCCAGTCGCCGAACTCGGCCGCGTAGTCGGCGACGCGCCGGGGCATGCCCTGGAGCCCGATCCAGTGCATCGGAACGAAGGTCCCGAGCATCCCGACCAGGGTCAGCCAGAAGTGCATGCGCCCGAGCCGCTCGTCGTACATGCGCCCGGTCATCTTGGGGAACCAGTGGTAGATGCCGGCGAAGATCGTGAACACCGAGCCGCCGAACAGCACGAAGTGGATGTGGGCGACGATGAAGTAGGTGTCCGACATGTGGATGTCGAGCGGCACCATGCCCAGCATCACGCCCGAGATCCCACCGCAGACGAAGGTCACGATGAAGCCGAGCGAGAACAGCATCGCCGTCGATTTCAGGTGCAGGACCGAATCGAACAGGGTCGCGAGCCAGGAGAAGATCTTGATCCCGGTCGGCACCGCGATCAGGAGCGTGGTGATCATCATCGGCACCCGCAGCCAGCTGAACATGCCGGAGACGAACATGTGGTGCGCCCAGACCGTGTAGGAGAGGACGACGATGCCGATCAGGGCCAGCGCCATCAGCCGGTAGCCGAAGATCGGCTTCCGCGCGTGGGTCGTGAGGACCTCGGAGATGATCCCGAACCCGGGCAGCATCATGATGTAGACCGCCGGGTGGGAGTAGAACCAGAAGATGTGCTGGTAGGACAGGACGTCGCCGCCCATCGCCTCCTGGAAGAAGTTGGTGTTGAGCGCCCGGTCGAACAGCACCATGAACTGGGCGCCGGCGATGAACGGCGTCGCGGCGACCACCAGCAGCGAGGTCGAGAGGTTCGCCCAGACGAGCAGCGGCATGCGCCAGAAGGTCATTCCGGGCGCACGCATAGTGATGATCGTCACGAGGAAGTTCAGGGCTGTCGCCACCGACGAGGCGCCGGCGAACTGCACTCCCAGGTTGAAGAACGACTGCCCTAACGGCGCGCCCGTCGACAGCGGCGCGTAGCCGGTCCACCCGGCGTCGAAGGCGCCGCCGGGAACGAAGTAGCTGGCCATGAAGAGCACGCCCGCCATCGGCAGCATCCAGAACGAGAGCGCGTTCAGGCGCGGGAACGCCATGTCCGGCGCCCCGATCATCAGCGGCAGGACGTAGTTCGCGATCCCCGCGAACACGGGGATGATGAACAGGAAGATCATGAACGCCGCGTGGGTGGAGAACAGGCCGTTGAAGAAGCCCGGGTCGACCACCTGGGTGCCGGGCTGCGCCAGCTCGGCCCGCACGACCATCGCGGCCATCCCGCCCACGATGAAGAAGAAGAACGTGGTGACGATGTACTGGATGCCGATCACCTTGTGATCGGTGTTGAACCGGAAGTAGTCGCGCCAGCTGCTGGCCCCGTGCTGGGAATGGTCCTCGGGCTCGGTCGGCGCGCCGCCGGCCCACCGGAACCAGTACGAGAAGCAGCCGAGGCCGATCAGGAAGCCGAACGGCGCCGTGATCCCGGGCACGACCACGTGCGGGTAGCCGGTCTGCTCGGTCTGGAAGATCTCGAGGCCGGAGATCGCGCGCAGCGCGACCACGAGGCCGAATCCGAGCGCACCGCCGACGACGAACCCGAACAGGGCTCGCGGCATTCCGGGGTTCTTCAGCGCGGCGGGCATCCCATCACTCTCCGGTCGCGGACTCCTCGGGGGCCTGCTGCTCGGCGATCCACTCGTCGAACTCGGCCTCGGACTCGACCACGACCTCGGCGCGCATTGTGGAGTGACCAAGGCCGCAGAGCTCGGTGCAGATCACCTGGTAGGTGCCCTCGCGGTCCGGCGTGACGCGCATCACGTTGTCGACGTCGGTGGGGTTCCCCTCGGCGATCGGCACCAGGTCCCGCTTCAGCCGCCACTCCTGCACCCAGAACGAGTGCAGGACGTCCATCGCGATCAGGTTCAGCTCGAGCTGACGGTCGACCGGGACGTGGAACTCGTCCGAGGTGACGCCCTGCTCGGGGTACTCGAACGTCCACTTGAACTGCTGGGCGCTGACCGTCACCGGCAGCTGGTTCTCGGCCTCAGCCTCGATGTCGTCGAGCACGATCCACGAGTAGGCGGCGCCGAACAGGACGATGATCGTCGGGATCACGGTCCACGCGATCTCGAGCTTGGTGTTGCCGTGCACAGGCTTGCCGTCCGACTCGTCGCCCGGCTTGGCCCGGAACTTCATGACGCAGTAACCGAGCATCACGACGACGATCGCGAACACGAAGCACGACAGCACGATCATGATGTCGAGCAGGGTGTCGATGTCGTCGGCCTCGGCCGACGCCTGCGTCCCGTTCCAGTCCGGGATCAGCATGATCACGGACGAAACGATCGTGAGCAGGATCATCGCTCCGACGAGCCGCGCGTAGGTTCCCGGGGTCACCGCGCGGCATTCTATTCGTGAAACGCGACGGTGGTGCGGCCCGGTTCAGGCGACGATTGCCACTAGATCGCGGCCCCCTTCGAGGCGGCGATCACCGCGCGCGCGACGCCCTCCCAACTCCACAGGCGGGTGGCCGTTTCGCGCAGCGCGCCGCGCGTCGCGGCGCGCGTCTCGGGGTCCAACGCGAGCCAGAGGTTCAACCGCTCGGCGATCTCGGCGACTGCGCCGTCGCCGACCTCGAACGACACCAGCGGCGCCGCTTCCTCGGGTAGCTCCGCGGCAAGGGCGCGACTGACCTCGAGCGCGCCCGAGTGCGCCGCGGAGAGCGGCAGCACCCCCGCCGACGCGGCCTCCGCCGCGACCATCCCGAACGCCTCCGGGAACGTGGATGGGAACACCAGCGCCTCGCAGGCAGGGACCAGGCGCGCCACCTCGTCGTGCTCGAGCCGGCCGCCGAACGCGACGCTCCCGGCCCCCGCGCGGGCGCCGTCCGCGTAGCCGGACGGCGGGTCCGCCAGGAACGCCGCGAGGTGGCGGAGCGGTGCCTCCTCCCCACCCTCGAGCCCGCGCCCGCGCCGGGCGATCTCGCCGACCGTGCCGAGATCACCCTCGGCCAACGCCACCCAGAGCCGCTCCAGGCCGTCGCGAAAGGGACCGAATCCGACGATCAGCAGCCTGGCGCCCGGGTTCGCGGCGTGCACCAGCGGCCACGCGCCCAGCAGCAGGTCAACCCCTTTCGAAACGATCAGCTTGCCCACGAACACAACCCGCGTGCCCTCGGCCGCGGCGAGCCACTCGACGGCGGCCGCCGCCTCGGCGGGATCGCGGTCCCAGGAGCTCGTCCCGGCCGCATCGCGGTCGGGCGGGGGGTCGGCGGCGGCGAGGTCGGTGGCGAGCGCGCGGAGCCGAGCCGGCGCCTCGGCGGCTTCGAGCGGGGCGAACAGCTCGGTGTCGACGCCGGGCGGCCCGGGGCGGACCTTCGAGTTGATCTCGGGCTCGTCGACCGCCTGGCGGAGGCGATCGGAGATGTGCTCGGAGCCGACGAGGATTCCCGAAGCGGCCCGCGCGCCCTCCAGCGCGTAGGGGCCGAACCGGTCCAGGTGCGGCAGCACGGTGTAGGAGAGGTCGCTGCCGTGGACCTTGAGCGCGAACGGGACGCCGGCCCGGGCGAGGATCACCGGGGCCATCACGAGGTGGTTGGCGAGAGCGGCGTCGGGGCCGCCGATTCGCCCGGCGACGTCGCGGACCGCGGCGACGTTCGACTCGACGTAGCGGTCGAGCTCGGTATCGCTCAGCTCCGGGAACTCCTTGACCTCGAAGCCGGCGTAGCGGTCGCGGACGTAGACCGGCAGGAGGCCGCCGATGTCGGGCGTGTAGACGGTGACCGAGCCGTCCGCGCGCTCGGCGCCCGTCTCGCGCACGGCGAGCGCGCCCGAGTCCCAGTCGCCGACCGCGTCCACGAAGTCGAGGGCTTGAGCGTTCCGGTCCTGGCACAGCAGGTGCACCTCGTGGCCGAGCGTGCGCAGCGCCCGCGCGAGGCTCGCGTTGTAGACGTTCGAGCCCGTGCCGCTGAGCAGGTACCCATGAAAAACCAGGATGCGGATGGCGGCAGCCTACGCCGCGCTCAGGGCGGGGGCTCGGCAATCGCCTGTCCGGGGGGCTCTCTGCGGCATCGGATGCCCGTTCGCAGAGGACGGGCATGGATGCCGCAGGGCTCCCCGGCAGGCGATGCCGAGTCACCGCCCACGCGGAACCTCGCCGCCTGGTAGGGTTCGGCGATGAACGACCGGCAGACCTACCGGTTACGCGCACCCGCGTCGGGTCGCGAGGCGATCGCCGTCGTCAACGGCGACGGCGTGTACGTCGACAGCGTGAGCGGCGAGGAGATGGAGCCGGTCACGCGCACGCTGCCGCTCGCGCCGTCGGAGTCCGCGCTGTTGCGGACGCCGGACAACCTGCGCCTGTGCTCGCGCTGCGAGCAGCTGATCGGCGTGGACGTCGCCGACTGCCCGTACTGCGGCAAGCGCCAGGAACCGCTGGGCGACCCCGCCTAGCCGCTTCGCAACACGCTGCCCATCCGTGCCTGCGGCGCGCCGAGCACCCCTGCACCTGTGGCTACGATGCCCGGACAGGCGAGCCGCAACAACGCGGTTTTCGTCGTGTTTCGACTGATTCATGGCCCCGACGCTCAATCCAGCCCGAGAGCACCCGCCGCGCGCCCGAGCGATCGCCGCGGCTGCGGCCGTGCTGGCCGCCACCGTCGCGGGTGGACTCGCCGCCACCGCCGTCGGCGAGAACGCGAAAGAGCTGGGCAAGACGCGCGACAACCCCCGGCCGAGCTGCTCGGAGCAATCGTCGAGCGAGTGCCAGATCACCGGCCAGGTGACCGGCTTCCAGCGCAGCGTCGACGGCAAGGCCAACCTCTTCAAGGCCCCGAGCAACGGCAGGATCGTGGCCTGGAGCGTGGACCTCGCAAAGCCCTCGAAGGAGGAAAAGAACATCTTCGGCGAGGCCGCGGCCACCAACGAGTTCGGCGAGAGCCCCACGGCCGGGATCTCGATCCTGCGCAAGAAGGGAAACGGCGAGTTCCGGCTGCAGCGGGCCTCGCCGGTCCTCGAGGTCCAATCGCACTACGGCGAACGGCCGATCTTCACGCTGCGCCAACCGCTGAAGGTCAACAAGGGCAACATCGTCGCGCTGACGACCGCCACGTGGCTGCCGGCGTTCGCGTTCAAGGGCCAGAGCCGCGACGACGTGTGGGTCGCAAGCCGTAACCGGCAGAACTGCGAGGTTCCGGCGAACGTGCCCGCGGACGAGCGGCTCGACTACTTCTTCGCCCACACCAAGCCGCATCGCAACGTGGGCAGCGAGCGGAAGTACTCGTGCGAGTACGACCAGGCGCGCCTTCTGTACTGGGCGTACTTCGTCTCGAACAACTAGCTCTCGGGCGCGCGAACGCGCCCTCGTAGAATCCCGCCGCGATGGCGGCGATTGAAGTCCTGGCGCTGGAACGGGAGTTCGAAGGTGGCGTCAAGGCGGTCCGCGGGGTCGACCTCGAGGTGGCCGAGGGCCAGATCTATGCCTTCCTCGGCCCCAACGGCGCCGGCAAGACCACAACGGTGCGGATGCTGACGACGCTCCTCCGGCCCACCGGCGGGAGCGCCCGCGTCGCCGGCCATGACGTCGTCGCCGAGGCGGCGGCCGTGCGCGAGTCGATCGGCGTCGCCCTTCAGGAGGCCGCGCTCGACCCGCTGATGACGGGCCGCGAGCTGATCCGGCTGCAGGCCACCCTCCACCGTCTGTCGCGGACCGAGGGCGCGCAGCGCGCCGAGGCCCTGCTCGAGCGGGTCGGGCTGGTCGAGGCCGCCGACCGCCGCGTGGGCACCTATTCGGGCGGGATGCGGCGGCGCCTGGACCTCGCCTCGGCGCTGGTCCACGAGCCTCGCGTGCTGTTCCTGGACGAGCCCACCACCGGCCTCGACCCGGTCAGCCGCAAGGGGATCTGGGAGGAGGTCCAGAAACTGAACCGCGAGGGCACCACCGTGTTCCTGACGACGCAGTATCTCGAGGAGGCCGACCAGCTCGCCGACCTGGTGGGAATCATCGCTGGCGGGCTGATCGTGGCCGAGGGCACCCCGAACGAACTCAAGGCCGAGGTGGGGCGCCCGCATCTCGAGATCGCGATCTGCAACGGCGAGGTCGAGCGGGCCCGCGAGGTCGTCGCCCGCCTCGGCCGGCCGCTGCCTGCGAAGGACGGGTTGGTGCTGCTCGAGGTGGAGGAGGGCGCCGCCCAGATCGCGCCGGTGGTCAGGGCGCTGGACGAAGCCGGCCTGGCGGTGGAGTCGCTCGACCTCGTCGAGCCGACGCTCGACGACGTGTTCGTCGCGAAGACCGGCCGGCACCTCGAGGTCGAGGAAGACGAGCCCGCACCCGACGCTGCGTGAGCCGCCTCGCCGACAACGTCAGGGTGGTCGGGGCGCTCGGGCGGCGCTCGGTCAACCAGACGTTCCGGCGGCCGCAGCTGATGGCGCCGATCATCATCTTCCCGTCGTTGCTCCTGGCGGTGCAGACCGGCGGCGCGGGATCGGCCGTCGACCTGCCCGGCTTCCCGGAGGTGAACGGGTTCCTGGACTTCATGCTGGCTGGGGCGATGATCCAATCCGCCCTGCTGGCGGGCAACAGCGGCGGCATCGCGCTGGCGGTCGACATCGAGATGGGCTTCACCGATCGCCTGTTGGCGGCGCCGATCTCGCGCTTCGCGATCGTGCTCGGCCGGCTGGCGGGCACCGCCGCCCTGGGCGCGTTCGCGGCCGTCTTCTACGTCGTCGTCGGACTCGTGTTCGGGGCGCGGATCGAGGAGGGCGTGGTCGGAGTCGCTCTGATGATCGTGTTCGTGACCCTTGCATCGATCGCCTTCGGCGGGATCGGCGCAGCGATCGCCCTGCGCTCCGGCAGCGCCTCGGTCGTCCAGGGGCTGTTCCCGATCGTCTTCGTGATCCTGTTCCTGAGCTCGGCCTTCTTCCCCTACACCCTGATGCTCGAGCCGGCAGCGACGATCGCCGAGTACAACCCGGTCTCGTTCATCGTCGAGGGGGTGCGCGATCCCGTGATCTCGACGCTCACCGGCCCCGACGCCTTGAAGGCCTTCGCCTCGATCACCGGGATCGCCGGCCTGAGCCTCGGGCTCAGCTCGCTCGCGCTCCGGCACCGGCTGAGGACGGGTGGATGACCGCGGCGATCGCGATCAGCTGGCCCACCGTGACGGCGCTCGTCCGGCGCTCGGCCAACGAGCTGATGCGCGTGCCTGGGGCGGCGATCCCAGGGGTGCTGGCGCCGACGATCTTCTACGTCGGCCTGACGTCCGTCTTCGGCAACCTCACCGAGCTCCGCGGCTTCGACACGGACAGCTACCAGAGCTTCCTGATCGCGGTCTCGCTGCTTCAGGGCGCAGGCTTCACCGGCGCCGCCACGGGAGTCAACCTCGCGCGCGACATCGAGCAGGGTTGGTTCGACCGGCTGCTGGCCTCGCCCGCGCCCCGCCCGGCGATCCTCGGCGGCCTGGTCGCGTCGGCATCCATCCGCGCGCTGGTGCCGGCGACCGTGCTGCTCAGCGTCGCCTTCGCGATCGGCGCGGACTGGCCCGGAATCCCGGGGCTGCTGGTCGCGCTGTTCGGCGTCATGGCGATGGGGACGATCGCGGCGCTCTGGGGCTGCGCGCTCGCGTTGCGGTTCCGCACCCAGTCCGCCGCGCCGCTGATGCAGGCCGGGATGTTCGTGCTCATCCTGTTCACCACCTCGTACGCGCCGCGTGCTCTGCTGCAGCCGTGGCTCCAGACGGTCTCGGACATCAACCCCGTCACCCAGGTGGTCGAGATGGCGCGCCAGGGATTCGTGACGGGCGGGGTCACCTGGGCGGAGACCTGGCCGGGACTGGTCGCGCTGGCCGGCCTGTTCGCTCTGTTCGCGATCTTCGCACTGCGCGGCATGCGGAAAATGGCCGATTGACTTGTGAACCGCGACTTCGTCGCTAGCCCAAGCCGACCACTGGCTGATCTGTGCCGCGGGGTGCTCGCCGCGTCATGGGCGGAGGGTGAGCGCGACGGCGTTCCCTACGGCTACACGCGCCCCAGCCCCACGCGGTACCCGTGGCAGTGGTACTGGGACTCGTGCTTTGCGGCGATCGTCTGGCGGCGGTTCGACCCGGCGCGTTCCCGGTCGGAGCTCGAGTCGCTGCTGCGCGCCTCGCGCGACGACGGGTTCGTCGGCCACGTGATCTTCTGGGACCACCCGATCTCGCTAAAGCGCCGCACCTACTACAACGTCGACCGACGCTCGTCGCCGATGACGTCCACGATCCAGCCGCCGCTCCTGGCCTGGGCGTGGCGGATCGCCGTCGGGGATCCAGCGGACGAACCCCGAATCGCCCGGCATCACGAGTGGCTCATCGCCAACCGCGACCTGGAGGGCGACGGCCTGCTGTGGCTGATCCAGCCCGACGAGTCGGGCCTCGACTCCTCGCCGAAGTTCGACCCCGTCTGGGGCTGGCGCTCGCACGCGCGCTCGGGGTTCCCGGTGCTGGTCGCCGGCTCGCGCCGGCTGCGGTGGGACGCACGGCGGATCCGAGCGGCCGGCCGGCCGGTGCTCTGCGAGGTCGCGACCAACGTGCTCTGGGGCCTCTCGAGGCTGGCCATGGGCGAGCCGTCGATCACGCCCGCCCTGGTCGATCGGCTCTGGGACGAGCGCAGCGGCCTGTTCCTCGACGAGGCGCAGCCGAGCGGCCTGCGGCCCGAGGTGGACACCTGGGCGGGCATGGCTCCCCTGGCGCTGCCCGACCTGCCGGACGAGATCGGCCACCGGCTGGTCGAACGGCTGCTGGACCCGAATCGCTACTGGCTGCGCTACCCCCCGGCCTCCGTCTCCGCGCTCGAGCGCGGGTTCGAACCCAACCGCGGGCCGGGCTGGAAGCTGCGCTACTGGCGCGGCCCGACCTGGATCAACGCGGCATGGCTCCTGTGGATCGGGCTCCTGAGGCTCGGGTACGCGAGCGAGGCCGCCGAGATGGTCGCCCGCCTGGTGCCGATGGTCGACCGCGAGGGCCTGCGCGAGTACTACGACCCGCTGACCGGCGAGGGCCTCGGCGCGCGCGAGTTCGCATGGTCCAGCCTGATCCTGGAGATGGCCGACCCCGACCCGGGCGCCGCCCGCAGCTACCTGCCCTAAACCCCCACCCTTCCCGCGCGAGCGACGGATTTCCGGACACTATGTCCGGTTCTCCGTCTTTCGCGATTGGGCTAGGAGGTTGGCGGCGCGGGCTACCGCGCGCCCGGGGTGGTGCTTGATCTCGTCCTCGGTGATGCGGGCGTGGTGGTAGCCGTGTTCAGTGAGGAGCGCATCTCGATGCTGATCGCGGGCGCGCTGCCACCCGGTTGAGTGGTAGCGATTGCCGTCCGTCTCGATCACGACTCGCTCCTTCCGCCAGAGAAAGTCGACCCGGCGGTACTCGTCGCCGAGCAGGAGATAGCGGTTGATCTCGGGCTTGGACAGGCCGGCCTGGGCACACAGGTTCCGGTATCGCACCTCGAGGCCGCTCGCGGGGACGTTCTCGCCCAGGTCCCCGCGGGCGAGCACGTTGCGAAGCCGGCGTACGCCGCGCCGCCCGTGCGAGCGGCGGAGGAGCTCCTCGACCTCGCGCATGTCGAAGACCCGTTCAATCACTGCCTGGTCACACGCCCGCTCGAGCTGAGGCTCGCGCAGAACAGTGGCCAGCGCGAGCAGCGTCCGCGCCACGCTCATGACCGGGATTCCGTCGACGATCGTGACGTCTGCCGCCGTGAGGTCCGGGTGCTTGTGGACTCGGATTCCGGTGTGAATCACACAGGAGATTCGAGTGACGGTGACGTCGACCCGCGACGCCGCCGTCTGCCTGATGCCGTGAAGTGCTGCGGCCGCGGCGTGTGACAGCACGGCGCCGGGACCGCACGCCAGCACAGCTGCCATCCAGTGGCCGCGCGCCGTGAGGTCTGCTCGTCCCACCGCGTACACGCCCTGATGGATGCGGTAAAGGCGGCCGGCGCGCACCGCCTTCCACACCGCGGATTCCGTGAAGCCGATCGAAACGAGCTGCGCGAGGCTGACAACGTTGTGCTGCTCCGCCGCGAGCGCAAACACCGGGGGCCACAGTCCACCCCGCAAGCCCTCCCGCACGCGAGCGACGGATTTCCGGACACTATGTCCGGTTCTCCGTCTTTCGCGGCCGAGGGGGTGGGGCACGGGGCGATGGTGGTGCCCCGGGGCGCCCGGGTGGCGCGTGCTGCGCGCCGGAGCTGTGCCGCGTTTGTGGCCTACTTGTAGCGGTAGGTGATGCGGCCGCGGTCGAGGTCGTACGGGGAGAGCTCGATCTTCACGCGGTCGCCGGGGAGGATGCGGATGTAGTGGCGGCGCATCTTGCCCGAGATGTGGCCGAGGACCTCGTGGTCGTTGTCGAGCTTGACCTTGAACATCGTGTTGGGCAGGGCCTCGGTGACCTCGCCCTCCATCTCGATCTTTTCCTCTTTACCCATACGTGCGGCGATGAGGGTAGCGCGTCCGCTGGCTCTTACTTGCCCTTGAACGTCGCCTTGCCGGGGCCGTCACGGAGGAACGACTGCACCGCGTTCTGCAGGTCCTCGGTTGCGAACAGCTCGCCGAACACGCCCGGCGTGACCTCGTCGGCGTGCTCCATCCCGCGCTCTGAGTAGGCGCGCACGATCCGCTTCGTCATGGTGTGCGCGCGGGTCGGGCCGGCCGCGAGGTCGCGCGCGAAGGCCATCCCCTTTTCCTGGAGCTCGTCGTCGCCGACGACCCGGTTGACGACGTTCCACCGCTCGAGCGTCGCGGCGTCATACAGGCGACCCGTCATCACGAACTCGCGGGCCCGCGCCGGTCCGGCGCGCTCGGCCAGCCGCTGCGTGCCGCCGGCGCCGGGTGTGAGGCCGACCACCTTCTCGACCAGGCCGAACCGGGCCGACTCCGAGGCCCAGATCATGTCGCAGCCCAGCGCAACCTCGAGGCCGGCCGTCAGACAGAGCCCGTGACACAGCGCAAGCGTCGGCATCTCCAGGGCCTCGAGCCGCTTGATGGGCCCGACCAGCGACGGGAAGCTCTCGCCCTCGCCGCTCGCGACCGCGTCGGCGAAGACCTGGACGTCGACGCCGCCCGTGAAGATGTCCCCGTCCGCGCGCCAGACGGCCGCCCGCGCGTCCGAGCCCTCGACCTCGGCGATGCATTCGTCGAGCTCGTGGAAGGCATCGGGCCCGAACAGGTTGAGCGGCGGGTTCGAGAGGGTGATCACCGCGACGTCCCCGTCGCGCGAGACCGTGACCGACGCCATCAGGCGTCCCCCCTTATCTTGCCCGCGACCGCGGCGATCTCGGCCGGGTCGGCGCCGCGTGGGATCCACGGCAGCTTCAGCGGATCGTCGTCATAGCGCGGGATCACGTGGATGTGAAAGTGGAAGACCGTCTGCCAGGCCGCCGGGCGGCAGCAGTTGAGGATGTTGAACCCGTCGGGGCGCAGCGTGGCGTCCATGCGCGTCGCCAGGCGGCGGGCGGCGAGGTTGGTGGCCGCGAGGTCCTCGTCGGTGATGGCCATCAGGTCGCTCGAGTGCGCCCGCGGGATCACCAGCGCGTGCCCGCTCGTCGCCGGGTTGATGTCCATGAACGCGATCGTGAGGTCGTCCGAGTCCACGATCTCGCCCGGCAGCTCGCCGGCGACGATCTTGCAGAAGATGCAATCGGCCTCCGCGTTCATCGGCCGGGGAATCTAATCGCTCGCGGCCGCGTCCAGCGCCCGCCGCGCGTGGTCCACCGCTCCCTGGCGATCCTCGACCTCGCCGGCGAACACCGCCGTCTGCAGCTCCTCGATCAGCTCGCCGAGCCGCGGCCCCTCCTCGATGCCGAGCTCGCGCGCCAGCTCGTCGCCCGCGATCGGAATGCGCGGCGGTCCGTGGCGGTGCCAGTCGAGCGCGGCCGGGAGCACCTCGCGTACGAGCTCGAGGTGCGCGGCGATCATCTCCGGCGCCGCGAGGGCCCCCGAGCCCCGGGCCGACATCCGGTCGGCGGCGGTCAGGAGGGTCACGTCAGGCGCCACGTCGCCGCACCGGGCCAGGTATTCGTAGAGACGGCGCGCCGGGAGCGGCCGCTCGTGGACCATGAACCCGAGGTGGAGGTGGTTGCGGGTGAGCCCCTCCACGTACCGGCTCAGCGCGCGGCTCGCCCGAAGCCGCGCCAGCGACTCGGCCACCAGGTCGGCGCCGACCGAGTCGTGGCCGATGAAGGTGACGTAGCCCGCGTGCTCGCCCTTGGTCGCGGGCTTGCCGATGTCGTGCATGAGCGCGCCGAGGCGCAGGCCCTCGCGGCGGGTGAACTCGTCGCCCAGCGGCTCGGCGAGCAGCTCCCGGACCCGGCCGGCGCTCGCCCCTGCGTAGGTGTCCAGATCGGCCTCGACCTCGAGCAGCCGGCGGAGCACCTCGATCGTATGGCCGTGCACGTCGAGATGGTGATTCGGGTTCTGTTCGACGCCTTGCAGCGCGGCCAGCTCCGGCAGCACGCCCGTCGTGGCGCCGAGCGCGTCGAGCAGCTCGAACGCGCGGATGGGATCGGGCACGGCCACCAGGAGGCGGAGCTCGGCGAGCCGGCGCTCGCCGGCCGGTTCGCTCGCCCGTGGCGCCTCGGCCCGCGCGAGTTCGATCGTGCCGGGCTCGATCTCGAACTCGAGCGCGGCGGCGATCCGCGCGGCTCGCAGCAGGCGAAGCGGGTCGTCGGCGAACGATCGGGACGAGACCACCCGCAGCACCCGGCGCTCGAGGTCCGCTCGGCCGTCCGCCGGGTCGATCGGCTCGCTCTCGAGGTCGGCGAGAGGCAGCGCGATCGCGTTGACCGTGAAGTCGCGCAGAGCGAGGTCGGCCGCGATGTCGTCACCGCGCAGGCGGCTGACGTCCACGTGCCACGCGCGGTCGCCACTGACGGCGCGCCAGGTTCCGAACTCCTCCGAGAGCGGAAACGCGGCCCCGCCGCCGGCCCGCGCGATCGCGCGCGCGGCCAGCTCCTCCTGGCCGGGCCCGACCGCGAGGTCGGCATCGATCACGGGCCGCCCCAGCGCGGCGTCGCGCACCGCCCCGCCGACTACCCAGGCCGGCGCCGCGACCGCCTCAGAGGCGGCGCGCACGGCGGGCGCCGCACGCAGGCCCTCACCGATGCTCACGCCTCCCCCTCGTAGACGCGCGGCACCCTCGGCGAGATCCCGCAGGTGATCTCGTAGTTGATCGTGCCCAGAGCCGTCGCCATCTCCTCGGCGAGGATGCGCTCGCCGCCCCTGGCGCCGATCAGCACAGCCTCGGCCCCGGGCTCGACGTCCGTGTCCGGGCCGAGGTCCACGGTCACGTTGTCCATCGAGACGGTCCCCACCAGCGGATGGTGCCGGCCGTCGATCAGGACGGTCGCGTTGTTGGTCAGGCCCCTGCGAACCCCGTCGCCGTAGCCGATGGGAAGCACGCCGACCCAGGTGTCCCGCTCGGCGTGCCAGCGCCGGCCGTAGCCCGCGCTCGCGCCCCGCTCGAACCGCTTCACGTCGGCGACGTAGGAGCGCAGCTCCAGCGCGGGCTCGAGCCGCCGGTGCACGGGGTCCCGGCCGAAGGGATCGAGCCCGTAGATCGCGATGCCGCAGCGAACCATGTCGTAGTGCGAGGCCGGGTTGTGCAGCGTCGCGGCGCTGTTCGCCGCGTGGAGGACCAGGCCGGGATGACGCTCGCGAGCCATTCGGGCGACCTCCTCGAACCGCGCGAGCTGCTCGCGCAGGAACGTGTCGTCGTCCTCGTCGGCGGTGGCGAAATGGGTCCAGAGCCCCGCCAGCTCGAGCCGGGGGTCGCCGGCGACCGATTCGCACAGCGCGAGGACGACCTCGGGGTCGCGCTCGCCCAGGCGGCCCATGCCGGTGTCGTACTTCACGTGCACCCGCGGCCGGAGGCCGAGCGCGGACGCACGATCGGCGACGAGCTCACGAAAGCCCTCGCGCCAGACGGCAAGCTCCGAGCCCGCCTCGAGGACCTGGTCGAGCTCCTCCACCGACAGCGCCCCCATCGTGAACACCGGTGCATCGGGCAGCGCGGCCCGGATCTCGGCCGCCTCGGCAGCGGCCGCGACGGCCAGGACCTCGACGCCGCCGCGGAGCGCCGCCCGCGCGCAGGGCACCGCGCCGTGTCCGTAGCCGTCGGCCTTGACAACAGCGCAGAGCCGGGCGCCGCCGGTGAGCTCCGCGCGAAGCCGCGCGCAGTTGCGCTCGACCGCGCCGAGGTCGACGGCGGCCGTCGCACGCCTCACGGAACCAGCGCCCTTCGCGGCAGGGGGCGTGCCCGTGGGGAGTGCCTGGACCGAGCGGGACGGGGCCGGCACGGATTCCGCATAGCGGTGCCTATGTGGGATTCGGGCCCGGCCCGGATCCGCGACGCGTCCAGGCGCTCAGCCACGGGTGCGATCACCTGTCGGGGAGGGCGCCAGCGCCTCCGGCAGGGCCTCGATCACGTCCCCGGCGATGACGGACTCGGCCGCGCCGACTCGGCGTGCGGCACGCAGGCCGGCTTCGGCGTGGGCACGCACCCCACAGCACGCCGCGGGGAACGGCTCGAGGCCCCGCGCCAGCAGCGCCCCGATCGTGCCCGCGAGGACGTCGCCGGTGCCGGCGGTCGCGAGCGCCGGTGCGGAGATCACGTTGACCGCCACGGGCGAATCCGGATCGCGGCCATCAACGACGATCGAATCGTCGCCCTTCAGCACGACGACGCAACGCGCCGCGGCGGCCGCCTCACGCGCCGCCGCCAGGCGGTGGGCGCCGATCTCCTCGGAGGTGCGCCCGAGCAGCCAGCCGAGCTCGCCCGCGTGCGGGGTGAGGACGGTCGCGCTGCTGCGCTCGGCGAGCGTCCAGAGCGAATCCCTGTGTGCGCTCAGACCGTCCGCGTCGAGGACCAGCGGGAGATCCGCCCCGTGCGCGACCCGGCGGGCCACGTCAAGCGCTGAGGCGGAGCGCCCAAGACCGGGCCCGAGCACCAGCGCGCCCGCCCTCTCGGCCGCGTCGAAGATCGAGCCCTCCGCGCCGGCGTCGAACGCCCCGTCGTCGGACGGGCAGCCCAGGGTCATCACCTCGGTCAGCTTCGCCTCGAGGATCGGCTCGAGGTCGGCCGGGACCGCCGCCGTCGCGTAGCCCGCTCCGGCACGGATCGCCGCCATGGCCGCGAGCGCCACGGCGCCGGTCATGCCGCTCGACCCGCCCGCGACCACGACCTGGCCGGACGTGAACTTGGTCGAGTCCGCCCCCCGGCGCGGAGGCAGCTCGAGCACACGGAGACCGATCTCGCCACCGGCGGGCTCCACCGGCGGTCCCGAGGGGATGCCGATGTCGACAACGCGCAGCTCGCCCGTATGGGACTTGCCGGGCGCGATCCGGTGCCCGAGCTTGCCGGCGTGGAACGAGACCGTGACGGTGGCCTCGACCGCCGTGCCCTCGACCTCGCCGCTGGTGGCGTCGACCCCCGAGGCGATGTCGGCGGCGACGACCGGGGCCTCACACGCGTTGATCGCTTCGATGGCGTCAAGCGCCGGCGCGCGCGGGGCGCCCGAGAACCCTGTGCCGAAGATCGCGTCGACGACGACGCCCGAGCCGGCCAGCGCGGCCGCGATCTCGCCGGCGCTGACCTCCCGCGGCGGGCGGTCGAGCCAGTCGAGGTTTGCCTTCGCGTCCGTCGACAGCTCGGCCGCCGGCCACAGCAGGAGCGCCTCGACCTGGAACCCCGTATCGGCAAGCAGGCGGGCCGCGACCAGGCCGTCACCGCCGTTGTTGCCCTTGCCGCAGACCACGCGGATCGGGCCGGTTGTGGCGAAGTCGCGCACGGCGTCCGCGACCGCGGCGCCCGCGGCGTCCATCAGCCGCAGCGACGGCACCCCGCGCTCGGCGATCGCCCAGGCGTCGACCGCGCGCATGCCCTCCGCGTCGTGCAGGGGTCGCATCCAGTCGTGCATGCGCGCAGGGTAGACGCGCGCGCGGGGAACCGGGCTAGCCCGAGATCGGGCGGGCGACCACGACCGCGCCGGCCAGCTCGCGCGAGTGAGTGAGCGAGAGGTCGAGCTGGACCCCGCGCTCGGCCGCCACCTCCGCGGCGCGGCCGTGGAGCTCGAGGCGCGGCGCCTCGTCGCCGCCGCCGACGACCTCGACCTCGTGCAGTCGCAGCCCGCCGAGCCCGAGCGACTTCAGCGCCGCCTCCTTGGCCGCGAACCGAGCCGCCAGATGGCGCCCGGGCTGCGGACGGGCGGCCGCGAACGCCCGCTCCGCCGCGCTGAATACCCGGTCGGCCAGCGCCGGCCGGCGCTCGAGCGCCCGCTCGAGCCTCGCGATCTCGATCAGGTCGAGGCCGACCATCGCGGCTCAGCCGAGCCCGACAATCGTGCGCTGAATCGCCGTGTCGCCGTCGTAGCGAACGCCGGTCGCCGCGAAGCCGAGCTTGTCGGCCAGGAAGCCGGCGATCGCCTGCTCGGGGCTCGCCGCGCCGGTCGCGAGATCCAGGAGCGACCCCCCGCCCAGCACCGCGTCGAGAACCGGCCCGAGATCGACGAACGCGAGCATCTCGTAGTCGTCGCCCAGCGCGCCTGCCGCGGCCTGGAACAGCTCGGTCTCGCCCAAGGTCCCGGCAGGGGGCGCGCTCTCCGCGGCGGCCCGGTCGCTGGCGACCAGGAACCGGAGCTCCTCGTCGAGCGTCGCGTTGATGAACCTGATCGCGGAGCCCTCGGCGGCGGCCCGGGTCGGCTCCGCCGAAAACCCCGTCTCGCCGCCGCCGAGCGGCGGCCCGAGCACGGTTTGGTCGTCGTCGGACGCCAGCCGCTCGAGGCCGGCGAGGAGCTCGGCCGGCGCGTCGGTGTCCCCGGTCACGGCGACATCCAGGCCGACCACGAAGTCGGCTGGGATCTCGCCACGCCCATAGGCCAGCGCGTCGCCCGCGGTCGCCAGCACCTCGTCGAGCGAGACGCCGGTCGCGGACTCGAACACGTCCGCGGCCGCCGGCTCGCCCTGGGCCTCCAGGATCGGCTCGACGCGCGCGAGGAGCGCCTCGATCTGATCGCCCAATGAGGCAACGGCCACCGCCGCAAACGAGTCCCCCGGCGCCTCGGCCAGGCGGTCCGACGCCGCGAGCAGTGGCGCGTCCTCCGTATGGCCGACCGCGACGTCCACCGCCAGGGTCCGCTCGCCGGCGGCGAGCGAGGCGACCAGGGGCTGCTCGAAGATCTCCGGCACGGCTGCGCGCGCGGCCTCCGCCTCCTCCGCCTCGGCGTCGCCCTCGGCAACCGCGAGGTCGAGCGCGGCACCCGTGTCGACGTAGAGCGCCGCCAGCCGGTCATCGCCCAGCACGTCGAGCGCCTCGCTCGCGTCACCGTCGGACGCCAGCGAGTCGCCGCGCGAGGCATCGACCGCCGACTCGAACTCGTCCACCGTCGCCAGGACGAGCTTCTCGTCGAACACGCCGACGGCGTACTCGCCGCTGCCGCCCACCTGGTAGGTCACGCCGTCGTACTCCTGGCCTGTCTCGGCCGCGGGGTCGGAGGCCGTGATGCGCTCGAGCGAATCGCGGGCGATCTGCTCGTCGTCGACGGCGATCGAGAGCACGAAGCCGGGAGCCTCGTCGGCCAGCGAGGTGTACCCCACCGCCAGCGTGTCGCCGAGCCACGGCTCGAAGTCCTCCGCGTAGGAGATGTCCACGCCGTTGTCCGCGCCGAGATCCTCCAGCGCCTGGGTGATGAGCGCCTTCGGGTCGACCGGGGTCCCGAGCAGCGGCACCTGCCCGAGCTCGCTGAGGATCGCATCGAGGTTGTCGTGCTGCTCGCCCTCGCCGGAGATGTCGACCTCGACGTAGACCAGCGGATCGGGCGGGATCGCCGAGGCCGCGCCCGAGGCGCCCCCGGCCCCCTCGTCGCCGCAGCCGGAAACGACGAGGACCAGCGCGGCCGCGGCAGCGGCTGTCAGCCCGCGTCCCACCCGCTACTCGACCGTGACGGTCTTCGCCAGGTTCCGGGGCTGGTCCACGTTCAGGCCGCGCATGCGGGCCACGTGGTACGCGAGCAGCTGGAGCGGCACGATCGCGACGATCGGCTGCAGGATCCAGTCCGTGCGCGGAACCTGGATCGTGAGGTCCGACGCCTCGACCACCTTCGTCGATCCCTCGGTCGCGATCGAGATCACGTCGGCGCCGCGCGCCCGGACCTCCTCGACGTTCGAGAGCACCTTGTCGAGGATCGGGCTGTCGGTCGCGACGCAGACGACCGGCGTCGACTCGTCGAGCAGCGCGATCGGCCCGTGCTTCATCTCGCCCGCGGCGTAGGCGTCGGACGGGATGTAGGAGATCTCCTTCATCTTCAGCGCGCCCTCGAGGCACACGGGCAGGCCGATGTTGCGGCCGAGGAACAGGAAGAAGGTCCCGTCCTTCTCGGCCCGCGCGATCGCCTTGACCCGGTCCTCGACGGAGTCGAGCGTCTCCTGGATCTTCCGCGGCAGGTTCTTGAGCTCGGCGATCAGCTCGGCGATCCGCTCGGGCGGGAGGCTGTCGCGCTGCTGGGCCACCCAGAGGCCGATCAGATACATCGCGGCGACCTGGCTGACGAAGGTCTTGGTGGCCGCCACCCCGATCTCGATGCCGGCGCGCGTGAACAGAACGGCGTCCGAGTCGCGGGTTGCCTGGCTGCCCATGACGTTGGTGAGCGCCAGCACCTTGGCGCCCTTCTCACGGGCCAGCCGCATCGCCGCGAGGGTGTCCGCGGTCTCGCCGGACTGCGTGATCCCGATCACGAGGTCGTCCTCGGACACCACGGGGTCCCGGTACCGGTACTCCGAAGCGATGTCCATCTCCACCGGCACCCGGGCCCACTGCTCGATCGCGTAGCGCCCGACCAGGCCGGCGTGGTAGCTGGTGCCGCAGGCGACGATCACGATCCGCCGCATGCTCTTGACGAACTCGGTGTCGATCTCCAGCTCCGAGAGGTCGACGTGGTCCGCTGCCAGCAACCGGTCGACGATCGTCTCGGCCACCGCATCGGGCTGCTCGTCGATCTCCTTGCGCATGAACGTGGCGTAGCCACCCTTCTCGGCGGCGTCCTCGTCCCACATCACCTCCTCGACCTCGCGCTCGACCGGCGCACCGGAGGCATCGGTGACGGTCGCCCCCTCGGGCGTGACCGTGACGATCTCGCCGTTCTCCACCGGCAGCGCGTGGCGCGTCTCGGCGAGGAACGCCGGGATCGCCGAGGCGAGATACGTCTCGTCCTCGCCGATGCCGACGATCAGCGGGCATTCCTGGCGCGCCGCGACCAGGGTCTCGGGATGCTCGGCGTGCATCGCGGCGAACGCGTAGTGGCCGCGCAGGTCGGCGAACGCGTCGCGGACGGCGGCGGTCAGGTCGCCCGAATAGTGCTTCTCGATCAGGTGGGCGACGATCTCCGCGTCGGTCTCGGAGCTGAAGACGTGGCCCTCGTCGCGCAGCTGCTGGCGGAGCTCCGAGTGGTTCTCGACGATTCCGTTGAGGACGATGTGGACCTCGTCCGAGCAGTCGCCGTGGGGATGGGCGTTCTCCTCGGTCACCCGGCCGTGCGTGGCCCAGCGCGTGTGGGCCAGCCCGATCGTCGCCGGCGGGGCGGCGACGGCCACCGCGCCCTCCCCCTCGCCCTCCGGGTCGAGGCCGACGGCGGCCCGCAGGTTCGCGAGATTGCCGACCGCGCGCACCGTGTCGATGTGGCCGTCGGAGAGCAGCGAGATCCCGGCCGAGTCGTAGCCGCGGTACTCGAGCTTCTGCAGGCCGTTGATCAGCAGATCGCGGCATGGCCGCTTGCCGACGTATCCCACGATGCCGCACATAGAGGGAGATAAGGGTAGAGCGGCGGTCGCGCTCAGGCCGCGCCAAGCTCGGAGCGCACCACCGCGACCAGGCGCGCAGCGACGTCGTCGCACTCCTGCTGCTCGGGCGCCTCCACCATCACCCGCACCAGGGGCTCGGTCCCCGAGGGTCGCACGAGGATCCGCCCGCGGTCCCTGAGGCCCTCGCCCTCGCGCTCGACCTCGGCCCACAGATCCCGCGCCGCGTCGAGCGCGTCGCGGTCGGCGACCTCGACGTTCACGAGCGTCTGTGGCAGCTTGGTCATCGGGATCGCCTCGGCGAGCGGGCGGCCGGCGAGCGCCCGCGCCACCAGCAGCGACGCGACGATGCCGTCTCCCGTCGGCGCGAAACCGGTCCAGATCAGGTGACCGGACTGCTCGCCGCCGAGCTCCCACCCGCGGCGGTCGAGCTCGAACGACACGTGGCGGTCGCCGACCGGCGTCGTCGCGACCTCGATGCCGGCCTCCGCCATCGCGGAGTGGAAGCCGTAGTTCGACATGACGGTCACCGCGACCCCTCCCCCCAGCGTGCCCTGAGCCTGGAGGTGGGTTGCGACGAGCGCGATCAGCTCGTCCCCATCGCGAACCGCGCCCTCGGCGTCCACCGCGATCACCCGGTCGCCGTCTCCGTCGTAGGCGAAGCCGAGGTCGGCGCCGCTCGAGACAACCCGCGCGGCGAGCCCCTCGGGATGAGTCGAGCCGCAGCCCTCGTTGATGTTGCGGCCGTCGGGGTCCGCCGCAAGCACGTCGACCTCGGCGCCCAGGCGCCGGAAGTTCTCCGGAGCCGCGCGATGGGTGGAGCCGTTGGAGCAGTCGAGCACGACGCTCAGCGCCGCTCAGGTCGTCGCGAAACATGCCCTCGAGCTCGCGCTGGTAGTCGTCGAGCGCGCCGTGGAGCTCGCGGACGGTGCCCAGCGCGGCCGGCGGACCCGGCACCGATTCGACGGCGGCCTCGACGCGGGCCTCGGATTCGTCCGGCAGCTTCTTGCCGTCGCGGCCGAAGAACTTGATGCCGTTGTCCCGCCAGGGGTTGTGCGAGGCCGAGACGACGACGGCCAGATCCAGGCCGAGCCGCCTGACCAGGACGGACGCCGCCGGGGTGGGCATCACCCCGGCGATCAGCGCGTCGCCGCCGCCCTGGGCGATCCCCGCCGCCAGGCCGGCCTCCAGCATCGGCCCCGACTCGCGCGTATCGCGGATGATCAGCACCTGGGGGCGCTCCGCGCGCGCCTCCGCGGCCGCCGCGCGTCCGAGCGCAACCGCCAGCTCGGCCGTCAGCCGCTCGCCGGCGATCCCGCGGACGCCGTCGGTTCCGAACAGCCTCGCCATGACGGCGCCGAAGCTAACGCTTGCTGAACTGGGGCCGCTTGCGGGCCTTCTTGAGCCCCGCCTTGCGGCGCTCCTTGGCGCGCGCGTCACGGGTGAGCATCCCGCGGCGCTTGAGCTCGCCGCGCAGCTCGGGGTCGATCTCGACCAGGGCGCGGGCGATGCCGTGCCGTACCGCGTCGGCCTGACCGGAGATCCCGCCGCCGTGCACGCGGACCGTCACGTCCACCTGGCCGTCGTAGCCCGAGGCGACGAGCGCCTGGCGCGCGACCGTCTGGTGGTAGCTGCGCGGGAAGTACTCCTCGAGGGCGCGGCGGTTGACCTTGACCTCGCCGCCGCCCGGGGCGACCACGACGCGCGCGACCGAGGTCTTGCGCTTCCCGGTCGCCTGGATCCGCGCGTCAGCGGGCAGGTCGAGCTTGGCGCCCTCGCGCAGCGGCTCGTCGGCGCCCTCCTCCGTGGGGGCCGCCTCCAGGCGGGCGCGCTCCTCCTTCTCGGCTTCCAATCGCGCGCGCTCCTCGGCGCTCAGCTCGCGCTCCTGCTCGAGGAGGATCGGCTCGAGGTCGGCGCCCGGCGCCTCCTCGCTCTTGCGCTTGGCCTCGGCGGAGTCGGCCGGTTCCTCCGGCGCGGGCTGGTCGGCGGGCTCGGCCTCCGCGGGCGGCTCGACCTCCTCGGCGGGGGCGGGAGCCTCCTCCGGCTCGGACGGCTCGCGCTCGGGCTCGGGCTCGGCGGCGCTCGGCTCGGCCGGCGGAGCTCCGGCTCGTCGCCGGCCGGCTCGGTGCCGTCCGGCTCCTCGGCGTCTCGTCCGGAGTGCCCTGCCTCCTCGGGCGTCTCGTCCGGAGTGGCCTCCTCGGGCGTCTCGTCCGGAGTCACGTTCTCGTCCTGCGTCTCGTCCTGCATCAAGTCTCGATCTCCAGGGGCTTCGGCTGCTGGGCCTGGTGGGGGTGGTCGGGTCCGGCGTAGACCTTGAGCTTCGTGAGCTGTGCCCGGGCGAGCCGGTTGCGGGGGAGCATCCCCTTCACGGCCTTGCGGATGACCTCCTCGGGCCTGCGGTCGAGCATCTCGGAGAGGGTCCGCGAGCGCAGCCCGCCGGGATATCCCGAATGGCGGTAGTAGGTCTTCTGCTCGAGCTTGCGGCCGGTGACCACGATCTTCTCCGCGTTGACGACGACGACGAAGTCGCCGGTGTCGCAGTGCGGCGTGTACTCGGGCTTCAGCTTGCCGCGCAGCGTGTCCGCGATCCGCGTCGCCAGGCGCCCGAGCGTCTGGCCCTCGGCGTCCACGACGTACCAGTCGCGCTGGCGGTTCTCGGGTGTTGCAACGTAGGTCTTCATCGGTGTCGCAGCCGGCGCTGTCGCCGCGCGAAAACCGCGCCCGGCAAAGAACCTCGGCGCGGCCCGGTGATGATAGACGAGCGCCTGCGAGAAGTCGGCTCGGGAGCGGGCTCCGGCCTTCTGTTAGCGCCCACTAATCACCGCCTCACGTTTCGTTATACTGCCGCCGCTCGATGCGCCGACGACTGACCGCAGTTCCAGCAGCCGCCGCCGCCGCGACGCTCTGCGCGCTCGCGGCCACCGCCTTCGCCGGCGATGGTGGCGTCGGACCCGGCGGCGGGGGTGGCGGTGGCGACACCGACAAGACCCACCTGTTTCCGCTGCCCGTCAAGCACTCGTACGGGGACGGCTACGGCGCCGGGCGCCATCACGAGGGCCAGGACGTCTTCGCGAGGTGCGGCAAGCCGATCATCGCGTCGCGCGCCGGCAGGGTGGAGTACAACGACTTCGACGGCGGGGCGGGCAACTACATCGTGATCAACGGCAGGCGCACGGCGCGCGACTACATGTACGCGCACATGAAGCGCTCGCCCAGGTTCGAGGTGGGCGACCGCATCGACGTGGGGCAGCAGATCGGCGCGGTCGGCGACACCGGCAACGCCTCGGGCTGCCATCTGCACTTCGAGCTGTGGCGTGGCGACTGGAACGGCCGCCCCGACGTCACCCGCAAGCTCAAGCAGTGGGATAGCTGGTCGTAGGCGGGGACCTCGCCCGGTAGCTTGCGGGCGATGGAGGACGGGGCGAGTGGCCGGCGCTGCGCGAATACGGGCGCTCGGCGGCGCTGCTGACGGTCGCAGTCGGCACGTCCGGCGTTCTCACCTACCTCTTCTTCGCGCTCGCCTCCCACGCTCTCGACCGCGAGGAGTACGGCCGGGTCGTCGTGCTCTGGTCGGTGATGTTCATCGCGATCTCGGTGCTCTTCCGGCCGGTCGAGCAGCTGCTTTCGCGGACGATCGCCGAGCGCGAGACGCACGGGCAGGCAGACCGGCAACGCGGTCCGTGTCGCGGCGCAGATCCAGCTCCTGGTCGCGCTTGCGTTCACGGCCGGGGCGCTGATCTTCCGCACGGAGCTCCAGGATCGCCTCTTCGACGGCGACGAGCTGTTCTTCTGGGCGCTGATCGCGTCGGTCCTGGGATTCGCCGCAAGCTTCTTCGCCCGTGGGTACCTGGCCGGGCAGCGGCCGGTTCGGCCTCTATGCGTGGCTGGTCCTGATCGACGCGGTTGCCCGCACGTCGTTCGCGCTCGCGGTCGCGGTCGGGATCGCCGAGGGCGCCGATCCGATCGCGCTCGGGATCGCGATCGCCCCCGCCCTGAGCGCGCTCGTGCTGCCGCTTGGCCGTGGCGAGCGGGGCGCGCCGGCAGCCGCGCCGCTGGCCCGCCCCCCGGCGCCGAGGCCGGACCGGAGTTCACGCTCGCCGAGGGCGGCGGCTTCGCGGCCGCGATCCTGCTGGTGATGGTGAGCGAGCAGGTCTTCCTCAGCAGCGGCCCACTGTTCGCGCAGGCCGAAGACGGCGCCGCCGCCGCGGGATTCATCTTCAACGTGCTGATGGTCGCGCGGGCGCCGGTGGTCCTGTTCCAGGCCGTGGCGACCAGCCTGCTCCCCCACCTGACCCGGCTGCGCTCGACGGGCGACGAATCGAGCGACGGGCGAGTTCCGGCTCTCCGTACGCGTGACCCTCGCCGCGATCGCGGGTTTCGCCGCGCTCACGATGCTCGCCGTCGCTCGCGGCCGGACCGGAGCTGATGCAGGCCGCGTTCGGCGACAAGTTCGCCTACGACCGTGCCGGACTCGTGATCGTCACAGCGGGGATGGGCTTCTACCTGGCGGCCACGACGCTGAATCAGGCGGCGCTTGCTCAGGGCCAGGCGCGGCGGGCCGCGCTCTGCTGGGTGGTCAGCTGCCGTGGGGTTGATCGCCTGGTACGCCGTCCCGGCGATGGAGCTCTACCGGCGCATCGAGGTCGGGTTCACGGGGGCGGCCGCGCTCCTCTGCCTCCTGCTCTACCTGATCTACCGCCGTCCCCACGCGCGCGCTGCGGACGAGATCGCGCCCGGGTCGCCGCGCGAGCTCGAGGCGCGCCTCGCGGCGGCCGACGATCCCCTCTAGAAGACCAGCGGGCCCTAGGCAAAATCGCGCCCGGGTTGGAGCGAGATACGACGATGAAATGGTCTGTCCGCCCGTATGCGGTGAAACCGTCGACCCCTACCATGTGTCGGCGGAGGCGTACGAGTCCCATGGAGACCGGCAGCAGGAACGACATCCCATTTGCGCTCAAGGCAGAGCTGGTAGATGACCGCGGCGTCGCGTACCGCGATTTCCGCCGTACCCTCACTCCACGCTGGGGTTTGGTCTGGGCGCACATCGCCGGCGGATACTGTGTGCTGGCAGGAGTCCTCGCTGTGCTGGTCGCCTCTTCGGATCTCTCACCGGGCGGCGTCGCAGTGGCCCTAGGCGGTGGCATCGCGATCGGATACATCCTGCAGTACCTGTCGACCTTCTTCCACGAAGCGGCCCATTTCAACATCGCGCCGGGCCGCGAGCGCAACGATCTAGCCAGCAACGTGGTGTTCGCCTGGATGTACGGCAAGAGTATCGGCGCCTATCGCCGCATCCACTTTCAACACCACCGCGCGCTCGGTACGACCATGGACTCAGAGAACTCATATTTCGATGCTCTGAGGATTCGGTACCTCGCGGCTGGCATCTTCGGCCTGAAGGCGATCCGGACTCTTCGGCGATATCGGGAGGTGGAACGCGAGCTCGCGCAGCGACAGCCAGACTCCGGGCAGACACCCGTGTCACGCCTCGGCTTCCTGGGCCTCGCCGTCGTGGTGGATCTCGGCGTGGCCGCCGTTCTTTGGCTCGCGCTGGGTTCACCGGTTGCCGCGGGCGCGTGGCTATGGGGCGTGTTTTTCGCGTTTCCATTCTTCGGGAGCCTCCGGCAGCTCCTCGAACACCGCTCGACGCACGCGGATCCCGCGGTCGATTACCGCAAGGTGGACCACGGGCCCGTCAATCGCCTATTCGGCGACGGTCCGGTCGCCAGCACACTGGGGAGCGCCGGCTTTAATCGACATGCGCTTCATCACTGGGAACCAAACCTCTCCTATACAAGGTTGCGCGACCTCGAGAAGTATCTGTCTCGGACCTCAGCAGGGCCACTTATTGAGGAACGGCGAACCTCTTATGCGGATACCTTCCTGAGGCTGCTCGAGCTTTGACGGTTCCACGTCCCACTGAGGGCCGCTGTCACGTCTGCGGACACCAGCTGACGCTCGAATGGGCTCGCGCGTGGGATATCGAGTATGCAAGCGTCCCGGATGCGTTTCGATATTTCCTCTGTGAGGCCTGCGACGCGCTTTCGATCGACCCCATACCGGCTGACCGCCTCTCTGAAGATTTACCCTCCGACGTACTATGCATTCGCGAGCAGCGATTCCGCATTGGGTCGCAGGGGAGTGGTCACACGGGTCAAGGAGGAGCTCAACCGGCGCTCATTTGCTTCCGTTCTCAGCCACCTGAATAGTCCCTCCGTTCGGATGCTCGACGTCGGCGGAGGGACCGGCGCGATCGCCCAAGAAGCTCGTTCGCACCAGCGACCGACCCGTGGATGTCACGGTTATCGACATTGACAGCAGCAGCATCGATGTGGCCCGCGAACGTGGGTTCGACGGGTTTGCGGGCCGCTTCGAAGAGTTTGAAACCGACCAGAAGTTTGACGTCGTGCTGATGTTGAACCTGATCGAGCATGTCGCCAACCCGATCGAGATTCTCCGACGCGCCCGCGAACTGCTCGCGGATGGAGGAATTGTCTGGCTGCAAACTCCAAACTTTCGATCCCTCGACGCACGCCTGTTTCGGAATCGCAGTTGGGCCGGCCTCCACTGCCCTCGTCACTGGGTTGTGTTCGGAGATCGCGGTCTGCGCGCCGCTATGGAGCTAGCTGCGCTGGAGACCGTGAAATTGACCCACACACAGGCGGGGTCGTTCTGGGCAGCAAGCCTCCTCGGCGGTCGACGTGGCCCTCCGCCCGGGAGTCGGGCTGAGGCGCCCCTTGCGAGTCGCCGCACCTACGTTCCGCTCGCGGCGGCGGGCGCCGCGTTCGACTTCGCGACCCGCCCGGTCCGGAAGACGTCGCAGGTAACCGTGCTTGCCAGGGCCGCGTGATCCGAGTCTCCAAAAGCGACCACCGGCATCGTCGGAGTCACCGGCCCGACCAGTAGACCGCGGTCCGCGAGATCCGCTTCCGCAGCCAGCGCGGCACGTGGCGGTGATGGACGCCGAGCTGGAAGCCCGCGAACCGCGTCGCCTCGTGGGCGAGCGTGTACGGGATCGCGCCGCGCTCGCCGTTGCGCCAGAGCCAGGCGAACTCGCGCTTGACGAACTCGACGCCCTCGCCGCGCACCGACCGCGGCGAGCTGCGGCCCCCGGCCATGAAGCTGCGCTCGGCCGCCGCCCCCTGGTCGAAGTAGCGCTTGAACGCGTCCCCGAGCGTGTAGTCGTGCGAGTGCCTCACGACGGCCTCGGGGACATACGCGATCTCGTAACCGGCGAGAAGGACGCGGGCGCTCCATTCGAGGTCCTCGGCGATGACGATGTCGCTCGCGAACGGGAACTCCTCGAGGACCTCGCGGCGGATCGCGGACGAGACGTTCGAGAAGAGGACGTTGCCGACGGTCAGGTCGTCGGGCCCTGACGCCCGCTGCAAGCGTGGCTCGGATCCGTAGCGATGCTCGATGTAGAGCCTCTGGTGGGGCGGTGCCGTCTCGTAGGCGATCTGTCGCGCGTACGCACCGGCAAGCCTGTTCTCCTCCCGCAGCGGCGCGGTGAGCCGGTCGAGCCACCGAGCGTCGACCGGCAGCGCGTCGTCGACCGTGAAGACGACGATCTCGCCGCCCGCCAGCCGCGCCCCGAGATTGCGGGTCTCGCCGTGGTTGAACTGCTCGCCGGGGATCTCGTGGACCCGCCCGCCGAACGCGCGCACCAGGTCCTGGGTGCCGTCGGTGGAACCCGAGTCCACGGCCACGATCTCGACGTCGTCGGCGATCTCCTGGTCGCGGATCGCCTCGAGGCAGCGTCGCATCGGCGCGCCGCCGTTCCTGACCGGGATGACGATCGAGATCACGCTAGTCCCCGGGGCGCGTGCCGACGGCCGGGGGACGAAGGCCGGCCCGGTGCCGGCCCACCCAGGCGCGCATGACGTCCCGGCGCGTCGCCCATCGACCCGGGTTCACGGCCGCGGCAACGACGAGGGTCGCCCACCGCACACCGGCCCCGAGCACGTTCATCGCCGCGCTCAGGCGGCCGACGAGCGCGCCGCGCCGCTGGTAGATCCATACGTACGTGCTGACCATCCAACGTTCGGTCGTCGCGTCACCCCACGCCTGCCGCGTGGATGCGCCGGACTCATGGTCGACATGGGCCTCGGGTTCGTAGAGGGTGCGCCACCCGGCTCGCGCCAGGCGCCAGCCGAAGTCCAGGTCCTCCGCGTACATCCATTGCGCCACGTCGAAGCCGCCCGCGTCGTCCCAGGCCTCTCGCCGAACGACGAGAAAGGCGCCGATCGCCCAATCGACGACGCGCGCCCGGTCCGGATCCCACCATCCCTCGAGGCACAGGTGATCGGCCAGTCGCGGGCTGAGGCGGTGGATCCCGAGATTGAACAGTGCGGTGAAGGTGAGGGTCGGGAAGGCATAGACGGAATGCTGTGTCTTCCCGTTCGGCAGCCGCAATCTGGGCGCGATCGCTCCGGCCTCGGGGTGGCTGCGACCGGTCTCCAGCAGCCGCTCCAGCGCGCCGGGCGTGAGCGCGATGTCCGCGTTCGCCGGGGCAAGCCAGGGCGAAGCCGTGCGTTCCGCAACCAGGTTGACCGCCCTGCCGAACCCGAGGTTCTCCTCGGGTTCCACGAGCTTCGCCCAGGGATGCTTCTCGCGCACGATCCCGGGCGAGCCGTCGCTCGAGCAGTTGTCCACGACCCAGACCTCGGCCAGCCCCGCGTCGAATGCCGGGTGCAGGGACGTGAGCGCCCGGTCCAGAAGGTCCCGCGTGTTCCAGGACACGACAGCAACGGCGATCGGGGGCGACACCGGGCTCAGACGCGAGTCGCAACGATCGCGAACTGAAAGGTCAGGAACGGGCGCAGCGGGGTGCGCTCGAAGCGCCGCGCATGCCGGTCGAACCGGGTTCCCTGGGGGGCGAACCGGTACTGGCGGACCACCCGCTCGACCTCGAGCCCGGCCTGGCGCGCCAGCTCCATGCCATCCCCGACCGTGAACCAGCGCAGGTGGTCACGGTCGAAGATGCCCTCGGAGCGGCGCGGCCAGAGGCCCCGCACCCCGAGCTGCCAGAACGTCTCCCAGTAGCGCACGTTGGGCAGGCTCACGATGGCTGTCCCACCGGGCCGCAGAAGGCCGGAGAAGCTGCGAAGGACCGTCCAGGGGTCGACGGTGTGCTCCAGCACGTCGCCGGCCAGGAGGCAGTCGAACGAGCCCAGCTCCGACAGCAGGTCATCGCGCGCCGCGAGGGACTCGAGGTCCGTCTCGAGCACTCGCGAGAGCCGCTCGCGCGCTCGCGACGCGTATTCGGCGTCGACCTCGACCCCGACGACCTCAGCGCCCAGATCCGAGATCAGAGCGGCGCCGACCGCGCCGGACGAGCAGCCCAGGTCCAGAATTCTGCCGGAACCGCGCGGGACCAGCTCTCGCAACTCCGGGCGCGTGTTCTCGTAGGCCGCGGCGCGCGCGACAGCCAAATCGGGGGCGGACACGCTGCGGGAGGTTAGTCGCAGCTCGACGGCTGTGAGGCGCTATCTCTAGATTCCCCGCGTGGCGCAAACGCTGATACGGGAGTTCGTAGCCGACCTCGACCGGCTCGTCGGGTTCCCGGAACCGATCTTCGAGTTCGGCTCGATGCAGGTGGAACCGTCTCAGGATGGAGACCTGCGGTCCCTGTTTCCCGGCCGAGCCTTCGTCGGCACCGACATGCGTCCCGGCCCGGGGGTGGACCGCGTCGAGGATCTGCGCGACCTCACGCTGGAGGACGGCGAGGTCGGCACCGCGCTGTGTCTCGACACGCTCGAGCATTGCGAGGATCCGGTGGCGGCGTGCCGCGAGCTGGCGCGGGTGACGGGGCCCGGAGGGGTTGCCGTGATCAGCTCGGTGATGCTGTTTGGCATCCACGGCTATCCGAACGACTACTTCCGGTTTACGCCGGAGGGCTTTCGCTCCATGCTGTCCGGGTTCGACGACGCGTGGGTGGCGGGAGTCGGCGATCCGAACATCCCGTTTCAGGTCGTCGGCGTCGGCGTCAAGGGTCGCGAGCTCGCGCTTTCGCTCGATCAGATTCCCAGCCTGTCAGAGGCCCAGCGGAACTGGGACGAGGCGGAGCGCAAGGTGAGGGTCGGTCCGTTTCGTTTCGGGCGCGTGGAGTTCGGTCGACTGGTCGCCGCCGAAGCGTTGCGGGCCGCCCGCCTGCGGAAGCGGTGACGGCCATGGCTGCGAGCGTTCGGATCAGACAGGCGCTCGCCCGAACGGCCGCGCGCGCAGCCCGGAGGATCGGGGCAGGCGTCGGCGAGGTCGGCGACCTGGGCGGGGCCTGGTCGATCCCGAACGACTGCGACGAACGGACCGCCGCGATCATCCGCCGGGTCCAGGCCCACACCCTCACGCCACCGGCTCGGCTGATGGCCCTGTGCGAGGCCATTCGTCACCTGGAGGACGCAGGGGTAGAGGGAGCGATCCTCGAGTGCGGCGTCTGGCGCGGGGGCAGCATGATGGCGGCCGCGCTGACGCTGCTCGAGCAGGGCAGCACGGAGCGCGACATCTACCTGTTCGACACGTTCACGGAGATGCCCGAGCCGGGCGAACACGACGGGCACATCTCCGGTGCCGATCTCGGGGAGCTCTTCGAACAGCACGTGAACGACCCGATCTATGACAACCACTCCGTTGAGCGGGTTCGTGAGACGGTCGCCGGCACCGGCTACCCGGCGGACAAGCTCCACTTCGTGCCCGGCATGGTCGAGGAGACGATTCCCGAGCAGAGCCCCGATCGGATCGCGCTGTGCCGGCTCGACACCGACTGGTACGAGTCGACCGCGCACGAACTGAAGCATCTCTACCCGCGGATCGAGTCCGGCGGGGTGCTGATCATCGACGACTACGGCGAGTTTCTCGGCGCGCGCCAGGCCGTCGACGAGTACTGGGCAGGCCTCGAGCGGGCTCCCCTGCTCAACCGCGTGGATTCGAGCTGCCGGCTCGCGGTCGTCGGCTGAGAGCCAGACCGACTATTCCCACTCGATCGTCGCCGGCGGCTTCGACGAGACGTCGAGCGCAACCCGGTTGACGCCCGGAACCTCGTTGATGATCCGGTTCGAAACGCGCTCGAGCAGGTCGTAGGGCAGCCGCGCCCAGTCCGCCGTCATCGCGTCCTCGGACGTGACGGCGCGGATCACGATCGGATAGGCGTAGGTGCGCCCGTCGCCCTGGACGCCGACCGAGCGGACGACCGGCAGCACGCAGAACGACTGCCAGAGGTCCCGGTAGAGCCCGGCGGCGCGGATCTCCTCCTGGAGGATCGCGTCGGCGTCGCGCAGGATGTCGAGCCGCTCGCGCGTGACCTCGCCGCCGACCACTCGGATCCCGAGGCCCGGGCCCGGGAACGGCTGGCGCCACACGAACTTGTCGGGCAGGCCGAGCTCGGTCGCCACGGCACGCACCTCGTCCTTGAACAGCATCCGCAGGGGCTCGACGAGCTCGAAGTCGAGGTCGTCCGGCAGGCCGCCGACGTTGTGGTGGGACTTGATCGTGGCGGCGCCGTGCCCCTCGCCCCCGGACTCGATCACGTCCGAGTACAGGGTGCCCTGGACGAGGAAGCGCGCGTCCCTCAGCTTTCGCGCCTCGTCCTCGAACACGCGGATGAACTCCTCGCCGATGATCTTGCGCTTGCGCTCCGGCTCCACCTCGCCGGCCAGACGGTCGAGGAAGCGCTGTTGGGCCTCGACGTGGACGAGGTTCACGCCGAGCTCGTCGCGGAACGCGTGCACCACCTGCTCGGCCTCGTTCAAGCGCATCAGGCCGTGGTCGACGAGCACGCAGGTGAGCTGGTCGCCGACCGCGCGATGGACGAGCGCCGCCGCCGTCGCCGAGTCCACGCCGCCGGAGAGCCCGCAGATCACCTCGGCGTCGCCGACCTGCTCTCGGACGCGCTCGACCTGCTCCTCGATGACGGAGGAGGGCGACCAGACCTGCTTGCAGTCGGTGATGTCGCGCAGGAAGCGCTCCAGGATCTGTGTGCCGTACGGGGTGTGCACGACCTCGGGGTGGAACTGGATCCCGTAGAGGCCACGCTCGACCGACTCGAACGCCGCCACCGGCGAGCCGGGGCTGGCGGCCAGCGGTTCGAAGCCCGCGGGCGCCTCGAGCACGCAGTCCCGGTGGCTCATCCAGCACTGCTGCTCGGCCGGGAGGCCCGCCAGGAGGCGGCCGCCCTCGCCCGCGAGGGTCAACGACGTGCGGCCGAACTCGCCGGCCTCGGCGCCCTCCACCCTGCCGCCCAGCGCCAGCGCCATCGCCTGCATCCCGTAACAGATGCCGAGCACCGGGATTCCCAGCGCGAGCAGCTCGGTTCGCAGCGGCGGCGCGCCCTCGGCGTACACCGAGGCCGGGCCACCGGACAGGACGAGCGCCCGCGGCGCCCGGTCCTGGATGCGCTCGAGCGGCGTGTCGCTCGGCAACAGCTCGGCGAATACCCCGCACTCGCGAATCCGCCGCGCGATCAGCTGCGAGTACTGCCCGCCGAAGTCGAGGACGAGGACCTCCTCCTGGGCGGTTCGCGGCGGCGCGACCTCAAGCGTCTCGGGCGAGGCCGGCTCGCCCTCGAGGATCTCGCGCGCCGCGGTGGCCGAGCCCGGAACCTCGGCCGGGGCCTCAGTCATCCGCGACGGAAACCCCCGCCGAGACGACCGCCCGGCCGTTCGAGCCCATGCCCACGGACTGCGACCGCTGGAGTTGCTTGCCCTCGGTTTGCAGGGCCGGCGCCACCATGACCTCGGCCCGCTGGAAGTCGCGGATGTCCTCGTAGCCGCAGGTGGCCATCGAGGTGCGAAGGGCCCCCATCAGGTTGAACGTGCCGTCGTTCTCCTGCGCCGGGCCCAGCAGGATCTCGTCGAGCGTGCCGTCCTGGAGCGTCGCCACCCGCGTGCCCCGCGGGAGCGTGGGATGGAAGGTGGCCATGCCCCAGTGGAAGCCACGGCCCGGGGCCTGCGTAGCGCGCGCCAGCGGCGAGCCGATCATCACGGCGTCGGCTCCGCAGGCGATCGCCTTCGACACGTCGCCTCCGGTGCGCATCCCGCCGTCGGCGATCACGTTGCAGTACTCGCCGGTCTCCAGCATGTGCTGCGAGCGCGCGGCGGCGACGTCGGCGATCGCGGTCGCCTGGGGGACGCCCAGGCCCAGCACGCCCCGGGTGGTGCACGCGGCGCCGGGTCCCACGCCGACCAGCACGCCGACCGCGCCGGTGCGCATCAGGTGCAGGCCGGTGGAGTAAGAGGCGCAGCCGCCGGCCACCACGGGCACCGGGACCTCGGCGATGAACTCCTTGAGGTTGAGCGGCTCGGACTTGGTCGAGACGTGCTCGGCGGAGATCACCGTGCCCTGGATCACGAGGATGTCGAGGCCCGCCTCGAGCGCGACCTCGTAGAAGTCCGTCACGCGCTGCGGCGTCAGCGATGCCGCGGCCACCATCCCGGCGGCCTTGATCTCCTCGACGCGCTTGGCGATGAGCTCCGGGTCGACGGGGCGCTCATAGACCTCCTGCATAGTCCGGGTGGCGAGCTCCGCCGGCGCCGAGGCGATCCGGTCGAGCTGCTCGTCCGCGTCCTCGTAGCGCGACCAGATGCCCTCGAGGTTGAGGACCCCGAGCCCGCCGAGCCGCCCGAGCTCGATCGCCGTCTCCGGGCTGACCACGCCGTCCATCGCGGAGGCGAGCAGCGGCAGCTCGAACCTGTAGGGGCCGAGGTTCCACGAGATATCGACGTCGTCCGGGTCGCGGGTCCGCCGCGAGGGCACGATCGCGATGTCGTCGAACCCGTATGCCTGCCTGCCCTTCTTGCCCCGACCGATCTCGACTTCCACCCGTGCTCAGCTCCTTCTCGTTGAGAGGTCCAGGCTACGTTCGTTCACGGACGAGAAAAGCCCCTCGGAAAGGGGCTTCGAATCCGCAATTTGCGAGGCGGGGACCCGGATATCCAAGGTCCTGGCGATGATAACAGCGGCGCCGGCAGCCTCTCGATCACTCCGGTCGCGGGGGTTGGCCGGGTCGGGCCTCCACGACCACCGCGAAACCGTTGCCGCGCTTGCGATCCGGATCCTCCGTCTCAACGACGGCGAGGCCGAGTGCCTCGCAGAGCTCGACGAAGCTCTCGCAGGTCCAGACCGAGTGGTGGCGGTCGTCCGCACGCGGCTCGCCCTCCCCCCCGGCCGTCCGATGGCGCTCGATCAGCTCGTCCACGGACGTGAGCTCCCGCCCCCGATCGAACGTCCGGTCCGGGTGCGGGACGATCACGAAGATGAAGCGCCGCGCGACACGGTCCCACTCGAGGAGCGCCGCGATCGGGTCCACGAAATGCTCGATCACGTGGGACGCGAGCACGAAGTCGTAGCTCTTGTCCTCGAACGGCAGCCGGTCGCCGGGCGCGACCACGTCCACGGGCAGGGCCCAGCCGACCTGGTCGACCTCGTGGCGCTTGAACGGCGAATCGCTCGAGTTGTCGACGTCGACGTTGAGGGTGTCGAGCCTGAACGGGTTGTTGGCCGAGCCACCGATCTCGATGCCGCTCAGTCCGCCCAGGTATCGCTCGGCGAGCGGGTAGCGCTCCCAGCGGGTCCGCAGCCGGCGCACGAACCGGGCGACACCGGGCGCGCGCTCGAGCGCCCGGCTGGCTCGCCCCGCGACCGCCATGCTCCCGGTCAGCCGACCCGGGCGGGAACGTCCTGTTCCGTCACGTGAACGTGCTGGAGCAGCCGCTCGACCTCGCGCGGATCCAGCGTGCCGGCACCGAAGTGCTGCGTGGACTGGGCGCCGCACGCGACGCCGTACGCGAGGCACTCCTTCGGCGACGCGCCCTCGTAGCGGGCAGCCACGTAGCCGGCGAGGAACACGTCGCCGGACCCGACCGCGGCGATCGGCTCGAGCGGCTCGATCTCGACGTCGTAGCGGCGCCGCTCCTGGCCCGGGCCGACGATCGCGGAGCAGCCGCTCGGGTTGGTGATGATCGCGTCCCTCGCGCCCATCTCGATCAAGCCCGTCAGTCCGAGCGCCTGGTCGTCGGCGTCGTTGAACTCGTGCCCCACGGCCTCCTCGGCCTCGCGGACGTTGGGCGCGACAACCGCCGGCTCGGCTCGCAGCCCCGCCCGCATCTGCTCGCCGTCGGTGTCGAGCACCGAGATGACGTCCAGCGTCTTCAACTCGCTCACGAGCCTGGCGTAGACATCCGGGTCCGAGCCGGGGGGCGTCGAGCCCGCGATCACGCAGATCGTCGCCCCCTGCGCCAGGTAGAGCAGCTTCTCGACGAACCGGTCGATTTCCTCGGGCATCACATTCGGGCCCCGCTCGTTGATCTCGGTCTGGGCGCCGGAGGTGGGGTCCACCACCGAGAGGTTGGTGCGGGACTCGCCCTCGATCCTGGTGAAGTCGTTCAGGATCGACTCCTCGGCAAGCTGCTCCAGGATGCGGGTGCCGGTGGCGCCGCCCACCAGGCCGGTCGCGATCACGGGCCTGCCGAGGAGCTTCAGCGCCCGGGCGACGTTGACGCCCTTGCCGCCGGCCACCGTCTGGGATTCGACGGCGCGGTGGCGCTGCGAGAGACGGAAGTTCGGGACCGCCACCGTGCGGTCGATCGCCGAGTTGAGGGTGACGGTGAGGATCACCGCGGGTGAGACTACTGGGGCGGCCGTCTCGCCACGACGATCGCGGTGGTCGCCAGGGCCAGAGCGACCAGCCCGGCTCCGGCGAACGCGACCCAGGCCCAGGTGGGCAGGCCCGTCTCCGCCGGAGCCGCCACCGCCCGGGCCGCGACCACCGCAACCTCGCCGACCTCGCGACCGTCGAGCGCGACGGTCGCGGTCCCGAACGCCTGGCCCCGCGCCACGGCGCCATCCGGAGACGGAGGCGGGTCGTACTCGATGTCCACGGGCTGGTCCGCACGCGCGACGAGCTCGAACCCCTCGTCGGCGACCAGCGGGAGGCGCCCGCGCCCCTCGCTGAGCGTGAGGCTCGCGATCCGCTCGCCGCTCGCGACCAGGGTGCGCTCCCGGTAGAGCGAGAACCCGTAGTCCAGCAGCTCGAGCGTGGCCGCGTCGCGCTCGGCCTCGCCCGGCGCGCCCAGGACGGCCGAGACCAGCTCGACGCCCCGTCGCTCCCCCGAGCCGACCAGCACATACCCCGCCGCGAGCGTGGTCCCGGTCTTGATCCCGTCCACGAACGGCTCCTCGAGCACCAGTGTGTTGCGGTTGACGAGCTCGTGCGAGTCGGCCCCGGCCCCCACGGTGATTCGCGGCGTGTCCACGATCTTGCGGAAGAGCGCCTCGCGCCGGAGCCTGGTCGCGAGCGTCACGAGGTCGCGTGCGCTCGAGACGTTGCCGCCGTCGAGCCCGATGGGATCGATGTACGCGGTCTCGTCCAGGCCGAGCCGGGCTGCGACGCCGTTCATGCGGGTGACGAAGTCCGGGACCGACCCGGACACGCGGATCGCCAGCGCGACGGCCGCGTCGTTCCCCGAGGCCAGGAGCAGGCCGTAGAGCAGGTCGCGAACGCTCACGACCTCGCCCGCCTCGAGCCCCATCAGGGACTCGGCGGAGCCCGCGGCGTACTCCGGAGCCGTGACCGGCTCGCCGGGGCTGAGCTCGCGAAGGGCGATGAACGCCGTCATCAGCTTCGTCGCGCTCGCGACCGGCCTTGGCACGTCCGCGTCTCGCTCGGCGAGCACGTCGCCGGACCCCTCCTCCACCAGCAGCCAGTTGGTCGCCGGCAGGTCGCTGGGCGGCTCGGGCGCGGCCGCGCTCGCGGGACCGGCGAGCACCAGTGCGAGGCCGGCGACGAGCGCCGCCGTTACACGTCTCAGCGCAGCTTGATCTGCTGGCCCGCGTTGAGGGTCGCGGGGTCGATGTCGCGGTTGAGCCGTTCGAGGCGCGCGAGCGGGATGCCGGTCTTCACCGCGATGCCGCTGAACGTGTCGCCGGCCACGACGACGTAGGTGTCGCCCTCGACCTTCGGCTCGTTCCGCGTCGTCTGCTCGGACCTCGTCTCCTGACGCTCGGCCCCGCCGCCGCTCCCCTCGTTGTCGGAGAGCGTCCCCGAGATCAGCAGGAACAGCGCCATCCCGCAGGCGATCAGCGCCAGCGGCGCCAGCACGCGCGCCGTGATGCTGCGCGGCTCGGGTTCCGGGATCTCTGTGATTGCTCTCGCCCCCATCGGCTGCCTTACGGCCGTGATCGCGGCGATGGTACTCCCGGGTCACGTGGCCGCTAGCCGGTTTGCCCGGCGCGGCAAGCGACGTCCCAAACCTGCGCGCGGAGCGCCTCGGCGGCCGCGGTGGGATCGGATGCCTGCACGATCGAGCGGGAGGCCGTGACGATCGCCGCCGCCGGACCGGCCTCGAACGCGGCGCCGAGCTCGGCGGCGCTCCCGCCCTGGGCACCCACGCCCGGCAGCAGGAAGATCGCCTCGGGCATCAGGGAGCGCAGGCGCGCGATGTGCTCGGGCTCGGTGGCGCCCACGACCGCGCCGAGCCCGGACAGGCCTCCCGACCCCCGCAGCCGGGGGCCGAGCACGGCGACCAGCTCGGCGATCTGCTCGTGGAACGGTGCCCCGTCGGCGGGCCGATCGAGCAGGTCCGCCGCGCCCGGGTTCGACGTCCGGACGAGGACGAACAGTCCCGCGCCCTGTGTGGCGGCGGCATCGATCAGGGGCTCGAGCGAGTCGGCGCCCAGGATCCCGTTGACCGTCGCTGCATCCGCGCCCAGGCCCGGCACCTCGCCCCATGGCGTGGGGGTCGCGCCGAGGAGCGCCTGTGCGTAGGCGGCTGCGCTGACCGGCACGTCGCCGCGCTTGCCGTCGGCGATCACCAGGAGGCCGGCCGACCGCGCGGCCGCAACCGCCCGTTCCAGCGCAAGCCAGCCCGGCGCGCCGAGCCGCTCGAAGCACGCCAGCTGCAACTTTGCGGCGACGCAGGCCGGCCCGGCGAGCTCGACGACCCGCTCGCACCACAGGGCCACCGCCTCGCCCGCCCGGTCGCTCGCCGTGTCTCCCGCGACGTCCGCGAACGCCGCCCCGGCGATCGTCGGGTCGGGGTCGAGGCCGACGCAGACCTGGCTGCGGCGCTCGTCGACGAGCGCCGCAAGCCGGTCTGCAAAGGCGGTCGCGGGCTGCGTCAGCCGCCCTTGACCTTGGACTTCAGCCCGGCGCCCGCCGAGAACTTCGGCACGCGGCCCCGCGGCGATCGTGATCCGCTCGCCGGTGCGCGGGTTGACGCCCTGCCGCGCCGCGCGCTCGGAGACGCTGAACTTGCCGAAGCCGGTGAAGTTGACGGAGCCACCGCCGGCAAGCGTGTCTTGGATGCCGTCGAGCACGGCGTCGACCGCGTCGGCCGCCGCCTTCTTCGAGTCGAAGCTTCCTGCGATGTGGTCGACGAACTCAGCCTTCGTCACGTGGGAATCATCCTCCTAGGTCGGAACGGCGCGCAAGATAACAGTGGAGCCCGACGCCGCTCACGCCTGGAGGCCTCTAGACCCAGAGTTCGGCTTCGACGGACGCCACCGACGCCCCCTCGATCAGCAGGCGCAGCCAGATCTCGGCCGTCCACAGCGGCAGCGGCCATGCGGGCGCCGCGATCAGCGCGCGCCACTCCCGCGGCCGGCATCCCGTGCAGGTCGCGCAACATCCCGTCGGCCAGGAACTCCGGCCGGGCGCGGGCGGCCAGATACCGGCCGTAGTCGAAGCCGAACCCGACCTTCTCCCGCTCGGCGATCGCCGCGGGCAGCGTGGCGCGGCGCGATCCGCCGCAGGATCGCCTTCGGTCGCTCGGCCGACCCGAAGCTCGAGCGGCAGATTCAGCGCCAGCGCGACCAGCTCGGGATCCAGGAAGGGCTCCCGGGTCTCGATCGAGGCCTTCATCGTCGACTTGTCCTGCCGGTTCAGGAGGTGCGGAAGGTAGGTCCCGAGCAGGTCCCGATGAGCACCGCCTCGAGCGCGCCGCCTGCGTCCCGCGGTGGTGGCCGTAGGCGGCCAGCGCGTCCTCACCCAGCCGCGCCTCGAAGGCTGCGACGGCCTCCGAGTCGGCCCCCGGGGCGGCCGCCGGCTCCGGCGCGCGACACGCCATTCGCGCGCACGGGCGGCCCGCGAGCTCGCGACGCCGCAAGCCGCAGCGGCTGCCCGCGCAGCTGAAACCGCCGGGCCGAACGCGGTGCCGACCCAGGTGTAGCCGCCGAACAGCTCGTCGGCGCCCTCGCCGCTGAGCAGCACCTTGACGCCGCGCGAGCGGGCCGCGTCGCGATCTGCCACATCGGGACCGAGCTCTCGTGGTTGAGCGGGTACTCGATGTGGCGCACCACCCCGACGAGGTCGCGACACCACGTGTCGGCGTCACCTCGACCGTGCAGAGCTCGACGCCCAGCGAGTCCGCGACCAGCCTCGGCCCACGGCGCCCTCGTCGGCGTCGGGCTGGCTCGGGACGGAAGCGTTGAACGCCATGGACGGCCCGTGCTGCCGCTCGCGCGGCGAGCGCGGTGATCAGGCTCGAGTCGAGCCCGCCCGAGCACATCGTGCCAACCGGGCACGTCCGCCATCAGCCGGCGCGTGGACCGAGGCGCGCAGCGCCGCCTCGACCGAGTCGTCGAGCTCGGCCGGGTCGCGTCCGCGCCAGCGCCTCGCATCCGCTCGGGGTCGACCACGGCGCCCGGCGCGTACCAGCGCTCTTCGGAGCGGGTCGAGCGTCGAGGTCGATCCGCAGCAGCGTGCCGGGCATCACCCGCTCGACGCCGTCGATCGGGGTCAGCGGCCCGTTGGCCCAGCCGTGGCGAGCGCGTGGAGCAGGGCGTCGCGCGTCGGGCACCCTCGGCACCCCCGCCGCCAGCAGCGCGCCGATCTCGCTCGCGAACCAGAGCGCGCCGCCGTGGCGCGGCGACGTAGAGCGGCTTGACCCCGAAACGGTCGCGGACCAGCAGCAGCCGCGCCCGTCCGGGTCGAGCGCGGCGAAGGCGAAGAGCCCGTTCAGCCGCGGCAGCGCGTCCGCGCCCCAGCGCGGCGAGCGCGTGGAGCAGCGACTCGGCGTCGCTGCCGCCGCGCTAGTCGACGCCGGTGGCAGCTCGGCGCGCAGCTCGAGGTGGTTGAAGACCTCGCCGTTGTAGGTCAGCCACCAGCCGCGCTCCGGGTGGCGCATCGGCTCGTGCCCGGCCGGGCTCGGGTCAACGATCGCCAGCCGTGTGTGAACCAGGCCGACATTGCCGATCACCTCGATCCCGGCGTCGTCCGGGCCTCGGTGGGCCAGGGCCGCCGCCATGCGCGTCAAGCGCGGCGCGGTCGGGCTGCGCACCCGGCGCTGCGACGCAGCCGCCGATCCCGCACATCAGAGCACCACGACTCCGGCGCGGAGCGATCCCCGCAGGGCGGCGACGACCTCGAGCGCATCGTGCAGCGCGTACCACGGCGCATGGCGGGCGGAGCCGCCCTCGGCGCCGGCCCGCACCCGCAGCGCGTAGGCGTACGGCAGGACCAGGAGCGCCGCCGGCGGGAACCTGCGCGCCGCGAGCAGCCCCGTGGCCGCCAGCAGCAGCGTCAGGTGCGAGGGTTTCCAGAACAGGCCGAGGTGCAGGGCGCGTCGCAGCTCGCGATGCCGGGCATAGAGCGCGAACGCCGGGGCCCAGGCGAGGGCGAGCCGGAGCTTGCCGACGGGCCCGAGGTCGATCACCGCGTGGCGGACTCGTGCCTCTGGAACCCACGCGAAGTCCGCGCCGGCCGCGCGCGCCCGCCACGCCAGGTCCGTGTCCTCGCCGCGCAGGAAACGCTCGTCGAACCCGTCGAGGCGCTCGAGCAACTCCCGTGGGTACGCCATGTTGCAGGTCGGGAACCATGGGCCCAGCGACGACACGTCCAGCGAGCGCGTGAACGGCGTCGTGCTCGCCACCTCGTCCGGATGGGGATGCGTGCGCCCCTGGAGGACCGAGCCGGGTGCGCCCGCCGCTACGCCCACGAGCGCCGACAGCCAGCCGGGCTCGGGCTCGCAGTCGTCGTCGGTGAACGCGACCAGGTCGCCCCGGGCGGCGCGCCAGCCGACGTTGCGGGCGCCACCGGGCCCGGAGCGCTCCTCGGTTCGCAGCACGAGGCGCGCGCTTGCGCCGGGAGCCTCGCTCCAGGCGCGCAGGACCTCGGCGGTCGCCGGCGCCGAGGCATCGTCGACCACGACGATCTCCCATTCGCCCTCGACCGCCTGCCGCTCGAGGGCGTCGAGCGCCCGGCGCAGCCGATCGGGCCGGTCGCAGGTCGCGAGGACGACCGAAACCCGGAGGCTCGCCGGCGCTGTGGCGGGCTGGCCCAGGATCTCAGGCCGGGGCCGGCGCGCCGAAGCGCGCGGGCGTCGACGGTGCCTCTGCCCCGGATTCGTGCAGGAGCTGCGCGACGACCTCCTCGGCCTCACGCACGGCGTAGTTGGTGCCGCGGTCGTCGGGGTAGACCTGGGTCGTGTTCGCGAGGTAGAGGCCCGGCACCCCGGCCCTGTAGGGCGGCATCCGGTCACGGAAGTTGGGCAGCACGACCGGCTGGCCCGCGGGCTCGCGGAACATCCAGCTCTGCTTGATCCAGTCGCGCTGGAAGGCCGGGTTGACCTTGCGCAGGCCGGGCTCGTAGAACTCGATCAGCTCGTCTATGTCCTTGGTGAGCAGCTCGTGGTCGCGCGGCAGGTAGTTCGCGACGTACAGGAAGTGGCGACCGTCGTAGCGCTCGAGCGGGACCAGGTTCGTCTGCTCGATGAGGCCGATGAAGCCGGCGTCGGTGTCGGCGATGTTGGTCCAGTAGAACGGGTGGAATTGGCGGTCCATCTCGCAGAGCAGGCAGAGAGCGGCGAAGTACTCGATCCCGCGCGTCTTCGCGAGATAGGTGTCCCCCACCTCGACGGCGAGAGCGGGAGACAAGAGCTGCTCGAAGATGTCCGAGGGAAGGGCGGCGATCACGGCGTCGTAGCGCTCGGGCTCGCCGTCGACGTCGAAGTCGCGCGGGTCGTGGCCGCGGCGGAACGAGTCCACTGCGGCCGGCGTGACCAGGAACTTGCCGTCGGGGTCGCGGTCCAGGGCGGCGGCGGGCCGATCGATCAGCACGCGACCGCCGCGCTCCTCGATCAGGTCTCGCAGACGCACGAAGATCGACTCGAAGCTGTGCTCGGGATAAACGAGGCGCTCGCCCTTGGCCTCCTCCCCGGACACCTGGCGCCGGTTGCGCAACTTCGCCCACAGCCAGGACATCGAGATGTCGTCGGCCTGCTCGCGGAACTTGCCCCACATCAGCGGCCCCCACACGTGTTCCCAGGCGGGCTTGCCCATCACCCGCTCGACCCAGGAGCGGATCGTGATCGGCTCGTACGGCTCCACCGAATGCGCCCGCTTCTGCAGGTACAGGGCACCGACGCCCATCCGGACCCGCGACAGCGGCGACATCGGCTTGTAGCGCAGCAGGTCCATGGGGGTGTTGAACGGGTAGAGCTTCCCGTTGCGGAAGATCGACACCGACGAGGGCCAGGTGTCGAGCGTGCAGCCGATCTCCGCGCAGAGATCGTGCATCTCCTGGTCGGACGTGAAGAGGTGGTGGTAGTAGCGCTCGAGCAGAACCCCGTCGCCCGTGTCGATCGTCGCCGCCTGTCCCCCCAAACCGGGCCAGCGCTCGTAGACGTCGGCCTCGTGCCCAAGCTTCGTCAACCGGTGGGCGGCCACCAGCCCCGCTTGTCCCGCTCCGAGAACCGCAACCCTCATCGAGCGCCGGAGGGTAACATCGCCCACCTCTTGGACCCGCAGGCATCGATCCCACAGGCCCCGGTGGCCGCGGGCGAGGCGGTCGACGACGAGGAGGCGAAGCGACTCGTCGCCGAGCACCCGCTCTGGTACCACACGATGGAGGTCCGGCCAGGCGTCGTGACGCCGGGTTGGTTCGACCTCCGGCCGATCGTTGAGCGGATGCCCTGGCCCGATGTCGCGGGCAAGCGCTGTCTCGACGTCGGCCCCTACGACGGCTTCATGTCGTTCGAGCTCGAGCGCCGCGGCGCCGCCGAGGTCCTCGCCGTGGACATCGGGCGGCACGAGGACTGGGATTGGCCCGTTCGGCTGCGTCGCAACGCCGACGTCCTCGCTCAGATCTCCGGCCGTGAGGTGGGCGCCGGCTTCAAGCTCGCAAAGCGGATCCTGGACTCGTCCGTCGAGCGTGAGGTGATCAGCGCCTACGACCTCTCGCCCGAGCGAGTCGGGAGCTTCGACGTCGTGGTCTGCGGGACCCTGATGCTGCACCTGCGCGATCCGCTGCGGGCGCTCGCGGCGATCAGGTCGGTCTGCGCGGGCCACTTCCTCTCCGCCGAGGAGGTGGTCATGGAGCTCAGCGTGGTCGGCCGGCGCCGGCCGCTGGCTCAGCTGAACGGCCTCGACGACCTCTGCCAGTGGTGGGTGCCGAACGTCGCCGGCCATCGCCGGATGGTCGAGGCCGCGGGCTTCGACCTCGTGCGAACCTCGCGCCCCTACGCGGTCCCGTTCGGTCCCGCGCACCCGAAACCGCCCCGGCCCGACCTCGGGGCGCTCGTGCGCCGGACGGTCTCGCGCCTCGCCGTGGGCGTCGGCGTACCGCACTCCGCCGTGCTGGCGACCCCGTAGCCGCCATGAACGCCCGCTCGGAGCCAGCCCTGGTCACCGTCACGGCGCCGGTCCTCAACGAGGAGGAGATCCTGCCCCAGTTCTACGAGCGGGTGAGCGCCGCGCTCGCCAGCCACAACTGGGAGCTCGTGCTCGTCAACGACGGCTCGACCGATTCGACGCCGGGTCTGCTCGACGAGTTGGCGGCACGCGACGAGCGGGTCAAGGTGATCCACCTGGCGCGGAACTTCGGCTACCAACCGGCGGTCATCGCCGGGCTCGATCACGCCCGTGGCGACGTCGTCGTGACGATCGACGCCGATCTCCAGGACCCGCCCGAGCTGATCTCGGAGCTGCTCGAGCGTTGGCGCGAGGGCTCCGACGTCGTCTACGCGGTGCGGCGGGAGCGCGTCGGCGAAGGCCGGGTGAAGCTCCTGACGGCGAGATGGTTCTCGAGGCTCTTCACCAGGCTCGCGGAGCTCGACATCCCGGCGAACGCGGGCGACTATCGCCTGCTCGACCGGCGGGCGGTTGACGGGCTCCTGCGAATGCGGGAGCGGAGCCGGTTCATGCGCGGGATGACCGTGTGGGTGGGGTACACGCAGAGCTCGGTCCCCTACGACCGCGATGCCCGATACGCCGGGGAGACGCGCTACCGGTGGCGGACCCTGATGAAGATCGCCCTGGACGGGATCTCGTCGTTTTCGCACGTCCCGCTGCAGATCGCGACCGTGGTCGGGTTCGTGGTCTCGCTGATCGCCTTCCTGGGCATCCCGTACGTGATCGTCAGCCGGCTGTTCGATCTCTACGTCGAGGGCCTGAGCACGGTCCTGTTCGCGATCCTGTTCCTTGGTGGAATCCAGCTCATCACGCTTGGCATCATCGGCGAGTACATCTCGCGGATCTACGACGAGGTGAAGCGGCGGCCGCTCTACCTGGTGCGCGACCGCCGGAATCTGGCCGCGCCACACAGGAGCCTGGCCGACCTCGATCCCGCGACGCACGAGGAGTGGGGGGAGTAGCGCGCGAGGCTCTCTATGCTTCCGCGCCGACCCGCGACCTAGAAGAGGGACTCCAACTGATGAATGAACCGAGCGGTCAGTCGATACCGCCCGACGTCTACGACCGCGACTACTTCCTGTCGGACATCTGCGAGGGGTGGGACGAGTTCCAGGAGAACAGGGGGGTCTCGTACAACAAGGCCAAGCAGGTCCAGCGCCTCCAACTGACGCCGGGGCTGCGGGTCCTTGATGCGGGTTGCGGGCGCGGTGAGACCCTGCTGGCGTGTGCGAAGGAGGGTGCGGAGGTCGCCGGGATCGACTACTCCGCAGACGCCGTGGAGATCACCAAGGAGACCCTGGAGGAGTACCCGGACGCGGACATCCGCGTCGGCGACATCACCGATCTCCCCTGGCCGGACAACAGCTTCGATCGCATCCAGAACTCGGACGTCGTGGAGCATCTGGATCCGCACCAGACGGTGCCCGCCCTCAGCGAGTTCCACCGGGTGCTGAAGCCCGGTGGCTTTCTGCTGCTGCATACGGCGCCCAACCGCCTGTTCATGAACGTCTCCTGGCCGGTCATGCGCCCCGTCCTCAAGGTCGTGGGCCACGGGCAGGTCGTCAAGGACATGGACGACTGGTTCAAGGTGGCCGAGCAGTACCACGTGAACGAGCAGAGCGTCTTCACCCTGCGCAAGGCGATGCGACAGGCCGGGTTCGAGAAGCCGACCGTCTGGATCGATCCCGACGTGTTGCGTTCCGGGAACTACCGCTACACGTCCGCCCTCGAGGGGCCGGCGATGAAGGTGGTGGCGCGAGTCGCCGGGATGCAGCCGTTCAGGACCTTCATCGGTAACGACGTGTTTGCCATCGGGCACAAGCGCGCCTGACACGCGTGCTCGCTGAGCGCAGCAAGAACCTGAGGAAGCTTGCGGCCGGATGGCGCTGGCGGCTCGGGTACATCGTCGGAACGCCGGTTCCGCACCATTTCGAGGACGAGATCGCGGACACGATCCGGGCGGTACGCCGGAACACCCTCACGAGCGCCGCGCGGATCGCCGCGCTCTGCGATGCCGTCCGCTACATCGTCGAGAACGAGATCGAGGGCGACCTGGTCGAGTGCGGGGTCTGGCGTGGCGGCAGCATGATGGCGGCCGCGCTGACGCTCAAGCGCCTCGGCGTCTTGGATCGAGACATCTACGGATACGACACGTATGCCGGGATGCCGGAGCCCAGCACCTCCGACAGCTCATCTGCCTACGACGGCTACTCGATCCACAAGCGGTGGCAGGCCCACAATCGGTCGGGCCGGGCCTGGGCCGGCGCGAGTGTCGACGAGGTGCGCGAGGCGATGGACTCCACTGGATACCCGGCGGAACGGGTTCACCTGGTCAAGGGCATGGTCGAGGACACCCTCCCCTCAGAGGCGCCGGAGCGGTTGGCACTCCTGAGACTCGACACGGACTGGTACGCGTCCACCAAGCACGAGCTCGAGCAACTCTACCCTCGGCTGGTGGACGGGGGCATCCTGATCGTCGACGACTACGGCCACTACGAGGGAGCGCGCAACGCAGTCGACGAGTACTTCGCCTCGCGAGACGAACGCGTCCTCCTCCAGCGGATCGACTGGACCGGTCGTATGGTCGTCAAGCAGGCTTCAGGTTAGGCGCCCGGAGCCTCGTAGAGCTCCAGGCGGTCGCTGCGTTCGACGCGCTCCCAGCCGGCCGCGGCCGCCCACGATCCCTCCTGCGGTGGCGGCAGCTCGGGCCGGCCGCGACCGACCACGATGAAGTCGTAGTCACCCCGCTCGAGCGCCGCGGCGAACGCGCCCTGTGACTCATAGCGCTGCTGCATCTCACGGACGAGCGGTCCGACGTACTCGACCTCGTTCTCGAACCGGGGACCGAACGCGGGCAGGATCGGGGCGAGGCCGAGATCATCCCAGACGCCCGCGAGCCCGATCCGGCTGCCGGGCGGGGCTTCGGCGGCAAGCCGGTCGAGCACGGGGTCGGCGCCGACGTACCGCTTGTCGTTGAACCCGTCCTGGACCGGCTGGCCGCCGGCCACCGCGGCGAGCCCAAGGGCAGCCGCTGCGGCAGCGAGGCCGAGGGCTCGGTTCCCGCCAGGCGGGGAGCGCCGCAACCACCAGAGGGTCAGCGCCACGAGCGCGACGAGTCCGAGCGCGATCACGACGCCCGCGGCCCAGTCGACCGCGGTCAGGCCGGCCGTGCTCAACGATCCCCGTGCGGACCACGAGATCCCATGCGCGACCGCCGCGGCTCCGAGCGCGACGAGCGCCAGGCCTCCCCACCGCACCTGACCGGCCACCCACGCGGCGACCGTCAGGGCCACGATCAGGGCCGGCACGACGTAGCGCGAGTCGGCCGCCACCAGGAGCGGCTGGCCCTCCGGCCCGCCTGCCGTGTAGGGCGTCACGGCGTAGGCAGCGAGCAGCAGCACGACACAGGCGACGCCGGCGGCCACGATGCCGCGACCCGGGGCGCCGCGCCGCAGGACGATGACCGCCACGGCCCCGACCAGGCCGACAGTGAGCGCCAGCGCCGCCGGCGCGGCGAGCGACAACTCGTACTGCGGCCAGATCAGGTCGTTCCAGACCTCGGCGTCGTAGATGTAGTCGAGGACCGTGAAGCCGCCACGCTCGCGGACCAAGTCGTGAGGTGCGTCGAAGATCGTCGTGCCGAGCAGCTCCACCTTGACGGGGAAGGCCGGGTTGCCCGACGTGATCCAGTTCCGCACGAGCCAGACTCCCCCGGCGACCGCGATCGTGCCCGCCAGGACCCCGGTCTGGGGCAGGACCCGGCGCCAGCCCGCGCCGCCCACCAACCTCGCGACCCCCCAAACGATGACCACGATCGCGACCGCCGAAACGCCGTACCACTTGGTCCCGAACGAGATCCCGAGCGCGAGCCCCCCGAGCACCAGGTCCGCGGTGCTCCCGGTCTCGTTGTGGCGTACCAGGAACAGGAGCCCGGCGGCGAACCCGAAGTACATCACGGCGTCGACGAGCCCGATCGACAGCGTGCTCACCGCCACCGCCGGGATCGCGAGCAGCAGCGTGCCCGCGATCAGAGATGCCGGGCGAGGGGCGCCGAGCCGGCGGGCGAGCGCGTAGGTCGCGACGCCGGCGAGCGGATAGAAAACCCAGATCCCGAAATGCGCGAGGAAGTCGTTGTGCCACGGAAGCACGAACGCGAGCATCATCACGTCCCCGTTGTTCGGGTAGTTGCCGGGGGCGACCGACGGCACGAACGCGGCGACGTCCCAGATCGTCCCGCTCTGGATCCACCGGGCGATGTCGGGCATGTGGAAGGTCGCGAAGTCGACCGATGAGGCCGGGACGAGAAGTTGGTCGCGGACGAACGCAAGGAAGAAGACACCCAGCAGCACCGCCGCGGCCAGGGCCAGCGGCCACGAGATCCGATCGTTCGGGTCGCCGGCGTCGACCGGCGGAGCCGACGGCGGCCCCGTCACGCGAGGGACGAGGGCACAGCCGCCGACCCAGAGGGCCGCGGCGAGAAGCACCGACCCTCGCCCGAGCAGCCCGAGCATCGCGGGCACGACGTGGATCGCAAGGAGCGCCAGCGTCGCGAGCACGCCGTACGCGACCACGGCCTCGGCGCCGGCGAGCGCACCGAAGCGCCGCCGCAGCAGCAGCCAGGCCCCGCCGAGCGCGCCGGCAAGCATCGGGACGAAGATGGCCACGCCCGCGAGATAGTCCCCGGCTGACACGGTCGCGCAGACTAGAGAAGTCCGGCCGGACTAGGTTGACGCCGTGGGAATTCGGCGATGCCTTGTGGTCGCGCGCGCGAGCGGGAGCGACGCGGCCCTGATCGACCGCCGCCTGGAGGCAATTGCGGCGTTCTATGCGCCGCTGGGCGGGCCGCGCGTCTCGGCGCGCCGGGTCGCGGACGCGGACGCCTCGATCGCGGTGATCGATTTCGACGGGCGCTCCCACGACCTCACCGCGCCGGGCGTCTTCGGCGCCCAGCTCCCCGCCGCGCTCGAAACATCCGACGCCCTCCTCGCAGCCGACGACGATGCGCTGCGCCTGCTGGACGCGCCGCTCGCCGCCGTCGCGGCCACCGGCGCCCGGGTCCGCATCGTCACCGCCTGCTGCCCGCCGACGATGCTGTATGAGGCGCACGGGCCCGGCGTCGTCGTCTGGAGCAGCCACGCGGTGGCCGCTGCCTACCTCGCCTCGGGCAAGGCAGATCTCGACGACGGCGTCCTCGCCGAGTTCCTGGCCGCGCAGTTCGTGGGGGGCGAGCGCACCCTGGTCCGCGAGGCCGCAGCCGTCGGCACCGCAACGGTGATCGATCTGTCGGCGGCCGGCGTCGAGACCCGCTCGTACTGGCCCCTGGCGGCACGCTGGAGCCTCGTCGATCCGGCCCGGGCGCAGGCTCACGCGGAGGACGCGCTGATGGCGACGCTGCCGCGTCAGGTCGAGCGCTACGCGCGCCCGTTCTGCGGCATCACCGGTGGGCTCGACAGCGGCGTGGCGGCGGTGGCGCTCGCCGAAGCCGGGGTGTCGTTCGAGGGCCTGACCTTCGGCGAGTCCGACTGGCCTGACGTCCGCGCGGCGCCGGGGATCGCGCACCGCCTCGGAGTGCCGACCCGGACATGCCTCATCGAATGGACTGGCGACGACGAGGCCCTCCGAACCGCGCGGGCGGAGGTCCGCTGGCACGAGGGCGCGATCCAGCTCGGGATCGGCCGGATCCCGTGGCCGAGCGGGATGTCGGCCTGGGTGACCGGCGGCGGCGGCGAGACCGGCCGCGCCTTCTACTACCGCGAGCGGGCCCTGGCGGAACCCGACCCCTCCCCCACGACGGTCGCCGAAACCCTGGCGGGGGCGCTGCTCGCGCGGATCGACGGCGCCGGCTCCGCGGCGCGCGACGCGGTTCGGCGCGCCGTCGACGGCTGGATCGCCGAGGCGCACTCGGTGGGCGTCGACGGATGGCGCGCCTTGGACCTCGTGTATTCCGAGCAGCGGGTCCGGCGCTGGCTGCGGGGGATGCTGACCCACCGGGCCGGGCCGACTATCCCTGCGTTCACCGCTCCCGAGGTTCAGCGCGGGCTCGCTTCGCTGTCGCTCGCCGAACGGACCTCGGACGGCTTCCATCGGGAGTTCCTCGCCCGGCGCGCCCCGGAGCTGGCGTCGCGGGCGGCGGCGCACCCCGTCCCCCCGCTTCGCCGGCGCCTGCTGGCTCGACTGCGCCCCCGGGCGGCGCCGTCGCTCGTGGGCGAGCGGTGGCGCGAACATCCGCGCTTTCGCGCTTGGATCGCCGACGAGATCCTGCGCTCGCCGACGCTGGCGGCGGCCCTCGGCGAGCACTGGTGCGAGGTCACGCGGGAGGGGTTCCTCGTGGGCGATGGCACCGCCGAGGCGAACGCGCTCTGGGCGGCCGGCCCGATCGCTCTGGAGTCGGAGCTGGCGAGCCTGCCGCGCTAGCGCCTCACCCGGTCGTAGACCTCCTCGTAGCGCTCCACGATCCGGTCCCAGCCGAAGTCGGCGGCCCGCTCCCGGCAGGCCGCAGCCGTCGCCGTGTCGGTGCCGAGCTCGAGCGCCTCGGCCAGGGCAGCGGCAAGCTCATCCTCGTCATCGGACTCGAAGAGCCGACCCACCCCGTCGGTCACGATCTCCGGCGCCGCTCCCGAGGTGTCCGCGACCACGGGAGTGCCGGCAGGCGAGCGACTCGACCAGGATCAGGCCGAACGCCTCGCCGGACGCCGGGTTGACGGTCGCCCAGGCGGAGGCGTAGGCGTCGCGCGAGCGCGCCCGGGGCGCTCAGGTCGACCCATTCCGCGCCCTCCGGAAGCTCGGGCGCCGCGCGCGCTCATGAACGGGTCCGGCGTCGCCGCGACCCGCAGGCGGACGTCGGGAATGACCGCGCGAAGCCGCGCGAAGGCGCGGAACAGGAGACCGGCGCGCTTGCGGGGGTCGCCCAGGCTCGCGGCACAGAAGATCGTCGGCCGTTCCGGCTTCCCGGCGTCGCTCGCGAACGCTCCCGGCAGGATCCCGCCGGGCAGGATCACGGGGTCGCGGAGGAGGTACCGCCGGTAGGGCCGCGCCGCGGCCTCCGAGAGCACGCTGACCTCGTCCGCCTCCCGGGCGATCGTCAGGTGCATGTCGAGCCGATAGCGGCGGGCAACCAGGTACTCGCGGGTGGGGATCCCGTGGGTGCTCGCCACCACGGGCGGGCCGCCCGCACCGCGGGCCTTGACCGCCGCCCAGGACTCGCTGGGAAAGAACGAGTGCACGAGGTCGAAGCCGCCCCTGCGCAGCCTCAGGTAGGCGTCCGGGCACGCTCAGCAGGTGGTACTCGTACGGGGTCAGGCCGGGAGGCTGCGGCAGACCGGCGCGCGCGCTCGACGCGGATCCCGTCCTCGACAGAGCTGCGTGGAGCGCCCGGGATGGGTCGTGAGCAGCGTGACCTCGTGGCCGCGCTCGGCCAGGGTCGCGCCGAGGTCATGGATCACGCGCTCGGACCCGCGGCGCACCTCGGGCCAGTAGGTCGGGTTGAGGAGCGCGATCCGCACGAGCTAGATGACGAGGACCCGTGCCTCGGCCGCGCCACGAACGGTGGCGGTGGTCTCGGCGACATCGACGGCCGCGCGCGCCGGGATGTGAAGCGCCAGACGGGCGAGCCGGCGCGGGGTCACCCCGGCGTCCTGCGAGGCGAACTGGCGGAGGATGCGGCCGAGGTAGGGGGTGACGCGCGAGCGGCGATGATCGCGCGCCCGCCTCGGGGCGCGAGGGTGCCGATCACGGCGCCGGCGGCGGCGCAGGCGATCCCCGCGTGTGCTCCGTTGACGAAGACGCCTGCCGGCATCCGTTCGCGCAGACGGGGATGCCGAGCCACGAGCCGCGCGAACTGCCCCCGCCGCTCGGCGTCTCTGATGGCGCTCGGCAGTGGGTTCGGGTGGACGGCGTGCCAGGCCAGGGCGTCGTCTGCGTAGACCAGCCGTGCTCCCTCGCCCTCCGCGCGGAGCCCGAGGTCGGCGTCCTCGCCCCACGGCAGGCGGAACTCCGCCGCGAAGCCGCCCAGCCGCTCCAGGAGGGGCCGCGGGTAGAGCATGTTGCACGTCTCGTACATGCCGCTGGGGCCGGTGATGTCGATGGTCCGGGCCAGGCCGAACAGCAGGTGGAGCTCGTCGGGGTCCGGCTGGGTGCGACCCTGGACGATCACGTCGTCGCCGTCGCTTGCGGCGAGCAGGGCCTCGAGCCAGCCCGGCGCCGCCCGGCAGTCGTCGTCCATGAACGCGATCCGCGGGGCCTCGGCCGCCCGCCAGCCCGCGTTCCGCTGCGGGACCGAGCCCCGCTCGGCGCTCTCCTCGGCGCGAACGCGCAGGCTCGGCGGCGGCTCGGCGAACGGCCCGGGGGCCCCCTTCCCGCGAACCACGATCACCTCGAACCGATCGGCGGCGAGGGTCTGCGAGCCGAGCGATTCGAGCGCAAACGCGAGACGCGTTTCGCGGGCGTGGGTTGGGATCACGACCGAGACCTCCGGAGCCATGACCGGGCACCCTAGACCTCGGTACGGCCTGGAGCCTCTAACCTGCCGCCGATGAACGAGGCGACCACCACCTCGAGCCCGCCGGACACCGAGGCCCTGCGCGCCCGGGTCGACGCGCTCACCTGGTACCACACCCTCGAGCTCGCGGCCGGCCTCGAGACGCCGGGCTGGTTCGACCTGCGGCCGATCGTCGGCGAATACGGGCTGCCCGCCAGCATGGACGGGATGCGGGCGCTAGAGGTTGGCACCTGGGACGGCTTCTGGGCGTTCGAGATGGAGCGGCGGGGCGCGGAGGTCGTGGCGCTCGACCTGGACGACGAGCGTGAGCTCGACTGGCCACCGCGGCGGCGCCCGACCGAGTTCTCGGACGCCCGCCGAGGCGACGGCTTCCGCCTGGCCAAGGAGGCGCTCTCCTCCGGCGTCGAGCGCGTCAACCTGAGCGTCTACGACGCAACGCCAGAACGGATCGGCCAGTTCGACTTCGTGTTCTGCGGGTCGGTGCTGATCCACCTCCGTGACCAGTTCCTCGCACTCGAGCGGATCGCGGGCCTCTGCACCGGCACCTTCGTGTCGGCCGAGGAGTACGACCGCCTCGCGGGACTCGTCCCGATCCCGGTCTCGCGCTTCCGCGCCGACCGTGAGAGCGACGTCGTCTTCTGGCAGCCGACTGTCAAGACCTGGCGGCGGATGATGCTGAGCGCGGGTTTCGACTCCGTCGAGGAGATCGGGCGCTTCAAGATGCGGCCCCGCGACGATTCGTTCGCGGTGCGGCACGTGGTCCTCCACGCCCGCATGGGCGCCGCGCCCAGCGCCTAGATCATCTAGACGGCAACGGCCGGCCGCGGGCGCACGTACGAGAGCGCCTCGCGCAGGAGTGGACGCTCGAAGAACCAGGTCGCGACGGCCGTGACCAGCAGATAGACGGCGAGCTCGATGGCCGCCGCCTCGGCGCCGCGTTCGGCGCTCGTCACCGCGCGCATCGCGACCACCGCAAGCACCGCGGGGATGGTGGGCGCCACGGCCCGGAGCACGTGCGGGACGATCCGCATGTCCGGGAACAGGCGCATCAGGTAGCGGTAGCGCAGCGCGAGCGAGACGGCGGTCATCACCAGCATGCCCACCGCGAAGCCATCGAGCCCGGCGGCGAACGTGAGGGGCACGGCGACCGCGCAGAAGACCACCAGCGCCACGAACGTGATCACCGCGACCGGCTTGGTGTTGCCGAGCGCCTGGTAGAAGGCGGTCCAGTTGAAGCCGATGTGGTTGACCGCCGCGATCAGCCCGAACGCCTGGATCAGGACGATCGCCTCCTCGAAGTGGTCGCCGATCACGAAGTGGACGAGGTCGGCGCCGAACAGGGCCAGCCCCACGCCGAACGGCATCCCCCACATCAGCGCGATCCGGTTCGACTTGACGAATGCCTCGAGCATGACCTCGCCCCGATCCCGGGCGCGGCAGATCGCCGGATACATCGCCTGCGTGATCACCTGGTCGACCTTGTCCGTGTAGGCGGAGAACTGGGACGCGAGCCCGATCGCGCCCACCGCGCCCAAGCCGATCGCCACCTCGCCCACGAAGACCGAGATCTGCGCGATTCCGAGCCCGGCGACGACCGCCGTCATCAGCGGCCACGAGAAGCTCAGGTACTCGCGCATCGTCCCGTGGTCGTAGCGGAGGCGGAGCGGGTACGGGCTGGCGGCGACGGCGACCAGTCCGCCCAGCAGCGAGCCCGCGACCTGGCCGATGATCAGCGCCCAGAAGTCCATGCCCGCGATCAGCAGCGCCAGCGTGATCACGAAGCCACCGAGCGGGTCGACGGCGAGCAGGATGCGCTGGCGCAGGAAGTCCATCCGCCGGTGGTAGACCCAGATCGGGGCCTGAAGCGCCAATCCGGGGAGGATCAGCGCGAACACGAGCATCGGGGCGATCAGCTCGTCGCGTCCGTAGATCAGTCCCAGGAGCGGCGCAAGCACGATCGCGAGCACGAGCATGATCGCGCTGCTGATCAACTCCAGCGTGAACGCCTTCTGGAACGCGACCTCCTGGTCGGCTTCCTCCTGCTGGATGTACTTGCCGCCGACCGCAACGTTCTTCAGCAGCGCGACCATCATGATCGCCAGGATCACGATGCTCCAGATGCCGTAGTCGGCCGCGGTCAGGTAGGCGGCGGCCACCACGGCCTTGAGCAGGCTGAGCGTGCCCAGCCCGATCTGGAAGACCGAGTTGATGACCACCCCGCGGGCCGCGGCCCGGCGCATCGTGCCGGGTGCGGGAAGGTACGGATCGACGCCGGGGGCCGGATCGACGCCGGGGGCCGGCTGAAACGCCGCGATCTCCTCCTCGGCGATCGGATCCTGACCCACCCCGCAAGGGTAGACGGCCCCTATAGCCTGTCGCGCCGATGCGCGATCGCGAGATGCAGGAGTTCTGGGACGCCCGGGCGGCTGAGAACCCGTACTACTACGTCGAGAACCGGCTCTCGTACGCCGATCCGGACCTCGACGCATTCTGGGCCTCGGGTGCCAACATCGTCGACGTCATCCTCGGCCTCCTCGAGATTCAGCCCGCCGGCGAGGAGCACATGGTCGAAATCGGGTGCGGTGTCGGGCGGGTCACCCGGGTGCTCGCGGAGCGCTGCCGGCGGGTTACCGCTTTCGATATTTCGAGCGAGATGATCGCCCGTGCCCAGGAACTCAACCCGGGCCTCGACAACGTGGACTGGGTGGTCGGCGACGGCACCACCCTGACGGAGGTCGGCGACGGCGCGGCCGACGCCTGCTTCTCGTGCGTGGTCTTTCAGCACATTCCGGATCCCGCGATCACCCTCGGCTACGTCGCCGAGATCGGCCGGGTCCTGGCGCCGGGGGGATGGGCCGCGCTGCAGGTGTCGAACGATCCGGCCGTGCACCGCAAGCGCCCCGTCCTGGAGCGGGCGCGGACGGGCATCCGAGGTGCGCTGGGACGCGGTCACCGCGGCCAGGCCCATCGGGCATGGCTAGGTTCGGCGATCGACCTGGACGCGCTGCGCGAGCGGGCCGCGGGCGCCGGGCTCGAGCTGGCCCGGGTCCAGGGCGCCGGCACCCAGTACTGCCAGGTGCTGGCCCGCAAGAGCTAGCCGGATCCGGCGGCGGCCGCGGCGAGCGCGCTCTCGATCCTCTCGTTGAAGCGCGCGGCGCTGATACCCCGCGCTGTCTCGAAGCCCCCCTCGCGGAGTCTGTCGCGCAGGTCGGCATCGACGGCCAACGAGTTGACGCGCTCGGCGAGCGCGGCGGCCCCGTCGTCGAGGTCGTAGGTCAGGCAGTTCCGTCCGTGCTCCAGGTACTCCCCCGACCCACCGGCCCCGGTCGCGACAACCGGAGTTCCGACGACCATCGCCTCGAGGGGCACGAGCCCCCAGGGCTCCTCCCAGCGGACCGGGAACACGACGGCGTCGGCGTCGGCGTAGGTCGCCTGGAGCTCGGCCCGGGGCACGTCCGGGAACGAGACCCTGTCCCCCACCCCGAGCCTGGCGGCGAGCTCGCGCAGCTCGGCCTCGTGCCGAGCCTCGCCGCCGCTTCCAGCGACGGTGAGCACGGCGTCGGGCAGCAGCGCCAGCGCCTCGATCGCCGTGTCGATGCCCTTCCGCGGGTCGATCCGCCCCGCGTACAGCAGCCGCCAGCGCCACTGGCGCTCCGGCGCCTCCTCGAACAGTTCGAGGTCGGGGCCGCGGTGGGCGATCTCGCCGGCGGCGAACCGGCGATCAAGCCGCTCCGCCTCCCGTCTCAGCACGTTGCTGAGGAACAGGAACCGGCCGGCGGCTGCCAGATCGACGCCGGTCGGCAGCCCGGTGATCCGCTCGATCGGCCCCCGCAGCCGGGGTCGGTGCTCGAAGAGACGCTGCCACTGGTCCTCGCGGGGACCGTACGTAAGCCAGGCATCGCAGACGACCGCGACCGCGGGGAGGCTGCGGCGCCGCGCGCGCTCGATCAGGCCGAGCGACATCCCGCCCATCGCCCACCACGCGACCACGTCCGGTTCGAATTCCGCAACGTGGCGGTCGAATGCCCGGGCGTTGTGGCGCTCCAGCCGGAGCCGTTCGAGCAGGCCGAGCCGGGGCCATGCGTGATCGCGCCAGTACCACCGCAGCTCGCGGTGGACGTCGCCGTCGTCGCGGGCGCTCACCCCGGGCTCGGCGTGATCCGTGGTGAGGGTGCGCACGACGTGTCCGCGGCTCCGCAGCTGCGCGTCGGACGAGAGCCATGCGAGCTCGTACCCCCCCTGGTGGTGGGGCGGGTACATGTTCCCGGCCGAGAGGACCCGCATCCGGCTACGTGCGTCGCGGCCGCCGCGGCCGCGACCGCCACCACGCCTGCCGCGGCTGGCGGTCGTCGCAGAGGTGCCGGTGCTCGGCGACGAACGACTCCAGGTAGTGGTCGAGGCCCTCGGCGTCCGTGAAGACGGTCTCCGTGGCCGGCAGGCGCTCCCGCCAGAACAGGGTCTGCACGCGCTCCGCTGCGGTCAGCGCCGCGCCGAACGCGGCCGGGAAGTGGAAGCTGGGATTGGCGTGCAGAACATGGGGCTTGAAGACGAAGCGCAGCTCGGCCTCCCCCACGTCGATCAGCCAGTGATGGTGCGACCAGCCGACCCAGCCCTCGCCGTGGATGCCGAGGCTCTGCTCCTCGAGCCGGGAGGGGACCTCGACGTATCCCGCGCGGGCGACCCGGCTCAGCTCCGCGCAAACCCAGATCGGGTCGCGCACGTCCTCGAGGGTGTGCGAGCAGACGGCGAAGTCGAACCGCCCGTCGTCGAACGGCCAGGGCTCGCGCGCGCAAATGTCGAAGCGAAGCCAGGTCTCGGCGGTGAACCGCTCCGGGTCCTTGTCGCGCTCGCCATAGAGGCCGCGCGTCTCGTAGGGCATCAGGTCCACCACCCAGTCCGCGCGAGCCAGCGGCTTGGCCCAGCCCCCGACGTCGAGGACCAGGGCGCCGTCGTCGAGAGACTCGAGGATCCGGGAGCGGCTGGCGGGCAGCATGGGCGGCGATTCCTACAGCACCGGCGAACGGCGGCGCACGGAGCCGAGCACGAGCGCCGCGAATCCGACGGCGTCGGCAACCAGGTCGGCAGCGCCGGCCGCGGGCGCCCGCCGCCCCCAGCGCCGCGCACCGCGGGCCCAGATCCACCCGTACGGGAGCGCCGCGGCGAGCGGCAGCGGCGAACGGGTCGCCAGCGCCGTCAGCAGGCCGGCCAGGGCGAGGTCGAAGGCCGCGGTGCGGCGGTTCAGGAACACCCGCGCGAACAGGAGCTCGGCGCGCAGCTCCGGCACCTTCTCGACGATGTCGGGGAAGTAGGTCAGGCGCACGCGCTCGGCGACGTACTCCGCGGCCGTCCGCCTGAACACGGCGTGGTGGACCAGCGCCTCCTCGGCGAACCGGATCCGCGCCCCGGCCCGGCGCAGGCGCCATCCGAGCCATAGGTCCTCGGCGAGCGGCTTGCCGATCCGGGCCCCGAGCCAGTCCTCGAAGCCCCCCACCGCCTCGAACGAGGCGCGGCGGACGAACAGGTTGGCGGTCTCATACAGGCCGACCTCGGCCACCACCCACACCGTCCGGTCGAACGGCGCAGGCGTCACCGTGGGGTCGGCGCGCACCGCCCCCTGGACGAGGTCGGCCTCGGCGAGGGCGGCGACCCCGGCCCGAAGCCAGCCGGGCTCCGGCACGCAGTCCGCATCGGTGAAGGCAAGGAGAGTGCCCGTCGCGGCTTCGACGCCGCTGTTGCGCGCGGGCCCCGGGCCGAGCGGCGCCGGGTGGTTGACCACCCGCACCCCCGGCTCGGCGGCGGCGATCGCGGCGGTCCCGTCACTCGACCCGTCGTCGACGACGATCGTCTCGAACGGCTCGTCGAGGTCCTGCGCGTGGAGAGCCGCGAGCGTCCGGGCGAGGGTCGCCTCGGCGTCGTGGGCCGGGACGATGACGCTGATCCGCATCGGGGGCAATCTACGCCGGGCCCAGGTCGTCGATCAGGTCCAGGAGCTTGCGCGCCTGCGAAGCCTGGTCGAAGCGCTCCAGGACGAACTCGCGACCGGCCCTTCCCATCTCGGCTCGCTCGGTGGCGGGGAGCGCGAGCAGCTCCGCGATCCCGGCGGCCAGGGCCGCGGGGTCGCCGGGTGCCACCAGCCGCCCCCACCCGTCGCCGATCAGCTCGGGCAGGCCGACCTCGTCGGTGCCGAGAACGGGGATCTCCATCGCAAGCGCCTCCTTGGCGACGACCGGCATCGCGTCGCGGTCGCCGTCCGCGGCGACGATGCACGGCACCGCCGCCAGGTCCGCTGCCTCGAGCAGGTCGCGGACCCCCGCGGGGTCGAGCGCGCCCACCAGCGCGACCCGCGCGCCGGCCCCGAGCGCCCTCACGCGCTCCGCGAGCGCGTCCCGCATCGGGCCGTCGCCGGCGATCAGCACGCGGTCCACCTCGCCGTCGGCGAGTAGCCCGACCGCCGCGATCAGCTCATCGAAGCCCTTCTTCTCGACCAGGCGACCGACGGCAACGACCACACGCCCGCCGGGATAGGGGCGGCGGCGGCGGAACCGCTCGCCGTCGACGCCCATCACGACCACCTCAATCCGCGCGCGCGGCGCGACCTCCCGCAGGTGCCGCGCCGTGTACTCGCAGGGCGCGGCGACGAACGCGGCCCGGGTGAGCTTCTCCGGCAGCGCCCGGGGCGTGGCGAAGACCTCGTGTCCGTGAGCGGCGACGCTGACCCGGACCCCCGCGATCCGGGCTGCGCGAAGGGCGTTGACGGCCGCGAGGGCCGCGAAATGGACGTGAACGTGACCGACGCCCCCCCGGGCAAGCCGCTGAGCCATCGGGGCGATCGCCGATAGGGGCATCCGCTCGTCCTCCGCGAAGCGGCGCCTCAGGGGGAGGTCGGCGAGCGCACGCAGCGGGTGCCGGGCCACGGCCCAGAGCAGGGCCCGCAAGCGCCCGGCGATCGTCTCGTCCTCGAGGTAGCGGACGTCCAGGCCGTGCACAGCCCCCAGCGCGGGCGTGGGCGGGCGCACGAGCGCCTCCACGCGCAGCTCCTGGCCGAGCGCTCGCAGCGTGGCGATCTCACCGGTGATGAAGGTCTCCGAGGGCACCGGGAACCGGTCGGTCGCCACCACCAGCCGCTCGAATCCCAGCGGCCCGGCGACGCTGTTCGAGAGCCGCCGGCCGGTGGCCTGGGCGATCGCGGCCACCCCATCGACACCCTTCAGCGCAGCGCGTCGCGGCCGCAGGGTGAGCGCGAAGAACGCCGCGCCGCCCAGCGCGCGGAGCAGCGAGCGGGCCGCCGGAGCGGGCGCCGCCACGCCTGGGCGCCGCCGGCGCTGCCAGGCGTTGCCGGCGGCGTACCGGGCCATCTGACGCGCGATTCCGCGCAGAGTGGTCCGGTGGAGGTGCGCAACGGCGGCGCCCTCCCGGTACGAGAGGGCTCCGCCCCAATCGGCCACCCGCCAGCAGAACTCGAAGTCGCCGCCCGAGCGGATGCCCTCCAGAAACCCGCCGACGGCGGCCCAGGCGCCCGCCTGCACCATGAGGTTGGCGGTCGCCGCCGCCGGCGGCTGCTGCGCGACGCTCTGCCTCTGGCTCAGGATCTCGCGGGTGGCGGCCCATTCCGGCAACAGCCCGGACTGCCCGCTCGAAGCGACGATCGGCCCGGCGAGCAGCGCGACCTCCGGCGGCGGCGGGTCGTCGAGGTAGCGGTCGATGATGTCCGGCGGGGCCTCGCAGTCGGCGTCGATGAACAGGATCCAATCCCCGCGGGCGGCGCCGGCCCCGACGTTCCGGGCGTGGTAGGAGGACCGCTCGCCCGTCGCGCCCACGACCCGGATCCCGCTCCCAGCGGCCACGCGCACGAAGACGCCGTCGGGCGTGTTGTCGACGACGATCACCTCGTCGCCGTCTACCAGTTCGATTTCGGCAAGCCGGGCCGCCGCCCGCTGCGCGGCGGATTCGTCCCCGAAGAACGGCACCACCACGCTCACGGTGCCCCGCCCGGCCTCGCCGCCGCGCTGATCCGTCATCATGGCCAGGGCGGAACTGTAGGCGCGGGCAGCGCCGAGGCGCCCCGCCGTCAACGCCGGATGAGGAACTTCAGCCGACTTCGCTCGCTCGCGCTCCTGCGCCATCAGCTCGATCGCTACGTCGTCTTCACGGCGGCGGCGATCTTCACGCTGATCGCCACCGGCGTCGATACGGGCGAATTCGTGCTCCCGGGCGGGACCCTGACGCTGGCGCTGTTCCCGGCAGGGCTCCTCGCCATCGACCTGTTTCGCACCGAGCACCTGCTGGAGCGGGAGTTGCGCGGCGCCGCCATCTGGTCGCTGATGGTGCTCGTGGCGTTCCAGCTGGTCCCGTTTCTGACCAGCTCCCCGCTGGTCGCGCTGGGGCTCCCACTCATGCTGGGCCTCGCCGTGCTGATCGCGAAACTGCCCGCCACGGCGACCGTGCTGCTCGTGCTCGCGAGCGCGGTGCTCGGCAGCTTCGAGGCGTTCCTGGGCTTCGGGGGCGGCCCGCTCATCGACGGCATCATGCTGGGCATCTGGCTGGTGCTGGTGGCCCGCGTCGTCCTCGGCCGGCCGTACGAGTTCGTGATCTGGCCCGCGGTGCTCGGGTGCGGGCTCTACGCGATGCTGACGATCATCGACCTGGCAACCGCCGCCGACCGCGGGCTGGCCTGGTACGGGTTCCGGACGACGCTCTGGTACATGCTCGTCCTGTTCGCCCTCGCGTACGTCGGCTGGCCCCGCGCCACCTACCGGCGGATCGCCTTCGGCCTCGTGGCGGTGGCGGCGATCGTCGGCGGGTACGCGACCCTGCGCTGGGTGATTGGACCCGCGGGTCCCGAGCGCGAACTCGCGATGTTCACCGGGAACGGGATCAACGTCAACCCCGTGGACGGACATCTCCGCACGGTCGGCTCCTTTCAGACCGGACACCAACTCGCGTTCTGGACCGCGATGATGACCCCGTTCTGCATCGCCATGGCCCTCGGGGCGCACGGCCGGCGGCGGGCGTTCGCGGTCACCGCAGCCGGCCTGTGCGTCCTCGGGCTGATCGCCTCCGAGGCGCGTGGTCCCGCCGCGGGGCTGGTCCTGGGCGCGCTCGTGGTCCTCGGCCTCTACCACGTCTCGCGCGCCTACCCCGGATTCAAGGCCGGCCTCGTGACGCTCGCCGTCGGCGCGGTCGCCGCCGTCGCCGTCGGCGCGGCGGTGCTCTCGGACTCGGATCCGGCGCGTTTCGAGCGCTACGCCAACATCCTCAACCCGGGCGACGACGCGACCTTCATCGGCCGGGAGATCAAGTGGGATCAGATCGTGCCCGCGATCGAGGAGCAGCCGTTCGGCCACGGCCTGGGGACCGGCGGCCAGGGACAGCTGTCGATCGGCGACAACTTCGAACTCTCTTCGATCGTGATCGACAACTCGTACCTCATGATCGCCTACGAGCAGGGCGTCTTCGTCCTCGCCGTGTTCGGGGTCGCGATCCTGGGCCTCCTCGTGAGCCTCGCGGTGGCCGCGATCAGGACCCGATCGCGCGAGGCGGCGGTGCTCGGCATGGGGGCGTGCGGGACCCTCGTCTCGATGCTCGTGTCGCTCTACACCGGCCCCTACATCGAGACGCCGCCGGTCCTCGCCGGTTGGTTGATCGTCGGGCTGGGCCTCTCGTACTTCGTCGCGCGCGAGGCGCCGGCGGAGGCGCCGGAGCCCGAGCGGATCACGGTTGGTCTCCCCCCGGCGGGCGCCCCCGCGCCCGCCCGCTAGGAACGCTCGGGCCGCCGGTAGGCGAGCCGTGCCACGTCGAGCAGCGCGGCCGATTGCGCGCGGTCGCGCGGGAGCCACGCGAGTGCGCGAATCGCCGCCAGCAGCCCCGCGAGAGCTCGGATCGCGCCGCGCTCGAAGGGCGGCCGGTGCTTGTCGAAGTACCGGAACACTCCCCCGTACCAGCTGCGAACCCGTTGCGGGTTCCCCCACGCCGCGAACGTCGCGCTTCCCACGTGCTCGAACGGCGCGTCGTGCACGTAGGCGATCCGGCCGCGGTCACTGAGCCGGCGGCAGAGGTCGACGTCCTCGTACCAGTAGAAGAACTCCTCGTCGAACCCGCCGACCGCGTCGAAGTCGGCGCGCCTGATCGCGAGGCAGGAGCCGGGTGGCTGATCGACGTCCTGGGTGCGCTCGTAGTCGAGGCCGAAGCCGAGCGCCCGGCGAGAGAGCGGGTTCGAGGGCCAGGTGCGCTCGAGCCCAAGCATCTGCGCCACCTGGGACGACAGGCGGGGGAACGCGCGAACCGCGTGCCCGACCTGAACCCGGTCGGTCCCGGGATCCACCACCCGGCCGCCGCAGGCGACGTGACCGGGGCTGCCCTCGAGGAAGTCGACGAGGCGGGCGATCGAGCCGGGTCGCACGGTGATGTCGCTGTTCAGGATCAGCAGATGATCGGCCCCGCCCCGCTCGGCACCCTGGTTGCAGGCCCGCCCGTACGCGGCGTTGTGGTCGTTGGCGATCACCTCGATCGGGCCGGCCTCGGCTGCGAACGCCTCCACGCTGCCATCGCTGGAGCCGTTGTCCACGACGAAGCACCGCAGGTCGAGTGATCGTCCGCCCTCGGCGACCGCCGACCGCAGGCAGCGAAGCGTCATCTCGCGCGTATCGCGCGTCACCACTACGACATCGACCGAGGGCATGCGGCGCGCCAATCTACCTGCGGCGGACCAGCCGGCGCCGTAGGGACTCGGCGAGCCCGAGGTCGAGCAGGGGAAGCTCCCGCAGGCGTGGGTCGGCCGGCGGTCGCACCCTCCCCCGCCGCTCCAGCGCAGCCCGACGGCGCCCGCGGAGGGCGCCGAGGTTCCGGTCGATCACGGCCTTGCCCGCGTAGACGACGGCGTCGATCAGGTGCGCTTGGACACGCTGCGGAGCGGTCAGCGCCGCGCCGTGCTTCCACAGGAGATAGGCACGCGAGTGGCCCAGCAGCTCGTTCTTCGCGTCGCTCCGCGCTCCGAGCGTCGCGGAGTGCTCGTGCCAGGCAAGCGCGTCCAGGGCAAGCGCGCACCGGCAGCCGGCAAGGCGCATCCGGAGCGCCAGATCGACGTCCTCGAGGTAGGCGAAGAACGCCTCGTCGAACCCTCCTGCTCGTACGAACGCTTCGCGCTCGTACAGCGCTGCCCCGCCTGAGGGCCCCAGCGGTGGAGGGCCCACGTAGCGGGCCGGGTCGGCGAGCCCGAAGCCGGCGTCGTACGTGTTCAGCGCGCGATCAACCTCGACTCCCAGGGACTCGACGGGGCCGTCGGGTGATCGCAGGCAGCCCGCGACCATCTCGGCCCCCGTCGCGGACCGGGCCGCTACGAGGGCCTCGACGAAGCGCTCGTCCGCGACGGCGTCGTTGTTGAGGAGCACGAGGAGCTCGGCCCGGCTCGAGAAGGCCCCGCGGTTGACGGCCGCGCCGAAGCCGTGGTTGCGCTCGAGCGCGACGACGCGGACGCCTGGGAAGCGCTCGGCCAGCATCGCGCGCGTCGTGTCGGTCGAGCCGTTGTCGATAACGCAGGCCGTGGCCGCGACCGTCTGCGACTCGAGGGACTCGAGCGTCCGCGCGAGGCTCGCAACGCGGTCACGGTGCGGGATCAGCACCTCCACGCGCGGCGCGCTCATGCGTCCCGCCCGGTCCTAGTACCCGTAGTACCCGTAGTCGGAGTCGGATTCGCCGGCCGCCGTCACGACGAGCCCGGTCGGCCGCTCCGGCAGGAGCTTCACAGCCTCCTTGATCGCGTTCGCCTCGTCGCGCGTGCTGGCCGAGAGCCGGACGCAGATCAGCAGGCTGTCCACGTGGGGCGCGAGCTCCAGCGGATCCGCCGCCGCCAGCAGCGGGCTGCTGTCGATGACGACCAGGTCGTAAACCCGCTTCACCTTCTCGAGGAAGTCTCGGCAGCGATCGGAGGCCAGCAGCTCCGCGGGCTCGCCCTTCGGGTTCCCGGCCGGGATGCACACGAGGGCGCGGCCGTCGTTGCCCGTGCCGTCCATCCCGACCGGGACGGTGTGCAGGATCTCGTTGGGATCGGCCTCCGCGGCCAGGTACTCCGAGATGCCCGGCGAGGCGGGCAAGCCAAGGCGCTCGGCGAGGGCCGGACGGCGAAGGTCGCCGTCGACCAGGAGCGTGCGCTGGCCGGCGGCGGCGGAGGCCCCGGCCAGCGCGGCGGCGACCGTCGACTTCCCCTCCTGTGGGAGGCCGCTGGTGACCAGCACCGATCGCAGCCGCCCGTCGGAGGCGAGCGAGGCCATGTTCGTGCGCAGGATCCGGAACGACTCGATGTCGGCAGCGCGGACGAACCCCGTGCCGTTCGCGCTGCGCGCGACGCCGGTCCCGCCGAGCGCGGCCTGGCCCACCCTGCCCAGCACCGGCAGCCCAAACACGTTGTGCGCGTCCGCCGAGGTCCGAATCCTGCGGTCGAGCGTGTCGCGGGCAAAGGCTCCGAGCAGCCCGATTGCGAGGCCCACCATCATCCCGAGAACCGTGTTCCTGGCTGTCCGAGGCGTCGCCGCCGCGGTGGGAACCTCCGCTCGTCGCGCGATCTCGGCCGGCGCGATCACGCCCTCGTCGAGAAGCTCCTTCAGAGTCGAGAGGGCGCTCAGCGTCTGGCGCGCGTTGAACACCTCGATGTTGACGACCCCTGTGTCGCTGACGACGTCGCCTTCGCTCTTCGGCTCGAGATCATTGATCGCCGTTTCGAGCTGGCGCTCGAGCTGCTCATTCTCGCGCTCGACGTTGTTGGTCGCGAACGCGTTGGCGAGCTTCGCCGCGAACTCGGGGTCGCCCCAGCTCGCGGTGATCTCGAGCACGAAGCTCTGGGCGTCGACCGCGGTCGTGATCGCTCCCTGCAGCTGCTCCGGGGGGATGTCGACCTCGAGCTCCCTCTGCACGGCGCGCGCGGTTTCGAGTGAGCTCACCTGATCCGCCTTGATGAAGGCGTTCTGGACCGGGTTCACGTCGGGGGGGAGCTCGAGGGATCCGGCGATGGTCGCATCTCGGGCGATGTCGTTGTACTGGGTGCTCGCCGTCGCTGTGAACGTCTCCTCCTGCGAGGCGGACAACGCGTACGCGGCGCCGCCGAATGCCAGGATCGCGCCGACCACGATCAGCCTCTGCCGGCGCAGAAGCGACAGGTAGTCACGCAAGCTGGAGTACCGGGATTGAGACATCGTGAAGTGGTCCGGTCGCCGGGCGCTCGGCGCGGCGCCGCAACCTGCCCTAGCCGGCAGGAAGTGTTACACACGCGACGCGCGCCGATTGCAGGCGCGCGCCCGTCAGGGTTGGCCGATGATCTCGGGCTCTGTGAAGCCGTTCCGCTCGAGCCGGTCGCCGAGCAGATGGACCTCGTCGCTGCCCAGCTGGGCCTCGTGCGGGCTCAGGCGCACGGCCTCGCGCAGCGCTTCCACAACCGCGAGGAGGTCGTCCGCGGCAGCTTCGGCCCGAGCCAGCAGGATCCAGTGCTCCGCCTCGCGCGGCTCGCGGTCGATCGCGGCGAGGGCGTCGGCGCGCGCGCCCGGAGCGTCGTCGAGCCGGAGCTTGGCCTCGGCGCGAGCGGCGTAGGCCGCCGCCGACCAGGGCGCCGCCCGGATCGATCGGGTCGCGCTGGCGGCCGCGGCCGCGGGCTCGCCCCCCGCCAGCAGACGCTCGGAATCCCGCAGCGAATCGGTCGAGACCGCCGCCGGGACCTGGATCGCGCCGAGCAGGACCGCGATCGCGACCATCGCCCATCGGGCCCGGCCCGACAGCCGCGGGGCGCCCGGTTGGCCGACGCGCTTGCTGGCCGCCATCGCCAGCGTGCCCGCGCAGGCGAGCCCGAGACTGGCCAGCGCCGTCGACTCCCAGGTCCAGTCGATCGCGGCCGAGAGCAGGAAGCCGGCGAAGCCGGCGGCGAGCGCCGTCGCCGGCGCGCTGCGGCCGGCGGCCTCGAGCCCGGCGGCCGCGCCGGCGACCAGGCCGGCGAGGAGCGCGGCGAGCGCGAGCAGGCCCAGCAGGCCGAGCTCGGAGGCCGTCGCCAGGATCAGTGAATGGGCATCGCTCACGGCCTCCGGCTCCGAGCCCTCGGCCGCCCACCTGTAGCCGAACGCGCCCGCGCCCTCGCCCCGCAGCGGGTGCTCGGCGAACGCGTCAACCGCCTCCGACCAGTAGGCCGAGCGGTTGCCGGCCGTCGTGGTCAGCCGCGCGGACGGGTCGTCGTCGACGAATGTCCCGGCATCGCCGCCACGGCCGAAGCCATCGCTTCCCACCGCGAGGGCAATCGCCAGCAAGGCCGCCGCCAGCGCGGTCACCCCCGCGAACGCCAGGCGGGAACCCGGGCCGCCGGAAGCCTCTTCAACGCGCCGCAAGCCGCGCGTCCAGCGCGCCACCAGGGCACACCCGCCAGCCGTGGCGGCGACGCCAAGCGCGACCAGGATCGCGCCCTCCGTGCCGGTGCCGTCCGCGATCTCGGGCTGGGAGCGCACGAGCAGCACGCAGACGGCGACCGCGGCCGTGGCCGCGAGGGCGTGCACGGCGGCGCGGCGCCGGTTGAGCGTGAGGCCGATCACGAGCGCGATCCCCAACGCGCTCACCAGCACGCCGCCCCGCGAATAGGTGAGGTACACCACGGTGCCCGCCACCGGCAGGATCGCGGCCGCGAGCACGCGCGTCCGCGCGCCGCGGGCGTCGGCGCTCCAGGCCAGGCCCATGGCCAGTGTGATCCCCGCCCACGCCGAGAGCGCGTTCCAGTACCCGAGCGGCTCGGCGAGCCGTGCGGTCTCGACCTGGCTCTCGAGCCCCATCAGGTCGGGAAACAGGCGTCCCAGCAGCGCGATGCCGGTGACCGCGGCCCCGACGGTGAACAGGCCGGCGGCCGTCCACGACCACGAGCGCGGGCTGAGGGCGGCCCACGCGAGCCCGAGGGTCGCGAGGTAGCCGAAGGTCCGGCACGCGTCGGCGATCCCCTTGTCGAAACTCGGGCCCCAGGCCACCGATACGAGCTGGATCCCACCGAACGCGAGGGCTGCGCAGGCGGCGAGTCGCCAGGACCTGGGCGGCGCCGAGCGCGGCAGGATCGAGAAGGCGAGGCCAAGCGCCAGCAGCCACCAGAGCGCCAGCCAGGTCTGCTGGCGAACGGGCAGGTCGTACCCACCGTTGACCAGCGCCAGGACGGCGATCGGCGCGACGGGTGCAAGCGCCAGCGCGACCCGGCTCAAGTATTTCCCCGTCACGTCCGATCAGCGGGTATAGTTCCCAGCACCTCAGCAGGGTAAGGGAAGGATTCGTCGAAGCCCCCGGGGGCACGAACTAAGGACTGGAATTGCTCAACGCTGCACTGATTGATCGGACCCGTGTGCTCATCCTGGCGCTGGCCGCCGCGCTCGTCGCCGCGCTCGCCTTCACCGCCGCGACGGCCTCGATCGCCTCGGCGCAGGGCTCCGGCTCCGATCTGTGCGCGGAGTACCCCGACCTACCCGGCTGTGCTGATGATCCGAGCGCCAACCCCGACCCGGCGGTTGCCGACGGTCCCAGCGCCACGGTCGCCGGCGACGACCTGCCGTTCACGGGTTACCCGCTGACCGCGCTCATCCTGCTGCTGCTGGCCCTGCTTCTCGTCGGCTTGGCGATCCGCGGCTACCTCGCGGTCCGCGAGCGTACAGCCGGTAACCGCGCCGCCGGTCCGTAGGCACCGGCGCGCTCGAGGTACCTTGCGTTCCCGGTGGCGGCATCCCGCCGCCGGTTGTCGGTTGTCACCAGCAACCGCGTGCTCTAGGCTTGGCCGACCAGCCAGTCCGGGTTATCCCACCCGGGGCTGTGAGACAGGGGTTTAGGAGTGGAATCGGGGTTGGAGAACCGAGCGACTGACGCCCGCGCACAGGCAGCGGCAGGGTCGAACGGCGCCGACACGCTCGACACAACGGCCATCCCTCGGCCTGCCCTCCCGGAGGCGGAGGTCACGGGCGCCCGGACAGAGATCCTGGAGCGCGAGACCACCTTCCGGCGCCTCCTTGGTGTCGCGGACGGCTTCGCGGTCAGCATCGCATTGATCGTCAGCGCCATGGCGGTGGGCGGCGACAGGCTCACCTATGCGGCGCTCGCGGTGCCCCCGCTGTTCGTGCTGCTCGCCAAGGCGATGGGCCTCTACGACCGCGACGCGGAGCTGCTGCACAAGACGACGCTGGACGAGGTCCCCAAGCTGGTCGGCCTCGCGACGACCACCACGCTCCTGCTCTGGCTGGCCGACGGCGCCCTGATCGACGGTGTGATCGAGCGCGGCCAGGTGGTCGTGTGCTGGGCCACCCTGCTGGTCGGGATGATCGTGCTGCGCGGCGCGGCGCGGGCGGTCGCCGTGCGCGCCACGCCGGTCGAGCGCTGCCTGTTCGTCGGCGACGCCGCCAGCGCCGAGGAGTTCCGCGAGAAGCTGGGGATGAGCCATGCGGTGCGCGCCGAGCTGGTGGGCTGGCTGCCCGCCAGGAACTCCGAACACGCCGACGAGGGCGACCAGCTCTCGCTCCCGGAACGGATCCGCGCGCTGGTCCTCGAGCGCGACGTGCACCGGATCGTGCTCGGCCCGGGAGCGAGCGGCGACGAGCTGCTGGACGCGGTGCGCAGGATCAAGGACAACGCCGTCAAGGTCAGCGTCCTCCCCAACGTGGCCCGGCTCGTGAACGCGTCGGTCGAGCTCGACCGTCTCCACGGCATCACGCTGCTGGGCGTCCGCCGCTTCGACATCACCCTGTCCTCGCGCATGATCAAGCGCACCTTCGACCTGGTCGGCACGTCGCTGGCCCTGGTCTTCCTCTCGCCCGTGCTCCTGGTCATCGCCGTGGCGATCAAGCTCGACTCGCGCGGCCCGGTCCTGTTCCGGCAGGTTCGCGCCGGCCGCCACGGCGAGGCGTTCGAGATGCTCAAGTTCCGGAGCATGGTCGAGGGCGCGGACGACCGGAAGGAGGAGCTGCGGCACCTGAACGAGGCCGACGGCGTCTTCAAGATCGCGGACGACCCGCGGATCACCCGCGTCGGCCGCTGGATCCGCGCGCTCCACGTGGACGAGCTGCCCCAGCTCATGAACGTCCTGCGCGGCGAGATGAGCCTCGTCGGCCCCCGCCCGCTGCCGCTCGACGAGGACCGCCGGATCGAGGGATGGCACCGTCGCCGGCTCGACCTGAGCCCCGGGATCACCGGCCCGTGGCAGATCCTCGGCTCCGCTCGGATCCCGGTGCGGGAGATGGTCAAGCTCGACTACCAGTACGTGGCCGACTGGTCGCTCTGGAACGACATCCGCATCCTGCTCCTGACGTTCGGCGCCGTCGCAAGGCGCCGCGGGCAGTAGACACCTAGCTCCAGGAGCGCGCCTGCTTGTCCGGGCAATGAAGGGGATGGGGAGCTTGCGGTGGCCGGGAGGTGGTGCGTAACCGCGACCTCGCGGAGGGCCGACTCACGAAGTCGTGGTTAAGCACCCAGGGGGTGCATAACCACGATCCCGGCGAGCAAGCCACAACGAAGTCGGGGTTACGCACCCCCCGGCCCGCACCTACTCAGCAAATACGCGGGGCGCAGCACCAACCACCACACCCCACTCCCCCTACCCAGCCTCAACCAGGGCGCGAAGCCCGGATGGGCGACGCGCTGCGCGCCACAGGCGTGGCGCAGCGGTGGGTTCTCTACATCTGCTCAGGGGCGCTGACCCCGAGCAGGGCGAGCGTCTCCGCGATCACGTGCATCGCCGCGAGGCAGACGCCGAGCCGCGCCGCCTCCAGGCCCTCCACTCCGGCCTCGGCATCGGCGCCGACGACGCGGCAGTCGCGATAGAAGGCGTGGAAGTCTGCCGCTACCGCCATCGCGTAGGCGCAGAGCCGGTGCGGCGCGCGCTTGGCGGCCGCCGTCTCGACCTCGGCCGGCAGCTCGAGCAGTCGGCGCACTAGCTCTCGCTCGGTGGGCTCGCAGGCGACCGCCAGCGACGCCGCCGCCGCCGCCCCGCGAGCGATCGCGTCCTCGGTCGCGGCGCCGCCCTCGTCGGCGGCCTTCCGCAGGATGCTCGCGATCCGCGCGTGGGCGTACTGCACGTAATAGACCGGGTTCTCCTGTGACCGGCTCCGCGCCAGGTCGAGGTCCAGGTCAAGAGCGGTGTCGTGACTGCGCTGCAGCAGGAAGAAGCGCGCGGCGTCGACCCCGATGTCGTCGAGTAGCTCGTCGAGCGTCACGAACTCGCCCTTGCGCTTCGACATCCGGGTGCGCTCGCCGCGCTCGACGATGTTCACCAGCTGCATGATCGGCGCCTCGTAGCGCTCGGGATCGGTGCCGAGGGCGGCGAGCGCCGCCTTCATCCGCGGGACGTAGCCGTGATGGTCCGCGCCGAGCGGGACGATCATCTGCTCGGCGCCGCGCTCGAGCTTGTCGCGGTGATAGGCGATGTCGGCGGCGAAGTACGTGGGCTCGCCGTCCGAGCGGACCAGCACGCGGTCCTTGTCGTCACCGTGGTCGGAGGTCCGCAGCCACAGCGCCCCCTCGTGCTCATAGCTCTGGCTGCGCTCGGCCAGCGCCGCGAGCGTCTGCTCGAGGGCACCGCGCTCGTGCAGCTCGCGCTCGGACGACCAGGTGTCGAACGAGACGCCGAAGCGCTCGAGCGTGGCCTCGATCCGCCGTCGCATGGCCTCGGCGCCCTGGCTGGCGAGCGCGTCCAGGTCCGCCGGGTCGGCGCCGGCATCGGCGAGCTCGGCGGCGAGCTCCGCGACGTACGCCCCCGAGTAGCCGTCCTCCGGCGGCTCGGTGCCCCGCATGCGGGCGGCGATGGAGGCGGCGAAGTTCCGGATCTGGGTCCCGGCGTCGTTCAGGTAGTACTCCCGCGACGTGTCGTGGCCCGCAGCCTGGAGGACCCGCGCCAGCGAGTCGCCGAACGCGGCGCCGCGCCCGCCCGCGGCGGTCAGCGGCCCGGTCGGGTTGGCGGAGACGAACTCGAGCAGCACGCTCGGGTCACATGGCCCCGCGGCGCCGAAGCGGTCGCTCTCGAGGATCCGGGCGACGGCGGCGCGGTGCCATTCGTCGTCGAGGAAGAGGTTCAGGAAGCCGGGTCCCGCGACCTCGACCTTCGCGGCCCGTGCCCCCAGGGCGGCCTGGACCTCGGCGCCGAGGCGCTCCGCGATCGCCCTCGGCGCCTCGCCCAGCCCCGCTGCCAGCAGCATCGCCGCGTTCGTTGAATAGTCGCCGAGCTCGGCGCTCGGTGGACGCTCGAGAGCCGGCGCCTGCGGCGCCTCCGCGCCCAGTGCGGTGATGGCCGCGCGAACCGCGCCGCGCAGCTCGGATACGGGATCGGGCGGCATGCTGCGCGAGTCTACGACGCACGTGCCGCTAGATTCCGCGAATGCGGTCGCTGGTGACGGGAGGCGCGGGGTTCATCGGCTCGAACCTCGTGGACGCGCTGATCGCGCGGGGTGACGAGGTCGTCGTCCTCGACGACCTGTCGTCGGGCAAGCGCCAGAACCTGGACGCCGCGCTCGCGGCCGGAGCGCGGCTTCACGAGGGCAGCGTCGCCGATCCCGGCGCGGTCGACGCCGCGTTCGCCTCGGCGGCGCCCGACCACGTCTTCCATCTCGCGGCCCAGATCGACGTCCGCCGGTCGGTCTCCGACCCCGTATTCGACCTCGAGATGAACGTCGGGGGCACGATCAACCTGCTCGAGGCGGCTGTGCGCGCACGGGCGAGCCGCTTCGTCTTCGCCTCCACCGGCGGCGCGATCTACGGCGAGGGCACGGGCCGGGAGCTACCGCTTCCCGAGGACGCCGAGTGCCGGCCCGACGCGCCGTACGGGCAGTCCAAGCTCGCCGCCGAGGGTTACGTCGACCTCTATGCCAGGCTGCACGGCCTCTCGACGGTCGCGCTGCGGCTCGGCAACGTCTACGGGCCGCGCCAGGACCCGCACGGCGAGGCCGGCGTCGTCGCGATCTTCTGCGGGGCCCTGCTGGAAGGCGGCACCCCGCGGGTCTTCGGGACCGGCGAGCAGACCCGCGACTACGTCTACGTGGACGACGTCGTCGCGGCCATCCTCGCGGCGTCCGAGTCCGAGGCGGGCGGCGCGTTCAACATCGGCACCGGCCGCGAGGCGGACGTGCTTACGCTGGGCAGGGCGATCGCCGCGGCTTACGGAACCGAGTTCTCGCCAGAGATGGCGCCGGCCCGTGCCGGCGAGGTGCAGCGCATCGCGATCGCTCCCGGTCGCGCTGCCGACGAGCTCGGCTGGTGCGCCGAGGTGGAGCTGGAGGACGGGCTGGGCCGCACCGCCCGTTGGGCGCGCGAAGCCGGGTAGACAGCCCACGAAAAACGGCTGGGTAGGGGGAGTGGGATGTGGCGGTTGCCGCTGCGCCGTGCGTAATCGCTGCGCGATCGTAAATCGGCGGTGCAAAACCGCGACCCGGCGAGCTGTCCGCCGGCGATGTCGTGGTTGTGCACCCAGGTGGTGCTTAACCACGACCGCGTCGATCGGGCCGCCGCGAGGTCGCGGTTACGCACCACCTCCCGGTCACCGCAACCTTCCTCCCCCTCATTGCCCGAAGAACGACCACGTAGCGGGATTCGCGGTCGCGGTCCTCAGCGAACCCCCCGCTCCCACGCAAGCGCCGAACCGATCCGCTCGAGCGTCGTCGGGTGGGATCCGAACAGGAGCCTCGTGACCGCGGGTGGATCCGGGTCGGAGAGGTTGCGCTCCGCCAGCCTCCTCTGGAGCCCGATCAGCGCGCGCGGGTCGTCGGTGATCCGCAGAGCGAACGCGTCCGCGCTGGCCTCGACCTTCCGCGAGAACTGGTTGCCGGGGATGTTGGCGAGGAACCCGGTCAGCGCGATCGCCAGGAACAGTGCGGGGACCGCGGCGGGCAGGCCCGGCTCGGCGCCGGAGCGGCGCGCCATGGCGCCCGACAGCTCGCGCACGAGGAGCAGCCCGAGTGGCGTGATCAGCGCCGCGAACGCGATCCCCCTCGGGATGTCCGAGTGGGCCACGTGCCCGAGCTCGTGCGCCACCACGGAGTCCACCTCCGGGCGCGGGGCATCGTCGATCAGCGTGTCGTAGAGGACGACGCGCTTCGTCGGGCCGAGGCCGGCGACGTATGCGTTCAGGGCGGTGGAGCGGCGGCTCGCGTCCATCCGGTAGACGTCGCCGATCTCGACGTCGGCCCGCCGGCCCAGCTCGAGCACGTCCTCGCGCAGCGCGCTGCCCTCGGGCAACGCGTCGAAGTCGTTGAACTGCGGCTCGATGAGGATCGGCGACAGCAGGCTCATCGCGGCGCCGAACCCGACGACCGCGACGCTTCCGGGCAGCCACCAGCGCCTGGGATAGCGCCGGATCAGCGCCGAGAGCGCGACGGCGCCGCCGGCCGCGATCACTCCGCTGATCGCGAGCAAGCGCGCCTGGTCGCCGAACCAGGGTCCGAGCGACTGGGTGGAGAGGCCCACGTCCACCGCGCGCTCGTGGGCGGCGAGCGACGTCGGCAGCGACGCGAGCTCGGCGGCGGTCACGACCAGCACCCCGGCGGCCGCCGCGCCCAGCACCGGCCGCCGCGCGAGCCGCTCGAGCAGATCCCGGGCGCTGCGCGGACGGCCCACCGCCAGGGCCCCGACGGCGAGCGCCTGGGCACCGAGGCCGGCGAACAGCAGCAGGCGCTGGCCGTCGCGATAGTCCACTGCACGCTCCACCTGCGCCGGATCGAGGTATTCGTCCTCGGCCACGTCGACCGGCGGAATCCCCTCCTCGCTTGGCGCGAGCAGCAGAATGGCGCCCTCCGCAACCACGATCAGCGCCACCGCGAACACCCCCGCACGCGCGGCCGCAGATTGCCGCCAAACGTCCCGCGGATTCATGCCCGCCTACGATAGTCCGCTACTTCGTGCGCCTCTCGATCATCAGTGACATCCACGGCAACCTGCCCGCCCTCGAGGCCGTGCTGGCGGAAATCGACGCGTCCGCGCCGGACGAGGTCTGGTGCCTCGGCGACGTGGTCGGCTACGGGGCCGAGCCGAACGAGTGCGCCGAGCTGGTCGCGCAGCGCTGCACCGTGTGCCTCGCGGGCAACCACGATCTCGCCGTCCTCGAGGCGCTGGACATCTCGACGTTCTCGCCGGCCGCCGCCGAGGCGGCGCAGTGGACGATCGCGCGGCTCGAGGAGAGCGCCCGCCAGTTCCTGGCCGGGCTCCACGCCGCCGACGAATCGCGGGAGGTAGCGCTGTACCACGCCTCCCCGCGCGACCACGTCTGGGAGTACGTGCTCTGGCCCGAGCAGGCCGGCGAGTGCATCGCCCGCCAGGCGAAGCGCGTGGCGCTGATCGGACACTCGCACATCGCCCTGTGCTTCCGGGGGGCCGACGACGGCGACGTCGACGCGACCGAGGGCGCCCAGGTCAGCGCCGGGACGAAGCTCGACATCGGCACCGGGAGGTGGCTGCTGAACCCCGGGAGCGTCGGCCAGCCCCGTGATGGCGACCCCCGCGCGGCCTGGCTCGAGCTCGACACCGAGACCTGGAGCGCCACCTATCGCCGCACCGAGTACGAGGTCGAACGAGCCGCGGAGTCGATCGCTGCAGCGGGCCTGCCGGAGCACCTCGGCCGACGTCTGTTCGTGGGGCAATGAGCGAAACTGGGTCAATGCCGGGGATCCGCGCAATCTCGAGCGCGCTCGCCGTTGTGGCGTGTGCCATCGGCGTGGCGGCCTGCGGCGGCGAGGACGACGCCGGGCCGATTCCCCGCGACGAGGGCGACCAGCTGCTGGCCCAGCTCGACCAGATCGAGAGCGCCGTCGAGCGACAGGACTGCGACGAGGCGCAGGCGACGGCGCTCGCCTTCGCGGACCGCGTCGACAGCCTCCCCTCGGAGGTCGGCGGCGAGCTCCGCGAGGCGCTCGTGCGGGCGAGTGTGAATCTCGAGTCACTCAGCTCGACGCAGTGCGAGGAGCCGGAGATCGGCCCGAGCGGCGAGACCGGCGTGACGCCCCCGCCGACGACCGACACGACCACGACGTCGACCACCGACACGACGACCACCACCGATGACGAGCCGCCACCCGACGACACGCCGGGCGGCGGACCGCCGGACGACACTCCCGGCAACGGCAACCCCGGCGGCGGCGACGGTGATGACGACGACTCCAGCGGCGGCATCGGGAGCGGCGACTGATGCCGGGCGCCGGTCTGATCTCCGACCGCTACGAGCTGGGCGACCGCCTCGGCTCCGGCGGGATGTCGACCGTCTACGAGGCCACCGACCGCGTGCTGGAGCGGACGGTGGCGGTCAAGATCCTCGCCGAGCACCTCTCCGACGACGACAAGTTCGTCGCGCGTTTCCGCCGCGAGGCGCTCGCGGTGGCCCGCCTGATCCACCCGAACATCGTCCAGGTGTACGACACCGGTGTCGATCAGGATCGCCACTACATCGTCATGGAGTACGTCGAGGGCCGCTCCGTGGCCCAGCTCCTGCAACGGCAGGGCCGGCTCGGCGCCGAGGTCTCGGTCACCGTCGGCGTGCAGGCGTGCGCGGGGCTTGAGTACGCGCACCGCCAGGGCATCATCCACCGGGACGTCAAGCCGGGCAACCTGATGGTCATCGGAGGGCCGGCAGGAAGGCCGCAGCGTGGCGGCTCCGCGCACGAGCCGCCGACCGACGAGATGACGGTCAAGCTGACCGACTTCGGGATCGCCCGCGCGGCCGAGCAGACCCGGCTGACCCAGGTGGGCTCGGTGGTTGGCACGGCCGCCTACCTGTCGCCGGAACAGTCCCGCGGCGAGGAGACCACGCCGGCAGCCGACGTCTACGCCCTCGGGGTCGTCGTCTACCAGATGCTCACCGCGCGGCTCCCGTGGGAGGGCTCGACCCTGGCCGAGCTGGCGACCCGGCGCGAGAGCGAGAGCCCGCTACCCCCGACTTCCTACGACCCGTCGGTTCCGGAGACCCTGTCGACCGCGGTCCTACGCGCGCTCGAGGGCGACGTCGAGAGCCGGTACTCGTCGGCGAGGGAGCTCTCGGAGGCGCTGCGGGCGGGCATCGCGGGCCGCGAGCCGCCCGAGCCCGCCGACGCGATGCCGACCCGGGCGATGGCGGCGGGTGCCGCGGCGACCGCCGCGACGCGAGCCATGACCGATTCCCCCGACATCGCCACGCCGGTCGCGCCCGAGCCGGTCTATGTGCCGGCCCCGCGCCGGCCCGCCGCGGCAGCGCCGGCGGCCCCCGCGAAGCGGTCCGCGGGCAGCCGGTTCCTGCGCGGGCTCGGCGTGTTGCTGCTGATCGCGGTGCTGGCCGCGGTGATCGCGGCCGTCGTGCTGCTCGTGACCGACGCCGGTCAGGACACGGACCTGGGGAAGATCATCTCCGATCAGATCGACGAGCAGATCGAGAACATCAAGGAAGTCATCCGCGACAACCTCGGGAGCTAGACGGGTCAGGCCTGCCAGGGCGCGGATCCGGCCAGCGAAGCCGCTCTGTAATCGGCATAGCGCCCCGCCTCGATCGCCTCTCTGGCGCCGCGGACGAGACGCTCGAGATAGGTGAGGTTGTGGAGCGTCAGCAGGCGCACCGCGGTCAGCTCCTCGGCGCGTGCGAGGTAGTGGAGGTAGGCCCGGGAGTGCCGCGTGCAGGCGGGACACGGGCAGCCCGCCACCAGCGGCCCCTCGTCCCGCTCGAGGGCGCGCGAGCGAACGTCCAGGCGGAAGCGCTCCCCGGGCACCGGCGCCAGCGCCGTGCCGTGGCGCCCGAGCCGGGTCGGGACCGCGCAGTCGAAGACGTCGAGGCCGAGGGCGATCCCGTCGAGCAGGTCGTCGGGCTCGCCGATCCCCAGCAGGTGCTTGGGCGCCGACGGCGGCAGGAGCGGCACCGTCAGCTCGAGGACACCGCGCATCTCCTCCTTGTCGCGGCCCAGGGTGCCGCCGATCGAGATGCCGTCGATCTCGGCGCTCGCGACCCGCTCGGCGGAGCCGCGGCGCAGCTCCTCGTGGACGCCGCCCTGGACGATCCCGAACAGCGCCTGCGCGCCGGGCCCGTTCGCGTCGTGCCAGCTCGTGCAGCGGTCGAGCCAGCGGTGCGTGCGCTCGGTCGAGCGGGCCGTGTAGTCGTAGTCGGCGTGGTACGGGGTGCACTCGTCGAACGCGAGGGCGATGTCGGAGCCCAGGGCAGCCTGGATCTGCATCGACTCCTCCGGGCCCATGAACTTCTCGACCCCGTCGAGATAGGAGCGGAAGCGCACGCCCTCCTCGGCGATGTCCAGGATCGCTCCGTGATGACCCGCTCCTCCGCGCCTGCCCTTGATCTCGTCGGCGACGCTCCCGTGCGCCAGCGAGAAGACCTGGAAGCCGCCGGAGTCGGTGATGATCGCGCCCTCCCAGCCCATGAACCGGTGGAGGCCGCCGAGCTCCGCGATGCGCTCGGGCCCCGGGCGCAGGAACAGGTGGAAGGTGTTGCCGAGCACCAGCTCGTAGCCCAGGGCGGCGACCTCGTCGGTGTCGAGCCCGCGGACGGCGCCGGTGGTCGCGAGCGGGATGAACGCCGGCGTCGCGACCTCGCCGTGCGCGGTGAAGAGGCGGCCGGTCCGGGCGTTCCCCTCGCGGGCCGCGATCTCGAAACGAAGACGGTCCGGATCCGACCGCATCGCTAGACCACGAGCGGGCGGCCCGTCATGCCGGCGGGCTGCTCGATCCCGAGCAGGCGCAGCGCGGTCGGCGCCACGTCGGCGAGGATGCCGCCGGGCGCGAGCTCGATCCCGTCCACGGTGACGATGAGCGGCACCGGGTTGGTTGAGTGCGCGGTATTCGGCGAGCCGTCGGGCTCGAGCATGTTGTCGGCGTTGCCGTGGTCCGCCGTCACGAGGCAAGCTCCCCCGGTCGCGTGCACGGCCGTCACGACGTCGCCGAGGCACGCATCGACGGCCTCGATCGCCGTGACCGCGGCCGGGATCACGCCCGTGTGACCGACCATGTCCGGGTTCGCGAAGTTGAGGATGCCGAAGCGGTAGCCGTCGGCTCCCCAGCGCTCCGTGAACTCGTCGGCCGCGGCGCGGGCGCTCATCTCCGGCTTGTGGTCGTAGGTCGGGACGTCGCGCGGCGAATCCACCAGGCAGCGGTCCTCCCCCTCCCACTCCTGCTCGCGGCCCCCGTTGAAGAAGTACGTGACGTGGGCGTACTTCTCGGTCTCCGCGACATGCAGCTGCCGGGCACCCTGCGCCGCCAGCACCGCCGCCAGCGTCGTCGCCGGCGCCTGCGGCGGGTACGCGACCGGGTAGGGCCAGCCCTCCTGGTACTCGGTGAGCGTCGTCAGCTCGACCTGAGGGGGCCGTGAGCGGGGGAACTCGTCGAAGCCGGCCTCGGCGAGGGAGCGGATCAGCTGGCGCGCGCGGTCGGGCCTGAAGTTGAAGTGGATCGCCACGTCGCCGTCGGCGATGCCGTCGTAGTTGCCGATCACGGTCGGGCGCACGAACTCGTCGGTCTCGCCCGCCTCGTGCGACGCCGCCACCGCGGCGCTCGCGGTCGCGGCCTGCACGCCCCTCGCATCGACGATCGCGTCGTAGGCGAGCTTCGTCCGTTCCCAGCGGCGGTCTCGGTCCATCGCGTAGTACCGGCCACTGACCGTCCCGATCCGCCCGCCCTGGCGCAGCCAGCGCTCCAGCTCCTCCACGTAGCCCGGCGCCGAGCGCGGCAGCGTGTCACGGCCGTCGGTGAAGGCGTGGACCACGGTGTCCGGCACGCCCTCCTGCCCGGCCAGCTCGATCAGCGCCTCGATGTGCTCCCAGCCCGAGTGGACGCCGCCGTCGGAGACGAGTCCCATCAGGTGGAGCCTGCCCCGTGGCGAGCGCCTCGCCGCCTCGCAGGCCGCAAGCAGCGCCTCGTTCTCGAAGAACGAGCCGTCGGCGATCGCGCCGTCGATCCGCGCCAGGTCCTGCTTCACGACCGCACCGGCGCCGAGGTTCAGATGCCCGACCTCGGAGTTCCCCATCTGGCCCTCGGGCAACCCGACGTCGCGCCCGCTGGCCGACAGCTCGGTGTGGGGGCAGGCCTGCCACAGACTGTCGAAGACCGGGGTCCGCGCCAGCGAGATCGCGTTGCCCGGGCCCGCCGGCGCCAGTCCCCAGCCGTCGAGGATGATCAATGCCACGGAGGGGACCGGCAATCCCCGGGGTCCGGCCGGGACGGTCACGCGGCTTTGCAGATCGCCAGGAAGTCGTCCGGGTCGAGGCTCGCTCCCCCGACGAGGGCGCCGTCGATGTCGGGCTGGCCGAGCAGCTCGCCGGCGTTGTCGGGCTTGACGGAGCCGCCGTAGAGGACGCGCACGGCCTGCGCCGCACCGGCGTCGCGCTCGGCGACCAGCGCCCGAACGAACTCGCAGGCCTCCTCGGCCTGCTCCGGCGTCGCGGTCTTGCCCGTGCCGATCGCCCAGATCGGCTCGTACGCGATCACCACCGAGGCGAGGCGCTCGTCCGGGATCTCGGCGAGGTCGGCTTCGAGCTGGCGCCGCAGGACCGCCTCGGTCTCGCCGTCCTCGCGCTGGGCCTCGCTCTCCCCGACGCACAGGATCGGCTCGAGGCCGGCGGCGAGCGCGGCCGGGACCTTGCGGGCCAGCGCCTCGTCGGTCTCGGCGAACAGAGCCCGGCGCTCGGAGTGGCCGAGCACGACCGCCTCGACCCCCACCGCGGTCAGCATCCGCGCCGACACCTCGCCGGTGAAGGCGCCGCTCTGCTCCTCGTGCATGTTCTGCGCCGCGATCCGGACGGGTGTGCCGCGGCAGCGATCGGCGGCGGGGCTCAGCACCGTGAACGGCGGGCAGATCACGAAGTCACACGCGGTCACATCGCCGAGGCTCGGAAGGAACCGGTCCAGGAACAGGTCCGCCTCCTCGAGCGTCTTGTTCATCTTCCAGTTCGCGGCCAGGTACGGCCGACGCGCGCTCATGCGCGGTCACCCGCGGCCGCCGACACCTCGAGTGCGACGACGCCCGGCAGCTCCCTGCCCTCCAGCAGCTCCAGCGACGCGCCGCCCCCGGTCGAGAGCCAGTCGACGCGATCCGCGAGGCCGAACGCCGCCAGTGCGGCGGCCGAGTCGCCGCCGCCGACGACGGTCCGGCCCGGTGCGCTCGCGACGGCCTCGGCGACTCCCCTCGTTCCGGCCGCGAACGGCTCCAGCTCGAAGGCTCCCATCGGCCCGTTCCACAGGACCGTGCCGGCGCCCGCGATCGAGTCGGCGTACGCCGCGACGGTGCGGGGGCCGACGTCGAGGCCCATCCAGCCCTCCGGCACCTCGACGCCGTCGCTCTCGCGGCGCTCGGCGTCCGCGCTGAACGCGTCGCCCAGTACGAGATCCACCGGCAGCTTCAGCCCGCGCGGGTCGGCCAGCAGGCGGCGAGCCATCGCGACGCCGTCCTCCTCAACCAGGGAGTCGCCCGTCTCGATGCCCTGTGCCCGGAAGAACGAAAAGCACATCGCTCCGCCGATCAGCACCTCGTCGGCGATCTCGAGGAACCGTTCGAGCACGCCGATCTTGTCCGAAACCTTCGCCCCGCCCAGGACGACCACCAGCGGGCGCTCGGGCCGGTCGCGGACCCGCGTGAGCTCCTCCACCTCCCGCTCCAGCAACAGGCCGGCGTAGGCGGGGAGCAGGCGCGCAACGCCCTCGGTCGTCGCGTGTGCGCGGTGCGCCGCTCCGAACGCGTCGTTGACGTAGAGGTCGGCGAGCTCGGCGAGGCGCGCGCAGAGCTCCGGGTCGTTGCTGGTCTCCCCCGCCTCGAAGCGGCTGTTCTCCAGCAGCAGCACGGCGGCGGCGGGCGTCGCCTCGGCGCGCTCGCGCACCTCGGCGCCGGCGACCCCCGGCGCGAGCTCCACGTCGGCGCCGAGCAGCTCCTCGAGACGATCGCGAACGGGTGCCATCGAGAGCGCGGGATCGGCTCCCTTCGGCCGGCCGAGATGCGAGACGAGCACGATCGCGGCGCCCCGCTCGCGCAGCAGCTCCAGGGTCGGCAGCGCGGCGCGGATCCGCGTGTCGTCCGCCACCCGGCCGCCGTCGAGCGGGACGTTCAGGTCCGCCCTGACCAGCACACGCCGACCTTCGACCGGCGCGTTGCGAACGCTTACCTCGGCGAGGCTCAAGCCGCGGCGGGCTGGCGCTCGAGCACCTTCGCGGCCAGCTCCACGACCCGGTTCGAGTAGCCCCACTCGTTGTCGTACCAGGCGACGGCCTTGACCATCGTCCCCTCCATCACCATAGTCTGTTGCGCGTCGTGGATCGCCGAATGTGGGTCCTTGACGATGTCGCTCGAGACGATCGGGTCCTCGGTGTAAGCGAGGATCCCGTTCAGGGGTCCGTCGGCCGCCTCCTTCATCGCCGCGTTGATCTCGTCGGCGGATGTCTCGCGCGCGACCACGCAGACGAGGTCGACGACGGAGCCGGTCGGCACCGGCGCCCGCATCGAGAACCCGTTCAGGCGCCCCTCGAGCTCCGGCAGGACGAGCCCGACGGCCTTCGCCGCGCCGGTCGTGGTCGGGATCAGGTTCAGCGCCGCGGCGCGGGCCCGCCGCAGGTCCTTGTGGGGCATGTCCTGCAGGCGCTGGTCGGCCGTATAGGCGTGGATCGTGGTCATCAGCCCGTGCTCGATCCCGACGGCCTCGTGGAGGACCTTCGCCATCGGCGCGACGCAGTTCGTCGTGCACGACGCGTTGGAGATGATGTGGTGGTTCTCCGGGTCGTAGTCGCGCTCGAAGTTGACGCCCAGAGCGACCGTCACGTCCGGCTCGGTCGCCGGCGCGGAGATGATCACCTTCCTGGCGCCTGCGTCGAGGTGCTTGGACGCGTCCTCGCGCTTGGTGAAGAGCCCGGTGGACTCGATGACGACCTCGGCGCCCAGCTCGCCCCACGGCAGCGCCGCCGGATCGCGCTCGGCGAGGACCTTGATCTCCTTGCCGTCGACCGCGATCGCTCCGTCGCCCTCGGTGACCGTGCCTGGGAAGCGCCCGAGGATCGAGTCGTACTTGAGCAGGTGGGCGAGCGTCGGGACGTCCGTGATGTCGTTGACCGCCACGACCTCGAGGTCGGCGCCCGACTCGTGGGCGGCGCGAAAGAGGTTGCGGCCGATGCGTCCGAAGCCGTTGATTCCGACCTTGACTGGGGCCATTTGCGGTTCGATTCCTCCTGTGGGCTTGTTTCGTCCGAGGTCTAGCCGGCGCCGACCGCGATCTCGACCCGGTTCCCGTCGGGATCGAGCAGGTAGGCCGAGTAGTAGGTAGCACCGTACTCGGGCCGCTGCCCGGGCGTCCCGTCATCGGTGCCGCCCGCGGCGACCCCGCCCTCCCAGGCGCCCTTGACGGCGGGGATGCCTGTTGCGGCGAAGCACACGTGGCCGCCGCCGGGCGCGAGGCCGTGGCGGGTGGACGCGAAGAACAGCGGCCGGACGATCCCCCAGCCGATCCGGCCGTCCTCCTCGACGTGACGGCGCCATCCGAGCGCACCGACCACGGAGTCGTAGAAGCGCCCCGCGCGTTCCAGGTCGGAGACCTCGACCGAGACGTGGTGGATCACGGTCTGAGCTTATCTGCGGGGCGTCCAGCGAAAGTAGCGCGCGGCCAGGGCCAATCCGGCCACGCCCCACAGCGCCACGACCGCGAGATCCCCCCAAGCGAAGCCGGCGCCTACGGTGTTCGGGTCGAACCCCTCGAAGAAGGCGAGGAAGAAGTGGCGAACCGGGAATACGTCGGCGACGCTGAGGATGCCGTCGGGAATCTGCGTGTCGGGGATGAACACGCCGGAGAGGAAATAGAGCGGCAGGAGTACGGCGTTGGTGATCGGGGGGGCGGCATCAGCGGACGGGATCGCCGCGGTCAGCGCGAAGCCCAGGCAGCTGAACGCGAACGCTCCGACGAGCAGGGTGACCAGCAGCGCGGGGATCGTCTGGGTCGGGATCGCGACGTCGAAGAAGACGTTGCCGATAAGAGTGACCAGAACGGTCATCGCGACTGAGATCAGGAGCGAGTTCCCGACCCGTCCCGACACGAACGCCCAAGCGGGAAGCGGCGTCGAGCGGACCCGCTTCAACCGGCCGCTCTCGCGCGCTTCGGTGAGGTTGATCGCCAGGCTCTGGAGCGTCGCGGAGACGACGGCGAGGGTGATGATCCCGGGCACGTAGTAGGTCGAAACCTCGATCCCCCCGTACTCCTCGATCGTGTCGCTGCCGAACAGTCCCGTGAAGATGAAGAGGAAGATCAGGGGCAGCATCACGGTGAAGAACACCGATGCGGGACTCCGCCAGAAGACCCTCCGGTCGTACCGGAACTGGTGCCAAGCGATCGCGATGCCGGTCATCACGATCGCTCCGCGGTCAGATCCAGGTAGACGTCCTCGAGGCTCGGCCGGCTGACCTCGAGCCCACGCAGCTCGAGGCCGCGCTGGAGAGCCCAGCCGGTCAGGGCGTTGAGGCCACTGACCGGATCCGGGGTCGAGATCTCGATCAGGACGCTGCTTCCGTGGGCCACGTTCGTCGCCAACCGGCCGGCCGCGGCCGGGATCTCGGCTGGATCGAGGCCCGCCGGGACGACGAACCGGATCGTCGTCGCCGCCTCGGCTCGACCGCCGAGCCGATCGGGCGCCCCCTCGGCGACGATCTCTCCGGCACGGATGATCGCGACGCGATCGGCGAGGAACTGTGCCTCGTCCATGTAGTGCGTGGTGAGAAACACCGTCTTGCCGAGCTCGCGCAGCGTCGCGATTACGTCCCACGCCTGCCGGCGCGCCGACGGGTCGAAACCCGTCGTGGGCTCGTCAAGGAAGAGGAGCTCGGCGTCGCCGATCAGCGCCAGCGCGACGTCGAGCCGGCGCTGCTGCCCCCCGGAGAGCTTGCCCGCCCGGACGTCGGCGCTGCTCGTCGAGGCCGACCAGCTCGATCGTCTCATCGACGTCGCGCGGCGCCCGGTAGTAGCCGGCGTAGAGGGAGAGTGTCTCGCGAGCCGTCAGCACCGGCTCCATCCGGCACTCCTGCAGGACGATCCCGATGCGCTGGCGCCAGGTCCGATCCGCGCGCTGTGGATCCGCGCCCAGGACCTCCACCTCGCCGCCGCTTGGCGTCCGGTAGCCCTCGAGGATCTCAACCGTGGTCGTCTTCCCCGCGCCGTTTGGGCCCAGGAAGGCGAAAACCTCGCCGCGCCGCACCTCGAGATCGATCCCCCGGACGGCCTCGAAATCGCCATAGGCCTTCGCCAGGCCCCTGACGCTGATCACCGCCTCGTTCACGAGTTCGGCATTCTAGGTAGGGCATGCGGCGCTTCCGGATCCCCCTGGCCGTGGGCGCGGCATTGGTCGTCGCCGTCGCCGCCTTCCTCGTCATCCAGCGCGGGACCTCGGACGACGGCCCCGTCGCAGCGCTCCCGGCCCCCGCCGACTGCGAGCCGGACGCTCGCGATCTGAACCGGAGCAATCGCGCGATCCCCCCCTCGCGGGGCGAACCCCTCATCGACCGGGTGGACGGCCACATCCCGATGGGCTTCAACGACTCGGCCTTCCTCATCGGCCAGCTCGGCATCGACCAGGCCCTGAGGCTCTACGAGGCGAGCGGGGCGACGATCTGGCGACTGCCGCTCGACTGGGGGGAGGTCGAGAGCGCGCCGGGCGAGATCGACTTCTCCAAGTACGACGAGATCTACTGCGGCGCGATCGCGGCCGGGGTCCAGCCGCTCTGGCACCTCACCGGGATCCCGCCATGGGCGGCTCCGGCCGGGGCCTGCAGCCAGGTCCCCTGCGTCCGGCCGCCCGAGGACGAGCATCTGCCGCAGTTCCGGCGCTTCGCCGAGCTCGCCGCGATCCGCTATCCGCGGTCCGCGGCCTTCGAGGCGTGGAACGAGCCGAACCTGACCGGATTCTGGGGCGGCGACGCGAACCCCGCGGAGTACCTGCCCGTCCTCGAGGCGATCTACGACGGCGCCAAGGACGGCAACCCCGAGATGCCGGTGCTGGGTGGGGCCCTCTCCAACAACGTGGCCGACGAGTCCGGCAACCTCTCGCTGCAGACCTTCCTCGGCGCCATGGTGGACGGCGGCGCCCTCGAGCACATGGATGGCCTGGGACTCCACGCCTATCCGATCGAGCCGCTCGGCGCCCCGGGCGACCTGTTCACGCCGACACTCGAGGTCGCACGGACCACGCTGGCGCGCGGCGCCGAGGGCGTGCGCATCTGGGTCACCGAGCTTGGGGCGCCGACCGAACCCGGCGTCCTGCCGGCGGTCACCCCCTCAGAGCAGGCGGTGATGATGAGCCAGGCCTACCAGGTCCTCGACAATTCCGCCGACACCGACGCGGTGACCTTCCATACCCTCGTCGACCCCACCCCTGCCGTCCCCGGCGGGCCTGGCTTCGGGTTCTTCACGGCGCCCGCCGCCGGCGTCGTGACCCCGAAGCCCGCGGTCTGCGCCCTCCTGGGCGAGCGCGATCCGAGCGCCCGGTGCCCGGGCGACATCCGGCTCTAGGCGACGGGTGGGCTGGTTGTGGAGGTCGGCAGCTCGGGCTGCGGCGGGTTGGCGAGCGGATCCGCCAGCGCGCGCCTCGCCAGCGCCTGGCCCGTGCGCGGCCGGCCATCGCCGTCCGGGACGCCCCAGTACGCCTCGCGCAGCACCTGGTCGCAGAGGAAGCGCCAAGCCGCTTCGTGGGCAGCCCCGGAAGGCCGGATCGCGAGTCGCGCCGCGAGGGCGGCGGCCTTCAGCCTGTGGCGCACGGCGGGGCGCGGCGGGCGGGGCACCTCGGGCACGCGCTCGCAGAGAGCCCGGAACTCCAAACCGACCCCGTGCATGCGCTCGAGGGTGCGCGCGAGGTCGGTGGGATGGAAGTGCTCCGCGACGGCCCCTGGCTCGTAGTAGAGGCGCATTCCGGCTCGCGCCAGCCGAAAGCCGAGCTCGATGTCCTCGGCGGCGGCCAGACCGAACGCGTCGTCGAAGCCCCCGGAGTCCCGCAGAAGAGCGGTCTTCACCGAGATGTTCGCGGTCCAGAACCGCGCCGGGCCGACCTCCTCGTGGGGCTCCAGCGCGGCGTAGTGGAACTGGGTCCCGTGCTCGTGCAGCCAGCGAACGAAGGGCGCGCGGTCGAGCGGCGGCGCGGGGACGACCAGGCCCAGCATCGCGGCGGTGCCGTCGGCGCGGCGGTCGTGGAACGCCAGGTGGCCGTCGACCAGGGTCCTCGTCGGAAGCGCGTCATCGCCGATCATGAGGCAGACCGGCGCTCGGGCCTCGGCGATCGCAAGGTTGCGCTTCCGCGCCGGTCCCCGCGCCTCCTCGACGAGCGCCCGCACCGGCCAGCCCGCGCCGGCCCGCGCTCGCCCGGCGACCTCCGCGGTCTCCGGCGAGCTGCCGTCGTGCACGACGAGCACCTCGATCGGCGCCTCGGGCGCGAACGCGACGAGTCGCTCCAGCGTCTCGTTCAGGATCGACGGCCGGCCCCGGGTCGGGATCACCACGGACAGTCGAGGTGCGTCGGCCCGCGCCATCGGCCGCGCAGCATAGTCCCGGAGCGGATGCCGGTTGCGGTGGCCAGGCGCGACCGCTACCGTCTCCGCCATGCTCAGCCGCGGTTCGATCGGGGGTCGTCGCCTCGTGCTCGCATTCGTTGCGTGCATGTTCGCGTGGGCGGCCCCCCAGGCGGCCGCCGGCCCCTACCCCGGCGCGCCCGATCCCGGCGGCAACCCCGACCTGCCCGTCCAGGTCCCACCGCCCGCCGGCAAGTACTTCGGGTTCCAGGAGGCGATGCCCGAGCTGGACACCCACGGTTGGTCCGCGGCCGACATCGCGGAGGTGACGGCCGGCGCCGGCGCCAACCTCCACCGGTTCAACCTCGAGTGGTGGAACGTGGAGACGGTGCGGGACGTGTGGCACGAGGCAGGCTGGCTGCGCTACCAGCGGCTCTACGACGCCCTCGTCGCTCGCGGCATAACCCCGCTGATCACGGTCGCGGGCACACCGGAGTGGGCCGTGGACGTGCCCTACCGCGGCTGCGGGCACCGGATCGGATGCGAGTACCCGCCCGCCGTCTTCATGAATGCCGAGTGGGCGGAGTTCAACGCGGAGCTGGCCAGCCGCTTCCCGCAGGCCGTCCTCGAGATCTGGAACGAGCCGAACCTGCAGGGCTTCTACAAGCCGTTTCCGGATCCGTGGCGCTACGCGGAGCTGGTGACGATCGCCTACGACGCGATCAAGGGCGTGAATCCCTCGATCCCGGTGCTCGCCGGCGGGCTCGCCCCGACGCAGGACCCCCAGTTCGACCTCGGCGGGAATCACACTCACGCGCCCCTGAAGTGGTTCCTGAACAACGCCTACGGCGCAAGTCCGAGCCTGAAGAACCACATGGACGGGATCAGCTTCCACACGACTTTCCAGCAGCTGAACTACGGCGCCGAATCGCTGTACGCCAAGGCCTTTCAGGACGTCCGTTCGGTGTCGTCGAACCACGGCGACAGCGGCATCGATATCTGGATCTCGGAGACCGGCCTGACGACCCAGGGCAACGAGGAGGGGACGCTTCCGGAGTACAGCGAGTTCGAGCAGGCGGTGGGCCTCATGCTGCAGTACCGCAGGCTCATGCAGATGTCCGACGTACGGGGCATGGTGATCCACATGCTCGGGGACCGGGTCGAACTGGCCCCGAACGACTTCAACCGCGGGTACGGCACGGTCAGGTCCTGGACCCCGTTCGTCCCGAAGCTCTCGTACTGCGCGTTCGCGGGCCGCGTCGACACGCCTGACCCGTACGGACCGTGTGATCCCGTCGACGAGGACCCCCCCGACATGACCCCCCCGCAGACGACGATCACGGGCGGCCCGAGCGGGACGGTGGCGAGCGGCAATGCCTCGTTCACGTACTCGTCGTCGGAGCCCGGCTCGACGTTCCAGTGCAAGCTCGACACCGGCGGCTGGTCCGCGTGCCCGGCGTCCGGGAAGGCCTACTCGGGTCTTGGTGACGGCAGCCATACCTTCTCGGTCCGCGCCACCGACACCGCGGGCAACACCGACGGAAGCCCCGCTGGACGGAGCTGGACCGTGGACACAACGGTGCCCGACACCACTCCCCCGCAGACAGCCATCACCGGGGGGCCCTCGGGCACCGTCACGAACGGCAACCCGTTCTTCACGTACTCGTCGTCCGAGCCCGGCTCGACGTTCGGGTGCAAGCTCGACGCGGGCGCCTGGTCCTCGTGCCCGGCGTCGGGGAAGGCCTACTCGGGCCTCGGTGACGGCAGCCATACGTTCTCGGTCCGCGCCACCGACGCCGCGGGCAACACCGACGGAAGCCCCGCATCTCGAACCTGGACCGTGAACACGTCCGCTCCCGACACGGTCGCGCCGAACACGAGCATCCTCCAGGGGCCGACAGGCACCGTGAGCAAGCGGACGGCGTCCTTCGAGTACGCCTCGACCGAGTCGGGCTCGACCTTCAAATGCAAGCTCGACAGCGGTGGGTGGGCCTCGTGCCCCGCCTCGGGCAAGAGCTACAACGGCCTCGCCGACGGCGCGCACACGTTCCGCGTGCGCGCCAGGGACGGCGCCGGGAACGTGGATACGAGCCCGGCCACGCGCACCTGGACGATCGACCGCGAGGGCGGTGGCGACCCCTCGAACCTGCATTGCAGTACGCGCATGATCTTTTTCCGGTGGTCCATCCGTGAAACGACGGGCAAGCAGCGCCACGAGTATCTGCGCTCGTACAAGCGGACCGCGCGTCGCTGCGTGCCCGCCTACCGCAGGGCCGACCGGCTCACGGCCCGGATCAAGAAGTCGCGAGACCCGGCCGTGAAAAGCGCACTGCGGGCCGAGCGCCGGCGGGTTTTTCGGCGTTGCGGGCGGTGCCGGCGCGGCCTTCGCCGGCTCGAGGTGCTGGCCGCCGGTGCCGAGGACGACGCGGAGTTCGAGAGCTACCTGCAGCAGCACGATGCCGCGCGCAGGGCGTGCGACGGCAAGCGGTAGCGTCCAGCTCAATCCACGTCGCGGTGCACGGTCCGGAGACTGACCTCGTTCCGGCTGGCCAGCTCGCGGGCGAGACGATCGGCCACCACGATCGAGCGGTGCCTGCCGCCGGTGCAGCCGATCGCGATCGCCAGGTGTGACTTGCCCTCGGCGATGTACGCGGGCAGCAGGAAGTCGAGCAACGCCAGGACGCGTTCGTAGAACTCGCTCGCGAGCTCTCCCGCCTCGACGTGCTCGACGACGCGCTCGTCGTGGCCGGTCAGCGGTCGCAGGTCCTCCCGGTAATGGGGGTTCGGCAGGAAGCGGACGTCGAGCATCAGATCCGCGTCCCGCGGGGGACCGTTCTTGAAGCCGAACGTCAGCAGCGTCACCGCGAGCCTGCGCCTGGGGTCGGTGGACGCCAGCAGCTCGGTTGCGATCCGTCGGCGCAGCATGGCGCCGCTCAGATCGGTGGTGTCCAGGACGACGCTCGCGCGTTCGCGCAGGGGCCCCAGCACGACGCGCTCCGCGCGGATACCGTCGACGACCCGGCCATCCGGCGCCATCGGGTGACGCCTGCGCGTTTCCTTGAAGCGGTCAACCAGCGTCTGCTCGTCGGCCTCCAGGAAGACGAGCTTCAGGTCCAGGTCGCTGTCTTCGAGCTCGTCGAGTACTGCCTGGAGGTCGTCGAAATAGGCGCCGCCACGGACGTCCGAGACGACGGCGGCGCGCTTGACGCCGCTGCCCGGCAGGCTCAACACCTCGGCGAGTGAGCGGATCATCTGTGGCGGCAGGTTGTCGACGCAGAAGAACCCCTCGTCCTCGAACGCCGCGATCGCCTCGGACTTCCCGGCGCCGGAGTACCCGGTGATCACGCGGAGGACCATCCTCCGGTCGCCGGCAGAGCTGTCGCCAGGTCCTGGCATGCGGGCAATCTACGCCGAGCGGTGGAGTTGGCGGTGGATCTCGCGGGCGAGCTTGCCGGGGATCCCGGGGACAGCCTCGATCTCCTCCCGGGTGGCGCCCACGACCCGCTCCGGCGAGCCGAAGTGGCTGAGGAGGGCGCGCTTGCGGACCGGGCCGACGCCGCGCAGCTCGTCCAGCAGCGAGTGGGTCATCGCGCGGTCGCGCCGGCTGCGATGGAAGTCGATCGCGAAGCGGTGCGCCTCGTCGCGGACCCGCTGCAGCAGCCGCGACGCGTGCGACTCGGGCTCGATCTCGAGCGGCGCCGAACGGCCGGGGACGTAGATCTCCTCCAGCCGCTTCGCCAGGCTGATCACGGTCACGCCGCGCTCCACCAGCGCCCCCGCCGCCTTCATCCCGGCGCTCAGCTGGCCCTTCCCGCCGTCGATGACGATCAGGTCCGGGACGGCGGCGAAGCTCTCGTCGCGCTCGGCGTCGTGCGGCGACCGATCGGACTGCGCCTCGAGCCGCGCCAGGCGCCGCGCGAGCACCTCCTCGATCGACGCGAAGTCGTCGGGACCGCGCGCGCGGTCGCCCCGCACCCGGAACCGGCGGTAGTCCGACTTCCGCGGAGCCCCGCCCTCGAAGACGACCATCGAGGCCACGGTGTGCTCGCCGCCGATGTTCGAGACGTCGTATCCCTCGATCCGGATCGGCAGCGTCTCCAGGCGCAGCGCCTCCTGCAGTGCGGCCACGGCATCCACCCGCTGGTGGCGCCGGCGCTCGCGGCGCAGGCGGTCCTCGGCGAGCGCCAGCCGCGAGTTCCGCTCGGCGAGCTCACGCAGCCGCCGCAGGTCGCCGCGCTCCGCGACCCGCACCTCCACCGGTCCGCCGCGTCGCGTCGCGAGCGCCTCGGCCAGCAGCGACGCGCGGCCGCGAAGCGCCTCGCCCGCGACGACGAGCCGCGGCACCGCGGGGGCGGCCGAGTAGTACTGCGCGATGAACTCCTCCAGCACCTCGCCATCGTCACGCTCGCCGGCATTGGTCATGTAGAAGCTCTGCCGCTCGGCGAGGACCCCGTCGCGGACCTGGAACACCTGTGCGTTGGAGGTGTCGTCCTCGGTGGCGACGGCGATCACGTCCGCGTTGTCGAGCGACTCCCCGGCCACGCTCCGCCGCTCCATCAGCGCCCGGACGGCCTCGAGCCGGTCGCGATAGACGGCCGCGCGCTCGTACTCCTCCGCCGCGGCGGCCTCCTCCATCTTGCGCTCGAGGTCGCGCTCGACGTCCCGGTAGCGGCCGGAGAGGAAGCCGGCGATCGCGTCGATGTTGCGGCGGTACTCCTCGCGATCGATGTAGCCGACGCATGGAGCCTGGCAGCGCTTGATGTAGTAGTCGAGGCACGGCACGCCCGAGCGGCGCCCGGGCTCCGGCCCGTCGCAGGTGCGGTACTGGAACAGCTTGCCGAGCAGCTCGAGCGTCTCGCGCGTGCGCCGGGCGTTGGAGTAGGGGCCGAAGTAGAGCCGCCCGGAGCGGTGCCGCTCGCGCGTGAAGTAGACGCGGGGGAAGTCCTCGTCGAGGCTGATCCCGATGTAGGGGTAGGACTTGTCGTCGCGCAGCCGGATGTTGAACCGCGGCCGGTGGCGCTTGATGAACTGCTGCTCGGCCAGCAGAGCGTCGGCCTCGGTCTCGGTGACGAAGAACTCGATCGACGCCACCTGGTCGGTCATCACCCGCGTGCGGGTCTTGCCCGAGAAGTGGCCGCCGACCCGCTTGCGGATCGAGCGCGCCTTGCCCACGTACAGGACCTCGCCCTCGCGGTCGCGGAACGTGTACACGCCGGGCTCGTCGGGAAGCGAGCGACGCTGCTCGGCGACGCTGCCGCCCGCGGCGGGCTCGAGCTCCCGGCTGATCTCGATCTCGGCCATCAGGTCAAGGGTAGGCGTGCGGTTGGCGGTTGCGGGTGTCTGGGCAATTCCCTACCGTTCCTCCCGGCTTGTCATTCGAGGGGCGGACAATGGGACGAACCGGCGCGGGCTGCCTGCTCGCGCTCGCGCTTGCGCTGACGGCTGGGGCTCCGGCCGTCGGCCAGGACCTCACGGCGCCCGATCCCGGCGGCCGCGAGAACGCGATCGTCAAGGTCCCGCCGCCGGGGAAGAGCTACCTCGGCGTCCACGAGCCCGGGATCGTGGGCGGCTCGACGCACGGTTGGACGCCCCGGCAGATCGCCCGGCTCGCGAGCGGCGCCGGGGCCGAGATCCTGCGCTTCACGATCGACTGGAGCTTCGTCGAGCCGGTTCAGGATGTCTGGGACCGGACCCAATGGGCGCGGTACACCGACGCTTACCAGGCACTCGTCGACGAGGGCATCAAGCCGCTGATCGGCATCTCCACGGCGCCACCCTGGGCTCGCGACTTCGGCGTGCCGCAGCTCTGTGGCACCTCCCTGGCCTGCACGTATCCCCCGCGCCCGGAGATGACCCACGAGTGGGCCGAGTTCGCCGGCGAGGTCGCCCGGCGATTCCCGCGCACGGCGGCGATCGAGATCTGGAACGAGCCCAACCACTCGGGGTTCTGGAAGCCGACGCCGCAGCCCGAGCGCTACGCCTCGCTGGTCTCCGCGGCCTACGATGCGATCAAGGCGGAGCGCCCGCGGATCGCCGTGCTGGCGGGGGCGCTTGCCGGCGCCGATACGACCAGGATCGACCCGGTCGGCACGAGCGTCATCAGCATCAACGAGTTCCTGAGCCGGGCGTACGTGGCGCCTCAGGGGATCGCCGGAAAGATGGACGGCATCAGCTTCCACCAGGCGAGCCAGAAGATCCGCTTCGGCGAGGACTCGCAGCTCGCCCTGGCGTTCCAGGGCGCGCGGGCCGCGCGCCGGACCCACGACATCCGGCGAACGCCGCTGTGGATCACCGAGTTCGGCCTCTCCACGACCGACGGGGACCACGTCGACCAGCCGGTCCAGGCCGATGCGCTGCTTCGCGCATACCGAAAGGTCATCACGATGCGGGACGTTGGCGCCTTCGTCATCCACACGCTCGGTGACCGGGTCGAGCTCGAGCCGAACGACCGGGAACGCGGGGTCGGGCTGATCCGCTCTTGGGACCCGTTCGTGCCGAAGCGCGCCTTCTGCGCGTTCGCCGGCCGCGCCGAGAAGCGCCCGCTCGGTGGCTGCAGCCGGGTCCGGGAATCGCGCGTGTCACGCTGCACCTACTCCCTCGTGCGACTGCACAAGCGGATGACCTCGGCGCCCGCGGGCGAGCGACGCCGGCTGAAGCAGCGACTGGCCCGCAAGACCGCCGCCTGCGTGTCGAAGCGGGGGGCGCGGCGGCTGCCGCCGGCGCGCTGCCTCGCCAAGCTGACGAGGCTCCAGCTCCGCCACATCACGGCGATCGCGACGCTGCGGCTCGACATCCTGAACCGGCACGAGCGGGTGCTTCGCAGGTGCCGCTGAGCCGCTTTCCTTAGACTCGGCCCCGGAAGCTAGGAAAGGGGTTCGGAGTTGAAGACGAAGCTTGCGGTGCTGTTCGCGTTGGTCGCGCTCGTGCCCTTCGCCGTCGCGGCGTGCGGCGACGATGATGACGATGACGCGACGACCGACGCGGCGACGACCGAGGAGACGACCGACACCGGCGGCGACACCGGCGGCGGTGCCTCGACGGTCGCGTTCACGGCCAATCCGGACGGAGAGCTCGCCTACGAGGAGGACTCGGCCGAGGCCGCGGCGGGCACGGTGACGCTCGAGCTCACCAACGACTCGGCGGTCCCGCACGACGTGCAGATCGAGGGCCCGGACGGCGACCTGGGTGGAACCGAAGAGGTGAGCGGCGGCGCGACCTCGGCTGACGTCGACCTCGAGGCCGGCGACTACACCTTCTACTGCTCGGTCCCCGGGCATCGTGAGGCCGGCATGGAAGGGACCCTTACGATCGAGTAGCGGCCTACCGGACCAGGCGTACCTCGAGCGCGGGCGGGGCGATCTCGCCCGCGCCTCCGAGGAGGCCGAGGATCCGGGTCACGTACGCCTGCGTCTCGGGATACGCGGGGACGCAGCCGCACGCCCGCACGGGCGCCGGCCCGGCGTTGTAGGCCGCGAGCGCGAGCTCGATCCGGCCGAACTCGCCGAGCAGGTCGGCCATCAGGTGCGCCTGCGCCTCAATCGCGGCGTCGGGGTCGAACGGATCGCGCAGGCCGTAGGCGGCAGCGGTGCCCGGCATGAACTGCGCGATCCCGCGGGCGCCGGCGGGCGACACGGCGAACGGGTTGAAGCCGGACTCCGCCATGAGCTGCGCGGCCAGCAGCCCTGCCGGGACGTTCCAGCGGCTCGCCGCGCGCGCGAGCGGCGCCCGGAAGCGTGCCGGCACGAACCCCGGGAGCGAGGTCGCCGAGGCCGCGCCGTCGGCAGCCGGCGTCCCCACTTGGTCGCCCGCGGCCGAGCACGGGTCGGGACCTTCGACATAGCCGAAGTGCCAGGACTCCCAGCGTGTAGCGCCGCAGGAACCCGAACCGGCGCGCGTTCGCCGCGAGCCAGCCGTAGGCCGCCGGCGGGCCGAGATCGAGCTCCGTCCCGCAGCGGTGCAGCGAGGTGCCGGGAGGCGCGACCCATCTCGGGTCCGGATTCGCAGCGAAGAGGGCCGCCTGCTCGGCGTCCGAGCGAAACGCCGAGGTCACCGACAAGCGCGTGCCCCGCTCGGCTCGCGGCCGCCGCGAGCCGGTCGAACGCGATGGCCACGTCGGGGCGCATCGGCTGGCCCTGGCGGAAGGCGAGACGCCCCGAGTAGCCGCCGCCGGTCGCGAGCTCGCCGCCGCCGGCCGGATCGGTGGCGCCGGCGGATAGGCCTCGGCGACGGCAGCCGCCCGCGCGCGCTCGGTCCAGGCGCTCGCGCCCCACCGCGACGCGGCCGCCCACCGCCACCCGGACGCGGGTCGGGGCGAAGCCCGAGCCGGGGAACGAGACGCGTGCTCCGGCGTCGCCCAGGTCGTTCGCGCGCACCGCCGCCAGCGCCGCGGCCTCGGCCCGGGCCCGGTACTCGGCCTCGGTCAGATGCACGGCGCTCGGCCGGCCGGTGGCCGTCCGGGCGGGGACGAACAGCCGGTGGTGGTCGTCGCGGAGCGAGCGCGCGGCCGAGACCGCGGCGAGATCGGCGGCGCGCTGCAGGCGCGAGCCGCCGGTGGCGGCGGCCCCAAGGAGGGCGAGAAACAGGCCCGCGAGGACCAGGAGCAGCGCCAGGCCCAGGACCATGCGGGAGCGCCTGGCCGCCCTCGCGACGACCCGGCCCCAGGAGCCGTCGCACGAGGCGGTTCGCGCGCGCGCCCAGCGTCCCACCCGGGTCGATTCCCGCGACCGCGCGTCGGCTGGCGACCACGCCGGGGGCGCGTGTGACGATTCCCGCCGGCAGCCCGCCCGCGCGCAGCTCGATCGCGACCAGACCGGCGAGCGGCCGGCCGTGCGGCAGGTCGGCACGGACGACCGCGGCGCGGACTCCGGCCCCGGGATCGGCGACCAGGTCGTGCCAGCGATCGGGCGCGACGAACGCGACCACCACCTCGGCGCCCGCCTGCCGGCAGTCCTCCAGCCCGGCACGCCACTCGTCCCCCAGGGACGCCCAGCACAGAGCGCCCCGGGCGGCAACCGGTACCGCGCCCCGAAGCCGCGATTCGAGCTCCCGAGCGGCCTGCGACGAGATCAGGGTTGGCCGGCGGGCGGTCGAGCCCGTCTCGCAGAGGACGATGCCCCGCGGCCGCGGAGTCGCGCGCGCCGCGGCGATTCCCACCGCCGCCGCCACCGGCAGGCCGCCCGCCGCGCCGGCCGCGGCCGTCACTGCCACCAGCGGCGACCCGGCCGTGCCCGGATCAGCCATCGGGCCGCGCCCAGGCCGACGAGTGGACCTCGAGCGCGTCGCCTGTCACCGCCAGCGGCGCGGGCGGGCGCACCCACACCTCCACCTGCCCGTTGCGCGCGGCGACACGCACCCGATCGCGCGCCCAGCCGGGAAGCGCCGCGCGCGCCGCCGGCTCGGCCGGCGCGCCGGCGGCGACCGCGAGCGCCCCGGCTTCGGCAGCGCCGTCGGCGAGGTGCACGGTGTACCCGGTGACGGCCAACTGGAGGGCGATCAGGGTCGCGAGCACGAGCGCGGGGACGCCGGCGAGCAGCTCGAGCGAGGCCTGTCCGCGCTCGGCTGCGCTCATCCGGCGCCCGCCTCGGGGTCGAGCGCGGCGGACGCCGACAGCGCAATCGAGGGGATGCCCGGGATCAGTGCCGGGGCGCGCACGGCGACCGTGACCCGCTCGCCCCGCGCCCGGACCTCAGCAGGGGCGAGAGCCGCGGGTACCGCGCGCTTGGCGGTGCTTCGTACATCGGCCCCGACGTGGGCGGCGCGCGCCCCGGCTCGCGCCGCCTCGCCCGCGCTCAGAAGCGCCCAGCCGGCGACGACGAGCTGCCCGAGGACCAGCGCCACGAGCAAGAGCAGCGGCACCGCGGCGACGAGCTCCGCCGAGGCCTGCGCACGCTGTCCGCCGAGCCGGTGCATCACGCCGCGACGCTAGGCGGAGCCCGTGCGCACGGGGCGCGCGGCGGGTCGCGAGTCAGCGACGAGACGCTGTCAGAGGCTGCGCGCCTCGCCGACGACGCGAACGATCGCGAAGATCGACAGCGCAAGGACACCGATCCAGACCAGCGTGCCGGCTCCCGAATCGAGCAGCTCGTCGGCGCCGGCGATCATCAGCACGATCGCGCCGAGCGGCGCCGAGCAGCAGCCAGCGCTGCCGGTCGTCGAGGGTGAGATAGGCCAGGCGGTTCTGGCGATACGCGAGGAAGCCCATGACGCCGAGGATCACCAGGAAGGCGATCAACAGCACGGCGAGGATCCCGTCGGCGAGGTTGCCGCCGCCGGGCACGGCGGCGAGGAACAGGGCCAGCAGGGCGATGATCGCGATGTTCCGTGCCGCGCGCACGGCCTGATCCTACGGCGCCGGGCTACGACGTCATCGCAACGATCCCGGCGACGATCGCCGCCGCCGACGCCGCCAGCCCCAACAGGCCGAGCGCCGCGTAGGCCGCCGCGCGCACGGGCCGCCGCTCACGAGACTCCTCGGCGTAGCGCGCTGCCCCCAGGATCGCCAGCGAGAAGGTGAACGCCACGCCCACCCCGGCAACCAGCGCCGCCACTGCGGTCTCGAGGAGGGCCTCGGTATCGACGATCGTCGCGAGGAGCATCATCGTGCCGCCTCATCCCGCCGGCACCGGGGCTCCCTGCCTGATCCGGCGCGCGAACGCAACGCTGATCAGGGCAATGCTCACGATCACGATCAGGAGCGGACCGGCGACTCCGCCCCCGAAAAGTTGCGTCACCCCGTAGGTCAGCGCGCCGATCCCCGCCGCGGCGGGGAACGTGAGCAGCCAGGCGACCACGATGTTGCCCGCAACGCCCCAGCGCACGGCTGACACCCGCTTGCCCGCCCCGGCACCCATCACGGCGCCCGAGATGACCTGCGTGGTCGAAAGCGGATATCCGAAGTGGGTTGACGCGAGGATCACCGCGGAACCGGCGCCCTGAGCCGAGAAGCCCTGCGCCGCGTCCATCTTGATGATCCTGGTTCCCATCGTCTTGATGATCCGCCAGCCGCCGAAGTAGGTCCCGAGCGCGATCGCCGTCGCGGCGGAGACCACCACCCATGACGGTGGATCCGCACCCTCCGCGAGGTTGCCGTTGGCGATCAGCGCCAGGGCGATCACGCCCATCGTCTTCTGCGCGTCGTTGGTCCCGTGCGCGAGCGCGAGCAGGCCGCCCGAGGCGATCTGGCCGAGCTTGAAACCCCGCGTCACCGGCCCGGGGCGCTGCCGGCCCACGACGCGGTAACAGACGACGATCGCCAGGCCGCCGACGATGAACGCGACGATCGGTGCGATCACCGCAGGCACGAGCACCTTCCCGATCACCCCGTCGGAGAGCACCGCCTCGGAGCCGACGGCGGCGAACGCGGACCCCACGACGCCGCCGATCAGCGCGTGGGACGAGCTCGACGGGAGGCCGTAGTACCAGGTCGTGAGGTTCCAGGCGATCGCCCCGATCAGGCCGGCGAACACGATCGTGGGCGTGATCACGTCCGCCTGGACCACGTCGTCGGCGACGGTCGCGGCGACCTCGAGCGAGATGAACGCGCCCGCGAAGTTGAGCACCGCGGCATAGCCGACGGCGAACCCCGGCGACATGGCTCGCGTCGAGATCGAGGTGGCGACCACGTTCGCCGTGTCGTGGAAGCCGTTCGTGAAGTCGAACGCGAGCGCCGTCCCGACGACGATGATGAGGATCAGGTCGGCCTCGGTCACGAGGGCCTAAGCGTTCTTGATCACAATGCCTTCGAGGATGTGCGCCGCCGTTTCGGTGGCGTCGACGGCGCGCTCGAGCACACCGAACAGGTCCTTCCAGCGGATCACGACCATCGGGTCGATACCGTTCGCGAAAAGGGAGGCGACGGCGTCGCGGTAGAGCCGGTCACCCTCGTTCTCGAGCCGGTGGATCTCGATCCAGTACTGCTCGAGCCCCTTGAAGGCCGCGCAGGCCCTCGAGCGCGGCGGCAAGCTGCTCGCATGACTTGACGAGGACGTCGGCCAGCTTGATCGCCTGCTCCATCGGTGCCTCGATCTGGTAGAGCACCATGAAGTCCGCGGTCTCCTCGACGTAGTCGACGATGTCGTCGAGCTTGGTCGCGAGGCCGTAGATGTCCTCGCCGTCGATCGGCGTCACGAACGTCGAGTTCAGGCGCTGGACCAGCTCGTGCGTGATCCGGTCTCCCTCCTGCTCGGCGAGCAGGATCTCGCGCCCGAGCCCGCTCTCGTCGGGCCAGTGCTCCAGCATCTCCTGGAGCAGGCGCGCCGCCCGGAGGGTGTTCTGACCCGCCTGGCTGAAGAGGTCGAAGAAGACCGTGTCGCGCGGGACCAGCGAGGGCAACGGCATCTTCGCAAGCTACCAATCGGCGATGACTTCGGCGATCCGTCCCGCCGCGCGTCCGTCCCAAAGGGGCGGACTTTGCGGTGTCGCCGACCGGTCCGCGAGCAGGCCCGGGATGTCGCGTATCCGAGCGGGATCGAGCCCCAGGAGCACGTTGGTCCCGGCCCGGACGGTCACCGGGCGCTCCGTGTTGTCGCGCAGGGTGAAGCACGGCACCCCGAGATACGTCGTCTCCTCCTGGATGCCGCCGGAGTCGGTGAGCACAGCACCGGCCTCCGCCTCCAGCGAGAGGAAGTCCAGGTAGCCCACCGGCTCCGAGAGGTGGATCCCGTCCTCCTCCCCGCTCCAGCCGAGCTCAGCGAGGCGCTTGCGCGTTCGCGGATGCACGGGGAAGACGACCGGCAGCTCGGCGGCGACCGCCGCGAGGCGTCGCCATCGCGTCCGCCAGCAGCGGGCCGTCGACGAGCGCCGGGCGGTGGAGCGTGACGAGCAGGTACGAGCCGGGCTCGAGCCCGAGGCCCGCGGCGGCGCCACGCTCGCGGAAACGGTCCTCGAGCGCGACCAGCGTGTCGATCATGGTGTTCCCGACGAACCTGGCGTGGTCGTCGGGCACGCCCTCCGCGCGAAGGTTCTCGACCGCCTCGTCGGAGTGCAGGAAGCAGAGCGCGGAGAGGTGGTCCGCGGCGATCCGGTTGATCTCCTCGGGCATCTCCCGATCGAAGCTGCGCAGGCCCGACTCGACATGCCCGACGGCGATCCCGCAGCGCGCGGCACAGAGCGCGGCGGCGAGGGTCGAGTTGACGTCGCCGGGCACCAGCACGAGGTCCGGCCGCTCCTCCCGAAGCACGGGCTCGAGGCGCTCGAGCACGCGCGCCGCCTGCTCCGCGTGCGAGCCCGAGCCGACCCCGAGCATGTGGTCGGGCTCGCCGACCCCGAGCTCCTCGAAGAACACCTCGGACATCGCGCGGTCGTAGTGCTGCCCGGTGTGGACCACCACGTTCGCCTCGGCGCCGAAGCGTTCGCGCGTGGCCGTGATCACGGGCGCCATCTTCACGAAGTTGGGACGCGTGCCGACGACGTGGACGAGGCGCATCGCGGTCGCGGACGCGGCGGGCTAGCCGCCGAGATGGCGGCCGAGAAAGTCGAGCTGGTCGGAGGTGACCCGCTCGAACGGCTCGCCGCGGTAGACGTCGAAATGCCCGAGCCCCGCATACGTCAGGAGCTCGCCGCGCGGCGCCCGCGCGGCGGCTTCGATCGCCGGGGCGGGCGGCGTGATGACGTCGTCCGCCGCGACCTGGACGAGCAGCGGGCAGGCGACGTCCGCCGCGCGGCGGCCGGGCCGGTACATCGCAACACGCAGCGCGATCCGCGCCGCCACCTCGTTCCGCCACTCGAACCCGTCGTCGTAGATGGCGCGGTAGCCCGGTTCCGCGTCGGGGCTGTTCATCGCGGCGGTCGAGCCCGGGGGGCCGACGATCGCAAGGGGGTGTGGCTCGCGGCCGAGGAGCGCTCCGACCTGGTCCGTGAGGCCGGCGGCCAGCAGCCGCAGGGCGTTCGCCGGCCCGGCCTCGCGCAGCGTCGCGATGCCGTCGATGTGAGGCACCTGTGACACGACCGCGGCGACGCGCGGGTCACCGGCGGCGATCTCGATCACGTGCCCGCCGGCGAACGACGAACCCCACAGGGCGACCCGCTCGCGATCGATGCCGTCGAGCGTGCGCGGTATGGGCGACCGCCGCGCGCCAGTCGTCGAGCTGGCGGCCGACGTCGAGCAGCTGGCGCGGCTCGCCCCCGCTCTCGCCGAAATGCCGATAGTCGAAGGCCAGCCCGGCGTAACCCGCTTCTGCGTAACGCTCGGCGACTCGGATCGGGCCGCCCTCCTTGAGCGCCCCGAACCCGTGCCCGAGCACGACGCAGGGGACCGGGCCGTCGGCTTCCGGACGCACGAGGACGGCCGCGCACTCGGCGTCGCCCGAGCGGAAGCGGAGCTGCTCGCGGGTCGGCGCCGAGGTCAGCGTCGCCTCAGGCGAGCCCATCGATCTTCCCGGCGAGCTCGAAGTCGTTGGCGGTCAGCCCGCCCTCGGAGTGCGTCGTGATCGTGACGGTGACGGTCTCCCAAGAGATCTCGAGGTCGGGGTGATGGCCCATCTCCTCCGCAGGGGCGACGAGCGCACGAACGAACTCGACCGCGCCCACGAAGTCGCCGCGCTTGAAGTCCTTTTGGATCGCGTCCCCGGCGCGCTCCCAGCCGTCGAGCTCAGCTCAGCCGGCTCTCGATCTCGCTGTCGTCGAGGCGTGGCATCGCCGCAACCCTACTTGTGAGGCGGAGTCCGAAGGACGGAGCCGAGCCCCGCCGTTGTTGAGGCGGCTATTTTGGTCGCGATGAGGATCGCGAGCCTGGTTCCCTCCGCAACCGAGGCGCTGTTCGCGCTGGGCCTCGGCGACGACGTGGTCGCCGTCACGCACGAATGCGACTGGCCCGACGCCGCGCGCGAGCTGCCGCAGCTCACGCGCAGCGTGATCGCGCCGGACCTGTCCCCCGCCGAGATCGACGCCGCCGTGCGGGAGCTGACCGCCAGGGGCGAGGCGATCTACGAGCTGGACGAGCGGGCGCTCGAACGGCTCGCGCCCGACCTGATCGTGACGCAGGCCGTGTGCGCGGTGTGCGCGGTCTCCTACGAGGAGGTCTGCTCGGTCGCCGCCGGCCTGCCGGGCGGGCCCCGGGTGCTCTCGCTGGACCCGGAGACGCTCGAGGAGGTGCTCGCCGACCTGCCGCGACTCGCCGCCGCGTGCGAAGCGGTCGAGCGCGGCGAGCGGCTGCGCGGCGAGCTCGCCGAGCGGGTGGCCCGGGTCCGCGGCGGCGGTCGCTGGCGCGCCCCGGCCGCGGGTGCTGGCGCTCGAGTGGCTCGACCCGCCGTTTCTCGGCGGGCACTGGGTGCCGGAGATGATCGCGGCGGCGGGCGGCGAGGACCCGCTGGGCGAGCCCGGGGCGAAGTCGCGGACGGCCGGCTGGGCCGAGCTCCGCGCCGCCCGGCCCGAGGTGGCGGTGGTGATGCCGTGCGGCCTCTACGCCGACGAGGCCGCTGCTCAGGCCCGTGACTACGTCGACTGAGCTGCGGTCGCTCGGCGCCCGACGGGTCGTGGCGGTGGACGCGGCGTCGTCGTTCTCGCGCCCCGGACCGAGGCTCGCGAACGGCGTCGAGCTGCTCGGCCATCTCCTCCACCCCGAGCGCGTGGAGGCGCCGCCCGACCTCGCCTGGCACGACCTCCAGCTCGAGCCCTCGCCCGCGTAGAGGCGAGTTAGCCCAGTCCGGTTGGGACGCTGTCTGCCGCCGCGATCATGCAGCCGACGATCGCGATGACGCCGAGGGCCGCGATCACGGCCCACTCCATGACGCGGCCGTCGCGCCCCCGGCGCTCGCCGGCGGTCACCGCCAGCGCGGCCAGGCCGCCGGCGACGAGCCCGCCGAGATGGCCGCCGACGCTGATGTTCGGCACGCTGAAGGTGATCACCAGGTTGAGGACCACGAACAGCCCGATCTGGGAGGCGAGGTCGTCGAGGCCGCGGTTGCGAGCCATCACGAAGGCCGCGGCCATCAGGCCGAAGACCGCGCCCGAGGCGCCGACGGTGAACTCGAGCGGGTCGAGCAGCAGCGCCCCGAACGACCCGCCGAGCAGCGAGACGAAGTAGATCCCCGCGAACCGCCAGGGCCCGGTCGCAGGCTCGAGCAGGTTGCCGAGGAAGTAGAGGGCGAACATGTTGAATCCAAGGTGCAGGAGGCCCGCGTGGAGGAATCCGCCGGTGACGATCCGGTACCACTCGCCGTCGTCGACCGCCGGGCCGAACAGCCCGAAGTCGGCGATCAACGAGCCGCCGCCCTCGAACGCGCTCGAGCCGCCACCGAGCATCTCGGCGACGTAGGCGATGACGTTGATCACGATCAGCGCGAACGTCACGGGCGCCGCGCGGGAGCCCGCACCCGACGGCGTGCGCACCACCCGCGTGCGGTCGCGCGCGCACTCCGGGCACCGCATGCCCACCGGGGTGGAGGTCATGCAGTCGGGGCAGATCGGGCGGCCGCAGTTCGAGCAGCCGACGTTCGTCTCCCGGCCGGGATGCCGATAACAGGCGGGCATGAAGCGGGAAATCTACGACAGTGCTCCGACCGACCCGTCAAGGAAACTGTCGTCATGACCGGTTCCAGTCCAGCAAGGCTGTACGCGGCGCTCGTCGGCGGCGCCCTGGTCGTCGCCGGAATCATCGGCTTCTTCTACGAGGCCAGCTTCGGAACGGGCGACGACCTGCGCGCCGACGCGGTGTTCGGGGTGCTCGACGTCAACGGCTGGCACAACCTCGTTCACATCGCGACCGGCCTGGTGGGTCTGGCGGCTGCCGGCTACGCGGCGCGGACCTACGCCCTCGTCGTCGGGCTCGCGTACGTCCTGATCGCGATCTGGGGGTTTCTCGAGGTCGAGGACGGCTTCGGCGCGCTCCTCGACGTGATTCCGGTCAACACCGAGGACAACTTCCTGCACCTGATCCTGGGCCTGACCGGGCTCGCCGCCGGCGCGGCGACACCGAAGGCACCCGTCGCGCCGAAGCCGAGCGAGCCCGCGGCGGCCTAGTCTCGGTCCTGCGCCCAGAACGAGGGCAGGTTCTTCTCGATCTCGATCGCGGCGAAGGTGGGCGTCGCCTTCGGGCCGTGCTCCCGCGCCCACCGCGCCATCCGGGTCGACGCCTTCCTCGAGCGAGGTGGGCTCGGACTCGCCGAACACCCGGTGCAGCTTGGAATGGTCGGAGAACGCGTGCACGACCTCGTTGCGGGCGGGGTGATGGACGACCGGATGATCGGGCGCGCCCATGGCTTCGCGGACGACGCCGGCCAGCGTGTTCACGGTGTGCGGCTGGTCCGCGCCGACGTTGAAGATCTCGCCCCGGGCGCCGTCCGTCCAGGGGGCGTCGGCGATCGGGTTCACCACGTCGGTGACGTAGCTGAACGCGCGGCTCTGCTCGCCGTCGCCGAAGATCGAGAGCGGCTCCCCGCTCATGATCTGGTTCATGAAGATCCCCAGCACGTTGCGGTAGCGGTCGCCGATGTTCTGCAGCTCGCCGTAGACGTTGTGGGGGCGGAAGGTCACGTAGTCGAGGCCGAACATGCGGTGCGACTCCTCCAGCTCGAGCTCGACCGCCCGCTTGGCGATTCCGTACGAGTCCTCCGGCTCGGGGATCGTGTCCTCGGTCATCGGTAGCTGCCCCGCGCCGTAGACCGCGATCGACGAGGTGAACACGAAGCACTCGCTGCCGTGGTTGACGGCGGCGTTGATCAGGTTGACGCTCCCGATCACGTTGTTCGTGTAGTTGAAGCGCTTGATGAAGTGACTCAGGCCCTCGGCCGCGTACGCGGCGAGGTGGAAGACGACGTCGAAGCGCTCGTTTGCGAACAGCCGATCGATCGCATCGTGATCGGTGACGCTCGCCTCGACGAACGCGGCCCGCGGGTCGACGTTCTCGGCGAAGCCTCCGCTGAGGTCGTCAAGCGCCCACACGTCATGCCCGCGATCGAGCAGGGCTCGGACGACGTGCGCGCCCATGAAGCCGGCGCCGCCGGTCACCAGGCAGCGGGCCATCAGGGTCTCCGTTCGTCGGCCGGCATGAGGCCGGAAACCTAGCGCCGAAGCTCGGCGGTTACGTCGTGCAGTAGCCGCTCGGCCTGATCGCGGAGCCCGCTGGGCTTGCGCCGCCGCCGCGCCCCGACGATAACCAGCGCGCCTGCGGCCGCACTGCCGACCGCGATCGCCGCCACCGGGCGCACCCAGTTGCGAGGGTCGCGCAGCGACTCGAGCTCGCTCTCGGAGAGCTCGTCCGCCCACTCGCCCAGGGCCGCGGCCGCCTGCTCGGTGATCGCGCTCAGCGTCGTCTCCAGTCGTCCCGCCAGGCTCTCCGGCGGCTCGATCGGCCGGAGCGCGTCGGCAAGGAGCGCCTCTAGGTCCATATGTCCCGCTGCCTCAGTCATCGTCTGCCTCCTCCCCGGCCCCGTCCTCGGCCGCCATCTGTTCCTCGAGCTGTTTCAACGCGCGGTGGATCAAGACCTTGGTCGCCCCGTCCGTGCGCCCGAGCGCACGCGCGATCTCGCGGTTCGACATCCCCAGCGCGAAGCGCATGATCAGGGCCTCGCGGCGATCCTCCGGCAACCCGTCCAGCTTGCGCATCACGAGCCGCAGCTCCTCGCGCCCCTCGACCACGCGCTCGGTCGAGTGCGGATGCGCGGGCGGCTCGACCGCCTCGATGTTCGTCTCCGGCCGGCGCGCGCGGTCGCGGTGGTAGTTCGACGCGAGGTTGTGCGCGATGCGGATCAGCCAGGGCCGCATCGGCCGGCCGTTCGATTCCCGCCGCGCGCGCTCGAAGTGCCGGTACGCCTGCAGGAAGGCCTGTTCGGTCAGGTCCTCGGCGTCGTGGTGATTCCCCACGCGGTAGTACGAGTAGGAGTAGACGTCGCGCAGGTGCGCCTTGTACAGCGCCTCGAACTCGCGGTCGAGCTCGGCCTTGGTCGGCGTCGCCGCCGGCTGGGACTCCGCCTCCGTCATATCGCAAGCCTAGTCCTGCCATGGCTATGCGGCCTTTCGCGCGCGCTCGGCGCGACGGAGTCCTGCAACCCACTCGGTCGCCTCGATCTCGCCCGCGATGAGCGCCGCGAGACCCACCAGCCTGGGCGCCTCGATCCCCGCACGGATCACGGTCTCGGCGATCAGCGGGACCGAGTCTAGGCCCTCGGAGGCCTGTCCGATCCGGCCCGGGATCTGGTCGGCCGGCACCCCCTTCCCCAGTAGCTCTCCGGCGCGGCGATTGCGGCTGCCCGGCGCCAGGATCGTGGCGGTCAGGTCGCCCACGCCGGCGAGCCCGGCGAAGGTCTCGATCCGCCCGCCCTTCGCGAGCGCGTAGTCGATGCACTCGTCCCAGATGCCGGCGGCGGCGATCCCCGCGGCGTTCAGTCCGTGCGGCTCGGCGGCGGCGGCAGCCAGGGCGGCGGCGTTCTTGGCGACCCCCGCCATCTCGACGCCGGTGACGTCGTCGGTGCGCTCGCAGACCAGGCCGGCTCGGTCGAACACCTCGCCGAGCTGCACCCGCAGGTCCGTATCGGTGCTGCCGAGCACCAGCGCCGCCATTCCTGCGGCGGCCTCCCGGGCGTGGGCGGGGCCGCCGAGGCAGGCGATCGCGCGCGCTCTGATCCGCTCCGCGACGTACTCGGTCGGCAGCAGCCCGAGCGGCTGGATCAAGCCCTTCGAGAGCAGCAGCACCGCCGCCCGCGACCCGATGCGATCCGAGTAGGTGCCGACGGCCTGCGGCATCGCCTTCGACGGAACCGCGAGGACCACCAGGTCGCAGCCCGCGAGCTCGATGTCCGCGGCCCGCTTCACCTCGACCTCGTCCGGCAGCTTGACCTGCGGCAGGTAGGCCTCGTTCTCGCGCTTGCGCTGGATCTCGTCGGCCTTCTCGTCGGAGCGGGTGCCGAGCTGGACGTCGAGGCCGCCGCGGGCCAGCAACACCGCGACCGCGGTGCCCCAGCTGCCCGCGCCGATCACGGCGGCCTTGCGCAGGGGCGGTAGCCCGCCCAGGTACTCCCACTGGAGCTCGATGTTCGGCCAGATCCGGTCGGTCACAGTCGCGGCGAGGCTCGGCGACGGCCGCTCCGTGCGCGGGAACGTCATCGGCGGGCCGGCGCGCAGCCGGACCTTGCGCGGCCGGATCCGCCAGCCGCGGCGCACCTCCTCGCTGCCGATCACCGCGACCGGCAGGACGGGCACGCCCGTCTCGAGCGCCAGCCGGCCGACCCCGCGCTTCGGCCGGGCCAGCGAGCCCTGACGGATGCGGGTCCCCTCCGGAAAGATCACGACCGTGCCACCGCGCTCGACCGCCAGCGCGGCGGTCTCCATCGCGGTCTCGTCGGACTGGCCGCGCCGGATCGGGAACGCGCCCAGCCGGTTCAGGATCCAACCCTGCCAGCGCTTCTCGAACAGCTCGACCTTGGCGACGAACTGGATCTGCCGGCGCCACGGCAGCAGCGCGCCGATCGCGAACGGGTCGAGGAAGCTGCGGTGGTTCGAGGCGACGACCAGGCCGCCCTTCATCCTTGCGTGCTCGCGACCCTGCCGGTCGAGGCGGAACCAGACCAGGAAGAACGGCAGGAAGACGCAGCGGACGATCGTGTAGACGAACCGGTTCACGCCGTGCTCGCGCGCGAACTCGTGGTAGCGCCGAAAGCGCTCGTCGGTGATGACGTCGTCGGCGCGTGGCGGCGCCGAGGCTCGCGGGCGATCCTCCATGCAAGGGCTACCCCCCTGCACCCACGCGGTTACCGCTCGGTAGGAGTCGTGCCGGCTACCAGGCGGATTCGACCAGGGCGCGAAGCTCGTCGCGATCGGGCGGATCGGGCGTCATCTGCAGCTCCGCCCGGTCGAGCATCGCGTCGAGCGCGAGCTCCAGCTTGGAGCCGTCCGCGCCCACGGCCGACAGCGACCGGCGCCCGCCGGACAGCTCCTCAACGCGGTCCGCCAGGGCCGCGCGTTTGGTGCCAAGAGCCTTCGCGAGCGCGGTCATCTGGGTGCCCGCGCGGGGGATCAGCGCCTCGAGCGCCCGCGGCAGGATCGCCGCGTTGGTCTCCGCGTGCGGGGTCCGCATCACCCGGACGAGCGTCTGGCAGATCACGTGGTGGAGCGAGAACTTGGCGGAGTCGATCGCGTACCCGCAGAGAATCGAGCCCAGCGCGAGATCCGACCGGCCGTTCTCGTCGAGCGCGCCGTCCAACGCGCCCGCGATCAGCTTCGCGCCCCGCAGCGCCGCCAGCTCCGAAACCGGGTTGGCGAGCGGCGTGTACAGGCAGTCGGCGCCGTGCGCGAGCGCGTTCATCGCGCTGGCGCGGAGCTGCGGCTCTGGCAGCCCGGTCATCGCGAGCGGGTCGGCGAGCACCAGCTGCGGGCGGACGAGGTGCGACGCCGGGTGCCCGTCGGGCAGCTTGTGGATCGCTGTCATCTCCGCTCCCGAGAGCGTCGTCGGCAGCGCCGCCACCCGGCCACCCCGCACCGCCGCGATCGCCTTGGCGGTGTCGATCACCCGCCCGCCGCCCAGCGCCACGAGCGACGGCGAGTCGACCTCCCGCAGCAGCTCGGCCGAGATCTCGTTGACGGCGCCGGGGCGCACCTCGTGGACGGCGACGGCGTGCCCTGGCAGCTGCACGGGCGCGTCGTTCAGGGCCCGCGACGTGGTCAGCAGCTCGTAGCGGTCCCACTCCTGCCAGCGAAGAGCATCGACGACGTCGGCCAGAGCGCCGTCCCTGAAGACGATCATGCGCTCACCGTCGCGCCAGGTGAACTCCTCCTGCGCCAAGAGCCCGCCCCCGGACTCGAACCGGGACAACCTTCGTTACAAGCGAAGTGCTCTACCAATTGAAGCTAGGCGGGCAACTCGTAGTCACTTGCGAGATTAACGCCGCGTCGTTGGCCATTGAGCGTAGGCGCGACGCGCAGAGCCATGGTTCCCGTCGGGGCAGCGTCTACTGGAACGGCGTAGATCCCTCGCGTCGCGGCGCAGTCTTGATCGAGCGTCGAGTTAGTTAGCGACGGTTTCTCGACACTCGATTGTCGGCCTGGGGCGTTCGCGCAGCCCGAAACGCCGAGCGCCCCGGTGGGCCGGGGCGCTCGGGCCGGGAGATCAGGTCTGTTTCGTCGTCAGGACCGCGTTCCTAAACCCGGGAGGCGGACGCCCGGCCCCCGTAGACGGCGAGGCCGTAGATGACGAGCAGATCGACGATGAACAGCATGAACGCCGCGAACGGGAACGCGTTCACGGTGAACAGCAGGATCGCCGCGTTGACGCTGGCACAGAGGATTCCGAAGAGCCGGCCGAACGTCTGCTGGTTCAGGATCGAGAACGCCGCGATCATCTGCAGGACTCCGACGATGAGGAAGAACCAGCCCCATGCGTTGAGGTCGTCGAACAGGACGTAGCGACCCTCATCGGTGAAGAACGCCGAGTCGTCGATCGCGGCGATCCCCCAGATGATGTTGAGGAACCCGGCGAACGCCAGCATGATGCCGGCGAATACGACCCATCCCTCGCCTTCGCGGTACTCGGGCTCGTGAGTGCCCACGGTGACTCCTTTCGATCGTGCCGATCGGCACCAAGTACGCCAATTCTCGCCCGCGCCTCGGTCGGAACCGGCGCGGACTCCGGCGTTGCAAGCCCGGGTGCAGGCCTAGAGCAGCACCTCGCGCTCGCTCAGGTGTGCGGCCACCTTGCGCTTGACGCGCTGCAGGGCGTTGTCGACCGTCTTCGTGTCGCACTCGAGCCGCTCGGCGACGACCTCGTAGCTGTAACCGTCGAGGTAGAGGGAGAGGACGCGGCTCTCGAGCTCCGAGAGGACGTCGCCGAGGCAGGACACGAGGCTGCGCAGTTCCTCGCTGGCGATCACGCGGTCGGCCGGGTCGTCGGAGATCGGGCCCGGGAGGATCTCCTCGAGCGTGGTCTCCGAGTCGCCCGCAGCGGCGGGCGTCTGCGCGAACGAGACGTACTGGTTGAGCGGCGAGTGCTTGTTGCGGCTGGCGGTCTTGACCGCCGTGATGATCTGCCGCGTGATGCACAGCTCCGCGAAGTTGCGGAAGCTCGACTCGCGATCGGTGCGGTAGTCGCGGATCGCCTTGTAGAGCCCGACCATGCCCTCCTGGATCAGGTCCTCGGAGTCGCCCCCCATGAGGAAGTAGGACGAGGACTTGAGCCGCACGAAGCCGCGATAACGGCGGATGATGCGGTCGTAGGCGTCGGCGCTGCCCCGCTTGGCGAGGGCGACGAGGTAGTGATCATCAAGCTCGGGTCGAGCCTCAGACTGGCGAGCTGACGCGACGGCTACGGCCGGCGCGACTGCCGGAAACTGGTGGGTAGACATGGCCACGCGATCCTTCCGTTCGGAATCGGGTGGCGCCGCTGCCTCCCCTGGGCGCCCTCTCCTCTATGTGGGATTCCCCTCGTTCGAGCTGAAGCTCGACCTTTAGTTCACCCTTACGCAAGCGCAAGTCTAAGCGGGTGGGCATAGTTCTGTCAACCCGGCGGCTGCGATGCAATTCCCGTTGCAGATTCGGGCTTCCGTCCGACCGTGTCTCTAGGGAAGGCCGTTCAGAGCCGCCCGCGCTGGCGCACGGCCTCGAACAGCAGCACCGCGGCGGCGGCCGACACGTTGAGGGACGCGGTCCTCCCCCGCACCGGGATCGAGACCAAGGCGTCGCAGGCTTCGGCGACCCGCGGCCGGATCCCCTTGCCCTCGCTGCCCAGGACCAGGACCACCGGCCCGGTCATATCGGCCTGGCTGTAGGGACCGGCGGCCCCCACCTCGGCGCCGTAGACCCAGAGGCCCTCGGTCTCCTTCGCGGCGACGAGCCAGTCCGCGAGGTTTCGGACGCGCGCCACCTGCAGGTGCTCGACCGCGCCAGCCGACGCCTTGCAGACGGCGCCGGTGACCGCCGCGGCCCGACGTTCCGGGATGACGACGCCGCTCGCGCCCGCGGCCTCGGCCGAGCGGCAGACCGCGCCGAGGTTGTGCGGGTCCTGGACCTGGTCGAGCGCGACGACCAGCGCGTCGGGCCCGGCCAGCAGCGCCCCAGCGTCGGCGTAGGGAAACGGATCGACCTCGGCGACGAAGCCCTGGTGGTCCGGCGAGCCGGCGAGCTCGGTCAGCTCCGCCTCGGTCGAGTCGTCGGCCGTCCAGACCCGGCGGACCTGCCTGCGGCCGCGCTTCGCCTCGGCGACCGGGCGCCGGCCGTAGACGAACTCGCCGCCCGTCCCGGTCATTTACGCCCTTACCAGGGTGGCAAACATGGTTTCCCACCTAAAGGCGCTCATCAGGCACCCGGCGCACCAGGCGCGCGCCCTCGGGCCCGTCGCGAACCTCCCACCCGCGCTCGGCGAGCTCGTCGCGCAGGCGGTCGGCGCGCTCGAAGTCCCGCGCCGCTCGCGCCTCCTCGCGCTCGGCGAGCAGGCCCTCGGCATCGGCATCGCCGCCGTCCTCCTCGGCCGCAAGCGCCTCGAGGCCGAGCAGCGGCAGCATCTCGACGACCGCGTCCCGCCCGCCACCCAGCGGCCGCCGGTTGCCCTCGGCGATCAGCTCGAACAGCGCCGCCAGGGCGCGCGGAGTGTTGAAGTCGTCGCACAGCGCGGCCAGGAACTCCTCTCGGCGCTCGGCGACGAAGTCATCGTCGCCCGCGACCGGCGGCTCGCGCAGGAAGTTGCGGATCCGCTCGAGCCGGGCTTGCGACTCCTCCAGCGCGTCTCCGGAGAACTCCAGGGGCTGGCGGTAGTGGCCGGAGATGAGGTAGGCGACGACCGCCCGCGGGCCGTAGCGCTCGACCGCCTCCGACAGCTGAAAGATGTTGCCGACGGACTTCGACATCTTCTCGTCGGCGATCCGGATCATCCCGTTGTGCATCCAGATCCGGGCCAGCGGCAACCCCCGCGCCGCCTCGGACTGGGCGACCTCGTTCTCGTGGTGCGGAAAGATCAGGTCCGAGCCGCCGCCGTGGATCTCGAAGTCCAGGCCGAGCAGCTTCTCCGCCATCGCCGAGCACTCGATGTGCCAGCCGGGCCGGCCGCGGCCCCAGGGCGAGTCCCAGCCGGTGTCCTCGCCCTCCTTGGTCGCCTTCCACAGCGCGAAGTCCAGCACGTCCTCCTTGAGGCTCTGCGTGCCGGCCTCCTCCCCCTGGTCCATCTGGTCGGGATCGCGGTTCGAGAGCTTGCCGTAGCTCGCGAAGCTCCGGACGCGGAAATAGACGTCGCCGCCCGACTCGTACGCGTGGCCGCGCTCGATCAGCGTCTCGATCAGGGCGACGATCTCCGGCAGCGTCTCGGTGGCGAGCGGCTCGGCGTCCGGACGGCCGATCTCAAGCAGCTCGGTATCGGCGATATAGAGCCGCGTCATCTCCGCCGCGTGCTCCGCGGATGGCACCCCGGCCTCGCGGGCCGCGTCGTAGATCTTGTCGTTGATGTCGGTGACGTTGATCACCAGCGTGGCCTCGTAGCCGAGCGACACCAGGAGCCGGCGCAGCAGCATGAAGACCACGTACGGCCGGGCGTTGCCGACATGGATTCGCGAGTAGACGGTCGGCCCGCACGCGTAGATCCCGGCCTGGCCGGGCTCCCGCGGCTCGAGCACGCGAACCTCGCCGCTCAGCGTGTCGCGAATGCGCACCTCCCGCATGCCGCGCATCCTCGCGCATAGAATCGTCGTATGGCCGACAGCGGCAGGCTCGCCCAGCAGGCGAGCACGAACGGGGGCGGCGAGCACGCGACGTCGAACGGCGCGGCCCGCCTCGCCGACAGCATTCCGCTCGACGGCGTCGCCGAGCGCGTCGGGCAGGCGGCGGGCCGGGCGGTCCGCCTTGGCCAGGACGTCGGCGGCGCGCTCGCCGGTCGCCTCGGCCGCTCGCTCCAGCGCCGCCTGACGGCGGACCTCGACGACCGCGACCCGGACTACATCCGCGAGAACCTCTCGCTGAGCTGGCTCATCGCCAGCCTCTGGTACCGGGCGGAGGTGCGCAACCTCGGGAACATCCCCGAGCGCGGTCGCGTGCTGATGGTCGGCAACCACACGGGCGGCAACATGTCGCCGGAGACGATCATCTTCACGCTGGCGTTCTCGACGTACTTCGGCGTCGAGCGCCGCTACCACCAGCTCGCCCACAACCTCGTGCTGGCGTCTCCCCTCGGCCCATTCCTGCGCAACTTCGGGACGGTCGCCGCCTCGCATTCGAACGCCCGCAAGGCGCTGGAGGCCGAGGCGGCCGTGCTCGTCTTCCCCGGCGGCGACTGGGAGGTCCACCGCCCGAGCTGGCAGAGCGCGCGGATCGACTTCGGCGGCCGGAAGGGGTTCGTGCGCCTGGCGCTCGAGCAGAACGCCCCGATCGTCCCCGTGGTGACGATCGGCGGCCAGGAGACCGCGCTCTGGCTCGACCGGGGTGCCTGGCTGGCAAGGCTCCTGCGCCTCGACACGACCATGCGTCTCAAGGTCCTGCCGATCCTGATCGCGCCGCCGTGGGGGCTCACGATCGGCGACTTCCTGCCCCGCATCCCGTTGCCGGCGAAGATGACGACCGAGGTCCTCCCCGCGATCGACGTGCGCGAGCGTTTCGGCGAGGATCCCGACCCCGACGAGGTCTACGAGTACGTCACGGGGCAGATGCAGGAGACCTTGGACGGGCTGGCGGCGGAGCGCCGCTTCCCGGTGATCGGCTGATGCGCCTGAACGAGTCAGTCGTCGTCTCGGCCCCGCAGCAGGTCGTCTGGGACTACCTCGCCGACCTGGACAACTACATGCACTTCATGTCGGGCATCACCCGCTGGGATGCCGAGGGCGAGCAGCGATCAGGACTGGGTGCGCGGCGCCGGATGCTGTTCAAGGTCGGCTCGGCCGAGGTCGGCGGCCTGATCGAGTTCGTCGAGTGGGACGAGCCCAACGACCTCGCCTGGAGCTCTGTCACCGGCCTCGACCAGCGCGGGCGCCTGCGTTTCCGCGAGGCCGGGAAGACGTCGACCAGGGTCGAGCTGCGCTACCAGTACGGGGTCGCGGGCGCCGGGCTCGCCGGCTGGATCTCGGAGCACGTCTCGGCCCCAACGATCTCGAAGCACCTGCGCACGTCATTGCAACAGCTCAAGCGTCTCGTCGAGCACGAGAAGCTGCGCGCGGAGGCGGCGGCGCGGAGCGCCGAGCGCGCCGTCTAGCTCTTCTTCCCGGCGATCGCCCGCTGCAGCTGCTGCTTGTTCATCGAGGAACGGCCCTCGACGCCGAGCTTCTTCGCCTCGTTGTAGAGCTGGTCGCGGGTCCGGCCCTTCGAGCGGTTCGTACCGGAGCGCCGTCCGCCGCGGCGGCCCGACGACATGTCGTTGGTCGAGCTCCGCGACGAGGTCCTCGACTCGCCTGCCCGCGCCTTCTCCTTGTTCACGGTCCGGGCGGCGATCTCCTCGGCACGGTCCTCGGAGCGGCCCTGCCGCTTCTGGCTCTTCTTGATGTGCTCGTACTGGCGGGCGCGCTTGGTGCCCTTCTTCACACCGCGGGGTGGCATGCGGCCTCCTTTCGGTTGCTCGCATCCCGCCTACCCTGGCGGCGGCGCCTTACGCCAGCTCGCGCTTCAGGACCTTGCCGGTGGCGTTGCGGGGCAGCTCGTCCATGAACTCGATCTCACGCGGCGTCTTGTAGCCGGCGAGGTTCGACTTCACGTAGGACTTCGCCTCGCTCTCGTCGAGCGACGCGCCCTCGGAGAGGACGACGAACGCCTTCAGGCGCTGGCCGTACTCGTCGTCGTCGACGCCGATCACCGCGACCTCCTTGACGGCGTCGTGCTCGGCGAGCAGGTCCTCGACCTCGCGCGGGAACACGTTCTCGCCGCCCGAGACGATCATCTCGTCGTCGCGGCCGTCGATGAACAGGCGCCCGTCGGCGTCGAGGTGGCCGACGTCGCCGGACGAGAGCAGGCCGTCGAGGATCTCCTTGTTGCCGCCGCCCGTGTAGCCCTCGAACTTCATCTCGTTGCCGACGAAGATCCGGCCGGTCTCGCCGGCAGGCAGGTCGTTGCCGTTCTCGTCGACGATCCGCAGCCGGGTGCCGTGCGGGGCGCGGCCCGCGGTCCCAGGCGCCGCGCGGAGGTCCCTTGGGGTGGCGATCGTCGCCCACGCGACCTCGGTCGAGCCGTAGAGGTTGTAGAGGTTGTCTCCGGTGGCGTCCATCCACTTCGTCGCGAGCGGGCCCGGCAGCGCCGAGCCCGAGGCGCAGGTGGCCTTGAGCGAGGACAGGTCGTACTTCTGGATCGTCTCCTCCGGCAGCTCGAGGATCCGCTGCATCATCACGGGGACGACGATCAGCGCCGTCGCGCGATGGTCGGCGACAGCCTTCAGGGTGCCCTCGGGGTCGAACTTCCGCCGCAGCACGTAGGTCGAGCTGAGCGAGAGCCCGATCGAGAAGTGCGCGAAGCCCCACGAGTGGAACAGCGGCGCGGCGATCATCGTCGTCTCGCGCGCCTTCAGCGGGATCACCGACAGGAGCGCCGCGATCGGCCCGAGCGTGTCCGGCTGCCCGCGCTGGGCGCCCTTCGGCGCGCCCGTCGTCCCCGAGGTGAGGACGACGAACTTGCTGGACGTGTCGGTGGGCTTCAGATCCGAATCGTCGGACTCGCCGGCGATCAGCTCCTCGAGGCTGGGGTCGTCGGTGCCGCCGTCCTGGTCCCAGGCGACGAAGCGCTTCAGATCCGCCTCGATGTCGGAGAGGAGCTCCGCGAACTCCTCGTCGTAGATCAGCGCCTTCGGGTCCTCGCGCTCGACCACGCCGACCAGCTGCGGTCCCGCGAACATCGTGTTCATGAACAGCGCGTTGGCCCCCAGCTTCGAGACCGCCAGGACGGCGTCGACGAAGCCGCGGTGGTTGCGGGCCATCAGCGCGACCCCGTCGCCCTCCTTGATGCCGCTCTTCGCGAGCGCGCGCGCCAGGCGGTTCGAGCGGCTGTGGACCTCGGCGAAGGTCAGCGAGCCCAGCTCGTCGATGATCATCGTCTCGTTCGGGTACCGGATCGCGGCGGCGGCCGTGCCCGCTGCAGGCGATGCGCCCCAGCGGGCGAGTTCGCGGGCGACGCGGATCAGCTTGTCCGGCCGGGTCGGCCTGACGATGCCGGCGTCCACCAGCACCTTCACGTTGAAGGGGATGTCGGGCAGCATGCCGAGCGAGCCGACCTTGATTTGGCTTGCGCGCTCTCGGATCACGGGCGAACCCTACCCACCGGCGGCCGGCTTACTCGTCAGTCGGTCTCGAGGAGCGCGACCGCGACGCAGGCGATGCCCTCCCCGCGCCCGATCCATCCCATGCCCTCGTTGCTGGTCGCCTTGACGCTCACCGGACCGCCGGCGGCCTCGCTGAGCAGCCGCTCCATCTCGGGCCGGTGCTCGCCGAGGCGCGGCGCTTCGCAGATCACGGTCGCGTCCACGTTCACCACACGCCCGCGGACCATCGCCACCGCCGTTCGCAGCAGGTCGATCGAGTCGGCGTCCTTCCAGCGCTCGTCGTCGGGCGGGAAGTGCGATCCGATGTCGCCCAATCCGGCGGCGCCGAGCACGGCATCGGTGACCGCGTGGGCGAGCGCATCGGCGTCCGAGTGGCCCTCGAGCCCCATCTCGTGCTCGATCTCGACGCCACCGAGCACGAGCCGCCGTCCGGTGGCGAATCGGTGGCTGTCGTAGCCGATACCTACGCGTGCCGTCATCCCAACTCAGCCATCCTGCGCTCGCGGCCCTCGAACACCGCCACCTCGCCGATTCCCCAGCCGCGCATCGTCTTGATCGCCTCGTCGTATTCGTACCCGATGTGCTCCGGCACGTGCGCGTCCGAGGAAAGTGCGAAAGCCGCTCCCACATCCGTGCACATCGCGGCGAACTCAGGCGACGGGTAGAGCTCGCCGATCGGCTTGCGCAGCCCCGCGGTGGAGACCTCGACCGCGACGTCCGTCTCCGCGATCGCCTCGATCGCGGGCTCGTAGTGGAAGCGCGGATCGCGGCGCGGCATAGGCCGCCGGCCGCCCCAGTACTTGATCAGGTCCGGGTGGGCGAGGATGTCGAACAGGCCGGACCGCGCCGCCTCGGCGACGAGCTCGAAGTAACGCCGCCAGAGGCGGTCGGGGTCCGACTCCGAGCGCCAGACGTCATAGCCCTCGTGGTCCACCGCTCCCTCGCCGACGAAGTGCACCGAGCCGACGATGTAGTCGAACTCGTGAGCGTCGAGGAGGTTGGCGATCCGGTCCTCACGGCCCGGCACGAAGTCCATCTCGATGCCGAGGCGGAGGTCGGTCGAGCGCACGAAATCGCAGTACGCAGCGAGATCGTCGCGCGCGTTCTCGCGCCAGAACGGGTGGTCCCAGATCGCCAGGGCGTCGGCGAACCGGTGGACGTGCTCGGAGACCCCCAGCTCGCCGATCCCGGCCCGCGAGGCGGCCTCGCGGTACCGGTCGACGTTCTCCTGGGTGAAGAACTCGTCGGCGGGCGTCGTGTCGCTCTCGTCGGGGCGGAGGTGCACGTGGTAGTCCGTGAGCACCGGCTGTACGCTAGCCGCCCGTGGTTCACCTGCGAATCGTGGTGCCGAGCCACCAATCCGGGCACGCGCTGGACCTACTCCAGAACTCGCCCTCCGCGACCAACCTGATCTTCCTCGAGCGTGCGGCGCACCGTCCCGAGGGCGACGTGATCCTGGTCGACATCGCCCGCGAGGACGCGAGCGTGATCATCTCCGACCTCAAGGAGCTCGAGATCCACAGGGAGGGCTCCATCGCGATGGAGGAGATCGACTCGCACATCTCCGAGGGCGCGGTGGCGGCCGAGAGGGCGGCTTCCGGCATGCCGAGCGACGCGGTCGTATGGGAGCAGGTCGAGTCCCAGACCTCCGAGAACGTCGAGCTGTCGGGCAGCTTCCTCGCGTTCATGGTCCTGGCGACGTTGATCGCGGCCGTTGGGATCCTCACGGACGCTCTGATCCTGATCATCGGCGCGATGGTCGTCGGGCCCGAGTTCGGGCCGCTCGCGGGACTGTGCGTGGCGATCGTGCACAGGCGCCGCGACCTGATCCGTCGCTCGTTGACCGCGCTGCTCGTCGGCTTCCCCGTCGCGATCGCCGCGAGCTTCCTGTTCACCGTGATGCTCGACGTGACCGGCCTGATCCCGGACGGGTTCTCACAGGACAACCACCCCTTCACCAAGTTCATCTCGAGACCCGATCACTTCACGGTGATCGTTGCGGCCCTGGCGGGCGCAGCAGGCGTGCTCTCGCTGACCTCGGCCAAGTCGGGCGCGCTGGTCGGCGTGCTGATCTCCGTGACCACGATCCCGGCAGCCGCCAACGTAGGCGTGGCGGCTGCGCTGGGCGACGACGAGGTGGGCGGCGCGCTCGTCCAGCTGGCGATCAACCTGAGCGCGATCGTCGTCGCCGGCGTCGCGGTCCTCTACCTCCAGCGGCGGCTCTACCTGCGAAGGCGGCGGGCCCACCTGGACCATTCGGCGCGCGAGGCTGCGGGGCTGCCCCTGGGACGAAGCCGCCGCGAGGAAAGCGCCACGTTCAAGCGGCCGAGCGACGTCTAGTCCCGGCCGCATCCACCGAAGGAACGCTTTGGGAACGCCCGCTCCGGGAGGCTCGTCCGAACTCAACGGAGGGAACACCATGCTCTCAGCACACCTACGCCAGATCGTTCGTAACCAATGGGCAGGGCTAATCGCCCTGTTCCTGGTCCTGACCAGCGGCACGGCCTACGCGCTCGCCGGTTCCAACACCGTGTTCACCGACGACATCGTCAACGGCCACGTCCGCACCGCCGACGTCGCCAACGACACGACGGCGGGGGCGCTCAGGGGCGTTGACGTCGCGAACGCGTCGTTGACGGGGACGGACGTCGCGAACGACTCGCTCGACGGGTGGGACATCCACGGGCTCTCGTTCGCCGACATGCAGCCGGAGACGCTGACCGGGGATCAGATCGCCAACAACACGGTCGGGGCGGACGAGATCGTCTCGGTGGTGACCCGATTCAACGCGGTCAACATCCCGTCCGGCGGCGAGGACACGGTCACATCGTCGTGCATCGCCGGCGAGCAGCTGGTCGGGGGTGGCGGCGGTTCCGCGGACAACGGTCCGGGTCCGAACCAGATCTACCTCACGGACTCACAGCGGTCCGGGACCACGGATACCTGGACGGTCACCGCCCTGAACGCAAGCGGCTCCAGCGCGCTGGTCGTCGCGGAGGCGAACTGCCTGGGAGCGTGACGCGTCGCGGCTAGGGGCCGCTGGCAATACGCGCGCGCAGCAGGGCGACGATCTCCGTCGCCCTCGCTGTGTGCGCCCGCACCGTCAGCTCGCCCGAGACACCGGGTTCGTCCAGCCGGTCGTAGTCGACGTGGAGGGCGACGACGTCGTCGCCCTCGAGCGACACGTCGAGCGCACGAAGGTTCGGCGAGGTGAACGGCGAGTCCATCAGCTCGGCGCGCCCCGACCGGCAGTAGACGACGAAGCGCTCCTCACTGATGCCGAGCCCAAAGCGCTCGGCGACGACCTTGCCGTTGAAGCGCCGGCCGGGAGCCCGGAAGTGCTTGTACCTGATGGTTCCCGGAAGCCCCTCCTCGATCAGGACCAGCCCCTCGGCCTCGAGCTCAGAACGTAGCTCCGGTTTGAGGGTCCCGTTGCCCAGAAACAGCTTCCCCAGCCAGCTCATCCGCTACTCCGGGCGCAGCAGCGCCTGCGCGATCCGCAGGTCCTCGGGCGTGGTCACCTTCAGGTTCGACGCCGGCGCCGGCTCGATCAGCACCTTGCCACCCACCTTCTCCACCAGCATCGCGTCGTCGCTCGCCGCCGCGACCCGTTGCGGATCGGCCGCGAGCGCCTCGCGCAGGGCGTCCGTGCGGAACGCCTGCGGCGTCTGCGCAGCCCAGAGGTGATCGCGGCTCTCGGTCGTCGCGACCGTCGGGCCGCCGCGCGGGAACTCGCCGCTCTCAGGGCGCGGCTCTCGCGCGCGCTTGACCGTGTCGGTGATGGCGGCCGCCGCGATGACACCGGCGGCGTCGGGTCGCGAGCCGAGCTTCGCGAGGACCGCGTCGATCAGCTCCGCCGTCACCAACGGCCGCGCCGCGTCGTGGACCGCGACCAGCTCGGACTCGACCTGTTCCAGCGCGTTCGCGACCGACGCGGAGCGCGATTCGGCGCCGCTCACGACGGCGGCGCCGGGAGCGAGCGCGGCGAGCGCGGCCTCGTGCCCGGGCGGCGCCGCGATCACGATCGGCCCGACCGCCTCGGCCGCGGCGAAGGCGTCGAGGCACCAGGCGATCAGCGGCCTGCCGGCGAGCTCGACCAGGGCCTTCGGGCCGCCGGCTCCGAGACGAGATCCGGAGCCGGCGGCCGCGATCACGGCCGTCGCTTTGGCTGCCTCAGGCAGTCGCCTTGGCTGCGCCGAAACGGTCCTCGAGCAGGCCGTCGATGTACTCCTCGGCGCCCTCCTCGTCCTTCTCCAGCGCGTACATGAACTCGGAGGCGAGGATCTTCTTCGCCCGCGTGTACATCTGCTTCTCGCCGGTGGAGAGGCCCTTCTCCCACTCGCGGATGGCGAGGTTGCGGACGACCTCGGCGATCTCGAAGATGTCGCCGGTCTTGATCTTCTCCCGGTTGTACTTGAACCGGCGGTTCCAGTTCTTGGGCATATCGGACAGCTCGCCGGTCAGAACGTCGATCACTTCCTCGACCTGCTTCGGGTCGATCACCCGTCGCAGCCCGGCGCGATGCGCGTTCTCACAGGGAACCATCACGGTCATGTCGTTGTGGAGGATCTTGATCGTCAGGTAGTCGCGCTTCTCCCCCAGGAGCTCCTTGCTCTCCCTGCGCTGGACCACACCGGCCCCGTGGTGCGGATAGACGACGTGGTCTCCGGTGTCGAAGACGCACTCAACGGGGCCGAGCTCGTCGCCGATCTCGACTGATTCCTCCGTGGCTACTTCAGGAATTGTGTCCTCCTTCGTGGTTTCGCGGCCACCCCCGGGCGGCCGTTGGTTGCTTACGGATACCGGTCGACGAGGTCGACCTCTTGCAGCCGGCGAAGCCCCTCGCGGATCTCGATCGCACGGGCCTCCCCCACCCCCTCCACCGCTTCCAGGTCCGGATCGGTGGCGGCGAGGATGGCGCCGAGGTCGCCGAAATGGTCGACGACCGTCTGCGCCACAAGGCGGGGGAGCCTCGGCACGCGCGAGAGCGCGCGGAAGCCCCGCGGCGTCACAGGGAAGTCCAGGGTGTTGGTCTTGCGGTCGTGCCCGAGGAGCTCGGCGAGGCGGCCGAAGTCGAGCAGCTCCTGGTGATCGAGCTGGCTGAGCTCGGCGATCGCCCGCTCGATCACGGGCTCGGAGAGCACCGTGGCGTAGTCGCGGACGAGCGCGCCGCGCTCGGCGATGACGCCGACGACGAGCTCCTCGAGCTGCATCTCGATCAGGCGGCCCTCGGCGCCCAGCTCGATGATCCAGCGCTCGACCTCGGCCGCCATCCTCGTCACGAGCTCAGCCCGCTGGAGGGCGGAGAGCGCGTCGTAGAGCACGGCGTCGCCCGCGAACTCGAGCTGTGTCAGGTGGGTCGAGACCTGGTCGAGCCGGGCGCGGTACTTCTCGAGCGTCGCGAGGCCCTGGTTCGCCTTCGAGAGGACGACCGAGATGTCCTCGAGGATGTACTTGATCCCGCCCACGTAGAGCGACACGACGTCGCGCCGCTGCGAGATCGCGACCACCAGCGCCTTGGTCTGCTTCGAGACGCGCTCGGCGGTGCGGTGGCGAGTGCCCGTCTCCATCGAGAGGATCGTCGGATCGGGCATCAACTGGACGTTCGCCCAGCAGATCCGGTTCGACTCGGGCTCGAGGACGATCGCGCCGTCCATCTTCGCCAGTTGGTAGAGGAGCGCCGGCGAGTAGTCGACATCAATGCGAATCCCGCCGGAAAACAGGAACGAGACCTCGTCGGCCTCGGCGACCAGGATCAACCCGCCAGTCTGGGCGTGGACGATGTTGTCGATCCCCTCGCGGAGCGGAGTGCCGGGCGCGACGGTGTCGAGAGCACGCAGTAGACGAGGGTCCTGACGCGCCTCAAGTTCGGTTAGCTCATCACCGCTAGGCAGCGCCATCGCCACTAAGGGTGACAGATGACCCCTGCAAACCACGGTTTGGCCAATCCCGTGTGGATAGGTCGGAAAGCGCTTTGTCAAGCGGCCTCCGCTGGCCGTCCGGCCAGGACCCCGGGGCTACGACGCGTTCAGCTCGGCCGCGGAACGCACGAGGGCTTTGAAGGCCGCCTCGTCGATCCGGTCCCCTTCGTGGAGGTCGATGGCGCGCCTCAACTTGCTGTCGAGGCCGGCGTTGAAGAGGCCGGCTGGATCCTCCAGGGAAGCTCCCTTGAAGAAGGTGAGCTTCACCTTGTCCTTGTAGGTCTCGCCGGTGAAAATGGTCCCGTGGTGTGACCAAGCGGGGACGCCGGAAGGGTTCGACGGCTTCCGCCATTTGATCTCTTCGACCACTTCGGGAGCGGCCTGCTTGGCGAGTTCGCGGACTTGGGAGAGCAGCTCTCCGCGCCAATCGTCTGGTTCGGAGTCGGCTGGCATGCCTGGACTCTTTCAGACTAGGCCGCGGCGCGGCTTGCCTCGCGCCTGAACGCGGCGCCCAGCGCCTTGCGCAGTGACGCCTGGGGCGCCAGGCCCCGCATGCGCTCGGTCTCCGGCGGGCCGAGCACCGGGCTGAGGCCGAACTTGACGGCCTCCGCCAGGCGGCGGTCGGCGTGGCCGACCGTCCGGAGCTCGCCGGTCAGGCCGACCTCGCCGAAGCACGCGAGCGGCCGGCCCTCAGCGCCCGCCAGCGGCTCGCCCCGGTGCGCCGAGACGATCGCGAGGGCCACCGCGAGATCCGCGCCGGGCTCGTCCACGCGCACCCCGCCGGCCACGTTCACGAACACGTCCGCGCTCGCGAGCCCGGGGCCTCCGTGACGGGCCAGCACCGCAAGGATCATCGCCAGCCGGTTGCGGTCCACGCCGTTCGCGACGCGCCGCGGCGGGACGATCTCGGTCGGCGCCACCAGCGCCTGAACCTCGACCAGGAGCGGCCGCGTTCCCTCCATCGAGCAGAGGACGCACGAGCCCGGGGCACCCGACGCCTCGCCGACGAACCGCGCCGACGGATCCTCGACCTCGACCAGGCCGCCGCCCTTCATCTCGAAGACGCCGACCTCGCTGGTCGCGCCGAAGCGGTTCTTGAGCGCGCGCAGCGTCCGGAAGCTGCGTTCGCGCTCGCCCTCGAACAGCAGGACGCAATCCACCAGGTGCTCCAGCACCCGCGGCCCGGCGACCGCGCCCTCCTTGGTCACGTGACCGACCAGGAACACCGCGCAGTCGATCCGCTTCGCCACCTCGAGGATGGCGTTCGCGGCCTCGCGCACCTGGCCGACGGAGCCGGGCGCACCGGTCATCCCCTCTGCGTTCAGGGTCTGGATCGAGTCGATCACGCACGCCTCCGGGCGCTCCGCCTCGAGTGTCGCGAGCACGGTCTCGAGCGAGGTCTCGGTGACCACGGGTACCGCGAGCGCGGCATCGCCCAGCCGCGACGCCCGCATCCGCACCTGGGCCGCCGACTCCTCGCCCGAGACGTAGAGCGTCCGCCGCCCGGCGCCGACCAGGTTGCCGAGCGCCATGCCCGTCAGCGTGGACTTGCCGATCCCGGGCGAGCCGCCCAGGAGCACGATCGAGCCCGGTACCAGCCCGCCACCGAGGACGCGGTCGAGCTCGGCGATGCCGGTCTGGAGGCGCTCCACCGCCGGCGCCGACACGTCGCGCAGCGCGACCGGCTTGGCGGCAGCGCCCCCACGCGCACGGCCTCCACCCCGCCCAGCCGGCTTGGCGTCGGGCTTGGGCGCCTCGACCAGCGTGTTCCACTCGCCGCAGCCCGCGCACTGCCCGGCCCAGCGCAGCGCCTCGTGCCCGCAGGAGTTGCAGAAGTAGGACGTCTGGCGCGCCATCCACCCAATCTAGGCGCCGGACCCGACGGCTTCGCCCCCGGACCGCGAACGACGGAAAACCGGACACAGTGTCCGGTTTTCCGTCTCTCGGTGAATCGGCGCGGTGGCGGAGGGCGCGAGCCATAATGCCCGCCGTGATTGGCACAGGTGTACGAGGTCGGGTTGCTGCGGCGGTTGCCGGGCTCGCTGCGTTCGTGGGCGTCGCCGCGCCCGCCGCGGCTTTCGATCCGGCGCTCGAGGTCCAGAACTTCGCCAAGACCGCGGAGCGGATGCAGTACGTCACGCTGACGCCCGAGTTCCAGACCCGCCTGATCGAGGCGAACACCCAGAACCTCGCGGACATGGCGACGATCACCGCCGGCGACCCCGAGCGCGTCTTCATCACCAACGTCTGCGCCCAGAAGGGCAACGAATGCGCCGGCGACGTCCGCTTCTACGACTGGGCGGCGGCCGGATTCGGGATGGTCGAGCCGGTGCTGTTCACCGCGCGCAACGGCTCGACGATCTCGGGCCGCGTGTGGGCCGCCGCCACTGGCCCGGCGAAGCGACCCGCTGGTGGTCATCACGACGGGCTCGGTCCAGGCCCCCGAGCAGCTCTACTGGGGCCAGGCGGCGACGCTCGCCAAGCACGGCTACGTGGTGCTCACCTACGACGTCCAGGGCCAGGGCCGCTCCGACACGTTCGGCGCCGGGGCCGACCAGCTCGACGGCGTGCCGTCGCAGCAGGGCCGGCCGTTCTACGACGACACCGAGGACGCGCTCGACTTCGCTGCTCTCGACGCCCGACGACCCGTACGACCCGCGCCCGAGCTGCACTTCGGGCACCGACCACTCGGCGAAGCAGGACCGGCGCGTGAGCGAGGGCTTCAACGCCGCCCACAACCCGTTCTGGGGGCTGGTCGACCCGGGCCGGATCGGGATCGCCGGCCACTCCCTCGGGGCCTCGGCCGTCTCGTACGTCGGCCAGATCGACGACCGGGTCGACGCGATCGTGGCCTGGGACAACCTCCGCGCCTCGCAGGCCGATCCTCCCGCCTGCGCAAGCGGCTCGGCGCCGCGTCCGTCCAGCCCGCCGATCACCAAGCCGGCCATCGGGATCTCGAACGACTACGGGATCACGCCGACGCCGATGACCTCGGACCCCGACCCGGAGGCCAAGAACGCGGCGTTCCTCGAGTACAAGGACGCGGGCGTCGACTCGATGGAGTTCAACGATCCGCGGCGGCTCGCACTAGGAGTCGGCGTTCATCCCGGGGATGACCACCGGGACCGCTGGGCCTCTCGACGCTTCGCGGAGGCGACATGGTCGACCTGGTACACCACGGCCTGGTTCGACAAGCACGTCAAGTGCGCCGCCGGCTCCGCCTGCGAGGCGGAGGCCGACGCCCGGCTGCTGACCGACCGCTGGCGAAACGACGAGCGCAGCGGCCAGATCGACCTCAACGACGACGCAAACGCCTTCTCGTTCTACTTCACGCTCCCGCTTCGACTTCCTGACCGCCGGCGGCACCGAGGTCACCTGCGACGACATGCGCGCCGGCTGCCCGTCGATGGGCCCGGACGGCCTACCCCGGGGTACAGCTTCGTCGCCGACGCCCACACCGCACCGGACGGTGGTGGTGGCGGTGGTGGCGGCCAGCGCTGCGCGCTGCCGCAGCGCGGCTCGAGCGCGGCCGACACCCCCACCACCCTGCCGCCCTCCGACGCCGGCGACGCGATCCGCGGCCGGGCCGGGAACGACCGCCTCCGCGGCGCCGCGGGCGACGACTGCCTCTACGGACAGCGCGGGCGCGACCTGCTGGCGGGCGGCTCCGGGGACGACCGGCTCCTCGGCGGCCACGGGCGCGACCGGATCAGGTGCGGCGGCGGCCGTGACGTCGCCGTCGCCGGGCGGCGCGACCGCGTCGCGCGCAGCTGCGAGCGCGTGAAGCGCTAGCCGCTAGCTCTCGTCGGCCGCGGGCTCGGCGTCGCCGGCCACCGGCGCGTCATCGGCCGGAGGCTCGCTCGCCCCCGCGGCCGCCGACGCCCGCCGGCTGCTTCTTGCGCGCGGGCTTCTTGCGCGGCTTGACCAGCTTCAGCTTCAGCGGCCGGTCCTCGTCGTCGCCGGACTCGTCGCGATCGACGAGCACGGTCGTGCCCGGGGCCATCTCGCCGGCGCGGAGGACCTCGTCCGCGAGCGGGTCCTCGATGTAGCGCTGGATCGCGCGGCGCAGCGGCCGGGCGCCCATCGCCGGGTCCCAGCCCTTGTCGACGAGCAGGTCCTTGGCCTCGTCGGTCAGCTCGAGCTGCAGCTCGTGCTCGGCCACCTGGGCCTTCACGCGGGTGATCAGGAGGTCGACGATCTCCTTGATCTCCTCGCGCGAGAGCTTGTGGAAGACGATCACCTCGTCGATCCGGTTCAGGAACTCCGGGCGGAAGACCTTCTTCAGGTCGCCCATGATCTTCGACTTCATCTCCTCGTAGGAGGCGCCGCCCTCGTCGTCGGACGCGGCGAACCCGAAGGACATGTTGCGGGCGATGTCCTGGGCGCCGATGTTCGAGGTCATGATCACGATCGTGTTGCGGAAGTCCACGGTCCGGCCCTGGGCGTCCGTGAGGCGCCCGTCCTCGAGGATCTGGAGCAGGATGTTGAAGACGTCCGGGTGCGCCTTCTCGATCTCGTCGAGGAGCAGCACCGAGTACGGCTTGCGGCGCACAGCCTCCGTGAGCTGGCCGCCCTCGTCGTAGCCGACGTAGCCGGGCGGCGAGCCGACCAGCCGCGAGACCGCATGCTTCTCCATGTACTCGGACATGTCGATGCGGACCATCGATTCCTCGTCGCCGAACAGGAACTCGGCGAGCGTGCGCGCGAGCTCGGTCTTGCCGACGCCCGACGGGCCCGAGGAAGATGAACGAGCCGGCGGGCCGCTTCGGGTCCTTGATGCCGGCGCGCGAGCGACGGATCGCCTTCGAGACGGCGTCGATCGCGACCTGCTGGCCGATCACGCGCTTGTGGAGCTCCTCCTCCATGCGCAGGAGCTTCTTGGTCTCCGCCTCGGTCAGCTTGAAGACCGGGATGCCGGTCCACATCGAGACGATGTCGGCGATCTCCTCCTCGCCGACCTGCGGGCGCTCGCCCTCCTCGGACGAGGACCACTCGTCCTGCATCTCGCGCTTCTTGTTGGTGAGCTGGCGCTCCTGGTCGCGCAGGCTCGCGGCCTTCTCGAACTCCTGCGCCTCGATCGCCGCCTCCTTGGCGCGTCGCGTCTCCTCGATCTCCTCCTCGAGGTCGCGGTAGACGGGCGGGGACGACATCGACTTGATCCGCATCCGCGACGCGGCCTCGTCGATCAGGTCGATCGCCTTGTCGGGGAGGAAACGGTCGGAGATGTAGCGGTCGGCGAGCTCGGCGGCAGCGGCCAGCGCATCGTCGGTGATCTCGACCCGGTGGTGGTCCTCGTAGCGCTCGCGCAGGCCCTCGAGGATCTTCACCGAGTCGGCGATCGAAGGCTGCTCGACCTTGATCTGCTGGAAGCGGCGCTCGAGCGCGGAGTCGCGCTCGAGGTACTTGCGGTACTCGTCGAGCGTGGTGGCGCCGATCGTCTGGAGCTCGCCGCGGGCAAGCGCCGGCTTCAGGATCGAGGCCGCGTCGATCGCGCCCTCGGCGGCGCCGGCGCCGACCAGGTTGTGGAGCTCGTCGATGAAGAGCACGATGTCGCCGCGCTGGGTGATCTCCTTCATCACCTTCTTGAGGCGCTCCTCGAACTCGCCGCGGTACTTCGAGCCGGCGACCAGCGCGGCCAGGTCGAGCGTGTAGATCTGCTTGTCCTTGAGCAGCTCGGGCACCTCGCCGTTGTGGATGCGGGAGGCGAGGCCCTCGACGATCGCGGTCTTGCCGACGCCAGGCTCGCCGAGCAGGACCGGGTTGTTCTTCTGCCGGCGCGAGAGGATCTGCATGATCCGCTCGATCTCGGTCTCGCGGCCGATCACCGGGTCGAGCTTGCCGTCGGCGGCGAGCTTGGTGAGGTTGCGGCCGAACTGGTCGAGCAACTTCGACGACTTCTTGCCCTCGCCGGAGCCGCCTCCGCCCTGGCCCTGGCGGCGGCCGCCGGGCCCGGAGAGCATGCGGATGACCTCGTTGCGGATCTTCTCGGAGTCGGCGTCGAAGTCGAGCAGGATGCGGGCGGCGACACCCTCGTTCTCGCGCACGAGGCCGAGCAGGATGTGCTCGGTGCCGATGTAGTTGTGGCCGAGCGAGAGCGCCTCGCGGAGCGCCAGCTCGAGGACCTTCTTGGCGCGCGGGGTGAACGGGATCTGGCCGGAGGTGACCTCCTCGCCGGAGCCGACGATGCGGACGACCTGGGCGCGCACGCGCTCGACAGTGATGTCGAGCGACTCGAGGACGCGGGCGGCGAGGCCCTCCTCCTCGCGGAGCAGGCCGAGCAGGATGTGCTCGGTGCCGATGTAGTTGTGCTTGAGCGTCCGCGCCTCTTCCTGCGCGAGGACGACTACCTGCCGGGCCCTCTCTGTGAATCGCTCAAACACCTGTCAACCGCCTCTGCCTGTTTCTCTTGCTCTGGTCCTCGTTAGTTCTAGCCGTCTCGGGGGACGCGACAACGCCGGTGGCTCTATCCACTTCTTCGGCCGCGCGTTGCCGTGGGATTAGAACCTCCGGTTGTCGATTACAGCGAGGGACGAGTATATCCGGGGGCATGCGTGAACTCGCCGCCTTCAGGCACGGTGGGACGCTCGTCGGCGGAAACTGGGAAGTTCCGCCCGCAAAGCCCCCGCAAACGGAGGATCCATGGACTACCGCAACCTGAGATACGAGCGCGACGGCCACGTCACGGTGATCACGTACGACCGCCCCGAACAGCGGAACGCCATCAGCCGCGAGATGAACGTTGAGCTGCATCACGCCTGGCGCACGTTCCGCGACGATCCCGACGCGTTCGTGCTCGTGATCACGGGCAGCGGCGACGCCTTCTGCGCGGGGTGGGATCTCGCCGACGCCGCGGAGTGGCCGGCCCCGGAGGTCGACGAGTTCCGCTCCGCCCTCTACAACGACGCCGGCAGCTGCGGCTACTCGCGGCGCGTGGACGTGTTCAAGCCGGTGATCGCGGCGGTCAACGGCTGGGCGGTGGCGGCCGGACTCGAGAACGCGCTGCTGGCGGACATCCGGATCGCCGCCGCCAACGCGGTGCTCGGAGCGCTGGAGCGCCGCTGGAACATCGTGGCCGGCGACGGGATGACGGTGCGGCTGCCGATGGCGGTCGGGTACTCGCGAGCGATGGAGATGATCATCACGGGGCGCCCCGTCGGCGCCGAGGAGGCGGAGCGGATCGGGCTCGTGAGTGAGGTGGTCGCAGAGGGCAAGGCGCTCGAGCGCGCGGTCGAGCTCGCGCACGAGATCGCGGCGCTTCCGCAGGGCGCGATCCGGACCGACAAGGAGACGATGGTCCGCAACGTCGGGCGCACCTACGAGGAGCAGCTCCGCCAGGAGATGGAGGCCGCGCTGGCGATGTTCCTGCGCCGTGACTCGCACGCCATCGGCGCCGGCGCGTTCAAGCGCGGCGAGGCCCCGGAGTGGCCCAACCATGGCCTCTGAGCCGATCCGCGAGTTCGCGGAGGCCAACGGCCTTGCCTTCGACGAGACGGCCGACCTCCCGGCTCAGGGGCCGACCCTGGAGGCGCCGGACCCGGGCGAGGTCGGCGCCGGCGCCAGCGGAACACTGCCCGGCGGGCTCGAGGGAACTCTCGCCCACTTCGATTACACGACCACCAGCGACGGCACCACCTACCACCACGAGATGACCGTGGTCGTCACGCGCGTGCCGGAGACGCTCGGCTTCGCGCCCCACCTTCGCTTCGACCGCGGCGACAGTGACCTCGTCCCCGAGCTCCTCGGGACCCGCTCCTTCGACCTCCGCGACGATCCGGCACTCGACGGCGCCGGCGTCCACGTCTACGAGGGCACCGGCGACGGGTGGCTGCGCGAGCTCTTCTCGCCCGCCCTCCAGGATTGGCTCGCCCGCAGTGCCGACGACTTCGGCTTCCAGCTCTCGGACGGGGTCCTTGTCGTCGCGCGCACCGGCCACCTGACCAGGCAGGCCGACCTCCGCACCCTTTGCGATGACGCCGCTCACGTCGCGGGGGCGCTGCGGGCGGAGGCGCTCGAGGACGCCGGGACCGGCGGCGCCGAGGCCGCGGCGGCGCAGAGGCAGAAGACGGGCGAGGACCAGATGCTCGCGAACGCAATGGCGGCGATCGAGCTCGACCGCGCGCCGGCCGACGTCGGCGAGACCGTGCCCGAGTTTCGCCGGCTGATCTCGCGGTCGGTCCCGACCTGGACCTTCCTGCTGCTGCTCTCGCTGGTGTTCACGGTGATCGTCAACATCCCGCTGATCGTCGTCCCGATCCTGCTGATCGGCGCCGGCAACTGGACGGCGTTGGTCGTCGTCGAAGCCCTCTTCCTCGGCGTGATCCTCTTCTTCACCGCCCGCTCGCACATCCGGGGCAACGCGGTCCGGTACGGCGCCGAGGCCTTCTTCCGCGGCTACGCGAGGGAGCGCGGGCTGACCCTGCCCGAACCACTCGTGTTCGCCGCTGCCCATGCCAAGGCGGAGCTCCCGTTCCAGCCCGAGCGCGTCCTCGCCGGCCCGATCGCCGGTCTCGGCGACGAGGCGGCCATGATCATCCGCGGCGACGGTTCCAAACGCGAGGACGGGATCGCGCTGGTCGCCGGTCCAGCCGGGCCGGTCGCGTCGGCCGAGCTCAGGGTCTCGCCGCGCGGGATCTCGGCCGCCGACCTCGACGGCTACATCGAACGGCTGCTGCCTGAGCTCCGGGTCTAGTCGTCGAGCGGCGGCAGCGTCCCGGTGCGGGTCCGGTCGTCCACCTGGAACGGGGCGCGGAACGTGATCACCGTCGCGCCGACACGGAGCCGGTCGCCGTCGAGCAGGCGCCGGCGGCGCTCGACCCGCTCGTCGTTCACGAAGGTGCCGTTGCGCGAGAGGCCGTCGTCGACGACCGCCCAGTCGTCGGCGAGGCGAACGAGCTCGGCGTGGACGCGGGAGACGTCGTCGTCCCACGTGAGGGCGATGTCAGCCGCCATGCCGCGCCCGATCGTCACCCGCTGCCAGTTGTCCGGCAGCGAGAGGACCCGCTGGCGACCGCCGCCGTCCGGGTAGACCAGATAGGGGTCGCCGAGCGCCTCGGCCGCCTCGACGTCCGCTCCCTCTGGCTCGCTCACGCCGCCATTATCTCGCGCCGGTGGGATGCGGGTTTTTTACTGATGCGGAAAAGCCGCACGCGCGTGGATAATCTCGCGATCACGAGGGTGGAGTCCGAGTCGGCCGTCGCCGACGCTCATCGTCACAGGAGGATCAATCCATGTCCGAGACCATTCGTCGTTCCCGCGGCCGGTGGACGGGCGCGCTCGCGCTCGCGGTCCTGGCGGCATCGATCGCATTCGCCGAATCCGCCGGCGCCACGTTCTCGCCTTGGTTCAACGTCACGCCGCCGGAGTCCTCCAGCTCAACTCCGGATCTCGCCAGCGACGCCGACGGCGACACGATCGTCGTCTGGGGGGGCTACAACAGCTTGCCTCCCGGCCAGGAATTTCTCGGGTATCAGGCTCGCAAGATCTCGGCCGCCGGAACCCTCGGATCGGTGATTCAGCTTGCCCCGGTCGCCTCGGTCATCGGGCCGATCCAGGTTGCCGCCGACGCCGACGGGGACGCCGTGGCCGTCTGGCAGCACTCCAACCCGCCCGAGTACCGCATCCAGGGCCGGACGATCTCGGCGTCGGGAGCGCTCGGGCCAATCCGGTTCCTGACTCCTGCCGGTCAGAACAACTTCGTCGCAGAGGTCGCCAGTGACGCGAACGGCGGCGCGTACGTGACCTGGCTCGACCCCAACCATGCGATCAGGCTGCGTACGATCTCGGCGGCGGGAGTGGTCGGACCGTCTCGGATTCTCGCCACGGGCGCCAGCTCACCGCCGCTGATCGCCAGCGGCGCTGACGGCGACGCGGTCGCGGTCTGGTTGAAGCCGGACGCAAACGGCGACACCCGAATCCAGGCACGGACGGTCTCCTCCACGGGCACGCTGGGGGCGATCAAGATTCTCTCGGTCGGCGGGGGTTTCGCCAGCGCCTATCCGGGGGTCGCAGTGGACGCGGACGGCAACGCGATCGTGTCTTGGGCCGGCAACCAGGTCGGCCAGCAAGGCCAGGTTCAGACGCGCAGACTCTCGGATACCGGCGTCCTCAGTCCGACCAAGACGCTCTCGACGGCAGGCTTCGACCCCAAGATCACGACCGACGCCGACGGCGATGCCATCGCGATCTGGCGGAACGCAGTGGGCGTGGGCTTGAGCGCACGGGCGGTCTCGAAGACCGACGCGCTTGGGCCGGTCGCTGCCGTCGGCGCCGGCGCCGACAAGGAGATCACCAGCGACGGACTCGGTGGCGGGATCGCCGTCTGGTCTCGGTTCGATGGCTCAAACGAGCGGGTCCAGGCGCGAACGATCTCATCGGCCGGCGTCCTCGGGACGCTCAAGAACCTGTCGGCGGTCGGCCGGAGCTCGATCCTGCCGCAGGTCGAGAGCGATCTGCAAGGAGACGCGGTTGCGATCTGGGAGGGGTCGGACGGGACGTACCAGCGAGTCCAGGCCTCTCGCGGGCCCTAGTCCAAGCCGGCGACGTTCACGACGTCCGCCTCGATCTGGCGCTGCCCGAACGAGCCCGTCTGCACGGGCCCGGCGGCACTCAGCTCGTCGCCCGGTCCCGGGAGCGGCCGCGGGCGCAGCTCGACAGCGACGTCCACGACGGTGATCCCCGGCGCGGTGATGCCCGCCCGGTCGAGCAGGACGAAGTGCGCGTCGCCGTCGCCGTCGGGGTCGACGCGCTCGACGGCCACGATCGTGCCGGTCGCGCTGCGGCAGCCGGGGACACCGTCCGGGCAGCGCGCGCGCTCAACCGTCGAGCAGCCGGCCAGCGCCAGGGCCGCCGCCGCCAGGGTCAGCTTCGCATGGCGGGGAACAGCAGCACCTCGCGCAGGCTCGCGGCGCCGGTCAGGAGCATCACCAGCCGGTCGATGCCGAGGCCGACGCCGCCGGTCGGGGGCATGCCCGCCTCGAGCGCCCGGATGTAGTTCTCGTCCATCGGCTGCGCCTCCTCGTCGCCGCGCTGAATCTCCTCCGCCTGCTGCTCGAACCGGCGCCGCTGCTCGTCCGGGTCGTTCAGCTCGGTGAAGGCGTTGGCGATCTCGAAGCCGCCGACGTACGCCTCCCAGCGCTCGACCAGGCCCTCCTCGGTGCGATGCCGCTTCGCGAACGGCGACATCTCGACCGGGTAGTCCGTGATGAACGTCGGTTGGATCAGGTGCGGCTCGACCTCCTTGGAGAGCAGGCCGTCCACGAGCTTGCCCCAGCCCTCCTCGGCGCTCGGCTCCGAGCCCATCGCCGCGGCGAGCTGCTCGCGCGTGGGGTGCTCGAGGACGTCGACGCCCGTCCGGTCCTTGATGGCGTCCCGCAGCGTCACCCGACGCCACGGCGGCGCGAGCTCGATCTCGGCGCCGTCGCGCTCGACGGTCGTCGTGCCGAGGACGGCCCGCGCGACGTGCGCGACGAGCTGCTCGAGGCGCTCGGCCGCGTCGTCGTAATCGGCGTACGCCTCGTACCACTCGAGCATCGTGAACTCGGGGTTGTGCTTGAACGAGATGCCCTCGTTGCGGAAGTCCTTGCCGAGCTCATAGACGCGCTCGATGCCGCCGACGATGCAGCGCTTGAGGTAGAGCTCGGTGGCGATCCGCAGGTAGAGGTCGCGGTCGAGCGCGTTGTGATGGGTCGTGAACGGCCGCGCCAGTGCACCGCCGTAGAGGGGCTGGAGCACCGGAGTCTCGACCTCGACGAACCCGTGCTCGTCGAGCCAGCTCCGCGTCTCGGCGACCACCCGCGCCCGCTTCAGGAAGAGCTCTTTCACCTCGGGGTTGGCGATCAGGTCCTGCTCGCGGTGGCGGTAGCGGGTGTCGACGTCCTCGAGGCCGTGGAACTTGTCGGGCGGCGGGCGCAGGCTCTTGGCCAGGAGCTCCCAGGCCGTGACGCGCAACGTCAGCTCGCCGCGCCGCGACTTGAAGGCAACGCCGTCCACACCGACGATGTCGCCAAGGTCGAGTGACACCAGATCGTCGTGGCGCTCCCCCAGGTCGTCGGCGCGGGACTGGAGCTGGATCCTCCCGGAGCCGTCGACTAGGTCGATGAACGCCGCCTTGCCCATGTCCCTGCGGGCCGCGATGCGGCCGGCTACGCGGTATCCCGAGTCGGTCTCCTCCCCCGCCTCGAGCCCGTCGTGGGCGGCGCGGACCTCCCCGATCTCGACGCGGCCCTCGAACTGGTGCGGAAACGGCTCGATTCCGGCCGCCCGCAGCCGCGCCAGCTTCTCGCGGCGCTCGGCGATGATCGCGGGCTCGTCGCGCTCGGGCTCTTGCGGCTCGTCGTTCACGGCGCGAGCCTATGAGACCGCGACGCTACGCCGTTTCGATCTTCGTGATCTTGAGCTTCTTCTTGGGGCCGCGGGGGACGTCGACGGTGACGACGTCGCCGCGCTTGTGACCGAGGAGCGCCTTGCCGATCGGCGACTCGTTCGAGAGCTTCTGCTCCGCGGGGTTCGCCTCCGCCGGCCCGACGATGTGGAACTTCTGAGACTTGTTCGACTTCTGGTCCTTGACGTGCACCATGACGCCGACCGAGACGCTGCCGGTGTCGATCGCCTTCTGGTCGATCACGATCGAGCGCCGGAGCCGCTCCTCGAGCTGCGCGATCCGCTGCTCGAGCAGGGCCTGCTCGTTCTTCGCGTCGTCGTATTCGGAGTTCTCCATGATGTCGCCGAACTCGCGCGCCTCCTTGATCCGCTCGGCAACCTCGCGCCGCTTCACGGTCGAGAGGTGCTCGATGTCCGTCTGGAGCTTGTTCAGCCCTTCCTTGGTGATCGGGATCTCACGAGCCACTCGGTTGGAACCTCTTCCTCTGCTTCTAGGCACGAGCGCCGCCCCAGCGGGCGGCGACCTCACTTCACGAAAACCGCCCGATACGCGTGCACATGGGACGCACGCAGGCCGGGCAGGCGCGGGATTATAGCGATGCCGCTACCCGCTCAAACGAGCACGGAACGACGCGTTTCGGAGCCTGCGAGCAGGCCCCTCACCTCGTCCAGGGTGTCCGTCCGCTGGTAGGCGTCCGCGTCACGCCCGTGGATGCCGAGCTGCTCCAGGTACCAGGGATAGAACTTGCGCAGGTTGCGGGCAGCGCGGACCGGGCCCCAGTGCTCCTCGGCGCGCGTCAGGATCCAATCGAGCTCCTCGAGGACCTCGGCGTCGGTGGGCTCGCCGGCGCGGGCCCCGGTCAGCTGCTCGAAGATCCACGGATAGCCGAGCGCGCCGCGGGCGAGCATCACGGCGTCCGCGCCCGAGCGCTCGTACGCGTCGCGAACGCGATCCGCATCGCCCAGGCCCCCGGAGATGATCACCGGGCAGTCGAGCCCCCGGTCGCGCAGCTCGGCGACCAGCTCGCGGGCAAGGTCGTAGTCGGGCTGCCCCTTGTGATGGACGGCGGCCGAGCGGGGATGGAAGCCGATCGCCGCAACACCGGCCTCCTCGGCCAGGCGCAGGGCGAGGTCATAGCCGGCGCGGTCGCCGGGGCGCAGGCCCGAGCGCAGCTTGACCGTGACCGGCAGGCCCGAGCCCTCGCCGGCGGCGCGCGCGACCGCCACCGCGCGATCGGGCTGGTCGAGCAGCGCCGCGCCGGCTCCCGTCTTCAGCACCTTGCGGACCGGGCAGCCCATGTTGAGGTCGATCAGGTCCGCGCCGGCCTCGGCGGCCGTTGCCGCCGCGGAGCGCATCGCGTCGGGATCGGGCCCGAAGAGCTGGATCGCAACCGGGTGCTCGTCCGGATGGATTCGCAGCATCTCCCGGTGGGTCCGCTCATTGCCGTGGTGGAGCGCGAAGCTCGAGACCATCTCGGAGACGGCCATTCCGGCGCCGTGGCGGCGGGCCTGAAGCCGCACGAACCAGTTCCCGATCCCGGCCAGCGGCGCGAGCAGCACGCGGTTCGAGATCTGGATGCCGGCGATTCGGAACGGGCTGGTCAGCGGCGCCTGCGACACGGCCCAAGGGTAGAGCCGACGCGGTTCTAGCCGGACCAGCCGCGACGGCGGACCTGGCGACCTGCGCTGATCGCAGGCTCGGGCGATGGGACCGCGCGAGGGAGCGACCGGGAGCCCTCCCAGGACCCGGAGGCCAGCTCCCGGACGTCGAACCGCGCGCGGCCGAACACCGGGGAGTCCGGCTCGTACTCCTGGCCGTTGCCCCGCTTGTCCAGGGCATAGCGAGAGCGGTCGGGCCGCTCGTAGATCGTGAGGTTCCCGCCGTCGCCGACGACACGGTCGTCTTCCATCGGGTACTTCTCGACCGCGGACATCGCACTGACCCTACTGAGCGGGCGCGGCTAACGCGTCGACCAGCTAGTCGTTGAGCTCGTGGATCAGGCGCAGGCCCGTGAGCGTCAGGAGGTCGTCGACCTCGTCAATCGTCTCGCAGAACGGGACGATCGCCGCCGCCAGCCCACCGGTGGCGATGAACGGCACGCCCTCCCCCAGCTCGGCTTCGATCCGGCGCGCGATCCCGTCGATCAGGCCGGCGAAGCCGTAGACCACTCCGGACTGGATCGCGCCGCGGGTGGACTTGCCGATCGCGGTGGCCGGCTCCGCCAGGTCGATCCTGGGGATCCGCGCGCCCCGCTCGGTCAGCGCGGTCAGCGAGATCTCGACGCCGGGCGCGATCGCGCCGCCCAGGTACTCGCCGGCTTCGGAGACGGCGTCGAAGTTGATCCCGGTGCCGAAGTCGACAACCACGCAGGCCGACCCGAAGCGAGCGTAGGCGGCAACAGCGTTGACCAGACGGTCGGCGCCGACCTCGTACGGGTTGTCGATCCGGATCGCCATCCCGGTCTTGATCCCGGGGCCGACCTGGAGGCAGCGGCTCCCCTCCAGATAGCGCACCGCGAGCTGCTCGTACTCGGCGCCGAGCGGTGGCACGACCGACGAGACGACGAGATCGGAGACGCTCCGCAGGTCGACCCCGCTCAGCTCCATGAAGCCGGCGATGCGCGCGGCGAGCTCGTCGGCGGTCATCCCGGCACGGGTCTGGAAGCGCCAGTGCTCGACCAGGTCCTCGCCGTCGAAGGCACCCAGGTGCGTTTGCGTGTTGCCGACGTCGACCGCTAGAAGCACCGGGGAAGTATCCAAGACCAGCCGCCTCAACAACGGCGGTGCTTCGGCTGCGCCTCGCTTAGGATGCCGCCGATGTCGCGCGCGACCCTCTACGTGATTCCCGGCTCGCACCCGGCCATCGCGGCGGCGAAGATGCTGGAGCACAAGGGGATCGACTACAAGCGGCGCGACCTGATGCCCGTTGTCAGTCGTGGCGTGCTGAAGCTGATGCGGTTTCCGGGCATCACGATCCCCTCATTGAGGATCGAGGGGCGCAAGATCACGGGCTCACGCGAGATCTCGCAGGCGCTCGACCAGATCCAGCCGGAGCCGCCGCTGTTCCCGGCCGACCCGGCGCAGCGCGCAGCCGTGGAGGACGCGGAGGAATGGGGCGAGGAGGTCCTCGCCGACGGGACCCGGCGCATCCTGTGGAACACGATCAAGCGCGACAAGGGCCCGCTTCGCACCTACCTCGGTGACGCCCGGATCGGGGTTCCCCACGGGCTGGCGGTCGCCACGGCGGGACCGATCATCGCGGCCGAGGTGAAGATCAACGACGTCACCGATGACGCGGTGCAGGCCGACCTCGCAGCCCTTCCCGGCTGCCTCGACCGAATCGACGGCTGGATCGCCGAGGGCCTGCTCGGTAGCGACCAGCCGAACGCCGCCGACTTCCAGATCGCCGCCGGGGTCGGCCTCGCGATGACGCTCCAGGACCTCCGCCCCGCGATCGCCGCCCGCCCCGCGGGCGAGCACGCGAAGCGGTTCGTCCCGGACTACCCGGGCGACGTCCCGCCGATCCTCCCGGCGGAGTGGCTCGAGCCGCTGCGGGCGACCGCGCCGGCCTGAGGCAAATCTCAGCGTTCGAGCGGGCCGACGCGTTCGACCCGCTGCCCCGGGCCCAGCGCTTCGACGAAGTCGGCCAGCCGGCGGCCGTCGGGGAGCGCAAGCGCCGGGTCCAGCTCCAGCAGCGGTTCGAGGACGAAGCGGCGCGACGTGACCTCGGCGTGCGGAAGCGTCAGCCGCTCGTGCTCGAGCTCGACGTCGCCGAGCAGCAGGAGGTCGACGTCGATCGCCCGCGGGCCGTGACGGGGACCGGCGAAGATCCGGCCCACCTCGACCTCGACGGCCTTGCAGGCGTCGAGCAGCTCGAGCGGCTCGAGGGCGGTGCTGATCCGGGCGGCGATGTTCAGGAAGTCGGGCTGGTCGAGGTACTCGCCGACCGGCTCGGTCTCGTACAGCGTCGAGACCGCCTCGACCTCGGCGCCGTGAGCCGTGAGCAGCTCGAGCGCCCGCGCCAGGTTGTGCTCGCGCTCGCCGACGTTCGACCCCAGGCCGAGGTAGCCGGTGCGGCCGGGCACGCGATCAGCCCTCGTCGTCGTCCTCGTCCTCGTCGAGGGCGCGCTCGTGGATTACCTCGACCGCGACCTCCTGGATCGAGAGGGGCAGCGGCGGCTCCGGCTTTGCCGCCCGCACCCGCACGTGCTCGCAACCGAAGCGCTCGGCGAGGCGCTCGCCGATCACGTGCGCGAGGCGCTCGAGCGTGCGGTAGCTGCGCTCGGTCGCCGCGAGGGCGACGATGTCGGAGACCTCGGCGTAGTCGATGGTGTCCTCGACGCGGTCGGTGAGGACCGCGTCGCAGTCCGGCACGTCGAAGGACACGTCGATCTCGAGCCGCTGGCCCACCTCCTGCTCGGCGTCGGTGACGCCGTGATGGGTGTAGATCGAAAGCCCGTGAAGCTCGACCTCGACGGTCGAGTCGGGGCCGTTGCGTCCGGCCTCCATGGCTTGAACCTACAACCCGGTCGGCCTCAGCCGCCCGCCGCGCGGAATTCCTCGATCGCCTGCGCGCAGCGGTCGAGCTTCGCCTCCGCGGAGGCGGGGTCGGCCTGCGAGGCGGGCAGATAGAAGAGGGATCGGGTCGCGCCCGCCTGCTCCCACAGAGCGAACGCCGCGGGGTCGCGGGGGACGCCATAGATCGTGACCGGGATCGGGTCGCGCCCGGCCGCCGCCGCGCGGGCCTGCAGCGTGCCGATCCGCCCGGCGAGCTTCTCGACGTCGCCCAGGTAGTTGGGGATCCAGGCGTCGCCGAGGGCGATGACGCGGTCGTAGACGGTGCGCCCGTTGCCCCCGACGAGGACGGGCGGGTACGGCTTCTGCACCGGCTTCGGCCACGACCAGATCCGCTCGAACGAGACGTGGCGGCCGTCGTAGCTCGCCTCCTCGGCGGTCCAGATCTCCTTCATCGCCTCGACGCGCTCGCGCATCACCCCGAAGCGCCGCTCCGGGTCGGTGCCGTGGTTGCGCATCTCCTCGAGGTTCCAGCCGGCGCCCACCCCGAACAGGAACCGGCCCCCGGAGAGGTGGTCGAGCGAGGCGACTTCCTTCGCGGTCAGGATCGGATCGCGCTCGATCACAAGGCAGAGCCCGGTGCCCACCCGCAGCCGCTCGGTCGCCGCCGCGGCCGCCGTGAGCGCCACGAACGGGTCGATGATCCGGCTGTACTCGCGGGGCAGGTCGCCCCCCGCCGGGTACGGCGTCTCCCGGCTCGCGGGGATATGGGTGTGCTCGGGGTAGAACAGCGACTCGAAGCCCCGTTCCTCGAGCAGCCGGGCGAGCACGTCGGGGGCGATCGACTCGTCCGTCGGGAAGGTGGCGACGCCGAAGTCCATCAGGCCGCCCCGGCGCCCGCGAAGCGCTCGTCGGTGCCCCACTCGCGCCGCCCGATCAGGGCCTCGGCCACGAGCAGCGCCTCGCGCACTTCGCGGACGTCGTGCACGCGAAAGACCTCGGCGCCGTTCAGCAGCGCGATCACGTTCGAGGCGATCGTCCCGCCGATGCGCTCGTGCGCCTCGCGGCCCGTGAGCCTGCCGAGGAAGCTCTTGCGCGACGTCCCGATCAGGACCGGCCTGCCCAGCCCGCGCAGCTCGCCCAGGCGGCGGAGCAGCTCGAGGTTGTGCTGGACGGTCTTGCCGAACCCGATCCCGGGGTCGAGCCAGATCCGATCCTCGGCGACGCCACGCGCGACGGCGAACTCGACGCGCTCGGCGAGGAACGCCTTCACGTCGTCCACGACGTCCTCGTAGGTCGGGTTCTCCTGCATCGTCCGCGGCGTGCCCTGCATGTGCATGAGGACGACCCCGCAGCCGCGCTCGCCGCAGAGGTCCGCCAGCTCGGGCTCCGCCACGAACGCCGTGACGTCGTTGACGATCGCGGCACCCGCGGTGAGCGCCGCCTCGGCGACCGCCGCCTTCGAGGTATCGATCGAAACCTCGTGGCCGTCGGTGGCGAGCGCCTCGACGACCGGCTGGGTGCGCTCGACCTCCTCCCGGGCGGCGACCGCCGCGGCGCCGGGCCGGGTCGACTCGCCGCCGACGTCGAGGATGTCAGCGCCCTCGCGGGCCAGCTGGCGCCCGTGCGCGATCGCCGCGCCGGCGTCCAGATAGAGCCCCCCGTCGGAGAACGAGTCCGGGGTGACGTTCACGATGCCCATGACCCGCACGGGGGGCACGGTACCGGGCGTCTAGTCGTTGGCGCGCATCTCGGCTGAGCCGCCGGCGAAGCCGGGGCGCGGCCGGGTGACTGGACGCGGGCCCTCGCGGCCGGCCTTCTGTTCGGCCTCCGCCGGCTCCTCGGGCTTGGCGGGGGCGTCCGCCTCCTCCTCCTCGACGGGGAAGACCTCCTCCTCGGACTTGCCGGCGAGCAGCGCCTCGAACTCCTTGGCGTCGATCGTCTCGCGCTCGAGCAGGATCTTCGAGATCCGGTCGAGAGGCTCGCGGTTCTCCGTGAGCAGGTCCTTGGCGGTCTGGTGCGCCTCCTCCACGATGCGGCGGATCTCGTCGTCGATCTCGCGCGCGATCTCGTCCGAGTAGTCGGGTTCGGCGGAGAACTCGCGCCCGAGGAACGGCATACCGCGGTCGTGCCCGAAGACCCGGGGGCCGAGGCGCTCCGACATGCCGAAGCGCATCACCATCTGCTTGGCCGTCGCTGTGACCTTCTCGATGTCGTTCGAGGCTCCGGTCGTGATCTCGCCGAACACGATCTCCTCCGCGGCACGGCCGCCGAGGGTCATTGCCATCGTGTCGGTGAGCTCGGCGCGCGTGGTCAGGAACTTGTCCTCACCGGGCAGGGAGATCGTGTAGCCCAGTGCCTGGCCGCGGCCGATGATCGAGATCTTGTGCACGGGGTCGCAGTTCGGCAGCTTCTGGCCGACGATCGCATGGCCCATCTCGTGGAAGGCCGTGACGAGGCGCTCCTTCTCCGACATCACCCGCGTCTTCTTCTCGGGGCCGGCGATCACGCGCATGATCCCTTCCTCGAGCTCCTCCATCGAGATCTCGCGCTTGCCGGTGCGGGCGGTCAGCAGGGCGGACTCGTTGATCAGGTTCGCGAGGTCGGCGCCGGTGAAGCCGGGTGTTTGGCCGGCGAGCGCGTCGAGGTCGATCTCCTTGGCGAGCGGCTTGCCGCGGGTGTGGACCTCGAGGATCTGCTTGCGACCCTTGCGGTCCGGGCGGTCCACCACGACCTGGCGGTCGAAGCGGCCCGGCCGCAACAGCGCCGGGTCGAGGATGTCCGGGCGGTTGGTGGCGGCGATGAGGATGATGTTGTCCTTCATCTCGAAGCCGTCCATCTCGACGAGCAACTGGTTCAGGGTCTGCTCGCGCTCGTCGTGGCCGCCGCCCATGCCGGCGCCGCGGTGGCGGCCGACGGCGTCGATCTCGTCCATGAAGATGATGCAGGGGGAGTTCTGCTTGGCCTGCTCGAAGAGATCGCGGACGCGGCTGGCGCCGACGCCGACGAACATCTCGACGAAGTCCGAGCCCGAGATCGAGAAGAACGGCACGCCCGCCTCGCCGGCGACGGCGCGGGCGAGCAGCGTCTTACCGGTACCGGGCGGTCCGTAGAGCAGCACGCCCTTGGGGATCCGCGCGCCCAGCGCCTGGAACTTCTTCGGGTTCTCGAGGAATTCCTTGATCTCGTGCAGCTCCTGCACGGCCTCGTCGACGCCCGCGACGTCGCGGAACGTGATCTTCGGGGCGTCCACGGACATCCGCTTCGCCTTCGACTTGCCGAAGCTCATGACGCGCGAGCCGCCGCCCTGCATCTGGTTCATCAGGAAGATCCAGAAGCCGAAGAACAGAAGGAACGGCAGGATGTAGGTCAGCAGGTTGAGCAGGCTCGAGCCGCCCGTGCCCTTGATCGTCGTCTCGATGTCGTTCTTCTCGAGCGTGTTGACGAGCACCGATTCCTGATCCGGGAGGTAGCCCGTGGTGTACTCGTTGCCGTCGTCCTCGATGACCTTGATCGTCTGGTTCTTCTGCTCGAACTCGACGGACTTGATCGACGTCGGGTCCTCGGCGATCTGAGCGCTGAACTCGTTGTAGGTCGGCACGTCCTCCTTCTCGCCCGGGTTGACCAGGCGGCTCACGAAGAACGCGAGCACGAGGACGATCAGGATGGGGAAAGCGGCACTGCGGAAAAAGCGTCTCACTGGGCGCTCCTAGGGCCGCCGGCCGCGGGTGCGGACCGGGCGCGGAAATGCGTCTCGAAAATCGGCATCACTAAGGGATTCGTGTGGCCGCACCGGTTGGATCAGCGTACCAGTCGTGCCTAGCCGGTCTGCTCGTTCAACGCGGCCACGTATCCAAGGTTGCGGTAGCGCTGCGCGTGGTCGAGGCCGTACCCGATCGCGAACCGGTTCGGGATCTCGAATCCCACGTAGCGGATCGGCAGATCCACGCGCCGGCGCTCCGGCTTCGTGAGCAGCGCGCAGACCTCCAGCGTGCCCGGGTTTCGCGCTCTGAGGTTCTTCATCAGGTAGTGGAGCGTCAGCCCCGAGTCGATGATGTCCTCGACGACCAGGACGTCGCGATTCTCGATTGGCGCGTCGAGGTCCTTGAGGATCCGCACGACGCCCGACGAGTCGGTCTCCGAGCCGTAGCTCGAGACCGCCATGAAGTCGATCTCGCACGGGACCGTGAGGCTCCGCATCAGGTCGGCGAGGAAGAGGACGGCGCCCTTCAGCACCCCGACCATCATCAGGTCGCGGCCCTCATAATCGCGGCTGATCTCCGCCCCCAGCTCCGCGATCCGACGCTGCAAGTCCTCGCTGGAGACGAGCGTCTCCCCGATGGCGGGGTCGTTCACCGGCGAAAGACTAGACGGGGCGCGCCGTCAGGACCGCCGCGGCGGTGCTCGCCTCGCTCAGGCGGAACTCGTCCGAGACGGCGACGCCCGCGACCCATGCGACCCGGCCGCCGGCCAGCACCACCGGGAGCCGGCCGCGCTGCGAGCGCGGAACCCTGTGGTCGGTGAAGAGGTCGCCCAGCGTCTTCGAGCCGGTCATGCCGAGGGGACGGATTCGGTCGCCCTCGCGCCAGGTCCGCACCTCGAGCGGCCCGCCGAGCGCCGCGAGGTCCAGGGTCGCGAGCTCGGGCCCGGCGGGCTGGACCGGCGCCGGGTGCAGCTCGGCGCGCACCTCCCACTCGCCGATCAGGCAGCGGCCGGGCAGGGTCAGCGCGACCGCCTCGGGCGCCGGCGCGGCGTCGAGCGGGTGCGCGACGGTGAAGCTCACCCGGCCGGACTCGCAGACGGCGCGCACGCCGCCGCCAAGCTGGACCTCACCGCCCTCGGGACGCGCCGCAATCCGCGCGATCTCGGCCGCGCGGCCGCGCCCCAGCGGCACCTGGCGCCCGGCCGCACGCTCGGCCAGGGCGCGCAGGGCGATACGCCGCAGCGCCGGCTCCCACACGGCGAGGGCGCGCGCCGGAACGCTCGTGTCGGCGGCCGCGGCGCCGGCGGCGTCGAGCGCCTCCAGCGCGACGCGCTCGAGCAGCGTGGCCTCCTCGGACAGCTCCGCGCGGGTCTCGGCGATGTTGCGTTCGGCCTCGGGGCTGAGGGCGGCCAGGGCGGGCAGCACCTCGGCCCGGATCCGGTTGCGCGCGTAGGTGGTGTCGGCGTTCGACTCGTCGTCGGCGAAGGGCAGGCCGAGCTCGATGGCGAAGGCCCGCGTTTCGTCGCGGGAGAGGGCGAGCAGCGGCCGCACGACCCGTCCGGAACGGGGCCCGAGGCCCAGCAGCGCGCGGCTGCCCGGCGACGCCGCGAGGCGGTACACGACGGTCTCGGCCACGTCGGAGCGCGTGTGCCCGGTGGCGATCCAGGTCGCCCCGGCGCGTGCGCGGAGCCGCTCGGCGGCCATGTAACGGGCGGCTCGGGCGGCGGCCTGGACGTTGCCCGGCCCGAGCTGGTCGGGGCCGAGGCGCTCGACGTGGAGGTCCAGGCGGAGCGCCGCGCACAGCCTCCGGACAACGCGCTCGTCGTCGTCGGCGGCGTCGCGCAGCCCGTAGTTCACGTGCAGCGCGTGGACGTTCCCGGCGCCCAGCAGGCCCACCAGCCCGGCTGCAGCGCACGCGGAGTCGGGTCCGCCGGAGACCATGACGACGCCGTCCGAGCCGGACTCGATCAAGCCGGAGTCGGCGACAACCTTGGCAAGCCTCTCCTGAGCCTCTGGTGTCCCCACGAGAAAACTGCCCTACCGGGCGGGCAAACGCGCTTTCGCGACAAAGTCGCTCATTGGAATCACTCTACGACGCGCGTAGGTCGGTTCCTGCCGCAGGTACTACTAGTCGGGCCGCCGGGCACGCACGATGAACAGCTCGACCGGCTCCGGGAACCCCTTCAGCCCGACCTTGCCGATCGGGTCGAACTCCAGATACTCGGAGCCGCCGATCGCATCCGCCACCGGGTGCGTCACGAGGATCTCGCCGCCCAGTGCGCGCGCCACGACGCGATGCGTGAGATTGACGTCGCCACCGAAGTAGTCCCCGTCGCGGTAGACGGCGCGACCGTAATGCAGGCCGACGCGGGGCTGCGGGCGCTCGCCGAACAGCGCCAGGAAGCCAACGGCCCACTCGGTCAGCGACACCGGGTCCGGCGAGACGATCATCACCTCGTCGCCGATCGTCTTCACGATCAGCGCCTCGTTCGGCAGCGTCGCCTCGACCGTGTCGACGAAGCGCTCGACCAGGTCGAGCGCCTCCTCGTCGCCCTCCTCCTCGGTGTAGCGGGTGAAGCCGGTCAGGTCGACGAAGCAGAACGCCATCTGCACCCGGCCGAGCTGCTTGGCGCCGACGAGCTCCGTCTCCATGTGCCCGACCACGTCCTGCTCCGTGTAGAAGCGCAGGTAGCGGTTGTGGATGTAGTCCATGACCGGCGCGGCGAGCGGGAACAGCTCGCGGGCGAGGCCCTCCATCTCCTCGGCCATCTGCAGGGCGTCGACGCCCTCTTGGATCATCGGCTCGTGGACGTAGAGGTGGAAGAGCCTCACCTCGGCCTCGGCGATCTTGCGGATCGACTGCGCGTAGACACGCACCAGCTGCAACATGGCGACGAGCGGGAAGCCGGCGTCGAGCACCGCCGCGACCCGCTTCATCGCCTCGACGTCGTCCTCCGTGAGCGTGCCCTCGAGCGCGGTCGGGGTCCCAAGGAGGCCCATGATCCGCTCGATCAGCTCCGGCTCGAGCCCGGAGATCTCGGCCGCCTGGGCGCGCGTGAAGGTCCGGTCCGAGCGCTCGATCAGGTCCTCGACGTACCCGAACGCGAGGCGTCCGTCGCGCGCGGCCTGGCGCAGGTCGTTCAGGGAGTGGCCGCGCTCGCGCATCCGCGCGATCACGCGCGCCTGGGCCGCGACCACCCGGGTCCAGCGCCCGCCGCGCATCGGCAGGACCCGTGCGCGGGCCCATCGCTGCAGGGTCGAAGCGGACACGCCGGAGATCCGCGCCGCCTCGCTGAGTGAGATCTCCTCGTCGGCCAAGCTCGGCCGATCCTCTCACGACCGGCCACGACGGGTGTGTGACCTCCCGCCTCACAAGCAAGCCGGCTCAACAACGCCGGGGCTCGGCTCGGGCTTCGCCCTTCGCCTCACAAAGGACGACGGGGTCGCGATGCCCCGTCGTCCGCGGGCTCTCCGGCCCGCTTGGTCGGCCTGCGGCACTCGGCGGAGCACCTTGCGGGTCTCGCGTCCCCACCCCAGTCGCCTCGGGGTGGTAGGCGGCGCGGCCCACTGCGGCCTTTTGCCTTATCTCTCGGGGGTCAGGCTACGCCCGCCGGGCGCCGGAGTCAATGACGATTTTGAACGATGGTCAGGGGTGGCGCGGGCGCCTATGTCAGCGCCAGGTGGGGATAGCGCTCGCGCACGAGCCGCCGGTACGGCTCGACCACCAACCGCAGCGCGGGCAGATAGAGCAGCGCGATCCGTGACTCCCCGGTGCACTTGACCTTGCCGCGAGCGATCGCGATCGCGAGGCTCTCCTGGCCCTGGAGGTATGCGTTGGCCGTCTCCGAGTCCATCCTGAGGTCGAGCTTCGGCGGCTCGTCGGCGTCCCGAAAGCTCCAGCGAAGATGGTGGTCGTCCGCGTCGCTCGGCGCGACCCGAAGCACCAGGTCGATGTCGGTCAACTCGATTCGCAGCGAGAGCCCGGCGGCGCGCAGCAGCGGCCCCGAGCGCTCGTCGCGGTCGAGCTCCGTGCAGGGCGCGGTCGAGCACCTCGCGAAACTCTTTCGCATCGCCGGGTCTCGACTTCGCGACGGCAGCCATATATCTAACCTTCAGCCTTAGGCTTAGGTTCGTCGGCGTCACCGGGCTCGGACGGGCGCAGGAGCTCCTCGATCGACGCCATGCGCCGCTCGAGCGCCTCGAGCTGCCGCGCCAGCTCGGCCTGGGCCTCCTGGCCGCGCCGCGTGAGCTCCTGGCCGCGCTTGGCGATCTCGGCCCCCGCCTCCTGTCCGCGGCGCGCGATCTCCTCGCGGGCATCCTGACCGCGACGGACGACCTCGTCAACCAGGTCGCCGGCCCGCTCCCGGGTCGGCGCCGTGGCCGCAAGCGTGCGCTCGATCGCCGCGCGCAACGCCTCCGCGACACCACCCTCGTCGGTCTGGTTCGGGCCCTCGCTCATCGACGCAGCTTATTCTCACCCGGTGATCCCGCGACACCTCCGCCCCACGGGCCCGGTCGCTGCCGATGCGCTGCTTCCGGGCGACCCGAAGCGGGCGATGGACCTGGCCACCGCGCTGCTCTCGAAGCCGTTGATGAGCAATCTCAGCCGGGGCCTCTGGGGCTACCACGGCCGCACGGCCGACGGGATCGAGCTGAGCGTTCAATCAACCGGCATCGGTGGCCCCAGCGCCGCCGTGGTGATCGCCGAGCTGGCCGAGCTCGGGGTGCGGCGGGCGATCCGGATCGGGACCTGTGTCGCGCTCGACCCGGACCTGGAACCCGGTGACGCGCTGATCGTCGAGGCCGCGCTGGTCCGGGATGGAACCAGCGCCGCGCTGACCGGCGCCGATGCCGCCCGTCCCGACCCGGACCTGACCGCCGAGCTGACGGCGCGGATGCCGCGCGCCCGGGCCGCGATCGTGGCCTCGACCGACCTCTTCTACGACCCCGACCCGTCCCGGCGCGGAACCTGGCGCGCGGCGGGCGCCGTGGCGGTGGACCTCGCCGCCGCGACGGTCCTGGCGGCCGGTGGGCGGGCCGGAGTGGTGACGGCGTGCGCCCTCGTGGTGGCGGAATCGGTGTCGGGCGAGCGCCTCACCGACGAGCGGCTCGACGCGGCCGCCCGGGAGCTGGGCGAGCTGGCCGTGGCGGCGTTCGGGGTCGGGCGTCAGGCCGCCGGGTCGCCCGAGGGCGCGCCGCTGCCCTGAGCGGCCTCCCGCCGGAGCGCCGCGACGTCGTCGCCGAGATCGTCGAGTTGGTCCTCGATCGCCTCCAGCCGGGACGAGAGCGAGCGCAGCCGTTGCTCGAGACGCTCAACGTCCGCACCGGCCGCCAGGTTGAGGGCGCCGATCGCCTGGCGCTGGGCCGAGGCCGCGCGCTCGCCGGCGCCGAGCGCCCGCGCCAGCGCCCCGCTGAACACGGGGTTGTCAACCAGCGCCTGCGCGAGCTCGCCGAGGGCCTCCTCGCCGCGCGCGCGAAGGCTTCCGGAGTCGGGCTGCTCCTGAGGCGTCACGACGAAGCGCAGCGTAACGCAGCGCTGGAGTCGCCCGCGCCTAGCTGCGCTTTAAGTAGGCACGGGAGAGTGCCGATGAGGAATCGAGGTGGCGCCAGGCCTTGACATGCGCATCGCACCCGCTCGCTCAGGTAACTTTCACGCCCACGGTTGGTCGTTGCAATGCCGTGGGCGAACAAGTAGCGTCCGGCGTGCCCGGGTGCAGGTTCTGGCACGAAGTCACCCTGCCCAGCGGGCGGAGCAAGACAAACCGAGATCGACACAGGGATGAAGAGGCAGCTTCAAGTAGTCGTCGCACTCGCCGTTTTCGGCGTCTGCTTCGTCGTGGCAACGGCCGCGGCGGGCGGCATCAAGCTCGGCCTCGGCGGTAGCGACGTCACGATCGACCTTCCCGACGGCATCGGCCTCGAGGACCTGTGCGAGCAGCTCTTGGGCCAGGGCGCGAGCGTCGCCACCCTGCTCGAAGCCGGCTGCGACGTGCCCGACGTTCCGGGCGATGGCGGCAACCCCGGCGGCGGCGACACTCCGGACCCCGGTGACGACACCCCCGGCGGCGGTGGCGACACCCCCGGCGACGACACTCCCGGCGGCGGTGGCGACACCCCCGGCGGCGGCCGCGACGGCGGCAACAACACCTTCGTTCCCGGCGGTGCTGCCGGTCCCGGCGGCCCCGGCGGCAGGGGCCAGGGCAACGCCGGCGACAAGGACGGCGACGGCATGAAGGACGACCGCGAGCCGATGGAGCCGGCCCCGCCGCGCGAGCCCGACGGCACGCCGACCAACTCGAACCCGACCGTGACGGTCGCCGACTTCGGCCCCGCGCCGATCGGCGTCCCCAACTTCGTGATCGACCAGTTCACGATCCCGCCCTTCCTGCTGCCGATCTACCAGGCCTGCGGAACCGAGTACGGGATCCCCTGGGAGGTGCTCGCCTCGATCAACCGGATCGAGACCGCCTTCGGCACCAACCTGAACGTCTCCTCCGCCGGCGCTCTGGGCTGGATGCAGTTCATCCCCTCGTCCTGGCAGGCATACGGCGTCGACGCCAACGACGACGGCCGCAAGGACCCCTACAACCCGGTTGACGCGATCTGTGCCGCAGCCAACTACCTGAAGGCGGCCGGCGGCGAGGACGACCTCGCCCGCGCGATCTTCGCCTACAACCACGCCGACTGGTACGTCGACGAAGTGCTCCTCTACGCCCGCCAGTACGGGCGGATCCCCGACGACCTCGTCGGCTCGCTCACCGGGCTCACCGAGGGCGCGCGCTTCCCGGTCGCCGCGAAGGCCCGCTACGCCGACGACATCTCCGAGCGCGAGGCCGCGAAGCGGGCTCAGCCGAAGAAGGGCGTCGCCGGCAACGCCGCCGACGTCGTCTCAGCCTCACCCACACGTCGAGGGATCAACATCTACTCTCGCGAGGACGCTCCGGTCGTCGCGGTGAACGACGGCGTCGTCAAGAAGATCGACCGGTCCAAGGAGCTCGGCCGCTACCTGGTCCTCGAGGACGCGTACGGCAACCGCTTCACCTACGCCCAGCTCGGGTCGGTCGCCGAGGTCTACCCGGTGCCGAAGCGCCAGCGCCTCTCGGCCGACGACTTCAAGCTCATTTCCCCGGACCGCAGCGGCAAGCCCGCCGAGGCCGCGAGCGCCGGCAGGACCGCCGCCAAGAAGCAGGACGCGAAGCCGAAGGCCGAGGGCCCGGTCAACACCGAGGACGCGCGCGAGCGGCTCTACGCGTTCCCCGAGCGCGAGGCGAACGTCGGCCGCGCCGACCTCACCGGCCAGCTCGACGACCTCCTGGCCCGTCGCTTCCCGGGCTATGACAGCTTCAAGGCGGCGTTCTCCGGAATCCTGCGCTTCGACCGCGACACGATGGAGATGGCGGCCCTGCACGAGGGCTCCAAGGTCGTCGCCGGAACCGTGCTCGGCCGGGTCGGCAAGACCGACGCCCTCGCCCCGCACCTGCACTTCGCGATCAAGCCGACCGGCCGCGGCGCGCCGAAGATCGACCCGAAGCCGATCCTCGACGGCTGGAAGCTGCTGGAGGCGACCGCGATCTACCGCGCCGCCGGCAAGAACCCGTTCGCGGGAACCGGCGCCTCGGTCGGCCAGATCCTCCTGATGTCGAAGGAGCAGCTGATCCGCCGGACGCTCGCCGACCCGCGCCTCGAGATCTACTCCTGCGGCCGCTCCGACATCCAGACCGGCCAGATCGACCGGCGGACCATGGCGCTGCTCGAGTACCTGACCGCGCGCGGCTACCGCCTGACGATCACCTCGCTGAAGTGCGGGCACTCCTTCTACACGACCGGCGGCAGCATCTCGCACCACTCGTCGGGCAACGCGGTGGACATCGCCCAGATCAACGGCATCCCGGTGATCGGCAACCAGGGCCCGGGCTCGATCACCGAGGCGCTGGTGCGCGACGTGCTCGAGCTCCAGGGCACGATGACGCCCGACCAGGTGATCTCGCTGATGAACTTCGGCGGCCCGAGCTTCGCGATGGGCGATCACGACGACCACGTCCACGTCGGCTTCCAGCCGCAGTACGGGCCGGGCTCGTCGTCCGAGAAGCAGTTCCTCGAGATCCTCAAGCCCGATCAGTGGGAGCGCCTGATCGACCGCATCGCCGACATCGACAACCCCGAGGTGCCCACGTCGCCCTCCGAGTACGCGATCCCGGCCAAGAAGAAGCAGGGCAAGAAGTCGGGCCAACAGCACGGCCGGGCATCGAACGCCCACGCCGGCGAATAGACCACCCGGTCCGCTGAGCGTCTTCCCCTTCGTCCAGTTCGAGTTGCCCGGCTCGTTCGGGATCGGCGACGGCCGCTATCCGGTTCGGGCGTACGGAGGCGAGGACGCCGCGGCGGCGACCGAGGCGGTGCTGGTCGCGCGCACCTTCGGGGTGCCGCCGCCAGCCAGGAGGCTTCGGCGGAAGCCGAGGCCGCGCACCGTCGAGCCCGGAGAGGCGCGCACGGTCCCCGTCACCGAGCTGACGGTGATCGACACGGAGCCCGTCGAGGGCGACCCGGACGCGTGGCTCGACGCGGTCCGTGAGGACGCCGAGCGCCAGTCCGAATTGGTCGAGGGCGCGCTGGTCCACGCCGCCCGCGCCCTCGCCGCCCGGCGCCTCGCCAGCACCGATCCGGCGGTGCCCGACGCGTCCCTTGACGCCACCGTCGCGATCCGCCTCGGCTACGGGGAGGGCGACTCGCTGGTCGACGGCCGCTACGGCGCGGCGATCGAGCTGCCGCGAGCGGCGAGCCGCCAAACCCGCGCCGCGGCGCTGCGCCCGCAGGAGCGGATGGCGGCGCTCCTCGGCGGCCGCGAGCGCGCCCTCGTCTGCGAGGAGTTGATCCTGCGCGCCCGCGCCGACCTGGACGCCGGCCGGATGCGAGAGGCGACGCTGCAGATCAGGGTCGGCCTCGAGGCGGTACTGGCCGAACGCGAGGTGCTCGCCACGCCCGGCCAGGTCGCCGACCTGAAGGCCCTGGACGAGCGCCGGCAGAACACCGGCACGGCCGCCAACGAGGCGCTCCGCGGCGACCTCTCGACCGAGCGGAGCGCCGAGGTGGCCGAGACCGTGGCCCTCTGCGAACGGGTGCTGCGCCGCCGCGCGGCGCACGGTGTGGGACCGCCGCCGAGCTAGAGCGCCGCGAGGACCGCGCCCAGCTCCTCGACGACGTCGCCGTCGAGCTTCACCGTGGCGTCGCGGTCGTAGGGCGTCGGGCCCTGGGTGACGATCGCCAGACGGGCCCCGCGGTTGAGCGCGACCGACGGCAGCCCGGCAACCGGGTAGACCTCGAGCGACGAGCCCACGCAGATCAGAAGGTCGCAGCTCTCGCAAAGGTCGTGCGCCTCAGACATCGGCTCCTCCGGCAGGAACTCTCCGAAAAGGACCACGTCGGGCTTCACCTTGCCCATGCAGCAGCCGCATGTTGCGACTCCGTCCTCGTCGAACAGCGCGTCGACCGACTCGCGGCGATAGCTGCTCCCGCACGTCGTGCAGCTGGCCGTCTCGATCGAACCGTGCACCTCGATCACGCGGTCGGCGCCGGCCTTGTGGTGGAGGCGGTCGATGTTCTGCGTGATCACGGCGCTCAACAGGCCCCGGGATTCGAGCTCGGCAAGCGCGCCGTGTGCCGGGTTCGGTTCTTTCGAACCCAGCTCCTGGAACCGGGGGCGATAGAAGCTCCAGAAGCGGGCGGTGTCCCGATGGAAGGCGTCGATGTGGGCGACCTGCATCGGGTCCACGTTCTCCCAGAGCCCCGTTCCCGGCGTGCGGAAGTCCGGGATCCCGGATGGGACCGAGATCCCCGCGCCGGTGAGCGCGACCGTCGAGCGGGACTCGCGCAGCAACTCGGCGAGCCGCGCGGCGCCGGCCTCTTGGCGACTGGCGACTGGCGACTGGCGACTCATTCGCCCTTCCAGTTCGCCTTGCGCCTGCCGAGGAAGGCGGCGATGCCCTCCCTGGCGTCGGCCGTCTGGAAGGCCGCCGCAAAGCCGGCCTTCTCGGCCTCGATGCCCTCGTCGAGGTCGCCCTTGTGGGAGACCTTCTTGATCTGCTCGACCGCCAGCGGCGCCTGGCCGGCGAGCTTGCGCGCCCAGGCCACGGCCGTGTCGAAGAGCTCGTGATCGGGGACGACCCGGTTGGCGAGGCCGTGCTCGAACGCGTCCGATGCGGTGATCGCGTCGCCGACGAGGTTCATCTCGAGCGCCTTGTGCGGGCCGACCAGGCGCGGCAGGCGCTGGGTGCCGCCGAAGCCGGGAATGATCCCCAGCTTGATCTCGGGCTGGCCGAAGACGGCCGACTCCGCCGCGATCCGGAAGTCGCAGGACATCGCCAGCTCGCAGCCGCCGCCGAAGGCGAGCGCGTTGACCGCGGCGATCGTCGAGATCCGGTTCTGGCCGAGGTCGCGCAGGAGCGCGTGCCCGGAGTGGATCAGGTCGGCGCCGCCGGCCTCGTCCATCTGCGTGAACGCCTTGATGTCGGCGCCGGCGGAGAACACGACCGGCATCGAGGAGGCGATCACGACCGCCCCCACCTCGCCGCCGGACTTGACCTTTTCCCAGGCGGTGCCCAGGTCCTTGATCACCTGTGGCGAGATCGCGTTCATCGGCGGGTTCGCCAGCCAGAAGATCGCCACATCGCCGCGGGTCTCGACCTTGATCGTGTCGGTCTGCTCGCCGTCGTCGGCCTGCGGGTAGGCGTAGAAGCCCTGGCCCGTCTTCTGGCCCAGGCGGCCCTGGGCGACGAGGCGCTTCAGCGTCACCGGCGCCGCGAAGCGCTCGCCGTTCGCCTCCGCAGCCGCCTCGAGCTTCTCGAGCACGACGTCGAGGCCGACCATGTCCGCCTTCATGAAGGGCGGGAAGATCCCGCGGCGCGGGTCCATCCCGGCGCCGGCCATCATCCCGAGGTCGATCTCGCGGACGGTGCAGACGCCTTCCTCGAGGACGAGGCAGGACTCGACCAGCGCCTTCAGGCTCATCAGCTCGGCCAGCGCCTCGCCGTCGGGCTCGCCGTCGCCCTCGATCTGGGGCTCGCCGTTCTCGTAGAAGCCGGAGCCACCCGTCTTTGCCCCGAGCTTGCCCTCCGCGACCAGCTTCTGCATCCCCTTGTGGACGTAGAAGCTGTCGCCGTACGACTCCTTCAGGTGCTCGGCGACGTGGCAAACGGTGTCGAGCCCGAGCAGGTCGACCAGGAAGAACGGTCCCATCGGGGCGACGTTCTGGGCGCCGACCGCCTCGTCGATCTGCTTGATCGAGAGCCCGTCCTCCTCCTGCTTGCGCCAGATCTCACCCACGGCGGAGTTGAGGATGCGGTTGACCACGAACCCGGGGACCTCGCCGCACACGATCGGCTGCTTGCGGATCGCCTGGGCGAAGTTGACGGCTGCCTCGATCGTCTCCTCGTCGGTGTCGTCGCCGGCTACGATCTCCACCAGGGGCATCACCGACGCCGGGTAGAAGAAGTGGAAGCCGACGACCTTGTTCGCAGCGCAGGGTTGCGTCACCCATCTCGGTGATCGAGAGCGACGAGGTGTTGGAGGCGAGGATCGCGTGGCCCGGCGTCGCCGCGTCCAGCTCGGCGAACACCTGCTGCTTGATCTCCATCCGCTCGGGGGCGGCCTCGATGACGAAGTCCACGTCGCCGAAGTCCGCGTAGTCGAGCGCGCCCGTGATCCTGCCCATGACCGCCTCGAGCTGAGCGTCGGCCTGCTCCTGGGTCAACTTCTCCTTCGCGACGAGGCGATCGAGCTGGCCCTTCGTGACCTCACGCGCCTTGTCGAGGCCGGCGTCGACGAACTCCTGCTTGATGTCCTTGAGGACGACCGGGATCTCGGCTGCGGCGATCGCCTGCGCGATCTCGCCGCCCATGGTGCCGGCGCCGACGACGGCGGCCTTGAAAACGAACATCAGGTCCCTTTCTGGGTTCCGCGGGGAAGAGGCCGCGGAAGGGTATCTGGCGCGTCGCTACGCGGGAGTCAGAGGCCTGATCGCGTGATGGAGGTGGAAGACGTTGTCCGGGTCGAACTCCGCCTTGACCGCCGCGAGCCGCTCGTAGTTCTCGCGTCCGTAGCCCGCGACGACGCGGTCCTCGCCCTCGTCCCCGATGAAGTTGAGGTACACGGCGCCGGTCGAGAACGGCTTCATCTCGGCAACGGCGTTGCGCGCCCAGGCGATCCCCCGCTCGTCGTCGGCCGGATCGTCCCAGAGGCCGAACGGGTGCTGGACCCAGTTCGCGTCACGGTGCGGCAGCGGCCAGTCGCCGGCGCCGGCCGCAACGGCGCCGCCCCAGGGCACCAGCAGGTGCTGTGAGGGCGACGGGACGATCATCTCCTCACCCTGGCGGCAGTAAAGCTCCACAGCCTCGTCCGGGAAGCTCTTCAGGTGCTCGGCCGACCAGTAGTTGCGGAAGCCCGGCGGGTCGTCGATCGCGCACTGGATCTCCGCGTACGGCATCTCGGCGGTGAGCCCGCCCACGGGCTCCAGCGCGTAGATCGGAGCCAGCGCCTCCCGCAGCTCCGCCTCGGTGCCGGCGTAGACGCCGATCACGCCCGCAACCCGCTGGTTTTGGAGCTCCTCGGGCACGAACTCCTCCGGCGGGCCCGTCAGGTAGGCGACCCCGCCGCCGAGCGCCTCGGGAGCGCCGGCCTCGATCAGGTCGCGGTACGTCCTGGCGAGCTCGGGCCCGGCGTCGGCCGGCCACAGCAGCAGCGCCAGCGTCGCCGCCGGAAGCGGCTCGAGCCTGAACGTGAGCCGGGTGGCGACGCCGAAGTTGCCGCCGCCGCCGTGCAGCGCCCAGAACAGCTCCGGGTTCTCGTCCTCGGAAGCGGTCACCTCGCGGCCGTCGGCGGTGACCAGCTCGAGCTCGACGAGGCCGTCGCAGGCCAGCCCGAACTTCCGCTCCAGCCAGCCGGATCCGCCGCCCAGCGTGAGCCCCGCCACGCCGGTGGTCGAGACCCGGCCCCCGGTGGTCGCGAGCGCATGTGGCTGGGTCGCGGCGTCGAAGTCGCTCCAGGTCGCCCCGCCCGCGACGGTCGCGGTCCGCGCTTCGGGGTCCACCTCGACCGCGTTCATCCGGCGCATGTCGACCACCAGGCCGCCGTCGGTGCTGCTCGCGCCGGCGACGCTGTGCCCGCCGGAGCGGATCGCGATCTCGAGGCCGTTCGCCTGCGCGTGCGCGAGCGCCGCCTTCACGTCCGCCACCGACTCACATTGGGTGATCACCGCCGGCCTGCGGTCGATCATCGCGTTGAACACGGAGCGCGCCTCGTCGTAGCCGTCCCCGCCGTCCTCGACCACGACACCGTCGAAGTCGTCGTAGAGCCCATTCACGCCGCTGGCAGCCATCCGTCCTCCCGATCACGTCGCCGAACGTCTGTCAGTTGAACCTATCGCGCGCGTGTTACGCGGGCAATCCGGCCGCCTCCTCGGACGCGCGGCGGAACGCCATCAGCGAACGCCGCATGGAGGCGCGGATCTGTGACTTGACGAACAGGATTCGCCCCAGGCGGGCGATCGGGCCCCGGTCCAGCAGGCGATACGTCAGCCGCTGGCTCACGCGGACGCCGTCGCCCTCGATCGCGAACCGGGTCTCGAGCTCGCCCACCATCGCCGGGTCCTCGAACGCGATTAGGTGACGCCGGCGATGCTCGTGCTCGAGGACGCGCTCGACGACCTCTCCCCTGCCGGCCGGGATCGAGCGCCAGCGCAGCGTTCCCCCGGCCTCGGGGTACCCCTCGGCCTCGACCGCCGCCTGGAAGCCGTCGACCCACTCGCCCCAGCCGCCAACGTCGAAGTAGTGGTCCCAGGCCTCGGCGAGCGAGGCGCCGACCAGGACCGACTCCTCAATTACCACTGCCATAGATCTCGCGCTTGACCAGGCCGACCGACCGGATCACGGAGTCGAGGAACGGCTCGAGCTCGGCCCGCAGCCGCTTGTGCTCCTTGCGGCCGGCCGCGGTGATCGAGTAGAAGCGCCGGGTCCGCCGGTCGGGGTGCTCCCAGGCGCCCTTGATCAGCCCGCGGGCCTCGAGATCACGCAGCAACGGGTAGATCGTGTTCGGATTGGCCGAGATCAGCCCCTCGGTAATCCGCTCGATGTCCTCGATCAGGCGGTTGCCATAGGCCGGCTCGCGCTCGATCAGATGCAGCACGAGCAGCGGGAAGACGTCCCGGCGGCGGATCTCGCCCCCGAAGACGTCCATCGACCGGCCACCGTGGCGCGCCGCGGGGCGGGCAACGACGTCCTCATCCTTGCGGCGGGCGCGGGCGACTGCCTCGGAGACCGGGGCCGACAGCTTCTCGGTCACGGCTGGGGACTATAGGCGCGTGACTGGTCGCACACTCGTTGCATTCGTCACGTGATCGCCCTCACAGACGCGGGCCGGACCGCCCCGTAGCGTGCCGGCCATGGTCCCTGGCCGGCTTCCGGGGAGGACCAGACGGGGGAGCGAAAGAGGGGCCCGGGGGGCCCCTCTTTCAATCCGTAGGACTCAGACGGCGGCCGGCGCCGTCTCCGACTGCTTGGCCGTGACGTCGGCCTGCGTCTTGACCGACTCGGCGAGGGGCTCGTTGACGTTGCGGCCCATCAGCACTTCCTTGGCGATCACCAGGCGCTGGATCTGAGACGTGCCCTCGTACAGCTGCATGATCTTCGCGTCGCGCATCAGCTTCTCGACGGGGTACTCCTTGATGAAGCCGTAGCCGCCGTAGACCTGAACGGCGTCAGTGGTGATCTCCATCGCCGAGTCGGCCGCGAACCGCTTGGCGTGGGAGCAGGCGAGCGTGTTGCGGATCCCGTTGTCGAGCAACGCCGCCGACTGCCACGTGAGCAGGCGCCCGGCCTCGACCTTGGTCGCCATGTCGGCGATCATGAACGAGACCGCCTGGTGCATGGCGATCGGGACGCCGAACTGAACGCGCTCCTTGGAGTAGTCGCAGGCGAACTCGAACGCGGCGCGGCCGATGCCGACGGCCATCGCGGCGACGCCCGGCCGGGTGCGGTCGAGCGTCATCATCGCGAGCTTGAAGCCCTTGTTCTCCTCGCCCAGGAGGTGGCTCTCGGGGATCTCGGTCTCGTTGAACACCACGGTTGCCGTGTTCGACGCCCGCTGGCCCATCTTGTCTTCCTTCTTGTCGATCGTGATCGTGTCGTCACGGGGGACCACGAAGGCCGAGATGCCGCGATGCCCGGCGTCCTTGTCCGTCTTCGCGTAGACCGTGTACCAGTCGGCGTGGCTGCCGTTGGTGATGAAGCACTTCGATCCGTTCAGGACCCACTTGTCCCCGACCTTCTTGGCGGTCGTCTTCATCCCCGACACGTCGGAGCCGGCGTCCGGCTCGGTCAGGCAGAACGACGCGAGCTTGGGCTCCTCGGCGAGCATCCCGAGGTACTGCTTCTTGATCTCCTCGGAGCCGCCGATGTCGACGGGAGTCATCGCCAGGCCGTTCGCCGCCAGCGAGGTCCCGATCCCGGAGCAGCCCCAGCCGAACTCCTCCTCGATCAGGCAGCCCGACAGGAAGTCCAGGCCGGGTCCGCCGTACTCCTCGGACACGTGGGTGTTCATCAAGCCGACCTCCCAGGCCTTCTCGATGATCTCCTGCGGCCAGGTCCCGTCCTTGTCGTAGTCCCAGGCGACGGGGCGGATCTCCTTGGTGGCGAAGTTGTGCGCCAGCTCGCGGAGGTCCTTCTGCTCGTCGGTAAGAGTGAAGTCAACCACTGCTTCGAAAGCTCCTTTGATGGTGTCGATTGACTGGTCAGTCAATCGCCGTGGAAGGGCGAAATATAGCGAACGGGCGGGCTTCCCAAGCCGGGGAAGCGCGTTCGCCCTTACCCTTGGAACGTGGCCCAGCTCGCGCTCTCGAACGGGGAGGTGATCGTGCTCATCGTGGTCGTCGCGATCCCGGCGGCGGCGCTCAGCTTCGTGGGCGCCGGCGCCGCGTTCAAGCAGATCGGGAAGGGGCCGCTGTCGATCGAGCAGGAGCTGCCGCAAAAGGGGGCCGGAGCGCAGCAACCGATCTCCCCGGAGCTGCGCGAGGCGGAGATCCGCCAGCTGCTCGAGGCCAAGGCGTACCGCCAGGGCCAGCGCGGCGAGCAGCAGCTGGACGTCGAGGCCGAGCTCGAACGGCTCCTCGAGGAGGAGCGCCCTGCGAGCTCCGGGCTCCGAGCGGACGCGGAGCTCGTGGCCGAGGTCCGTCAGCTCGTCGAGGCGTCGAACGCCAGGCGTATCCGCATGGGCCGCGAGCCGCTCGACGTCGATGCCGAGGTCCAGCGCCAGCTCGACGAGCTGGAGTCTCTCGGGCAGTAGCTGGAAAACTCTCGCCGCGTGACGGACGTCCAGCACGTCGCCTCCGCCGACGGCACGCCGATTGGGTTCCGGGTCCTCGGCTCGGGGGACCCGATCCTCTTCGTCCACGGCACCGCGACCTCAAGCGCCGACTGGACCTTCGTGATGGCGCGCCTCCGCCGCCGGTTCTCGGTCGTGACGATGGACCGGCGGGGCCGCGCGGAGAGCGGCGACGGGCCGGAGCACTCCATGGAGCGCGAGGCCGAGGACGTGCTGGCGGTGCTCAATGCGGCCGGCGCCGAGCTGCTCGTCGGCCACTCGTACGGAGCGCTCTGCTCGATCCTGGCGGCCCAGCGGACCGAACGCCTCCGCCGCCTGGTGGTCTACGAGCCGCCGATCGCGGTGACCGCCGACCGCGTCCCCGGTCTCGACCGGCTGGTCGCCCGTGGCGAACTCGACACCGCCCTCGAGGCGTTCCTGCGCTCGGCGGGAACCTCGGACGATCAGCTGGAACAGATCCGCTCGTCGCCGGGATGGCCGATGCTTCTCGACGCCGTCCCGGCGCTGCCCCGCGAACTGCGAGCGGCAGCCGCTTGGGAGAGCCCCGCGGGACCGATCGACGTTCCGACGCTCTTCCTTCTGGGGGCCGACACCGACAGCCCGTTCTACCTCGACGGTCTCGACGACCTGGAAGCCGCGTTCACCGAGTCCCGCCGCGAGCTGATCCCCGGCCAACGCCACGTCGCGCACGTCTTCGCGCCATCGGCGTTCGCGGACCTCGTTGCCGGCTTCTGCGAAGACGCCGGCCGATATACCCTTCAGTCGTGAGCCCAGAGCAGAAGGACGAGATCGTCGAGCTCGAGGACCTGGTGGTCCGGCCGGGGACCTACTTCAACCCGCAGACCGAGGTCGTGGTGATCGTCGACGACTCGTCTTCGATCGACCAGGAGGTCTTCAACATGGAGGCCTACGAGGGCGCCGATTGGGTCCGGATCTCCGAGGACGTGCCGGTCGACGAGAACGCGCTCGATCGGACCCTGGAGGAATTCCAGACGCACTACCACCCCGGATCCGCCGGTTCGGTCTCGGCCACCGCGCTCGAGCAGGGCGACGACGAGGAGGACGAGGGCGAGGACGGGCAGGACCCGGGGCGGGAGGACTAGGGCGCGTGCAGGGATACACGGTCGCGGCGCGCGAGCAGGCCACGGACTGGATGGAAGCGTGGCCGGGCTTCGGCGAGATGCGCTGGTACTCGGAGGCGCTCGGCACCGAGCAGGTCTCGTTCTCGTGGCGCGCGATGCCCTCCGGCACCGGCGGCCGCGGCAGCTACGGCCACCGCCACCCGGGACAGGAGGAGATCTACTTCGTGATCTCCGGGAAGGCGACGTTCAAGGTCGGCGACGACGTCTTCGAGGCGGACCCAAAGACGGCCGTGCGGATGACCGGCGAGGAGTTCTACTCGGTCCACAACGACACCGGCGAGGACGTCGAGCTGATGATCATCTCGACCCGGCTCCCCGATCCGCCGAGCGAGCGGCAGGAGGACTTCTGGCCCGAGTAGGGCCTTAGCGCGCGGCGTCGATCAGGCGTGCTGCGGCGAGGAACAGGGCGCGGCCGGTCTCCGTCTCCGGAGGGTGCGTGGCCCCGCGACCGCCCTCGGCATAGACGCGCGCGAACGGCTTGCGTGTGAGCCGGCGCCGGCGCAGATACGCCGCGGCCTCGTCGGCGTAGCCGGAGACGCGGTCCATCACGAGGCGGTGCGGCTTCGGTGGCATCAGGCGGCCCGCGCCACGGCGTCGGCGGCGGCACCCGCGAGGTCGCGGAGCGTTGCCCTCATGTCGGCAAGGACCAGCGAGGCCAGCGTGAAGCGGTCCGTGACGGCAACCATCGCCAGCCCCGCGAGCCGGACCGCATAGGCCTCACCGTCCTCCGTCGCGACGTGCGCGTGACTCGCGCTACCGCCCGACGCGGCGTCGGCGGCGGCGAGCAGCTCCGGCGCTGGACCGGCCCAGTCAGCCGGGTCCCCGGTGGCGGCGAGGACGCCGTCGGGCCCGAGGATCGCGCAGCCGCGGATCTCGGCCGAGAGCGCCCGGAACCGTTCCGTTGCGCGCTCGGTCTCCCCCGGAGTCGGGAGCACCGGGTCGGTCGGATGCGCCTCTGGCCCCGTGAGATCCGGCATGTGTTGGAACATATAGGCGTGAACGTGGCGCGAGTCTCCTGGCTGACGACGGTTGCGATCTGCGCCGTCGCCGCCCTCGTCCTGGCCCTCAACGGGTACACCGGCTACTCGATCACGCTGGTCGCCGTCGGCGTCGCGGCGGCAGTCAACCTGACCTAGATAGGTCAGTCGCGCCCGCGGGAGCCGCCCCAGCGCAGCGGGCTGTCGCTCATCTCCCGCACCGACGACTCGGGCTCAACGTGGATCAGGACGTCCGCGCCCACCACCTCGGCCCGGATCGCGTCGCGCAGCTGGTGCGCGGCCTCGTGGGCGCGCTCGAGCGTGGTCCCGGCCCGGAACTGGACGTGGAGATCGATCCACCGGCGACGGCCCGCCCGGCGCGCGCGGAGCTTGTGGTAGCCGACCATCTCCTCGATCGCCGCGGCGGCGATCGTCGCCTCGATCCGGTCGAGCTCCTCCGCGGGCGGCGCCTCGTCCACCAGCGCCCGGCCCGAGCGGCTCATGATGCGCAGTCCCGAAACGACGATCGCAACCGCCACGACCAGCGCCGCGATCGCGTCGAAGGCGACCTCGTCGGTGACCTCGACGAGGATCAGGCCGGCCAGCACGCCCAGCGACGTAAGGGCATCGGCACGCAGGTGGGCGGCGTCGCCCTCGAGCGCCGGGGAGTCGAGCTCCCGGGCCCGGCGGCTGAGAAAGCCCGAGACCGCGAAGTTGGCCACGGCCGAGAAGGCGATCACGGCGATCCCGACGCCGAGGCTCTCCACCTCGGAGCCCGAGACGAGCCTGCGGGTGGCCTCGAAGACGATGATCCCCGCGCCGACGAGGATCAGCATTCCCTCGATCGTCGCGGCCAGGTTCTCGACCTTCTCGTGGCCGTAGGGATGGTCCTCGTCCGGCGGCTCGTCCGCGCGGCGTACGGAGACGAGGGCGACGATCGAAGCCACGAGATCGATCGAGGAGTGGATCGCCTCGGTCAGGATCGCGATCGATCCCGTGATCGCGCCGGCGGCGAGCTTCAACGCGATCAGGAACGTGTTCGACGCCACCGAGAGCATCGCGGCACCGGACTTGGTGCGGATCACGGTCCCACTCCCAGCAAAGGAGCGAGCTCACGGGCGGCGCGCCCGCGATGGCTGATCGCATGCTTCTCGGCGGCGCTCAGCTCCGCCATCGTGCGCCCGTCGCCGATGTCGGCCGGGACGAAGGCAGGGTCGTAGCCGAAGCCTCCCTCGCCCCGCGGCTCGTCGATCAACTCGCCCGCGCAGGAGCCGTGCACGACGGTTTCCGCTCCATCGGCGTCAACGTAGGCGAGCGCGCAGACGTAGGTGACTCCGCGATCGGCCTGCCCGCGGAGCTCCCGGATCAGGAGCGCCAGGTTCTGCTGGTCGGTGGCGTCCTCGCCCGCGTACCGCGCCGAGCGGACGCCGGGTCGCCCGGCGAGCGCGCTGGCGACGATGCCCGAGTCGTCCGCGATCGCCCCCTCGCCGGTCGCCTCACGCGCGGCGCGCGCCTTGATCAGCGCGTTGTCTGCGAACGTCTCGCCGTCCTCGGGCGGGAGCTCGACGGCGGGCGGCAGGGGCGCGAGCTGGACACCGGCAAGGATCTCCGCCAGCTCGCGGAGCTTGTGCTCGTTCCGGGTCGCGACGACGAGGCGCATCCGGGACTCATCTACGCGCAGGCGGCGACCTGGGCCTCGCGGAGCCCGGCGATCGCGGGCTCCGCGAGCGCCAGCAGCTCGTCGAGCCGCGCCTTGGAGACGGGGGTCCGCTCGGCCGTCGCCTGCACCTCCACGAGGCCGCCGTCCCCCGCCATGACGATGTTGGCGTCCACCTCCGCCCGTGAGTCCTCCGCGTAGTCCAGATCGCACAGCGCGTCGCCGTCGACGATCCCGCAGCTGATCGCGGCCAGCGAGCCGGTCAGCGGATCGCCCTCCAGCTCGCCCTCCGCCCGGAGCCGGTCGAGCGCCAGGCGCAGCGCGACCCAGCCGCCCGTGATCGCTGCGCAGCGCGTGCCGCCGTCCGCCTGAAGCACGTCGCAGTCCACGTAGACGCTCCGCTCCCCGAGCGCCTCGAGATCAACGATCGCGCGGAGCGAGCGACCGATCAGGCGCTGGATCTCGACGCCGCGGCCATCCTGCTTCCCACGCTTCGAGTCGCGCTCCTTGCGCTCGCCGGTCGAGGCGGGGAGCATCGCGTACTCGGCGGTCACCCACCCGCGGCCCGAGCCCAGCAGCCAGCGCGGCACCGATTCGCTCACGGAGGCGGTACAGATCACCCGCGTCTCGCCCTGCGAGTAGAGGGCCGAGCCGGTGGCGGTCCGGACGAAGCCGGGCTCGATCTCGACCGGGCGGGAATCACCGGGGGAGCGGTCGTAGCTGCGGGCGGGCATCGCGCGCCAGTCTCGCAGACGCCCCAACGCCGGTGGGGGAGGCGTTTCGCGCCTCCCCCACCGCGCCCGCGCTACTTGAACGAGATCGCGTTCACCGCCGACTTGATCTTCGCGACGATGACCTCGGCGATCTCCAGGCCCTGCTCGCCCTGGAACCCCTTCATCGCCGCCACCATGCCGACCATGAGCAGCGAGACGAGCAGGATCAGGCCGACGTATTCGACCGTCCCCTGGCCGCGCTCGCTGTGGAGCTTGCCGATTCGGGACCGGAGGTTCGCTTCGATGGCGCGCACCGCGCCTCCTTTCTTCGATTACCGGGTTCCGTGGATGCTCAGCGGCGGGCCCGCATCGAACAAGACGCGGGCGCAACGACTTCGATCCCAGATGGCCGCGAAACGGTCGCCGCGTCCATTTCGTAGAGTGGGCCGTCGTGGCAAAGCGCCGATTCAGCCTGTTCCGTCGCCGCGGCGAGGACAATTCGACCGACGAGGCCGAGGAGATCCGAGAGGACACCCCTGAGGGGGACTCCGCTTCGAACGGTGGCGAGCCGACCTCCCAACCGCCGCCGCCGCAGACCGACCTGATGCCGGCGGTCAAGCCGGCCGCCGACGCCGAGGAAGCGTCCGGTTCCGCCGCCGAGGAAGCGTCGGACTCCGACGCGGAGCCGAAGCCCGAGCGGCAGGAGCCGGCGACCGGGCTGTTCGATCGCGAGGCGGACACCAGCGTTCGCGAGCCGGACACCAGCGAGTTCGCACAGGTGGCGCCGGATACGGCGCCCGGGGACGAACCGCAGCGGTCCAAGACGCAGGAATGGCAGGTGGATGAGGGCGAGTCCGAGCCCACGCAGGCGCGCGCTGACAAGCCCCAGAGCTTCGTGCCGACCGCGAAGCTCGCGGAGTCGCCCGCGAAGCCTGCGCCGCCGCCCGCCCCCAAGCAGCCCGAGGCGTTCGTCCCGACGGGCATGACGCCGGCCGAGGCGCCCAAGCCGGTTGCGGCGGCCGCCGAGCCGGGTCCAGCCGAGAGCCCCGACGCCGCGGCCACGAAGGGCGACACCGACGAGCGCATCCGCGTTGCTTCGGTCGCCGCCGCACAGGCGGCCGAGGAGCGGGCGATCGACGAGATCGTCGCCCTCGAGGAGGACCTGGAACGGGCGAAGCTCGAGGGCGCGGCGGTCGCCGAGGCACTCGAAGTGAAGCTGGGCGAGGCGGAGCGCCGGGCGACGGAGGCCGAGGAGCGCGCCGCGGCCGCACGGGCGGAGGCGAGCGAGCGGGCGAAGGCGGCCCAGGAGGCCGCGGAGCAGGCGGAGCAGGAGACCGCGGAGGCCGCCGAGCAGGCGAACGCAGCCGCCGAGCCGGCCCAGGCGCCGGACACCGCCGCGCTCTCGGAGCAGGCCCGCGCCGGAGCCGCCAAGTGGCTTCGCGACCAGGTCAAGCAGATCGAGCGCAACGCGGACCAACGCGTCAAGGAGGCCGCGAAGGGCGCGGGCGACGACCCGACCAAGCTCGCCGCGGAACACGAGAAGCGGCTTGCCGCCGAGATCGAGCGGGTCCAGAATGAGGCCGACGAGCGCGTGCGCAAGGCCGAGGCGGCGGCGCGCGCGGAAGCCGAGCGGGCGGCCGCGGAGAAGGCTCCCGCCGAGGTGAAGGCCGTCGCCGCACCCGTCTCGCCGGGGCCCGACACCGCCGTCCAGGAGGCACTGACCCAGGCTCAGGAGGCCGAGGCCCGCGCCACGGCCGCCAAGCGCGAGCAGGCCGAGGCGGAACGCCGGCTGCGCGAGGAGGCCGACCAGCGTGTCCAGGCCGAGACGGCCGACGTGAAGCGCGAGCTGGAGAGCCTGCAGACGAGCCTCGACGAGCGCGTCCGGGAAGCCGAGGAGCGGGCCCGCGACGAGGCCGAGGCGAAGGCGAAGGCCGAGGCCGACGAGCGCGCGCGGATCGCCACCGAGGAGGCGAGGCGCGAGGTCGAGGAGCGCGCGCTGCAGTCCGCAGAGACGACCCGGAAGGAGATCGAGCAGCGCGCCCTGCTGGACGCCAAGGGCACCGTGCAGGCCGACCTGGACCGGGTCCGCAGCGAAGCGGAGGAGCGGACCAAGCTCGAGGTCGAGGCCGCCCGCAAGGCCGCGCAGGAGCGCTACGCCGCCGAGCTTCGCAAGCGCGAGGAGGAGCTGGAGTCGGAGCGCGAGGAGAAGACGCGCGTCATCGAGAGCTCCGACCAGCGCCTCCGCGAGATCGAGCAGCGCGCCCTTGCCGCCGCCGAGCGCGTCGCGGCGGCCGAGCAGGAGCTTGCGAAGGAAGCGGACCGCCTGCGAGTGAGCGCCGAGCGCCGGGTCGGCGAGGAAGCCGCGAAGGCACGCCAGGAGGCGACCGAGGCAGCCGACGCGCGCGTTCGCGAGCGCGAGCAGGAGCTTGAGCGGGCCAAGGCCGCCGCCGAGGAGGAGAAGTCGGCGGCGAGCGCGCGCGCAGCGGCAGCGGAGCAGCGCGCCGCCGAGGAGATCGAGCGGATGCGCACCGAGACCGACGCGCGGGTGACGAACACCGCCGCCCAGGCTCGTCGCGAAACCGAGGAGCGGGTCCGCAAGGAGGAGCAGGCCAAGCTGGAGGCCGAGGTGGCCCGCCTGGGCACAGAGTTCGAGACGGAGCGCGAGCGTGCCACCACCGAGGCCCGCTCCGAGGCCGAGGCGGACCGCGACAAGCAGGTCTCCGAGATGCGCAAGGAGCTGAACGCGGTGCGCGCCGAGCGGGCGACGGCCCTGTCCGAGTCAGAGCGCGCCCTGCAGACGTCCGAGGAGCGAGCGCGGGCGGCCGAGGAGACCGCGGCTCGAACCGCGGTGGAGAGCCGCACGGCCGCTTCCGCCTGGCTGCGCGCGCAGTCGGCGTCGCTGCGCAAGGACGGCGAGCGCGCGGCCATGGACGGCGTCCGGGCCGCGGTCGAGCAGGCCGAGACCAAGGCCCGCGCGGAGCACGAGGCCCAGCTCGCCAAGGAGCTCGAGCGCGTGCGCGGCGAGGCCGCCGCCGATGTGCAGCGCGAGATCGCGGCTGCGCGGGCGACGACCGAGACCGACGCGCGCGAGGCCCTCCGTATTCGTGAGGAGGAGCTGAATCGCGAGCGCGCCGCGATCGAGGGCGAGCTCGCGGCCACGCGGCGCCAGCTCGACGAGGCTCATGAACGGGCTTTGGCCGCGGAGCGCCGCGCGACCGAGATCGAGATCGAGGCGCGCCGGGAGGTCGACCGCGAGCGGGAGAGCCGCTTCAAGGGAGTCGAGGGCAAGCTTGGCGCCGTGGTCGAGCAGGCGGGCGGCGCCACCGAGCGCGCCCGCGCCGCCGAGATCGCGCCGCTGGCTGCGCCCGCGCAGGAGGAAGAGGAGATCGCGCCCCCGGACTGGGTGATGGACGTACCCACCAACGACGAGCCCGAGCCCGAGCCGGAGCCGGAGCCGGAGCTCGAACCGGAGCCGGAGCCCGAAGCCGAGCCCGAGCCCGAGCCCGAGCAGGCTGCGGCGCCAGAGCCGGAGCCGGAACCGGAGCCGGAGCCCAAGCCCAAGCCGCGGGCGCGCAAGCCCGCCGCCAAGAAGGCGCCGGCCAAGAAGCCCACCGCGAAGAAGCCGGCCGCCAAGAAGCCGGCGGCCAAAGCTCCGGCCAAGCCCAAGACGTCACGGTCGAAGCCGGCGAAGGCGCCGGCCGTCCCGGCGGGCATGCTGAGCCTGTCGGCGGCCTCGTTCGACGAGTTGCGCGAGCTGGGCATGTCGGTGACTCAGGCGAAACGCGTGATCCGCCACCGCGAGGAGCACGACGGCTTCACCACGATCAACGAGCTCGATCAGGTTCCCGGCTTCCCGAAGGCGTTCCTCGAGACCGTCAAGGAACGCGTTGTCCCCTAGCCGGGGCTAGATGTCCCAGCGCCGCGCCACGCGCGCGCGGTGTGGCTCCGCGAGCGCGGGATCGGAGCCGCCCGGCCCGTCGTCGGTCCCGAGCCCATCGAGCGTCGCCACCACCGACGCCGCGAGCGCCCCGGGGTCGTAACCGCCCTCGAGGCAGACGAGCACCGGCGCACCCAGCTCGCCCGCCACCCGGCTCATGGCGATCGTCATCCGGCGATAGCCGTCCTCGTCGACCAGGCACGACGCGAGCGGATCCGCGCGGTGCGCGTCGTAGCCCGCGGAGATGGCGATCAGGCCCGGACGGAAGGCGCGAGCAACCGGCGCGACCACGTGCTCGACGAGCGCGAGGAAGCGCTCCGAGTCGGCGCCTGGGTCGACCGGCATGTTGATCGTGAACCCCTCCCCCGGCCCCTCGCCCTCGTATTCGGCGGCCCCGGTCCCCGGATAGAGCGGCCACTGATGGATGCTCGCGTAGAGGACCGTGTCGGACGCCTTGAAGATCTCCTCGGTGCCGTTGCCGTGGTGCACGTCCCAGTCGAGGATCAGAACCCGCTCGGCTCCGCCCGTCGCGATCGCATGCTCGGCGGCGATCGCGACGGTGTTGAACAGGCAGAAACCCATCGCACGCTCCCGCTCGGCGTGGTGCCCGGGCGGCCGCAGGCCACAGAAGGCCGCGCGCTGCTCGCCCGTGAGCAGGCGGTCCACCGCGTCGCACGCCCCGCCCGCTGCGCGCAGGGCCGCCTCCCACGAGCCTTCGGAAGCCACCGTGTCCATGTCGATCATGCCGCCGCCGGCCGCGCAGAACGCCTCGATCGCCTCGAAGTGCGCGGAGCTGTGAGCCCTCTCCACCTGCGCCCGCTCGGCAAGTGGCGCCTCCACTCGCTCCAACCCCGGCCAGCCCGCGCGTTCCAGCGCGCCCTCGATCGCGGTGATCCGTCCGGCGTTCTCGGGATGGGCGCCGGTGCGATGCTCGAGCGAAGCCGGGTGTGAGTAGTAGAGCGTCAAGGCGTCAGCGGACGTCGGTCGCGGGGCGCCGGGTACGGTACTGCGCTCCTGATGTCCGATAGCGCGCAGGTGGTGGTGGTCGGCGCCGGGGCGGCCGGGCTCCACGCCGCGCTCCGAGCCGCCGAGGCGGGCGCCGAAGTGGTGCTGGTCTCACGGAAGCCGCTGCACGAGAGCTCTAGCTACTGGGCGCAGGGCGGGCTCGCCGCCGCGCTCGCGCCGGACGACTCGCCGTCCCGCCATGCCGCGGACACGCTCGCCGCCGGGCGCGGGCTCTGCCGGGGCGAAGCCGTCCGGGTGCTCGTGGAGGAGGCGCCCGCCGCGGTCGAGTGGCTGCAGCGCAAGGGGCATGCGCTTCGACACCGAGCCCGACGGCACCCTCTCGCTCGGCCTCGAGGGCGGACACACCGCCCGGCGGATCGTCCATGCGGGCGGCAGCGAGACCGGCCGCGCGCTCACCGATCTGCTGGCGTCGCTCGTCGCGGCCGAGCCCCGCATCGAGGTGCGCGAGGGGGCCTCCGCGGTGGCGCTGTGGAGCGACGGCATCGCGCTGCGCCGGCGTGATCACGGAATCCGGACCGATCAGTCGCCGCGGCGACGATCCTCGCCACCGGCGGCGGCGCCGCGCTGTGGCAGCGCACCACCAATCCCTGGGGGGCGATCGGGGCCGGTCCGGTGCTGGCGCACGCGGCCGGCGCCGACCTGGCCGACCTCGAGTTCTGCCAGTTCCACCCGACCGCGCTGGCGGTGCCGGGCGAGCACGACGGGACGCTCATCACCGAGGCGGTCCGGGGTGAGGGAGCGACGCTGCTCGACGCGGCGGGACGGCGCTTCACCGACGAGTTGGCGCCGCGCGATCAGGTCGCCGCGGCGATCCTGGACCGGATGAAGGCGGATCGCTCTCCCCACGTGTGGATCGACCTGCGCGGGATCGAGCCGGGGCGCTTCCCGAACGTCTTCGCGGCGATCGAGCGCGCCGGGCTCGAGCCGCAGCGCGAGCCGATCCCCGTGGCTCCGGCGGCGCACTACCTGATGGGTGGGATCGTCACCGACCTCGAGGGCCGGTCGACGCTGCCGGGCCTGTACGCCGTAGGCGAGTGCGCTTGCACCGGGCTCCACGGGGCCAACCGCCTAGCGTCGAACTCGCTCAGCGAGTGCTTCGTGTTCGGCGCGCGCGCCGCGGTCGCGTCGGCCGTCGAGCCCGCCCCGGGCGAGCCGCCACCCCTCCCCGAGTTCCGGTTCCGGCCGCCGACCGTCGCGACGCGCGAGGCGCTCTGGCGGCTTGCGGGGCCGAGCCGGGACGAGCAGACCCTCCGGGAGCTGCTCGACGACCCCTATCCCCTGGCGGGCCTGATCGCGCAGTCGGCGCTCGAGCGCCGCGAATCGCGGGGCGCGCACCGGCGCGCGGACCACCCGCTGCCCGATCCCGGCCTGGACGGGATCCACCTGGTGGTCGGCCGCGAAGGCGCCGTCCGCCGCGGACTCCTGGGCCTGACACGACCGGCCGGAAGCCGCCTCCTCCGATCGGATGAGACAGATGTCCATCAATCGGTTAATAAACCCTTAACGATCGGCCCTTGCGTATTCATACGCAGCTGTAACAATCGCCACGGCTTTCAGGTAACCAAAGCGGCAAGGAGCCGCTTGCTGGAGCCCACTGCGTAGGACTACAGGAGGGTACGAAAGGATATGTACCGCTTCAGTCGATCGATCTACCGGGAACTGGCTCCGCGAGTGATCGAGGACGAGCAAGACCGATCGGGATGCAGCAACCGGCAGGCGGTGCTGGAGGCATGCGAGGACGCCGTTCGCAGGCTCGGCACGGATCGCCGTTACTTCGCCCGGCCGGCTCGGTCTCTGTTCAACCAGGTCCGGATGCTATTTCGCGATCGGGGACCAGCTCAGAGTCTGGAACGTGATCGAGAGCAACATCTCGCTGGCGCTCGACCTGCTCGAGCGCGCGCCCGAGCTGCTCGACCTCGACGGCACTCCCCGCGAATGCCGCGCGCACACCCGCAAGGGGACCCCGTGCCAGCGCGAGCCGCTTCCGGGGCGCGACTACTGCCCCTCGCACAAGCATCTCGAGGAGACCTTCGAGGCGGCCGAGGTCGATCTCGAGCCGCACGACGAGGAGTTGGTCGCTGCCTGATGGATCGAATGAGCGACTTTGTCGCGAAAGCGGGTTTGCCCGCCTGGTAAGGCAATTCTTCTGGGGTAACGCGGCGCCTTCGGGAGGCGCTGCGATCGGGACGGGGCGCCGGTTGGACCGGTGCCGAGAGGCTCGGCCAGGCGGTCGGGCCTCTCACGTTTCCGGGACGCTTACGTCTTGGCCCGTGCTGCTCGGAGTGGACGTCGGCGGGACCTTCACCGACGCGGTCGCGTTCGACGGCAGCGAGCTCTTCACGGCCAAGGCGCCGACCACGCCGGGCGACGAGGCGACCGGAGTGGTCGCCGCGGTCGACGCGGTGCTGCGGGGAGCCGGATCCGAGCCCGCCTCCGTGCGCCGGCTCGTGCACGGGATGACGGTGGGGACCAACGCGCTCCTGGAGGAACGCGGCGCCCGCACCGCCCTGGTCGCGACCGCGGGGTTCGAGGACCTGCTCGAGATCGGCCGCCAGGACCGGCCATCGCTGTACCGGCTGTGCGCACCGAAGCCCCGGCCTCTCGTCGACCGCACCGATCGCATCGGCGCGGCCGAGCGCACCGGGCCGGACGGCGTCATCGAGGCGCTGCCCGATGACGAGCCCGAGCGGATCGCGGCGCTGATCGCGGCGGCCGGCGTGGAGTCGGTGGCGGTCTGCCTGCTCTTCTCCTACCTGGACGCGGATCACGAGCGGCGGATCGCGCGCGCGATCCGCGACCGCCTCCCCGACCTGCACGTCTCCACCTCGCACGAGGTCCTGCCGCGATTCCGCGAGTACGAGCGCTGCTCGACGACCGTCATCGACGCGTACCTGACCCCTCTGCTCGGCAGGTACCTGGGCGAGCTGGCCGGCGCGGCGACGTCGCGCGGCCTGCCCGAGCCCGAGATCATGCGCTCCTCGGGCGGCGTCGCGCCCTGGCGCGAGGCCGGCCGCCAGGGAGCGTGGAGCGTGCTGTCGGGACCGGCCGGCGGCGCGGTCGGCGCCGGGTTGGTGGCGCGGCTCTCGGGCGACGGCGATGCGATCGGCCTCGACATGGGCGGCACGTCCTGCGACGTCTGCGTCGTCGAACGCGGCCGCGTTCGCCAGACCGAGTCGCGCACGATCGGCGGCAGGGTGATCCAGCTTCCGATGGTGGACGTCCACACCGTGGGCGCCGGCGGCGGGTCGATCGGCTGGTGCGACCACGGCGGCGCGCTGCGCACCGGGCCCCGCTCGGCGGGGGCGGACCCGGGTCCCGCGTGCTACGGCCGCGGTGGCACCGAGCCGACGGTGACGGACGCGAACCTGATGCTCGGCCGCCTGGCGCCAGGATCGAGCCTGGCCGGCGGCATCGAGCTGGACGCCGATGCCGCCGCGGCCGCGGTCGGCCGCCTGGCGCAGGAGCTCAGCCTCGGCGAGCTCGAGACCGCCGAGGGAATCGTGCGCCTGGCAAACCAGGAGATGGCACGGGCGCTACGAGTGGTGACCGTCGAGCGCGGCGTCGACCCGCGCCGGTTCGCGCTGCTCCCGTTCGGCGGCGCGGGTCCGATGCACGCCGCGGAGCTGGCCGACGAGCTGCACATCACCCGACTGCTCTGCCCGCGCTCCGGCGGCGTCCTGAGCGCGCTGGGCCTGCTCGGGTCCGGGCGGCGCCGGGACACCGCGCGGACGGTGATGCTGGGTCCCGGCGAGATCAGCGCGGAGCGGATCGCCGACGAGGTCGAGGCTCTGCGCGCGACGATCGCCACGGGCATGGAGGGAGCCGGCGCCGAGGTCACCTTCGAGCTGCGCTACCGCGGGCAATCCTTCGAGCTGCCCGTCGCCGGCGAGGAGGCCCCCGACCCGGCCGATCTGATCGAGGCGTTCGCCGCCGAGCACGAGCGCCGGTATGGCTTCCGCGCCGCCGAGACGCCGGTCGAGCTGGTCGCGATCGGGATCGCGCTGAGCGAGCCCGCGCCGGAGCCCCGCCCCCGCGCGGCCACCGAGGGCGCGCTCGAGCGCCGCACCCGTCGGGTCCGCTTCGCGGGGAGCTGGCACGAGACCAGCGTCCTGCGGGGGGAGCCCCCGGCCGGGCACGCGATCGCAGGCCCCGCCGTGCTCGAGCTGCCGGAGACGACGTTGGTCTTGCCGCCCGGGTGGACGGCCCGGGTCGACGATCACGGCACGGTCGTCGGAGAGCGCGGGGAATGAGCGCGCTCGACCCGATCACCCTCCAGGTCCTGGCGGGCAGGCTCAAGTCGATCTGCGACGAGATGGGCGCGGTCCTGATCCGCTCCGCGCACTCCCCCAACATCAAGGAGCGACGCGACTGCTCGACCGCGCTGTTCGACGCGAGCGGCGAGCTGGTGATGCAGGCCGAGCACATTCCTGTGCACCTCGGCTCGATGCCCGACGCGGTCGCCGCGATCGTGGACGAGCCGCAGCTGCGCGGCCGGGCGTGGATCCTCAACGATCCCTTCGCAGGCGGCACCCACCTGCCCGACATCACGCTGATCACGCCGGTCATCCAGGGCGCGGACGGCGAGGAGGGCGACCTCGCGGGGTTCGTCGCCAGCCGCGCCCACCACGCGGACGTCGGCGGCGCGACCCCGGGCTCGATGCCCGCGGACTCGCGGACGACTCGACGAGGAGGGGGTTGTGATCTCACCGCGAGCGGTGGCCGATCCCGATGACCTCGAGGACCTGATCGCGCGGATGCGCGCTCCGGAGCAGCGCCGGGCCGACCTCCGGGCGCAGTGGGCGGCGAACCAGACCGGGTCCGCCCGGCTGCTCGAGCTGATCGCCGAGCCGGGCTCGGGCGAGACCGCCATCCCGGGGATGGCGGAGATCCTCGACTACGCCGAGCGCCGGACCCGGGCTCGCCTCGACGAGCTGCCGGACGGGAGTTGGGAGGCGAGCGACGCGCTCGAGGGAGGTCCCGACGGCCGGGACGACATCGAGGTCAGAGTCAGGGCGACGATCGCCGGCGATGAGCTGGAGCTGGACTTCTCGGGCAGCGCAGCCCAGGTCGAGGGCAACCTGAACTGCCCGCTTCCGGTCACCCGCTCGGCGGCGCTGTTCGCGGTGCGGGTGCTGCTCGACCCCGATGCCCCCGCGTCGGCTGGCGGCCACCGGCCGGTTCGGATCGTCGCCCCCGAGGGATCGCTCCTGAACGCGCGGCCGCCCGCCGCGGTCGCGGCCGGCAACGTCGAGACCTCGAGCCGGGTGGCGGACCTCGTCCTCGGCGGCACTCGGTGAGCCCGCGGGCGGCCCGGCGCAGGGTCAGGGGACGATGAACAACGTCACCCTCGCGGGCGAAGCGTTCACCTACTACGAGACGTCGGGCGGCGGGCAGGGGGCGTGCGCGGACGCGGACGGGCCCGACGCGGTCCACGTCGCGATGTCGAACACGCTCAATACGCCGGTCGAGGCGCTCGAGACCGAGCTGCCGCTGCGCGTCCGCGAGCTCTCGATCCGGCGTGGATCAGGCGGCGGAGGCGCGCGCCACGGGGGCAATGGCATCGTGCGCGAGATCGAGGCGCTGGAGCCGATGCGCTTCACCCTGCTGACCGAGCGCCGGCGGCACGCGCCGCGCGGCCGCGACGGCGGTGGCGACGGGGCGACTGGGCGCAACCTCCTGAACGGAGCGGAGCTGCCCGCCAAGGCCGGTGGCGCCCTCGAGACCGGCGACCGGCTGCGGATCGAAACCCCCGGAGGCGGCGGGTACGGCGCCGAGGAGTGACGCATTCGGCTTGATATCACGGGTTCCGCCTGGACCCGCCGTTTCGCAACTTCTCTCACAAACTTGGCAAATGGGCCCTGGTTTCGTATCCTGCCTCGTCTCAGTCGGTGTCCCGCGCTAACGCGGCGCGATCCGGGCCCCGAAACACGATATTCCCCGGACAAACCTCCCAACCCCTTAATTTTCGACATGCCGATTGCCTTCAAGGAATGGGCCGTTACGGTGCGCGCGCTGGCCGAGGGCGAGCAGCTCATCACGCTGCGCAAGGGCGGCATCCGCGAGGAGGACAAGCACTTCGAGCTCGAGCACGAGCGGTTCTTCCTCTACCCCACGTTCGACCACCAGCGGAACGACCTGGTGCGCGAGTCGCACCATCCCGAGCTGCGCCGGGCCCTCGAGGAGGGCGTCTGGCCCGACGAGGAGCCCGCGCCGCGCGCGCTCCTGCAGGACGGGGGCATCGCCCAGCCTGACCGGGTGCGCATCCGGGCGTGGGCCGAGGTGACCGATCACTGGACAACTGACGACCCGCGGATCGTGGACGGGCTCTCCCCGTTCCACGTCTGGACGCAGGACTACGCGATGAAGCGGCTCCAGTGGAAGCGCCGGCACCCGCTTCACGTGCTGCTCCTGCGGGTGCATCGCATCCCCCGCCCGGTGACGGTGCGGGTCCGCGACGAGTACCACGGCTGCCGCTCCTGGGTCGAGATCGACCGTGACCTGCCCTTCGAGGGCACTCCGGTGATGGCCGACGAGGAGTTCGATCGCGCGGCCGAGACCATCCGCTCGATCGCCGGCCAGGCCGAGGCCGTACTCGCCTAGCGAGCGAGTGAAGTCGTTCGAGTCCCGCGTGGGGCGCGCGAAGCGCGCGCTTGTGCTGGGCATCGGTGGTGGTGGCGACGCCGTCGGCTGCCTCGCGGTGGCCCGGCAGCTCGAGGCGTGGGGCCTGGAGTGGGTGGTGGGCGGCGTCGCCTGGGAGCGATTTCCGGTTGACCCGCACCCCGGCCCCCGCTCCCTGGCCGAGATCCGCGGCGCAACGGCGGTCGGCCCCGGCGCGGCGCTGGTCGAGCCGGGCGCCGGCGCGACGACTCCGGAGGGCGCGCAGTTCTGCGAGTCGCGGCTGGCCGGCTTCCTGGGCGAGCGCACCGTCCTGATCGACGTGACTGGCGGCCCGCCCGGCGCCGCAGCCGGAATCCGCGACGCGGCCGCCGAGCTGGGCTGCGATCTGGTCACGCTCGTGGACATCGGGGGCGACGCGATCGCGCTCGGCGACGAACCCGGGCCTCGCGAGCCCGCTGTGCGACGCCGTGATGATCGCCGCCGGATCCGTGGTCGACGAGGAGCTGCCGTGCCTGCTGGGCGTGCTGGGCGCGGGCTGCGATGGCGAGCTGCGCCCGGCCGAGGTGCTGGGGCGGGTCGCGGCCCTCGCGCGCGCCGGCGCCTGGCTGGACACGCTCGGCGTGACGCCCGAGGCGGCCGCCGAGATCGAGGCCGCGGCCGAGGTCGCGGTGACCGAGGCCAGCCTGCTGGTCGCCCGGTGCGCCCGCGGCACCTTCGGCGAGGTCGAGATTCGCGGCGGCCGCCGCACGGTCGAGGCCGGGCCGCTGGGCGCGCTGTGCTTCCTCTTCGACCTCTCGGCCGCGCTCGGCGACCTGCCGCTTGCGAACGCCGTCGCCGGCGCGACCTCGATCGCAGCCGCGCACGACGCCCTCGAGGCCCTCGGGATCGGCACCGAGCTCGGCTACGAGCGGCGGCGCGCCGCCGCGGGCTGAACCCGGCGCCGCACTACCCTTGGCCCGATGTGGGTGGAAACCGAATCGCTGAGCTTCACGGCGCGCCACGAGACCGCCGACGAGGACTCGGCCCAGCGCACGCTCGACGCGCTGGAGGACCTGCGGCTGAGGCTCGAGGAACTCTTCGATCGCGCCCCCGGCGACATCACCGTCGTGATCCACCCGACCCCGGCCTGGCTGGCCGCCGCCCACCCGTTCCTGCCGGCGGCACGAGTCGCCGCGGCGGCGGCCGGGCGCCGCTATCTCGCGGGCTGGGCGATGGCCGGCGAGCTGCACGTCCTCAACGACGACTACCTCGATCGCAGGGCGGCGGGCGAGGACTCGCTCGCCGCCCTGCGAGGCACGGCCGAGCGCCTGTACGCGCAGATCGTGATCGGCGCCAACAACCCCAGCCTGCCGCCTCCGTGGGGCCCGCGCCGGTTCTCGCGTTACCTGCGCTGGGCGTGGCTGGTCGAGGGCGGCTCGCAGTACTTCGCGGGCCAGGTGCCGCTGTTTCGCGCCGCCGTGCAGACCCGGATGCGGCACGCCAAGCAGCCCGAGTTCCCGCCGACCGCGCGGGACGCGATCACGCTCGGCGGCACGATCTTCGACCTGCTCGAGCGCCGGCGCGGACCCGAGGCCTGCGCGCTCCTGGTCTCGCGGATCCGTCGCGACGGCGCCGAGCGGGCGATCGAGATCGCCTTCGGCGAGCGCCCGCGCGACGTCGAGCGCGAATGGCGCCGCTACCTGCGCGAGGACGTGTCCCGAGCCGGGGCCGCGCCGCAGGAGCTCGGCGAGCTCAACTGGTGAACGGGCCTACGGGCTGAGCTCAACCTCGGCGACCTCACCGTCGCGCAGGTGCCAGCCGCGGACGACGGGCGTGTCCGGGTCGGCCACGGAGCAGATCAGATAGACGGGATCGGGCCAGTTGGAAGCCAGGTTGATGTCGGTCTGCGACGGCTCGGCCGGGCTTCGCGTGTGCGAGTGGTAGATCGCCGCGAGCTCCTCGCCGCGATCGTCGATCTCGCCGGTGATGCGCAGCAGGTCCTGGGGATGGACGTTGTAGGCGAGCGGGCTCGCCATCTCGTTGCGCGCGCGGAAGACGGCGGTCGCGACGCCCTCGCGGCCGGCGACCAGGCCGCAGCACTCGTTCGGCGCCTCCTCGCGTGAGTGGGCGACGATCTCGTCGAGCAGGTCCTGGGCGATCCTCATCGGCGCCGCAGGCTATAAAAGGCATCTGCTGAGCGGCGCAAGCCGCGAATCCAGCATGTGCTGGTACTTATCTAACTGTGCTACTTGACTAGTTCACTAGTTCTCTGTACGGTCGGAGCCATGGGTCGGCCTGCACAGCCACCGCTCCGCGTGGACCGCGACAGCGACCTGCCGGTTGGCGTCCAGGTCGCCTGGCGCCTGCGCGCGCTGATCGCCACCGGCAAGCTGGCGCCCGGGGAGCGGCTTCCAAGCGTCCGCGAGCTCGCCGATCTCGCCGGGATCAACGCGAACACTGCGCGAGCGATCTATGGCAGGCTCGAAGCGGACGGCCTGTTGGTCTCGCGTCACGGCCTCGGCACCTTCGTGGCGGCGGACACGCGACCCTCGGCGGACGTCGAGCGGATCGCCGCCGAGGCCGTGGCCGAGGCGCGGCGCGCCGGGATCGCCCCGAGCGACGTCGCGCGATCGATCTACGGGGCCGGCTGGGCAGACGACGACCCCAGCGCCCCGGACCGGGAGGCCGAGCTCCCCGACGTCGGGACCGAGGCCGACGAGGCCGCCGCGCGGCGTGAGCTGCGGCGCCAGATCGCGCGGCTCGAGGCCGAGCTGGCGGCGTACCCCGAGGCGCGGTCCGGCCACGACCGCCATCCGCTGCTGCGGCCCAAGGCCCACGTCGCCGACTTCGCCGAGCTCTCCGCGACGCGCGACGAGATGATGGCGCTCCTGCGCGAGGCGCGCCGGCGCGCCGAGAGCCGGGGCAAGCGCGAGGCGCGCTCACGGGGGCGGCGGGAGCAGATCCTCGGCGATCCCGAGGCGCATCGCTGGGAGCGGGTGGGCAACGAGGAGTGCGGCGACCCCGGGTGCGGCGAGCTGCGGGCCGTGCCCCGCTTCGGGCCGATCGGCGCCGTCGCCGGCTGGTGGCGGGTGAAGGTTTCGTCCGGATGCCCGTAGCGGCGCTCGCGAACCGGGCTTTCCTGCCCGCTAAGAACCTCTTCGAGCAGGTCGGCAGCATGCTCATCCTGACGGCGAAAACGGTCGTGGCCGCCGTCAGGCCGCCCTATCCGTACGGGGGCGAGTTCCTCAGCCAGTTCACCTTCGCGCTCCAGCTCTGTTGGTTCCCGATGGCGATCTCGATGGTGTCCGTGAGCTTCGGCGCGCCCGGGCTGCAGGCCGCGAACTTCCTCTCGCTGTTCGGCGCGCTCGACCGGCTCGGAGGCTTCTTCGTGCTCGCCGCCGTGCGCGAGTTCGCGCCGTTCGTAAGCGCGATCGTCGTCGCCGGCGTGGCGGGCACCGCGATCACCGCCGACCTCGGCGCGCGCAAGATCCGCGAGGAGCTCGACGCCCTCCAGGTGCTCGGCGTGGACCCGATCAAGAACGTGGTCGTACCGCGGTTCCTCAGCCTGATGTTCCTCACCGGCCTGCTGTGCATCTACGCGATCCTGTTCGGCATCGCCGGCGGCGTGATCGTCGAGGTCATGTACGGCGAGTCGCTGGGCGGGTTCTTCGCGACGCTGTTCACGAACGCCTCGGTGACCGACCTGTGGGGCTCGATCCTCAAGTGCGCGATGTTCGGGGCGATCGTCGCCGTGGTCTGCTCGTACTACGGGATGAACGCGTCCGGCGGAGCGGAGGGCGTCGGCCGCGCGGTGAACGTCGCCGTGGTCGTCGCGCTGCTCGCGGTGTTCGCGTTCAACTACGTCTTCACCCAGACCCTGCTGGCAACGCATCCGGAGATTTCGGTGATCAAGTGAGGAGGACCCCAATGAGGCGTGCCATCACGCTCACGATCGCAGTCGGCGCGTTGCTCGCGCTACAGCCGGCAGCGCACGGACAGGAGCCCGGGTCGCGGCAGACGGTGACGTTCAAGTTCACGAAGCAGCGGCCGGGCGTGCCGACCGGTCTCGCCTTCCGGGTCGACTACGTCAACCCGGACGATCCCGGCGGGAAGCCGCCGGCCGTCCGCACGGTGGTCGAGAAGCTCGCACCGGGCGGGCGGTTCGACACCTCCGCACCACTCCAGTGCACCGCGTCCGACCCGGAGCTGATGTTGCTCGGCCCGGCCGCCTGTCCCGCTGGGAGCGCGGTCGCGGCGGGCCGGCTGACCTTGGACACCGGCCTGCCCGATCCCGGCCGGTTCCTGGACGTCGGGATCGACTTCTTCAACAACGCCAACGAGCTGATCTTCATGAACCGGCCCGGGCCTTTGGACGTCCCCCGGGTCGTGGTTCGCGCGACCGTGACCGGCCATGAGCGGATCAGCGAGGCACCGTTCCTGCCCGGTACCCCACCGGACGGCGCCGCGGTGGACACGGTGGCCGTTCGCGACCGGGTCGTGACCCGCCGGGTGGATGGGATCGTCCGCTCGTACGTGACGACTCCTCCGCGGTGCCCGCCGCGCGGGTACTGGGTGAACCGCACGAGCTTCACGTACGCCGACGGCGTCACCCAGACCGTCCGCAGCCGGTCACGGTGCAGGCGGATGGATCCGCGATGATCGGCGCGATGCACGCGCAGCGTCTTACCCCGGTGGACCGCGCCGCGGCGGCGTTCCTCCTCCTCCTGATGGGAATCGGCTCACTGCTGCTCTGGGTGGCGATCCCGGCGGGCTGGCTCTGGGTCGCCGGGCAGATCACCGCCGAGCCGGCGCAACACATCGTGCTGTCGCTGCTGGGGGCACCCGTCGCGATCATCGTGTGGGCGCGGTTCCTCTTCTGGCTGAACCGGCTCTACATGCGCGTGACGGCCGGAGCGGCAGCGGTCGAGGCTGACCCCGACGACGAGGAGGCGGACGAGCCCCGCTGGATTCGCGGTCCGCTCGAGGTCCTGCTGGTCGGCTCGCTGCTGATCGCACTCGGCGCGATGGTGATCTGGTTCTTCGTCTTCGCCGAGAACCCGGGCGCCTGGCTCACCTAACACCTAGTACCAGGCCGAGTCGAGGTCACGCGGAGGCTCGCGGACGTCGCCGGCCTCGCTGCCCAGCAGGTCGGGGTCGTCGCGTCCGAGCTCCCAGAGCAGGTCGTCGAGGACCGCCGGGTTGATGCCGGCCGCCTTGGCCACCTCCTTGAACGCCGCGCGGGTCGCCGGGCGCACCTCGCCCAGCCGCCCCTCGGAGACCAGACCCGAGCGCAGGGCCAGCCTCATGAGCACGTTGTCCGCCGACACCTCCCACGATTCGGGATCCGCGACCTCGAGCCAGCCCCTGCGCTCGGCGATCTTCGCGAACAGGAACGACTTCTTCGCGAGCGGGTCCGAGTAGGCCTCGTGACGGGAGAGGAGGGCGATGAGCCCAAGGTCGCCGCCGAGCCGCCCACCGCAGGCGGCCAACAGCCGTTCCGCCGACCCGCGGTACTCGTCGAGGCCCGCGGCGAGGTCGCGCCACAGGGCGGCGCGCCTCTGCGGGTCCGCAACGGTCTCGTCGCCGATCCGAAACCACCGCGCCACGTCCTGCGCGCTTGCCTCGCGTAGCCGGTCGGCCGTGAGCAGTCCCGGCTCGCGCTCGGCCGACCGCAACGCGACGGTCCACATCAGCTCGCTGCCCGCGAACGGGCCACTGCCGTCGACCATGTGCGCGCGCTCGTACCCGGTCCGGTGGTCGATGGCACACAGGAACAGCGCAGCGTCCGGGTCCGGGACGTGCGCGAAGCCGGGCGGGGTGTAGCTCCGCGCCAGCTCGATCACGCGAGCCACGACACGCGCGAGCGCCTCCGCGGGAGGCATCGCTAGACCTCGTAGGTCGCCAGCTCGAGCTTGTGTCCGTCGGGGTCGTCGAAGTAGAGCGAGTGGACGTTCCCGTGGTCCTCGAACCGCGGCTCGATTCCGAGCTCGGGAAGCTCGGTGCGGGCGCGGTCGAACATCTCGCGGCCGACGCGGAACGCGACGTGCATGACCCTGATGTCGTTCACGCCCTCGCCCCCGGATCCCGGGAAGTTCTGCTTCGAAAACAGCGCCAGGCCCGAGCCGCCGGCCAGCAGGAAGTCGGGCTCGTGCGCCTCGTCATACCTCGGCTCGAGGCCGAGCACGCTCACGTAGAACTCGCGCGAGCGCTTCAGGTCGCTGACGGTAAGCGCCACATGATCGAGGCCCTCGGTGCGAATGTCCACCGCTACCACCAGACTGTGGAGTCGAGGCCCTCGAGGTCGTCCACGGACTTGGTGTACACGCCCGACGAGAGATACTTCCAGCCGTCGTCCGGCACCAGGAAGACGACGTTCCCCTCCTCCAGCTCGGATGCGATGCGGACGCAGACCGAGGCCACGGCGCCGGCGGAGACCCCGGCGAACAGGCCCTCCTCGCGGAGGAGGCGCTGCGTCCAGACGATCGCGTCGCGGTTGGAGACCATGATCTTGCGGTCGAGCAGCGCGAGGTCGATGATCGGCGGGATGAAGCCGTCGTCGAGGGAGCGCAGGCCCTGGACCAGCTCGCCCTGCATCGGCTCGGCCGCGACGATCTTCGTCTCGGGGTCGTTCTCCTTAAGGCGCCGGCCGACGCCCATCAGCGTGCCGCCGGTGCCGAGCCCGCCGACGAACGCGGCCACCTCGTCGAGCTCGTCGAGGATCTCCACCCCGGTCCCGTTGTAGTGGGCCCCGGGGTTCGCGGGATTGCCGTACTGGTAGGGCATGTAGACGGAGGAGTCGCCGTCGGCGAGCTCGAGCGCGAGCTCGACCGCCCCGTTCGAGCCCTTCGCGCCCTCGGAGTAGACGATCTCGGCGCCGTACATCCGCAGCAGCTGCGAGCGCTCCTCGGTCACGTTGTCGGGCATCACCACGCGCAGCGGGTAGCCCTTGCGCCGGCAGATCATCCCCAGCGAGATACCGGTGTTCCCCGAGGTGGGCTCGAGGATCGTCTGCCCGGCCTCGATCGCACCCTCGGCCTCGGCCGCCTCGATCATCGCCTTCGCGACGCGGTCCTTGACCGAGCCGGTCGGGTTGCGTCCCTCCAGCTTCGCGAAGATCCGCACGCACGGGTGCTTGGGCGAGAGCGTCGGCAGCTCGACCAGCGGCGTGTTGCCCACCTCTTCGAGCAAATCGCTGTAGCGCCCGCCGCACGGCCGGTTGAGCGTCGGCTCGACCATTACTTCAGGAAGTGTAGTGACGAAAAGCCGGCACGGTTCGGGCTTTGCGCGAGGGCCCGCGCTCTGCGAGTATCGCCCGCAATGAGCGACGCACCTGCCACCCCGGGCGTGGAAGCCGTGGTGACCAGCGACCGCCGCGAGGCGATCCTGGTCGCCGCCGCGCGCGTGATCTCGCAGCGCGGCGTGCGCGGCCTGCGCGTCGAGGAGGTCGCGTCGGAGGCCGGGGTCTCGCCGCCGCTCCTCTACTACCACTTCGCGAGCCGGCAGGGCCTGATCCGCGCCGCGCTCGAGCGGGCCAGCGACAAGGCACCGTCGGCGGCGCTGCGAGCCGAGTCGGACGCGACCGACGGCTACCGCGCGGTCGAGGCCGCGCTGCTGGCCGAGCTCGACGACGACCGGGCGGTCCGCGACAACGCGATCGTGTGGGGCGAGGTCGGCGCCTCCGCCGTGTTCGAGCCGGAGCTGCGCGAGGACGTCCGCCGGGTAACCGAGGCCTGGAGCGCGACGGTGGCGGAGGGCATCCGCCGCGGCGTCGCCGACGGGTCGGTCCGATCCGACATCGACGCGGACCAGGCGGCCGAGATGTTGATCACCCTCGTCGACGGCCTGTGCAACCGCTGGCTGGCCGGCGCGATGGAGCGCGAGCGCGCCCGCGAGCTGCTCACGGCAACGCTGCGGCAGACGCTGAAGGCCGGCGATTGAGCCTTGTTCAGCAAGACCGGATATGTTCGGACCACCGCGGGGCCTGTCGCCCCGCCTTGACCAGGAGGAAGTACGAGGCATGAGAGGAACTCGCCTTTGGCTCGTGATCGGACTGATCGCGGCGCTGTTCGCCACCGCCCTCGTCGCGGGATGCGGCGACGACGATGACGACGATGCGACGACGGAGACAACCGACGGCGAAACCGCCGCGTTCGAGACGATCGAGGAGGGCGTGCTGTCGGTCGGCACCGACGCGCCATATCCGCCGTTCCTGACGTCGACGCCGGACAAGCCCGACTTCAGCGGCTATGAGGTCGAGCTCTTCAACGCCGTCGCCGAGCAGCTCGGCTACGACGTCACGTACACGAACACCGGCTTCGGCACGATCTTCCGCGACACCGCGAACGGCCTGTTCGACACGGCCGTCGCGTCGTCCACGATCGACGCGGAGCGGGAGCAGACGGTGGACTTCACGGTTCCGTTCTACGAGGCGTCCAACGCCCTGCTAGTGGCCGAGGGCTCGGACATCGCGTCGGTGGATGACCTGAGCGGCGTGATCGTCGGTACCCAGGACGGGACCACGCAGGAGAAATTCGCGAACAACGACACCGACGCCGGCGAGGTGCGCGGGTTCCCGCAGGGTCCCGACGCGATCGCGGCCCTGATCACCGGCCAGGTCGATGCGGTCATCATCGAGCAGCCGGTCGCGGCCGACGCCGTCGAGAAGCAGGGCGGCGTCGAGATCGTCGAGGAGCTGGAGACAGGTGAGCTGTTCGGCTGGGCGGTCGCGCCGGACAACGACGGCCTGCGGGAGGCGATGGACGGCGCGCTGGCGACGCTCAAGGAGGACGGGACGATGGAAGCGCTGTACGAGAAGTACTTCGCGACCACCCCGCCCCCGTCGGTTGCCGCCGGCAGCACGAACGAGCAGCTGACCGACGACTAGGCAAGCAGTCGCTGTGAAGCGGAAGCCGTAACGAGGAAGGGCGCCAACTGGCGCCCTTCCTCGTTTTCTGAGGACAGGAGAGAGATGGATTTCATACTCGACTACTACTTCGACTTCGGCCGGATGATCGACGAGTTCGATCCTGTGATGGAGGGCTTCTGGCTCACCATCAAGCTGACGGTGATTTCAGGCGTGCTCTCGCTCGCCTGGGGGCTCGTTCTCGCCGTCCTGCGCCAACTCCCGGGTCGAGCGCTGGCTCCTGTCCGCTGGCTCACGATCGCGTACATCGACGTGTTCCGAGGCATCCCCCTCATCCTGGTCCTGTTGCTGGTGTCGGGATTCCTCAGCTCCGCGGCTTCGCCCGTAGGTGGCGAGGTTCTGCCTCGGTCGATCGGAGTGCCTGACTGGCTCGGGCAGACATCGCCGTTCTGGTACGGGATCATCGCGATCACGCTCACCTACGGCGCCTACATGGCGGAGGTCTATCGGGCCGGGATTGAGGCTGTGCCCCGAGGGCAGACGGAGGCCGCGAGATCCTTGGGCATGAGCAACGGCCAGGCGATGCGGTTCATCGTGGTGCCACAGGCCGTGCGCAAGGTGATCGCCCCGCTGCTGAACGATTTCATCGCGCTGATGAAGGACACGTCGCTGGTCCTGATTCTCGGTGCCACCGAGGTGGTCCAGGTGGGGTTCAACTACCAGTCATCGGACTTCAACGGCTCGGTGCTGGTCTTCGCCGGGATCCTGTTCCTGCTGGTGACGCTGCCGCTCGCGCGCGTCGTCGATTGGCTGATCGCCCGCGAGCAGGCGAAAACCCAACGCGCGGGCGGGGGCGGCGAACCGCCGGAACCGGTCCGGGCCACCGGAATGGCGGGTGCGTGATGGATGCCCCGACGACAGCCCTGCCGGGCGACATGACGAACGAGGGCGGCTCGATCCTCGTCCTGGACGACGTCTGCAAGTCGTTCGGCGACCTGAACGTCCTGAACGGCGTCAGCCTGGAGGTGAAGCGCGGGACGGTCACCTGCGTGATCGGGCCGAGCGGCTCGGGCAAGTCGACGCTCCTGCGCTGCATCAACCTGCTCGAGCCCCCCAACCGGGGACGGATCATGCTCGAGGGGAAGGAGATCACCGGCAAGGTGACCGGCGATCAGCTGGACTTCGTGCGCCAGCGCGTCGGGATGGTGTTCCAGCAGTTCAACCTGTTCCCGCACAAGTGCGCGCTCGAGAACGTCTCGATCGCGCAGGAGAAGGTGCTCGGCCGGAGCGGGGAGGAAGCGCGGGACAAGTCCACGGCGCTCCTGAATCGGGTCGGCCTGGGCGACAAGCTGGAGGAATACCCCGACCGCCTGTCCGGCGGCCAACAGCAGCGCGTCGCGATCGCCCGCGCCCTTGCGATGGAGCCGCACGTGATGCTCTTCGACGAGGTCACGTCGGCGCTCGACCCGGAGCTGGTCACGGAGGTCCTCGACGTGATGAAGGAGCTCGCCTCCGAGGGAATGACGATGATCGTCGTGACGCACGAGATGGGATTCGCCCGGGACGTCGGCGACACCGTCGTCTTCATGGACGGAGGGGTGGTCGTGGAGGACGGGCCACCCTCGGCGGTGCTGGTCAACCCTCAGCACGAGCGCACCAAGCGTTTCCTGGCCCGGGTGCTGGAGAACAGATAGGCGGCTACGCGGCGCCGCCGGCCATCGCCGGGAGGAGCGGTTGCTCGAAGCCGCGATATACGCGGCTTCGAGCAACCACTAAGTCCGTGCGGGGGGACTGGCGAGGAGGGCCCGAACCGAAGCGGCTACGTCGGCAGGGTGGTCGACGACGTCGCTCCAGACGAACCGGATGACACGGTAGCCGGCCAGGACGAGTCGTCGGTTCCGGGCGTTGTCGTTGCGGAGATCCCGCGGCAGCTTGTGGAATTCGTAGCCGTCGAGCTCCACGATCGCGCGCTCGCCGTGCCAGACGGCGTCGACGATCAACGCCTCGACGTCGTGGTTGATGTCGGGAAGCCGGACGTGGTGATGGCGGAGGACCTGCACGAATCGCGTCTCCAACTCTGAGAGCGAGCGAAGCTCAGCGGTGAGGTCCCGTTCGACAACCGCGCGAAACGCGCGAACCCCCGGCCTGCCTTGGCTCCGGGCACAGAGCGCGGCGGCTTCTTCAACGCTGAACTCTCTCCGGCGAGCGGCTTTCACCACGGCGCGTTCGAGCGATGACCTCGAGAGAACCGCGGCGAGATGCAAGCACGTGAGCTCGAGCGACGTGACCGGAATGCCCTTGAACCGGCTGCGATCGGTCGGTGCCATGCGACGCATGCGGTGGGTGACGATGCCGGGGTGGCCGCGCCGCCCGCACGCCTCGATGACCACGTGCGGATCGCCCTGTGGTTCGGGCCACATTCCCCAGAGCCCAGCGGCACAGAGGTGGCTCACGAGCGACATCGGTCCGCTTGCGAGGATCGCCGCCTGCCAGCGCGTGTGCGTGTCGAGCCTGATGCGCCCAACGGCAAAGACGCCCCGGTGCACCCTCGTGAGCCGACCGGAGGCAACACGCCTGTCGATCGCATCCTGACTCAGCCCGAGCGAGAACAGTTGGGCGATCGTGATCAGGCTCCGTTGAGCGTCCGCGATCGCCACGATCCGGCGCTCGACCTCGGCTAGTGGTTGCCGAAAGCCGCGGATTCCGCGGCTAACAGCAACCGCTACGGGGGTGGAGCGTTGCGTATGTCCCGGCACGCGGCGGACGCTGGCACGCACGGGCGCGCGGATGGCGCAGAGGGTGTGCCGCGACCGTGCCGGGAGCTACTACGAAGCGCCGCCGGCCATCGCCGGCAGGATGACGACGGTGTCGCCGTCGTCGATCGCCGTCTCGAGCCCGTCGAGGACGCGGACGTCCTCGTCGTTCAGGTAGACGTTGACGTAGCGGTTCAGGTCGCCGTCGCCGCCGAAAAGCTGCTCGCGGGTGGACGGGTGCGCCTCGACCAGGGCGCCGAGCACGTCGCCGACGGTCGCACCGTCGGCGCTCACGGTCGCCTCGCCGCCCGTCTGGGGACGCAGGACGGGCGGGATCTTCACGGTCGCGCGGGGCATCGACGGCGGAACGGTATCGCGCTCAGGCGACGGGCTCGGGCGAGGGCTCGCGGGCCGGGGCGCCGCAGAACAGCTCGTAATCCGGGAACCGGCCCAGCTCCGACTCGGCCGGATCTCGGCGCGCATCGTCGCCACAGATCGGGCAGTGCGGGTCGCGCCGGACCTTCAGCTCCGTGAACGAGGTGGCAAGCGAGTCGTAGAGCAGGAGCCTGCCGCTGAGCGTCTCTCCGATTCCGGCGGCGAGCTTGACCACCTCGTTCGCCTGGAGCAGGCCCATCAGGCCCGCCATCACGCCGAGCACGCCGTTGGCGCCGCAGCTCGGGCGCCAGCTCGGGCGGCGGCGGCGTCGGGTAGAGGCAGCGGTAGCAGGGCCCTCGTAAGGGATGAAGGTCGAGATCTGGCCCTCGAACCCGAGGATCGAGGCGGAGACGACGGGCTTGCGAAGCCGCACCGACGCGTCGTTCAGCAGGTAGCGCGTCGGGAAGTTGTCGGCGCCGTCGACGATGACGTCGTACGGATCGAGCAGCTCGAGGATGTTGGAGGCGTCGAGGCGCAGGTTGTGCTCGACGACCTTGACGTCCGGGTTGAGCGCCTCGATCGCGAACCGGGCCGACGCGGTCTTGGGGATCGCCGACGCGGTCGGTCGTGTGGATCACCTGGCGCTGGAGGTTCGAGGCGTCCACGACGTCGTCGTCGACGATCCCGATCGTGCCGACGCCCGGCTGCCGCGAGGTAGAGCGCGGTGGGCGAGCCGAGGCCGCCGGCGCCGAGCAGGAGCACCTTCGCGTTGAGGAGCTTGAGCTGGCCGTCGACGCCGATCTCGGGCAGCAGGGTGTGCCGCGAGTACCGGTTGCGTTGCTCCGGGGTGAGGCCCGCACGCGCTGACGGTGGGCAGGCCGGCCTCCTCCCAGGCGACGATCCCGCCCTGCATGACGCCGACGTCCTCGTAGCCGAGTCCGCCGAGCAGGTCGGCAATGTGCGCGGAGCGGTTGTCCGTGCGGCAATGGAGCAGGATGCGCTCGGAGCGATCGGGGGCGAGTTCGTCGATGCGCTCGGCAACCTCGGCCTGCGGGACGTGGATCGCCTGCTCGAGGTGGGACTCGTCCCACTCGTGCTGCTCGCGGACGTCGATCAGGCGCACGCCGGATTCGATCTCCCGCGCGTGCCTGTTCGAGCGGGATCAAGTCTGATCCGCGCCTTGATCTGATCGAGGGTGTCGTTGGCCGTCGCCACAGAAAACTCCAAATCCCTATCGGGATTGGCCGGATTACTTCAAAAAGTGTAGCGCAAGGCGACGCCGATTCGGGCACAGGATTTGATGTCGTGGGCTGGGCGTGGGACTATCGGGGTCACGCACACCGACGAGACGCGGCCTTCAACTTCTGCGCCTCCATCGGCCTCCGCCTTCCCACCTGGGGCGAGGCGGTCCTGCTGGCGGTGAATCACGATGTTCCGGGCGTAGGCGCCTTCCCAGACTTCTTCTGGACGGACGAGATCGCAGGGGAGCTCGGACCCGAGAACAACTTCTCGGTGATCATCGTGGACGAAGCCGGGAGCGGCGACGCCGTGGCCATGGGGAACCTCATCAACACGGTCTGCGTCGAGACACCGACCGACGTCCCATAACCGGCCGCTCGGTCCGCTGAGCGGCGGGGTGCGGATGGGCCAGCCCGGGGGCCGGCCCATCCGCACCCGATCAGATCGTGTCCTAGCCGAGCGCGGGACGCATCTGGCGCAGGCGCCGGACCCGCTCCTCGATCGGAGGATGGGTCGAGAACAGCGCCGCCATGCCCCCGCCCGAGAAGGGCTTGACGATGTAGAGCGGCTCGGAGGCCTGGTTCACCTGCATCGGAATCTCCTTGGCGCTCTCCTCGAGCCGGAGCAGCGCGCTGGCCAGCGATTCCGGGTTGCCGCAGATCTGGGCCCCGGTGGCGTCGGCCGAGTACTCGCGCTGCCGCGAGACCGCGAGCTGGATCAGCGAGGCCGCGACGGGCGCGAGGATGACCATCGCCAGCGCGCCGATGAAACCGAGCGGCGAATCGTTGTCGCCGCCGAACCACATCAGCATGTAGGCGAGGTAGGTGATCGCGCCGCCGATCGTCGCGGCGATCGACTGGATCAGGACGTCGCGGTTGCGGATGTGCGCGAGCTCGTGGGCGATGACGCCCCGCAGCTCGTCCTCGGAAAGGCGCTTCATGATCCCCGCCGTGACGGCCACGGCCGAGTTCTTCGGGCTGCGCCCGGTGGCGAACGCGTTGGGCTGCTCCTGCGGAATCACGTGGAGGCTCGGCATCGGCAGGTCGGCGCGGGTGCACAGCTCGCGGACCATCTGGTAGAGGCCGGGCGCCTGCTCCTCGGTGACCGGCTGGGCGCCGCTCATCCTGAGCGCGAGCTTGTCCGAGAAGAACCACGCGCCGAGGTTGAGCAGCGCGGCGAGGAACAGGAACATCAGCGCCGTATCCGGGCCGCCGATCAGCGCGCCGATCACGACCAGGAGGCCGGTGAGCGTCGCCATCAAATCGTCGTGCGGAACGCAGCGGCGAAGTTTGACTTGCGGGTGGTCGTCATCGTGGTGTCAGAGTCTCCTTCGGGGAATCCCGATGCCGGGCGATCCAAGCCGTGATGGTCGCGGGCATCCGTGCCCTGGACGATTGTCGCAGGCGGCCGTTCGGCTGGGGCATAGGGGCCAGCAACCTGTTCTGATCTGGGGTCGGCACGTCCCGTCGGGCCCGAATCCCGATAATCAATGTGGTGAGGCGATTCGTGAGGCGCGGCAAGAACCTGATGACGCAGGTGCTGGTGGTGAACCTGATGCTGGTCGTCGCCGCCGTCGTCGCCGCCAGCCTCGCCGCAAACCCCGACATCGACCTCTCCTCGAAACCGGAGGCGGCGATGGTGCTGGGGCTCGCCGTCTCGCTCACCGTGCTCGTCAACGTCTACCTCCTGCAGCGGCGCTTCCGCCCGCTCGAGCGGCTCGTCGACGAGATGGAGCGCGCCGACCTCTCGCGGCCCGGCGCCAACCTCCGCGACCCCGGCGAGTTCGGAGGACCGGAGGAGGTCGAGCGGCTGCACCTCGCGTTCCGCCGCATGCTGGAGCGCCTCGAGACCGAGCGCCGGCGAGCCTCGAGCGCCGCGTTGACGGCCCAGGAGGAGGAGCGCACCCGGATCGCCCGCGACCTGCACGACGAGGTCAACCAGTCGCTCACCGGGCTTCTGCTGCGCCTCGAGGCAGTCCGCGCGCACGCGCCGGTCGAACTGGCGCACGAGCTGAACGAGACCAAGGCGCTCGCGAACCAGGCGATGGAGGAGCTGCTGACCCTCGCGCGCCAACTCCGCCCGACGGCGCTCGACGACCTCGGCCTGAAGGCGGCCCTGGCCGGGAACGTCGACGAGCTCAGCCGCAGCAGCGGCGTCCGCGCGGCCTTCGAGGCCGAGGGCGACTTCGGCGACGTCCCGGCTGACGCCCAGCTGGTCGTCTACGCGTCGCCCAGGAGGCGCTCTCGAACGCCGCCCAGCATGCCGGCGCCGAGACCGTGCTCGTGCGGCTCAGCGCGCAACGGCGACCAGGCGGAGCTGACGATCTCCGACGACGGCCGCGGCTTCACCTTCGACCAAACCAGCCGCGGGCTGGGCCTCGGCGGCATGCGTGAGCGTGCGCTACTCGTGGGTGGCGACCTGCGAATCGAGTCCCGCCCGGAAGTCGGCACAAGGGTTCGGCTCCGCGTGCCGATAGAAAAGGACGATGGAAACGACACTCACCCCCGAAACGGCTCCGGCGACCCCTCGCGCACGATCGGAATCTGAGCCGATGCGCGTCGTCATCGCCGATGACCACGGAATCGTGCGCTCGGGTGTGCGGATGCTGCTCGAGCGCCAGCCCGACATCGAGGTGATCGGCGAGGCGTCGGACGGCGCCGAGGCCCGCGACCTCGTGATCCGCGAGAAGCCCGACCTCGCGATCCTCGACGTGAAGATGCCGAAGCTCACCGGCCTCCAGGCGACGCGGGAGATCAAGGAGCAGGCGCCCGAGGTGGCGGTGCTGATCCTCTCGATGTACGACGACGAGCGCTACCTGTTCGAGGCGCTCAAGGCCGGCGCGTCCGGCTACGTGCTGAAGGCGCAGGCCGACGCCGACCTGATGGCCGCCGTGCGCGCGGTCGAGAAGGGCGAGCCGTTCCTCACCCCCGCCGCCCAGCGCGCCCTGATCAAGGACGTCCTGGGCGAGGGCGCGCACCGCTCCGACGACCTGACCCCGCGCGAGCAGGAGGTCGTGAAGCTCGTCGCCGAGGCGCACACGAACAAGGAGATCGCGGAGATCCTCCACCTCTCCGAGAAGACGGTCGAGAACCATCGCTCGAACGCGATGCGGAAGCTCGGCATGCGCGACCGCGTCGAGCTTGTCCGCTACGCCATCCGCAAGGGCCTGATCGAGCCCTAGGCGGGCGCCGTGCCATAACCGACCGAGCCGCTAGGATTTCTGGCGATGCTGTTCTCGACGAAAGCCGAGTATGGGGTGCGCCTGATGGTCGAGCTCGGGCGCCGCGACGACGGCGACGGCCCTGACCCGGCCGCGCCGGTCTCGCTGACCGCCGTCGCCGAGGCCGAGGCCCTCCCCCTCTCCTATCTGGAGCACCTCGTCGCCAAGCTCCGCCAGGCCGGGCTCGTCAGCTCGGTGCGCGGCGCGCATGGCGGCTACCGCCTGGCGAAGCCCGCGCACGAGATCGCGATGCTGGACGTCGTGCAGGCGCTCGAGGGGCCGATCGCGCCGATGGAGTGCTTCCACGCCGATCGCGAGGGCCGCGTGCTCTGCTCGCACGAGTCCGACGGCGACCGGGCGTGCGCGACGAAGCTGCTCTGGACCCGGGTGCACGGTGGCGTCACCAAGGCGCTCGCCGGCACCACGCTCGCCGAGCTGGTCGAGTTCGCCGAGGCGAGCGACGAGCGGCCGCTGGCCACCCAATCCGCCTAGGGCACCCGCCCCCGCAACCAACCGAAGGACTGAAAACCCACACATGGCCGACCTCGAAATCCGCAACCTGCACGTCTCAGCCGAGGACAAGGAGATCCTCAAGGGCCTTGACCTCGACGTCTCCAAGGGCGAGATCCGCGCCCTGATGGGGCCGAACGGCTCCGGGAAGTCCACCCTCGCGAACGCCGTCATGGGCCACCCCGGGCTCGAGGTCACGGAGGGCACGATCCACTTCAAGGGCGAGGACATCACCGAGGCGGCCCCCGAGGAGCGCTCGCGCATGGGCCTGTTCATGGCGTTCCAGTACCCGGTCGCGATCCCCGGCGTGACCATCGCCAAGTACCTGCGGATGGCGGTCAACGCCCACCGGGACGCCAATGGCGAGCCCGAGATCAAGCTCAAGGACTTCCGCAAGCAGACCGAGGCCGCGATGGAGCTGGTCAACATCCCGCGCGAGTTCTCGAGCCGGTATGTGAACGACGGCTTCTCGGGCGGTGAGAAGAAGCGGCTCGAGATCCTCCAGCTGGCGATGCTCAAGCCCCAGATGGCGGTGCTCGACGAAACTGACTCCGGCCTCGATATCGACGCGCTCAGCGTGGTCGCCGACGGTGTGAACCGCTTCGCCGGCCCCGAGATGGGCACGCTGATCATCACCCACTACCAGCGCATCCTGCATCTGATCAAGCCGGACCGCGTACACGTGATGTTCGAGGGCCGGATCGTCAAGGAGGGCGGCCCCGAGCTGGTCACCGAGCTCGAGGACAAGGGATACGGCTGGATCACGCAGGAGGTCGAGACGGCGGCCTGATGACGACTCCCGCGACGGCCGCATTCCCGCTGAAGAAGGTCCGCGAGGCCTTCCCGGCGCTGGCCCGCGAGGTCAACGGCAAGCCGCTCGCGTACCTCGACTCGGGCGCGTCCTCACAGCGCGTCCTCGCCTCGATCCAGGCGGTGGACCGCTACGAGCGCGCCCACCACTCGAACGTCCACCGCGGCTCGCACACGCTCTCTGCCGAGGCCACCGCCGCATACGAGGGCGCCCGGGCGACCGTCGCCGACCACCTCGGCGCCGCCGACCTGCGCGAGGTGGTCTTCGTCCGCAACGCGACCGAGGCGATCAACCTCGTTGCCCGAGCGTGGGGCGACGCCAACGTCCGCGCGGGCGACCGGATCGTGCTCACCGAGATGGAGCACCACTCGAACATCGTTCCCTGGCAGCAGCTCGCCGAGCGCGCGGGGGCGGAGATCGACTGGGTGCCGGTGCTGGACGATGGCTCCCTCGACATGGAGGCGCTCGGCGCGGCGCTCGAGCGCGGGCCGAAGCTCGTCGGCGTCACCCACGTCTCGAACGTCCTCGGGACGCTGAACCCGCTCGCCGAGATCTCCGCGCTCGCCCACGCGGCCGGCGCGCTGGTGGTCGCCGACGGCGCCCAGGCGGCGCCGAAGCTGGCGGTGGACGTTGCCGAGCTGGGCGTGGACTTCTACGCGGCCACCGGTCACAAGGCGTACGGGCCGACGGGGATCGGCGTGCTCTGGGCACGGCTCGACCTGCTCCGCGAGATGCCGCCGTTCCTGGGCGGCGGCTCGATGATCCGCAAGGTCACGACCGCTGGCACGACCTTCGCCGACCCGCCGGCCCGCTTCGAAGCCGGCACCCCGGCGATCACGCAGGCGATCGGGTTCGCCGCAGCGCTGCGCTGGCTCGACGGAATCGGCATGGAGGCCGTGACCGCGCACGAGCGCGAGATCGCGGCGTACGCGATGGAGCGGCTGCCCGAGGTGCCGGGGCTCCAGATCTACGGCCCGGGCGCGAGCGGCGAGCGCATCGGCCCGGTCTCGTTCGGGCTCGAGGGTGTGCACGCGCACGACGTCTCCGAGATCCTGGACCGCCACGGCGTGGCGGTACGCGCCGGGCACCACTGCGCGCAGCCGCTGATGGAGCGACTGGGTGTGGCGGCGACCGCCCGCGCCTCGTTCGGCGTCTACACGACGACCGACGAGATCGACCGCCTGGCCGAGGGCCTGGTGGACGCGCGGCGCGTGTTCGGCGTCTAACTTCGGTCCGGCTCGTCGGGCCGTTCCCGCAGGGCCTCGTCGCCCAGCTCCTCGCCGATCGGCGGACGGCCGATCCGAGCCCTCAGCGCGTTGCGCGCCTCGATCATCTCCGCGATGTCGTTTTCCTCAACCTCGGCCTGGGCGGCCATCGCGGCCTCCCGGTGGGCAACCCCGGTGATCGAGTCCGGCAGCTTCGATGCCCGCCCGCTGGCGACCGCGAGCCCCACCAAGAGCAGGAGCAACACAGCTAGAACGATGATGACGGCTGTGGCGTCCATCGCGGCACCGCGAGTCTACGCCCGCACCGAGCATCTAGGATGCAAGTCGTTGTGTCGGAGCGCTATGCCGACCTGATCCGGCGGGGGTACGACGCCTGGAACGCGGGCGACCGCTCGTGGGTGCTCGAGCACCTCTCGCCCGACGTGGAATGGGTGACGCCACCCACAGATCCCGAGCCAGGGCCACTACCGGGGTCACGACGAGGTGATCGCGTTCTGGGACCAGTGGCGGGCGGCGGTCGGCCAGCTCGAGTTCGAGATCCAGGAGTTGATCGAGGCGCTCCCGCACGTGCTGGTGATCACCAAGCGGTCGGGAACGGGCGCCCACAGCGGCCTCTCCGTCTCGGACGAGGTCTGCCAGGTCTTCACCTTCGATGGTGAGGTCTGCGTGAAGGTGCAGGAGTTCTACGACAGGGCGGCGGCGATGCGCGCCGCCGGGTCCCCGACGGAGGTCACGGATCGACGGGACTGAGCTGACGTCGGAGGAGCGGCGGCTCCGCGTGTTCCTCCTGATCCTCGGGCCGGTGTTCCTGGGCCTCGCGATCTCGTACGTCCTCCAGGGCGTGCTGCCGAAGCAGGGATCGGAGTTCCCGTTCGTCGCCAACTCGCTTGCGAAGGACGGCACCTTCGCCGCTGCTGTGCTTCGTCGCCGCCGCCGACGTTCGCCGGCATATGTGGGCCGTGCAGGTCGTGATCGGCGCCCACGTGCTGCTGATCAGCGGGCTGTTGATCTCGCTCTGGCTCGGCAACACGGAGACGATCTCGGGCTCGTTCGCCGCGCCGTTCGACTGGGCCTTGCCCGACCCGAAGACGCTCTTCTGGGTCTGGCTCGTGCTCGCCGTCGGCGTGACCGGCGCCCTGCTGTGGTGCCAGCGCAAGGCGGCCGCCGCCCGCTACACGCTGCGCTACCTGGCTCCGCACCAGCACCGCACGCTGATGGCCCTCGCGGAGGTCCTGGTGATGGGCGAGAAGGAACCGATCACCGCCGCGGATGTCGCCGCCAACGTCGACGAATACCTCTGGTCGTTCCCGGCGCAGGAGAAGCACAAGACGAAGGTCGCGCTGACGGCGCTGTGCCTGTACCCGCTGGTGCGGCTGCGCCCGCCCTACCCGGTGATGTCGCCGGAGAAGCGGATCGAGTTCATCGAGCGCTGCTTCATCGCCGACGTCGCCGAGCACCGGCTCCCGGGCTTCCTACGCCGCCTGATCCAGGCGATGCTGTTCGCCGCCCAGCAGCTCACCTTCATCGGCTACTACGCCGACCCCCGCACGGCGAAGGCAACTGGCTACGTGCCGTTCTCCGAGCGGAAGGAGGGCGGGGTGCCGGCCGATCTCGCGAAGCGCCCCTACCCCCCGCTTCGAGTTCGCACGCCGCGGGAGCTGGACACCGAGCGGGTCAGCGCCGATGTGGTCGTCGTGGGCACGGGGGCTGCAGGAGCCGTACTCGCCAACCGGCTGGCGGGCCGGGGGCGCGAGGTCCTGATGCTCGAGCGCGGGCCCCACGTGGACCCGGCCGAGTTCACCGAGAACGAGAGCGCCCAATTCGCGACCCTCTACTCGGACGGCGGGATGCAGATGTCCACCGACGCGTGCTTCCACGTGCTCCAGGGGCGCTGCGTCGGCGGCAGCACGGTGGTCAACAACGCGGTGTGCTTCGAGCTGCCCGACCACGTGCTCGAGCGCTGGAACGATGGCAGCGGGCTCGACGCCGGGCTCGACGAGGCGGGCCTGAAGGCCTCGTTCGCTCGCCTGCGCCAGTTCGTCCCGATCGAGCGGATGTCCTCGCGCCACACGCTCGCCGGCGGCGCGGTCAAGTTCCGCAAGGGGATCGAGAAGCTCGGGCTGGACCGCTCCGGCGAGTTCGACGTCGTCGAGGCGAACATCAACGACTGCCTCGGCTGCGGCTATTGCAACATCGGCTGCCCGTTCGGCCGCAAGCTCTCGGCGCTCGACTATGCGCTCCCCAAGGCGCAGCAGGACTTCGGCGACGGCGTCCGCATCTACAGCGAGTGCGCGGTCGAGCGCGTCGCGCCGCGCAACGGCAACGCCGCCGAGGTCGAGTGCAAGCTGAGCGACGGACGGCGGCTGCGCGTGGACGCCAACACGGTCGTGGTCGCGGCCGGCGCCCTGGCGTCGAGCCTGATCCTCCAGCGCTCGAACCTGGGCGGGCCCAACGTGGGCCGCGGGATGTCATGGAACCTCGGCGCGCCGATGACCGCCGAGTTCGGCGAGAAGCTCGACTCGTACGCCGGGCTGCAGATCTCCCACTACCTGCGCCCGCCCGGCGACGACGGCCTGGTGCTCGAGACCTGGTTCAACCCGGTGGGCGCGCAGGCGCTGTTCATGCCGGGCTGGTTCCGCGATCACTACCGCAACATGCGCCGCTACGACCGGATGGCGTGCACGGGGTCGGTCGTCGGCACGAGGCCCGGCGGCAGCGTCAGCCTGGACTGGCGCGGCCGGATGAAGCTCAAGTACGACCCACACCCGGACGACCTCCGCCGCCTGGTCGCCGGGCTCAAGCTCGCCGGCCGCATCTATCTGGCCGCCGGCGCGAAGAAGGTGATGGCGACGACCTTCCGCTACCTGCCCTACTCCTCGGCGGACGCGCTCGACGACCTCGATGCCGAGATCCGCGACAACACCGACATCCAGCTCCACACCTCGCACCCGCAGGGCGGCAACGCGATCAGCGCCAACTCCGCTCAGGGCGTCGTCGACCCCGACTTCCGCGTCCGGAACGCAGCCGGCGTCTACGTGTGCGACGCCAGCGTGTTCCCGGCGGCGATCACCGTGAACCCGCAGATGACGGTGATGGCCCTCGCCGACTACGCGGCCGATCGGATCGAGTAGCCCCGCGGCGTGCGCCCGCGCCGCCCGGAGTTCGGACGATCGAGTGGAGCTTTTGACCCTGCTATCAGGGGGTCAATCCTCCACTCAGTGCACGAACAGGGACTTGGCCGCTTTTCGTCCGAAGCGCTACTTCTGCGCCCTACTCGCTCAGCCCGGCGGCTTCGAGCGTTTCACCGCTGAGGCCAATTCCGCGAATGGCACCCGCAAGGGTGAGGTGATCCTCCTGTCGCAGGATGCGGCCGTTTCGCAGCCACATGCACTGATAGAGATCGCCGACCAGCCTCACACCGCTCCTCTGCCCGTCAGCGCGCACGGTTACGTGTGTGAACACACGATCATCACTGACGGCGATCAGCCGGTTGATCGCAAATTCGACGCGATCCCAAGCACGCATCCACTCAGCCAGATAGCGCGCCAACTCCTCGCGGCCGTGACACGGCCGTGCCTCGGGAAACCCTTTCGCTGGGTAGTAGTCGCAATCAGAAGCCCAGAACTTGGCGGCGAGCTCCGGCGTCTCCTCAGGGGCAAGGTGCTTGTACCGCCCGAGGAGGTTGCGCACGATCTCCACGTTCTCCTGCGACATCGCCCCAGTATCTCGCGGTTTGTTGCGCTTTCCATGCAGAGCGGATGAATCGGCGTGGGCAAGGGGTGGGCAAGACGAGGCCCGGGAACGGCCGGGAACCGGCGACGGTCCCGGACGGCGATCCCGCCTGACCGTGCGCGGAACGCCGACAGGTTCGATCCATCCCCGGCCCACTGAACCCCTCAAAGTGGCGGTGAGCGCCACGGCCCACTCAACTGCGCGTGACGCAACGGATGTTGCCGGCCGGCCGCGCCTTGCGCCGACGGACGTGAACCGCTCTACCTTGGATCAGGCCGCCGGGCTCGGGCGGCGCGATGGCGCACGCACTCGACCACTCACGCCCCACTCGCCGCCGTTTGCTGACGGGGGCGACCGTGTGCGCGGGCGTAATCCTGCTGGCCGTGCTGAGCGGGCAGTCGAGCAGCGCCCAGACCCGGCTGGACACGGTGCGGGACCGCCAGGACCGCATCCGCGACGAACTCGCGCGTGAGAACGCGGCGGTGGACGCAGCGCTGGCACGGGTCGGGATCCTCCGCACCCGCGAGCGGGAGGTGAACATCGAGCTCCGGCAGAAGGAGGCCGAGCTCGCTGCTGCCCACGAGCAGCTGGCCGAGTTGCGGGCAGCCCTCGCACGGACGAAGCGGCGCCTGGCCGTCGCCGAGGTCGACCTGGGGAATCTCCTGGTGTTCGTCTACAAGAACGGCGAGATCGACGAGACCCAGGTGCTGCTGAACGCGGACGGATTCGACGATCTGGTGACGCGGGCGGCATACCTCGGCCAGATCAGCGACATGGAGACGGCCATCGTCGGCCGATTCGACAGGCTCCGCGCGGCGCGGGTGGAGCAGGTCGGCTCGACGAAGGAAATGCTGGGCAGGATCGAAGCCAGCCGGGATGCCATCGACGCCCGCAGGGCGACCCTGGCGGCCGCCCGCGTGGCCATGGAGCAACGCACGGGCGAACTGCAAGCCATACGAGCCGAGCGCCGCGAACACCTCGCCGATCTCATCGGCGAGGAGCAGGACATCGTCGAAGCCCTGTCTACGCCGCAGCCGGACGATGGCTCGCAGGGCGAGGCCCCGAGCGGCGCGCGAGCACAGCTCAACTCCGATGGCACGGCGACCGCGCCGGCCGACGCGCCCGAGGCCGTGAAGGCAGTTATCGCCGCGGCAAACCAGATCACCAACACGCCGTACATCTACGGCGGCGGCCACGGGTCCTTCGAGTCCACCGGTTACGACTGCTCCGGCTCTGTGAGCTACGCCCTCCATGGCGGAGGCTTCCTTTCCTCGCCTCTCGACTCGACGGGTCTGATGACCTGGGGCGAGCCCGGCGCCGGCTCTTGGATCACCGTGTACGCGCACCCCGGCCACACCTACATGCACGTGGCCGGGCTGCGGTTCGACACCTCCGGTGCGCCGCCCCGCTGGCAGACCGACTTGCGTGACCCGGTTGGCTACGTCGCCAGGCACCCTGCCGGGTACTGACCAGCCGCGGGACCGGCCGCGTTTCCGCTCTGAGTAGCTACAGCTAGTCGACGACGACCCTGCGTGAGCGGTCGAAGTCGCAGATCGTGCCGGGATCGATCAGCGTGGTCGGCGCCCGGGCGTAGTAGATCCCCGGCTTGAGCTCGAAGTCATCGGGCTCGGTGATCGCCCAGCGGCCCCCCGAGTCGGCCGATTCCTGAGCGACGATCAGCCGGCGTCCACCCGCACGTTGCTTCCGCACCAGGGTTATCTGACGACCGTTTTCACATGCAGCGTCGCTCGAATGGACCTTCCCACGAAAGACCGGATTCCGTTCGAACATCGTCACCTTGGTCTCAACACGCTCGCCCGCAGTGGCCACGGCGAGCGAGCCGATCGAGCATGCGACGATCGTCGCGACAAGCGCCAGCGGGTACCGCATAGTTAGTCGACGACGATCTTGCGCGAGCGGTGTTTGCTGCAGACCGCCGGGACCGGCGAGACGACGATCGCCTTGGTCACGCGCGAGAAGTAGATCCCCGACTTGAGCGTGAACTCGTCGGGCTCGGTGATCGCCCAGCGGCCCTGCGCATCGGTCAGGTCGGTGCCGAGCAGCTTGAGCGGGCGTCCCGGGCGCTTGCGCCGCAGGAGCTTCACCTCGCGAGCCATCTCGCAGTCGTCCAACTCGGACTTTGCCTTGCCGTGGAACGCGGGCGCAGTATCGCGCATGACCAGGCGGGTGTCGTAGGTCGCTACGTCGCCTCCCCAGGCGATCGTCGCCAGCGCTCCCGTCGCGAGCAGCGTCCCTACCGCAAGCCAAACCTTCATCGCCCAGAAGCTACCGTAGGTGGTGGAACACGCAGATGGACGACCTCTACCGCGAGAACATCCTCGAGCACTACAAGCGGCCGCGGAACTTCGGCCGCCCCGACGAGTTCGACCTCGAGTTCGAAGACGTCAACCCCTTCTGCGGGGACGAGCAGCACGTGTACATCAAGCTCGACGGCGACGGTCGGGTGGCGGCCGTCGCGTTCGAGGGCAAGGGCTGCGCGATCTCGACGGCGGCGACCTCGATGCTGACCGAGGAGCTCGAGGGCAAGACGCCCGAGGAGCTCCTGCGCCTGCCGAAGGAGTTCGTCCTCGACCTGCTCGGGATCGACATCTCGGCGACGCGGATGAAGTGCGCGCTGCTGGGCCTGAAGGTGGTCAAGTCCGCCAGCCTCGGCGAGCTCGCCGACTGGGAGGACGAGGGCGAGCGCGGCGACCCCTCGCTGGCCGAGCAGCTGTGAGGCGGAGCGAAGCCGAAGCCGAGCCCCGGCGTTGTTGAGCCGGCTCGTCTAACGCTGCAGCGGCCACGCCCGGGCTTCTCGCTAAAATCCGACCTCGGAAGTAGGAATGATGCCTGAGTTGACCGTCTGCAAGATCGAGGAGCTGCCCGAGGGCGAGAGGCGCATCGTCACCGTCGATGGCGGGCGCCTGATCGGCGTGTTCCATTGCGAGGGCGGGGAGCTGTTGGCGATCGAGGACCGGTGCTCGCACGACGACGGGCCGCTCGCCGAGGGCGAGTTCGACGCCGCGTCCTGTACCGTGGAATGCCCCCGTCACGGGTCGCTTTTCGACCTGCGCTCGGGCCGGCCGAAGTCCCTGCCCGCCTACGCACCGGTCGATACGTTCGCGGCACGGCTCGAGGACGGCGAAGTGAAGCTGGAGGTTTGACGAGAGCGATGACGACACCCCCCGAGACGCTCACCGAGTCCACGAAGGTCCTCACCGACGAGGAGGCCGGGCTCAAGGACATCGGCTCCGACTACGCCGAGAAGTTCGGCTTCCACGACCCGGAGACGGGCTATGCCTACAAGGCGCCGAAGGGGCTCTCCCGCGGGCTCGTCGAGTCGATCTCGGAGTACAAGTCGGAGCCCCAGTGGATGCGCGATTTCCGGCTCAAGGCGCTCCAGCACTTCGAGGACCGGCCGACCCCCACCTGGGGCGGCAACCTCGCCCAGATCAACTTCGACGACATCCACTACTTCGTGCGCGCCTCCGAGAAGGTGGGCCGCACCTGGGAAGAGGTCCCCGAGGACATCAAGAACACCTTCGACCGGCTCGGCATCCCCGAGGCGGAGCGCAAGTTCCTCTCTGGCGTCGGCGCTCAGTACGAGAGCGAGTCCGTCTACCACCAGGTGAACGAGAAGCTCGAGGCCCAGGGCGTGATCTTCACGGACATGGACACCGCCCTTCGCGAGCACGAGGACCTCGTCCGCGAGTACTGGGCGACGGTGATCCCGCCGAACGACAACAAGCTCGCCGCGCTGAACTCGGCCGTCTGGTCGGGTGGCTCGTTCGTCTACGTGCCGAAGGGCGTGAAGGTAGCGATGCCGCTGCAGGCCTACTTCCGGATCAACACGGAGAACATGGGCCAGTTCGAGCGCACGTTGATCATCGCCGAGGAAGGCTCGGACGTGCACTACATCGAGGGCTGCACGGCGCCCGTTTACTCGAGCGACTCGCTGCACTCGGCGGTCGTCGAGATCATCGCCAAGCCGAGCTCCCGCGTCCGCTACACGACCGTCCAGAACTGGTCGCAGAACGTCTTCAACCTCGTCACCAAGCGCGCGATCGCGCAGGAGGACGCGACGATGGAATGGGTCGACTGCAACCTCGGCTCGAAGCTGACGATGAAGTACCCGTCGATCTACCTGCTCGGCGAGCGAGCCCACGGCGAGATCCTCTCGATCGCCTTCGCCGGCAAGGGGCAGCACCAGGACGCCGGCGGCAAGATCATCCACGCCGCGCCGAAGACGACCTCCTCGATCTTCTCCAAGTCGATCTCGAAGGATGGCGGGCGCGCGACGTACCGCGGCCTGCTGGAGGTCGCCAAGGGCGCGACCGAGGCCAAGTCGAAGGTGGTCTGCGACGCGCTGCTGCTGGATCCCGACTCGCGCTCGGACACGTACCCGACGATCCGGATCGACGAGTCGGACGCCAACGTCGGCCACGAGGCCTCGGTCTCGAAGATCGGCGAGGAGCAGCTCTTCTACCTCCAGGCGCACGGCCTGGATGAGGAAGAGGCCTCGAAGATGATCGTCAACGGCTTCATCGAGCCGATCGCCAAGGAGCTCCCGATGGAGTACTCGGTGGAGATGAACCGGCTGATCGAACTGCAGATGGAAGGCTCGATTGGCTGACGCCGAGGCGTACGCGCTCCCAGGCCCGAAGGACAAGGGCTGGGAGTTCACCGACCTGCGCGGTCTCGACCTCGACGCGTTCCCCGCCGCGAGCGCAACGATCGAGGGGTTGGCCGCCACCAACGGCAACGCCGGCGAGGTGATCGTGCTGCCGCTGGCCGAGGCGGCCGAGGCGTATCCGGAGCTCGTCCGCGAGCGGCTCGGGACAATCGTGCCCGCCACCGACGCCTTCACCGCCCGCAACGAAGCGGGGTGGCGGGACGGCGTGTTCGTCCACGTCCCCGCGGGCGTCCGCCTCGAGGAGCCACTGCGGCTCACGATCCGCGGCGGCGCCGGCGAGGAGATCGAATGGCGGGCGCTGATCGTGCTCGAGGAGGGCGCCGAGGCCGAGGTCTGGGAGCGCTACGAGTCCGAGGGCGAGGGACTGTTCAACGGCGTCGTCGAGCTCGTGGTCGGCGACGGCGCCAACCTGCGCTACGTCTGCGAGCAGGAGCTGTCGGACGAGGGCTGGGTGTTCGCCACACAGCGTGCCGAGGTGGGGCGCGACGCCAACCTCGACTGGGTCGCCCTGGGCTTCGGCTCGGCGCGCGGCAAGGTCCGGATGGAGACCAAGCTCGCCGGCCGCGGATCGTCGGCCAAGGTCACCGGCGCCTACGCCGGCCTCGGCAGCCAGCACCTCGACTACGACACCACGCAGGAGCACGCCGCTCCCGACACCGTCTCCGACCTCGCGTTCCGCGGCGTCCTGAGCGGCTCGGCAACCGCCGTGTGGCGCGGGATGATCCGGGTGGACCCGGAGGCCCAGCGCACCGACGCCTTCCAGGAGAGTCGCAACCTGCTGCTCTCGGACAAGGCCCACGCCGACGCGATCCCCGGTCTCGAGATCGAGGCCGACGACGTCCGCTGCACGCACGCAGCGGCCGTGGCCCAGGTGGACGCGGAGCAGCTCTACTACCTGCGCTCCCGGGGCCTGGCCGAGGCCGACGCCAAGAAGCTCGTGATCGACGGCTTCCTCCAGGAGCTGGTCGAGCGCACGGTCGAGGGGCCGATCCGCGACGCGCTTGCGGGCTCGCTCGAACGGCGCCTCGCCGAGCTTCTGGCTGCGTAGGCTGCGGGCCGTGGTTGCGGCCCTCCTCCTCGTCATCGCGTTGCTCGTCGCCGGCTGCGGCGAGCGCGAGTTCGAGCCGGCCGAGTTCGTCGAGGAGGCCAACGCCGAGGGCGCGAGCCTGATCTTGGGCGAGGCGCTGACGAGCACGCAGGAGGGCATCGACGTCTTCGCGCTGTCGTTCGCGGAGGGCTCCGGCTCCGGCGGCTCGCTCCTCCTCGCAGAGGATGCAGAGGCGGCGACCGCCGAGTTCGAGCGTTGCCAGGCCGCGGTGAGCCTCACGTGCTATCGCGCGGCCAACGTGGTCCTCTACTTCGAGGGCGCGCCGACGGACGAGTCCGTCGCCGGTGTGGACGCCGCGATCAGGGCGCTGGAGGAGGACTGATCTCGTCGCGTCGCGCCCGGCGCTCGCGGATGCTCATCACGACGATCGAGCTCAGAACGACCACCACCGGAACGGCGTAGACGACGTACATCGCCCAGTGGCCCACGTGGGCGAACGGCAGCGCGATCATCGCCGCTTCCATCGACAGCGAGGCTACTCGGCGTTAGCGACGGCGCAATGCCTGGGGCATGAACGCCGCGGTCAAGGCGCGCCCGACGTTGTCCCTGGGCGCGCGCAACCCGAACAGGCGCATCACGGTGGCGGCGACGTCCGCGTTGGTTGGACGCAGGCGGCGCCCGGCACCGGCCGCCGTCCGCGTCCGGATCTTGTTCCAGCCGCCGGTGACGGCCATGAAGTTGTCCGCGGTCTGGGGAGCACCGTGGTTGCCGATCAACGGGTTGCTGGTCGAGCTGGGGTCGGTGAACGCCGAGCCTGGCTCGGCCGTGACGATCAGATCCCCCATCCGCTTGCCAGTGCTCCAGCCGTCCGGCGAGCGGGCCGCGGTGTGGCGACGCCCGCCATCGCGAGGGTTCGGGCGCCGGTAAAGCGCATCTGCCACGCCCGGCGTGGCAAGCATCGCGTCGCGCATCGCCTCGAGGAGCACGTTCCGCTCTCGCTTCGGGCCGCGACGGGCGACGTAGAGGAAGTTGACGCTCCCGTCCTCGACGGCGACGAAGTCCTCCTCGGAGCATCCCGGCGTCCGTGAGGACGGCGGTGGCGCTGACCTTGCTCGGCGAGGTGTCCATTGAATGGTCCGAGACGAGGATCAGCGTCGTCCGCCGCCACTCGTCGCGCGCCCGCAGGGTCGTGACGAGGCGCTCGATCTCGTCGTCGGCAAGCCCGACGGCCAGGTCGTAGATCAGGCCGCGGCCGAACGCGTGCCCGGCGCTGTCCACCTGCGGCAGGTTCACGAACGTGAAGTCCGGGCGCCGCATCCGGTTCCGCGCCGGGACCCCCGCTTCGATCGGTGCGAAGGACCTCGTCCATGACGATGGCGTCGCTCAGCGGCGTATCCGGTGACCGGGTTCGTCGGGCACGTCGCCGCAGTACGAGTCGTCCTCGGGCGTGTCGTCGTACAAGGAGCCCACAGGTAGTCGGCGGCGCGTCTGCCCCGGTACGTCGTGTCGAAGATCCGGCCGAGCTTCGGCTTGCCCGAGGACCGCGGCCGCCACCGGCCGGCGCTTGCCGGCCTGCCGGCGCACCGACTCGAAGATCGTCTCGGCCTGGGTGCACGACGGGCTCTCCCCGCTCGTCTGCATCGGGAGCGCCGTAAGGTCGAGCGGCCCCATCCGCATGGCAGGTGTCGGCGTTCGCGAGCGGCGCGTAGAGCGCGAACTGCGTTGGCCGCGATGCCCGAGTGCCCGGAGCGGCGCCGGTCATCATGGCCGTGTGGTTGGGGTTGGTCTCGGCCGGCAGCACCGACGCTCGATTCGCGGGAAATACGTGGCCCTCGCGCCGCTCCCCGCCAGCAGCGAAGAGATGAACGGCGCGTGTCCGGCCTCGACGCTGTCGCCGTCCAGGCCGTCGATCACGACCACGTAGACGATGGGCTTTCCGGCGGCCTCCGCGCCCACGGCCGGCACCATCCAGGCGAGGATCGCGAGGGCAAACGCCATGAGCGACGACGTCGCGCGCGCATCCGAGGATCTTGGGCGAAGGGGAAGGCCGGCATGTTGAGGCAGTGTGAAGCCGTGCGAGGCGCGATGCGCCGGGTCAAGCGTTGGCGCTCGAGAGCAGCATCAGGCCGAGCACGGTAAAGCTGACCATCAGGGCGAGCATCCAGTACTGCGATGCGTCGCCCGGCCGACGTCGCTGGTACTCGGCCAACGCCTTGTCGTGGCCGATCGCGAGCGCGGCCACGTGGCCGGCGACGAGCGCGGCCACCTGCACGTACCAGACCGCCTCGGCCCCGATCAGGCCGTAGTCGATGCCCCGTCGGCGGTGCCGAAGAAGTTCGAGCCCTCGCCCAGCGGGTCCGAGAGCAGGAACGTGAACTGCGCCTGCTCCTGGAACAGGACGAGGCTGAAGTAGTGCGCGAACAGGTACGCGAGGCCGATCGGGATGAAGCTGTGCGCGAAGGCCCGGCCGAGGTCGCGCAGGGTCGACTGCGTGCTGCCCTCGCGGCCCATGCCCGCGACCCCGGCCCAGTAGATCGCCGCGACCGCGCCGAGCGTCAGCGCCATGAACAGCGAGTTCGTCAGCCGCAGCGCGAGCACGGGCTCGATCCCCTGGCCGTCGTCGAAGAGCAGGTTGAAGACGTCGGCGATCGGCTCCTGCAAGCAGGCCCTCCTGGGCGCCGTCGAACGTCGTGCCCGCCGATCGTGATGAGGATCATCGCGACCGAGCCGGGCACCAGCGCCCAGTCGGTTGCGCCCGAGAGCCAGGGCCGGCGCCCGAGCCGGCCGTCGCGCACCTCGAGCGGCGGCGAGCCGCGCGAACATCCCGAAATAGACCGAGAAGGTCTCGCCGCGCGCGCACCACTTCTCGATCCCGAACAGCGTCATGCCGACGAACGTGTAGGCGCTGTAGACGAGCGTCGCGATCGCGACAGTGCGCGGCGTCAGGCCGACGGTCTGGAATCCGCTCTCGCCATAGACCAGCTCGAGCCAGAGGAACAGGAGCAGGCCGATCGCGGCGGGCCAGCGCCCAAGCCGCTCCGGGTAGGGCAGCGCGGGCGGGCCCCGACTGGCCCGCGACCAGGCGAAACCCGCCCCGGCGACCAGCCGCGCGATCGCCCGCCACGGGTTGAAGGCCCGGAAGACGTCGCCGAGGAGGACGCTGGCGACCACGAACCCGAGCCAGACGGTGACGAAGACGAACGTGACGGAGAAGTTCCGGTCCGGTGCCTCGGTCCCGTATAGGCCCGCCCACACCGTGACCCCGAGCAGGAAGACGCCGATCGCGCCCGCCACGACCTCGATGCCGCGGCTCAGGAGCACGCGCGAGAACCCCGCCGAGAGCGCGCGCCAGCGGTCCGCCTGCGAAGCGCGGCTCGCGCCAGGCGACGGAGAGCGCGACGAAGGAGACGATCAGGACGAGCGATGCGCCCCAGGCGAACAGCCACTCCGGGATCGGCAGGTCCTGCTTGCCCTGCGAGGGCGTGCGCGAGCGGCAGCACTCAGCCGGGAACCACGGAGATCTCGGCGATCGGCACGCCCGTAGTGCTCGAGCTCGACCTCGAACACGCCCTCGATGTCGGCCGGCACCTTGAACTCGACCTTGCCACCGGCGTCGACGTCCTGCGAGACGTCGTACCCGTGCAGGTGGAGCTCCTCGGTCGACGTCCGACTCGACATCGAAGCGGATGTCGTCGCCCTTCTTGACCTCGAGCTCCTGCACCCCGCCTACAGGCTTGCCCGTTCACGATCTCGATCACGGGCACCTCGGGCTTCTCGGGCTTCGCCGGCTTGTCGGGCTTCTGCTCCTCGCCGCCCTGGGATCCTCCCGTGGTGCTCTCGGCGGGCGGCGCCGCGGGCACCGTCGTGTCCTCGTCGGCGGTGTCGTCCTTGAGCACCAGGAACAGGGCGACGGCGACCACCACGCCCACGAGCGCGAACAGCGCTGGAAGCTTGGGCGAATTCATCGGCGCGAGTCTAGATGGGCGAGCTCAGCGTCGGATCACGGCGCGGACTGCTCGACCTGCCCGCCGCCCGAGCCCTCGAGCCCGGCCGAGTCGATCGTCTCCTCGCTGAAGACGAATACGAAGATCGCGACGATCGCGAGCCCGAGCGCGAGCCCGAGGACGATCCCGATCGCCAGGTCGCCGCGCGACACGAGCCTGCCTTGCGATTCAGACCCCGTCGAGCAGGCGCCAGTTCGCCTCGTAGGCCCGCTCGGCGGCGGCGACGATGCGGTCGGCGTCGGCATCGCGTTGCGAGCTCCTCGACCAGCGTCGCGGACCTCGGCGGCATGCTCGACGTCGCGGCCCTCGTGCACCTTGAAGTAGGCGGTGCCGGGACCGTCCTCGAAGCCGTAGCGGCCCAGGAGCCCCTCGCGCTTGGTGCGCGAGATCGCCGGCTGCGAGACCTCGACGGCGTAGAGGCGAGCCAGGAGCTCGAGGGCGTCGCCGTCGCCCGCCCAGTCCTCGGCGCAGGCCGCGGTCTCCGGCGTGGGCGCAGCGTCGGTCTCGCCGCCCGTGGACTCGACGAAGCCGTCCCAGAGGCGCACGTGGCCAAGCTCCTCCGCCGCGTGCCGGCGCAGCTCGGCGCGATCGGGAAGCGCATCCGCCGCCGCGCCGCTGAGCGACGCGATCGCCTCGACGGCATGGCGGTACTGGCCGGAGTAGCGCGCGAGCTCCTCGCGGGTCAGCTCGCCGTCGGACCAGCGCTGGTAGAAGGGGTGCTCGAGCACGTTCCAGCGCTGCCGGCTGCTCTCGATTCGCTCCCAGATCGTCGTCTTCAAGTGTCTCCTCCTCGCGCGGATGGGAGAGCCCAGCATACCGACGGCCGTGGGCGGGACGGCTAGCCTCCGCGCGTGCGACCGAGCCGCGACGACATCGCCGCGCCCGAGCTGCCGGGGCGGATTCGCTGGCTGAACGCGGAGGCGGCGCCGCGGATGGCGGAGCTGACGGCCGCGGGCCCGGTGCTGGTCCATTTCTTCGATTTCGCGCAGCTGAACAGCGTCCGGGCGCTGCCCTACGTGCTCGAGTGGAACCGCCGCTACGCCCCGCTCGGGCTGAGCGTGCTGGGCGTCCACTCGGCGCGCTTCGGGTTCAGCGGCGAGCCCGAGGCCGCCGCCGCCGGGATCGCGGGGCTCGGCGTCGAGCACCCCGTCGCCCTGGACTAGGACTACGCGATCTGGCACGACTACGGCTGCAAGGGCTGGCCCTCGCTGTTCCTCTGGGCCCCGGGCGGCGCGCTCGCCTGGGCCCATTTCGGCGAGGGCGAGTACCGGGCAACCGAGGAGGCGATCCAGGAAGCGCTGCGGAGCGGCGACGTGACGGTCGAGCTGCCGGAGCCGATGGAGCCGCTTGCGGGAGACCGACGCTCCGGGCGCGCTCGTCGCGCCGCCAAGCGAGGAGCTCTTCCCCGGCGGCTCGCCGGCCGAGGGCTGGCAGCCGAGCCCGGGTGACGACCGGCTCGAGCTCGACGTACGAGGCCGGCGGGGCCTACGTCGTCGCCGAGGGCGAGGGCGAGCTGCGGGCCGCGCTCGACGGAGACTCGCCGACCACGCATTCCCCGTCGCGGGCCGGGCTGATCGCCGTGGCCGAGCATCCCCGGCACGAGCGCCACACGCTCGCGCTCGAGGTCGCGCCCGGGGTGCGGATCTGGGCGGTCAGCTTCGCGCCGGGCATGCCATGAAGACACTTCCCTTGGCAGGGGGCTCAACATGGTTTCGCGACAGGAGTCGCTCATGAAATACCTCCGCGGGGTCGCCAGGGCCGAGGTCCCCGGCCGCTCGGCACTGGTCGGCAATCCCTCCGACGGCTTCGGCGGCGCGACGATCGCGTTCATCCTCGACGACCTCAGCGCGGCGGTCCAGGCCGAGCCGGCGCTGGGCGTGGCGCTCGCGGCGGACGAGGAGGAGCTCGCGTTCGACGACCTCGCGGCGCTGGTGGCCGCCGGCGAGCGGAGCGAGTACCCCGCCGCGGGGCCGCTCGCGCTCCTGATGGCCGCGGCCAAGCGCTACGCCGACCGCCACACGGGGCTCGGCGACGCGGGTGTGCGGCTCACCGTCGTCCGCTCCTCGATCCCGCCCGGCGTCGGGGCTCGCGGGCTCGAGCGCGATCGTGATCGGCGCGCTGCGCGCGCTCGGCGAGCTGTTCGGCCAGGAGGTTCCCCGGGACGACCTCCCGCAGCTCGCCCTCGCGTGCGAGAACGAGGAGTTGGGCATCGCGGCGGGGCTCCAGGACCGGGTCGTCCAGACCTACGGCGGGCTTCTGTTCATGGACTTCGACCCCTCTCATCCCCGGGGCGGGCGCTACGAGGCCCTCGACCCGGGCCTCCTGCCGCCCCTGTTCGTCGCCTGGCTCACGGGCGACGAGACCGACTCCGGCGTGATCCACCGCGGCGCCCACGAGCGCTTCGACGCGGGCGACCCCGAGGTGGTCGCGACGATGGCGGAGATCGCGGCGCTCGCCGAGCGAGCGCTCTCGCCGCTCACCGTGCGCGACAGCGCCGGGCTGGGCGTCCTGCTGGAGCGCAACTTCGAGCTGCGCCGCCGGATCTACGACCTCGACCCGCGCCACGTCGAACTGATCGAGACCGCCCGGCGGCTCGGCGCGCCCGCCAACTACACGGGCTCGGGCGGCGCGATCGTCGGCCTCTTCCGCGACGAGGATCACCTCGCCGAGCTCCGCACGGCGTTCGAGGCGCTGGGCTGCGAGCTGCTGGTGCGGCGCCCGCACGCCTAGGAGCGCGCCGCCATCTCGACGCGGATCTTCTTCGGCAGCATGAAGCGGACGTCCTCGTCCACAGTGCGCAGCTCCGAGACGTCGTCGGTTCCGCGCGCCCGGAAGAACTCGACCAGCTCCGACACCAGCTCCTCCGGGGCGCTCGCGCCCGACGTGATCCCGAGCGTCTCCACGCCGTCGAGCCATTCCTCGCGCACCTGCGATGCGTTGTCGATCAGGTGCGAGGCGGCGCCGTGCTCGCGCGCGACCTCCACGAGGCGGTTCGAGTTCGACGAGTTCGTCGAGCCGATCACCAGGACCAGGTCACACGCGCTGGCGAGCTGCTTGACGGCGATCTGGCGGTTCGTCGTCGCGTAACAGATGTCCTCCGACTTCGAGCTCACGATCTCCGGGAAGCGCTGGCGCAGGACGGCGATGATCTCGCCCGTCTCGTCCACGGAGAGCGTCGTCTGGGTGATGAAGGCGACGTGGTCGGGGTCGGGGACCTCGACTCGCTCGGCGTCCTCGATCGTCTCGACCAGTGTGATCTCCTCGGGCGCCTCGCCCGTCGTCCCCTCGACCTCCTCGTGCCCGGCGTGGCCGATGAGGATGATCGAATAGCCCTGCTCGGCGAACCTGCGGGCCGAGACGTGGACCTTGGTGACCAGCGGGCAGGTGGCGTCGATCGTGCGCAGCTTCCGAGCCGCGGCGTTGTCGTGCACCGCCGGCGCGACGCCGTGGGCCGAGAATACGACGAGCTTGCCCTCCGGCACCTCGGACTCCTCGTCGACGAAGATCGCGCCGCGCTGCGCGAGCTGCTCGACGACGTGCTTGTTGTGCACGATCTCCTTGCGTACGTAGACGGGCGGGCCGTACATGTCGAGCGCCTTCTCGACCGTCTCGACGGCCCTGTCCACGCCTGCGCAATACCCGCGCGGAGCGGCCAGCAGGACGCGCTTGGGCGCATGTTGGGCGACGGCGTCCATGGGCACAGAGGGTAGCGGCGGCAGGGGGTCCGGGCTCGCGCTACTGTTCCCGCGATGTCGTTCGCGGCGGAACTCCTGCTGGCGCTGATTCCGGCGCTGCTCCTGTTCGTGACGCTCGTCCTGGGCCGGTATCCAGGCGAGCACGCGATCGCCCGCGCAATCGCCGCCCGGATGCCGCGGCGCCTCCGTGCGCCGCGTGCGATCGCCGCGCGGCGCCGCGCTCCGTACGCCGGCCTGCGCCCCGGTGAGCTGATCGCACGCTCGCTCGCGACCCGGCCTCCCCCCTCCCTCCTGATCGTCTAGCCGCCTTCCGCCTCGCCGCGTAGCGGGCCGGAGGGCCCACCCGCGACGAGAAGGAGAAAACGATGCGCGCAAGGCGCGCGGTGGCCGCTGCGGCGGCGCTCCTGATCGTGGGTGCGCCGCACGCGCTCGCCCACGACGGGAACCCCAACTACAGATCGGAGATCGACTCGATCCAGCCCGCGACCGACGGGCTCGACGTCGAGGTCCTCAATTTCGACGACAGCCTCCGGCTCACCAACCGCTCGGACGAGGACGTCGAGATCGAGGGGTACGAGGACGAGCCGTACGCACGGATCGGAGCCGACGGCACGGTCGAGCTGAACCGCAACTCGACCGCCTATTACCTGAACGACGACCGCTTCGCCGAGGCCGAGGTCCCCGCCGGGCTCGATCCCGCCGACCCGCCCGACTGGGAACGGGTGGACGGCTCGGGCACGCTCACCTGGCACGACCACCGGATGCACTGGATGTCGACCTCGCTGCCGCCGCAGGTCACCGACGAGTCGGCCGAGACGAAGATCTTCGACTACGCCATCCCGATCGAGGTCGGCGGGCAGCCGGGCGAGATCGCGGGCACGCTGACCTGGGTCGGCGAGGACTCGGGCGTCCCAATCGCCCCGTTCGTCGGGCTGGCGGTGGTCGCGCTGCTGGCCGCGGGCGCGATCGCGGTCCGTCGCCGCCGGCGCTCGGACCAGCGCCCGGCGGACGAGAGCGGAGGCTGGTGAGGGGACGCCCCTTGATCCCGGCGGCCGTGGGCGTCTTGCTCGCCGCACTGGCGCTGCCCGCGGCGGCGTCGGCGCACGCGGTGCTCGAGCGAACCGTGCCGGAGCGCGGCGCCAACCTGGCGTCGGCGCCCGCCGCGGTCGAGCTCACCTTCAACGAGCCGGTCGAGGCCAGCTTCGGGGCCGTCCGGGTCTTCGACGCCGCCGGGAACCAGGTCGAGGCCGGCGACCCGATCCGGCCCGGGGACGACGCCGCCGCGATCGGCGTCGCCCTCCCGCCCGACCTGCCCGACGGCACCTACACCGCGACCTATCGGGTGATCTCCGCCGACGCCCACCCGGTCTCGGGCGGGTTCGTGTTCAGCGTCGGCGAGGCCGGCGCGGCGCCCAGAGAGAGCGTGTCGGACCTGCTCGCGGGCTCGGACGCGGGCCCGGTCACCGGCGCCGCGGCCGGCGTGGCGCGTTATCTCACCTACGCGGCCACGGCACTGGTGGTCGGCGGCCTGGCGCTGGCGCTGCTGGCGTTCGGCCCGGCGGTGCGAGCCGGCGCCTGGCCCGAGGCGGACGGTGCGTTCAACGCGGCGCTCGCGCGGGTGCTGCTCGGCGCGGCGGCGGTGGGCCTCCTCGCAGGCGCCGCCGCGATCGTCCTCCAGGGCGCGACCGCGGCGGGCACCTCGTTCTGGGACGCGCTCGACCCGGACGTGGTCGGCGAGGTGCTCGAGACCCGCTTCGGAGTCGTATGGGGGCTGCGGGAGATCGCATGGCTCGCGATCGGGGCGACGGTTCTGGTCGCCCGGCCCCTGCGGCTCACGGGGACACGGTTGGCGGTGCTCGCCGCGCCCATCGTCTTCCTGCTCATCGCGCCGGCGCTCTCGGGACACGCGAGCACCCAGTCCCCCACCGCGCTGCTGGCGCCGGCCGACGTGGTCCACGTGAGCGCGATGTCGGTGTGGGTCGGCGGGATCGCCGCGATTCTGGTCTGCGTCCGCGCGGCCACCGCGCGCCTCGAGCCCGCCGACCGGACACGACTGCTCGCCGGGACGCTGACCCGGTTCTCGGCGATGGCGCTGGTGGCGGTGATCGCCCTCGTCGCGACCGGCACGGTCCAGTCGATCGTGCACCTCGAGGCCGTCTCCGACCTGTGGGACACCGGGTTCGGCCGGGCCGTCGCGGTCAAGATCGGCCTCGTCGCGGCGTTGGTCGCGATCGGCGCGCTGCACCGCCGGCGTCTGTTGCCGGAGCTGAGCGCGGCGGCCGTCGAGGGGTCGCCGCCGGGAACGGCCGGGCGGCTCACGCGCCGGGCGCTCACCGCCGAGGCGGCGCTGTTCGCCGCCGTGCTCACGGCGACCGCCGTGCTCGTCGGCCAGACACCGCCCGATGCGCTCTCCGAGGGCCCGCAGAGCGCGACCGCTGAGCTCGACGGCGCTCGGGTGGACCTGACGGTCGACCCCGCGCTCGCGGGCAGCAACGAGGTCCACATCTACCTGTTCGACGCCGAGGACGGAACGCAGTACGACGAGCTGCGGGCGGTGGAGCTCACGGCGACGCTGCCCGCCAAGGACGTCGGGCCGATCGAGATCGAGATCGACAAGGCGGGCCCCGGCCACTACACGGCCGCCGACGCGGCGCTGGGCATCGCCGGCGAGTGGACGCTCGCGCTCTCCGGCCGCCTGTCGCGCTTCGAGGCGCCCAGAACCAACTTCCGGATCGAAATCGAATGAACCACCACACAAAGGAGATGCAGATGCGCATCAAGGCAATAGCGATCGCAGTCGCGGGGGCCGCCTTGGCGCTGCCCGCGTCCGCGGCGGCGCACGTGAGCGTGGAGCCGACGGAGGCGGCGGCCGACGGCTTCGCGTTCCTGGAGTTCACCGTCCCGCACGGCTGTGACGGCGCCGGCACGACCGAGCTCAGCGTCCAGATCCCGGAATCGGTGCCGCTGGCGACGCCCGGCGTGCACCCGGGCTGGGAGGTGACGACGAAGGAGGGCCCGAAGGACGAGGTCGAGCTGTTCGGCGAGACCGTGACCGAGGGCGTCTCCGAGGTGACCTGGACGGCCTCGGAGCCCCTTCCGGACGGGTTCCTCGACCGGTTCGTGATCGAGGTGAAGCTGCCCCCGGCCGAGGGCGAGACGCTCCACTTCCCGACGATCCAGACCTGCGAGAAGGGCAAGACCGCGTGGGTCGAGATCCCGGCCGAGGGCGAGACCGAGGACGACCTCGAGGCGCCGGCGCCGGCGGTCACCCTCACCGCAGTGGCGGAAGAGGCCCACGGTGCCACGACCGAGCCGGCGGAGGAGGCCGATGAGACCGCCACCGACGCCGAGGAGGACGACGACGACGGCAACGGCATCGCCGTGGCGGCGCTGATCGTCGGCGGCCTCGGCCTGCTTGCCGGCGGCGCGAGCCTGATGCGGAGCCGCAACGGGTCGTAGCGGACGACGCTAAGGGAGGCGAGGCAGCGCGAGCAGCGCTGCCTCGCCGACCGCGTCGAGGCTCTCGGGGCAGACCTTGTCGAGCGTGTCCTCCGGGGTGTGCCAGTAGGCGCCCGGCGGCTCCCCAGGCCCAAAGGTGAAGTCGATCACGTCCACGGCGGGGACCCCGGCCTGCAGGAAGGGGGTGTGGTCGTCGAGGACCCCGGAGGCCTCGCCGCCGAACGGCGCGGTCGAGTCCGAGCCCGAGGCCTCGCGCGCGGCCGCCTCGAACTCCGAGTAGAGCCCCGGGTCGGAGTAGCTTTCGCGCGGGAGCTGCAGGTCGCAGTCGCCAACCAGGTCGAACAGGACCATCGCCTCGATCTCGTCCAGCTCCGGCGAGCCGTGAAGCCCGCCGGCGCCCGCGTACTCGACGTACTGGCGGCTCCCACGCGCGCCGTCGATCGCGAACTCGCTGTCGCCGCGGGCCTCCTCGGCATCGAACAGCGCGAGGCGGATCGAACTGCCGTCGAGAGGCGCCTCAGCCGCGAGCACCCGTGCCAGCTCGAGCACCACCGCCACGCCGGAGGCGCCGTCGTTGGCGCCCTCGAACCCGGGGGCGACGTCGTCCTTGGTGTCGTGGTGGGCGCCCACGACGACGACGCCCGGGGCGGACCCCGGGATCGTCCCGATCACGTTGCGATGCGGCCGCTGCACCCGCACTTCACGCGCGCCCGCGCGCCGCAGGGCCCGCGCCAGGAACTCCGCCTGGCGCCGGTTCGCGTCCGAGCCCGCCGGGCGCGGACCGAAGGCGACCTGGGCCTCGACGTCCGCGAACGCGCGCGTGGCATTGAAGCGCTCAGGCGCGGGTGAGACCTCGTCCTCGCCACAGCCGGCGATCAGCAGGCCCAGGGCCGCCGCAACGAGGAAGCGCCGCATCGGCGCGAGGCTACAGAGCGGAGTAGGTTTCGCCCATGGCCCAGGGTCACATGGATCGCCTCAGCGCGCTCGACTTCTCGTTCCTCACGAACGAGTCGTCGTCGGCGCACATGCACGTCGGCGGGATCATGATCTTCGAGGGCCCGCCGCCCGCGTACGAGGACCTGCTGGAGCACGTCAACTCGCGCCTGCACCTGGTCCCGCGGTTCCGCCACAAGCTCGCGCACCCGCCGATCGAGACGGGCCGGCCGTTCTGGATCGACGACGCGATGTTCAACCTGGAGTACCACGTGCGCCACTCGGCGCTGCCAGCGCCCGGCTCCGAGGAGCAGCTCCGCAACCTCGCCTCCCGGGTCTTCTCGCAACAGCTCGATCGCACCAAGCCGCTCTGGGAGATGTGGCTGGTCCAGGGGCTGACGCGCAAGCGGTTCGCGATCGTGTCGAAGACGCATCACGCACTGGTGGACGGGGTCTCGGGCGTCGACATCGCCACGGTCCTGTTCGATGTGAAGCCGGTCCCCGAGCCGGTCCGCGCCGAGCACGAGTGGGTCCCGTCTCCCCCGCCCTCGTCGACACAGCTCGCGGCGAAGGGCGTCGAGGGCCTCGCCAAGCTGCCGCTGCGCCTCGCGCGCCGGCTCGAGCACGCGATCGAGCAGCCGCGGGGCGCGCTGGCGCAGGTGGGCGAGCTGGCCGAGGCCGTCGGCGAGGTCGCCTGGACGTTCGCCGACCCGGCGCCCGAGCTGCCGCTGAACCTGGAGATCGGCTCGCACCGGCGCTTCGTCTGGGTGCGGAGCGACCTGACGCAGTTCAAGCGGATCAAGGACGCACTGGGCGGCACCGTCAACGACGTCGTGCTCGCGGTGGTCTCGGGCGGCGTCCGCGAGTGGCTGCACGCGCGGGGCATCCGGACCGAGGGCCTCGAGGTCCGCGCGCAGGTGCCGGTCTCGATCCGGGCGAAGGACGAGCAGGGCCAGCTCGGCAACAAGCTCGCCGTGATGCGCGCGGCGCTGCCGGTCTATCTCGAGGACCCCGAGGAGCGCCTGCTGAAGGTGCGCGCCCAGATGCGCGACCTGAAGGAGTCGAAGCAGGCGCTCGGCGCCGAGGTCATCTCGCGCTTCAACGACTTCGCGCCGCCGACCCTCCTCGCGCAGGCCGCCCGCATCAACTTCTCGACCCGGCTGTTCAACCTGGTCGTCACCAACGTCCCCGGGCCGCAGGTGCCGATCTACCTGCTCGGGCGCGAGCTCGAGGACGTCTTCCCGGTCGGCTTCCTGCCACCGCACCAGGCGCTGTTCGTGGCGATCATGTCCTACAACGGCGGCATCAACTTCGGCCTCCTCGCCGACTACGACTCGATGGACGACGTCGAGGTGATCGCGGACGGGATCGAGCGCGCGCTCGCCGACCTTGGCGAGGCCGCCGACGCCGCCGCGCAGCGCCAGGCGTCGGAGACGCCATCGCCGACCCAGGCCTGACCGCAGGGCGTACCATTCCCCTATGGAAGAGGGACCCTTCCGGTACCACCTCGAGCTGACGCCAGAGCAGCTCAAGATCACGCACACCGCGCTGCGCAGCCTGCTCGACGACTTCGGTCACGACCAGGCCGAGATCCAGACGCTGATCCGCGAGGTCCTCGCCAAGCTGCCCGACGAGCACGCGATGCGCGCGATCCGGATCGGCGCCGAGGAGCCGGCCGGCGAGGTGCTCGAGCTCGCGCCCGAGCCCGACGGCGGCGACCCGATCGACCCGATTTCCGCCTAGACACGCCGGGGCGCCGCAAGCGCCCTAGCCTGTCGCGTCCATGTCCGTGTCGGTCCAGATCGGCCTGCTGCTCGCGCTGGCAACGGCGTTCGCCTCGGTCCTCGGCTTCCTCTACAAGCACCGTGGGGCGATCGCGTCGCCGCGCGTGGAGATGCGGCGGCCGATCAGAACCTCGCTCGCGCTGTTCCGAAACCCCTGGTACACGCTCGGGATCGTCATCGCGATGGCGGGCTGGGGCTTCCACGTCGGCGCTCTCGCGCTCGCCCCGATCTCGCTCGTCCAGGCCACGATCGCCGGCGGCCTCGTCCTGCTGACGGTGACGGCCGACCGCCTGTTCGCCCACGAGGTGACCAGGCGGGAGTGGATCGGGGTCGCGCTCGCGGCTCTGGGCCTGGCGTTCCTGGCGGCGACCCTCGGCGACACGGCCGACGAGGCGCACTCCGAGTACGAAGTGACGCGGCTCGTCGTCTACCTCGTCTTGGTCTTGGGCGCCGCCGGCGTGGTCGCCTGGCTCGCGGCCGGCAGCGTGCGCGAGGGCGTGCTGTTCGGCGCCTCTGCCGGCCTGTTCTGGGCCGCCTCAGACACGGCGATCAAGGCCCTCAGCGGCAACCTCGGCGAGGAGAGCGCACTCGAGATCCTGATCCACCCGTTGGCGGCGCTGATCGCGCTCGCGTCGTTCGCGGGCCTGGTCGTCTCGGCGCGGAGCCTGCAGGTTGGGAAGGCGGTGCCCGTGATCGCCGTCACCAGCGTCGCCGCCAACGCCCTGACGATCGCGGCGGGCCCGCTCGTCTTCGCGGAGCCGATGCCGGACGACACCCTGGGCGTGATCGTCAGGATTGCCGCGTTCGCGCTCGTGATCTGTGCGGCGGCGCTGACCCCGGCGCCCGTCCAGCGCGGCCGAGACCATCGAGGCGCGGTAGCGCTCGCGGGGAGGGTTGACTCCGGGCCTCAGTCGTGGGAGGGTCGCACGAGATGCCTGCGCGATCTCTGTTCGCAGGATTTTGCGTCCTGGTGGGATTGGGGGCCGCTGCGGCTTCCGCGTCCCCGGGTGCTCCAGCGCAGGGGGCGCCCGCTCCCGTACCCGCTGAGAGCTTCGCGACCATCGATCACACCGACTCGACCGCGTCGTCGGCCGAGTTCGCCCGCATGCGAGCGGTCGCCGACCAGGAGGGCCGCGTCCGGGTGATCGCGGGCCTACGGATGTCGTTCACGCCCGAGGGAGCGCTTTCGAGCGCGAGCCGCCGGAGCCAGCACGACGCGATCGATGACGCCACCGCCGGCGTGCTCCGCACGCTGCGGGGGACCCCCCACGACGTCGTTCATACGTACGAGACGGTCCCGTACATCGCGCTCGAGCTCTCGGCCACAGCGCTGAGCAGGCTCGAGGCCGCGAAGGCCGTCGCGACGCTTCAGCGCGACCGGGCCGACGCGCCGGCGCTCGCGCAGAGCACCCCGATAGTGGAGGCGACCGAGAACGTGGCGGTCAACCGCCAGGGCACCGGCGGCGCGGTTGCCATCCTGGACACCGGCGTAAGCAAGACGCATCCGTTCCTGCAGCACAGCCCCGGCGTGTCGAAGGTGGTCTCCGAGGCGTGCTACTCCGGGAACGGGAACTGCCCGGGGGGCGGCACGCAGAGCGTTGCGACGGGCTCCGGCCTGAACTGCACCTACGCGCCCAGCGGCTGCAGGCACGGAACTCACGTCGCGGGGATCGCCGCCGGCAAGGGAAGCACGTTCTCCGGCGTTGCCCCGGGCGCGCGACTGATCGCGATCCAGGTGTTCTCACGTTTTGACGGCCCCACCAACTGCGGGCCGCCCCCCAACGAGGATCCGTGCACTCTCTCGTTCAGTTCGGACCAGCTGAAGGGGCTCGAGCGCGTGTTCGCCCTGCGCAACACGTTCAGCATCGGCGCCGCCAACATGAGCATCGGCGGCGGGTCGTTCACCGGCAACTGCGACAGCGATCCCCGCAAGGCCGCCATCGACAACCTCAGATCCGCCCGGATCGCGACCGTGATCGCCTCCGGGAACGACGGCTTTACGAATGCGGTGGGCTCGCCCGGCTGCATCTCGACCGCGATGACGGTGGGGTCGACGAACGACTCAGATCAGGTCTCGCTCTTCTCGAACTCGAGCTTCGTGGTGGACTTCTTCGCTCCGGGCGAGCAGGTCAACTCGTCCGTGCCCGGCGGCGGGTTCGCCAACTTCGACGGCACCTCGATGGCGACGCCGCACGTGGCCGGGGCCTTCACGGTGGCGCGGCGCGTCAGCCCGGCCGCGACGGTCACCCAAATCGAGACCGCGATGAAGGAAACCGGCAAGCCGATCACCGACGCGTTCGCGAGCCCGCCGATCACCAGGGACCGCATCCGCTCGTTCTCGGCAGCCGCCCAGCTCGTGCACACCGGCTTCCGGATCGTCAACAACTTCGGGCCCGCGGACGGCCTGAGCATCGCGAGCGACGGGGTCGGGCTCGCGCGGCGAACGAACGCCAACCAGAACCCGACCACTCCGGCCCTGAACCGCAGCTTCCAGATCACCGGGATCCCGGCCGGCGCGCGGATCCTCGCCTCCTACGTCGTCTACCAGACCGTCGGCGGTCCCGATGCGACGTTCAGCTTCGAGGGCGTGAACCGCACCGCGCTGCTGGTCGGCGGATCCGGGCAGCAGACCTGCTGGAACACGAACAACGGCGGAGCCATCCGGACCTACCGCCACATCGTTCCGGCAGGTGTGGTGACGGGCAACGGGACCTACACGATCGGCGGCGTCGGCGGTGTGGCCAGCCCGATCCATGGCAGGCCCGACGGGCAGGGTGCCTCCCTCGTCGTGGTGTACGACCGGCTGAGCGAGACCCAGCCCGGGCGCGCCTACCTGCGGTGGGGCGCCATGCTTACGCGCCCGTCGGGACCGGCGATGAGCCACACGTTCTCCGGGCTGTCGGTCCCGGCCGCCCCGGTCACCCGGGCGCTGCACGTGGGCATCGGCGACGGCGAGGCGGCGTTCGGCGATCCCGCGATGCTCTTCAACGCCAACGCCATCACGGGGGTGAACTTCTGGTCAGGACGCGAGGGTGCCTACTGGGACGACGACCGCATCACGCTGCCGGCCGCCGCGCTGCCGTCCGGCACGACCTCACGCACGAACAGCCAGGCCGCCACCGGCGATTGCCTCACCTGGGCCTACGCCGGACTGACGTACAAGACTCCATAGCCGCTAGTCGTAGTTCTTGATCATCCGTACGTTGAGCGCCAGCGCGACCGCGCCGAAGATGGCGATCACCGCGAACCCCGGCAGGATCTTCTCCCAGTCGAGGTCGGTCAGGATCAGCGATCGCAGCGCCTCCATCAGGTACGTCACCGGGTTCAGCGTGGCCGCGACCTCCATCGGCTCCGTCAGCAGTTCGCGGGGGACGAAGTTGGGCGTCAGGAACAGGAGCGGGAAGAAGATCAGCCCGCCCGAGTTCGTCGCCGCCGCGCTCCTGGTCTTCAGCGCGATCAGCTGCATGAAGCCGGCGTAGACGACCCCCCACAGCGCGGTCATGACGATGAGGAGCACGAAGCCGATCACGCCGCTCGCGATCGAGATTCCGAACGGCAGGGCGATCAACACGATCACGGCTGCGAGGACGATGCCCTTCGCGCCCTCGGCCACGAGCCGCCCGAGCACGATCGAGTAGCGCGGGATCGGGATCGCGCGCAGCTTGTCGAAGTAGCCGCCTTCGATCTCCTCGACCAGGAACAGCGCGGCCATGCCGAACGAGGCCGCAAGCAGCAGCGTGATCGGCAGCTGGAACGCGCCGTATCCCTGGCCCTCGAGGAAGCCGGTCGACTCCGACGGGAAGATGTCGGCCGCCTGGCCGGTGTTGACGACCAGGAAGAAGATCGGGATGAACATCGTCATGAACAGCGCGTCCGGCTGCCGGATCGCCTCCGTCAGCGAACGCCGTCCGAGCTCGATCGTCGCGCTCATGCCGCAACCTCCTGGACCTCGCCCGCGGCCCGTTCGCGCGTGCGCCCGGTCGCGTCGAGGAACACGTCGTCGAGCGACGGCTCCTCGTCGCCGGCGCGACGGCGGCGCAGGTCCTCCTTGAGCGCGTCGGGCGTGCCCTCACGCACGATCAGGCCGTCGTCGATGATCGCCAGCCGGTCGCAGAGCTGGTCGGCCTCCTCGAGGTACTGGGTCGTGAGGAAGATCGTCGCGCCGTTCTCGTTGATCCGGCGCAGCTCCTCCCAGATCGTCAGCCGGCTCGCCGGGTCGAGGCCGGTAGTCGGCTCGTCGAGGAACAGGACCTCCGGCTCGTGCACGAGCGCGGCCGCAAGATCCAGCCGGCGCTGCATGCCGCCCGAGTAGCCCTTGATCACGCGGTCGGCGGCCTCCTCCATCTCGACCAGCGCCAGCAGCTCCTCGGCACGGTCGGCGGCCCCGGCGTGATCGAGGCCGAACAGCCGGCCGTGCAGGTTCAGCAGCTCGCGGCCGGTCTGGCGCGGGTCGAGGCCCGCCTCCTGCAGCGCGACGCCGATCCGGCGGCGTGCCTCGTCGGGTTCGTCGGCGACGTCGACGCCCAGCACCTCGGCGCGGCCCGACGTGATCGTGAGCAGCGTCGTCAGCATGCGCACGGTCGTCGACTTGCCGGCGCCGTTCGGGCCGAGGAAGCCGAAGATCTCGCCGGTGTGGACCGCCAGATCCACGCCGCGCACGGCCTCCACCGTCTCACCGTTGTCGTAGTGCTTCACCAGCCCCTCGGCCAGCACGGCCGGGCCATTTCGCTCGCTCATCTGGGCTCCCGCTCGGATTGATTGGTGCCGCTACTCAGACCGCCGCGGCCCGCGGAACTAATCGCAGAAACCTAGCGAGCGACGTGGACTTCCCTTGACACCGGGGCGAGCACATGCGACCGTGAAACGGATGCGGAGATCGGCGGGGCTAGTCGGGGCGTTGTTCGTTGCCATTTTGCTGGCAGCGCCAGCCGCTGCCCACGCGGTCTCTTGGGACCCCATGGCCCATCCGTCCGTCTCCGGCAAGACTCAGATCTTCTACGACGTCGACGCGGCGGGCCCGAACGACTTCTGGGCCATCGGCTACTCGTGGGGCGTCGTCGGCGGCGCGTTGGAGTTCCGCACGCTGGCCCACCACTTCGACGGCAGCACCTGGACGCGGGTGCCGACTCCGGACGTCGAGACGGCGCCGGCCAAGGACCTGATGTTCTCCGTCGACGCGGTCGCGCCCGACGACGTCTGGGCGGCCGGGATAAGCGCCACCGCGCCCGGGAACGCAGCGAGCAAGCCGCTCCTGCTGCACTGGAACGGATCGGCGTGGTCGATCGTCTCGCTGCCGGCGCTGCCCCTCGGCAGCAGCTTCAGCGCGGTCGCGGCCGACGCCGACAGCGTCTGGGCGGTGGGCGAGAAACGCAACTTCCAGAGCGGGTACTGGCAGCCGTTCGTCATGCGCCGGGAGGGCGGGGTCTGGTCCGAGGTCGCCTTTCGAGCCACGACGGGGTGCAAGGCCGCCCCCGACAAGACGTTCTGGCGCTACACGCCGGGCGGTGTGACGATCCGGGCGAACGGTGACGTCTACGTATCGGGCTCCTGCACCAGCGAGATCGGTGAGCGCGGCGTGCTCGGGCTCTACCGCAACGGTAGGTGGCGGACGGCGTTCGATCCGACCACGCTGCCCGAGACGAGCCATATAAATGACGTCGACACGAACCCCGGTGGCGCGGTGCTCGCCGTCGGGCAGGCCGGGACTCAGCCGTTGGTCCTCCGGGGCGCGGGGAGCACATTCAACCGCGAGCCGGCCACGACCGTCGGCAACTCCACCATGCTGAACTCGGTGGCGGGGAGGTACGCGGTCGGAACCTCGACCGGGAGCGACGCGTTCGCGCGGCCCGCTGCGCTCCGCTACGGCGGCGGTACCTGGAACAGCGAGCCCGTGGCGAGCGCGTACGGAAACCCGTTCGGCGTCGCCTACGACGCAACCGGCCGCGCCATCGCCGTCGGTGTCTCGGTCACGGACGACTTCGGCCTGATCCTGGGTCGAACTACGCCCTGATCAGAACCCGAGCGCGAACTTCGCGTCCTCGGTCATCATCTCAGGCGACCACGGCGGGTCGAAGACCATGTTCGGGTGGACGTTCGCGACGCCGTCGAGGTCGCCCACGAACTCGCGCATCTGCTCGGAGACCTGCGGGCCGATCGGGCACGCGGGGGTCGTCAGCGTGAAGGTGACGAACACGTCGGACTCCTGGACGTCCACGTCGTAGACGAGGCCGAGCGAGACGAAGTCGAGCCCCAGTTCGGGGTCGATCACCTCTTCGAGCGCCTCGTAGACCTCTTCTTCGGTGACCATGGGTCAATCGTAGCGACGGGCCACCTCAGGGAACCGGCGCACGATCCGCAGCTCTTTCCCTAGCATCCGGGCCGCATGGGGCTTAGGGCAAGGACGACGACTGGCGCGGCCGTGGGCGCCGCCTGCCTGGCGCTGGCAGCGCCGGCCGGGGCGACCACCCTCCGCGCCGATCGCGCGGTCGAGCGCAGCTGCTCGGCCGCCGAGCGCACGGGCGCCGCGGGCGTCGCCACGACGCGCGTCGCGTCCCCCGGCACGTCCATGGTGTCGGCGCGCCTCACCGGCGCGAGCGGCAACTGGAACCTCGCCGTCTTCGACGGACGCAGCGGTGCCCTCGTGGCGGCATCGTCGTTCGCCGGCGGCGACGAGATCGCACAGGGCTTCGCGTCCGCCGCCGGCCCGCTCGTCGTGCAGGCTTGCCGGGTCAGCGGCCCCGACCCGACGGCGGCGGTCGCCGTCGAGCTCCACGAGCTGACGGAGCCGGCGCCGCGGATGCAGATCGTCCGCGTCGCGACCCCCACCGACGCAGTCGAGGACGCGCTCGTCGCAACCGGGCTCGACCTGACCGAGCACGGCGGCGCCGACTACCTCGACGTCGTCCTGCACTCGCCGGCCGATGGCGCGCTGCTGCGCGACCGTGGCTTCGCCTACCAGGTCGTCGAGCCCGACCTGCTCCAGCACAGCCTGGCCGAGCGCGCCGCCGAGCGCCGGCTCGCGCTGCGCGGCGGGGGCGGCGGCCTCCCGAGTGGCCGCACCGGCACCTACCGCAGGCTCGCCGACTACAGCGAGGAGCTGCAGGCGCTCGCGGCGGACAACCCGCGGCTGGTCCGCTACTTCACGCTTCCGTTCGAGACCTATGAGGGGCGCCCGGTCGAGGGGATCGAAGTCGCGCCGCGGGTCAAGCGCAAGGACGGCCGTCCGGCGTTCGCGCTGATGGGCGCCCACCACGCGCGCGAGTGGCCGTCCGCGGAGCACACGCTGGAGTTCGCGTACGAGCTCATCAACGGCTGGAAGCAGGGGAAGAAGCCGATCCGCAAGCTGATGCGCCGATCGCGCGTCGTCTTCGTGCCGGTCGTGAACCCCGACGGGTTCAACACCTCGCGCGAGGCGGGCGAGCTGGCCGGCGCCGCGGGCGGGCGCGACGCCCCGGCGGGCGACGAGACCGCGAACCTGGCGATCCCGTACGAGTACCAGCGCAAGAACTGCCGGTTCCTGCCGCCGCTCGAGGACGACGGTGGTTCCTGCACGCAGATGCCGGCCCTGGGCCTGACGCAGTTCGGCGTCGACCCGAACCGCAACTACGGCGGCTTCTGGGGCGGCCCGGGCGCCTCGTCGGCGGACACGCTGCCGTTCGGCGCGACGGCGCAGGACTACCGCGGCCCGGGCCCGTTTTCGGAGCCCGAGACACGGAACATCCGCAAGCTGGTGGCCCGCCGCCAGGTCGTGACCCTGATCACCAACCACACCTTCTCGAATCTCGTGCTACATCCCCCCGGGCTCCAGTCGCAGGGCCTCCCTCCGGACGACAAGCTCCTGCGCCGCCTCGCGGACTCGATGGCGCGCGAGAACGGGTACACCAGCCAGGCCGGATTCGAGCTGTACGACACCTCGGGCACCACCGAGGACTGGAGCTACAACGCGACGGGCGGTCTCGGCTACACGTTCGAGATCGGCCCAACCGCCTTCCACCCGGCCTTCGACTCGATGGTCGCCGAGTACCGCGGCACGACCGCAGCCGCCGGAGACGGGGGCGGCAACCGGTCCGCCTACCTCAAGGCTCTGCGCTCGACCGTGAACGCGAAGCGCCACTCGGTGATCCGGGGAAACGCGCCCCCCGGCGCCGTGCTGACGCTGAAGAAGAAGTTCAAGACGCCCACCTCCCCCGTGCTCGACGGCGCCGGGGAAGAGGGTGGCGTGATCCTGCTGCCCGAGAAGCTGAAGACCACGCTCAAGGTCAGGCGGTCCGGGCACTACCGGTGGCACGTCAACCCGTCCACCCGGCCGCTCGTCGACCCCGACAAGAAGAAGGTCAAGCGCCGCAAGGGCGAGCCGTCGGACCCGGTGACCTTCAGTGGCGATGCCACGGGAGCCACGCCCTGCGGGGACGTTGACGCCGAGGATCCCGCCTGCTTCAACGACCATCCGTTCACGGTGCCGGGCGGCAAGGGCATCGACAACGGCACCGCGACCGTGCGTCTCACCTGGCCCAGCCCCGCGAGCGACTGGGACATGAAGGTCTTCCGCGACACGAACCGGGACGGCACGTCCGAGGGCGAGACGAAGGTGCTCGGAGCCTCGGCGGATGGCCCCAGCAACGTCGAGGAGACCACCATCGCCCGGCCCGGGCTGAAGCGTGGCAAGTACGTCGTGCGGGTCACGAACTTCGCCGGCGCGGAGCCGTATGACGGGCGCGTCACGTTCGGGAGGACGCCGAGACCGGCGGTTCCCTCGAAGCTCGAGCGCTGGACGCTGACCTGCCGCCTGGAGAAGGACGGGCCGGTCCTGGCCAGGGCCAAGGTGCTGGTGGACCGCGGCGAACGGGTCCGCGTCGGGCTCGCTCGGGCCTGCCGCTCCTGACCGGCACACACCCTGCCTGAACGGGGCACTTCCCTAGTCTTGAGGGACCCCGATGGCCCTCCTGTTCCTGCTCTTCATCCTGCTCCCGATTGCGGAGCTCTACGTGATCATCCAGATCGGCGGGGCGATCGGCGTGCTGCCGACCCTGGCGCTGCTGGTGGTGGACAGCCTGATCGGTGCGGCGCTCGCCCGTTCCCAGAGCCGGGCCGCGTGGGAGCGGTTCAACCGGGCTCTCGCCGAGGGCCGGGTCCCGGGGCGGGAGGTGTTCGACGGGGCGATGATCATCCTGGGCGGGGCGCTGCTGCTCACGCCCGGGTTTATCACCGACATCGCCGGCCTGTTCCTGCTGGTCCCGCCGACGAGGGCGCTCCTCCGCGCGTTCCTCACGCGCTCCGTCTCGAAGCGCGCCGGGACCGCGTGGCGCGTCACGACCTTCGGCTCCGCCCGCGGTCCTGGGCCGGGCACCGACCCTCCCGGCGGTCGCGCCTACGACTACGACGGCAGCGCGCGCGAGGTCACCGACCCGCCGGGTGAGCTGCCCGAGTCGACGCCGGCGGGAGACGCCCGTGGCTGACGAGCTGACGCTGGTTCCGGCCGAGGGCATCCGCGTGATCTGGGACCGAGCGGCGGTCGCCGCGTACGCTGCCGCCGAGGGCGAGCCGGAACCGGCCTGGCGGCTCGACGGCTCGCTCGCCCCGGGGTTCTCTGCCCTCCGCGTGGTGTCCGGTGCGACCAGCGACGGCTCGGTGCTGCTGCTCGCCGCGGCCCGTCCCGAGGCAGCCGCGAACCACGACGACGAACAGGTCGCGGCCCTCGTCGCCGCCCCTGACGCCGGCGCCGAGCCGATCGAGGAGGCGCTGGTCTCGACCGAGTACGCGCCCGACGGCTCGATCCGCCGGCTCGGGCTCGAGCTCTACAAGGCCGGCGACGACTACCCGGTGCGGGGCGCCGGTGACGCGATCCGCAGCTCCGTCGCGGACGCGGGCAGCGGCGAGCGCCGGGACAGCTCGGTCCTCGACTTCCGCCTCGGCGGCAGCCGGGGCGTCGCGCTCTACGAGATCGTCCACCCGCGCTGAGCCCGATGGCAATCCGCGTCGTGATCTCAGACTTCGGCGGCGTGCTCACGACGCCGCTGATCGGCTCGTTCATGGCGTTTCAGGACCGGACCGGGATCACCGGCGAGGCGCTGGGCAACGCGATGCAGCGGATCTACGAGCGCGACGGCGAGCACCCCCTGTACGAGCTGGAGAAGGGCCACATCACCGAGGCGGACTTCCTGGAGACCCTGCGCGGCGAGCTCGCGGTCGACCTCGGGCACGAGCCCGAGATGCACGGCTTCAAGGAGATCTACTTCGAGGCGCTCAACCCGAACGAGCCGATGATCGAGGAGATGCGCGCCGCGAAGGCCGCCGGCCTGCGGATGGCGCTGCTGACCAACAACGTCCGCGAGTGGGAGCCGCTGTGGCGCACGATGCTGCCCGTCGACGAGATCTTCGAGCTGGTCGTCGACTCGGCCTTCGTGGGCATGCGTAAGCCCGAGCCCGAGATCTACCGGCTCACGCTGGAGCGGATCCGCGCGCACGACCCCGCGGCGCTGGGCGACCTCGAGTTCGCCGAGTGCCTGTTCGTCGACGACGTCGAGGTCAACTGCGCCGCCGCTCGCGAGCTTCAGATCAACACGGTCCACTTCCGCGACAACGACCAGGCGATCGCGGAGATCCGCGCGGCCCTCGCGCCCTAGTCATCTACTGCGAGAATCGCGCCCGTGGCCGAGCCGACGACCCTGCCGCCCGCCGGCTGGTACCCCGATCCGGAGGGTGGACCGAAGGCCCGCTACTGGGACGGAAGCGAGTGGACGGAGAACTATCAGGAGCCGTCGGGGCACTGGCTCGCCAACCCGGCCAATCCGCCGCAGCGCCTGCGAACGCTGCGAACGGTGGCCGTGGTCGGCCTGGTGCTGATCTCGTTCGCCAACATCAACAACGTCGCCGCCGACCTGGAGTACATCGACGTCGCGAACCGGATCCTCGACGGCGAGCAGCCGACCATCCGCGAGATCACCGACGCCGAGGACCGCGTTGACCGGGCCTCGATTGTGCTCACCGCCTCCTACCTGCTGCTCGGGATCTTCGCCTTCATCCCGTGGTTTCACCGCGCCTACGCGAACCTGCCGAGGATGGGCGTGCAGGGCATGCGCTACGGCACGGGATGGGCGATCGGCGCCTGGTTCATCCCGTTCTTCAACCTCGTGCGCCCGAAGCAGATCGCCAACGACATCGACCGCGCGAGCGACCCGGAGGCGATCGTCACCACCAGCGCGTGGCACGAGCGGGCGCCGGCGGCGCTCCTGCACTGGTGGTGGGCGGCGTTCCTGATCTCGGGGCTGCTCGCGAACATCGCGGTCCGCGCGATCATCGACGCCGCCGACGAGGACCTCCTGACGCGCCGCGACGCGTTCGACGCGCTCGAGCAGGAGCGCGTGGGCTTCGTGGTCGACGCCCTGGCCTCCGTCATCGCGATCGTCGCAGCCGTGCTCGCGATCATGGTCATCCGCAGGATCACCGCCGCCCAGGACACCGTGATCGACCGGCTCGAGGCCGGCGGCGAGCCGGTGGCGCCGGCGCCGAGCCGAGCGTAGACCCCACGAGACCGCGAAAGACGGATTACCGGACATAGTGTCCGGAAATCCGTCCCTCGCGGAGGGTGGGTCTACGATTCGGCCATGACCCGCGAGGAGGCAGAGGCGCTCTGCGCACGCAACGCTGCCGAGCATCCCGAGCGCGAGACGCACCAGTGGCACCCGCGCGCGGAGGCGGACGGGACCTGGTCCGTGATGAAGATCGCCGTGCCGCCCACGCCGAAGCTCACGGAGGAGCTGGTGGCCGACGAGAAGCCTCCGACGCCCGACGATCCTCGCGACGCCCATATGCGCAACATCGGCCCGAACGTGGGCCCGGGGATCTAGCGGCCGCTAGTTGTCCGAGCCCGCGCGGTCCCAGACGTAGAGCTCGACGGCCTCGAGCGCCAGCTCCATCAGGCGCGGGCCCGAGAGCCAGTCGAGGACGGTGTCGAGCGCGCGTTCCTCGGTGACGCCGCGGTCGACGGCCTCCTCGCCGCGGAAGCCGGCGGCGAGCTTGAGCGCCTCGCGGCGGTGCTCGCCGAGCCCCGAGAAGGAGTGCATCAGGAAGTCGCGATTCGGGACCGGGTGGCCCGCGTCCATCGATGCGTGCCATGCCGCGAGCATCGAGATGTCGTGCTCGTCGAGCTCGGCGATCGCGCGGGCGTAGTGCGACTCGAGCTCGTCGTCGGGGATCTCGTCCACCCAGGCGCGGACCGCCTCGCCGAGCAGCTGGCGGCGTGCCTCGCGGCCGACGGAGTCGGCGATCGCGCGGATTGCGTCGGCGGGATCGATGAAGCAGAGCGACATTGGGTGTGGCGAAGATAGAAGCCCGCGCGGACGGCACCCGAAGGCGCCGAAAACCGCTGTTTCCGGCCGGGTCCGGCGGGGTTATCGGTCTGTCAGGGGCGCGCGCCGCCCGCCGACCTAGGATCGAGGACATGTCAACGCCGAGGCACCCATGAGCTTGGAGCTGATCGTCGGCCCGCCGAACTCGGGGCGGGCGGGCGAGATCCTGGATCGCCTGCGGGCGCACCTCGCGCGCGACCCCCTCCTGATCGTGCCCACGGGCGACGATATCGCCCGGTTCGAGCGCGATCTGTGCGCGGACGGCACCGCCGCGATCGGGGCGACGATCCGCACGTTCGGGTCGCTCACCGACGAGATCGCCGCGAGCGCGGTCGCCCCGGTCCCTCCCGCCCTGACTCCGCCGCAGCGGCTGGCGCTGATCCGGGCCGCGACGGCTGCCACCCCGCTCCGCCTGCTGTCGCGCTCGTCGCGCTCCCCCGGCTTCGCGTCGGCGCTCGACCTGCTGATCGCCGAGCTGCAGGCGGCTCTGGTCTCGCCCGCCGACCTGAGGGCGGCGGCCGAGGCGTCCGGGGAGGCCGGTCACGAGCTCGAGCTCGCCGCCCTCTACGGCGCGTACGAGGAGCTCCGCGACCGCGCCGGGCGCTCGGACGCGGGCTCGCTGGCACTCGCCGCCGCGACTGCCCTGCGCGCGGCGCCGGAGGCGTGGGGAGCGCGCCCGGTGCTGGTCTACGGCTTCGACGACCTGACCGAGGCCCAGCTCGAGCTCCTGCGGCTGCTGGCCGAGGCGTGCGAGGTCACGGTCGCGGTCAACTATGCGGATCGCAAGGCGCTGGCCGCTCGCGCGACCCTGCTGACCCGGCTCCGCGACGAGCTCGGAGCGGCCACCGTCGCCGCCCTCGACTTCGACCCCGGTTACACCGAGCGGGCGTCGCTGCGGCACATCGACCGCGAGCTGTTCGAGCCCGGCGCAGGCACCGTCGCGCCCGACGAGGGGCTGCGCCTGCTCGAATGCGCTGGCGAGCGCAGCGAGGCCGAGGCGGTGGGGCTCGAGATCGCTCGACTCCTTGCGGCGGGCGTCGACGCCGGCGACATCGTGATCGCGCTGCGCCGGCCGACCGTGGACGGCCCGCTGTTCGCGTCGGTGCTGCGCGAGCTGGGCGTTCCCGTCGCCCTGGAGGCGGACCTGCCGCTCTCGGGAACCGCGGTGGGACGCAGCCTCGTTGCGCTCTGCCGGGCTGCGACCGACGACGGAACGCCCGCCGACCTGCTCGCCCACCTTCGGGCCGACCCGTCGGTCGCGCCCGGCGCCGTCGACTGGCTCGAACGTGCGGTCGCGAGGAACGAGGTCGAGAGCGTTGCCGAGCTCGCGGCGCGCTGGGAGAACCCGCCGGCGCTCCTGGCCCGGGTGCTGGAGGCCGATGGGCCGGCGGCACGAGTGCTCGCGGTTGCAGCGGGGGCCCGCCGCCTGGCCGAGGCCTCGCACCGGGAGGCAGCGCCGCTGGCGGGCGAGCGTCCGAACGGCACGCCGCTCGACCCGGTCGAGCTCCGCGCGGGAGTCGCCGCGGCGGAGTTGCTGGAGGAGCTGGGGATCGTGGGCCGGCTGCCGGGCTGCCCGGAACCTGACCTGGCGGAGGCTCGCGAGGCCCTGGAGGTCGCCGGCGTGCGGGCGTGGCGCGGCTCGGCCGAGGGCCGGGTGCGGATCGTCAGCCCCTACCGGGTGCGAGCCGGCCGCGCCGGCTACCTGTTCTGCGCCACGATGCAGGAGGGCGTGTTCCCCGGGCGCGGGGCGATCGACCCGCTGCTCGGCGAGGAGAGCCGCTCGCGGCTCGGGATCGCCGCACTGCGGCGGCGCGAGCAGTCCGAGGAGGAGCGCTACCTGTTTCACGTCTGCGCCTCGCGACCGGTCGAGCGCCTCTACCTGAGCTGGCGCTCGAGCGACGAGGACGGCCACCCAGCCGCCCGCTCGCCGTTCGTCGACGAGGTCCTCGACCTGATCGGCGACGACCCGGCCGCGGCCGAGCAGGAGCTGAAGCGGACGCGTTCGCTCGCGCAGGCCGTGCCGGCGCCCTCGGAGGCATCGACCCCTCGCTCGCTCGCTCGAGCGGTGACGGTGCGGGCCGGTCGCGCGAGCGACCGCCAGCGCGAGCTGCTGGCCGGGCTGGGCGTGGATCTGGCGACCACGGGAGACGTGCTCGGGCTGACCGCCTCGATTCCCGACCCCGGCGCCCGGCCCGGCCCGCTTCGCCATCCCCTCGTGCTGGAGGCGTTGCGGGAGCGGCGCCTGCTCAGCGCGGGCTCCCTCGAGGGCTGGATCCAGTGCTCGTACCAGTGGTTCGTCGAGCACGAGCTGCGGCCACAGCGGCTGGAGCCGGTCGCGGACCCGCTGTGGCTGGGAGGCGTGGTCCACGCGGCGCTCGACCGGCTGTACGCGGAGGCCCCGGGCGAGGACTCGATTCCCCGTCCGGGCGACGTCGCCGCCTGGCGGACGCGCTTCAACGGGTTGCTCGACGAGGTCATCGCCGAGAGCGAGTCACCGGAGACGCCGGATCGGCGGTTGGCGCTCGCGCGACTGCGCCTTCAGGTCGAGGCGTTCCTCGAGATGGAGGCCGCGGGCTCGACGGCGCTGCGCCCGGACCCGGACCTGCTCGAGCGTGGTTTCGGGTTCGACGAGGAGGAGGGCGACCCGGGAGAGCTCGTACTCGGCGAGATCGCGCTGCGCGGGCGGATCGACCGGATCGATGTCGAGCCGGGCGGCAAGCGAGCGCTCCTTCGCGACTACAAGACGTCGAGGGCAGTGCCGGGCGTCACCGGGATCGCAAACGAGGGCAAGCTCCAGCTCCAGCTCTACATGCTCGCCGCGCGCGAGCTCCTCGGCCTCGAGCCGATCGGCGGCCTCTACCAGCCCCTCGGCGCCTACGACGACCGCCGGCCGCGCGGGATCCTGTTGAAGCCGGAGTGCGGAGACGGCGGCCTGTTCGAGGGCCTCGAGCTCTCCGTGAAGGGAGATGCCCTGGCCGAGGATGCGTTCGAGGACGCGCTCGATGAGGCCCGCGAGCGCGCGATCGCCAACGGCGCCCGGATGCGCGGCGGCGACATCAAGCGCGATCCCCTCGGCGGCGTCTGCTCCGAGTACTGCACGTTCCAGCCGATCTGCCGGCTCGAGCGCGCGCTGGGCCTGGACGAGGAGACCAAGAACGGGGGGAACGGGGAATGAACGGGCCGACGCCCGAGCAGTCCGCGGCGATCGACGCGCGCGAGCGGGACGTCTTCTGCGAGGCGGGCGCCGGCAGCGGCAAGACCCGGGTCCTCGTCGGCCGCTACTGCGATGCCCTGACCGAGGACGGGACCGGCATCGACGAGATCCTCGCGTTCACCTTCACCGAGCGCGCCGCCGCGGAGCTGCGCCAGCGGATCAGGCATGAGCTCGGCGAGCGCTCGCGCGCGGCGCGCGCCGCCGGCGACGAGCACCGCGCCGCCGAGCTGCGCGGGCTCGCCCGGGAGACCGAACGCGCCTGGGTGACGACGATCCACGGGTTCTGCCGGCGCCTGCTGGGAACGCATCCGATCGCCGCAGGCCTCGACCCGCGCTTCCGCGTGCTCGACGCCCCGGAGGCCGGCCGCCTGCGGGAGCGCGCGGCCCGCGAGGCGATCGCTGCGCTGGTGGCGAGCGGCGACGAGCGGGTCGCGCGGGTCACCGCCGCGTACCGCGCGTACCGCGTGAGCGACATCGTGCTCACCGCGCACGAGCGCCTGCGGAGCCAGGGGATGGCGCAACCGAGCCTGCCGGAGGTCGGGCTGCCCGAGCGGCGCTCGCATCGCGACGACGATTCGCCGCTGAGCCCCGACGAGGTCAAGGCCGCGCTCGACGCCCGCGCCGCGCTGCAGGAGGTGCTCGGCGCGGTGAGCGCGCGCTACGAGGAGCTGAAGGGAGGCCGGTCGGGGCTCGACTTCGCCGACCTCGAGCTGCGCGCGGTCGAGCTGCTGCGGACGTCCGAGGCGGTCGCGAACGCGTGGCGCGGGCGGTTCAGGCACCTGATGGTGGACGAGTTCCAGGACACGAACCGGGTCCAGCTCGAGCTGATCGAGCGGCTGCGCGGGCCGGAGACGCGGCTGTTCACGGTCGGCGACGAGCACCAATCGATCTACCGCTTCCGCAACGCCGACCTCGAGGTGTTCCGGGCCGAGCGGGCGAAGGCCGAGTCGCTCGGCGACGACCGAGGTCCTGCCGCTCCGAGGCAACTTCCGCTCTCGGCCCGGAGGTGCTGGCGACCGCGAACGCGCTGGGGCACACGCTGCTCGAGGGCTTCACCCCGCTGACGACGGGCCGAACCAGCGCCGGCGACGGCCCGCGTGCCGAGCTGCTGCTGACGTTCGAGGAAGGCAGGGGCAGGGACCACCGAAAGTGGAAGACGGAGGGCATCGACCTCGAGCCACCACCGTCCGAGGGCAACTGGGCGACCGTGGCGCAGGCGCGGGCGCTGGCCGAGCGCCTGCGGGCACTGGTCGACGCGGGGGAAGCCGAGCCCGGCGAGATCGTGGTCCTGCTGCGCGCGTTCACCCACGTGGACGCCTACGAGGACGCGCTGCGGCGCTTCGGCCTCGAGCCCTACGTCGTCGGCGGGCGCGGCTACTGGTCGCAGCAACAGGTCGAGGACCTGCTTCGGCTGCTGGCCGTCGTCGCAAACCCGCTCGACGACGAGATGCTGTTCGGGGCGCTCGCGAGCCCGGCCTGCGAGGTCAGCCCCGACGCGCTCTGGCTCCTGCGCCAAGCGGCCGGGCAGGGCCGCCACGTATGGCCGACGGTCGAGGCCGGCTTCGGGGCGGGCGAGCGCGAGTTCGAGCCGGCGGACGCGACGATGCTCGAGGCGATCGACGACGAAGACGTCGAGCGCCTGCGCCGGTTCTGCGCGACGATCGCCGAGCTGCGCGCCGAGGCGCCGGTGACCGCCGCTCGACGTGCTGGTCGAGCGCACGATGAACGCGTTCGGCTATGACCTGGCGCTGCTCGCGCGCCCACAGGGCGCCGGACGCATGGCGAACGTCCGCAAGTTGATGCGCCTGGCGGCCGAGTTCGAGCGGAACGAGGGCCGCGACCTGCGCGCGTTCCTCGCCCAGGCGAACGAGAGCACGAAGCGCGACGAGCGCGAGGGCCAGGCGCCCGTTCAGGCCGAGGACTACCCGGGCGTGCGGATCATGACCGTGCACGGCGCGAAGGGCCTCGAGTTCCCGGTCGTGGCCGTGCCCGACCTCGATCGCGCCCTCGATGCCGGCCACCGCTCCGGAGACATCTGGATCGGCCGCCTCGACGCGGAGGGCGAGCAGGCGCGCTTCGGCCTGCGGCTGGCGTTCCCGACGGCCGCCTCGTTCGGGGTCTGGGAGCTGACCGAGCTGGACACCGAGGAGAAGGAGGCCGAGGCCGAGGAGTCCTGCCGGCTCGTCTACGTCGCCGCCACCCGCGCCCGCGAGCGCCTGCTCCTGAGCGGCGTCTTCAAGCCGGGCCAGCTCGAGCCGGCCGACGAGCAGAAGACCAGCGACACGGCCCTGCGACGCGTGCTCCCCGCGCTGGTCGCGCGCGGGTGGTCGGGCGCCGACGGCATCGTTGAGCTGCCCGCGCCCGAACCCGCCACCGGCGGCGTGCCCAAGGCCGCGCCCGCCGAGCTCCGGATCTCGGTCAGCGAGCCGAGCCCCGAGCGGGCCGAGGAGCTACGGCGGCTGCACCCGCCGGCAACGGGGGGCGCCGCCGAGGAAGCGGATGAGGCGCCGCCGATTCTCGACCAGGCTCCCTCCCCGGTTCCACTCGGTCATCTCTCCTACTCCGCCCTCGACGCATTCAAGCGCTGCGGCTATCGCTTCTACGTCGAACGGGTGCTGGGCGTGCGCGGAGGCGCCGTGGTCGCGGTTGCGTCCGATGCCGAGGGATTCGAGACGGACGACGAGCAGCCCAGCGACGCCGAGCTCGCGGAGCCCGAGGGGGAAAACGGAGTACTCCCGCGCGCGCGCCGTCCGCCGCCAAGGCGCTGGGCAACGCAGTCCACGCCGCGCTCGAATGGAGCGCGCGCGCCGGATGGGAGGCACCGGGCGACGAGCGCGTCGGCGCGCTCCTCGCCCACGAGGGCGTGATGAGCGACGAGACGCTCGCCCGCGCGCGGACGTTGATCGACGGCTGGCTCGGCAGCGACCTGCGCGCAGACCTCGAGGGCATGCGGCTTCGCGCTGAGGCACCATTCGTGTTGCCCCTGGCCGGCACGCTGCTGCGGGGGAACATGGACCTCCTCGGGACCGGACCCGACGAGAACCTCGTGGTGGATTACAAGACCGACCGGGTGGGGCGTGAGGGAGCGTCGGCGCTCGGCGAGCGCTACGCGGCGCAGCGGGCGGTCTATGCGCTCGCGGCGACGGGCGGCGAGGAACGAACCGTCCGCACGGCGCACGTCTTCCTCGAGCGGCCCGACGAACCGGTCATCGAGGTCTTCGACCCGCCGGCGCTGCCGCGCGGCCCGTGAGCGGCTGGAGGGACTCGTGGCGCAGATCCGCATGGGCTTGTTCGAGCCCGCCGCCGAGCCGTACTCCGCGCTCTGCTTCGGCTGCCCCGCGGCCCCCAGGCTCTGCCCGCGGCCGGCCTGGCGCCCGCGCCGCGATGCGCCGGCGGCGCTGCGGTGAGCCGACTCGCGGCCTTCGGGTACGGCTCGCTGGTCAGCCGCGCCAGCGTCGCCGAGACGCTTGGCCACGACGCCGCCGCCGCCCGTCCCGGCACGGCTCGCCGGCTGGCGGCGGCGCTGGTCGCTCGTACGCGACAACGCGCTTGCCGAGAAGGGGTTCGAGCCGATCGAGGGCGATCCGTTCGACTTCTGCCTCGGCCTCAACCTCGAGCGTGCGCCCGATACTCCCGAGGACGTGTGGCCGAACGGGGCATTGATCGAGCTGACTCCGTCCGAGCTCGACCGCCTCGACCTGCGCGAGCTGCGCTACGACCGGGTCGAGGTGACGGGTGAGGTTCGGTGCGGCGAGGAGCACGGCTTCGACGCCGTGTTCACGTACACAGCAAAGGCCGAGAACTTCGCCGCGGAGCCCCCGCCCCGCTCGGTCGTGCTCGCCTCGTACCTGCGCGCGTGCGAGGCGGCGTTCGAGGAACTGGGCCCGGACGAGGTGGTCGCGTTCGGGCGCACGACCGGCCCGGTGCCCGTTCGCGTGGTCGAGGCCCGCCTCGTCCGCGATGCGATCCCGGAGGGCAACCCGCGGGCGTGGTGAGGCGAACGGGCCTAGCTCAGGTTCCAGCGCTTAGCCCAGTCGCCCAGCTCGCGGATCGCCGGCTCGAGCTCGGCGCCCATCTCCGTGAGCTCGTACGAGACCCGAGGTGGCGTGCCCTCGTGGACGGCGCGGCTGACGACGCCCACCTCCTCCAGCTCCCGCAGCCGCCGCGAGAGCAGGCGGTCGGACAGGCCGGGCACGCACTGGGCGATCTCGGCGAAGTAGAGCGGCCCCGGCGCCAGCGTCCACAGGATCGCGCCCGCCCAGCGCTTGCCGATCAGCTCCACGGCCGCGTGGAAATCCGGGCAGACCGGCTCGGGGCGACCGGTTTCCGTACCCGTAGAGCGCTCTGTTCGAGACCGAGCCTCCACTGGTTTCAGAGTAACGAACGGGTCATGCGGGCCGCGCCGGGTGCCTAGATCGGCGCAGGGGCCGGTGTCGGCGCCGGCGAGGGGGCCGGCGAGCGCGTCGGCCACGACCTCGTTTGGCACTCCCAGCCCGCTCGGCGGCCCGTCGCTCAGCGAGGCCGCGAAGACGTGGTCAGCACGCCCCCGTCGGCGTCGACCACCGGCCCGCCCGAATTGCCGTTTCGCACCTCGCCCCGGAACGGGGTCATGCGCCGCTTGACCGGCCCGCGGCCGTACGAGTCCTCGCCCATCACGCCCCCTGTCCGCCCGAGGCGCGCGGCGGTCAGGGTCAGTGACCCGCCCTCCGGATACCCGGCGGTCGCGGCCGCCGTGCCCCTTTGCGGGCTCTCCACGAGCGGCAGCGGCGCGCCAGCCAGGCCCGGAACGCTCAGGACGGCGAGGTCGTTGCGCGGCTCGTAATGCAGGGCCTCGGCGTCGAGCTCGGCGCCGTCCGGGGTGGTGACCGTGGTGTCCTCCTGGCCGGCGACGACGTGAGCGTTGGTCACGACCAGCTCCGGCCCGGCAATCCAGCCCGAGCCCTCGATGCCGAGCCCGCAGGCGCTGCCACGGACGCGCACCACCGATTGCGCGGCCCGCACGACGTCCGGGTCGCGGACCACCCCCTGCGATGGAGCGGCGACGTCGGCCTGCGGGCCGCGCACGTCCGGGCTGGGGTCGATGCGCCGGAGCGCGTTCAGGAACGGCCCCGACGGCGGGAACGTCTCGTTCAGCGCAACCAGGATCGACGAGCGCTGGACGGCCTCGCGGAGGTCGCGGGCGCCCTGCCCCGGCAGGTTCAGCGCGACCGCGCCGAAGACCCACGCCGCCGCGAGCGCCAGCGCCGCGAGCAGCACCGCCCCGCCCAGCCGGTCCGCCCGCCGGGTGGCGCTTCCCTGCGCGAGGCGCTCGCGAAGCCCGAGGCCCACGCCCTCGAGCGCGATCGCCAGGAAAACGCCGAGCAGGATCCCGGCAGCGGCGGCGACGGCCGGCGCGTAGGCCGACTCCGACCCGCCCTCGAGCAATGCCGGAGCGAGCCGCCCGCCCACCGCGACTCCGGCGAGGAAGCCGATCAGCGGCATCGCCGAGCCAATCAGTCCCCGTTCCCAGCCGATCGCGGCAAGCGCCAATGCGAAGACCACGATCCCGATGTCGATTGCGCTCATCGAGCGACTACCTTTCTGCGGATGGATGCCGCCCCGCCGAGCCCTGAGCGTGGCGAGCAAAGCTACCGCACCCCGGAGTCCCGCTCGAACGGCGAGTCGCCGGGAGACGAGCGTCGCCGGCGGCTGCTGACGAGGTCCGCGCCGATCGGAATCCTCGCCGCCAGTGCGTTCCTGGTGGGGATGGTGATCGGCAGCTCGAGCGGCGGCTCCGAGGCGGCGGAGCGGTTCGCGGACGCCTGGGAGCGCCAGGATTTCGCCGCCATGCACGCCGAGCTCTCGCCGTCGGCCCGGCGGGCATATCCCGTCGAGGAGTTCACGGAGATGTACGTGGACGCCCAGGCGACGGCCACGGCAGTCCGGGTCGCAACCGGCGAGACGGAGGAGGCGGAGGTAGACGGCGGCGAGGCCGCGGCGTTCGACGCCACCGTGGACACGCGGGCTTTCGGTCAGGTGGACGGCCGGGTCGAGCTGCCGCTCGACGACGAGGGCATGGTGGCGTGGGAGCCGCACCTCACGTTCCCGGGCCTCGCCCCCGGCGAGGAGCTCGACAGGCTCACGCGGGTGAGCGAGCGGGCGCCGCTGCTCGCGCGGGATGGCACGCCGCTGGCCGAGGGCCCGGCCACCGCCCGCTCGTCGCCGCTCGGAGCGGCGGCGCTGGCGATCGCCGGCTCGGTCGGGTCGCCTTCGCACAAGCAGGAGCGCGAGCTCTACGCGCTCGGCTACCCGCCGGGGACGCTGGCCGGCACCAGCGGCCTGGAGCTGGCGTTCAACAGGCAGCTCGCGGGCCAGCCGAGCGGCCAGCTCCTGGCCGTCCCCGAGTCAGGGCAGGCGGGCGAGGAGCGGATCCTGGCGAGCGGCAACCCGGCTCCCGGCAAGCCCGTCAAGACGACGATCGACCCCGACGTCCAGTCGGCGGCGGTCACGGCCCTCGGCGGCACCTTCGGCGGGGTCGCGGTCCTGGATGCGCGCAACGGCGACGTCCTCGGAATCGCGGGGCTCGCGTTCTCAGAGCCCCAGCCGCCGGGCTCCACCTTCAAGGTCGTCACCGCCACGGCGGGCCTCGACGAGGGTGCGGTCAAGCTGGGCGACACGTTCCCCGTCGAGACGTCGAACAGCCTGATCGGCCGCGAGATCTCGAATGCTCACGATTCGCCCTGCGGCGGTACGTTCACCCAGGCGTTCGCGATGTCGTGCAACACGGTGTTCGCTCCGCTCGGCGTCGAGGTCGGCGCCGACAAGATGTTCGAGAAGGCGGAGCTGTTCGGGTTCAACTCGCCGCCGACGCTTGCGGCGCCCGGAGCGCTCGAAGCGCTGGCGCCGCCGCCCAGCACCTATCCCAAGCCCGATTCGGACGTCGCGCTTGGCGAGAGCGCGATCGGCCAGGGCCAGGTGCTGGCGAGCGCCCTGCAGATGGCGTCGATCTCGCAGACGATCGCCGACCACGGGGTGCGCTCCCCAACGTCGCTGGTGAAGACGCGCGACCTGCGCCCGGAGGCCGAGAGGGTCGAGGTGACCTCGCCGGAGACCGCGGCGACCGTGAAGGACCTGATGATCGAGGTGGTGCGCTCCGGCACCGGGGTCGCGGCGCAGGTGCCCGGCATCGCCGTCGCGGGCAAGACCGGGACCGCCGAGCTGGGTCCCGCCCCGCTCGAGCCGGGCCAGACCCTGGCGCCGGGCGAGGATCCGCCGCAGAAGGAGAACGCCTGGTTCACGGCGTTTGCGCCGGCCGACAAGCCGAAACTGGCGATCGCGGCGGTCGTGTTCGACGCCACCGGTGGCGGCGGCGGCGGCGCCGTGGCGGCGCCGATCGCCCAGCAGGTGCTGGCCGCGAGCCTCGCCGGCTGATCGCTCGCCGCCGTTGGTTCTAGTCCTCGACCGGGAACCCGATCGTCGCGGCGATCACCACGAGCGCGCCGCCGACGACCGCGAACAGGCCACCTACCGTGTCGTTCAGCTCGGCCAGCCCGGCGCCGACCAGGGAGAGCACCGTGCCCGCGGCCAGCAGCGTCCACCAGCCGCCACCGGTCCGCCGGCGCTCGGTGGCCGTGGCCAGGGTGGCGAGCGTCACGACGCCCAGACACACGTAGCGCACCGGGTCCGAGAAGATCCCAGTCAGGACCAGCACAGCCGCGGTCGCGGCGACGATCAGCGCGAGCCGCAGGGAGAACTGCGAGAGGTTCCCTTCCATCGGCCGAACCCGGGTCTAGATGTCGAGCTCGACGCGGCCGGTGTCGCTGGCCGCTTCGACCTCGAGCTCGAGCGGGCGCTCCTCTGAGACGTCGTCGTCAACCAGGAACAGCAGCATGGCGCCCTGGATCGGGCCCTCGGCCGCGGTCGTGTCGGCCTCCGGGAGCGCACCGTCGGGCGGGACCGGGGCGCCGATCTCGAGCGCGTACGGGCTCTCGCTCTCGAGCGGCTCGTAGATGCGACCGCCCGCGTCCGTGACGGCGTAGGCGTCGGCGCTCTCCACGGTCTCCTCGTCGTCCTCGTTCGTGATCCGCAGAAAGACCCCCAGGTAGGACTCGCCGGTGGGCTCGGGCGGCTGTCCCACGAGGTACTCGGCGTCCGAGATCTCGTTCGGGTTCAGGAAGCGGGTGATCGCGACGTTGTAGATCAGCTCCTCGAGGTGCAGCGGCTCGCCCTCGACTGCCTCGAGCGCCTCCTCGCCCTCCTTCTCGCCGCAGGCGGCGAGCGGGACGGCGGCGAGCAGGGCAACGAGACCGAGAGTGAAAGCGACTTTCGCGCGCATCGGAGTGCGTGAGTCTATATCGGGGCTACACGCCAAGACGGTCGCCGCCGGCCACCGCGAGGCGCTCGGGAGCGGCCCCCTCCTCGGCGAGCACACGGAGGCGTTGGAGCGCCCGCTTGAGGTCACGGGCCAGGCGCCGCTCCGAGCTGCGGACGTCGTGCAGGCGGTCGAAGAGCAGCGTCGGCTCCGTCAGGAAGGTGACCGCCACGTCGCATCCCGACGGGCCCGGTTTCTCCGTGAGAACCCACTCGATCACGTTCGGGACGCGGTTCAGACGGCCGCCGCGGCCCCGCTCCACGAGCCGGTGCGGGCGGTCGGCCTCGTCGATCACCGAGTCAAGCCAGCCGCCGGCATGCCTGATCCTGAACCGCGCGCCGGCTCCGACCCCAACGGGCTGTTCGCGCAGGAGCTGATAGCCCTCGATGAAGTGATCGGTGAACGCAGGCCGCGCCGAGAGGTCGAGGAGCAGGTCGAAGACCCGCTCGCGCGGAGCATCGATCGCGGTCTGGGCCGAGACGGGTCCCACGGCGGCGATTCTATTCCGCCGGCCGACGGCGGTTTTCTCGGACTTTGCGGACAAAGCGGGCCGATCTCGTTTGCCAACTAGGAGTCCTGGTTATCATCGTCACAAGTTGGGTAGTGAGGATCACCATCGGTCGAACATGACAGGAGGTCGTTCATGACGATGGTCGTCGGGGGGAGCGAGCCAGAGGTTCATACCGCAGGCGAGCCGCAGTCCCCGCCCACGCCGGGTGGCCTCGTGTGCGTCGAGTGCGGGTACGCGCTGTCGCTGCTCGCCCAGGACACGCTGCCCCACTGCCCCGCCTGTGGCGGCCGGAGCTTCCGGCGCGCGGCGATGTTCGAGCAGACCACCGTCGGCGCCAGCGCGATCGAGGTCGCTGCCAACGAGCCAGACGCAGTCGCGGCCGCCCGCGAGCGGCTCGCCGGCGAGGGCCCGCATCTGGTGTGGGAGGCCGACGACGAGGTCCGGACGATGCCAATCGGAACGGGCTGGTCGAAGATCGGCCGCGCGAGCGGCGCCGACGTGCTGCTCGACGACCCCACGGTCTCCCGGCGCCACGCTTTGGTCGTGCTGACCGACGAGGGCAAGCTACGGGCGCTCGACGACCGCAGCCTCAACGGCCTCTTCCTCAACGGCGAGCGCGTCGAGTGGGCGCCGCTCTCCGACGGCGACGAGCTCGAGATCGGGCGCTACCGCCTGTACGTGATCGACGCGTAGCTCTCGGGCTCCCGCCCGCGCTTATAGTCCGCCCGTGGCAACGACGATCTCCGTGCTCTCTCAGAAGGGGGGCACCGGCAAGACGACCGCCGTCCGTGCCCTGACGGACATCTTCGAGCGCCTCGGCCTGGACGTCCTGGCGATCGACGCCGACCCGCAGGGAAACCTCTCCGACTACTTCGACACCGAGCCCGACGCGGAGCCCACCCTCGCCGAGGTCCTGATGGGCCAGACCCCGGCCGCCGACGCGATCCACGGCAGCGTGATCCCCGCGAACCTCCGCCTGGCCGAGGCCGAGCTGGCGCTCGCCGGCAAGATCGGCCGCGAGGTCACCCTCCGCAACGCGCTCCGCGACCTGAAGCGCGAGAAGGAGCTGATCCTGATCGACTGCCCGCCCACCCTCGGCCTCCTGACGGTCAACGCACTGGTGGCGTCCGATCACGCGCTGCTGTCGACCCAGTCGCAGTACTTCTCGCTCCAGGGCGTCGAGCAGGCGATGGAGGTCGTGGACCTCGCGCGCGACAGCCTCAACCCTGACCTGGAGCTGCTCGGGATCGTGCTCAACATCGCCAACATGCGGACCAAGCACGCGCGTCAGACGCTGGACGCGCTGCACGAGCGGTTCGGCGACAAGGTCTTTCGCAGCGTGATCCGCCAGTCGATCGCGTACGCGGAGTCGGCCGAGCGCGCGGTGCCGATCCTCGAGTACCGGCCCGACCGGGGCCAGGACTACCTGTCGCTCACCAGCGAGATCCTGCGGCGCCTGGGCTCGCCGGAACTGCTCGAGCGCCTTGACGACCTGTCGGTCGAGGTCGTGCCGGCGGGCGCGCGCGCGTGAGCTGACGGCGAGCTCAGCCCGCGGCGGATCGCTCGCCGGAGCAGACGAGCCGCATCCATTCGATGCCCTCGGGGCCGACGTCGTCAGTACGCCCTCGCTGGCTCGAAACGCAGCAGGGAGCCGTCGTCGTCGCGCCGAAGCACTCGGTAGCCGACGCGATGACGTCCACCGACTGTGTCTGTCGCGAGCGCCTCGAGCGATCCTCGATCTGCCCGGGTGGGAACCAGTCGCGGAGGATCTCCATGCACGTCTTCGCGGCGCGTTGCCTCCCGGAGCCTCTCCGGCGACCAGGCCGCGGAAGTCGACCTCCGGAGCGAACGCCGCCGCCGCGCCATCGAAGTCGCCCGCCACGAGTGCGCAAGGAGCAGGTACCTCCCCTTCAGTGACCGTGGATGACTCGGCTCATACGGTTGTTATAGCTCCGGAACGTCGGCGCCCATCGGCGAGAACGGGACGCGCATCACCTCGGCCCAGTCTCCCAGGCGCTCGCCGAGCGCGGACATGACCTTGCCGGTGTCCTGCCAGAAGCTCCAGACCAGCACGGTCGGGCCGGCGCCGGAGATGGTCGCGCCGAGCGCCCCAAGCTCCGTCGCCTCGGCGACGAGCTGCATCGAGCGCGGATAGAGCGGCTCCCGATGCGGCTGGTGGAGCCGATCGGCCAGGCCCCGGCGGATCAACGCCAGGTCCGAGCGCTCGATCCCGAGCACGAGCTGAGAGGCGGCGGCAACGTTGTCGATCGCCGCCTCGAGCGCCACCTCATCCGGGAGCGCTGCGCGGGCCTCGCCGGTTGGCACCTCCTCGGCCGGGATCACCAGGACCGCCTCGACGCCCTCTGGCGACTCGATCCGCACCGGCGCGGGAAAGCCCTGGGCGTCTGGACGCGGGCAGACGACGAAGCCGCCGTAGAGCGCGGCGCCGACGTTGTCCGGATGGCCCTCGAGCTCGACCGCTCGGGCGTAGATCTCGTCGCGGGCCAGCCCGAGCTCGAAGAGGTGATCGGCGGCCATCAGGCCCGCGACGATCGCCGCGGCGCTAGAGCCGAGGCCTCGGGCAAGCGGGATCTGGCTGCGGATCTCGAACTGCAGGCCGTCGGCGGAGTGCAGCGCCTCGAACGCGCGGACGCAGAGGTTCGACCGGTCCTGCGGGGACCGGATCGCCGCCGGCGTCGACCGAGAACTCGCCCGCCTCGGTGACCTCGAGCTCCAGGTGCAGCGCCAGCGCCGCGGCCAGCACGTCGAACCCCGGCCCGAGGTTGGCCGAGCTGGCGGGGACGCGCACGAGACGGCGCCGGACGGTCACCGCGTCACGCCCGCCACTTGATCCCGCAGCCGACCGGGGGCGTCTCGGCCGGATCGGGGCTCGCGCCGGCCAGCGCGGCCTCCAGCGCGCCGCGGAGCCACGCGGCGTTCAGCGAGTCATCCCCGTGATCGGCGTCGGGCGCGCCGCGGTAGACGAGCCGCAGGTCCGCGTCGAGCACGAACACGTCAGGCGTCTTGAGCGCGCCGTAGGCGCGGGCCATCTCCTGGCTGGCGTCGTGCAGGTAGGGGCTCGCGAACTCGCCGGCGTCCACGCGGGCGCGCATCGCCTCCATCGAGTCCGCCGGATAGCGCTCGGCGTCGTTCGAGTTGACCTGGAGGAAGCGGACGCCACGGTCCGCGAAGTCGCGCGCGACGGCCTGGATGCGCTCGTGCCACGCGAGCGCGTACGGGCAGTGGTTGCAGGTCCAGGCGACAACCGTCGCCGGCGACTCCCCGGGCGAGGGCAGCGCGTGAAGCTCGCCGCCGGTGTCCGGCAGCTCGAAGCCCGGAGCGGGATCGCCGATGCCGAGGCTCAACCGATTGCCCTCGCGAGCGCCTCGTCGATTTCGGTCGGCTCGGGAAGCGGCGAGATCCGGCCGTCGCGCGAGCGGTAGACGCGACAGCTCAGCCCGGTCGGGTTCGCGCCCGGGTCCTGCACGTCCTCGCCGCCGACGCGGATCGTCGGCGACCCGGGGAAGCCGAGGCGCTGAGCCTGCTCGTCGCTGGTGATCTCCGTGATCACGATCGCCTCCGGATCGAGGCCGGCGGCCTCGAGCCGCTCGCGAAGCAGCGCGAGCGCCCGCTCCCATGACGGGCAATCCGCCCACCAGAGGAAGTCGATCCTCGGTGCATCCATCGACTGTATTGGTACTGGACCGGTCCTAGGCGCCGATCAGCAGCCCGGAACGGCCGGCGATCGCGCCGACCAGGTAGCACCCGGCCGGGACCTCGGCGCCGGGCAGGAGCAGCGACCCCTTGATCCGCGCGCCGTCGCCGATCACGGCGCCGTCGCCGATCACCGTTGGGCCGTCGATCCGCACGCCTGAGCCCGCGCGCACGCCCGCGCCGACCAGGACGCGGCCGTCGACCTCGCAGTCGGCCGGCAGGCCGGCGCGCTCGGCGCCCAGCTGGTTCTCGCCGGGCGCGTCGGGATCGGCCTCGGCCTCGATCAGCTCGCCGCCGTACTCCACGCCGACGCGGCCGAGCGCGACGTCCAGGTTGCCCTGGAGGTACTCGGGCGGCGAGCCGACGTCGTTCCAGTAGCCGTCGGTCTGGTGGACGTAGAAGGGCACGTCGTGCTCGAGCAGGGCCGGGAACACGTCGAGCGCAAAGTCGACGACCTGCTGGTCCGGGAAGTAGTCGAAGATCTCCGGGCTGAGCGCGTAGATCATGCAGTTCGCGAGGTCGGAGAGCGCCTCGGCGGGGTCCGGCTTCTCCTGGAAGCCCTGGATCCGGCCGTCGGATCCGGTGACGATCACGCCGTACTCACGCGTGTTCGTGACGCGCTTCACCGCGAGCGTCGCCAGGCCGTCGTGCGAGCTGTGCGCGGCGGCCAGCGCGCCGAGGTCGACGTCCGTGAGCGCGTCGCCCGCCATCACCACGAACGGCTCGTCGCCGAAGTAGTCGCGCACGTTGCGCACCCCGCCGGCGGTCCCCAGGAGCTCCTCCTCGAACGAGTAGGAGAGGTCGACGCCGAGCTCCGACCCGTCGCCGATCCGGTCCCGGATCGTGTCCGGGAACCAGTGCAGGTTGGCGACCACCTCGCGGAAGCCCTGGCCCGCCAGCAGGCGCAGGATCAGCTCGAGGACCGGCCGGTTCCCGACCGGCACCATCGGCTTCGGGACCTCGTAGGTGAGCGGGCGCAGCCGTGTGCCAAGCCCCGCCGCCATGACCATCGCCTTCATCGGCGGAGCAGCGTATTGCGTATTGGGTCAGGGCACTCCCTAAACTGGCCGGGCGTCCAACCTCGAATAGCAGGAGAAGAATGACGACCGCCACCGCTCAGGACTACAAGGTCGCCGACATCGGCCTCGCCGATTTCGGCCGCAAGGAGATCACGCTCGCCGAGCACGAGATGCCCGGCCTGATGAAGACCCGCGAGGAGTTCGCCGACTCGCAGCCGCTGAAGGGCGCCCGCGTCACCGGTTCGCTCCACATGACGGTCCAGACCGCCGTCCTGATCGAGACCCTCGTCGCGCTGGGCGCCGAGGTGCGCTGGGCGTCGTGCAACATCTTCTCCACCCAGGATCACGCGGCCGCGGCAATCGCCGCCGCCGGCATCCCGGTCTTCGCCTGGAAGGGCGAGACGCTCGAGGAGTACTGGGAGTGCACCGAGCGCGCCCTGCTCTGGCCCGACGGCGAGGGCCCGAACATGATCCTCGACGACGGCGGCGACGCCACCTTGCTCGTCCACAAGGGCGTCGAGTTCGAGCAGGCCGGCGCGGTGCCGGACCCGGCCTCGGCCGACTCGGAGGAGTTCCGGATCGTGCTGGAGACGCTGCAGCGCTCGCTCGAGGCGGACCCGCAGCGTTGGACGCGTGTCGCCGAGGGCATCATGGGCGTCACCGAGGAGACCACGACCGGGGTCCACCGCCTCTACCAGCTCGCCGAGACCGGCGACCTGCTGTTCCCGGCGATCAACGTCAACGACTCGGTCACCAAGTCGAAGTTCGACAACCTCTACGGCTGCCGGCACTCGCTGATCGACGGCATCAACCGCGGCACCGACGTGATGATCGGCGGCAAGGTCGCCGTCGTCTGCGGCTTCGGCGACGTCGGCAAGGGCTGCGCCAGCTCGCTGCGCGGCCAGGGCGCCCGCGTGATCATCACCGAGGTCGACCCGATCTGCGCGCTGCAGGCGGCGATGGAGGGCTTCGAGGTCCGCACGCTCGAGGAGGTCCTCGAGACCGCTGACATCTTCATCACCGCCACCGGCAACAAGGACGTGATCACGGCCGGGCAGATGGGCCGCATGAAGCACCAGGCGATCGTCGGCAACATCGGCCACTTCGACAACGAGATCGACATGGCCGGCCTAGAGCGCACGCCCGGCGTCGAGCGGGTGACGGTGAAGCCCCAGGTCGACGAGTGGACGTTCTCCGACGGCCACTCGATCATCGTGCTGTCCGAGGGCCGGCTGCTCAACCTCGGGAACGCGACGGGCCACCCCTCGTTCGTGATGTCGAACTCGTTCACGAACCAGACGATCGCCCAGATCGAGCTGTTCTCGAAGAACGACGAGTACGAGAAGCGGGTGTACGTGCTGCCGAAGCACCTCGACGAGAAGGTCGCCCGCCTCCACCTCGAGGCGCTGGGCGTCAGCCTGACGCAGCTCTCCGGCGAGCAGGCCGCCTACATCGGCGTCCCGGTCGAGGGCCCGTTCAAGCCGGACCACTACCGCTACTAGGTCGCGACGGGCCGGCGTCGTGGCGGAGTCGCTCCGCGCCGGCCCGGTCGAGATCCCGCTGGGCGAGATCGAGCTGCGCGCGAGCCGCTCGTCCGGCCCCGGTGGCCAGCACGCGAACGTCACCGCCTCGCGCATCGAGGCCGTGTTCGAGATCGACGCGTCCCAGACGCTCACCGACGAGCAGAAGCACCGCCTCAGCCACCGCTACGGGCGCCGGGTCACCGCCGTCGCCCAGGACGCCCGCTCGCAGGCGCGCAACCGCGACCTGGCGCTCCAGCGCCTGGGCGAGCGAATCGCCCGCGGACTCGCCCGCCAGCGCACTCGGCGGGCGACGAAGCCGGGCGCCGCGGCCCGCGAGCGGCGCCTCGCGTCGAAGCGCCGCCAGTCACAGCGCAAGCGGGACCGGCGCAAGCCGGGGCCGGACGACTGAGCGCCAACATCCCCGAACCGCGAACGAAGGAGTGCTTGTGAACGAGGTCGACCCCAAGGCGAAGCTGGCGCCGTTCCATGCGCTGATCGGTGAGTGGACGATCGAGATGACCCACCCGGCGGTTGAGGACACGGTGGTTCGCGGGCGGGCGACGTACGACTGGCTCGAAGGTGGCCGGTTCCTGATCCAGCGCTCTGTCAACGAGCACCCGGACTTTCCCGACTCGCTGTGCGTAATCGGCGTGATGGAGGGCGAGAACGATCTCTCGATGCAGTACTTCGACTCGCGCGGCGTCCATCGGATCTACGCGATCGGGTTCGACGGCAGAGAGCTGACGCTCGAGCGGGACGCGCCGGGGTTCGCTCAGCGCGCCACCGCAGAGCTGAGCGACGACCGCTCCACCCTCGCCGGCGTCTGGCAACTGAACGCGAACGACCAGGGATTCCGCGATGACCTCGCGTTCACCTACCGTCGGTCAGGCGCGAGCGGCGCGGGTTGAGCGCGGACGCGGGATGATTCGCGCATGCGTTTCCCGGCGCTGATCGTCGCGGCGCTCTTGGCGCTGCTGGTCGCGCTGCCGGCTGCCGCGGGCGCCGACGACCTGCCCGTGCCGTGGGTCGTTCTCAACGGCTCGGACGGCCAGGACACGGCGCCGGCGGGATCGAACGACTGGGACTGCGAGACCACCAAACGGCATCCGAACCCCGTCGTCCTCGTCCACGGGCTCGCTGCCAACCGCAGTGTCAACTGGACGACGATGTCGCCGTTCCTGGCGAACCGCGGGTACTGCGTCTTCGCCCTCACCTACGGGATCCGCGACAGCGTCGACTTCGGCGTCTACCAGCCGGGCGGCATGTACCGGATGCAGCGGAGCGCCCGCGAGCTGAAACGGTTCGTAGCCCGGGTTCGGCGCGCCACGGGCGCGCGGAAGGTCGACATCGTCGGCCACTCCCAGGGCTCGCTGATGCCGAACTTCTACGTGAAGTTCCTGAACGGCGCCCGGCACGTCGACGACTACGTCGGCGTGACGCCACTCTGGGGCGGAACGAATCTGGCCGGCCTCGGAACGCTCGCGCAGATGGGCGAGGCGCTGGGGATCCCTCAGATCGCGTACGACGTCCTCGAGCCCTACTGCGCATCGTGTAAGCAGTTCGTGCAGGGCTCGCGGTTCCTGACGAAGATGAGCTCGGGCGGCGGCCCCGCGGTCCGGGGCATCGACTACACGATGATCATGACCCGCAACGACGAGCTCGTGCAGCCGTGGCAGAGCGGCTACATGGACGGCGCACGCAACTTCGTCGTCCAGGAGGAGTGCGCGCTCGACCAGTCCGAGCACCTCTCGGTCATCTACGACCCGATCACCGCGGGCCTCATCCAGAACGCTCTCGACCGCAGGCATCCGGAGCCGGTGCCGTGCACGGTCGTGCTGCCGCTGGTCGGCGCGCCGGGATACGAGGGAAGCTGAGCCCTACTCGTAGCTGATCGCCTGGATCACGTCCAGGCGCGCCGCGCGGCGGGCCGGGAGGATCGCGGCGATCAGGCCCAGGACCACGCCCGCGACCGCGACCGCGACCATCGTCGAGAACGGCGGGCGGTACTCGACACCCGGGATCCCGGCGGCGAGGCCCTGGAGCAATGCGTATCCCAGTCCGGTGCCGACGCCGATCCCCAGCACCGCCCCGATCAGGCCGATGACGACGCTCTCGCTGGCGACCTGGCGGCGGACCTGCCAGCGGCTCGCGCCGAGCGCGCGCAGCACGCCGATCTCGCGCGTCCGCTCGAGGACGGACATCGTGAGCGTGTTCACGATCCCGAACAGGCTGGCGAAGATCGCGACGCCGACGATCGCGTAGAAGATCCCGAACTGCTGGTTCACCTGGTCCTCGACGTTCGCCTTGAGCTCGTCGTTCGAGAGCACCGCCAGGTTGGGGTAGTCCTCGCGGACGATGCGGCGGACCTTGCGCTCGAGCACCGGCCGCGCGGCCTCCGACGTCGCCTTGAGCGCCAGCTCGGAGTCGCCGGTGACGCCCCAGACCTTGCGGATCGTCTCCAGCGACATGCCTACGGTCTGGCCGCCGAACAGCGCGGTCTCGACGATCCCGACCACGCGCGCCGTGCGCTCGCCGGAAGGACCCTCGAGGCGCAGGGTGTCGCCCGGCTCGATGTTCTCCTCGTCCGCGTAGCCCTCGCCGACCGTGACCTCGCCCCGGGCCATGCGCCGGAACACCTCCTCGCGGGGCGCGCCCTGGACGTCGGTGGTGTCCACCTGTTCGTACTCGACCGGGTCGAATGCGATCAGGAGGCCGTCCGACTCGGTCTTGCCCTTCGGCCCGGGCAGTTCCGGGGTGAACAGGAAGCGCTCGCGCGCCACCACTGCCGCCTCGTCGATCTTGGCGAGGCGCTCGGGCAGGCTGTCGGCGATCGTCTGTTGCGGGCCCTGTCCGGGGGCGAGGCCGCTCGGCTGGACGGTGAGGTCGCGTGCGAACGCTCGGTCGAACTCGTCCGAGATCGTGCTCAGGAAGCTGGATCCGAGGCTGTTGACGGCGATCACGAGCGCGAGGCCGATCAGGAGCGCGGTTGCGGTCGACGCCGTCCGGCCCGGGTCGGATCGCGCCGCCTCCGCCGCAAGCCGCCCCTCGACCGGGAACACCAGCCGCACCGGCCACGAAAGGACCCGCACCAGGGGCCGGACCACGAACGGGGCGACGATCGCGATCCCGAAGAAGATCGCGATCGTGCCGGTCATGCCGGCGGCCGCCACGACCGGGGTCGTCTCGTCGGCGGCGCCCAGCCAGAACGCGCCGGCCAGGCCCAGCAGGATCAGCGCCGCGCCGAGGACCGCGCGTCGCGGATGCGCCCGGGCACGCAGGCCGTCCGTGCCCAGCACCGCGCGGATCGGCGAGGTCCGCCCCGCACGGCGCGCCGGATAGAGCGCGCCGAGAACCGCGGTCAGGAGCCCGGTTGCGAGCGCGGCGACCGGCGCCCACCACGTGAACACCAGCTTGCCGACCGGGAAGTCGAGCGCGCGCACGAGCTCGGCCAGTGCGTACGCGAGCCCGACTCCGAGCCCCAGGCCCAGCACCGCCCCGGCCAGGCCGAGCAGCGCTGCCTCTCGCAGCACCGAGCCGGTGATCCGGCGCCGCGGCGTCCCGAGCGTCCGCAGCATCCCGATTTCGCGCGTGCGCTGGAGCACGGTCATGTTGAACGCGTTGAAGATCAGGAAGCCCCCGACGAAGAGGGCCATCGCGGCGAAGAAGTAGAGAATCGCGTTGAACGCCTGGAGTTGAGACTCGATGTCGTCCGATTTCGTGTCCGGCGTCTCGACCTGGACGCCCTTGCCGAAACGCTTCTCGAGCCGCCGCTCGACGCTCGCGATCGTCTCCTCGCCGCCGTCGACGATCACGTCGACCTCGTCGAACGAGCGGGGCTTGTCGAGGAGGTCGCGCGCGGGATCGAGCGCCATCACGGCGAAGCCCTCGCCGCCGAACTCGAACCCGCTCGAGAACTGGAACAGGCCGACGACGTCGAACCGGCGCTCACCGTCGGGCGTCGCGAGCCAGACCCGGTCATCGACCTCGACGTCGTTGGCGTTGGCCCAGCTCTCCTGCACAGCGATCTCGCCGCGACGCCGGGGCTCGCGGCCCGCGACGGTCTCGGAGTCGGTGATGTCGGCGGCGTCCGGGTCCTGCCCGGCCACGTTCAGCTCGCTGCCCGCATCCGGGGGCTCGATGCTCTTCGGGTCGACCAGGCTGAAGATGCCGATGATGCGGCCCACCGCCTCGTCGACTCCCCTGGTGGACTGCACCTTGCCCAGCGCTGAGCCCGGAAGCGAGTCCTCGCCGGTGCCGGAGACGATCAGGTCGGCGCGGCCGTAGACCGAGTCGTAGAGGTCGGCGAACGTTCGGTTGATCGTCGCCGCCAGGAGCAGGACGCCGAGGATCATGCCCACGCCGAGGACGATCCCGGCCGCGGTCAGCAGGGCCCGGGCGCGCCTGGCGCGTACCTGGCGCAGCGCCAGCGAGGAGAACGAGCGCACGGGCTTGCCCTCCCTACCCCTGGAGCGCGGTGAACGCCTCCGAGACGCGCTCGCGCGAGCCTCCAGGCACCTCGTCGACGACGCGGCCGTCGCGCAGGAAGACCACTCGGTCGGCGATCGCGGCGACGCCGGGGTCGTGCGTGACCATCACCACGGTCTGTTGCTCGGACTGGCTCAGCTCGCGCAGCAGCTCGAGCACCTCGGCGCTCGAGTGGCTGTCGAGGTTGCCGGTCGGCTCGTCAGCGAGGACCAACTCGGGATCGCGCAGGAGCGCCCGCGCGATCGAGACCCGCTGCTGCTCGCCGCCCGACATCTCGGCCGGCAGGTGCTCGACCCTGCTGGCGAGCCCCACGCGCCCGAGCAGCTCGCGGACGCGCGAGCGGATCGCATCGCCGCGATCGCCCGCGATGAGCGCGGGCAGCAGCACGTTCTCCTCGGCGCTCAGCGACGGCAGCAGGTTGAAGAACTGGAAGACGAAGCCGATCCGGTCGCGGCGAACCCGTGTCAGCCCGGCGTCGTCGAGCCCGTCGTAGCGCTCGCCGCCCAGGCTGATCTCGCCGGAGGTGGGCGTCTCGAGCGCTCCGAGGAGGTGGAGCATCGTCGACTTGCCCGACCCCGAGGGACCCATGATCGCCACGATCTCGCCCCGGAGCACCTCGAGCGAGGCGCCGTCGAGCGCGCGCACCGCGGCGCCGCCCTCGCCGTAGACCTTGGTCAGGTCCCGCGCGACCAGGACGGTCGGAGCGGGCGGCTTCGGCGGCTGGGGCTCGGCCCCGGTCTCGAGCTCGGTATCGGGCCGGTCGCCGTTCCGCGACAGCGCGATCAGGGCCTCGCCGGCGCGCTCGATTCCGCCTCGGAGGGCTCCGGCAAGGTCGTCGAGCAAGGGGGTCATGTGGAGCAGGATAACTGACCGATGAGTCAGTTACGGCCTGCCCAGCCGGTCCTTGAGCCGTTCGATCACGGCCACCGGCGACGGGTCCACGCCGCGGCGCGCCGCGAGGATCAGCGAAACGAGGTCGCCCAGGAGGGTGGCCCAGAGCATGCGCTCGGTGCGGCTCTCGCCCACGGTCTCGATCAGCTCGACGCGGGCAGCCGCCGGCGCGATCAGCTCAGCCGTCAGCTCGATCCGCTCGCGCTCGCGCGGATGCTGGTCCGAGTCGGTCAGGAACACGGCCGAGAACCGTTCCGAGCCGCTGCCCTCGGCCCAGCCGACGATCTCGTTGTGGTCCATCTCCGGCACCACGTGGAATCCGGCCGGCTGCTTCGCGTTCTCGTTCAGCTGGGTCTTCCAGCGGTAGGCGACCGGCGTCGTCAGGTCGCACCCGTAGACGACCGGGAACGTGCCCTCCAGGGCGTCCGCGAGCTCCACCGCACGGGCGATCAGGCCGTCTCGTGCGGCGGCGAGACCCGCGCCGGCAAGGTCGATCTCGGTCCGGACTGTGGGCGCGGCGCCGGCCAGCGCCGCCACCTCGGCCGCGGCGACGAACATGTAGCCCACAGCCGCTCGCGGCTGGAGCGCCGCCGGGAACGGGATCACCGGCACCTTGGCGTCGCGCGCGGCCGCGCCCAGAGCGCCGCCGGTGGTGGCGACGACGCGGCGCGCGCCCACCGCCGCCGCGGCCTCGAAGCAGGCCAGGGTCTCCTCGGTGTTGCCGGAGTAGCTCGCGCACAAGACGACGCGGTCCGGGGGCGTCCACGGGGCCAGCTTGTAGTCGCGGACGGTCGTCAGCGGCAGGTGCAGGCGATCCCCCAGCGCAACGCGCGCGAGGTCGCCGCCAATCGCCGAACCGCCCATGCCGCAGACGACGAGCCCGCTCGACTGGAGCTCGCCGATCCGGGCCGACTCGACCCGGAACAGCGCGTCGCTCAGATGGTCGGGCAGGGCGAGGACGTCGTCGAGCTGCCCCTGCGAGTCGATCTCGCGGATCGCGGCCAGAGCTTCGTCGGGAGTCTGGGTCACGCGGCCACACCACCGGGTTCGACCCGCGCGTCGTGCTCGACGACGGCGCCAGGCTCGACACGCGCGCCCTCTCCGATCACGGACCCGTGGCCGATCTCGGCCCCGTCGCCGACCTCGACCCCCGCCCCGACGATCGAGTCCTCGACCACGGCGTCGGCGCCGACGCGGCACCGCTCGTGGAGCACCGACCCGGTGACGCGGGCACCGTCGGCAACCTCGCAGTCAGCGCCCACCACGGCCCGGGGGCCGAGCAGCGCGGCGCCGACGTGCGCGCCCGATTCGACGAGCAGGGGCCCCTCGAGGACGGCGGCCCCGTCGACCTCGGCATGCTCGTCGACGCCCGATCCGGCCGCGTCGACGCGCGCCGCGACCTCGGTCTCGACGGCGCCGGTGAGGATGTCCCAGGTGGCCTGGAGGTAGCGCTCGGGGGTGCCGATGTCCATCCAGTAGCCCTCGAGGCGCAGGCCGTAGAGGCCCTGCCCGACGAGCCGGGGGAAGATCTCGCGCTCGATCGAGACGGCGCGACCGCGCGGGATCAGGTCGACCACCGCGCGCTCCAGCACGTATGCCCCCGCGTTGACCTCGTCCGTGTCGATCTCGGCCGGGTCGGGCTTCTCGAGGAACCCGCGGACCACGCCGTCCGGGTCGCGGCGGACCAGCCCGTACGAGGAGGCGTCATCCACGGGATAGAGCGCCAGCGAGGCGACGGCGTCGCGCTCCTCGTGCGCGGCCAGGTGGGCTGTGAGGTCGAGGTCGGTGAGGACGTCGCCGTTCACGACCAGGAAGCGCTCGCCCAGGAGCCCCTCGTCGGCGGCCAGCCGGATCGGGCCCGCGGTCCCGAGCGGCTCGGGCTCGTCCAGGTAGCGGATCGCTGGGCCGCCGGGCACGGCGTCGCCGAGCGCTGCGCGCAGATCCTCGGCACCGAAGCCGCAGGCCAGCACGATCTCGGTTGCGCCGTGGCGCGCGAGCCAGTCGATCATGAAGCGGATGAACGGGCGGTCCACAAGGGTCAGCGCCGGCTTCGGCCGGGTCAGCGTAAGGGGGCGAAGGCGAGTCCCCTCCCCCCGACCAGCACCAGCGCCTGCATCAACCGTCCCCGTCCGGCCGGCCGATGCCCTCGTACGTAAACCCGGCGGCGCGGAGCGTCTCGGCGTCCAGGAAGTTGCGCCCGTCGACGATCAGCGCCGTCGCCATCCGCTCGCGCAGCGACGCCCAGTCGAGCTCGGCGAACTCGCTCCACTCCGTGACGAGGATCGCCGCGTCGGCGCCGTGGAGCGCTTCCGCGGCCGACGCGCTCAGCTCGACGCTCGGCAGGAGGTCGGCGGCGGTTCGCTCTGCGACCGGGTCGTATGCGGTGACGCTCGCGCCCTCGCCCTGGAGGCGCGCGGAGAGCACCAGGCTCGTCGCCTCGCGCATATCGTCGGTGTCGGGCTTGAACGCCAGCCCAAGCAGGGCGATCCTGCGGCCTACCAGGGAGCCGAGGTGCTTCTCGAGCTTCGCGATCACCCGGCGCTTCTGCAGCTCGTTCACCTCGATCACGGCGTTCAGCAACTGGAAGTGGTAGCCGGAGTTGCCGGCGAGCATCTTGAGCGCGTCCACGTCTTTTGGAAAACAGGACCCGCCGTAGCCAACCCCGGCCTGCAGGAAGCTCGGGCCGATGCGCTTGTCAAGGCCCATGCCTCGCGCCACCTCGAGGACGTCGGCGCCGGTGGCCTCGCAGACGTTCGCGATCTCGTTGATGAACGAGATCTTGGTCGCGAGGAAGGCGTTCGAGGCGAGCTTGATCATCTCGGCCGAGGCGACGTCGGTGCGGACCAGCTCGCCGCCGAGCGGGCGGTAGATGTCCTCGACCACGTCGGCGGCCCACTCGGAGCCGGCGTCGGCGCCGATCACGACGCGATCCGGGTGCATGAAGTCGTTGATCGCGATGCCCTCCCGGAGGAACTCGGGGCAGCTCACGTAGGCGAGGTCCGGCTTGTCGCGACGAATCGCGGCGCCGGTGCCCGAGGGCACGGTGCTCTTCATCACGAGCCCGTGCTCGCTGTCCGCCGGCAGCTGCTTGACGACGGCACGCACCCTGGAGAGGTCGGCGTCGCCCGAGTACGTCGGCGGCGTGTCGACGCAGCAGAAGAGCAGCCTGGCGCTCGCGAGCACGTCGTCCATCGAGGTCGTGAACTGGAGCCGCTCGGCGTTCTTGGTCACGAGCTCCGCGAGCCCGGGCTCGTGGATCGAGACCTCGCCGCGGCGCAGTGCCTCGACCTTCTCCTCAACGATGTCGAGGGCGATCACGCGGTGGCCGAGCTCGGCGAAGCACGTGGCCGTGACGAGGCCGACCCAGCCCACGCCGACCACGCCGATTGTCTGCTTCTCGTCGTTCATCAAGCGGTCCCGGGGAGACGGCAGCCTAGCCGTCGAACTCGCGCGTGGAGGTGGCGACGGCGAGCATCTCCTCCTCGGACAGCGCCCGAGTCAGGGTGTTGATCACCCAGTAGGCGCCGTCGTCGGTCGTCCAGGCGACGAGGCGCAGGCGGTCCTTCTCGTAGAAGAGCAGGTAGTCGCGGCCGTCGACCTCGCGCACCTCGCTGGGGTTGTTGAGGATCGGCGGGTCGGTCCAGTTGACCCCGGTGACGCCGTAGTACGAGAGGCCGAAGCTCTCCTGGTAGGGCAGGACGTACTTGTAGCCCCAGTACGGGTTCTCGAGGGGGTTCTTCGTGCCCTCGGGCGGCTCGATGATGTGCGCGCGGGACTCCGAGCTGACCGCCGCGGCCGGGTTGGCGATCAGGGCGGTCGGATAGAAGACCGGCAGGCTCGCCTTGCGGCGGCGGAGGTAGTTCTGGAAGGTCTGCGCGTATTGCTGGGCGGTCCCGGTGGCGTCGACGAGCGCGGGCCCCGTCGGCTCCTCGTCGGGCTTGTCCTTCTTGTCCTTCTTCGGCTCGTCGTCCGGCGCAGGCTCGACCGGCGTCGTCTCGGGCTCCTCGAGGTCGTTGCCGAGGAACTGGTCCACGGCGGCCTCGACGTCCTCGTTGGACGTCCCGACGCCGGTACCCGTGCCGGTCAGCTCGCCCAGGCTCACCTGGCGCACCGGCGCGTTGCGCACGTCGACGAATGACTTCAGCATGTCGATGATCGTCGGCGGGTCGTCGATGTCCGAATTCGTGTACTCCGTGAAGATGTCGATCAGCTCCGCGTCGCCGAACGGCGGCGGCAGGAGGCTCTTGGGTGGGATCTGCTGGCGCGCCTCGCGCACGAACGCCTGCTGGCGATCGCCACGGACGAGGTCGTTGTCGTTGTGGCGGTAGCGGACGTAGTCGAGCGCCCGGTAACCGCATAGCTTCGTGTAGCCGGCCTCGATGTCGATGTCGTCGTACTCGCCGCCGACCGGGTTGAAGTAGTGCCTGTCGACGTCGATGTAGACGCAGCCGATCGCGTTGATCGCGTCGTAGAAGCCCTCGAAGTCCACGTTCACGATGTGGTTGATCTCGATCCCGAGTAGCTCCTGGACCGTCTTCAGCGTCAGTGGCGCGCCACCCAGTGAGTAGGCGGCGTTCAGCTTGTCGGTGCCATAGCCGGGAATCTCGACCGCGAGGTCGCGGGGGATCGAGAGCAGCGCCAGGAACTCCTTCTCGGGATCGACACGGAGCAGCATCGTCGTGTCAGAGCGGCCGAACTTCTCCCCCGTCCCCGTGCGCTTGTCGGAGCCGAGGATCAGGATCGTCTGCGGGGCGCCACCCTCGACGTCCGCAAGGGTGGGATTGACCGCGGCGGCAAAGGACTCGTCTCCCTTCAGGTCGTTTCCGATGTCCGTGAGGAACAGCAGGAACGCGATCGCGGTGGCGCTGGCGGTCGAGGCGATGATCACGAACGACGCGGCGAGGAAGCGCCACCACACGTTCCGCTTCGGCGGCTCGCCCGCCCCGCTCTCGGGCAGCGCGGCGACCGCGCCGGCCACCGCCTCCTTGGCGCCCGTCTCCGCGACACGCCCGGCCGCTGATTTCTCGGCGCGGGCGCGCAGGCCGGCGTGCGCCGCCTCCTGCTTCGCCTCGCGGTCGGCGATCGCGAGCGTGTCGACCTCGGCCGTGTCCTCGCCGGGCTTCGGGGCTTCCTCCTCGGGCGCGGGCGCCTCGTCCTTGGTCGTCTCGTCCTCGGTCGCCTCGTCCTCGGTCGCCGCGGCCGTCTCCTCGGTGCCCTCCTCGAACTCGACCGCTGCTGGCGGCTCCTCCTGCTCGTCGGCGGGATGGGGTTCCTCGCCGGCGAGGTCGGCGCTCAGCTCCGCCTCGACGCGTTCGAACTCGTCGCCCTCCTCGGCCTCGTCCTGCTCCTCGCCAGCCCGGGCGCGGCCTGCCCAGGTCTGCGGCGGCGGTGCGGCAGGGGTGCCCTCGTCGTCGGCAGCCTCCTCGTCGCCGGGCTCGTCGTTGAGCTCCTCGTCGCGTGGCTCGTCGATCACGCCTGGCCCTCGTTCAGCCGTTCGGGGAGCGACCGGACGAAGTCGGTGATCGTCCGGCGATAGCTCGCGAGCGACGGGATCGAGACCCACTCCTCGGGGCCGTGATGGCCGGCGCCCACAGGGCCGAACTCGACCGCCGGAATCCCGGCACGCAGGAACGAGACGGCGTCGGAGGCGCCGTCTCGGCCGACCGACGTGACCCGCTCGGGGTGATGAGGCGAGGCGGCGTCGCAGAGCGCGCGCACGAACGGCGAGGCGGGGTCGACCAGCGCGGGCGGCCGGCGGAACGTGGAGATCACCTCGGCGCCGTCGATCCCCCGCACCTGATCGAGGATCGCCTCGGGGTCCTGCTCGGGCAGGTAGCGCAGGTCAACGTCGATTACGCAAGCGTCGGGCACCTTGTTGAGGGCGTCGCCTCCGAGGATCCTGCCGAGATTGATCGAGGGCCGGTCGTACAGCTCGGAGCTCTCCGCCGCAAACGGTAGCGATTCGATCTCCCGGAACACCTGGAACGCCCTGAGGATCGCGTTCTCGCCCAGCCACGGGGTCGCGCCGTGCGCGGCCCGCCCCTCGACCCGGACGCGCACGGCCAGGACGCCCTTGGCGGCGACGCCCACCAGCATGTCGGTCGGCTCGCCGGTGATCGCGAAGTCGCCCACGAACCCCTCCTCGAGCAGCAGGTCGCAGCCGCGCTCCACCTCCTCCTCGGACTCCTCGTCGGGCACGATCCCGAGCCGCACGCGGATGTCCTTCAGATCCTGGAGGTCGGCGATCGCCAGCATCAGCGCCGCGAGCCCGCCCTTCATGTCGTAGGCGCCGCGCGCGTAGAGGTTCTCGCCCTCGAGCCTGGGCACGAACTGCTCCTCGAAGCCGGGCACAACGTCCAGGTGCCCGTGGAGCAGCACGGTGAGCGGCGCGTCGGTTGGGCCGGCGTCCGCGACCAGCACCGGCAGCTCACGGACGGCGAGCTCGTGGACCTGCACATCGCGCGCCTCGAGCCAGCCGCGCACGAAACCCGCGCACAGCTTCACGCCCTGTGCCGTCGAGCTGTCGAACCCGACCAGCTTCTCGGTGAGGAGTCGCTCGTCCATGTGAACGTTCGAAGATAGTGACCGGGGCGCACAAGTGAAGGGGGCATGCGAGGCGAGCGTGGGATTCGACGTGTTATGCACGTTCAATCCCCCACTCAACTCGCCGATCGCGTGATTTCGCGGCTGGCGGGACAGCAGCATGGGGTGGTTGCGCGGTGGCAGTTGCTCCAGGCTGGAATGACGCGCGAGCAGATCGCCGTTCGCCTCGAGGCCGGTCGTCTCACCGAGATCCACCGCGGCGTCTACCTGGCGGGAGCGGTGGCGCCCGCGCACGCGCACGAGATGGCAGCCCTGCTCGCCCTGAACCTCGAGGCAGCGCTCTCGCACCGAACCGCCGGGGCGCTCTGGAACCTCCTCCCCTACCCAGCCACCGCCCCGGTCTGGGTCACGATCGCGCCCGAGCGGAGCGCCACCAGGCCGCGAATCAAGGCGGTCCGCGCCACCCTGGCCCCGAACGACACCCGCCAACGCCACAGGATGCCCCTCACCCGCCCACCGCGCACCGTCCTCGACTGCGCCGCCCTGCTCCCCGACCCCTACGACCTCGAACGCCTCGTCGCCGAGGCCCACTACCGCGGGATCGCCTCCGAGGCCGAGCTTCGCGACCAGCTCTCCCGTAACCCGCGGAAGCGCGGCGTCAGGGCGCTGCGCGCAACCCTCGACCTGCCCGGCGGCCCCAAGCGCACCCGCTCGCCAGCCGAGCGCTGGCTTCTGCGCCTGCTCCGCGAACGCGAGATCACCGGCTACGAGACCAACGCCGAGGTCGCCGGGTACGAGGTCGACTTTCTCTGGCGCGACGAGCGGCTCGCGGTCGAGGTCGACGACTACGACGCGCACTCGGGCCGGGTCGCGTTCGAGCGCGACCGGCTCAAGGTGGCGAAGCTCGAGGCAGCCGCAATCTCGGTGATGCCGGTGACCGGAAGGCAGATCAAGCGCGAGCCTGACGGCGTCGTCGAGCGGTTGCTGGCGGCCCTTGTCGCGCGCGGCTAGCGCTCGGCGATCTTGATGAAGGCCTCGGCTCGGGCGCGGTCGCGCTCGGCCACCTCGGCGGCGGCGCTGCCCTCCTCGGCCTCCTTCAGGCGCTGCTCGGCGTCCGCGAGCTTCTCCTTCAGCTCGCCGGCGTCCAGCTTCTCGGGCTCGACCGCCTCGGCGACGAGCACGCGGGCGCGGTTCGCGAACACCTCGAGCCAGCCCTCGCCCTGGGCGTAGCGGACCACGTCGGACTCGTTCTCCGACTGCCACAGGCGCAGCTCGTTGGGCACGAGCCGCGCGACCAGGGGTGCGTGGCGCGCCCGGATGCCGACCTCGCCGACCGATGTCCGGGTCGACACCTGGAAGAGCTCGCCCCGAAAGACCTCGCCCTCCGGGGTCAGGACCTCAGCTTCGAGGCGGTGCTCGTCGGCCAAGGACTACTCCTCGGACCCTTCATCGGAGGAGTCCTCGTCGGCCGCGCGCTCGGCGTCCTCGGCTTCCTTCTCGGCGCGCTCGTCGGCCTCGGCCTTCTCGCGCTCGGCGCCCTCGTCCTTTTCCGCCTTCTCCTCGGAGCCGGCCACCTGCTCGATGCCACCCTTCATGTAGAAGTCGCCCTCCGAGCGGTCGTCGTGCTCGCCGTCGAGGATCTCGCGGAACCCGCGAACGGTCTCCGCCACCGGCACGTACTCGCCCGAGCGGCCGGTGAAGGCCTCGGCGACGAAGAACGGCTGCGACAGGAAGCGCTCGATCTTGCGAGCCCGGGCCACCGCCACCTTGTCGTCGTCGGAGAGCTCGTCGATGCCGAGGATCGCGATGATGTCCTGCAGCTCCTTGTAGCGCTGCAGCACCTCCTGAACCTCGGTCGCCGTCCGGTAGTGGTCCTCGCCGAGGATGTCCGGCTTGAGGATCGTGGACGTCGAGTCGAGCGGGTCCACGGCCGGGTAGATCCCCTTCTCCGAGATCGCCCGCGAGAGCGTCGTCGTCGCGTTCAGGTGGGCGAACACGGAGGCCGGCGCCGGGTCGGTGAGGTCGTCGGCGGGCACGTAGACGGCCTGGATCGACGTGACCGAGCCCTGCTGGGTGGAGGTGATCCGCTCCTGCAGGCCGCCCATCTCCGTCTCCAGCGTCGGCTGGTAGCCCACCGCGGAGGGCATGCGGCCGAGCAGCGCCGATACCTCTGAGCCCGCCTGGACGAACCGGAAGATGTTGTCGATGAACAGCAGCACGTCCTTGCCGCCCTGCTCGCGGAAGTACTCCGCCATGGTCAGGCCGGAGAGCGCGACGCGCAGGCGGGCGCCGGGCGGCTCGTTCATCTGGCCGAAGACCAGCATCGTCCGGTCGATGACGCCCGATTCCTTCATCTCGAGCCAGAGGTCGTTGCCCTCCCGCGAGCGCTCGCCGACGCCACAGAATGCCGAAAAGCCCTCGTGCTCCTCCGCGATGTTGCGGATCAGCTCCTGGATCAGGACCGTCTTGCCGACGCCGGCGCCGCCGAACAGCCCGACCTTGCCGCCCTTCGCATACGGGGCGAGCAGGTCGACGACCTTGATGCCCGTCTCCAGCATCTCCTGCGTCGGCGTCAGGTCCGCGACCTCCGGCGCCGGACGGTGGATCGGCCAGCGCTCGTCGAACTTGACTTCGCCCGCTTCGTCGATCGGTTCGCCCAACAGGTTGAAGATGCGGCCGAGCGTGCCCTCGCCGACCGGCACGGTGATCGGGCCCCCCAGGTCCTCTACCTCGTCGCCCCGCTGCAGGCCGTCGGTGGCGTCCATCGCGACGGCGCGCACGCGGTCGTCGCCCAGGTGCTGCTGGACCTCACAGGTCAGGTCCATCGCCGCGCGTCCGCCGCCCTCGGCGACGGTGATCTTCAGCGCCGAGTAGATCTCGGGCAGATGGTCGGGAAATGCGGCGTCGACGACGACGCCCATCACCTGTTCGACCCTGCCGACGTTGCTTCCGTTGCTTCCGTTCTCAGCCATCTATCTCCTCAATTAACCGAGCGCTTCCGCCCCGGCGACTACTTCCAAGATTTCCTGCGTGATCTCCGCCTGGCGCACCCGGTTCATCTCGAGCGTCAGGTCCTCGATCATCGTGTCCGCGTTCTCCGACGCGTTGCGCATCGCCGTCATCCGCGCGCCGTGCTCGGACGCGGCCGACTCGAGCAGCGCCCGGAAGACCGACAGGTCCACGTACTCCTCGAACAGCATCGGCAGGAGCGTCTCGGCGTCCGGCTCGTAGATCAGGTCCGACTTCGCGTGGGACTCGGCCAGCTCGGGGTCGGCCGGCTGCTCGGGATCGGGAATTCCTTCGCCGAACACCTCCGCCTCCTGAACCGGCAGCAGGGTCTGCCGCCGCACGTACTGGGTCAGGGGCGAGACGTAGCGGTTGTAGATGATGTCGACCCGGTCGACCTCCTCGTCGCGATAGGACTGAACGAGGTCGTGGGAGATCTCGCGGGCGTTGAGGAAGCCCGGCCTGTCCGTGAAGCCGACGTACGAGGAGCGCACGTCCTCGCCCCGGAAGGTCATCGTCGAGTTGCCGCGCCGGCCGACGACCGAGAACGACACCTCGGCGCCGTCGGCCTCGAACTCCCTGCGCAAGCGGATGCCCTCGCGGACGATCTGGCTGTTGAAGCCGCCGGCGAGGCCGCGGTCGCCCGTGACCAGCGCGATCGCCACCCGCTTCAGATCCCGCTGCTGCAGGAGCGGTAGCCGGGTCGAGACGCCCTCGGCCGCCTCGGCGACCTCGCGGGTCATCTTGCGGATTGCCTGCGCGTAGGGCCGCATCGCGTCGATTCGCTGCTCCGCCCGGCGGAGCCGCGCCGCGGCGACCATCTCCATGGCGCGCGTGATCTTGTGGATGTTCCGCACGCTCGCGATGCGGTTCTTGACCTCCTTCTGGGTGGCCATCAGGCAGGCACTTCCTCCGTCTCCTCCGCCTCGGCCTCCTCGGCCTCGCCCTCGGCGCTGCCACCGTCCTCATCGGCGACGTGGCTGCCGCGGCTCCGCTCCTCCTCGGAGCGGATCCGGTCGGACTCGCCGGCCTCGAGCGGCTGGCCCTCCTCGTCCAGGTCGGGCCCGAAGTCGTCCACGGCCTCGCCGATCGCCTTGCCCAGAGCCTCCTCGTCCTCGTCCGAGAGCTCGCCGTCGTCGATCCTGCCGAGCAGGTCCTTCTCCTCGGCCTTCAGGCGGCTGAGCATGCTGTCGAGGAAGTCCTGGACGCGGTCCACGTTCAGGCGGTCCAGGTAGCCGCCGGTTCCGGCGTAGATCGAGGCGACCTGCGCCGCCACGGACAGCGGCTGACGCTCGTTCTGGTTCAGCATCTCGACCAGCCGCTCGCCGCGGGCCAGCGACTTCTGGGTGTCCGGGTCGAGCTCGGAGCCGAACTGCGCGAACGCCTCGAGGTCGCGGTACTGCGACAGTTCGAGGCGCAGCTTGCCGGCGACCTTCCGCATCGCCTTCACCTGGGCGTTGCCGCCCACGCGGGAGACCGAGATACCGACGTTGATCGCCGGCCGGACGCCCGAGTAGAAGAGGTCCGACTCCAGGAAGATCTGGCCGTCGGTGATCGAGATGACGTTGGTCGGGATGTAGGCCGACACGTCGTTCGCCTGCGTCTCGATGATCGGCAGCGCCGTCAGCGAGCCGCCGCCGAGGTCGTCGTTCAGCTTCACCGCGCGCTCGAGCAGGCGCGAGTGCAGGTAGAAGACGTCGCCCGGGTAGGCCTCGCGGCCCGGCGGACGCCGCAGGAGCAGCGACATCTGGCGATAGGCGAAGGCGTGCTTCGTCAGGTCGTCATAGATGCACAGCGCGTGCTTGCCGTTGTAGAGGAAGTGCTCGCCCATCGCGCAGCCCGCGTACGGGGCGATGAACTTGATCGGCGCCGCCTCGTCGGCCGGCGCGGCCACGATGATCGTGTTGTCCATCGCGCCCTGTTCCTCCAACATCTTCTGGAACTGGACAACGGTGGCCATGCGCTGGCCGATCGCGACGTAGATGCAGACGAGGTCCTTGTCGCGGTTGTTGATGATCGTGTCGATCGTGACCGCGGTCTTCCCGGTCTGGCGGTCGCCGATGATCAGCTCGCGCTGTCCACGACCGATCGGAATCATCCCGTCGATCGACTTCAGCCCGGTCTGAACCGGCTCCTTGACGGGCTGCCGCTGGACGACGCCCGGCGCCTTGAATTCGGCCGGGCGCGTCTGCGAGGCGTTCAACTCGCCCTTGTCGTCGAGCGGGCGGCCGAGGGGGTCGACCATGCGGCCGAGCAGCTCCTCGCCGACCGGGATCTCGAGCAGGCGGTTCGTCCGCTTGACCGTGTCGCCCTCGACGATCTGGTCCCAGTCGCCGAACAGCACGGCGCCGACGTTGTCCTGCTCCAGGTTGAGCGCCAGCCCGGTGACGCCGTGGGGCAGCTCGAGCATCTCCAGGGCCATGCAGTTCTCGAGCCCGTGGATGCGGGCGATGCCGTCGGCGATTTGCAGCACGGTGCCGACCTCGGAGAGCTCGGCCTCGCCGGTCTCCAGGCCCTTGATGCGATCCCGAAGGATGTTGCCGATCTCGTCTGGACGAATCTCCACGTTTCAGTCAGCTCCCATTACTCAGGTTTCCTTGATCAAGTCGCCGAGGCGACTTCCCTTCTCAGTTTCTCCAGCTTCGAGCGCAGGCTGGCGTCGAGAACCATGTTCCCCACCCGAAGCACGAGCCCGCCGAGGATTTCCTCGTCGACGTCACTCGCAAGGTCGATCTTCTTGTTCGTCTTGCGCTCGATCTCCTCGCCGACCCGCTCGACCACGCTCGGATCGAGCGGCACCGCGCTGGTCAGCCTGACCTCGAGCCGGCGGTTTTCCTCCGCCCAGAGGTCGTCGAAGTGCTTGCGGGTGCGGAAGATCGCCGGCATCCGGTGCTTCTCGGCGAGCAGCTCGAGAAAGTTCACCAGCTCCTCGTCGCCGTCGAAGACCACCTTCCTGATCCCGTCGCGCTTCTCCGCGGAGGAGAAGTACGGACTGAACAGGAAGATCTGCAGCTCGCGGTTGCCGTCGAGGGCATCCGCGAACTCGCCGAGCTGCTCGTGGACCTCGTCGAGCTTGCCGGCCTCCTTGGCGACCCCGAACAGGGCGTCGCCGTACACGCGAGCGATCGCCTCCACTACGTGCCTGACCCCCCATTCCCGTTGGCGTCGCCGGCGAGCGCGCCGAAGTCCACCTCGGCGAGCGCCTCGTTGACGAGCCGCTGATGGTCCTCGCCGCTCAGCGACTTGCGCGTGAGCGTCTCGGTCGCCAGCACGGTGAGGTCGGCGACCTCCTTGCGGATCTGCTCCAGCGAGCGGCGCGTCTCGGTCTCGATGTCCTTGCGCGCCGCCGCGACCAGCTCCTCGCGCTTGGCGCGGCCCTCGGCCGTCGCCTCCGCGACCGCGGCGTCCCCCGCCTTGCGCGCCCGCGCGGCGATGTCGTCGGCCTGCTCCCGCGCCTCCTTCAGGCGCGCGCGGTACTCCTCGAGCAGCTCCTCGGCCTCCTGGCGGGTCTTCTCCGAGGCGTCGATGTTGTCCTTGATGGCGTTGGCGCGCTTTTCCAGCGCCTCCGAGATGCGCGGGAACGCCGTCCTGCTCAGAACGAACATCGTGACCCCGAAGAGGAGCAGCGTCCACAGCATCAGGCCGAGGCCCGGCGAGACCAGGAAGCTGCCGCCCTCCTCCTCCTCGGCGGGGGCGTGCTCCTCCTGGGCAAGCGCCTCGGGCGCCAGCCCGAGCACGGCGAGCAAGGCGAGCGCCAGTCCGGCGACGCCGAGCGCGAGCCGGAGCGCGCGCGGGTTGTCGACTGCGAGCGGCACGGCCTAGAGGAAGAACGCGATCAGGCCGAAGATGAACGTGTAGAACGCGACCGCCTCGGTCAGCGCGAAGCCGAGCCAGCGAATCGACTGCAGCTCGTCCCGCATCTCGGGCTGGCGCGCGACCGACTCGATCTCCTTGCCGAAGATGATGCCGATGCCGATGCCGGCGCCGATCGAGCCGAGTCCGGCGCCGATGCCAAGGGCGATCGACTTCAGGCCGTCGTCGGTGACGCCCTCTGCGGCCTGGGCGAGTGGGATCAACAGGTCCATGATGCTCCTTTGCTTAGTGACTCTCGGCGGTCGCGCCGCCGAGGTAGATGGCAGTAAGGGTCGAGAAGATGAACGCCTGGAGGGTCGCGATCAGGCCGACCTCCAGGATGAAGAAGAAGAACGCGAGCGGGAAGGTCAGGACGCCCAGCGCGGCCAGGCCGAGCAGCACGGCGAGCCCGCCGCCCATGAACAGGAGCAGCAGGTGGCCCGCGAGGATGTTGGCGAAGAGCCGCACCGAGAGCGAGATCAGCCGGGCGAAGTGCGAGATCGCCTCGATCACGAAGATGAAGATCTTGAACGGGAGGTTCATGTCCTCTAGGCCGGCGGGCAGCCAGCTCGCGAAGTAGCCGAAGAAGCCCTTGGCGCGGATCCCCTCGACGTGGTAGGAGACCCACACGATCAGCGTCAGGACCAGCGGGATCGAGAGGTTGGCGGTGGCGGCGTAGAGCGCGAACGAGGGCACCTCGAGCCCCAGCACGTCGACCTTGTGCTCGGTGTTGATCGGCAGCGGCAGGAAGCCGATCATGTTCGAGAACCAGATGAAGAAGAAGAGGCTCGCCAGCATCGGGAACCAGCGCTTCGCCATCTTGGTGCCCTCGCCCAGGTTTCCGGCGGTGATGTTCTTCGCGGTCAGGTCGTAGGCGAGCTCGACCAACATCTGGACCTTGTTCGGCTTCTGGTGCATGCGCCGCGAGATCCAGGTCATCGTGCCCATCGTCAGCACGCTCGCCAGCAGCAGGTAGAACACCGCCTTGTTGATCGAGAAGTCGATGCCGCCGATGCTGATCTCGATCCAGGGCTCGAGCTTGAACTCGTTCTGGGGCTGGAACTCCTCGTTCTTGCCCTCGTTGCCGAGGATCGCGATCAGCGCGATCGTGATCCCCAGATAGAGGCCGAGCGCAAGGAAGACCTTCGCCTTGGTGCTCCAGTTCTTCATCGGGCCCCCTCGCCGGCGAACAGCCGCGAGAGCCCCGCGACGCCGAGCTGGACCGTGAACAGCAGCACGAGCAGGAGCGCCGCGGCGAGGCCGTCGCGATCCTCGCCGGCCAGGCCGACGAGCAGCACCGCCAGCGCCAGGAACCAGACGCGGCCGAGGGACGAGACGGCGGTGAAGCCCATCGCGGAGCGCCGCTCGCCCCGCGCGAGCGCGGCCGCGACGCGGCGGTCGACCAGGAAGAGGATGCCGCGCTGCAGGAGCCACGCACCCGCCGCGACGGCATAGCCCAGCATCGGCCAGTCGGCGAGCACGAAGACCGGCAGCGCCAGCACGAGCAGCACCAGGTCCGCGTAGCGGACCAGGCTGCCCTCGCCGGAATCGCGAGGAGCGGCGCTAGATCCGTCTAAAGCGAGCGTGGACAAGTGCAAGACCCACGAAGACGCCCGCGAACAGGCCCACGAGCCCCAGCGGGACCGCCAAGTCGACCAGCGAGCCGAGTCCGTACCCGGCCGCGGCAAAGACCACCATCGTCACCACCAGCCCGATTCCGGCCGTTGCGGCATCCGCCCTCGTGGGGCGAGGAGAACTCATCTGAGTCTCTGGAATGGGAAGCGGACAAGAGAGCGCGAGCATATCCGCTAGCCCGCTTCCCGAGTGTGACCCTCCGGGGCTTAGTGACGCCAGAAACTAAGTGCCAGGCGGGGGCGGCAGGGCGTCGAACTCCCCCGTCTCCGGGTCGAGCGAGCGGTACTCGCCGGTCTCGGGGTCGAGAGCCTCGAAGCTGCCGGTCTCGAGCTCACGGGCAACGCCTTCGTCGACCTCGTCCGGCAGCGGCGCGGCGCCGGCTCGGGCCGTGGCGAGCTGGCGCGAGCGCACGCCGCGGAGCTTGAGGATCTCCAGCACGACGACCAGATAGACGCTCGCCGCGATCGCCACCGCGAAGCACGCGAGGATCGCGATCGTCCAGCCGGCGTCGAAGTTGCCGTGGTCGTCCGAATAGGGGATGAAGCGCAGGGCCAGCCCCAGCCCGGCCATGATCATGGCCCAGGCGTAGAGGTAGGCGAGCGTCTTGCGCTGCGAGAAGCCCAGGTTCGCCATCCGGTGGTGCAGGTGCCAGCGGTCGGCCTCGTAGATCGGGCGCCGGTACTTGATCCGCTTGGCGACCACGAACCCGGTGTCGAAGATCGGCACCGCGAGCACGATCAGCGGGAAGAACAGAGCGGCCACGGCGCTCGTCTTGAGCGCCCCCTGGACCGCGATACAGCCGAGCAGGTAGCCCAGCAGGTTCGAGCCCGTGTCGCCCATGAAGCTCGAAGCGGGCGGGAACCCGTGCCGCAGGAAGCCGAGCGCGCCACCGGCCGTCAATGCGGCCAGCACGCCCGCCGTGTTGCGATCGAGCGACAGGGCGATGATCGCCATCGACGCCGCCGATATCACGCAGACGCCGGCGGCCAGGCCGTCGACGCCGTCGGTCAGGTTGATCACGTTCACGATCGCGACGATCCCCACCACCGTGAGCACCTCGCCGAGGTCGACGTCGCCGACCAGGTCGACTGTTTCCGGGTGGACTTCGCCGAGGAACGGCAACGTAAACCCCGCCACCGCGACGCCGGCCGAGACCGGGATGATCGCGGCGCCGATCTGGCCCAGGAGCTTGAGCCCGGCGTTGAGGTCGAAGATGTCGTCGATCACGCCCACCGCCGCGATCGCGACGGCGCCCAGCAGGATCGCCCGCGTCTCGTCGCCGTTGTTGCCGGGGCCGTTCGGCAGGAACAGCAGCCCGGCGACGAGGACGCCCACGAGGATCGCGAGCCCGCCGAGCTTCGGCGTCGGCACCGAGTGCAGGCTGCGCTCGTTCGGCACGTCGATCGCGCCCACCCGGCGGGCGATCCATTCGGCCGGGGGCACGAGCAGCAGGGCCAGCAGCGCCGCGACGCCGAACGCGAAGAGCGCGTCCAGCGTCTCGGGCTTCGCGTCTACGAGCACTTAGGCAACCGCTTCCAGGATCCCGTCCACCAGCAGGCCGGCATCCCGGGGATTCTGCACCCCCGCGGGCCGCTCCCGCTTCCGCAGCTCGAGCTCGGCCGCGTCGCCGAGGGGCAACAGCAGGCCGCGCGCGATCAGGTCCTCGTCGACCGCGCCCATCCGGCCCGTGAAGATCGTGTGGACGGGTGTGCCCAGCGCGACGGCCTCGCGGTTCATCGTGCCCCCCGCGCTGACCACCAGGTCCGCGTAGGCGATCAGGCTCTGGGCGTCGATGGCGCCCTCGGGCACCACGACGGGCTCGCCGCCTTCGGCCCGCGCCCCCGCGGCCGCGCGCTGGCCGTCCGTGCGCGGGATCACGACCGCCGTCGCGTCCTTCGCGGCCGCGATCCGGTCGAGGACGCCGTCATAGAGCGGGTTGTGGGCGTGGTAAGCCGACGACTCGGGCGGCGGGCGCAGGACCACCAGGATCCGGCTCTCGTCCAGCTCGAGCTCGGCCAGCACCGCCGGATCGGGCTCGAAGTCCGCCAGGTAGTAGTCCTCCTTCAGGCCTGGGTAGCGGACCAGCTTGCGCTCCGCGGCGCCCGCGCGGCGCATCGCCTCGACCGGGATCGCCTCCGGCACCAGCACGCGGCGCGCCGCCCGGAACGCGAGCTGGCGCTGGAGGCCGGCGTGCTCGTAGTCCTGCATCTGCGCCGACGGGATCCGCAGGAGCTTCGAGACCACGGCCAGGTCGACCGACCCGTGGCCGGCGGCGAGGTCGAAGCGCCGGGGCCGGGCCCAGCGCGCGAGCGCGGTGCTGCGGGAGGCGAGCGCGCCCGCCTTGGCCGCCGTCGACTCGCCGTGGCGGCCGACGACCGTGTGCGCGAGGCCCAGGCGGTCGAGGATCCCGACGGTCTGCCCGTACTCGCGGGCGGTGACCTCGACCTCGTGCCCGCGCTCGCGCAGCCGCTCGACGACGGGCCGCAGGACCAGGGGATGGGCGGCGGCGGTGCAGTCGACCCAGACCCGCATGGCCTGAGCCTAGTGCCAGGTCAGGCCGGAGCGGGCGTGAGCTGCGGGTAGAGCGGGTACCGCGCCATCAGCGCCTCGCTGCGCTCCCGCAGCGCGGCCTTCTCGTCCTCGAAGCGGTCGGAGAGCGCGATCGCGATGATCTCCGCGATCTCACGCAGGTCGTCTTCCACCAGGCCGCGCGTCGTGAGCGCCGGCGTGCCGATGCGAAGGCCGGACGGGTTCATCGGCGGCCGCTCGTCGAACGGGATCGCGTTGCGGTTGACGGTGATCCCGACCTCCTCGGTCCTGCTCTCGGCCGTCTTGCCGTCGAGTCCGGTCGGGCCGAGGTCGACCAGCACCAGGTGCACGTCGGTGCCGTCGGTGAGCACCTTGACCCCGTTCGCGATCAGTCCCTCGGCGAAGGCCTTCGCGTTCGCGATCGTCTGCCGCTGGCGCGCCCGGAACGGCTCGGAAGAGGCGATTCCGAGCGCCACCGCCTTGGCGGCGATGATGTGCATCAAGGGGCCGCCCTGCGTGCCCGGGAAGACCGCGCGGTCGATGTCCTTCTGCAGCTCCTCGCCGCACAGGATCATGCCGCTGCGCGGGCCGCCGAGCGTCTTGTGGATCGTCGTGCTCGTGACGTGCGCATGCTCGACGGGATTCGGGTGCTCACCGGCGGCGACGAGGCCTGCGAAGTGCGCCATGTCGACGAACAGCTTCGCTCCCACGCTGTCGGCGATCTCACGGAAGGCGGCGAAGTCGAGGTGCCGCGAGTAGGCGGACCAGCCGGCCACGATCATCTTCGGCTTCTCCTCGTGCGCGAGACGCTCGACCTCGTCCATGTCGACGCGGTAGTCGTCGCGACGCACGTGGTAGGGGACGACCTCGTAGAGCTTGCCCGACAGGTTCAGCTTCATCCCGTGCGTGAGGTGGCCGCCGTGGTCGAGCGCCATGCCCATGATCTTGTCGCCGGGCTCGAGCAGCGCCATGTAGACCGCGTTGTTGGCCTGCGCGCCGGCGTGCGGCTGGACGTTCGCGTGCTCGGCCCCGAACAGCGCCTTGGCGCGGTCGATCGCGAGCTGCTCGGCGACGTTGACCTCCTCGCAGCCCCCGTAATAGCGGCGGCCCGGGTATCCCTCGGCGTACTTGTTGGTGAGGACCGAGCCCGCCGCCTCCAGCACCGCCTGCGGCACGAAGTTCTCCGACGCGATCATCTCGAGGGTGTTCTGCTGGCGCGCGAGCTCGCGCTCGAGGACCCGGGCGATGTCGGGATCCACCTCGGCGAGGGGCGCGGTCTGGAAGTCGTCGGGAAGCTCGGTCATTTCGATCAGGTTGACAGACGTTACGACCCGCTGCTGACGGCGTTGTACTTGACATTTCTTGATCGGTTGGTCAATAATTGCGCGCGGCGCTACCCACCGGAGGAAGACACGTGACCGAGAACGGAAGTCGCAACGGCGAGGCCGAGTTCCGGACCGAGGACGAGGCGCTCCAGGTCCTGCTGGACGCGGACATCGACAAGGTGATGGCCGGGCTGGACCGGATCGTCGAGGCCGCCCCCAGCTACGAGAAGCTGTTCGCGCGCTGGCAGCGCCAGCAGTGGAACTCGGAGGACTTCGACTTCACCGAAGACGCCAGGCAGTGGGCCGACGACTCGGTCTGGAACGACGAGCAGCGCCAGTTCATGCAGTGGAGCATGTCCGCGTTCTTCCTCGGCGAGGAGCGGGTGACCACCGAGCTGTTCCCGTTCGCGATCGCGACGCCCGACTACTCGGCGCGCGCCTTCCTGGCTACCCAGATCTCCGACGAGGCCAAGCACTCGGTCTTCTTCGACCGCTTCTACCGCGAGGTGTTCGGCGTGGACGCGCTGACGCTGGCCGAGAACGTCGAGGCCCAGCGCCCGAGGATGAACGAGGCGTACATCGAGCTCTTCGACGGGATCCTCCACGGCTGCGCCGAGTCGCTGCGCAAGGATCCCTCGGACTTCGCCGAGCTCCTGCGCGGGATCACGATCTACATGATCGTGATCGAGGGGATGCTCGCCCTCACGGGAGCGCGATTCATGATCCGTTCGATGAAGGAGCGCGACTGGCTGCCCGGCTTCCGCGCCGGGTTCACGGCCGTGAACCGCGACGAGTCGCGCCACGTCGGCTTCGGCGTCAAGTTCCTGGCCGACGCGATCAAGGCGGACTCCGGCCACAAGCAGGTGATCCAGGAGGCGCTCACGGAGACGCTGCCGACCGCGACCCTGGCGCTGGCGCCCCCCATGGTGGACGACCCCTACAACTTCACCACCCCGTTCGGCTACTCGTCCGGCGAGATGTTCGAGTACGCGATGAAGTCGCTGCAGAAGAAGCTCGCGGCGATGGGCATGGAGCCGATCGGCGCCGCGGCGCCCTGAGCGTGGCCACCGTCGCGACCGCCGAGCGACCCGGGCCCGGGCGCCCTTCCTCGGGCGCGCGCGAGCGCATCCTCGCGGGCTGCCTCGAGGTGCTGAAGGCCGACGGCTACGCGGGCCTGACCACCGCCAAGGTCGCGGCCGCCTCGGGCGAGTCGAAGGCGCTGATCGCCTACCACTTCGGCTCGAAGCACGGGCTCGTCGCTGCCGCCGGCCACGAGCTCGGACAGACGATCACCACCCGAATCCTGGCCGGCGTCGGGGAGGCCCGCACCGTCGAGGGGATCGTGCGCGGCGCCTTCGACGGCGCCTGGGAGATCCTGGAGCATGACGCCAGGCTGCCGCGGGTCTACTTCGACCTGAACGCTGTGTCGGTGGTCGAGCCCGAGGTCCGCAAGGTCATGCGGGACATCAAGGCCGGGTTCAGGCGCGTGTTCGTCGGCCTGCTGCGCGACGCCGACGAACCCGTCGACGCGAGGACGGCGTCGACCCTGGCCGTTCTCGTGATCGCCGGGATCGAGGGGCTCTCGCTCGAGCGGATCGAGCGGGGCGAGACGGCCGAGCTGGGCCGCGCCCGCGAGCTGTTCGTGCGATCGGTGATGGCATGCCTGCCGTGATCGACGTCTCCGCCCAGGAGTTCTGGGCCCAGACCCCGGATGAGCGCGAGGCGGCGTTCGCCCGGCTGCGCGCCGAGGAGCCGATCTCCTGGCAGCGACAGCCCGAGGGGAATCTGATGCCGAGCGAGGAGGGCAGCGGCGGCTACTGGGCTGTCGTCCGCTACGACGACGTCCGCACCGTCTCGCGCGACCCGGAGACGTTCCGCTCGGGCGAGGGCGTGATGTTCGAGGACATCCCGCAGGAGATGCTCGAGGCGTCGCAGTCGTTCCTCGCGATGGACGATCCGCGGCACAAGACGCTGCGGGGCCTGGTCGCGGAGGGCTTCAAGCCGCGCCAGGTCAAGCAGATCGAGGACGGGATCCGCGACGACGCGCGGCAGATCGTCGACGAGCTGGAGCCTGACGCCGAGGGCGACTTCGTCGAGCAGGTCGCAAAGCGCCTGCCGCTGATGACGATCATGCGGATGCTGGGCGTGCCCGAGGAGGACCGCGAGCGCCTCGTCCATCACGCCGACGCCGCCGTCTCATGGAACGACCCGGAGTATCTGGGCGACAGGACGCCGCTCGAGGTCGTCGGCGAGGCCATGGGCGTGTTGCACGGCGCCGCTGCGGAGATCGCCGCCGATCGGCGCGACAACCCCCGCGACGACCTGATCACCGCGCTCGTCGAGGCCGAGGTGGACGGCGAGCGCCTCACCGACGCCGAGATCGCCGCGTTCTTCGTCCTGCTGTCGGTGGCCGGGAACGACACCACCCGGCACACCACTTCCCATGCCGCCCTCGCGCTGTCTCAACACCCGGAACAGCGCCGCCTCCTGCTCGACGATCTCCGTGGCCGCATCGACCTCGCGGTCGAGGAGTTCGTCCGCTGGGCGAGCCCGGTGATGACGTTCCGGCGAACGGCGACACGCGACACGGAGCTCGCGGGCACCGCGATCGCCGCCGGCGACAAGGTGGTCATGTTCTACGGCTCGGCGAATCGCGACGAGTCCGCGTTCGAGGATCCACAGCGGTTCGACATCACGCGCGACCCGAACCGCCACGTGGGCTTCGGCGGCGGCGGGCCGCACTTCTGCATGGGCGCGGCCATGGCCAAGGCGCAGATCCGCTCCCTGTTCAGCGAGCTCTACGCCGCCTACCCCGACCTCGGGGTCGGCGAGCCGCGCTACATCGCCGGCAACTTCGTGAACGGGATCGCAGCGCTGCCGTTCACCACGGGCGCCCGCGCGTAGCGGCTCACCACTCGAACACGAGGTGGAACGGCTTCTCGCGCCGGGCCCAGTGCTCGGCGCAGAACAGCCAGGACTCGGTCAGCTTGGCCGGCAGCCTGGGGTCGCGCCGCCACAGCCCCTCCGCCCGACGCACCACCAGCACATAGCCCTCGGCCGGTAGCCATGAGAGGTCGCGCAGGCACTCGTCGACGGCGTCCCAGTTCCGGCCGAAGTAGTCCGGGAAGCTGAAGCCCACCGCGAGCGCGTCCATCAGCTCGCCTGCGTCGGAGATCTCGTCCGCGTCGATCCGGACCAAGCCGATTCCCCGCTCGGTCAGCTCGTCCTCGGCCGGCCCCTCGCGCGTGAAGTGCACGCAGCTCCAGTCCGGGCGCTGGAGCCGGTTCACGGGCAACGTCATCGGTAGTCCTCCGGGTCGATCTCCTCGAACGAGGCGTAGTGGTCGTCCGTGTAGTACGCCTCCCCACCCTCCCCGATTACGAGCCGGCGCGCCCCCCGGTCGGGCGAGCCCGGGGTCTCGACCGTGTACTCGCGGTAGTAGCCGAGCGCCTGGTCGGGCAGGAGACCCTCCCGGTTCTGGAACACGCCGCCGTCCTCCTCGTAGGGCAGCGGCGCGCCCGACTCGACCGCCGCCAGCACCTCCGCGATCGCGGCCGATTCCTCGCCTGCAAGGTCCTGGGAGTCGCCCGGAAGCGTGACCCCCGCCACCACCGCGCCCGCGACGAGCACGGCCGCCAGCGCAGCCCTGACCGGGTTCGAGCCCATCGCGGCCTAGGAGCCGTCGCTGCGCTCGACCGCGGTGATCTGGTCCACCCGGCGCTGGTGGCGCCCGCCCTCGAAGTCGGTGGCCAGGAAGCGCTCGACGATCGCGCGGGCCTCGTCCCCGGAGAGCCGCCGGCCGGCCAGCGCCAGGACGTTCGCGTCGTTGTGGCGGCGGCTCATCTCCGCCTCGTCGGGGTCGTGGGCGTTGACCGCGCGCACCCCGTCCACCTTGTTGGCCACGATCGAAACGCCCACGCCCGAGCCGCAGACGAGCACGGCCCGCTCGGCGTCGCCGTCGGCGACCAGGCGCGCCGCCGCCTCGGCGTGGAGCGGATAGTCGGTGGACTCGTCCGAGTCGGTGCCGACGTCCACGACCTCGTGCCCGGCGTCCTCCAAGAGTGGGCGGACGAGCTCCTTCAGGCCGAAGCCGGCATGGTCCGATCCGACGGCGATCCTCATCGCCGCCGACGATAGCGACAGCGCCGGGTGGCGCTACTCTCGCGCCATGTCGGCCGAGGACGTCGAGTTCCTGCGAACCAACCTCGCCGCCCTCGCCGAGGAGGGGTACGAGGTGCTGCTGCCCCTGGTCCATCCGGAGTTCGAGATGGAGACCCTGCCGGGCATCGCGGCCGAGCCGCAGGTCTATCGCGGCCAGGACGGCCTCCGCCGCTGGTGGGAGAGCTTCTACGAGGTGATGGACGAGGTCCGCGTCGAGCCGGTCGAGTTCCACGACGCGGGCGAAGGCCGCGTTGTGCTGGAGGCGCTGCTCCACGCCCGGGGCCAGTCGAGCGGCCTCGAAGTGTCGCAAGGCACGTTCATGCTCTGCCACCTGCGCGATGAGCTGCTCTACCGGATCGAGTTCTTCTTCACCCTCGACGAGGCGCTGGCGGCGGGCCGCGGCTAGGCGCCCGCGAGCCGCTCCGCCACCTCGGGCTCGCCGAGCCCGCCGGCGCGCAGAATCCGCCACTCGCCACCGAGCTCGAGGCCGGTGACGTCGATCACCGTGGACGGCGCGCCGCTCAGCTCGCCACCATCGATGGCCAGGTCCGCCCCTGTGACCAGGTCGCCCGGGACGTCCTCGAACCGCGCGGGGGCGGCCTCCCCGGTCAGGTTCGCCGACGTCTGGAAGAGCGGCGTCGCGACGCCGGCGAGCGGGCTCTCGATCAGCCGCAGGCCGAGGCGCTCGGGATCCTCGCGGCAGGCCAGGGGGTAGCGCCGCTCGGGGTTGTGAACCACGAGCGTCACAGGACCTGGCAGAAGCGCCGCGAGCGCCGCTCGGGTGCGCTCCCCCAGGCTGCCGACCAGCTCGCGCAGGATCAGCGGCGAGAAGAACAGGACCGCCGATGGCTTGCCGTCGTCACGGCCCTTGAGCGCGTGGAGGCGGGCGATCGCGTCGGCGCGCAGCGGATCGCAGGCGAGGCCGTAGAGCCCGTCCGCGGGGAACACGGCCACCCCACCCCCCGCGACGGTACGTTCGAGCACCCCCCGGACCTCCGCCGCGCCGTCCCGCTCGATCGAGACGGTCCTACCCACGGATTCCGACGACCACGCGGTCGATCCCGGCCAGGTCGGGGCGCACGTCGACCGGCTCGAACCCCGCCCTGCGCACGAGCTCGGCGACCGTCGCCCAGAGCCCGTCGCCCACCTCCAGGCCGATCGCGTCGACCCGGAGGGGCGAGACCGAGAGCTCGCCCAGGAGGGCCTCCAACGCCTCGAGCCCCGTCGGGCCGGGCGTCAGCGCCCCGCGCGGCTCGAAGTCGCGCAGCTCCGGCTCGAGCGCGAGCCACTCCGCGGTCGTCACGTACGGCAGGTTCGCGAGCAGCAGGTCGAAGGAGCCCTCCAGGGAAGCGAGCCAAGCTCGAAGCGGACCCGGTCCGCGAGCCCGAGGCGCTCGGCGTTCGCGCGGGCGACCTCGAGCGTGTCGGGGTAGATGTCGGTGGCGACCACTGTCGCACCGGGCAGCTCGTCCGCCACGGCAAGCGCGATCGCCCCGGATCCGGTGCCGACGTCGAGCACGGTCGCCGGTTGCCGCTCCAAGGCGAGCTCCACCAGGAGCTCGGTCTCGGGCCGCGGGATCAGCACCCGGGGATCGACCGCCAGCTCGAGGCGGCGGAACCCCCGGCGGCCGAGGATGTAGGCGATCGGCTCGCGCCGCAGGCGGCGGCGCACCAGTTCGGCGAAGGCCCGGCCGCTCACCGGGTCGAGCGCCGTGTCTGGCGAGGCCGCCAGCGCGGCCCGGTCGATCCCGCTGGCCTCGGCCAGCAGCAGCTCGGCGTCGAGGCGCGGGCTCTCCACCCCGGCCGCGCGCAGGGCGTCGGTCGCGGCCTCGAGCGCCTGGCCCACGGACCCCGGGGAGACCGCCTGGCTCATCAGCCCTCGTCGGTCTGGGCGGCGAGCACGGCGCGCTTCTCCTCGGCCTCGAGCGCGCCGGTGAACTCCGACAGGTCCCCGGCCAGGACCTCGTCGAGGTTGTGCGCGGTGAGCTTCACGCGGTGGTCGGTGACCCGGCCCTGCGGGAAGTTGTAGGTGCGGATCTTCTCCGAGCGCTCGCCGGTGCCCACCTGCGACTTGCGCTCCGCGGCGATCTCCGCCGCCTGCTCCGCGAGCTTGCGCTCGTACAGGCGGGCGCGCAGCACGCGCATCGCCTTCTCGCGGTTCTGAAGCTGCGACTTCTCGTCCTGCATCGAGACGACGATCCCGGTCGGCCTGTGTGTCAGCCGTACAGCGGAGTCGGTGGTGTTGACCGACTGCCCGCCGGGCCCGGACGAGCGGTAAACGTCGACCTGGAGGTCGTTCGCGTCGAGCTCGACCTCGACCTCCTCGGCCTCTGGCAGCACGGCGACGGTGGCCGTCGAGGTGTGGATCCGCCCCTGCGACTCGGTCTTCGGCACCCGCTGTACCCGGTGGGTGCCGCCCTCGTACTTGAACACGGAGTAGGCGCCGTCGCCCTTGACGGCGAACGTCGCCTCCTTGAAGCCGCCGACGTCGGCAGGTGAGACCGAGAGGTCCTCGGTCGTAAAGCCACGCTGCTCCGCATATCGGGTCAGCATCTTGTAGAGGTCGCCCGCGAACAGCGCCGCCTCGTCGCCGCCGGTGCCCGCCCGCAGCTCGACGATCACGTTCTTCTCGTCGTTCGGGTCGGTCTCGACCATCGCCAGGCGGATCGCCTCCTCGACCTCCTCGATCCGCTGGGGCGCGTCGGCGACCACCGCGCGCAGCTCGGGATCGTCGCCGTCCTCGGCGAGCAGCTCGCGCGCGCCCTCCAGGTCGTCGCGGAGCGTGCGCCACTCTCGTGCCAGCCCGCGGGCCGTCTGCAGGCGCCGGTACTCGCGCCCGGTCTCGGCGTAGCGCGACTGGTCCGCGATCACCTCGGGGTCGCTCATCTGGCGCTCGAGCTCGGCGAAGCGGCTCTCGATCTGCTCGACCAGCTTCTCGACCATCGGACCCAGGCTAGTGCCTTGACTACGGATGAACGCGATGGGAGAGTTCGGCGCGGTGGGACGAATCCTGGGAGCGATGGCGTTGATCGCGCTCGCCGCGGTCGCGCTCGGGGCGCCCGGCGCGTCGGGCGGGTTGGACTGCTTCGGCAAGACCCCGACGATCGTGCGCGGCGGCGGCGACGACCGCATCCAGGGCACGGCGGGCGACGACGTGATCGTCGCCGGCGACGGCGACGACTTCGTGGCCGGCGGCGAGGGCAAGGACCTGATCTGCGGCGGCGACGGCAAGGACCTGATCGACTCCGGGAAGCAGGACGACAAGATCGACGGCGGAGCCGGGAAGGACGAGCTGCACGGCTATGACGACGACGACAAGATCGTCGGCGGGCCGGGCGCGGACTTCCTCGACGGCCAGCGCGGCCACGACCTCGACGTGCTGATCGGCGGCGCGGGCAACGACCGCGCCTTCGGCGGGACCCTGCTCAAGGGCGGCGCCGGCAACGACCGGCTCGACTCGCTCTCCTACAGCCGCAGCAGGCAGGTCGACAAGATCACCGGCGGCGCCGGCGACGACGTCGTGCAGGGCGATGGCAGCGGCGGCTTCGGCGACATCCTCGTCGGGGGGGCGGGCGACGACCGAGTCGGAGGTGACGCCCGCGACGACCGACTCCGCGGCGGCCCCGGCGACGACGACCTCCGCGGTGGCCGCGGCGACGACAACCTCGACGGCGGGCCCGACACGGACACCTGCGACCAGGGACCTGGCATGGGGCCGATCCTCAACTGCGAACTGCCGCGACTCGCGCCCTGACGCGCTAGGCGACGATCTCGATCGCGTCCGGGCGCCGAGCCTCGTCCTCGGGGCTCTCGACCGCGAGCACGGCCTCGAGCGCCGCGATCGCGACCGCGAGCTGCTCGCGGTCCGGCTCGCGCGTGGTCAGGCGCTGGAGCATTAGGCCGGGCCACATCAGCGCCCGCACCCAGCCCCTCGCTCGGTTGCGCCCGGCCCACTTGACGACCTCGTAGGAGAGCCCCGCGATCAGCGGGATGCCGAGGATCCGGGAGGCGACCAGCAGGTACCACTCGGGCAGGCCGATCGGCGCGAACACGAAGATCGCCAGCACCATCACGATCAGCAGGAAGCTCGTGCCGCAGCGCGGGTGGTAGCGGGAGTACCCGGCCGCCCGCTCCGGCGTCAGCTCATCGCCCGCCTCGTAGCAGGAGATCGTCTTGTGCTCGGCGCCGTGGTACTCGAAGACCCGCCGCAGGTCGGGAAGGCGGCTGATCGCGACGACGTAGCCGATGAAGATCGCGGTGCGCAGGACGCCCTCGACCAGCCAGAACAGGAACGCCGAGCCGAGCTCGTCCTTGATCAGGCTCGTCGCGCTGACCGGGACGATGAAGAACAGCCCGACCGCGATCACGATCGCGCCGGCGACCGCAACGGCCCAGGCGAGGCGCCCAATCTCCTCGGGCTCGTCGTCCCCCTGCTGGGCGTTTGCGGCGATCTGGAGCGCCCGGAAGCCCACCTTGAGCGACTCGCCGAGCGCGACGACGCCGCGGATCACGGGCAAGCGCAGCACGCGGTGGCGCTTCGCCCAGCTCACCAGCGGCTCGGAGGTCACGGCGACCTCGCCGTCGGGCGTGCGGACCGCGACCGACCAGGTCGAGACGCCGCGCATCATCACGCCCTCGAGCACCGCCTGGCCGCCAACGGGCGCGTCGCGGCCGGCGACCGGCAGGCCGTCGGGCATGCGTGAATCGGAGACGCAGGGCGTGCTCATCGTCCCTGCCATCGGCACTCAGCCTTGAGGCCTTGACGGGAGTTACTGCTGGGGGGAAGGCGATGAGGGGACTTAGAACCAAACACCCGCTTTGCATGGAAAGCGCATAAGTCCGCGACGGGCGATCCCTGCTTAGCGGTTGCTGTTAACCGCGGATACCGCGGCTTTCAGCGACCACTAGCCGCTTCGTTGCCCGCATGACCGCTCCGGACGACAAGCGCGTAGGTCGCGTGAAGCTCCTCCTCCGATTCAAAGGAGTAGTCATGTACTCAGAATCACCGCTTCAGCCTCGTCGATCGCCTGCGAATAAGGGCCGGCGGTATCCGGCCGATCCGCCGCGGGTCGAAGAGATCGTCGCCGTCATGCGGCAGGCCGGTGAGCGAGCCCACGGCCTGCGAGTTCGCGGCGTGATCGTGGTCCTCTGGCGGGCCGGACTTCGTATCGCCGAAGCGCTCGCACTCGCTGAGACAGACCTCGAGCCCGGTCAAGGCTCCGTACTGGTCCGCTCAGGCAAGGGGCAGCGTCGGCGAGTCGTGGGCATGGACAACTGGGGCTGGGAGCAGCTGCGCCCGTGGCTTGACTATCGCCGCAGGCTGCCTGTTGGCCCGCTCTTCTGTGTGATCAGTAGCGCGCGCGCCGGCTCACCCTGGACGAGCGCAGCGGTTCGCCAACGGCTTCGCGTGCTGGCGGCACAAGCGGGAATCCGCCGACGGTTTGCGCCGCATCAACTTCGCCACGCGCATGCGGTCGAGATGGCCAGAGAAGGTGTGCCATTGAACGTGATCCAGCGTCAGCTCGGCCATGCCAACCTCGGCGTGACCTCGGTTTACCTACAGGGCATTGACACGGCCGAGATCGTCGAGACAGTGCGATCGCGTCGAGCGCCAGTCATCCCAGCCACCGCCGGGCTCGTCATGCCGCGATAGCGCTTTTCGTCCAAAGCGGAACCAGGCTCCCATCGGCAGCGGGCTACTCGAGCGTCGAGTTATTGCCGCATAGCGACGGTTTCTCGACACTCGATTGGCGCCGCGCCAGGAATTCCGCTTTCCATGCAAAGCGGGTAAGTCGCGGAACGCCTTCGAGTTACTGCTGGGCTACTTCTGGCTGCGTGCGGCGCGGCGGCGGAAGCGCTCGACGCGGCCGCCGGTGTCCACCAGCTTCTGCTTGCCCGTGTAGAACGGGTGGCACTCGGAGCAGATCTCCACGTGGAGATCGGCCTTGGTCGAGCGCGTGTAGAACTCGTTCCCGCACGAGCAGTGCACGTGCGCGAGAACGTATTCGGGGTGGATTCCGGTCTTCATCGGACGGCTGATTCTAGCGAGGGGTATCGGGCCCTCCGAGGAGCTCGACGTGCACGACGAGGAGCCCGGCCTCGCGATCGACCACCCTCGGCTCGCCCAAGGACTCGAGCACCGCGAGGATCGCCCGGTTCTCCGCCAGGAGCCGGCCCTCGAACGTCTTGATCCCGAGCTCCAGCGCACGCTCCGCCAGCAGGCGCCCGAGCGCCTTGCCGAGGCCGAGGCCGTGCCACGAGTCGATCACGAGCAACGCCACCTCCGCCACCTCGGGCTGGTCGTGCAGCCGCACGAACCGGCCGACGCCCACCGCCTCGCCCTCGGCCTCGTCCACCGCGAGCAGCGCCTCGTGGTCGCGATGGTCGACCTCGAGCAGATACCGGACCTGGGAGTCCGAGAGCCGCGGCATCGGCGTCATGAACCGTAGGTAGACCGACTCGGCGCTCGCCTGCTGCATGCCCGTGAGGAAACGCCCGCGGTCGTCCGGATAGAGCGGCGCGACCAGCACCACCCGGCCGTCCTTGAGCGTCACCCGTGTCGTTGCCGGGGCGCCCGCTTCCACGCCCGCGCCTAGGTCTCTTGATAGAGCGGGCCGTCGCCGCCCTCGGGCAGCGTCAGGCGCCCGCCCTTGGCGGTGATCGCGCCGCACTGGACGCAGTTCGAGGCGGTGACGTGGACGTCCACGACCGGCGCGTTCGACTCGAGCTGGTCGTCGGGGATCTCGTAGACCTGTGCCGGGCACATCGACGCCCAGGCGTGCGCGACCTCGCGCGGGACATGGGTCTGGATCCGCACGTGGTTCGGCGCGTCGTCACGGGTCGCGTTGCCCGAGAGGAAGACCGAGGAGAGCTTGTCGAAGATGTACTCGCCGTCGGGCTCGGGGTAGTCGTCCTTGGCGTCGCCCATGAACAGCTCGATCTCCGAGTCGGGCTCGGTCTGCTTGTGGCCCGGCGGCAGCGCCCCGCCCGAGAGCAGCCAGGCGTTGGCGATTGCGCCGAAGGCGACGAAGCCCTTGTCGCCGTGCTGGCGCACGTTGCGCGACTTGTAGAGGTCCTTCTCGATCTCGGACTTGCGGACGCGTTCCTCGTAGCCCTCGAAGTTCACCGACTCGGGGTCCTTCTTGAGGCTCTCGACGATCGCATCGGCCGCGTACATCCCGGCGTGCATCGCGTAGTGGATCCCCTTCAGGTAGGGGATGTTGACCATCGAGACGTTGTCGCCGCACATCACCATGCCCGGCACGGCGAGCCGACGCGGCATCGACCAGTAGCCGCCGGAGGGGATCGTCTTCGCGCCCCAGCCGACCCGCTTGCCGCCCTCGAGCAGGTCGCGGATGAAGGGATGGGTCTTGAGCTGCTGGAGCAGGTCGTGGCAGGAGAAGGTGGCGTCGGTGGTGTCGAGGCCGACGACCATCCCGATGCAGAGCTTGTCCTCGCCCATCGGGTAGATGAACGAGCCGCCGAACTCGTTGTACTTCGGCGACATCCGCAGCGGCCAGTTCATCGTGTGGATCACCCGGTCGAGCGGCTTCGGGACCTCCCAGACCTCCTTGACGCCGATCTCCCAGCGCTGGGGATCGACGCCGAGGTCGTAGTAGTCGACGGCGGCCTGGGTGAGGTGGCCGATGGTGCCCTCGGCGAGCACCGTCGCCTTCGCCATCAGGTCGGAGCCCGGCTCGAAGTTGCCGAGCGGCTCGCCGTCGCGGCCGCGCCCCTTGTCGCCGGAGCGAACGCCGCGGACGATCCGGTCCTCGACCAGGAGCTTGTCGGCGACGGTCTCGGTGAGGATGTAGGCGCCGGCCTCCTCCGCCTTCTCCGCGAGGAAGCGGCTCAGCTTCGCGACCGATGTCACGTAGTTGCCGTGGTTGCGGAAGTTGGGCGGCGGCGGCTTCAGCGGAATCGCGCGCTTCTTGGTCAGCAGGTAGACCGCGTCCTTCTCGACCTTCTGGTAGACGGGCCACTCGCTCGGGTCGAGGTCCGGGAACAGCTCCTCCATCGCCGAGGGGCGCATGTTGGCCCCCGAGACGTTGTGCGCCCCGCAGGCCTTGCCCTTCTCGATGACCGCCACCGGGATCTCGCCCAGGCGCTCGGTCAGCTCCGGCTCGTCCGCCAGGAGCTGCATCACCCGGTTCGCGCAGGCGAGGCCGGCGGGTCCGCCGCCGACGATCACGATGCCCGCCTCGAGGCGCTCGTCCTCGGCGTCCGTCGGCGGCCCGACGTAATCGCCCGGGTCGAACGGCGGCGGGAACTGTGCCGGATCTACGGCCATGGCCGCCGGCTCAGCCCTTCTTCGCCTTGATCGCCTCGGTCAGCTTGGGCACGATCTTGTTCAGGTCGCCCACGATCCCGAGGTCGCAGAACTCGAAGATCGGCGCGTTCTGGTCCTTGTTGATCGCGACGATGTTCTCGGAGCCCTGCATGCCGACCTTGTGCTGGATCGCGCCGGAGATCCCGGCCGCCAGGTACAGCTTCGGCGAGACCGTCTTGCCGGTCTGGCCGATCTGGGTGGCGTACGGGGTCCAGCCCGCATCGACGATCGCCCGCGTCGAGGCGACCGCGCCGCCGAGCGAGTCGGCGAGCTCCTGGGCAAGGCCGAGGTTGTCGGCGCCGCCGAACCCGCGGCCGGCGCCGACGAGGAAATCGGCATCCTCGATGTTGACGCCGCCCTCGTCACCGGTCTCGCCGCGGGTGACCATCCGCGCCTTGGTCGAGAACTCGGAGAGCTCGACCTCGACGTCCTCGACGGCCGCGTCCCCGGAGCCGCTCTCGGCGACGTCGAAGGCGTTCAGGCGGCCGATGATGATCCCCGGCGTGCCGACGTAGCCGACGTCGACGATCGCCGAGTCCTGGAGGACCGGGCGCTCGGCGACCAGCTTGTCGCCGTCGGCCTTGACGGCGGTGACCTCCATCGTCACGCCGGCGTTGAGGCGAGCGGTCAGCCCGGCCCCGATCTCGAAGCCGAGCAGCCCCCCGCCGAACAGCGCGTAGGAGATGTCGTTGTCGGCCATCACCTTCGCCATCGCATCGACGATCGGCTGGGCGAGTCCCTCCGGCACCGACTTGGCCCGGTACACCTTGGTGGCCCCGTACTTGCCGAGCGCGGCACAGGCGGCGTCGTCGATTTCGCCGACGACGAGCGCGGTAGCGTCGCCACCGGCCGAGGAGACCAGCTTGGCGGCCTCGGAGATCGCGCCGAGCGAGTTGTTGTTGAAGTTGCCCTCGTCGTCGTGGAGGGCGTAAACCAGGATGCCTCCCATTTAGATCAGCTTCCTTTCCTCGAGCCACGCGACGATCTTCTCGACCGTCTCGTTCGTGTCCTCGTCCTCGATGATCTCGCCGGCCTGCTTCTCGGGCGGCGGGTTGATCGAGAGGACCTGGGTCTTCGAGCCGGCCTCGCCGACCTCGCCGGTGTCGATGCCGACGTCGCCCGTCGCCTTGGTGTCGAGCGGCTTCTTCTTCGCGCCCATGATCGCCTTGAGCGAGGGGTAGCGCGGCTCGTTGATCGCGTCGCCCACCGAGATCACGGCGGGAAGGTCGACCTCGACCGTGTCGTAGCCGTACTCGGCCTGGCGCTGGCAGTTGAGCTTGCCGTCGGCGACGTCCATCTTGATCACCTGGGTGAGCGACGGCATCTTCAGGTGGTCGGCCACAACCGCGCCGATCGTGTAGCACTCGCCGTCGTCCGACTGCTGGCCCAGCAGGACCAGGTCGGGCTGCTCGGACTCGAGCACCTTGGCGAGCGCGTAGCCGGTGGCGTTCACGTCGGAGCCCTCGAGCGCCGAGTCGGTCAGGTGGACCGAGCGGTCGGCGCCCAGCGCGACGGCCTTGTGGAGCGCGCGGACGGCGCTCTCCGGGCCCATCGTGACCGCGACGATCTCATCGACCTGCGCGACACCGCCCTCGCGGATCTGCATCGCGGCCTCGATGCCGTGCGTGTCGAAGGGATTGAGGTTCTTCTCGCCGGAGCGGTCCAGACGCTTGGTGTTGTCGTCGATCCGCTTCTGGACCGCAGCGTCGGGAACCTCCTTGACAAGACAACAGATCTTCAAGTCGGAGCCTCCTTGGAAATGGCACGCCTCCGGGGAGAAGGTGAGGCGCGGGCGCGCATCTTACTGATCCGGGAGGCGATTGACTGGTCAGTCAACTACCCCTGAGTAGGAACGCGTGTTCGCGTGACAGCCCTTGGCCTCGAACGCCTCCCCGGTCGTATACCGGCTCCGCGGGAAGTGCTCGTTCATCACCTCACGCTCGTGGCTCGGCGCCTCGACACGCTGGATCGCCTCGTCGAAGCTGGGCGCCGAGAGCATGTTGCGCATGATCAGCAGGCCGTAGTCGGGATCGCCGGCGCCGTCGCCGCGATTCCCCCAGTTGAGCCAGGCGACCCCGCAGTCGGCGCGGGCGTTCGCGGGCCGGTCCCGCCGCTGGCTGACGACGATCACGTAGCGGCGGCCGCTCTTCGCGAGGACCTGGCGGTCGGCGAGGCAATCAGGCGTGCGGGTGGTGACGCGCGACTCGCCCGTGCAAAGCGACCAGAAGCGAAGCTCACCGCCCGGCATCCGCCGCGGCGCGTCCTGGGTTGCCTGAAAGCCCGGCAGGGTTCCGCGAATCGTCACGACCGGCCCGAGCTCGCGCGCGAGGTGGGCGTAGATGTAGGCGCTGTCGCGGTTCGAGTAGAAGCCGCCCTCGGACTCGACAGGCATCGCCAGCCGGGCTTCGCGCCCGGCCTCCGTGCAGTCGGTGATCACGGCCAGCGAGGCATAGTTGATGCTGAAGAAGCGCTCCCAGCGGATGGGGTCATACGCGGGGTTCGTGTCGCCGTCGCAGCCCGGGGAGTTGCGGGCCGCGAGCCATGCCTCCGGGGGAATCGTCTGCACGGTCACCTCCCGATTGGGATCGTTGACCGCGGCGCAGGCGGCCCCGCCGCGGAGCGCGCCGCCGCCATCGCTCCGGAGCACCTGGCGGGGCAGGCCGACGCCGCCGGTCAGGCCCAGCCCGCTGTCGGCCTCGTAGACGCGGTAGACGACCTCGATCGACGCGGCCGGGCCGGGCTGGGCGTAGAGGGTGTTGGGCGCGCGCGCGGCCGGGTCGCCGGGCGGCGGCTGGTCGAGCACGGTGACCCGGAACGAGCGCTTGGAGAGATCTCGCCGTGCGCCTGTCTCGAAGGGATTCGTGTGCCCGGCCCGGGGGCGGATCGCGACATCCGAGAGCGCATCCGTGGGCGTGCCGTCCGAGTAGGCGTTGATCGACATGTAGCGGCCTCGCGGGTAGCGGCCGCGGAGGACGAGGCGCTCGCCGTCCTCGAGGTTGAACCGCGACAGCCAGTACGTCGCCGACTCCTCGGGGAAGTTGAAGTAGCGCCCGTTGAAGCCGTTCGTCGCCTTGCGCTTGGTCGAGATCGGACCCTCCCAAAAGCAGGTCGAGAGGACGTTGGTGCGCGCGGCCGCCTCGTCCGGCGCGGCACCCGACTCGGTTCCGGCAAGCGCGAACAGAGAGGCGGTGACCGTTGCGGCCACGGGCACGAGCTTGCGAAGCCGGCTCGTCACCGCTCCGGTCAGGCCGGCGAGCGCTCGGCGACGGCGCCGCGGATGAAGTCGACGATCGCGTCGGTCGGCGCCCCGGGCGTGAACACCTCGGCGACCCCGAGCTTCTTCAGCTCGGGCACGTCGTCCGCGGGGATCGTGCCTCCGAGGGTGATCACGACGTCATCCACGCCCTGCTCGCGCAGCAGCGTCACGACCTTCGGCACCAGCGTCATGTGCGCGCCGGAGAGGATCGAGAGGCCGACGGCGTCCGCGTCCTCCTGGATCACGGTGGCGACGATCTGCTCCGGCGTCTGGTGCAGGCCGGTGTAGATCACCTCCATCCCCGCGTCACGCAGCGCGCGGGCGATGATCTTGGCGCCACGGTCGTGCCCGTCGAGCCCGGGCTTCGCGACGACCACGCGGATCGTGCGGGTGGCGGAATCCTCGCTCATTCCGCCCCGGAGCGTAGTGGAACTTCTAGGCGCCGAAGCCGGTGAGCGAGCCCGTCAACGCGAGCACGACGATCAGGATCGTGATGGCGGTGAGCAGCGCCGCTCCGGCGAGGAACGCGGGCTTCATGCCCTGCCGTGTGTCGTCGATCGCATGCACGTGCTCGGTGTCGAGCACGACCGGGGTATCCCCCATGTCGCCGATCCGCTCCTCCTCCGCGCGAAGCGTCGCCGCCTCGAGCGCCTGCTCACGCGTCGGGTGATTGGTGAGCGCCACGCCCTCGTCCTCGCGGACGACGTCCCAGCCCTCGATCTCGTTCGGCATCACCTTCAGGGCCATGCCTGACGGCTACCCCGGGTCAGGTGGCGAAAACTAGAACTGGGGGTGCTCGGTGTAGGTGCCGAACACGTCCTGGAGCGCGGCCACCATCTCGCCCTCGCTCACCCGCGCGCGGGCGCATTCGACGATCGGCGGCATCAGGTTGCCGTCGCCGGCCGCGGCGCTCCTGAGAGCGGCGAGCGTGCTCTCGACGGCCGCCTCGTCGCGGTCGGCGCGGGTGCGCCCGAGGCGCTCGCGCTGGCGCCGCTCCGCCTCCGGGTCGGGCCGGTGGATCGGCGGGTTGGCCTCGTCCTCGAGCACGTAGTCGTTCACGCCGACCACGATCCGCTGCCGGGCCTCGACCTCCTGCTGGTAGATGAAGGCGGCGTCGGCGATCTCTCGCTGCGGGAAGCCACGCTCGATCGCGGCGACCATGCCGCCCAGCTCGTCGATGCGGGCGAAGTACTCGTAGGCGGCGGCCTCCATCTCGTCGGTGAGCGTCTCGACGAAGTACGAGCCGCCGAGCGGGTCCACCGTGTTCGCGACGCCCGTCTCGTGCGCGATCACCTGCTGCGTCCGCAGCGCCACGCGGACGGCCTCCTCGGTGGGCAGGGCCAGGGCCTCGTCGAACGAGTTCGTGTGCAGCGACTGAGTGCCGCCGAGCACGCCCGCCAGCGCCTCGATCGCCGTCCGGACGATGTTGTTGAGCGGCTGCTGCGCCGTCAGCGAGACGCCGGCCGTCTGCGTGTGGAAGCGCATCAGGAGCGAGCGCTCGTCACGCGCCGCATATCTATCACGCATCTCGCGCGCCCAGATCCGGCGCGCGGCGCGGTACTTGGCGATCTCCTCGAAGAAGTCGATGTGGGCGTTGAAGAAGAAGCTCAGGCGCGGGGCGAACGAATCGACCGAGAGCCCGCGCTCGATCGCGCGCTCGACGTAGGTGAAGCCGTCCTTCAGCGTGAACGCCAGCTCCTGCTGCGCCGTCGAGCCGGCCTCGCGGATGTGGTAGCCGGAGATCGAGATCGGGTGCCAGCGAGGCATCTCGCCCGTGCACCACTCGACCATGTCGGTCACGAGCCGCATCGCCGGCTCGATCGGGAAGCACCACTCCTTCTGTGCGATGTACTCCTTGAGAATGTCCGTCTGGATCGTGCCGCCGAGCTGCGACGGGGCGATCCCCTTCTCCTCGGCCGCGACGACGTAGAAGGCCAGCATGATCGCCGCCGGCGCGTTGATCGTCATCGAGACGGTCACCCGGTCGAGCGGGATGCCGTCGAACAGCGTCTCCATGTCGTCGACCGTGTCGAGCGCGACCCCCTCCACCCCGACCTCGCCGAACGAGCGGCCGTGGTCGGAGTCGAGCCCCATCAGCGTGGGCATGTCGAACGCGGTCGAGAGCCCGGTCTGGCCGTGGTCGAGCAGGTAGCGGAAGCGCTTGTTCGTCTCCTCGACGGTGCCGAAGCCGGCGAACTGGCGCATCGTCCAGAGCTTCCCCCGGTACATCGAGGGGTAGGGCCCGCGGGTGAAGGGAAACTCCCCGGGGAGCCCGAGATCGCCCTCGGCGTCCCAGCCGGCGAGGTCGTCCTCCGTGTAGAGAGGCCGGATCGGATGCCCGGAGATCGTGTCGAAGAGCGCCTCGCGCTCGTGCGTCTCGCGCTCGTGCGCCGTGGGCTCGATCGCCATGACTGAAAGGCTAGTGCCTCGGGTAGCTAGGTTCCCCAGCATGCCCGTCACCTGGTCGGACGATGTCGACGAGATCCTCGCCTCGGACCTGGCGGCCGGCTTCGCGTACCTGACCCCGGCGAAGGGCGTCGTGATCGTGCCGATGGCCCCGCTCGGCCTCCGCGACCGCGACGCGGGAACCGTCACGCTCTCGACGTCGCAGGGGCTGTGGAAGAAGCTCGAGCGGATCCGCCGCAACCCCGGCGTCGCGATCGCCTACCACGCGCGCGAGCACGGGCTCACCGACAAGCCCGGGTTCGTGCTCGTCCAGGGGCAGGCGAGCTTCCCGCTCGAGCCCGACCGCGAGTGGCTCGAGTCCATCACCCCGGAGTGGGAGCAGTTCCTCGGCCCGCGCTCCAGCGGGATCGTGGGCCGGATGCTCGACGTCTACTACTGGCATCGGGTCGCGATCACGATCCAGGTCGAACGCGTCGTCGCGTTCCCGGACGACCGCGCCGAGGAGGATCCCGAGGTCTTCGGCGCCGCGCGGCCCGCGCCGTGTCCACCGCAGAAGGCGCCCGGAGGAGGCACCGAGCCCCGGGTCGACACCGCTGCTGTGGAGGCGCACGTGAACCGCCTCCCCCACACGCTGCTCGGCTGGCGCGGCTCGGACGGGCTGCCCGAGGTCGTCCCGGCCGCCGCCACCGGATCGAGCTCGCAGGGGGTCAACCTGCGGGTCCCGCCGGGAGCGGTACCCGCGAGCGGCCGCCGCGCCGGGCTCACCTCCCACGAGTTCTGGCCGCGCATGATCGGCCAGGAGCAGCGGATCTACACCGGCTGGGTCTCGAGCGACGGCGCCGGGACCGTCACCTACGCGCCGCACACCAAGTCCGGCTACAGGCTGCCGCGGTCGAAGGCCGCCTTCGTCCTGGGATCGGCGTCGCTCGCGACGCGGATGCGCGCGGCCCGCAAGGCGGGCGTGGCTCCCTAGGCGCGCCGGCGGCGGGCGATGAGCGCGCCGCCGCCACCGACTACCGCCGCCGTCAGCGTGGCGCCGGCGATCGCGAGGCGCCGGCCCAGGTTCTCGAAGCGCATCACCCGCCAGTCCTCGGCGCGCGCGACGGCGAGCAGCGGCCCGTCGGGGTTCACGACCACGGCGTTGCCCACGGCGCGCAGCATCGGCAGGTCCGAGGCGGAGTCCGAGTAGGCCCACGACTGGCCGAGGTCGATGTCGTGCGACGCGGCGAAGCCCTGCATCCCCTCCAGCTTGCCCTCCCCGTACATGAACGGCCCGTCGAGCCTGCCTGTGAAGCGGCCCTCGGCGTCGAGCTCGTAGCGCGTGCCGATGCCGCCCTCCATGCCGAGCACGCGCGCGACCTGCTCGACGAGGTCGTTGCCGGCGGCGCTGACGATGAACGTCGGCCGGCCCGCGTCCTGGTGCGAGTGCACCTCGTCGAGCATCTCCGGGTAGATCCGGGGCAGGACCCCGGCCAGCACCTGCGGACCGAGGCGCTCGAGCTCGTGCGCCGTAGTGCCCTTCAGCACCTCGGAGATCTGGTCCATCGCCTGCTTCGTCGTCTCGTCGGTCGAGCCGCGCAGCCGGAACACGAGCCCGTCGCGCGCCCAGCGCAGCATCTGGCCGCGCGAGATCAGCTTCGCGTCGTAAGACGCCCTGACCCAGGCCATGCCGGACGACCCGGCCATGAGCGTTCGGTCGAGGTCGAAGAAGGCCGCCGCCCGCGGCACCGGCTCAGCCTGCGACTTCGAGGACGATCGCGTCGCCCTGGCCGCCGCCGGAGCAGATCGCGGCGCAGCCGATGCCGCCGCCGCGCCGGCGCAGCTCGTGGACGAGCGCCCCGACGATCCGCGCGCCCGAGGCGCCGATGGGATGGCCGAGCGCGATCGCGCCGCCGTTCACGTTGACCGTGTCCTCCTCGACGCCGAGCATCCGCAGCGAGTTCAGCGCGACCGATGCGAACGCCTCGTTGATCTCCCAGAGGTCGACCTCGCCGGGCTCCTTGCCGATCTTCGCGAGGGCCTGCATCGCCGCCTTCGCCGGCGTCTTGGCGAGGTAGGCGTAGTCGTCGGCGACGGAGCCGTAGGAGAGCACGGTGGCGAGCGCCTCGCGGCCGTTGGCCTGCGCCCAGTCCTCCGACGCGACCACCACCGCGCCGGCGCCGTCGTTCACGCCCGGCGCGTTGCCGGCGGTGTGGGTGGCGTCGTCGCCGCCGATCGCGGGCAGCTTGGCGAGCGACTCGACCGTCGAGTCGGCCCGGATCGCCTCGTCGGCCGCGACCTCGGTCTCGGCCTTGCGCGACTTGACCACGACGGGGATGATCTCCTCCGCCAGGAGGCCCTCGTCGGTGGCCTTCGCGGCGAGCTGGTGCGAGCGCGCCGCCCAGCGGTCCATGTCCGGGCGGGTGATCTCGAGCTCGTTCGAGACCTCGGAGGCCTCGTTGATCATCTGCTTGTCCGTGAAGGGGTTGGTGAGGCCGTCGTGGGTCATCGCGTCGACCGCGGTCACGTCGCCCATCCGGAAGCCGAAGCGGGCGCCGGGCAGCAGATAGGGCGCGTTCGACATCGACTCCATGCCGCCCGCGACCCCGACCTCGAGCTCGCCGGCGCGGACCGCGAGATCGGCGACGCCGATCGCCCGCATGCCCGACGCGCAGACCTTGTTGATCGTCTCGGAGGGGACCTCCTTCGGGATCCCGGCCTCGATCTGCGCCTGGCGCGAGGGGATCTGCCCCTGGCCGGCCTGCAGGACCTGGCCGTAGATCACCTGCTGGACCTGGTCGGGCTCGACGTTCGAGCGCTCGAGCGCGGCCGAGATCGCCTGGCCACCCAGTTCCGTGGCGCCCTTCGAGGCGAGGGCTCCGCCCATCTTGCCGAACGGGGTGCGGGCGGTTCCGAGGATCACAGTGCGGGACATTCGCTGCCTTTCAAGCGTCGCGGGGAACGGAATCGTAGGGAAGCCGCCGGATAGACTCGCGCGCCGTGCAGGTCGAGGCCACATCCACCCCCTTCGCGGAGCTGGAAGCCGACCTCCACGTGACCACGCTTGCCGAGAGCGCGGAGCTGCCGGAGGCGCTGGCGGCGACCCCCGGGGCGGGTGACGTCCGCGGCGCTTTTCGCAAGCTCGCGGTGCTGCGTCCCGGCGCGCCCGAGCGGCTCCTGGTCGTCGGGCCTCGGCGCTGCCGACGCGCTCGACGCCGAGAAGCTGCGGGTGCTCGGCGCGCTGATCGCCAAGGAGGCGCGCCGCTACGAGGCCAAGCGGATCGCCTGGGAGCTCGGCGAGATCGGGCGAGCTGACGCCCACGGACGCCGCGGCCGCGATCATCGAGGGGTTGTCCTGGGCTCCTACCGGTTCGACCGCTACCGCACGCCGGACCCCGACGACCCGCCCGGCCCCGCGCTCGAGCACCTCGCGCTCGCGGTGGCCGACGGCGCTGACGACCTGGCCCCCGCGGCTTCGCACCGCGCGCGTGGCCGCCGAGGCGGCGAACCGCGCGCGCGAGCTCCAGAACCTTCCCGCGAACGTCGTCACGCCAACGCTACCTGGCCGACCGCGCCCGCGAGGTTGCGGTGGAGTTCGAGGCGGTCAGCACCGAGGTGCTCGGCCGCGACGAGATCGAGGCCCGCGGCCTGGGTGGCCTGGCCGCCGTCGCCGCTGGCAGCGAGCAGGAGCCGAAGCTGATCTGCATGCGCTACTCGGGACGTGGCTCGGGCGAGGTGCTCGGCCTGGTCGGCAAGGCGGTCACGTTCGACAGCGGCGGGATCTCGATCAAGCCCTCGCAGGGCATGCACGAGATGAAGATGGACATGTCCGGCGGCGCCGCGGTGCTGGAGGCGGTCGCGGCGATCGCCGAGCTCGGCCTGGAGCTCGACATCGCGTCCGCGATCCCCGCCACCGAGAACATGCCGTCGGGCTCCGCGACGCGGCCCGGCGACATCATCACCCAGCTCAACGGCAAGACGGTCGAGGTGAACAACACCGACGCCGAGGGCCGGCTGATCCTGGCCGACGCGCTGACCTGGTGCGTGCGCGAGCTCGGCGCCGACCGCGTGGTCGACCTGGCCACGCTGACCGGCGCCGTGATCGTCGCGCTCGGCTCCACCTACGCCGCGCTGATCTCGAACGACGACGAGCTCGCCGCCACGGTCGCCGGAGGCGGCGCACGAGGCACCGGCGAGCTGGCCTGGCGGCTGCCGCTCCACCCCGAGTACAAGAAGCTGACCAAGGGCACCGTCGCCGACCTCACGAACGCCGCGACCAAGCGCAAGGCCGGCACGATCTACGCCGGCTCGTTCCTCGAGGAGTTCGTCGACGACAGGCCCGTGGGCGCACCTCGACATCGCCGGCACCGCCTGGGACGTGGGTCGCGAGTACGTCGGCGAGGGCCCGACCGGATTCGGGGTGCGGCTGCTGGTCGCGCTCGCCGGGGAACTCGCGACCGGCTGGCTCTAGGTCAGGACGTCGATCCAGACCGTCTCGTCGCTGGCGGCGCGGCGCGCGCCGCACCGCGCGGGGCGCGGCCCGGTGCGGGCCGTCGGGCGCCGGCACGGCCATCATCTCCAGCATCCTGCGCGCCAGCGCCGAGGTCGCCGCCGAGGCGCACCCGGCCGAACGCCACCCGCAACAGCGCCGCGCGGCCGCGCGACGTTCCGGAAGTCCGGGATCCCGAACCGCACCATCGGCGTGACCGTGAGCTGGACGACGTGCGGGCAGGCTGCCGGTCACGATCAGGTCGGCGCTGCGCAGGTCGCCGTCCTCGACCCGGATCACGCGGCGGCCGAAGCTGATCCGCACCGGCGAGATCTCCTCGCGGAAGCGGATCACGACCTTGCCCTGGAGCTGACGCGCCAGCTCCGGCCGGCGGCCGACGCCCCGGTCGAGCAGGGCGAACATGCTCGGCGCGATGCCGTTCGCGACCGTCTGGCCCAGCTTCACCTCGGGGCTGCGCTGGACCACGGCCATCGCGGGCCATGCTACGCAGGTCAACCTTCGATCACGAGGCAGGTCGAGGTGGCCGATGCGAGCAGCTTGCCGGTGTCGGCGTCGGTCAGCCGCGCCTCGGCGGTCGCCTGCCGCCGGCCGCGGTGGACGACCTCGGCCGTCGCCCGCACCCGGCCGGTTGTCAAGGGTGACGGGCCGCACGAACTTGGTCTCCAGGGTGAGGGTCGTGTACGCCGCGCCCGGCTGCAGCGTCGAGTGGACCGCGCAGCCCATGGCCGAGTCGAGCAGCGTCGCCGCGTAGCCGCCGTGGACGACGCCGATCGGGTTGTAGTGCTCCTCGCCGGGCTCGCCGTCGAACACGGCGCGGCCCTCCTCGACGGACACCAGGCTCGAATGTTCAGGGTGGCTGCGATCGGCGGCGGCGGGATCTCGCCGGTCGCGATCGCGTTCATGAACTCGAGCGCCGCTGCAGGGCGGGTGCGGCCTCCGTGGCAGCGCCGCTCACGGGCGCCGCCCGCGCCCGGCGCGACGCCGGGTACTGGAGGTCCGCGAGGATCTCCTCCTGGCTCACCTCGATCCTCAGGTCGAGCCGCTCGAACGGGTTCGTGGTCCGCCGCCGCTTCCTTGTCTCGTGCACCTTCATCGACGCCTCCAGTCAGAGGTAGCTTTATGCAACTCACTCTATCGAGGCCCGAGTTGCGTAATGCAACTAAGTGTGCGAAGATCACAGGAGAGATGCTGGGACGCGAGTACGGACAGAACTGCTCGGCCGCGCGCACGCTGGAATTGATCGGCGAGCGCTGGACGATGCTGGTCATCCGCGACGTCTTCTCGGGCCGGCGCCGCTTCGACCAGATCCAGGAGAGCCTGGGCGTCGCTCGCAACGTCCTCTCCACCCGCCTGCAGCTCCTGGTCGACGAGGGGATCCTCGAGAAGCGCGCCTACCAGGAGAAGCCGGAGCGGCACGAGTACTTCCTGACCGACGAAGGGGCTCGACCTGTGGCCCGTCCTGGTCGCGCTGATCGGCTACGGCGACAAGCACCTGTCCGGCGCCCGAGGGCCCGCCGGTCGAGATCCGCCACAAGGGCTGCGACGGCCGCGTGAACGACCGCCGCATCTGCGAGCGCTGCGGCGCCGAGCTCGACGTGCGGGACGCCTACGGCGTCCCGGGCCCCGGCGCCGTCGTCGCGAGGCCGCGTAGCGCACGCCCCATAACATCCCGCGCGCTATGGACTTCGGGCTGACCGACGAGCAGCGCCTGCTGCGCGACACCGTCCGCGACTTCGCGCGGCAGGAGGTCGCCCCGGTCGCCGAGGAGCTCGACCGCACGAAGGCGTTCCCCTACGAGATCGTCGCCAAGCTCGGCGAGCTGGGGCTGATGGGGATCCCGTTCCCGGAGGAGTACGGCGGCGGCGGCGCCGACACGCTCTCCTACGCGCTGGCGGTCGAGGAGCTGGCGCGGGTGGACTCGTCGGTCTGCATCACGATGGCCGCCCACACCTCGCTCGGGACGATGCCGATCCACCTCTGGGGGACCGACGAGCAGAAGGACGACTGGCTGCCGGACCTCTGCGCGGGCCGCAGGCTCGCGGCGTTCGGCCTGACCGAGCCCGAGGCGGGGTCCGACGCCGGCGCGACCCGCACCAAGGCGGCGCTCTCAGACGGCGAGTGGGTGATCGACGGCGCGAAGCAGTTCATCACCAACGCCGGCACCGACATCTCGGGCTGCGTGACGATCACCGCGGTCACCGGCGCAGACGACGGCCGCCGCGAGATCTCGAACCTGATCGTCCCCAACGGCACGCCCGGGTACGAGCCCGGCGAGCCGTACCGGAAGATGGGCTGGAACGCGTCGGACACGCGGCCGCTCTCCTTCGACGGGCTGCCGGGTGCCCGAGTGGAACCTGCTCGGGCGCCGCGGCGAGGGCTTCAAGCAGTTCCTGCACATCCTCGACGGCGGGCGCATCGGCGTCGCCGCAATGGCCGTCGGGCTCGCCCAGGGCGCGCTCGACGAGGCGATCTCCTACGCGAAGGAGCGCCAGGCGTTCGGCCAGCCGATCGCGAAGTTCCAGGCGATCCAGGCCAAGATCGCCGACATCTCGTCCCAGCTCGAGGCGGCGCGGCTGCTGGTCTATCGCGCGGCGCTGGAGAAGGACGCCGGGCCAGTCGTTCACGCTGACCGCCGCGCAGGCGAAGCTGATCACCGGCCGGCTCGCGGTCCGCGCCTGCGAGGAGGCGGTGCAGATCCACGGTGGCTATGGCTACATCGAGGAGTACCCGGTCTGCCGCTTCTACCGCGACGCGAAGATCCTCACCATCGGCGAGGGCACCGACGAGGTGCAGCAGATGGTGATCGCGGGGCAGCTCGGGCTCTAGGCCGGGCGTGCTGTGATCGCGCTCGCCTCGCGCTTGGCGAGGTCCGCGCCGCGGCCGACCAGCCCGGTCCCGACGCCGTAGTGCTCGAGCAGCGCGGCCTCGCCGTCGCGCTCGAGCGGCTTGCCCGCGTCGACCTTCGGCGCCTTGCGAATCTGGTCGCGCGTGAACGGCACCCAGACGTGGCCGCCGGCTGCAACCGCGTCGCGCGCCGGGATCAGGCAGTGGTGGCCGAAACGCCCCATCCGCGCCAGGAGCCACTCCGGCTTCCCGGTCTGCTCGTCCACATACGCGCCCTCGACCTTGCCGACGGCGGCGCCGCCCATGTCGTCGAGGCGGAAGCCCGTCCAGCCCTGGATCTCGGCGACGCTCAGCTCGGTCTCCGCAGCGGGCTCCTCCGCTGCCTCAGGCACCTCGGTCTCGGGAGCGGGCTCCTCCGCTGCCTCAGGCGCCTCGGTCTCGGTGTTCTCTCTCTCCTCAGTCATCGAGCGATCTTTCTAGCAGCTTGCGCGCCGCCGTCGCGGGGTCCGTCTCGCGGCGGACGACGCTGTCCAGCAGCTCAGCCCACTCGGGGTCCTGCTCGGCCCGGCCCTCGAGCTCGCGGCGCATCCGCGCGGCGGCGATCCCGAGCACCTCGGCCCGGAGGTTGCGGGCGCGGCGCTCGTTCAGCGTCCCCTCCTCCTCGATGTGCGCCCGGTGCTCGCCGATCGTCTCGACCAGTTCGGGCACGCCGGTCCCGGTGGTGGCCTCTGTTCGCACCACGGGGACCCGCCACGAGCGCTGCGGGCCGAGCGCCAGGACCGCGCGGACCTCGCGCATCATGGTGTCGGCGAGGGCATGGTCGGCCTTGTTGACCACGATCACGTCGGGGATCTCCATCACGCCGGCCTTGAGCGCCTGGATCGAGTCGCCCGAGCCGGGCATCAGCGCCAGGACGATGGTGTCGGCGTGGTCAACGACGTCGATCTCGCCCTGGCCGACGCCGACCGTCTCGAGGAGGACGTCGTCCTTGCCCGCCGCGTCCATCAGGAGCGCGGCCTGGAGGGCAGCCTCCGCGAGGCCGCCGAGCGCGCCGCGCGACGCCATCGAGCGGATGAAGACGTCGGGGTCGAGGAAGTGGTCGGAAAGGCGGATCCGGTCGCCCAGGACCGCGCCCCGGGTGAACGGGCTCGACGGGTCGACCGAGAGCACGCCGACCTTGCGGTCGGCCTTGCGCAGCTCGACCGTCATCGAGGAGATCAGCGTGCTCTTGCCAACTCCGGGCGGGCCGGTGATGCCCACGACCCTGGCGCCGCCGGTGTTCGGGAACAGCTCGGCGACGAGGCGATCGCCCTCGGCGTCGCGGTTCTCAACCAGGCTGATCGCTCGCGCAAGCGCGCGGCGGTCGCCCGCGAGCAGACGCTCGCCCAGCGTGCCTGCGGGCTTCGACGGTGCTTCGGGCATCGGCGGCGGAGTCTAGAAGTCGGCCCGGAACTCGTTAGTCCACGCAGAACGCGAGGTCGATGAGCCACTCGCCTCCCGTTCGCTTCATGAAGATCGCACCGCGGAACTCGCAACGCACCTGCGCTTCGAGCCCGTTCTCGTCAATGGACACGTCCGATGGCGCGTATGTCTTCGCCGACGGGAAGGCGTCCCGTCGTTCGTCGGCCGCCAACTGCGTCGAGTACTCGGTGATGGCGGCCACGCAATCGCCGGGGAACTCCACCCCGGGCCACTCCTGCGCGATCACCTTGCTCATCAGGCGTTGCCCCCGGTCGGTCAGGGCCGAACACGCAGACTCCGCATCGCCATCCACGACAGCGGTCCAGAAGGCGTTCACCGTGGCGGCGATCTGCTCCTCACCCGTCGCCGATGGATCCGGAGGCGGTGGCGAGGAGTCGTCCCCGCCACAAGCACAGATCGCGAGGGCGACACCAAACGCCAGGAGGTAACCGCCCGGGCTGAGCCCCATCGAGCCAGGGTACGCTCCCGCCTCGTGCCGCGCCCGCTTCGCACCCTGCGCTTCGCCCGCCAGCACGGGATGCTCAACCTGCAGTACGCGCGGCTGCTCTGGCGGTATGTGTGGCGGCGCTTCTTCACCCGCGCGGGCTGGCGCTGGGAGACCGACGGCCCGGTCTTCTTCGGGCGCGACCTCCAACTCCAGGTCGGCAAGCGCGGGACGCTGCGCTTCGGGCGTTTCACCTGGATCGGCGACGGCAGCAAGATCCGCTGCCACGAGGGCATCGTCGAGATCGGGGCGAAGACCGTGATGGGCCAGGAGTGCACGATCTCGGCCTACCAGCTCGTGCGAATCGGCGAGCAGTGCGTGATCGCCGACCGGGCGATGTTCATCGACTTCGACCACGGCATGGTCGAGGTCGAGCGCCCGATCCGCCATCAGGGCATCTACAAGCGCGACGTGGTGGTGGGCGCCAACGTCTGGATCGGGTACGGCGCCTGCTTCCTGCGCGGGGTGACGGTTGGGGACAATTCGGTGGTGGGCACCAGCGCCGTCGTCGCACGCGACGTGCCGGCGAACGCGGTCGTCGGCGGGGTGCCGGCGCGCGTGATCCGGATGCGCGAGGCGCCACGCGAGCTGCGCTGGCCGAACCCGGTCGAGCCGGATCCGGACGACCCTCGGACACTGAGGCCGCCGTCGTGAGCCGCTCGGGCATGAACCGGGAGCGACTGGCGGCGCTGCTCGAGCGCGAGGTCGAGGCGTTCCGGGCGGCCAACCCGCGCTCGCGCGAGCTGCACGAGCGGGCGCAGGCGCGCGCTGTTCGGCGGCGTGCCGATGCCGTGGATGCGGCTCTGGGCCGGCGGCTTCCCGGTGTACGCGGCGACGGCGGCGGCGCCCGGATCACCGACGTGGACGGGCACGAGTACGTGGACCTCTGCCTGGGCGACACGGGCGCGATGCCGGGCCACTCCCCGGCGCCGGTGCGCGAGGCGCTTGCCGCCAGCGCTCGACCGCGGGATCACGACGATGCTGCCGACCGAGGACGCCGCATGGGTCGGCGAGGAGCTCGGCCACCGCTTCGGGGTCGAGCGCTGGACCTTCACCCTGACCGCGACCGACGCGAACCGCACCGCGCTGCGGCTCGCGCGCGAGCTGACCGGCCGCCCGCTGGTGCTGGTCTACAGCTACTGCTACCACGGCTCCGTGGACGAGGCGTTCGCGGTCGCGACGCCGGAGGGGACGCAGCTCGCGCGAGGGCAACGTGGGGCCGGCGGTGGACCCCGCCAAGACGACGCGCGCGATCGAGTTCAACGACCTCGAGGCCCTCGAGCGGGCGCTCGCCGACGGACGGGTCGCCTGTGTCCTCGCCGAGCCGGCGATGACGAACATGGGCATCGTCCTGCCCGAGCCCGGGCTACCACGACGCGGCTGCGCGAGCTGACCCGCGCCGCGGGCACGGTGCTGATCATCGACGAGACCCACACGTTCTCGGCCGGGCCCGGTGGCTGCACGCGCGGCCTGGGGGCTCGAGCCCGACATGGTCACGATCGGCAAGGCGATCGGCAGCGGCATCCCGTGCGGCAGCGCTCGGCCTGCGCGCCGAGCTGGCCGACCGCCTGATCGCGAGCCCCGAGGCCGACTTCGAGGACACCGGCGGCGTCGGCGGCACGCTCGCCGGCAACCCGCTGTCGCTCGCGGCGGTGCGGGCGACGCTGGACAGCGTCCTCACCGAGGAGGCGTTCGAGCGGACGATCCCGCTGGCGGCCGGTTCGCGCGAGGGCGTCCAGGAGGTGATCGAGCGGCACGGGCTGCCGTGGAACGTGACGCAGCTCGGGTGCCGGGCCGAGTACCGCTTCGAGCCGGAGCCGGCCCGCAACGGGACCGAGCGCCCACGCAGCCTCCGACCCGGAGCTGGAGCGGTTCCTGCACCTCCACGCGCTCAACCGCGGCGTGCTCCTGACGCCGTTCCACAACATGGCGCTGATGTCGCCGGCGACTACCGAGGCGGACGTGGACCGCCACACCGAGGTGTTCGCCGAGGGCGTCGCGGAGCTCGTCTCATGACCAAGCTCCTCTCCTTCCTCTCGGTCGTCGCCCTCGTCGGCGGGTTCGCGCTGGCGCTGAGCGGCGCGGCCACGATCCCCGGGATCCTCCTGATCCTGATCGCGTTCCTGCTCGGCGCGATCCTCGGCGGGCTCGCGCTCGCCCGCGGCCTCCGCGATCGGATCCGGGACTGGGTCGGGCTGCTCGCGGGCGGCGGCCCGGAGTCGGTCCGCGTCGTGGGGTTCGAGCCTCCCCAGGGCTGGCTCTTCAATCGCGACGCGACGGTGAAGCTGGAGGTACGTGGGAAGGACGGCACGACGACACAGGTGGAGCGAGGGATCCCGATCCCGCCGATCCAGGCGTTCCTGTGGCGGGTCGCGGGGCGCATCCCGACCCCGCTCGGCAACCTCGCCGAGGCGCGCGAGCTCGACCTCGCGCTCTACCGCAGGCGCGGCGGCTAGGAGTCCTCGCCGGGCCGGCGCGCGCGGGCCTCGTAGGCCGCGCGTGCCGCCTCGTCCGCGTCGAGCGCCCGGTCGTGCTTGGCGAGACGACGAACCAGGCCGACGACCCGGCTGGGCGCGAGGTCGGCGACGGGCGTCGCGTGGCCGAGCCAGCCCGGCACCGAGACCTCGGCCTGGCGCTTGCGGCAGGAGTCGGCGACTGCGCGGGCCACGTCCTCGGGCTTCACCCGCGGCAGCGCCGCGGGCAGCCTGATGCCGGTGATCAGCTCGGTCTCGACCGCGCTCGGCAGGACGGTGGTGATCGTCACGCCGGTGCCGTGCAGCTCGTCGCGGACGGCGGCCGAGAGCCCGACGACGCCGTGCTTGGCGCCGCTGTAGGTGGCGATCCCGGGCAGGTAGAACTTGCCCATCAGCGAGGCGACGTTGACGACGTGGCCCCGGCCCCGTTCGAGCATCCCGGGCAGCGCCAGCTTCATCCCCCAGACGGGACCCCAGAGGTTGACGCCGATCGTCGTCGCGGTCACCGCGTCGGGCTCTTCGAGGAACCGGCCCGTCGGCATGACGCCGGCGTTGTTGACGAGCACGTCGAGCGGGCCGATCGCCTCCTCGGCCGCGGCCAGGAACGCCGCGAACGAGTCGCGGTCGCTCACGTCGAGAGCGAAGCCGTGCGCGTCCGCGCCCAGCCCGGCCGCGGCCTCGGTCACGGCCGCCGCGTCGATGTCGCCGATCGCGACGCGGGCGCCGCGGCGCTGAACTCCTCGGCGGTCTTCAGGCCGATGCCGCGCGCTGCGCCGGTGATCGCCACGGCCGCGCCCTCGAGCGGGATCGCGTCCATCAGCGCCGGCCGACTGCGCGGCGCAGCTCGCCGTAGAGCTCGGCGGTCGAAGCCGCGACGTCGGCCCAGTCGAAGCCGCGGATGTGCTCCAGGCCCTCGGCGACCAGGCGCTCGCCGAGCTGCTCGTCGCGCAGGACGCGGATCGCCACCTCCGCCAGCGCCTCGGGGTCGCGCGCGCGGAAGCGCAGTCCGGCGCCGTTCTCGGGCACGACCTCGCGCAGGCCGCCCGTGTCGGCGACGATGCAGGGGCAGCCCGACGCCATCGACTCGAGCGCGACGAGGCCGAACGGCTCGTAGATCGAGGGCACCACGCAGACGTCGGCGATCCGGTAGAGCGAGTGCAGGACGTCGTCGCCGATCCAGCCCAGGAAGGTGCCGTGCTCGAGCAGGCCGAGCTCGGCGGCCTGGCGCCTCAGCTCCGCCTCGTGGGTGCCCGAGCCGGCGACCAGGAAGCGCGTGCCCGGCGCCTCCGCGACCACGGTGGGCATCGCCTCGAGCGCGAGCTGGAAGCCCTTCTCGTAGACCAGGCGGCCGATCAGCAGCACGAGCTTCTCGTCCGGCGCGGCGAACTCGGAGCGCAGGCGCCGCAGCTCGGGCTCGTCGTGGGGGCGCAGGTCCTCGGGGTCGATCCCGTTCGGGATCACGGTGACCCGCTCCTCGTCGACGCCGAAGATGTCCGCGATCTGCTCGCGCATGTAGAACGAGCAGGCGATCACGCGGTCGGCGCGGTTCGTGATCCAGCGCTCGACCCCGTGGATGTACGACTGCGGGTGCTTGTCCACCCAGCCCTGGTGGCGCCCGTACTCGGTCGCGTGGATCGTGGTCACCAGCGGGCAGCCGAAGCGCTTCGCCAGGTGGTCGCCGGCCATCGCGACGAGCCAGTCGTGGCCGTGGACGAGGTCGAAGTCGAAGCGGTCGCCGAGCTCGACCCCGGCGGCGAGCATGTCGGCGTTCATCCGCTCGACCCAGGCGACGAACTCGCCCAGGTCGGTCGGGCGCTTCGGCTCGATCACGCGGTGGATCCGGACGCCGCGCCACGGTCTCCTCGGCGGGCGACTCCTCGCCGCCGCGCGTGAGCACGTGGACCTCGGTCCCGAGGCTCGACGAGCCCCTCGGAGAGCTTGCGCACGTGGCGCGCCAGGCCGCCCTCGATCAGCGGCGGGTACTCCCACGAGAGGATCAGGACGGTGCGGGTGGTCAAGGTGCGAGCAGGGGGGCGAGGCTCAGATCGGGCGCCAGGTTGCGGAGGCGCGGCTCCTGTGGGTCGGCGGAGTGTATGGCCTCGAGCAGGCCGCGGGCGTGGTCCGTGACCCGCTGGAAGGGGTAGTCGCCCGCCTGGCGCCGCTTGTCGAGGAACGCCCAGTCGCTCGCCTGGAGGGCCAGTAGCTCGCGCGTGGCGCGCTCGGCCGCGGCGGCGGGGAGCGCGCGGCCGCCGAGCTCGGCTGCCAGCCGCATCTCCAGGCGGCGGGCGCCCCAGGCGAGATCGGCGACGGCGGGCGAGTCCCAGGTGGAGAGGTCCTTGCCCTCGCCCCAGCTCGAGCGGCGGAGGGCGCGCGGCTCGGGCCTCGACCCGGTCGAGCGCCTCGGGCAGGGTCACCAGATCCACTCCTGCCTCCTCGGCGTCGGCCGACCACCTCTGCCAGCCACTCGGGCCCCTCCCACCACCAGTGGCCGAGCAGCTCGGTGTCGATCGCGAAGACCATCAGCCCGTCTGCGCCGGTCCGGTCGCGGTGGGCACGCAGCCGGTCGGCGGCCGCGGCGAGGAACTCCCGCGCCTGCTCGCGCGCGCGAGCGGCTCCGGCCTCGGGGTCGCGGATCTCACCGCCGATCGACCAGACCCGCGCGCCGCGCAGCGACTCGCGGTGGAAGTCGGTGTGGGCCGGGTCGGACGGGATAGCCATCGAGCGACCAGAGCCAGGAGATCGCCTCCCAGTCGATCGGGAAGGCGACGGGGCCGGCGGCGGTCGCCACCGGCCGCAGCGCCGGAGGCGGGCGGCTCGTGCGCGCTCTGGTCGGTGCAGAAGAACCCGAGCCCGTATTCCGCGAGCAGCCGCTCGAGGCCGGGCTCGTACGCGCACTCGGGCAGCCAGATGCCGCCCGGGCTCGCCGAAGCGCCGGCGGTGCGAGCGCAGGCCCGCGTCGAGCTGGAGCCGCCTGCCGCCGGCGGTCGCGAGAGCGGCAGCACGGCGTGGGTGGCGCTGGATCCGATCAGCGCCACGCGACCGTCGGCCTGCGGCCCGGCGGAAGGCCTCGAGCGGCTCGCTTCCCGAGCGCGTCGAGGCGCTCGAGCGCACGGCGGTAGCGGTCGGCCTCGTCGTGACAGGGAGCACGGAACGCGCCCTCCTGCTCGTCGGCGTCGGCCAGGCAGGAGGCGAGCCGGAACTCGCGCCCGAACGCGGCGAGCCGCTCGCCCACGCCCGGCGCCTCGAGCTGGTCGGCGAGCACGGGAGTGACGGTCATCGTCAGGCGCTCGGCGACGTCCAGCACCGGCAGGTACGAGCGCAGCACCGCGTCGAACAGCCATTCCTCGCCGAACGGGTACGTCCCGAAGCCCTCGACGTAGGGCATGTGCGAGTGGAGCACCAGCGCCAGCGCGCCCGCGGATCGTTCAGGCACGGCAGACGGCGAGGAAGTCGAGGGCGCGGTCGAGGTCCGCGGCGGACTCCTCGCGCAGGACGAAGTCGGAGGCGGCGATCGCCGGCGTGAAGCGGTCGTAGAACGGCTTCGAGATGCGCAGGCCCTTGTGGACGCGGTCCCAGCCGAGCTTCAGGGCGATCTCGTGGACCCGCAGCTTGCGCGCGTGGAAGACGCCGAGCAGCCGGACCTCGGAGAAGTGGGGCTCGAGCAGCGCGCGGTACTCGGCCGCCGTGTACTCGCGCAGGTGCCACGGGTTGTCGGACTTCTCCGCGCCCGCGGGGGCGAGCGTCAGCCGGTTCGGGGTCGAGACGTACGCGGTCGGCGCGGTCTCGGCGAACCCGGCCAGGAGGCGCTCGGGCTCGTGGATGTGCTCGATCGTCTGCAGGAACACGATCGCGTCGCGCTGCTCGCGGAACTCCTCGACCAGGGCGCGCTCGAAGCGCAGGTTCGGACGTTGGTATCGGAGCCCGGCGTGCTCGTGCGCCTCGGGGTTGGCATCGACGCCGACACGTCGGCGGCGACCGCGGCCAGAACCGCCGACCCATAGCCCTCCCCGCAGGCGAGGTCCGCCACTCGCAGACCGCCGACCCGCGCCGCGATCCACTCGTACACGGCGAGGTGGCGCCGGTACCAGTAGTTCTCGGCCGGGACGTCGGGCAGCGTCCGCTCGCCGGTCAGCTCCAGCGGCGGCACTCCAGGCGGTTGATCGGCTTGAACATGCGCCACGGCCGCGGGAGTCTCCTAACATTCGCGCGCCCGATGCCTGCAGCCCCCACCGCCACACCGGAGCACATCCGCGACGTCAACCAGCGCTATCACGACGCCGCGGCCGCCGGGTACGACGCCAAGTGGGGCATCGACTTCTCCGATATCGGCCGCAACCAGACGCGGCAGAAGCTGGTCAAGGCGCTCGGCAAGTGGCCCGAGCCGCCGTTCGGCGCACGCGCTCGAGATCGGCTGCCGGCACCGGCTACTTCTCGCTCAACCTGATGCAGCAGGGGGCGTTCGAGCGCCTCACCGCGACCGACATCTCCGCCGGGATGCTCGAAGTCACTCGCCGCGACCGCGGGCGAGCTCGGACTCGGCGAGCGTGTCGAGCACGGGGCGCGCGGACGCCGAGCGGCTTCCGTTCGACGACGAGAGCTTCGACCTCGTGCTCGGCCACGCGGTCCTGCACCACATCCCCGACCTCGACCGTGCATTCGGCGAGTTCAAGCGCGTCCTGCGCCCGGGTGGGGCGATCGTCTTCTGCGGCGAGCCCTCGCGCAACGGCGACCGGCTCGCCGCGCTGCCCAAGCGGATCGGCGCGCTCACCGCGCCCGCCTGGCGCCGGCTCGTCGGCGCCTCGGCGCGCGACGGCTTCGACATCGAATCCCACGACGGCCACGAGCTCGAGAGCGAGGTCGACGTCCACGCGTTCGCCCCCGGCGACCTCGACCGCGCGCTGGGCGCCGCCGGCTTCGCCGAGCTCCGCGTCCGCGGCGAGGAGCTGCTCGCCAACGTCTACGGCTGGTGGCTGCGCTCGCTGGAGGCCAGCGCGGAGCCCGACGAGGTCCCCGATCGCTGGCGGCTGTTCGCTTTCCGCAGCTACATCGCCCTGCAGCGCGCCGATGCCGCGCTGCTCGAACCACGCCTGCCGGCGTCGCTCTTCTACAACCTGATCCTGAGCGCCCGCAAGCCGGGCTGAGCTCAACAGATGCTCGCCGGCGGGATGCCGGCGAACCGGTCGGCGAGATATGCGACCGCTGCCGGGGCGCCGGTTTCCTGGAGCAGGATGTGTTCGCCCACCAGGCTGCGGTCGTATGCGATCACCGCGCCCATGGCGCAGTAACGGTCGACGAGCGCGTCGCTCGCCGAGATCGGGTTGAGCTCGTCGAGAATCGCGTGGTAGATGAACGCCGGCGCGCTCGGCTTGCGGTGGCCGAGGGCTACCTTGGCGATCACTCTCTTCACCCGGGGCACCTCGAGTGGGTCGGGGACGACCGTGAACTCGCTCATTCGGCGCAGCGGGTATGCGGCCACGAACTCCTCCAGGCACATGCCGCCGATCTCGCGCCGCATCTCGCGACCCGCGTCGTTGAGCAGCTCGCCCAGACGCATCTGGGGATAGGCGCGGCCGATCCCGACGGCGGCGGCGAGCACGATTCCCGAGGCGGGCCCGCCGTCGACGTTGCGCGCGCTGACCGCCGGGTCGGCAGAGGCGCCGCCGTGCGCGACGCCGCGGAGCCTCATCCTCGGCGCGTACCTGGGCTGGAGCTCCGATGCCCATCCGGTCGCGTGGCCGCCTCCGGAGTAGCCCCAGATCCCCACCGGGGTCCGGCGTCCAGCCAGGCCGGCATCGGGGAACCGCCGTGCCGCACGGATCGCATCGAGGATCGCGTGCCCTGCCTGCTTGCCGGCGATCCACTGCGACTTCGGCCCTTCGTAGTCGGGCACGACCACCGCCCAGCCGCGCTCGAGTCCCAAACTGAACGTGCTCGGCTCACCGCCCGACCCGGTCCGGAGCTCATACGAGGAGGCGCAGCGGCGGGTGAGGGTGTCCTCGGCGGGCTGGTAGGCGAGCAGGGGCCGGCGGCCCTCGTAGGCCGCATCGGGGACGATCACCGTGGCCACGGCCGCCTCGGGGCGGTTCCTCGTATCGGACGTCCGGTAGAGGAGCTGCCAGGCGCGGTGCGGCACCGAGATGTTCGAGGCCGAGAGATCGACCGCACGCCAGCGAAGCACCTTCCCCAGCCGAGCATTCTTGAGCACCCTCTTCGCCGGCGCCTCGTAGAAGCTGTCGTCGTCCGGCGGCACCGGCGACTCGCCCGCCGCCGCCGGGCCGGCCGCGACGATCCCTGCGATCGCGAGCCCGGCGATCAGCCCGAAGAGCCGCTCCTTCACAGGTGGCAATGTACGGCGACAGGGAGGCCCGGGCGCCGCTTGCCTCGGCGTACACTCCTGATCATCAGCGGGGGAACGTCGAGACAGGGCGCTAAGGGTCTATCGGCTTCGGTCTGCGCGCTACTCGCGGCGGCGCTCCTGGTCCCCACGCTCGCCGATGCTGTGTGGACCACGCCGGCCTCCCTCTCCAGCGCCGGCCAAAACGCGTTCGCCCCCCAGGTCGCCGTCGACGCCGACGGCGACGCGGTCTTCACCTGGTTCCGCTCCGACGGAACGAACGACCGGATCCAGGCGCGGGCGCGCTCGGCCGCCGGCGTCCTGAGTCCGGTGCAGACCCTGTCCGCCGCCGGCCGGAACGCGACCGACCCCCAGGTCGCCGTCGACGCCGACGGTGACGCGGTGTTCACCTGGGAGCGCCACGACGGAGCGAACTTCCGGCTCCAGGCGCAGGCGCGCTCGGCCGCCGGCGTCCTGAGCCCGGTGCAGACCCTCTCCGGTGTCGGCCAGCACGCGACCGACCCCCAGGTCGCGGTCGACGCCGACGGCGACGCGGTGTTCACCTGGTTGCTCGCCGACGCAACGGGCGACCGGATCCAGGCCCGGGCACGCTCGGCCGCGGGAGTCCTGAGCGCGGTGCAAACCCTCTCCTCCAGCGGACAGGACGCGCTCGCCCCTCAGGTCGCGGTGGACCCCGACGGCGACGCGGTTCTCGCCTGGCAGCGGTTTGACGGCTCGAGGTACCGGGTTCAGGCCCTTGGGCGTTCGGCCGCCGGCGCCCTGAGTCCGGTGCAGACCCTCTCGGGTGTCGGCCAGCACGCGATTGACGCCCAGGTCGCGGTCGACCCCGACGGCGACGCGGTCCTTGCCTGGCGGCGCACCAACGGGACGAACTACCTGGTCCAGGCGCGAGCGCGCTCGGCCGCCGGCGTCCTCAGCCCGGTGCAGACCCTGTCCGCGGCCGGCCAGCATGCGTTCGCTCCCCAGGTCGCGGTCGACGGCGACGGCGACGCGGTCTTCACCTGGGAGCGCTCCGACGGGACCGACTCGCGGATCCAGGCCCGCGGGCGCTCGGCCGCCGGCGCCCTGAGCCCGCTGCAGACCCTCTCCGCCGCTGGGCAGGATGCCAACCGGCCCCAGGTCGACACGGACGCCAACGGCGACGCCGTGTTCACATGGCACCGCTTCGACGGCTCCGTCTTCCGGGTCCAGGCCCGAGCGCGCTCGGCAGCCGGCGTCCTGAGCCCGCCGCAGAACGTCTCCGCCAATGGACTGAGCTCGTCCAACCCTCAGGTCGCGATGGACCCCGGCGGCGACGCGGTCCTTGCCTGGCACGCCTTCCAGGGGGCCAACCTCAGGGTCCAGGCTTCGGCCGGGCCGTAACCAGGCCGCACCCCCTCGACTACCCGAACGTGAACGCGTAGCCCGCGACGCGGGGTCACCTCACAGCGAGCGGCCCGCCGAAGCGGACCGCTCGGGTTGAAGCGGGGCGAGAGCCCCGCGCACGACCCAGTCGCCAGATTGTAGGTGCGGAGGGCGCCGGACTCGAACCGGAACCGGCCTCACGGCCGATCGCAACGATCCTGGGTCGTGCATCCCGCCTCGGGATTTCAACCCTCGGCACATCTCAAATTCCAGCGAGCCATCGATCACCCGTGACAGACAAACTGGACCGGAGTTGCAACGAGTTCGGCCACGCCGGATGTGCCACTTCCCCTCCGACTGCACCGAGCGTCGAGTAAGTGGCCTCAGGCGAAACTAACTCGACGCTCGATCGAGACTTCCGCTTGCCGTGCCGAGCGGGTAACTCACGCGCCGCCTACCCGAACGTGAACGCGTAGCCCGCGACGCCCGGGTCGAACCGCAGCGTCAGCGAGTGCCGGCCCGCCTCCGGCAGGTCCACCAGCCGGTAGAGGCGCTGGCCCGAGACCCGCACGATGCCGTCCGAGAGGTCCGCGCCCGCGTCGCCGTCGGCGATCGGCTCGCCGTCGAGCTCGACGCGGACGTTCGCCGGCCCGTCCTCGGCGCCCAGCACCAGGAACACCCGCCGCGCCTGGAACGAGAGGTTGATCGCCGCATCCTTCACCGCGGTCCCCGACTCCTCGTCCACCCGCCAGCGCCCCGCGTAGGCGAACTCGTTGAGGTCAAGGTCCTCCGCGGGCACCGAGGCGTAGTCGCTCGTCCCCGGCCGCGGCGGCACCACCCAGCCCTCGGCGCGGGCGACGCCGAGGTACGTCTCGGGGGTCCCGAGGCCCGGGTCGATCCGCTCAGCCTGTGCCCGCGCCTCGGCGCCGAGCTCCGGGTCACCCGCCTCGGCGAGGAGCGAGCGGATCGCCTGCTCGGTCTCCTCGTAGGCGCCCTCGCCGAAGTGGACGAAGCGGACCTCGCCGTCGGCCCCGATCAGGTACTTCGCCGGCCAGTACTGGTTGCCGAACGCGCTCCAGGTGCCGAGCTCGTTGTCCTGCACGACGGGATAGCGGATCTCGTTGTCGGCGATCGCGTCGGCGACGTTGCCGGCGTCCTTCTCGAACGCGAACTCGGGCGAGTGCACGCCCACGATCGTCAGCCCGTCCGCGCGGTACTCGTCGTCCCAGGCCTTCAGGTAGGGCAGCGTGCGGATGCAGTTGATGCACGTGTAGGTCCAGAAGTCGATGAGCACCACGTGTCCCTCGGACGCAAGCTCCGGGATCGAGAGCGGCTCGCCTGTTGAACCACTCCTGCGTCGCGACGAAGTCGGGCGCCTCCCCGTAGCGCGGCAGCTCCACCCCGGCAGCCGCCTCCTCCACCCCACCCTCCTCGGCGCCGTGCCCGCCGCGGACCTCCGCGAGCTCGTCGGCGACGGCCCCCGACTCCTCGATCGCCTCGGTCGGGTTGACGAGGAACGAGGGCAGCTCGTCGGCGATCGCGGTCTGGAACCGGATGTCGAGGTCGGCCGACATCGCGATCGCCGTCGGCGACGAGCAGCGCGCCCATCGCCATCTGGATCTGCCCGCGCCACGGCCGCATGCGGTCGACGAGCCGCCGTCCGCCCACCATCAAGGCGTAGAGCACGGCGCCCGAGCCGACCGCGTAGGACGAGCGCGACCGCCAGCTTGCCGGCGGTGAAGTCCTGCGATGCCGAGACGGTGATCACGCCGGCCAGGATCGGCCCGCGCAGGGGGCGTAGACGAGCCCGAGGCTGAGGCCCAGCACGAAGCCGGAGCCGAAGCCGTCGCCCGACGCTCCGTGCGGGGCCCGGCGCGAGCCGGCTGACGAACGCCTCGACGCGGTCGGCGAGCGGCGGGATCAGCAGCACGACGCCGAAGACCGCAAGCGTCCCGATCGCGATCCAGCGCAGCAGGTCATCGGGCAGGCCGAGCGCGTCGATCACGTAGACGAGCGCGACCGTGGCGAACGTGAACGAGGCGACGAGCCCGGTGACGACGCCCAGCGGGCGCCGGCGCCCGCCCGTCGCCCCGGCCGAGAGCACGGCGGGCAGGACGGGCAGCACGCACGGCGACAGCGCCGTGCCGGCGCCGGCAACGAGCGCGAAGATCATCAGAAGTGCCATGGCCTACGGGGTTACGTGTCGCCAGCTGGTCAGTCCGTGTCGCGCGGCTCGGCCGTTCGCGCGCGGAACGTGCGGACCTCGCTCGAGATCCCCTTCAGGCGCCGCGAGCCCGCGAACGACCACGAGTAGCGCTCGTCGCCGGCCGCGTCGCGCATCGCCTGTCGCACAGCACGCTCCCGGGCCGGGCGACCGCGGTGAGCCGGCTGGCGAGGTTCACCGGGCGGCCGTAGTAGTCGCCGGCCCGCGCGACCGCGCGACCGAAGGCGGCCCCGGCGCGCAGCAGCGGGAATCCCTCGCCCTCGCGCTCGGAGGCCGCGACCAGCTCGAGCGCGCGTCGAGCAGGGCGCCGGGGTCGTTGGAGCTCAGCATCGCGGCGTCGCCGATCAGCTTCACCAGGCGCACCGGCCCGCCGGCGACGTCCCCGGCGAGCTCGCCGAGGCGGTCGGTGAGCCGGCCGATCTCGGCCGGGTCGAGCCGCTCGCCGAGCTTCGTGAACCCGACGAGGTCCGCGAACGCGACCGCGATCTCGCGCCCGGATTCGACTCCCTCCGCGATCTCGCGGTCGCCGAAGACGTCGTGGCGGATCTGCTCGCGCATGTGGAGCTCGAGCACGTACTCGAGGGTCGGCGTCGAGGAGCGGCCCCAAGCCCCTCACGATCGCCGCGAACCGCTGGGCCACCTCGAAGCTCAGTGTCGCCGGGCCGGGTGAACGACGCGCTGCCCGAGCCCGCGGCTGGCGGCGGCCAGCTGCGACATGTTCATCCCGATCACGCGCGAGACCTGGAGCATCTCGTCGTCCGGGATGCCCAGGTCCTCGCGCAACCGCTTGACCCGCTTCGCGGCCTCGACGTCCCGTTCGGTGAACGCCTTCGCGTCGTCCTCCTGGTCCGGCATCCCCAGCGCCCGCCACTGCTTGGTCGAGGAGCTCGACGTCCACGTCCGAGAGCTCGGCGACCTCCTCGCGCGTGTACCGCGGCCCGTCGCCGGCCAGGACGCGCTCGACCGGCAGCAGGACCAGGCGTCCCTCCTCGACCGCCTCTCTCAGCTCCTCGAGCGGGACCCCGTCCTGCGCGAGCTATCGAGCAGCTGCCGCCGCGCCTCGCGCGCCTCGCCCTCGACGCCCTCCAGCAGCCCCTCGGCCTCGAAATCGATCGCCATCGCGAGCATTCTCGTGGACCTGCCTACAATCGGATTCGTGGACCGAAGCGCCTCCTCGGGCGAGCTCCCGATCTTCGAACTCCCGATCGTCCTGCTCCCGGGCGAGCTGATGCCGCTCCACATCTTCGAGGAGCGCTACAAGCGGATGATCGGGCACTGCCTCGAGGCCGAGGAGCCGTTCGGAATCGTCTTCCGCGACGACGACGGCTCGGCCCGCCGGGTGGGCTGCACCGCGCGCGTCACCGAGGTCCTGGAGCGCTTCGATGACGGCCGGCTGGACATCGTGGTCACCGGCGAGGCGCCGTTTCGCGTGCTCGAGCGGTTCGAGGCCGAGGAGTATCCGGCCGGCGAGATCGAGACCGTGGACGCCGGCGAGCCCGAGCCCGACGACATCGAGGCCGCCGAGGCCACCCGTGAGGCGTTCGCCGAGCTCGTCGAGCGCGTCTCCGGCACCGAGCCGGAGGTCGACGAGCTGGCGGACAGCGACGCGTACGCGATCGCGTCGCGCGTCGAGCTGCCGGCCGAGACCAAGCAGCGGCTGCTCGAGCTGCGCTCCGAGGACGAGCGGATGCGCACGCTGGGCGCCGCCCTCGACGCGCTGATCGACGCGCTCAGCCGCTCGCGCGAGATCGCCGAGCGCGCGCGGATGAACGGCAAGGTCGTCTTCAGCTAACAAGCGCCTCCGTTACCACTCGGGCAAGGTTTCGCGACAAAGTCGCTCATTAGGCATATGCGACGGCGCCGCCGCGGCGCGGGTCGCCCCCGGCGCTGAGCTCGCCGGTCACGGGGTCGCGGGCGACGGCGTGGACGCCCCCGAAGAACACGTTCTGCGCTGCCCAGCGAGCCACCTCGTAGCCGCGCTCCGACAGCCGGTCGAGCGCAGCCTCGTCCACGCCCGGCTCGGCCTGAACCGTCCCGCCCTCGAAGTGGACCCGCGGCGCAACCACCGCGTCCGCAACATGGTCGCCGTCGACCAGGAGGCGCACCACGGTCTGGAGAACCGCGGAGCGGATCCGGTTCGAGCCCCCGCTGCCCAGCCCGGCCTCGAGCTCGTCGCCGCGCAGCACCACGGACGGCGACATCATCGAGGGCAACCGCTCTCCCGGCGCGTGGCGGTGAAAGCCGTGCGGGTTCAGGTCCTCCTCGCCGAGCATGTTGTTGACGTGGACGCCGGTGCCCGGCACGACCAGGCCCGAGCCGGTTCCGTTCGAGCACGTCACGCTCGCGCAGCCGCCCTCGCAGTCCACGGCGGTGATGTGCGTGGTCGAGCCGAGGGCGTCATTCGGCGTCGAGCGCGGGCCGGCGCCCTGTTCCCGCGCCGCGGCGACAGCGTCGGCGGCGCGGGCGATGCGCTCCGGATCGAGGAAGCGCTCCGCGAAGCCGTCCTCCCAGAGCCCGGCGAGGAAGTCCTCGCTCCGCGCGGCCTGCGCCGCCTCCATCGCGCCCACGATGCGCTCGGTGTCGCACTCGCCGAGGCGCTCGAGCAGCGCGAGGGCATAGGCGATCAGGATCCCGCCCGAGGAGGGCGGCGGGTTGCTGAGCACCCGGCGGCCGTGGAAGGACGCCTCGACCGGGGCCCTGGCGATCGGCTCATAGGCGGCGAGATCGTCGGTGCCGAGCGTGCCGCCGCCCTCGCGCACCCAGGCACTCATCGCCACGGCGATGTCGCCGCGATAGAAGGGCTCGGCGCCCTCGGCGCCTAGCCGCTCCAATGCGTCGCCCAGCTCGGCGAACACGAACCGGTCGCCGACACCCAGGATGTGTCCCTCCGGCGCGTAGATCGCGCGCGCCTCGTCGTAGTGGACCAGGATCGGTGCCAGGATCTCGAGGAAGTAGGCCTGCTCGGGATTGATCGTCACGCCGTCGCGCGCGAGTGCGGCCGCCGGTGCCGCGAGGTCGGCCAGCGGCACGGTCCCGAACCGCTCGGCTGCCGCGACCAGGCCCGCCGGCGTGCCGGGCACCCCGCACGACGCCGCTCCGATGTGGAACACCTGCGGCGTGTCGGGCGTGAAGTAGATCGGGATCGGAACCAACTCCGAGCCGCGCTCCGCCCCGTCGAGCCCTGGCACCGCCACGAAGAAGTCGAGGACGACCGGCTCGCCCCGATCGCGGATCAGCATGTAGCCGCCCGCCCCGATCCCGGTCAGGGTGCTCTCGGTGACGCACGACGTCAGCACCGCCGCGATCGCCGCATCGACAGCGTTCCCGCCCTCGCGCAAGACACGCGCGCCGGCCTCGGCGGTCAGCGGATGCCCGGCAGCCACGACTCCCCGAGCGCTCATGCGCGGAGCTTAGGCCGGGCTGAGGTCGCTACGCGCGGACCAACTCCTCGGCCAGCAGGTCGAGCAGCAGGCCGTCCTTCCAGACGTCGAAGCGATCGCGCATGTATTCCCGCAGAACACCGACGGGCCGAAAGCCAGCCTTGCGGAAGCACGCGATTGAGATCTCGTTCTCAACCTCTGGGTCGACCACAATGCGGTGAAAGCCGTGATCGTCGATCAGATGCGCGCACAGAACGCGGACGGTCTCCAGACCGAGCCCGCGCCCGTGTACCGCCGGATCGAGGAAGAGATCGAATCCGGCGAAACGGATAACCGTCTCGTCCTCTGAATACCACTGGGCGAATCCGATGACCCGCTCGTCGAGCATCACGGTGTAGTTGATGCTGCGGTTCATGCCGGCGGGGAAGTCGTCGGCCGGGTCCTGCCACCAGCGCCGAACCTCGGGCTCGAGGTGAATCTCTCGGAGGCGGGCGTGATGCTCCGGAGCGCACGGGACCAGCACCACGCGAGGTCCGGTGAGCTCGGGCGGCGCGGCCACCGGCCGTCGGGGACCGGCGCCTACTTGCCGGGGACGAACTCGGGTACGTCGAGTTCGAGGTCCTTCGGGCGCGACTCGAACTCCTTGGCGGTGCCGGCGCGGCGTTCCGCCGGCCGGCGCGTCGAGACCTGGGTCGATCCCGCTGCGCGCTTCTCGCTCGTCGAGCCGTCGGCGCGGCGGCCGCGGCCGTCGAAGCGGGTGGCGATCACCGTCACCCAGACCTGGTCGGTCAGCGACTCGTCGATGTTCGCGCCGAAGATGATGTTGGCGTCGGGGTGCGCCGCCTCCTGGACGATCTTCGCGGCGTCCGAGACCTCGATCAGCGTCAGGTCCGAGCCGGCGGTGATCGAGAGCAGGATCGACTTCGCGCCGTTCACCGAGGTCTCCAGCAGCGGCGACGAGACCGCGCGCTCGGCGGCGGCCGTGGCGCGGTTGTCGCCCGCGCCCATGCCGATGCCCAGCAGAGCCTGGCCGGCGTCGCGCATCGTCGTGCGCACGTCGGCGAAGTCGAGGTTGATCAGGCCGGGCAGCGTGATCAGCTCGGAGATGCCCTGGACGCCCTGGCGCAGGACGTCGTCGGCCACCTGGAAGGCCTCGATCATCGTGGTGTTCGTGGCGAGCACGGAGAGCAGGCGCTCGTTCGGGACGACGATCAGGGTGTCGACCTCCGCAGCGAGCGCGTCGACGCCGTCGTCGGCCTGCTTCGCGCGGCGGGAGCCCTCGAACTTGAACGGCTTGGTGATGATCCCGACGGTCAGGGAACCCACGTCGCGCGCGAGGCGCGCCACGACCGGCGCGGCGCCCGTGCCGGTGCCGCCGCCGGCGCCGGCGGTCACGAAGACCATGTCCGAGCCCTTGAGGAGGCGCTTGATCTTGTCCTGCTCCTCGAAGGCGGAGCGATAGCCGAGCTCGGGGTTGGACCCGGCGCCGAGGCCGCGCTGGGCGCCGGTGCCGAGATGGACGGTCACGTCTGCCAGCGACTGCTGGAGCGACTGCAGGTCCGTGTTGATCGCCATGAACTCGACGCCGGGGATGCCGGCCTCGACCATCCGGTTGACGGCGTTCACGCCGGCGCCGCCCACGCCGACGACGCGGATCACGGGCGAGTGCGGTCCGGGGGCCTCGGCCGAGCGCGAGTAGTCCGGGTCCTCGCGGCCGTACATCGCGCCGGCCGGCTCGGGGTCCTCGGCGAAGATCTTCGAGAGGCGGTCCCTGCGCGCGGGAGCCTCGGGCGCGGCGTCCTCGGTGCGGTAGGCGCGCACGTCCTCGGCGGGGCTCGCGGCAGGATCCTCCTCGACGTCGAAAACGCCGCCTGTCGGCTCGGCGGGCGGCTCGTTGGCGGCGGGCTCCTCGGGCATCACCCGGGTCTCGTCGTCGCGCTGCTCGCGCCGTGGCGGCGGCGCCGGCGCCTCGGGTGGATCGTCGGGCTCGGCCGTCGATCGAAAGAGGTCGGCCAGGGGGCCTTCCCGCATGCTGGCCCGCTTACGACGCGCCATGAGTCAAGACCTCCTTTGCCAGCTCCCGGTAGTAGTCCGCGGCGTTCGACTTCGGATCGTACTTCAGGACGCTCGCACCACGAACCGGTGCCTCGGCGAACTTGATCGCCTTGCGGATCCGGGACTTGAAGACCAGCTCCCCGAAATTCTCCTCGAGGATCTCGACGGCCTCCTTGGCGTGGACCGTCCGCGAGTCGAGCATCGTGGGCAGGATCCCCTCGATCTCGAGGTCCGGATTGAGGTTCTCGCGGATCATCTCGAGCGTCCCCTGGAGCTGCATCAGCCCGCGCATCGACAGGTATTCGCACTGCACCGGCACGATCACCTTGTCGGACGCCGTCAGGGCGTTCACGGTCAACAGCCCGAGGCTCGGCGGCGTGTCGATGCAGACGAAGTCGTAGTCGCCGACGACGGCCGACAGCGCCTTCTCGAGCGAGCGCTCGCGGCCGATCTGGGTCGACATCGCGATCTCGGCGCCGGCCAGGTCGATCGACGCCACGGCGATGTCGATCTCGCGCTCATGGATGACGTCCCGGATCGGGATGTGGTGGACCAGGACGTCGTACATCGACTTGTCGACCTTGTCCGGGTCGATCCCCTGGCTCATGGTCAGGTTGCCCTGGGGGTCGAGGTCCACGCAGAGGACCCGGTGGCCGGACTCGGCGAAGGCGACCGCGAGGTTCAGCGTCGTCGTGGTCTTGGCGACGCCGCCCTTCTGGTTCGCGAACGAGATCACCTTGGCGTGCCTGGCGGGCCGCTCGCCCTCCGTGCCGGGACTGGCGATTCCGGTGGTCGCCGCGCGGCGCGGCGACAGCGCCTGATCGAAGCTGATCCGGGCCGCCTCGGCGGCCTCCTCGTCGGTCATCGGCGGCGCCTCGAGGGACGAGGCGGTGTGCACCTTCGGGCGCTCATCGGCCTCCTCGACGCTCAGAAGCTCCTCCACGACGGGCTCGGGCTGGGGGTCGGGCGTTGGAGTCGGCTCGGTCGGCAAGGGCTCCACCTCCTCGGAGGGCTCGGGCTCGGGCTCCTCGACGCCGTCCGGCTCGGCCTCGAAGAAGCGCTCGCCAAGCTCGGCCAACTCCGCCCGAGTGTCGTCCCGGACGGTGTCCCGGCTGTCATCTCTCGATCCACGGTTGAAAAGACCCATACGCTCGCGACTATTCGCACGCGCCGGGAGGTTTCCTCCCCGTATCGGGGCGCAACTTCGGCTTGCAATGCGGCCTTCGTGAAAGGATCGGCGCCGTGCGCGACCTGCTCGACAAGCGACTGGTGATCGTGACGGGCAAGGGCGGGGTCGGCAAGTCCACCGTCGCCCTGGCCCTGGGCATGGCGGCCGCCGACCGCGGCAAGCGCACGATCGTCTGCGAGGTGTCGGCGCAGGAGCGGCTCTCACGCGTCTTCCACCGCGCCGAGGTGGGCTTCAACGAGGTCGAGATGGCGGAGAACCTGTGGGGGATCTCCATCGACCCGGACGAGTCGATGCGCGAGTACGTCCTGCTCCAGCTCAAGGTCCGCGCGATGCGGGACATGCTCTTCCGCTCGAAGATCTTCACCTACCTCACCGCCGCCACGCCGGGCCTGCGCGAGCTGGTCACGATCGGGAAGATCTGGGAGCTGACCCTCGACGACCGCAAGGTCAAGAAGGGCCACAAGTACGACCTCGTGATCGTGGACGCACCCGCGACCGGCCACGGGGTCGGCTTCCTGCAGACACCCCGGACGTTCGCCAACGTGGCCCGGGTCGGGCCGATCGCCGGTCAGGCCGAGACGCTCGACCGTTTCCTCACCAACCAGCGCCGCACGGGCGTCGCGATCGTCGCGCTCCCCGAGGAGATGCCCGTCAACGAGACGGCGAGCCTCGAGCGCGACCTGACCGCCGAGGTCGGGATGTCGGTCGACCGGATCTTCTGCAACGGGCTCTACCCGGAGCGCTTCTCGGAGGACGAGGAGCGAACGATCGAGACGTCCTTCGACGCGGCCGAGGGCGGCGGGCGGGCCGCCCTGCGGGCAGCGCTGTCCGAGCGGCGCCGCGCGGTTGCGCAGCGGGAGCAGCTCGCGCGGCTCGAGGAGCTGACCGAGGCCCCGGTCACCACGATGCCGTTCGTCTTCGAGCCCGACCTCGGGATCGATTCCCTCCACGAGCTCGCGGCGACGGTCTGATGGCATCGGTCCTGGAATTGCTCGAGGGCAAGCGCGTCTGCATCTGCGCGGGCTCGGGCGGGGTCGGCAAGACGACGACCTCCGCCGCGATCGCCGCCGGGATGGCGGCCCGCGGCAAGAAGGTGGCCGTGCTCACCATCGACCCGGCCAAGCGCCTGGCCGACTCGCTGGGCCTGCCGGAGCTGGGCAACGAGGAGCGCCAGGTGGACCCGGCGCTGTTCGGCGAGGCGGGCGTCGACCCGGGCGACGGCGAGCTCTGGGCGATGATGCTCGACTCGAAGGCGACCTTCGACGAGGTGGTCCGCAAGCACGCCCCGGACGAGGAGACCCGCGAGCGGATCCTCTACAACCGCATCTACCAGCAGCTCTCGAACGCGCTCGCGGGGTCCCAGGAATACATGGCGATGGAGAAGCTGTTCGAGATCTGGGCCGAGGACCGCTACGACCTGCTGGTCCTGGACACGCCGCCCTCACGCAACGCGCTCGACTTCCTCGAGGCGCCGAAGCGCCTGACCCAGTTCATCGAGGGGCGGGCGCTGCGCGTGTTCATGGCCCCGACCGGGATCGCCGCGAAGGTCGCCGGGCGCGGCACGTCGACGATGTTCTCCATCCTCAAGCGGATCACCGGCGTCGACCTGCTGGAGGACCTGGCCGAGTTCTTCCAGGCGATGAGCGGCATGGTCGGCGGCTTCCGCGAGCGGGCGCGCAGGGTCAACGAGCTGCTGGCCGACTCCCAGAGCATGTTCCTCGTGGTCTGCGGGCCGCAGGGCGAGCCGATCGACGAGGCCGTCTACTTCCATCGCAAGCTGGTCGAAGCGAAGCTCCCGTTCGGCGGCGTGATCGTCAACAAGGTCCACTACTCCGAGAACGGCTCGGCCGAGGCGCTGGCCGGCGACCTGAGCGACCTGCTGGGCGACGAGGATCTGGCCGAGAAGGGTGGCGGAGAACTTCGACGACTACCGCGCCCTCTCCGAGCGCGATCGGCGGAACGTCGAGCACCTTGCGAACGAGATGCGCACGCGGGCCGTGATCCAGGTGCCGTACCTCGACTTCGACGTCCACGACCTCGCCGGCCTGATGGAGATCAACCGGTATCTGTTCGCCACGGGGGCGGACGAGCGCGAGCAGATCGCCGCCTCGGCATAGGACAGGCCAAGGCCCCGAGCTTCATGCTCGGCGCCTGGCCCGCTCTTCCTGGGTGATCGGAGAGGGAAGTCTTAGGCGTGCGTGGCCGGGTCGTCGACCTCGGCGCGGCGGGTGCGGTCGTAGCCGACCTCGCGCACGCTCCACTCGGTGGTCTCCGGTCGGGGGAAGAGGAACGAGACCCGGGTCGCGACCTCGCGGCGGTGCTGGTCGGAGTCCGCGATCAGCTCGGCGACCGGGCCCTCCGCGGGCAGCGGCCGCAGGACCCTGATCTCTGCACCCGCCGGCTCCTCCGCTTCGCGTCCGGGGCCGGCGGGGTCGGGGGCAGGCTCCTCGGCCTCCAGCTCCTGCTCCCGCTCGGCGCTCGGCATCGGCTCCTCCCAGTCGAAGTCACCGTCCTGGTCCGCCGCAAGCTCCATCTCGTGGATCAGGTTCTGCGCGCGGACGAAGCCCGGCTCGGCCGGCTCCGCGTCCGGCTCGGGTTCCCGCTCGCCCATCGCCGCCTCGAGCTCCTCCTCGAGGCTCTCGAGCTCGAACGCGTCACCCTCCTCGGGCAGGGTGGGGTTCCACTCGGCGGTCTCGCCGCGGGTGTCCGGAGCGCCCTCGCCGACCTGGAGGCCCTCGCCAAGCAGGATCTCGTCGGCGGTGGTGCGCAACTCGGTCCCCAGGTGGCCGCAGGCGGCGTCGCCCAGGATCGCGCGGGTCAGGTCCTCGACCTCGGCCGCGATCTCGGCGGGCGGGCGGCGCTCCGAGCTGGGCGTCGGCTCGCCGCTCCACAGCTCTCGCTCGAGCGCCAGCGCGTATTCGACGGTGGCCTTGACCTCGGTGCGGCCGTCGGGCTCCGCGCAGAGCGCCGCGACCCGCATCGGCATACCGAGCGATGCGGGCCCGCCACCCTCGAGCAGGAAGCGGAGGGTCAGCAGGTAGTCGTTCAGCGCCTCGAGCGTCACCTGGCGCTCGAGACCCGGCCTCGAAGCGGGAGATCGCGCGGCCGAGCGTGGCGGGGAAGCCGGTGCGCTCGGAGTCGAGGCGGCTGAAGGGAGTGCCAGGCACGGCCAGCGCTCGCGAGAACCCGGCGAGGTCGGCCAGCTCGGTGTCGGCCAGGCGGTAGCCGCCCGGGCGCGGCTTGCCGGCGCCGGTCGCGATCCGGCGCCAGCGGTCGCCGCCGGAGCGGATCCAGGCGTACGGGCCCAGCGCGACGCCGCCGGCCTTGTAGAGCTGGAGCGTCGCCACGACGCGGGTGAAGGCGCCGCACCGCCCGCAGGCCGGTATCGGACCCGTCCTCCTCGGCGCCGACGGCATCGACGCGCGCGACGGCGAGGAAGCTCGGCTGCCAGGCGGCGCCACCCATGCCCTCGCCAGTGCGCGCCTCGGTCGGCACGTCCACGAGGTCGGCGCGGACGATCGTCGCCCCGGCGAGCTCGACCCGCTCGGCGTCCATCTGGAAGCCGCGCAGCGGGACGGCGATCTCGATCTCGCCCTCGGGCGCCTCGCCCAGCTCGAGCAGCTCCTCCATCGCCGCGTCGAGCCGCTGGTCGTCGAGCGTGAAGTCGGTGGAGCCCTGCCACAGCCGGCAGAGGAAGACGACGCCGGCGAGCTCGCCGCGGCGGCGCGCCTCGTCAGGCTCGGGCACGCCCATCTCCTCGAGGTAGATGCCGGCGAGGCCGGCGGACTCGAGCGCGGCGCAGGTCGAGCCGAACGAGTCGAGCGAGACCAGCTCGGCGACGCGGTCGCGGATGAAGCGGGAGGTCTGCGGCACGTACTCGGCGAGCGGCGAGCCGTTGCCGGACTCGCGAACCTCGTACGGGATCTCCTGGCCCGCCGCGAGCAGCTCACGCAGGCGGAGCGCCGCGTCGCCGGCCATCGTCTTCAGCCCCTCGCGGAGCACCAGGTCACGCATGGGGGCTGCTTTCTTGCCGCCCCCCGGCGTTCCTGCGATGCAAGACCGCTTGCAGCGGCCGGCGTGCGTGGGCTAGGCGGCGACTGGGGTGCCGAGCCAGGTGCTGCCGTAGGAGCGCATGTCCTCGATCAGCGGCACGAGCGCGGTGCCCTTGTCGGTCAGCGCGTACTCGACGCGGGGCGGCACCTCGGGATAGGTATGCCGCTCGACGATGCCGTTCTCCTCGAGGCACCGCAGCCGCAGCGAGAGCGTGCGCGGGCTGATGCCCTCCAGCGAGCGCTCGAGCTCGCAGAAGCGCTTGTTGTCCTCGGCGAGGTCGCGGATCACGAGGAGGGTCCACTTGCCGGAGATGATCTCCGCGGTTCGGCAGACGGGACAGGAGCGGTCCATGTCTGCGCCCGAGTATAGCCAAAGCTTTACCTAATGAAGCTTTGGAATCCGTGCCTGGGAAAGGCCGTTCCCGGGCCCTACGGGGCGACTTCGGCGACATCCCGCTCGGGGTCCGCCATCACCTGCTCGATGCCCGAGGCGCGCTGGCCGCGAGCGTCGAGCATCAGCTTGAAGTCGTGCGGGCTCGAGGCGACGTCCATCGCGTCCCTCTCGTCCACAGTGCCGGCCATGACGTGCGCGAGCAGCGCCTGGTCGAAGGTCTGCATTCCGTAGTACTCGCCCTCGGCGATCACCTCGGTGATCCGGCCGGTCTCGTTCGGGTTGAGGATCAGGTCCTGGATCCGGCCGGTCACGACCATGACCTCGCAGACCGCGACGCGGCCCTCGCCGCCCTTCCGCGGCATCAGCCGCTGGCCGACCACGCCGCGGAGGGTCGAGGCCAGCATCACCCGCGCCTGCTGCTGCAGGTGCGGCGGGAAGAAGTCGATGATCCGGTTGACGGTCTCGGTCGCGTCGAGGGTGTGGAGCGTCGAGAGCACCAGGTGGCCGGTCTCGGCGGCCGACAGCGCCGTCCGGACGGTCTCCTCGTCGCGCATCTCGCCGATCAGGATCACGTCGGGGTCCTGGCGCAGGACGCGGCGCATCGCGCGGCCGAAGCTCTCGGTGTCCTGCCCCACCTCGCGCTGGTTGATGATCGAGAGCTTGTCGCGGTGCAGGTACTCGATCGGGTCCTCGAGGGTCACGATGTGGCGCGAACGCGTCGAGTTGATCTGGTCGATCATCGCCGCGAGCGTCGTCGACTTGCCCGAGCCCGTCGTGCCGGTCAGCAGCACGATTCCGCGCTGCTCCTCGGCGAGCTTCCGGATCACCTCGGGCAGGCCGAGATCCTCGACCGTGCGCACCTGAAGCGGGATCGCGCGGCAGCACGATCGAGATCTGGCCGCGCTGGCGGAAGGTGTTGACGCGGAAGCGCGAGACGCCGGGCAGGTCGTAGGAGTAATCGGCCTCGCCGACCTTCGCGAACTCCTCGCGCAGGACGGGGTCCTTGCAGATGTGCTCGAACGCCTCGTCCGTGTCCTCGGAGGTGAGCGGCTGGGCGCCCTCGATCGGACGGAGCTCGCCGTGGATGCGCGCCATCGGCGGCGCCGGCACCTTCACGTGCAGGTCCGAACCCTCGCGCTCGACGACGTAGCGCAGCGCAGCGTCGATGTCGAAAGCCATCACCCTGCCTATCGGGCGCAGGCGTGGATCGCTTGAGCCTGCGCGGCTAGGTCGGCTGGCCGACGGCCGCGAAGGCCTCGGCGCGCTCGCGGACGCTCTCGAAGCGGATCACCGTCGCGCCGCGGAAGGTCCACACGTGGAAGTAACGGAGCTCGGTGTCGGCGCCGCTGCCGCCGCCTGTCCCGCGCTGGCTCACGGCCACGACAACGCTGTCCCCCGCCCCGACTATCTCCTCCGCCTCGATCGTGATCCGCTCCCAGGGCTCGAGAAAGTGGCGCATGTACTCGGCGACCCGCTCGGGGCCGAGATAGCTGCCCGCGTCAGGGAACTCCGGGCGCATGACGAACAGGATCAGCGGGTCGAACAGCTCGATGCCGGCACTGAAATCGCCTTCGCGCCAGCGCTCGTAGACGCCTCGGATGGTCTCGACGTGCTCCTCGGACACGGCCCGCAGTATCGCGCGCGGACCGAGCGTCGACTTAGTGGCCCCAGGCGAAACTAAGTCGACACTCGATCCGCTCGTCGCGATCGCGCTCAGCGCTCGACGTCGATCACGAGCGACTCCGCAGGTTCGCCTCGGCGGGGCCGTCGATCCCGCGCGCCGCGACGCCGGCGGCGTAGCCGCCGAGGGCGCCGTCGGCGAATCCCTGAAAGCGCCGCTCGAACCTGACCGCCGTGCCCACGCGGGGCCTACGCGACGTCGCGGAGCTTCTGCGCCTCAGCCAGCGACTGCAGCTTCTTGAGCGACTGGTTCTCGATCTGGCGGATGCGCTCGCGCGTGACGTTGAAGGTGCGACCGACCTCGTCGAGCGTGCGGGGGTGCTCGCCGCCGAGGCCGTAGCGCAGCTCGAGCACGCGGCGCTCGCGGTAGGAGAGGTTCTCGAGCGCCTCGCGCAGCGCCTCCTTGGTCAGGAGGTCGGCGGCGCGGTCGAACGGCGACTCGGCCTTCTCGTCGGCGATGAACTGGCCGAACTCGGACTCCTCCTCGTCGCCGACCGGCTTCTCGAGCGAGACCGGCGCCTGCGCGGAGCGCTTGATCTGGTCGACCTCCTCGGGGTCGATGCCGGTGACCTCGGCGATCTCGTCCGGCGTGGGCTCGCGGCCCAGCTCAGTGACGAGCTTGCGCTCGGCGCGGCCGATCTTGTTGAGCTTCTCGACGACGTGCACCGGAATCCGGATCGTCCGCGCCTTGTCGGCGAGAGCGCGGGCGATCGCCTGGCGGATCCACCAGGTGGCGTAGGTCGAGAACTTGAAGCCCTTGCGGTAGTCGAACTTCTCGGCGGCGCGGACCAGGCCGAGCGTGCCCTCCTGGATCAGGTCGAGGAACGGCAGGCCCTGGTTCCGGTAGTTCTTCGCGATCGAGACCACGAGGCGAAGGTTCGACTCGACCATCTTCTGCTTCGCGTCGAGGTCGCCGCGCTCGATGCGCTTCGCGAGGTCGACCTCCTCCTGGGCCGTGAGCAGGCGGACCTTGCCGATGTCCTTGAGGAACAGCTGGAGCGAGTCCGTCGTCATGTCCGGCTTCAGGTCCAATGCCGGCGACTTGCGGCGCTTGCCGCGCTTGCCCTCGGCGGGCTGCGCGGACGGGTCGGGCTTCTGGGCCGGGTCGAGGTCGTCGACCAGCTCGACGCCCTGGCTCTCGATGAATCCGTAGAGCTCCTCGATGTCGCCCTCGTCGACATCCACCTCGCGGAGCGCCGTGGCGACGTCGCCATAGGCGATCACGCCCTCGGCCTGACCCTTGGTGAGGAGGTTCTTGACCTCCTCCAGCTCCTGGAGTTCCGCAACTAGCATCCGCTCGCTTGCCTTCCTTGTTTAAGTGGTCTCGGTCCTTGGGCTGGCGTCCCTGTTATCGGACGCGGGATGGTGCTGCGTAAGGCCCGGCGCTGCTTTGAAAGAAAAGGCGGATCGATGTGTTCGATCCGCTCTACCCGTACGGGTGCGTTCCAAGCGTTCGCGAGTCCAAAACGTACGTTCGAAGCGTAGCCACTATACATTCTGAAGTCAACGCTTCCCCAGCCTGAGCGGGGCCAAACGCGCTATCTGCACGGAAAGGTGCGACCCTCTCGACGCGCACGCATCCGCGTGAGAGTGTGGAATAGGCACGATGGCAGACGACGCGCCCGACACGAAACCCTCGGAGAGCCCGGACGGCGTCTTCGGGAACCTGCCCGGGACCCGCCCGGGGTCGCGCAGCCCGCGGCGGCGGACCGCCGGCGAGAAGCCGAGCCCGGCCCCAACACGCGTGACGCCGGAACGAGCAGCACCGCCCCCTCCCCCGCCGCCCCCGCCCGAGCCGCCGCCCGGCGCCGAGCGCGAGGAGCCGGTCGTCACGGGTCCCGGCGAGGGCCCACGGATCAGCAACGTCGAGGACCTCGCCTGGGCGGGCGTCGCGGTCGCCGCCCAGGCCGCCACGGTCGGCGTGCGCTTCGCGAGTCGCGCCCTCGAAGCAGCTCGCAAGTCGGTCGACCGGAACTGACGCCGTGAGGACCTGGCTCTCGGCGTTCTGGCACCGGGCCTACGTCGAGAACATCACCGGGATGGCGGCGATGGTCGCCTACAACCTGGCGCTGGCGCTGTTCCCGTTCGCGCTGTTCGTGCTGTTCGTCTTCGGCAAGGTGATCGGGACCGGCGACCTCGAGGACACCGTGATCAACGACCTCCAGGGGATCTTCCCCGCGGTCGAGCAGGACGAGGTCACGCGCGCGGTCGACCGCATTCGGGACAGCTCGAACGCGATCGGGGTGGCCGCGGCCCTCGGCGCGATCTGGATCGGCGCCTCGTTCTGGGGCGCGATGGACACCGCGTTCTGCCGGATCTATCACGTCGAGTGCCGCGGCTGGGTCGAGCAGAAGCGCTTCGCGCTGGTGATGCTGGTCGTGGTGATCCTGTTCCTCGCCGCCAGCGCGGTCGTGCCGTTGCTGGAGGGACTGGCGACGTCCAGCGCCGACGACCTCCCCTTCGGGCTCGACCAGGTCCAGGGACTGCGCAGCGTCGTGGTCCTGTTCGCGGCGCTGACGATCACCTTCGCCCTGGTCAGCCTCATCTACTACGTGGTCCCGAAGGGCCACGTTCCCTGGCACGGGGTCTGGCCGGGCGCGCTGTTCGTGACGATCACGACCGCGATCGGCAACGCCGTCTTCCCGGTCTATCTGACCTCGATCTCGGACCTGGACCGGATCGGCGGGGCGCTCGGGTTCATCCTGATCGCGCTGATCTGGTTCTACCTGATCTCGCTGGCGATCCTCGCCGGAGCCGTAATCAACGCGCTGCGCCACGAATGGCACGACACCGGCAAGCTCGACCTGCCGGGCTGGCAAGGGGAGCCTGAGGCGCCCGAGCCGGAGGCTGCGGCTCAGCCGTAGCGGCCGCCGGTGATCTCGCGCAGCTTCGCCTGGTCGTGGCGGGCCTGCACGGTCCGCACGGTGCTCGAGCGTGACCGGGTGACCAGCGACTCGGTCGAGGCCTGGCCCCTGCCGGGGTAGCGAACGCCCTGGAGCAGCTCGCCGTCGGTGACCCCGGTCGCCGCGAAGAACACGTCGTCGCCGGACACCAGGTGGTCCACGTCGAGGACCTCGTCCAGGTCATAGCCGGCGTCGATCGCCGCCTGGCGCTCGGCGTCGTCCCGCGGCCACAGGCGCCCGAGCATCTGGCCGCCCAGGCACTTGATCGCGGCGGCCGAGATCACGCCCTCGGGCGTGCCGCCGATCCCCCAGAGCAGATCGACGCCGGTGCCCCGGCTCACCGCGAACAGCGCGGCCGACACGTCGCCGTCGGTGATCAGCCGGATGCGCCCGCCGGCGTCACGCACCTCGGCCATCGCCTCCTCATGGCGCTCGCGGTCGAGCATGATCACGGTGACGTCGCCGGCGGTCGTCTCCTTACGCTCCGCGACCCGCTCGATCACCGTCGCGAGCGGCTCGTCGAGAGTCAGGAGGTCGGCGATCCGCGGCCCGCCCGCAAGCTTCTCCATGTAGACGCAGGGGCCGGGATCGAACATCGTGCCGCGCTCGGCGAGGGCGATCACGGCGAGCGCGGACGGCATACCCCGCGCGCACAGACGGGTCCCCTCGAGCGGGTCCACGGCGATGTCCACCTCGGGCGGGCTGCCGTCGCCGATCCGCTCGCCGTTGTAGAGCATCGGCGCCTCGTCCTTCTCGCCCTCGCCGATCACGACGATCCCGTCCATCGGCACCGTCTCCAGCATCAGCCGCATCGCGTCCACGGCCGCCTGGTCGGCCGCCTCCTTGTCGCCGCGACCGACCCAGCGGGCGGCCGCCAGCGCCGCCGCCTCGGTCACGCGGACGAGCTCGAGCGCGAGGTTGCGGTCCGGATGGCTCGGATCGCGCACGTCATGCGAAATCACTCCCATCGCGCGCGCAGGCTATCTAGACGGTTCCCGGTGCCTTGCGTTGCTGGCGCCCGCCCGACTCCATCGAGCGCATGAACGACGCGTACGCCATCCCGATCCCGACCAGCAGCGCCAACCAGTAGCCGATGTCGAGGCTCACCCCGCTCTCCGCGCTGCCGCTGCCCGGCTTGTCGATGATGCCGTTGTAGATGATCAGCGTCATCGCGGCGAACGCGCCCACCGTGGTCAGCTCGCCCGGCGCCCAGGAGAGCTTGTGGCCGCGCACCAGGATCCAGGCGAGGACCACCGGCGAGGCGGCGCCGAGCAGCAGGATCCAGCGCAGGATCGGGAACGTCTCCCAGCCGGTGCACGAGAAGTCGCCCTCGCCGCAGATCCAGTCCTCGGACTCGTCGCGGACCACGTCCTCCGCGAGCGAATACCAGGGCAGGAAGAACAGGGTGAGCACCGCGATCACCGCGCAGGCGATTCCGAAGAGCTCCAGCCGTGAGATCCGGGAGAAGTCCACCGCGCCGACCCTATCCCACCCAATAGGTTCTTGCGCGTGACTCGCTGGGGCCTGACGCTGCCGCTGCCGCTGACCCCGCTGGCGGCGCACGAGGATCTCGTCCGCCGTGCGGAGGCGGCGGGCTACACGGACCTCTGGTCGGGCGAGACCAACGGCCCCGACGGCTTCACCCCGCTGGCGCTCGGCGCCGCCTGGACCGAGCGGGCGCGCCTCGGCACCGGCGTCGTCGGCGTCTTCCAGCGCGGCCCGGCGCTCCTCGCCCAGCAGACCGCGGCGATGGCCGACGCCAGCGGCGGGCGCTTCGCGCTGGGCATCGGCGCTTCGTCCGACCGGATCGTCGAGGGCTGGAACGGGATCCCCTTCGAGCGGCCCTACTCGAAGGTCGCCGAGACGGTGGACTTCCTCAAGGTCGCGCTCGCCGGCGAGCGCACCCCCAACGGCTTCAAGCTGGAGACGGCGCCCGCCGAGCCGGTCCCGATCGTGCTGGCCGCGCTACGCGGGCGCATGCTGCGCCTCGCGGTCGAGAAGGCGGACGGCGCCTTCACCAACTTCCTGCCGCTCTCCGGCCTGCCCCAGGTGGCCGAGGGGATCGCGGGCGCGCCCGACGGCTTCGAGCTGCTGTGCCGCTTCTTCTGCCTGCCGGGCGAGCGCGAGCAGGTCGAGCCGGTGGCCCGGTTCATGTTCTCCTCGTACATCACGGTTCCGGTCTACGAGGCCTTCTACCGCTGGCTCGGGCACTCAGACGCGATCGACCCGATGGTCGAGGCGTGGCAGGCCGGCGACCGCCAGGCGGCAGCCGCCGCGGCGCCCTGGGAGCTGATCGAGGACATGTTCATCTTCGGCGATCCTGCAGCGATGAAGGAGCGGCTCGGCGAGTTCGTCGCCGGCGGCATCACGCTGCCGATCCTCACCCCGATCACGACGCCGGACAAGCTCGGCGAGTTGATCGAGGCCCTTGCGCCCGCTTAGCCGACGCCGTACCGAAACCAGGTATCGACGCGGGCGCCTGCTTGGGCTAGTGTCGCGCCACGGCCGCGGTCACATCGAGTCGCCTCGACGGGAACCAAGAGGGACGGGGATTCCATGAGCACAAGACAACGTCGGCGGCGCCACGCACGCAGGGTTGCGGCGAGCGCGAGCACTCACCGGACGTCAGGGCGGCGGACCACGGTCACAGCCGCGACCATTGCACTCGGGCTCACGTCGGGCACCCAGCTCGCCGACGCTGCTCCCGGCGATACGACGACCGCCCTCGTCCGGAACATCGTTCCCGGCGCCGACAGCAGCTACCCAGAGAGCCTCACCGATGTCGGCGGCACCCTGTTCTTCAGCGCCTACGACGGCAGCTACGACGAAGAACTCTGGAAGTCCAACGGCACCGCCGCCGGGACCGTACGGGTGCGCAACATCAACCCCGGAGATAGCAGCTACCCCCGCAACCTCACCGATGTCGGCGGCACCCTGTTCTTCACCGCCAGGGACAGCAGCTACGACCGGGAGCTCTGGAAGTCCAACGGCACCTTCGCCGGGACCGTACGCGTGGCGAACATCAACCCCGGAGAGAGCAGCTACCCCGACTACCTCACCGATGTCGGCGGCACCCTGTTCTTCAGTGCCGAAGACAGCAGCTACGACACTGAACTCTGGAAGTCCAACGGCACCGCCGCCGGGACCGTCCGGGTGCGCAACATCAACCCCGGAAACGACAGCGACCCCGACTACCTCACCGATGTCGGCGGCACCCTGTTCTTCAGCGCCTACGACAGCCCCGCCGGCGACGAGCTCTGGAAGTCGGACGGCACTCAGGCCGGGACCGTCCGGGTGCGCAACATCGCCCCCGGTGGCCAAGGCAGCTACCCCAGCCACCTCACCGATGTCGGGGGCACGCTGTTCTTCAGCGCCTCCGACAGCACCGGCGGCCGCGAGCTCTGGAAGTCAGACGGCACCGCCGCCGGGACCGTCCGGGTGCGCGACATCGCCCCCGGCTACGACGACAGCGACCCCCGCGAACTCACCAACGTTGGCGGCATCCTGTTCTTCACCACGTACGACTACGGCACCGGCAGCAGCGAGCTCTGGAAGTCGGACGGCACTCAGGCCGGGACCGTCCGGCTTGCAAGCTTCGATGACCCTGAGGACTACTACAGCGGCAACGTCAGCGACCTCACCGAAGCCGGAGGCACCCTGTTCTTCAGCGCCAATGACGTCGAGGCCGGCACCGAGCTTTGGACGTCCAACGGCACAGTGGCCGGGACCGACCAGCTGCGCGACATCGGGCCCGGTGTGTTCAGCGGCGACCCGGAACACCTCACCGACGTCGGCGGCGGATTGTTCTTCAGCGCACGCGACGCCACTGGGGGCCGCGAGCTCTGGAAGTCCGACGGCACCGCCGCCGGGACCGTAAGGGCTGCGAACATCAGCCCAGGGGGACGTAGCAGCCGCCCGGACGTCCTTACCGACGTGAACGGGACGCTGTTCTTCACCGCGAACGACCCAACCCGCGGTCGCGAGCTGTGGAAGACGACGATCGAGCCGTAGGCACTCGCGTATGAGCACCCGGCAGCGACGCCGTCGTCACAAGCGCCGGGTCGAGGCAGCCAAGCCCGCTCCACAGCGGCCAACGGGACGACGGACGAGCGTCGCGGCCGCGACGATCGCGCTCGGGCTCACGTCGGGCACGCCTCTCGCCGACGCCGCCCCGGGCGACACCACCACCGCCGTCGTCCGCAACATCGTCCCCGGCGCGGGCAGCAGCAACCCGACCCACCTCACTACCGCTCGGGGCGCCGTGCCGCGCGACACCCTGTTCTTCAGCGCCTCCGACACGGGCGCCGGGCGGGAGCTCTGGACGTCCGACGGGACCGCCGCCGGGACCGTTCGGGTTCGCAACATCAATCCCGGGGTCGCCGACAGCGACCCCGAGGACCTCACGGACGTCGACGGCACCCTGTTCTTCACCGCCACGGACCCCACCCGTGGTCGCGAGCTCTGGAAGTCCGACGGCACCGTGGCCGGGACCGTCCCGGTGCGCGACATCGTCCCCGGCTCTTCCGGCAGCTCCCCCGAGGACCTCACCGACGTCGACGGCACCCTGTTCTTCAGCGCCCGCAACGGCAAGGGTCGCGAGCTCTGGAAGTCGAACGGCACTGTGGCCGGGACGGTGTTGGTGCGGGACATCAACCCCGGTGGCAGCGGAAGCGACCCGAGGGACCCCATCGAGGCCGGGGGCATGGTGTTCTTCAGCGCCCGCAACGCCAGCACCGGCCGCGAGCTCTGGAAGTCGAACGGCACCGTGGCCGGGACGGTCAGTGTGCGCGACATCGACCCCGGGGGGAGCAGCAGCTACCCCGAGGGCTTCACCGACGTCGGCGGCACCCTGTTCTTCTCCGCCTCCTACCCAAACAACCCTTACACCTACGGGTCCAACGATGAACTCTGGAAGTCGGACGGCACCGCAGCCGGGACGGTCCAGGTCCGCAACATCAACTACGGCGACTACAGCGGCTCCCCCCAAAACCTCACCAACGTCGGCGGCACCCTGTTCTTCAGTGCCTTCGACGACGAGCACCCCTACTACGCCGCCCAAAACAATGAACTCTGGAAATCCGACGGCACGACAGCCGGGACGGTCAAGGTGCGCGACATCAGCCCCACCGACAGCGACCCCCGATACCTCACCAACGTCAACGGCACCCTGTTCTTCGGCGCCCAGGACGCGTACCACGTCTACTACGGCACCAACAACAACGAACTCTGGAAGTCCGACGGCACCGCTGCCGGGACCGTCGAGGTCCGCGACATCAACCCCGGCAGCCTCAGTACCCCCTACGGCCCCTTCTACTCCAGCAGCAGCCCCAGCGGACTCAAGAACGTCAACGGCACCCTGTTCTTCGGCGCCACTGACGGCGCGAGCGGGCGCGAACTGTGGAAGTCCGACGGCACCGCCACCGGGACCGTCCAGGTGGCGGACATCAACCCCGGAGCCGGCGACAGCCTCCCGCAGTCCCTCAGCAATGTCCACGGCATGCTGTTCTTCACCGCTACGGACCCAACCCGCGGCCGCGAGCTGTGGAGGACGACGATCGAGCCGTAGCGAAACCAGGTATCGACGCGAAGGCCTCTCTGGGCTAGCATCGCGCCACCGGCGCACGGCAGCGCGGTTGGTCACACCCAAATCGGAGGGGAACGGATGAGCACCAGGCAGCGGCGGCGTCGTCACAAGCGCCGGGTCCACGCGGCAAGGCCTGCTCCGCAGCGGGTCACCGGGCGGCGGACAACGGTCACGGCCGCGACGATCGCGCTCGGGCTCGCCTCGGGCACCCAGCTCGCCGACGCCGCGCCGGGTGACACCACCACCACCCTCGTCCGCAACATCAACCCCGGCTCGGACAGCGGCAGCCCGGACAACCTGGCGAACATCGGCGGCACCCTTTTCTTCAGCGCCTACGACACCGCCGCCGGCCGCGAGCTCTGGAAGTCGAACGGCACGACCGCCGGGACCGTCCGCGTGGCGAACATCGATGCCGGGACCGACGGCAGCTACCCGTATGGGTTCACCGCGTTCGGCGGCGCCGTGTTCTTCACCGCCGCCGACGACATCGCCGGATATGAGCTCTGGCGGACGAACGGCACCGCCGCCGGGACCACACGAGTCCGCAACATCGCCCCCGGATCGGCCAGCGGCAGCCCGCGCTATCTGACGAACATCAACGGCACCCTGTTCTTCAGCGCCACGACAGGCGCCGCTGGCCGCGAGCTCTGGAAGTCGAACGGGACCGCCGGCGGCACCGTACAGGTGCGCAACATCTACCCGGGGGGCAGCAGCACCCCGCGATACATCACGGACGTCGGCGGCACTGTGTTCTTCGGCGCCTACGACGACGTCGCCGGCCGCGAGCTCTGGAAGTCCGACGGGACCGCCGGCGGCACCGTCCGGGTGCGCAACATCAACCCGGGGAGCGCAAGCAGCGACCCTCGCGATCTCATCAACGTCAACGGGACCCTGTTCTTCACCGCCTCCGAGGGCACCGGTGGCCGCGAGCTCTGGAAGTCCGATGGGACCGCCGCAGGGACCGTACGGGTGGCCAACATCAACCCGGGGGCCAGCAGCAGCAACCCGCACGAGCTCACTCGGCTCGGCAACACCCTGTTCTTCAACGCCTACGACAGCGCCGCCGGCCGCGAGCTCTGGAAGTCGAACGGCAGCGCCGCCGGGACCGTCCGGGTGCGCAACATCAACCCCGGCTACGAAAACAGCGACCCCTACGATCTCACCGAAGTCGGTGGCAAGCTGTTCTTCAGCGCCGAGGGCAGCTACGCGGACGCGGAGCTCTGGAAGTCCGACGGCACCACCACCGGAACCGTACGGGTGCGCGACATCCAACCGGGGTCGAGCGGGAGCGACCCGAAATTCTTCACCGAGATCGGCAACACCGTGTTCTTCCAGGCCTACGACAGCGTCGCCGGCGGGGAGCTCTGGAAGTCAAACGGCACCACGGCCGGTACGGTCCGGGTGACCGACATCAGACCGGGCTCCCCCAGCAGCTTCCCCGGGTACCTCACCAACGTCGGCGGCAAGCTGCTCTTCCGCGCCTTCGAACCGACCCGCGGCACGGAGCTGTGGAAGACGACGATTGAGCCGTAGCTTCTTGGGCATCGTGATCGCATGAGCACCAGGCAGCGCCGCCGCCGCCATAAGCGTCGAACCGCGTCGGCGCAGGTGGGCCGACAGCGGATGACTGGGCGGCAGACGGTCACGGCCGCCACGATCGCGATCGGCCTCACGTCGGGTACGCACCTCGCTGACGCCGCCCCAGGCGATACGACCACCAGGCTCGTCCGTAACATCAGCCCTGGGACCGTTGGCGGTTACCCGGTCCGCTTCACGGAGGTTGGCGGGACCATGTTCTTCGCCGCTTCCCGCAGCTTCGACCGGGAGCTCTGGAAGTCCGACGGCACCACCGCCGGGACCGTCCGGGTGCGCGACATCTACCCCGGGGGCACCAGCGGCTACCCAGTTTGGCTGACCAGGGTAGGCGAGACCCTGTTCTTCAGCGCCTACAACGGCCCGGCGGGCCGCGAGCTGTGGAAGTCGGACGGCACTGCCGCCGGGACGGTTCGGGTGCGCGACATCCAAACCGGGACCATCGGCAGCTGGCCCGACCAGCTCACCAACGTCGGCGGCACGCTGTTCTTCAGCGCCAAGGAAACCGGGAATGACCGCGAGCTCTGGAAGTCCGACGGCACCACCGCCGGGACCGTCCGGGTGCGCGACATCGAAGCCGGGACCGGCGGCAGCTTCCCGCGCTACCTCACGAACGTCGGCGGCACGCTGTTCTTCAGCGCCAACGACGGCACCACCGGCCGCGAGCTGTGGAAGTCGGACGGCACCGCCGCCGGGACCGTCCGGGTGCGCAACATACAACCCGGGACGGTGAGCAGCGACCCCTTCGAACTTACCGACGTTGGCGGCACCCTCTTCTTCATTGCAGACGACGGCAACACCGGCCGCGAGCTCTGGAAGTCAAACGGCACTGCCGCCGGGACGGTTCGGGTGCGCGACATCCAACCCGGGACGGCCGGCAGCTACCTGGGCTCCTTCACCGACTTCGGCGGCACCCTGTTCTTCGCAGCCTCAGACCCCGCCAACGGCAGCGAACTCTGGAAATCCGACGGCACCCTCGCCGGGACCGTCCACGTGCGAAAGATCAACCCTGGGTCAGCAAGCAGCGCCCCGAGTAACGTCACCGAGGTCAACGGCACACTTTTCTTCAGCGCCAACGACGGGAGGACCGGCCACGAACTCTGGAAGTCCGACGGCACCGCCGCCGGAACCGTCCGGGTACGGGCCATCGTTCCAGGGATCCTCGGCAGCTACCCCCAGTGGCTCACCAACGTCGGCGGCACCCTGTTCTTCACCGCTCGTGACAACAACGCCGGCCGCGAGCTCTGGACATCCGACGGCACTACCGGTGGGACCGTCAGGGTTGCCAACATCGCCCCGGGTTACGAAAGCAGTGCCCCCTTCCCGCTCACGGACTTTGGCGGAACACTGCTCTTCGGCGCTTACGACCCGACCCGCGGCACGGAGCTGTGGAAGACGACGATTGAGCCGTAGCCTCTAGGTCGGAACCGCGCTTGAGCGCTCTCGACCGTCCGATCTTCGTCGTCTGCCCCCCTTGCTCAGGTGAGGGGCTACTGGCGGCGGCCCTGTTCGCCGCGCCGGGCACCTGGACCGCCGGTGACGGGCCGGCGGCGCTGCTCGCCGGCGCGCCCGAGCTGGACGCGGCCGGCAGGGCCGACGGCGACCGGCTTATGGCCGAGCATGCCGCGGAGGCGGGCGCGGCGGTTCGCGAGCAGCTCGTCCGTCGCTACGAGAGCCTCGACATGACCGGACGACCCCGGGACGCCGAGCCGCGCCTGTTCGACGCGGTTCCGCGGAACTCGCTCCGGATCCCGTTCCTCGACGCCGTCTTCGACGAGCCGACGTTCGTCTACCTGAGCCGCCGGCCGGCCGATGCGCTCGCCGAATCGTTCGCGCTGTGGCGCTCGGGGGAGGCGGTAACGCATCCCGACCTCGACGGCTGGAGCGGGCCGCCCTGGTCGCTCCTGCTCGTCCCGGGCTGGCCGGATCTGAACGGGTGCGAACTCGCCGAGATCGTCGTCGAGCAGTGGACGCGAACGGCATCGATCCTGCTCGACGATCTCGCCGAACTTCCGGCCGACCGCTGGTGCGTCGCCGACTACGACGCCCTGCTCGCCGAGCCGGAGGACGAGGTACAGAGGCTGTTCCGCTTCCTGGGGGTCGGTTGGCACAGCCACTGCTCGGCGCCGTTTCGGGCCGCCGGGGCTGCGCGCCGGAACACCCCGCCTCCGCCCGAGCTCGAGCCGCTGCTGGATCGGACCGACGCGGTCGCCGGGCGCGCCGCGGAGTGGATCGCGCCCCGGCAGACCGAGTCAGCGGCGCCCGGCACGGACCGGGTCCCGACGACGACCGACAGCGGCCTCGGTCCTCTGCTCCAGCGGTTGCGCTCCTCCCTCGTCGTCACGACCTACCAGACCAACCGGCTCGCCGTGATCCACGGGGAGGACGGCTCAGCCGCCGCCCTCTTTCGCTCGTTCGAGCGGCCGATGGGCATCGCGGCGCACGACGGCGGCTTCGCGCTCGGGACCCGCGCGCAGGTGCTCGACTACCGCGACTTCCCGGCGGTCGCGCAGGGCCTCGAGCCCGCCGGAACGCCACGACGCCTGCTTCCTGCCGCGCAACGCGCCACTCACCGGCGACATCGCGATCCACGAGATGGCGTTCGCCGGCGACGAGCTGTGGCTCGTGCGACACGCGTTCTCGTGCCTGGCGACCCTCGACGCGACCACAGCTTCGTGCCGCGCTGGAAGCCGCCGTTCGTCTCGGAGCTCGCCGCCGAGGACCGCTGCCACCTGAACGGGCTGGCGATCGTCGACGGGCGAGCCCAGGTACGTCACAGCTCTGGGCGAAGCCGACGAGCCGGGCGGCTGGCGCGCGCGACAAGGCCGACGGCGGCGTCGTGATCGACGTGCCGAGCGGCGAGATCGTCGCCGCGGGCCTGTCGATGCCGCACTCGCCGCGCTGGTACGACGGCCGGCTCTGGGTGCTCGAATCCGGCACGCGGCACGCTCTGCGGTCTGCGACCCGGCGACCGGGCGACGTGGAGATGGTCGCCGAGCTGCCGGGATTCACGCGCGGGCTCGACTTCGCGGCGCCGCTCGCGTTCGTCGGCCTCTCGCAGATCCGCGAGACCGCGACGTTCGGCGGGCTCCCAATCAGCGCGCTCGAGCAGCTCGAGTGCGGCGTCTGCGCGGTCGACACGACGACCGGATCGGTGCTCGCGTCCCTCCGCTTCGACGACGTCGTCCAGGAGATCTTCGACCTAGACTTCCTCCCCGGCGTCCGGTGTCCCGACATCGCCGAGGAGGGCAGTCCGGTCGCCGAGAGCTCGTGGTACCTGCCGGGTCGCCCGCGCTGAGGACTACGCGGCGCGGGCCAGCGACAGCCCGAACAGCCCCTCGGGATCCGTCCACCAGTCGGTGAGGACCAGGCCCGCCTCGGCGTAGATGCCCTCGAGGCCGGGGCGCGCGAACTTGGTCGAGATCTCCGTGCGCATCTCCTCGCCCCGCTCGAACGCCACGGTCATGCCGAGGTCGGCGATGGTGACGAGCTGGCGGCGAAGCGAGCGCAGGCGGATGTCGACGAACAGGTTCTCCTCGTCGAAGAACGCGACGTGCTCGAAGGCGTCGAGGTCGAAGTCGGCGCCGAGCCGGTCGTTCAGCACCGCGAGGACGTTCTTGTTGAACTCGGCGGTGACTCCCCCCGCGTCGTTGTAGGCAGCCTCGAGGGTCGCCCGGTCCTTGATCAGGTCGGTGCCGAGCAGGAACCCGTCGTCGGGCTCCAGGAGGTTCGCGACCCGCGCCAGGAAGCTGGCCCGCTGCTGCGGCTCGAAGTTCCCGATCGTGCCGCCCAGGAAGGCGATCAGGCGCGGGCCGGAGAGCGGGATCCGCTCGAGGTCGCGCTCGAAGTCGCAGACCATGCCGTGGACGGCGATCCCGTACTCGTCCGCGATCCGCGCGGCGGTGGAGCGGGTGATCTCCTCGGAGATGTCCACGGGCGCGTACGCGCGCAGCGTGCCCGCGTCGCGCATCGCGTCCAGCAGGACCCGTGTCTTCGCCGCCGATCCGGAGCCCAGCTCGATCAGCGTCGCCGGCTCGCCCGCCGCGGCGACGATCGCGGGCGCGTCGGCGGTCAGGATCGCGCGCTCGGCGCGGGTGGGGTAGTACTCGGGCGTCTCGGTGATCGCCTCGAACAGCGCGGAGCCGCGCTCGTCGTAGAAATACCGCGGCGAGAGCTCCTTGAATGGCTTGGTCAGGCCGATCCGCACGTCGGCCGCCATCCCCGACAGCGGCCCACCCGGCGGCAGGTGCACCTCGACCTCGACGGTCCCGGGCTCGATCTCGATCGCGGCCACTACGCGTCCCTCGCGCACCGGATGCCGGCGAAGATCTGACGCCGGATCGGCAAGTCCCAGTTGCGGAAGCTCGTGCGGATCACGTCGCGCCGGGTCGCCCAGGCACCGCCGCGGAGCACCTTGTGCTCGGGGCCGAAGAAGACCTTCGAGTACTCGTCGTAGGGGAAGGCCTCGAATCCCGGGTACCCGGTGAAGTCGGAGCTCGTCCACTCCCAGACGTCGCCCAACATCTGGACGGCCCCGGCGTCCGATGCGCCGTCGGCGTAGGCGCCCGCCGGCGCGGTGCCGAACGCAAGGTGGTCCAGGTTGGCCCGCTCGCGGCCGGCGCCCGCGGCCGCGGCCTCCCACTCGAGCTCGGTCGGGAGCCGCTTGCCCGCCCACTGCGCGAACGACTCGGCGGCGTGGAAGTCCACGTGGACCACCGGGTGCGCGGGGTCGACCTCGGCGGTTTGGCCCATCGCCTTGCGGACCCAGCCGCCCTCGCCGTCCCGCTCCCAATACAGCGGGGGCTCGGCGCCCGTTTCGTCGATGAACCGCGCGAACTCGGCGTTCGTCACCGGGGTGCGGTCGAGGTCGAACGGCGCGAGCTCGACCGGGTGGCGTGGCCGCTCGTTGTCGTACGCGAAGCCGGCGGGCCCGGCGCCGATCGCCGCATCTCCCGCTTCGACCCGTACCATCTCCGGACCCTCCGCCACGCTCTCACCGGCCGGGCCTTCGTTGCGCTCCACCGGCTCGTAGCGCTCGACCATCTGCAGGAGCTGGAGCATCGTCTCGTTGTGCTGGTGCTCGTGCGCGAGGATCAGGCCGTAGACGAACCCGTCGCGCAGCACTGGGTCGCCGTCGTCGAGGTCGATCCCGTCGAGCACGTCAAGGGTCCGCTCGCGCACCTCCTCCATGTAGGAGCGCAGCTCTTCCCCGCGCAGGATCGGCAGCTCGTTGCGGGTCGCGCGCGGGTTCTCGATCGCGTCGTAGAAGCGGCCGACCTCGCCGCGCATCGGCTCGCGCTCGCCGATCGTCTGGACCAGCCACAGCTCTTCGAAGTTCGCGATGTGGCCGAGATCCCAGGCGAGCGGGCTGAGGATGGGGCTGTACACCCGGTTGAGCTGCTCGTCGGAGAGCGGCTCGACCAGCATCCACGTCCGACGGCGAGCCTCCGCGAGGCGGTCGGCAATCGCGTCCTTGGTCTGGGCAGGGGCCGGGGTCGTCGCGATGATTGAAAGTTAGACGGGCGGCGCCGCCGGTTCGTTACACGGTGGTTGTAACTAGGCTTCCGCGGCGATGAAGGCCGAGGGCGCGAGCGCGCTGATCAGCGGTGGGGCGTCCGGCCTGGGCGAGGCCACGGCGCGCGGCCTGCACGCCGCCGGTGCGACGGTCGTGATCTCCGACCTGAACGCCGACAAGGGCAACGCGCTCGCCGCCGAGCTCGGCGACCGCGCGTCGTTCGTCGAGGCGAACGTGCTCGAGGCCGAGCAGGTGCAGGCTGCGGTCGACGCCGCCTCTGCCCTCGACGGAGGCCTGCGGATCTCGGTCTGTTGCGCCGGCATCGGCTGGGCGCAGCGGACGACGTCGAAGCAGGGCCCGCACGACCTCGAGATCTTCGGCAATGTGATCAAGGTGAACCTGATCGGCAGCTTCAACGTGCTCCGCCTGGCGGCGACGGCGATGTCCGCCAACGAGCCCGACGAGGGCGGCGAGCGGGGCGTCTGCGTGAACACCGCCTCGATCGCGGCCTTCGACGGGCAGATCGGCCAGGTGGCCTACTCGGCCTCGAAAGGCGGCATCGTCGGCATGACGCTCCCCGCCGCCCGCGACCTCGCCGGCCGCGGCATCCGTGTCCTCACGATCGCGCCCGGCCTGTTCGACACGCCGCTCCTCGCGGCGCTGCCCGAGGAGTCACGCGCAGCGCTCGGCGCCGGTGTCCCCTTCCCGTCGCGCCTCGGGCTCCCGGTCGAATACGCCCAGCTGGCGCAGCAGATCGTCGAGAACCCGATGCTGAACGGCGAGACGATCCGCCTCGACGGCGCGCTGCGGATGCCGCCGAAGTAGCCGACCACCCCGGAGGCGCGTGGTTCTTCGGGCAATGAAGGGGGAGGAAGGCTTGCGGTGCCTGGCGGGTGGTGCTTAACCGCAATCTCGGCGAGGGCCGGCCCGCGAAGTCGGGGTTATGCACCCAGTAGGTGCTCAACCAAGACCTCGGCAAGCAAGCCACAGCGAAGTCGGGGTTAAGCCCCACCCGTCCAACGCCCACTCAGCAAATACCCAGAACGCAGCACCAACCACCACACCCCACTCCCCCTACCCAGCCTCAATCAGGCCGGCGGAGACCACAAGCGCCGCGGAGCTAGACGCCGACCCGCTCGCGCTCCGGCACCGACGCGGCAACCCCGAGCACCGGGTCCTGGCCCTCGAGGGCGCCGTTGGCCGGGTCGGCGAGGCGGAGCGCCTCTGGCAGGTCGCGGCTGCGCATCGCGCGCAGCTCGGTCAGCGGCTGGATGATGCCGCGCAGCGCGAGCGCGCCGCCGACGTAGCGCGGCGCCCACGCGCGGCCCGAGCGGCGTTCGACCGCGCGCTCGATGGTGTCGGCCGCAACCGAGAGCGGCACCGAACGGCGGATGAAGGCGGGCATCATGCCCTCCATCGCCTTGGTGGACGGGTGCTCGAAGCTGCCGCGGACGAGGTCGGTGTCGATGAAGCCGAAGTACGCGCAGCCGGCGCGGGCGCCGGTTGGCCGCAGCTCGACCCGAAGCGAGTTCGTGAGCGCCTCGACGCCGGCCTTCGAGGCCGCGTACGGCCCCATCAGCGGCGCGTGGCTCGCGGCGGCGAGCGAGGCGATGTTGAGCAGGTAGCCCTTGCGCTCGACGATCTGCGGCAGAACCGCGCGGTCGGTCCGCCAGACGCCCATCAGGTTGACCTCGAGCGTCCGCTCCACCTGCTCGGGCGGGGCCGTCAGGAGCGAGCCGACGGTGTGGATGCCCGGCGTTGGCGATCGCGACGTCGATCCCACCGAAGCGCTCGACGGTTCCGGCGACCGCCCGCTCCAAGGCGTCGGTGTCGGTGACGTCGGCCTCGAACCAGGTCGCCCGATCGCCGAGCTTCGCCGCCCGCTCCTCGAGCAGCTCGGGCTCGAGCCCGACCAGGGCGACGTTCGCGCCCTGCGCATGCAGGCGCTCGGCCGCTGCGGCACCGATGCCGCGGGCGGCGCCGGTGACGAAGGCGGTGCGGCCGGCGACGTCGAACGTGCGGCGGGCCATCAGGTCGACTCCACGAGCTCGCGGGACTCGGCGGCGGGCCCGCTGCCGTTGGCCGAGGGGGCAGCTCCATCCTCGCTGCCCACGGCGACCAGCTCGTACTCGTCCGGCTTCAGCTTCAGCAGCTCGTTGCGGAACTTCCAGGTCTGATGGGGCCAGAGCGTGATGTTGCGCCCGCTGCGCGTCCATGTACCAGCTCTTGCAGCTGCGCGACCAGACGGCGTCCTTCAGCTCCGTCCTGGAGCCGCTCGTTGTAGGCGGCCTGCGCCTCCGCCCGCGGGGCAATCGCGACGTCGCCGCCGCGGCTCGCGCGCGGGCCATCGCCTGCAGCGCCAGCTTGATCTGGCACTCGATCATGAACACGACCGAGTTGTGGCCGAGCCCGGTGTTCGGGCCGAGCAGCATGAACAGGTTCGGGTAGCCCGCGATCATCGTGCCGCGGTGGGCCTGGATGCCCGTCTTCGGCCCACTCGTCGGCGAGCGCCGGCCGCCCTCGCCGCGGAGCGCGACCGACTTGGCCATCGCCTTCGTGTCGAACCCGGTGCCGAGGATGATCACGTCGACCTCGCGCTCGACGCCGTCGCCGCCGACGATCGAGTCGGCGCGGATCTCGGCGATGCCGTCGGTGACGACGTCGGCGTTCGGCCGGTCGAGCGCGCGGTAGTAGTCGTTCGACATCAGGATGCGCTTGCAGCCGTACTCGTAGCTGGGCATCAGCTTCTCGCCGCTTCACCGGGTCCTTCACCTGGCGCTCGATGTTGCGGCGGCCGAGTCCACTCGAACAGGCGGCCGAAGCGCTGCGACTGGACGGCCGCGCAGCATCACCAGCTCCAGGTACCAGTAGATCCCGCGACGGTAGGCGCGCTGCAGCGCCGGGAAGCGCCGGTAGAGCCTGCGCTCGAAGCGCGGGATGTGCCGGTCGAGCTTCGGCAGGACCCACGGGCGCCGTGCGCTGGTAGAGGTCGAGGTGCGCGACGCTTGGGCGCGATCTCGGGGACGAACTGGATCGCGCTGGCGCCGGTGCCGACGACGGCAACGCGCTTGCCCTCCAGCTCGACGTCGTGGTTCCAGGTCGGCGGAGTGGAAGACGTCGCCCTCGAAGTTCTCGATCCCGGGGAGGTCGGGGGCGGCCGGCACGTGCAGGCCGCCGATCCCGGAGACGACGAAGCGCGCGGTCATCTCCTGCGGCCCGTCCGGGCCCTCGCCGACGCAGCGCCAGAGCCCGCGCCTCGGCATCCCAGGTCGCGCTGATCGCGCGGGTGTGGAAGACGGATGTGCGGGCGCAGCTCGTACTTGTCGGCGCAGCGCTCGAGGTAGTCGCGGATCTCCTGCTGGGGCGCGTACATCTCGCTCCAGTCCGGGTTCGGCTCGAACGAGAACGAGTACATGTGCGACGGCACGTCGCAGGCGCAGCCCGGATAGGTGTTCTCGCGCCAGGTGCCGGCGACCGAATCGGCCTTCTCGATCACGACGAAGTCCTCGATCCCGGCCTCCTTCAGCTTGATCGCCATGCCGAGGCCGGAGAACCCGGTGCCGACGATCACGACCTCGTGGTCGGGCTGCTCGAGCGCCCGTGGGCTCGGGGCGCGGGGGTGCTGGTGGCGGTGAGCTTCCATCGGTCCTTCCGGTGGGTTGGCAGCTGGGGCTTACGCTCGATATACAAGTTACACTTCTGTAAGTTACAGTGGTGTAGCCTAGCACAGAAAGGCGGCGACCCGAGGCACGAATGAGCGCAACTGCGACCAAGCCCACACGACTGACCGGCCCGCAGCGGCGCGAGCAGATCCTCGACGTCACCAAGGCGATGGTCGGCGAGCGCGGATTCCACGGGATCTCGATCGACGCGGTCGCCCGCGGTGCCGGGATCAGCCGCCCGATCGTCTACGGCCACTTCGACGACCTCGCCGGGCTGCTGCGGGCGCTGGTCGAGCGCGAGGGAGCGCGCGCGGTCGAGCAGCTGATGGAGCTCCTCCCGCAGCCCGACTCGGCCGAAGCGCCGCGCGACCTCCTGGTCGGCGGGCTGACGCGCGTTCCTCGAGGCGGTGCGCGACGAGCCGGTCACCTGGCGCCTCGTCCTGATGCCGCCCGAGGGCACGCCAGAGATCCTGCGCGAGCGCGCGGTCCTCATCCGCCGGGCGGTCACCGACCAGCTCGCGGCGGTGGCGCCGCAGGTGTCCTGGTGCGGGCGGGTGGCCCGCCGCTCCCCGATCCCGAGCTGACCGCGCTGATGCTGCAGGCCATCGCCGAGGACGCGGCGCGGCTGCTGCTGGACGAGCCGGAGCAGTACCCGATCGAGCGCCTGATCGAGCACGCGGACTGGATGCTCGCCCAGCTCGGGCTCCTAGCCCGTAGTCGGTCCCGCGATACTCCGGGGTCGCGATAGACGCGCTTCGCCCAGGGCGGCGAGACCGCGAACTCGTGGCGGCGGCCGCTTGACGCCAGCGGCTCGACCGGGATCAGCCTGATCGCGCCGGCGGCGAGTCCAGCGGGCCGTCCGCGCCCACGGCAGCCGGCGCCCGGCCGCGCCGCGGCCCACGCGGCCCGCGTGGCTTCCGCCCGAGATGAAGTAGCGCCCGGTGGCGAGTCGGTCCAGCCCGCCTTCTCGACCAGCCCGGAGTCCGAGAGCCAGTCGCCCGCGGCGCCGTTGTAGCCGTGGTGGGAGCTGGCGCGCGCCTCGACGCTCCCGTCGGCGTCGATCCGGACCTGGAACGACTCCCAGTCGTCCGGATGGGCGCCGGCGTCGCCCAGGAGCGCCCGCGCGGTCGCGCTCCCCGGGTAGTAGAGCCAGAACTGCACATAGATCGCGCCCCGCGCGATCGCCGGAGCAGTCGTAGCCGTCGCGTGCCGCCGCCTCGGCGTCGCGGCAGTCGACGACGTGGACGAAGGCCGTCACGTCCTCGCCGGCCAGGGACTGCCGCACCGGCCCGCTCTCGGGCCCCTCTGCGCAGGCGTCCTCCCGGCACGAGCGGAAGTCGACCGGCAGCGCGCGCATCCCCTGCCTCGTAGTCGAGGCCCGGCGTGTGGTCGGCGACGAGCGCCGCCAGCTCGGGCCCGTAGGCGAGCGCCAGCGCGCCGCTCTCGCCCGCGCAGCCGTCGTCGAGCCCCGCCGCGCAGACCAGCCGGGCGGCGACGGCCCGCGCTAGGTCGGCGCCCGGCAGCGGGAGGCCGGCCGCGACCGCCGCGGAGAAGGCGAGCGACGACCAGCAGGACCAGGCCGAGCCACTCCGGGGTCGCCTGGCCGCGTTCGCCGATCCGTTGCACCCGAACGGGAAGCCCGCGAGGTGTCGCGGATCACGCGCGGCGTGTGCGGGTACGGTTCACGCGTGGCGGACGACCCGATCATCCCGCGCAAGGAGGGCCGCGGCTGGAAGCCCTACGCGCTCGGCGTCGCGGGGTTGCTGCTGGCGATCCTGATCCTCCAGAACCTTCAGGAGGTGGAGTTCGACTTCCTGTTCATCAACGCCACGATTCCGCTGATCTTCGCCCTGCTGATCGTCGGCGCCCTCGGCGCGCTGATCGGGTGGGCGACCCCGCGCGTGCGCCGCGGCGGGCGGGAGTGATGGATGAGCGCCTTTAGGCGCGAAAGCAGGTTGGCCCCCCAGGTAAGGGCGTATCTCTAGAGGTTCCCGATCTCGCCGGCGATGTCCGACGCCGCCTGCTTGGCGTCGCCGAAGAGCATGTCGGTGTTCTCCAGGTAGAAGAGGTCGTTGTCGATCCCGGCGAACCCGGGGCTCATCGAGCGCTTGATGACGATCACCTGGCGCGCCTCGTTGACCTCGATGATCGGCATGCCGGCGATCGGCGAGTCCGGGTCGGTCTTGGCCGCCGGGTTGGTGACGTCGTTGGCACCGATCACGACGGCGACGTCCGTGCGCGGCATCTCCGGGTTGATGTCGTCCATCTCGCGGAGCTTCTCGTAGGGCACGTCGGCCTCGGCCAGCAGGACGTTCATGTGCCCTGGCATCCGCCCAGCGACCGGATGGATCGCGTAGTTGACCTCGACACCGCGCTTCTCGAGCTCGTTCGCCATCTCCTTGACCGCGTGCTGGGCCTGCGCGACCGCGAGGCCGTAGCCGGGCACGATCACCACCGAGTCGGCGTAGGCGAGCTTGATCGCGGCGTCCTGGGCGCCGATCGAGGTGTGCGGGCGCTCCTCGCCCGTTCCGGCGCCCGCAGCCGGGGCGCCGCCGAAGCCGGCGAACAGGATGTTGGCGACCGAGCGGTTCATCGCGGTCGCCATCTCCATCGTCAGGATCGTTCCCGACGATCCGACGAGCGTCCCGGCGACGATCAGGGCGACGTTGTCGAGCGCGAAGCCCGCCGCCGCCGCCGAGAGTCCGGTCGCCGCGTTCAGCAGCGAGATCACGACCGGCATGTCGGCGCCGCCGATCGGCAGGACGACGAGGTTGCCGAGGACGGCCGATCCGACCAGCAGCGCGATGAACAGCCCCTCCGGCGGGTCGTCGGAAGAGGCGAGGACGACGCAGGCGACGATCAACCCGGCGAGCAGGAGGGCGTTGATCACGTGCTGGCCCGGCAGCGCCAGCGGCTTGGTCGGGATCAGGTCCTGGAGCTTCGCGAAGGCGATGTTCGAGCCCCAGAACGAGACCGAGCCGATCACCGCGGCGAACAGGACGGGAACGAACTCCTCGAGCGGGAAGTCGACCGGGGCGTGGCGGAACTCGGACCAAGCGATCAGCGCAACGGCGCCGCCGCCGACGCCGTTGTAGAGCGCCACCATCTGCGGCATCTCGGTCATCTGCACGCGCAGCGAGGCGATCACGCCGACGGCTCCGCCGACGGCCATGCCGGCGATGATCACGCCCCAGTTGCCGATGCCGTCGAGCAGCAGCGTGGTGACGACCGCGACCGCCATCCCGCCCGGCGGCGATCAGGTTCCCCGTCTTCGCCGTCCTCGGATGCGTCCCCTGCATCAGCCCGAGGATGAACATGGAGAACGAGACGATGTAGAGGATCGTCGAGAGGTCGCCCCCGGCCTCGATGACGGCGGGGGTCAAGCCTCGTCCTCTTCCTTGCTTCGGCTTCCGGACGAACATCCCGAGCATCCGGTCGGTGACCATGAAGCCACCGACGATGTTGATCGTGCCGAACGCGATCGCGATGAACGCGATCGTCAGCTCGAGGGCGCCCTCGGCGAAGCCCGCGACGATCAGCCCGCCGAGCATCACGATCCCGTGGATCGCGTTGGTCTGGCTCATCAGCGGCGTGTGCAGGGTCGTCGGGACCTTCGAGATCACGGCGAAGCCGACGAACGCCGCGAGCACGAAGATCGTGAGCTCGGTGACGAGGTCCATCAACCGTCCCTCCCCGGCGGCGCGCTCGTTCTTGATCTCGCCGGCATGCGTCAGGCAGGCGCCGGCGATCACCTCGTCCTCGAAGTCGAGGTTCAGGCTGCCGTCCTCGGCGACCAGCAGGCCGAGCAGGTTCTCGACGTTCTTGGCGTAGAGCTGCGAGGCGTGGGCGGCCATGTCGCTCGGCAGGTTCGCGGGGGCGATCACCTTCACGCCGTTGTCGGAGACGACGGTCGTCCGCGCCTCGGTCAGCTCGCAGTTGCCGCCCGAGTCGCCCGCCAGGTCGACGATCACCGAGCCCGGGGCCATGTTGGCCACGGCCTGCTTCGTCAGCAGGATCGGCGCCGGGCGTCCGGGGATCAGCGCGGTGGTGATGATCACGTCCTGCCTGGCCGCGTTCTCGGCCAGCGCCTCGCGCACCTGCTCGTTCTCCTCCTCGGTCAGCGGCCGGGCGTAGCCGCCCTCGTCCTCGGCGTCGGGGATGAAGTCGAGCTCGAGCGGGCGGCCGCCGAGCGATGCGATCTGCTCCCACGCCGCGCGGCGGATGTCGAAGCCGGAGACGACGGCGCCGAGGCGCTTGGCGGTGGCGATCGCCTGCAGGCCGGCGACGCCGGCGCCCAGCACCATCACCTTCGCCGGCGCGACGGTGCCGGCTGCCGTGGTCATCATCGGGAAGAAGCGACCCGCCTCCCGGGCCGCCAGCAGCGTGGCGGCGTAGCCGGCGACGTTGGCCTGCGACGAGAGCGCGTCCATCGCCTGGGCGCGGGTGATCCGCGGGATCGCCTCCATCGCGAAGCGGTCACGCCCGCTGAGGCGAGCGCCTTGTTGGTCTCGGCCGAGGTGAGCGGCGCGAGGTGGCCGATCAGGACCTGGCCCGGAGCTGAGCCTGCCGATCTCGTCGGCGGTCGGAACCGCCACGCAGACGACGATCTCGGCGCTCCACGGGTCGCCGATCTCGGCGTCCGGCCTCGGCGTACTCGGAGTCGGGATGCCCGGCCGCCTCGCCGGCGCCGGACTCGACGACGACGTCGAGCTCGCTTCTCGACTGCAGCGACCCGACCACGTCCGGAATCAGGGCGACGCGGCGCTCGCCCTCGGCGGTTTCTTTGCGGACACCGATCTTCATCACGGGGTGACGCCGCGCGGCACCCCCCGGGCGGGCCGGGAGCGTATCCAAAGCCGGTCCGGCGATCCCGCCAGACGTGCGATAGCGTCCGTGCCGATCGGCGATTGCCGATCCCAGGCGAACTCCAGGAGGGGAAATCGATGAACGCGAGTTCGAGGGGGATTGCTCGTGGCGGCGGGGCGCTCTGCATCGTGCTACGGCACGGCCGGAGCCGCCGCAGCGGTGGCCTGTTCGACACGAAGGTGACGATCAAGGCGAACGGCGGCGATATCTCCGGCAAGGTGAAGAGCCCCAGCCGCAGGCGTGCGCCGACGGACCGGCTTGTGAAGGTGTTCCGCAGAAGGGCGGCGACCGGGAGGGACGAGCGGATCGGATCGGACACCGCATCGCTTCGAGGGCGGCAAGTACACGTGGAACACGGGCACCACCGGGCGGGCCCGGGCAAGTACTACGCGAAGGCGCGCAAGACCGACGCCTGCGAGGGCGACAAGAGCGAGGTCGTGACCGTCGAATGACGGTCGCGACGCCGCATTCGGCGACGCCAGCCTCGCAGCCGGTCGAGGCCGAATGCCTCGACCGGCCCGAGCGCTCCGGCGCCCGACGCGTCGCCGGCGGCGACGCGTTGCGCCGCCCACGCAAGGCTCTCGCCGCTGAACGTGTAGCCGTTGACTCCCTCGAGACGGACGGTGGTGATCACGTCACCGTCCGCCGAGAGCGCTTCGGCGACGAATCGTGATCCCGTCGCGGCCCGCGCCTCTGAGTCGGGCCGCCGGTCGAGGTCTTGACGAACCGTGACGACGGCGGCGTTGAGGCCGGCACTCACTCCGGGGATCCGTGCCATCCCGGACGCCGACGAGCGAGAACGCCTGCATCGGCCGGCTGGCGCCGCCGAACCAGCCGAGGTAGACCTCGACGTCGCGCACGTTCGGGAACGCGCGCGGCAGCGAGAACGCCTCCGAGGTGCCGACCGAGATCCCGGGCTTCTCCCGCCCGCCGAAGTCGAACGAGTGGACCTTGCGCGCGCCGCGCTCGGTGACGATCCGGCCGTCGCGGAAGGGGAAGCTGGGCTCGATCAGCGCGCCCACGGCGGACGCCCGGGTGCCGCCGCTCATGCCACCGAGGCCACCACCCTTGGTGAAGTACCCGATCCGCACCGCGGTCGCCGCGTCCCCGGCGTCGCTAAGAGCGAGCGCCCCGGTGAGGTTGCCCGGCGCCCAGTCGTAGCCCATCGCGGTGAGTAGGACCGAGCCGGCCCGCTCGGCGCGCGATCCCCCCTGTTCGAAGACCTTGCGAACGAACGGGGGCTCGCCCGTGGAGTCGACGTAGTGCGCTCCTGCGTCGATCGCGGCGTCGAGCGCCGCGTCACCCCAGCGGACGAACGGCCCGACGGTGCTCACCAGAACGTCGCCGCTCTCGACCAGTGCCCGGACGCTCGCCGGGTCGGCGACGTCGGCCGCAGTGGCCTCGAGGCCTCCAAGCTCACTCGCCAGCGCCTCGACGGCCTCGCGCCGGCGGCCGGCGAGGACCGGGCGCATCCCGCGCTTCACCATCGCCCTGGCGGTGAGGTCGCCCGTGTAGCCGGTGGCGCCGAACAGGACGACGCGGCCGGTGGGTGGGTTCGGATCGCTCATCTAAGCCGCCTCAACAACGGCGGGGCGGGGCTCGTCCTTCGGACTCCGCCTCACAGTCGCTCCTTGATCGCGGCCGCGGCCGCGGCGCTTGCCGGTGTGTCGGTGCGGACGGCACCCTCGATCTCGCCGTCGCGGGCGAGGTCGCGGGCCGTGGCGTCGTCGACGGCCGGGGCCATCCTCACCATGTCGCGCTCGAGCGCCGCCGGGGCGACCCCGCGCATTCGGTAGAGCGCGCCGATCACCCGCGGCGACGTGACCCGGCGCGCGCGGCGCTCGATCCCGCGCATGATCGCCGCGACGGCGGTCTCCACCGGCATCGTCTTGGCGAGCGGACCCCGCATGCTCGTCCGCACGGTCTTGAAGACCTCGCCGTGCGCCTCGGCGCCCTCGAGCAGGTCGGTGGAGACCCAGAGCAGGTAGACCACGCCGACGTCGACACCGAGGTGCCTCAGCTCACGCCGCAGGGTGTCGCCGAGGTTCTCCACCCCGCCCTTGCTGGCGCCGTAGGCGCCGAGGCCCGGGGGCGCCGCGATCGCCGAGCCCGAGGCGTTGATCAGGATGTAGCCCCGCGAGGCGATCAGGTGCGGCAGGCAGGCGTGGATCGTGCGGAAGGTGCCGGTGAGATTGACCTCGACCTGAACCGCGAACACCTCCGGGTCCGTGTGGCGGAGGGTGCCCTCGGTGGCGATCCCGGCGTTGGCGAAGCACAGGTCGAGGCCCCCGAAGCGCTCGACCGCGCCGGCGACGGCGGCGTCAAGGCCCGCCTGGTCGGTGATGTCGGCCGCGAAGGCGGTGGCATCGGCGCCACAGCGCTCGGCGACGGCCTCGGCGGCGCCGAGGTCGAGGTCGACCAGCGCCACACGCCATCCGGTCGCGGCGAGGCGCTCGGCCGTCACCGCTCCGATGCCGTGGCCGGCGCCGGTGATCAGCGCCGTGCGCGCACCGCCACCGCTCCAGGCCCCCATGCGTCAGGCTGCGACTTGAGTGCCGACCAGCGCCGCGAGGCGCTCGATCGTGTGCAGGCGCTGCGCCTTCTCGAGCTGCACCGGCGAGCAGATCAGGCGGTCGACCCCGATCTTGCCGAAGCTGTCGAGGCGCTCGGCGACCTCGGCCTCGCTCCCGATCAGCGAGGTGGCGTTCACGAGCTCGTCCGGGATCGCGTTGTAGGCATCCTCGCGCTTGCCATCGAGGTAGAGCGTCTGGACCTCGTCGGCGACCTCGCCGAAGCCGAAACGGTGCGTGAGGTCGACGTAGAAGTTCGTCTCGCGGCTGCCCATGCCGCCGATGTAGAGCAGGAGCCCGGCGCGGACCACCGCCCGGGCCGCGTCGAGGTCGCCGTCGATCGCGACCTGGATCGAGGGCGAGACCTCCAGGTCCGCGCGGGTGCGCCCGCCCTTCGCGAATCCGGCCTCGAGGTGCTCGCCCCACGTCTCGTCGAACGCGTCGGGCGAGAAGAAGATCGGGATCCAGCCGTCGCAGATCTCGGCCGCCATCTCCACCGACTTGCGGCCGATCGCGCCGACGAACACCGGGATCTCGTTGCGCAGCGGGTGGAAGTTCAGCTTGAGCGCCTTGGCCTGGCCGCTCGAGCCGTCGCGCATCGGCAGCTTGTAGTGCTCGCCCTGGTGGTCGAGGGGGCCCTCGCGGGCGATGATCTTGCGGACGACCTCGATGTACTCGCGGGTGCGCCCCCACGGCTTCGCGTAGTCGACCCCGTACCAGCCCTCCGAAACCTGCGGGCCCGACGGGCCGAAGCCGAACATGAAGCGCCCGCCCGACAGCGCGTCGATCGTCGCGCCCGCCATCGCGGCGGCCGCGGGCGGCCGTGCGGGGACCTGCAGGATCGCCGCGCCCAGCTTGATGGTCGTCGTCTGCGGGGCGAGCCACGCGAGCACCGAGACGACGTCCGAGCCGTACGACTCAGCGGCCCAGACCGAGTCGAACCCGGCCGCCTCGGCGGCCAGGACCATCTCGACCGCCTCGTCGCCCTGGGGGCCGATCCCCCAGTAACCGAGGTTGAGAGCCAGCTTCGGCACGAGCGGGAGCCTATAAGGGCTCAGTCGCCGGGGTCGATCTCGATCAGCTGGCCGCTCTCCCCGCCGGTCAACCAGATCCTGCCAAGCCGCTCCGAGGCGGCGATGTTCTCGACCGTCACGTCGAAGGTGAGCGTGGCGAGCTCCTTGCCGCTGGTGTTCAGCTTCACGAGCTGGCCCGCCCCATCGCTGCCGCCGCACGAGACCCACACGGCGTCGAAGACGACGCGGACGTCGCGCGGCGACTCGCACACCGGGAACTCCTCGAGCACACCCGGAGCCTCCGGATCCGAGAGCGGGAGGCGCTGCAAGCTGTTGAGCGCCGTGTTGGCGATCCAGAGGAAGCCGCCCTCGGTGGCCATGCCATGGGGCTCGCCGCCCAGGTCGATCGGGGCGGTGACGGGCGTGCCGTCGGCGCTGTCGAACGCCTGGACGAGGCCCGAGTCGCGGAACGACGCCCACATCCGGCCCTCGTCGCCCACCAGGCGGCGGGGGTAGTCGCCGACGCCGGGGCTCGGGTCGGCGGGGACCTCGCCGGTCAGCCCGGTGAGGAGGTCGAGGCGGGTGAAGGTGTCGCTCTCGCGGTTGGCGACCCAGACCACGCTGGGGGTGACGAATATGTCGCGCGGATAGCCGCCGGTCTCGTGGAAGGCGCCGGGCTCGAGGGTCTTCGGATCGAGCTCGTAGAGGCGATCGGCGGCTGCGTCGGCGGTGTAGAGCACGCCGTCGCCGCGGGCGATGAAGTCGGTCTCGCCGCCGGGAATCGTGGCCTCGGCCGGCGTCGCCTCGATGTTCCGCGCGTTGAACTCGAGCAGGGTGCCGTCGTCGCGGCTCGCCACCAGCAAGCGGTCGCCGTCGAGGACGGCGCCGATCGGGTACTCGCCCGCCGGCACCTGCGCCAGCTCGCGCGGCGCGCCCGGACTGGCCGTGCGCTGGCCCTGACCAGTCGGCTCGCCGCCGCCATCGCCGTTCCCGCCGTCGCCCCCTCCGATGAGCGCGATTGCGCCAACCACGGCGCCCACCACGGCGAGCCCGGCAAGCGCGCCGAGGGCTCGACGCCGGCCCTGACCGGCCGTCGCCGGCTCGGGCGGCGTGGCAAGCGGCGCCGTCGCCTCCGGCTCCGTCACCTCCTCGGTCGGCTCGTCCACCACGACCGGCGCCGCCACCGTGGACTCGGGCTCGGCGTCGCCCGCGGCCCGCTCGAGCGCCCGTGCGAGCTCGCCGGCCGAGGCGTACCGCTCGCCCGGGTCCTTGGCCATCGCGCGCTGGAACACCGGGTCGAGCGCCGGTGGCAGGCCGGGTACTCGCTCGCTCGCGCGCGGCACGGGGTCGTTGAGGTGCGCGTAGAGCTTCGCGACGTCACCGTCCACCCGGCCGAACGGGGCCTCGCCGGTGATCGTGGCGAACGCGACGCCGCCGAGCGCGTAGACGTCCGTGCGGGCGTCGAGCTCGCCGCCGCGGATCTGCTCGGGCGCCATGTACTCGAGCGTGCCGATGAACGCGCCCGACGCGGTCAGCTCGGTCGCGCCGCTCATCCGCTTCGTCAGGCCGAAGTCGGTGAGATAGACGCGCTCGTCCGCGCCCCCGCCCTCGATCAGGACGTTGCCGGGCTTGACGTCGCGGTGGACCAGGCCACGCTCGTGCGAGGCGTCGAGCGCGGCGGCGACCTGGCCGATGATCCACGCCGCGCGCGCGGGCTCGATCCGGCGCTCGGTGGTGATCACGGTCCGCAGGTCGGAGCCGTCGATGTAGTCCATCGTCACGAACAGGACGCCGTCCTCCTCGCCCGCGTGGCGGACCTGGACCACGTTCGCGTGACGGATCGAGACGGCGACGCGCGACTCCCGCACGAACCGCTCGCGAAAACGCTCGTCGTGCGCGAGCTCGGGGCTGATCACCTTGAGGGCGACGACGTGGTCGAGCGCCAGGTGGGTCGCCCTGTAGACGACGCCCATTCCTCCCCGACCGGCCACGCCGTCGATGCGATGGCCGGCGAAGACGGTGCCCTCGGAAAGCTCCGCCATGGGCCAGTTATAGCCCCGCGGCCTCCCTCGGCGCATTCGCGGCCACGCCCCTGGCGCGCATCGTCCGGACGGTGTCGAGCACCCACCGGGGCCGGCGGGCGACCATCGTGTACGTGATCCGCAGGACCTCGTAGCCGGCGAGGCGCAGCTCCGCGGTCTTCGTGTCGTCGCGCTCGGCCGCGAACGCGCTGGTGTGGAAGGAGCGGCTGTCGAGTTCGATGACGAGGCGCGCCTCGGGCCAGTACGCGTCCACCTCATAGCCGAGGAGGACGTGATTGGGCTCGTACATCGGCATGTCGCTGGCCGTGATCAGGTCACGGAACATCCGCTCCAGCTCGGACCGCAGACGGGCGGCGAATTCGGGGTCGATCTCGAGGATGCGGCGGAGGACCCGGACTCCCTTCTTGCCACGGCTGCGGGCGAGGAGCTCGTGCATGGCGCCGACGTCGAGCAGACCGTGGCCCGCCGCCTCCTCGTAGGCGCGCTGGACGAGCTTGGGTGGCAGGACGGCCGCGACGTCGAGGAGCGTGCGTGCGACGGAGGTGACGGGTATTCCGTTTCGCTCGGTGCGGTCCGAGTCAGTGAGGGAGTTGGCTCCGTGGCGGCGGATGCCTTCGGGTCCGCCGCGGCCGCGACCGGGGACGGTGACGTCGACGACCTGCTGAACGACGTCGATGAGGCCCCAGAGCGCGGCGGCGTCGCGATGGCTCAGCAGTGCCCCGTGACCGCAGGCGAGCACCGCTGCGGCCCATCGTGCGTGTCGCGTCACGGGCGCGGCACCGACCGTATACACGCCCGGAAACCTCGGTCGCAGCGCGCGGCGCTCGACGCGGCGCCGCACCGCGCCGGCGCTGAAGCCAAGCGCGCGCAGCTGCCGGATCGCGATCTGGCCGTGCTGCCGGTGTGCGAGCCGCCCGAGGCGAAGCTCGCGCTCGCGCGCGACATATCGCCGATCCTGAGGTGACACGGATGAAGTGCCCTCAGGGCACTTGAAGCGTGTCACTTTGGGCATGGGGCCACGGTGGCGCCTCGTAGCTCGCGGGTGGCGCGCGACCTGTGCCGAGAGACGAACGCGAATCGGCCGCCCGTGGGCGGCCGATTCGCTGCGCTTGTGGTGCCGCCGGCTACTCCGTGTAGCCCGACGCGCTCAGGTAGTCCGCCGCGACGTCGGTCGGGTCCTCGCGGTCGAGTGAGACGCGGGCGTTCAGCTCCTGCATCACCTCGAGCGTCAGGTTCTCCTGAACGGCCTCGATCGTCGCGCCGAAGTCCTCACCGGCCTCGTCCACCGCAGCCTGAGACGCCGTCACGATCACGTAGCCGGACGGCAGGAGCTGCTGATCGTCCTCGAGGATCGTGTAGTCGTCCGACTCCGAGAGCTGACCGTCGGTCGTGAACAGGATCGACAGGTCGGCATCGCCGTTGTCAAGCACCTCGTACCGCAGCTCGGGATCGACCGACTTGAAGTCCTTGAACTCCAGGCCGTAGTTCTGCTCGAGCCCGAGCAGGCAGTCGATCCGCTGACGGCACTCGGTCGTTCCGTAGAGAACGAGGTCCTGCGAGACGCCCTCGAGGTCGCTGATCGTCGCGACGCCCAACTCGTCCGCCGTCTCGGTCAGGAGTCCCACGCCGTTGGCGCTGGTGAACGGCGTCGGCGGGAACGCCGTGAGGCCGTCGGCCTGGAGCTCCGCGTTGGCCAGCTCGTACGCCTCGGTGGCATCACCCGGGACGTCCTCGGGCGCGACCTTGTAGAGGCTGGTGAGAGTGGTCGAGGTGTACTCGGGGTAGAGGTCGATCTCGCCCTCCTCGAGGGCCTTCTTCGCGATCACCTCGGAGCCGAGGTTGAGCTCGGTGCTGACCGTGTAGCCCGCGGCCTCCAGGGCCTGCGCGTAGATCTCGCCGAGGATGAACTGCTCGTCGAAGTTCTTCGAGCCAACCGTGAGCTCGACGGCGGCGTTGTCGGGATTGGACTCGATGAGCGCGGTCTCCCCGGCGCTCGTCTCCTCGCCGCCCCCATCGTCGTCGTCGTCGCCACAAGCCGCCACGCCGACGGCAAGTACCAGTGCGGCGAGCAGCGCGAACAGCGCCCGCAGCCGGAAATCGAAGGTCATTCGAACTCTCTCCCTCTCGTTGCCTGGAACCAGTCACCCGTCCCGACGGGCTGGGGAAAGCCTATGCGCTTTGGGCGCCCGCCCGCTGGATCTTCAGGCCCTTCGGCGTGACCGCCCACTGCACCCCGGCGAGCCCGAGCTCGACCAACATCGCCAGGAGCGCCACCAGGATCGCCCCCGCGAGCGGCCCGGTGGTGTCCCCGTAGACATTCGGCGAGAGGATGAACGTGCCCAGGGTCTCCACGCTCGCGAGGGGCGCGATGGTCGCCGTCGCGATCACGTTGACGGCGCTCGTCCTGATGCCGGTCATGATCGTGGGAGCCGCCAGGGGAATCTCCACCCGGAGCGCGATCGCGGCCTCGCTCATGCCCATCCCGCGCGCCGCTTCGACCGCGGTCCGGTCCACCTGGCGGATCCCGACGAATGTGTTGGTGAGGATCGGCGGGATCGCGAGGATCGTGAGCGCGATCGCCACGTTCAGGAACCCGGTCCCGACGAACGCGACCATGATCGCGATCAGCACCAGCTCCGGGAGCGCACGCCCCGCGTTCCCGGCGGCGACCGCAAACAGCTCGCCCTGGCCCCGGTGGCCGAGCATGACGCCGAGCGGAACCGCCAGGAAGAGCCCCGCCGCCATCGCGGCCACGCTCAATTCGATGTGCGTGAGGGTGAACTCTCCGACCTCCGAGAGGCCGCCGACCTCGCCGCGGGCAAGCGGTGACTCGACGCCGTTGAAGATCAGCTCGAGCGCGTCGCCCACCGGGCCGAGGAACGCGAGGGGGAGCTCGATCATCCCGTGCCCCAGACCTCGCGCCGGCGAAACACGGACCCACGGCCGGTGGCGCGGGCGTCACGGTGCTGCCAGCGCGTCAGCCGCCGTTGCGCCAGCAGAAGGAGGATGTCGAAGAGCACCGCCATCCCGATCGCGAGCACGGCCACCACCAGGACGTTCGTCTTGAACGTCAGGTTCGAGCCCACGAGCTGCTGACCCAACCCTCCGCCCCCCGCGAACACGGCGAGGGTGGCGATCGCGACCGTGGATACGGTTGCGATCCGAAGACCGGCCACGATCTCGGGGACGGACAGCGGGAGCTCGACCCGCCAGAGGAGCTGCCGGTCCGTCATGCCCATGCCCCGGCCCGCGTCCTTGGCCTCGGAGGGAACGTTCGCGAGGCCCGCGACGATGTTGCGGTAGATGATCTGGAGGTTGTAGGCCGTGAGGGCGATGATGGCCGTGTCGGTGCCACGCCCCGTGATCGGCAGCAGCAGGAAGAAGAAGGCGAGGCTCGGGATCGTGTACAGGACCCCCGTCATCCCGATGAAGGGCGGCACCAGCCATCGGCGGCGGTTCGAGAGGAGCGCCATCCCGAACGCGATCGCGAAGCCCAGCGCGACCGAGATCAGCACCAGGTAGAGATGCTCGAACGTCGGCGTCACGTACCGGTCGGCGAAGTTGTCGACGACCCATTCGAAGCAGAACGGCTCGTTGTTCGCGATGCAGTCGGACTCGGTGCGTTCGCGGAAGAAGCTCTCGTCGAGCTGGGCGAGCGGGAGGACGGGCAGGATCACGTCGCGAGCGGCCGCTCGGCCGCCGGGTGCTCGTCGGTGAGCGCGTCGCTGGAGGTGAGGAACTCGGAGACGATCTCGACCGAGAGCACTCCCGCGATCCGGCCCTGCCCATCCACCACCGGCGCGTAGCGGCTCTCCGCCTGCAGCAGGTCCGAGAGCGCGTCGCGCATCACGTCGGAGATGTCGAGCAACGGGTCCGGAGAGCTGTCCGGCACCGCCGGCACCAGGTCTCCGGCCAGGTCCCGGTCCGAGAGCCAGCCCACGGGCCGCCGCTCGGAGTCGACCAGCAGCGCGTGCGGGACCTCCGCCCCCGTGAGCTTCGCACGGACCTCGGCGGTGGCCTGGCCCACGAACGCCAGCGGCGCCTCCCACAGGTTGATGTCGCCGACGCGCAGCAGCGAGAGGCGCTTCAGCGCCCGGTCGGAGCCGACGAAGTCCTCGACGAACGGGTCGGCCGGCGCCATCAGGAGCTCGGCGGGGGTGGCGTACTGGGCGAGCCTCCCGCCCTCGCGCAGCACCGCGATCCGGTCGCCCATCTTGATCGCCTCGTCGATGTCGTGCGTGACGAACAGGATCGTCTTGCGCACCTCCGCCTGGAGGCGCAGGAACTCGTTCTGGAGCCGCTCGCGGTTGATCGGGTCCACGGCGCCGAACGGCTCGTCCATCAGCATCACCGCGGGGTTGGCCGCGAGCGCCCTCGCGACGCCCACCCGCTGCTGCTGGCCGCCGGAGAGCTGCGAGGGGAAGCGGTCGCGCAGCTCGGGATCGAGTCCGATCAGCGCCACCAGCTCGTCCACCCGGGCGGCGATCGCCTCGCGCTCCCAGCCCAGCATCCGCGGCACCGTCGCGATGTTCTCGCCGATCGTGCGGTGGGGAAACAGGCCGATCTGCTGGATCACGTAGCCGAGCTCGCGCCGCAGCTCGGCAGGCTCGCGATCGCGAACCGAACGGTCGCCGACGAGAATGTCCCCGGACGTGATCTCGACCATGCGGTTCGCCATCCGCATCGCCGTCGTCTTCCCGCAGCCCGACGGACCCACGAGGACACAGATCTCGCCCGCGGGCACCTCGAGCGAGAGCGCGTCGACGGCCGGCGAGTCGGCGCCGGGATACACCTTGGTCGCCTCGCGGTAGCTGACGGCGAGCGCCTCGGCCTCACCCTGCTGGCTGGTCTGGGCAGCCACTGGGCGCGATCGTATACGCGCCGGGTCGTCGTGCTCTCCCCCCGCTGCTAAGAATCACTCGGTGATGGAAGCGGCCCACCCGAGGGGATTGTCCAGCGCCGAGGCGGCCCGCCGACTCGAGGGCCTTGGCGAACCCGAGCCGCCGAACAGCCGTTCCGTCGCCTCCATCGTCGCGGCCAACACCTTCACGCTGTTCAACGCGATCATCGGCGTCTTCTTCATCCTGATCCTCTCGCTCGGGCTGTGGGCGGACGCGATCTTCGGCGTCATCGCCGCGGTCAACTCGTACATCGGGATCCGGCAGGAGCTGAAGGCCAAGGAGACGCTCGACCAGCTGGCGTTGCTCGTGGCCCCGCGCGCGCAGGCGATCCGGGACGGCGCGCCCGTCGACCTCCACGCGGACGAGGTGGTGCCCGGCGACGTGGTCCGGGTCGAGCCGGGCGACCAGCTCGTCGCCGACGGCGAGGTGATCCAGTCGCGCGGCCTGACGCTGGACGAGTCGATGCTCACCGGTGAGTCCGACGGGATCCGCAAGCAGGCGCGCGACCGCGTCCTCTCCGGCTCGTTCTGCCTGAGCGGCTCGGGCTACTACGAGGTGGACGCCGTGCGAGACCAGAGCCACGCGGCGAAGGTGGCGGGCGAGGCGCGCACGTTCCGCCACCCGCCGTCGCCGCTGCAGGAGGAGGTGAACCGCATCATCTGGGCGACCACGGTCGTCCTCGTCCCGCTCGGGATCCTCGTCCTGCTGGCTCTCGGCGCGCGGGACACCCCGTTCGAGGAGGCGGCGCAGACCGCGACCGCGGGGCTGGTCACGCTGATCCCCGAGGGCCTCGTGCTGCTGATGAGCGTCACCCTGGCGGTCGCGGCGGTGCGGCTCGCGAAGCAGAACACGCTGGTCCAGCAGATGGCCGCGACCGAGGCGCTGGCGGCGGTGGACACGATCTGCGTCGACAAGACGGGGACGTTGACCGACGGCGAGCTCGAGCTGGTGGCGGTCGCGCCCGCCGACGGCGCCCAGATCGCCGCCTCGGAGCGTGCGCTGGCGCGGTTCGCGAACTCGGCCGGCGAGCGCAACCGGACCCTTCAGGTGATCGCCGACCAGTACCGGGCGGCGCCCGAGCGGGTGATCGCCGAGGTCCCCTTCTCGTCGGCCTGGAAGTGGAGCGGGGTGACGCTGAACGGAGGCGGGCGGGCGACCAGCTACGTGATGGGCGCGCCGGACATCCTCGCCGGCGCCGGAGCCCTCGAGCTCTCGCCGGAGCTCCAGGCGACGCTGGAGGAGCACACGGCGGCCGGCCGCCGCGTCGTCGCGTTCGGCGAGGCGCCGGGCCCGCTGCCGTCGGACCCGGCGAGCCAGCCGCCGCCGCGGCTGATCCCCCGGGCGCTCGTCGTGCTGGAGGAGCGCCTGCGCCCCGACGCCGCCGAGACGATCGAGTTCATGCGCGAGCAGCAGGTCGACCTGAAGCTGATCTCCGGCGACGCGCGCTCCACCGTCACGGCCGTCGCCTACGCGATCGGCGTCGATCGGGACGCGGGGGTGATCGAGGGCTCAGAGCTCCCGGACGACCGCGCCGGGCTCGGCCAGGTGGCCGAGCAGAACACGATCTTCTGCCGGATCACCCCCGAGCAGAAGAAGGCGCTGGTGTCCGCGCTGGGCGACCGCGGCCGCTTCACGGCGATGATCGGCGACGGCGTCAACGACGTGCCCGCCCTCAAGCAGGCCCGGATGGCGGTGGCGATGGGCTCCGGCAGCCAGATCACCAAGGGCGTCGCCGACATCGTCCTGCTGAAGGACCAGTTCTCGATGCTCCCGCGGGCGGTGGGCGAGGGACGGCGCATCGCCCGCAACATCCACCGGCTCGGCCGCCTCTACCTGACCAAGTCGGTCTACGCGGCGGTCCTGATCGCGCTGACCTCGGTGCTGGGCTTCACGTTCCCGTTCCTGCCGCGGCATCTGACGATCGCGGCCTTCCTGACGATCGGGATCCCGTCGTTCGTGCTCGCGCTGGCGCCGAGCGAGGGGCCGCTCTATCGCGGTCGCCTGCTCCGGGCGCTGGCGGCGTTCGCGGTGCCCGCCGGCGTCGGCATCGCGGTCGCGTCGATGCTCTCGTTCATCTTCGTCGACTCGCTCGCCGGCGGCACGATCGAGGACGGCCGGACCGCGGCGACCGCGACGCTGGTCGTGCTCGGCCTGTGCTTCATCCTGCTGCTCGAGCGCGGCCCCGGCCGCGAGCACATCACGATCCAGAGCTACATGCTCGCGATGATCGCGTCGCTCGGAGCGCTGTTCGCCGCGGTCTTCGCGATCACCCCGGTGCGGGAGTTCTTCGAGCTCGAGCTCCTCAGCGCCGGCCAGTGGTTCCTGGCCCTGCTCTGCGTCGCCGTCGGTCTCCTGGTCGCGGCCGCGGGCTGGCGCCTGCCGTACGTGCAGCACCTCGAGGCGCCCGAGGGCGAGGCGCCGCCGGACGACAACGTCCCGGCGCCCACCCATACTCCGCACACCGAGGACTTCGCCCGGGTCCGCGAGCAATGACCACGGCACCCGACATCCGGCGCACGAAGATCGTCTGCACGATCGGCCCGGCGACGCGCACCGTCGAGACGATGTGCGAGCTGATCGAGGCCGGCGCCGACGTCTTCCGGCTCAACTTCTCCCACGGCACCGCCGCCGAGCACACCGAGAACGTCGCGATGACGCGCGAGGCCGGCGGGCGATGCGGCAAGGAGATCGGCATCCTCGGCGACCTGCCCGGCCCGAAGCTCCGGCTCGGCGACGTCGAGGGCGGCCTGATCGAGTTGCCGGCCGACGGCGAGGTCGAGCTGACGACGGAGGACGTCGTGGGCGACCCGACGCGGCTTCCCGTGTCCTGGGACGGTCTGCCGGGAGCGGTCCGCGAGGGCGGCGAGGTCTATCTGGCCGACGGGCGGATCCGGCTGCGGGTCGAGAGCAAGGACGCGACCTCGGCGCAGCTGCCGGGTCGAGGTCGGCGGCGCCGTCGCCTCGCACCAGGGCCTGAACCTGCCGGGTGCAGACGTGACGCTGCCCTCGGCGGGGCGCGACGACCTGGCCTGGGTCGACTTCGCGGTCGAGCACGGGATCGACCTGCTCGCGGTCTCGTTCGTGCGCCGGGCGGAGGACCTCGAGCCGGTCCACCGCCGCATCCGCACGGGCGGCGCCGACATCCCGCTGATCGCGAAGATCGAGAAGCCCCAGGCGGCCGAGCGCGCCGAGGCGATCATCCTGGCGACGACCTCCGGGATCATGGTCGCGCGCGGCGACCTGGGGATCGAGCTGCCGCTGGAACAGGTCCCGAGCGTGCAGCGGCGGCTGCTGGCGCTCGCCGGCAAGCACTCGCGGCCGTCGATCACGGCGACCCAGATGCTGGCCTCGATGGTCTCCTCGCCCCGCCCGACCCGCGCCGAGGTCTCGGACGTCGCCAACGCGATCTACCAGGGCACCGACGCCGTGATGCTGTCGGAGGAGACCGCGGTCGGCGAGAACCCGGTGGAGGCGGTGCGGGTGATGGACCGGATCGCACGCGCGACCGAGCCCGAGCTGCCCTACGGGGACTGGGTCTTCAACCGCGCCGACTCCGAGGGCGACGTGGCCGCCTCGGTCGCGCGCGCCGCCGTCGGCTCGACCTACACGCTGGGGCTGGCCGCGCTGATCGTCCCAACCCGCAGCGGCCGCACTGCCCGGCTGGTCTCCGCGCACCGCCCCAAGGTGCCCGTGCTGGCCGTCTCGCCGCGGATCGAGACCGTCCGCCGCCTCAACCTGCTGTTCGGCGTGCAGTGCGCGATGGCCGACGAGTGGACCGGGATCTCGGCGCTCCTCGACGAGTGCTCGACGCTGGCGCGCGAGTCAGGCGTCGCCAAGTCCGGCGACCTGATCGGCATCACCGCCGGGCTCCCGCGCCAGGAACTGGGCACGAACCTGTTCGAGATCCACCGCGTCCCGTGACGCTCCCGTGACGGGGTCAGACCCCCTGACGAGTCTGTGACGGCCTCAGTCCGGGCGCTGGCGCCGCTGGCGCTGATGGCCCTGATCTTCTACCTCTCGGCGCAGCCCAGCGTCGGGCCCGAGCTGCCGGCGTGGACCCGCATCGTCGCTCACTTCAGCGCCTACTTCGTCCTCGGGTCGCTGTGGCTCTGGGCCCTGGTGCCGGCGCTCGGATCGAGCGGAATCCCCGCGGCCGCCGCGATCTCGCTGCTCTACGCGATCTCGGACGAGTACCACCAGAGCTTCGTGGAGGGGCGCGACGCCGACCCGCTGGACGTGCTCACCGACGCCGCGGGCATCGCGGCCGCGTGCTGGCTCGCTCAGGCGCGGGGCAGCGCGTCGACCCGACGCACCCAGTCGAGCAATCGCGGGTAGGCGTCGGCCGGCTTCAGGCACTCCTCGAGGATTCGGTGGAACGGCTCGACGTCGTCGGGCGGGGTCTCGACCAGCGCGTACTTGAGGAACGGGAACGCGCACACGTCGGCGACGCCGGCCTCCGAGCTCATCAGGAACGGGTGTGCCGCGAGCATGCCCTCGAACCGCCCGCTCCATCCCCGCGTCTGGGCGAGGAGGCGCTCGATCCGGTCCCCGTCCGGCGCGTCGGACGCGCGCTCGTCGTCGATCGTGTTCGGCGGGCCCTTCCAGACCTCGTTGAACCAGTCGGTGAAGATCGCGACCATGGCCCGCGAGGCGGGGTGCTCCGGGTAGAGAGCCGGCTGCGGCTGCAGCCGCTCGAGCCGCTCGATGATCCGCATCGAGTCGGCCACCACCTCGCCCTCGATCTCGGCGACCGGAACCAGCTCCTGGCCGCTGAGCGCGACGACCTGGGAGCGGTCCGCCGGGTCGTGGTCGACCCACTCGACCTCGATCCCCTTGATCCCGGCCGCCAGCGCGACGCGCTCGACGTTGGTCGAGAACGGGATCCGGTGGACGCGGATCACTGGGAGGCGGAGGCCGAAGGCCGGAGCCGACCCCGGCGTTGTTGAGCCGGCTCATCTGCCGGGGAGGCCGAAGTCGCCGAACGGCTCGTCGCGCTCGCGCACGGCCTCCTTGAAGCCCGCCTCGGCGGCGCGCTGCTGGAACGCGAAGCCCTCGGGGGTGTGGCGCGCGATGCCGTCGAAGAACGTGCCGAGCACCTGGGTCGCGTGCAGGCCCTGCGCGTAGAGCGCCTGGTTCACGAGCAGCTTGTGCATCACGAGCTGGTTGATCGGCACCCGCGCGATCCGCTCCAGCAGGTCCTCGAAGCGCGCGTCGAGCTCGGCCGCCGGGCGCGGCCTCGGTCGCGAGCCCCCACTCGGCGGCCTCGGTGCCGGTCAGCGAGTCGCCGGTCAGCAGCAGCCGCTTGGCCCGCGCCGGGCCGATCCGGTGGGCCCAGAGCGCCGTCGTCGGCACGCCCCAGACGCGCGCCGGCGGGTAGCCGATCTTCGCCCTGTCCTCGATCACCAGCAGGTCCGAGCAGAGCGCCATGTCGGTGCCGCCGGCGACGCAGTAGCCGTGGACCTTGCAGACCGTCGGCTTCTCCGAGTGGAACAGGCTCATGAAGCCGCGCAGGTTGCGCCACATCATCTGGAAGTCGGTGACCGGGTCCCACTGGCCGGCGGGGTCGTGGTTCATCGCGATCGTCATCGGCTCCGATCGGTGAGCCCTCGGGCGCGGCCTCGTCGCCGAGCCCGCCGGCGCCCATCCCCTCGGCCGACTCGACCAGGTCGTAGCCGCCGCAGAACCCGCTGCCGTTCCCCGCCAGCGCGATCACGTGGACCTCCGGGTCCAGGTTCGCCCGCTCGACGCAGGCGGCGAGCTCGCGCGGCATCTCGAGCGTGATGCCGTTGCCGCGCTCGGGCCGATCGAGCGTGATCCGCGCGATCCGCCCGTCGCGCTCGTACGTCAGCGTCGTGAGCTTGCCATCGGTCATGACAACATCCTCGTTCATCGCCGCGCGGAAGGAAACCACGATCGAGGCCGGCGGGCGCGAGGTGCGCGTCTCGAGCCCCGACCGGGTCATCTTCCCGGCGACCAAGAGCACGGGCGACGTCACCAAGCTCCAGATCGCCGAGTACTACGTGGCGGTCGGCGACGGGATCATGCGCGCCTTGCGCGAGCGGCCGACCACCCTCGAGCGGTGGCCGAAGGGCGTGCACGAGGGCATGACCATCTCGACCCGAGAGGGCCACAAGGGCGACGCCTTCTACCAGAAGCGGATCCCGAGCGGGGCGCCCGAGTACGTCGAGACGGCGCGAATCGAGTTCCCCTCCGGCCGCCACGCCGACGAGGTCTGCCCCACCGAGCTGGCGGTCGTCGCATGGTGCGCGCACATGGGAACGCTCACCTTCCACCCGTGGCCGGTGCGTCGGGCCGACGTCGATCATCCCGACGAGCTGCGGATCGATCTCGACCCGCAGCCGGGCACCGACTTCGCCGACGCGGTCGAGGTCGCCGGCGAGGCCAGGACGCTGCTCGACGAGCTCGGCCTCGCCGGGTTCCCCAAGACCTCGGGCGGGCGCGGCCTGCACGTCTACGTCCGCATCGAGCCGCGCTGGACCTTCACCGGCGTCAGGCACGCCGCGATCGCATTCGGCCGCGAGCTCGAACGCCGGATGCCGGGCCGCGTGACGACCAAGTGGTGGAAGGAGGAGCGCGGCGAGCGCGTGTTCGTGGACTACAACCAGAACGCCCGCGACCGCACGATCGCCTCGCCCTACAGCGTCCGCCCGAAGCCGGGGGCGCCGGTGTCCGCGCCGCTGGATTGGGACGAGCTGGGCGCGGTCCAGCCCGAGGACTTCAACGTGGAGACGATGCCGCGCCGCTTCGCCGACGTGGGCGACCGGTTCGAGGGGATCGACGACACCCACCACTCGCTCGATGGCCTGCTGGAGATGTACGAGCGCGATGAGACCGAGGGCGAGGGCGACATGCCGTACCCGCCGGACTACCCGAAGATGCCGGGCGAGCCGAAGCGCGTGCAGCCGAGCCGCGCGAAGAAGGACTCGTGATCGCGCACTCGCACGAGGAGGTGATCGCGGCCCTTCGCGACAGGATCGCCGCGGATCCCCGCGCCCTGACCGACCCCGCGATCAAGGAGTGGTGCGGCAAGCGCTGGCGCAACCTCTTCGTCACCGCCGCCGCGGCCGATCCCGAGGCGGTGAAGGCCGCGTCGGAGCGGATCGGGCTCCCGGGCACGGACCTCTCGGTCCGTACCGGCCGGGACCAGCGGCCGGAGCGGCAGCGCATCGCCGAGCGGTTCCTCAAGTACCCGATGGAGGAGGACTGGGCCGAGGATCTGCCCCCCTCCGCGGTCGAGCCCGGGGACACGACCCTGGTCTTCTGCCCCGGGCTGATCAACTCGATGCTGCCGCTTCGCGGCTTCCAGAAGGTCTTCCCGGGGCTCGCCGAGCGTGGCTGGAGGGTGCTCGCCGCCGACGCGCACCCGATGCGCAGCTGCGAGGCCAACGTCGCCGACCTCGTTGCCGCGGTCGAGCGCGGCGAGGGCTACGGCCCCTCCTACGAGCGGATCGGGCCGGCCGAGGCCGAGCCGCCCGGCGACGTGATCCTGGTGGGGTACTCGAAGGGCACGCCCGACGCCCTCGCCATGCTGGTCGCCCGACCGGACCTCGCGCCGAAGGTGAAGGGGCTCTTCTGCTGGTGCGGCGCCGTCGGGGGCTCGTACCTGGCCGACGACATCTACGACGCGATCAAGGGCCTGACCATCCCGCTCGGCTCGCTCAGCGAACCGCTCGCCGCCGCGATCAAGGCGGTCTTCCCCCTCGTCAGCCTCGATGGCATCAGCGAGCGCCTCGACGAGTACGACGTGAAGGGAGCGATCCACGACCTGACCACCGCCGAGCGCTCACGCTTCCTGGCCAACCACGCCAAGACGATCGACGCCCTCGATGTCCCGATCTTCAACCTCACCGCCGCCACCACCGCGCTCGAGGTCCCGTACTTCCAGGTCCAGGGCTATCTCTCGATCCGTAACCACGAGGAGGGCGGCGACCCCGACAACGACATGCAGCTGACCCAGGCCCAGGCGGCGCTCACCACGCCGATGGCGACCGACCTCGCGGTGCTCCGCGCACACCACTGGGACGTCACCTACGACCCGTTCCCGATGCATACCCGGTTCGGCTCGGCCAACCTCGACCACCGCTTTCCCCGTGAGGCGGCGCTGACGGCGAGCCTCCAGCTCACGACCGAACTGGGGCTCTGAGCCCGTCCCTTACCTGTTGCGCAGGATCGTGACGTTGTCGCTGCTGAAGTTCGCGACCGCGAGGTCCTGATCCGTGTCTCCATCGAGGTCGGCGGCGGCGACCGAGAGGGGGGTGCTGCCGGCCGCCTCGGGGCTCGAGGCCGGCTCGAAGAAGTTGCCGAAGCCGTTGTTGCGCAGAATCGTCACGCCGGAGGCGTTGGCGTTCGCGACCGCGAGGTCATTGTCTCCGTCGCCGTCGAGGTCGGCGGCGGCGACCGAGGCCGGGGAGTCGCCGGCCGCCTCGGGGCTCGAGGTGGGCTCGACGAAGTTCGTCGACGCCGCCAGCGCCGCGCCCGCCAGAGTCAGACACAGAACCAGGGCCGCCGCAGCCAACCCCGCGGTCTTGCCCTTCGTGATCCTGTTTCCCCCCGTGCTCGTGAACCGACCCTACCGGCGGCCGATCGGCCGGTCAAGCGAGCCCGCGGACCTACTGATCGAGCTGGTCGAACGTGCAGTCGCGCGGCTTCTTGTCGTCACGCCAGCGCACGATCTTCGAGCCGTGGCGGATGCGCCCGTCGGAGACGTGGTCGAAGGTGACCTCGACGACCAGCTCCGGGCGCAGGTCGATCCACTCCAGGTCGCGGTCGGCCGCCCAGCGCGAGGGAGCCGCGGAGCCGCGCTCCCCGGTCTCGTACGGCTCGAGAAACGACAGCAGCTCTCGCTTCTCCTTCGCCTTCAGCCCCGAGGTGTGGCCGACGACCCGCAGCTTCTTCCCGTCGTAGGCGCCGAGGATCAGCGAGCCGACGGTGCCCTCCTCCTTGCCGGGGCGCCAGCCTGCGACGACCAGGTCTGCGGTCCGCACCCGCTTCACCTTGACCATCCCCTTGCGCTCGCCCGGCCAGGTAGGGCGCGTCGAGCTCCTTGGCGATCACGCCCTCGCCGCCCTGGAGCCAGGGCTCGGCCTCGGCAGGATCCTCGGTGAACGGGGTCAGCTCGACGGTCCCCGGGTCCGGCCAGGAGCCGATCAGGCGCTCCAGCGCCGCCCGGCGTTCGCGCAGCGGGTTCTTCAGCGCCGGCTTGCCGGCGACGGCCAGCAGGTCGAATGCGCGGAAGATCGCCGGCGTCTCCTCGGCCAGCATCGCCACCCGAGACTCGGCCGGATGGAGGCGGTTCTGCAGCTCATCGAACTCCTCGCGCCCGTCGGCGTCGAGGATCACCAGCTCCCCGTCGAGCACGTACTCGCCGGCCGGGAACCGAAGCTCGGGGAAGTACCGGCGCAGCGGCTTTGCGCCGCGGCTCTGCAGGTAGACGTCGTCGCCATCCACGAACGCCAGCGCCCGGAACCCGTCCCACTTCGGCTCGTAGGCCCAGCCCTCTCCCTCTGGCAGCGTCTTTCGCGAGAGCGCGAGCTGTGGCGTGATCGGGGGCTTCAGCGGAAGCGTCACGCGCCGATCGTAGAGGGGAACGCGCGCCGGAGCTCGCGCATCTCCTCCAGAGCGGGATCGCCCGATTCGCGCATCTCGTACCGGAGCGGTACCGGGTGCAGCGGCAGCTCCAGGGCCCGGTCGCCGTCGCGCTCGATCCGGACGACGCGCGCGCCGCGCGTTCCCGCGAACGCCTCGACCGCGCGCCGTCCCTCGAACAGCACTCCCGCGCCGTCGTCGAGCGCGTAGCCCCCGGGGAGCCCGGCGGCCACCTCGCCCAGCAGCTCCTCGCGCCGCTGCGGGTCGCGGCCGTGGTGCACCGAGAGGCTGCCGGGCAGGAGGCCGATCCCGGCGGCCGGCCTCGGCTTCCCCGACGAGGCCGTGATCCCGAAGTCGAACCAGCACATCGCGCCCGCGCTCTGGCCGGCCAGCAGGACGCCGTGCCGCCACGCCTCGCCCATGATCTCGTCCAGGCCGTGCGCCCGCCAGATCGCGATCAGGTTCAGCATCGAGCCGCCCGCGACGTAGATCAGGTCCTGGCCGAGGAGGTGCCGGCGGAGGTCGACGTGCTCGCGTTCGAGCCGGAACAGGGAGACGTGGGACGCGACGCAGTCGAAGCGGTCGAGCACCGAGTAGAAGTTCGTGATCTGCTCCTGGGGATCGCCGCTCGCCGTCGGCAGCAGGCAGACGCGCGGGCGCTCGGCGCCGGTCAGCTCGACCAGGTGACGGACGATCGCGAGCTCGTTCGGCTTCGATCGGAACTCGTGACCGCCGAGCGCGACGATGCGCGGCGTGGGATCGGTCATCTAGGCGACCATCGGCACGAGCGAGAGCCCGCCGCGCCGGGCCGGATCGAGTTCGCCGAGGTATTCGGCTTCGAGGCGGTCCTCGATCACCCCGTTCGGCCCCCTGCGGAGCGCGTAGCCGGCCACGCCCGGGCGCGAACCGACGACGCGGTGCAAACCGCGGCCGACGAAGTGCAGCGCCGCGCCGTCGTCGGCCGCGTATCCGGAGGGCATCCCGCGGTCGAGCTGGCGGTGGAACTCGTCGCGGCGCGCGGGCTCGGAGTCGTAGTGGGCGGTGAAGCTCCAGGGCAGCATCGCGAGGCCCTCCACCTGCTCGGGCGCGCCGTAGTACGCCGTCAGCGCGTGGGAGAACCAGCACAGCGCGCCCGCGCTGAGCCCGCAGAGCACGATGCCCGCCTCCCAGGCCTCGCGCAGCACCCGGTCGATCCCGTGCGCCCGCCAGACCCCGAGCAGGCTGACCAGGCTCCCGCCGCCCACGTAGATCAGGTCCTGGGAGAGCAGGTGCTGGCGCACGTCGGCAACGCCACGGCGACGCCGGAAGAGACCCAGGTGGGATGCCTCCGCACGCGAGCCCGCGAACTCGCGGTAGAAGCGGACCACGTAGTCGTCGGCGTCGCCGCTGGCGGTCGCCAGGAAGCAGACGCGCGGGCGCGTCACGCCTGTCAGCGACAGCACGTACTCGTCGAGCAGGGGGTTGCCCGCTTCCATGGAGAAGCCACCCCCGCCGAAGGCGACGATCTGGCGACGCACGTCCACGACGTCAATATCGTCCCCCGCGTCCCGCCGGGCCATGTCCGTGTGTCGAAACTCGCGCGGCGCCGGTTAGCCACGCGGTCGAAACGCTGAGAAAGTGCAGTTATGCAGGCACGGTCGGAGCCCCCGCGCGAGTGCGACGTCGTCGTCGTCGGCGCCGGCATCCTGGGACTTGCCGCCGCGCGCGAGCTGGCGCTGCGCCACGACGGCCTGACCGTTGCGGTCGTCGAGCGCGAGGCCGAGATCGCAAGCCACCAGACCGGCCGCTCGAGCGGCGTCATCCACGCCGGCATCTACTACGAGCCGGGTTCGCTGAAGGCGCGCCTGTGCGTCGAGGGCGCCCGCGACCTCTACGCCTACTGCGAGCGCGCCGGCATCCCCGCCACGCGGGGCGGCAAGCTGATCGTCGCGACCCGCGAGGACGAGCTGCCGCGGCTCGAGGAGCTCGAGCGCCGCGGCAACGAGAACGGCGTCCCGGGACTGCGCCGGCTCTCCGGGGCGGAGATCGCCGAGGTCGAGCCGCACGCGGCCGGAATCGCCGCGCTGCACTCCCCGGCGACCGGCACCGTCGACTTCCGGCGCGTCGCCGCCGCCTTCAGCGCCGACCTCGAGGCGCGCGGCGGCTCGGTCACGCTCGGGTGCGAGGTGCGCGCGATCCGCGAGGACGCCGACCGCGTCACCGTCGAGCACGCCCTAGGCCGCACGACGGCGCGGGCCCTGGTGAGCTGCGCCGGCGCGTGGTCCGACCGCCTCGCCGTGGCCGCGGGAGCTCCGGCCGAGCCGCGGATCGTGCCGATTCGCGGCAGCTTCCTGCGTCTCCGGCCCGAACGCGCGACGCTCGTCCGCGCGAGCATCTACCGCGTTCCCGACCCCGACCTGCCGTTCCTCGGCGCGCACCTCACGCGACGCCACGACGGCGAGGTCCTGTTGGGCCCGACGGCCCTGATCTCCGGCCGGTTCGGCTGGCCTGGCACGTGGCGGCTCGCCGCCCGCCATTGGCGCTCGGGCCTCACCGAGCTCAGGCACGCGCTCCAGCCGAGCGCACTGGTGGCCGATGCCCGGCGCCTCGTGCCGGACCTGCGCCGCGCCGACTTCACGCGCGGCTTCACCGGGACCCGGGCCCAGGCGGTGGGGCGCGACGGATCGCTGATCGACGACTTCGTGGTCTCGCGCACCGGCCGGTCCGTTCACGTGCGCAACGCGCCGTCGCCAGCGGCCACCTCGGCCCTCGCGATCGCGCGCCTGATCGCGGACGAGGTCGAGGTCTCGGACTGAGTTCAAACCAGTCCGTGCGGGTAGGGTGACGGCGTGGAAGCCGGCGCGAAGCCCCAGGCCCAGGCGGCGTCAGAGGCTGAGATCCAGGAGAAGCCCGAGGGCGCCGTCTCCTCGTTCGCAAAGTCGCTCTTCATGGGCGAGATCCACGAGGACATGGTCTTCCCCTATCCGAAGCCGAAGGCGGAGGAGCAGGCCAAGGTCAAGGCGCTGATCGCGTCCGCGCACGAGATCGCCGGCAACGTCGACCACCGCAAGGCCGAGGAGGAGCGCTGGATCGGCGACGACGTGATCAAGCGGCTGGGCGAGGCGGGACTGTGCGGCCTCTACGTGCCCGAGGAGTACGGCGGGCAGGGGCTCTCCCAGACCGGCTACGCCCGCGTGTTCGAGACGTTCGCCGAGATCGACGCGACGCTGGCGATCATCCTCGGCGTCCACCAGTCCATCGGCTTCAAGGGCATCGCGATGTTCGGCTCGGACGAGCAGAAGGAGCGATTCCTGCCCGACCTGGCGACCGGCCGCAAGCTCGCCGGCTACGCCCTGACCGAGCCCAACGCGGGCTCGGACGCGTGGAACATCGAATCCCGGGCCGTCCAGCAGCCCGACGGGTCGTGGGTCCTGAACGGCGAGAAGCGCTACATCGGGAACGGCTCCAAGGGCTCCGTGTTCACGGCGTTCGCCCGCTGCGAGGTCGACGGCAAGGACCGCCACATCGCACTGATCCTCGAGAAGGGCATGAAGGGGTTCGAGGTCGGCGAGCGCTTCGACACGATGGGCCTGCGGGCCAACGACCTCCGTCGCCTGCACTTCAACGACGTTCGCGTCCCGGCGGAGAACGTGCTCGGCGAGCCGGGCGACGGCTTCAAGATCGCGATGTCGGTTCTGAACAACGGCCGCATCGGCCTCGGCACCGGATCCGTCGGCGGCGCCAAGGCGATCCTGGACCAGGCGATCGACCACGTGCAGAGCCGGCAGCAGTTCGACCAGCCGCTCGCCGACTTCGAGCTCGTCCAGGACAAGATCGGCTGGCTCGTCTCCTACCTCTTCGGGCTCGAGTCCATGGCGTATCTGACCTGCGGCCTGGTGGACGCAGGGGTCGAGGACTACTCGCTGGAATCGGCGATCTGCAAGGTCTCGGGGACCGAGTTCCTCTGGTACGCGGCCAACCGCGCCTTCCAGCTCCACGGCGGCGCCGCGTACATGAAGGACAACCCGCTGGAGAAGATCCTGCGCGACATCCGGATCTTCCCGATCTTCGAGGGGGCCAACGACGTGATGCGCGCCTTCATCGCGCTCACCGGGGTAAAGCCCGTCGGCGAGAAGCTCTCGGGCCTGGGCGACGTCGGCCTCTCGGACCCGATCCGCTCGATCGGCGTGCTCGCCGACTACGTCGCGGGCCGCATCAAGAGCGAGGTCCGGCCGGACCGGATCACGAAGGCGCACCCCGAGCTCTCGAAGCATGCCGAGGCGGTCTCCGAGCAGGTCAAGGAGCTGCGCTCCCTCACCGAGGGCCTGCTGCGCCAGCACCGCAAGGAGATCCAGTTCCGCCAGTTCCACCAGAAGCGCCTCGCGGACGCGATCTCCGACATCTACGCGCAGATCGCCGTGCTCTCGCGAGCGACCGCGATCTTCGAGGATCAGGGACTCGAGCCCTCCGGCCAGGAGCGCTACATCGCCGAGACTTTCTGCGAGCGGGCGGCGCGCCGGGTTCGCTCGAACTTCAAGCAGCTCGAGGCGAACGACGACGACCGCATGATCGCGATCGCGAAGCTCGCCTACAAGCGCGGCGAGTACGGCTACGAGCTCTTCGACTGAGGCTCAGTCGCTGGACTGGTCCGGCTTCTTCGCCGACTCGACGGCCTTCCGCATCGCCTCGGTCGCCTCCTCGCCGGTCATGCCGGCCTCGCGGGCGGCGTGGGCGAGCTGGCGCACGCCCAGCTCGATCTGCCTGTCCGAGAGCTCGTCGAGGGGGATGCCGAGGCTCGCATAGTGCTCGCGGATCTTGGCGATGGTGGCCTTGCGGGCGTCGGCACGGGTCATGCGGCTTCTGGTTCGAGCCTAACGCGGATCGCGTTCCGTGTCAGGCGGCGGCGGGCGCTCGGCGGGCCGCCGCATCAGTCGCAGGAGCACGCGCCGAATCCGGGTCCAGATCAGGACCACGAGCGTGATCCCGGCCGCCAGCAACAACAGCGCGAACACCGCCGCCAGCTCGGGCTGCTCGATCGAGAAGGCGATCATCGCCGCGACGAGGCCGTCCTCGGTGATGCTCGCGATGATGTTCGAAACCGGCTCCGGCGACGCGTTGATCCCGAGCCGCAGCCCCGCCTTCACCCCGTGGCTCGCGAGCGCGATGACGCCCGCCGTGCTGCCGGACAGCAACTCGTCGGCGCCGCCAACCGCCGCGGCGTCGGCGAACGCGAAGCCGAGAGCGCTGCCGATCGCCGGCCGGAACACGGTTTGGATCAGATCCCACACGTTGTCCACGTAGGGCACCTTGTCGGCGACGAACTCGATCGCGAACATCACCAGCGACCCGATCAGCACCGGGTCCGAGCTGAGCTCGTCCGGGACGTCGATGGTGCCCGAGCGCCCGAGCAAGGCGAGCATCGCCACCGTGAGATAGGCGTTGACCCCCGAGGCCCATCCCGCGCTGATCACATGGGCCGCGAGGTCCATCGGCGCAGACTAGTTCCGCGCCAACCCGTCGATCAGCGACTCGACCGCGGCCTCGACTTCGGCGCGCACTGCCTTCGGGTCGGCGGCGGTTGCGACCAGAATCCCGGCCTCGCCGAGCGCCGCGACGAACAGGCTCGCCAACGGTGCAACCGGCTGGCGTTCGACCCGTCCCGCTGCCATCGCCGCCTCCAGGGCCGCCGACGCCAGCCCGAGGCCGTGACGGGCGTCGATCTCGCGCCACTCGGCCCAGCCAAGGACCGCGGGCGCGTCGATCAGCGTGATCCGCGCCCGCCCGGGGTCGAGCGCCGCATCGAGGAACGCCCGCACCGCGACCTTCATCGCTTCGACCGGGTCCTCGGTCGCCGCGTCCGCGAGGGCGGCCGCGATCTTCTCGATGAGCTCGGCCTCGAGGGTTTCGTGCACACCGAGGAACAGCTCCCGCTTGTCGGCGAAGTGGTGATAGAGAGCGCCACGCGTGACCCGGGCTCGTTTGACGATCTCCTCGGTGCCGACGCCCGCGTAGCCCCGCTTGGCGAACAGGTCGCGGGCCGCCGCGATCAGCTTCGCGCGGGTCGCCTCCGACCGCGCCGCCTGCCGGCTCACGCGTCTCTCGCTACATACATACTGCTTGTATGTTATCGTCTCGCGGCGGATGTAAAGCAACGGGACCAGGAGGCGCAAGCGATGAGCAACGAGAACCGGTACTGGCGGGACCCCGCCCTCGGCAAGCCGACCGAGGTCGAGACGAGCGGCGGCCGGATGCGCGTGTTCGACGCCGGGGCAGGCGAGCCGATCGTGTTCGTGCACGGCGCGCTGGTGAACGCGAACCTGTGGCGCAAGGTCGTGCCCCTGCTCGCGCCCGACTTCCGCTGCGTCACGCTCGATCTGCCGCTCGGCTCGCACGAGCTGGCGATGCCGGAGGCCGACCTCTCCCCCACCGGCCTCGCTGACCTGATCGCCGAGGCGGTCGGCGCGCTCGGCCTCGAGGGCCCGACCCTGGTCGGCAACGACTCCGGCGGCGCGCTCTCGCAGATCGCCGTCTCGCGCCATCCCGACCTCGCCAGCCGGCTGGTGCTGACCTCCTGCGACGCCTACGAGCACTTCCCGCCGCGGTTCTTCCAGGTGCTGCTGTGGCCGACGCGCTACCCCGCGCTCTCGCGGGCGCTGTTCGCGCCGCTGCGGATCCGCGCCATGCGCGGGACGCCGCTCGCCTTCGGCTGGCTGATGCACTCGAAGCTCGACGAGCGGGCGGGCGATTCGTACGTGCTCCCGCCGCTGACGAGCGCCGAGGCCGGCGCCGACTTCTCCCGGTTCGTCCGCACCGCCAACGGCAGCCACACGATGGCCGCGATCGAGAAGCTCCGCTCGTACGACCGCCCGGTGCTGATCGCGTGGTCGCGCGACGACCGGTTCTTCAAGGACGGCGAGCGGCTCGCCGCCGACATCCCGGGCGCGCGGCTCGAGTGGATCGAGAACGCACGCACGTTCTCGATGGAGGACCAGCCCGAGCGCGTGGCCGAGCTCATGGCCGGGTTCGTGCGCGAGCCCGCCGCGGTCGGGGCCTGACGAATGCGTGACGCTGCGATCCTGCTCGTGGCGGCGCTGTTCGCGGGCATGGGGCTGTTCGCCCTGCTTCGCCCGGCGATGGTCCTCGACCAGTTCGGCGTGACCGTCGCGACGGTCGAGGGCCGCAACGAGGTGCGAGCGGTCTACGGCGGCTTTGGCCTCGCCGCGGCGGCCCTGCTGGCCGTCGCGGCGCTCGGCGACCCTGCCACGGCCGAAGGCATCGTCGTGGCCATGGCGTTCGCGCTGTTCGGCATGGCCGGCGGGCGCCTCCTGAGCGCCGCCGGCGAGCGCCCCGAGGGACTGTTCCCGGTCTGGTTCTACTTCGCGGTCGAGATCGCGGGCGGGGCGCTGCTGCTCGCCGCGGTGTGGGCGTGAGCGCGGACGTCCACCCCCAGGTACGCGAGCTGTTCGGAGCCTGGCTCGCGAACTCGCCGTTCGCTCGCGTGACCGGGCTGCGGCTCGAGGAGATGGATTTCGACCGCGCGGTGGTGGCGATGCCCTACTCGGAGGACCTGACCACCTTCGGCGACGTCGTCCATGGCGGGGCGATCGCCACCCTGCTCGACGTCGCCGCGGTCGCCGCCGCCTGGTCCGGCGTCACCGAGGAGGGCGCGGCCACCGGGGCGACGGTGTCGTCGTCGCTGAACTACCTGCGGGCGGCGCGAGGAAGCGAGCTGCGGGCGACCGGACGCGTCAGCCGCCGCGCGAAGAGCTTCTGCTTCTGCGAGGTCGCGATCGCCGACGACGAGGAGCGCCTGGTCGCGCAGGGCCTCGTGACCTACAAGTTGTCCTGACGCGCCCTCGAGCCAGAGCAGATCGCGTGGGCGACGACGTCCGTGCTCTCGCTCGGCACTCTCCTAACCCGCCAACCCCTTCTCCCGCAGCTCGGCCTCGGCCGCGGGCGTCTTCCCGAGGCTCGGCATCCCCATCCCGCGCAGGACCTCCGGGGTCTTCGAGAACTGGATGTCGCCGTACTCCACGACCTGCACGCAGTTGCCCCACGGGTCGCGGAAGTCAAGGCCGCGGCTCGGCAGGATCTCGGCGCCGGCCTCCTCGAGGGCGGCGCGCACCGCCTCGCGGTCGTCGACCACAAGGCCGAAGTGGCGAGCGTCGTCGGGAGCCTGCGAACGGCCCTCGGAGAGCGCGATGAACTGGTCCCCCAGGTCGACGAACGCCATGCCGGGGACGCGCCCGCGGAGCTCGAGCTCGAACAGGCGGCCGTAGAACTCGAGCGCCGCGTCGAGGTCGCCGACCTCGAGCGCGACGTGGTTCATGCCGACGGCCCGCGCCGGCATTGATCAGCCTGGACCACCCGGCTCAACAACGCCGGGGCTCGGCTCGGGCTCCGCCCTCCGCCTCACAGGCGCTCGACGATCATCGCCTCGCCCTGGCCGCCGGCGACGCACATCGTCTCGAGGCCGACCGTCGTGGTCGTCGGTCTCCATGACGTTGAGCAGCGTGGTCATGATCCGCGCGCCGGTCATCCCGAACGGGTGGCCGAGCGCGATCGCGCCCGCCGTGGGTGTTCAGCTTCTCGAGCGGGATGTCGCACTCGTCCATGATCGGGATCACCTGGGCGGCGAACGCCTCGTTCAGCTCGACGGCGCCGACGTCGTCGATCTTCATGCCGGTGCGGTCGAGGACCTTCTTGATCGCGCCGATCGGGGCGACGCCCATGTACTCGGGCTCGTTGCCCCAGGTGGCGGCCGAGCGGATCCGGGCGCGCGGGGTGAGGCCGAGCTCCTTGGCCTTGGTGTCGGACATGATCAGCACCGCCGCGGCGCCGTCGTTCAGCGGGCAGGAGTTGCCGGCGGTGACGCCGCCGCCGCCCTCGAACGCCTCGGGCAGCTCGGAGAGCTTCTCGAGCGTCGAGGACGCGCGCGGGCCGTCGTCCTTCGCAACCTCGTTGCCGTCATGGTCCTTCACGGGGACGATCTCGCGGTCGAAGAACCCGTCCTCCTGCGACCGGACGGCGAGCTCCTGCGAGCGCTGGGCGTACTTGTCCATGTCGGCGCGGCTGACCTCGTAGTGCTTGGCGACGTTGACGGCGGTCAGTCCCATGTCGATGTAGGCGTTGGGCTGGCCGTTCTCGCCGATCAGGTTCGGGTTGCGGTCGGCGGCGCCGGCGGGCTCGGTCCGCTCGTTGAAGCGGCTGACCCACTCGACGCCGGCGGCGACGTAGGCGTCGCCTTCGCCGTTCTTGATCGCGTTGGAGGCGTGGCGGATCGCGTCGAGCGACGAGGCGCAGTAGCGCGAGATCGTCGTCCCGGTCGTCTCCTGGGTGAGCTTCTCGGAGAGGAGCACGATGATCCGCGCGACGTTGAACGCCTGCAGGCCCTGCGGCATGCCGCAGCCGCAGTAGACGTCCTCGATCAGCTTCGGGTCGACGTCGGGGTTGCGCTCGAGCAACTGGTCGACCACGTAGGCGGCGGTCTCCTCGGGGCGCAGCTGGGCGAGCGAGCCCTTGAAGGCGCGCCCGATCGGGCTGCGGACGGCGTCGACGATCACGGCTTCGGGCATGCGGAGGTCTCCTTGATTTGGGCGCGCCGCGGGTGGCGCGCAGGAAGAGCGGAAGGGGACGTTACCGGCAGATAAGCTCGCGGGCGATGGCCGAGGAACCCGAAAACGCCGTCGCTGAGACCGGGCTCGAGGTCGATGCCGCGCGACCTTGCCGAGATGATTGCGGCGGGCGACGTCGAAGTGATCGACGTGCGTCGTGACTACGAATACGAGGCCGGCCACATCCCGGGCGCCCGGCACATCGAGATGAACGACCTGACCGCGAGCGCGGAGTCGATCCCGAAGGACCGGCCCGTGGTCTTCTACTGCCGCGACCGGCAACCGCTCGGCGATGGCGGCCGAGGCGTTCGGCCAGGCGGGCTACGACGCCCACAACCTCGAGGGCGGGATCAGCGCCTGGGTCGACCTCGAGAGCCCGCTCGAGCCCGAGGACGGGGTCGTCGCCGAGCCGAGGCCGGTCTGATGGAGGCGGGGCCGAACAAGCCGCCGGCGAGACGCCCGCCACGCGAGGCGACCACCCTCGACGGCCTGCGCGCCTGGGTCGCGCAGCTCGACCGCAAGCTCGGGACGCGGTTCTACGCGCTCGGCGCCGCGACCGTGCTGGCGCTGGCGGCCGGGATCGTCGGGCATCGTGCTGGTCCTCGGGCGTCAAGGAGGACAGCGCGACCAAGGCCGACCTCGACCAGCTCCGCGAGGAGGTCGCCGGGGTCGAGAAGTCGGCGTCCGAGGCCGCCCAGGAGGACGTGGCGGCGCTCGGCGACCGCGTCAGCCAGCTCGAGTCCCAGGTGCAGGGGCTCCGCTCCGATCAGACCGCGACCGACGAGGAGATCTCGGTCGTCCAGGACGACATCGAGGACCTGCGCAACGACGTCTCCGCGCTCGAGTCCGCCGACACCGGCGGCGCCGGCGCCGACGGCAACTAGGCCCGCATCCTCCCGCCCTTCGTCGGGCGCTTCACCGGCGTCGCGGGGTCGACCGTGCCGCCGTGCTCGAGATCCCGTTCGAGCTCGTCGATCGCGTCGCGCAGCGCAGTCAGCCGGTCGCTGATCGTCACGGGCTCCTCGTCGCCGGCCTCGAGGTGTGCCAGGCGCTCGGCGCGGTGCTTGGCTCGCTCCGCCTCGTGGACCTCGTCCATCGAGTTGATGATGATCGCGATCAGGATGTTGATCACGAGGAACGAGGCGAGCAGGACGTAGCGAGACGAAGAAGATCCACGACTGCGGGTGGATCGCGGTGCCGGCCTCGAGCAGCTGCGGCCAGTTCTCGAGCGTCAGCATCGTGAAGGTCGAGAGCATCGCCTGGCCGAGGTCGCCCCAGTTGTCGGGATCCTCGTCGCCGAACAGGATCCAGCCGACCATCCCGTAGACGTACATGAGCATCAGGGTCAGCACGCGCGAGGCTCATGATCGGTGGGATCGAGCGCGCCATCGCGCGGAGCAGGATGCGGAGGTCGGGGAGCACGGTGACCAGGCGCACCACCCGCAGCAGCCGCAGGATCCGCAGCAGGGTCACGTTCTCGCGCACGCCCGGCACGAAGGCGGCGGCGATCACGATGAAGTCGAAGATGTTCCAGCCGTCGCGGAAGAAGTCCTGCGGACGGGCGCCGAAGGCGGCGATCCGGATCGTGAGCTCGACCACGAAGATCCCGAGGAAGACGTCGTCGAGGGTCGTTGAGGCCGACTCGAGGCCGCTCGAGAGGTCGTAGGTCTGGATCCCGAGCGTGATCGCGTTGAGCACGATCACGCCCAGGATGAAGCCCTGGAATAGCCCCGAGTCGGCGACTGTCCGGCAGCGCTGCGGCCATCGCGGCGCAGCAATATCGCATGCCGCAACGTGCGGGAACTCTAGTGCTGATATCGCACAAGCACGCGTTGCAACCGTCCGACGCACGCGTCTACGTTCGCCCAGAGCGTGAGGGGCAAGGAATCGCGGACAACGCGTGCCCAAGCGCCTCGCGGCCACCGAACATCTCCCGAAAGGAGAGACCTGATGCCTGAGGGCTACTGCGTCAAAGAGCGCAAGAAGGTCGAGATCAGGAACCCGGTGCAGATCACGATGAAGAACGGTCGGCCGGCGATCCAGGGCACGTGCCCGGACTGCGGCACGAAGATCTTCAAGATCGGCAAGATGTAGCGAGAGGGGCGCGCTGCGGCCCCCTCGCGTTCTAGTTCAGACGGCGGCCAGGCCGGACTGGCGGCGGCCGTACAGGTAGCCGACCAGCGCCTCGACGACCTTCGGGTCGAACTGCGAGCCGGCGTTGGTCGTCAGCTCGGACATCGCCACGTGGTGCGTCATCGCGGCGCGGTACGGGCGGTCCGAGGTCATCGCGTGGTACGCGTCGCAGGCAAGGATGATGCGCGCGCCGATCGGGATCGCCTCGCCGGCCAGCCCGTCGGGATAGCCGCCGCCGTCCCAGCGCTCGTGCTCGTGGCGGACGATGCGGGCGACGGGGCCCATGCCCGGGATCGCGCGCAGGATCCGCTCGCCGATCGCCGGGTGCTGGCGCATGATCTCCCACTCGCGCTCGTCGAGCGGGCCGGGCTTGTGCAGGATCTCGTCGGGGATGCCCGACCTTGCCGATGTCGTGCAGCAGCGCGGCGCTGCGGATCGTCTTCGACCTCGTTCGCTTCCAGCGCCAGCGCCTCGGCGACCCGCGCGGTCAGGTCGACGACGGACTCCGAGTGCTCCCCGGTGTAGCTGTCGCGCTCCTCGAGCGCCTGCGCGAGGGCGGCGACGACCTCGGCGGTCGCGCCCTCGGCGGCCTTCCTCGGCCCCCGGCGCGCCGCCGGAGCCGTCGCTCAGCGTCGACGCCGGCCGCCACCCTCGGCGCGGGCGACCGCGAGCGCGTTCTGAGCATGGCCGAGGAGCGTGTCGGCGCTCTGCTCGCGCTGCAGCGCGGCGATGCCCGACCGACACGGAGACGCCGACGCTGGTCGGCCGCCTCGAGGGACTCGAGGTCGACCAGGATCCGCCCCAGGACGGTGCTGGCCTCCTCGCCCGAGGTCTCGGGAAACAGCATGATGAACTCGTCGCCGCCCGCGCGGCAGGCGAGGTCGTGGGCCCGGGTGCTCGCCGCCAGGAGCTGCCCCACCGCGGCCAGCACCATGTCGCCGACTCCGTAGCCGCGCGACATGTTCAGGTGGCGGAAACGGTCGATGTCGAGCACCGCCACCGCCAGCGGGCGGCCGTAGCGATGCGCGCGCTGCACGTCCAGCTCCAGCTGGGCGCGGAAGGCCGGCAGGGTCAGCAGGCTGGAGACCAGCGGGTCGCGCGCGGAAAGCCTCGAGCGAGCTCGGTTTCGAGCTCGGAGATCCGCGTCCGCGCCGCGGCAAGCTGCGCCATGTTGTCCACGCCTCGCGAGAGCACCTCATACCTGGTTTCGGCAGGCATGCGCTCGGCCTTGAACGCCCGTACAGCCCGCCCGCGGGCTCGTTCGATCAGGGTGCGTCCGCGAACCGGACGATGCCACCCAGAGCGCCGACGTAGGCGCTCCCGTCCGGCCCGATCGAGACCGGCGCGAAGTTGTTGTTGAAGCCGAAGCCGGTGCCGGCGAGGGCGCGCCAGCGGGTCGCGCCGTTGTCGAAATCGATCGCGGTCAAGTACCAGGCGTCGGCGATGTCGTCGCGCGCGGGCTTCGTGAACGTGTAGACCAGCCCGGACCCGAGCGAGAGCTTGGGGACCACGGAAGGCGCGCGCTCGTCGCTGTGCCAGACGGTGTGGCAGCCGCGGCCGTCGCGGTCGAGGTCCACGCGCTCGAGGCCGGGTGTCGTGGTCGCGCCGTTCAGCGTCGAGGTGATCCCCGTGTAGCCGTAGTTGTTCTCGACCACCAGCGAGCGGCCGCTGCCGATCAGCGACTGGTCGGTCGAGCCGGCGCCGGCGTCGAACACGGGCTGCCTGCAGACCAACCGCCGGCCGCGCGCGCGCCGCGTGCGCTGAAAGACGCGAATCGCCATCGGGTCGGCGTTGTCCGTGATCGCCACCAGGCGGCGGCCGAGCAGCGTGGGCGTGGTCCCGGATCCCGCCTGCGTCTGGCCGGGCTTGACCACGCCGATGTTGGGGTAGCGCGCGCGCCACACGGTGCGCACGCCGTTGCGGCCCGCCTGGAACCGGTAGAGCGCCGCGTCGGTGACGATGTACACGCCGCCGCGCTCGTCCACCGCGAACGAGTTTCCGATCGGCTCCTCGGTCGCCAGCGAGCGCACCGCGCCCGAGCGCCGGGCGAAGCCGACGACGCCCCGGGTGCTCGCGAACCAGATCCGGCCGCGCCAGTCCGGCATCACGGCGATGATCGCGTCGCCCCCTCCCACGGCACCGGTGACGTCGATGTCTCGCACCTGCTGCAGGCCGCCGTCCCGACGGACACGGAAGATCAGAACGTGGCGCTCCGCGGTCGGCACCACGGCCCGGTCGCGGTTGTCGAGGTAGAAGTAGCCGCCCCCGGCGAAGCTCGAGAACGGGTTCCCGGTTCCGGTCTGCCGGGGTGGCAGCGGCACGGCCGCGAGCGGCGTGAAGCTCACCGGATCGAGGACGGCCAGCACGGGGCGGTCGAGGCCTACGCAGACGGTCACGATTCGCCCCTGGGTGTCGAACGTGACGGACCCGCACTCCCGCACGAACATGGCGGAGTGCGACGAGATCCCGGCGCCGAGCGGGCCCGCGCGGTTGTAGGTGTCCGACTGGTAGGCGTCGTTGTGGAGGTTGGATTCCTGGTTCGGAGCCATGAACGGGTGCTCGGGGATGCGCTGGCGCGGATGCGGGATCGGCGGCGACCGGAGCACCGGTGAACTCCTCGACCCCGATCGCGAGCGGGCTGCCGGGGATCTCCGACGGGGTCTGGCCCACCGTCTGCGCGAGGGCGGGGGCGGCGATCACCAGCAGGACCACGGCAGTGAGCAGGGCGAGCGGCATCGTGCAGGAGGCTACGCCCAGCGGGCCGAACGCGTGCCAATTGGCGCAAGGGGTGAAAGAATGCGCGGCTGAGGGCCGTCATCCCCTCGAACTTCCATGGACAGCGCACAAAAGCCACTCGAGCTGATCCTCGCCCGCAATCTGCTGACGAGCATCTCGACGCCCTCGTTCCTGGTCGACGGCCAGGGGACGATGGTCTTCTACAACGAGGCCGCCGCCGCCGTGCTCGGCCGCTCGTTCGAGGAGGCCGGGCAGATGTCGGCCCCGGAGTGGACCGCCGCGTTCGGGCCGCTCTCGAGCGAGGGCGACCCGCTCGAGTTCGACGAGGTCAGCCTGACCAAGGCGATCCGCCAGGGCCGCCCGGCGCACGGCAACTTCCGGATCCGGACCACCACGAATCCCGAGCAGGCGATCGAGGCGGCCGCCTTCCCGATCGTGGCCTCGCCCGAGGGCAGCTCGGGCGCGATGATCATGTTCTGGCCGCAGACGGGTAATGGTGCCTCATGAGCGACGCACGTCGCGAAACCAACTTGGCCCCCCTGGTAAGGGCTTGTTCTTCATGAAGGTCAAGGTCTGGGGGGCGCGCGGATCGGTTCCGGCTCCAGGGCCGGAGATGAACCGGTACGGCGGCAACACCTCGTGCGTCCAGGTCACCTTCGCGGACGGCAGCCAGCTGATCCTCGACGCCGGCACCGGGATCCGCACGCTCGGTCTCGAGCTCGCCGAGGCGCCGAAGGTGGGCATCCTCCTCACGCACCTCCACCTGGACCACATTCAGGGCCTGATGTTCTTCCCGCCCTGCTTCCGCTCAGACGCGGAGATCACGATCTGGGGCCCGTCATCGCCCGAGGCATCGCTCGAGGACCGGATCGCCCGCTACATCTCGGCGCCCCTGTCGCCGGTGGAGGTCCGCGAGCTCCCCTGCTCGGTCGCGTTCCGCGACGCCCCCGCCACCGAGTGGCAGATCGGCGACGTCTCGATCCGCGCCGAGGCGGTCACGCATCGCGGCCCGACCCTCGGCTACCGGCTCACCGACGGCGAGAGCACGATCTGTTACATCCCGGACCACGAGCCGGCGCTCGGCGCCCCGCTCGACCGGGTCGAGAACGAGTGGATCTCCGGCTACGACCTTGCGCGCGACGCGGACCTGCTGATCCACGACTGCCAGTACACGAACGAGGAGTACCCCGCCCACGTCGGCTGGGGGCACTCGGCGCTCGAGGACACTCTGACCTTCGCGAACCGGGTCGGCGCCCAGCGCACCCTGCTGTTCCACCACGACCCGCTCCACACCGACACGATGCTGGACTCGATCGAGGAGCGGGCGCGAATCCGCTGGGGCGAGATGGGTCACGCAGGCGACACGATCCAGCTCGCACGCGAGGGCGCCGAGATCGAGTTCAAGGGCTCCGGATCGCTTGTTCAAGCGGTATCTGGAGCCCAGGCGAACGCCGGGATAAACACGGCTGCCGAAGTTTCGACGCCGGGATAAAGAAGGTAAACCTCCGCGCGCCTACCGTGGCTGCCGGCTCCTGTAATCGCAACCGCCGGTGAGAGCCCGGCGCTCTCGTTCGTTCACGAACGGGGCGGAGGTAACCAGCAGATGAAACGGAAGTACGTGATCGGGTCGCTGTCGCTCGCCGCGATAGCCGGCCTCTTGGCCTCCCCCGTGGGGGCGTGGGCGGCGTCCGAGGGCTCGAACCTCGGAATCGCCGGCGAGCTCGAGCAGACCGTCGGCATCAACACGATGTGGGTGATCGTCGCCGGCATGGTCGTCATGTTCATGCAGGCGGGCTTCGCCTTCCTCGAGATCGGGTTCTCGCGCGGCAAGAACGCGGGCACCGTAATCGCGAAGATCCTGACCAACTTCTCGATCGCCGCGCTGGGCTGGTGGATCTGCGGATTCGCGTTCGCGTTCAGCACCGGCGAGCTGATCGGGCACTCGGCCGGGTTCTTCCTGACGGACCTCGGGCCGTACGCGACCGAGGTCGACGGGACGACGCTGTTCTCGCCCGAGTTCGGCGTGATGTCGCTGTCCGACGCGACGATCGAGTCGAAGTTCTTCTTCCAGTTCGCGTTCTGCGCGGTGTCGCTGGCGATCGTCTGGGGAACCACGCTCGAGCGGATCAAGTTCGGCGCCTACATCATCTACGCGCTGGTGTTCAGCATGGTGATCTACCCGATCGGCGCCCACTGGGTGTTCGGCGGTGGCTTCCTGCAGGTTGGCGACTGGCTCGGAACGGGCATCGTCGGCATGCAGGACTTCGCGGGCTCGACGGCGGTCCACCTGATCGGTGCGACCGGCGCGCTCGCGGCGTTGCTCCTGCTTGGCCCCCGTCGGGGCAAGTACGGGCCGGACGGCAAGCCGCGGGCCATCCCGGGGCACAACATGCCGCTGTTCGGTCTCGGCGTGCTGATCCTCTGGCTCGGCTGGTTCGGGTTCAACCCCGGGTCGACCCTGAACGCCCTCGACGGGCGCTTCGCGGAGATCCTGGTGATCACGAACCTGGCGGCCGCCGCCGGCGTGCTCGCAGCGGTCGCGACCGCCAAGCTGCGCTCGGGCTCGATCGACATCGGCATGGCCGGCAACGGCGCGATCGCCGGTCTGGTCGCGATCACGGCTCCGTCGGGTTACGTCGAGATCTGGGCTGCCCCGATCATCGGCGCCGTGGCGGGCGTGATCGTGGTGCTGGGCGTGTACGCGATCGACAAGTACATCGACGACCCGGTCGGCGCCCTGTCGGCGCACGGCCTGGCCGGTATCTGGGGAACGCTCGCGTGCGGTCTCTTCACCGCACCGCGCCTCGCCCAGTACAACGCGTTCGGTGACCCCGAGGGTGGGCTGTTCTACTCCGGGAGCTTCGCGCAGCTGATCGCCCAGGCCGCTGGCTTCCTGGTCGCCTTTACGTTCGTGTTCATCATGAGCTACACGACGTTCTGGCTGATCAAGAAGACGATCGGCCTCCGGGTCAGCGACGCGGACGAGGACGCCGGGCTGGACATCTCGGAGCATGGGATGTACGGATACCCCGAGCAATTCATCCCTCCGGAGGAGTATCCGGGCGGCGGCAACCTGACGTCGCAGCCCGCTCCGGCAGCGGCTCCGGTAACAACCATGGCCGCAGACCGGCCCTCCGAGGCGTAGGAAGGGAGGTGATCGCATGAAGAAGATCGAGGCATTCATCCGCCACGAGGCGTTCGAGCCGATCCGCGGTGAGCTGCTCGAGAAGGGCTTTCCGTCCCTCTCGATCGGCGAGGTCAAGGGCTCGGGCCGCCAGAAGGGAATCGTCGAGCACTACCGCGGCTCGACCCTCACGGTCAACGTGCGGCCGAAGCTGAAGATCGAGGTGGTCGTCGAGGACAAGGACAAGTCCCTCGTCGTCGAGACGATCCTCAAGCACGCGCGGACGGGCGACGTCGGCGACGGGAAGATCTTCGTGATTCCCGTCGAGGAGGCGATCCGGATCCGCACGGGCGAAGAGGGTGACGCCGTCCTTCAGGCCCACGCCGAGGCGGACGTCCCGGCGTAACGCGTTCGTTCGACAGCGCCCCTGGGATCGCGGGTCCCGGGGGCGTTTGTCGTTCCCCGGCGCTAGTTCTGGCCGAGGGCCTGGCGGCGGGCCTGGTCGGCCGCTTCGCGCGCGCGTTCGTCGGCCTCGGCGCGGAGGCGCTCGACGGCCTCCTGCGAACGCTGCTCGGCATCGCGGCTCGCCTGGTTCGCGGCGTCGCGGGCCTCGGTCTGGATCTCGCGCCGCAGCCGCCCGGCGAGCGCCTCGAAGCGTGACTCGGCCTCGGCCAGGGCCTTCTCCTGGGCCTCCTGGCGGACCTTGTCCTGCTCCTCGGCGAGTCGCGACTCGAGCTCCGTCTCGATCCGGCGCTCGGCGATCTCCTGGGCGCGCTGGGACTCCTCGGCGGCCCGCTTCTGAAGCTCGGCGACCTCGTGCTCGAGCCGCGCCGCGGACTCCTCGCGGGCCCGGGCCTCGGCATCGCGCGCGAGCCGCTCGACGAGCCCGTCGAGCCGGCGCTGGACCTTCGTCAGCTCGGCCTCCGTCCAGGCGCGCTTCTCGGTCTCCTCGGCGACGCGCGCCTCGGCCTGCTCGGCCGCGAGGTCCGCGTCGCGCTGGGCCTTGGCGACCGCCTCCCGCGCCGTGGCGCGGGCGGCCTGAATCGTCTCCTGCGCCCGGCGCTCGCCCTCGGCGACCCTGGCCTCGGCTGCCTCGAGCGCCTTGCCGCGAGCGTCCTCCACGGCTCGTTCCGCCAGCGCCTTTGCCCGGCCCTCGGCCTGGGCCTTGAGCCGCGCGGCCGCGGCCCGAAGCTTCTCCTCGGCTCGCCGGCGCAGCTGCTCGCGCGCCTCGGCGACCTGCTTCTCCGCGCCGGCGGCCGCTTCGGCGTGGGCCTCGTGCATCCCCTTGACGATCCGCTTCTCGATCTCGCGCTCGATTCGCTCTGCCTTGACCTCCGCGTCCAGGCGTGCCTCCTCGGCGACCCGTACCTGCTCCTCGACCTCGTGGGCCCGAGCGGCGGCGGTCGCCGCGGCGCTCTCGGCGTCGCCCGCGCGAACCTCCGCATCGTCGGCGCGCGCCCGCATCTCGCTCAGCTCCGTCCGCAGGCGGCGGATATCGGCGGCAAGCTCGGCGACGCTGTCGGCGCGGGCCTGCTCCGCGGCCTGGGTCACGTCCTCGGCCAGCCGCCGCGCCTCACCCGCCGCGCTGGCCACCTCTTCGCCGGGCTCGACCGCGCGCAGCCGTGGCTTCGCTGCGGCCGAAGCCTCGGGTGCGGTGGTCTCCCCTTTGGGGTCGCGATCAGGCATCGCTATTCGGCCCTCGAGGACTTAACCCATCCTCGAGGCCGGACTGGAACGGGGCCGAGACTACATCAGCACCCGGATACGTCAGTCGCCGACGTCGAGCGGCTCCGGGACCTCGACGCCCTCCCGGCGCATGCCCTCCTCGATCCGCGCGATCACGGTCTCGATCACGTTCACCCGCGCGTAGCGCTTGGACTCCGCCGGCACCACGTCCCAGGGCGCATAGGGCTGGTCCGTGCGAGCCAGCATGTCCTCGACCGCCTCCTCGTACTCACCGCGCTTCTCGCGGTTCCGCCAGTCCTCGTCGGTCAGCTTCCACGACTTGAGCGGCTCCGTCGCGCGCCGCTCGAAGCGCTTGAGCTGCTCCTCCTCGGAGATGTGCATCCAGAGCTTGACCAGGATCATGCCCTCGTCGACGAGGCTGCGCTCGAATGAGTTGATCTCGTCATAGGCGCGCAACCACTGTTCGCGCTCCGCGAACCCCTCGACCCGCTCCACCAGCACCCGGCCGTACCACGAGCGATCGAGGATCGACATCCCACCCCAGCCGGGGAGGCGCGGCCAGAAGCGCCAGAGGAAGTGGTGGCGCTTCTCGTCGAACGTGGGCGCGGCGAACTGCACCACGCGCACGTGCCGCGGGTCGATCTGCGCGACGAGCCGCTTGATCGCACCGCCCTTGCCCGACGCGTCCCAGCCCTCGAAGAGCACGCACACGGGCGGCCCGAGCTCGCGCGCGCCGATCTGCCCGCCGAGGGTCAGCCGAAGCTGGGCGAGGCGGGCCCAGGCGTTCTCGAGGCCGCGCGCCTCCTCCTTGCGGGAGACCGCCTTCGTGAGGTCCACCTGGTCGAGCCGGCTCATGGCGTCTGATCCGGACCGGAGCCGTTTTCGATCATGAACCCCGCGACCGCCAGGATTACCAGCAGGATCCCGGCGATCACCGCGATCGTGGACCGTGCCCCCTGGCCCCAGGCGCCCACCAGGAACCCGGCCGCCATGACCACGATGAACGGCAGCAGGTCCCCGGCATCCGTCGACGCCGCCAAGAGAGGATCTGGCATACCGGGCATTCTCCCTATCCTTGGCACCCATGCACTCAGTCGCCGACGCCAAGCGGGCGCTCGAGGGCGCCGGGTACCTGGCGGACGAGGCCGCCGCGCTCGTCGCCTATCTCGCCCTGGAGCTCGGCAAGCCGATCCTGGTCGAGGGCCCCGCGGGGGTGGGCAAGACGGAGCTGGCCAAGGCGATCTCGCGCGCCACCGAGCGCGAGCTGATCCGCCTCCAGTGCTACGAGGGCCTCGACGAGGCGAAGGCGCTCTATGAGTGGAACTACCGCAAGCAGCTGTTGCGCATCCAGGCGACCGGCGAGCAGGAGGCGTGGGAGGACATCTTCACCGACGACTTCCTGCTCACCAGGCCGCTGATGCAGGCGATCGCGTCGGCGGAGCCGGTCGTGCTCCTGATCGACGAGATCGACAAGACGGACCAGGAGTTCGAGGCGATGCTGCTCGAGGTGCTCTCGGACTTCCAGATCTCGATCCCGGAGCTTGGCGTGATCGAGTCGCGCACGCACCCGGTCGTGGTGCTCACGTCGAACAACTCCCGTGAGCTGACCGAGGCGCTCAAGCGCCGCTGCCTCTACCTGTGGCTCGACTACCCGGAGATCGAGCGCGAGATGGAGATCGTCCGCCTGCACGCGCCCGAGCTGGACGAGGCGCTCACCCGCCGCCTCGTCGAGGTGATCCACATGATCCGCCAGCTCGATCTGAAGAAGCCGCCGTCGATCGCGGAGTCGATCGACTGGGCGCGAGCCCTGCTGCTCCTCGGCGCGGACGACATCGATCGCGGCGTCTTCGAGCAGACGATGTCGATCATCGTCAAGCACCGCACGGACATCGACCTGGTCGCGGAGCGGGTCGGCGTGAAGCTGGGCGGGCCCCAGGTCGAGGCCGAGGCAGCGAGCTGAACCCATGAGGCGGAGTCCGAAGGACGAAGCCGAATCCCGCCGTTGTTGAGGCGGCTGAAATGACCGACGGTGCGGAGGGCCTGCCGCCCGGCCTGGCGCCCCGCCTGGTCGCCTTCTTCGAGGAGCTCCGCAACGAGGAGGTCGCCGTCGGGACCGCGGAGATCCTCGACGCCTTCGAGGCGCTTCGCGCGGTGCCCTGGACGGAGCCCGCTGATTTCCGCGAGGCGCTCGCCGCGACGGTCGCGAAGTCGCAGGACGAGCGCCAGATCTTCGACCTGATCTTCGACCGCTACTTCTTCCGGGCCGCGGAGGCCGAGGCGATCGATCGCGAGCTGCGCGAGGACGACCGTTACGCCGGCGGCGAGCGGCTCGACCCCGATCAGCTGCGCGAGGCGATCCGCCAGGCCATCGCCGAGGGCCGCGACGGCGACATGCGTGACCTCGCCCGACTCGCGATCGCCGCGTTCGGCCGCCGGGGCGAGGGCTCCGGCGTCGTCGGCGTTGACGTCCAGCGGATCCGGCGGACGCTGGGGCTGCAGCCACAGGGACCCGGCAGCCAGGACGCGGACGGGCCGCCGATCGACCGGGAGGGGATCAACCGCTTCGAGCGCCACCTGCGGCGCGAGCTCGAGCGGGCGCTGATCGAGCGCACCGAGAAGCTGCCGCCCTCGCGCCCCCTCGCCGAGCTCGACCGCACGCTCCCCACCAGCCCCGCCCAGGACCTCGCCGCCGTGCACCGGGCCGTCGCCCAGCTCAAGCGCCGGCTCGCGACGCTGGGCCACGAGCAGCGCGGCCGGCGTCGTAACTCGGTGGTGGACATGCGGCGAACGATGCGGGCCTCGCTCGAGACCGGCGGCGTGCCGCTGCGCCTCCGCTACCGGCCGAAGCGCCCGCGCCGCCCGGAGATCATCGTGCTCTGCGACGTCTCGACCTCGGTCACCTCCGCCAGCGTGTTCTTCCTGTCGGTCCTGCACGCGCTGCACGACTCGTTCCGCAAGCTCCGCAGCTTCGTCTTCATCGAGCGGATCTCCGAGGTCACGGAGATCTTCGAGCGCGAGCGCGACTTCCGGCAGATCTCGCAGCGGGTCAGCCGCGAGGGCGGCGTCGCCGACGTCTCCGGATACACCGACTACGGCCGGGTCTGGCGCGAGTTCGCCGACGAGGTAGGCGACGAGCTCCACCCGCGGTCGACGGTGATCGTCCTCGGCGATGCGCGCACCAACGGCCGCGAGCCCCACGCCGAGGTCTTCGCCGAGATCGCCGAGCGCTCCGGGCGGACGTTCTGGCTGAACCCCGAGCCGAGGCTCTACTGGAACTACGGCGACTCGGTGATGGCCGCCTACGAGCGCCACTGCACGGCCGCCTTCGAGTGCTGGACCACGCGCCACCTCGAGGACTTCGTGAACGTGGTCGCGGGCGGCCGGGTCGAGGAGCAGAGCTGATTACCGGCGCCGGGGCCGGTTTCGGGCGCTAGCCTGACCGCGATGGGACTGGGGGTCTCGGGACGGAGAGCGGTTGTGCTGACTGTGCTGGTGGGCGCGGCAGCGCTCATGCCGGCGCAGACGGCCGCAGAGCCGTTCCCGGATTATCCGATCAAGATCAAGATCAGGAGCGCGAGCCAAGCCCGGATCATCGACAAGGGGAAGATCCGCATCCGCGCGCGCGTCCCCGTCGCCGTTCCAACCCGCTTTCGCGCCGCCAGCCGCGACTCGGTGAGCCGCAAGCCGCTGGGCAAGCGCCGACTGCCGGCACGGGACAGGGCGCGCCGCCGGTTCGCCATCCGGCTCACCGCCGCGGGCCTCGACCAGATCGCCCGCTGCGTGCCGCAGAAGCTCCGCGTCCGCGCCCGGGATGTGAGCCCCGAGGACATCGTCCTGTTCGGCAAGCGCTCACGGCAGCTCAAGCTCGACTCCCCGGCCTGCTACTCCGGCGGCTCCACCCGCGACTACGGCCTGGCCCCGCCCGGCGACGCCACGCACACCAACGACACCCCGCGCGACCTCGCGGTGACCGGCACCGGTTCGGACCAGGTCCGCCTGGCGCTGTTCGCATGCGAGAACGTCACCCCCAGCGGCGACGAGCTCGCGTTCGCGGCGACCGGCGGCCTCGCCGACCGCGGCAGCGCCGCGGGCTCGTTCAGCGCGGTCGAGGGCAGCCCCACGGCCGGCTCGCCCCAGGAGGTCGGCCCGGTCGGGGCCGGCGCGGGGAACCTCGACTTCACGATCACCGGCGCGGACGGCTGCGCCCAGCCGATCGTCTACCGCGACGCCAACTCCAACGGCGCGCTCGACGTGGACGGTTCCGGGATTCCCGACCGAGACCTACGGCGGCGGCGGCGAGACCAGCTTCGAGCCGCAGGGCGTGACCTTCCAGGATCCGGGGCGCTGCGACCCGCTCGACCCCGCCGTCTGCCTGCAGCCGTTCCCGAACGACCACTTCACGGTCGCCGACCCGTCCACCGACACCGGCCGGCGGATCGCGCTCCAGAGCGCGTCGATGCCCCACTCGAACCTGGGCGTTCCGATCAACCCGACGGAGCAGAACCGCAACGACGGCTTCAGCCCGGGCGCGATGCTGGTCACGAAGGTGCCGGGTCTCGAGACGCCCGCGGCGTTCGCGCAGACCGACCCGGTGCCGATTACCGACATCGAGCGCAGCTTCGACGATGACGCGCCGATCGTGGTGATCGACGCCGCCACCGGCGAGCGCCACCTGATCTGGTCGGAGCTCGACGCCAACCCCACAAACCCCGCCGACGTCAACCTGATCATCCGCCCCGCGGTCAACTTCGAGGAGGGGCACCGCTACATCGTCGCCCTGCGTGACCTGCGCGACGCCGACGGCGACGTGATCGAGGCGCAGCGCGCCTTCCAGCTCTATCGCGACCGGGTGATCACCTCCGACCCGGCGGTCGAGCAGCGCCGGGCCGAGTTCGAGGACATGTTCGCGACGATGGGCGACGCCGGCATCGCCCGCGACGACCTCTACCTGGCGTGGGACTTCACGATCGCCAGCGAGCGCAACCTGACCGAGCGGATGCTGACGATCCGCGACGACTCCTTCGCCCAGCTTGGCGATACCGATCTCGCGGACCTCGAGGTCCAGGGCAACGCGCCGACGACCGTCGTCACCGCGGTCACCGACTACTCGCCGTGCGGCGACGACGGTTGCCAGGAGGGCCTGCAGGTCCCCGACCTGCCGCTCCTGGGGCCGCTGCTCGACCCGGTCTTCGGCCTGGTCGAGAACGTGATCAGCCCGCTGCTCGGCCTGGCTCCCGAGGACGACCGGATCCTGCGCAAGGTCCAGGGCGAGATCGTCGTCCCCTGCTACACGAACGTGCCCCTGTGCCCCACCGGCTCGCAGTTCGCGTACTCGGGCGCGGCCGACAACATCCCGGACCGGATCCCGGGCAACATCACCCTCGCCGCCTGGGAATGCATCATCCCGCGCTCGGTCGTGGTTGATGGCGAGCTGAACCGGGCGCGGCCCTCGCTCTACGGGCACGGCCTGCTGGGCGCGCACACCGAGGTCGAGGGCGGGAACGTGAAGGCGATGGCCAACGAGCACAACTTCGTGTTCTGCGCCACGGACTGGGCCGGCTTCGCCGAGCAGGACCTGCCGACGATCGCGCTGATCCTCCAGGACGTCTCGAACTTCCCGAAGCTCGTGGACCGCACCCAGCAGGGGATGCTGAACTTCCTCTTCCTCGGTCGCGCGATGATTCACCCGAACGGGCTCGGCTCGCACCCGGCGTTCCAGTTCGGCGGCGAGTCCGTGATGGACCGCTCGCGCCTGTTCTACGACGGCAACAGCCAGGGCGGCATCCTGGGCGGCGCGCTCGCCGCCGTCGCGCCCGACTACGACCGCGCGGTGCTTGGCGTGCCCGGCATGAACTACTCGACCCTGCTCCGGCGCTCCGTGGACTTCGAGCCCTACGCCGAGGGCGAGTTCGTGCCCGGCCTGCCGGACCTCGAGGTGGGCCTCTACGACCGCTACCCGAACGAGCTCGAGCGGCCGGTGCTGTTCGCCCTGATGCAGATGCTCTGGGACCGCGGCGAGGCGAACGGCTACGCGCACCACATGACCGGCGACCCGCTCGCGAACACGCCGCCGCACGAGGTGCTGCTCCAGGTCGCGTTCGGCGACCACCAGGTCTCGATGTGGACGGCCGAGGTCGAGGCGCGGACGATCGGGGCCGCGACCAACCCCACCCCGCTCGATCCCGGACGCCACCCGGATACGGACCCGCTGTTCGGCATCCCACGGATCTCCCCCTTCCCCCACTCAGGCTCGGCGATCATCTACTTCGACTCCGGGCCGCCGAGCGCGCCCGGGATGCTCGACGGTGTCGTCCCGCCACCGATCACGAACATCCCCCCGCGCCCGCCCGAGTACGGCGGCGACCCCCACTCCCATCCACGCAACGACCCCAACGGACGCATCCAGAAGTCCGAGTTCCTGAGGATCGGCGGCGAGGTGGTGGACGTCTGCAGCGGCGGCCCCTGCTACGCCAACGGCTACACCGGCCCTCCGTAGCCCTGAGCGCGTGAGGGGGCAAAGCCAACTGATTCGGGATTGGGGGTCATATGGACCCCGAATCACGATCGCGTTCCGCAGATCGCGTGATCGCGACGATCGCCGGGTGTCAGTTCGGCGTCGTGGCGCAGTGGCAGCTGCTCCAAGCCGGCGTCACGCCCGAGCAGATCAAGGCGCGGTCGCGAAGCGGCCGCCTTCACGAGATACACCGCGGCGTCTACCTCGCGGGCCACGCGGCGCCTGCTCCGTACGCACGCGAGATGGCGGCGCTCCTCGCGTGCGGTGAGGGCGCGTCGGTGAAGATCCGTGGCGGCAACCCTGTCCTGCTCCACTCAGCCAGGTCGGCAGCGGTCCTGAGCCACCGGACTGCCGCATCGCTCTGGGACCTCCTCCCCTGCCCCGCCCCCGGAGACGTCTGTGTCACGTCGCCACACGGACGGGGCGCCACCCGTTCCGGGATCGAGGCCCACCGCGCAGCCCTCGACCGCCGGGACATCCGCCGCCGGCACGGCATGCCTCTCACGAGCCCTCCTCGCACGATCCTCGACCTCGCCGCCACGCTCGGGATCCGCGAGGACGGACCCAGCACCGACCCCCTCGAACCCCAGCGCCTCGACGAACTCGAGCGCCTCGTGGCCGAGGCCCAGTATCGGCGCCGGGCGACCGATGCGGAGCTGCGGGACCAACTGGATCGCAACCCGAACCGGCCGGGCGTTCGGGCACTGCGCACTGTCCTCGATCTCCCTGGCGGTCCCCGCCGGACCCGCTCGCCCGGCGAGCGCGCTCTGCTTCGACTGCTCAGGGAGCGCGAGATCACCGGCTACGAAACGAACGCCGAGGTCGGTGGTCACGAGGTCGATTTCCTCTGGCGTGACCTGAGATTCGCCGTCGAGGTCGACGGGTACGACGCTCACTCGGGTCGGATCGCGTTCGAACGTGACCGTTTGAAGGTCGCGGTGCTCAACGCTCACGACATCGCGGTGATGCCGGTCACCGGCCGCCGGATCCGTCGCGATCCCGACGGCGTAGTCGCCAGGCTGCTGTCGGCCCTGAGGGCGCGGGCTGCCGCCGGCCGTCACTAGACTTGCAGCGTCAACAGGGGTGCTCGCGGGCAAGCGGGCTGAGATAGCGCCAAATCCCCACCCCGGCGCTGACCCTCGGAACCTGTGCGGTAATGCGCGCGGAGGGAGAGATGACAAGCGCCACCATCGAGATCGCGGGTCTCGGCCACGCCTTCGGCGACCTCGAGGTCATCGGGCGCCTGGACCTCGTGGCCGAGGCGGGCGAGGTCGTGGGGCTCGTCGGGCCCTCGGGGTGCGGGAAGTCGACGCTGCTCGAGCTCGCCTGCGGACTGCTCGACCCGACGGCGGGGAGCGTCCGCGTCGGCGGCGCGGCATCGGGCGCGGACCGCCTCGCGAGCTGCGCCTACATGCCGCAGAGCGACCTGTTGCTGCCCTGGCTGGCGGCGATCGACAACGCGTCGCTGGCGCCACGCAACCGCGGCGCCTCGAAGCGGGAGGCACGGGCCGAGGCACGGCCCCTGTTCGAGCGCTTCGGCCTCGCCGACTTCGCCGCGGCGCGTCCGGCCGAGCTGTCGGGCGGGATGCGACAACGGGTCGCGTTCCTGCGCACCCTGCTGGCGGGCAAGCCCGTGCTGCTGCTCGACGAGCCGTTCGCCTCGCTGGACGCGATCACCCGCGCGGAGATGCAGGAGTGGCTGGCCGCGGCGCTGCGGGCCGAGGCGCGCACGTGCGTGCTGGTCACGCACGACGTCGAGGAGGCCCTCTACCTCTGCGACCGGGTGGCGGTGCTCTCGGCGCGCCCCGCTCGGACCGTGGCCGAGCTGCGCCCACCCGCCCCGCGCGCCGGCGACCGGACGGCCGCCGTGACCGATCCCGCGTTCACCGCGCTCCGGGAGCAGGCGCTGGAAGCGCTGCGCGAGGGCTCGCGATGAAGCGCGTCATCCTGCCCGCCGCGGTGATCCTCGGCCTGTTCGGCCTCTGGGAGCTGCTCGCCCGCACGGGGTGGCTGGCGGACATGCTCGACATCAACGAGGCCGCCAGCGAACTCCTCGTCCCGGCGCCGACCCAGGTCGCCGAGTCGCTTTGGGAGGACCGCGACCTGCTGGCAGAGCACGGCTGGGTGACGCTCAAGGAGATGCTCGCCGGGGTCGTGCTTTCGGTGGCGTTGGGCGCCGCCTTCGCCGTTGCGATGCACCTCTCCGAGACGCTGCGCCGCGCCTTCTATCCGCTGCTGGTCGCCTCGCAGACGATCCCGATCGTGGCGATCGCGCCCGTGCTCGTGATCTGGCTCGGGTTCGGGATCGGGCCGACGCTCGCGGTGATCGTTCTGATCTGCTTCTTCCCCGTGACCGTGAACACCCTCGACGGCCTGCGCTCGGTCGATCCCGACGCGATCCGCATGATGCGAACGCTCGATGCCGACCGAGCGGCGATCCTGCGCCGCCTCGAGCTGCCTGCGGCGCTGCCGCAGTTCTTCAGCGGCGCCAAGATCGCCGTGGCCATCGCCGCGATCGGCGCGGTCTTCGGCGAGTACGTCTCGGCGAACGAGGGGCTCGGGTTTCTGATCAAGCAGGCGCAGGCGCAGCTCTTGACCGCGCGCGTGTTCGCCGCCGTGGCCGTACTCTCCGCGTTCGCGATCGGCCTCTTCGCGCTGCTCTCGGCGCTCGAACGCCGCTACGCGTGGTGGGGACATCGCGGCGTCGCCACTTGGCGAACGCGAGGCGTGGGATGACCAAGACCGACCGAGGAGGACCGTTGACCAGGACCGGACCGAGGCTCACCGCCGCGGCGCTCGCGCTCGCGGCGACACTCGCGCTCGCCGCGGGCTGCGGCGAGAAGGAGGAGCCGAAGGGCGGCGTCGAGGCCGAGCCCTTCGAACTGGCCCTCGACTTCTACGTCAACCCCGACCACGCCGGCATCTACGCCGGGCTCGAGAACGGGCGCTTCGAGGAGGCCGGCCTCGACGTCACCCCGCGCGTCCCGTCCGATCCCGCGGCGCCGATCAAGCTCGTCGCGGCCGGACGCGCCGACCTGGCGATCTCGTACGAGCCCGAGGTGCTGATCGCCCGCGACCAGGGCCAGCCCGTCGTGGCGGTCGCGGCGCTGGTCCCCACCCCCCTCAGCTCGCTGATCTCGCTGCCCGAGGGGAAGATCGACAACCCCTCCGACCTGCGCGGGAAGACGATCGCGACCGCCGGGATCCCGTATCAGGAGGCCTTCCTCAACGCGATCCTGCGCGAGGAGCGGATCGACCCGAAGGACGTCGAGACGCAGAACGTCGGCCTCGGCCTGCTCCCCGCGGTGCTCTCGGGCCGCGCCGACGCGATGCTCGGCGGGTTCCGCAACGTCGAGGGCGTCGACCTGGCCGAGCGCGGGCTGAAGCCGCGCGTGGTGCCCGTCGACGAGCTCGGCATCCCCACCTACGACGAGCTGGTCCTGGTCGCAAACTCGGACGAGGTGGAGGATGACCCGGAGGCGATCCGGCTGTTCATCGCCGCCCTCGAGCAGGGCACGCTCGACGCCGTTCGCGACCCCGAGGTCGCCACCGACGCCGTGCTCGCAGCGGGCGACGGCCTCGACCCGAAGCTGACGGCCGCCGAGATCGAGGCGACGCTCCCCCTCCTGATGCCGGCGTCGAAGAACCGCCCCTACGGCTACATGAACGAGCGCGAGTGGGAGGAGTTCGCGGGCTTCCTGGCCGACGAGGGCGTGATCACGACCCTGCCGGAGCCGGGCGACGCTCTGACCAACGACCTCCTCCCGGGGGTGCTCCCGGAGTAGGGCTACGCCGCGTCCGCGTAGCGGTCCGGTGCCGGGCGCAGGCCGCGGGCGAGGCTCTTCGCCGCCGGCCAGGCGCTCAGCGAGAAGGTGCCCGCGAGGGCCCGGTACGGCTCGTAGCGCGCGTAGAACTCCTCGACCTCCTCGACCGTCGCGCGGCGATCGAGGCCGGCGGCTACGCCGACCAGCTTCACGTAGGCCAGGTCCCCGGCCGGGAGCGAGTCGAACTCGCCGCGGCCGAAGAGCCCGAGGCACTGGAGCGTCCACGGGCCGATCTCGCTGATCCGGGCGAAGCGCGCGTCGGCGGCACGCGTCGGCCGGGTCGGCGCGACCGGTCGCCACCTCGCGGGCGCATTTCACCATCGCGATCGCCCGGGCCGGGGCGAGGTCGCAGCTCGCGAGCTGCGCAGGCGCCAGGCCGGCGACCACCTCGGCCGCGGGCACGTCGCGGAGCGGACGGCGCTCGGCGCCCCTGCCGCGCCAATCCGACTCCCGGCCCCAGCGGCGCACCATCCGCTTCTGGATCACCGCCGCGCGCGACGCCTCGATCAGCTGCTCGGTGATCGCCCAGACGAGCGCCTCCCACGCGAACGGCCGGCGCCGCGGCCGCAACCAGGGCCGCCGGCGGATCGCCGGGCCGATGAACGGGTCGCGCTTGAACTCGGCGTAGAAGGGACGCAGGTCGTCGTCGACGGCGAGCGCGAAGCGCATCCGTGCGACCGCCTGCTCGAGCGCCTCGCCGGAGCATTCCCCCCCGGCCGCGACGGCGCGGATCGCAACGGCGCCGTCCCGCCGCTGCCAACCGTGGACCACCACGGGCCGGTCGCCGACGTGGAGCAGCCGGGTCAGGACGCCGCCGGCCGAGCGCATGACGCCGTCGGCGCGCCCGCGCGAGGGCAGCCGGTACGGGCACGGCGGCCGGACCTCGATCTCGAGTGAGCTCGGCGGAGCCAACGACCGCTTCTAGCGGCCGAGCAGGTGAACGTCGACCAGGAAGGAGCGGGTCGCGATGACGTCGTTCTGCTTCTGGCGGCGCAGGAGCCCGCGCCTGGAGCGCTTCGGCGTCGCCGCCCGGGAGGCGGCCTTGACCACGGCCACCGTGGCCGCGCCCGCGACCACTCCGCCCGCGGCCGCGATCGCGACCGTGCGGGCCTCGTCGCGCAGGAACGAGAGCTCGCCGGGTGACGTCGTGGCGGGCAGCGGCCGCGCCACGGGCTCGGCGTCGCCCGCTGACTCCTCCGCTACCGCCTCTGCCTCCAGTACCTCTTCCACCAAGAGAAGCAGGCTACACCCGAAGCAGGCGGCTGCGACCTAGAGGGCCCGCTCGTAGATGCGATAACGCTGCACGATGCGGCCTCCCATCCCCTCCATCGCGCGGTTCATCGGCTTGTTCGTCTCGAGAATCCAGCCCATGTGGCCGCCGGGCGGCCCGGGATCCTGGGCGGACTCGAGGTGGCGCTCGTACAGCGCCGCGGCCACCCCCAGGTGCTGGTGCTCCGGCAGGACGCCCAGCGCGAACACCCGCAGCCGGTCGATGTAGCGCTTGCGGCGCAGGAAGTGCCACCAGCCGACCGGCAGCACACGGCCCTTCATCCGGGCGAGCGCCTGGTCCACGTCGGGAAGCGTCAGCCCCGCGCCGACCACCTCCCCGTCCTTCTCGGCGATCATCGCCCAGTTCTCGTCGAGCACCGGCTTCAGGTTCTTGGCCTGGAACTTCACCTCGGCCTCGGTGATCGGGACGAATCCCCAGTTCTTGCCCCAGGCGACGTTGTAGACCTCCATGAAGCGGGTGACCTCGGCCTCCATGTCGCGCTTTCGCATCTGGCGCACGACGACGCCCTGCTCGCGCGAGTGCTGCGCGGCCGCGTGGATCATCGGCGTGAACTGGTCGCCCTCCTTGAGGTCGCCGAACCAGAGCTCCCACATGTAGAGGTCGATCGTCTTCTCCAGCCCCTGGCCCTCGAGCAGCTCGCGGTAGTAACGGGGGTGCCAGGGCTCGAGGATCATCGAGGGCTCGTCGTAGCCCTCGATCAGCAGCCCGCACTCGTCGTTCATCGTGAAGTCCATCGGCCCCAGCAGGCGGGCACGCCCCCTGTCCCGCACCCAGCCGGCGGCGGTCTCGACCAGGGCCGTCGCCACCTCGGGATCGTTCTCGGAGTCGAAGAACCCGAACATCCCGTCGCTGCCGCCCTGGTAGGAGTCCCAGCGATGGTCGACGTGAGCCGTGATCCGCCCGACGACCTCGCCGTCGCGCTCGGCCAGGAAGTACTCGGCCTCAGCGTGCTCGAACCACGGGTTCTTCTTGCGGTCGAGGAACGCGCGGCGCTCGAACAGGAGCGGCGGGATCCACTGCGGGTCGTCGGCGCGCAGCCGGAACGGGAGCTTGATGAAGGCGTCGAGGTCGCGGCGGCCCGCGACCGGCCGGATTTCCAGCGGCATGGCGGGGCAAGCTACCGGCTGGGCCCTCTGGGACACTCTGAGCCATGAGCGAGACCCGCCCCGCCGTCGACGTGTTTGCGAAGGCGCGCAGCCACGACCGCCTGGAGCAGCTCGAGGCCGCGCGCGAGCAGGACCTGCTGCCGTACTTCCGGCTGATCGAGTCCGAGGCCGGGCCGTTGATGGAGGTCGAGGGGTCCGAGAAGGTGATGCTCGGCTCGAACAACTACCTGGGCCTGACCGGCGACGAACGCGTCAAGCAGGCCGCCCGCGACGCGCTCGAGCGGTATGGCACCGGCCTCACCGGCTCGCGCTTCCTGAACGGCACGACGCCGCTCCACGTGGAGCTCGAGCGCGAGCTGGCCGAGTGGATGGGCACCGACGACGTGATCGTCTTCACGACGGGCCATCAGGCGAACGTGGGCTGCCTGGGGACGATCCTCGGCCCCGGCGACACGGTGATCTGCGACTCGGCCGACCACGCATCGATCCTCGACGGCGTCAAGATCTCGGGCGCCAAGCTGCGCCCCTTCCGGCACAACCAGATGCCGAAGCTCGAGCGGATGCTGGAGCGCGCCGCCGACGACGGCGGCGGCGTCCTCGTGGTCGTCGACGGCGTCTTCTCGATGGAGGGCGATCTCTGCGACCTGCCCGCCATCGTCGACCTCTGCAAGCGCTACGGAGCGCGGCTGATGGTGGACGAGGCGCACGCGGTCGGGGTGCTGGGCGCTCGCGGGGCGGGGTCCTGCGAGCTGTTCGGGCTCGAGGACGAGGTGGACCTGCGAATGGGGACGTTCTCGAAGAGCCTGGCTTCGTGCGGCGGCTTCATCGCCGGCTCGGCCGACGTGATCGAGTTTCTGCGGATCTCGTCGCGGCCGTTCATCTTCACCGCGTCGGCCGTGCCCGCCGCCGTCGGCGCGGCGCTCGGCGCCCTGCGCGTGATCCGCTCAGACGGCCCGGCGCTGATGGAGCAGCTGCTGGGCAACGCGGCCTACCTGCGCCAGGGCTTCCGCGATCTGGGGCTTCAGGTGATCGAGCCGGGGCGGCTACCGGACGGCAGCGAGGCGAATACCCCGGTGGTGCCGGTCATGGTCGGCGAAGACTGGCAGGCGGTCCTGTTCTGGAAGGCTCTGTTCGACGCCGGCGTCTACACCAACGTCGCCCTGCACCCGGCGGTCCCCCCGGGTGCCGCGCTGTTGCGGACGTCGCTGATGGCGACCCACGAGCGCAACCACCTGGATCGAGCGCTGGAGGTCTTCGCCACGACGATCGAGCGCTTCCCGGACCTGCCGCGATCGGGCTGACCGATGCGGCTTTCCCTACCCCGTAGTGGGTAGATATCGCTTGTCCACTTGTGGACAAACTGTTAACGCCGAAGAAAAAGGTGCTCGTAGCGAACGATCGTGACGGTTCTCGGGGCATTGCGTTGACGCTTCGCACACATCTTGCGTAGGTTGACGACAGCGCCGGAAGCAGTCCCGGGGCAGGGAGAGGGATCAGTCGGAGCCACCCGATTCATACCTCGTCCCTGGGGGACCAACTGACTTGGTCGCCAGTGGAAGCTCCGTGCGCGCTCATTCCCAATCCACCAACGATGCACTCAACAGGAGGAGTGACGATGGAAGCTGCCTCGACGATTGCCCATGCCCCTATGCCGCAACACATGCGCGCACTGGCGGAGGCCAACCGAGTACGACTGGCCCGCGCTGCGCTGAAGCGAGCGGTGGAGGCCGGCAACGTCGCCACGGCTGAGGTCGTGCGCGAGTGCCCCTGGGAGGTCGAGACGATGACGGTCGGGGAGTTGCTGCGGAGCCAGCGCCGCTGGGGCCGCACCCGGACCCGCAAGTTCCTCGTCTCGCTCCCCCTCAACGAGAACCGGCAGCTCGGCCGGCTGACGCTGCGCCAGCGTTCCCTGCTGGCGGACGAGCTCGACGCGAAGCGGGGCGCCCGTCTCGCTTGAGAAACGCTCAGGGGATTCTCGCGACGGGCGGCCCTTGTGCCGCCCGTTCGTCGTTCAGCGCAGCTTGATCGCGACCCCGGCCTTGCGGCGGAACATCGTCGCGAGCCCGTAGAGCGAGCCGGCGAAGACCGCCGCGGCGATCCCAACGCGAGCGAGCGGCGCCAGCGAGTCGGGGCCCGCATAGAACAGCAGCGCCAGCACCGCGATCGCCGGGATGCCGGCGAGCAGGGTCGAGTGCGAGCGATACCCGGCGAAGTGCTCGCGGATCGCAAGCTCGAGGCCGCCGAGCCCGGCCAGCCCCAGGCCGATCGCGACCAGCAGTGGCCCGCGGTCGCCGCCACCGATGAACCCGATCAGGAGCATGACGAGGCCGACGAGGACGGCGATCTCGACCAGCGGGAACGACCCCCACGGAGCGGGCGGGCGCTCGTCGGCGGCAGCCACGAGGCCGCGGTGCTGCTTGGCCGGCGCCGGCGTGCTCGCGGGAGCCGTGGCCGCGACACGCTGACGCGGCTTCCGCTTCCTACGCTTCTTGCTCATCTAGAGAGGGGCAGCCGCCCCCGGCTAACGGGCAACCGCTCGAGACCCTCACGCGCCACCAGCCGAGCAGCGCCCCGAGGATGCCCCAGCGCGGCCGCGCGTGCCAGTGCTTGCACTCCCGCTCACCCACATCGTCGTTCGAGACCCGGACCCAGTGGTACTCGTCCGGGTCGGCGATCATCCGCTCGACCAGGTTCCGGTTCGTCTCCTCGACGTCGGCGCGGCGGGCGATCTCGGTCTGGGCCTCGCGGACCCGCACCACCAGCGCGTCGCGGACGCGCTCGAGGTCGGCCGCGCCAAGCACGCGCGGCCCGCCGGCGGCGCCGACGCTCCACTCGATGCCCCCGCGGGGGAACGCCGTCGCCCACAGCTCGCCGAGCTGGCGCTCGAGCCGGGCGATCTGACGCCGGAGCTCGTGGCGGAGCAGGCGCTCGTCGTCTGTCGTGACGACGAACTCGAAGTCGTGCTGCGCTGGCTGTGCAAGTAGCTCAGGCATGGCGTTCAGCAACGACAGTCTAGTTCAGCATGACCCCGGCCGCCAGCCACAACGCCTCCTCGGCGGCGATGTCGGGGACCCCCTTCACCTGGATCGAGCAGAGCAGCGTCCGCTTGGTCTTCGGATGGACGCCACGGCCCGCGGCCAGTGCCCCGAACAGGAGCGACAGCGGCCGCGCCTCGTCGGCGATCACGAGCGTCCCCTCGGGGAGCTCGCCGGGGCGCCCCTCGAGCGGCTCGCCCGCCCGGCTCGCGCGGATGCCGAGGTCGCCCTCGACGCGGTCCGCGTCGAACGCGCGCAACGCGACACCGGAGTCCGCGATCGCGATCGTGAGCGCGTCGTCGAGCAGGCTCTGGCTCGGGAAGCCGCCCTTGCGCATGCGCTCGAGCGCAAGCTCCTCGACCGGGGTGCGTTGCTCGTCCGGGTCGAGCCCGATGTGGCGGAAGAAGACCCGGTAGGCCCACGGGATCGACTGGTGTCTGAGGTTCACGACCTGGGCGCCCGAGAACCGGCTGGCCAGCGTCTTGAGGCGGTCCTTGACCTCCCTCGGGCTGCGGCCCGACCCGCGTTCGATGGCCATGAAGCGCAGCGCCAGTCCGGGGAACTCCTCGCCGAGATCGGGATCGAGCCATCCGGCTCGCGGCTCCGACGCCCCGTCCATCAGCGCACCTGCCGAGCCCGCTCGGCGGACGCGGCGACGAGATCGTCAAGCGATTCGCTCAGCGCCGCCTCCGTGAACGCGTCGGCTCCGATCTCGGCCGCGTGGAGGATGCCTCCGGGGTAGGCGAGCGCCAGCGTCGGGCAGACGCCGACGCGGTAGATGTTCGAGACCGCGCCGTCGCGATCCCAGCCCACGGGCACGAGCCAGCCCCGCTCGTCGACGGTCCGGCGCACCTCCTCGATGTCGTCGCGGATGTTGATCGAGAGGAAGTTCACACGATCCTCGTAGCGGCGGGCCAACTCGTCGAACAGGTCCTGCTGTGCGAGGCAATCGGCGCCGCCGGTGAACCAGAACGAGATGGCCAGCGGCCGATCGAAGAGGTCGCACACCCGCAGCACGCCGGGGAGGTCCACGCGGCAGGCAGGCGTCCGGTGTTCGTCCTCCGGGCAGGGGATGTCGCCGGTCTCGCAATCGTCCTGGAACACGTTCGCGTCCCCCTCGACCGTCCCGCGCACGTCGGGCACGGCGAACTCGGCCAGTGCCCTGCCGCGCTCGCCCTCCTCCGCGCCGAGCAGGCCGTCGTCGTCGTTCGTGACGGTGTTGAACGTCGCGTACGCGATCAGGACGACGAAGGCGATCCCGACGATGACCGGGTACCGCGCGCCCGGTGGGCGCGGCTCGTCCGCGCGGCTCTCCTCGCCGGGGCGCCGCGGCTCGCTCATCGCGTAGCGGGGGCTTCGGCGCCGCGGCGCGAGAGCCGTCGGAACCGGGTGCGGACCGCTTCGAAGTCGCTCTCGGCGCCCACCAGGACGGCGGGCAGGACGAGCATCACGCCCGCCAGCGCGACCAGCAGGTCCACCACCGCGACCAGTCCGAACTCGGTCAGCATGCGGATCGCCTCGCCGCCGAACAGCAGCTGGATCGGAGCCGCGAGCGCGAGGACCGCGAAGCCGGTGATCGCGGTGACGCCGGAGGCGACAACGGCCGACCCGGTGCGGGAGTACGAGCGGCGGAGCGCCTCGCCCACGGATGCGCCCGCCTCCCGCTCCTCGTGATAGCGGGCGGAGAGGAGCACGCTGAACTCGGTCGCGATCGCGATCACCAGGGCGCCAAGGGTCGCCGACATCGGGTTCAGCGGCACCCCCGCGGACTCCAGCACCAGCGCGGACCAGCCGGGCGCCAGCAACACCGGGATCAGCGGCACCAGCGCGCGCTTGACCGAGCGATAGACGAGGAACAGGACGAGCGCGACGGCGAGGAGACCCGCGATCGTGAGCAGGTAGCGGTTCGACTCGAGCGCCGCGTTCGCGTCGGCGACCAGGACGGGCAGGCCGACGACCTGGGCCTCCACCCCGGTGGGGGGACGGCCGCTGCCGGGCGGATCGATCTCCGCCCGGATCGCGTCGATCAGCTGCTTCTGCTCGTCGAACGGCATCACCTTGATCCCGAAAGAGAGCACCGCCGTGTTGCCGATCTGGCCGCTCTCGGGATCGGCCTCGACCACGGCCTGCGAGAAGTAGGGCGGCATCAGCTCGAGCACCCCCTGGATCCGCTCCTGGCTCGGCACCCCCTCCGAGCCGAAGAGATCCGGCAGCGAGATCGCGGGGCAGAGCTCCGTTCCCTCCTCCAGGCAGCTCGCGAACTGGCCGCTCGAAGCCGCCCAGCTCGAGCACTCGCTGGCGGTAGTCCCGCATCCAGCCGACGACCTCGGGATCGGTGATGTCGTCGGCGGTGACCGTCACGTCCACCTGGCCCGAGACGCCGGTCTCGTCCTGCAGGATGTCCACGTTGCGCAGCTCGGGCAGCTCGCGCGGGACCAGCTCGCGGAAGTCGGAGATGATCTCGGTCCGGGTTCCCGCGACCCAGCCCGCGACGGCCAGGATCGTGGCGGCGGCGATCACCCTGCCCGGCCTCGCGATCGACACCGCGAGCGAGCGCGGGCCGATCTTCGCGAGCCGGTCACGCAGCCACGTCCGCCCCCGCGAGATCGCCGCCGGCGGCTTCGGCAGCCGCTCGCGGAGGCTCGCCGCCCGCTGGCTCCCCTCGCCGCCGGCGCCGGTCAGCGAGAGGATCGCCAATCCCGCGGTGAGCGCGAGCACGAACGCGATGAGGATGCCCGCCACCAGCAGCACGCCGAACGAGCGGACCATCGGGATCGGCGAGAGCAGCAGCACCGAGAAGCCGGCCGCGGTCGCGAGACACGCCGTGGCGACCACGGGCCCACCCCGCGCCGCGGCCTCCGCGGCCGCGCGCGCCGGGGACGACCCGCCTTCGCGCGCCTCGACGAAGCGGGCCTGCAGCTGGATCGCGTAGTCGACGGCGAGGCCGATCAGAACCGGCAGGCCCGCGATCGAGGCCATCGTCAGGGTGCCGCCGAACAGCGCCAGCGCCGCCGAACGCGATCGCGCTCGCGACGAGCGCGATCACCAGAGGAAGCAGCCGCAGCGGCGGCACGAAGACCAGCGCGAGGACCAGCGCCATCACGGCCAGGGCGGCGATCAAGCAGTACGACGATCTCGCTCTTCAGCTCGTCGGTGAGCCCGTCGACCACGACCGGCACCCCGGTCACGAGGTAGGAGCCGCTGCGCAGCCGGAACGCGTCCTGGTCGATCGCCGTGCGGATCAGGTCGATCGCCTCGGCCCGCTCCGCCTCGCTCAGCTCGGGCCGCAGCCTGATCGAGATCAGCGCGGTGTCGTTCGACGGGAACAGGTACGAGAACTTGGACTTCGGCGTACCGTCGGTGAACCGCGAGTCGAAGACGACCGAGCTGATGAAGGTGGGGCTCGTCAGCGAGGGCGTCCGGTCTGCCCGTAGCGGGCCGCCAGCCCCTGCGAGCTGGCCGATGAAGGCGTCCTGAACGGACTGCCTCGCCGCGAGCGCCGCCTTCCTGGCCTCGGACACAGGCAGGCCGTTCTTGAGGCTTGCCGGTACGCCTGGACGGCGGCCGCGTTGGCCTGCGCGACCGCGGACTCGGCCTGCTTGGTCGAAGAGCGCGTTCGCCTGCTGGACGAACTGGTTCAGGAACGTGGCGGGGCCGTAGACGACGCGGGCCGGCTTCGACTCGGCGAGCTCGATTGCAGACATCCGGGGTGGGCACGCCCCTCGCGAGCTGGTCGGCCGGCGCGTTACCCGAGAGGCAGCTCTCGAGCTGCAGGAGCCGGCCGAGATCGGGGCCGAGGACGAGTTCCTCGAGACTCCCGCGGATCAGGATGACGACGGCGTCGTCGCCGAACTTCGCCTTGAAGTCCTCGGTCGCCGCGAACGTCTCGGAGCCCTTGTCGACGAGGGTCTCGGCCTCACCGTTCGGCTTCAGCGATGCCGCGCCGATCGCGCCGACGATCGCCAGCAGCACGGCCAGCGCGATCACCGGCGCCGGGCGCTCGACGCACCAGGCGCCGACCCGTGCAAACACGCTCCTCACCTACGCAAGGTTACGAGCGGCGGATTACGCGGGCGCCGGTCAGCGGGACGCCTTAACGCGAGGGCAATCTGGCGGCACTTCGCTGCGTCGCGGTCATCCGTGTTGCGCCTGGAGGGCGGTGAGGGGGCGCGAGCGGGCTGGGGTGGCGCGGATTGGGGTGCTCAACCCCGACTTGGCGGTGCTTCGATGCTCGAGGTCGGGGTTGTGCACCCAGTCGGTGCTTAACCGCTACTTCGCGGCGATGGGGCTGCCGGGGTCGGGGTTATGCACCGCTTTCGCGATCGACCGTGGGATTGGACGTGCATAACACGCCGAACTCCACACTCACGCGCGGACCACCCTCCCTCACTGACTGGAAGCGCTTCGCAGCGCCACCGACGCGGCGCGGCAGACCGACCCACCACTTCACGGGCGCGGCAGACCGACGGGGGGCACGCAGCCCAGGCCGCCTAGTCCATCGCCAGTGGGCCTTCGATCTCCGCGTTCAGGAACTGGGAGACGAACTCGTTGTCCGAGTCGAACAGCTCCGAGGACGGGCCCGACTCGACGATCCGGCCCTTCCAGAGCACGGCGATGAAGTCCGCGATGCGGCGGGCGGTGCCGAGGTCGTGGCTGATCACCATGTAGCAGCCGCCGTTCTCCTCGTGGATCTCGCGGATCAGCTCGCACAGGAGCGCCGTGCGGACCGGGTCGAGGCCCGAGTCGGGCTCGTCGAACATCACGATCGCAGGATCGAGCACCAGCGCCCGGGCGAAGCCGGCGCGCTTGCGCATCCCGCCCGAGAGCTCGTTCGGCATCTTGTCGGTCGCCTGCTGCAGGCCGACCTCGTTGAGGCGGCGGTCGACGATCTCGCCGATTTCCGTCCTCGGACTTGTCCGTGTGCTGGCGCAGCGGGAAGGCGACGTTGTCCCAGATGTTCATCGAGCCGAACAGCGCCCCGTCCTGGAACAGGAGGCCGAACTTCTTGCGCATCTCGAACAGCTCGTCGTCCGACATCCCTGGCACCGACTCGCCGTGGACGAGGAGGTCGCCGGAGTCCGGGTAGAGCAGGCCGACGATGTGCTTGATGAGCACGGACTTGCCCGTTCCCGACGGGCCGAGGACCATCGAGATCTGGTCGTCGGGGAAGCCGAGGTTGAGGCCGTTGAGGATCCGCATCCGGCCGAACTGCTTGACGACGTCGATCACCTCGATCGCGTCCTCGCCGCCGTGGTCGCGCTTCTCGCCCGTGTGCCACTTGTACGGGTCGTTCTCGCCCGGCGCGACGCCCGGGAGCACGTAGTCCTGGTGGAGCACGCCCATCTCGGGACGTGACTCTTCGAACGGCTCCTGCCCGGACTCGTCCAAGCGCTCCTCCGCTCCTGGTCGTGGATGCGGATCTCCTGCTCTTCCTCGGGCGTCGTGTTCTGCTCGTCAGCCATCTCGTCTTCTCCTCACTGGGCCCTTGCGGCGCCCTAACCACCAACCGGCGCCCTCGGGTTGGCGCCCCAGAAGATAAGCGTGCCCATCATCCCGATGATGTGGACGAGCACGATGTTCAAGACCATCGACTTCGCGGTCGCGGTCCCCACGCCCACCGGCCCGCCGGACGCGGTGTAGCCGTAGTAGCAGCCGACGAGCACGATCGCCGTCGCCATGAACATGCCCTTGATCACGCTGAATATGAGGTCGGGCGGGTTCTGGAACATCCAGAAGATCAGGAAGTAACCGCCGGCCGAGACCTCGGCGACCTGCTCGACGACCGCCAGGTACGAGGCGAAGAAGCCGACCCCGATCCCGGTCAGGTAGATGAAGGGGAGTGTCAGCCAGGCGGCGAGCAGGCGGGTCGCGCAGAGGAAGATCATCGGGTTGACGCCCATCACCTCGAGCGCGTCGACCTCGTCCGAGATCCGCATCGCTCCGATCTCGGCGACGATGCCGGTGCCGACCTTGGCGGCCATCATGTAGCCGAACGCGTATGGGATCACCTCGCGCAGGTCGCACCAGGCGGCGAACGTGCCGGCGTTCGACGGCGCGCCGACCGAGCGCGAGAAGTACGCGCCCTCGATACCGCATTGCAGGCCGAGGATGAACGTCAGCCCCCAGATCACGAGCGCCGAGCCGAGGATCAGGATCCCGGCCTGGCGCAGCGCCTCGCCGAAGAAGCGGAAGACCTTGCCCGAGTAGACGAGGCCCATGACGCGGCCGCCGAAGCGGGCGATCTCGCCTAGCGAGGCGAGCCAGTCGCGCGGCAGGGCCAGCCAGCCGGGCATCAGGCGCACCTCTCCCTATGAAGGCGCGAGGCATCATTTGATCACGCTGATTTCCGGGTGGGTTGCGAGCAGGGTCTGGGTGAAGACGTAGTTGAACGCGAACACGCCGAGGAAGGCGACCACCACCCCGACGTTCACCGCGCGGCCGACGCCCTCGGCGCCTCCGGACGCATTCATCCCGTAGTAGGAGCAGACCACGGCAATGATCGCCCCGAACATCGTGCATTTCAGGATCGATCCCCAGAGGTCGGTGACCGAGGCGTTGGTGAACAGGGTGGCGAAGAAGCCGCCGAGCGGCTGGCCGTAGGCGAGCTCCGCGAAGAGGCCGCCGGAGATGCCGAACAGCAGCGCGTAGATGTCCATCAGGCCGGTGATCAGCATCAGCGCCAGGAAGCGGGGCACGACGAGGTTCTTGATCGGGTCGACGCCCAGCACCTGCAGCGCGTCGAGCTCCTCGCGGATCTTGCGGGCGCCGAGGTCGGCGGTGATCGCCGTGCCGGCGACGCCGGCGACGACGACGGCGGTCACGAACGGGCGCGAACTCGCGGACCGAGGCCAGGATGAAGAAGCCGCCGAGACGGTCGAGCGCGCCGAACAGGGACAGGAAGTTCGCGGCCTGCAGGCCGGGCGCCCCGAACCCGAAGGCGATGGTCGAGATCATCATCGGGAACCAGCAGAGCTGGAGCGCGAACAGGAACTGCGAGATGAACTCGCCGCCGTACGGGTAGGGCGGCTTGACCGAGGCGACCAGCGTCTTGCCGGTCAGGATCATCATGTTTCCCACCTGCTCGAAGAGATTCTTCGCAGGTAGGAACGCGCGGTCTGCCGTGGATCTGACCATCTCTCACCCGGGGGCCGACGCAGTGGCCGCACCCGTCACGCGAAGAGTATTCGATGCGGGGGTCACGGCTCAACCCACAACCGCGCGAAAGCGATTCGGAGTCTGAACGTCGCCCCTGATGGTATGTTGCCCGCGCCTTGGGGGAGAGAGGTACAAGCCCCCGCCGCCAGCGGGTTCGGCAGAGGCGCGCGCTGATCGCCGCAGCGGCATGCCTGCTCGTCGGAGCGGGAGTCGCGGCATGCGGCGGCGACAAGGAGCGCCAGGACGAGAACGAGCCGGAGGGCGAGTTCCCGGTGGAGGTGACCTCGGCGAAGTTCGCCGCGCGCCAGCGCCTGGCCGAGACCAGCGACCTGGTGCTCGAGGTCGAGAACACGGGCGACGAGACGCTCCCCGATCTCGCGATCACGATCTACACCGGCGACGAGAAGGCCGACGGCCCGTTCAACATCCGCTCCGAGCAGGAGGGCCTCGCGGACCCCAACCGGCCGGTCTGGATCCTCGAGGACGGCTACCCGAAGGTCCTCGCCGAGGGCGTCGAGCCCGCCGACCTGGACGACGAGCCGACCGCCGGCGCCGAGACGGCGGCTACGGACACCTATGCCTTCGGACCGGTGGCTCCGGGCCAGAGCGTCGCTGCGGTCTGGCGCGTCACGCCGGTGCAGGGCGGAACGTTCACCGTCCACTACGAGGTCGCCGGCGGCATCGACGGCAAGGCGAAGGCCGTGACCGCCGACGGCAGCCCGGTGGAGGGCGAGTTCGTCGCAACGATCTCGACCAAGCCCCCGAACACCCGCGTCACCGACTCGGGCAAGGTCGAAGTAGTCAATTAGCAAGGGCTTAAGCGCGGACCACTACCGTTCAGCCCGTGGTCCCCAAGTCCGCTTTCGTCCCGGCCCTGATCCTCGCCGCCGTGCTGGCGCCGGGGTGCGGCGAGAAGGAGGAGCCGAACGTCACCGGCCCGCCGGTGGCGCAGACTCCGCCGAGCGAACCGCCCGACCCGGGCGATCGGATCCCGACCGGCGACGGCCGCGGCGGCGTCGCGCTCGCAAAGATCGGTGAGTTCGAGAGCCCGGTATTCCTCGCCCAGCCCCAGGGCGAGCACGCGCTCTACGTGGTCGAGCAGACGGGGAGGATCATGCGCGTCGGCGGCAGCGGGCGGCCTGAGATCTTTCTCGATCTCTCGCGCAAGGTCACGACCGACGGCTCGGAGCAGGGCCTGCTCTCGATGGCGTTCGCACCCGACTACCGGCGCTCGGGCCGCTTCTACGTCAACTACACGAACGTCGGCGGCGACACGAGGGTGGTCGAGTACCGGCGTTCGAAGCGCGACGAGACCGTCGCCGATCCCCGCACCGCCCGGACCGTGCTGCGCGTGGACCAGCCGTTCGCGAACCACAACGGCGGATTGGTGATGTTCGGCCCGGACGGCGACCTCTACATCGGCCTGGGCGACGGCGGCTCCGGCGGCGACCCGGAGCGAAACGGACAGAACCTGGGCGTGCTGCTCGGCAAGATCCTGCGGATCGATCCGCGGACCACGAAGGGCGCCCCGTACCGCATCCCCGCAAACAACCCGTTCGTCAGCAATGAATCCGCCCGGCCGGAGATCCTGGCCTACGGCCTGCGAAACCCCTGGCGATTCTCCTTCGACCGCCAGAACGGGAATCTCTGGATCGGCGATGTCGGCCAGAACGAGCAGGAGGAGATCGACCTGGTCGAGAGCCTCGGCGCGGGCGCGAACCTCGGCTGGTCGGCGTTCGAGGGAACCGCTCGCTTCAACGAGGACGAGGAGGCGCCCGACGCGCTCGCGCCGGTCCTCACCTACGGCCGCGAGGGCGGCTGCTCCGTGACCGGCGGCTACGTCGTCCGTGATCGGAAGCTTCCCAGCCTCTACGGCCGCTACCTCTATGCCGACTTCTGCGCAGGCCAGCTCCGCAGCTTCGGCGCGGCCGACGCGGTCCCGGGCCCGGCTCCGACGACCTCGCGCTCGGGGTCCAGGTGCCGGCGATCAGCTCGTTCGCCGAGGACGCGCGCGGGCACATCTACGCCATCTCGCTCGCGGGCCCGTCTACCGGCTTGAGCCCGAGGGCGGCTGAGTTGAGCGCGCGGCCCGGCCGGCCGATAGGTTGCCTGAGCGGGATGGGAACAAGGCGGAGACTTGCGGCGGCAGGCGCGGTGCTGGCCCTCGGGCTGCTCGCCGCGCCCGGGCCCGCGGGCGCCCAGGTTCAAACGGAGCTTGTGGAGAGCTTCGCCGCGCCGACCAACGTGGCCGCCGCCCCCGGCAAGCCCCGCTACCTCTACGTGACCGAGAAGGCGGGCGTCGTCCGCGTGCTGCGCGACGGCGAGCTGCTGGAGGCGCCGTTCCTGGACATCTCGGAGATGGTGGCCGGCCAGGGCGAGCAGGGCCTCCTCTCGATCGCATTCGCACCGGACTTCGCGCGGACACGGCGCTTCTACGTCTACTACACCGCGTCGGCGGGCTGCACCGCTGTGGGCGGGTGCCCGATCCGCGTGGACGAGTTCAAGGCGCGGCGGGGCGACCCGGCGCGCGCGCGGCGCGGTAGCCGCCGCGCGGTGATCTCGATCCCCCACCCGGACGCGGCGAACCACAACGGCGGCACGGTCGCGTTCGGACCGGACGGCAAGCTCTGGCTCGCCACGGGCGACGGCGGCGGTGGCGGCGACGAGTTCGAGAACGCCCGTGACCTCGGCAGCCTGCTGGGCAAGCTCCTGCGGATCGACCCGGTGCCGAGGCGCCCGAACCGGCCCGGTTACCGGATCCCGCGCCGGAACCCGTTCGTCGGCGAGCCCGGCCGCAACCAGATCTGGTCGTACGGGCTGCGCAACCCGTTCCGCTTCTCGTTCGACTCGGAGCGCCGCGTGGTCACGATCGGCGACGTCGGCCAGAACAACGAGGAGGAGGTCAACGTCCTGAGGATCGCGAAGGCGAAGGGTGCGGGGTTCGGATGGCCGGAGTTCGAGGGCAACCTGGACTACCCCGAGTCGCCCCCGTATACCCCGCCGGCGCCGCCGCTGTTCCCGATCACGACGTATCCGAACCCGCTCCGCGGCGCCGCCGCAGTGACCGGTGGCGTCGTGGCGCACGATCCCGAGCTGCCGAGCCTCGAGGGTCGCTACCTGTTCGCCGACTTCTACGCCGGCCAGGTCATGAGCTTCGTGCCGGACCTCTTGAACAACGAGGCCGACGACCTCCAGGCCCTCGACATCGAGCCGATCTCGAGCCTCGTAGCATTCGCCTCCGGACTGGATGGACAGCTCTACGTCGTCTCGCTGGACGGAGGGCTCTACAGATTGGAACCTGAGTAGGGATGAGTGCGCTCGAGCGGGTGCACCACCGCTGGTCACTGGTGGTCACGGTGGTGTTGACAGCGGCAATCGGGATCCTCCTGGTCGTGCTCGGCACCGCCGGCGACGCCGCCGGGCGCGGCCAGCCGATCGGCAACGGCGAGGGCGACGTGACGCTGACCTCGATCGGGTCGTTCGCTTCGCCCGTGAACGTGGCGTTCAACCCGCGGGCACCGCTCAACGTCTACGTCGTCGAGCAGGACGGGCTCGTCAGGGTGATCGAGGACGGTGGCCCGCCGGCGACGTTCCTCGACGTCCGGGACCAGACCAGCGAGTCCGGCGAGCAGGGCCTGCTCGGATTCGCATTCCACCCCGACGAGGATCTCGTCTACGCCTACTACACGGACTCCGGCAACGGCGACATCGTCGTCTCCGAGTTCGGCGCCACGGATGCGGCGAACGCGGACGAATCGAGCCGCCGCCAGGTGATCCGCGTCCGCCACCGGTTCGCCGGAAACCACAACGGGGGCCAGCTCCTGTTCGGCCCCGACGACCTGCTCTACGTCGGCACCGGGGACGGTGGCTCGGGCGGCGACCCGCGCGAGAAGGCGCAGGACAGGGGGAGCCTGCTCGGCAAGCTGCTCCGGATCAATCCGCTGGACCCGCCGGGCGCGCGCGACTACAGGACACCGGTGGGCAACCCGTTCAAGGGCAGGAAGGGCAAGGACGAGATCCTCGCCCGGGGCCTGCGGAACCCGTTCCGCTTCAGCTTCGACGGCGCCCGGATCCTGATCGGCGACGTCGGCCAGGACCGGTTCGAGGAGATCGACTACGAGACGCCGCGGGCCCTGCGGAACGCCAACTTCGGCTGGGACCGCTACGAGGGCTTCAAGCGCTATCGGGACGGGGACTCCGCGGCGACGCCGAAGCGGAAGCAGCACGACAAGCCGATCCACGCCTACGGCCGGAACGCCGGCGGCGGCCTCTGCTCCGTGATCGGCGGCGTGGTCGTTCGCGACCCGTCGCTGACCAACCTCTACGGCCGCTACCTGTACGCCGACTTCTACGCGGGCAGGCTGCGGTCGTTTATCCCCAAGCTCAGCGAGGCCCAGGACGTCAAGTACCTCGACCAGGGGTCGGCCGGGTTCCCGACCTCGTTCGCCACCGACCCGGTCACGAACGAGATCTATATGACGTCGCTCGAGCGGCCCGGTCTATCGGCTGGATCCTTAGCGGTACAGTGGGCGGCATGGAGCCCACCGCGACCACCACCGAGACCGACGCGGCCGAGGCGCAGCAGAACGGCGCCCCCGAAGCCGCGGAAACCTTCGACGTCCACCGCCCCACCGACGGCTCGGTGATCAGGGCGGTCCCGGTCGACTCGCCGCGAGCGCGTCGCCGAGGTCGTGGCCCGCGTGCGCGCCGCCCAGCCCGAGTGGGAGGCGATGGGCTTCGAGGGCCGCTACCGCTGGCTCGGCAAGCTGCGCGACTGGATCTTCGACAACGTCGACCCCCTCGCCGACGTCATGCAGGCCGAGACCGGCAAGGTCCGCGCCGACGCCGAGATGGAGGCGCCGTTCATCTGCGACGCGATCAACTTCTGGGGCGAGCGCGCCGCCGACTTCCTCGCCGACGAGACGCCCTCGTCGCACAACCCGATGTTCAAGGTGAAGAAGCTGCGGATCACCTACCGGCCGTATCCGGTGGTCGGCGTCATCAGCCCCTGGAACTTCCCGCTGATCCTCGCGTTCGACGACGCGATCCCAGCGCTGATGGCGGGCGCCGCGGTCGTGATCAAGCCCTCCGAGGTGACGCCGCTGGTGGCGATGGAGGTCGCGCGCGGCTGGAAGGAGATCGGCGCGCCGGACGTGCTCGAGATCGTGAACGGCACCGCCGAGACCGGCGGGGCCCTGATCGACAACGTGGACTACCTCCAGTTCACCGGCTCCGAGCGCACCGGCAAGATCGTGATGAAGCGCGCCGCCGACACGCTCACGCCCGTGAGCCTCGAGCTCGGCGGCAAGGACCCGATGATCGTCCTGCGCGACGCCAACATGGAGCGCGCGGTGAACGCGGCCGCGTTCGGCGGGCTCGCCAACACCGGTCAGATCTGCATGGCGATCGAGCGCGTCTACGTCGAGGAGCCGATCTACGAGGAGTTCGTGACGAAGCTCGCGGCCCGGGTGAAGGAGCTGCGCCAGGGCCCGGACGACGCGTCCTACAAGCAGGACGTCGGCGCGATGACCTTCCCGCCGCAGCTCGAGATCGTCTCCGACCACGTCGAGGACGCTCGCGCGAAGGGCGCGCGGATCCTCACCGGCGGCCGGCGCAAGGACGGCCCCGGCGACTGGTACGAGCCGACCGTGATCGCCGACGCCGACCACACGATGAAGGTGATGGTCGACGAGACCTTCGGCCCGGTGCTGGGGGTGATGAAGGTGCGCGACGCCGACGAGGCGGTCGAGATGGCCAACGACACCCGCTACGGGCTCTCGGCCTCGGTGATGTCGAGGGACACCAAGCGCGCCGAGGAGGTGGCCCGCCGGCTCGAGGTCGGGGCGACCAACATCGACGACGTCCTCACCAACTACTTCCTCCACAACCTGCCGATGGGCGGCTGGAAGGAGTCCGGGGTGGGCATCCGCCACGGCGCCTACGGGATCAAGCGCTTCTGCCGCACCGAGGCGATCGTCTCGCCGCGCTTCCCGCAGGGCAAGCGCGACCCGCTGTGGTTCCCGCACAAGCGCCGCGAGCGCCGGTTCGTCAACGGACTGTTCCGGTTCTTCAACGCGCGCGGGCTGCGCGACCGCCTCGGTCTGTAGTGCGGGGTCCGCTGGCGGCAGGGGTTGCGGCGGCCGTCACGGCGCTGGCGCTGGCGGCGCAGTCGCCGGCCGAGGACCCGGAGCGACGCGGTGGAGGTCTCCGCCTCCACAAGGTCGGCGAGTTCGCGCAGCCGATCTACGCCCACGGCCCGCAGGGCGCCAAGGGCCTCCTGTTCGTGGTCGAGCGCGAGGGCACGGTGGAGGTCCTGAGGAAGGGCGAGCCGCGCGGAACCTTCCTCGACATCCGCGACCAGGTGAGCTGCTGCGTCAGCGAGCGCGGGCTCTTCTCGATCGCGTTCGCCCCGTGGCGGAAGTCGCGGCGCTTCTACGTCTATTTCACCGACGACCTGGGCGACCTGCGGATCGCCGAGTTCAAGCGCAACAAGAACAACCCCCTCCGCGCGATCGAGGGCAGCCGCCGCGACCTGCTCGACATCCCCCACCGCGATGCCGCCAACCACAACGGGGGGCAGCTGCAATGGGGGCCGGACGACCGCCTCTACATCGCGACCGGCGACGGCGGCACCGGCGGCCGCCCGGCGCAGGACGTGAACAGCCTCCTGGGCAAGCTCCTGAGGATCAACCCGTTGCGGCGCTCAGGCCCGGGTCCGTACTCGATCCCGAACGACAACCCGTACGTCGGCGAGGCAGGGCGAGACGAGATCTTCTCCCGCGGCCTGCGGAACCCGTTCCACTTCTCGTTCGCCGGCCGCAAGATCGTGATCGCGGACGTCGGCGAGGACCGTCACGAGGAGGTGGACTACGAGCGCCTCCGCGCCGCGCGCGGCGCCAACTTCGGCTGGCCGAACTACGAGGGCAACGCGATCTACCTCGGCCCTGCGCTGGCGAATCACGATCGCCCGATCCACACCTATCCGCACAGCGCCGGGCGCTGCGCGATCACCGGCGGCTACGTCGTGCGCGACCGCGACCTCCCGTCGCTCAGGGGCCGCTACGTCTACGGCGATCTCTGCACCGGCCAGATCCGCAGCCTGAAGGCCAAGTTGGGCGGCGCCAACGGCGACCGGGCGACGGGCCTGCAGCGCGGCCCGCTGGTCTCGTTCGGCGAAGACGCCCGCAACAACGTCTACGTCGTCGCGGGCAACTCCGTCTACCGGATCGCTCGTTGAGGGTCGCAGGCGCGTGCCTGCTCGTCCTCGGGGCGTTCGCGCTCGGCTGCGGCGAGGAGTCCGATGGGGTCTTCGACGAGGAAGCCTTCCCGTTCACGTTCGAGTACCCGGCCGACTTCGAGGAGTCCGAGGACCCGACGGTGAGCCAGCAGCTCGGGGTCGACGCGGACGAGACCGCCGCGATCGGCATCGACGACGACAACGGGATCCTCGTCCAGACGTTCACGCTGCGTGCCCCGGTGGACGAGAGCAACCTCGACCAGGCCAAGCGCGAGATCGACGCGCTGGTCCAGCAGGTCGACCCGGGCGTTTCGTCGACCACCGACACGGTCGCCGGGCTACCCGCGCTCGTCATCAGCGACCTTGCCGTCCCGTCGATGGAGGGCGGCGAGAGCCGGCTGGTCGTCGTGTTCGAGGGGGACCAGCAGTACTTCCTGAACTGCCAGTCCACGCCAGAACAGCGGGCTGAGATGGCGGAGGCCTGCGATCAGGCCGTCGCGACGTTCAGCCTGAAGTAGCCGACGACGACAGCTACGCGACGGCCTCGCCCGCGGGCTCCGCGGCCTCGGCCTCGACCGTGCCGTCACCCTCGGGATCGGCGTCGGGTGGCAGCTCTCCCCCGCGCTCCGTCCCGGCGATCAGCTCGTCGCCCTTCTTCTCCGCCGGGATGAAGCCCGACTTCATGCCGAAGTAGACGGCCTGCCGATGGTGGGCGATGATCGCGACGGTCGACTGCTCCGGCTCCAGCGCGTAGCCGCCGGAGAGCGAGAGCCCGATCTCGTCGAAGCCGAGCAGCCGCGAGACCTTCTCGTGCTCGGACTGGTCGGGGCAGGCGGGATAGCCCCACGAATAGCGGCGCCCCTGGTCGAGCTCGATCTCCAGCCCGCGGCGGACCTCGGCGTGGAGCCACTCGGCCAGCCCCTCGGCGGCCTGGACACCGAGGCCGTGGACGAAGAGCTGTTCTGCGAACTCGCCGTCGCGCTCGAGCTGCTCGATCCGCTTCGTGACCTCGTCGCCGACCGTGACCGCCTGTAGCGCGACGACGTCCCGGTCGCCCGACTCCAGCGGCCGGTAGAAGTCGGCCAGGCAGATGCGGTCGTGCTTCGGCTGGCGCGGGAAGACGAGCCGCTCGATCTCCCTGTCGTGGTCCTCGGGATCGAAGATCACAAGCTCGTTCCCGTCCGCGTTGCAGGGGAAGTAGCCGACCCGCGCCTTCGGGTCCAGGTAGTCCTGCTCGCGCCACATGCGCTCGAGCTTCGGGGCGAAGCCCTCGTCGCCGTCGTGGCCCTCGACGATCCGGCGCCAGGCCTCGCCCTTGTTGCCGCGCCCGCCCCAGTGCAGCTTGAACAGCACGTGCCGGTCGAGATAGGGGTAGATGTCCGCCAGGTCGATCTCGACGCCGCGGACGCCCCAGAACGGCGGCTCGGGGATCGGCGCGTCGGTCGCCGCCGGCGAGCGAACCGAGTCGTCGGTCGTCGGCGGGGCATCGTCATCGACGACCGGCTTCTCGCGCAGCGTCTTCGCCTCGTCGCGGATCTTGGCGAGCAGCACGTCGCGGGCCGCATCGTCGATCAGCGCATCGACCGTGTCGAGCCCCGCGAACGCGTCCTTGCAGTAGAAGACGCCGGGCTCGTAGATGTCGTCGGACTCCTTGCCGTTCGGGTAGAGCACGCGGCGGCCGAAGTCGCGGTTGATCGCGGCGCCACCGATCAGCACCGGGAACTCGAGCCCCCGGGTGTGGAGCTCCTGGATGCAGGCGGGCATCTGCTTGGACGTCGAGACGAGCAGAGCCGAGAGGCCGATGGCGTCCGCCTCGTGCTCGACGGCCGCATCGATGATCGTGTCGATCGGGACCTGCTTGCCCAGGTCGACGACGGTGTAGCCGTTGTTGGTCAGGATCGTGTTGACCAGCGACTTGCCGATGTCGTGGACGTCGCCGAACACGGTCGCGATCACGACCTTGCCCTTCGTGTGGCCCTCGATGCGGTCGAGATAGTTCTCGAGCTGGGCGACGGCGCGCTTCATCACCTCCGCGGACTGGAGCACGAACGGCAGGATCAGCTCGCCGGCGCCGAACTTGTCGCCGACCTCCTTCATCGCGGGCAGCAGCACCTGGTTCAGGGTCGGGACCGCGCCGATCTTCTCCACCGAACGGTCGATCCATTCCTCGACGCCGTCCTTCTTGCGGCGCAGGATGTGCCAGTGCAGGGCCTCCTCGGGCTCCATCTCGGCGGTCGGGTCCTCGGCCTCGTCCTCGTCCTCAGGGCCCTTCGACTCGAAATGGGCGATGAACCGCTCCAGCGCGTCGTCGCGGCGGTTGAAGACGAGGTCGTCGGCCAGCTCGCGCTCCGCCTCCGGGATCTCGCCGTAGGGCTTGATGTGGTTCGGGTTGACCATCGCCAGGTCGAGGCCGGCCTCGACGCAGTGGTGCAGGAAGACCGAGTTGAGGACCGCGCGCGCCGGCAGGCCCACTCCGAACGACACGTTCGAGACGCCGAGCGAGGTCTTGACGCCGGGCAGGGCCTCCTTGATCGCGCTGATCCCCTCGATCGTCGCCACGGCTGAGGGCCTCCACTCCTCGTCGCCGGTGGTGAGGGTGAAGGTGAGAGCATCGAAGATCAGCGCCTCGCGGTCGAGGCCATGCTCGTCGCACGCGATCTCCGTGATCCGCGTGGCGATCTCGACCTTGCGCTCGGCTGTCTTGGCCATCCCGACCTCGTCGATCGTCAGCGCGATCAGCGCGGCGCCGTGGGCCTTCGCGAGCGGGATCACGCGGTCGGCCTTGTCGCGGCCGGCCTCCAGGTTGATCGAGTTCACGATCGCGCGGCCCGGGATCGCCTCGAGCGCGGCCTCGATCACCTCGGGCTCGGTCGAGTCGATCTGGATCGGCGCGGGCTGGGTCAGCGAGATTCGCTGCACGACCTCGCGCATCTGCTCGTCCTCGTCCTGGCGCTCGGTCAGCGCGACGCAGACGTCGAGCACGTGCGCCCCGCCGGTCACCTGGTCCTCGGCGACCTGCACGAGGCCGTCGTAGTCGTTCGCCAGGAGCAGCTCCTTCGCCACCCGCGACCCTTGAGAATTCACGCGCTCGCCGACCAGTGTCGGGCGCGGTTCCTGGACGAGGTCGGTCGCGGTCATCATCGAGCTCACGAGCGGCGGCGTCGCCACCGGGCGCTCACCCGGCTTGCGGCCGGCGACGCGCTCGGCGATCGCGCGGACGTGGTCCGGCGTCGTCCCGCAGCAGCCCCCGACGATGCCGACGTTGTGGCGCTCGACGAACTCGCCGAGGACCGACGAGACCTGCTCGGGCGTCTCGGGGAAGATCGTCTCGCCGTCCGGCCCCTGCAGGGGCAGCCCCGCGTTCGGGATGCAGTGCACCGGCAGCGGCGAGTTCTCGCCGAGGTAACGGATCGCGTCCCGCATGTCCTCCGGGCCCGTCGAGCAGTTGAGGCCGATCACGTCGACGTCGAGGGCGGTGAGGGTGGTGAGGACGGCGGCGATGTCGGTTCCGAGCAGCATCTTGCCGCCCTGCGGCAGGAGCGAGACCGAGGCCTGGATCGGCACCTCGCGACCGGTTGCGGTGAACGCCTCGCGCGTGCCGAAGATCGCCGCCTTCACCTCGAGGATGTCCTGGGCCGTCTCGATGATGATCAGGTCCGCCCCGCCCTCGAGCAGCCCTCGCGCCTGCTCCTCGAAGACCTCGACCAGCCGGCGGAACGAGATGTCGCCGAGGGTCGGATCGTCGGATGCCGGCAGGAAGCCGGTGGGCCCGATCGAGCCGGCGACGAAGCGCGACTCGCCCACGGCCTTGCGGGCGATCTCGGCCGCCCTGCGGTTGATCTCGAGCGTGTGCTCGCCCAGGCCCCACTCCTCGAGCTTCAGGCGCGACCCCTGGAAGCTGTCGGTCTCCACCACCTCGGCCCCCGCCTCGACCATCGAGGCGTGGACGCCCTCGATCACGTCGGGCCGGTTCAGGACCAGGGCCTCGTGACACTTGCCCGGAAGGCCGCCGTAGTCCTCGCTGGTCAGGTCGAACTGCTCCAGGGTCGCGCCCATGCCGCCGTCGAACACGACGACGCGCTCACGCACCGCTCCTAGAAAGTCTCGATCTGTCTCCGCCGGCAACTCGCTCTTACCTCCATCGCTCCCGGCTGTCGCACCGTGCCTGCCTTCGGAAAGGCTCACCGGTTGCGGCGGCTTCGCAGGACCGGGTCCCTCGGCCGCTCTTGATGGCTACGCCTTGAGGATACGGCACGACGCCTGGGCGCCCGCGCACTAAGCTGCTCATTCTGTGCGGGACCACGACCTGGAGGACCGATGAAGAAGGCATTTGTGACCGCGCTCACGGGCGCGCTCCTCGCCGGCCTGGCGCTGGCGGCAATCAGCGGCGGGGCGAGCGCGCGCACGTCGTCGGCCGCCCTGGACGACGCCAACGCGCGGGCCGGGACCCGCGGTGGCACGTTCACGTACAAGGGCTCGTTCAAGCAAGCCGGCCCGGACACCGTGATCAAGATCAAGGCCACCACCCAGCGCGGTGAGCCCGTGGCGATCAAGAGCATGAGCTACAGGGGCCTGCCGGCCAGCTGCACCGTGTCCGGCGACGTCCCGATCAGCGGCGGCTGGACACTCGCCGGGGTCGGGGTGAACGACAGGCGCAAGTTCAGGGCGGTCGGGGACGACGGCGGGGCCCCCGGAGAGCAGAGCTCGCTGCGCTTCAAGGGCAAGTTCAACCGGAGCTTCCAGAAGGTCCGGGGCAAGTTCCAGACGACCAGCTACTTCCCGCCGGACAACCCGCCCGAGGAAACCTGCGTCAGCGAGACGAAGCGCTACGGCGCGAAGCGCTGAAGTAGCGGGCTAAGAGATCGTCTCCGTCGCGCCGTCCGAGCGGCGCGGCGAGAGGCGGACGGGCGCGGCCGACAGCGCCCGCATGCGCATGTCGGACCAGGTCACGCCCTCGCGGACCAGTGCCGGCAGGCCGAGGGCGACGGCGGTGGCGATCTCGACCGCCTGCAGGATCACGCCATAGGCCAGGGCGTCGGCGGCGCTGACCCCGAACCCGGTGGTGAGCACGCTGATCACGGCGAGCTGGAAGACGCCGATGTTCGACGGCGTCGCGGGCACGACCGCCGTCACGTTCACGGCGAACAGGGCCGCGGCGGCGGCGCCAATCCCGATCTGGGCGTGGTGGTCGAGCCCGAGCGCCGTGAAGAGGACGAAGCAGGCGAGGAGCTGCAGGCCCCAGGCGCCGAGCTGCGCGACCGCGGCAACCGGGCCCCGACGGGGGTCGCGGAAGACGACGAGGCCCTCGCGGACCTTCAGCAGGGCGCCGCGGATCGCCGCCACCGTGCGCGCCACGCGCCCGGTGCCGTTCTGGCGGACCAGCGTGGGCGCCAGCAGCACCGCGACCAGGATCGCGAGCGGCGCGAGGCTGATCAGGAACAAACGCTCGGTCTTGGCCGCGAACAGGTCCGTGGAGCCGACGATGATCGCGCCCAGGATCACCAGCGCGACCAGGTTGAGGACCGACTGGGAGACGAGCGTGCCGAGCAGCACGGGGAAGCTCTCCCGCATGCGGCCGGTGCGGCGCGCAAGCACCATCGCGCGGGCGGGCTCGCCGAGGCGCGCCGGCAGCGTCGCCGACATGAGGACGCCGACCATCGTCGCCGAGGTCACGTCGCGGCGGCGGAGGGGATAGCGCGGCAGGGCGGACCGGGCGATGGCGTACCAGGAGGCCGCGCGCAGGAACAGCGACGCGACCATCAGCGCGGTGGCCGCCAGGACCCAGGCGAGATCGGAGCGCACGATGGAGTGCACGACGCTGTCGAGCCCGATGCGATTGGCGGCGATGACGCTGAGGCCGACACCCAGCAGGCCGGCGGCGCCGAGCCCGACCCGGCGTGCGATGCGGGCGCGCGAGCTGACACCCGCGGCCGGCGCGGGGTCGAGCGGGGGCAGGCGGCGTGCGGGCCGGGGCGCCGAGCCGTCGATCGGGACCAGCCCGGCGCGGCGCGTGAGGCCGGCCAGGCCGGGATCCGGCGCCGGCGCGGCGAGCATGTCCTCGTAGACGTCCACGACCTGCTCGGCAACCCTGGGCCAGGCGTAACGCTCGGCGGAGCGGCGGGCGGCCGCCCCCATCGCGGTGCGGCGCTCGGGCTCGTGATGGAGCGCCTGGAGCTCCTCGGCCAGCGCCTGCGGGTCGGCGGGCGGCACCAGGACGCCGTCCACCCCGTCCTCGACCACGTCCGCGTAGCCCGCGATGTTGGACGCGATCACCGGCGTGCCCGCCGCGAACGCCTCGGTGAGGATCATCCCGAAGCTCTCGCCCGACAGCGAGGGCGCGCAGAGCACGTCGGCCTCGTGCAACCGGCGCCAAAGCTCGTCGTGGCCGACCCGGCCCAGCGCCTGGATGTGGGGCTCGGCGGTCGCTTCGGAGAGGTAGCGCTGGACGTCGTCGTAGCCGGCGCCGACGACCGTGAGCTTGGCCGGCACGTGCTCGACCAGACCCTCGAACGCCTGGAGCAGGACCGGGAGGCCCTTGCGCTCCTCGGGGCGACCGACGAACAGGACGCGAAGGTCGTCCGAATCGGGCTTGGCATCGGTGGGAGGGCCGTCCAGGTCGACGCCGTTGGGCACGATCGTGTACTCGCCACCGAACCAGCGCTTGCCCGTCCATGCCGCCGCCTCGGAGACGGCGATCCGCGCCTGGAGCTGGTTGAACTTGCGCCGTGCACCGGCGAGGTTGGCGATGTGGTTCGGGATCGCCTTCGTCGAGTAGGCGTGGAAGGTGGCGACGGTCGGCGCGTGCTTGTAGGAGACGGCGTCCCAGCCGACGAGGCCCGCGGGAGGCTCGTGCACGTGGACCACATCGGGCTCGAAGTCGTACAGCTCGCGGCGGACCGCCATCGCCCCCGACGGGAAGGGCGAGTTGTTCGAGACCGAGCCGTTCATCCCGAACGCCATCGTCCGCCCGAGCGTGCGTACGTAGTCCGGGCGCTCGCGCTCCTCGGGAGGACCCTTGTGGAGCAGGCGGGTCAGACGGTCGGGCGGATCCCAGGGCGCCAGCACGCGCACGTCATGGCCGCTCGCGATCAACTCGCCGGCAAGGGCCTCGACATGGCGGTTGACGCCGCCCGGATACGTCCACGAATACGGCGTGACAAGGGCGACTCGCACCACAGTCATGGTAGAGGGTTCAGTTGCGGGGACTGGTGGGGTTAACCGGCCTCGTGCCCCAGTAGAACGCGGCGCCTGCGCCGAGGTAGATCGTGCCCAGCACGAGCAGGACGGAGCCGGAGTCGTTCGCCAGGGTCCCCACGAGGATGCCCGCCAGCGCGCCGAGGAACCCGCAGCGCGCCTGCCAGGCGTCGCCGAACCAGGCCAGCACCGCGTCGCGCCGCACGAACCCGGCGACGAGCAGCAGCAGGCTCGCGACCAGGAGCTCGGGATAGATCGGGTGGGTGAAGGTGTTGACCATGAGCGTGATCCTGCGCTCGAGGACATCGGCGAGGTCGCCGGCCTCCCCTGCCCCGAGGACCGTGCGGCTGAGATGGGCGCCGCCGAGGATCGCGTCCACGGCAAGCAGCGCGGCCAGGGCGCCGGCGCCGCCGCCGACCACGATCAGGATCGCCCTGCGCCGTTCGACGCCCAGCGCCAGGACCGCGGCGGTCGCCCCACCAACGCCCAGGACGATGGCAGCACCCACGTCGGCCCCGAACCGGCCCGGCGCGAAGGCGACGATCGCCACGGCCGCGATCGCCAGGAACCAGTAGGCCACCGAACGCCGGCCGAGCGCGGGACGGGTGGCGAGCCAGGCTCCCGCCCCGACGAGGGTGAGCGTCGTCAGGATCGCCTCCAGCTCGTTGCCGATGCCGAAGAAGCGCACGCCGCCGCCGGGGTTCGGCCCCAGCACCGAGAGGGCCGTGTAGGGCGAGCCGGCGATGACGTCGATCGCGTGGGCGCCGACGGTCACCGCGCAGGCGAGGGCCAGCCCGCCCGGCCCGGGCACGAACCGGGCGGTCAGGGCGGCCAGCGCCGGTGCGCCGATCCCCATCAGCAGCGCCGAGGCCGGCTCGCCGGCGTCGACTGCCGCGGCTACCAACAGCAGGACCGGCGCCCAGGCGCAGGCCAGGCCGAAGAGCGTGAACGCGGTGCGCGCGACCCCCCCGCGGAATACGGCCGCCGCGATCGTGGCCAGCAGCAGCCAGGCGCCGAGCGGCAGCAGGCCCACCGTCTCGCGGCTCGGCCGGTCCTCGAGCCGCTCCTGCAGCTCCCCGACCTCCTCGGGGTCGGGCTCGCCCTCGGCCCGGATCGGGCTGCCGTTCATCTCATCCGGCACCTCGACGCCGAGCCAGTCAAGGGCTGTCGGCGCGAGGTCGGTGGCGAGCACCACGCCGTCGGTCCGCGTGGAGTCCGAGGTCAGGTTGCCGTCGAACCCAGCGCCCGCGATCCCGGTGGGCCACAGGGGCTGCTCGCTGCGGCTCCCGGCCGCGAACGCGATCAGCAGGTCGTTCTCGCCGAGGGCCGCCACGAGGTCGTCGAGCTCCCTGAAGTCAGCCCGGACGACCGTCATGCCGGGCGGGCAGTCCGGATCGCACCCTCCCTCCGCCGTCAGCGAGATCTGCCCGTCCCGGTCGACCGCCACGAGCGGCGCGAGCCCGTCCGCGGGCTCCGAGAGGGAGGCCAGGCCGGCCGCCTCCAGCGTGGATCCGAGCAGCCCGGGGATGACGTCGGCGGGGGCGCCCTCGGCTCGCTCGCGAATCCGGTCCCACACTCCCGGCTCGAGCCGGCCCTCGCGCACGTAGACCGGCAGGACGCTCGAGTCGTAGAGGCGCTCGTTGATTCGGTTGCCCTGGCCGATGTCGAGAAAGCTCTGGGCGGGGGGCGCCGCGCCGATCGCCGCGCTCATCACCCCCGGCGAGATCCCGTCGACCCGGCCGATGGCCTCGATCGGCACGCCATACGGCAGCACGGCGATCACCACGCGCCGCTCTGCCTGGTCCTGACCGGGCGCGGCCGGCGGCGCCGCTGCAATCCCGGCCAGCACGGCGGCCGCGAGGGCCACGCTCGGTAGCATCGCCCGGATGGCAGGCGCCGACCGCACGTTCGCCAAGTTCACGTTTTTCAAGCTCGATCCCGCATGGCAGCGCCGCGACGCGGCGGCGCGGGCGCAGGATAAAGCCGAGTTCCTCGCCGCCTGCGAGGACTACGCCCAGGATCGCTCGCTTCGCGCCTACTCCACGGTCGGCACCCGGGGCGACACCGACCTGCTACTGCTCAGCCAGAGCCCGGCGCTGGAGGACATCCACACCTTCCACGTCGTGCTCGCGCAGAGCGGCCTGTCGAAGTGGATGTCCATCCCGCACTCCTACCTCTCGATGACCAAGCCCTCGCCGTATTCGGAGTCCGAGGCCCGCCCGGAGATCTGCACGTCGGACCGCAGGCACCTGATCGTCTATCCGCTCGACAAGAAGCGGGAGTGGTACCGGTTGCCGCTGGAGGAGCGGCAGCGGGTGATGTCCGAGCACATCGCGATCGGCCGCCGCTACCCGGAGATCACGATCAACACCTCGTACTCGTTCGGGCTGGACGACCAGGAGTTCGTCGTCTCGTTCGAGTGTGACGACCCCGGCGAGTTCCTCGACCTCGTGCAGGAGCTGCGGACCTCGGAATCGAGCGCGTTCACCCTGCGCGACACGCCGATCTTCACCTGCGTGGCGATGTCGCTGGGTCGCGCCCTGGACGCGCTCGACGGCACCGCCGCGTCCGCCCAGACGGGCGCGTTCGCGGGCTGAGCGCCCGAGCGCCGTTCTCCTACCCTTCCTGGTCCGATGTCAGCTCCTGGCAGCCCCGAAAACCCGCTTCGCGTCGCGATCGTCGGCTCCGGCCCGGCGGGCTTCTACGCCGCCGAGCACCTCCTGAAGCAGGAGGCGCACGCGGTCGAGGTGGACATGTTCGACCGCCTCCCCACCCCCTACGGCCTGGTGCGCGCGGGGGTCGCGCCCGACCACCCGAAGATCAAGTCGGTGACCCGGATGTACGAGAAGACCGCCGCGCGGGAGGGCTTTCGCTTCTTCGGGAACGTGGACGTGGGCCGTGACGTCACGGTCGCCGACCTCCGGGAGCGCTACCACGCGGTGATCTACGCCTACGGCTCCGCCACGGACCGGTCGCTGGGCATCCCCGGCGAGGAGCTGCCCGGCAGCCACGCGGCCACCGAGTTCGTCGCCTGGTACAACGCCCATCCGGACTTCGCCGACCGCGAGTTCGACCTCTCGTGCAACCGCGTCGTCGTGATCGGCAACGGCAACGTCGCAGCCGACGTCGCCCGGATGCTGGCGCTCACGCGCGGCGAGCTGGATGAGACCGATACCGCCGACCACGCGATCCCGCCGATGGCCGACTCGGGCGTCGAGGAGATCGTGGTGCTCGGCCGCCGCGGGCCGGCGCAGGCCGCCTTCACGAACCCGGAGGTGCGCGAGCTCGGCGAGATGCTCGACGCGGACATCGTGATCGAGCCCGAGGAGGTCGAGCTGGACGAGGTCAGCCGCGAGTTCGTCGAATCCGAGGATTGCGACCCCACCAACCGGCGCAACGTCGAGATCTTCACCGACTTCGCGGGCCGCGAGCCCGAGGGCAAGCGCCGGCGGATCGTGCTGAAGTTCCTGCGCTCGCCGATCGAGATCAGGGGCTCAGAGAGGGTCGAATCGGTCGTCGTCGGCCGCAACCGGCTCGAGCGCTCAGAAGACGGCCGTTTGCGCGCGGTCGACACCGGCGAGCGGGAGGAGATCGAATGCGGGCTGGTGCTGCGCTCGATCGGCTACAAGGGCACGGGCCTCGACGGGCTGCCGTTCGACGACCGGAGCGGCACGATCCCCAACGACCACGGCCGCGCCGTGGATCCGGACTCGGGCGAGCAGGTCCCCGGTCAGTACGTCGTGGGCTGGATCAAGCGCGGACCGAGCGGCGTGATCGGCACCAACAAGAAGGACGCCCTCGACACCGTGAACGCGTTGCTGGAGGACGTCGCCGAAGGACGGGTACCCGAACCCGGGGGCGACAGCTCGCCCGAGGCGATCGAGGCCTTGCTCGAGGAGCGCGCCCCGGACTTCGTCAGCTTCGACGCGTGGCGGGCGATCGACCGCGCCGAGGTCGCGCGCGGCGAGCCCCAGGGCCGGCCGCGTGTGAAGTTCGCGACGATCGAGGAGATGCTCGAGGCGGCCAGGAAGGTCCCGGCGGAGTAGGCGTGGCCGATCTCGCCGAGCTCAAGGGCATGATCGAGGCGGCGCTGCCGGGCGCCTCGGTCGAGGTCGTGGACGAGGGCGGTGGCGACCACCTGCGCGCGATCGTCAGCGCGCCGCAGTTCGAGGGGCTGAGCCGGATCGACCAGCACCGCCTCGTGCGCGCCGCGGTGAGGGAGCGCTTCGACGACGGCTCGATCCACGCGCTTTCGATCCAGACCTCGGCGCTCTGAGTGCGCGAGACGGCCCGGGGCCTTCGCTAAGGTGAACGCATGGCAGCCGATCCGCAGCTGAAATCGAAGGTCGAGGAGATCCTCGCCGACAACGCCGTCCTCCTGTTCATGAAGGGGACCCCCGAGGAGCCTCGCTGCGGCTTCTCGATGCGGGTCGTGCAGGTGCTCCAGGCGCTCGGCGTCGAGTACGGCGCGATCGACGTCCTCCCGGCGCTCCAGCCGCTGCGCGAGGTCACCATCGAGCTCTCCGACTGGCCGACCTTTCCCCAGCTCTACGTGAAGGGCGAGCTCGTGGGCGGCTGCGACATCGTCGAGGAGATGCTCGACTCCGGCGAGCTGGCCGAGCTGCTCGGCGTCGAGCAGCCCGAGGTCGAGGCCCCGGAGCCCGAGCGCATCCTCCCGGGCGGCTCTCAGACCAGCCCGCCGATGCAGCTGGGCTGAGCCTCCGTGAACGCGGGTTCGGCGCCCACTCTGTACGAGTGGGCCGGGGGCAGCGAAGCATTCGAACGCCTGATCAACGCGTTCTACGACCGCGTCGAGTCCGACGAGCTGCTGGCCCCACTGTTCGGAGGCAAGGTCTCGGACGAGCACCGAGACCATGTGGTCGCCTGGTGGTCCGAGGTGTTCGGCGGTCCGACCCGGTACAGCGACGAGCTGGGCGGCTACGAGCACATGCTCGCCAAGCACCGCGGCCTGGCGATCACACCTGAGCAGCGCTTCCGCTTCGCGTCGTTGATGAGCCTGGCCGCCGAGGACGCCGGGCTTCCCGACGACCCGGAGTTCCGCTCGGCGTTCGTCGCCTACGTCGAGTGGGGCACCCGGCTGGCGCTCCACAACTCCCAGCCGGGCGCCGACGTCTTCGAGCACGCGCCGATCCCGCGCTGGGGCTGGGGCGAGGCACCTCCGTTCCAGGGCTGAGGCGGATGCGGAGCTTCGACGACGAGACCGCGCTCACCCCTGCCGGCGACGGCGCCTGGGAGGGAGCGATCGCCGACGGGTGGGCGACGCCGCGCGGGCCGCTGGGCGGCTACGTGATGGCGCTGGTCCTGCGAGCGTTCGACCTGGCGATCGACGACCCCGGCCGCACCGCGCGGTCGGTGACGATGCACTTCCTGCGCACCCCCGAGGTCGGCCCGGTGCGGGTGACGGCAACGGTCGAGCGCGCCGGGCGCTCGCTCAGCACCCTCAGCGGGCGGCTCGAGCAGCACGGCAAGCTCCTGGGCCTCGCGCTCGCCGCCTATTCGGTCCCGTGGGAGAGCCCGGCCCTGGGTGAGGATGCGATGCCCGAGGTGGAGCCTCCGGCCGGCCGCGAGCCGGTCGGCGACCTCGGGCGCGGGACGCCGCCCTCCTTCACCCAGCGGCTGACGATGCAGCACCGGTTCGGCGAGAAGCCGTTCACCGGCAGCGACCGCGGCGAGACCGGAGGCTGGCTGGGCCTGCGCGAGGAGCGGCCGGTCGACGCGCTCGCGATCGCGGTCCTTGCCGACGCCTGGTTCCCGGCGCCCTGGCCACGGCTCAAGGCGCTCGCCCCGGCGCCGACGATCGACCTGACCATCCACTTCCGCATGCCTCTGCCGCTGCCGGACACGCTGCTCCTCGGCCGCTTCCGCAACCGCCTCGTCCGCGACGGCTTCTTCGACGAGGACGGTGAGCTGTGGGCGCCCGACGGCACCCTCGTCGCCCAGTCGCGCCAGCTCGCCCTGCTGCTGAGCGCCGAAGCCTAATCCGGCTCTAGTCCGACGCCTGCTCCCACCGGGCGTAGAGCTCGTTGAGGCGCTGCTTCGCGTCCTGATGCCGCCGGTTCGACTTCTTCGCCTGTCTCGCATCGGCCCACAGCGCCGGGTCGGCGAGCTCCTCCTCGAGTGCGGCGAGGGCGGCCTCGGCCTCCTCGATCTCACGCTCGAGGCGCTCGCCCTCGGCCGTCGCCTCGCGCGCCTTCGCGCGCTGTCGGCGGGCCTCGCGCCCGCGCGAGGGGTCGGCGGGCTTGGGTTGCGGGGGTGCCTCGTCGGTGGCCTGATGCGCGGTGCGGTACTCCGCCCAACCGCCGGGATAGTCGCGCAGGCGCTCGTCCTCGAACGCGAAGGTGCGGGTGCCGACGGCCTCCAGCAGCGCGCGATCGTGCGAGATCAGGAGCAGCGAGCCCTGATAGCGGGCGAGGGCGTCCTCCAGGGCCTCACGGCTCTCGACGTCGAGGTGGTTGGTGGGCTCGTCCAGGATCAGCAGGTTCGCGGCAGTCGAGACGAGGATCGCGAGCCCCAGACGCTGCGCCTCGCCTCCTGAGAGCGCGGTGACCGCCTTCACCGCGTCGTCGCCGGAGAACAGGAACCGTCCCAGGAGCGCCCGGGTCTTCCCCTCCGACAGGCCGGTCTGCGCCTGCGCATGCGCGAGCGCGGTCAGCCGGTCGTCGCGCGGCAGCTCGGCGTGCTGGGAGAGATAGCCGAGCTCGACGTTGTGGCCGATCTGGACGCGGCCGGCGTCCAGCTCCCGGCGGCCGACGAGCGCCTCGACCAACGTCGACTTGCCGCTGCCGTTCGGGCCGATCAGGCAGACGTGCTCGCCGCGCTCGATCCACATCCGGCCGTCGTCCAGGAGGGTGCGCTCGCCGACCAGGAGGCGTGCGTCCTCCACCTCCAGGGCGATCTTCCCTGAGCGCTCAACCGAGCCGAACGAGAACGAGAGCGAGCGCTCCTCACGGGCGCCGGTGTCCATCCCCTGTGCCCGCAGGCGCTCGATGTGCTTCAGCTTCGACTGGGCCTGGCGCGCCTTCGTCGCCTTCGCCCGGAACCGCTCGACGAACCGCTCCATCCGCGCGATCTCCGCCTGGCGCCGCTCGACGTCGCGGCCCAGCGCCAGCTCACGCGCCGCCTTCTCGGCGCGCCATGCGTGCCACGGACCGGCGAAGAACCGGCCCCGGTCGCCTTCGAGCTCGAGCACCGACGTCCCCACCGACTCCAGGAACCAGCGGTCGTGGGCGACGAGGACCACGGCGGCGTCGACCTCGCCGAGGTACTCCTCGAGCCATTCGAGCGACTCGATGTCGAGGTGGTTGGTGGGCTCGTCCAAGAGCAGGAGGTCAGGCTGCGAAGCCAGCGCCCGCGCCAGCGACGCGCGGGTGAGCTCGCCGCCCGAGAAGCTCGCCAGGTCGCGCTCCAGCTCGGCCTCGCCGAAGCCGAGGCCGCGGATCGCCCGGCGCGGCTGGTCACGCCAGCGGTAGCCACCGGCGTGCTCCAGCCTCGCCTGCGCGGTGGCGTAGGCCGCGAGCGTCGTCTCGCTGGCGTCGGTGGCCATCCTCGCCTCGAGGCGCTCCAGCTCGCGCTCGATGTCGAGCACCCAGTTGAGTCCGGAGATCACGTACTCGGCGAGCGTCACCCCCCTGCCGCGCGGCGGCCGCTGGTCGTGCAGCGCGACCCGGGCGCCCTTCTCCAGCGAGACGCGGCCTCCGTCCGCCGAGATCTCGCCGGCGAGGATTCGAAGCAGCGTGGTCTTCCCCGAGCCGTTGCGGCCGGAGAGCGCCATCCGATCGCCCCGCTCGAGCTTGAACGAGACGTCCCTCAGCAGCTCGCGGTCGCCAAAGTGCTTCGCGAGCCCAGAAGCCTGGACCGTAGCCACGATGGGCTGGGAGGGCGGTTAGACGGCGGCCGTCTGCTCGGGCGCGTCTTCCTTGACCTGGAAGGACGAGCCGCAGCCGCAGGCGGCGACGACGTTCGGGTTGTTGACCGTGAAACCGGCGCCCTGGAGGCCGTCCACGTAGTCGACCTGTGAGCCGAACACGAACTGCATCGAGACCTTGTCGACGACGACGGCCACGCCGTTGTGCTCGAAGACATGGTCGTCCGTCTTCGGCTGGTCGAGGGCGAGCGCGTACTGGAAACCCGAGCAGCCGCCGCCCTTGACGGCGACGCGCAGGGCCTGCTCGCCCGACTCCGCGGCGGCAGCGGTGAGCTCGCGGATCTTCTCCGCGGCGGTGTCGCTGACGCTCACAGCTGTCTCAGTGGCGCTCATCGTGCTTCACATTGTATAGCCCGGAGGCGCGGCTATCCGGACTTCCCCGCATCGTGCTTCCATTCGAGGTACTGCACGATCCGCTTGGAGTCGTACACCACCTCCTCGCCGTCGACCAACACGGGCACCCGCCGCTGACCGGTCAGCTCCTCGATCTCGGGCCGGTTCGACCGGCGCTGCGGCACCCGCTCGGTGCGGTGCTCGACGCCGAGCTTGCGCAGCTTGCGCTCGGCCGCGCCGCATGGGCAGAGGACATTGGTGGGCGTCCGGCAGCGGTAGAGGACGACCTCGCTCACCCTCTGATCACCCGTTCGCCCAGCCGCAGCACCCGGCCCAACGCGCTCATCACGAGCTGCTCGGGGCCCCTGCTCCCCTCGCCGAGCTGGTCGCCGAGCTGCTCGGCCTGCCAGCGCACCGCCGCCTCCAGCGTCTCCTCGTGCGGCCGCGGGCTGAAGCCCAGCTCCTGCTTCGCGCGCGTGTTGCGGTACGTCCACCAGAGCATCGCCGAGCGCACCTCGTCCGGCGCACCCGGCACCGGGAGGTGGACGCGCGACCCGGCCTCGAGCAGTCCCAGCATCACCTGCCCCGGCAGCTTCACCGACGGGGGCTCGATCCCGGAGATCCGCGCCAGATCGGCGAACAGGCGGTCGAGCGTGAAGTTGCGCCCGGACAGGATGTAGCGCTCTCCGGTCTTGCCCTTCTGGTCGGCGAGCAACTGACCCTGCGCCACGTCGCGGACGTCCACGATGTTGAGCGCGCCGTCCACATAGGCGGGGATCCGGCGCAGCAGGAAGCGGCGGACGAGGTCCATCGAGGTGCCGCGCGGCGCGTCCGGGCCGAGCGCGAAGGACGGGTTCACGATCACCACGTCGAGGCCGCGGGCGACGGCGCGGAGCGCTTCCAGTTCGGCCTCGTGCTTGGAGTTCACGTAGGCGATGCCCAGATGCCCGATGTCGAACGTCGCTGTCTCGTCGATCGCGCCCTTGGGCTTGGCGACGCCGATCGCCCCGACCGTGGAGGTGTGGACCACGCGTTCGACGCCCGCCTTGAGGGCCTCGTCGAAGATCAGGCGGGCGCCGCGCGCGTTCGCCTCCCACACCGCTGCCCGGTCCTGCTCGCGCAGCGAGGTCCTACCCGCGACGTGGAACACGCGAACGACCCCGGCCATCGCGCGGCGCACCGCTCGGCGGTCGGTGACGTCACCGGTCGTTCGCTCGTACTCGAGCCCCTCGAGCGCGCCGTGATTGGAGCTGCGGCGGGCGAGGACGCGGAGGTCATCGCCCCGTTCGGCGAGCGCGCGGGCGAGGTGTGAGCCGATGAACCCGGTGGCGCCGGTGACGAGCGTCTTCCCCATCAGCAGCATCGTATTCGGGGGTGAACTGATAGAAGCTCCGGCGGTGAGTCCGGCAGCGCACACAGCGGTGGTCGTCGATACGACGTCGTACCTGCCCGACGAGCTGATCGCCCGGCACGGCATCCACCGCGTCAGCCTCTACGTCACGCTGGAAGGCGAGCAGAAGCGCGAGAGCGAGATCAGCGCCGCCGAGTACGACGACTTCTACGAGCGCCTGCGAAAGAGCGACGAGGGCGCGACCACGTCGCAACCGTCGGTCGGGGACTTCCGGGCCGTGTACGAGCCGCTGCTCGCGGAGGGCCACGACGTCGTCTCCATCCACCTCTCGGCCGGGATCTCGGGCACGTGTGACTCGGCGCGCCAGGCCCGCCAGCAGCTGATCGACGAGCGCAGCGGCGGCGAGCGGATCCTCGTCTACGACAGCCGCTCGGCCTGCGGCGGATCGGGGCTGCTCGCGCTCGCCGCCGCCCGCGCAGCCGAGCGGGGCGCGCCGGGGACGGACGTGCTCGCGACCGTCGAGCGCGCCCGCGACGGCCTCAAGATGTGGTTCGCGATCGACACGCTCGAGTACCTGCGGAAGGGCGGGCGGATCGGCTCCGCGCAGGCGTGGCTCGGGTCGGCGCTGCAGATCAAGCCGATCCTCACGCTCGAGGAGGAGATCACCCCCGTCGAGCGCGTGCGCACCCGCCGCCGCGCCTTCGAGCGCATGGTCGAGTTCGGGCGCGAGCGCCGCAAGGCCGGCGCCGGCGCGTGGGTGGTCCAGCACATCCACGACCCGGAGACGGCCCGGCACCTGGTCGACGAGTGCCGCCAGATCTTCGACTCGGACCCGGTCTTCGTCTCCGAGATCGGCCCCGTGATCGGCGCCCACATCGGCCCGGGATTGCTGGGCGTCGGCGGCGTGAGCGAAGAGCTCCTCGGTTAGCCTGGCAACGACTGAGAGGAGCCGCATGGCGACCAACGACGACTTCAGCGCCGAGGAGTGGGAGGCGATCTCAGACGGGCCGGTCTACACCGGGCTCATGATCATCACCGCCAGTAAGGGCGGATCGATCCGCGAGACGTTCTCGATGTCCAAGGCCTGGGCTGAGGCGCGCCAGCGTCACGGCGAAAGCGAGCTGCTCGACGCGATCGTCGCCGAGAAGCCAAAACTCGACGACAAACCCGGCTCGACGATCGAGCTTCACAACGCCGGCATCCAGATGCTGCAGCAGGCCGTCGACGCGATCGAGTCAAGGTCGCCTGATGAGCTCGCCGCCTACCAGGGCTTTGTCATTGGGCTTGCCGAGCGTGTTGCCGAGGCTCACGAGGAGCACGGGGAGAAGGTGAGCTCGGGCGAGCGCTCGGTGCTCGACGAGATCGCCGAGGCCCTCGGTACCGAGGCACCGCCGTCCACGGACGAGTAGCCCACTGAGAGCCGCCTCGGAAGGGGAGCCCTCGCGTAGGGAGGACAACGCCAGGCGCCGCTTATCGCCCGCCTAGCGCCGGCGCAGGGCCATGAGGCCGCCGACGGCGAACCCGACGATCGCGGCGCCGATCACCAGCTCGCGCCGGTGCTCGCGGACCTGGCGGCGCCAGTCCGTGAGCTCCGTGACGCGGCCGCGCAGGGCCTCCACGGAGCGGCCCAGCTCCTCGCGCTCGCGCTGGATGTCCGAGCGGATCTGCTCCGCGCTGCGCACGCCGGGCGCCGGCCGCTGCGGGCGGTCAACTCCGGCCGGCGGGCGCGGGACGAGCTCGGGATTGTCAGACATCGGTGCCGGCCTCGAGCGTCTCGCGGATCTCCTTCGCCTCGGCGATCGCCATCGTCGGCGCGGGCGGCGAGCCGGCCTGCAGGGAGCGATAGGCGAAGAAGCCGGCGCCCGCCGCGATCAGGAACCAGATGATCCCCTCGACCAGGAAGCCGAGCCATACGGTGTCCCCGAAGAACAGGTCGTTGAGCAGCCACGCGAACGCGTGCATGAGCATCGCGAAGCCGAGGAGCGCGAATACGCCGGCGACGATGCCGACCGCCGAGCCCTTGGCGAGGCTGGTGACCTTCTCGGTGACCTCCGTCTTCGCAAGCTCGATCTCCTCGCGCACCAGGAACGAGACGCGCTCGGAGACGTCCAGCATCAACTCCCCGACGCCGCGGTCGTCGCCGATCGGAGGCCGCGGGCCGGGCCCGGAGCTCACTCGGGAGGCTCCTCGTTGAAGATGCGCACCCAGATCACGGTGGAGAGGCGGTGCGCGACGACGCTCGCCAAGGCGCCGGTGCCGGCGAGCAGCCCGGTCCACATGAGGCGCCTGACGAGATCGTTATCCACGGTTCCCTGTTCCCCACATGCGCGGGGAGTAAATCACCCGGCGGCGACAGGCAACCGTCAGCCCGCCTCGAGGCCGCCGCAGAGCGTCTCGACGAGCATGTCGCGCGCGCGCTCGAAGTCGCCCCCGCCTGCGGGGATCTGCTCGAAGACCCAGCCGGAGAGCAGCTGCTCGATCGCCCCGTAGAACCACATCGAGGCCAGCAGCGGGTCGATCTCGGACCGGAATGCCCCGCTGGCCTGCGCGTCGGAGATGATCTTCGCGATCGAGTCGTAGGCGCGATTGATCTCGGGCAGATGGGTGCGGCCGAACGAGTTCGCGGCGCGGGTCACCTCGACGATGATCACCTGCATCAGCTCGGGGTCGTGCCGGTAGGAGTCGATGATGAAGCCGGCGACCGCGTCGAGCTTCTCGCGCGGCGAGACATCGCGCTCGTCCACCTCCTCGATCGCCGCCAGCAACAACGACCAGCGCTCCGTGAACAGCTCGTTCATGACCTGGTCCTTGGACCGGAAGTAGTGGTAGACGAGGCCGTAGGCCACGCCCGCCTCGTCGGCGATGTCGGATACCCGGCAGGCGTGGAAACCCTGGCGGGCGAAGACGCGAACCGCCGCGTCGAGGATCTGGCGGCGGCGGTCGACCGCTGGCGCCCTGGTGTTCATCTCTCCATCACCGTCGTTGACTGACCAGTCAATCGGCAAGTATAAGAACTGCCGGGCCGGGCGCCTCGCGATCGCTGGCTAGGCTGGGCGGCAATGACCGCGATCCCCTCTTCGGCGTTCGTCACCGGCGGCTCCGGCTTCATCGGCGGCGCGCTGATCCGCCGGCTGGTCGAGGGCGGCTGTTCGGTTCGCGCGCTGGCCCGCTCCGACCGCTCCGCCGCGATCGTGGGCGAGCTCGGGGCCGAGTCGGCTCGCGGCGACCTCGAAGACACCACAGCGCTCGTCGACGCGGCCGAGGGTTGCGAGATCACCTTCCACCTCGCGGCGTTCGTCGCCCAGTGGGGCACCCGCGAGGAGTTCCGGCGAGGGAACGTGGAGGGCACGCGAAACGCGCTGAACGCCAGCGCGGCGGCGGGAGTCCGGCGCTTCGTGCACTGCGGGACCGAGGCGGCGATCCTCGCCGGGAAGCCGCTGGTCAACGTCAACGAGACCGCCCCGCTGCGCCCGGACTCCCCGGCCCTCTACTCGGCGACCAAGGCGGAGGCCGAGCAACTCGTTCGCGACGCCGCCCGTGAGGGCTTCGAGACCGTGGTCCTGCGGCCGCGCTTCGTCTGGGGCGCGGGCGACACGACGCTCCTCCCCGAGATCATCGCCGCGACCGAAGCCGGCCGGTTCGCCTGGGTCGGCGGCGGCACCCATCGGACGTCGATCACGCACGTCGACAACGTCGTCGAGGGCCTGCTGCTCGCCGCCGAGAACGGCCGCTCGGGCAAGGCGTATTTCGTCACCGACGGCGAGCCCGTCGTGTTCCGCGAGTTCATCTCGGAGCTGCTTCGGGCGCGAGGGGTCGAGCCGCCCACCCGCTCTGTGCCCACTCCGATCGCCGCCGCCGTCGCGTGGGGCGGCGAGCTGGCTTGGCGGATCCTCCCCCTGTCCGGAGAGCCGCCGCTGACGCGGTTCGCCCTGTGGGCGGCGAGCCAGGAGTGCACGATCGACGACTCGAAGGCGCACCGTGAGCTCGGCTATGTGCCCGTCACCACCCACGAGCAGGGGCTGGCAGCGCTCGCGACGTGAGCGCGCGCTAACGTTACGGTCGGGTAGCAAATGGCGAGTCAGGCGAAACAGGGCGTCACGCAGAACGGCGAGGGCCGGCAGCGAGCCGCGCACCTGGGCCCGGAGCGGCGGCGCCCCCTGGTCCTCGACGCCGCCCGCCATCTGTTCGTGGAGCATGGCTACCGGGGGACGTCCATGGAGGGGATCGCGGCGGCTGCCGGGGTGACGAAGCCGGTCGTCTATCGCTGCTATCCGAACAAGCAGGAGCTGTTCCGCGCGCTGCTCGAGCGCGAGGAGCAACGCCTGCTGGAGTCGGTGACGGAGGCTCTCCCGACGCAGCTCGACCCGACCGACCTGGAGGCGGTTCTCACCGCCGGGTTCACGGCGCTGTTCGTCGCGGCGCGCGAGGAGCCCGACTCGTGGCGGATCGTCTTCGTCTCCGAGCACGGCTCCGAGCCCGCGATCGCACGGCGCGTGCGCCGCGCGCGAACCTCGGTGGTCGAGCGGCTGACCGAGATGGTCGAGCCGATGCTGGTGACGATGGGCGTCGAGGATGCCTCCCGCAAGGCGCCGGTGGTCTCGGAGCTGGTGGCGTCGATCGCCGAGGGTGGCGTGCGCCTGCTCCTCTCCGACGGCAAGGACTGGACCTCGGAGGAGCTGGGCCGGTTCCTCGGCACGCTCGTCGCCCGCGGCCCCGCCGCGGTCTAGGTCACCCGCCCGACAAGAGCCAGACGCCGATCGTCGCGATCACCAGCCCGGCCTCGATCGCCGCGATCAGGCCGGCGGCGCCCGCGAGGGTGCCGGTGTCGAAGCCCGCGACGAACGCGACGACGAGGACGACGATCGCGAGCGCCCCCCAGACCAGCAGCGAGACCTCCCAGCGGCGGTCACGGTCCGCGTAGCGCTCGCGCAGGCGCAGCTCGATCCCGAACGGGAACGCGACGAGCGCCGCGAGCAGGCCGGCGGCGAACACCACGAGCCAGCCGTTCACCCCGTCGGCCGAGAGGTACGGCTCGCCCGCGGCACCGGCGAGGATCAGCGAGATGAGCGCGGTCGCCCCGCCGCCGACGGCGAGCAGGGCGGCGATGCGGCCGCTGCGCTCCGAGTCTCCCCAACCGTTCGACACCGGGTGATCGTACGGTCAGCCGCCGGCGGGCAGGACGGTCAACGTGCAGTCCCTGCAGCGGAAACGGGCCCGCAGGACGGCCCGGCCCGCGGCGAGCCCCCAGGCGCGGGCGCGGAGGGGCCTCCCGTCGACGAGGACCGTGGCCGGGCGGAACCGGTGCCGCAGCGCCCCAAGCGCCGCCTCGAGCGAGTACAACCGGGCGCGCCGCCCGTCGACGGCGAGCTCGAAGCCACCCCCGGCCAGTTCGGCCGCGACCAGGCGCTCGGCCTCGTTCATCCCAGCTCGCGACGTTCCCCTCGGGAACGCGAGCAGCCGCATCCGGCCGGCGCGATCGTCGAGGTGCACCAGCCCCGGTTTCGAGCCGTAGCTCGCCAGGGTGTCGACGTCAGCCGGAAGCATTGGGATCAGGGCCCCGGCTCGGACCAGGAGGGGCAGCTTGCCGAGGCCGGCCTTGAGCTCGATGCGCTCCCGGGACGGCACGGCCACCGCGCGGCCGACGTGAAACGACCCGTCGCTCGCCCGGTAGTGGATCGATCGCCAGAAGTCGAACCAGCGCCCGCCGGGAACGTAGACGGAGCGGCTCCGCGCGCCCGCCTCGAGCACCGGTGCCGCGAGCAGGTTCGGGCCGAACAGGAACTGGTCGTCGAGCCCGCCGGCGACGGGATCACGTGGATGAGTCAGGGCGTGCTGGCGCATGATCGGCAGCCCGGAGCGCCGGTACCGCGCGTCGGCGGCCCGCAGGTACGGATTCAGCTGGGTGTGCAGCTTCGCGTAGCGCCGCCAGATCTCGATCGTCTCCGGCTCCCAGATCTGCGGCCGCTCGTACGGCGGCAGCTCGAACCCGCTCGCCTTCGTCCGCATCACGCCGGAGACGGCGCCGAACTCGATCCACCGTGCGAGCAGCTCCGGCGTCAGCTCCTGATCGGGCCCGAAGGTGTGGTAGCCGCCGATGTCCGAGCCCCAGCGCGAGATCCCGGACGCGCCCATGGTCAGCCCCTGCCTCACCGCCGAGGCGAGGCCGTCGTAACCGAAGACGGTCGTCGGATCCCCGCCCCAGACGTTGTCGGCGCAGGCGGCCGTGCCGGTCCAGCCCGAGCGCGAGAAGCGCACCAACGGGCGGTCGTCCGGCCGCCGGTCCCGGGCGGCCTGGTAGTCGCGCACCATGCAGTGGAACGTGGTCGGGTAGCGGTTGTGCATGCGCGATCCGGGCGTTCCGTCGCTTGACTCCGCGAGCGGCGGCGTGTACTCGCCGAAGTCCTCCATCCAGCCGTCGATGCCGTCCGCCACCCCCTCGTCCAACAGCGACCGATAGATCTCGCGGCCCGCGGCGCTGGTGAAATCGAACTGGGCGAGCGGCTTCAGCGTGAACCCGAGTGGAGGATCGCCGCCGACGTAGGCCGGATAGGTGAACGGATCGCCGGTCACCGGTTGTCGCTGGAGCGCGCCGGCCGCCGCCGCCTGCGAGTAGACGGGCTCGTACTCGGTGCAGATCAGCGGGTTGAAGTAGCTCAACCGGGCCAGGCCCTGGCGGTGGAAGTGGCGGGTCCGCCGCGCGTCATAGGCGGGGTCGGCGCGGTGGGCGCCGCACGGCAGGTAGTGCATCTGCGTCTCGGCCACCGAGACCGGCGCGTCCCCGTCGCGAAGCAGCCGGACCCACTCGCGCTCGTCCTCAATCGGGATCACGTTCGGCTGCCCGGTCTGAAACCAGGGGCCGTACGCCCACGGCGCCTGCGGCCGCGGCTGGCGGCCGGTCGCCGCGGTGAAGCGGCGCAGGGCCGCGGCGGGAGTCCGCCCGGCGAACACGCGCACGCTCAGTTCGGCGGTCTCCGGCTCGGCGCTCCAGACGCCCGGCCGGTCGCTCGCGAGGTGGAAGGTGCTGGTTTCGTCGTTCTCGATCAGGGCGCCGAAACCCCGGCTCGACAGGGCCCAGGGCACGGGGTAGTAGGTGGAGTCGTCGCGCATCCGCTCGGCCCAGGGGAGCCCGAGCAGGAACGTGAACGGCCGGGCCCGCTCCGGGAACGGCCCGTCGGCAACGTAGTTCTCGACGTCGAGGCCGCGGTGGTCGACCGCGTGCGAGCGCTCGCCGAACCCGAAGAACCGCTCGGCGGGCTGGGCGAGGAACGAGATCGAGCTCGACAGCACGCCGGCCGAAGGCCCGGCCAGCTCGCTCGAGACGCGGATCGAACCGTGCCCAGCGGGCGCCACGGTCACCTCGAGGGTGCGCCCCAGCGGGTCGTCGGTCGCCACGCTGGCCCGCACTCCGCGACCTTCCCTGGCGAGAGAGGTAGCCCGCACCGCGTGGGCCCAGCCGGTGACGCTCCGGAAGGCCAGGTTCCCCTGGTCGCCGACGCCGCCGGGCGGAGGCTGGTCGAGCGTGCGCCCCGCGGGCCCCCTGAACGTGATCCCCCAGGGGTCCGGCGTGATCTCCGCTCTCAGCGGTCCGGACCTGACGACCTCGGACGCCGGAGACGAGGGTGGGAAGACGACGGCGCAGAGGGCCGCGAGCGCGAGCGCGAGGCCCGCACGGCGCTCAGCGCTTGGCCCGCTGGCGCTCGAGCTCATCGGTGAGGGCCTTAGCGTGCAGCGCGCCGATCAGGTCGGGGAAGGGACTGGCGCCGCCCTCGAGCAACGAGGCGGCGCGGTCGGCGTCAAGCGCTGCGAATCGCTGCAGGAGCAGCTCGAGCTCGTCCGAGATCACGGGCTCCAGTCCCTGCATGAGCCGGGCCACGTCGCGCGCCCCGAAGCCGGTGGTCTCGTTCCAGCCGGCGGCGCGAAAGCGCGCGATCGCCTCGATGACGCGCACCTCGGCCTGCGAATAGCCGTTCTCGTCGGGCGTGAGAACGCCCACTTCGGTGAGGCGGCGGAGCGCCCGCTCCGGGATGTCGAAGCGCTCGAGGATCTCGGCCTCCGGAGTCCGCTCGGCGAGCGGGGCCAGCACCTTGTCGACGAGGGAGTCGCTCGCCTCCACCACCGCCTGCAGGCGCTCCACGTCGTCGCCCGCGGACTCGAGCACCTCGCGGATCACGCGCAGCGGCATGAAGCGCTCCTCCTGCAGCTGCTTGATCAGGCGGATGCGGTCGGCGAAGTCCGGTGGGTAGTACGCCATGTTCTTCGACGTCTTGACCGGCTCGGGCAGAAGCCCCTCGCGGAGGTAGTGGCGCACGGTCGCGACCGGCACCTCGGCCCGCTCGGCCAGTTCCGAGATCTTCAGCAGCGCTTGCGCGGGAGCACTCATCCCATGAATGACCCGGTCGCTTCCTTGCTCGGGCCGGCGGCAGCGCCTGACTCGAGGAGGGCCGTGGCGTCGATCCCAGCGTCGTGCAGGATCTCCTCGGTGTGCTCGCCCAGGGCCGGAGCGGGCCGGGTGGCGTCGCCCGGGGTGCGGGAGAACTTGACCGGCATCCCCAGCAGGCGGACGGGGCCGATCTCGGGCTGCTCCAGCTCGACGACCATCTCGCGCTCGCGGAACAGCTCGGATGAGAGCGCCTCGTCGAGGTCGAGGACGGGCTCGATCATCGCGTCGTGCTCGTCGTTGAACGCCTGCCACTCGTCGCGGGTCTTCGAGCGGAAGACCTCCGCGATCTGTCCCCACGCGTCGGATCCCGGCTGCTCGAACTGCGCGGCGATCAGGTCGGGGCGCTCCGCCCCGTTGCAGAATGCGGCCCAGAACTTCGGCTCGAGCGCTCCGCAGGTGACCCAGCCGTCGGCGGCCTCGTAGGGGTAGTAGCAGACGAACGCGCCGGTGAGCTGCCCCTCGCCACGGCGCGGGACCTCGCCCTCGCAGAGATACGCGCCGGCGACCATCCCGAGCCAAGCGAGCGCGCCGTCCGTCATCGACACGTCCACGAACTGTCCCTCGCCCGAGCGCTCGCGTTCCCAGAGCGCCGCGAGGATCCCGAATGCGGCCATCAGGGCACCGCCCCCGAGGTCCGCGATCTGACCGGCCGCCTGGATCGGGCGCCCGCCGGGCTCGCCCGTCAGGCCCAGCAGCCCGGTGAGCCCGAGGTAGTTCATGTCGTGCCCGGCCCGGGCGGTGTTCGGGCCGGTCTGCCCGTAGCCCGTGATCGCGCAGTAGACGATCCGCGGGTTCCGCTCGCTCAGGGCGTCGTAGCCGCAGCCGAGCCGGTCGAGGACTCCGGGCCGGAAGCTTTCGAGCACGACGTCGGCGCCCTCGGCCAGCTTGAGGAGCGCCTCGCGGCCCCCTTCCGACTTCAGGTCGAGCCGGATCGAGCGCTTGCCCCGGTTGAGCGCCAGGTACAGGGCCGAGCGTGTCCCCAGACCCTGCTGCTCGTCGCTCCCGTAGTAGGGCGGCGCCCAGCGCACGTAGTCGCCCATGCCCGTGTCCTCGACCTTGACCACGTCGGCCCCGGCGTCGGCCATGAGCAGCGAGCAGAAGCCGCCCGGCAACAGCCTGCTCAGGTCGAGGACCCTGATTCCCTCGAGCGAGCCCGGAGCGATCACGCCGTCACCGCCGTGAGCGCCTGGCTGCGGTCCTTCAGGCCCAGCATCTCGCGCGCCTCGGCAACCGATGCCGCGCGCCGGCCGATGTCCTCCGCCATCTGCCGCGCCTTGGCGATCAGCTCGCCGTTCGACTTCGCCATCTCACCGCTCGGCAGGTAGAGGTTGTCCTCGAGCCCGGCGCGGACGTTGCCGCCGAGGGTCAGCGAGGTGGCGAGCAGCTTCCACTGGTCGCGCGAGATCCCGATCACCTGCCAGTTGGCGCCGGCGTCCGGGCCGCCCGGGATCTGCTCGGCCATGAACGAGATGTTCCGCGTCGTCGCGCGGATGCCGCCGGTGACCCCCATCACGAGCGAGATCTGGTGCGGCTCGGTGACGAGGCCCATCGCGATCAGCGGATCGAGGTTGGCGACGTGGCCGGCATCGAAGCACTCGTGCTCCGGCTTGATCCCGAGCTCGCGCATCTCGGTCAGGAACTCGATGATCGTGTCGAACGAGTTCTCGAACACCGCCTTGAAGACGAAGTCGTTGCGCCGCTTCGAGAACTTGGCGTAGTTCATCGACGACATGTTCAGCGCCGCCACGTCCGGGGTCAGCTCGCGCAGGTACTCGAGGCGCTTCTCGAGCGGGATCCCGATCGCGCCGGTCGAGTAGTTCACGATCACGTCGCCGACCTCGTCCAGGATCGCCTGCGTGATCGCGCGGAAGTCCTCGATCTCGTAGCTCGGCACGCCCTCCGGCGTGCGGGCGTGGATGTGGATCTGCGACGCGCCCTCGTCGACCGCGCGTCGCGCCTCGGCCGCGTACTCCTCGGGCGTGTACGGGATCGCCGGGCACTGCTCGCGGTTCGCGATCGCGCCCGAGATCGAGTTGCTGATGATTACGGCGTCGTCAAACGTGCTCATGAGCTCCCTCCACTCGTCGCCGCTGCCTCCACCCTTGCGAGCAGATCCTCGAATGCGGCCCGGCTCGGGTCGTCCTCCTCGCACATGAGGTACGTGTCGGACTCGCCACGCACCTTGACCTTGACCATCGCGCCGGACCGCCCAAGCTTCTCGATCGTTCCGACGTGGATTCGCCGGGCGTCACCCTGGCCGAAGACCTCGATCAGACCGGCATCACCCCGTGCTTGCGCCAGGGTCGCTCGACCCGCTTGTCCTTCGCCATCCGCAGCGCCTTGATGATCCGCGGGCGCGTCTCGCGCGGGTCGATGACGTCGTCGATCATCGCGTTGCCCGCGGCGATGTAGACGTCGATCTCCTTGCGGATCGCCTCGAGCATCGCCTCGCGCGTCGCCTCCGGGTCATCCGACGCCTCGATCGCCGAGCGGCCGATGATGTTCACCGCGCCCTCGGCGCCCATCACCGAGATCTCGGCCGAGGGCCAGGCGTAGATCTGGTCGGGCTCGTAGCCGGAGCCGTTCATCACGTAGTACCCGGCGCCGTACGCCTTGCGGATGACGACGGTGATCTTCGGAACGGTCGCGCGCGAGATCGCGTAGAGCATCTTGGCCCCGTGGCGGATGATCCCGGCGTGCTCGACCTTCGAGCCGACCATGAACCCGGGCACGTCCTGGAGGAATAGGAGCGGGATCGAGAAGGCGTCGCAGAGGTTCACGAAGCGCGCCGCCTTGTCGGCCGAGTCGTTCTCGAGGATCCCGCCGAGCTGCTTCGGCTGATTCGCGACGATCCCGACCGGCTGGCCGCCGAACCGCGCGAGGCAGGTGATGATCGTCTTCGCGAATTTCGGCTTGATGTCGAAGTACTCGCCGTCGTCGACGATCTCGCTGATCAGCTCGTACATGTCGTACGGCTGCCGGTTCGACTCGGGCACGATCTCCATCAGCTTCTCCGACATCCGCTCGACCGGGTCGTCGGTCTCCCGCACGGGTGGCTTCTCCTCGCAGTTCGAAGGAAAGAACGAGAGATACGTCTTCACGGCGTCGATGCATTCGCGGTCGTCGGCGACCTCCAGATCGCCGACCCCCGACTTGCGACAGTGGACCTTGGCGCCGCCGAGATCCTCCATCGAGATGTCCTCTCCGGTCACCGCCTTGGTCAGGTGCGGGCCCGCGAGCGCCATCGCTCCCTGGCCGACGACCATCGGCACGAAGTCGGACAGGCCCGGGATGTACGCGGTTCCGGCGGCACAGGGGCCCAACATCGCGGCGACCATCGGGATCACGCCGGACATCTGCACCTCCTCGCGGAACAGATGGCCCGAGCCCGCGAACAGCGAGCCCGCCGCCTCCTGGATCCGGGCGCCGGCCGAGTCGAGTAGCCAGATCAGCGGCATCCGCTGCTTCAGCGCGATCTCTCGGAGCCGGGCCATCTTCACCTCGCCGGTCCGGCCCATCGAGCCGGCCATCACCGTGAAGTCGTAGGCGGCGATCGCGACCTGGCGGCCATCGACGTCTCCCCAGCCCGTGACGACGCCGTCCGCCGCGGCCTCCTTGCCCTCCATCCCGCGAACGGAGAAGTGGGGGCGGCCGTGGACGCCCATCTCGACGAAGGTGCCCTGGTCCACCAGCAGGTCGATCCGCTCGCGCGCGGTCAGCTTGCCGCGCTCGTGCTGCTTGGCGATCTTCTCCTCGCCGCCGCCCAGGTACGCCTTCTCGCGCCGGGCATGGAGGTCCTCGGTCAGCTCGCGCAGGCGGTTCGCGGCGACGGCCAGTTCTTCGGTCAACTCAGCGTCCTTTCCAGTTCGGTTCGCGCTTTTCGAAGAACGCGGTGACGCCCTCGATCGCGTCCTCGGTCGAGAGCTCGATCGTCAGCTGCGAGCGCAGGTAGTCGAGCGCGTCCATCAGCGGCATGTCCATCTGGCGCCACATCGCGTCCTTGCCGAGCTTCATCACCAGCGGCGACTTCGAGGCGAGCTTGCCCGCCCAGTCCGCGACGGCATCGTCGAACTCCTCGGCCGGAACGACCCTGTTCACGATTCCCGCCTCGCGCGCTTCCTCGGCGGTCAGCCGCTCGCCCAGCAGCAGCATCTCGGTGGTCTTCTTGCGCGGGACGTTGCGGTAGATCAGCGCCATGATCATGAACGGGAACAGCCCGACGTTGATCTCGGGCGTCCCGAATCCGGCCGTGTCCTTGGCGACGATCAGGTCGCAGGCCAGCGCGATCCCCAGCGATCCCGCGAGCACGTGGCCGTTGGCCGCGACGATCGATGGCTTCCCGAGCTCGCCCAACTCGCGGAAGACGTCGATGAAGCTCGAGACGCCGATGTACTTGTGGGCCGTCGGCACATCGGCGGCGAAGCCGCCGAGGTTGCCGCCGGCCGAGAACACCTTCTCGTGCGTCGAGGTGAGGACCACGACCCGCACGGCGTCGTCGGCCTTCGCCTCGCGCAGCGCCGCGAGCAGCTCACGGAGCAGCTCGTCTGAGAGGGCGTTGCGCGTATCGGGGTCGTCGAGCGCGATCGTCGCGACCCCGTCGGCGACGGCGTACTGGAGCTTCTCGTAGCCGGGCATAAGTGGTAAGTATTACTCTACACTGTTGACAGACCACGCACGAATTCCGCCGGGAAGGACGAAACCGTGACCACAGCCGTGATCAAGCCCGAGCACGAGGCCGCCCGCAAGCACTTCATCTTCGGCCAGGAGCACCTGGACCTGCGCGAGTCGATGAGCGCCTGGGTCCGCAAGGAGCTCCACCCCCACCGCAACGAGTGGGAGGAGACGCTCTGGCCGGACTCCGCGATGCGCCGCGCCGGCGAGCTCGGCTACCTCGGCCTCTGCTTCCCGGAGGAGTACGGCGGGCAGGGCGGCGACTACTTCTACTCGCTCGTCCGCGCCGAGTGCATGAGCTACTCGGGGTCGGGTGGGACCAACATGGGCTTCGCGGTGCAGACGGACATGGTCCTGCCCCCCGTCCACCTGCTCGGCACCGAGGAGCAGAAGCAGCGCTACCTGGTGCCCGGCATCAAGGGCGAGCGGATCGGATGCCTCGGCATCACCGAGCCGGGCGCCGGCTCCGACGTCGCCGGGATCCGCACCAGCGCGATCCGCGACGGCGACGACTACGTGATCAACGGGTCCAAGATCTTCATCACCAACGGCGCTCGCGCCGACTTCTGCGTGCTCGTGACCAAGACCGACCCCGAAGGGGGCCACGGCGGGATCACGCTGTTCGTCGTCGACCTCCGTGACGAGAACGGCGAGACCGTTCCCGGGTTCACCGTCTCGCGGACGCTCGAGAAGATGGGCATGCACGCATCCGACACCGCCGAGCTCGCGTTCGAGGACATGCGCGTTCCTCAGGAAGCGGTGCTGGGCGAGGTCGGCAAGGGCTTCTACCACATCAGCTGGGAGCTTCAGGGCGAACGCCTGGTGTCAGCCGCCGGCTGCTACGCGGCCTGCGAGCGGATGTTCGAGAAGACGCTCGAGTACGCGAAGGAACGCGAGGCGTTCGGCCGCCCGATCGGCCGCTTCCAGGCGATCCGGCACAAGTTCGCCGACATGGCGACCAAGATCGAGGGAGCCAAGCAGATGACCCACGCGACCGCCTGGCGGTTCGCGAACGGCGAGTACCCCGTGCGCGAGATCACGATGGCGAAGCTGAACGCGTCTCGGGTCTGCCATCAGGTGGCCGACGAGTGCGTTCAGATCTTCGGCGGCTACGGCTACATGAAGGAGTACGAGATCGAGCGCGCCTACCGCGACCAGCGCCTGAACCGGATCGGCGCGGGCACGGACGAGATCATGCTCGACGTGATCGGGCGGAGCTACGGAATTTGAGCACCGCCACCGCGGAAACCGTCCAGCTGCCACTCGTCGCGACCGACGAGGAGGTCCAGATCCGCGCCGCCGTCCGCGGCATCTGCGAGAGCCTCGGCGGTCCCGAGTACCACCGCCGCATCGTCATGGCCGACGAGCCGCCGCGCGAGCTGTGGAACGCACTCGCCGAGAAGGGCTACCTGGGCGTCAACCTGCCGGAGCGCTACGGCGGCGGGGGCCTGGGGATGTACGCGTTGCAGGCGGTCGGCGAGGAGATCTCGGCCGCGGGCTGCTCGCTGCTCCTGATCGTCGTCTCGCCCGCGATCGTCGGCTCGATCCTGACCCGCCACGGCACCGAGGCGCAGCGCGAGCATTGGCTGCCCGGCATCGCCGCCGGCACCACCCGTGTGGCGTTCGCGATCACGGAGCCGGACGCCGGCACGAACTCGCACAACCTCTCCACGGCCGCCACCCGCGACGGTGACGTCTATCGCCTGCGCGGCACGAAGACGTTCATCTCGGGCGTCGAGGACGCCCACGCCATCCTGGTGATCGCCCGCAAGCGGGAGGAGGACGGCTCCCTGGGCCTGCCCCTGCTGATGCTGGTGGACACCGACTCGCCCGGCCTCGAGAAGCAGTTCATCCCGGTCTCGGTCCGCGCCTCGGACAAGCAGTGGCAGCTGTTCTTCGACGACGTGGAGGTGCCCGCCGACCGCGTCGTGGGCCAGTCGGAGACCGCCGGTCTCAAGGCCGCGTTCGATGGCCTCAACCCGGAGCGGATCATGGGAGCCGCCGTCGCCAACGGCGTGGGCCGCCGCGCGCTCGAGCTCGCCGCCGCCTACGCGAACGAGCGCAGGGTCTGGAACGACGCCCCGATCGGCTCCCACCAGGGCCTCTCCCACCCCCTCGCGCAGGCCAAGATCGAGCTCGAGCTCGCGCGTCTGATGACGCAAAAGGCCGCGGTGCTGTACGACGCCGGCGCGCCCGCGGGCGAGCCCGCGAACATGGCCAAGTACGCGGCGGCCGAGGCCTCGATCCGGTGCGTGGACCAGGCGATCCAGACGCACGGCGGCAACGGCTTCGCGCTCGAGTACGGCCTGACCGACATGTACTGGGGGGCGCGCCTGACGCGCACGGCCCCGGTCTCCCGCGAGATGATCCTCAACTACGTCGCCGAGCACTCGCTGGGCCTGCCGCGCTCGTATTGACAAAGGTCGCTCGCCGCCTTCCAGCGGTTTAGGATCGGGATCGTGATGTCAGGCGACCCGCGCCGTTCCGTGCTCACCGCCGCGATCGCGATCCTGGTCTTCGCCTGCACGTTCGTTGCGGGAGCAGTGGCGGCGTCGACCGACTTCGCAGCCCTGGCGACGAGCCCCGAGGCAACCGGCGACGGGCCCGAGACCGTCGTCGCCGCCGACCTCGACGGCGACACCGACCCGGACCTGGCGGTTACAAACTCGAACGACAACACCGTCACGATCCTGAAGAACGACGGCGCCGGCGATTTCACCGAGCCCGCCTCGAGTCCGGAGACCGTGGGCGGTTCCCCGCAGGCGCTCGCGGCCGGGGACCTCGACGGCGACGGCGACAGTGATCTGGTCGTCGCCAACTCCGCCGACGACAATGTCACCATCCTCCGCAACGGGGGCGCCGGCAACTTCGCCGAGCCCGCGTTCAGCCCCAAGGCGGTGGGCGACTTCCCGTTCTCGCTCGCGCTCGCCGACCTCGACGGCGACACCGACCCTGATCTCGCGGTCGCCAATGAATTCGACGACAACGTCACTGTGCTCAGGAACAGCGGCGCCGGAAACTTCTTCGTGCCGCCATCAAGCCCCGAGGCGACCGGGAGCCTTCCGGTATCGATCGAAGCCGCCGACGTCGACGGCGACGGTGACCGTGACCTCGCGATCGCCAACCTGTCCTCCTCCTCCGTGACGGTGCTCAAGAACACCGGCATCGGGAACTTCGTCCAGCCGGCCACGAGCCCCGAGCTGGTGGGAGGAAGCGCACGGTCGGTGCTTGCGGTCAACGTCGACGGCGACGGCGACCGCGACCTCGCGGTGACGACCTTCTCCCCGGACGGCGTGACCATCCTCAAGAACGGCGGTACCGGAAACTTCTTCCAGCCGCCGTCGAGCCCCGAGGCAACCGGCACCGGCCCGGTCTCGGTCGCCGCCGCCGACTTCGAGGGCGACGGTGATCAGGACCTCGCGGTCGCGAACGCCGGCTCCGGCGACGTCACGATCCTCCGCAACAACGGCACCGGCAACTTCAGCCAACCCACCGCCACCAGTCCGGAGCCTTCGGGGATCGGCCCGAGCTGGATCGTCGCGATCCCGCTGGACGCCGACGCCGATGCCGACCTCGCGATCGCGAACTTCGGCGCTGACAACCTGGCGATCCTCGGCAACCTGTAACCCAGGTTTAGAAACGAGCCCGGTCCGGGTATCTGACGCCGCGCATATGCGGGGGGCACGGGCTCCCCCGGGGACATTCCAGACGGAGGTTAGGTGTGATTAATCGGAGCCTTGTGGGCCTTGGCGCCTGCGTGCTCGCACTCGCGCTCGTACCAGCCGCGGCATCGGCCGAGCAGCAGTTCGTGCGCGGCGAGGTCGTCGTCAAGTACGCCAAGGGCGCCACGGCGGCCCAGAAGTCGAGCGCTCGGAGCTCGGCGCGCGCGGTGCATCGCGTATCGCGGGTCAGGGGCACACGCGGCGCCCAGGTACTGAGGGTGCGCGGCGGCGTCCGCGCCGCGGTGAGGCGGCTCAGCCGCTCCGGCGCGGTGAAGTACGCCGAGCCGAACTACGTCTACCACGCCCTCGCGACCCCGAACGACCCGCAGTTCGGCCAGCTCTACGGCCTGAACAACACGGGCCAGACGGGCGGCACGCCGGACGCCGACATCGACGCGCCCGAGGGCTGGGACGAATTGGGCCTCGCCGCGTTCCCGGGCGCCGGTGGCGCCAAGGTCGGGATCGTCGACACGGGGATCCAGCAGACCCATCCCGAGTTCGCGGGCGGCCGCATCGCCAACTGCGGCGGCGTGAACAACTTCGGGACGAGTCTGGGGATCATCATCATCGGATCCGACCCGACGATCGTCGGCGGCAAGTGCAACGACGACCACGGTCACGGCACGCATGTGGCCGGCACGATCGCGGCCAACGCCAACAACGGCACCGGCGTGGCCGGCGTCGCGTTCAACTCGCCGCTCGCGATCTGCAAGGCGCTGAACAGCGGCGGATCGGGCACGCTGGCGATGATCGCCAACTGCATCACCTGGCTCAACCAGCAGGGCGCCAAGGTGATCTCGATGTCGCTGGGCGGATCGTCCGGCTCGGCGGCGCTGCAGTCGGCGGTGACCAACGCCACCAACAACGGCTCGCTGCTGGTCGCGGCCGCGGGCAACAGCGGCAACTCGTCGCTGAGCTATCCCGCCGCCTACGCCGAGGTCGTCTCGGTCGCGGCGACGGACCACAACGACGCGCGGGCGTCGTTCTCGCAGTTCAACGCGGACGTCGAGGTTGCGGCGCCGGGAGTCAACACGCTCTCGACCTGGAACAACGGCGGCTACAACACCATCTCGGGTACGTCGATGGCGACGCCGCACGCGGCCGCGGTCGCGGCGCTGATCGCCGGCGCGAACCCGGGTGGCGGCCCCGCCGCCTGGCGCGCGAAGCTCCAGACGTCGGTGGACGACAAGGGCGCGCCCGGTCGCGATCCGCAGTTCGGATTCGGCCGCGTGAACCTGTCGAAGGTCATCCCGTAGCGGAACCGTCGGGAGGGGCGGGCGCTCCGGCGTCCGCCCCGCTCCCGCCTCCCGCGCGCAGCTCCTCCAGGCGGCCCTCCAGGAACGAGCGCTCGACGGGGCTGGCGGTCAGCTCCAGCGCGCGGCCGTAGGCGACAGCAGCGTCCTCGCCGCGGCCGAGACGGCGCAGCAGATCGGCGCGCGCAGAGTGCAGGTGCACGTAGTCGTCGAGCCCCTCGATGTGCTCCATCGCCCGAAGACCGGCCTCCGGGCCCTCGGCCATCGCGATCGCCACCGCCCGGTTCAGCTCGACCACCGGCGAGGGCTGAACGAGCAGCAGCCAGTCGTAGAGGTGACGGATCCGTGCCCAGCGCGTGTCCTCGGGCCGGCGCGCGGTCGCGTGCTCGACCGCGATCGTCGCCTGCAGCGCGTACGGGCCCGGGGGGCGCGCCGACGATGGCCGCCCTGGGCCGAGCGCCCGCTGCATGAGCGCCACCCCCTCGGCGATCTGCTCGTGATTCCAGCGCGAGCGTTCCTGGTGCTCGAGCAGCACGATCTCCCCCGCCTCGTCCACGCGCGCAGCGCGACGGGCGTCGTGGAGGAGCATCAGGGCGAGCAGGCCGGCGACCTCGTTCTCCGACGGCATCACCTCGAGCAGCACCCGGGTCAGCCGGATCGCCTCGGCGCAGAGCTCGCGCCGGATCAGCTCATCCGACTCCGCCGCGGCGTAGCCCTCGTTGAAGACGAGGTAGAGCGTCGCCAGCACCGAGGGCAGGCGCTCCGGGAGCTGCTCGGGCTCGGGCACCTCGTAGGGGATCCCGGCCTCGCGGATCTTGCGCTTCGCGCGCACCAGGCGCTGGGCCATCGTGCTCTCCCGTACGAGGAACGCCCGAGCGATCTCCGCGGTGGTCAGTCCGCCCAGCGTCCGCAGGGTCAGCGCAACCCGCGCCTCGGGCGCCAGCGCGGGGTGACTGGCGGTGAAGATCAGGCGCAAGCGGTCGTCCGGCATCTCGTCGGCGGAGATCTGCTGCATCACGGCCTCGGCGTTGTCGTCTCCGTCCGGCGGAGGTGGCTCGAGCCGTTCGAGCAGCGCTCGCTTGTCCGCGAGGACGCGCTCACGCCGCAGGCGGTCGATCGCCTTGTTCCGGCCGACCCGGATGATCCAGGCGGCCGGTTCGGCCGGCACGCCGTCGCGCTCCCAGCGCTCCAGGGCGACGACAAACGCCTCCTGGATCGCCTCCTCCGCGAGATCGAAATCGCCAAGCACCCGGATGAGCGTCGCGACCGCCCGTCCCGACTCGTGCCGGAACAGGCGGTCGATCTGCTCGCGGGACGCCTCTATGCGCCCTCCGCCGCCGTCGCAGCGGCTGTGTCAGCCGGCCGCTCGAACTCGACCACCGGCCGGACGTCGACCCGTCCACTGCGGGCAGCGGGCACCTTCGTCGCCCACTCGATCGCCTCGTCGGCGCTCTCGCACTCGAGGAGATAGAAACCGCCGAGCTGCTCCTTGGTCTCCGCGAACGGGCCGTCGGTGACGACGACCTCACCTTCGCGGATCCGCACCGACCGGGTCGCTTCCGATGGCTCCAGCGCCTGGCTCGCGATGAAGACCCCGGCATCGGTCGCCTCGTCGTCAAGACGCCAGTACGCGTTGATCTCGGCCTGCTGAGCCTCCTCGTCGAGCGCGGGCCACCGGTCCTCGTCGTGGTAGACGGCCAGCAGGTACTTCATGACGCCGACTGGACGCTCTCGCTCGGATGCTCGTAGCCGAACTCCGAGAAGTCCATCACCGGCCGGATCTCGATCGCGCCCGGCGGGGTCAGCGGGACCTTCTTCGCCCACGCGAGGGCCGCGTCGAGGTTGTCGCACTCGAGCAGGTAGAAACCGCCGAGCTGCTCCTTGGTCTCGGCGAACGGGCCGTCGGTGACGAGGTGCTCGCCCTCGGCCGACATCGTCACCGTCGTCGAGGTCGTGCTCGGTTGCAGCGCCTCGCCGCCGACGTAGACGCCGGCGTCGGTAACCGCCTTGTCGTACTCGACCCACGGCTCCATCCCGGCCTGCATCTCCTCGGGCGTCACGTCGTCCCAGCCGCCCTCTTCTCCGTACAGCGCCAACAGGTACTTCATCGTGCCTCCTCGCGGTCGCGGCAGCCGTCATCGGCCGCCCTCAACCATAGGACGAACGGGAATCCGCCGAATCGACCGGTGGTGAACCGACTCGCGCTAGCGTTGTCTCGATGGATGAGCGTGGATCCGACGACGAGCTGAGCCCTTACCGCAGCCTGCTCGATCGCGAGGCCGCGCCGGGCCTCGCACGGCTCGCGGCCGGCGCGTGGTGGCGCACGAACGTATGGACGGCGCAGACGGCCGCCAGGGCCACGCGCCGCGTCGCGCGGGCCGCGCGCTCGGGCGAGTCGGCCGGCGCTCTGGTCGACGACGTCCGCCGCGAGGTGGCGGACACCGGCCGTCGCCTGCTTGGCATCCACGACGACGGGCCCGAGGCTCGCGGCGGCCGCAACGCCGCCGACTACGACGACGAGGCGCTCCGCGAGCGGTGGGACGACCTGATGGACCTCTCGACCGAGATCGAGGTCGAGGTGGACGGCCATCCCGCCTTCGCCGGCATCCTCAGCCAGCTCCACCCCGACGAAGCCCGGATCCTGCGCCTGCTGGCGACGTCCGGCCCGCAGGTGGCGGTTGACGTCCGCAACTGGCGCCCGCTCGGGATCGGCTCGCACCTGGTGGCGCAGGGGCTCAACATGATCGGGCAGCACGCGGGCTGCCTCCTGGTGGACCGGGTCCCGGTCTACCTCTCCAACCTGAACCGCCTCGGCCTGATCTGGTTCGCGCACGACCCGGTCGGCGAGATCGGCCCGTACCAGGTGCTCGAGGCCCAGCCCGAGGTGAAGGAGGCCCTGAAGAGCGCGGGGCGCGGCACCACCGTCCGCCGCTCGGTCCGCCTGACCGCGTTCGGCGAGCAGTTCTGCGCCGCCTGCCTCCCCGCGGGCACGACCGAGTTCGAGGCCGTGGTCGCCCCCAGCGACGCCGATGCCGAACGCGCCGGGGCGGCCGAGGCCGACCCCGGCATCGGCTAGACGGTCGCCGGCGCCGAAATGACAGGATCCCTGCCGTGACGACGGTGATCAGGGACTCGGGCCGGCGGGCGCTGTTGCCTCCGTTCACCGACGAGCACGAGGAGCTGCGCGCGACCATTCGGCGCTGGGTCGAGACCGAGATCGCGCCCCACGTCGACGAGTGGGACGAGGCGCAGGAGTTCCCGCGCGAGCTCTACACCCGCGCCGCTGAGCTGGGCTTCCTCGGGCTCAAGTACCCGGTCTCACTCGGCGGCCAGGGCGGGGACTACGTGCACGACGCGGTCTGGGCCGAGGAGCTGGCGGCGGCCGGCGCCGGCGGCGGGGTCGGCGCGGGACTTGGCGCCCAGACCGGGATCGCGACGCCACCGGTCTGGAAGTTCGGCACGCCCGACCAGCACGAGCGGTTCCTGCGCCCCGCGATCGCCGGCGCCAAGATCGGCGCGCTCGGGATCACCGAGCCCGGCGGGGGCTCCGACGTCGCCTCGCTCCGAACCCACGCCCGCAAGGTGCCGGGCGGCTACGTGGTGAACGGCGCCAAGACCTTCATCACCAACGGCGTGCGGGCCGACTTCCTGGTCTGCGCGGTCAAGACCACGCCGGACGGAGGGCACCACGGGATCTCGTTCCTCCTGCTCGAGCGCACGATGCCCGGCTACGAGGTCTCGCGCAAGCTCGAGAAGATGGGCTGGCAGGCATCCGACACGGCCGAGCTCGCGTTCACCGACGTCGAGGTGCCCGACGAGAACCTGCTCGGCCCCGAGAACGCCGGCTTCTACCTGATCATGGCCAACTTCCAGTGGGAACGGCTGCTGATGGCGCTCGGTGCCGTTGGCGCGATGAGCAAGCTCCTGACGGTGACGCTCGCGTACGCCGGCGAGCGCGAGGCATTCGGGCGGCCGATCGGGCGCTTCCAGGCGATCCGGCACAAGCTCGCGGAGATCGGCGTCAAGCTCGAGGTCTCGCGGGCGCTCACCTATCACGCGCTGCGGGAGTTCATCGCGCCGGAGGCCGAGCGGCGCGAGGCCGTCGCCCGCGGCGACTGGATGCACCCCTCGATCACCGCCGGCCTCCAGGAGGTGACGAAGGCCAAGCTGATGACCCAGCGCGCTGCCGTCGAGGTCGCCGACGAATGCCTGCAGATCCACGGCGGCTACGGCTACATGCGCGAGTACGGGATCGAGCGCGCTCTCCGCGACCTGCGCCTCGGGCCGATCGGTGGCGGGACCGACGAGGTGATGAAGGAGATCCTGGGCCGGCAGCTCGGGCTCTGAGCTACCTGAAGTCGAGCGCTTCGGCCACGCCCGTCGAGCCGGCGTGCCCCGGCGTCAGCGCTCCGCCGAGCGCGATGACCGTGCTCCCGATCGCGACCACCGAGTGCCCGTGGCGCGGCGTGCCCATCGCCGGGAGGGACGACCACCGCTCCGATTCGAGGTCGAACGCCTGCACCGCGTCGATCACGTCGGTGGGATCCTCGCCGCCGACCGCCACCAGGTTGCCGTCGACGATCGCCGCGCCGAACCCGCCGGTTGGGGTCGGCATGCCGGGCAGCTTCGTCCACTGGTCCGCCCCGGGGTCGTAGCGCTCGAGGGCGCCGGTGTTCTTGTCCGCCGAGAGCTCGCGCCCACCGACGGCGTAGAGATACTCCCCGTCCGAGGCGGCTGCGAGGTGCTCGCGGAGGGTCGGGATGGGCGCGGCGTCCCGCCAGCTCTCGCCGTCGAAGACCTCGGTGGGGGCGACCAGCCCGCCGTCGTCCTGACCACCGACCACGACGACCTGCTCGCCGACCGTGGCCGCCGCCGCGCCGGCGCGGGGGTGGTTGAGGCCCGGAAGCTCCTCCCATTCGCCCTCGCGCAGCGCGAACACCCGGCCCGACGTATTCGCGGTGAGATCCGCCCCCTGCGGGAACCAGCCACCGATCACGAGCAGGTCGTCCTGGTACGCCACGGCGGTTGCGTGGTGCAGGCGCACCGGCAGCTCGGGACCCGCCGTCCAGTTGTCGATCGCGGGGTCGTACACCTCCACCGTGTCGGTGGCGGTCGCCCCCTCGATGCCGGTCAGGCCGCCGATCACCCAGATGCGCCCCGCGTCCACCCACGATGCCGCCTGCTGACGGGGGGTCGGAGCCTCCCGCAGCGCCCGCCAGCCGGCGGTGTTCGGGGCCGAGCCGGTGCGAGTCTCCGGGGCCGGCCCCGCCGTGGTGCCGTCCTCGGCGCCATCGTCCCCGCCACCGGCCGCCAGCACGATGCCGACCCCCACCGCCGCGACCGCCAGCGCGGCGGCGATCCTTGGCCACAGGCGACGCACGCCGCCGGGCTCCTGCGCGTCGCCGGCCGGCGCGGCGGCCGGCGCGGCGGCCCGGGTGGCGGCCACCTCCGGCGCGGGCGCGGCGATCCGCAACGCGTCGATCAATTCGCCGCAGTTCTGGAAGCGGTCATCAGGGGACTTGGCCAGCGACCTGGCCACGACGGCGGCAAGCCGCGGGGGACAGTCCGCGCGAAGGTCCGTGACCGCGGGCGCCGGATCGTTGATGTGGGCCATCACCACGGCCACGTCCTCCTCCTTCCTGAACGGAGGACTACCGGCGAGGCACTCGAACAGCACGCAGCCGAGCGCGTAGATGTCGGTGCGCGCGTCCACCGGCTTGCCAAGCGCCTGCTCCGGGGCGATGTAGCTGACGGTCCCCAGGAACTGGCCGGTGGCCGTGAGCCCGCTGACCGAGGCGATGCGCTTCGCGAGGCCGAAGTCCGAGAGATAGACGTGGTCGGGCGCCCGCGGTGAGCTCCGCTGGATCAGGAGCACGTTGGCAGGCTTGACGTCGCGATGGACGAGTCCGCGCCGGTGCGCGGCGTCGAGCGCTGCCGCCACCTGGACGACGAGCGCGATCGAGCGATCGATCCCGAGGCTGCCCTCGGCGCGCAGCAGGCCCCGAAGGTCCGTGTCGTCGACGTGACGCATGGCGATGTAGAGGAGGCCGTCGGCCTCGCCCGCGTCATGGATCGGGATGACGTTGGGGTGGTCGATGCTTGCCGCGATCTGGGACTCGCGCAGGAAGCGCTCGCGGAACGTCTCGTCCTCGGCAAGCTCGGCCGCGAGGATCTTGAGCGCTACGCGACGATTGAGGCGGAGATCCTCAGCGAGGTAGACCACCGCCATCCCGCCCCTGGCGATGACCGAGTCCAGCCGGTATCCGGCCAGCTCGGCGCCGATCCGGGGATGCTCCCGCATCCCTCGCAGTCTCGCGCACGCGTCGGCGCGATGGGTTTTGCCGCTAGTCGCCCAGGATCGCCTGCAGCAGGTCGCCGCGGAACGGGCGGGTGCCGGGCACCAGCTGCAGACCGCCGAACCCGTTGGCCTGCGCGTAGGCCAGCTCCTTCGACAGGTCGCCCACGCCGTTGGTGCCGGGCAGCGGCAGCACCTGCAGCGTCGCGAGCACGCCGATCGCCTGGCCGTTGCCGCTCAGGAACCCGCTGCCCGAATCGCCCGGGATCCCCGGCGTCACGGTCAGCACGGTGCGGCTCCAGTTGTTGCCCGCGCTCTGGATGACAGTGCCCTGCTTGGGACGCAGCTGTGGGATGCCGAGGCGCAGTGACGAGTTCCCGTACGAGAAGACGGTGTCGCCCAGCATCGCGCCCGGGCCGCCGAGGCCGGTCGGGCCCCCGAGGCCGGGGACCGTTGGGTCGACGCTCGCGGCGTCCGCGGGGTTGACCCTGACCAGGGCGAAGTCGTTGTACGCGCAGGCGTCGGGGTTGCTCTCGCCGTTGGCCTGCATCGCGAGCCACGAGCTGTAGGCCAATGTTCCCGGCTGGGTGGCGCCGTCGATCTCGACGGGCGTGCCCAGCGGTTGCGACCCGGAATCGCACCCGTTCGTCTCCGTGGCGCCGCCGGTCCCCGCGCAGTGCGCGGCCTGGCCGAGATACGTCCCGCCTCCGTCGCGGAACACGAAGTTGGAGGTGCACTGCCCGCCCTCGGTGAAGGTCATCACGCCGGGATGGATCGGCGCGGCGTTGTGGTCGGCCGAGGCCGACGCGGGAGCGATTGCGGCCGCGGCCAGCGCGAGCACTGCGACGAACGGCGTCCTTAGGTTCATTCGGTTTTTGACCCCTGTCGGTCCGGCGGGCCATTTCCCCCCGCGCACCCCCTTGGCGCGGAACGGACCCGAATGTCGGGAGAGCCTGCCACAGCCGGCCCGCGGGTTCAACCGGGAACCGTCCACTTACCGGACGCTTGATCTGTTTTTCGACTAGCCTCCCGGCCCTTCGAAATCATCACCGGCATACGAAGGAGGACATGGTCCGATGGGACTGCTTGAAGGCAAGAGCGCGATCATCACCGGCTCCGCCCGCGGAATCGGGCGGGCGACGGCCGAGCTGTTCGTGAGCGAGGGCGCGAAGGTCCTCATCAACGACATCGACGGCGACGTGGCCGAGCAGGCGGCGGGCGAGATCCAGGGCGAGACCGCGGTCTTCGCAGGCGACCTGACCGACCCGAGCGTGCCCGACGCGCTTGTGAAGAAGGCTCAGGACGAGTTCGGCGAGGTCGACATCCTCATCAACAACGCCGGCTACACCTGGGACGGCGTCGCCCACAAGATGACCGACGAGCAGTTCCAGGCGATGCTGGACATCCACACCGTCGCGCCGTTCCGCCTGATCCGCGCGATCGCGCCTGCCTGGCGCGAGGCCGCCAAGGCCGAGAAGGCCGAGGGGAAGGAGCGCTTCCGCAAGGTCGTGAACATCTCGTCGATCTCGGGCACGATGGGCAACGCGGGCCAGATCAACTACTCGGCGGGCAAGTCGGCGATCGTCGGCATGACCAAGACGCTCGCCAAGGAATGGGGCGCGCACAAGATCAACGTGAACGCGGTGGCGTTCGGGTTCGTCGAGACGCGGCTCACGCAGGCGAAGGAGAAGGGCGAGACGATCGAGAAGGACGGCGAGACGATCGAGATCGGGGTCCCGGAGCAGATGCGCTCGATGGCCGCGATGATCATCCCGCTGGGCCGCCCCGCGCAGCCCGAGGAGGCGGCCGGGCCCGTTCTCTTCCTATGCTCGGGCCTTGCCAACTACGTCCACGGCCAGGTCCTGAACGTGACCGGCGGCCAGTTTGGAGGAATGTTCACTTGAGAATCGCCCTGCTCGCGACCGGCGCGGTCACCCTCCTGGCCGCGACCGCCGGCGCCGATGAGCGCGCCGGGCAGCGCGCGCCCTCCTGCCGGGGCATCGAGGCGACGATCGTCGGCAACAACGGCGGCGACACCCTCCGCGGCACCAATCACGTCGACGTGATCGTCGGGCGCGGGGGCTCGGACGAGATCGACGGGCGCGGCGGCGCGGACCTGATCTGCGCGGGCAACACGGCGGACTTCGTCGAGGGAGGCGGCGGCAAGGATCGGTTGTACGGCGAGGGCGGGGACGACCTCCTCTTCGGCGGCGAGCGGGCCGACAAGCTCTACGGGAACAACGGCGACGACGCGATGAACGGCCAGGACGGCAAGGACCTGTGCATCGGGTCGAAGGGCGACGACCTGGCGGTGAGCGCCGGCTGCGAGCGGATCCGCGGCGCCGTCGAGGTCTGACCCCCGCTAGCCCTTCGCCTTGCGCTCCTCCGCGGGGATCGAGTCCTCGCCGGTCCGCTCGGCGTAGACGCTCGGCGGCCACGGCCCGAACCAGTTGTCGCGGGCGCCGTCCATCGTGATCGTCGTGCCCGAGAAGAAGTCGCCCGCCGGCGAGGCCAGATAGGCGACGAGCCACGCCCATTCCTCCTCGGTCCCGAGCCGGCCGAGCGGGACGGTCTGCGGGATGTGCTCGACGAACACCTGGGGGTACTTGGTCCTCAGGGTCTCGGTGTCGAACTGACCGGCGGCCAGCGCGCAGAGCTTGATGCCGTGACGGGACCACTCGATGGCGAGCGTCCTCATCATGTTCTCGACGGCGGCGCGCGCGGCGCCGGAATGGACCATTCCGGGCATCCCGTTGTGCGGCGAGAGGGTGACGCTCAGGACCTTCCCCCCGCCCTGCGGCATGAACGCCTTCGTCGCCGCGGCGTGGGTCATCAGCCAGGTGCCGAGCACGTTCAGCTCGATCACCGTGCGAAAGCCCTTCGGCGTGATCGCCTCGGCCGGGCTCAGGAACTGCCCGCCCGCGTTGTTGACCAGAACGTCCACCCGGCGGTGGCGCTCGAGCACCCGGTCGAACATGGCGTCCACCGCATCCTCATCCCGGATGTCCATGGCCTCGGCGTCGGCCTCGCCGCCGAGCTCGCGGATCGCGGCCGCGGTCTCCTCGAGCGGCTCGGGGCGCCGCCCGCAGCCCACCACGGTCGCGCCCAGGCGCCCTAGCTCGAGGGCCGTGGCGCGGCCGAGCCCAGATCCGGTCCCCGACACCACGCAGACCTGGCCCTTGAGCAAGCCGGGCGCGAAGATGCGGGACGGTTCGGGCATCGCGGGCGGGAGCATATGGCCCACTAGGCTGGCTCGCGATGAAGGTCAAGGCGCACAAGCGCCCCCTCGACAAGCCGCTCGCCGGCGGCACCGCCGGCGCGACGGTGGCGGTCGAGGCGCTCGAGGTCGGCCGTGTCAAGGCGCCGCCGCAGTTCTTCGAGCGCGCCGGGGGTGATCGCACCGGCCAGCTGCGGATGCTCGGGCCGGGCACGCCGCGCTCGAAGTGGTGGACCGTGCCCTGCCCCGCCTTCCTGATCACGCATCCGAGCGCCGGCAGCCTCGTGGTCGACACCGGCCTGCACCCCTCGGTCACCTCGAAGCCGAGCGCGAATATGGGCCGCATGGTCACCTGGTTCGGGCAGCCCGAGCTCGAGCCCGGCGAGGACCTACCCGCGCAGCTCCGCTCGCGCGGCGTCGACCCGAAGGGCATCAACACGGTCGTCATGACCCACCTGCACTTCGACCATGCGTCGGGAATGTCGGAGTTCGCGGGCGCCTCGTTCGTGGTCTCCGAGCGCGAGTGGGACGCGGCGACCACCGGGTCGCGGCCGTTCCTCCACGGCTACCGGCCGGCGCAGTACGACTACGCGTTCGACTACTGCACGATCGACTTCGACGGCCCCACGGTCGGCTCCTACGCGACGTTCGGCCGTACGTTCGACCTGTTCGGCGACGGCAGCGTCCGGCTTGCCTACACGCCGGGGCACTCCGCCGGCCACCAGTCCGTGATCTGCCACCTGCGCGACCGCGACCTGGTCATCGCGGGAGACGCCATCTACACCCTCGCCCAGCTCGGCGAGGCGCCGCCCCCTCCGCGGCCCGAGGATCCGCACACCTGGCGGCGGTCACTGCAGGAACTGCGGCTCTTCCAGCGCGACTACCCCGGCGCGGTGATCATCCCCGGGCACGACCCGAGGACCTGGCCCGAGCTCAAGCAGCGCTACGAGTAGCGCGCGCCGCGCCCGCGACGGCCCTGCGCCCCTCGGCATCGAGCGCGCCGTACATCGCCCTGACCCGCTCGAAGATCTCCTGCGCCGCCGCGAGCTGTTGCTCGTGCGTCGGGGCGGAGGCCCGGTCGAACCGAAGCGGCTCGCCGTACTGGATCGTCACCTTGGGGAAGCGCAGGCGCTTCCAGCCGCGGACGCCCAGCGACCCGTGGATCGCGACCGGCACCACGGGCACGCCGGACTCCAGCGCGAGGCGCCCGACGCCGGGCTTCGCCTCGCCGAGGCGGCCGGTTCGCGAGCGGCCGCCCTCGCAGTACATCCCGACGCAGCCGCCGCGGCCGAGGACCGCGTACGCCGTCTTGAACGCCTCCTCGTCGTGGTGACCCCGGCGGACGGGGAACACGCCGCCCACCCGGAAGATGTAGTCCAGCACGGGCTTGCCGAAGAGCTGTGACTTCGCCATGAACTGGATCTTCCGGCGGATGTAGACGCCGAGGAAGAAATGGTCCATCTGCGAGAAGTGGTTGGGGGCGAGGATGAAGCCGCCGTCCGCGGGCACGTTCGGCGTGCCGATCGCCCGCTGCCGGTAGACGATCAACGCGATCGGGGTGAGGACCATGCGGACCAGCTCGTAGATCCAGCCCGGCCTGTGGGTGCGAACCCAGTCGTGGAACGGCTGGAACATCTCCGCCGGACGGGGGTCCTTGTAGACCTGTGGCTTGATGTCGGCCATGACCTCCAATTGCTACCCGGAGTGCGGCGCGCGGTTACGGCTTCGCCCAGCCGCGCGCCCGCTCGACCGCGCGGCGCCAGTCGGCGAGGAGCGACTCGCGCTGGTCCGCGCCCATCCGCGGCTCGTAGCGCGCCGCCTCGCGCCAGCGCGAGACGACTTCGCTCCGCTCCCACACGCCCGTGGCGATCCCAGCCAGGTAGGCGGCGCCGAGCGCCGTCGTCTCCGAGATCTCGGGCACGCTCACCGGCACGCCAAGCACGTCCGCCTGGAACTGCATCAGCCAGGTGTTGGCAACCGCGCCGCCGTCGGCCTTCAGCTCGGACAGAGGCTCACCGGCGGCGGCCTCCTGGGCGCGGACCGCGTCCACGGTCTGGTAGGCGATCGCCTCGAGCGCGGCGCGCGCGAGCTGCGCCGGGCCGGTGCCCCGCGTCAGGCCCACGATCGTCCCGCGCGCGTAGGGGTCCCAGTGCGGCGATCCCAGCCCGGTGAGCGCCGGCACGAAGTAGACGCCGTCGTTCGTCTCCAACGACGCCGCGAGCGCCTCGGTCTCGGCCGCGTCGCCGATCACCCCGAGGCCGTCCCGCAACCACTGCACCGCCGCGCCGGTGACGAAGATCGCAGCCTCCAGCGCGTAGTCCACCTCGTCCGGCAGCCCCCAGGCGATCGTCGTCAGCAGCCCGTCCTTTGCCGGCGGCGCCTCATGCCCCGCGTTCATCAGGACGAAGCTGCCGGTGCCGTACGTGTTCTTGCCCTGGCCGGCCTCGTGACAGGCCTGGCCGAACAGCGCGGCCTGCTGGTCGCCGGCGATGCCCGCGACCGGCACCTCGCCGCCGAACTCGGTGGTGGTCCCGTAGACGTGGGCGGAGGGCAGCGCCTCGGGCAACCGCTCCTGGGCGACGCCGAGCAGGTCGCAGAGCTCGGGGTCCCAGCGCCGCTCGCGGATGTCGAACAGCAGCGTGCGCGACGCGTTCGAGAGGTCGGTGACGTGCCGTCCGGTGAGCTTGAACACGAGCCACGAGTCGATCGTGCCGAACACCGCCCCCTCGCGGGCGGCGTCGACGTTCCGCACCAGCCACTCGACCTTGGTCCCCGAGAAGTACGGGTCGAGCACCAGGCCGGTTCGCTCACGGACGAGCTCCTCGTGCCCCTGCGCGCGCAGCTCGTCGCAGCGGGCCGCGGTGCGCCGGTCCTGCCAGACCAGCGCGTTGTGCACGGGCCGGCCGGTTTCCGGATCCCAGGCGACGACCGTCTCGCGCTGGTTGGTGATCCCGATCGCGTCCAGCTCGCCCCCCTGGATCCCGGCGTCGACGATCGCCTCGACCGCGACACGGCGGGTGACGTCCCAGATCTCTGAGGCGTCGTGCTCGACCCAGCCGGGTTGCGGGAAGTGCTGGCGGAACTCGCTGTAGGCCCGCCCGGCGATGCGACCCTCCCCGTCGAACACCAGGCAGGTCGAGCCCGTCGTCCCCTGGTCAATGGCAAGGATCACGGCGGCAGGCTATCCCGTCGCTTGATCCTGTAGACGCGCGTGAAGTCTCGGAGCTGGCGGCCGCGGTGGAGGAAGCCGCCGATGCTCTTGCCGGTCGCGCGATGCTCGAGGTCGAGCTCGATCTCGCGCACGCCGAGGCCGGCGCGGACCACGTCCACCGTGATGCCGATCTCCATCCCGTAGCCGGGCGCGAAGGGAAAGCAGGCGCGCATCGCGGCCGGGCTCAGCGCCCGCTGCCCGGAGATCGGCGCCCCGGCGCGGTACCCGCAGAGGCGCTCGATCGCCCAGGCCGCGTAGCGCAGGGCGACTCCGAAGCCCCCGCCGACCCGGCGGCGGAACGCCGCGATCGCCAGATCGCACTCGCCGGCGTGGACGGCGTCGAGCAGCGGCGTCAGCTCAGCGGCCGACGCGCCGAGGTCGCCGTCGCAGAGGAGGAACAGGGGCGCGTCGGGCCGCCGCGCGAGATCGATCACCTCGGCGACGGCGGCGGTCATGTTGCCGCCCTTGCCGACCGGGCGCCCCCGCGAGATCACGGTGGCGCCGTGCGCGCGTGCCACCTCGGCCGTGGCGTCGTCCGAGGCGTCGTCGGCGACGAGCAGCTCCGCGCCCGGGTGCGCGGCGGCCAGCGCGCGGAGCGTGTCGCCGACCCGGTCGGCCTCGTTGCGGGCGGCGACAACGCAGACCACCGGCGGCGCGGCTAGGGCGGCTGCGTCGGTCACCGCGTCTATTCTGCCGCCACCAACAACCAGGAGGAGCGCTCAAGCGGCATGGCGGACATCGAGGCCCACATCACCGGAACCGTCTGGAAGATCGAGGTGGCCGTCGGCGACACGGTCGAAGACGGCGACACCGTCGTCATCCTCGAGTCGATGAAGATGGAGATGCCGGTCGAGGCCGAGGACGACGGGACGGTCAGCGAGATCAAGTGCGAAGAGGGCCAATCCGTCCAAGAGGGCGATGTTCTTGTCGTCCTCGAGTGAGGAGCTGGCCGGCGGGAAGCTGGTCCTCGACTTCCCCGCCGACGCCGTAGCGCGGCTGCGGCTGAACAACCCGGAGAAGCGCAACCCGCTGGACCACGAGGTGCTCGATGCGCTCGCGGCCGCGCTGCCGGACCTCGACCGCGGGATCGAGGTGCGCTGCGTGGTGATCACCGGCACGGGCCGCGCGTTCTCGGCCGGCTACGACATCGGCGCGATTCCGGACGACAGCTTCGAACGCGATGCCGAGGCACTGGTCGCGCACCCGTTCCACGCCGCGATGGAGGCCGTCAGCGCGCACGCGTACCCGGTGCTGGCGGCGATCAACGGCCACTGCCTCGGCGGCGGTCTCGAGCTCGCGGTGCGCTGCGACCTGCGCGTCTGCGCAGCGAACGCGAAGCTGGGCATGCCGCCGGCGAAGCTCGGCCTGATCTACGGCCACACGGGCCTCGAGCGGTTCATCGACGTGATCGGCGTCGCGGCCACGCGGGACCTGTTCCTGACCGGGCGCACCGTGGACGCGGAGCGGGCGCTTCAAATCGGCCTGGTCGGCGAGGTCGTGGCCGACGACGAGGTCGAGGCGGCGGCGCTCTCGCTGGCCTCGGTGGTCGCCGGAAACGCGCCCCTCTCGACGAGGGGCAACAAGCGGGCGATCGAGACGCTGGCGCGGTTTCCCCGACTCACACCCGAGCAGGAGCGCGAGCTGGTCGAGCTGCGCGAATCGTGCTTCTCCTCCGAGGACTTCCGCGAGGGGATCGCCGCGTTCGCCGAGAAGCGCAAGCCTCGCTGGCAGGGCAGGTAGTGACGGGCGAGACCACGCCGGCCGCCGCCCTGGCCGGCGCCGACCCGGTGATGGCCGGGCTGATCGCTCGGATCGGGCCGATGTCGCAGGAGAAGCGCCGCCGTGGGCGACCCAAGGGCGACGCCTACGGCACGCTGCTGCGCGCGATCGTGGGGCAGCAGCTCTCGACGAAGGCGGCGGCGACGATCTACGACCGGGTGCTGGCGCTGTTCGACGGGCGGGTGCCGACGGCCGCGGAGCTCGTCGACGCCGACGACGATGCGCTCCGGAGCGCCGGGCTCTCGGGACGCAAGGTCGAGTACGTGAAGGACCTCGCCGCCCACGTGATCAGCGGCGAGCTCGAGGTGGACCGGCTCGAGGAGCTGCCGGACGAGACGGTGATCGCCGAGCTGACGGCGGTTCGCGGCCTGGGCGTCTGGACCGCGCACATGTTCCTGATCTTCCACCTCGAGCGGGAGGACGTCCTGCCCGTGGGGGACCTCGGCGTGCGCAACGCCGTCAGGGCGGAGTACGGCCTCCCCGAGCTGCCGTCGGCCGCGGAGATGGAACGGATCGCCGAGCCCTGGCGCCCGCACCGCACGCTGGCGAGCCTCTATCTGTGGGAGTCGCTGGCGAACACGCCGGCGTAGGAAACGGGCGCGGGGCCCGGCGGCGCCGGGCCCCGCGGAACGGTCAGGCTTCCGTGGGCTGGCCGTAAACGGCGAGGCCGTGGATGATGATGATGCACAGGGCGAAGATGCCCAGCGACCAGAACGGGTATGCACCCCCGACCGAGATCAGCGCGACGACCGCGCCCAGGCTTGCGGCCGTGATGCCGACCGCGCGTCCCCAGATGTTCCCCGCCATCAGCGAGAACCCACCGGTGATCTGTACCACGCCCAGGATCAGGGTGACCCAGCCCCACGTATTGAGGTCCGAGAACACGTAGCTGGTGCCGCCGGCGAAGAAGTTCGCGTCGTCGATGGCAGCGATTCCGTAGATGACATTGAGCGTTCCCGCCATGACCAACAGGATCGCGGCGAACAGCGCTCTACCGGCACCTCTGACTTCCATGTGCGTCTCCTTCCGTTTGGGCAGCCGCCAGCCGACGGCTCCCTGACGCTGTGAGCCGATTCGACGCACGCAACTGCCTTCCTGCCGTGGCGTCCGGCTTCACGCCTAGCTTTCGGACCGTATGGCGCCGCTGATTGAGTTCGACGAGGCGCTCGCGCTCGGGAAGCTGACCGAGCACGAGGACATCCTGGCGCTGGTGGAGCGCGCCTGGGAGGCGCGCCAGGAGCGCTTCGGCGACTCGACCGACCTCTGCTCGCTGGTGAACGCCAAGTCCGGCGGCTGCGCGGAGGACTGCGGCTTCTGCGCACAGTCGCGCTACGCCGAGGCGGACACGCCGATGCACGCGATGATGGAGCCGGAGCAGATCCTCGAGCACGCCCGCGCCGCGGAGGCCGCCGGCGCCCACCGCTTCTGCATGGTCACACAGGGCCAGGGGCTCTCGAAGCGGGACTTCGAGCGAGTGGTCGAAGGCGCGAAGCTCGTCTCCGAGCACACCAACCTGAAGCGCTGCGTCTCGATCGGCCACATCTCGACGGCGCGCGCCAAGCGGCTCAAGGAGGCGGGCGTGCAGCGCGTCCACCACAACGTGGAGTCGGCGCGCTCCTACTACCCGGAGGTCTCCACCACGGTCCGCTACGAGGGCCGGCTGCGCACGATCGACGCGATGAAGGAGGCGGGCCTCGAGAGCTGCGTCGGAGGCATCCTCAACCTCGGCGAGAGCCCGCGGCAGCGAGTGGAGATGGCGTTCGAGCTTTCCGAGATCGACCCGACCTCGGTCCCCATCAACCTGCTGAACCCGCGCGCCGGGACCAAGTTCGGCGACCGCGAGCTGATGGACCCGTGGGAGGTCGTGAAGTGGGTGGCGATCTTCCGGCTGATCATCCCCGGCGCCCTGTTCCGGCTCTGCGGCGGCCGGGTCGAGAACCTCGGCGAGTTGCAGCCGCTGGCCGTCAAGGCGGGGCTGAACGGCGTGATGATGGGCAACTTCCTGACGACGCTGGGCTCGGAGCCCGCGGACGACCGGGCGATGTTCGAGGAGCTCGGGCTGAACGTGGCGCGCCAGCAGGACAACGGCGCGAACCCGCGGCCCGACAATCGCGAGGGCTGGCTGGAGGGCCGGACCCCGCAGACCCCGATCGACGATCTGATCGACAGTCAGGCGGACGCGAACTTCTGGGACCCCTCCACCCAGCTGCGGGTGATCAAGAAGAAGGGCCGCGTGCCGGGCTACCCGGAACGCCCGAGCGAGCGGGGAGCGGTGGGCGCCGACCAGCCCGCCGGGTGGGGCGATTGAACGATCCCCGGGCGACGCTCGAGGCGCTCCGGCGCAAGGGCCTGCACCGGCGTCTGCGGATGATCGAGGGTCCCCAGGGCCCGCGGGTGCTGCTGGACGGCGCCGAGGTGCTGCTGCTCTGCTCGAACAACTACCTCGGCTTCGCCGACCACCCCCGCGTGCGGCAGGCGGCGGCCGAGGCCGCCGAGCGCTTCGGCGCCGGAGCCGGCGCTTCGCGGCTGATCTCCGGCGACATGCAGCTGCACCGCAAGCTCGAGCAGCGGCTGGCCGAGTTCGAGGGCTCCGAGGCGGCGCTCCTGTTCGGCTCCGGCTACCTGGCGAACACGGGCACGGTCGCGGCGCTCGCCGGCGCGGGCGAGATCGTGTTCTCCGACGAGCTCAACCACGCGAGCATCATCGACGGGTGCCGGCTCGCGAAGGCGGAGACATTCGTCTACCGCCATTGCGACCTGGATCACCTCGCCTGGGGGCTCGAGCAGGCGGCCGGGCGTGCGGCCCTGATCGTCACGGACGGCGTGTTCTCGATGGACGGCGACGTGGCGCCGCTCCCGGAGCTCGTCGACCTCGCCCGGCGCCACGGCTGCCGCCTGATGGTGGACGAGGCGCACGGGACCGGCGCGCTCGGCCCCGGTGGACGGGGCGCGATCGCCGCCGCCGGGCTGAGCGGCAAGGTGGACGTTGTCGCCGGCACACTGGGAAAGGCGCTGGGCAGCTACGGCGCGTACGTCTGCGTGAGCGCCGACCTGCGTGACCTGCTGATCAACACGGCGCGGCCCTTCATCTTCTCCACGGCGCCGCCCCCGCCCTCGGTCGGGGCCGCGCTAGCGGCGCTCGAGCTGCTGGCCTCCAGGCCCGGCGTGGTCGAGCAGCTGCGCCGCAACGCGGCCGCGATCCGCGAGACGCTGAGCGCGCAGGCGCTCGACGTGGGCGCCTCCCGAACGCAGATCGTTCCCGTGATGGTTGGCGACGCCCGGCGGGCGCTGGCGCTGTGCGAGCGCGCGCTCGAGGGCGGCGTGTTCGCGCAGGCGATCCGGCCGCCGACCGTGCCCAACGGCACCTCCCGCCTGCGGCTGACGGTGATGGCGAACCACCGGACGGACGAGCTCCAGAACGCGGCCCGGGTGATCGGGCGCGCCGCGCGCGAACTCGGCATCGCGGGCTCCGGCAGTGGACACCTCCGGCGCGCCGCCTGACCCGGCGGCCGCCGGCGCCTTCGTCACCGGCACGGGAACCGAGGTCGGGAAGACGGTCGTCGCGGCGGCGATCGCCCGCGGCGCAGCGGACCGCGGCCTCCGCGTTGCCGTCTTCAAGCCCGCCGTCAGTGGCATCGAGGACGATGCGGCGCCCGACCACGAGCTGATCCGGGACGCCGCGCGCAGCGCGCAGACGGACGACGAGATCGCCCCGTACCGCTTCTACCCGCCCATGTCACCGCACCTGGCCGCGGAGATGGCGGGGATCCGCATCGACCCGGCACGGCTACGGTCCGCGGCGCGCGCCGCCGCCGGGTCGGGCGACTACCTCGTCTGCGAGGGCGTCGGCGGTTTCCTGGTCCCGCTCACGCTCGGCTACCTGGTCCGCGACTTCGCGCGCGACCTCGGGCTGCCGGTTGTCGTCGCGGCGGGCCCTGGCCTCGGGACCATCAACCACACGCTGCTCACCGTCGAGGCCGTCCGGGCGGTGGGCCTCGCCGTCGCGGCGGTGGTGCTGACCCCGTGGCCGGACGACCCGGGCGAGATCGAGCGCTCGAACGTGGTGGCAATCGAGCGACTCGGCGGCGTTCCGGTGCTCACCCTGCCGTGGCTCGATCTCGCCGAGCCGGACTCGTGGCCGGCCCTGGCGATCAGCGCCGGGTGAGCAGCGAGGCGAGGACCGCAGCGGGGTGCAGCGCGGTGGCACCGCGGCTTTCGCGCGTACGCGGGGGGAGCCCATCGTCCGGCCAGTGGTGGGCCGCCCGGGACGCCTCTGCGTGGCGCTGGAAGTCTGCCTCGTGCATCTCGAGCACTTCGAGGTTCAGTCGGGAATCCATGTCTGCCTCCTGTCCGTGACACCGGTAAACAACACTTGGCGGTTAGTGTAGCACCATCTAACGCGAAATGGTGGTTACAATGATGAATCGTGGAACCTCACGTCAACGACGCCGAGACCAGCTCCGCCCCGGCCGAGCTGGAGCTGGTTCGCCGGTTCGTCAACTCCTACGACGCGGAGACCGGCGCCGAGGAGCTCTCATCTCCGGCCGCGCTGGCCGAATGGCTCGCGGGGCACGGGCTCGTGGTGCCCACCGTCCGGTTGGACGACGGCGACCTCGCGCGCGCGATCGAGCTGCGTGAGGCGCTGCGCGAGGCGCTGCTAACGAACAACGACGAGCCGCTGCCGCCGACGACGGTGGAGCGGCTGAACGGCGCGCTCAGCGGCGTCTCGCTGAGGGTGCGGGTCAACGAGGACTGCACCATCGACCTCGAGCCGGCCGGCGCGGGCCTCGACCCGGCCCTGGCCCGGATCGCGTCGATCATCCGCGAGGCGATGCTGGCCGGCGAGTGGTCCCGGCTCAAGGTGTGCCCGGCCGACGACTGCCTCTGGGCGTTCTACGACCGGTCCCGCAACCGCTCGCGCACGTGGTGCCGGATGGAGGACTGCGGGAACCGGGCCAAGGTGCGCGCCTTCCGCGAGCGGCACGCCGAGTAGCGGAGCCCCTTGCAGCGCCGTGCCAGGTGGCGTGAGGTCCACACCCTGGGTGGGTAGCGCAGCTCGCCGATGGGTCCGAGGATTGGCTTGCCGATCAGGCAACCAACCAACGACATGAAGGAGAGCACCATGTTCCGCAAGATCACCGCAACCGCAGCCGCCCTGGCCATGACCGCGACGCTCGCCGTCGCCGTCGCGCCGGCCGACGCGGCGCGCTCGTTGCCCTCGGGCGACGACACGACGTTCAGCGGCGACCCGACCGGTCCCCACACGATGTCGAAGGAAGACGTTCCCCAGAAGTACATCTCGGGGACCGACGACGACCACTGCGAGGAGCAGGCGAACGCCGCCAACTCCTGGATCGACGCCGCGGTCGAAGCCTGGTACAGGGACGACTATGCGGCGATGGAGAAGGCTCAGAACACCGCCGACGCGATCGCCGGCGAGGCGAATGCGGAAGGCTGCGTCATCTACGACTGAGACGCAAGGCAGCCGAACGGCCTACTCGACGAGAGCCGCGCGGGAAGCGGGGCTCTCGTCGTGCTGCGGCCACTTGTTCCGCCGGGACGCGCCGTAGTCTCGCCATCGCGCGATGCCGGATGAGGTCCCAGCTCTAGACCACTCCCACCTCTGGCATCCGTTCACCCAGCAGCGTGACTGGTGCGACGAGGAGCCCCTGGTGATCGAGCGCGCCGAGGGCACGGACCTGATCGACGCGAACGGCCGGCGCTACATCGACGGCGTCTCGTCGCTGTGGTGCAACGTCCACGGACACCGGCACCCGGGGATCGACAAGGCGGTGCGGGACCAGCTCGACCGCGTGGCTCACACGACGATGCTCGGCCTCGCCCACGCGCCGGCGGCCGAGCTGGCGGCGCGTCTCGTGGCGATCGCCCCGCCCGGGTTGAACCGGGTCTTCTACTCGGACTCGGGCTCGACGGCGACGGAGATCGCGCTGAAGATGGCCTTCCAGTACTGGCAGCAGCAGGACGCCGAGGGCGCCAAGCGCACCTCATACGTGTGCCTGCGGGACGCGTACCACGGTGACACCGTCGGAGCCGTGTCGGTTGGTGGCATCGACCTCTTCCACGCCGCGTACGGGCCGCTCCTGTTCGATGCCCACCACGTCGCCCCCGGCGACGCCGCGGAGCTCGAGTGCGTGCTCGACTTCCACGGGGGCGAGATCGCGGCGGTGATCGTCGAGCCGCTCGTCCAGGGAGCGGCGGGGATCCGGGTGCTGCCGCCCGGCTACTTGCGCCGCGTGCGCGAGCTCTGCGACCGCCACGACGTGTTCCTGATCTGCGACGAGGTCGCGACGGGCTTCGGGCGCACGGGAACGATGTTCGCCTGCGAGCAGGAGCGCGTGTCGCCCGACCTGCTCTGCGTCGCGAAGGGACTGACGGGCGGGTACCTGCCGCTCGCGGCGACGCTCGCGACGGAGCGGATCTACGAGGGCTTTCTCGGCGAGCACGAGGAGTTCCGCACCTTCTTCCACGGCCACACGTACACGGGCAACCCGCTCGCCTGCGCGGCCGCGATCGCCAGCCTCGACGCGTTCGAGCGCGAGGGGACGCTGCTGAAGCTGCAGCCCAAGATCCGCCTGCTCGCCGAGCTGCTGGGCGCGGTCGCGGGCATGCCCGAGGTCGCCGAGGTACGGGCCCGCGGCTTCATGGCGGGCATCGACCTCGGGGAACATGATCCGGCCCTCCGACTCGGCCACCGCGTCACGCTCGAAGCCCGCGAACGCGGCGCGATCGTCCGGCCGCTCGGGGACACGGTCGTGCTGATGCCACCGCTCGTGATCTCGAAGGCCGAGCTCCGGCGGCTCGTCGGCATCGTCGCCGAGTCGATCCGCGCGGCGTGCGAGAGCGCGTTCGGCGCGGGCGAGCCGGCCCGAATGCCGGCGGCGGCGGAGGCCGACACGGCCGAGATGCCGCGCGCGGCGTAGGGCCGCGCGCGCCCTGCCGCGAACGACGGATTTCCGGACACTGTGTCCGGTTTTCCGTCTTTCGCGCGGTGGGGGGAGAATTTCGGTGTGATGAATCGGCCCTGGCGCCGTAGTGGGGATATGCAGTGGAATCTGATGAGCGCCGAAGGCGCGAAAGCAGGTTGACCCGAGTGGTAACGGAAGGGATATTGGCCGCTCCCGCGCGCGACATGCCCAGCGACGCCGAGGCGGCGTTCGAGGAGCTCTACCGCTCGTCGCGTGACGACGTCTACGCATATGTCGCCGGGCTGCTGCGGGACCGCTCGGCCGCCGAGGACGTCACCGCCACCGCCTTCGAGCGCGCCTACCGGCGCGCCTCGTCCTTCAACCCCGCGCGCGGGACTCGCAGGGCCTGGCTGTTCGGGATCGCTCGCAACGCGGCGCTCGACGAGCTGCGGCGGAGCAAGCGCACGACCGCGCTGATCTCGGAGCCGGTCGCCGACCTGGCGCCCGCCGAGGAGGCGGCCGAGGTCGCGATGCGCCGCGCCGCCCTGCGCCAGGCGATGGAACGGCTCAACGCCCGCGAGCGCGAGCTCGTCGCCCTGAAGTTCTTCGCCGGCCTCTCGACGGCCGAGATCGCGAGCGTGATCTCGGTCTCGGAGAGGGCCGCGGCCATGCGTGTACACCGGACGATCGAGAAGCTGAGGAGGGCCTGCGATGAGGCTGAGTGACATCGGGCACGGCGACACGCCGCCGCCCGCCGAGATCGAAGCCGAGCTGGACGCCCTCGACGCCGCGCTCCGCGGCGAGGAGCTTCCCGCCGGCATGGAGGGCCTGAGCGCCCTGGTCGGCGACCTGCGCGCCGAGCGCGACACCCCGGACGGCGAGTTCGGCGACGCCCTGGACCGGTGGGCGGCCGCGGGTTTCCCCCGCGGCCGCCGTCCCGGCCTGAGCGAGCAGGCGACGAAGAGCGACGCCGGTGGGCGCCTGCGCCTCTTTCTGGCGTCGCTGACGCCGCGCCGGCTCGCGTACGCGGGCGGCGCCGCGGCGACGCTGGTGGTAGTGGCCGTCGCGATCTCGCAGGTGGACTTCCAGACTGGCAGCGACGATGAGGCCGGGGACGCCGGCGGTGACACCGCAGTCTCGGCGGCCGAAGGGCCCGCGAAAGATGCGCCGACGGAAGCGATTCCGGACTCCGGCACGCCCGGCCTTGACCAGGCACTCCCGGGCTCGCTTGAGGCGGATCGACGCGGCAGCGCTGATCTAAGCCACAAGGACGTCGATCGATTCGTGACGCCCCTTGGCGGGCCCGTACTCAACGAAGCCCGCTCCGGCCCCGCCGGCGGCCAGGACGTCCGCAAGGTCGAGCGCGACGCGCAGCTGACGCTCGCGGCGCCGGCCGACGAGGTCCAGGACGTGACCAACGAGGCGATCGCCGTGGTCGAGTCGAACCGCGGGATCGTCGAGTCGTCGCAGACCTCGGGCACCGAGGACGAGGCGCGGGCGACGCTCCAGCTCACGATCCCGACGCGAGCGCTCGACACCACGCTCGACCAGCTCTCCGACCTGGCCGACGTGAAGTCCCTGAGCGAGGGCACCGTGGACATCACGCGCCCGTTCGTGGACGCGAAGGACCGGCTCGCCGGCCTGCGCGCCGAGCGCGTTGCCCTGATCAACCAGATCCAGGCGGCCGACACCCAGGAGGAGCTCGACCAGCTCCGCGCCCGCCTCGACGCGCTGCTCAACACGATCGCCCAGGCCGAGGCCGACTTCGACAACCTCCAGCGGCGCGCCGCCCAGTCGAGCGTCACGCTGCAGATCACCTCCGAGGGCGCCGACGAGGGCGACTGGTCGCTCGAGGACGCGCTGGACGACGCGGGTCGGGTGCTCACCGTGGGCGCCGGGATCGCGCTGATCAGCGGCGCGGTGCTGCTGCCGCTGGCCCTGATCGCGGCGATCGCCTACTTCGTGATCACCGCGGCCCGAGGCCGGGCCCGCGAGCGGGCACTGGACGAGTAGCGGCTACTCGTCGTACGGCTCGAAATCGCTCCTGCGCGCCCCGCAGACCGGGCAGAACCAGTCGTCGGGGATGTCGTCGAAGGCGGTGCCGGGCGGGATCCCGCCGTCGGGATCGCCGTCGTCCGGGTCGTAGATGAACCCGCACGAAGTGCAGATGTAGAGCCGCTTCTCGCCCACGCGCGGCACTCTATCCGGGGATCAGGCAGGATGGCGCGGATGGCCGCGACCCCCGACCTCCCCCCCGACGCGGCCGGCGCGCGCAACCCTCTCGACCCCGATTTCGTGCCCGCGCCGCCGCGCGCCGCCGCGACGATCATCCTGCTCCGGCGGGGCGGCAAGCACAAACAGCGCGAGCTCGAGGTCCTGATGGTCAGGCGCAATCCGGAGGCCCGATTCATGCCCGGCGTCTGGGTCTTCCCGGGCGGGGGCGTCGAGGCCGACGAGCTGATCGCGGGCGTCAGCGGCGCCGAGACCGACGTCGACGCCGACGAGCTTGCCCATCGCGCCGCCGCGATCCGCGAGCTGCGCGAGGAGGCGGGCATCGAGCTGGCGCCCGACTCCGAGCTGTGGCTCTGGTCGCGCTGGATCACTCCCGAGGTGGTGCCGATCCGGTTCGACACCCGCTTCTACCTGGCGCTCGCCCCCGCTCACTCCCCGCCCCGCGCCGACGGCGGGGAGACGGTCGACGCGGCCTGGATGGAGCCGGCCGACGCGCTCGAGCGCGGGCGCGCGGGCGATCTGGAACTGGTCTTCCCGACGATCAAGCACCTCGAGTCGCTGCTGCCGTTCGCCACCTCTGACGAGGCGATCGCGGCCGCGCGGGAGCTCGTGGTCGAGCCGATCATGCCCACAATCGTCGCCGACCCCTCCTCCGACCAGGGCTGGAGGATGCTGATGCCCGGCGACGAGGGATACCGGCCGCCGCAGGTCTAGGTCGCCGGGAACGGCTCCAGGCCGGCGTGCCAGGGGCCGGCGGGATAGGTGTGGATGCCGTGCTCCTCCATCTCGCTGCGGATCCGGCGGAACAGCTGCCCGGCGTTCTCCAGCGCCGCCTCGTACTCGCCGGCGGTCAGCTCCCGCAGGCGCCAGTTGAAGTAGAGCTGCTGCTCGGAGACGCCGAAATCGACCACCGCGTCGATGCCCGCCACCCAGTCGAGGAATCCGGGGCTGAACGTCTCGCGCAGTGCGACTGGGTCGTGCTCGCGGGGCACGGTGGCGATGAAGCGGCGGTTGAAGTCGATCGACTCGAACTGGACGCGATGGCGGCTGACCCGGCTCTCGACCGCGTCGCCCGCTCCCTCCAGTGATTCGACGTTGAACACCGGCATCACGGCCGCGAGGTCGGGCATGTGCGCCTTGGCCAGCACCGCCCCGGGCAGCACCTCGCCGCCGCGGAAGAGCCCGCCGCCGCGCTCGCGCTCGTCGGCGTCGCACGACGCCCCCCAGAATTCCTGGTCGAACTGGCCGGTCAGCCTGTTCGTGCCACCGGGACAGAGCGCCGCCGGCCCGCCCCGTGGGTTCAGCCCGCCGACCGGCTCGTAGGTCACCCCACGGGCCTCCGCCACGCCACGGACCACGTCCGCCCACGCGGCCGCGCTCGTCGTCCCGTTCACGGGTCAGACCTCGGTCAGGTCGGAGCGGCCCTGCTCCTCGAGCTGCGCCTTGTAGCGCGGGAACACCGGCTTGGCGAGCGGCACGAGCTTGAGGATCTTCGCCACCGGGCCCTTGGCCTTGATCTCGCCGCGCGCGAGCGCGACTGTCACGTTCACCTCTCCCAGCCAGAAGCGATGGGCGGTGTCGGCCTCCATCGTCATCGTCACCTCCGGCTCGCGGGCGGGATCGCCGAATTCGACGTCCTCCCCCTCCCCGTCGGACAGCCGCACCGTGATCGCGGACTCGGGGTCGGAGTACTCGTAGCGGACGACCGTGTCCGCCTGGCGAAACCGCGGCCCCAGCTCCGGGTCGGCGGTGATGTCCACGAACAGCTTGCCGAGCGTGTCGTAGACCTCGTCGGCGTCCTTGAAGTAGCCCACGGACTGATCCTATGGACGTTCGGGACCCGCTGCCTACGGCAGCTCGAACACGTTCGGGACGCGGCCGCCGCCGAAGATGGCGGGCGGCGACTGGATGTTGCACGGCGCGAAGTGGTTGTCCTGGTCGGCCTCGGCGCCGGAGGAAGCTGCCGGCTCCAGGTAGCCAACCGGATCCTCGTCGAGATCGCCGCCCGTGCCCGTCGGCGCGTAGTCGGTGTTCTTGCAGTCGAAGTTCTCGTACATCGTGCCCTGGGCGGCCTGCAGCGAGCCGAGATAGTTCGGTCCCGGGTAGCCGTTGCCGCGGTTCGTCGGTAGCCGGTTCGGCCAGATCGAGAGCGACTCGGTCGAGAGGTGCGAGAGGATCCTGAGCGCATGCGGCGGGTAGTCCGGGTTCAACTGCGGCTCCACGATCCCCGCGTGCCCGAAGCCGAACTGCCCGAGGAAGTCGGTGACGGTCCTCTTGTAAGTGCGGAGGTAGGCGGCGATCGGCTGGACGTTGGCGAGGAACGGGGCCAGGCTCCTGAGCATGGGCTGCAGGCCCTCGGGGCCGAGGAACCGGCCGAGCGCCGGGATGCCCTTGCGGCCGGCACGGATCAGCGGCCCGAGGTCGCGGAACAGGTTCTCGAGGTTCGGTGAGAGCCGCCGGACGCTCCGCAGGGTCGGGCTGATGTCGTTGGCGACCGGCAGGAGCTTCTGGACCAGCGGCCTGGTGTTCGCCTGGAAGTCGTCGAGGGCGAGCAGGGTCGCGCGCGTCTCACGCTGGAAAGTCGGCAGGATCTGGAAGGACTCCGCGAGCGCCCGGTCGGAGTCGGCGAGCGCCCCGAAGGTCTGTTCGGAGCCAACGATCGCGCCGGCGAGCTCCTGGTCGCGTTCCGAGAGCGCCGCGAACACCGTGCCGGTGTCGCGGACGAGGCCCTTCAGCGCGACCTTCTGGCCGTTCAGGACCGCGAGGACACGAGAGGCGTCGGTCACGAACGGGCCGAGGTTTCCGAGCGCGTCGTTCACGTCCTGCCCGCGACCGTCGATCGCGACCGCGACGTTCTGCTGCCAGCGCTGGAACGACTGGCGGGTCTCGGTGTCGAGGGCGTTGAAGATCTCGTCGATCTGGGTCGCGTTCCGGGTCTGCGAGACCGCGAGGGCGCCACCCTCCTCGATCGACTCGATCTCCTCGGCCTCTGCGTCGGTGGCGTTCCCGGCGGCCCCCAGAGCCACGGGCGCGGCCTCGTCGCCCGGCTCGGTGCCGGAGGTGAGCTCGACGTAGGTCTCGCCGAGCAGCGTCTTCTGGCGCAGAACCGCCCGCGCGTCGCTTGAGATCGGCGCGAACTCGGGCTTGATCTCGATCTCGGCCTCGGTCGTGTCGTATCCCTCGACTCGTTGGTCGGGCGGGGCGAGCTCGATGGCCTTCACCTTTCCGACCGAGACGCCGCCGATGCGGACGTCGGACTCGACGGCGAGCTGGGTCGCCTCCGGGAAGTACGCAGTTACCCGGTAGCTCGTCGGGTTCAGAGGCGTCGGCCCGCCGAACGCGATCCACAGGAACAGGATCAGGCCGAAGCACGAGAGCGCGAAGCCCGCGGCGACGAGGATGCGACCGATGGATGGTGCCTGCTTCTGCATTAGGCGCAGGGCCCCCCTGGTCCGAGCAGCGGCACGAGGCCGGTAATGAGGGTGACGCCCTGGATGATCTGGTCGATCAACGCGGGAGGCAGCGGCACGCCCTGGAACGGCGAGCTCACGAGCTCGAGCGCGTCCGCGCACGTCATCGAGAGGAAGACGCGCCAGTAGGGGCCGTGGGCGTCCTGCGAGCCGAACACGCTGGTGGCGTTGTGCGCGGCCCAGCCCGCCCAGTACAGGTAGCTCTCGGTGCGGTCCCCGGGCAACACGGACGGGGCCTCTGCGCCGCCTGGATTGAAGGCCGCCATGTTGAACAGCTCGTTGAGCCGCCCACCAACCCGCGTCAGGTCCGGCGCGGCGGCCGAGAGCCCGTCCGCCGCCTCGCGCAGGTCCGGCACCACGGGACGCGCGGCGCGCACGAACGGGCGGATCTGATTCTCGATCACCGGCGTGGTCGACTTGGCCAGGTCGGTCGTCGCCGCGTTCACCTCAGGCAGGCGGCGAGCGAACGGCCGCAGCGAGTTGAACGCCGGCCCGAGCTCGTCGCCGAACTCCTTGGCGGCGGCGAGGGCTCGACGCGTGTTCCGCAGCGTCTCGGGGAGCAGCGCCGTCGCCTGCTGCACGTCCGGGTCCTGCTCGCCGATCGCCTCGAGCGTTGTATTCGAGGCGTCGATCAGGCGGGCGACGTCGTCGTCCTGCTGCCCCACCGCCCTGGTCAGAGTCGAGAGGTTGTGGATCAGGCGCGCGAGGTTCTCGTCGCGCTTCGCGACCTCGGTCGAGAGCTTGTCGAGGTCGCGATTCACCGGCCCGAGCGCGGCCAGCATCTTGCCGAGGTCCTTGTCACGCCCGGCGAGGCCCTGACCGGCGCCGACGATCAACGTCCGCAGGTAGTCCCTGCTGTCGGTGTCGAGCGCCGCGAGCACCTCATCGAGGTTCACGTCAGGCGCGGTGTTCGTCATCGGGACGATGTCGCCCTCCTCGTACTCGCCGGCCGTCCTGGTGCCGGGGTCGAGCGCGAAGAACATGTCCTTCAGGCCGGTTCGCGGGCGCATCAGGAGCGTGGCGTCCTTGTAGATCGGCAGCCACTCGCGGTCGACGTCGAAGGTGACGACGGCGTTGCCGTCCTCGAGCTCGACCTTCGAGACGTCGCCGACGCGCACCCCGGCGACCCGCAGGGTCTGGCCCTGGCCGGCGACGACCGCCTGCGCGGTCTCGAACTCGGCCTTCAGCTCGAACGGCTTCTCCTCGAGGATCGGGATGCGCAGCCGCTGCTGCTGGAGGATGAAGTAGCTCGTGACGGCGGCGATCACGATCAGCACCGCAACGGCGATGAAGTCGCGAAGGCTCTTGCGAATGGCGACCATCATCCGCCCTCACCTCCCGCGAGGAAGGCCGGGGCCAGGACCTGGCTGAGTGCCGTGAGGGTGTCTGAGAGCAGGTCCCCGCCCTTGCGCTCGCGCTTGCGATTCCCGCTGCGGCTCAGTTGCTCCGCGCGGTCGAACGCGTCGGCGATCTCCGCCGCCTGCTCCTCCATCTCGGGCGTGAACTCGAGCCCCTCCGACGCGCTGGCTTCGGCCGAAACCGGAGTCGGCAGGTCGCCGGGGTTGGAACCGAGGTTAGGCGGATCCTGCGTCTCGCAGCCGACGTCTGGCCGGAACTCGGGCTTGAGCGACGAGTCGAGGGCCGGCAGCGCGCCGAGGAGCGGCACGGCGCCGCTCGCGAACCTCTCGGCTCCGGTGCTGACGATGTTCGGGCCACTCATGCCCAGAACGCGGGCGTAGGGGCCGTTCGCGTCACCCGAGCGTGAGAATCCGGACAGCCCCTCGACCGCGTAGTCGGTCTCCTCGTAGAGCCTCGCTTGGGTGCCGTCGCCGTTGATCGTCTGGTTGTCCGCGTCGGGGACGGTCATCTGCGACCAGGGAACGAGAACCTCGTTCACGCAGGAGCCAAGCGGCCGCACCTCCTCCAGGAGCGGGATCGTCCGGCGCGTCATCCGTGCGAGGTCGGGGATCGCCGGGCGCAGGTCGGCGACCAGGCCGCGGAGCTCGTCCTCGGCGACCAGGCCGCGAAGCTGGCGCAGGAACGGGGTCGCGGCATCGAGGGTGGCCGGCGTCGAGCGCACGCCCGGCAGCGCCTCCCGCGCGAACGCGCGCACCGCCGGGAAGGCACGGTTCAGGCTCGCGAGGGCGGGTGTGCCCTCCTCCAGCACCCTCGGGAGCTCGGCGATCCCGGCCTCGAGCGCATCGCTCTCCGCCGCGAACGAGCCGAGGACGATGCGCAGGTTGGTGACCAAGTCTTGGAGCGCGCCCTCGTTGCGTCCGAGCGCCTCGACCGTGGAGTCCAGGTTGACGATCAGGTCGGAGAGGTCGTGCGGCTCGGTGCCGAGCAGCGCCTCGTTCACCTGCGAGGTGTAACGGAAGGCGCCCGGCGAGCTCCGGAACAGCTCGCGCAGGCCCTCGGAGCCGCCGTGCTTGTCGAGGGCGTTCCCGAACTGGTCGAGGAGGATCTGCAAGTCGGTGCGGACGTCTGACTGGAGCGTCGTCAGAACCTCGTCGAGCTGCACCGCCACCGCGGTCTGCCCGATCGGGAACTGGTAACCGTCGTCCGCCTCAGGCGCGTTCGGGCTGCCGGGTCGAAGATCCACGAACAGGTTGCCTTCGAGGAAGAGGCGCGGCCGCAGCTTCATCGTCGCGTCCGTGTGGAGGGGCAGCGCGGAGTCCTCGAGCTCCATCGTGACCACGGTGGCGCTGGGGGGCACTTCCTCCTCGGCGGCGCCCTCCTCTCCAGTCGCCTGCGCGGTCAGGTCGGCGGAGTCGCCGCTCAGATGCTCGATCCCAGTTACCTTGCCGACGTTCACGCCCGCGATTCGCACCGGCGAGTTCGGGCGCACGTTGCCGGCGTTCTCGAAGACCGCCTCGACCGTGTACTTGTCGACCCAGGGCAACGACTTGGTGAAGGCATAAAGCGACAGCACCGCCGTGATCACGACGAGGATCAGGCCGATCGCCCAGTTCGGCAGCCGCTTGCGGCGCTCGGCTCTCATTCGGGCTGCCTGCTTTCAACTCGCGTATCGATGAACTGGCGGGACGCGTCCTGGTTCCAGAACACGTTCGTCGGCCCGAGCGACCCTGGGAAATCGGAGTACGTGAGTCCCGGAATCTCCTCCGCCTGACCCGTCGCGCGCACGGCCGGGCCGGCGCCGAGCGGGTAGCCGTGCTGGCCGGAGTGACAGTCGGGGAACTCGGGACCTGGCTGGCCTTGCTTGAGGTAGAACGGGCCGTGGGCGATGGGCAGGTCGTGGGGCCGGAATTCGCCGACCGGCGGGCCTTCCAAGAGGTCCGAGATCCCGTTCGCCGGGAAGCCGGAGTAGCCGCCGAGCGGGGTCTCGACCATCCCGGGCACCGTGAGCGGTCCGATCGCGAGCTCGCCGAGCGGCACGTTGGTCACGATCTGCCGGAGGTTGTAGCCGACCCCGTCGAGGTCGAAGGCGGAGGGGAAGTTCGTGAACCAGTAGTTGAAGTAGTTGCAGACGGTCTGCGCCGGGACCACCCACTCAAGCAGCGGCTTCGCCTCGTCGAGCGTGAGCTCGAGGCGCTGGAACGCGAGCTTCGTCTGCGGCTGGTCCACCAGCCGGCGCAGCTCGACCAAGGTCCGCCGCAGGTCACGGTTGAGCGGCGGCGTACGCGCGAGGACCGGCGTTCCGACCCGTACGGCGCTGTTCAGGCTGGGCAGCGCCAACCGCAGCTGCTGGACGCCCGGGCGTAGGCGACGCGAGAGCTCGGCCAGCTCGGCGAGGAACGGGCGCTGGCGCGGCAGCGTGTCGATCGCGACCCGCATCGTCTCGGGCCCCTCGGAGATCGTCTCCTGGAGCGCCGCCGGGTCCTCTGAGATCGCGGCGAAGGCGATCGCCGCGTTCGTGAAGAACTGAGCCTGCTGGTCGGAGACAGGGGCGACGATGCGCGCCGTGTCGGCCAGCTCCGCGAAGAAGCGTCGGAGGCCCGTCTCGGGGTCCGCGAGGACCTTCGACACCGGGCCGAGGTTCTCGAACAGCGGGTTCAGCGACTCGATCGCGTCGTTCAGCGACATGCCGCGGCCGGCGAACGCGTTGCCGAAGCCGATCAGGTTTTCGCGGCCCGCCTCACGGGTCTTGGTATCGAACGTGTTCGCGATCGCGTCGAACTCGGTCTGCGGCGTGAAGCAGCCGTCCTTCGCCTGCTCGGGGATCGTCTCCGAGAAGCTCTCGGGATCGGTGGGGATGTCGCAACCGACGAAATCGGGATCCGCGGCCTCGTCGTTCAAGCCGTCGAACACGAAGCCCTCCGGCGCGTCGGGCCCCGTCCCGCGCACGATCTCGAGGTACTTGAGGCCGAAGCTCGAGCGGTAGCGGACGCGGAACACGGAGTCCTGCGGCAGCGGCTCGGCGGTCTTGTCGAGCTTCAGGTTGAGGCGTGCCGCGACCCGCGGCAGGTCGCCCTCGGAGCCGTCGCTTTCAGTCTGGGCGCTGGTCTGGCCGGCCTCGTTCGTCACCGGCTCGATCGACTCGATGATGCCGACCCGGGTGCCGCCGATCCGGATCTCGTTGTTGTTCCCGAGCCGGGCGGCGTTGGGGACCTCGACCGAGACCCGGTAGACGGGAACGAACGGAAGGCCGTTGTTCGCGTTGTATGCGAGGAACACGGCAACGATCACGATCAGGGTCGTGACCGCCCCAACCATGGTCGGCGAGGCTGCGAGGGCGGCTGCGGGGTTTCGGCCTCTCATGGTCCCAGCAGGAAGTCGAGGAGGTCTTGCATTGCCTGGTTGGTGCCCTGGCTCAGGCCGTTGAGGGCATTGCCGAGCCCGTTCTTCCCGCCCTTGCCGTCGCCCTTGCCGCCGCTCTTGCCGCCGAGGCCGAGATCGTCGAGCGCCTTGCCCGGAAGGTCGAGGATCTCCTCGAGGTCATCCTTGATCTTTTCCGGATCGGCCGGGCTGCCCGCGCCGGGGGAGCCGCCGGATTCGGTGGGGGCGTCAGCGTTGGCCTCTCCGCGGGCATCGGACCGGGCGGGCGTGCGGGCAAGGCCGCTGTCGGGGATCTCGGGTTCGGCGATCCCCGGATTGCACAGTTGAAGATCATTCGAGCCGTTGGGGCAGACGGAACCCGGATAGCGGCCGAGGATGCCCTGGGCCCGCAGGTCCTCAAAGGTGAGGCCCGGCGTGATCCCCGGCTGGTTCTCGCCCAGGATGCCGACGCATGGATCCGCCTGCACGGGATCGGTCGTCCGGCCACCGCCGATCGCCGGCCAGTCCTCACCCGCGTTGAAGACGCCGCAGGGGCCCTCGACCTCGCGGAGGCTGATGTGCGTCGTGTGCCCGGCGATGTCGTACTGGTTGGTAGCCAGGGAGAGGATGTAGAAGAAGTTGAGGAGCCCTTCCATCCCGGTGTAGCCCATGGTGTCGGGCTGCCCGGGCTCTTCACTCGTGCGCCCTGTGTCCTCGCCCGCGCGGGCGTCGATCTGCACGGCCCGGCGCGGGTCGGCGATGTCGTCCAGGAAGAGGCGGGCCTGCTTGGCGACCGGCTTTGCCGGAACCGCGGCGTCCGCAAGCGCCTGGATCTCGTCCTGGCCGCGGAGCAGTGCCGTCTTCCCGGGCACGGACGCCTTGCCCAGCGTCACGAGCGAGCGCTCGGTCGCCCGCGCGAACGCCGGCAGGTTCGTCGCCAGGGTGTTCAGGCCCGGGGCGGCGCGGCGGAGATCAGCGAGCAGCGGCGTCGTCTCGACTGCCACGTTCTCCAACTCGGCCATGGTCGGGTTGAGCTCGCGCAGCACGTCGTCGAGCAGGTCGAAGTCGGTCGAGAGGTCGTCGCGGCGCTCGGCCGAGGCTACGGCCGTGTCTCCGGCCTCGCGGATGAAGCGGACCACGTCGTCGCTGCGCTCGGCGAGCTTGCCGACGATCTCGTCCGAATCCACGTTGAGCTGCGCGATCGTACGGTTCTGGTCGGCCAGGAGCTTCAGCGCCTTGTGCAGGTCCTGCAGCGCGGGCGCGCCCATGCGAATCGCCTCGTTCAGGTTTTCGGGATTCCCGGCGAGCGCCGTCCCGAACTCGTTGATCAGGAGCGAGAGCCGTTGCCTGTACGGCAGGCGCAGCGTGTTCAGGACCAGGTCGTTCTGAACGGTCTGCGTCACGAGCTTCGGCACGGTCGCGCCGTCGGGGAGCGGGTCACCGGCGGGCTGACAGTCGAGGAAGTACTCCGCGATGAGCGACTGCGGCTCGGACTTGCACTCGGTCTTGTCGCCCAGGACGGACAGCGGCCCCGAAAGCTCGACCGTGACGAGCGCGCGCTTCTCCTCGTTGATGTCGAGCTCGGTGATCTTGCCGGCGGCCACGCCCGCGACCTTGACGTCCGCGTCCTGCACCAGGCCGAACGCGTCGTACATCTCGAGCTTGTAGGTGTGCGTGTCGTCGGCCCCCGCGACCGTGGCCGCACCGGCCGCGCCGGCGGCAAGGAGAGCTGTTATGAGGGCGATCCGTCGCATCTCAGTCTCCTGGCGGCACGAGGGCGGGATCGCAGTTCAGGGCGCCGCCGTCAGTGAACGGGGTCGAGCCGTCGCCGGGGTCGCGCTCGAGGGCGCCGGGGCAGCGGGCCCGGGCGTTGATCTCGGTCAATACGTTCGCGATGTCGGGCAGCGGCACGCCCGGGTTGATGCCGCCGGTGAGTCCAGGACTGAACGCGTTCAGGGTGAGCGAGATCCGCCCGACCCCGCCGCTCGCGTCGAGCGTTCCGGAAGTCGAGAACCCGTCGAACCAGCCGACCCACTCGGGGATGTAGGCGCGGATGTGGGAGAGCTGCGGCAGCTGGTTTTGCAGGCCGCAGGCGGTCTCGCCGAGGGCTCCGTGGCTGAAGTCGTCGTCGGCGGCCTGGTCGAAGTCTGCGAGCGGGTCGGCGCCGCACTCGGGCGCGCCCGAGCCGACGCCGATCCGCGCCAAGGGCACCTGCGAGCGGGTCAGCTCGGTGAGGTCGTTTGCCTTGCCGGGGCGGCGGACGATCTCAGACAGGTCGCGGATCGTCGGCACCGAGTCGCGGGCGGCGGCCCGGAACTCGCGGAAGAACGGCCCAAGGCGGTCGGCGACCGGCTTCGATGCGTCGACCAGGGGGTTTAGGTCGGTGAGCGTCGAGCGCAGGTTTACGAAGGTCGTGTTCGCCTGGCGCATGAACGGCGGCAAGAGGTTGATCGCCTCCGAGAGCGCCGCGCGCTGGTTTCCGATCGCGCCGAGCGCGGCGTTGGCGTTACCGACCAGGGCCGAGACGTCGTCTCGCCTCGCGGCGAGCAGGCCCGAGAGCTTTGCGGTGTCGACGATCAGCGACTCGAACGCTCTCGTGTCGCGGGTCAGCTCGCTGAAGACCCGGCGCGAGGTCGAGAGGAACGGGTTCGAGTAGCGAAAGCCGCGGTTTGCCTGCTCGGAGACGCCCTCGTAGGAGTCGCGGAAGCCCTTTACCACCCGCTTGAAGTCCTTGACCGTCTTCGTGTCGAGAGTGTTGAAGACCTCGTCCAGGTCGACGGCGGAGACGGTCTCTTCCTGGGAGAGGGTGCCGCCGTCTTCGATCTCCTCGGTCGCCTCGCTCGCCGGCGGCAGGGTCAGCTGGACCTGGCGGCCCGCGACCGAGCTCAGCGAGTTCTGGCGCACGGTGGCTACGGTGCCGCGGGGGAGGGGGGCGAACTCCTCGTCGACGGTGAACGTGACCAGCGCCTGGCCCTCGTCACCGAGCTCGATCTCCTTCACGAGACCCGCGCTCAGGCCACCGACCAGCACCTCGTTGCCGTTGACGAGCTGGCTCGCGTTCTGGAACTCGGCCGTCACCCGGTAGTCCTCGCCGCCGTTTCGGAGCAGCATGACGACCGCTACCGCGGCGATCGCGATCGCGACGATGGCGACGATTCGGCCGGCTGCGGACGAGCCTCTCAATGTCCTCCTGATCTGGCCATTCCCCTAACGCGCGCCGGCCCCCCGGCGCGCGCAGGCGAACCTAGCAGTCACGCTCGACGGGTGTCAAAGGTGAACCCGGGGCGGAAACCCGCATTTCCATTGGGTTTCCGGGCTCCCTTCTTTGAGTTGGCGTTAAGGCATCTCCGGGCACGGCCCCGAGGCCGCCTCAGGGCGCCCGAACCTGCGCATGTACACGTGTACCACTGTTACCCTCCCGGCTTCGAGGGCGCCGCTGAAGCCGCGCCGCGCCGATCCCAACTCAAAGGAGACGTTCTTGCGCGCACGGGGTAGTCGACTTGCCGTTCTGACACTGGCCGTGCTCGCGCTGCCCGCGGTCGCCTCGGCTCACCTCGAGCGTCCCTCCTACTGGCCCGACCCCGCGCCCGACACGGCGGTCAGCCCGCCCGCCGGCGGGAAGGTCCCCAAGGCGCGCTCGCTCGCCTCCGCCGTTTCCGGCAGGGGCCCGGGCGAAGTGCGGGTGGTCTGCAAGGGCGGCTCGCTGAGGGTCGCCAAGCGAGCGATCCGCTCGGCCCAGCGCAAGGGCTTCCGGATCCGCCCGAGCCAGCCGAAACGGAACTACAGCGGCACCAAGGCGCGGAAGATGCTCGAGATCAACCGGGCGCTCTTCGCCGACTGCGGCTTCCGCTCGATCCAGAGGGCGGTCAACAAGTCCGGCAACAACGACCGCGTCGTGATCATGCCCGGGCGCTACCGCGAGGCCAAGTCGCGCCGTTCGCCGGTCAACGACCCGAGGTGCAACCCGTCGCTCCTGCAGCTCGACCAGACCGGCACCCCGACGCCCAGCTACGAGTACCAGGCGACCTGCCCGAACGACCAGAACCTGGTCTACGTGCAGGGGCGCGCGGTCAAGGGCAGCCCCCTGGCTACTCCGGATCCCGACCGCCACGGCATCCCCGAGCAGGAGCTCGGGCGCTGCATCCGCTGCAACCTGCAGATCGAGGGCTCGGGCGTGGTCCCCGAGGACGTCCTGATCGACGGCGGATCCGGCTATCGGAACCCGCACCGCCCCGAGGCACAGCCGGCCAGCTACGGCAAGCACGTGGTGATGCGCACGGACCGCTCCGACGGCTTCGTCGGGCGCAACTTCCTGTTGCGCGGCGCCCTCGAGCACGGCTTCTACACGGAGGAGACGGACGGCGTCCTGCTCGACCGCGTCAAGTTCTTCTGGGCCGCCGACTACGGCCACCTCAGCTTCACCACTGACCACAACGTGATCAAGAACTGCGACGGCTTCGGGGCCGGCGACGCCGTCGTCTACCCGGGCGCGGCGCCCCAGACCGGCGAGTTCCGCGACGAGGCGTTCTATCCGCAGGAGCGCCTCAACACCGTGGTCAAGCGCTGCGACCTGCACGGCTCGACGCTCGCCTACTCGGGCTCGATGGGCAACTCCGTGCGCGTGACCCGCAACCACATCTACGGCAACACGAACGGGATCTCGAGCGACACGCTCTCCGCACCCGGCCATCCCGGCTTCCCGGCCGACGGCATGCAGATCGACCACAATTGGATCTACTCGAACAACCTCAACCTCTACCGGCCGAATCCGCCGTTCGACCCCTACGTGCCGATGCCGATCGGCACCGGGATCGTCTGGCCCGGGATGAACGGCGGCCAGGTTTTCGGGAACTGGATCTTCGACAACTGGCGCCACGGCGCCGTGCTGCTCGCTGTCCCGGACGCGGTCGCCGGCGACCCCGAGGGCAACGTCGACTCCGAGATCCACTGCTTGGTCTCGCTGGCCGCCTCGACGTCGTGCGGCAACGAGTTCCACGACAACGTCCTCGGGCAGGTGCCCGCCGGATTCGAGTTCCCGAAGGCGATTCGCAAGTTCGGCAACAAGTACGGGGGCGCGCACGGCGCCACGGTGCTGCCCAACGGCGTGGACTTCTGGTGGGACGAGTTCCCCGGCAACACCGGCAACTGCTGGTACGACAACGAGGGCCCCGACGGCACCGAGGGCAGCGTTACCGGCCCCGGCAGCGGGCTGCCGCCGGACCTGCTGCCCAGCGATTGCGGCACCAGCGTGGGCAACGGCGACGCGGTCAAGGAGGGTCAGCTCCTCGACTGCTCGATGTGGAGCCGCGGCGATACGGCCGAGGACCACCCGCTCTGCTACTGGTTCCAGATGCCGGAGCAGCCCGATAGCCCGGCATTCCGAGCCCAGGAACGCGCGTGGCTCGAGGACGCCCGCGCGTACGCCAGGAGCGCCGAGGGCAGGGCGCTCGCGGACCCGCCTGGATGAGATCGCCGCGCAGAGCGCGTTCGCGAACCGTCACCGGTAGGCCGCGGCTCGCGCTGGTCGCAACGGCCTTCGTGGCCGTTGCGCTCGCCGCGGGCGGCTGCGGCGACGAGCCCGAGCCCGCGGCGGAGCCGCTGGGCGAGGAGGTCGGCGGCTCGGTGGCGCAGCTCGCACAGTGCCGCGACTGGAACGGGGGCACCGAGGCCGAGAAGCTGGCGACGATCGCCGACATCCGCGCCCAGGTGAGCCGCACGGACTCGGGCGTCTCGGCGCCGCCGCTGACCGACGACGAGGCGATGGAGGTCTTCGACGGCGCCTGCTCCGAGAGCTTCGCCGACGGCTTCCGGCTGTACGTCCTCTACGCCCGCGCGGCGGGCTTTGCCCCGCTCCTGCGCGACATCGAGCAGTAGGCTCCCCCGATGGAGGGGAATGGGGACTCGTTTGACTACGACTGGGTCGTGGTCGGCTCGGGGTTCGGTGGGTCGGTCTCGGCCCTGCGGCTGGCCGAGAAGGGCTACACGGTGGGCGTGATCGAGTGCGGTCGCCGCTACGAGGACGAGGACTTCGCCGAGTCCACGTGGCAGATGCGCCGCTACTACTGGATGCCGCGGATCGGCCTGCGCGGGATCTTCCGCATGACCACCTTCAAGGACGTCTTCATCGTCTCCGGCAGCGGCGTGGGCGGCGGCAGCCTGGGCTTCGCGAACACGCTCTACCGGGCCAAGCCCGAGTTCTTCGACCACCCCCAGTGGGACGGGCTCGCCGAGGACTGGGAGCGCGAGCTGACGCCGCACTACGACACCGCCGAGCGGATGCTCGGCGTCACGACCTACGAGGGCATCGGGCCGGCCGACGCGTTGCTGAAGCAGTTCGCCGAGGAGACCGGGATCAGGCGAGACCTGGACGAACACGCGCGTGGGCGTCTACTTCGGGCCGGCGGGCGAGGAGGTCGACGACCCCTACTTCGGCGGTGAGGGCCCGCGGCGCACCGGCTGCGTGCGGTGCGGCCAGTGCATGGTCGGCTGCCGCTACGGGGCGAAGAACACCCTGCGCAAGAACTACCTGTGGTTCGCCGAGAAGCTGGGCGTGAAGATCCAGTCCGAGCGCACGGTCATCGACATCACTCCACTCGGTCCGGGGGACGGTTCCGAGGGGTACGAGATCACGACCGAGCGGTCAGGCGCATGGTTGCGCAAGCAGCGCTCGACGGTCCGCACCCGCTCGCTCGTGCTCGCGGCGGGCGCGCTGGGCACCAACAAGCTGCTTCGCGACTGCAAGCAGCGCGGCTCCCTGCCCCGGATCTCCGATCGGCTCGGCGAGCTGGTGCGGACCAACAGCGAGTCCGTGATGGCGGTCACCGCCCCGGACGACAGTCGTGACTTCTCGGACTCGGTCGCGATCACCTCGAGCATCTACCCTGATCCGAACACCCATGTCGAGGTCGTGACCTACGGCAAGCGCGCCGACTCGATGAGCATCCTGTTCACGCTGATGACGGGCGACGGCACGCGGCTGACCCGGCCGGTGATGTGGCTCGGGCAGGCGGTGCGCCATCCGCTGCAAGCTGCTGCGCACCTTCTGGCCGTTTCGCTGGTCGCAGCGGACGGTGATCCTGCTGATCATGCAGTCGCTCGACAACGCGATCCGGCTGGTGCCCAAGCGCAGGCTGCTGGGCGGCGTCCGGCTCCAGACCGAGCAGGACCCCGAGCGGCCCAACCCGACCTATATCCCGGTCGCGGAACAGGTCGACGAACTGGTTCGCGGAGCAGATGGACGGCTTCGCGCAGGGCGGCATCACCGAGTCGCTCTTCAACATCCCCACGACCGCCCACATCCTCGGCGGCGCGGTGATCGGCTCGGGCCCCGACACCGGCGTGGTCGATCCCCTGAACCGCGTCTTCGGCTACGAGAACCTGCTCGTCTGCGACGGGTCCGCCGTGCCCGCGAACCCGGGCGTCAACCCGTCGCTGACGATCACGGCGATGGCCGAACGGGCGATGTCCCGGATCCCGCCGAAGGACCCGGACACCGCCCTCGCCGACCTGCCCGAGCCCGTTCGCGCGGCGGCTGAGCTAGCCCGCGTCGGCGAACCGGCGCGCGACCTCGTCCCAGTTGACGACGTTCCAGAAGGCGTCGAGATAGTCGGGGCGCTTGTTCTGGTACTTCAGGTAGTAGGCGTGCTCCCAGACGTCCACGCCAAGGAGGGGGGTCTGACCGTCCGACACCGGCGAGTCCTGATTGGGCGTCGACACGACCTTGAGGCCCGAACCGTCATGGACGAGCCAGGCCCAGCCGGAGCCGAACCGGCCGATGCCCGCGTTCTTGAACTCGTCCTTGAACGAGTCGAACGAGCCGAAGGCCTCGTCGATGGCGCTCGCCAGGTCGCCGGACGGCTCGCCGCCGCCGTCGGGGCTCATGATCTGCCAGAAGAAGGTGTGGTTGGAATGGCCACCGGCGTTGTTGCGCACTGGTCCCTGCTTGTCGGCCGGGAGGCTGTCGAGGTTCTGGAGGACCTCGCCGACATCCTTGTCGGCCCACTCGGTGCCCTCGAGCGCGGCGTTCGCCTTGTCCACGTAGGCCTGGTGATGCTTGTCGTGGTGGATCCGCATCGTCTCCTCGTCGATGTGCGGCTCCAGCGCGTTGTAGTCGTAGGGAAGATCGGGGACCTCATACGCCACTTCGGGACTCCTTCCGGGGGATTCTCTGCTTCAAATCCAGCTTAGTGAAGCCCGGTCCAGGGACGGGGCTCAGCCCAGCGCCGCACGAAAGCCGTCCCGCCAGGATGCGTAGGCCGGCGCCCAGCCGAGCTGCGATCGAGCCTTCGCGTTGGAGGCGCCGCGCAGGGTGGTCGCCATCGCCGCGGCGGCCGAGCCCGCCGCCAACCGGGCGATCCAGCGGGGCACCCGGAGCGGCCGGGGGGCGCCGAGCGCGGTCGCGAACTCGGGCACCCATGCTCGCATCGGTGCGGGCTCGTCGTCCGCCACGTTGTAGACGCCGGGCGCCCCGCGCTCCAGCGCCGCGACGGTGGCGGCGGCGGCGTCGGTGACGTGGATGAAGGAGAACGTCCCCTCGCCCCCGCCGACAACCGGGAAGCGGCGACGGCGCACCTCGTTCGCGTAGTGGCCGTCGGGAGCGTACGCCGTCCCGGGCCCGTAGAAGTGGCCGTAGCGCAGGACGATCCCCTCGGCGCCCAGGACCTGGCCCTCGAGATCGACCAGCGCCTGGAGCGCCGCGCCGAACGGCCCGGGGGCGTCGCGCATGATCGCCGCGTGCTCGTCCTTCACCCAGTCGCCCGTGGGGGCGTAGAGAAAGGCCACGCTCTGCGCTACGACGCGCCCGGCGCCGGCCGCCGATGCGGCCTCGAGCAACACCCTCGTTCCATCCTGTCTCAGCCGGTTGGTGGCGGCGTAGGTGTCCGACCGCCGCGGATCCATCACCTGGGGCAACGCGGTGAGCTGATGCACCACCGCGTCCGGGCGCGCCGCCAACACCGCCGCCGTCAGCCGCTCGCGGTCGAACACGTCGCAGATCACCGCCTCGGCGCCGCTCGCGCGGATCGCCTGCGCACGGTCGGCCGAGCGCGTCATGCCGGTGACCTCGTGCCCGGCAGCCACCAGCGCCGGCAGCAGCGGCCGGCCGATCGCGCCCGATGCTCCGGCGACGAAGACACGCACGCATCGGACGTTACGCGGAGACGGCCTTCGCAGGCGAGCGGCGTCGGCGCGCACGTCCGTGCGGGAGTCGTGGATCGCGGCGAGTCTCGGTGAACGTCCGGCGGCCCTGCGGGTTCTCGTCTCCCTGCACCGCCTCGAGCAGCTTCGCCAGCCCGCGGCGGAGCAGGCGTGAGACCTGCATCTGCGAGACCCCGAGCCGCGCGCCGATCTCGTACTGGTTCAGGTCCTGGACGAATCGCAGCTCGATCGCCTGCTGCTCGTCCTCGGTGAGCTCCGCGCACCGCTCGATGGCGAGCTGCGCCTCGACCCCGTCGAATCCGGGCTCGCCGCGTCCCAGGGTTTCGATCACCGGCACCGACTCGGCCTCGTCGCGCCGGGTGGGTGCGTCGAGCGAGACCGAGTGCTGCGACTCCTGCGCCTGGAGCACGTCCAGCACGGCCTCCTCGTCGGATCCGATCCGCTCGGCGATCTGGGCCACGGTCGGCGAGGTCCCGAGCTCGTCGGTCAGCGCTTCCGACGCCCGCTCGACGGCAAGCGCGCCCTCCTGGAGCGAGCGCGGCATGTGGAGGCGCCACGAGTGGTCGCGGAAGTGCCGCCGCAGCTCGCCGAGGATGGTCGGGGCCGCGTACGCCTTGAACCGGCGACCTCGGGCGGGGTCGTAGCCGCGCAGCGCCTTGACCAGCGCCAGGCACGCGACCTGCGTGAGGTCGTCGGTGCGCTCGACGCCGCCGCGATAGCGCATCGCCAGCGAGCGAGCGAGCGGTGTGAAGCGACGGACCAGCTCCTCCTCGAGGTCCGGCCGCGACTCGATCGCGTACTCGCGGAGCAGGAGCTCCTCGTCGGCGATCGCGACGCGTGGCCCACATCGTGTCGGGCCGTTGCGGGTGCTCTCCATGACGGACATCGCTCCTCCTCCTCGGGTGAGACGGTCCGTAGTGGCGGCGGCATCACTGCCGGCGCCCCTGGGCGGTGCCGTGCCGAAAGTTGCTGACAACAGCGGTCGAGGGCTGGGGTGCCCTCGAGCCTTGCCCTTTGGTACCCGCCCCACCGGTCTCGAAACCCACCCGTGAAGCGCGGCCGGCGTGCCCAGGCACGGCTCAGGCGTCGGTCAATTCACCCGGAGCGCGAACAGCGCCAGGTCGTCGCGCGGACGCCCCTCGACGAAGCGAACGACCTCCTGCTCGACCCGCTCGAGCATCGCAGCGGGCCCGTCGCCGCTCAGAGCCGAGAGCAGCGCCTCGAGCCGGTGATCGCCGAACACCTCGCCCTGGCGCCGGGCCTCCGGGACACCGTCCGAGCACATGAACAGGACCGACCCTGGTTCGAGCATCACCTCCTGCGCACGGAACGAGGGCCGCTCCAGGGCTCCGACCAGCGGGCCGGTCACCTCCAGCCGGCGAACCGATCCGTCGAGTCCGACGATCCGCGGCTCCGGGTGGCCCGCGGTGGTGATCCGTGCCTCCAACCCGCCCTGGCCGCTGCGCAGCTCGGCGCAACACAGGGTGCAGTACGTGTGCTCGTCGGACGAGCGGATCGCGTCGTGCACGCGATGCACCGCCCGCTCGGGCCCCTGCCGCGCGGTTGCGCGCAGCGTGTGACGAACCAGCGCGGTGAGCGCCGCTGCCTCGGGTCCCTTGCCGCAGACGTCGCCGACCACGGCCATCCACCCCCCGTCGACCTCGAACAGGTCATAGAAGTCGCCGCCGACCTCGGTTCCCACCACCCCGGCCCGGTGTCGTACGGCGACCTCGGCGCCGGCCACCTCCGGGAGCGACCGCGGCAGCAGCGCCTGCTGAAGGATGCCGGCGATGTCGCGCTGCTGCTCGTACAGGCGAGCATTGTCCAGCGCGACCGCGGCGTGGGTGGCGACACCCATCGCAAACGCCAGGTCCTCGCGCGTCAGCGGCGGCCTGCCGCTGGAGCCGAGCACGCTCAGCGAGAGCGTGCCGAGCACGCGGTCGCGCGCGACCAGCGGCACGATCATGTTCGACACCTGATCCGCGCGAAGTTGGTCCTCGGCGCTCAGCTCGCTGTGTTCCGCGGCCGACGACCCCACGATCCCGCGCTCGCGAGCGCGACGGGCCTCGCGATCCTCGCTCACGCGCGTGTACAGAACCGGCTCGCGGCTCTTGATCGCGGCCCTGATCGGGCTCGTCTCGGGCGGTTCCGGCAGGGCCCGGATCAACTCGGCCGTGCGCTCGTCCGGCGCAGCCACGCCCACCCGGCGAACCGCCCCGCCCGGCGTGGCCTCGTGCACCACGCAGATGTCGCCGACGGCCGGCACCATCGTCCGCGCCAGGCTGCCCAGCCTGGCGTCGCCCTCGATCTCCCGCTCGATCGCCTCCGTGATCCGCACCTGCAGGGACTCGCGCGCGGCGCGGCGCTCCGCCTCGGCCTGGCGATCGACGAGATCGTGCTCGCGCCGCGCGCTGATCAGAAGGAGCCCGGCAGCGACGAGCGTCAGCGCCAGGCCGCTGGCGCCGTAGGCGATCGCCGGCGTGAGGTCCGCGGCGGCGGTCACGGCAGGCCCGGTCACGCTCCAGACGCGACCCAGTACGGGCAGCTCGGACTCCGCGCCGCCCTCGGGCATCGGCGAACCCGCGAGGAGCTCGTCGCCGTCCATGATCGTGACGTCGTCGGCGAGACCGAGCGAGGCGCGGGCCGCGTCCAGGAGGGCCCTGCCCGTGATCCCGGTCGAGATCACGCCGACCAGCTCGCGGGTGCCGGGCACGTACACCGGTGCGAAGACGACCGCCCCGGGCTGGCGCGGCTCGGCCAGATCGATCGGCGAGCTGATCCGGGTTCTGCCGCTCCTCACCGCCGCGCGCGTGGCGGCCGCGCGCACCGGGTCGGAGAGCAGGTCGAACCCCAGCAGAGCGCGCCGCTCGGCATCGTCGGGATAGGTGACGGCGATCGGCAGGAACGGGCGCCGGACCCCCTGCGGGATGGGGGCAAAGCCGCCCTCCGGCTCGAAGCGCGAGATCGGCGCACCGAGGCTCTCCTCGAACGCGGTCCTGCCCGCCGGCTTCACGAGCGCGCTCCAGGACAGGCCGGAGAACGGCGTCCCGCCCACCACCTCCTCGGCGAAGTCGGGAAAGCGCTCCGCATCCACCTCGCCTTCCGCCGAGACGAGGGCCGTGGCCCCGCGCAGGCCCGCCCCGAGGGCCGTGATGTTCTGCCGGACCGCGAGCGCGGCCTGACGGACGACCGCCTGATCGGCCGCGCGCGCATCGTCGCGCTCGCTCTCGTAGGCGAGCCAGGTAGCGACCCCTGTCGCGACCAGGAGAGCGACCACCACAACCGCTGAAAGGGTGCGACGACCGGGCATAGGGGCCTCGATGGTAGGGCCATCGGACCTCGAGGCTCGGCTTTTGCCGCTAGGCGGTTCCGATCGGGCGGATCGCGCCCACCACCCGCCGCAGCGGGCTGTTGCTCCGATCGGGCAGCGCAAAGCGCATGCTCACCGTGGTGCCCGCCTCGTCCGAGGCGACGGTGGTGCCGTTCGAGACCCGGCCGATCACAGGGAGCCCGAGTCCGTTGTGAGCCTCGTCCGAGCGCGCCGTCAGGCCAAGCCCCCGATCGCACACACGGATCAGGATGTCGTCGTCGCCAAGGCTTGCGTCCAGCTCGACCCGGCCGTGGATGTCGCCCTGATAGGCGTGCCGGACGACGTTGGCGACCGCTTCGGAGGTCGCGAGCGCGATCGCGGACGCGAGCCCATCGTCGCGCACCGGCTGCTCGCGGAACCAGCGCAGGACCTCGGTCCGCATCAGCCGTACGGCGCCGGGCTCCGCCGGCATCGAAACCTCGAGGTGCGATCGAGCGTCCGCCATATCCCTCCTCTGCCCAGCTTCGCGGGGAATATTCCTCAGCCGGCCGGGTGAGAGGGATATGGCGAGGACAATCGGGGCGCCCGGATTTGAACCGGGGACCTCACCGACCCGAACGGTGCGCGCTACCAGGCTGCGCCACGCCCCGAGAGGCCGAAAAGTATCGCAGGGTCGCTCGGCATACTTGATGGATGGTCACGCCTCCAACGAGCGATGGAGGTGGCGCGACCCGCGGCGGGTCCTGGGGGGCGATTACGGTCACCGTCGCAGCGGTGCTCGCGCTGGTCGCGGGGGTGCTCGCGATCGAACCGCTGCGCGAGGCATTCGGCGATGCTGTGCGCGGCGACACCGGCAACCTGCGCGAGGACCTGCGCGGCCTGGGCGCCACGGGTGTGGCGATCCTCTACGCCCTGATCGCGATCCACACATTCGTCTGGTACCCGGCGGAGATCATCGACGCCGCCGCCGGCTACGTGTGGGGCTTCTGGCCCGCGTTCCTCATGGTCATGTCGGGCTGGGTGGCGCAGGGTCTCGCGGCCTACGCGATCGGCCGCAAGGCGGCCCGGCCACTGCTGTACCGGTTCATCGGCGAGGCGCGCTTCACCCGGCTCGAGCACGCGGCCGAGCGCGGCGGGGTGACCCTGCTGCTCGCGGCCCGCCTGGTGCCGATCGTCCCCTTCAGCCTGTTCAGCTACGTGGCGGGCGCAGCCCGCGTGCCGGTCGGCCGGTTCGTGTGGACGACAGCGGTGGGGTACATCCCGATCACCGCGCTGTCGATCTATCTCGGCAGCCGGCTCGAGGAGCTGTCGCCCGGTGACCCACTGCTCTGGGCCTCGGCCGTGATCGTGATCGGGTTGCTGCTGCTGACCCGAAAGCTCCGGCCCCTGCTCGGGCACGAACCCGAGCCGAAGCCCGAGGCGGACTAAGTCGGCGGCACCTCGACCCGCTCGATTGCCAGGCGGACCTGGTCCAGAGTCTGGTCGGCGAACAGCGTTTCCGTGCCGCCGGGACCCGTGATCTCCAGGACGGGCTCGGCCGGGAGCTTCAGCTCGGAGGCCAGCTCGCCGTCCGCATCCACGGCGCTCTCGTAGTCGGGATCCTCGGTTTGCAGCCGCAGCTGCTCCTCGAACTCGACCTCCCATTCCTCCTTCTCGAGCCCGGGGGTCACCTCGGCGATCTCGTTCAGGAACGTCTGGTCGACGCCGTCCGGGCCGGCGACATCGAGGTTGCGCCACACGAGCTCCGCGTACTGCCACTGGTGGCCCTGGGCGCCGGCCGCGTCGGCCGCGATCGCAGCCTCGGTCACGGCACTGCGCCCGAAGGAGAAGTGCCGCAGGTTGATCTGGGCGCGGTCCGAGCGCACGTATTCGGCGATGATCGGGTCCACCACCTCGTTCTGGAACTCCGCGCCGGGAACGGCGCGGACGTCCGTGAACAGATCGATCTCGACCGCGGCGTCCGGCGAGCCCAGCCGCGCCTCCTCCTGCCGGATCCCGGCGATCAGGCGCTGCACCTCGGGCCGCCCCTCGATCGCGACCGCCTGGGGCCCGCCCTCCCCCACCGCGAGCGCGTAGATCGCGTAGCCGACGCCCAGCGCCAGCAGGGCCAGCGCCGCCCGCGGGATCCAGGCGCTCAACCTGCGACGGCCTTGTAGTAGCGGACGGCCAGACCCGTGAGCAGGGTGTCGAACGCCTCTTCGATCGGGCGATCCGCCGCCTCGGCGTACGCCTCGAGGCCCGCGCTCTCGATCTCGCCGCTGACCCTGACCACCTCGTCGACGAGATCGGGGTGCTCGTCGCAGAAGAAGGCGCCGATCGAGTAGAGCTCGGTGTCCATCAGCGAGCGCACGAAGGGGGAGCTGGCGTCCGACATGTGCGAGAAATCTACGCTGAGACTGTGGTACGGCGCGACGAGATCATCGAATACTGCGACGAGCTGCTCGACGTCGGGCGCGTTCCGCGACGACGGACCCAACGGCCTCCAGGTGCCCGGCGCGGCCGAGGTCGCCAAGGTGGTCACCGGCGTCTCGGCCCATCGCGAGCTGCTCGAGCGCGCTGTCGCGGCGGGCGCCGACCTGGTGATCGCGCACCACGGGCTGTTCTGGGACTTCCTGCCGCGAGCGCTCAGCGAGGCGATGGCGGAGCGCCTGCGGATCGCGCTGGGAGCCGAGCTGTCAGTGGCCGGATACCACCTGCCGCTGGACGCGCATCCCGAGATCGGCAACAACGCGCTGCTCAGGGAGGGGCTGGGCTTCGAGCCCTCGCCGGAGCCGTTCGGCCACGCGAAGGACCGGCCGGTCGGGGTGGTCGGACGCAGCGCCGAGGGCGTCCCCGCGGACGAGCTGGTCGCCCGGGTGCGCGATCTGACCGACCGGGAGCCGCTTATCTTCACCTCCGGTCCGGACCCGGTCCGGTCGATCGGCATCGTGTCCGGCGCGGCCCACTCGATGATCCTCGAGGCCGCCGAGCTCGGGCTCGACGCGTTCCTCACGGGCGAGCCGGCGGAGCACGTGATGGCAGATGCCCGCGAGGCCGGGCTGCACTACATCGCGGCCGGCCACTACGCAACGGAGACGTTCGGCGTCCGCCGGCTCGGCGAGCTCGTCGCCGAGCGCTTCGGCATCGAGCACGAGTTCATCGCCGTCCCCAACCCCGTCTGAACCGGGCCCAAGGCCCCCGCATTTTGCGGTGATATTTATTGACACGTCCGTACCTAGCGATAACACTTAGGCTCCCCCTGAGAGAGGAGAAGGCGAACGTGCCCAACCATCTGACGCCCACGGAACTCGCAGACGAGGTCAACATGAAGCGGCGGGAAGTGATCTCGAAGTGCATGGAGATGGGCGTTCCGATCTTCAACGGTCGAATTGACAAGACCCTCTTCGTCAGCTCGATGCGCCAGCTCACCGACCAGAGCAAGCGCACGCACGCAACCGCCTGAGCACAGAACAAACGATGGAGACCGCGGCACCCGCGTCGGCGGCCGGCGAGGGGGTCGGCTCCACGACGATCGCTGACCTGCTTCCGCAGGCGGTCGCGAAGTACGGCTCGCAGCGAGCCGTGATGTTCAAGGACGACTCCGGGCAGTGGGCCAGCCGCTCGTATAGCGAAGTCGGTGACGTCGTCAGGAAGCTCGCGCTCGGGCTGATGGCGCTCGGCGTGGCCAAGGGCGACAAGGTCTCGATCCTCGGGAACACGCGCGTCGAGTGGACCTACTTCGACTTCGCGGCGCTCACGGCCGGGGCGACGGTCGTCCCGATCTACCAGACCAACTCCCCCGAGGAGTGCGAGTACGTGCTCGAGAACTCGGACGCCAAGGTCGTGGTGGTCGAGGACTCAGAGCAGCTCGAGAAGATCAGGAAGGTCCGCGACCGCTGTCCGATGCTCGAGCACGTGATCCGCATGACCGGGACGGGTGGCGGCGCGATTTCGCCGGACGAGCTGATCGAGCGCGGCGCCGGCCTCGGCGATTCGGACTGGGCCGAGCGCTACGAGTCCGTCACCCCGGACGACATCTGCACCTTCATCTACACCTCGGGGACGACGGGCCCGCCCAAGGGCTGCGTGATCTCGCACGGCAACTACCGCGCCATGCTCGACATGGTCGATGAGAAGAACGTGCTGGGGGACAGCGACGAGCTGACCTACCTCTTCCTCCCCCTCGCACACTCGTTCGCGCTGCTGATCCAGTTCGGGACGTTCGAGCTCGGCGCGACCCTCGCCTACTGGGAGCGCGACCCCCTGCGGATCATGGCCAACCTGACCGAGGTGAAGCCCACCTACTTCCCGTCCGTCCCGCGGATCTTCGAGAAGATCTACACCGCCGCGACCGCCGCGGTCGAGAAGGAAGGCGGCCTCAAAAAACGGATCTTCGACTGGTCGATCGGGGTCGGCAAGCGCTACCGCGAGGCCGAGCGCGCGGGCGGGGCCGGCCCGCTCCTCAAGCTCCAGTACTCGCTGGCCGACCGGCTGGTGCTCGAGAAGATCCGCAACCTGTTCGGGGGCAACCTGCGGGTCGCCGTCAGCGGCGCCGCGCCGATCAACCCGGACATCCTGCGGTTCTTCGACGCCGCCGGGGTTCTGGTGCTCGAGGGCTGGGGGATGACCGAGACCTCGACCGCGGCCACGATCGCGACCCCCGACGACTTCAAGTTCGGGACGATCGGCAAGCCGTTCCCGGGCGTCGAGGTGCGGATCGCCGACGACGGCGAGATCCTGGTCAAGGGCCCCAACGTCTTCAAGGGCTACTACAAGAACGACGAGGCCACCCGTGAGACGATCGTCGACGGCTGGCTCCACACCGGCGACCTGGGCGAGGTGGATGCGGACGGCTATCTGAAGATCACCGGCCGCAAGAAGGACATCATCATCACCGCGGGCGGCAAGAACATCACGCCGGCCAACCTCGAGGCGGAGATCAAGCAGCATCCGCTGGTCTCCCAGTGCGTGGTGCTCGGCGACCGGCGGCCGTTCCTGGTGGCGGTCCTCACGCTCGACCCGGAGGAGGCGGCGAAGCTCGCCGGGGAGAAGGGCCTGGATCTGGCGACGATCCACGAGGACGACGGCGTCCGGGCCTCGATCCAGGAGCACCTCGACGCAGTGAACGAGAAGTTCGCGCGGGTCGAGCAGGTGAAGAAGTTCGAGATCCTGCCGCAGGACTTCTCGCAGGAGGGCGGCGAGCTCACTCCTTCGATGAAGGTCAAGCGCAACGTCGTCGCCGACAAGTACGCGACCGAGGTGGACGCGCTCTACGCCGGCTAGGCGTCGAGCGCCTCGTCCGAGTCGGCGTCCTCCGGGGGGGACTCGACCGGCTTCGGTCCGCCGCGCATCAGCGCCGAGGTCGTCTGCTCGAGCACCCGGCGCCAGGCTGCCGGTGTGCGCCGCGCGCGCTCGACCTGCTCCATCACGTGGCGCACCCGGCGCGCCGAGATCTCGATGCCGTGGCGTTCGGCGATCGCCTTGTAGCGGTCGTAGTCGCGCGCCAGCTTCAGGGTCACGGACTCGAAGCCGTGCTTCGCGATCTCGAGCCGCGCCTTGTAGTCGAGGATCGAGGTCCCGAACATCAGCGCGTCGTCGAGCTCGGGCTCGATCAGGATGATGTCGACGCCCGGGTAGCGCTCCTCCCAGATCTCGACGGCGCGATGCAGGCGATCGTGGGAGATCATCCGGAACGCCTGGTTGCCGATCCCCACCAGCCCCATGTCGGACACGCGCTGGACGCGCGAGCCGGTCATCGTCGGGATCCGGCTGCGGAAGTCGTTCACGTACGGGACCAGCGGGTTGATCACCACGACGAAGCGGGCCCCCCGCTCGATCGCGACGTCGATGTTGGTCGTCGAGAGGATGCCGCCGTCGATGAACTCGCGCCCCCTGATCTCGACCGGCTCGTAGATCAGCGGCAGCGCGCCGGACGCGGCCACCGCCTTGGAGATGGGCACCTCGGCCCACTCCCCCTCGCCGAGGATCACGCGCTCGGTCGTGTCGAGGTCGGTGGCGGTGAGATAGAGCTCGGGGCCGAGGTGGCGGAAGTCGTTCGTGCGATCGGGGTCGGAGAGGACCTCCTCGATGTAGCGCTCGATGCCCGTTCCCCGGTAGACCCCGGGCGGCAGAGCGGCCGCGAGGCCGGTCGCGAGGTCAACGGCCGAGGACTCCCCGAGGTTCTCGATGAGCTCGCGGATCACGCCCGCGACCTTGAACGGGAAGGTCACCGATCCGCGCAGGAAGCCGCGGTAGTTGGGGCGCAGGAGCATCGCGAGGTCGATGTCCGGGATCGGCGAGCGCAGATCCTTGTTCAAGACCCGCATCATCTCCTCGGGCGTGACGCCGTTCGCGGTCATGCTGGCGATGAACGCCCCGGCGCTGGTGCCGACGTACACGTCGAACTCGTTCACGGTCTGGTTGACCGCGAGGAGGTCCAGGGCGCGCAGGGCGCCGATCTCGTAGACGCCGCCGGTGAACCCGCCGCCGCCCAGGACCAGGGCGGTCTTGGAGCTGCTGCGCCGGCCGCGCCGCGCGCGGTTCGCGCGCGGATCGGTCCCCGCTGTGTCGAGCTCGACGAGCTTGCCCATTGAGAGCCTGAGTATCGCAGGGGCACCGGAACACACGTTCCAGTCGACCGCTCTCGCTAGGCTGGCCGAGTGACGAGGCTCGCGATCCTTGCAGGGGGACTCGCGGCGATCGCGCTTGCGGGCCAGGCGCAGGCGGCGATGCCCGACGACGGCGGCACGACGCCGGTCGCCCGGCCCGGCACGGCGCTCGCCGCGCGCGACTCGCTGTCGAGGTCGCAGCTGCGCTCTCGCCTCGAGCAGGAGATGGACCGCGCCGGCGGCGGCAGCGGCGCCTGGGTCTACGACCTGAGCGCGGGTCGCGGCGGCGGGGTCCTCTACTCGGATTCCGGCACGCGCTCGCGCATTCTCGCCTCGAACTCGAAGCTGTTCACCACCGCCGCCTTCCTCGACCGCTTCGGCGCCGACGGCACGCTCGCGACCCGTGTCTGGGAGCGCGGCGGCCGCGGCGGCAGCGCCGACCGGATCCTGCGCGGCGGCCTCGCCCTCGTCGGCGACGGCGACCCGGCGCTGGCCTCACCACGGTTCGCTCGCCGGCACAACCTGCCCGTCACGAGGCTGAAGCCACTCGCCCGGGGAGTGCGCCGGGCCGGCATCAGGCGCGTCAAGGGCGACGTCCTGGTGGATCCGACGATCCTCGACGGGAAGCGGTCGGTTCCGCAGCCGGGCATCACGGGCGGGCCGTGGCTGAGCACGCTCTCGGGCCTCTCGTACAACTCGGGCATGGACGGCGGGCGCTATGCGAGCAGCCCCGAGCGGATCGCGGGGCGGGAGTTCGTGCAGGCGCTGAAGCGTGCGGGCGTGAAGGTCGCGGGCCGCGTCCGGGTGGGCGGCGCCCCGCGCAAGCTGCTCGATGACGACCCGCTGGACACCGTGCGCTCGCCATCCGCGGCCAGGCTGATCGCCCAGACCAATGTGCCGTCGGACAACTTCTTCGCCGAGATGCTGCTCAAGCGCCTGGGGGCCCGAGGGGGCCGCCAGGGAACCACCGCCCGGGGCGCCGACAGGGCCGAGAGCTTCGCGCGGAGCGCCGGCAGCAGCGCGAGGCTCGTCAACGGCTCGGGCCTCAGCCGCACCAACGCCTCCTCGCCGAGCCGGCTCGGCAAGCTGCTCGTCCACATGGCCCGCGACCGCGGCCTCAAGCGGGCCTTTCGCAAGTCACTCCCGGTCGCCGGCCGCACGGGGACGCTGTCCGACCGGATGCGGGGCACCGCCGCCCAGGGCCGCTGCCAGGCCAAGACCGGCACGATCGACAACGTGAGCGCCCTGTCCGGCTACTGCAAGTCCCGAAGCGGCCGCATCGTCTTCTCGATCCTGATGAACGGAGTCAACGTCGACACCGCCCGCCGGGCGCAGGACGCGATGGCGGCGGCGATCGCGCGGTACGGATAGGGGACGACCGAACGGAAGGCTAACTTGGCGCCGTGCTCCAGGCGGCGCGACGCGAGCCATCCGCAGTCCTGCTCGCCGCCCAGTTGGCGGCTGTCCTGCTGTACCCGTTCATGGAGGGCAGCGACGCGGGTCGCGCGCTGTTCAGCATCTTCGGGATCGGCGTCTTGGTGCTGGTCCTCCTGGCCGTGCGGAGCTCGCCGGCCGCGACCTGGGTGGGCCTCCTTCTCGGCGTGCCGGCCACGGTGCTGTTGCTGCTGCAGGCGGTGACCGGCGACGACGCGCTGCTCCCCTACTCCTCCGCGCTCGAGGCCATCCTCTACTTCTACGCCGCCGGCGCTCTGATCGCGTACATGCTGGCGGACCACGAGATCACGCGCGACGAGCTGTTCGCCGTCGGCGCAACCTTCACGCTCGTCGCGTGGGGGTTCGCGTACGCGTTCACCGTCTGTCAGGCGATCGAGCCGGGAAGCTTCACCGCGGCGGTCGATCCAGAGGGCGAGCGCAGCTGGATGGAGCTGCTGTTCCTGAGCTTCACCACCCTCTCCAGCACCGGGCTGGGCGACGTCGTTCCAATCGACCCGTTCGCCCGGGGCCTCGTGATGATCGAGCAGGTCGCCGGTGTCGCCTACATCGCGATGGTGGTTTCGCGGCTCGTCGGGATCATGGTGATGCGCGGCAGGCAGATCGAGCCGCTACGGCAGGAGCGCCCGTAGCGCGTCCTCGTCGATCATGTCGACGCCCAGCTCCTCCGCCTTCGCGAGCTTCGAGCCCGGGCTCTCCCCCGCCACGACGTAGTCGGTCTTCTTGGAGACCGAGTTCGTGACCTTGCCTCCCGCGCGCTTGATCAGGGTGCCGGCCTGGTCGCGCGACATGCTCGGGAGGGTTCCGGTCAGCACGAAGGTCTTGCCCTCGAGCGGCCCACCCGTGGCACGGCGCTCGGATTCGTCGAGCTCGAACCGCAGACCGCGATCGCCGAGGCGCTCGATCAGCTTCCGCGTGGGCTCCTCGGCCAGTTCCTCGGCGATCTGGGCAGCCGTGATCGGACCGACGCCCTCGACCTCCTCGATCGCCTCGGCGTCCGCAGCGAGCAGGGCGTCCATCGTGCCGAAGTGCTCGGCCAGGGCCTGCGCTGTCACGTAGCCGATCCCGGGCAGGCCAAGCGCGAACAGGACGATCGAGAACGGCTGCTTCTTCGACTCCTCGATCGCCGCGACGAGGTTCGTCGCCGAGGTCTCGCCGAATCCATCGAGCTCGGCGAGCCGTTCGGCCGTCAGGTCGTAGACGTCGGCCGGGTCCGTGATCAAACCCTCGTCCAGGAACCGGTAGGAGAGCTTCTCGCCGAAGCCCTCGATGTCCATCACCGCCGTGAAGTGCTTCATGTGCTGGAAGTTCTGGCCCGGGCAGCCGCGGCGGTTCGGGCAGATCGTGAAGACCGAGTCGTCGGGCTTCACCGTGGGCGTGCCGCACGCCGGGCACTTCTTCGGGGGCCGGGCCTTGCGCAGGCGCTTGCCCTTGCGGTGCTGGATCAACGGCGAGATCACCTGCGGGATCACGTCCCCGGCCCGGGTCACCACCACCCGGTCGCCCTCTCGCACGTCCTTGCGGGCCAGGTCCTCCTCGTTGTGGAGGGTCGCCTGGCTCACCGTGACCCCGCTGACCTGCACGGGCTCGAGCTGCGCGAAGGGGATCATGTTCCCGACCCGGCCCACGTTCCAGACCACGTGCCTGAGCGTCGTCGTCGCGGTCATCGGCGGGAACTTCCAGGCGATCGCCCAGCGCGGCTCGCGGCCGACAACGCCCAGCTCGCGCCAGAGCGGGCGCTCGTCGACCTTTACGACGACCCCGTCGATCTCGTAGTCGAGGCGTTCACGGCGCTCCTCCCACCACCGGCAGCGCTTGACGACGCCCTCGACGCCGGCGTGGGTCTTGATCTCGGCCTCGACCGGAAAGCCGGCCGAGCGCAGCCACTCGAGCTCGTCCGAGTGGCTCGCGTGCTCGATCCCGCGACGGGCGCCGATCCCGTAGGCCCACAGGCGGAGCGGCCGCTCGGCAGCGATCCTCGGGTCGAGCTGGCGGATCGTGCCCGCCGCGGCGTTCCGCGGGTTGGCGAACGCCGGCTCGCCCGCCTCGGTGCGCTGCTCGTTCAGCGCCGCGAACCCGCTGCGCGGGAAGTACACCTCGCCCCGGACCTCGATCAGCTCGGGCGCGTCCTCGATCCGCTTGGGGATCTGGTCCATCGTGCGGATGTTGTGGGTCACGTCCTCCCCGACCCGGCCGTCACCGCGAGTGACGCCGCGCGCCAGCCTGCCCTTCTCGTAGACCAGCGAGATCGCCAGGCCGTCGATCTTCGGCTCGGTCACGTACGAGATCTCCGATGCCGTGATGTCCATCCGCTTCAGCAGGTTCGAGATCCGGTTCTCCCAGGCGCGGAGCTCCTCCTCGTTGCGCGCGTTCCCAAGCGACAGCATCTGCTCGGGGTGCTCGACCTGTTCGAACTTGGCGAGCGGCGCGGCGCCGACCTTCTGGGTCGGCGAGTCCGGAGTGATCAGATCCGGGTTCTCGGCCTCGATCGCGCGCAGCTCGTTGATGAGCGCGTCGTACTCGTCGTCGCCGATCTCGGGCTCGTCCCGCTCGTAGTAGAGGCGGTTGTGGTGTTCCAGCTCCTTGCGGAGCTCGTCGGCGCGCTGAGCCGGGCTCGTCATCGCCGCCCGCTCGGTTCCCCGCCGTCGTCCACGGCCGTCCTGGAAGCTCGGGCGAGCATCCCCTCCACGTCCCACTCGCCCAGGCCGCCCAGGCCGTCGTGGTGCGTGAGGTCGAAGTGGATCGGCGTCAGCGCGACCCGCCCCCGCGCGACGGCGGCGAGGTCGGTGCCCGGCTCGTCCTCGAACGAGGGCTCGAATCCGTAGATCTCGTAGCGGCGCCGCCCCGCGGAGTCCTCCTCGACCAGCTTCAGCTCGTCGTTGTAGAGGCGCTTGCCCAACCGCGCGACCTCGATCCCCTCGGGCTCGCCCGCGGGGCAGTTCACGTTGAGAAGGATTCCCTTGGGCAGCGGCGTCTCGGCGATCCGCAGCACCAGCTCCGCGGTGAGCGCCGCGGCGAGGCCGAAGTCGAAGGTCCGGCCGAAGCGAAAGCCCATCTCGCGAGCGGTGGATTGCTGCGAGACCGCGATCGCCGGAATCCCCAGCACGATCCCCTCGAACGCCGCGGCGACGGTGCCCGAGTAGGTGATGTCGTCGCCCAGGTTCGCGCCGTGGTTGATGCCGGACACGATCAGGTCGGGCCGCTCGCCGAGCAGGCCGAGGTCTGCGAAGCGCACGCAGTCAACCGGAGTCCCCTCCGTGGCGAAACCCCGATCGCCGTCGTTGAACTCGATCTCCTCCACCCACAGGGGCGAGCGCGTCGTGATGCTCCGGGCCGTGGCGCTGCGGTTGGAGTCGGGCGCCACGACGTCGACGGTGACATCGTCGAGCTCGCGCAGGGCGCGGCGCAGCGTCTGCAGGCCCTCCGCTCCGATCCCGTCGTCGTTCGTGACCAGCACCCGCACGGAGGCGATTCTAGAAAGCCGCCGATAGCCTGGGCCGATGAGCGGCACGGACAGCGTGACCGGGGCGGTCTGGCGCGAGCCCGCTCGCGGCGGCTATCCGCACCCCGGGGTGCTCGGACTGCCCGGCATGGAGCGGTTGCGCCGGTTTCGAATGCTGGGCGCGCCCCCTCCGCCGCTCTTCCATCTCACGGGCGCGCGGCCGGTCAGCTTCGGCGCCGGGACCGCGGAGGCCGAGATGCCGGCGTCACCGTGGCTGCTCAACTCGGCGGGCCTGATCGGCGGCGGGACGCTCGCGATCCTGGCCGACATCGCCTTCGGCTGCTCGGTCGAGACCGAGATCCCGGCCGCAACGCCGTATACGACGGCCGAGCTCTCGCTCACCTTTCTGCGCCCGGTCGCCGCGGGCGGGACGCTGACCGCGGCGGGGCAGGCGATTCACCTCGGACGCACCATCGGGCTCTCCGAGACATTCCTGATGGACGAGGAGGAGCGCCTGATCGCGCACGGAACGTCGCGGCTCGCGGTGCTGCCCCGGATCGAGGACCTGCCGGAGCTGCCCGACGACCTCGACCCCCACGACCCACCCGCGTACGACGCGCCGGATCCCTATCTGCGCGAGCCGGCGCCCGGGGGAACCGTCCCCCAGGAGCTCTGGGCCGGGCTGCCGGGGGCCGAGGTCCTGGCGAAGCAGCTCTCGGGGGAGCTGCCGCCGCCACCGATCCACTTCCTCACCGGTTTGACCCTGCGGCTCGCCGGCGGCGGCAGCGCGGTGATGACGCTGCCGGCCTCCGGGTGGCTCACGAGCCCGAGCGGCATGCTCCAGGGCGGGACGCTGGCGATGCTGGCCGATTCGGCGATGCAGGTCGCCGTGGTCTCCACGGCGGGCCCAAGGACAGCGATCGCGGGCCTCGACCTCAAGGTCAACTTCCTGCGCCCGGCACCCGCCGACGGGCGCGAGCTGACCGCCCGCGCCGAGCTGATCCACAGCGGCCGCACCCTCGCGATCACCCGTTGCGAGGTGGCGAACGCCGACGGCAAGCCGGTGGTCCTCGCAACCGGGAGCTCGATGTACCTCCGCGACCGCCCGGCGGCGCTGGGCGACGCCGAGTTTCCCGAACCGGTGGACGCCGGCGACTAGCTCGCCGGGTGCTCGAATGCAGGGCCGTCGCCGTAGGTGACGCCCGTGAGGTAGAGACCGTGCGCCGGCGCCGTCTCCCCCGCGCGCTCGCGGGGTGCGCCGGCCAGGAGCCCGCGGAAGTCGGCGAGCGGGCGCTTGCCGCCCGCGACCTCGAGCATCGTTCCGACGAGCACCCGGATCATGTTCCGCATGAACGCGTCGGCCTCGATCCCGTATCCCAGCACGTGCGGCGACTCCAGCTCCCACGCTGACGCGAGGACGACGCGCTCGAACCGCACGTGCTCGGTCTCTGTCGGGGTGAACGCCGTGAAGTCGTGCTCCCCCAGGGTCGCGGCCGCGCACTCGTCGAGCGCATCGCGGTCGAGCGGATAAGGCCACCACAGCGCCCGGGCCTCCTCGAACGGGTCGCGGGCCGGCGCCGTGAGGATGCGGTAGCGGTAGCTGCGTGATCGTGCCCAGCGCCGGGCGTCGAATCCCTCGGGCGCGGGCTCGGCCGCACGCACGGAGACATCGCGCGGCAGGACGGCGTTGATGCGGTCGGCGAGGCGATCCGGTGGCTCGCGTGCGGGCACGAAGCTGGCGACCTGCCCGGTCGCGTGGACTCCCGCGTCCGTGCGCCCGGCAACCGTCAGCGAGACGTCGGCGCCGCCGAAAATCCGCCCCACCGCGCGCTCGAGCTCCTCCTGGACAGTGCGTAGGCCGGGCTGGCGCGCCCAGCCGACGAAGGCGGATCCGTCATAGGCGATCTCGAGCCTGACCACGTTCATCTCGTGACGCAACTCACAGAGCGGCCGCGCGCGATCAGTATGGTCGGCACAACCAATCCCGTCGGGAGGAACCGCGGATGTCGAACATGACGGAGAACCAGCGCAGTCAGTTTGAGCGCGTCGACCTGCGGGAGAAGCGCCCCCGGCTGACCGAGGTGAGCGAGGGTGGCCAGCGCTTCCTCGCCGGGTTGACGATCCTGTTCGTCGCCGTGCTCGGCGTGCTCACGTACGCGGCGATCCAGGTCTTCGATGGCTGGGCTCACCTGGTCGTGCTCGCCGACTTCGTGATCGTCTTCTTCGCCATCGCCGCCTGGATCTATTCCACGCGGGACAAAACCGCCTGAGCCCTAGACGAGCTCTAGGAAGACCATCTCGGTCGAGTCCGAGCGACGCGGACCGAGCTTGACGATCCGCGAGTAGCCGCCCGGGCGCTCGGCGTACCGCGGCGCGATCTCCTCGAAGAGCTTGTGGACCAGGAACTTGTCCTGGCCGAGCTCGGAGAGCGCCTGCCGGCGCGCGTGGAGGTCGCCGCGCTTGCCGAGCGTGATCAGGTGCTCCAGCTGCGGCTTCACCGCCTTCGCCTTGGCCTGCGAGGTCGTGATCCGCTCGTGCTGGATCACCTCGCGGCACAGGTTGCGCATCAGCGACTGCCGATGCGACTTGCTGCGGCTGAGCTTTCCCTTCTGCTTCGCGTGACGCATGAGCCTCTCCCGAGTGTTCGCGCGGAGGCTACTCGCCCCGCAGCGACAGGCCGAGCTGGTGGAGGGCTTCGATGACCTCCTCCGTCGAGCGCCGCCCGAAGTTCGGGATCGCGTTCAGCTCGGACTCCGAGCGGGTGACCAGGTCGCCCACCGTCTGGATGCCGGCGCGCTTGAGGCAGTTGTAGGCGCGAACTCCGATCTCGAGCTCCTCGATGAGCCGGTCGTCGCCCTCGGCCACCGGCGCCCCGGCAGCCGCCTCGGCGCCGAGCTGGTCGAAGTTCGAACGATCGGTCAGCGCCTCGACGCTCTCGGGATCCGAGAAGATCGCGAGCGACTTGATCAGGATCTCGGCGGCCTCGCGCATGGCCGCGCTGGGCTCGATCGACCCGTCGGTCTCGATCTCCAGCGACAGCTTGTCGAAGTCCGTGCGCTGACCGACTCGCGCCGTGTCGACGGCGTACGCCGCGCGCCTGATCGGCGAGAAGATCGAGTCGATCGGCACCACGCCGATCGGCTGGTCCTCGGACTTGTTCTCCTCGGCCGGGGAGTAGCCGCGGCCACGGCCGATCGTCAGGTACATCTCGAGCTTCGTCTTCTTCTCGAGCGTCGCGATCGGCGCCTCGGGGTTGAGGATCTCGACGCCCGCCGGCAGGTCGATGTCCTTGGCCTTGACCTCGCCGGGCCCGGTGGCAACCAGCGGCGCCTCGACCTCGTCGGCGTCGGTGTGCATCTTGATGACGACGTCCTTCAGGTTCAGGACGATGTCGGTGACGTCCTCCTTGACCCCCTGGATCGTCGAGAACTCGTGCGCGACACCCTCGATCCGGACGCTCTTGATCGCGGCGCCGCCCAGCGAGGACAGCAGCACGCGGCGAAGGCTGTTGCCGAAGGTGTAGCCGAAGCCCTTGTCGAGGGGCTCGATGGTGAACGTGCCCTTGTTCTCGGCGACGTCCTCCTTGCTGATCTTCGGGATCTGGAATTCGGGCAGGGTGGTCATTTCAATCTCCGGTCTGTCGGGGTACTTAGGGGCCCTACTACTTCGAGTAGAGCTCGACGATCAGCTGCTCCTGGACCGGGGTCTCGATCTCCGCACGCTCCGGGAGACGGAGGACCTTCGCGGTCAGGGCGTCGTGATCGGCCTGCAGCCACGGCGGCACCGCCGCGGTCAGCTCGGTGGCGGAGCGGACGACGTCCGCTGCCTTCGCATCCGGCCTGATCGTGATCACGTCGTCGGGCCGAACCTGGTAGCTCGGGATGTTCACTCGGCGGCCGTTGATCAGCCAATGTCCATGGGTGATCAGCTGCCGCGCCTGGCGGCGTGAGGCCGCGAACCCGAGCCTCACCAAGACGTTGTCGAAGCGCCGCTCGAGCAGGCGCAGCAGGTTCTCGCCGGTCACGCCGGGCTGGCGGGCGGCCTTCGCGTAGTAGTGGCGGAACTGCTTCTCGAGCAGCTGGTAGTAGCGACGCGTCTTCTGCTTCTCGCGCAGCTGGTTGCGGTACTCCGAGGCGCGCACGCGGGCGCGGCCGTGCTCGCCGGGGGGATAGGAGCGGCGCTCGACGCCGCACTTGTCGGTGAGGCAGCGCTCACCCTTCAGGAACAGCTTCTGGCCCTCGCGGCGACACTGCTTGCACTGCGGTCCGGTGTCTCTAGCCACTGCTCAGACCCTCCGCCGCTTCTTCGGCCGGCAGCCGTTGTGGGCCTGCGGCGAGACGTCCTTCACGGTCGTCACCTGGAGTCCGGCGGCCTGCAGCGACCGGATCGCGGTGTCCCGGCCCGAGCCGGCGCCCTTGGCGTGCACCTCGACCCGCTCGAGACCGTGCTCCATGCCCTTGCGGGCGGCGGCATCGGCGGTCACCTGGGCGGCGAACGGAGTCGACTTGCGCGAGCCCTTGAACCCGGCCGAGCCGGCGGACTCCCAGACGATCACGTTCCCCTCCGGGTCGGTGATCGTGACGATCGTGTTGTTGAACGAAGTCTTGATGTGGGCGATCCCGTACGGAACGTTCTTGCGGACACGACGTCGGGCACGACCCTTTCTCGGCTGCGGCACTTAGCGGACTCCCCTGCTCACTTCGGCGTCGGGGCCTTCTTGCGCCCCGTCACGCTCATCCGCCGCGGGCCCTTGCGGGACCGAGCGTTGGTCTTCGTGCGCTGACCGCGCACGGGCAGGCCGCGCCGGTGGCGAAGGCCGCGGTAGGCGCCGATCTCCGAGAGGCGCTTGACGTTCTGCGAGCGCTCGCGGCGCAGGTCGCCCTCGACCTCGCGCGACTCGACCTCCTCGCGAAGCTTGACCGTCTCCTCCTCGGTCAGGTCCTTCACATACGTGTTCGGATCCACCTTCAACTTCGCGAGGATCTCGTTGGCGGTCGAGCGCCCGATCCCGTGCACGTAGGTGAGGCCGATCTCGATCCGCTTGTTCAGAGGGAGGTTGATTCCCGCGATCCGTGCCAAAGTCCCGCCTAGCCCTTTCTAGCCCTGCCTCTGCTTGTGCCGGGGGTTGGAGCAGATCACGAGCACGACGCCGCGCCGCCGGATGACCCGGCACCGCTCACACATCGGCTTCACTGACGCTCGTACTTTCAACGCGTTTACGCGCCTTCCCGGTCGTATCGTTCAGAAGGCCCATCGGCCCCATGAATCGGGCCAACAGGCGTGTACAGAGGCCTTCAGCCGAGGCTGAAAGCGACCGCGAATGGTAGCAGGGGCCGTTCGGGATCCGTGCGCGGAAAGCGGTTGCTGTTAACCGCGGATATCGCGGCTTTCAGCAACCACTGGCGAGCGCCGCTTGAACCATCGTGCCCGCTAGAGGGGCGCCAAGCGTTCAAGCGCTTCCCGCTGACTATTGCGCTTTGCATGGAAGCGGAATTCCTGGCGCGGCGCCAATCGAGTGTCGAGAAACCGTCGCTATGCGGCAATAACTCGACGCTCGAGTAGCCCGCTGCCGATGGGAGCCTGGTTCCGGTCTGGACGAGAAGCGGAAGTATTCGCGTTTGGTGCGACGCGGCCATGCCCTCGCGAGGCGACTGTCGCGTTAGGTGCTCTCGGGACACCTAACGCGACGCTCGGCGGAGGCCGTCGGGCCTCGAACGTAGACGCAGCTAGCGCCCCACGGAGACGGTCTGCTGGAAGGTCGGCCGGTTCTGGAACACGTATGGCCCGTGGCTGATCGCCGACGCCACCGTCGGTCGGTTCATGTCCCAGCAGCTCGCCTGGGGGTCGCCCGCGCAGTCGCCGAACGCGTACAGGTCGGCGTGCGTGACGTCGAGCGCGGCGGCCAGCGACTTCCGCAGCGCCCGCCGGCACTTTGCCCTCGAGCCGCGCCCGCAGTAGGAGCGGCTGAACGCCCCGCGCGGGCGCTGGCCGAACAGGCCGCGCAGGTCCTTCGACACGTACCCGTACCAGCCTTCGGAGAAGGCGGGTGCGACAGGGGAGCCGCGTCCGGGAGCGCCGAAGCCGATCATGCCGCGCACGGCGTCGAACGCCTCGCCGCCGAGCGCCGGGCTGAACTCGGCCTCGAGCAGCAGCGGGAACCACGCGTCCATCAGGGTCACGGCCTCGTCGTCGTCGTACGAGCCGGACTCGTCGAGGTCGCGGCGGAAGCCGCCCGAGCGGCGCCAGTCGCGGAGCGTGGCCACCGCCTCGCGGAGCTCGCCGCGGACCGGGCCAAGCGCGCGGAGCATGATCGGCAGCAGCTCGGACGCGCGCACGTCCATCGTCGCCGCCTGCTCCTGGAGCTTCACCAGCTCGGGAAGGCTGAGCGTCCGTGAGCCGCGAGTCTCGCGCCGGATCTGGTCGGTGAGCAACTCGACCCGGTAGATCGGCCCATAGCCCCACTGGTCGTCGGCCGCCGACCAGCCGGGCGCCTGCTTGTTGTTCCACGAGACCAGCATCCGCGGGTTTACGGCGTGGGGGTGCCGGCGCTGCGGCACCCAGGCCTGCCGTGTTCGTCTCCGGGTCGTAGCCGCGCCAGTCGAAGCGGCCGGTGCCGAGGACCGGGAAGTCGGTCGAGACGCCGCGGGCACGCTGCGGATACCAGCCGGTCAGCTCATAGGCGATGTCCGTGTCGTCGAGGTAGCTCCAGTTGAAGGCGAAGTTCATGTCCTTGGCGGCCTTGTGGAACGCCCGCGCGCCGCCGCGCATGAAGCGCGGGTCGTTCATCCGCTGGAAGAACAGGGCCGAATCGGCCTCGTGCCGGTAGGTCGAGCGGGAGCTCACGAACGCCACCTGCTTGCCGTCCACCTCGCCCCGCGCGTAGACGATGCCGTGGACCGTCCGGTACGCGGTCAGCGTCTCCGACCCGGGCGGGGTCATGTCGACGCCGTTGGGAACCCACGAGTTGTCGCGCTCGAGTGCCTCCATCGGCAGGCAATCGCCCTTGTAGCGGTAGTGGAAGTCGTCCTCGCAGAGCACCTCGGCGAAGGTGTCGACGTTGTCCGAGGTGGCGGTCGTCGCGCTCCACGCGTAGTCGCGGCCGTGGCCGAGGAGGACGTAGAGGTTGACGCCCGGGAAGGTCGCGCCGCGGGCGTCGATGCCCGGCCCGTGCACGTCCATCTCCATCAAGACCTGCGGCACGTAGTAGCCGACCTGGGGTCCCAGGACGGCGACGGGGCGGCCGGTCGCCGACTCAGTGCCCGGGATCAGCTCCCAGTGCGATGCGTGCGAAGGCCCGCTCCCGATCGCACCGAGGAGCGCCTGGCCGATGTCGCCGTACGGCTCGGCGGGCTCGCTTGCGCTCCGCTCGGCCCGGCTTAGGGGCGGTGCCACAGGCGCCGGCTCGACCGAGCCCCGATCGGGCAACGCCAGGCCGCGCTTCGCGAACGGGTTCGTCGACTCGTAGGGGAACCGGCCGGCGACGGTGGTGGGGGCCTCGGGGTCGTCCTTGAAGCGGAAATCCCGCCAGGCACGGCGCCCCCGCTTGCGGCCGAACCGCTCGACGAGCGCGTGCAGCGTCTCCGCCGAGGCCAGCTCACGACCGCCGCCCTTGCCGAAGATCCCGCCGATCAGGGACGCCGTGGCGATCACGTCGCCCCGGGTCCAGGCCTCGGGCAGCTTCCCGAGGGCCGCGTACTCGGCTGGGAGCAGCGCCGGGTTGATCAGCGCCTCGGCGACGTACGCGTTGATGCCCTCGATGTAGGCGTCGAGATCCGCGAGCAGCCGCTCGCCCCGCTTGCCGTACACGTCCGGCGCCATCGCCGCCTGCGCCTCGAGCTCGGCGTCGGTGTACGGCGCGGCCTGCCACTGGCCGCGGTCCATCGCGCGGTTCCCGGCCGAGCCGCCGATGAACGACGAGAGCTCGGCCTTGCCCGTGTGGCGCAGGATGTCCATCAGGAACAGGCGGTCGGCGGCGCCCGCGTAGCCGGTCCCGAACATCGCGTCCGCGCGGGTCTCGCCGTAGATGTGGGGCACGCCGTAAGCGGAGTCGCGCACGATCGTGACCCCCGGGCGGGGGCTGATCTCGGACTCGACGTCCCCAGCCCGCACGCCGAACGTCGCGTCCTTGTAGTGGGCGCGCACGTCGGCCATGCCGAAGCTCGGCTCGGCCGCCGCGTAGAGAAGGCCGTCGTACAGGGGCTGCTGGTCGACCCAGTGCTCCGGGTAGGTGCCGTCGAGCGTGAACGCCGCGAGGTCGGCGGCATTCCCCACGCCCTTCTCGCCGGGCGGCAGCACGTTGCGGAACCCGCCCGCGTCGTTCTTGCCGTAGGGCGCGACGGCGGCGCCGGAGCCCGCCGGGACGGCGAGCGCCATGGCGACAAGGACGAGGGTCTTCGCAACTGCTCTCATCGGCTCCTACCCCGGCGGGGCGCGATCCTAGCCGTGCCGCGGGCGGGCGTGCGCCGGTTCACCAGACGTGCGGGACCAGCCTCCACGTCCGTGTCATGTACTCGCGGTAGGGCTCGCCCAGGCTGGCGCTCAGCTCGCGCTCCTCGGTGAGCAGGCGCCAAGTGAAGCCGGCCAGGGCGAAACCGCCGAAAAGCAGCGGCGAAAGCCAGTTGCCGAGCGCCAGGCCGGCGCCGAAGCAGGCGCCGATCATGCCCGTGTAGCTCGGATGGCGGATCAGGCGATAGGGCCCGGCCTGGATCACCTCGTGGTCCTCCTGGATCTCGACGACGTACTTGAAATAGCGACCGAGCGCCCGGATCGCCCAAACGCGCAGCGCGAGCGCGGCGGCCATCACGCCGAGACCGGCGACCAGCGGCCACCACCCCGGTCCCGGCAGCGTCAGGCCGTCCAGCTCGTAGGCCGACAGGACGGCGAGGCCGAGCCCGGTGAGCGTGAGCAGCGTCAACAGCGTGGTCGAGCGATCGCGCGCGCCCGTCTTCTGTTGATAGGCGAGCTCGCCGAGCAGCCAGGCGCCCATGACCGCCCAGTACACCGCTGCCGCCGCCGCGTCGTGGACGACGAGGGGCTTCAACGCAGCACCTATTGGTGCCAGGGGGTGAGGATGCGGGGACCGTCCTCGGTGACCGCGACCGTGAACTCGAAGTGGGCGGTCAGCGAGTCGTCGGCCGAGTAGACGGCCCAGCCGTCGTCGCCCTGGACGATCTCATGGGTGCCCACGGCGACCATCGGCTCGAGCGCCAGGACCATCCCCGGCTCGAGCACGGGGCCACGCCCGGGCGGGCCGAAGTTCGGGACCTGAGGGTCCTCGTGCATCTCACGGCCGACGCCGTGGCCGACCAGGCTGCGGATCACCTCGAAGCCCCCGTCCTCGACCGTCACCTGGACGGCGTGCGAGATGTCGGACAGGCGGTTGCCGGCCTGCGTCTGCTGAACGGCGGCGTGGAGCGCGGCCTCGGTCGTGTCGAGGAGGCGCCTCGCGACCTCGCTGATGTCGCCGACGCCGACCGTGATCGCCCCGTCGGCGACCCAGCCGTCCTTGGTCACGCCGACGTCGAGCGACAGGATGTCGCCGCGCTGGAGCGCGTAGGCGTCGGGGATCCCGTGTACGACCATCGCGTTGGGCGATGCGCAGATCGACCCGGGGAACCCCCGGTAGCCCTTGAACGTCGGGGTTGCTCCCTGGGAGCGGATGAACTTCTCCGCCGCCTCGTCGAGCTCGCTCGTCGTCACCCCGGGACGGCACTTCCCCGCCAGCATCTTCAGGCAGCGCGCGTGCACCCGCCCGGCAGCGGCCATCGCGTCGAGCTGCTCAGCGGTCTTCAGGAGGATGCCGCCGCGGTACATCAGCGGTGCCTCCTTTCGCGGCAGTCCGCGTCAGCCCGTGAAAGCCAAGTCAGGCGAGGACGCAAGGAGCGTGGCGCACTCGAAGAGTGCGCGAGCGACTGAGGACGATGGCTGGCGAAGGTTTGCAACGGGCTGATGTGGGCTGGCGTGGGAGGAGTCACCGCTACGCCTCCTCCTCCATCCGGAGCGTGGCCAGGAGCGCGCGGATGTCCTCCTCGACCTCCTCCTGCTCCTTCTCGCCGTCGACGCGCTCGAGGAACCCGCGATCCTCGTACCACGCGACGAGCGGCTCCGTCTTCTCCCGGTACTGGTCCAGGCGGTGCTGGATCACCTCGGGCTTGTCGTCGTCGCGGGTCTGGAGCTCGGCCCCGCACACGTCGCAGCGCCCTTCCTCCTGCGGCGGGTCGAAGTCGGCGTGGAACACGTGCCCGTTCGGGCAGGTCCGGCGGCCGCCGAGGCGGCGGACCACCTCGTCGTCGCCGACCTCGATCAAGAGCGCCGCCGTGAGCCGCTTGGCGAGCTCGTCCATCCGGGACTCGAGCGCCTCGGCCTGGCCCACCGTGCGCGGAAAGCCGTCCAGGATGAAGCCATCCTCGGCCTCGTGACCCGCGATCCGCTCCGCGATCACGCCGATGATGACGCCGTCGGGAACCAGGTCGCCGCGGTCCATGTACTCCTTGGCCTCCTGGCCGAGCGGCGTCTGCTCGCGCACCGCCTCGCGCAGGATGTCGCCGGTCGCGTAGTACGGCAGGTCGAGGTCTTCGCGCAGCCGCTCGCCTTGCGTGCCCTTGCCGGAGCCGGGCGGGCCGAGGAGAACGAGATTCAGCTCAGACACGGGCGGGGGGTCCTACTTGAGGAAGCCTTCGTAGTTTCTCATCATCAGCTGGGCTTCCAACTGTTTCACGGTATCGAGCGCGACGCCGACCACGATCAGGATCGAGGTGCCGCCGAAGAAGAAGTTGGCCGATGTCTGGGCGAACAGGATCGTCGGCAGCGCCGCGACCGCGCCCAGGTACAGGGCGCCGGGGAAGGTGAGCCTGGAGAGGATCCGGTCCAGGTATTCGGCGGTAGGTCGCCCGGGTCTCACGCCCGGGGATGAAGCCGCCGTACTTCTTCAGGTTGTCCGCCTGGTCCACGGGGTTGAACGTGACCGCCGTGTAGAAGTAGGTGAAGATGATGATGAAGAAGACCTCGCCGACCACGTAGGCCCAGCCGTTCGGGTTGAAGAAGGTCGCGAAGTCGGTCCAGAAGTTGTCCTGGTTGCCGCCGAGGAGCTGGCCGATGGTGGGCGGGAAGGCCATGATCGAGGCCGCGAAGATCACGGGGATCACGCCGGCCATGTTCACCCTCAATGGCAGATACGTCGAGCCTCCGGTCGTCATCCGGCGTCCCACCACGCGTTTCGCGTACTGCACGGGGATTCGCCGCTGGCCCTCCTGGACGAAGACGATGCCGACGATCACCGCGAGCGCGACGAACGGCATCATCACCTTGAACACCTGATCGGGGTTGGTCCACCACGCCTGCACGCCGCCCGGGATCGAGGCCGCGATCGAGGCGAAGATCATCAGGCTGATGCCGTTGCCGATGCCGCGCTGGGTGATCAGCTCCCCCATCCACATCAGGAGCGTGGTCCCGGCCGTCAGGGAGATCACGATGATGAACACCTTGCTGAAGGTGAGCTCGCCCACGACGCTGGTGCCGGCCGCGTCCTGGAAGGACTGGAACAGGAAGACGTAGCCCAGCGACTGCAGGAACGCCAGCGCGACCGTCAGGTAACGGGTGTACTGCGTGATCTTCTGCTGGCCGACCTCGCCCTCCTTGGAGAGGCGCTCCAGCGCGGGCACGACCACCGTCAGGAGCTGGAGGATGATCGAGGCCGTGATGTAGGGCATGATCCCCAGCGCGAACAGCGAGAGGCGCTGGAGGCTGCCGCCCGAGAACAGGTTGAGGAAGCCGAGGATGTTGTTGCCCGCGAAGTTCTCCTCGATCGACTTGACCGTGTCGATGTCGATTCCCGGCGAGGGGATGTAGGCGCCGAGCCGGTAGAGCAGCAGGATCGCCGCCGTGAAGGCGATCTTCCGGCGAATCTCCGGGACGCTGAACGCGTTGGCGATGGTCTGAAGCACCGGGGGGCTAGCCCTCGATCACTTCACAGGTGCCGCCTGCGGCCTCGATCTTCTCCTTGGCCGAGCCGCTGAAACCGTGCGCGCGGACCGTCAGCTTGGTCGAGATCTCGCCCCGGCCGAGCACCTTGACCGGGTGCTTGCGCGTGGCGAGGCCGGCCGCCCGCAGGGTCTCGGGCGTGACCTCGGCGCCGGCCTCGAAGCGCGCCTCGAGGTCGGAGACGTTGACCGGCTGCGTGTGCGTGCGGAACGGGCCGATCGGCATCGACTGCTTCTTCGTCGCACCGCGCATCTTCCGCATCCGCATGAACAGCGGGTTCTGACCGCCCTCATAGGCGACCTTGCTCTTGGCGCCCGAGCGCGAGCCGTAGCCCTTGTGGCCGCGACCGGCGGTCTTGCCGGTGCCGGAGCCCTTGCCCCGCCCCAGGCGCTTCGGCGCCTTGCGCGAGCCGTCCTTCGGCCGCAGCGAGTGGAGCCCGATCTCCTCGGGGTCCAGGCGCGGCATCAAAAACCTGCCCTTACCAGGGGGGCAAACACGCATTCGCGACGTACGTCGCTCATTACTCATCCACCTCCACCAGATGCTCGACCACGCGGATCATTCCCCGCAGCTGCGGGGTGTCGGCCAGCTCGCTCTCACGCCCGATCCTGCCGAGCTTGAGCGCGCGCAGCGTGTCGCGCTGCTTCGGGTTCGCCCCGTTGGCGGAGCGCACCTGCTTCAACTTGACATCAGCCATCGGAAGACCCATTCCCCGGCTTCGGGGTTTCCTCGGTGTCGGTTTGGGCTAGCGGCGGAGCCGCGGTCTCGACGGCCGGGCCTGCCGCCACGTCGGCGCCCGAACCCGACGGCGCCGCAGCCGAAGGCGAGGACGCCGGCGGAGTTTTGTCGGCCAGGCCCAGCACCTGGTGGACGGAGAGGCCGCGGAGCTTGGCGACGTCCTCCGGGCGGCGGAGCTGGATGATGCCGTCCATCGTCGCCTTGACGAGGTTGATCGGGTTCTGGCTGCCGATCGACTTGGAGAGCACGTCGCGGATGCCGGCCAGCTCGAGCACCGCGCGGACGCCGCCGCCCGCGATCACCCCGGTACCGGGGCTGGCGGGACGCAGTACGACGTGGCCGGCTCCGTAGCGGCCGATGATCTTGTGGGGGATCGTCTGCCCGTACATCGGGACCTTGATCAGGTCCTTGCGGGCGTTCTCGACCGCCTTCTGGATCGCCAGCGGCACCTCGCGGGCCTTGCCGTATCCGATCCCGACCACGGAGTTCTCGTCGCCGACGGCGACCAGCGCCGTGAACGAGAAGCGCCGGCCGCCCTTGACGACCTTGGCGACCCGGTTGATCTCGATCACGCGCTCCTGCAGGTCGAGGCCCTGCGGGCTGACGGTGTTGTACTCGCGATCTCGTCCCATTAGAAGAGCAGTCCAGGGTAGCCAGCCACTAGAACTTCAACCCGCCTTCGCGGGCGCCCTCGGCGAGGGCGGCGACACGGCCGTGGAAGCGGTAGCCGCCGCGGTCGAAAACGCAGGACTCCACGCCGGCTGCCTTGGCGCGCTCGGCGAGCAGCTCGCCGACGCGCTTCGCCTGCTCGGCGCGCGACAGCTTGCGCAGCTCGTCCTCGGTCCAGCTGACCGCCGCGAGCGTCCGGCCGGCGTCGTCGTCGATCAGCTGGGCGCTGATGCCGCGGTTCGACCGGAAGACCGATACCCGGGGACGCTCGACCGTGCCGCGAATCTTGGCGCGCACCCGGCGCCGACGGCGCAGGCGCTGCTGGTTCTTGGTCTGCACGGCCATGGGCTACGCGCGCTTCCCGACCTTGCGCCGCACGTGCTCGCCCGCATAGCGGATGCCCTTGCCCTTGTACGGCTCCGGCGGGCGCACGCGCCGGATCCGGGCCGCTGTCTCGCCGACGAGCTGCTTGTCGATCCCGCGCACGATCACCTCGGTCTGCTGTGGGACCTCGAACTCGATTCCCTCCGGCGCCGGCACGGCGACGGGGTGCGAGAAGCCCACGCTCAACTCCAGCGCCTTGCCCTGCAGGCGGGCCCGGTAGCCCACGCCCTGGATCTCGAGGCGCTTCTCGTAGCCGTTCGTGACGCCCTCGACCATGTTCGCGAGCAGGCTGCGGGTGAGCCCGTGCAGGGCCCGGTGCGGGTCCGCGGTCGGTCGGACGCTCGACCGTGAGGGTGCCGTCGGCGAGCGCGATCTTCATGTCGCGGTTGACGGTCTGGCTCAACGCTCCCTTCGGGCCCTTGACCGAGACCACGCCGGGGTCGACGTCCACGGTGACGCCGTCGGGCACGGTGATGGGCTGTTTGCCGATCCGGCTCATGGCTACCAAACGTAGGCGACGACCTCGCCGCCCACGCCCTTCGCCTTGGCCTCGTGGCCGGTCATCACTCCCGTGGAGGTCGAGACGATCGCCGTGCCCATTCCGCCCATCACCCGTGGAATCTCGGTCCTGTCGGCGTAGCGGCGGCGGCCGGGCCGGGAGATGCGCTCGATGCCCGTGATCACCGGCTTGCGGTCGTCCGTGTAGCGCAACTGGATCTTGATGACCTCGCCGACGGCGGTCGGCTCGACCGAGTAGTCGGAGATGTATCCCTGCTCCTTGAGGATGCGGGTGACCTCCTTCTTCAGGCGCGAAGCGGGCACCTCGACGTCGGGGTGCTCGGCCCGCAGCGCGTTGCGCAGGCGGGTCAGGTAATCGGAGATCGGATCGGTCAGCATCGGAAGTCTCTGCTCTCCCCTACCAGCTCGACTTGGTCATCCCGGGGACGTAGCCCTTGTGAGCGGCCTCGCGCAGGCAGATCCGGCAGAGGCCGAACTTGCGGAAGTACGCGCGCGAGCGGCCACACCGCCGGCAGCGGTTGTGGGCCCGCGTCTTGTACTTGGGCGTGCGGCCCTGCTTGACGATCTTCGAAGTCTTAGCCACCTTCGTTCCCTTCGCTGCTTGCGTCTGGTGCGTCGTCGCCGGAGTCGGACGGTGCTTCGCCCTCCTCGCCTTCCTCGCCTTCCTCTTCCCTGACGGGCTTGGCGTAGGCCTCCGGGTTCTCCTCCTTGAGCTGCTCGAGGGCCGCGGCCTCGGCCTCGGCGCGCTGCCGCGCCTCCTCGTGCCGGCGCTCCTCCTCTTCCTCGGCGGCCCTGTCGACCTGGCCCGGGCGCCCGTCCTGGGCGAACGGGAAGCCGAGTCCGAGCAGCAGCTCGAAGCCCTCCTCGTCCGACCTCGCCGAGGTGGTGATCGTCACGTCGAGGCCGCGCACCTCGTCGATCGAGTCGTAGTCGATCTCGGGGAAGATGAGCTGTTCGCGGACGCCCATCGAGTAGTTCCCGCGACCGTCGAACGCACGCGGGTTCAGCCCACGGAAGTCGCGGATGCGGGGGATCGCGATCGACACCAGTCGGTCGACGAACTCCCACATGCGCGCGCCCCGCAGCGTCACGGCGACGCCGACAGGCATGCCCTCGCGGAGCTTGAAGTTCGCCACCGACTTGCGCGCGCGGCGCACGCTCGGGCGCTGGCCGGCGATCGTCGCAAGCTGCTCGGTCGCCGCCTCGAGGACCGGGGTCGACTGCTTCGCGTCGCCGACCCCCATGTTCAGCGTGACCTTGACCAGGCGCGGGACCTCCATCCGGCTGGAATAGCCGAACGTGGACGTCAGCGCCGTCACGAGCTCGTTCTCGTAGCGCTCGCGAAGACGCGGCGGCGGAGCCGCCTGCTGAGCTTCGGTTGTCGTTGCGGTCGCTTCCATCTAAATCTCTAGTCCAGCGCGTTTCCGGTGCGCTTGGCGAAGCGCTGCCGCGTGCCTTCGTCGGTCTTGCGCACACCGATCCTGGAGGGCTTGTTGTCCTGGGGATCGAGGATCATCACGTTAGAGACGTGGATCGGGCCCTCCTTCTCGATGATGCCGCCGACCTCGCCCTTCTGCGTGTCCTTGACCGAGCGCGGGCGCGAGTGGCGCTTGACGATGTTGAGCCCCTCGACGTAGACGCGGCGCTTCCCCGGCTCGGTGCGGAGCACCTTCCCGGTCTTCCCGCGGTCCTTGCCGGACGTGACGATCACGTTGTCGTCCTTGCGGATCCGCATCGTCTTGCCCTTCGGTTCCGGCGGGCGCTTGCGTGGCGGCATCAGAGGACCTCCGGTGCCAACGAGACGATCTTCATGAAGTTCTTCTCGCGCAGCTCGCGCGCGACCGGACCGAAGATCCGGGTGCCGCGCGGGTTGTTCTGCGGGTCGATCAGCACCGCCGCGTTCTCGTCGAACGCGATGTAGGTCCCGTCGGCGCGGCCGAGCTGCTTCCGCGTCCGCACCACGACCGCCTGGACGACCTCGCCCTTCCGGACACCGCCATGCGGGGTCGCGGTCTTGACCGTCGCCGTGATCACGTCGCCGACGCCCGGCATAGCGGCGGTGCGACCCGCCCTTGACGCGGATGCAGAGGATCTCGCGGGCACCGGAGTTGTCGGCAACCTTGAGCCGTGATTCCTGCTGGATCACGTCCTCACCGGCGCCTTCTGGACGACCTCGACCAGGCGCCAGCGCTTGGTCCGGGAGATGCGGCCGGGACTCGATCACGCGCACGATGTCGCCCTCGCCGGCCTCGTTGCGCTCGTCGTGAGCGTGCACCGTCGATGACTGACGCACGACCTTCTCGTACCGGCGATGGCGCCGCACGAGGTCCACCCGGACCGTGATCGTCTTGTCGGCCTTGTCGGAGACCACGGTCCCGAGCTGCACCTTCTTGGTGTCCGGGCACGCGCTCGGCGGGCGGCGTGCCCTGGCCCGGCTCGCCGCGCTTGGCACGCACGGAGGCACGCCGGCGGCGGCGCGAGGCGGCGTTGGCCTTGCGAAGCGCGTCGCGCTCGGCGGCGCGCTCCTCCGGGGTGCGCTGCGGCTTGACCTCGCCGGTGTGGATCGACCGCCCGCGCTTACGCGCGGCCTTCGGCGACAACACCTCCGCCGGCTCCTCGCCTTCGGCTGCGGGGCCGTCGGGCTCGGGCTCCGGCGTGGCGGCAGGCTCGGCCTCTTCTTCCGCGGCAGACACATCCGCCGGCTCCTCGCCTTCGGCTGCGGGGCCGTCGGGCTCGGGCTCCGGCGTGGCGGCAGGCTCGGCCGTATCTTCCGCGACTTCGTCGCTAGCGCCGGCCTCTTCAGCCGGCGTCTCCTCGGCGGCCTCGGGTTCGACGGCCTCCGGGGTCTCTTCCACGTTGTTGTTCTCTTCCTCGGCCATCAGCTCCGGGTCCTCAGTTCCTTCTCGACGTCGATGCCGCGCTGGCGGGCGACCGTCAGCAGGCGGGCCAGGTCGCGGCGGGATTCGCCCAGCCCGGTGGTGTTCTCAAGCTCGCCGGTCGCGTGGCGGAAGCGCAGGTTGAACGCGTTCTCGCGGGCGTTGCGAAGCGCCTCGACCAGGTCCTGGTCGGACAGGGCATGTGCATCCGCGCCCTTCATGATCAGGCGATTTCCTCTCGCTTCACGAACTTGGTCTTGATCGGCAGCTTGTGGCCCGCGAGGCGCATCGCCTCCTTGGCGAGGTCCTCGGGCACGCCGGCCAGCTCGAACATCACGCGCCCGGGCTTGACCACGGCGACCCAGCCCTCCGGGTTCCCCTTCCCCGAGCCCATGCGGGTCTCGGCGGGCTTCTTCGTGAACGGCTTGTCCGGGAACACGTTGATCCAGACCTTGCCGCCGCGCTTGATCTTGCGGGTCATGGCGACGCGGGCAGCCTCGATCTGGCGGTTGGTGATCCAGCCGCGCTCGACCGCCTTCAAGCCGTACTCGCCGAAGTTGATGTCGGAGCCGCCCTTGGCGTTGCCCCGGCGCTTGCCGCGCATCTGCTTGCGGTACTTCACGCGCTTTGGAGAAAGCATTACGACGCACCCTCCTCAGCGGCTGGGGCATCCGGTGCCGGCGCTTCGGGCGCCGGGGTCTCCGGCGCCTCGGCCGGGGCTAGCGGCGGAGCCGCGGTAGTTTCGGCCGGGCCTGCCGCCACGTCAGCGCTCTCGCCCGACGGCGCCGCAGCCGGAGGCGAGGACGCCGGCGGAGGTGTTGCGGGACCGCCGCGCGCAGCGCGTCGGTCCCGCTCGCGGTTCTTGCGCTTGCGGTTCCTAGGCTGGAGCTCCTCGTCCTGCTCGGGGGAGCCGGAGCGGTAGCCCTCGGGCATCACCTCGCCCTTGTTGATCCAGCACTTCACCCCGATGCGGCCGGTGGTGGTCTTCGCTTCGACGAACCCGTAGTCGATGTCCGCGCGGAGAGTGTGGAGCGGCACGCGGCCGTCCGAATAGCCCTCGGTGCGGGCCATCTCGGCGCCGCCCAGGCGGCCGGAGACCTGGACCTTGACTCCCTTCGCGCCGGAGCGCATCGCGGAGGTCAGCGCGCGCTTCATCGCGCGCCGGAAGGCGACGCGGTTCTGGAGCTGCTCGGCGATCGACTGCGCGACGAGCTTGGCGTCGAGCTCCGGTCGCTTGATCTCGCGGATGTTGACCTTGACCGGCTTCTCGGTGAGCTTGTGGAGGTCCTTGCGCAGGGCATCAACCTCGGACCCCGACTTGCCGATCACGATGCCGGGCCGGGCCGTGTGGATGTCCACGGTGATCTCGCCGCGCTGCTTGACGATCGTGATGTCCGACAGGCCGGCGTGGGCCAGGCGCTGCTCGATGTGGTCGCGGATCGCCAGATCCTCGAGCAGGTAGTCGGCGAACTCGCGCTGGTTGAACCAGTTCGACTTCCAATCGTGGATGTAGCCGACGCGGAAGCCCTCGGGGTGAACCTTCTGACCCATCAGAAAACCTCCCTTACCAGGGGGGCAAAGTTGGTTTCGCGCCTAAAGTCGCTCATCACTCAACCGGCCTCAACGCGACGCTCACGTGGGAAGTGCGCTTCTCGATCCGGGTCGCGCGGCCACGGGCGCGGGCGCGCCATCGCTTCAGCGTCGGACCCTCGTCAACGCGGATCTCGGCGATCTCCATCTCGTCGGCCAGGAGGTCGTGGTTGTTCTCCGCATTGGCGGCCGCGGACGCGATCAGCTTGCCGATGTCCACCGCCGCGCCGCGCGTGGAGAACGCCAGCAGCTCCTGCGCCTCGGTCACGGGCAGGCCGCGGACCTGGTCGGCGACCAGTCGCGCCTTGCGCGGGGCGAGCCGCAGGTAGCGCGCGCTGGCGCGCACCATGGGGGTCTCGGGGTTGTCACCTGGCGTCGCCATGTGGCTCAGGCACGCTCCTTCTTCTCGCCCGAATGGCCGCGGTAGGTGCGGGTGGGTGCGAACTCGCCGAGCTTGTGCCCGACCATCGACTCGGAGATGAAGACCGGGACGTGCTTGCGCCCGTCGTGGACCGCGATCGTGTGCCCGACCATCTCGGGGAACACGGTCGAGGTCCGCGACCAGGTCTTGACCATCTGCTTCTGGTTGGCCTCGTTCATCGCGTTGATGCGCCCGAGCAGGCGCTCCTCGACGAACGGCCCCTTCTTCGTTGATCTACCCATTACCGCTTCTTCTTCCCGCGCCTGCGGCCGCGCACGATCATCGCGCTCGACGCCTTGCCCTTCTTGCGGGTGCGATAGCCGAGCGTCGGCTTCCCCCACGGGGTGCGGGGATGCCCGCCGGGCGTCTTGTGCGCCTCGCCGCCGCCATGCGGGTGGTCGACCGGGTTCATCGCGACGCCGCGCGTCTGCGGGCGCTTGCCCTTGTGGCGGTTGCGGCCCGCCTTGCCGATCGTGACGTTCTGGTGCTCCGAGTTCGAAAGGGTCCCGACCGTCGCCCGGCATTCGGCACGCACCATCCGCATCTCGGACGAGGGCAGGCGCAGGGTGACCATCGCCCCCTCCTTCGCCACGACCTGAACGGCGGTGCCCGCGGACCGTCCGAGGCGGCCGCCCTGGCCCGGGATCATCTCGACGTTGTGGACGATCGTTCCGGTCGGGATCGAGCCGAGCGGCAGCGCGTTGCCGGGCCGGATGTCGGCCCGCTCTCCGGACTCGACGCGGTCGCCGACACGCAGGCCCTGCGGAGCGAGGATGTAGCTCTTGCGCCCGTCGGCATAGTGGAGCAGCGCGATGTAGGTGGTGCGGTTCGGGTCGTACTCGATCGTCGCGACCTTCGCCGGCACGCCGTCGTTCGCGCGCCTGAAATCAATCTCGCGATAGCGGCGCTTGGCCCCGCCGCCACGGTGGCGCGAGGTCACGCGCCCGTGGGCGTTCCGGCCGCCGCTCGAGGCCTTGCCCCGGGTCAGCGGCTTGTGCGGGCGCGACTTGGTCACGTCCTCGCGCTTCTGGTACGTCGCGAAGCGACGTCCGGGGCTCGTGGGTCTTGTCTTTCTCATCGCCATCCGAAAACTCCTGCTACTCCGCCACCGCCGCGCCCTCGAACAGCTCGATCCGATCGCCGGGCGCGAGCTCGACGATTGCCTTCTTCCACGACCGGGTGGTGCCGGCGTGCAGCCCGCGGCGCTTCGGCTTCGACCGGACCTTGGCCGTGCGGACGCCGACCACGCGGACCTCGAAGACCTCCTCGACCGCGCGCGCGATCTGGGTCTTGTGGGCGCGGTCGTCCACGCGGAACGTGTACTTGCCGTCGGCCATCAGGGCGTAGCTCTTCTCGCTCACGACCGGCTCGAGGATGATCGACCTGGCGTCCATCATTCGCCACCTCGCTTCACATCTGTAGCTCTCGCCTCGAGGACGGGCAGCGCGGCTTGCGAGACGATCAGCGAGCGGTGGCCGATCACGTCGGCGACACCCGCGGCGCTGGCCGGGAGCACGGTCACCTTGGGGATGTTGCGAAAGCTCTTTGCGGCCGCGCTCTCCTCGGCGTCGAGGACGATCAGCACCGGAAGCGCTCCTCCCCACTTCGCGAGCGCCTCGGCGGCCTGCTTCGTGGACGGCTCCGAGTAGGTGCTCCCGTCGAGGACGGCGACCGAGCCGCGGTCGGCGTGGACCGAGAGCGCGGCGCGCAGGGCCTTGCGCCGCGCCTTGCGGTTGACCTTGAAGGTGTAGCCACGCGGCTTCGGCCCGAACGCCGCGCCACCGCCGCGGCGGTGCGGAACGCTGAGGGCGCCGACCCGCGCGCGGCCGGTCCCCTTCTGCCGCCAGGCCTTCGCGGTGGTCATCGAGACCTCGCCGCGCCCCAGCGTGGATGCCGTGCCCCGGCGGCGGGCGTTCGCCTCGGCGCGCGCGGTGTCGTGCACGAGGGACTCGTGGAAGCTCTCTGTGAAGAGCGCGGCCGGCAGGTCGGACTTCGCCTGCTTGCCGAGCGTCGGTGCCTTGACGTCAGCCATCGGTCCGCACCTCGATCGTGCCGTTCTTGGGGCCGGGCACCGCGCCGCGCAACATCAGCAGGTGGCGCTCGGCGTCCACCTCGATCACCTCTAGGCGGCGCTGGGTGACGCGCTTGCCGCCCATCCGGCCCGGCATCCGGACACCCCTGAACACCCGGGCGGGGTCGGCGCTGGCGCCGATCGAGCCCGGTGCCCGGACGTTGTGCGAGCCGTGGCTGACGGGGCCGCGGTGGAAGCCATGCCGCTTGATCGTGCCCTGGAAGCCCTTGCCCACGGCGACGCCGGTGACCTTGACGCGCTGGCCGGGCTCGAACTGCTCGACCGTGACCGAGTCGCCGATCTTCGGGCCCTCGTCGGAGCCAAGATCCTCGTCGCGGAACTCGACCAGCGTGCGCATCGGGCCGGCGCCGGCCTTCTTCAGGTGGCCCAGCTCCGGCTTCGAGAGCTTGCGCTCGGCGACCTCGTCGAAGGCCAGCTGGACCGCCGCATAGCCATCGCGCTCAGCGTCGCGCACGGCCGTCACCGGGCAGGGACCGGCCTGGATGACGGTCACCGGCACACGGGTTCCGTCCTCCTGGAAGAGCTGGGTCATCCCGACCTTCTTGCCGATGATCGCCGCCATGCCCTAGCCCAGCTTGATCTCGATGTCGACGCCGGCGGGCAGCGCGTCGAGCCGTTGCAGGGAGTCGATCGTCTTCGGCGTCGGCTGGTGGATGTCGATCAGGCGCTTGTGGGTCCTGATCTCGAAGTGCTCGCGCGAATCCTTGTCCTTGAACGGCGAGCGGATCACGCAGTAGACGTTCTTGTCGGTTGGCAGCGGCACCGGTCCGGCCACGGTCGCGCCGGTGCGCTCGGCCGTGTCCACGATCTCGCGCGACGCGCGGTCGATCGCGTCGTGGTCGTACGCCTTGAGGCGGATCCGGATCTTGTTCGTGGCGAGAGTCGCCATCTTGCTGCCTGATTTTTCTCGTCTTTCCGCGTAATCGGGGCGCCGCTCACGGGGAGCGCCGCCCCTAAATAGTTGGCCTTATGTCCTTACCTGCGACCGGTGGCCGCTGCGGCCTCGCGGCCGCGAAAAAGGGACCGGCTCCTTGCCGGTCCCTGTGCGGGGTGCTACTCGATGACGTCCGAGACGACCCCCGAGCCGACGGTACGCCCACCCTCGCGGATGGCGAACCGCAGGCCCTTGTCCATGGCGATCGGCGCGATCAGCTCGATCGTCATCTCGACGTTGTCACCCGGCATCACCATCTCGGTCCCCTCGGGGAGGTTGGCGATCCCGGTCACGTCGGTCGTGCGGAAGTAGAACTGCGGGCGGTAGCCCGAGAAGAACGGTGTGTGGCGCCCGCCCTCCTCCTTCTTCAGGCAGTAGACCTCCGACTTGAACTTCGTGTGCGGGGTGATCGACCCCGGCTTGGCGAGCACCTGGCCGCGCTCGATCTCCTCGCGCTTGGTGCCGCGGAGCAGACAGCCGACGTTGTCGCCCGCCTGGCCGCTGTCGAGGATCTTGCGGAACATCTCAACGCCGGTGACGACGGTCTTCGAGGTGTCCTTGATCCCGACGATCTCGACCTCGTCGCTGGAGTTGACGACGCCCTGCTCGATGCGGCCGGTGGCGACGGTGCCGCGGCCCGTGATCGAGAAGATGTCCTCGATCGGCATCAGGAACGGCTTGTCGAGCTCGCGCTCGGGCTCCGGGATGTAGCTGTCGAGCGTCGAGGCGAGCTCGAGGATCGCGGCCTTCGCTTCCTCGTCGCCCTCGAGCGCCTTCAGCGCCGAGCCCTTGATGATCGGAGTGTCGTCGCCTGGGAAGTCGTACTCGTTGAGCAGGTCCTTGACCTCCTCCTCGACGAGCTCGATGAGCTCCTCGTCGTCGACCATGTCGGTCTTGTTGAGGAAGACGACGACGTACGGCACGTTCACCTGGCGGGCGAGCAGGATGTGCTCGCGCGTCTGCGGCATCGGCCCGTCCGCGGCCGACACGACCAGGATCGCGCCGTCCATCTGGGCGGCGCCGGTGATCATGTTCTTGACGTAGTCGGCGTGACCCGGGCAGTCCACGTGGGCGTAGTGCCGGTTCTCCGTCTCGTACTCGACGTGCGAGGTGGCGATCGTGATCCCGCGCTCCTTCTCCTCGGGCGCGTTGTCGATCTCCTCGAAGGTCTTCACCTCGCCCGAGCCGGCGGCCTCGGCGAGCACCTTGGTGATAGCCGCTGTCAGCGTCGTCTTGCCGTGGTCGATGTGACCGATCGTGCCGACGTTGACATGCGGCTTATCGCGCTCGAACTTCTCCTTGGCCATCTGGGTGCTTCTCCGTTTCTCTGAGTCTGTCTAAGTTTCGTCTGTTGGTGGTTCTAAGTTACGCGGGCGCGGCTCATTGCCCAGCGGCCGTGGTGGCCGTTTGCGGGCGAACCCGGGAAATATAGCTAGGCCCTCTCGCTACGCGCCTGCCGCCACGGGTTCGCCGGACCGCGTTTCGACGATCTCCTCGGCGATGTTCGCCGGGACCTCCTCGTAGCGCTCGAACTGCATCGAGTAGTTCGCCCGGCCCTGGGTGGACGACCGCAGGTCGGTGGCGTAGCCGAACATCTCCCCGAGGGGGACGAAAGCCTGCACGGCCAGCGCGTTGCCGCGCTGGTCCTGGCCCTGCACCTTGCCGCGGCGCCGGGAGAGGTCGCCGATCACGTCGCCAAGGAACTCCTCCGGCGTCACGACCTCGACCGACATGACGGGCTCGAGCAGCACGGGCTTGGCGCGCCGCGCGCCCTCCTGCACGGCCATCGACCCGGCGATCTTGAAGGCCATCTCCGAGGAGTCGACGTCGTGGTAGGAGCCGTCGATCAGCTCGACCCGGACGTCGACGACGGGTAACCGGCCTTGACGCCGGATCCGAGCGCCTCCTCGATGCCCTGCTCGACCGCAGGGATGAACTCGGTCGGGATCGCGCCGCCCTTGATCTTGTTGAGGAAGTCGAAGCCCTCGCCGGGAGCGGGCTCGACGTTGATCACCACGTGGCCGAACTGGCCGCGGCCGCCGGTCTGGCGGACGAAGCGCCCGACGATCTTCTCGGCGCGCTCGCGGATCGTCTCGCGGTAGGCCACCTGCGGACGGCCGACGTTGGCCTCGACCGAGAACTCGCGCAGCAGGCGGTCGACGAGCACCTCGAGGTGCAGCTCGCCCATCCCGTGGATCAGCGTCTGGCCCGTCTCGTCGTCGGTCTGGATCCGGAAGGTCGGGTCCTCCTCGGCGAGGCGGGCGAGGCCGGCGCCGAGCTTCTCCTGGTCGGACTTGGTCTTGGGCTCGATCGCAACCGCGATGACCGGCTCGGGGAACTCGATGTTCTCGAGCACGACGGGAGCGTCCGGGGCGGCGAGCGTGTCGCCGGTGGAGGTCTGCTTGAGGCCGACACCCGCGAGGATGTCGCCCGCGTAGCACTCCTCGATCTCCTCGCGGTGGTTCGCGTGCATCATCAGCAGGCGGCCGATCCGTTCGGTCTTGCCGTTGGTCGCGTTCAGGACGCGGCTGCCGGAGCTGAGCTTGCCGGAGTAGACGCGGAAGTAGGTGAGCTTGCCGACGTAGGGGTCGGCCATGACCTTGAAGGCCAGCGCGGCGAACGGCGCCGAGTCGTCGGGCGGGCGGATGACGACCTCGCCCTCGGAGCCGTCCTTGTTCGGGACGAAGCCCTCGAGCGGCGGCACCTCGAGCGGCGAGGGCAGGAGCTCGACGATCGCGTCGAGCAGGGGCTGCACGCCCTTGTTCTTGAACGCCGATCCGCAGAGGACCGGCGTGACCTTGAGGTCGAGCGTCGCGCGGTGGAGCGACTTGGCGATCCGCTCGTGCGGGATCTCCTGCTCGTCGAGGTACGCCTCCATCAGCTCGTCGTCGTAGTCGGCGCACGCCTCGATCAGGTGGGTGCGAGCCTCGTGCGCCTCGTCGGCCATGTCGGCCGGGATCTCGATGTACTCGAACTCGGTGCCGAGCTCGTCGTTCCAGACCAGCGCCTTGTTCTCGATCAGGTCGACGACGCCCTTGAACCCGTCCTCGGCGCCGATCGGCAGCTGGATCGGCAGCGGGTTGGCTCCGAGGCGCTCGCGCATGGTCTCGACGGACTTCCCGAAGTCGGAGCCGGTGCGGTCCATCTTGTTGATGAATGCGATCCGGGGGACCCTGTACTTGTCGGCCTGGCGCCAGACGGTCTCGGACTGCGGCTCGACGCCGGCGACCGAGTCGAACACGGCGATCGCGCCATCGAGGACGCGCAGCGAGCGCTCGACCTCGACGGTGAAGTCGACGTGGCCCGGCGTGTCGATGATGTTGATCCGATGGCCGTCCCACTCGCAGGCGGTAGCGGCCGAGGTGATCGTGATCCCGCGCTCCTGCTCCTGCTCCATCCAGTCCATGACGGCAGCGCCCTCGTGGACCTCGCCCATCTTGTGGGTACGACCGGTGTAGTAGAGGATGCGCTCGGTCGTCGTCGTCTTACCGGCGTCGATGTGCGCCATGATGCCGATATTGCGGGTCTTTTCGAGTGGGAAGTTGCGTGCCATCGTTGCGAATAGAGTGTGGGTCCAAGGAGAGAGGTCAGGATTGTCGCGGGCCGGTCGAGAGCACAAAAAAGGCCCTTTCGGGCCGGGCCGCGAGCGACGCCTGACTATAGCAGAGGCATGAAGCCCGCCAAGAGCCTCAGATGCGGCTGAGAAAGCCGGGTTCCAAGCCCTCCGGGGGGTCGGATTCGGCTCGGTCGCAGGAGGTCCTGAAGACGCTCCGGGGCATCGCCCGGGAGCTGCTCGCGATCGCTCGCGAGATGGTGCGGATCCCCGCCGGCCTCTACATGCGCGCGGCGGAGTGGGCCGGCGCGCGAACCCTCGGCGCGTGGCGATTCGTGTGGCCGCTCCTCCAGGCGCTGTGGCGCCGGCTGGTGGCGGCCTTCCGCGTCGCCGAGCGCGAGATTACCCCGGTCCGAGCCGCGCTGGCCGTGGCCGCGCTCACGGCGATCGCGCTGGCGGGATCGCAGTTCGCCGACTACCGCAGCATCTCGATCGGCACGGCCGAGTACATCGGCGTCGACCAGGTCGCCCCGCCCCCCGAGGTCGATGACGCGCGCGACAGCGCCGGCAGCGCCCACGCCTGGCTCGGCCTCCCGCTTGCGATCGCCGCGCTGGCGGTGGTCGCAGCCTGTGCGACGGGGCACCGCCGCGCGGCATGGTGGCTGGCGCCGATCGGCCTGATCACGATCGGCATCACCCTGATCGTGGACGCCCCCAAGGGCCTCGACGAGGGGTCGGCGGCGGTGGCGTACGAGGGCGCCTCAGCCGGCCTCCTCGGCGGCTTCTGGGTGCAGCTCGCTTGCGGGGTGCTGCTCGTGGCGCTGGCACCGCTGATCAGCTTGCTACTCCGCCCGAGCGAGGGCACCGGGGCGCCCGCCACGGGCAAGCGGCGCCTGCCGTGGGCGCGGGTGCCCGCGGGGGAAGCGGGCAACTAGATGAGCGTCAGCGTCAGCAGAGCCGAGCGCCTGCTGCCGTGGGCGTGCCTGGCCGCCGCGGCCGTCCTGTTCGCGTCGCAGCTGATGACGCTGTTCGAGTTCACCCCGCCGGGCGCCGAGCCGCTCGCGTCACGCAGCGTGATCGACCACCACGGCCCCACCCTCCTCATCATCTCGGTCTTCGCCGCGCTCGCGGTGCTGATCTCGGTCTGGGCGGCGTCGAAACCGGCCGCGATCGCCGTCGCCGCGATGGGCGGCCTCGCGCTCCTGATCTTCCTGCTGATCGACCTGCCCGACGCGGGCCAGGTGGGGACCCTGAACGACGCGCGTCAGTCGTTCATCGACGCGGAGGCGATCCCGCAGGCGGGCTTCTGGCTCGAGATGCTGGGCGCCCTCGCCCTGGCGTTCACGGGCGCCGCCCTGGCGACGATGTCGACCGAGCAACTGGCGGCCCTCCGCCCGGGCGCGAAGCGCGAGCCGTCGGGGCCGCCGGTGCGCTTGGCAGAGCGAGCTGACGAGAGCGCGGAGACTGCGAAAAGCGAGTCTGGCTAGCCCGGAGGGCGCATCGCCAACGCCAGAGGCGAGCCAGGCGACGCTTATCGCCCGCCGCTACCAGCGGTAGTGGGCGAAGGCCTTGTTGGCCTGCGCCATACGGAAGATGTCGTCCTTCCGCTTCCAGGCGCCGCCCTGCTGCTGCGTGGCCTCGAGGATCTCGTTCGCGAGGCGCTCGGACATCGCCTTCTCGCGGCGCGAGCGGGCGAAGCCCACCAGCCAGCGCACGGCGAGCGTGCGCGCCCGGCGGGCCGGGACCTCGACCGGCACCTGGTAGGTGGCGCCGCCGACGCGGCGTGAGCGCACCTCGAGCGTTGGGGTCAGTTCCTTGATCGCCTCGTCGAGGACCTCGACCGGGGTCCGGCCGGAGCGCTCGCCGACGATCGCGAGCGCGTCGTAGGTGATCTGCTCGGCGACCGACTTCTTGCCGTCCAGCATCACCTTGTTGATGACCTGCTGGACCAGGCGACTGCGGTGCCGGGCGTCGGCCTCGACGGGCCGGACCGCTGCTCTGGCGCGACGCGGCATCGACGGTTACCGCTTCACGCCGTACATCGAGCGCGACTGCTTGCGATCGGAGACGCCGGAGGCGTCGAGCGTTCCGCGGATGACCTTGTAGCGCACGCCCGGCAGGTCCTTGACCCGGCCGCCGCGCACGAGCACCACCGAGTGCTCCTGAAGGTTGTGGCCCTCGCCGGGGATGTAGCACGTGACCTCCATCCCGTTCGTCAGCCGTACGCGCGCGACCTTGCGAAGCGCCGAGTTCGGCTTCTTCGGAGTGGCCGTGTAGACACGGGTGCAGACGCCGCGCCGCTGCGGTGCGGAGATCCGGCGCTTGCGGCCCTGGCCCGACTTCAGGCCCGGTGTGGAGACCTTGTTCTGCGGGCGCTTGCGGCCCTTGCGGATCAGCTGATTGGTCGACGGCACGGCGCAGGATGGTAGCGAACGACCCTGGGCACTCCTGGAATAGCCTGCCACCCGTGAGCCAGCGACCCGTACTCGCCGTGGACGTGGACGGCGTGATCAGCCTGTTCGGATTCGACGGGCCACTCGATCAGGTGCCGGGCAGGTTCCACCTGATCGACGGCATCGCCCACTGCATCTCCGACGGCGCCGGGCCGCGCCTGCTGCGCCTGGCGGAGCACTTCGAGCTCGTCTGGGCGACCGGCTGGGAGGAGCGCGCGAACGACCATCTGCCCCTGCTCCTCGGCCTGCCCTCCGACCTGCCGGCGCTGACCTTCGGCGGCCGCGCCCGGTTCGGCACCGCCCACTGGAAGCTGGAGGCGCTCGACGACTACGCCGGCGACCGCCCCCTGGCGTGGATCGACGACTCACTCGACAAGAGCTGCCATACCTGGGCCGACAGGCGCCGCGCGCCGACGCTACTCGTCCCGACCCGCTCCGAAGAGGGTCTCACCGACGCCCAGGTCGAGACGCTCATCGAGTGGACCCGCGGGCTGGGGGTAGACTGAGCCGCGGTGGAAGGCTGGGTGCCGATCTTCTTCCTGATGGTGATCCTGAAGATCCCCGTTGGCTTCCTGCTCTACATCGCCTGGTGGGCGTTTCACGCCACGCCCGAGTCCGAGGAGGCGCCCGCCGCCGAGGAGGGCGGCGAGCACGGATTCAAGCGCTTCCGGCGTGAGCCCAAGCCGCCGCGAGGACCGCGACGAGGGCCGCACGCGCCCGACGCCGTTCCGATCCCGCCCTGCCCGCCGGGCGGGCGAACGCGCGTCTTCACGCCGCCCGCACCGGTTCGCGCCGCGACCGCGCACGCGGCGCAGCGCGGCTCCGCCGAGCCGGCCGAGAGCTAGATCCAACTGATCGCGTCGCCAACCTGCCCGCCCGGCGCCTGCGAGCCGCAGGCGCCGGGCGAGGCGAGTCAGCGGGCGCTCAGCAGTTGCCGGCCTGCTGGGCGCAGGCCGTGTTCAGGATCCCCGTGAACTCCGCGTTGAACCCGGATGCACCGAGGATCAGGACATTCGGATCGTTGTACCCGTACGAGGTCACCGCGACGACGGCGTTGCGCGTCGCGAAACCCCCCTGCGGCGGCTGCGACAACGGGTCACCGAGGTTCTCCACCCACGGTCCGCCCGAGCTGCCGCCGGTCATGTCGGCGCCGTACTCCCATGCGTTCGTGCCGCCAACCACGTGGTCGCTCGAGTCGTTGCGCTGCATGATGTTGCAGTTGTCGAGGTTGCACGGGTAGCCGAGCATCGAAACGTGGGTGTCCACCAGATGCCCGGTGACCGGGACGAGGTTGTATCCGACCTTCGTCCTTACCTTCGTGAGCGGGCCTCCGGAGAAGCTCTTGTCCGCGACCTTCAGGATGCCGAAGTCACCGGCGTTGGGCAGCGCCCCATTCGTCGTGTCCCAGGTGCTCGAGACGATCAGGTACGTCGCATTCCAGGTTCCGAACGGCCGCTGCAGAGTGACGCCGTCTCCGTCCGGATCGGCGTTCGAGAGCGTCCCGTCGTAGGCAGGGATGAAAATGACGTTCGTGAAGAACGTGTTCGCGACCGGATCGAACAGGCAGTGCGCCGCGGTGACGATCAAGCGCAGCTTGATCACCGACGCCGAGCACTGGAAGTTGCCCGAGCCCGGGATCGTGAAGAACAGCTTTCCGGCTGCCCGGTAGGGCTTCGAGGTAACGGCGGCCCGCGGTGCGACCCGCGCACGGGTGAAGTCGAGGTTGGAGGTGCCGTAGCTGGCGGTGTCCGGATCGGCGGTGCGCAGCAGGGTCAGCTCCTTCGCGCCCTTGATCCTTGCGTCCGTCCAGTACGAGTCGGCGCCGCCGGGCAGCTTGGTGGACACCGGGTTCGCCGCGCCGGCGCCAGCGGTGCCCCCGTCCCCTGCGAAAGACAAGCCGGCGAGCGCCAATCCGGCGATCATCATCGCCACGCCGACAGCGGTAAACGAAGCCCTACGGGCCATAAGTACCCCTCCTGATGTGTTGTGCCGCGCGGTCAGCGCGGATGACCGGCCGAATCTAACACCAAAACGACGGCTTGTCACCGGATTCTCCGGCTCTTAGCGACCCTAGCGCCAGAAGTTGACCTGGAAGCCCTTGTCGGTGGCACCGCGCAGGAACGTCCCGGTACGGCCCCGCAGGCGCCAGCGCCCCGGGAGATTGCCCTCCGGCAACTCCAGGAAGGCGGCGAACCGGTTCGCCGCCTTCTGGCACGTAAAGCCGCCCAGCGCGGTCATCTGGTAGGTGCCGCGCGGGAAGCGGACGTCGCCGATCCGGTCGTTGTGGAGCACCTCGAAGGTCGGGCACTTCTGATGCGGGCCGCTTGGATGCTCGCCCCCGCCACCGCCCGAGCTGCCGCGGGCCCTCTTCACCTTGAAGCCGACGTCCGTGCCGCGTTTCGAGAAAGTCGCTGTCTGCACGTCGAGCCGCCAGCGCCCGGGAAGGACCCCGTCGAAGTCCTGGAGGAACTTCGCGAACAGCTTCGCGGCCCGAGCGCAGCCGAGCGCCTGGTCGTCGAGCAGCCTGATCCGATAGTGGCCCTCGGGCAGCTTGAGCCGGCCGATCCGGTCGTCGTGCAGGACGTGGAACGTCGCCGGGCACCGCGCGGGAGCTGCCGCAACAGCGGCATCCGCGGACGCCGGTGGCGGCCCGCCCACCATGGCGAGCGCCAGCAGCGCCAGTGCCGCGCTACCGGCGAGCGTCGGTTTCCGCACGGCTAGCCGCCGTTCGAGGACCCGCCGTCGGCGGCGCCGCCCTCGATCTCCTGGGCGAGCTCCTCGAGCTCCTCGGCGAACGAGGGACCGAAGCCCTCGAGGTCCGCCGACTCCTCGCCGTTCTCGCGGAGCCCCAGCTCGGCCGCCAGCTCGTCGGCGTCCAGCAGGTCCTCGTCCGGGCGCTGCGCCGGCTCCACCGGCTCGATCTCGAGCGAGCGATAGTGGCGCAGGCCCGTCGCGGCCGGGATGAGCTTGCCGATGATCACGTTCTCCTTGAGGCCGACCAGGCGGTCGCGCTTGCCCTCGAGCGCGGCGTCCGTGAGCACCTTGGTCGTCTCCTGGAACGAGGCAGCCGACAGGAACGACTCGGTCGCGAGCGAGGCCTTGGTGATCCCGAGGATCCGCTCCTTGCCCTTCGCCGGCGTTCCGCCGTCCTCCTTGGCCTGCTTGTTGATCTTCTGCAGCTTGTGCCGGTCCTCGAGCGCGCCGGGCAGCAGCGAGGTCGAGCCCTTGGACTCGATCTCGACCTTCTTCATCATCTGCCGCACGATCAGCTCGATGTGCTTGTCGTTGATGTCGACGCCCTGTGACTTGTAGACGCGCTGCACCTCGCTGACGATGTACTGCTCCGTCTGCGTGCGGCCCTGGACCTCGAGCACCTCGGCCGGATACAGCGAGCCCTCGTTGAGCTGCGTCCCGGCCTCCACCCGCTCACCGTGCTTGACGAACAGGCGCGAGCGCGGCGGCAGCTTGTAGTCGTGCTCCTCGCCCTTCGCGTCGGTGATCGTGATCTGGACGGCCTTGTCGGTCTCCTCGATCGAAACGCGTCCCTCGACGGTCGCGATCTGGGCCAGGCCCTTCGGCTTGCGCGCCTCGAACAGCTCGACGACGCGCGGCAGGCCCTGGGTGATGTCGAGGCCCGCGACGCCACCGGTGTGGAACGTGCGCATGGTCAGCTGCGTGCCCGGCTCGCCGATCGACTGCGCCGCGATGATCCCCACCGCGTCGCCAAGCTCGACCGTGGAGCCGGTCGCCAGGGCGCGCCCGTAGCACTGACGGCACACGCCGGACTCGAACTCGCACTTGAGCGGTGAGCGGATCGGGACCGTTGCGCCCTCTTCGTCGCCGTAAGCCTCGACGATCGCCGCCAGCTCCTCCTTGTCGATCTCGTGGTTCCGCTTGAGCAGCTCGCGGCCACGCTTGGTCGCGAACTTCTTCGCCGCAGTGCGGCCGAGCAGATTCGTGTTGATCGAGCCGTCCTCGAGGCGCACCGGCATCTCGATGCATTCCTTGGTCTTGCAATCCTCGGCCCGGACGATCACGTCCTGGGCGACGTCCACCAGGCGGCGGGTGAGGTAGCCCGAGTCGGCGGTGCGAAGCGCCGTGTCCGCGAGGCCCTTGCGTGCGCCGTGGGTGGAGATGAAGTACTCGAGCACCGACAGGCCCTCCATGAAGTTGGCCTTGATCGGGCGCTCGATGATCTCGCCCTTCGGGTTGGCCATCAGGCCGCGCATCCCGGCGAGCTGGCGGATCTGCTTGAACGACCCGCGGGCGCCCGAGTTGGCCATCATGAAGATCGGGTTCAACTCGTCGAGGTTGTCCTCCATGGCCTTGGCGACCTCGTCGGTCGCGTCGTTCCAGAGGTTGGTGACGTTCTCCTTGCGCTCGTCGGCCGTGATGTATCCATCCTCGTACTGCTGGAGGATCTCGCCGGCCCTGGCCTCGTAGCCCTCGAGGATCTTCTCCTTCGTGGGCGGCGAGATCACGTCGTTCTTCGAGATCGTGATCCCGGCCTGGGTCGCGAAGTGGAAGCCCAGCTCCTTGAACGCGTCCAGCGCCTGCGCGATCGCGCCGGCTCCGTACGTCTCGACGAGCTCGAACACGATCGCGTTGATGTCCTTCTTGACCAGCGAGCGGTTGACGAAGGTGTACGTCTCCGGATCCCACTCGTTCTCGAGCGCCTCCGCGAGGGCGCGCTCGACGCGGTCGTTGAAGATGATCCGGCCGACCGTCGTCAGGAAGTGCTCGTGACCCGCGCGCCGGTACTCGGCGTAGTCGTGCAGGCCGACGACGCCGCGCTCGAACGCCAGCTCCGCCTCCTGCGCGGTGCGGAACGGATGCGGGGTCTTCTTGAGCTTCGCGGGGTCGACCGTCTCGACGTCCTCGCGCGCGTAGGTGAGGTAGTAGATCCCCAGCACCATGTCCTGCGACGGCGTCGCCAGCGGCGCGCCGTGCGCCGGCGAGAGGATGTTGTTCGAGGAGAGCATCAGCACCCTCGCCTCCGCCTGCGCCTCGGCCGACAGCGGCACGTGCACCGCCATCTGGTCGCCGTCGAAGTCGGCGTTGAACGCATGGCACACCAGCGGGTGGACCTGGATCGCCTTGCCCTCGACCAGCACCGGCTCGAACGCCTGGATGCCCAGGCGGTGGAGCGTCGGCGCGCGGTTCAGCAGCACCGGGTGCTCGTGGATGACCTCCTCGAGGACGTCCCAGACCTCGGGCACCATCGAGTCGACCATCTTCTTGGCGGCCTTGATGTTCTGCACGGCCTTGCGCTCGACGAGCCGGGCCATGATGAACGGCTTGAACAGCTCCAGCGCCATGAGCTTCGGCAGACCGCACTGGTGCAGGCGCAGGCTCGGGCCCGAGACGATCACCGAGCGGCCGGAGTAGTCGACGCGCTTGCCGAGCAGGTTCTGCCGGAACCGGCCCTGCTTGCCCTTGAGCATGTCCGAGAGCGACTTCAGCGCCCGGTTGCCGGGGCCGGTCACCGGACGGCCGCGGCGGCCGTTGTCGAACAGAGCGTCGACGGCCTCCTGCAGCATCCGCTTCTCGTTGTTGACGATGATCTCGGGCGCGCCGAGGTCGAGCAGCCGCTTCAAGCGGTTGTTGCGGTTGATGACGCGGCGGTAGAGGTCGTTCAGGTCCGACGTCGCGAACCGGCCGCCGTCGAGCTGGACCATCGGGCGCAGCTCCGGCGGGATCACCGGCACGCAGTCGAGCACCATCCACTCGGGCTTGTTCTCCGAGTTGAGGAACGCCGAGGCGACCTTGAGGCGCTTCACCGCGCGGGCCTGCTTCTGGCCCTTCGAGGTGTTGATCGTCTGCTCCAGCTCCTCGCACTCGGCCTCGAGGTTCACGTCGTCGAGCAGCTCGCGGATCGACTCCGCGCCCATGCCGCCGCGGAAGTACTCGCCCCAGCCGAACGGTGAGCCGAAGCGCTCCTTGAGCTCACGGAAGACGGCCTCGTCGTTGATCACGTCCTTGACCTTCATCTCCTGGAAGATGCGCCAGACCTCTTCCATCCGCGCGCTCGCGTCGTCCAGGTAGGCCTCGGTGTCCGAGATCTCGGACTCGACCGCCTTGCGGACCTCCTTGACGGCCTTCGTGCGCTCGGCCTCGTCCAGCTTCTTGGGGTTCGTGAAGGCGAGGTTCTCGGCCCACAGCTCGTCCTCGCCGTCGAAGCCGTCCTTGGTGCCCTCGCCCTCGAGCCAGGCGACGCGGCGCTCGAGCCCCTCGCGAAGCTCCTGGGTGCGCTGCTCGCGCTCGGCCTTGTACGAATCGAGGACCTTGTTGACCTCCTTCTCCAGCTTGGTCAGGTCCTTCTGCCGCGCCTCCTCGTCGACCTGGGTGACGATCGAGGCCGCGAAGTAGAGGACCTTCTCGAGCTCCTTCGGAGCCATGTCGATCAGGTAGCCGATCCGGGAAGGGACGCCCTTGAAGAACCAGATGTGCGAGACGGGCGCGGCCAGGTCGATGTGGCCCATCCGCTCGCGGCGGACCTTCGAGCGCGTGACCTCGACGCCGCACCGCTCGCAGACGATGCCCTTGTAGCGGACCCGCTTGTACTTGCCGCAGTAGCACTCCCAGTCCTTGGTCGGACCGAAGATGCGCTCGCAAAACAGGCCGTCCTTCTCGGGCTTCAGCGTGCGGTAGTTGATCGTCTCGGGCTTGGTGACCTCGCCGTGGCTCCAGCCGCGGATCTTCTTGGAGGAGGCGAGCCCGATCTCGATCGCGTCGAAATTGTTGATGTCCATGCTCATCTAGCTACTACTCCTTCGCGGCCGTCTCTTCGGCCGGCTTGGCGGGCTCGCCATTCGTGCCTCCGTCGCCCTCGGCGACCACCTGCTCTTCCTGCTCGTCCGCCGCGCCGTCGCCCTTGCCGTCGGCACGGACGCCGGAGAGATCGATCCCCAGCTCCTCGGCCGCGCGCAGGAGCTCGTCGTCCTCCTCGCCCAGGTCGACCTCGCCGCTCTCGGCGACCAGGGTGGCGTCGAGCGAGAGGCTCTGGATCTCCTTGAGGAGGACCTTGAACGACTCCGGCACCGACGGCTCGGCGATGTTCTCGGACTTCACGATCGACTCGTAGGCCTTGACGCGGCCGACGGTGTCGTCGGACTTCACAGTCAGCATCTCCTGCAGCGTGTAGGCGGCGCCGTAGGCCTCCAGGGCCCAGACCTCCATCTCGCCGAAGCGCTGGCCGCCGAACTGCGCCTTGCCGCCCAGCGGCTGCTGGGTGACCAGCGAGTAAGGGCCGGTCGAGCGGGCGTGGATCTTGTCGTCCACCAGGTGGAGCAGCTTCAGGATGTACATCTGGCCGACCGTGACCGTCCCCTCGTAGGGCTCGCCGGTGCGACCGTTGTAGAGCTGTGCGCTGCCGCGCGACTGCGCGCCCTCACGGGCCGACTTGTCGAGCCCGAGGTCGATGCCGCGCTCGGGGTGCTCCTCCTGCCACTTCACGAGCGCCTCGTCGACCTCCTCGACCTTGGCCCCGTCGAACACGGGCGTCGCCACGTAGACGCGGCCGTCGCCGGCCTGCGCCTGCTTGTAGGCCTCGGAGCCGTCGTCGTACCAGCCGTTCGCGGCGACCCAGCCGAGATGCGTCTCGAGGATCTGCCCGATGTTCATTCGGCTCGGCACGCCAAGTGGGTTCAGGATCACGTCGACGGGCGTCCCGTCGGCCAGGAACGGCATGTCCTCCTCGGGAACGATCCGGGAGATCACGCCCTTGTTCCCGTGGCGGCCGGCGAGCTTGTCGCCCTCCGCGATCTTGCGCTTGGTCGCGACGAACACGCGGACGAGGCTGTTGACGCCCGGCGCGAGGTCGTCCCCCGCGTCGCGGTCGAACGTGATCACGTCGATCACCACGCCACCCTCGCCGTGCGGGACCTTCAGCGAGGTGTCGCGAACCTCGCGCGCCTTCTCCTTGAAGATCGCGCGAATCAGCTTCTCCTCGGCGGTCAGCTCGGTCTCGCCCTTCGGCGTCACCTTGCCGACGAGCAGGTCGCCGGACTGCACCTCGGCCCCGATGCGGACGATGCCGCGCTCGTCGAGGTTGCGCAGCGACTCCTCCGAACGATTCGGGATGTCGCGCGTGATCTCCTCGTCGCCGAGCTTGGTCGTGCGGGCGTCGATCTCGTACTCCTCGATGTGGACCGAGGTGAGCTCGTCGTCCGTGACCAGGCGCTGCGAGATGATGATCGCGTCCTCGAAGTTGTAGCCCTCCCAGGACATGAAGGCGACCAGGCAATTCTTGCCGAGGGCGATCTCGCCGCCCGCGGTCGATGAGCCGTCCGCGAGGACGTCGCCGGCCTTGATCTTGTCGCCCACGCCCACGACGGGGGTCTGGTGGATCAGCGTGCCCTGGTTCGAGCGGCGGAACTTGTCGAGCTCGTACTCGTCCTTCGACGAGCCGTGAGTGACCACCAGCTTCTCGGCGTCCACGTAGCTGACCTCGCCGGCGCCCTCGGCGACGACGACGTCACCCGAGTCGACCGCGGCGCGGCGCTCCATGCCGGTGCCGATGAGCGGCGCCTCCGGCTTGAGGAGTGGCACGGCCTGGCGCTGCATGTTCGAGCCCATGAGGGCGCGGTTGGCGTCGTCGTGCTCGAGGAACGGGATCAGCGCGGTCGCGACGGACCAGATCTGCGTCGGCGAGATGTCCATCAGCTCGACCTGCCGGGGCGGCATCAGTCCGACCTCGCCCTCGCCCACGCGGCACGAGACCTGCGGGCCCTTCAGCTTCTTCGTCTTGGCATCGACCTCGGCGTTGGCCTGGGCGATGATCTTCTCCTCCTCCTGGGTGGCGTCCAGGTGGACGACCTCGTCCGTGACGGTGCCGTCCTTGACGACCCAATAGGGGGTGGTGACGAACCCGTGCTCGGAGACCTCCGCGTAGGAGGAGAGGGAGCCGATGAGCCCGATGTTCGGGCCCTCCGGGGTTTCGATCGGGCACATCCGGCCGTAGTGGGTCGGGTGCACGTCGCGGACCTCGATCGGCGCCCGCTCACGGGTGAGGCCGCCGGCGCCGAGCGCCGACAGGCGACGCCGGTGCGTGAGGCCGTCCAGCGAGTTCGTCTGGGTCATGAACTGCGAGAGCTGCGAGGAGCCGAAGAACTCCTTCATCGCGGCGACGACCGGCCGGATGTTGATGATCGTCTGCGGGGTGATCGCATCCGCGTCCTCGGTGGTGAGGCGCTCGCGGACGACCCGCTCCATGCGGTACAGGCCGACCCGGAACGCGTCCTGGATCAGCTCGCCGACCGTGCGGAGGCGCCGGTTGCCGAAGTGCTCGTATTCGTCGAGGTGGTCCTTGATCGGCTCACGGGAGTACGTGGCGAGCTCGGCCGCGTAATCCTTGATCGGGTTCTCCTCGTCGACCTCCTCGAGCGACTCGTCGAGCATCTTCGGGAGGCTGACCAGCTCGCGGATCAGCGCCACGATGTCCTCTTGAGTGAGGGTGCGGTGCTCGAGATCCACGTCCAGGTCGAGGCGCGCGTTCAGCTTGTAGCGGCCGACCCTCGTGAGGTCGTAGCGCTTGGGGTCGAAGAAGAGCTGCTCCAGGAGCGCCTTCGCGGCGTCCACCGAGGGCGGCTCGCCCGGGCGCTGCTTCTTGAACAGCTCGATCAGCGCGCCGTCCGTGGTCCTGGTCGGCTCGGTGTCCGCCTCGATCGTGTGACGGATATAGACCGAGTTGTCGAAGAGCTTCAGGATCTCCTCGTCCGTCTCGTAGCCCATCGCACGGAGGAGCACCGTCACGGGCAGCTTGCGCTTGCGGTCGATCCGGGCGTAGACGCGGCCCTTCTTGTCGATCTCGAGCTCGAGCCACGAGCCGCGCGACGGCATCAGGTTGGCGATGAAGACCTGCTTCTCGCGGTCCTTGGGCTCCATCACGTACGCGCCCGGCGAGCGGACGAGCTGGGTGACGACGACGCGCTCGGTGCCGTTGATGATGAACGTGCCGCGGTCGGTCATCCACGGGAAGTCGCCCATGAAGACCGTCTGCTCGCGGATCTCACCCGTGTCGCGGTTCTGGAACGCGACCTTGACGTTCAGCGGGCGCGAGTAGGTGACGTCCTTCTCGCGGCACTCGGCAACCGTGTTGCCGGGCTCGCCGAACTCGAACTCGCCGAACTCGATGGCGAGGTTCCCCGTGTAGTCCTCGATCGGCGAGATGTCATTGATGGTCTCGCGCAGCATGCCGCCCTTCGGGTCCGTGAGGGACGCGAACGAACGGCGCTGGATATCGATGAGATGCGGGACTTCGAAGGGTTCCGGAAGTCGGGAAAAGGACCTCCGCGTGACAGGGGCAGCATGAACTCTGGCCAACTGGGCGACTCCTCAGATGGTCGAAAAGGGCGAAACCCGCGCGAGATTCGGGCGAAAAGGGCTCAACGGCGCGCGACCGATTAAGTTACCACACCCGGTGCGGCAACTTCAAGCGTGCGCCACGCCTGAGGCGTGACGGTGGCTGAAATTACTTCAGCTCGACCGTCGCGCCTGCCTCTTCGAGCTCGGCCTTGAGCTTGTCGGCCTCGTCCCGGTCGATGCCCTCCTTGACCGCGTTCGGCGCGCCGTCCACGAGTGCCTTGGCCTCCTTGAGGCCGAGGCCGGTGGCCGCGCGCACGGCCTTGATCACGGGGACCTTCTTTTCGCCGGCAGCGGTGAGGACGACGTCGACGGTGCTCGACTCCTCCTCGCCACCGGCATCCGCGCCACCGCCGGCAGCGGCGGGCGCGGCGGCCGCGACGGCGGTCGCCGATACGCCGAACTCCTCCTCGAGCGCCTTGATGCGCTCGGAAAGCTCGAGCACCGAGATGCCCTTCAGCTCTTCGATCCAATCAGCAGTACTGGTGGCCACTCTTATTCCTCCTCTTGGCCCTCGGAAGTCTCGCCTTCGGCTTCGACTTCCTCGGGGGAATCTGTTTCAGCTTCGGTTTCGGGTTCTCCATCGGAGGCCTCGTCCTCGGACTCGGCGTCATCGGAAGTTTCTTCCGCCTCGGGCTCGGGGGCGGGCTCCTCGGCGGGGGGTTCGTCGGCGACTGGGGGGTCAGACCCCTCACCGGCAGCAGGCTCGGCCGTCTCCTCCGCTACGGGGTCAGACCCCGCCGGCGGTGCTTCGGCTTCGGGCTCGGCCTCGGGCTCGGGGGCTGGCTCCTCGGCGGGGGGCTCCTCCACGGGAGCGTCGTCCGGGGCCGGCTCCTCGGCGGGTGTGGGTTCCTCCACCGGGGCCTCCGGTTCGGGCGCTTCGCCGGTGACGAGTCCCTGCTCGGCGATCTGGGCGAGCTGGCGGCCGAGGCCGGAGATCAGGTTGCTCATGCCGGCGACCAGGCCGGTCAGGGGGCTGGCCGTGAGGCCCACGAGCTGCCCGTGCAGGACGTCGAGGCCGGGCAGCTTGGCGATCGCCTGGAACGAGTCGACGTCCAGCGCCGCGCCGTCCATGATCCCGCCCTTGAACTCGAGCACGTTGTGCTCCTTCGAGAAGGTCGTGATCGTCTTTGCGACGACGACGGGGTCGCCGTTGATCAGGGTCAGGGCGATGGGCCCGGTCAGGAGCTCCTCCAGCTCGGTGCCGGCCTTGGTGGCCGCGAGCTTCGCGAGGCGGTTCTTGACGATCTTGAAGCTGGCGTCCGACTCGCGCAGCTTCGAGCGCAACTCGGCGGCCTGCGGGACGCTGATCCCCTTGTACTCGACCGCGAAGATCGCCTCCGACTCCGAGAGGCGCTCGGCGAGCTCTTCGACTACGGCTGTCTTCTCTTCGCGATTCAAAACAAATCCGTTACCACTCGGGCAAATCTGCTTTCGCGCCTAAAGGCGCTCATCCAACAAATAAGCCCGCACGCAGGCGGGCTCGAAAGAGGTCTCTTCCGGCGCCACCTGCACTGGAGTTACGGGACGTCCCGGCCAGTGGTCTTCGGCAGGCGAAGTTGTCGGTCGCGCAGTGTAGCCGGTCGTGCGATCTCTTCAGGGTCGCCGTCAGTCGGCGTAGCCCAGCTCATGGAGCTTCGCGCCCATGACGTCGCTCATCACGGTCTGCTCGGCCTCGCGGAGGTTCTCGCGCCACAGGCCCGGGGTCGCGGCCCTTCGGATCTTGCCCGGACCCGTCAGGAACTTCGGCAGCGATTCGAATGCGTGATCGTCAACGGTGGCCGCGAGCTCGTCGTCGTCGCGCGGCCGCCCCAGCCAATCGAGCAGCCGGCCGAGCTCCCCCCGCGTGTCGCGCAGCAGGTCTTCGTAGCGGAGCAGATAGCGCAGTGCCGGGTCGTGCGCCTCGTATGCGTCCTGCACCCCGGACGTCCGATTCACCCAGACCTCGGACTCACGGCGCACATGGGCGAGGCGGCTCGCCTCCGATTCGGCATCCAGGTTCGACAGGTTCTCCCGCCAGCCACGCTTCTGGTTTGCGGCAACGAGGGAGTCGACCACGTCGCGACCGTCCCGCAGCAGGAAGATCAGTCTCGAGCTCGGGAGGAGCGACAGCAGCAGCCCTGCCGCGTGTGATCCGTTCGGCTCCTTGACGACGACGAGGGGGTCGCCGAACCCGAACTCCAGCTCGGCCCGCCGGACCTGCGCCTCGAACCGAGCGAGGATCAACTCGCGCAGCGCCGGGCGCCAGACCTCCGCGTACACGTCGGCGAAGAAGTAGCCCGCCTCGTCGCGGCGGGCCGCGTTCAGCGTGAGCTCATCGGGCGGCCGCTTGCCGGCGCCGTCCGGGAGCCTCATCGGGGCGATGTGATTCACGATGTACGACTCGTCGATCGGGACGACGCCGGGCAGCGGCCGCGTCCGATCGCCCACCGCCCTTCGCATGCCGGCGGGTGCGCGGCTGGCGAGAACCGCCGGGTGGATCAGCATCTGCAGGAGCCAGCTGCTCCCGGTTCGCGGCGAGCCCATGATCCACACCAGCCGAGATTCGAGGTCCGGCCGGGCAGCGGACGGGTGCGCCCGATCGACGGCCTTCACGTCACCCTTGGCCGGCGAGCCGAGTCGTCCGGAGGCGAGACGGAGGGTGGTCCGCGCCCTACGCAGCCGGCTCGACAAGGGCTTCCTTGTCGGCGTCGGCGCCGTTGCCGCTCTCGTCCTCGTGGCCCAGAATCTCGGCCTCGCGCTGGACGCCGGTGTCCACCTTGATGCCAGGGCCCATGCTCGTCGTCAGGGTGATCGAGATCAGGTAGCGGCCCTTGGCCGCGGCGGGCTTGGCGCGGACGATCTCGTCCACGACCGTGGCGTAGTTCTCGAGCAGCGCGCGCTCCGAGAAGCTCGCCTTGCCGATCGCAAGATGGATCACCGCCTGGCGGTCGGTCCGGTACTCGACCTTGCCGGTCTTCGCCTCCTCGACGGCCTTGGCGACGTCGTCGGTGACGGTGCCGACCTTGGGGTTCGGCATCTTGCCCTGCGGGCCCAGCACGCGTCCCAGCTTGGAGACAACGGGGCCCATCAGGGCGGGCGTCGCGATCGCGACGTCGAAGTCCGTCCAGCCCTCCTCGACCTTGGCGGCCAGGTCGGCGGCGCCGACGTGGTTGGCGCCCGCCTCCTCGGCAGCGCGTGCGGCGTCGCCCTCGGCGAAGACCGCGATCGTCACGTCCTTGCCCAGGCCGTTGGGCAGCGCCAGGGTCCCGCGGAGCTGCTCGTCGGCGTGGCGCACGTTCACACCGAGGCGCACGTGGAGCTCGACCGTCTCGTCGAACTTGGTGCTCGCGGTTTGCTTGAGCAGCGCGACCGCCTCGGCCGGCGGGTAGTGCGTGGTGCGGTCGACCAGCTCGAGGGCGGTGCGGAAGCGCTTGGAGCGAGTGCGAGCCATCAGCGTTGAGCCTCGACGTCCATCCCCTCGACGTCGACGCCCATCGAGCGCGCCGTGCCGGCGATGATCCTGGAGGCGGCGTCGAGATCGTTGGCGTTGAGATCGGGCATCTTCTTCTCGGCGATCGCGCGCACCTGCGCGGCGCTGATCGTGCCGACCTTCTCGCGATTCGGCTCGCCGGAGCCCTTGGCGATCCCGAGCGCCTCGCGGATCAGCACGGCGGCGGGCGGCGTCTTCGTGATGAAGTCGAACGACCGGTCCTCATAGACGGTGATCTCGACCGGGATGATCGTGCCGCGGTCCTGCTCGGTCTGCGCGTTGAACGCCTTGCAGAAGTCCATGATGTTGACCCCGTGCTGGCCGAGCGCAGGTCCGACGGGAGGGGCCGGGTTCGCGGCGCCCGCGGGGATCTGCAGCTTGATCATTGTCAGGACCTTCTTTGCCATCAGCGGATGAGGTTAGTCATACCTTCTTCACCTGGTCGTAACCGACCTCGACCGGCGTCTCGCGGCCGAAGATCGAGACCAGGATCTTGAGGCGCTGAGCGTCCTCGTTGATCTCCGCGATCTCGCCGGAGAAATCCGACATCGGGCCGGAGATGACCTTGACGGTCTCGCCGATGTCGAACTGCGCGCGGGCGCGCGGGCGCTCGGCCGTCTCGCGGTGCATCAGCCGGTCAACCTCGGGCTGCGAGAGCGGAATCGGCTTGTTGCGCGAGCCGACGAAGCCGGTGACCCCCGGCGTGTTCTTGACGAGGTTCCAGGCGTCGTCGGTCATCTCCATGTTGACCAGGACGTAGCCGGGCATCGTGCGCTTCTCGACGGAGATGCGCTGTCCGTCCTTGAGCTCGGAGACCTGCTCCGTCGGGACCACGACCTGGCGCACGCGCTGGCGGGCGCCCATCGTCTCGACCCGGTGCTCGAGGTTGTTCTTGACCTTCTTCTCGTGCCCCGAGTAGGTGTTGATCACGTACCAGCGAAACATGCTTTGACTAAGTCCTCAGTTCTCGATCGTGTGGGTTGGTCGCGCCGTCAGAGGACGCGCTGGACGAGCCAGTTGAAGGCCCCGTCGAGCACTCCCAGGTAGGCGGCGGCGACGGCGATGAACACGACGGTCACGGCGGATGCCTGAATCAGGGTCTCGCGAGTCGGCCACTGAACCTTGCGGAGCTCGGCGACGCACGAGGCCAGAAAGCCCATCACGCGGCCGCGCTCCCGCTCGACCGGCTCGTCGCGCGGCCGGCGCCGCTCGACGGAAGCCTTCGCCGCCTGCTTGCGCTCGCGCTCCTGGCGCTTCAGCTCGCGGCGGGTGATCTTGTCGGCCGGAGCCTCCGCGGGCAGCTCCGCCGCCGCCTTCGCGGGCGCCGTCTCCCCGCGCGACGGCGCGGGTGCGGCCGGCTCCTGGGGAGAGCCCCTGAGCTCATCGAGGTTCGCGCCCTGCTCGGCCAGCTCGGCCTCGACGACGTCCGCCGACTCGGGCACCTGCGTGCGGTGCTGCGCGCCGGCCTCACCGCCGTTGGCCTGGCGCGCGGCCTGGCGCTTGCGCTGCTCGGCCTTCCGCTGTGCCCTGGACTTAGCCACGGTGGCTCAGCGCGTTTCCTTGTGCGGAGTGTGCTTGCCGCACCAGCGGCAGTACTTGCGCATCTCGATTCGGTCGGGCGTATTGCGCCGCGACTTGTTGGTCTGGTAGTTCCGCCGCTTGCAGTCCTCGCAGGCGAGGGTTACAGCGATCCGGACGTCTCCGCGAGCCATTCGTTCCTCTTCTCACCCCACCGCGGTGGCGGGTCCGTACGAAAAAAAGACCTCTGCGCCGAGGCGCGAGGTGGAGCGAAGAATAGCGCGCTGTCCGCTACTCATCCTCGGTGCGCAGAATTTTCGTTGGCGTCGCCACGGGGTCGGCGATCTCGTCCGCCGCGTCCTCGTCGATCCGCAGCTCCAGATCCACGGCCCCGATGCGAATCGTGTCGCCGTGCTCCGCCCGCGTGGCGCTGCGAACGGGCTGGCCGTTCAGGTAGGTGCCGTTGGCCGACCCCACGTCCTCGAGCACGACCGTCTTGCCCTCGAGTCGCACCAGGGCGTGGCGACGCGAGATCGAGGGGTCGGGGATCGCGACGTCGGCCGCCGCGCCGCGGCCGAGCACGGCCTCGCCGGCGAACGAGTAGAGCTGCTCGCGATCCCCGGCCTTGAGAGCTAGGTGGGCGGTTGGCATCCGCCCCAGTGTAGGGGCGGCTAGCGTCCCCGCCGGCCGAGACTCAGCATTCGCGAGAGCTGCCGGCGAAGCCGCCAGGACGGCGAGTTCTGAATCCTCGCCAGCCGCTCCCGCAGCCTGCGCTGGCGCGCGAGCGCGACCTCGAGGCGCTTGTCGCGCCGCTCGATCTGCCGCTGGAACCGCTGCCGGCGGCGGCGTTCCCGCTTCTTGATCTCGCGCGTCCGCAGCATCAGCTGCCGGGTTCGCAGCATCAGGTTCTCGCGCGTCTGCCAGGTCGCATGCCAGTGGTGAATCGCGTACGCGTCGCGGATCTCGGACTCCAGGTTGTCCGCGAACGGGATCTCCCAGTAGTCGAGGGGATAGAAGGTCTCGCGGCCGAACAGCTCGACGTCCTCGGCGTCCTTGAGGACACCGGTCAGCGCCACCGGCCCCGTCGTCTCCACCTGCGAGCCGGAGCCGGCGCCGGCGGCCACCACCTCGAGCGCCGACAGGATCGCGGGATGGTGGGCGACCGACCCCACCACCGCGCTGCCGATCAGGCCGGGCCGGGCATACGCGGCGAACGCGCTGGCGTCCTCGATCAGCGGCTCGAGCGAGCGCAGGCACTGCACGTCGGTGTCGACGTAGACGCCGCCGAACTGGCTCAGGATCTCGTAGCGGAGGACGTCCGAGGCCTCGCCGAAGTTACGGCACCGGGCGAACCCCTCCGGGTGGGTCATCGGGGGAGGGTCGGCGTCGGTCCACAGGCGCATCTCCCACTCGGGGTGGTGCTCTCGCCAGGACTCGCCGAAGCGCACGTACTCAGGGGGCATCTCCGCCCCACCGAGCCAGATGCGGTGGATGACTTTCGGGATCTTCACCGGACGGCGGGCATCGTACTCAGGGGCGCGAGTCCCAACAGGCCCGCGCCGGGGGCCTAACGGGCCACCTGCTTGAACGCCGACCACGAGAGCTTGGGGTCGCGGTTGGCCTTGAGCAGGCCGGAGCTCTGGCAGAACGAGCAGGCGCCCTCGGGGTTGTCCCGCCACGAGAACCAGTTCACGCCCCTGATGTTCCAGGCGCGGCGCTCGCGCTCGAACAGCCGGAACGCCTTCTTCAGCATCCGTGCCTGGCCACGGCGGCCGGCGTTGAGGTTGCCGTGGCGCGCCGAGCCCCAGCCCAGCTCGGTGATCCGCAGCTTCGCGCCGCCATCACTGCGCGCGGCGATCACGTTCCTGACCTTGCGGATCTGGTAGGAGATGCCGCGCAGCGTCGGCGAGTACGGGTGGATCGCCACCGTGTCGAACGCCCCGCGGACCCCGTTCACCCGGTAGAGCTTCCGCAGGTACGACCAGCTCGTGATCGCGCCGCTGCCGCTGGGGGTTCCGAACATCCCGCCGAGCACGATCTCGGCTCGCCGGTCCCGGCGCGTGATCTTCTTCGCGGCCGCCTTCAGGAGCTTGCCGTAGGCGCGCGGATTCGGGCGGGCGCCCCAATAGGTCGGGCCGTTCTGCTCGTTGTAGATCTGGTACGCCCTGATTCGCCCGCCGTAGCGACCTGCGAGCGCGCCGGCGAACCGCGCGAACGCCCTCCGTGACACGCGGTCGGTCGGCGGCGTCGCGAGGCCCGATGGGGCGGGGCCGTCGAGCGACGGAAGCACCCGCAGGCCGCTCGCGGCGGCGCGATCGACGATCCGGTCGAGCCGGCCCCAATTCCGGTCCCCCCGGGTGGGCTCGATGCTCGCCCAGTCGACGCGCACGCGCAGCGTCCCGACGTTGCCACGGCCCATGCGGTCGTAGTCGGCCGGCCGCAGCGCCCCCTGTGCCACGACCCCGTGAAACGAGCCCGCCTGAGCGCATTGGGGTGCGACAAGGGCGAGCGCGCAGGCCAGCGGCAGGGCAAGGGACGGCGCGAGCCAGTTCTTGTTCCGCATGCCTCCTGATACCCGGGCCGGGCGCGAAAACTGACAAACGGTGCGGCGGGCTCCCAACGAGAAGCGCCGCGCGGACGGCGGGTCCGCGCGGCGCCTCAACCTCGAACTGACGCTCAGGTCACTGGATCTGGACCTTCTCGCAGTTCTTTCGAACCTTGTCCTTGGGTTCGGCGACAGCGGCGTCCTTGCCCTTGCCGCAGTTCAGGACGTCGCGGCCCGTGCCGCCCTTCAGGCGGTCGGCGCCGCCACCGCCCTTGATCTTGTCGGCGCCGCCGTTGCCGCGGAGCCGGTCCGGGCCGCCCTCGCCGAATATCTTGTCCGCTCGGCCGACGCCGTTGATCTTGTCCTTGGCGCCGCCGCCCCGCAGGAAATCCTTCCCGGGGTCGCCGAGGATGCGGTCGATGCCCGACTCACCGTCGATGCAGTCGCCGCTGCCCAGGCCCTCGAGCTTGTCGTTGCCCCCGCCGCCGAGCAGCGCGTCGCTGCGCTCGGTGCCGGAGATCCTGTTCCTGCCGGGGCCGCCCTGAATGGTCTCGCCGTTGATCTGGATCTTGCAACCCTCGACGTACTCGTCGTACGGCGGGATCACCGGCGACCCGCCGACGCCCGCAAACGCGAAGACGAACGTGTTCGGCGTTCCGAGTGTGGGCCCGTCGGGCGTGCTCGGCTGGCCCAGCGAGAACACCTCGCCCTCGACGGCTGCGATCGCCGCCTCGGCGCCGTTCTCGGTGGCGGCGCCGCCGTAGTAGATGCGGAACGTCTCGGACTCGGTCGGCGCCAGGGTGCCCAACCCGAAGTCGAACCGGGCGCCGTGGTCGTCCGGGCCCTCGTCGGTGAAGTCGCCCGTGAAGATCGTCGTCACGTTGCTCGGATCACCGTCGGGCCCCAGCGGGTCCGCCGTCTGGAAGCCGTCGTTGTCGTTGTCGAGGAGCTGTGTCGCGTCCCCGGTCCGCGCCGTCACGAACTCGTCGAACGCCGTCGGCTCGATGTCCCAGTCCATCACCCGCCGGTACCGGGCGTCGACCGGAGCGGCGCTGATGTTCTCGATCGTCACGGTGACCTCGTAGAGGTTCGCCGTGTCGGGCGAGGGGTGGTAGTCGTGCGTCACCCGCAGGATGTTCTCGTCGCTTCTCGCAACGCCCAGGTTCGGACCGACCTCGACCACCGACACGGCGGAATCCGCGTCCGAGACGAAGCTGATCGGGATCAGGTTGTTGACCCCGCCGTCCGACGACACGTTCGCGAACCCGGTCGCGCCGGACGTCGCGTCGGCGGCGCCCCAGCCCTCGCAGTCGCAACCCGCGGCGGTCGCCTCGTTGTTCGTCGGGAGGAATCGCACGCCGACCTGGGTCGTGCCCCCTGCCGATGTCGGGCCCGGGACGTTCAGATGACCCTCGGGCCAAACGCCGAGCTGGACCGTCCCGTTGGCGATTATTGCCTGTCCTTGAGCGGCAGCCGGCGCGATCGCCGCCACCGCTACGGAAAGGAGGAAAACCCTCCCAAAACTTGCCCTGCTAAACCTGATTCTCCGCATTGTGCGGCGCCTCCCTTTGTGGTTTGGCTTGAGCCACCGGGCTCCTACGTGAGTCCCCCCCGGAGCATCGGCTTTCGACGTCAAGCGCGACCCTAACGCACCTCACTGCGCAAGATCAAGCCCCGGATCTTGCGGCGCTTCGATCCCTCAGCCACGGCCGAACCTCCGGAACGCCTTGAATGCGGGCTTTCGCGAGCCGTCGAAGAAGAAGGGACCGGTCTGGAAAGTGGTGCGCCCGCACCCATCCGGGTTGTACTCCTGGTCCCGGATCAGGAAGTTGATCGCCACGCTCGCCCCCTGCTTGCGGAACGAGCGCAGCGCCTGCGCGATCCAGCGCTTGTGCCTGCGGACGGGGACGCCGGTGCAGGTGTCCGGCGGCCTCGACTCCCACCAGAACTCGGTCAGCCAGACCTGCCGCCGTCCGCGCGGGCGGACGCGCCTCGTCGCCTCGGCCCTGCGTAGTGTCCTTACGACGTTCTTGACGTCGGGCGTCGCGACGTCGTCGGGGTGGATCGCACTGCGCTTCGGCCCGCCGGAGGTGTTGATCGGGTGGTGGGCGTAGGCATCGAGCCTGGCCTTCCGCTTGCACTTCGTGGGCTTCAGCTTCCGCCGGTCCTTGAGGCAGAGCAGGTCGCGCATGAACGCCAGCGGCCGGGTGCGATCGCCGCCGGGCGGCTCGCCGTACGGGGCGGTGCCGGCGCTGAGCACCATGGCGTTCGGTTGCACCGCGTGAACCCCCTTGTAGAACGCGTTCAGCAGGCGCCGGTAGATCTGCGCGCCCACCAGCCGCCGGCCCTCGTACTGGGGGTTCAGGAAGGTGTAGATGTTGGGCTCGTTCCAGGCCTGGTAGTGGCGCACCTGGCCCTTGAACTCGAGCGCCACCGCCCGCGCGAACTGGCCGAACTTGCTCGCGTCCGGCTTCCAGGTCCCGCGGATGACGCCGGCGGGCCGCCCCTTTCCCTCCGCCCAGTTGGGAGCCCTCGAGACCGTGAGCAGGACATCCAGGCCGTTGGCGCGGGCATCGGCGACCGCCGCCGGGAGCGCCCCCCAGTCGTAGCTGGCGGGATCCGCCGGGTCGGCGGGCTCGACGACGGGTGCGACGTTGCGCCACGAGACGTCGAGGCGCACCACGTCCGCCCGCGCCTTGCGAGCGTTTCCGAGCCAGGTGGCCCGCACGCCGGCGTCCCGCGAGCTGAACAGGCCGTCGGCGAATCCGGTCTTGAGCGGGCGAGCCGAGGCCTCGGGCGCGATACCCGCGGCAAGCAGGAACGACGCCAGGAGAACGACCAGGGTCCGGCGCGCGCCGGTGGCCGGCCTCACGCCTGGCCGGTGTGACCGCCGCCGCCGCGACGCGCGATCACGAACGCCAGCGCGCCGAGCAGGGCCGCGCCGAGCACGATCGGCAGCGCCACGCCCAGGCCGGAGTCGTCGCCGCCGGCGAGCTCGACGACCACCTCGCCCAGAGGGGCGCCATCGTCGCCCTCGGGCGCCGGGGCGCCGGAGCCGTCGGAGCCGCCGCCCTGGCGGTCGGGTCCGGTGGACTGGGCAGCCTTCGCGGCCTTGGCGCCCTCTGAGCCCTCGGCCTCGAGCGCGGCGACTTGCGCGGGCGTCAGCAGGCCGCCGCTGTCGCCGCTGTCGCCACTGTCGCCCGTCGGGTTGCCCCCGCCGCCTCCCGGCAGTTGCTCGGTGTACTCCTCGATCGCTCCGTGACCGCCGCCCTGCGCCGCCGCCTGGACCGGCGCGGCGATCAGGGCCAGCAGCGCGATGGGGACGATAATCCTGCGCACGTGGCTAGATACGAGGCCGCCGCCCATTAGCTGACAGGGCTAGCCGGCGACCTCTTGGAACGCCGTCCATGAGGGCTTCGGGTCGCGGTCCGCCTCGAACAGGCCCGCCGAAGGGCAGAACGTGCAGGCGCCGGCGGCGTTGTCCTGCCAGGCGAACCAGGTGGCACCCTTGATCTTCCAGACGCCCTTCTTGCGCTCCAGCAGGCGGAACGACTTCTTCAGCAGCTTCGCCTGGCCGCTGCGGCCCTCGTTGAGGTTGCCGTTGTTCGCCGAGCCCCAGCCGAGCTCCGTGAGCCGGAGCTTGGCCCCGCGGTCGCGGTTCTTCTTCATCACGCGCCGGATCTTCTTGATCTGGAACTTGATCCCGCGCAGGGTCGGCGAGTAGGGGTGTATCGCCGCGGTGTCGAACGCCTTCTTGATCCCCTTCACCTTGTAGAGGGCGTTGAGGTAAGCCCAGCTGGTCTTGGCGCCGTCGCCGCTCGGCGTGCCGAACATCCCGCCGAGCACGATCTCGGCGCGGCGGTCCTTGCGGTTGATCTTCTTCGCGGCGGCCTTGACCAGCTTGCCGTACGCCTTGGGGTTCGGCCGCGCGTCCCAATACGCGGGCCCGTTCTGCTCGTTGAGGAGCTGGTAGGCGGTGAACGGCAGGTCGACCGGCTGGGAGTCCCAGAACGTGCCGCCGCGCCCGAAGCGCCCGGCGAGTGCCCCGGCGAGTCCGGCGAACGCCCGGCGTGAGGAACCGTTGGTGGGCGGGTGCTGGGTCCCGGCAGGACCCGGGCCGATGATCGTCGGCAGCACCCGGACGCCGTTTGCCGCGGCCTGCCCGATGATCGGCTCGATCGGGCCGAAGTCTCGATTCCCGCGCGTCGGCTCGACGCCGCGCCAGACGATCGGCAGGCGCAGGGTGCCGACGCCGCCGTCGCCCATCCGCTCGTAGTCGAGCGCCGTCAGCGGACCCTGGGTGACGACGCCGTGGAACGAGCCCGCCGCCGCGGGCTGGGCGGCGAGCAGCGCGAAGCCCGCTGCGAGCAGCAGGGTGAGGGATAGCCACGTCTTCTTGATCACTTCAGCCCCCTCGTCGTTTTCAGGTCGAGTCTTGGCCCGCCCGCCGCGCAATCGCGATCCCGACCGCGCCGATCAAGGCGAGTCCAAGGACGATCGGCAGCATCGGGCCCATGCCGGCGTCGGACCCGCTCGCGAGGTCGCCGATCACCTCCGCGATCCCCGAGCCGCCGCCGGCGTCCGCCGGCTCATCGGCCCGGGCGCCGTCGCCGTTGCGGTCGGGTCCGGTTGCCTTCGCGAGCTTGGCCGCCGCGGCGCCGTCCTCGCCCTCGGCCTCGAGCGCGGCCTCGGTACCGGGCGAGAGCGGGGCGCCCGAGCCGGTGTCGCTCGGCGCACCCTGATCCGCGCCTCCGCCCGACGGTATGTCGAGCACGTACTCCTCGATCGCCGAGTTGCCCCCGCCCGCGAGGGCCGCGCTCGGCAGCGCGAGCGCGGTGAGCACGGCGACCAGCGTCGTCATGACGATTCGCATGCCGGGTACTACGCGCAGGGCGGGCGGAAGCTGACAGCGACTAACGGGCGGCGGCCTGCTGGAACGCCGTCCAGGAGGGCTTCGCGATCCGTCCCGCTTTGAAGAGCCCGGCGGTGGGGCAGAACGAGCAGGCGCCAGCGGCGTTGTCCTGCCAGGCGTACCAGTTGACCCCGGCGATGTTCCACGCCTTCCGCTTGCCCTCGAGCATCTCGAAGAGCCTTTTCAGCATCTTCGCCTGGCCGTCCAGCCCCAGGTTGAAGTCGCTGCTGCCCTCGGGTCCCGATCCCCAGCCCGTCTCGGTCAGCCGCAGCTTCGCGCCGCCGTCGTGGTTCTGCTTCATGACCCTGCGGAACTTCTTGATCTGGTACTTGATCCCGCCCAGGGTCGGCGAGTAGGGGTGGATCGCCGCGGTGTCGAAGGCCTTCTTGATGCCCTTGACCTTGTAGAGGGCGTTGAGGTAGGCCCAGCTGGTCTTGGCGCCGTCGCCCTGCGGCGTGCCGAACATCCCGCCGAGCACGATCTCGGCGCGGCGGTCCTTGCGGTTGATCTTCTTCGCGGCGGCCTTGACCAGCTTGCCGTAGGCGCGCGGGTTCGGCCGCGCGTCCCAGTACGCGGGCCCGTTCTGCTCGTTGTAGATCTGGTACGCGGTGATCGGCACGTCACGGGGCTGCGAGCGCCAGAACGTGCCGCCGCGCCCGAAGCGGCCGGCGAACGCGCCGGCGAGCTTCGCGAAGGCCCGGCGCGTCGAGGCCTTGGTGGGCGGATGCGAGGTGCCGCGCGGACCCGGGCCGATGATCGTCGGCAGCACCCGGACGCCGTTTGCCGCGGCCTGCCCGATGATCGGCTCGATCGGGTCGAAGTCTCGATTGCCGCGCGTCCGCTCGAGGCTGCGCCAGATGATCGGCAGGCGCAGCGTGCCGACGTGGCCGTTGCCCATCCGCTGGTAGTCGAGCGCCGTCAGCGGGCCCTGGGTGACGACGCCGTGGAACGGGCCCGCCGCCGCGGGCTGGGCCGCGAACAGCGCGAAGCCTGCCGCGAGCAGCAGGGCTAGGGAGCTGAACTTCTTCATCGGGGCGGGCGGACCTCGTTTCCGTGCCGATGCGGACTGGATGACTCACAGTCCGCATCGGCATCCGCCCGGCATCCCTTTAGCGGGTTTTGTTAGCTATTTGCGACTTTTTCTCAGCTGCCTGCGACGTTCACGAAGGCGTACCAGGCCGGCTTCGGGGCCCCGGCCTCGGTGAACAGGCCCGAGGTGGGGCAGAACGAGCAGGCGCCGGACGAGTTGTCCTGCCACGCGTACCAGTTGACGCCCGCGATGTTCCACCGGGTCTGCTTGCGCTCGAGCATTCCGAACAGCTCGGTCAGCATCTGCGCCTGGCCCTCGGCGCCCTTGTTGAAGTCGCTGCTGCCCGCGCTGCCCGAACCCCAGCCGACCTCGGTGATCCGCAGCTTTGCCCCGCGGTCCCGGTTCTGCTTCATGACCTTCCGCAGACCGGAGATCTGCTTCTTGATCCCTCTCAGGTCGGGCGCGTACGGGTGCACGGCGACGGTGCTGAACGCCTGCTTGATCTGCGGAACGCGGTAGAGCTTGCTCAGGTACGCCGCGCTGGTCAGCGCGCCCTCGCCCCTCGGAGTCCCGAACATGCCCCCGAGCACGATCTCGGCGCCGGAGTCCTCCGCCCTGATCGCGGCGGCGGCCGCCTTCACCATGCGCCCGTAGGCACGCGGGCTGGGCCGCCCCTCCCAGTACGCCGGGCCGTTCTGCTCGTTGTAGATCTGGAAGGCGGTCATCGGCACGTCGCTGGCCTGCGTCGCCCAGAAATCACCGCCGCGCCCGTAGCGCGCTGCCAGCGCCCGGGCGAAATCCGCCATCGCCGCACGCGAGGACGGGTCGGTGGGCGGGTTCTGAGTGCCGGCCGGACCGGGGCCGTGGAGCGTCGGCAGCACCTGGACGCCGTTCGCGGCGGCCTGACCCACCACGGAGTCGAGCCCTCGCCAGTTGCGCTCGCCACCGAGCGTCGGCTGGATCTGTCCCCAGGTCACCGGAACGCGCAGGGAGCCAACCCCTCCCAAACCCATGAGGTTGTAGTCGGTCGCCGTCAGCGGGCCCTGCGTCACGACGCCGTGGAACGATCCGGCGGCGGCGGGCTGGGCGAGGAACAGCGCGAGGAGGGCAGCGAGCAGCAGTGACAGGGATGTTCTGATCATGTGGCCCCATCGGCCACCCCCCACCCCGTCCGTAGGAGCCAGCCCCCGGATCAAACGTCCGTTGAGTTGGCTCGTGAACGGCCGGGCGTCGTCAGCTTCCGAGGCGGGCGGCCGTATCTAGAGCCAGCATGCATGTGAACGGGGGCCAAGGAGCCCAGATCGCGGCCCAGAGGCCGACCGATGCAACGGCTCGCGCGAGTGACTCCCTACTCGCGCGAGTCGGCCCTTGGCTGGCGCAGGCCGGCCTGCCGTTCCTGCTCGTGACCTACCTCGGCCTGCGGGGCGGCGGCTACGACGCCATCGTCCGCAGCGAGGTTGGTCTGGTGGCGTGGTGGCTCGTGCTCCTCGGGGCCGCCGTGGGGGCGCTCCCGTTCGCCCGCCTCAGCCGCCGCGCTTGGATCGCGCTCGGAGTGATGGCGGCGTTCGTCGCCTGGACCGCGCTGGGGATCGCATGGTCGGAGAGCGCCGAGCGCAGCGTCGCCGAGCTCGGGCGGGTCAGTGCCCTGCTGGGCGTCTTCGTCCTGGCGCTCTCGATCCAGGGCCGCGACGGCCTGCGCCGGACCGTCGCCGGCGTCGGCGTGGCGGTCGTCGTGGTCGCCGGCGTCGCCGTGCTGTCCCGGCTGCATCCGGCCTGGTTCCCAGACCTGGAGGCGCCGCAATTCTTCCCCGAGAGCCAGTCGCGCCTGCACTACCCCCTCAACTACTGGAACGGGCTCGCCGCCTTCATCGCGATCGGGATCCCGCTGCTGCTGGCGGTCGCCACCAGCGCGCGCCAGATCGCGCTGCGGGCGCTCGCGCTGGCGGCGGTGCCGGTCCTTGGCCTCGGCGTGTATCTGACTCTCTCGCGGGGCGGTGCGCTCGAGGTCGCCGCGGCCCTGGGCGTCCTGTTCGCCCTGCACCCCCGGCGTCTCCAGCTCCTCGGGCACACGGCGCTGGCCGCCGCCGGCAGCGCGATCCTGATCGCCGCCGCGAACCAGCGCGAGGCGCTCAGCGACGGGCTCCTGAACAACGCGGCCGCCAACCAGGGCGACGAGATCTTCGCGATGACGCTCGTGGTCTGCGCGGGCGTCGGCTTGGTCGCGACCGCCATCGCACTGGCCGAGCGCCACGGGCTCACGCCCAGGGTCGCCATCTCGCGCCGCGCCGCGGGCTACGGCGCAGGAGTCGCCGCCGCGCTCGCTCTGGTGATCGCGATCGGGGCCGGCGCCCCCGGCGAGCTCTCCGACCGCTGGGACCAGTTCAAGAACCCGGAGATCCCCGCCCCCGGCGCGGGCCGCTTGGACAGCGCCTCGGGAAGCGGGCGCTACCAGTTCTGGCAGGCAGCCGTTGACGCCAGCGAATCCGAGCCGCTCCTGGGCATCGGACCCGGCACCTACGAGTACTTCTGGGCCCGCGAGGGCGAGCTGCCGACCTTCGTGCGCGACGCGCATTCCCTGTATCTGGAGTCGCTTGCCGAGCTCGGGCCGGTCGGGCTGCTGCTGGTGCTCGGCCTCGTGGCGGCCCCGTTCGCGCTCGGCACCCGGCGTCTCTTCGCGCTCGACCCGACCCGGCGCGCGTTGCTGGCCGGCGCGCTTGGCGGCTGTGCGGCATTCGCCGTTGCTGCCGCGATCGACTGGGCCTGGGAGCTGACCGTGCTGCCGGTGATGTTCCTGCTGCTCGCCGCCGCGGCGATCGGCCGTCCCGACCCGGACGCGCCCGCCGCGGGCCCGGCGACGCCCCGATTCCTCCTCCCCATCCTCGCGGTGGCGGGAGCCGTGGCCCTCGCGATCCCGATGGCGAGCGCTGACGCGGTGCGTGACAGCCAGGAGCAGGTGCGCGCCGCCAACCTCGCGGGCGCGCTCGGCGACGCCCGGACGGCGGCCGACATCGAGCCGTATGCGGCCACACCGAGCCTGCAGCAGGCGCTCGTGCTGGAGCTCCAGGGCGACATCGACGGCGCGGTCGCGGCCGCGCGGGCGGCGACCGAGGAGGAGCCCACCAACTGGCGCACCTGGCTCGTTCTCTCCCGGCTCGAGGCCCAGGCCGACAACCCGTCGGGCTCCGTGGACGCCTACGTCAGGGCCCGCTCCCTCAACCCACGATCGGAGCTGTTCGAGTGATGACCGAGCACGACCACGACCCTGAGCTGGACGCGCTCGCCTCACGCCTCGAGGCCGAGCGCCCGGTGCCGCGGGCGGCGTTTCGCGGCGACCTGAGGCGCCACCTGCTGGGCATGAGGCGCGGGGCCTCGCCGCCGCAGCGACTGCGTCTCCTGATCACCGCCTACGCCGGCTCGGGCGCGGCGCTGCTCGCCGTGGCCGCCGTGGGATTGGCCGGCGTCGGCCCGTTCGGGACCTAGGCCGGGTCTCAGCCCCCGGCGCGATCCGACGCCCGAGCGCCGGCCTCGGCCGCCAGGCAGTCCCGGAGCTTCCGCAGCGAACGCGACAGGATCTGCTGCACGTTGGCGAGGGTCAGGCCCGTCACCTCCGCGATCTGGGCGCCCGTCATGTCCCCGCCGAACCGCAGGGCGATGACCTCGCGCTCGCGCTCGCCCAGCTGCTCCAGGGCACGGGCCAGATCCGGCTCCGGGCCCAGTCCCCGCTCGTCGGGCGCGGCGTGGTGATCCGGCTGGAGCCCGGGCGCGCGGTCGTCTTCCGGCAGCGGCATCTCCTTGGCGGCGCGGTCGCCGCGATAGTGGTCGATCAGCAGGTTCCGGGCGATCGTGAGCAGCCAGGTCCGCCTGCTGCCGCGGTCCGGGTCGAACCGATCCCAGGCCCGCAGCGCGCGCTCGAAGGTCGCCTGGGTGAGATCCTCGGCCTGCTCGCGCGAGCGCACGCGGTAGCCGATGAACCCGTAGACGCCCCACACGTGGTCGTCGTACACGGACTCGAACGACTCTGGTTGTCCCGCGGCCACGCGCGTGGAGGATGCCAACCTCGCACGCCGCGCGCGTTCAGCAGCCGAGCGACGCTATGTCCATCCCCCACGAGTTGAGCGTGCCGGTGTCGCCGCCCGCCTGGTCCTGGATCCGCAGGGTCCAGGTCCCGGATGCGTCGAGGCCGTCGAACGCCGTGAGTGGCTGATCCGGCCGGAAGGAGCCCGTGAACGGCGCCGCTCCGGCGGCGATCGCCGTCGCGGCCTCGTCGTCGAAGCGGGTGCTCGTGAAGTTGTCGCCGCTGCTCCCGCGGTTGTCGGAAAGGATCACGCTCGGCGACCCACCGGGCCCGATCAGGCTGATCACGAGGTCGCCGTCGAACGTGTGGGTCAAGCTCCCGATCCGCACGTCGATGTCGGTGATCGTGCCGACCGAGGCTGCGATCGTGCGCGTCGAGTCGACCGTCGTGAGGTCCGGGATCGTCTTCGGCACGTCGGTGCTTTCGAACGGTGCTGGCGGGCCGGCCGCACCGGTCTGGACCGAGATCGGAATCGTTGCCGGGCCCTGTGCGGTGGTCACGGCAAGCTCGAGATCGGCGGTGGCCCCGCACGGGAACGAGTTCAGCAGCCTCGCCTGGAAAAGGGGAGTGTTGCTCCTCGCCGCCGCGGGCGCGATGTCCGCGTAGGTCGCGTTCGGCTGCGGCACGGTGATCCCGGGTTCGGCCGCGGAGAGGACGGCGGAGATTCCGCTCGCCGCCGCGTTGCCCTTGTTGCGCAGTCGCTCGCTCACCGAGAACTTCTCACCGGGCTCGATGAACCCGTCACCGTCGCTGAGGGCGAGCTCGGCGGCCGTCGTCAGATCGTGGCTCAGGACCGGGCCGGTCGCCGCGTTGGCGTTCGAGACGACCAGGGCGAAGTCCTGGTCGGTTGCGTCGCTGTTGGCCGGAACGCCGTCGCCGGCGATGTTCTTGGCGATGACCTCGACGCTGAACCGGCCGCCGGTGCCGGCGGGCAGGAACACGTTCTCGAGGTTGTTGCGCGGGTCCGCCGCGCCCCCGGTGCTCGACAGGCCGCCGGAGAACACATTGCCCTGGAAGCTCTGGCCCCCGGAGTGGACGACGAGGTCGAGGTCGTTGACGAACGTGTTGCCGCTCAGCGGCCCAGGAGCGTCGGAGTACGCCATCGTCACCTTGAGCGGCTCGCCGGTGTCGTCGACGTCGAAGACGAAGCGCCGCGACTGCCCGGTCCCGCCGAACCGCTCGGTCTGGTCGACGAAGTCGCGGGCGGTCGGTGCCAGCACGTTGCCGAGATTGATGCGGCCCCAGCCCTGGATCTGCGTCGGCACGTTGGAGTTCGTGCCGCCGGCGCCGTTGTCCCCACCGACGATGTCGGTCGCGGTGTTGACCATCAGCGCCTTGGTGAGCGCGGGCGAGGGCACAGTGGTGCCGCCACCGTGGGTGCGCCGGTACCAATCGCGGATCAGCGCCGCGAAGCCCGTTGCCTCGGGCGTCGCCTGCGAGGTGCCCGAGACCAGCGAGTAGAGGGTGTTCCCGGCCGGGAACTGCGGGTTGCAGGTGCCGGAGCCGTTGTAGCTCCCGCCCACCTGTGGCTGGGCGCCGGTGACGTGGGTTCCCGGGGCGACGACGTCGGGCTTGATCCGCCCGTCGTCGGTGGGGCCACGGCTCGAGAAGTCGATGATGTCCTTGGCGCTGTTGGCACCGGCGTCGCTGACGCCGCAGCCGTCGGTGAAGCCGACCGGGCGAACGTTCTCGGCGGCGCCGACCGTGATCACGTTCTTGGCCGTGCCGGGCGCCCCGATCGTGTTCCCGCCGCTGCCGGCGTTGCCCGCCGCGAACAGCTCGACCATCTGCTGGTTGCCCGGCACCGCCGGCCGGGCGTCGCGGACGAGCATGTCGTACTCGCGTGCGTCCGCGTTGTAGGCGCCGCCGGTGTTCGCGCCCCAGGAGTTGTTCGAAACGCGAGCCCCGCCCGCGTGAGCGTTCGAGACCAGGGTCGTGAACGTCACGCCCGGGCTGAAGGTGCCCGTGCAGGTGAAGATCTTGGTCGCCCCGAGCAGCGCCCGCGGGGCGATGCCCATGCCGTAGTTGAAGCCCTGTGCGTCCTCCCTCGTCGCTCCGGTGGCCGTGTTGAAGCCGGCCGCGATCGAGGCGACGTTCGTGCCGTGGCCGCCGCAGTCGCGGGCGTCGGGATCCGTGCCGAACTCCTGCGAGTACTGGACCCGGGTCGCGTTCGCCCCCAGGCCGCTGACGAAGAAGTCCGTGTGCGCGCCGCCCGGCGGCGGCAGGACGCCGGTGTCGATGCCCTCGTCGGTGACGTCGATGGCGAAGTTGAACAGGGCGAGGGGGAACCCCGAGCTGTTGAGGAAGCTGAGATAGCCGGGCCCGGTCGGGACGGTGCCGGCCGGGCTCAGGTTGCCGGCGACGATCTGGGCCGCGCGCTCGTCGAGCAGCTCCGGCTCGACGTACGGCTCGACCGCGACCACGGCGTCGTCGGCGGCCAGAGCCGCGGGGTCGGCCCCGTCGACGAAAACCGTCACCGTGGCGCCGACGCGCGAGGGCGGGCGCAGCTCGCCGCCGCGCGTGAGCGCCGAGCGGGTCCCAGCGCCGACGGCCCCGGCGACCGTCTCCACCGCGATCCCATCGCCCACCGACCCCGTGCCGGCAGCCACCTTGTCGGCGGCGGTCAGCGCCGTCGCGGCGCGTACGGCGGACGCCTCGTCGGCGGCGAGGTTCGCCACCGCCGCCAACTCGGCCGCCGTGCCGTGGACGATGTACGCGTCGCTTGCCATGTAGGTGATGACGTCGACGCCGGTCGCGCTCAGGTCCGCCAGCCAGGCGTCCTTGACCGGGCCGATGAACTGGACCAGCGCCAGGCCGCCGCCGGCGTCGCTCGCGAGCGGTGGGCGGTCGGCCCGCGGATCGACGTTCCCGGCCTCGGTGCGCACCAGCCTCAGGTCGTTCCGCTTGTCGGCGCCCGCGGCGCGCAGGGTCGGGGCGGTCCCGGCGGGCGCCGAGACCAGCGAGAACGCCTCGTAGCGGGCAACCGTGCGAGCGCCGGCGGCCTCGCGAGCCGCCGCCCCGGCGCCGGTGTCGGGAACCAGGAACAGGTCGCGGGCCGAGGGGGCGGAATCGGCGTCCTGCGCGCCCGGTGCCCCGCCGGCCGCGACGGCCACGCTGAGGAGGAAGGCCACCAGTGCCAGCCCGATCCCCGCTGTGTTGCGACGCATGCTTCCCCCGGACAATCGAGTTTCGGCCACCGCCTGCGACCGATCGGGTCAACCGTACAACGGCCGTGCGGCGCGCGTCAAGCTCTTCGCGAGGGCCCTCGCCACCTAGGCTGTGGGCGTGACGGAGCTGGCGGCCGAAGTGATCTCCCCGCTCCCCGCGAGTGTCGCGGTGGGTGACGGGACCGCCCTCATCGTCGCGGGCAGATGCCGACATCCGTCGCAGCCGATCGCGCGCCTGGAGGTCGGCATCAACGGCCGCTTCGCGCCCGCCGTCGCACACTCGAGGCCGTCGCGCACGCCGAGGCAACGGGCCACCTGGTGGGGTCGCGTCCCGATCGCGCCTGTTGAGCGGCCGGTGGCGGCGGCGCTCGAGCTCCGTGCGCATCTGGCTCGAGGCGGATCGTCCGCCGCCACGCTCGGTCGCATCGAGCTCCTGCCGACGCTCGCCCACGAGCCGGCCGCGGCGCCGGACTCCCCGCCCAACCCCGGTGAGCCGCTGGTGGCGATCTGCCTCGCGACCTGGAATCCGCCGATCGACCTGTTTCGCCGGCAGATCGAGAGCATTCGCGAGCAGGGGCACTCGAACTGGGTCTGCCTGGTGAGCGACGACGGCTCGAGCTCCGAGTCACTCGCGGCGATCGAGCGGGTGCTGGGGGATGACGAGCGCTTCCGGCTACACGCGTTTCCGAACCGGCTCGGCTTCTACGGAAACTTCGAGCGGGCGCTTGCCCTCGCTCCGGCCGCGGCGGACTTCGTCGCGCTGTGCGATCAGGACGACGCGTGGGAGCCGGACAAGCTCGCGCGGCTTCTCGCCGCCTGCGGCCCGGACACGACCCTCGCCTACAGCGACATGCGACTCGTCACCGAGCAGGGCGACGTCATCTCCCCGACCTACTGGAACCTGCGAGAGACGAACCACGCCGACCTCGGCAAGCTGCTGCTCGCCAACACGGTCAGCGGAGCGGCGGCGATGGTTCGGCGCGAGGTACTGGCGACGGCGCTCCCCTTCCCGCCGCACTTCGGCCGCATGTTTCACGACCACTGGCTGGGAGCCGTCGCGCTCGCGCTGGGTGAGATCGCCTTCGTCGACCGCCCCCTCGTCGACTACGTCCAGCATGCCGAGGCCGCCCAGGGCCACGCCCAGGCGCACTCCGGCGCCGAACGACGCGTCTGGTGGTGGCTGCCTTGGCTGCGAGCGATCCCATCAGGGATCGCCGGGCACCGTGTACCGACCTCCTACACGGAGATCTACCTGCCGGCGGTCGTCATGGCCGGCATCATCCGCGCGCGCTGCGGCGATCGCATCGAGCCGGAGAAGCTGAGGGTCCTCGAGGAGCTCGACTCGGGCGCAGGCGCCCACCTGGGCTCGCTGGCGCTCACCGCCGCAAGGCCGGGGCTGAAGCGAACCGCGACGCTGGGCCGGGAGCGCTCGCTCCTGGCGGCGATCGCGTGGCAGCGGGCCGCCCGGCTTCGAGGCCGGGTCGGAATCGGCACCCTTTCGAAAGCGGATGACTGGTCCTGAGCGATGACGCGCGGACGGGCAATGCAACGGGCGCTGAACATCTTCGTCGCCCCGTCTCGCCGGCGTGTTCGCCGGGCAGGGGCGGAGCCGGTCGCGAGCTCGCTCGAGCTCGTGCTGGTGGACTACTTCACCCGCGACGGCAGCACGCTCCTGATGCGGCTGCTGAGCAGCTCGCCTCAGATCGCCGTCGGTGGTCCCTATCCGTTCGAGTGCCGCTACTTCGCCTACCTGTGGCGATGGGCACACCTGCTCGACGCGGCGCAGCTACCCGAGCGGCTGTGGTCGAACGAGGGCCTGGCGGCGCTCAGCGAGGTCGACGAGGCGGCCCTGATCGGACCGCCCCCGTGGCCGACTCGCGACCTGCTCGACATCGACGACCGCGAGCCTGCTTCCGCGGCCGCGTTCAAGCTCGCCTGGGCGGAGTTCGCCGAGCGAGCCACGATCAGGACTCGGCTCGAGCACCGCGCGCCATCCGCACAGGTCCGCTACTACGCGGAGAAGCAGATGGAAACGCGCCGGCTGGACCGATCCGCATTTCCCCCGCACCGCGTGATCGCGACCGTCCGCGACCCCAGGGACACCTACATGTCGGTCCTCGCCTGGAACAGCGAGCGGGGTGGCAAGCTGAACAGCCCGGACGTCGGCGACGAGCGCGACTTCGTCGCACGGTACGTCGCCCGACAGCGCGACCGGCTGCGGTGGATAGCGCGCGTGCTCGAGGACGACTCCGTGCCGGTGGTCCGCTACGAGGACCTCGTCGCCGGCCTGCCGGGGGTCGCGGACCGCCTGGGAGGCCTGCTCGGCGTCGAGCTCAGCGCCGAGGACGTCGCCCGGGATCGCGGCGTCCGCCGCCAGCACGTGACCGCCGAGGACGCCGGCGCCTCGGTCGGCCGGTGGCGGACCGAGATGGACCCGGACCTGGCGGCGTCGATGACGCGCGACCTGAAGCCCGAGCTCGCCGCGGTTGGGTTCGAGGTCTGATCAGGCCGGCGTCCACCGGCCGAAGCGGCGCCAGAGGACGGCGGTCAGGATCGAGAGCTCGATCCCCATCGTCTCGTTGCGCCCGGCGGCCGAGCGCAGCGACCGGAGGGCCAGCCACCCGAGGGGTTCCGGCGGCCGCGCCAGATTGGCCACGCGCCGCACCGCACGCCGGTCGGAGCTGCTGAGCGACGGCCCGACCCGCAGCTCGAGCGCGCGCGCCATCAGCGCGAGGCGGCAGGCGTTGGCGACATAGGTGCGTTGACCGTGCTCGGCGACTCGGCGCAGCGAACCCGCCGGATCGAGCGGCCGGAGCAATCGTCCCGGTCGGTACCCGTGCATCGCGGCCGCGTGCCCAAACGCTCCCGAGGGGTGCTGCACATAGTCGTAGAGGGGTCGATCGACGTATTCGATCCGGCCCGATGCGAGCGCGAGCGACGCGAGCCAGTGGTCGTGGAACGGGCCCCCGGGGGCGGGCGGGAACGGCAGCGCGAGATCGACGAGCTCCCTTCTCATCAGGCTCGCGGCGCCGGTGACCGTGTTCGCCAGGAGCAACGACGCCAGGTTTGTGTGGTTGTTTCGCCGCGACGACCAGAAGGTGGGTGAGAGGACAGCGCCGGACTCGTCGACGGTCCGCATGTCGCTGTAGGCGAGCGCGGCGTCGCCGATCGCGTCCACGAGCGTCGCGAGCTTGTCCGGGTACCAGTGGTCGTCCTGATCGGCCAGCGCGACGAACCGGGCGCCCGGCGGCGCCATCGAGAGCGCGCGCTCGAAGTTGCCGTAGAAGCCCAGCGGCGACGGCGCTCGTGAGACGACGAACCGAGGATCGTCCTGCGTGAGCTCGCGCAGGCTCCGCTCGCGCTCGCCCGAGGAGCAGTCGTCGCTGATCAGGCAGACCCAATCACCGAACGTCTGGGCACGGACGGAGGCGATCTGCCGGGCGAGCAGCGTCGGCTCCGGGTCGTGCGTCGCCATGCAGATCGCAACCTCAGGCGAAGCGTCGCCGGGGCTGCCCGCCGCGGGCGGCGGTTCCGGCGGGCCCGGCGTCAGGGTTGTCTCCCCCAGTACGGCGCTCTCCCGATGCGCGCCCGTCGCGACCTCCAGCCGCAGCGTTGCCCCGCGCGCGGCCGAGATCGCCCTGACCGGGACGATCGCAAAGAAGCGAAGGCCGCCCGGCCGCGTTCCCGCCGAGCGGATCCGTACGCGGACCGCCGGGTGCGTCTCGTCGTCGAGGCGGACCGACAGCCGCTCGACCGAGCCGGGCGGGCCGCCAACCTCCCCGGAGACGAACAGGCAGGTGCCTGCGCCGACGCCGACGGAGACGGGCAACGGCGAGTCGAGGCTGACGTTCACGTTGGCATCGCCCGTCCCACCGCTCACGAACCGGAGATGGCGGCGGCGGACACCTCTCTCATCCGGGCGACGAACCGCTCGGGCGAAAAGCTCGCGGCCCGCGCGGCGAGCGCGCCGGCGTCCCAATCCGTCGCCGCGACGCGGTCGATCGCCTCGCGCAGGGACGCGACGGTTGGGTCCGCGAGCAGCACACCGTGCGTCCCGTCCTCGACGATGTCGCGAGCCCCACCGCCGTCGAGCGCGATCACCGGGCTCCCGGCCGCGAGCGCCTCGACCATCGCCATCCCGAAGTCCTCCTCGCCGATGTGGATCAGGCCGCCGGAGGACTCGTACAGCCGGGTGAGCTCCGGGCGGGAGAGCCAGCCCCGCAGCTCGACGTTCTCGGGGAGCCGGTCCCGAATGCGCTGCTCGAGCGGTCCGATCCCCACCATCGTGAGCCGGTGGCGGGTGCCGCGAAACGCCTCGACCACGGTTTCCGGGCGCTTGTAGGCCACGAGCCGGTTGACCCACAGGAACGTGTCAGGCGCCTTCGGCGCGGAGGGCGTCAGGTCCGAGACCGCGACCGGCGGATGGATCACCTCGGCGGGCCGTCCGTAGAAGCGCGCGATACGGTCGCGAACGGCCTCCGAATTGGCGACGTAGCGATCGGGCCGCTGAGCCGCGCGCCGGTCGCGCCGCCGCAGCCCCGGGGACAGGACACGAAGCGCGAGCGCGGTTGGCCCGGAGAGCCGGCCGCGCTCGGCGTCGGAGAGCCACAGGTATCGCATCGGCGAGTGGCAGTAGCAGACGTACGGGGTGCCCGCCGGGGGCGAAGCGTGCGCGGCCGCGGCATGGGACGACGCGACCACGAGGTCGTAGGAGCGCAGGTCCAGCGATCGGAAGTACCTGGACATGAGCGGCAGCAGCAGGCGCCAGCGGCCCGGCTCGTGACCGCGCTGCCGAAAGGGGCCGAGAGCGGCAACCCTGGACTCGCGCACGATCCGCGACGCGAGCTCGTCCGGCAGCAGGTCGCGCGCGGCGTGGAACGTGAAGACGTCGACGTCCCGGGCCTCGGCGAACACGTCGCGGACGAGCGCCTCCACCACCCGCTCGGCGCCGTGGTACCCCTGAAACCAATCGTGGACGACGGCGACGCGCCCGCCCGCCCAGGGGATCGACTCCCCGTTCATGCCAGGCAACCTACCCACGCAGGCATCGCGGCGCTGGCGCCTGGGCGCGGTGTGGCAAGCTCGCGTGGTGCCGGGCGACTCACCCGCGGTCACGGTCCTGATCGGGACTTTCGAGAACGAGGAGACGCTGCCGCGGGCGGTGCGTTCGATCCTGGGCCAGAGCGAGCCCAGCCTGGAGCTGCTCGTGATCGACGACGGCTCCAGCGATGGCTCCGCGGAGGCCGCCAGGCAGGCGATCGGCGACGATCGTCGCGGGCGCGTGATCGAGCTCGCCGAGCACGTCGGCATCCCGCGCTCGCTGAACCTCGGGCTGGAGGCGGCGTCCGCGCCGATCGTGGCGATCCAGGACGGCGACGACTGGTCGGAACGCGAGCGGCTCCGGCGCCAGCTGGACGCCCTCGAGGCCAATCCCGGCGCGGCGGTGGTCGGCAGCCGCATGGCGGAGGTCGACGAGTCGGGCCGGGAGCTGCGCCCCCGCACCACGTTCCGGGCCGGTGACGTCGGCGGCCTGCTCATGCGGTTCAACCCGATCCCGAACGGCTGCGCCGCCTTCCGGCGAGGGGCGGCGCTCGAGATCGGTGGATACGACGAGCGGTGGCGGTACGCGGCGGACTACGACCTGTGGCTACGGCTCGCCGAGCACCATCGGGTGATCGCGCTCGACGAGGTCCTCGCGACCCGGGTGATGGGCGCGAGCAACGTCGCCGGCCGAGCCGAGCGCGAGCAGCTCGCCGAGGCCATTGCGATCAGGCTCCGCGCGCTCCGCCGCCGGCGAACCCTCCGCGGCGCGAGCGGGCTGGTGCGCCCGGCGCTCTCGTATCTGTCCCCGCTGCCGCTGAAGCGCTCGATCCGCCGCCGGCGCGACCAGGCGCCCTGAGACGGTGCCTCCCGCCTATCGCGTGTTCTCCAGGACCGTCTCGTATGCCTCGCGCGTCCGGGCCAGGAACCGCTCGGCGCTCAGGTCCCGCCGCACCCGCTCACGGGCAGCGCGCCCGATCTGGACCCGGACGGACGGCTCCGCTGCGAGCTCGGCCAGGCTCGCGGCGAGCGCCTGAACGTCGCCGGCGGGAAAGATCCGCCCGGCGCCGCCCACCGCCTCCACGTTGCCCGGTGCGTCCGACACGACCGGCGCCAGGCCGCGCGCCATCGCCTCGAGCAGGGCCATGGACATGCCTTCCCGCCGCGACGGGAGAACGAAGAGATCCGCGGCCGCGTGGAGCCGACCTGTGTCGCGACGGAATCCGAGCGGTCGAACCACGCTGCTCTCCCTCGCCGCAAGGGCGCTCGACATCGGCCCGTCGCCGGCGAGCAGGAGCACGAGCGGAGCGGTCGGCGACGCCGCAAGCTCGGCGGCGTCCGCGGCGGCCACGGGTTCCTTGCGCCGTTCCAGCCTGCCGACGAACAGCGCGACCACATCGCCGTCGCGAACGCCCAGCCCGGCTCGGGCCCGGGCACGCTCGTCCGGCTCGGTCGGCGGCGGCAGCGGGACGCCATTCGGAATCACGACGGTGCGGGAGGAGAGCTCGGCGCCGAGCACCGTGCGTAGTTCCAACGCCTCCGCCTGGGAGGTGCAGATCGTCGCCCCGGCGGCGTGCACCGCGCGGCCCAGGCCACGTCGCACCCATGCGGCGGAAACGCCGGTGGACGCGCGAAGGCGGTGAAGCCCGTGGGTGGTGATCAGCGAGGGCCGATCGCGCAGGATCCGCGCGGCGAGAATGGCGGCCATGTCGCCGTGCGCGTGGACGAGGTCGGCGTCGCGCGCAACGCGGGCGATTCCCGGACGCCGGATCGCCACCAGCGGAACCCCGCGCCAGCGTGAGCGCGCAGGGCTCAGGGGAATTCGCTCGTGCTGGTAGCCGTCCATGTCCTCGAGGAGGTCCAGATAGGCCTCCGCACCGCCGCCGCGGTGAGGGAGCAGGTGAACGACCCTCCTCACGAGCCGTCAGAGTCCGGCGATCGTCCCGTCGGGGTTGAGCGCCGCGTTCTCGCTGGTCAGCGCGATCGCCTGAAGCTCGCCGAGGCGCTCGTTGCGGACGCCGCCGAGCGACGACAGGGGGTTCCAGCTCGGCGGGATCAGCACCATGGCCGCGGCCTCCGGCTCCGGATCCGGGGAAGCCGCCGGGAAGACGATCGTGCAGGTGTAGTTGGCGGGATCATTCGGGTCGCCCCCCTGGCGCTGGGATCCGGAGATGACCTGAACCGCCGAGTACTCGTGACCGCGATACGCGTGAACACCGGTCTGGAGCGCAAGGGGATCATCGTTCCAGCGCGCGATGCAGTCGGTCGCCGCGCCGGAGCCGGCGCTCGGCTCCGGCTCGTCCGAGCCGCTGATGAGGATGAGGGCAAAGGCGGCTGCGGCGACGATCGCCCCGACCGCCACCAGCCGGCCCACTAGGCCATCTAAAACGCGCCGGTTCCTCGGATCACCGCAGGCAGCGTCTGTGCGAGGAGCGCGAGGTCCCGGGTCACCGAGACGTTCTCCACGTAGTCGATCTCGACCGCCAGCCGCTCCTCGAACGTCAGCTCGCCACGTCCGAAGACCTGCATCGGGCCCGTGACGCCGGGCTTGACCTCCAGCCGGAACGTGTGCTCCGGCAGGTAGCGGTCGGCGACCATCACCTGCTCGGGCCGCGGCCCGACGAGGCTCATCTCCCCCCTCAACACGTTGATCAACTGCGGGAGCTCATCGAGGCTGAAGCGCCGCAGGAACCGGCCGACGCGCGTGATGCGCGGATCGGGGCAGAGCTTGAACATCGGCGACTCGAGGTCGTCCAGGTCCACCAGGCCCTCGAGCCGCTCCTCGGCATCGACGCACATGGAGCGGAACTTGACGATCGTGAACGGCTTGTTGTCCTTCCCCGCGCGACGCTGGCGGAAGAACACCGGCCCGCGATCGTCGAGCTTGATCGCGGCCGCGATCGCCGCGAACACGGGCGCCAGGACGACCAGCGCGAACGACGCGAGCGCAACGTCGACCACGCGCTTCAGCGCGACGGTCGAGCGCGGGACGTCCCAGGTGTTGTACTCGAGCACCGGCAGGTCAGCGACCTGCGAGAGCTGCAGCGAGGGCCGGGCCCGACCGCGAAACGGCGAGATCACGCTCAGCTTCACCTCGAGTCGGCGGCAGTGGCCGAGCAGGCGCTCGATGAACCACGGGTCCGCGTCCGACCAGGCGAGCACGACGCGATCGATCCCGGCCAGCGCCTTCTTCATCGCGGCGCTCCTCGTCGCCGTTTCGGCGCTCGAGGTGCTCGGCGGGATCCTCGACCCGCTCGAGCTGGAGGTGCATGTCGGCGAACAGCTCGATCTTGCGCGCGATCGCGTCGGCGGGCTCGCCGACACCCACGACCACCGTCGACTCCGGCGGCGTCGTCCTGCGCCAGGCGAGGCGGGCGCCGCCACGGAGCGCCGCCGCGAGGACGATCGCGGGCAGCAGCGTCAGGGGGAACGCCGCCACGGTGATCGTCCCGGGGGAGATCAGGACGCAGAACACCAGGAGCAGGCCACACCAGACGGCAATGCTCGGGATCTCGTCAACGGTCAGGTGGCGGATCGCGCGATGATCCGTGTCGTAGAGGCCGAGCAGCTTGGCGCACACGAGTCCGATCGGGACCGCGGCGGGCGCCCACCAGAGCGGGTTGCCGGCAAGCGCGGCCACGGCGGCGCCAACCAGCAGGGCGACGATCGCGTCCGCGGCGGCCAGCATGCGGCGGCGGCGGCCATCGCGCCACCAGCGTCCTCGTGGGTCGGCCGGTGCCGCGTCCGCGAGCCCGTCCGCCTGCTCCTCCTCGACGCGAAACCTGGGCCCGGTCAGCGGCAGCTGCCGCACGCGCGCGCCCTCAGGCAGCGGTGCGCCGTGGCCGTTCCCCCCGAGCGCCTGCTCGCTCGCGACGTTATCGGTTTCCAAAATGTCTCCCTACGCGTGGTACGACCCCATCGCACCGATGCATCGGTAGTTCTATCCGATTTCGGCCGGCGAGCCAGTCTTGACCCGTGCGCGCCCTTCTGGGAAGGTGGCGTGTATGCGGGGGAATGATCGGAGCGTGAAGCGAATTCGGCGGGCGGCGATCGCGTTCGCGGTGGCTGCCGTCGGGTCGCTGGGGGGACCCGGCGCCGCCCCCGGGGCCGACCACTTCATCAACGTCCGCGAGGTGTTCACGGGGACCGTGGGCCACCCGAACGCCGAGTTCATCGAGATCCAGATGCGGGCCTCGTTCCAGAACCTCGTTGCCGGGAACAAGCTCCGCGTCTACAACGCGGCGGGCGCCCTCGTCGCCACCTACACGTTCCCGAGCAACGTCGCGAACGGCGCCAACCAGTCCTCGATCCTGGTTGCCACCAGCGACGCGATCAGCTTCTTCCAGGTGCCGGCGGACCTCGCGGTTACGCCGGCGATCCCGGCTGCCGGCGGCCAGGTCTGCTACGAGGACATCGACGCGCCGACCATCGGCATCCTCGACTGCGTCTCGTGGGGCAGCTTCAGCGCCCCGCCGCCCACCGGCGACCCCGGCGCGGTCACCGGGATCCCGTTCAACGTCACGGGCGGGATCCTCGACGGCCTCTCGATCAACCGCGACATCACGGGCGGCTCGAGCAGCACCATGCTCGACGCGCTCGACGACACGAACGACAGCGCCGCCGACTTCGACTTCCTCAACCCCGCGGGGCCGCGAAACAACGCCGGCGCGGTCACGGCGAGCGCCGGCTCGGCTTCGGTTTCCGGCGGGGCCATGACGGTCGGGAGCGCGAGCGGGATCGCCAACAACCTGCTGGTGAGCCGGAGCGGAAACTCCTACCTCGTCCGCGACCTCGCGGCTCCGGTCGTGGCGGGCGCCGGCTGCACGCAGTGGAAGACGAATCTGGTGCGTTGCGCCTCAGCCTCCGTCACGAGCATCACCGTCAACTCCGGCGACGGCAACGACCGGGTGACGATCGCCAACACGGTCGACGCCACGGTCCTGGGGTCGACCGGCGCCGACCGCTTGATCTCCATGGGCGGCAACGTCGTGCTCCAGGGGGGCGATGGCAACGACGTGCTCGATCCCGGCACCGGCGCGGACGACATGTTCGGTGGCGCCGGAGCCGATACCGCCACCTACGCGCCGCGCGGCGCCGCGGCAGCCGTGGACGTGGACATCGACGGCGTGGCCGACGACGGCAACGTCGACGATCTCAGCGGCGGGGTGCGCGACAACGTGCGGACCGACATCGAGCGGCTGATCGGCGGTGCCGGTGCCGATGAGCTCGGCGGGAGCGGCCAGCCCAACCAGGTCACGGGCGGCGCCGGCGCCGACATCCTGCGGGGCCTCGCCGCGAACGACACGATCTTCGCCGCGGGCGACGGCGCGAACGACATGATCTTCTGCGGCCAGGGTCTGTCCGACCACGCCTTCACGGATCCGGGCGACACGGTTCCGGCCTCCGGCCCGGAGCTCTGCGAGCTCATCAACTAACCGGAGATCACCACCGGCACATGCTGGTTTCGCCGCTAAAGCGGCTCATTCCATTCACCGCGTAGATTGCGCGCGATGCGAGTCGTCGCCATCCTCGCCGCCCACAACGAGGAGCGCTTCATCGGCCGCTGCCTCGACCAGCTGGCGGCGCAGGGGGTGGAGAGCTACGTGATCGACAACGACTCGACCGACGCCACGCGCGAGATCGCGGAGAGCCGCCGGGGCCGGGGCGTGATCGGCTGCGAGCGCATCGCGCGCAACGGGGTCTACAGCTGGCGCCCGATCCTCGCCCGCAAGGCCGAGCTGGCCTGCGAGCTCGACGGGGACTGGTTCATGCACGCCGATCCGGACGAGGTTCGGCTGCCCCCACCGGGGCAGGCGACGCTGGCGGCGGCATTCGCTGAGGCCGAAGAGGCGGGAGCCAACGCCGTCAACTTCCAGGAGTTCACATTCGTGCCCACCCGGGAGGATCCCGACCACGACCACCCCCGCTTCGAGGAGACGATGCGGTGGTACTACCCCTTCCTCCCCGCCTTCCCGCATCGGCTGAACGCCTGGCGCCGCCAGCCGGTTCCGGTCGACCTCGCCTCCACCGGTGGCCACCGCGTCGAGTTTCCGGGGCTGCGAATGCACGCGGTTTCGTTCCCGATGCGCCACTACCTGTTCCTGAGCCTGCCGCACGCGATCGAGAAGTACATCGAGAAGACCTACGACCCGGCCGAGGTGGCGCGGGGCGATCACCGGGCGCGCGCCGCCCTGACCGCGGACGCGATCACGCTTCCCTCCCGAGACGAGCTGCGCGAGTATCGGGGCGATGAGAAGCTCGACGCCTCGGACCCCCTCGTCCGCCATCCGAGCTTTCCCCCGCCGCCTCCGCCCGCATGACCGGGGATGACCGCTCGAGCTGGCCGATCGTGGTCGGCGGCTGCTATCGCACCGGGACGAGCCTGGTGCGCCGGCTGCTCGACGCGCACTCCCGCATCCACTGCGCCCCCGAGATCCCCTTCTTCCGCGACTTCTACGGCGAGTACCGCGACGATCCCTACGCGCACCTGCGCTTCGCCCGGAACGCGCGCTCGCTCCTGCCGGAGCCCGAGCTCCTGGAGCTGCTCGGCGGGGCGTTCGTGGCCGTCCACAAGCGGGCGGCCGAAGCGGCGGGCAAGCCCCGGTGGGCGGACAAGGCCCCTGAGAACGCGGTTCACCTCGACTCGTGGGAGGCCGTCCTGGGCAGCCGCTGGCTCTTCGTGCACGTCGTGCGCAACCCGCTCGACACGCTCGCCTCCATGACGGCTCATCCGTTCCCGCTGACGCTCCCGGCCGATCTCGAGGGACGGATCGCGGTGTACTCGCGCATGACCGAGGCCGGCCTCGAGCGCTGCGAGCGCGCCCCGGACGTCGCGCGCACCGTGGTGTACGAGGAGCTCACGGCCGACCCGGAGGGACAGATCGGCGCGCTCATGGACTGGCTGGGCGAGGCGCCCGAGGCCGGCCAGCTCGAGTTCAACGCACAGGCGCACCAAGCCGGGCTCGAGGACCCGAAGGTCGCCGCCACCACCGAGGTGCATCGCGAGAGCGTGGGTACGTGGCGAGACGGGCTGGCGCCCGCGGAGGCGGAGCGGGTCTGGGCCGCCACGCGCGAGCTGTGGCAGCGCGTGGATCCGCCCCTCGCGCAGGTCGATCCGCCGTGAACCCGGGCCCGCTCGTGATCGGGGGCACCGGCGGCTCCGGCACTCGCGTGTTCGCGCGCCTCGCCCGGGCCGGCGGGGTCTATCTCGGCACCAACCTGAACGAGTCCGAGGACCAGCTCGATGTCGCCGCCTACTACGACCGGTGGATCAACCGGTGGCTCGTGGAGCGCGACGAGGTCGAGGCCATGATGCGGGCGGAGCTCGATCCGCTCGTCGCGCGGCATCTCCGCGACCGCACGCCAGGGGCCGCCTGGGGGTGGAAGGAGCCGCGAAGCCTCTATCTGCTGCCGTTCCTGGATCGAGCGCTGGACGGCCTCAGGTTCCTCCACGTCGTGCGGGACGGCCGCGACATGGCGTTCTCGGCGAACCAGAACCAGCTTCGAAAGCACGGCGCCACGGTGCTCGGCGCCGAGGGCGAGATCGAGCCGCGGCGCTCGATCGCGCTCTGGGCGCGGGCGAACGAGACGGCCGCCGAATATGGCGAGGACCACATGGCAGCGCGCTACCTGCGCCTGCGCTTCGAGGACCTGCTCGACGAGCCGCGGGCCGAGGGAGCGCGGATCGCCGGGTTCATCGGCGGCGGCGGGGCGCTCGAGGCAGCGGTGGGGCTCGAGCGGCCGCGCTCTGTGGGGGCCTGGCGCAGCCACGATGGAGCGACGGTCGCCGAGCTGGAGCGGGTGGCCGGGCCGGCGCTGCGGCGGTTCGGCTACCTGTAGGGCTCAGTCCGTGACCGGTTGCCGGTCGAGGCGGAAGATCGCCAGCGGCACCTCGAGGACCCTGTCGTGGTTCACCCCGTGCCCCCAGTATCCGTCCTCGCCGAAGCACTCGCCGTGGTCCGCCGTCAGCACGACCACGGTGTCGCCGGGGAGCCCGTCGAACAGCCGCTCGAGGTGGCCGTCGAGGAACTCCGCGGCGCTGACCTGCCAGCCGTACGCGGGGCTCTCGCGCCCGACCGGGTCGTCTCCCGCTTCCGGGGGCCAGGTCATCCGCCGCGCCCTGACGTCCACGGGGCACGGGCCGGGCTTGCCGCTGAAGGTGTACGGGGCGTGGGTCTCCCCGAAGTTGATGAACCCGAAGAAGGGTCGCTCGAGGTCCAGGGCCTCGCGCACGAACTCCACCTGCGCCTCCGCGTCCCGGCCGGTGAACCGGAAGCTCTCGAAACCGGTGGTCAGCGACTCCTGGCGAAACCAGTTCATCGCGCCCGCGCCGACGGTCTGGAAGCCCTGGTCGCGCAGGCCGGCGACCAGGTTCCACGTGGAGGTGACGCCTTGCAGGGCGTTCTTCGCGACCTGGCCCTCCCCCACCTCGAGCAGGCCCAGGAGCTGCTTGCGAAAGCGGTTGTAGTACGGGAGGTCGGCGTTCGCGTTCGGCAGGATGCCGACGAAGAACGCCTGGTGCGAGCCGAACGTGAAGTTGCCGGGCGCCTGCGCCGGCACGATCTCGGAGTAGGAGTCCAGCACCGGGGTCCGCGCGTCGACCAGGACGTCGTACCGGCAGCTGTCGTATGTGAGGAGCAGGAAGTTCACGCGCTCAGGACCCGGGCGGGCGCCGGGATTCTGGCAAGCTTCCTGAGTGCGCGACGCCGCCGACACCGTCGCCTACCGCGCGGAGCTCGAGCAAAGCGGGCTGCGCGAGGAGCTTGCCGCGGCCGAAGCCGAGTTCGATCGCACCGTTTCCGGGACCAACGCGCGCGGCGATGCCTACGGGTTCGGCGCGATGCCCTGGGAGAAGGGCGCCCACCTCTACTGCCTCGTGCGGGAGCACCGCCCCCGGGTGCTCGTCGAGACCGGCGTGTGCAACGGGATCTCGACGGCGCTCATCCTGCTCGCCCTCGAACGCAACGGCGACGGGAGGCTGTATTCGGTCGACCTGCCCGAGTACACGGCGACCGAGTATCCGCCGGACCTGTTCTGGGAGGGCAAGAAGGGCGCGGCCGTTCCCAAGGGCCGGCAGCCGGGCTGGGTGATCCCGGACCGCCTCCGGGAGCGCTGGGAGCTAACGATCGGCAAGAGCCAGGAGGTGCTCCCCGGCCTGCTCGAGCACCTCGGCGAGATCGACTTCTTTCTCCACGACAGCGAGCACTCGTACGAGTGCATGAGCTTCGAGTACCGGGTGGCGCACGAGCACCTGCGCCAGGGCGGGATCCTGGCGTCGGACGACGTCGGCTGGAACCAGGCGTTCGAGGAGCTCGCCGCGCTCCACTCGCTGGCCATCCGGCCACTGGGAAGCAACCTGGCGTTCGTCGTCGTCTGAGACTGGCGCCGCGATGGCCGGTTCGGTGACGGAGATGTCGGCGCTCGAGCTGGCGCGCGCGATCCGTGCGGGCGAAATGCGCTCCCGCGACGTGGTCGAAGCCCACATCGAGCGGGCGAGGCGACGCAACCCCGCGGTCAACGCGATCGTCGCCGACCGCTTCGACGCGGCGCGCGAGGAGGCCAACGCGGCCGACGCGCGCGTGGGCGCGGCGGGTCCGGGTGACGAGCTCCGCCGCTGCTCGGCGTGCCGTGCACCGTGAAGGAGTCGATCGCGGTGGCCGGGATGCCGAACTCGGCCGGCGTGGTCGCCCGGGCCGAGCTGCGGGCCGAGGGCTCGGCGGCGGTGGTCGAGCGAATCGTGGCCGCGGGCGCGATCCCGCTCGGCGTCACGAACACGTCCGAGCTGACGATGTGGGTGGAGAGCACGAACCACGTCTACGGCCGCACCTCGAACGCCCACGATCAGCGGCGCTCGGCGGGCGGGTCGTCGGGCGGCGAGGGCGCCGCGATCGGCTCCGGCTTCGCGCCGTTCGGGCTCGGCAGCGACATCGGCGGCTCGATCCGCATCCCGTCGTTCTTCAACGGCGTCTTCGGGCACAAGCCGACGCCCGGGCTGGTACCGGCCACCGGCGTCTACCCGCCGGCTCCGAACGGCGCCCTGAGGCTGCTGGGGATCGGGCCGCTGGCGCGGCGGGCGGAGGACCTGGCGCCGATCCTGCGCGCGATCTCGGGACCGGACCCGGACGACGAGCTCTCTGTGGAATGCGGGGCAATGGAGGTCGGGGACCCGGCCGCCGTCACGCTCGAGGGGTTGCGAGTGCTGGTGGGTTCGGGGTTCGCCTACTACCCGGTCGCGCGCGGGCTGCGGATTGCCCGCGACCGCGCCGCGCGGGCGCTGGTGGAACGCGGCGCGACGATCGTCCGTCCCGACCTGCGGCGGCTGCGGCGCGCGCACGAGCTGTACGTGATCGCGCTCAAGAACGCCTCCACGGTGACGGTCGCGGGCATGCTCTCCGACACCGGGGTCGCGCCGCCCCGGCTACGCCAGTCGTTCGCGCGCTCCGGGCCGCACACCGGCCCGACCCGGTTCCTGCTCGCGCTCGAGCGCGTGCCGACGCCGGCGCGGCTGACCCGGAGGATGCTGGCCGCGGGCAGGGCGCTCGGCGAGGAGCTGGTCGCGACGATCGGCGACGGTGTCCTGCTCCATCCACCGTTTCACCGCGTCGCGCCGCGCCACGGGACGATCATCAGGCGGCCACGCTCCATCGCCCCGATGGTCGTCTTCAACCTCGCGGGGGTGCCGGTCACGCAGGTGCCGCTCGGTCTCGGCTCGCGCGGCCTGCCCCTGGGGGTGCAGGTGGTCGCGGCGCCGGGCAACGACCACGTCGCGATCAGGGTGGCCCGGGAGCTCGAGCTGGCGTTCGGCGGTTGGCACCCCCCGGCCTGAACGGCTCACCCCACGGCCGCGAAGCCCGGAGTGGGACTTGAACCCACGACCCCCTCCTTACCATGGAGGTGCTCTACCACTGAGCTATCCGGGCGCGATCTGGGACTGTAGCGGCCGGGTTGCCGAAATCCGTCCGAGCGGGGATAATCCGAACCCAGAGCGGGAGACGGAGGGAACTTTGCGACCGAGCGAGACGCTCGAGAATCATCTGCGCAGCCTGGTCACCGCGCTCGCCGAGCTGTCGAACGGCTCCGGCCTGGACGGCATCAGCGAGGTCGTGCCGCGTGCGGCCCGGAAGCTGGTCGGCTCCGACGGCGCCACGTTCGTGCTGCGCGACGGCGACCAGTGCCACTACGTCTCGGAGGACGCGGTCTCGCCGCTGTGGGCGGGCGAGCGGTTCCCGATGACGACCTGCATCTCGGGCTGGGTGATGCTGAATCGCGAGCCGGCGGTGATCGAGAACATCTACGCGGACGCCCGCATCCCGCATGAGGCGTACCGGCCGACGTTCGTGACGAGCCTCGTGATGACCCCGATCCGCTCCAGCGCTCCGATCGGCGCGATCGGCGCCTACTGGGCCGAGGAGCACCTCCCGACCGCCGCCGAGCGGTCCCTGCTGGTGGCCCTCGCGGAGGCGACGGGCGTCGCCGTCGGCGACGGCACCCCGCTCGCGACCGGCTAGAGGGCTGCCGCCACCGCGGCGGCGAACTGGTCCACGTCGTCGGGCGTGGTGTCCCAGGCGCACATCCACCGGACGACGCCCGCCCCCTCGTCCCAGACGTGGAACGGCGGCTCGCCGGGGAGCTCCGCGAGCAGCTTGTCGATCGCGGCGCGGGGCAGGCGGGCGAAGATCCCGTTCGCCTCCACCGGATGGACGATCTCCAGGCCGGGGAGGTCGCGGACCGCGGCGGCCAGGCGGGCGGCCATCTCGTTGGCGTGGCCGGCGTTGCGCAGCCAGAGGTCGCCGGCGAGCAGCGCCTCGAACTGAGCCGAGAGGAAGCGCATCTTCGAGGCGAGCTGACCGAGCTGCTTGCGCACGAACTCGAACCCGTCGGCGAGCTCGGGGCGCAGGAAGACGACGGCGTCGCCGAACATCAGGCCGTTCTTGGTCGCGCCGAATGAAACGGCGTCGACTCCACAGTCGGTGGTGAGCTCCTTCAGCGTCACCCCGAGCGACGCGGCGGCGTTGGCGAGCCGGGCGCCGTCGACGTGGAGCAGCATTCCCAGCTCGTGGGCGGCGTCGGCGATCGCGCGGGTTTCCGCCAGCTCATAGACGGTGCCGAGCTCGGTCGACTGGGTGATCGAGACGACCCGCTGCTGCGCGTGGTGATCGTCGCCGCGCCGGGCCTCCCAGCGCCCGATGTCGTCGGCGCCGAGCTTGCCGTGCTCGGTCGCGACGGTGTAGAGCTTGGCGCCGGCGATCCGCTCGGGCGCCCCGCACTCGTCCACGTGCATGTGGGCGGTCTCGGTGCAGATCACCGCCTCGAAGCTGCGTGTGAGCGCATCGAGCACGGTGACGTTGGCGCCAGAGCCGTTGAACACTCCGAACCCCCGGGCGTCCTCGCCGAAGTGGGTCCGGAACAGCTCCTCCGCCCGCTCGGTCCAGGGGTCGCCGCCGTAGGCGCCGGCGTGGCCCTCGTTCGCGTCGGCGAGCGCCGCGAGGACGTCCGGATGCACGCCGGCGTGGTTGTCCGACGCGAAGTCGGTCACGGATGCAGCTCGAGGCGGGCGCCGTTCATCTTCGCGGCGCCGTCCGAAAGCAGGTAGGCGATGGCCTCGGCGATGTCCTCGGTGGAGGTGAACGTCTTGAACGGCTGCTCGGGGTTCTGCTCGCGCATCTGCGGCGTGAGGATCGCGTTGACGTCGATGATGTTCGCGGTGGCGCCCGACTCCCGGAACGAGTCGGCTAGCGCGAGCGTCCACGACTCCGCCGCCGCCTTCGCGGCCGCGTAGGCGGCGTTCGTCGCGCTGGGGGCCTGGGCCTGGGTGGATGAGATCAGGAGGAAGCGCCCGCCCTCGTGCGCGAGCGCGTCGTGGAAGGCGCGGGTCGCGTGCTGGAGCGTGCGGACCAGGAGGTCGTGGAGCCACTCGTAGTCCTCGAGCGGGGCGGTGGCGAGGGGCTCGCCGCCCTTCCAGCCGCCGACGAGGTGGAGCAGCGCGTCGACGCGGCCGAACCGCTCGGTGAGCGCGCCTGCCCACTCGCGGGCGGCGTCCTCGGAGAGGAGGTCGACGACACGGGCGTCGAGGCGCTCTTCGGGAAGCTCGAGGTCGGCGGCGAGCTCGTCGAGGCGTCCCTGGTCGACGTCGGTGAGGGCGAGCGTCACGCCGGACGCGGCGAGCCGCGCGGCGACGGTGGGGCCGAGACCGCCGGCGGCGCCGGCGATGGCGACGATCTTGCCGTCGAGGCCACTCACGGCTCGCAACTTACCCGCGGGCGGTTCGTGGCGCCAGGAGCCAGGCGAGCGCGACGGTGGTGGCGCCGCCGAAGGTGCCGAAGAAGATGTCCGCCGCCGAGTCCGTCTTGTTCGGCTGCAGGGCGGTGCCGAGCAGGTCGTCGCCGAGGTACTCGCCCAGCTCCCACAGCACGGTCACGCCGACGACGGCGGCGAGGGCCGCCAGGCCCCACTGTGGCCAGCCGAGGCGCCCGCGCAGGTACTCGGACAGCGCCCAGCCGATCAGGGCGCCGCCGGCGCAGTGCGCGAGGGCGCTGGTCCTGTGCGAGCTCGCGGGCGGGTCGATCCAGACCATCCACAGGATCACCACCACGCCGGCCGCGACGGGAACGAGCGCCCGGTTCGAGAAGCCGGCGAGCCGCGCCGCCAGGAGACCCGCCACGCAGAGCGCGCACATCACCAGCGCGGCCCCGTTCCGGGAGTAGAAGAAGGCGGCGCTCAGCAGCGCCAGCGCGCCGAGGGCGAACGCGAACAGATCGATGCGCAGGCGGTCGGCCATCGCGGAGAGCGTAGGAGGACGAGATGAAGATTCCCTCTACGCCAAAGTCGGCGCACTCCGCGCGCCACCCGCGTGCCCACCGCTCCTATCGTGGACCGATGGAGCGCCTAATCAACCGCCGGCAGCAAGGAGACCTGGGCGAGGCCTCTGCGATCGAGTGGTTCACGCGCGCTGGGGCCGTTGTGTTCCTGCCGCTGGGGCACAGCCCGGATGTCGATCTGATCGCGGATTTCGTAGGTCGGGTGATACGGGTGCAGGTGAAGACATCGGTCTGCCGCACCCGCACCCCGAACGGGCATGAACGGTTCGAGGTGCAGCTCGCAACGCTCGGCGGCAATCAGAGTTGGTCAGGCCGCGTAAAGGCGTTCAAGCCGGAACGGGCGGACGCTCTTTTTGTTCTCGTCGGGGATGGACGCAGGTGGTTGATCCCATCCTCCGAGATCGAGTCCACCACGAGTGTGCACCTCGGTGGACCCAAGCATTCGGAGTTCGAGATCGAGCCGACCACTTCGATCGATGAGCTCGTACTTGCCACGAAAGCATCCCTAGAATCGGACTCCCCCAGGGGGAGCGCCGGAGTCTGGAGAGCCGGGCCAGCCTGTAAAGTTGGTGCCCTAGTGCTGAGTGAGTTCGAGTCTCACCTCCCCCACTCTCAGCCCGCCTCACCTTTGCCTCCGAAAAGCCAACTACGACTCGACACCGTCGAGAGGGGGACTGCACCACGCGGCCAGACACGGATTTCTGGGCACCGCCAGATAGTGATCCCGAAGCGGGCGTTCGACAGCGCTGAGCTGGCTCGGGGCGACCGCCTGAAGGCGTTCGCGAACGGACCCGGCGAGGTCGTCTTCAGGCGCATCGCCCGCGAGCAGAACGACAACGGGCCGCCGTGAGGCGGCCCGTTGCGCTTGTCTCTGCAAGCTGAGCGCTAGCGGTCGAGCCGGTCGCGCACGCCGTCGATCGCATCGTCGACCTTGTCCTTGGCCGAGTCCACGGCGTCCTTGACCTTGCCGACGGCCTGGTCGGTCTTGCCCTCTTCCTTGAGATCGCTGTCGCCGGTCAGATCGCCGGCCGCTTCCTTGACCCGGCCCTTGGCGTCGTCCGTGTTCTTGGGGGTATCGATGTTGTCGTCCATGTCATCTCCTTCCTCGCTCGCGTGAGTGCCCACCCAGCCTGTAACCACCGGACGCTCCGAGAAACAACTCGGCTACGAAGAAACGGGCCGCCCCGGGGGGAGGGGCGGCCCGTTTCGGGCACTCACTCTGAAAAGCAGACGGGCCGCCCGGGGGGACTGGCGGCCCGTCTTGGCTTGGACGGGTTGCTCAGGGAGTTCCCGTCGAGGGCGTCGCGATCGCGAACCCCTCGTTACGTAGTTTGCCCACCACGCCGCACGCCTAAACCCAACTTTTCACACCAGGCTGAATTCCCCTCAGAAAGGCGGTATTTGCGGCCTTCAGAGGCTGGATTCGCCCGAACTAAGCGAGCTCGCGGAGGCGCTGGGCCTCGGGCAGCTGCTTCAGCTTCCGCAGCGTGTTGTTCTCGATCTGGCGGATCCGCTCGCGGGTGACGCCGAACGCGCGGCCCACCTCCTCGAGCGTCAGCGGCTCGTGCCCACGAAGTCCGTACCGCAGCTCGATCACCTGACGCTCGCGTTCGGGCAGTGCGTCGAGGGCGCGCTGGATGTCCTCGCGCTGGAGATTCTCGGTCGCCGCGTCGAACGGCTCCTCCACGGACTCGTCGGCGACGAAGTCACCGAGCTCCGACTCGTCCTCGTCCCCCACCGGCTTCTCGAGCGAGACCGGCATCTGCGCCACGCGCAGGATGTCGCGCACCTCGCGCACGGAGATCTTCAGCTCGGACGCGATCTCGGCCGGCTCGGGCTCGCGCCCCAGCCGCTGCACCAGCTGCCGCTCGACGTGCGTAACCCGGTTCAGCTTCTCGACCATGTGGACCGGGATCCGGATCGTGCGCGCCTTGTCGGCGATCGCCCTCGTCACCGCCTGGCGGATCCACCACGTCGCGTAGGTCGAGAACTTGTAGCCGCGGCGATAGTCGAACTTCTCGACCGCCCGGATCAGGCCGAGCGAACCCTCCTGGATCAGGTCCAGGAACCCGAGGCCCCGGCCGAGGTAGCCCTTCGCGATCGAAACCACGAGCCGCAGGTTCGCCTCCACCATGTGGCGCTTGGCCTGCATGTCGCCCTTCTCGATGCGCTGCGCGAGCTCGATCTCCTGATCTGCGGTGAGCAGCTCGACCCGGCCGATCGAGCGTAAGTACAGGCGGAGCGAGTCGAGGCTGGGCTCCACCGTCAGGTCGAGCTCGGGCTTCTTCGCCTGCTCGCCCCGCGGCTCCCCCTTCGCCTCCTTGTAGGCGCTGACACCGTCGGCGGCGATCACATCCACCCCGTGCTCGATCAGGTACGCGTGCAGGTCGCGCACCTGCTCCTTGGTGACCTCCACCTCCTCGAGCGTTGCCGAGATCTCCTCGAACGTCAGATACCCGCGCTCGCGCCCCTCCGCGATCAGCCCGCCAAGCTCGTCCACGTCGGACAGCGGCGCGCCGTCGACAAGTGGATCCCCTCCGTTGCGGTCGGGATCTCCCCCCTCTTCTTCGGTCAGGATGACCTCTGCCTTCTCGGCCAACTGCCCCCGGTCCTCTCCTCCACTCGGGCCGCCGAACGGCGCGAAGTATAGGCACAGAATCAGGCGACGTGGTCAGTCCCTCAGAGCGGGTACGAAGCTCTCGATACCCTCAGGTCCCGTGAAGCCCGTCGCCGACAGCCCTCGCATCGCCACGTCCACCCGCGACGTCCAGGCCTCGCGACCCGCGACCGAGGTCAGCCTGACCCGGGTCGGCGTCCGCGGCGTCGAGAAGGTGATCCACGTCCGCGGCGGTCTCTACTTCGCCGATCTCGAGTGTTTCGTCGATCTCAACCCGCGGCAGGCCGGCGTCCACATGTCCCGCTTCGAGGAGATCGTGAACGAGGCGATCGACGAGTTCGTGGTGTCCGAGACGCTCCGCGCCGAGGAGCTCGCGGGCCGCATCGCCGAGCGCGTGCGCGAGCGTCAGGACGGGCTGCGGGCGGAGGTCCGCGTCGAGGCTCGATATCCCGAGACCGTCACGGCACCCGAATCCGGCCTGCCGAGCCAGGAGATCTACAAGCTGCACGGCGTGGCCGTCGCGTCCGAGCGCGGAACGCGCACCCTCACGGGCGTGGAGGCGCACGGCATGACCGCCTGCCCCTGCGCCCAGGAGGAGCTGACGGGGCGCGCCCACGAGCGCCTCTCCGACGACGGCTTCTCGGAGGACGAGATCCAGCGCATCTTCGGCGCCGTGCCCGTCGCCACGCACAACCAGCGCGGAATCGGCGAGCTCCACCTCGGCCGTCCCGAGGGCGTCGAGCTCGACATCGACGCGCCGGACCTGCTTCACATCGTCGAGCAGTCGATGTCATCCGAGATCTACGAGCTGATGAAGCGCTCCGACGAAGCCACGGTCGTCGAGAAGGCGCACCGCAACCCCCGCTTCGTCGAGGACGTCGTGCGCGAGATGGTGCGCCGCGTAGCCGAGCGGTACCCCGCTCTCCGCGACGGCGGCTTCGTCCTCGCCCGGCAGGAGAACCTGGAGACGATCCACCGCCACACGGTGGTTGCCGAGCGCACCGGCCTCGTCGCCGAGGTGCTCGACGAGATCGAGACCAACGAGCACTCCCGCCGCCACCTCACCGAGCGGGAGTGGCTCGAGGCGCCCTGCGCCTGACTACCTACGCCCGCTCGGCCGCGGCCGACTCCCGCGCCTGCTCCATGTGGCGTCGTAGGCCGAAGAAGTAGTCGACACCGGAGATCACCGTCATCGCCACCGCGGCGTAGACCAGGAGGTCGACCCACGTGGGGGTCGGCTCGAACGCGATCAGGGCGAAGATCGCCAGCACCTGGAGCCCGGTCTTCGCCTTCCCGAGCCAGCTCGCGGAGATCACCGCTCCCCGCTCGGCGGCCACGGCGCGCAGCCCGGTGACCGCGAACTCGCGGGCGATGATCACCATCGCCACCCACGCGGCGAGGCGGTCGAGCGAGACCAGCGAGACCAGCGCCGCTGTGATCAGCAGCTTGTCCGCGAGCGGGTCCATGAGCTTCCCGAACGTGGTGATCTGCTCTCGCCGGCGGGCGATGTAGCCGTCGAGCCCGTCGGTCAGCGCGGCCAGCGCGAACACGATGGCCGCGATCACGTCACCCTCGGGCGTCTCGTCAAGCAGCGCAACGACGACCACGGGCACCGCCACGATCCGCACCAGGGTCAGCACGTTTGGGACGTTCAGCGGGAACATCGCCCGCCCATTATTGGGGTTAGGCTCGCGCGCGATGGCAGTCGACTACGTCTACCGGCTCGAACAGCCCCACGTCTCGGGCCAGCTCGCGCGCGTCTGCCAGACGATCGCGGACGGGCAGGGCCTGATCGGCGACGTCGTCACGGTCCAGGTCGGCCGCGACCGGTCGATCCGCGAGATCTCGGTCGAGGTCCGCGACCACGGCCAGGCGAAGCGCGTCGCGGGGATGCTCGAGCAGCTCGAGGGCGTCAGCGTCATCTCCTACCACGACCGTGCGCTGCTCGCCCACGAGGGCGGCAAGCTCGCCGTCGAGGTACGCAATCCCGTCCACACCCTGCAGCAGGTGCGCGACATCTACACCCCCGGCGTCGCGCGCGTGTGCACCGCGATCGCCGAGTCGCCGCCGCTCGCGAACCGCTTCACGATGATCGGCCGCACGGTCGCGATCTGCACCAACGGCACGCGGGTCCTCGGACTCGGGAACATCGGCGCCGTCGCGTCGATGCCGGTGATGGAGGGCAAGGCCCTCTTCTACCGCCAGATGGCCGGCATCTCCGCGATGCCGATCCTGATCGACACCGAGGACGTGGACGAGTTCATCGCGACCGTGCTTCGCATCGCGCCCGGCTTCGGCGCGATCCACCTCGAGGACATCAGGGTCCCTGACTGCTTCGAGATCGAGGCCCGGCTGATCGAGGCTCTCGACGTCCCGGTCATGCACGACGACGTCCACGGCACGGCCGTCGCCACGCTCGCCGCCGCCATCGCCGCATGCGACCAGGTGGGGATCCGGCTCGAGGACTGCACCGTCGGCCAGATCGGGCTCGGCGCCGCCGGCCTGGGGATCGCGTCGCTGATGGTGGATGCCGGCGCCGCCCGGGTGATCGCCTCGGACCCCGACGACGCCTCGCACGCGCGCGCCCACGAGCGCGGCATCGAGACGGCGTCCTTCGAGGACGTGATGTCCCAGGCCCGCCTGGTCGTCGCCACGACCGGCCGCCACGGCCTGATCGCGCCCGAGCTCGTCACCCCGGGCCAGGTGATCTTCGCCCTCACGAACCCCGACCCCGAGATCACCCCCACCGCCGCGCTCGAGGCGGGCGCCGCGTTCGCCGCCGACGGGACGAGCGTCAACAACGTGCTCGGGTATCCGGGCATCTTCCGCGGCGCGCTCATGGTGGGCGCGGCCGAGATCTCGACCGGGATGAAGCTCGCCGCGGCGCGGGCGATCGCCGGGCTCACCAAGGAGTCCGAGCTCGTGCCCGACGCGCTCGACCCGGCCGTCCACGCGGAGGTCGCGAAGGCGGTGTCGGAAGCCGCGCGGGCCGAGGGCCTCGCCCGCCCGGAGCGCGTCCCGTCAGGCCTCTAGGGCCGCCGACCCGCCGAGTGTCGACTTAGTTTCGCGTCAGGACATCAAGTCGACGCTCGATCGCCGACGAGGGCTACGGTACGGGTGAAGACCGCGTCGAGCATCTCGCGCGTGAGCTTGCCGGTGAAAGTGTTCTGCTGGCTCGGGTGGAACGAGCCCAGCAGCGCGTAGGGACCGACCGTTGCCTCCGCCTCGTGGCCGAACCGCGGCTTCGGCTTCGGGGTGGCATGACCGGCCTGCGCCAGCGTCCGCAGCGCGCCGTCCCACGCGAACGCGCCGAGGCAGACGATCACGCTCACGCGCTCCAGGAGCGCCAACTCCTCGACGAGGAACGGGATGCAACGGTCGCGTTCGGCCGTCGTCGGCTTGTTCGCGGGGCGGCGCGCACCGCACGACCGCGCTGATGTAGGCGCCCCGCAGCTCGAGGCCGTCGCCCGCGTTGACGCTGGCCGGCTGGTTCGCGAGCCCGGCCCGGTGGAGCGCCGCGTAGAGCCAATCGCCCGAGCGATCGCCGGTGAACATGCGCCCGGTGCGGTTGGCGCCGTGCGCTGCGGGAGCGAGGCCGACCACCAGGACCCGGGCGCGCGGGTCGCCGAAACCGGGGACCGGCCGCGCCCAGTAGTCCTCGCCGCGGTAGCGCCGCGGCGGGTCGGCCGCGCACTCCTCGCGCCACGAGACCAGCCGCGGGCAGGCGCGGCACGAGGTCACGCGACCGTTCAGCTCTGCCATCTCGCCTGCCTGCCCCGAAGCCATCAGATCACCGAGCTCGGGTCAGCGTGCGCCCAGGGGCGCACGGGACCGAGCCGGGCGTGGACGTGGGACGAAGCCTGTACCGGTTGGTACAGGCGAGGAGCACGGGCGCGATCCGGAGACGGTATCCGTGCGTCATCTGGGCGTGCGATGAATCGGGCTCGGTGATCTGGGTAAGTTCTCAGACCGCGTGGCGCCCCGATCTCCCATTCGCCTGTCCCGTAGACGGCTGCTCGCCGCATCCGGCGCGACCCTCGCCGCCGGCGCGCCCGCGGCGCTGGCCGCCTGCGGAACCGCCACCGACGACGACGATGACGTCTCGCCCGAGCGCGAGGCCGAGCTCCTCAACGAGGTGCTGGCGCAGCAGCTCGGTGTCCAGGATGCGCTCGGGCTCGCCCTCGGAGCCAACGCGCCGCAGGAGCTGCGCGAGCCACTCGGACAGCTCATCGACCTCCGCGAGGAATCGGGGCTCGAGCTCGAGAAGGTGATCCGCGAGTTGGGGGGCGAACCGGTGGATGCCGGCGTGGAGCCGATCGGCGGCGAGAGCCCCGTCGAGGGCGTAGCCCGCCAACTAGAGACCTCGATCGCGGCATCGACCGAGGCGATCCGCGAGCTTCCAGCCGACAGCCGCCAGTCGATCCACCGCGCGATCACTGAGGACGCCGCGGTCCTCGCGGCCATCCGGTCCACCCTCGGCGAGGAACCCGCGCCCGACGCGTTCGTGATGGGCCCGCCCGCTGCGGCCGAGGAGGCGGCGTGAGCACCACCCGCCGCCAGCTCATCGGCCGCGGGCTCGGCGTCGCCGGCGTCGCGGCCGTGCCCGCCTCCCTGCTCGCCGCTCCGTCCGCCCTCGCGCAGGAGACGGACGAAACCGACGCACTGGAGCGCATCGTCGAGCTCGAGCTGGCCGCGGAGCTCGCCTACTCGCTGGCGGCGGAGGAGGGGAAGCTCGACACCCAGGTCCAGACGGCGTTCGAGCTCTTCAGCGCCCACTCCGATGACCACGCGACGGCACTGTCCGAAGCGTTGGATCAGCTCGGCGTCGAGGCGCCGGAGGCGGAGAGCGATCCCGCCGGCTATGAACGGCTCGCCGACTTCGACCCCGAGGCGCCGGAGAAGCAGCAGCTCGAGTTCATGATCGCTCTCGAGGAGGAGTTGATCAAGGTCTACGAGGACGCGACGGTGACGTTCGAGGCGGGAGACCTCGTGCGCACCGGGGCGCAGGTCGGCGCTTCTCACGCGCAGATGCTCGTCGCCCTTAGGCTGCTCCAGGGCGCGCCGGCCGGCGCGCTCACGCAGCTGCCCTGATGGACCCCAAGCCACCCTCCGAGTCGCGCGCGACTCTCGTCCGCTGGATGGGCATCGAGGACGCGAACCACTCCGGGCTCGTGCACGGCGGCGTCGTGATGAAGCTGTGCGACGAGGTCGCGGCGATCGCCGCGATCCGCCACTCGGGCCAGCGGGCGGTGACCGCCGCGGTGGACCGCATGACGTTCATCGACCCGGTCCGCGTCGCCGAGCTGATGACGTTCAAGGCCACCGTGAACGCCGCCTGGAACACCTCGATGGAGGTCGGGGTCCGGGTCGAGGCCGAGAACCCGCGGACCGGCGAGAGCCGCCACACCTCGACCGCGTACCTGACGATGGTGGCGCTCGACGACGCCGGCGAGCCGACGCCGGTCCCGCCGCTCCTCGCCGAGAGCGACATCGAGCTCCGGCGCCAGCGCGAGGCCGAGCTGCGGCGCAAGAACAGGCTGGCCGAGCGCGACGAGATACTTCAGGGGCGCAACTGATGGCGGAGGACTCCTCCCAGCTACGGAAGCTCGCGATCGTGCCCGCGTACAACGAGCGCGCGATGGTGGCGCGCGTGATCCGCGACATCCGCAGGCACGCGCCCGACTTCGACATCGTCGTCGTCGACGACGGCTCGACCGATACCACCGCCGCTCACGCTCAGGCCCAGGGGGCGGTCGTGATCAGCCATCCGTTCAACCTGGGGATCGGCGGCGCGATGCAGTCTGGCTACAAGTACGCGCTGCGCAACGGGTACGACGTCGCCGTCCAGGTCGACGGCGACGGCCAGCACAAGCCGGCGCACCTGGGCGACCTGCTGGCGAACCTGAAGACGGAGGGCGATCAGGCCGACATGGTCACCGGGAGCCGGTTCCTCGGCGACCCCGGCTACAAGGTGCCGCTCGGCCGCCGCCTCGGCAACATGATCTTCGCCGTCGTGATGACCGCGATCACGAGGCAGAGGATCACCGACCCCACCTCGGGCTTCCGGATGGCCAACCGGCGCGGCATCGAGCTGTTCGCGCGCGACTACCCGCACGACTACCCCGAGGTCGAGGCGATCCTGATGCTCCACGCGCACAAGCTGCGCCTGCGCGAGGTCCACGTCAGCATGAACCAGCGCGGCTTCGGCCGCAGCTCGATCGACTACCCGGCCAGCGCCTACTACATGGTCAAGGTTCTGCTGGCGATCTTCATCGGCCTCTTCCGGCGGCGCCCCACGCCGGTCGGGTTCGAGCGCCGCGACGAGATCCTCGGCTCGCCCCCCGACACCGAGGAGCTGAAGGCGCTGACGAAATGAGGCGCGCGCTCGCCATCGGCAGCGCGCTGGCGCTCGTCTTCCCGGCCACGGCCGTCGGCGTGGAGATTCAGGTGGAAGCCGCTACACCCACCTTCAACGAGCAGGTCCTGCTGGCCAACCCGGGCGACACGCTCGTCCTCGAGGCGGGCACTTTCCTCCTCACCGAGGGCGATGCGCTCGAGGAGAAGGACCTGACCCTCCGCGGCGCGGGCGAGGACCAGACGACCATCATCCCGAGCGGCGGCGGCGAGGCGTTCGACGATCCCGGCGTCAAGTACAGCGAGCTGACCGTCGGCACGCCGCTGCAGCCCGAGGAGGGGACCGCCGACGAGTCGGACTCCGGCACGGGCGAGATCTCGACCCAGGCTCAGATCATCGCCGTGATCGCCACCCTCTCGATCTTCCTGTTCGTGCTCGAGCTGGTCCGCAGGCGCCGCCTGGTCGAGCGTTACGCGCTGCTCTGGATGACGGCGGCGCTCGCCCTGCTCGTCCTCGCGATCTGGACCGAAGGCCTGAACGTGATCAAGGACCTGATGGGGATCGAGGAACCCGCCAACGCGATCTTCATCCTCGCGTTCGGCGTTGCCTTCCTGCTGCTGCTCAACTTCTCGGTCGTCTCTTCGCGGCTGAGCGAGGAGACCAAGATCCTGGCGCAGGAGGTTGCGAGCCTCGAGCAGCGGCTAAGCGCCGATGAGGCGCAGCACAAGCCGCCAGTAGCCGGCGAGTAGCCGGTTGAGGACCCGCGAGCGCGACGCGGTCCCGAGGTAAGGGGAGTCGAGCGTCGCGGTCAGCGACCGGGCGAACTCGGCCGCGCTCGCGGTACGGGTGGCCTGCACCGCGCGGCGCTCGCGGAGCAGGCGCGGCAGGGCGCGCAGCGTGTCGCCCCACGCCAGGAGCTTCTGGCCGAACCAGCCGCCCACGATCGAGGCCGGGATCAGCGCCAGCTCCGTCGCGGCAAGGGCCGGCGCGATTAGGAACAGCAGCGAGGCCGGATACGCGCGCAGCAGCGTCGCCCAGCGGTTGCGCTCGAGGTAGCGCCACTTCGCCGGCCCCTTGTCGAAGTCGTAGTCGTGATCCACCTTGGCGCCGGCGACCACGCCGATGCCGCCCCCCGCCAGCCGCGCGCGCAGCGAGAGGTCGACGTCCTCGTGGTACAGGAAGAAGTCGGCGGCGAATCCGCCCAGGTGCCCGAACTCGGCGCGCGGGATCGCCAGGCATGCACCGGAGACGAACCCGGGCTCGGCGAGCACGCCACCGGCCACGGGCTCGCCCGCGCCGCCGGCCCAGGCGATCCCGGTGAAGTGCACGACGCCGCCCCGCGTGTTGACCACGCTGCCGTTCTCGGCCGTCACCAGCGCCTGCCACGCCGACCAGCCGGAGCCGTCCCCGAGCGGCCGCGCGATTGCATCGCGCCAGCCCGGCGCTACGACGGCATCGGGGTTCAGGAACACGAGCAGCTCGCCGCGCGCCCCCTCCGCGCCGAGATTGCAGGCCGCGGGGAACCCGGCATTCCGATCGTTGCGCACGAGATGAGCGCCGGGCGCGGCCGCAAGCGCGACCTCCGGAGTGGAGTCGCCCGACGCGTTGTCGACGACGATCAGCTCGTCCTCATCCCGCAGCTGTCCTGCGAGCGCCTCGAGCGCGGGCCGCAGCTCCTCGCCGTGGCGGAACGTCACGACGACCACGGAGATCGCCGTCCCGGATGTCGGTTCGGGGCTCATCGAACGAGTTAAGCCGCCGAGCGGATTCGAACCGCTGACCCCTTCATTACGAGTGAAGTGCTCTACCAGCTGAGCTACGGCGGCGCCCGGCTCAGTCTAGGGGCAGGGTGCGGTTAGGCATTCCGAAGCTAGCGCCGGCGGCGGTCGTCTTTGTCCTTGCTGGGAGGGACGTTCTTCTTGCCGGTGTCCTTGACGACCGGAGGGTTCTTCTTGCCGCCGTCGCGCGGCAGGTCGGGCTCCACGGTCCTGCCGGTCGGCGGCTCGGGGTTGGTATTCGGGGGCTGCTCGGCATCAGGCTGCGGGCTCAATGCCGGCAGGTCGTCGGGCGTGCCCTTGGGCTGCTCGATCTTCGGTTGGGGCGAAAGCGGGGGGAGCTTGTCGGGCGTGCCCTTGGGCTGCGTCGAGTCGCTCACTTGATCGTCGTCCGCACCGAGGGCCGCACGGCTGCCGCCATCCGTCTGCGCGAGTACGCCCGCGTCGCCGGGCTCGTCCCCACCGCCGGCGATCATCAGGGACAGAGCCGCCAGCAGCGCCACAGCGACGACGCCGGCGGCGATCACCGCCCAGCGCCTCGTCTCCCACTCCAACCTCAGCCGATCCATGCCAATCCTCCTGCCACCGAAGGCTATCCGCCTTGTTAAGTCTCAAGTAAGCGACATGGAGGAGCGGAACCCAAGGGCTCCGCTCCTCCAGCCGTACGTACTGTCAGGAACCGGCGTTTAGCAGACGACGATCTGCTGGAACGCCCTGTCGGCCAAGGCGTTCGCGTCGGTCCTGGTCGTCGTGAACGTGGCCTCGACGTTGCCCGAGCGATCGGTGTTACCCGTGATCGCGCCGCCGGCGCCGCCGGCGCCCGACTCGCCCTGCGTCGTGACGTACGCGCAGGAGGCGATGTTGCGTCCGTAGTCCACCTCGTAGGTACCGGTGCCGATCTTGATCGTGGTCACGCCGCCGCTTGAGTTGGCGACCGTGCCGTCGGCGTTGATCTGAGCGAACAGGACACCGACGTCCTGGTTCGTGAGCGAGAAGTCGACGATCTCGCCGGAGTCGATCGAGTTGTCCTGGATCTCCAGAGCCGCGACGCCATCGGTCGCGATCTCCGACTGGGTGACCGAGCTCGCAGCCAGATCGACGTCTGTGAGCGCGTCGAGCCCGACCTCATCGGATCCCACCGAGTTGGTCGCGAGGTCCGCTACGCCGAGCGAGTTGTCGATGATCTCGCCACCGTCGATCGTGTTGTTCGCGATCTCCGTCGCCTGGACACCGTCGGTCTGGATCTCCGACGCCCCGACGGAGTCGTCCCGCAGGTCGATCGCCTGGAGACCGCCGCTCCCCAACGTGTCGTCGCGGATGTCGAGGGACGTCATGTTGTTGTTCGCCAGGTCTTGGGTGAAGACCTGCTCGTTCTGGATATCGCCGGTCGAGATCGTGTTCGCGCCACCTGGATGGGTGGCCCACGCGGTGCCGCCGCCGATCGCGAAGAACATCGCTACGTATCCGACCACGTTGTTCCGCAGGTGAGTGCGGACCCTGGTACTCGTCCTCATACGCGGGACCTCCCCGTATCTGGAGCCAGCCTGTTCGAGCCTGGCTTGCCTTGGCCTCCCGTAGTCCCCGCACCTGCTCCCGAGGTCAAGTGCGAATTGGCCCCCACTGGGTCCCCCGCTTTCGCTCGGTCGCCGATCCGGTATCCCCGGCGCGGCCCTTCAATTGGTTCGGACCCTATACCGAACACAGCGGCGCTGTCAACCTGGCCGGTTAGCCAGCAAAGGGCGCCCTACTCGGCACCGTCAGGGGACTTGACCCGGGTCCGGAAGACGCCGGCGAACGCGTACTCGGGAGCACCCTTGGGCAGCGGCTCGGCGCCCTCAGGGAGCTGGTCGTCGGACTGGCGCGCCATCACCAGAACCTGGTAGGAGCCGGGCCCGGCGAGGCCGTAGAAGGCGTAGCTGGCGTTCCCGCCGAGGCTCTCGAGCTCGGCCTCCGGATACACCTCGAAGATGCCGGCGATCGGGTTGTTCTCGACGAACGTGCAGGCCGCGTCCTCGTCGAGCGCGCCCGGGCCGAGACGGCTGTGCGAAACGGCGAGCACAGCGTCGCAATCCCGCTCCTGCAAAGCCTCGACTGCTTCGTCGGCGGCGTCGTCGAACTCCTTGGCCTGCTCGGTTCCAACGCTCGGCTCGCCGAGAAAGACGTCGAAGTAGGCGAGGTGGTACAGGCCATCCTGGTCAAGGACGAGCACGGCGCTGAACTCACGCCCCGATGCCTCGTAGTCGATCACCCCGCCGCCGTCGCCGTAGGCCTCGCTGCCCGCGGCCTCGGCCTCCGCGAGCCGCGCCTCGAACAGCTTGCAGCGAGCCTCCTCATCGGCGGTCTTGCGGCTGAGCGCGCCCAGCGCGACGATCTCGTCGCAGTCGCCGGACTCGATCACGTCGGCGAACCGCTCGCTCGCCTCGTCGATCGACTCCTTCGACTTCGGCGGGTCGAGCGGCTTGACCTTCCCCTGCGGTTCGGGGCCGGGGCTGACGTCCTCCTTGGGCGCCGGCGCCTCGGGCTCGCCGCCGTCGTCGTCGTCCGAGCCGCAGCCCGCGGCCCCCGCGACGAGCGCGGCGACGAGGAGCGGCAGTGCGAATCGGTGCGTGAACTTGCTGAGCATCCTCAGGTGATACGCGCGGACCGCTACCGGGCTGACAATCCGGACGGGCTTGCGGCCGCTTCCGCCTCGATTGCGGCGCGGAGCTCGCGCAGCGACGCCTCGCTCTCGTACCCGAAGCGAACGAGGTTCGAACCGAGGAGCTCGAGGCTCTGCCGCCGCTCGTCGAGCGAAAACACCGAATCCCAGTCGGATGACTGGGGGCCCTTGCTGAGGTCGCGCGTCGGTCCGCTGAGCGGCGTCCGCTCGCGCTGCTGCTCCTCGCAGAACTCGACCACCGCATCGTCGATCTCGATCTCGAGGAACTCGAAAACGCGGCGTGCGATCCCGACGTCGTCGGCGATCAGCTCCTCGTAGCGGACCTCGAGGAAGCGGTCCGCGGGCACCTCGTCGGCGAACGCACGCCCGTTCGCGACGTGCGAGTTCCAGACCTGATGTGCCGACTCGAACGACGTCCACGGGTCGCCGGCGTCATTGCGCTTGCGGATCAGGGAAGCGACCACATCGCGGCCGTCCCGGATCGTGTGGATGAACTTCGCTCCCGGGAACAGCGCCGCGGTCGTGGCGAGGCACCCCTGATCGACCGGCGACGCGTAGTGCGGATTCTTGTCGCCCCAGTGCTCGATGCGCGGACGCTGCCTGCGGTAGAAGCCACGGATCAACCCCGGCAGCTGCGCCTCGAGGTAGGCCCTGATGTCGGCTCGGTGCGAGAGGACGACCTGATCGTCGTCGACCATCTTCAGGGCTCGATGGGCCCAGACGAACAGGCGCGACTCGTGCGAGACGAAGACCTCGGGGTGCTTGTTGATGATGCCGTTGAGGTAGGTCGTGCCCGACCGTGGGGCGCCGAAGACCACGATCGGGGGCGCAACCGGCTCGCTCTCCTCGACCGGCGCGGAACGACGCGAAGAGCTCGTAACCGGCGTGACGCGACGGGGAGCAGCGAGCGGCTCGGTCGGCTCCACCGTCTCCGCGGGAGGCGCCGCTCCCTCGATCACCGCGTCGATGGTCTGCAGCAGGCGCCCACGCACGTGCTCGCGATCGAATCCGGCGCTGATCGCTTCCCGGCCTCCCGCCAACAGCTCGTCGCGCGCCGCCGAATCGCGGGCGAGGACCCGGATCGCCTCGGCGAAGCGCTCGGGGTCGTCCTCCACCCAGGCACCATCGCCGTGGGTCAGGCCCATCCCCTCGACCGCCACGGACGTTGCGACCGTGGGCGTGCCCGCCATCAGCGACTGGATCACCTTCCGCTTGGTCCCCGCCCCGAATCGCAGCGGGACGATCGAGACGCGGGCCGCCGTCAGGTACGGAATCACCGATGGCACCCAGCCGACCGGCGTCACGCCACGAGTCTCCCGGCACTTGGCGAGGGCCTCGCCCTCCAGCGAGCTGCCGACGATCGCGATCGGGTGATCCGCGAGCAGGCGCTCGTTCAGGTGCGGCACGATCTCGTCGCAGAGGAAGTCAACCGCGTCGCGGTTCGGGGGGTGCTGGAAGTTCCCGAGGAACACCACCCCGCGCCGGCTCGCGACCTCGTCCGGATAGGTGGACCCGTCCTCGCAGTCCGGCACGCAGTACCCCTGGATCGCGCCGTTGGTGAGGTCCCCGAGCAGCCGCGCCTCCTTCTCGGACACGGTGAAGACGGCGTCGGCCCGGGCGTAGGCGTTCATCTCGCGGATGAACTCGGATCCGACCGATGCGTCGAGCCCGGGGGCGCCGCCACCGTTGGTGGTGGTCATCTGCTCGCGCGCCCGGCGCACGAAGTGGAGGTCGACCGAGTCGATCACGATCTTGGCCTGCGGGGCGCGAGCGCGAATCGCCGGCACGAGCCGCTCCGCGGTCTCCCAGAACGCGATCAGAGCTAGGTCGATCGACGATCCCAGGATCACGTCGTTGAGGTCCTCCTCGGTGAAGATCGGGACTCCGAGGCGCAGGAAGCGCCGGCGATCCACGTGGCGGCCGGGGTAGGTGGTCACCAGGGTCACCCGCCAGCCCGATTCGCGCAGCAGCTCGACGATGTTCAGGAGCCGGAGCGAGCCGCTCTGCCGGGCCGCGTCGGGGGTCTCGGGCACGCAGAGCAGCAGGTGGCGGGAGCTCATCCCGAGCTTCCTTCGATCGCTCGCGCGAGCCGGTGCCAGGTCAGCTCGTCCCAGCGCGCCGGCGGCGGTGGGCAATGCCGCAGCTCGTCGCGCCAGCGTTCCTTGAACTTCTCGCGGTTGACGAGCTGGTAGCGCTTCATCCCGCTGGCGGTGTCCGTCCCGGCGGTCGCGCCCTCGAGGTGGACGATCGCGCTCTCCGGTTCGTAGAGAACGCGAGCACCCTCGCGGCGCACCCGGAAGCAGTAGTCGGTCTCCTCGTAGTAGCCGGGGCTGAAGTGCGTGTCGAAGCCACCGAGACGGCGGAACAGATCCGCGCGGGTTGCGAGCAGCGCGCCCGAGCAGTAGTGGACCTCGCGCAGGAACTGGTAGAGCGGCCGGTCCGGATTCGGGTCGTTGCGTCCGAAGTTCGCTCCGCCGCCGTCGGAGAAGATCACTCCTCCGGCTTCCTGGAGGTTGCCCGCCGGGTAGACGAGCTTGCCCCCGACCACCCCCACGTCGGGGGTATCGGCGAGCGTCTCGACCAGGGGCAGGAGCCACCCGGGGAGCGGGATCGTGTCGTTGTTGAGGAACACGAGGAACTCCCCGCTCGCCGCCTCCGCTCCCGCGTTGCAGCTCTCGAGGAAGCCCTTGTTCTCGGGGTTGCGCACCACGCGGAGCCAGCTCGCCCGCGCCGACCACTCCTCGAGGAGCGCCGCCGTCCCGTCGGTGGTGGCGTCGTCGACGACCACGACCTCCACCGTCAGCTCCGGCGTGAGCGTCTCGTACAGGGCCCGCAGGCAGGTGTCGAGGATCGCGGTCCCGTTGTAGGTGGGGACGACGATCGAGGCCGACGGCAGGGGCCGGTCGGGCTCGCGCAGCCACTCGACCTCGACGCGGCTGGTCGGCGCGGCCTCGGCGGGGATGGTGATGACCGCGTCGCGAGCGACCCGGCGCGCCTCCGCCCGCTTCTCCGCGCCTGCGTCGTGACCGATCACGACCACCTCGACGCTCCGCGGAAGGTACGGCAGCGTCTCGTCGTCGTCGGGAGCCCCGAACACGGTGCAGCCCGGTGTCTTCCGCCCGGCGAGACCGAGCCCCGTCCAGTCGAGCGCCGCGAACTCCCCGCCGTGGCGGGCCCGGTGCTCCTCGAAGATCTGGGCGAGGTCATTCGTCCAGAGCCGCTGCGTGGCCGGATCGAAGTCGAGCGAGAACACGGACCAGCCCTGCTCCCGGACGAGCTCCTGGTAGCGGTTCGTTACGTGGATCATGATGCCCGGCGTCCGCGCCAGCCATTCACCGCGCTCGGGCGGCAGTACGAGGTGGGTGGCGCCCTCGGCTCGAAGCGCCTCCAGGCCCGCGATCGCCGCGGTGCGGCCTTGGGCCCGCGCCTCGCCGTTGCCGGGGATCGGGGGAGGAAACACCCGCGGCTCGCTGACGCCGAGCGCCACGAGCTGGTCGTAGCCCGCCTCGAGCACGAGCGGCTTGCTGCCCGCCGGGATCGCCGCGCCGACCAGGTCCCGGATCTCGCGGTTGGCCACGGCCGCGGGCCGCGGTTCCGGCACGACGTCGGGCGGTGGCTCGGCCGCGGGTTTCAACGCCGGCGGCTTCACCGCCGGGGCGTTCCCCGAGAGCGCCTCGCGGTGCGCCGCGACGCCGGCCCTCAGCCGAGCGGCCTCCGCTCGCCGCGCGGCGATCTCGTCGGTCAGCCGACCGATCTCGGCGTCGAGCTCGGACGTCCCGGCGCTCATTCGCCCGCCTCCAGCTCGGGCGCGGCGCCGCTCCGCAGAAAGTGCGCGAAGGGGTTGGTGCCCGATTGCTCGAGATCGCTGTGGCTCGCCAGATACGCGCGCGTGCTGAACGAGGCGCTCGGATCCCGCCCCTCGCGAGCGCCGGACTCGACGTAGTCCAGGATCGGGTGCCTGCGGCCGGTTGCGACCTCCGGGTAACGGAGCAGGTAATAGGTGGAGTCGAACCGGCCCGATCTGCGGATCGTCCGGTAGCTGCGCAGATCGTTGAACCTGCTTGGCCTCAGGCTCCAGCCGAGCAGCTTGGTCGCCACGCGAAGCCTGCTCGGCGGCCGCGCCGACAGGTAGGTGAGCGCCGTTTCGTCGCGGACCGCGGCAAACCGCGAGCTCAGGGCCTCGACGTCGCTGCCGATGCGCTCGAGCGCGCTGCTGAGGTCGTCGACGCGGCTGATGAGCTCCTCGGCCTCGCCGGCGCGGCGGGCCGCCTCTTCCCGGAGCGCGGAAACCTCGCGTGTGCTCTCGCTCAGCTCGCCGGCGCGCGTGGCGAGCTCCCCGCGAAGCTTCTCCTCTCGGGCCTCCTGCACGGCGGCGTCGGCGCTCATGCGCTCGATCGACGCCTCGCGCTCGGCCAGCCGGGCCGCGACGCCGTCGAGCTCGGCGCGCAGGCCCGCCAGCGCGGTATCCGCTTCCGCCAGCGCCGTCGCTCGGCGCCCGAGCTCCTCGTCGCGGGCCGCGAGGGCGCGGGTCAGATCGTCGCGGTCCGCCGCCCGAGCCTCCAGCCGCTCGAGCTCTCGTGAGTGCTCGGCCAGCTGCTGCTCGCGCGATCGGAGCTCGCGCGCCTGCTGCTCCAGCGTCCTCTGCAGGCCTGAGACCTGCTCCTCGTCGATCGTCGCCTGCGCCTGCGCATCGAGGAGCTCCTCCTGTTGCTCCCGAAGCAGGTCGAGGTCGGACTCGAGTCGCTCGATCTCGCCGCTGTCCCGCTCGATCTCGGCCAGGCGTCCGGTCAGCTCCTTCTGCAGGCGCTCGATCTCACTCTGCAGGTGCTCGATCTCGATCCCCTGGCGGGCGCTCTCCTCGTTGCGGAGCTGGATCTCGCGTTGGGCCCGCGTGGCGCGCAGCCGCCGGGACTCGAGCTCCGCTTCGCGCTCCTGCAAGGAGCGGCTGAGCTGGTCGCGTTCCTCACCGCGCCGCTGCAGCGCCTGCGTCAACTGCTTTGCGGCTTCCTGGCTGGCCTCCAGCTCGCGAGTCAGCTGGGCCACGCGCTCCTTGGGCGCTTCGAGCTCGCGCTCGCGCCCCTCGAGCTCGCGGGTTACGCTCGCAACCTCCTGACGCCGGATCTCGAGCTCGCCCTTGATCTCCTCCGTCGCTTCGAGCGTCGCCGTCAGCTCGCGGTTGAGCCGCTCAACCTCCCCGTCCCGCTCCTCGACCGCCGCCGTCAGCTCGCGATTGAGCCGCTCAACCTCCCCGTCCCGCTCCTCGACCGCCGCCGTCAGCTCGCGATTGAGCCGCTCGACCTCCCCGTCCCGCTCCTCGACCGCCGCCGTCAGCTCGCGATTGAGCCGCTCGACCTCCCCGTCCCGCTCCTCGACCGCCGCCGTCAGCTCGCGATTGAGTCGCTCGACCTCCCGGCCCCGCTCCTCGACCGCCGCCCCCCGCTTGGCCGCGATCCCCCGCCAGGTCGCCAGCATCGGCCCATACGAGCCGTCCGCCTGACGCAGCTGGCGCGCGATCTCCGTGAGGGTTTCCACATCGGGCGTCTCGCCGGTCTCGCAGGCGCGCGCGAACGCTGCGTACGAGCGCCTCACCCACGGGACGACCGCGGAATGCTCATCGAGCTCGGCCGCCGAGAACTGCTGGTGCCGGTGGCGCGTGGCAAGGAACTGCTCGACCTCGCCGCGCGCTTGGTGGTTGAGACGGGGCCACGAGACTCCGAGCTGGTCCGAAATCGCTCGAACCTGACTCTCCCAGTCCTTGAGGAGCCGGTCGTACGAAACGAACACGCGCGGGTAGCTTCTGGTGTCACGCTCGGCGGCGAGGGTGTGCTGGAGCCAGAGCAGGAGTCCCTTGGCGACGGAGAACTCGTCGCGCTCCCGCAGCGACGCGGCGACCTCGAGCGGATTGCGGATCGGCAGCACGAACGACGGGCTTGCGCCGAATTCCGCCAGCACCGAGACCCAGAACGGGACGATCCTGCAGATCCGCGGGTCCTTGACGACGAACAGGCGGGACCCCCTGTACTCCTCGGCGAGCAGCTCGACGGCGCGGCGGCGGAGCTCGGCCTCGGGCGGTGACCCGTACCAGCCGGCCGGAAAAGCCGATACGTCGTCCCAGCTGGACGACGCCGAGGCGAGGAGCTCGTCGTTGAGCTCGACGATCCGCCGCGGCTCCCAGTGCCCAGGTTCGTTGCCGGTTCGCGCCGGCATGAGGTCGCTCGGAAGATCTGCGCCAATCAGCGAGAGCACGCGAGCGAGGGCCGAAGTGCCGCTCCGATGCATCCCGAGAACGCCGATCGCGACCCGGGAGTCGGCATCGGCGCCGTCCCGCATCGCCGCCTCTGGCGAGGTCGCGGTCCTGTCGGAGGTTGCTGATTTGCGCGTCGTCAAGCTGACCGCTCAACCCGGTTCGAGCCCTTACCCCCCGAGGGCGCCCGCAGTGCCAGGGCCGGCTACTGGTTGAGCCGCGCAAGTCTAGGTGATTCTCGGCGGGCGGGACCGGCTAGTGTGGGCCGCCCATGCAGGTCGAACCGCGCATTCTCGGCGCATTGATCGCGGCTGCTGGAGCGCTGCTGGCCCCCGTCGCCGCCGCTGACGACGTCGGCGACCCGCTGCCGGGGCTGACCCCAACCTGGGATGCGCTCGCAGCCGACTTCGACGCGGCGGCGGGCCTCGACATCGTCCTCACCCGACATCAGGTGGGCGCCGCGCAGGGGGGGATCTACCTCAACAACGGACATGGTGGCTGGAATCTCGGCTTCCCGTTCCCGATCGCCGATCGGCACGGCTGCGACGCCGGGTTCGTGAACGCCGACGCACGCCTCGACCTGTTCTGCGCCGTCGGCGCCGATATGGGATCGGGTGCCGGTTCCAAGGAGCTCTGGCTGCAGACGGCAGCCGGAGGCTTCGTCAACCGCGCGGCCGACTGGGAGATCACCGACCCGCTCGGAAGAGGCCGGCGACCGCTGCTCTACGACCACAACGGCGACGGCCGCGACGACCTCTACGCGTCCAACGCGCCGCGCTCGGACGATGCCCATCCCGGGAATCGCTTCTGGATCAACCGGCCCAGCGGATTCGTTGAACGCGTGACCGAGGCCACGGGTCATCACGGGTTCCGCTGTGTCGCGGCGGCTGACTTTCAGGACGACGGCGCCCAGGATCTGATCGTCTGTGGCCCGACGCTGCGCCTGTTCAAGAACTCGGGTTTCGGACACCGCGACGTGAGCAACCTCACCGGCGCGCCGGCCAGCAACCCGCGGGACGTTCAGGTTGCCGACCTGAACGGCGACGGCCTCGACGACCTGGTGATCGTCTACTTCGGGGGGGTGGAGATCCGCCTCAACCGCGGGTTCGGGCTGCGTTACGCAACCATCACCCGGACCGTCTCCCTGCTCAGCGGCCAGCGAGCGCTGATCCGCGACATGACGGGCGACGGCGTGCTCGACATCTACGTGACACAGGGGTGCCGGAACGACCAAGACAAGGCCGACGTGCTCCTCGTCGGACCGGCGTGGAACGCGGTCAACCCGATGGTCGAGCCGAGCGGAGGCTGCGGCAACGAGGTCATCGACGCCGGTCGCCTGGTGATCTTCAACGGCACGCAGGACGCGATCGGCCCGATCGCCGCCAGCAACTATCCGATCTGGACGCCCTGAGCCTCCACTGAGTCGTCCTGCGACGCGGGCTGCTTCGACCGCCGCTGCTCGGCGGTCGCGGCCCAATTCGCGTACATCCGTTCGAGCTGCGGCAGCTTGGCCCTGTACTCCGCATCGAGCTCGGCGACGAGCTCCGCGTCGAACGGCCGGCGGCGCGGCGCCTCGGCCTTGAGCGAGCTGCTCAGGTTCTGCGCTCGACGTTCGAGCTCAGGGTCGATCTTGCGTCCCTTTGGCGCCGCTTGCCGATCGCTCACGTGCGAGCTGTTGATCCGCTGCTGGAGCGGCTCCAGGCACGCCGCGGCGAACGGCTCGTCGAGGAACTCGAGGCAGGTCCGAATCGTCGCCTCGGGGTCGGAGCGCAGATCCTCGTTGTGGACCCGGATGACGATCGAGGATCCCAGCGCCCGTTCGGCGGCGACGCACGACTCGACATGGGCGATCCACTTGCCGTAAGCCTGCTCCCAGTCCCATCGCGGCCGGTCGCCGCCGAGCTTGTGGAAGTTGACCATTGAAAGGACCGTCGGGTCCACATCGCGCAGGATGTGGATGAACTTGGCGCGCGGGAACAGCTCTCGCAAGCCGACGATGTGGTGGGAATACTCCGGCGTCCCATCGACCCAGCGGCGCTTCGGGTCGTCGCTGGAGCGGATCAGCCGAAACTCGCTCTCACGTTTGGCACCGACTGTGCGGCGAGCCCGCGCGACGCCGTGCTCCCTGACCACGTCGAAGGCGGTGTCGCCGAACGCCGCCATGAAAGCCTGCCTGGTCACGCTCGCCGCGCTCAGTTGGGAGCGCATGCCCCGCGCGCTCCCCAGCTGATGCGACGCGATCAGGTTGACGGCCAGCTTGGCAAGCCAGGAGGTCTCTTCGACGTGGAGGAGGTTCGGGTGCTGGCTCAGGGACCAGGTGAGAATGCTGGTGCCCGACCGCGGCGAGCCAACGACGAACACCGGCGCGCGCTCGCCGGCTTCCGCGCTCTCGGCCTCCTCGTCCGCTGTACGTGACTCCGATTCCGAGCTCACCCGCGCACCGCGACGACGATGTCCTTGTTGCCGAATCCGGGCCCGGTGGCCGCCGGCCTCCCGGACCAGACGCCGTAGCGGATCGGCTCCTGAATCACCAGTCCGGCCTCGGCGTGGATCCTCCTCATGTGTCCCTCGTCATAGGCGACGACCGCCTCCGGACGGTCGAGCTCCTCGACCCGGACGAGCCCGTCCTCGAGCACGTGCGGAAGCTTGAACCCCGACTCGCTTCGCATCGATCAGCGGCACCGACTCGTCGTTGAGCAGGAACATCGTGTTGAGGGCGATCCCGCCCGGCTTCAGGACTCGGCTGATCTCGCTGAAGTAGTGCGCCGTGTCGCTCGCGAGCATGTGGGTGAACAGGGAGTTCGAGAACTGGAAGTCGATCGAGGCGTCGTCGAACGGGAAGCGATAGCCCTCGGCCTCGGCGTCGGCCTTGGGGTTGTAGTAGCTGTTGTGGACGTCGACCCGCTGGAAGTTGAACCGGTCGAGCTTCGGCGCGATCCACTCGTTGCAGATCGCGATCGCCTTGCTCGACACGTCGAGGCCCTCGTAGCCGCCGCGGTCGTCGACATAGTCGGCCACGGCGACCGCGAATCGCCCGACGCCACAGCCGAGGTCGAGGACGCGGTGGTGCGGCTCGAGGCCGCGATCGATCGCCGTCTTGAGGAACTTCTGGCCAACCCCCTTGAAGTCACCCCTGCGGCGCGTAGGGCGGTAGCGCCTCCTTGGGGGGCACGAGCGAATCCGAAACTGGCACCGTCTGAATCTCCTTTCACGCCGATCGTATCGACGGCTCGGCTTGAGTCTTCTCGGGGTACATGGGTGGCTCGTCGAAGGCGGCCTGGAAGCGCTGTTCGAAGAGGTCCTTGGCGAACTCGTAGAGCTCGAGGTCAAGCCGGTTCGCCTCGGCAACCGCATCGAGCTCGTCGTCGCCGTAGCGGCTCTTCCGCGCTCGCCTTTCCGCCTCGGTGGCGGCGTCGATCCGGTACGAGGTGACATCGGACTCGATCCCGATCGTCTTCGAGAACAGCCGCAGCGAGTCGTCGAACGCCTCGGTGATGCCGACGAACTGCATCTCCTGCAGACGCGCCTTCGCACGCTCGAGCGTCGCGGGCGTCGCCTCCCGGCGGGTCTCCTGCACCAGCCACAACCGCGCCTTTCTGGCGCCCAGCTCCCCCCGCCTGAACTTCGCGAGCAGCTCGGAGAAGTCGTATTCCGAGCCCAGGAGCTTGGTCTGCTGGTTGCTGGCGATGCCGCGCTCGACGAGCTCCTTCGGGCTGTCGATACCGGACTTCATCAGCCGCTGGCTCATCGGGAACTCCGGCTTGCGCCGGGAGTGCTCGAACAGCGAGACCACCCGGTCGACCGGCCGGCGCAGAAACGTCATCACGAACAGCGGCTGCCTCAGGGTGGCGGCAACCGGGTACGGCACGTGGCCCTGCACGACCGGGTAGTCGCCGGCCGCGGCGAGCGCCGGGAACGCCCGATCGTCGTGTGGGATCCGCAGGACGTCCCCGAGGCCCGAGTCCTTTTGCAGGACCCGCCGGAAGCTGCGCCCTGCGGTCTTGGGGATGTGCAGGAAGAAGGCCTGCTCGTAGTCGCCCTTGATGCGTGGGCGACGGTTGCTCGGGCGCGCGCCTCCCTGCCTCCTGCCGCGCGCGCGCGGCCTGTCAGCGGGGGCTCGGAACCTGGCCGGCTCCCCGAACGCTTCCCAGTAGCGCGCCGTGAACAGCCGGACGGCGAAGTCGTAGAGCTCGCGGTCGAGGCGATTCGCGGCGGCGACCGCCTCGAGGTCCGCGCCGTGGCGAGCCTTTCGCGTGGCGCGGTCCTTGGCCGGCGCGCGCTCGATTCGGTATGCGGTGGGGGGCGCGCTCATCCCGATCAGCTTTCCGAACAGCCGCAGCGAATCGTCGAAAGCGCCCGTGATCCCCACGAAGGGGATCTGCTCGAGCCGCTGCTTCGCGCGCTCGAGGGCCTCGCGGTCGCAGGGGTCCGAGAGGTGTTTGCGGAGCTCGGCGCGGGCTTCCGCTGGGCTCAGCTCGTCGCGTTCGCAGCGGTCGAGCAGATCGCGGATCGGGAAGTTCGACCCGAGCATCTTCACCTGCAGGTCCGAGGCAACCCCGCTGGCACCGAGCTCCGCGAGGCCGCCGATGCCGGCAGCGCGCCACCGCTCCTGGAGCCCCAGCCCCGGCTTCCGCATCCCGTACTCGTACAGCGAGACGACCCGCTCGACCGGATCGCGGAGATAGGTCATCACCAGAACCGGCTCCGCGAGCAACTCGGTGACCGGGAACGGAACCTGTCCGTGCACGACCGGATCACGGTCGAGCTTCGCGAGCGCCGGGATCAGGCCGTCGCCCGGCGGCAGGCGCAGGACGTTGCCGAGCGCGGTGTCACTGCGCAGGACCCGTCCGAAGCTGCGCCCCGCCGTCCTCGGGATGTGCAGGAAGAAGGCCTGCCCGTAGCCATCGAGCGCGCCGGATCGGGGCGCTCGTTGCGGACCGCTCGCGGCCGCTGCCGGGCGCCGGCGAGGCGCGGTCTTCGCGGGGGCCGCCGACGCTCCGTTCGTGGCGGTCGCAGGCGGGGCGGCGAGGTCCGCCTCGGCGATCGCCGGCCGCTCGCCGAACGCGTCCTCGTAGCGCCTCTTGAACAGCTCGACCCCGAATTCGTACAGCTCCTGATCGAGCTGGTTCGCCGCGGCGATCGCGGCCAGCGTGGACTCGGCGTAGCGCTCGCGCCGCGCCGTTCGCTCATCCGCGGGAGCACGGTTCGTGCGGTAGTCGCCCGGCACCAGCGACTTGCCGATCAGCTCCCCGAAGAGGCGAACCGACTCGTCGAACGCCTCGGTGATGCCGATGAACTGAAACTGCGCCAGCCGTTCCTTTGCGCGCGCGAGCGCCTGCGGCCCGCCCTTGCCCCGGCCGTAGCCGCGCATCTCGTCACGCGCCTCGGCGGCGCTCACCTCGCCGCTCGAGAAGCGCTCCACCAGCGGCGTGAGGTCGTAGTCCATCCCGAGGAGCGTGGTCTGCAGGTTGCGGGCCTGCCCGTGGCTGATCAGATCGTCGATCGTCTCGATTCCCTGCTCGCGCCACTTGCGGCGCTGCTCACGATGGCCGGGCCAGTCGCTGCGGCTCAGGTACTCGAACGCGGAGACCACGCGCTCGACGGGTGACCGCAGAAAGGTCATCAGGAACGGCGGCTCCCGGAACAGCCCCGAGACCGGATATGGGGCGTGCCCGTGCACCACCTTGTAGCCGTCGATCGTGACCAGCGCCGGGAAGAATCCCTCGTCGGGCGGGATCCTCAGGACCTCGCCGATCCCGGCGTCGCGCAACAGCATCGCGAAGCTCTCCCCGGCCGTCTTGGGGATGTGCATGAAAAAGCCCTGCTCCGAGGGACCGATCACAGCTCCTCCGCGACGCGCGGTCCGAGACCGCGGAACGCCCACAGGGCGAGGATGCAGACGGCGAGGAAGACGCCGATCGGGATCACGATGTGGCTCCAGCCACCGACGACGTCGCCCCAGGTCGGCGCCGAGGGGTCGATGATCCAAACCCGCGCCTGGGCGAGCAGCACGGCGAGCGGATTCCACTCGAGCACGGCGCTCCAGGATTCCGGATACGCCTCGATCGGGATGATCACGGGCTCGCGAAGAACAGCGCTCGCGCGATCGCGGTCCAGGCCTGCGAGATGTCGCGGAAGCGGGCGTTGACCATCGAGAGCAACCCCGCCACGGGGATCGTGACGATCAGGAACCCGAGGATGATGAGCGGGAGCAGGATCCAGCGCCAGGTCGGGTCAACGCCCAGCGCCAGCCCCAAGCCGAGGACGGCGACCAGGTTGAGGGAGAGCGTGATCATCGCGGTTGCGACCGCGGCGAGCGGCAGCACGAGGCGCGGGATCTCGATCTGCCGAACCAGGTTGGCCCGCGAGATCATGCTGACCATCCCCCGCCCTGACCCCTCGGTGAAAGCGGTGAACAGCATGATGTCCAGGATCAGCACCATCTGGTAGTGCTGGATGTCGCCGCCGAAGCGCAGGACTCGCGAGAAGCCGAAATAGAGGACGACGCTGAAGAGGAGCGGACCGAGAATGGTCCACGCGTAGCCCAGGACCGAGCCCTGGTAGCGCGCCCTCCAATCGGTCATCGTCATTCGCCAGAGGAGGCGGGCGAACCGCCGCCAGTCCCCGCCGATCAGGCCCGGGCCACGAAGCTCGCGGAGGTTCGCGGTCGCTGCGACGTCCCCTCCGTTCGTCATGGTGCCTGCCCGCTCCCACCCTGGCGCTCCTGCACTTGACGCCCCCGGCGCCGGACCCGGACGCTGTGCTCGAGGTCGACGAAGCCGTGCGTCTCGACGCTGCCCGGAGCGACGACGAAGTCGATGGTTCGCGCCGGCGAGATCGCGCGCTCGCCCCACTCACGGGTCGCCGTTACAGCGCAGACCATGGTGTACGCGCCGGGGGCGAGCTTGTTCTCGATTGCGGTCTCGACCTGGAGGCGGGCCCCCGCGCGCAGCCCCTTGGCGGGCTCCCCTAGCGAGAGCGTGGGCGGGGCGAAGATCCGCGCGCCACGCTGCTTCCGGATCTCGAATCGGAGGCCGGGCTCCCGGATCTTCGCCGTCGCGGCCACGGTGGCGTGGAGGGCGATCTCCTCTCCCGCCTCCAGGCTCACGGTCCGCTCTCCGTTCGCGCCCGCCAGCCACATGTCGGCGATCTCCGAGCGCGGCTTCATCGCGGCCAGACCGACGGGAGCGTTCGGCAGCAGGGCGTCCTGGCCATGGGCCTCGAGCGCCAGCTCGGCGTAGCGGCGCGCGACTTCGGTCGGATCTCCGAGCATCTCGACCCGGCCTTGATTGAGCAGCAGCGCGCGATCGCAGTACTTCTGGAGGTCGGACATGTTGTGCGTCACGAGAACGATCGCCCGCTCGCGCTGGTCGGCCTCGAACGTCTTCCTCGCCTTCTCGCGGAAGCCGCCGTCGCCGACTGCGAGCACCTCGTCCAACAGCAGGACGTCGGCGTCGACCAGCATCGTGATCGCGAACGCCAGCCGCACCCGCATTCCGGAGGAATAGTTGCGCAGCTTGAGATCGGCGAACCCCTCGAGACCTGCGAACGCGAGGACCTCGTCGAAGCGCCCTCGGGCCTCGGCGGCGGGAACACCGAGGAGCTCCGCCGTCTGCAGCACGTTCGGGAGCGCCGGCAGCTCAGGATGAAAACCGATTCCGAGCGAGATGATCGGCGCCACGCGGGGCGCGATCAGAACCGTCCCTTGATCCGGCTGGTAGACGTTGGCGAGGATCTGAAGCAGCGTCGTCTTGCCCGAGCCGTTGCCGCCGACGATCCCGAAGAACTCCCCCCGGGCGACCTCGAACGAGACGTCCTCGAGCGCGACGTGCTGGCGACGGTGCAGTGAACGCAGCGGATGACGGAGGCGGCCGCGGATTGTCTCGGGCTCCGCCGTTGGTATCGCGAACGATTTGCCTACGCCCTGGACCGAGATCGCCAGCTCGGCGCCCCCAGTGGTGTCATTTGTTGAACGCAGAATCCCGCTCGGCTTGCTCGATCCCAAGAAACCCGCTCTCCCCCTGGGTGCAGGGCCGAATGACCGTAGCAACTCGCCTTCGCGGGTTGCGGGCTCCCGTAGTATCGGCGTGGTGCGCCGATGGCTGTCGACACGCTCCCGCGCCGACCAGCCGGGGACGGGTCCAATCGGACTGCAGGACCCAGGAGTCGAGCCGATCGAGCCGCCCGATCACGATCCCCCGTATCCCCCGTGGCGACTCGCGATGCGGGTCGGATGCATGAAGGAGGCGGACGACCCGTGGGCGAGCTACGAGCGTGTCGGGAGGGAGACCAGAGACGCGGTGCTCCGGCTGCTGCCCGACGACTGGAGCTTCGAGGACAAGCGCGTGCTCGACTTCGGTTGCGGCGCCGGTCGGACCCTGCGCCATTTCCTGGACGTGGCCGAGGCGGCCGAGCTTCACGGCTGCGACATCGACGCCGAGAGCATCGAGTGGCTGTCCGCAGCGCTTTCGCCGCCGCTGCATGTGTCAGCCAACGAGAGGCAGCCCGGGCTGCCACACCCGGACGGTTCCTTTGACCTGATCTGGTGCGCATCGGTCTTCACGCACATCGCCGACGGGTGGGCCGCCTGGGCGATCGAGCTTCACAGGCTGCTGAGCGAGGACGGACTCCTGATCGTCAGCTTCATCTCCCCGCAATGGGCCGGCAACCTCCCGTTCAAGCGCGACGGCATCGTGATCAATTCGAACCACGTCGGAATGAACGCTTTCGGCGTCGGGCGCCCGCAGGGGGCTCCGGTCATCGTCCACTCGGAGTGGTGGCTCCGTGCGCATTGGGGCCGAGCGTTCGAGATCCTCGAACTCGCTGAAACCGGATTCCGCCGCCCGCGCGACCAGGGGTACATGCTCCTTCGCAAGCGGCGTGACCGCATCAGCGTCGAATCGCTCGAGGCTCCGGAGCCGGGCGAGCCGCGCGAGGCCATCGCCGCCCGGGAGAACGTCCGCCAGCTGAGCGCCGAGCTCGAACACGCCTGGGGCGAGTGGAAGAAGCTGCGCGCCGAGCTCCGGGCCGCTCGAGCCGGGGGCTAGCCGCTCAACAGCGCCGAGGTGCCTTGGCGCGTTCGGTCCGGATGCGGCCGTCGAGCACGGTGACGTTGGCCGTCACCGCGCGGCCACGCCCCGTTCGCAACCGTTTCCGCGCGATTCGCATCCTCAGCGGCGCCTCGAGGTCGGCGCCGGCGCGGCGCGTGCCCAGGAAGAACTCCGCCTGCTCGGCGGCTCGCCGGTCGCCACCGGTGATGCGCGCGGTCACGGATGATCGGGCGCACCTACGGCCCCGCCGCTCGCCCGGCGTGAAGCGGAGCTTCAACCTGAGCTCGGGCCTCGCGCGACAGCCGCCGCCGGCGCAGGCGGAGAGCTCGCCGAGCAGGTCCGCCAGCGCGCGCCGCCGCTCGGCATAGGCTGAATCCTGGTGCCGGCTCGTGAGCTGGAACGGATCTGTCGCCAGGTCGTAGAGCTCGTTCTCTCCGTTCGGGTATTCCGCGTACACGTACCTCTGGGTGCGTACGGCGCGATAGCGCGGCGTCGTGGCGTCGAAGCAGGATTCGCTGCGCTGACACCAGTTCTCGAGCACGATCGCGCGCCCCGGCTCGAATCGAGGCTCTGCGATCAGACGGGACAGAGAGCGACCGTCGAGCTCGAGGCCGGCGCCGGCGCCGGCGCCGGCGTACTCGAGGATCGTGGGAGCCAGGTCGACGTTCGCCGCCGGCGCACTGCGCCGCTTGCCCGCCGGTACGCCGGGCCCGCGGATGACGAGCGGTACGCGGATCGACTCCTCGTAGACGTACTGCTTGTTCTCACGGATCCGGTGCTCGCCCAGGAGGTAGCCGTTGTCGGAGGTGAAGATGATCAGCGTGTTGCCGAGCTCATGAGCGTCGCGCAGGGCAGCGATCAGCTCCTCGACCAGGTCGTCGACGGCGAGCAGGCTCGCGAGCCGGCCGCGGTACCGGGCGGTCTGGTTCTCCAGCACCGCGGGCGGAAACGGGGTCTTCCCCCGGATCTCCTCGGGCTTGTCGGAGACATCGGCCTCGTCGTAGGACGGTGGCCGGGGAAGGGCCTCGTCCGCGAATGCGCCCGCGTGCCGGGGGGCCGGGCGAGGGTTCGGCAGGGGCCGGGGCGCCGGCAGGTTGTCGAGGTCGTGCTCGTAGTGGGGAGCGAGCGGCGCGACCGACAGGAAGAAGGGCTTGGCGCGCGGCGCCAGGCGAGCGATCAGCGCGGCGCCCTTCGCTGCGAACACGTCGGTCTGGTAGACGGCCGGATCCTCGACCTCGGGCGAGCCGTGGGTCACGAGCCGCCCGTTCTCGTTCAGCGTGTAGCCGTACATCGAGTAGGTGGGATCGATCAAGCCGTACCAATCGGTCCAACCGGGCGGGATCTCGGCTGGGGGACTGATCAAGCCGTAGCCGTTGAGGTACTTGCCGATGTGCGCGGTGTGGTAGCCGGCCCGCTGAAGCCGGCGCGGCAGGGTGTGCGAGCGGGGCAGCGCCGGATAACCGCCATGCGGGGGGCCGTTGCGGTAGACGCCGTTGTTGTGCGAGTAACGCCCGGTCAGAAAGGTGGCTCGAGAGGGGCAGCACACCGGGTTCGAGACGAAGCTGTTGGTGAAGGTGACTCCCCGGTCGACGAGCAGGCGGTCCACCGTGTCCATCACCCGCATCGACTCGACGGTCTGGTCGTCGGTCATCACGACGACCACGTTCGGCTGCGTGCCAACCCCGGGCCGGGTCTCGGCGCGCGGTTGATCCTCGGATTCCGCCGACGGCAGCGCCGCTCCAGCGGCGCCGATCGCCAGCAGGCCCGTCAGCGCGAGACGTCGTGCTCGCCGGGTGACGGCCGGCACACCGCCCTCGCGGTCGCGTTCAGATACGCGGCGCCGTAGTGGACGTCGGGCTCGAGGTAGGCGCCCTCGGCCCACTCGTTCCAGGCGTTGACGAAGACGAGCCGCTCGCCGTGGACGGGGTTTTGCTCGGCGACCTCGATCGCCGAGCGAAGCCATCGTTCGTAGCGGTCGGGAGTCGAGCCCCGCACGGTGACGCCGGTGCCCTGGCGCCTTGCATCGTTGTCCCAGGATGGGAAGACGCACTTCGCCAGGGGAAAGTCCGGGTAGGGCTCCCGCTCGGCCGAGCGGGCGATCTCCTCGTAGTCGTAGATGTGACCGCTGAAGGCGGGGTCGAGAATACGAACGCTGCGGTTGACCGGCGCCAGATGCTGCGCCACCTTGTGGGGAGGGAACTCGACCGCGCCGTCAGCCCCGAAGTCCCGGGGATCACGCGTGTGGAAGGTCTGGGCGATGTAGATCAGGGGCTCCTCGTCGTGCCGCCGGCGCCAGATCTCACGCCAGCGCTCGAGTGCCTCGCCGGCCCTGGGGATCTCGTCGATCCGGTAGATCAGAAGCAACGGCCGGCCGTCGATCCGGAAGTAGCGGCGGTCGGCGAAGTGGCGCTGGATGTCGTCGACCAACCCCTCGTCGTCCTTGCGGTCGTAGTCCTGGCGTAACAGGACCTGGTCCTCGGCGCCGTCCCAGCGGCGCGTCCAGTTCTCGTTCGCCCAGATCAGGCAAAACGGCAACTCGAGCTCCCCGTCGTCGAGGAAGCGCTCGATCGGCTGCTCGAGCACCCGCCGCGCACCGAACCTGTAGTAGTAGAAGCAGAAGCCGTGGATCCCGGCCTCGAGGGCGAGGCGTGCCTGACGCGGCATCACGCCTGGGTCGCTGAGGTCATAGAAACCGAGCTCGCCCGGAACGCGAGGCTGGTAGTGGCCGGCGAATCGTGGCGCGGCGCGCATCAGGTTGTGCCACTCGGTGAAGCCCTTGCCCCACCAGAGGTCGTTCTCGGGGATCGCATGGAACTGGGGGAGGTAGAAGGCGAACAGCTTCGCCCGCCTCCGTCGATCCGCGGCGATCGAGGCGTCGAAGTCCTCGGCGTTGTCGCCCGGAGCCGCCCAGCGACGGATCTGGGCGAGGACGTCGTCCTCGAGGTCGTGCGGCCCCGGCTGGGTGTGGTGCCCCTGCGCGGCGCCGACCTGGTGGTAGTGGACGAGCGGGACCAGGTTGAGGTCACCCCGCAGGTACTTCGCACGGTAGTAGCGGCTGTTGAACTCGGCGGAGGGATCGCGCCCCTCGCGATGGCCGAGGGTGAGGTAGTCGACGAGCAGGTCGGGGACGGCGCGAGCGGTGTTCCGATAGGTGGCGCGGTAGAACCGCTCGTCGAAGAGGCCGGACTCGCGGATCGCGCTCACGATCTCGGGCGGTGGGAGCGTCCGAGGGGTCCGAACCGCCTCGAAGGCCTCGGCGAGCTCGACCGCCGACATCGGCTCGCCGTGCTCGAGGTAGGACTCGAGCTGCTCGCCGACAACCGATCCCTCGGGAAGCAACCAGGTCAGCCGATACAGCGCGTCGCGCCAGCAGGAGTCGAGGGCCGCGGGGTCCGCCGGAAGGTGGGGCACGAGGGTGTGCAGGCCAGAGGCCTGGACGAACGCGAGAATCGACTTGACGTCTTCCGCGGCGGGCAGGACGAATGACTGAGGCGGACCGGAGGCCGGCTCGGCGACCAGATGGAGCCCGTCGGCGGACAGGTCACGGCTCGTCGCAACCATCTCCCAAAACCCCGGATTGAGCGCCCGGCCCGCCCGCCTGGCCCTGCCCGCCTCCTTCCGCGCAACGCGAAGCACCTCGGGCCGAGGGTGCTCGGCCGTGAGTGGCTGGACGACCTCGCCGCCGGCGACCTCGACGCGCAGCGATCGCAGCGCGTCACCGGAGTCGATCACCCAGCCCGAGACGAATGCCCCGGCGCCGGGGAGGAGCACGCAGTGCTCGACGCAGAGGGTGGCGCTGGCGCGGCCGCGCCCGGCCAGGCGAATCCGCCGGTGCAGATCAAGGGCAACCAGGCCGTTCTCGCTCGCGGCCTGCCGCCGTTCGCCGTCGTCGTCCTCCCCGGCAGGGCGTGCGGTCACGGGTCGCGCGCCGCGACCTGAGGTCATGCCCCGGACGTCGGCCGCTCGCGTCCGGTGAGCCGGCGGCTCGCGCCGGTGACGCCTCGCAGCGGCTTCGTCAGCCGCCAGCTGCGCGAATCGCGCATCGAATGCATGGCCCGCTGGTAGCGCATCACGCGGGCGTCGCAGTCCTCCTGCAGGTCCTGGATGAACTGCTTCTGAGACTGGAGTCGGCCGTCTCGCTCCTCGACGGCGGCCTTCAGCCGCTGGATGTGACCCAGGAGCTCCGAGATATGGGTGTTGGTCTCGACCAGGCGCTCGTCGCGGCTCGCGACGTTCTCGAGCTCGCGCGCGGCGAGCCGCTGCAACTCCGCGACCTGCGCCTCCATCGCTGCGATCGCGGCGTCGCGCTCGCCGAGGACGCCCCGCTGGCCCTCGAGCTCCTCATCGCCCTGCTGGGCGCGACGCTCAGCGGCCACCGCGCGCTGTTCGGCCGCAGCGGCCGCACGCGACGCCTCATGAGAGTCACGCTCCGCCGCCGCGAGCGCCTGCTCGAGCTCCTGCACACGCGCGGTCTCTGCATCGGCACGCTCCTCGAGGCTTGCGGCGGACGCCCTCGCTTCCTCCAGGGCGGCCTGATCGGCTGCGCGGCGCTGCTCGATTCGCGCAAGCTTCGCGGTCCGCGCCGCGATCGTTTCCTTCTGTGCAGCGAGCCGCTCCTCGAGCTTGGCAACGATCCGGTCGCGCCGTTCCAGGCCGCGGCGCGCACGCGCAAGCTCGCGGTTCACCTCGCGCAGACGCTGGTGGCGCTCATGCAGGGCTTCCTGCTTTTCGGCGAGGAGCTCCTCGACCCCCGCCAAGCGTCTCTCGAGTCGCAGGTCCCGCGCCGGTTCCGCCGGTGCCGAGACCGTGCCGTTGCCACCGCTTCGCAACTCCCGGTAGAGCGCGGTCGCCTCCCGGCTCGCCAGCCCGTCGGCCACGGCAACCGCGGGCGGGGTGCGGAACAACGCCAGCGTCGGATCGACGGCTTCGAGCGCCTCGACCGCGGAGCCGTTGGACAACCTCTCCTCGAGGCCGACGAACAGCGCGAGCCGCCGGACCATGGCCTCCGGATCGGCGAGAAACCCTTCATAGTCGACGACGAGGCGGGGTCCGTCGGCGGTGTGCTCGAGCGCGTGGGTCGTGTACCGCACCCAATTCGAAACGTGCTGCTCGAACTCGCCCCCGCCGTTGCCGTCGGCGCGAAGCGACTGCGCGACGTCGATCGGGCTGCGAACGCAAACCACGCACCTGATGCCGCTCACGACCTGTCGCCAGAACGGAAGCGTCAGGCTGTTCCGCGGATCCTTCCAGCCCCACCACTGCTCGCCCGCGAACCGTTCCCGAAGCAGGGCACGGGCTCGCTCCCGCAGCGGCTCCAGCTCGGGGGATTGCTCCCACCCGTCCGGCAGCGACGGCGGCGCATCGGCGCTCCCTCCAAGCGCCGCGAGCAGATCGTCGTTCAGCGCGACGATCTCCGGCAGCTCCCAGTGCGCGCGGGAATCGTCCCGGGCAGTCGCGGCCAGCTCCTGCTGGTCGCCGAAGCTGACGCCGAGCCGGTCGAGGACTCGGGCCGTCAGCCCCGCCCCGGAGCGGTGCATCCCGAGGATGCAAACGCCGTCGTGTACCTCAGCGGTCATCCGCGTACGACCCTTCTCTCAAGTTACCGATTCCCTTACCGACCGCCCAGTCCGGCCGTCCGCCTCGCGGTCGGCAGGGGATGATATCCGCGGGCTCAGGGCGCCACCGGGTCCAGGCGGTAGACGGTTCCAGGCACGGCGAGCTGGGCGAGGTAGATCCTGCCCTCGGCGTCGACCCCGAACGAGCTCGGCTGCAAGACGGATACGCCAACCGGCCCGTCGTTGACCGCCGCATAGCTGCCGTCGGGCTGGGCGACCGGGGTGAATCGGCGCAGCTCGCCGCCACAGAAGTCGATGTAGAGGTACCGGCCGGAGAGCGCGGTCAGGCGGGGGTCGCGGACGACGTAGCCGCCGGTGATGGAGCAGCCGGAATCGTGGCTGTAGACGTGCGTCGGGAACGTCACCGGATCAGCGCCGGGAAGGGTCGGGTCGAACAGCTCGAACCCCTCGTACTCCGGCCAGCCGAAGTTGGCGCCGATCGCATCGCCAAGCGACAGGAAGTCGACCTCCTCCCACCGATCCTGACCGACGTCCCCGATCGCGATCCGCACACCGTCGAACGAGAACCGCCATGGATTGCGAAGCCCGTAGGCGATGATCTCGTCGCGGCCGGGGACTCCAACGTACGGGTTGGACGCCGGGACGCGATAGGGCTCGCCGAGACGCTCGCGGGGATCGATCCGGAGCAACTTGCCGAGCAGGCTGCCGAGGTGGGGCGCGTTCTTCCCCCGGGGCGTCGTGGACCCGCCGTCCCCGGTCGCGAAGTAGAGGAGGCCACCCGGCCGGAACTGGAGCAGGCCGCCGTAGTGGTTCTGCGCGTCGCGATGCGGGATCACGAGCACCTTGCGGCGCGAGGTGTGATCGGCGCGCAGCGGGTTGTCGGCCCGGCGCTGGAACTCGTCGATCTCGATGTCGCCGAAGTTGGTCGTGTAGTAGACGTAGAAGAGCCCCGAGGCCGCGTAGTCGGGCGGGAACGCGATCGAGACCAGACCCTGCTCGGCGCTCGCTCCCGGATCATCCGGCAGGGCGCGCACCCGACCGGGGATCTCGAGGAAGGGTTGCGCCTGGACCACCCCGTTGTCGATCACCTTCACCCGCCCCGAGCGCTCGACCACGAACAACAGGTTCGGGTAGCCGGGGGCAGCCGCGACATGCACGGGCCGTTGGAAGGATCCGACCGGGGTGAGGGCGGCCTCGGGGGCCTGGGCCTCGGCGACCGTGACCGACGCCGCCATCCAGAGCGCGGCGACGGACAGCACGCCGGCAATGCTCCTCAGCGATCGCTCCCGGCCGCGCATCCCGACACCAGGTTACGCGGGACGCTCGGCGGGCTCAAGCTGCGCCCCCCCAAGACGCTCAGGCCGCGTCGTCGCCGCGTCCCGCCGCTTCGCGAACCAGGCGCACCTCGTTGCGGTTCACCCAGACCCTGGTCCCGGGCCGGTTGTCAAGCTCAAAACTCGCGAAGCCCGTGCTGGACTCGCCGAACGCTCCGACCACCTGCTCGGCGTCCTCGGCGACCCTGATCCTCTCGCCGGCGTCCTTGCCCGCGCCGGGGTCGATCCCGCCGAAGACTGAGCCGAAAACAATGACCGCTGGCATGAAACCTCCTACGTGTCGTGTCCGCCACGGATGGTCGCGGCGACTCGGGCGGGCGAAGGCTAGCGGGCGGGCTCCCGATCAGGTCTCGGTGCTGCCCTCGGCCAGCCGATAGCCGACGCCCCGGACAGTGAGCACCAGCTCGGGCTCCTGCGGGTCGCGCTCGATCTTCTGCCGGAGGTTGGAGATATGAACGTCGCAGGCGCGGACGTCGCCGGAGAACTCGGACTGCCAGAGCTCCTCCATGATCTCCAGCCGGCTGAACACCTGGCCGGGGTTCTCGGCCAAGAGCCGCAGCACCTGGAACTCGGAACGGGTGAGGTTGACGGGCTCGCCGCGGACGAGCACGAGGTGGCGGGCGAGGTCGATCCGCACGTCACCGGCGTCGATCGTCTTGCCGCCCTGCTCCGACGTCGAACGGTCGAGCTCGCGGCGGCGCAGCTGCGCGCGGACGCGGCCGATCAGCTCGCGGACGGAGAACGGCTTCGTGACGTAGTCGTCGGCGCCGACCTCGAGCCCCACGACCTTGTCGACCTCGGCGTCCTTCGCCGTCAGCAGGATGATCGGCACCGGGCTGCGCGAGCGCACGTCGCGGCACACGTCCAGGCCGCTCTTGCCCGGCATCATGATGTCGAGGATCAGCAGGTCGTAGTCGATCTCGCCCTCGAGCTTCGAGTCCGCGTCGTCGCCGTCCTCGGCGATCGTCACCTCGAAGCCCTCCTGCTTGAGCGCGTAGCCGACGGCCTCGCGGACCGACGGCTCGTCGTCGGCGACCAGGATGCGCTTGATCATCGGTGGGTCTCCATGCTCTCGCTCATGCGACCGGCGTCGCAGCCGGCTTTGCCGCCGGCAGCCGGACCCAGAAGTCGCTGCCCTGGCCGGGCTCGGAGTCGACCCCGATCTCGCCGCCCATCACGTCCACCATCCGTTTCGCGATCGAGAGGCCCAGGCCGAAGCCCTCCTGCTCGAGCGAGCCGGCGCCACGGTAGAAACGTTCGAAGATTCGGTCGATCTCATCGTCGGGAATGCCGGTGCCGGTGTCGGTTACCTCGATCAGGATGTCGGCTTCGCCCCTGCGGCGCGCGCGAAGCGTAACGGCGCCCGGGGGCGTCGTGTTCTTGAACGCGTTGGTCAGCAAGCCGATTAGCACCTGGCGCAGCAGCACGCGGTCGCCCTGGGCGGCCAGATCGGGGTCGAGCTCGACCGTGAACTCGATGCCATCCGGCGGCGTGACGGTCTGCGCGGCCTCCTCGGCCGCGATCCCCACGTCGAGGATCTCGAGTGCCGCCCTCGCCCACCGACTCGATCCGCGCGAGCGTCAGCAGCGACTCGGTCAGGCGGCTGATCCGCTCCGTGTCCTCGGTCAGCCGGCGCAGGAAGTGCTCGCGCGCCTCGGGGTCGTCCTTCGCCCCCGCGGCCAGGACCTCGACTGCGCCGGAGATGCCCGCGATCGGGTTCCGGAGCTCGTGCGCGGCGTTCGAGACGAACTCCTTCTCGGCGATCTCGCGGCGCAGCTCGTCGGTGCGGTCGCGGACGACCGCCAGCACCGCGCCCTCGGCCGGGATCTCGCGAGCCTGCAGCGCGTAGACGCGCTCGCCGATCCGCAGGCCGTCGTGCTCGGCAGACCCGCCCCGGGACGCGCGGCGGAGCCAGGGGATCAGCGTCGCCGCCACCTTGCCGTCCGCGTAGATCAGCGGCCGCGCGGCCGGGTTCGCAAACCGCACCGCGCCGTCCGGGCCCACGACCATGACCGCGTCGGAGAGGGCGTCGAAGATCGCCGAGAGCCGGTCGCGCTCGGAGCGCAGCGCTTCGAACGTCTGGCGCAGCGCAGCGCGCATCGTCTCGAGCGACTGGCCGAGCTCGGTGATCTCGTCGCGCCCGCCGGTGCCCTCGAGCGGCTGGTCGAGCTGGCCCTGGCTGATCTTCGCCGCGCTCTCGGCCAGGCGCTTGATCCGGCGAGGTGATCGCGCTGGCGATCAGGAACGAGATCGCGACCGCGACCAGGACCGCGACGCCGAGCGCAGTGATCCGGTCGCCCCGCACCGCGTCGATGGCCTCCTGGAGCTCGGCGCGGCCGCTCGGCGCGCGCAGCACCGCGCCGTCGATCGCGCCGTCGCGGAAGACCGGCACCGCGACCACTGTCACGCCCCGCCCGGCAGCTCCTGGATGAACAGCTGGTTCGCGAGCAGCGCCTGATCGACCGCTCGTCCTACCTCGCTCCACGTCGGCGAGCCGGAACGCCCTGCGAGATGCGCGTCGGTGATGAGCTTGCCGGTCGCCGTCGAAGACCCAGGCCGAGAAGCCTCGTCCGGGTGCCGACGTCGAGCGCCGTCTGCGCGCCTTGCCTCCGGCGCGGTCGCCGACCTCGTCCGCGAGCGAGAACGGTGCGGCCGGAGGCGATCTCGTCGAGCTGTTCGTCGGCCGCCTCCTGGCCGGTCTCGGACACGAGCAGGTAGGCCAGGCCGGCGGTGATCAGCGCGACGCCGGCGAACGCGAACGCCAGGTAGAGGCGGACGCCGAAGGGCCGGCGCCGTCGCCAAGCTGGTTGGCCGACCATCGGGCTCACGCTGATGAGTCTACGGGGCGGTGTCCTCGGTTTCCAGGGACTTAGCCTGGCGCGCAGCAGGAATTCCAGGCGAAATGCGAGAGCTTCGAGGGCCAGCTCCTCGCTGACGTTGACCGTCAGGCGGCGGCGCGTGTCCATCACCAGCTCCGCGCCCCGGCGCGCGCGGCGCGGGTCGAGCCCGGCGGCGTCGTCGCGCAGCTCGGACTCGCGGTCGGCCGCCAGGACCAGCTCGGAGGCGCCGTCGGCGACGGCCGCGAGGTCGCGAAGCCAGGCGCCGACCAGGGCGAGCCCCGTGTCGAGCGCGTCAGTTCGCCCCCGGCGCGAGGCGCGCTTGCCGGCCTCGGCCGCCTCCTTGCGCAGCCGCTGCTCGGCGCGCCGGTCGGCCGCGTCCCTGGCCTGGTCGGCGAGCGCGTCGAGCCGGTCCCGGATGCTCTCGCCGACCTCCGCACCGCGCTTCTCGGCCGCGTCGAGCAGGCCCTGCCACGGCGCGTCGTCGAGCTCGCCCGCGCGGGCCGCGCGGGCGAGGCCCTCCGAGCGCGCGCGCAGCTCGCGCCCGCGCTCGGCGAGCAGGAGCTCGGCGCGCTCGAGGTCGCCCCCCGCCAGCCGCGCGGCCGCGCGCAGCTCCGTCGGGTCGGCTCCGCGGTGCGTCGCCGCCAGGCCGCTCCTCGACCGCCTCGGGGCCGAGCGCGGCGAAGCGCGATCTCCTGGCAGCGCGAGCGCACCGTGTCCAAGCAGCGCCGACGGCTGCGAGGAGATCAGGACCAGGTGCGCGAACGACGCCGGCTCCTCCAGCGTCTTGAGCAGCGCGTTCTGGCTCTCCTCGGCCATCGCGTCCGCCTCGTCGATCACGAACGCCCGCCGCTCGCCCTCGAACGGGCCGATAGGGCGCCGCCTCGATCACCCGCTCGCGGACCTCGTCCACCAGGTGCTGGGCGCCCGGTGGGCGCAGCCAGGCCAGGTCCGGGTGCGGCGAGGGGTCGGCGAGCGCCCGGCGCCGCGCCGATGCGGGATCAGGCGCGCCCGCGGCCAGCAGCTCGGCGACGAACACGCGAGCCGCCTCGCGCTTGCCGGACCCGGACGGGCCGGCGAAGAGATAGGCGTGGGACGGGCTCGCGAGCGCGGCGGTCAGGGCGACCCTGGCGGCGGGCTGATGCTCGGTGGCGGCGGCGAGCGTCCCGGAAGGGTCGGTCACCGGCCGCGCACCGCCTCCAGCACCCGGCCGTGGACCTCCTCGGGGGTGCCGGCTCCGTCGACCGGCACGATCCGCTCGGGATGGCGCTCGGCGAGCTCGTCGTAGGCGGCGGCCACCTGGCGCTGGAACTCGACTCCCTCCGACTCGAAGCGGTCGGAGCCCTCAGCCAGGCGCTGCTGCCCGCGGGCCCACGCCGCGTCGACGTCGACCCGCAGGAACACGGTCACGGCCGGGACGCAGTCGCCGACGACGAGCGAGTTGAGCTGCTCCACGAGGTCGATCCCAAGGCCGCGCACGACGCCCTGGTAGGCGACGGTGGAATCGATGTAGCGGTCGCAGACCACGTCGCGGCCGGCCTCGAGCGCGGGGCCGACGACCTCGCTCGCGAGCTGCGACCGGGCCGCGTTGAAGAGCAGGAGCTCGGCGCCCGAGGTCGAGCTCGAGCTCGGGGTCCTTCAGCAGCCCGCGGATCCGCTCGCCGGCCGCGGTGCCGCCGGGCTCGCGCAGCAGCAGCGTGTCGGGCCCGAGGGCGCGTGCGAGCAGCGCGGCCTGCGTCGACTTGCCGGAGCGGTCTATGCCCTCGAGGGTGACGAACACGGCGGCGGAAGCTACTCAACGCCTTCGTCTGCTATTCCTGAAGGTACTTCAGAGGTAGCTTGCGCCACCCCCGCAACCCTCAGGGACGGATCAGGGGGATTCCCAATGGACGGGAGCGCTGCGAACACTCAGTCTTTTTACCGCAACCCCGTTCGTCTCTAAGACAGTTCCCCCGGCAACGCAACTTGGAGGTAGTCCGTGTCGTCCTTGACCAGTTGGGTCCTCGCCCACAAGCGCACCGTCATCGCGTTCTGGGTGGTGCTCACGATCGCGGGAATGGCCGCCGCCGGTCCCGCCACCGACGCGCTCGAGCCCGAGTTCTCGGTTCCCGACAAGGAGGGCTGGGAGACGAACGAGCAGATCGCGGCCCTCTATGACGGCACCGGCGGCGACACCGCGCCGTTGATCCCGGTGGTCACCTTGCCCGAGGGCGAGTCGGTCGACTCCCCCGCGGTGCGAGGGGACCTCGAGCAGATCGACGCCAGGCTCAACGAGGCCCTGCCCAACGCCCGGATCGCCTCCTACACCTCGACCGGCGACGAGACCTTCATCTCCGACGACGGCCGGACGACGTACGCCGTCGTCTACCCGCAGCCGGACCCGGACTCTGCGTTCGGCGAGAACCCCGCGGCCGAGAAGGCTGCGTCCGCCGCGCTTGAGGGCGCGACGGTCGGCGGCCAGCCGGTGCACCTCACCGGCTTCGACGCGCTGTTCGAGGACTCCGGTGCCGACGACGAGGGCCCCGGGCTCCTGCTCGAGGCGGTGGTCGGCGGAGCGGGCGCCCTGGCGGTCCTGGTCTTCGTCTTCGCCTCCTTCCTCGCCGTCGTCCCGTTGCTGATGGCGATCGTCTCGATCCTGACCACCTTCCTGCTGCTGCTCGGCCTGACCGAGCTGACCACCGTCTCGCCGATCGTGCAGTTCCTGATCGCTCTGCTCGGACTGGGCGTGGCGATCGACTACTCGCTGATCGTGGTCTCGCGCTGGCGCGAGGAGCGGACCCACGGCCGCTCCGGCGACGAGGCGGTGCAGAAGGCGATGGAGACCGCGGGACGCGCGGTCGTCTTCAGTGGCATCACCGTCGGCATCGGCCTGCTGGCGCTGATCGCCCTGCCGCTGCCGTTCCTGCGCTCGATGGGCTATGGCGGGATGCTGATCCCGCTGGTCTCGACGCTGGCGGCGATCACGCTGCTGCCGGTGGTGCTGGCCAAGGTCGGGCACAAGCTCGACTGGCCACACCGGCGCACCGACGACAAGGCGTCGCGCGCCTGGACCCGCTGGGCCGAGGGCGTTTCTCGGCACCGCTGGGTCGCGGCGGGCGCCGGGATGGCCGTCGTCCTCGCGCTGGTGGTGGCGGCTACCGACCTCCAGCTCGGCGCCTCCGACGCCGACACGGTCGCCAAGTCGGGAGACTCCTATGAGGGTCTGGTCGCGCTCGAGGACGCCGGCATCGGCGAGGGCTCGCTGCTGCCGCACGAGATCCTGATCGAGGGTGAGAGCGATCCCGACGAGGTCGCGGCCGAGCTCGCCCAGGTCGAGGGCGTCCATGGCGCCGTCGCCCCGGACGACGAGAGCTGGAATCGCAACGGGACCGCGCTCGTCGAGGTGATCCCGATCCCGGATTCGGGCTCGCCCGAGGGGGAGGACACCCTCCAGGCCGTGCGCGACACCGCGGACGCGGCCGGGCCCGACGTGCTGGTCGGCGGACAGCCGGCGGCCAACGACGACTTCATCAACGCCGTCTACGGCAGCTTCCCGCTGATGATCGCGCTGATCTGCGTGACGACGTTCATCCTGCTCGCGCGCGCCTTCCGCTCGCTGCTGTTGCCCGCGAAGGCGATCGTCCTGAACGTCCTCAGCGTCGCCGCGGCGTGGGGCGTGCTGGTGCTGGTCTGGCAGAAGGGCTATGGCTCAGAGCTGATCTGGGACGTCCAGGCGACGGGCTCGATCCCCTCCTGGATGCCGCTGATGATCTTCGCGTTCCTGTTCGGGCTGTCGATGGACTACGAGGTGTTCATCCTCTCCCGGATGCGGGAGGAGTACGACCGCACGGGATCGACGGAGACCGCAGTGATCCAGGGCATCGGCCGTACCGGGCGCCTGGTCACGAGCGCGGCGCTGATCCTGTTCCTGTCGTTCACCGCAATGGCCGCGAGCCCCGGAACCGACCTGAAGATGTTCGCCACGGGGCTCGGCGCCGGGATCCTGCTCGACGCGACCGTCATCCGGGCGTTGATCGTGCCCGCGGTGATCTCGCTGATGGGCCGCTACAACTGGTGGCTCCCGAGCTGGCCGGCACGCCTGCTGCGCGTGGAGCCGTCACCACTCCGCCCCGCGGAGTCGAAGGCATAGGCGAAAGGGGCGCGCCACCCTGGCGCGCGCCCACCCGCGGGGGGCGAACCCCGCGGCTCTTTGCACTTGACCCCGATATAGAGGGTCAATTACGAAGAGTCGAGGCAGTCATCGCATCGCTAGCCGCGCGCCAGCACGGCGTGGTCGAGCGAGCGCAGCTGTTTGCCGCGGGGTTCTCGGCCTCCCAGATCGACCGATGCGTTCGGATCGGCCTACTGAAGCCGATCCACCGCGGTATCTATCTGGTCGCATGCGGGTCGGAGCTGGCGCGGGAGTACGCCGCCGTACGGGCATGCCGACCTCGGGCGATGCTCAGCCACCTGACCGCCTCACAACTCTGGCCGATCCCCGCGCCCGAACCCGACCAGATCTACATCACCGTGGTTGGCAGGACCCAGCGACCGCCCGACGGTGTCCGTGTGCACCACGTGGCCCGGCTGCCTAAGGCCGAGCTTCGTTTCCACGACGGGACCCCGATCACCTCCCCCTCATTGACATTGTTGGACCTGGCGGGTCTGATCCCGCGGGATGACCTCGAAGGCGCCCTACACGAAGCGCGCGTCCAGCGCCTGGTCACCGACCACGAGCTGCGCGCGAGTCTCGGGGCGCACCCCAACCGGCGCGGCGCCCGCGCTCTGCGCCGCCTGCTCGACACGGAGGGCGGGATCCGAATCACGCGCTCGAAGGGTGAGCGGCGACTGCTGAAACTCCTCCGCGCCCACGACCTCGAGCCCGACGCGAGCGACTATCCAGTCGGCCCTTACACGCTCGACTTCTATTTCGAGGCCGAGCGCGTCGCCGTCGAGTACGACGGCCGGCAGTTCCACGACAACGCGCGGCGGTTCGTGGGCGACCGGCGCAAGATCGCGTACCTCGCGGCGCGCGGCATCCTCACGGCGCCGCTCACCGCCCAAGACCTTGGCGCCGGCGCCGCACGCGCGATGGCCGACCTGAAGGCGACGCTGGCGAGCAGGCGGCGCTAGGCCTTGCGGCTGCGGGAGCCGGCCTTCTTGGTCCGGGCCGTGCCCGGTGATGGCGGCTTGCGCCGGCGGCCGCCGTTTCGCGTGGTGCTGCCGGTCGCCGGCTTCGCCGGCGCGGTTGCCGTGTCTCCGTTCGCCTCGGCCTCGGCCTTCGCGGCCTCCCGCGCTTCCTTCTGGGCCTGGCGCTCGGCGCGCTTCTCGCGCATCTCGACCATGGTCGGGCAGTCGTCGTTCAGGCACAGCTTCCACGGCCTGCCCCGGAAGCCCTTGACCGTCAGCCGCGGCGTCTCGCCGCAAACCGAGCAGCTCTCCTCCAGGCGCCACAGCTCGTAGCCGCGGCCCGGCAGCGGGCCGGAGTTGCGGCACGAGTCCGGGTGCTCCGGGTCGTCGCGGTTGTAGCCCTCGCAGCCCCAGAAGCGCTTGCCGCCCTTCATGTCGATCACCCGGAGGCGGTTCGGCGAGCCGTCCTCGTGCCGGCGCCCGGCCTGCTCGCAGACCTTGCAGGGGCCGAGGAACTTGTCCTCGTCCATCCCGGCCCAGATCACCTTGGCGAGGTCCTCGCCGCGCTCCTGCATGTCGTGGGTGGTGCCGTGGAGCATCTCGCGGCTGATCCGCAGGACCTCGTCCTTCGTGATCTCGCCGTTCGCGATCTGGTCCATGTCGTACTCGAGCTCGGCGGTCATCTCCGGCGTCGCCATCCGCGGTACGTGCTCCTTGAACGCCTTGAACATCGCGATCCCCGTCTCGGACGGGATCGGCGGGTTGGAGTAGACGTACCCGCGGTCGTAGAGCTTCTGGATGATGTCGGCGCGGGTGGCCTTGGTGCCGAGGCCGCGCTCCTCCATCAGCTCGATCAGCTTGCCCTGGCTGATCCGCGACGGCGGCTGCGTCTCCTTCCCGACCGACCACGGCTCGCCGTCGAGCGCCAGCTCCTGGCCCTCGGTGAGCTTCGGGATCTCGTCGTCGGATGACCGGGCGTACGTGTAGATCCGGGCATAGCCCGGGTCGAGCACGACCGAGCCGCGGACGAAGTAGCTCTCGGACCCGGCCTCGATGTCGGCGCGGGTCGACTCGGTCACCATCGGCGGTCCGAATGTGGCGATGAAGCGCCGCACGATGAGCTCGTACACGCGGCGCTTCGGCCCGTCGCCGAGTGCGTTCGGGTGTACGGCCTGCGTCGGGTGGATCGGCGGGTGGTCGGTCGTCTCCTTCTTGCCGCGGGTCGGCTGCATCGGACCCTCGAGCACGAACGCGCCGGCCTCGAACTCGGGGATCCGCACCATCTGCTGGACCAGCTCGCGCACGGGCAGCGACGCCGGGTAGACGGTGTTGTCCGTCCGCGGGTAGGAGACGAACCCGTCCATATAAAGGTCCTCGGCCAGGCGCATCGCCGCCGCGGGCGTGATCCCGAGGCGGCTCGAGGCATCGGTGGTGAACGCGGTCGTGTTGAGCGGCGTCGGCGGCTTCCGCTGCGACTCCTTGGCGGTCACGGCCCTGACCACGCCGGGGCTCGTGGTGCCCTCGAGCGCGGCCTTGGCCTCGGCCTCGTCCCAGAACTTGTCGGTTGCGTGGTGCGCCTCGAACGAGCCGTCGGGGTGCTCGAACTTCGCGAACACCTCCCAGAAGGGCTTCGGCACGTGCGCGCGGCGCTCGAGCTCGCGCTCGACGATCAGGCCAAGGGTCGGGCTCTGGACGCGGCCGACGGAGAGGAAGTTGGAGCCGAACCGGCGGGTCGCGAGCGAGACGGCGCGGGTCAGGGTCGCACCCCAGATCAGGTCGATGTCCTGGCGCGCGGCGCCGGCGTACGCCAGGTCGTAGGAGAGCTCGTCGAGCTCGGTGAAAGCGCGCTCGATCTCATCCTTGGTGAGCGCCGAGTACCGGGCGCGCTTGACCGGCGGGCGGTCGCCGATCGGGGCGCCGGTGATCTCGGGGTTCGCCTCGAGCGCCTGCTGGAGCGCCTCGTGGCCGATCAGCTCGCCCTCGCGGTCGAAGTCGGTGGCGATCACGACCTCGTCCGCCTCCTGCGCGAGCTTCCGCACCGCCTTGACGACGTTCTTGTCGGTCGGCTCGGGCACCAGCTCGGCGTCGATCAGGTCGTGCAGGTCCGTCTTCTGCCAGTTCGAGAACTCCTCCGGGAACGCGACGCCCATCACGTGCCCCTTGAGGCCGACCGCCATGTGCTCCCCGGCGGCGTCCCTCCAGGTGTAGAACGGCACCTTGAAGGTGGCGCCGTCGGACGCCGAGCCGCCGCTCAGGATGTCGGCGATCTTCTTCGCTGAGTTGTTCTTCTCGGTGATGATCAGCCGCATTCGCGGCCTCCAGTGGCTCGAATCGCACGCGGCGACAGAGGATGTCCCGCCGCTCGGACGGCGAGGGTAGCACCCGTTGTCAAGCCCTCAGACTGGCTCACGGGCCAGCCCGAAGGGCTGTCCGCGTACCCTTCGCAGCAGCTTGGAGTCTCCCTCCTTTCATGTCGCCCAGGTCAACATCGCGCGGCCCAAGGCCCCGGTGGACTCACCGCTCCTGGCCGATTTCAAGGCGCTGCTCGACCCCGTGAACGCGATCGCCGACGCCGCTCCTGGCTTCGTCTGGCGGCTCCAGGACGAGAGCGGAAACGCGACCGCCCTGCGGATCTTCGACGACGCGCTGATGGTGAACATGTCCGTCTGGGAGACCGTCGACGCCCTCTGGGAGTTCATCTACGCGAGCGATCACCTCGGCGTCATGCGCCGCCGCCGCGAGTGGTTCGAGCGCATGGAGCACTTCATGTGCCTGTGGTGGGTGCCGGCCGGCCACCTGCCCGACGTGCCCGAGGCCGAGGAGCGGCTGACGGACCTGCGCGAGCACGGGCCGACCGAGCGTGCGTTCACGTTCAAGCAGCGGTTTGCCTCGCCGGCCGGGCGCGAAGCGTCACTAACCTAGGTGTTCCGGTGAGCGACTTTAGGCGCGAAAGCAGGTTTGCCCGCCTGGTAAGGCACGGTTTTTGATGCCGGCCCAGGCCTTTGCAGGCAAGAAGTGCGTCTGCCAGTTCCGCAGGGGGATCTGCGACCAGTCGTGCGTGCGCGACATGCTGGAGACGCCGCTCTACATCGCCTGCCTGAAGCTGAAGGGGCGCAACTGCCTGGTCGTGGGCGGCGGCGACATCGGCCTCGAGAAGGTCGAGGGGCTGCTCGCCTGCGGCGCCACCGTGACGCTGGTTGCGCCCGACGCGGTGCCCGCCCTCGAGGCGTACGCGTCCGAGGGCTCGATCGGCTGGGAGCGGCGCGCGTATCAGCCCGCCGACCTCGACGGCAAGTTCCTGGCGATCGCCGCCACGAACGACTCGGAGATCAACATCTCCGTCTACGAGCACGCTGAGCGCCGGGCGATGCTCGTCAACGTGGTGGACGTGCCGCCGCTCTGCAACTTCATCCTCCCCGCGATCGTCCGCACTGGCCCGCTGGCGATCGCGATCTCAACCGCCGGCGCCTCCCCCGCGCTGGCCAAGCGCATGAAGCGCGAGATCGCCGACACTTTCGGCGAGCCCTACGCGCGGCTCGCGATCATGCTGAACGACGCGCGCGGCTGGGCCAAGGCCACGCTGCCCACCTACCAGGACCGACGAGATTTCTTCGAGGGGATCGTCAACGGCGACCCCGATCCGGTCGAGCTGGTGCGCGAGGGCCGCGAGGCCGAGGTGCTCGAGTTGATCGAGGCCGCGAAGGCCGGCGCTGTCGCGACTCCGGCCCGCTAGCCCCGCCACGAGCCGCGGGCCCGCCGCGACCGGCTAGTTCCAGGTCCAGCTCGCGAGGATCTCGTCGAGCTCGGCAGCCGCCCTCTTGAACTGCTCGGGCGGACTGGTCAGGGTCAGCGTGTAGGCGAACCCGTCGTGGAGGATGAACACGGCGCGCTTGGCCAGGGTTCGACTGCCGAACTGGATGGTGTAGTCGTAGGCTGGCGCGGGCTCCCCGGCGACGTCCGCCTCGGGCTGCTCCTCGGGCGGCTCGGCGATCTGCTCGCTGAACGCGCCCAACACGTTCTCCAACGAGGCGGCGACGAACTCAGCCGGTCCCAACCCCTCCGGGACCGGCTCGCGAAAGACCACGGCGTTCGGTGTGTCGCGCGCTGCCTCACCCCGGAGCCAGAGGCTGGTGAGGCCCACCTCCGGGAGCTCGAGCTCGGTGCCCGCCGCCTCCTCGAGAGCGGTCCCCGCCTGCAGCCCGAGCTCCGCCTTCTCGGCCTCGGTTCCCTCGCTCCAGCCCTCGGGCAGGGTCACCGTGTAGGGGGCCGCGGCGAGGTCGACCGCCGGCTCGTCGTCGCCGCAGGCGACCAGGAGCACCGGCAAGAGCGCGAGCGCCGCCGCCCGCAGGAGCCCGGCCGCGGCCACGTTCAGCCGGCGGGCACCGCGTAGAGCGCAACCGCGGCGAAGTGCGCCGCCGCGGCGGCGATCACCAACACGTGGAAGATCTCGTGGTAGCCGAATACGGCAGGACTCGGGTCCGGCCGCTGGGCCGCATAGATCACCGCGCCGGTCACATAGAGGGCGCCGCCGGCGGCGATCAGGATGCCGGCGCCGATGCCGGCCTCGGCGATGATCGCGGGGAAGCCGATCGCGCCGATCGCACCCACCCCGATGTAGACGGCCGCAGCGACCCACTTCGGCGAGTTGATCCAGACCAGCTCGACGATGGTGCCCGCCAGGGCACCGGCCCAGACCGCGACCAGGAGCGCCGTCGCGAACGGCCCCTCCATCACGAGCAGGGCGAACGGGGTCACCGTCCCGGCGATCAGGAAGAAGATCATCGTGTGGTCGAGCCGGCGCATCCACAGCCGTGCTGACGGCCGCTCCCACTGATGCACGTGGTAGAGCGCGCTGACGCCGAACAGGGCCGAGAGGCTGACCGCGTAGATCGCGACCGCGACCGTGGCCTCGGTGCCCTCGGCGAGGAGGATCAGGACGGTCCCGAGAACGAGCGAGACGAAGAACGCGTACTCGTGGGTGACCCCGCGCAGCCGTGGCTTCACCCTGGCGATCGCGCCGGCCGCCCGCTCGCGCGCGTCGGCCGCGGCCTCGCCCATCGCACCGCGCGCGTCGGCCGCCTTGCCGGCCATCGTGTCGCGAGCGTCCGCGAGCCGCTCGGCGGCGTCGTCGAAGCGCGCTCTACCGCGTTCTCCGAACTCCATCGGGACCGAATTTACCGCAGCCCGCGGGCGAAGGCACCCGCTGCCGCCTGCAACACCATATATAGCGTTATTAGAAGGAAGGAAAACACCAGGCCTAGTAGAATCCCTGTCAATGGTTTGCCCCTCCTGCAACGGCATCACGCGCGTCCTGGAGAGCCGTCGCGCCGAGGATGGCGCCGCGACCCGGCGCCGGCGCGAGTGCCCGGCCTGCGGGCGCCGGTTCACCACGTTCGAGCGCCGCGAGCGCGAGCCGCTCTTCGCTCTGAAGCGCGATGGCAAGCGGCAGCGCTTCGACCGCGCCAAGCTGGCGGGCGGGCTGCTGCGGGCGGCGCACAAGCGCCCGGTCCAGGAGGCGGACGTCGAGCGGCTGGTGGCGAGCATCGAGGACGCGGCCGAGGCCGCCGGCGGCGAGCTTCCGGTGGAGCGGATCGGTGAGATGTGCCTCAGCGGTCTGCGGGAGCTCGACCGCATCGCGTATCTGCAGTACGCCGCGGTCTACAAGGCATTCGAGGACCCCAGCGAGTTCACCGGCGAGCTGCGCCGGCTGGGCGTCGAGCCGCGGCGCAAATTGGGTGATTCACCCGAGCCGGTTCCGTCCGGTTCGCCCGGTTGAGTTGGTCGTTACCAGCTTGAACGGAATTCGAGTACAGACAGAGGAGAGTTGAGGATGGCAGTAGCAGCGCAGAGGACCGGGGATGTGAGGCGGAGCGGAGCGGAGCCGAGCCCCGCCGTTGTTGAGGCGGCTGGAATCACCATCGAGCGGCGCCACACGGAGCCCGGCGTGCACCCGTTCGACCAGGTGGAGTGGGAGCTTCGCGACGCCGTGATCGGCGATCCCGAGAACCCGGCCTTCGAGCAGCGCGGCGTCGAGTTCCCGGCCTCCTGGTCGCAGAACGCGACCAACATCGTCGCCCAGAAGTACTTCCGCGGCCGGCTCGGCTCGGACGAGCGCGAGTCCTCGGTCAAGCAGATGATCGGCCGCGTCGCCGGCACGATCGCCGGCTGGGGCCGCGACGGTGGCTACTTCGCGTCGGCGGAGGACGCGGACGCGTTCGAGATGGAGCTGACCCACATCCTGCTCCACCAGAAGGCAGCCTTCAACAGCCCGGTCTGGTTCAACGTCGGCTTCGAGGAGCAGCCGCAGTGCTCGGCCTGCTTCATCCTCAGCGTCGAGGACACCATGGAGTCGATCCTCGACTGGAACACCAAGGAAGGGCAGATCTTCCGCGGCGGATCCGGCTCCGGTATCAACCTCTCCAACATCCGCGGCTCCGTGGAGCACCTCTCGAAGGGCGGGCTGGCGTCCGGCCCGGTCAGCTTCATGCGCGGGGCCGACGCCTGGGCAGGCACGATCAAGTCGGGCGGCAAGACCCGGCGCGCGGCGAAGATGGTCGTGCTCAACGTCGATCACCCGGACATCGAGCACTTCATCTCCTGCAAGGCCGACGAGGAGAACAAGGCGGCGGCGCTGCGCGACGCGGGCTTCGACATGTCGATCGACGGCGAGGGCTTCACCTCGATCCAGTACCAGAACGCGAACAACTCGGTGCGCGTCACCGACCAGTTCATGGCGGCCGTCGAGGCCGGCGAGAAGTGGGACCTGATCGCCCGCAACGGCGGCGAGGTGATGAGCACCGTCGACGCCGGCGGCCTGATGACCAAGATCGCCGACGCCGCCTGGCGCTGTGCCGATCCCGGCATGCAGTACGACACGACCATCAACCGCTGGCACACCTGCCCCGCGTCGGGACGGATCAACGCCTCCAACCCGTGCTCGGAGTACATGCACGTCGACGACTCGGCCTGCAACCTCGCCTCGCTCAACCTGATGCGGTTCCGGCGCGACGACGGCTCGTTCGACACCGCCGATTTCGAGCACGCCGTGGACACGGTGTTCCTCGCGCAGGAGATCGTGGTCTCGCCGTCCTCGTACCCGACCGAGGAGATCGGCAGGAACGCTCGCGCGTTCCGCCAGCTCGGGCTGGGCTACGCGAACCTCGGCGCGCTGCTGATGTCCGACGGGCTGCCGTACGACTCGGACGCCGGCCGCAACGTCGCCGCCGCGATCACCGCGCTGATGACCGGCCGCGGGTATCGCATGTCGGCCGAGGTGGCCGCCGCGATGGGCCCGTACGACGCCTACGAGCTGAACCGCGAGCCGCACAACGACGTGATGCGCATGCACCGCGACGCCGCGTACGAGATCGACGCCACCGGCATCAAGGGCGAGCTCCTCGCGGCCGCGCAGCGCGCCTGGGAGGAGGCGGTCGAGCTTGGCGACGAGCACGGCTACCGGAACGCCCAGGCCACGGTGCTGGCCCCCACGGGCACGATCTCGTTCCTGATGGACTGCGACACGACCGGCATCGAGCCGGACTTCTCGCTGGTCAAGTTCAAGGAGCTGGTCGGCGGCGGGCAGATGACGATCGTCAACCGCTCGGTGCCGCTGGCGCTGCGGACGCTCGGCTACTCCGACGCCGAGGTGGAGCAGATCGAGGCGTACATCAACGAGCGCTCCACGATCGTCGGCGCGCCGGCCCTGAAGGACGAGCACCTCGAGGCGTTCGACGTGGCCGTCGGCGAGCGAGCGATCAGCCACATGGGCCACATCAAGATGATGGCCGCGACCCAGCCGTTCATCTCGGGCGCGATCTCCAAGACCGTCAACCTGCCGGAGACGGCGACGGTGGAGGACATCGCCGACGCCTACACGCAGGGCTGGAAGCTCGGCCTCAAGGCGCTCGCGATCTACCGCGACGGCTCGAAGACCGCGCAGGCGCTGCGCACCGACGCGGGCGACAAGGCGGGCGCGGAGGTCGTCGCGGCCGAGGGCGCGGCGCCGGTCCCGGCACGGCACAAGATGCCGGTCGAGCGCGAGTCGATCACCCACAAGTTCTCGCTCGGCGGCCACGAGGGCTACATCACGGCCGGCAAGTACGAGGACGGCTCCGTCGGCGAGATCTTCCTCACCGACATCGGCAAGGAGGGCTCGACGATCAAGGGCCTCATGAACGCGTTCGCCACCGCGATCTCGATCGGCCTCCAGTACGGCGTGCCGCTCGAGACGTTCGTGAACAAGTTCGCGTACGTCCGCTTCGAGCCGGAGGGGATCACCACGAACCCGGAGATCCCGTTCGCGAAGTCGCTGCCCGACTACATCATGCGGTGGCTCGCCTCGCGGTTCCTGGACGCCGACTACCACGAGGAGCTCGGCATCCTGACCCAGGAGGTGAGGGCTCGCAAGGAGGCGCAGCAGAGCCTGTTCGTGAACGAGGGCCCGGCGGCGTCCGCCGATCAGGCCGAGAACGGCGCGGCCGAGCCGAAGGCAGGCAACGGGAACGGCGGCGGCAACGGTGCCGCGGCCAAGGCCCCCACCTCGGCGCTCACCGACACCCCGCCGGTCCGCCCGGCCCGGATGGCCGGCCTCGAGCTCGGCCCGGCCTGCGAGCAATGCGGCGGCATGATGCAGCGGACGGGCTCGTGCTACACGTGCTCGTCATGCGGCAATAACACCGGCTGCGGCTGAGCCGGTGTAGCCTCGCAATTGCGATGGCGAGCCCCGAGATCGAGCGCCTGAAGGAGATCTACGCCGCGGTCCACCGCCAGCAGCGCGAGCAGCTGGCGCTGCTGGTCGCCCACGACATGGAGTTCGAGATGCCGGAGGGGTTGCCCTGGGGCGGCGTCCACCACGGCAAGGACGGCATGGCGGCGGTCGCCGAGATCCACAGGGAGCACGTCGACGGCGAGTGGGCCGAGCCCGAGGAGTTCATCGAGGCGGACGGCGAGCGCATCGTCGCGCTGGGCCGCACGCGGGGGCGGGCCAGAAAGAGCGGAGCCACATTCGAGGTCCCGTTCGCTCACGTTTGGGGCTTCGCGGAGGGGTCCCCGTCGCGCTTTCGCGGTTACTTCGACACCGCTCCGATACTGGCGGCGCTGGACGCGCCGGCCGGCGATCCCTAGCCGTCCGGCTTCCGGACCCTCCAGACGTCCCCGCACGGCCACTTCCTGGCCCAGTCGAGCGTGACGTACTCGTAGCGGGTCGTCGCGTCCGCGCGCGGCTGGAGCTCGCGGAGCTCCTCGATCTCGAATCCCGAGCGGCGGAGCAGGGCGATCAGCTCGCCGTGCGGAAGGTTGAACTCGACGCCCTCATCGTCTTCCCACTCGAACCGGTGCATCCCGAACTGCGGGCGTCGCAGCCGGTCGGATGCGGGCTCGTCGGCGACGTCACCCGAGCACAGCATCACCAGCGGCGCGTTGACCAGGAAGGCGAGCCGGCCGCCGGGCCGCAGGACCCGCGCGGCCTCGGGGATCCATCGGTACGGGTCGCACCAGATGCTGGCGCCGTATTCGGAGATCGCGAAGTCGAAGCTCGCGTCCCCGAACGGCAGCTCCTCGGCGTTCCCGAGGTGCAGCGGGAACTCGAGCCCGAACTCCTCCTGGAACCCGCGCGCGGTTTCGAGCTGGGCGGGCGAATTGTCGATGCCGACCGGCTTGGCGCCGCGCCGGGCGAGCCAGGAGCTGACGTACGCCGTGCCGCAGCCGAGCTCGATTGCGTCGCTGCCCTCGAGGTCGAGCGGCAGCATCTCGACATCGGACTCGGGGATATCCCAAATCCCCCAGGTCGGCTCGTCGCTCCCCCAGTGCCCGCGCCCCGGCCTCACGTACTCGGCCGCCCACTCGTCCCATTGGGTGCGGTTGCGCGCGACGTGGTCGGGCAAATCGCTCATTGGATCGTGATCATCGTGCAGAACCGACCGAGGAGGCAGACATGAGCCCGACGCAGCAGGAGAAGGCCGAGGCGTTCCGCGCGCTCCACGAGGGCGAGCCGTTCGTGTTCCCGAACCCGTGGGACGCCGGCTCGGCGAAGGTGCTCGAGGCGCTCGGCTTCGCGGCGCTGGCGACGACCAGCGCCGGCTTCGCGTTCACCCTGGGCCGCATGGACGGCGAGGTGACGCTCGACGAGGTGATCGAGCACACCCGGGCGCTCGCGGAGGCGAGCTCGCTGCCGGTGGCCGTCGACCTCGAGAATGGCTTCGGCCCGGCGCCCGAGGACGCCGCCCTGGCAATCACCCGCGCTGCCGAGGCGGGCGCGGTGGGGGGATCGATCGAGGACTGGGACCGGGACGAGGGCTTCCTCTACGAGCTGAGCCACGCGACCGAGCGCATCGCGGCGGCGGTCGAGGCGGCGCGGGCGCTAGACATTCCCTTCACGCTGACGGCACGGGCCGAGAACCACTTCCGCCGCAACCCCGACCTCGACGACACGATCGCGCGGCTCCAGGCCTACGAGGAGGCGGGCGCCGACGTGATCTACGCGCCGGGCATCGCGAGCGGCGACGAGATCCGTGCCATCGCCGAGGCGACCTCGAAACCGCAGAACGTGCTGGGCTTCCCGCCGCTGACGATGGGTGAGATCACGACGGCCGGCGGTCAGCGCGTGAGCGTCGGCAGCCAGCTCACCTGGGTCGCGGCGGCGGCCTTCGCGAAGGCCGCCGAGGAGATCCGCGACACGGGCGAGTTCACGGCGTTCGCCGAGCGCGTTCCGATCAAGGACTGGCTGGGCGGCTGACGGACAGGGGCGGCTGCTCGTCGCCGTCCTTGGCCGATGCATCGGCGACAGCCCAGCCGATCCTCTCGATCAGCTGTCCTGCGTAGTGCTCGGACTCCAGGTTGCGCGGTGTAACCCGCTCGCGCAGGGCCACCGTTGCGTCGCCGCCCTGCTCGGGCTCCGCTATCACGATGATCTCGGGCATCGGGCACCTCCTTATCGCTCCGGGGTGTCCCAGGTTCGCACCCGAACCTTGGGCGCGGGTCAAGAGTCGGTAAATAGTCCCGATCTTCACCTGATCCTCACCTGGGCTTTAGGCGGCTTCGATTGCATGAAGCGATCGGCGGAGCCAGGGACAACGGACCAGGAATCGTGCTGAGCGGTGCCACGGGATTCCTCGGCGGCGAACTGCTCGCACGCATCCTCGAGCGGGACGACCGGCCCGTGTACGTGCTGGTCAGGGCGGCCGACGAGGCCGACGCGAGCGCGCGCCTGCGCTCGACCCTGACCGCGCTGCTGGGCAGTGCCGAGCCCTGGGCGAAGCGGACGACCGCGATTCGCGCCGACCTCACGCGCGACCGGCTCGGCCTCCTCTCGCCGGATTTCGACTGGCTGGCCGAGCGGGCCTCGTGGGTGATCCACTGCGCCGCATCGGTGTCGTTCACCCTCGGGCTGCGCGAGTCGCGCGCGATCAACGTCGACGGGACGAGCCGCATGCTCGACCTCGCCGCCCTGGCGCACGCCCGCGGGGCCCTGCGCTGCTTCACGCATGTGTCGACCGCCTACGTCGCCGGCACCCACCGCGGCACGGTCAGCCACGACGACCTCGAGCTTGGCCAGGACCATCGCAACCCGTACGAGCGCACCAAGCTCGAGGCCGAGGTCGAAGTACGCGAGCGCGGGACGGAGCTGCCCGCCCAGGTGGTGAGGCCGAGCATCGTGGTCGGCGACTCCCGCACCGGCTGGACGCCGGCGTTCAACGTCCTCTACTGGCCGCTGCGCGCGTTCGCCCGCGGCAACTACCCGGTGCTGCCCGCGACGCGGACCTCGCCGGTCGACGTCGTGCCCGTCGACTACGTGGCCGACGCCCTGCTCGAGCTCGGCGGCCGGCCCGGGACGACCTTCCACCTCACCGCCGGCGACCGCGCGAGCACCGTGGGTGAGCTCGTCGAGCTCGGCTGCGAGTACCTCGACCGCGCGCCACCCCGGCTGCTGCCGCCCCCGCTCTACCGCCGGGCCCTGCACCCGCTGCTGGTTCGGATCGGGAGCGAGCGCCGGCGTCGCGCGCTGCGGCGCAGCGAGCCCTTCTTTCCGTATTTCTCGATGGCGACGCGCTACGACGACTCCGCGACCCGCGGAGCGCTCGGGCGAAGCGGGATCGCGGTGCCCGCTCTGCCCTCCTACTTCGATCGCCTGATCGGCTATGCGCTCGAGGCCGACTGGGGCAAGCGGGCGCAGCCCCGCCACCGGCTGCTGCCGGCGAAGGGCCACCGTGCGGCGCGAGCCGCTAGGCGGGAAGGGCGGCGCGCAGCGTCGCCTCCAGCTCGCGCGCGACGTCCAGGAGCGGCTGCGGGTCGCGCCGCGCGCGGCTGACGACGATCGCGCCCTCGACCGCCGCGACCACCAATGACGCGAGCCGCGCCGCCCGCGCGCGCCCCACGCCGGCGCGCCGAAGCGCGCCGGCGAACGCGGTCTCCCACTGACCGAACGCGCGGTCGGCGGCGTCGAGCAGCTCGGGCGCCTCGTCGTGGTTCTCGACCGCGATCGCCAAGATCGGACACCCGGCCCGGTAGCCGGACCGCTCGAAGTCGGCACGCCACAGCTCGACGAACGCGCGCAGCGCGCCGATCGGGTCGCCGTCGGCAAGCGAGTCGTCGATGACCGTGCGCGCAAGCGACCCGACGTACTCCACGGCCTCCCCCGCGAGCTCTGCCTTGCCGCCCGGGAAGTGGTGGTAGATCGATCCTCGCGGTGCGCCCGTGAGCTCGATCACCTCGCGGAAGCCCGTGCCGGTGTAGCCGCGCTCGCGCAGGAGCTGGGCGGCGCCGCGGACCATCCGCCTCCGGGTCTTGATCCCTCGCTCACTCATTATGACGCTCATCATAGTATGCTGTGCGGCGACATCCCGCCACCACCGACCCAGGAGGTCAGCACCCATGCCGATGATCGAACTCACGTATCCGAAGGGCGCGATCGCGCCCGACGCCCGCGCCGAGCTGCTCGACGAGCTCGCGACCAAGTTGCTCGCCGCGGAGAAGGCGCCCGACACCGAGTTCTTCCGTTCGATCACCTGGGTCTACGCCAACGAGATCGACGGCAACGACCTCGCGGTCGGCGGACGCCCCGGTGGCGAGCCGCGCTTCCGCGTCCAGGTCACGGTCCCGGACGGCGCGCTGTCTGACCGCCGCAAGGGCATCCTGGTGGACTCGGTCAACGAGGCCGTCCTGCGCGCGACCGGGCTCCCCGAGAGCGAGGGCCTGCGCGTCTGGACGCTGATCCGCGAGGTGCCCGACGGGAACTGGGGTGCGGCCGGTCAGCAGATCCGCTATCAGCAGCTCGTCGAGCTTGCGGCCGGCGAGCGCGAGGAGGCCGGGACGCCAGCCTAGGGCCTTGCCGCCCGCGCCAGCTTCTGGCGCGCGTTCGCGGGCAGCACGACCTTGCGCAGGCGAACCTGGGCGGGCGTCACCTCGACGCACTCGTCTTCGGAGATGAACTCGAGCGCCCGATCCAGCGAGAACTGCTGGTGGGGGATCAGCTTGATCGCCTCGTCGGCGCCGGCAGCGCGGATGTTGGTCTGCTGCTTCTCCTTGGTCGGGTTGACGTCGAGGTCGTCGGAGCGCGCGTTCTCGCCGACGATCGCGCCCTCGTAGACCTCCTCGCCGGGCCCGACGAACAGCCGGCCGCGCTCCTGGAGGTTCATCAGCGCGAAGCCGGCGGTCCGGCCAGGGCGGTCGGCGACCAGCGAGCCGGTCGGGCGGGTCTTGATCTCGCCGAACCACGGCGCCCAGGTCTCGAAGATCGAATGCAGGATGCCGGTGCCGCGGGTCTCGGTCAGGAACTCCGAGCGCAGGCCGATCAGCCCGCGCGCCGGGACCAGGAACTCGAGGCGGATCCAACCCGTGTGGTGGTTGACCATGTGCTCGAGCTTCCCCTTGCGAAGCGCGAGGAGCTGCGTGAGGACGCCCATGTACTCCTCGGGAACGTCGATCGAGAGCCGCTCGACAGGCTCGTGGAGAACACCTTCGACCTCCCGAGTCACGACCTTCGGCTTGCCCACGGTCAGCTCGAAGCCCTCGCGGCGCATCGTCTCCACCAGCACCGCGAGCTGGAGCTCTCCCCTGCCCTGCACCTCCCACGCGTCGGGTCGCTCGGTCGGCTCGACCCGCACGCTCACGTTGCCGACCAGCTCCGCCTCGAGGCGCTCCTCGATCTGGCGGCCCGTCAGCTTCCGGCCCGAGAGGCCGGCGAGCGGCGAGGTGTTGACGCCGATCGTCATCGACAGCGCGGGCTCGTCGACCGCCAGCAGCGGCAGCGCCTCGGGAGCTCTCCGGGTCGGCGAGGGTCTCGCCGATCGTGACGTCCTCAATGCCGGCGATCACGACGATCTCGCCCGCCTCGGCGCGCTCGGCCTCGACCCTGTCCAGTCCCTCGCTGACGTAGAGGGCGCCGACCCGCGCCGGCACGACCTCGCCCGAGCGAGTGCAGAGCGCCAGGTCCTGGGCGTTGGCGACGGCGCCGCGCTCGATCCGGCAGACGGCGAGCCGCCCGTGGTAGGGGGAGGAGTCGAGGTTGGTGACGAGCGCCTGGAGCGGCGCCGCCGGGTCGCCGCCGGGAGCGGGCACATGCTCGAGGATCGCGTCGAAGAGCGGGGCGAGGTCGGTGCCCTCGATCCCCTGCTCGGTCGCGGCCCACCCGGCCCGCGCCGACGCGTAGAGGATCGGGAACTCGATCTGATCGTCGCCGGCGTCGAGATCGAGAAACAGCTCGTAGACGGCGTCCACCACCTCGTCGATGCGGGCGTCGTCGCGGTCGACCTTGTTGACGACGAGGATCACTGGTAGGCCCTGCTCCAGCGCCTTGCGCAGGACGAACCGGGTCTGCGGCAGCGGCCCCTCGGACGCATCCACGAGCAGCAGCACGCCGTCCACCATCGTCAGCCCGCGCTCGACCTCGCCCCCGAAGTCGGCGTGGCCGGGGGTGTCGACGATGTTCACCTTGACCTCGTCGCCGGCGGCGAGGCGGTACCGGACGGCGGCGTTCTTGGCGAGGATCGTGATCCCGCGCTCGCGCTCCTGCTCGCCCGAGTCCATGACGCGCTCGACGACCTGCTCGTGGGCGCCGAACGTGCCCGCCTGGCGCAGCATCGCGTCGACCAGCGTCGTCTTGCCATGGTCGACGTGAGACACGATCGCGATGTTCCGAAGCTCCGGCACGGCGATGAAGCTAGCGTCCGGCCGATGAGTCCTCGCGAACGGATCTCGGCCGCCGAGGCGCGGCGGGTGGCGCTCGCCGCGCAGGGTTTCGCCGACCCCCGTCCCGCCACGGAGCCCGACGGCTGGGGGCTGCGGCGCGTGTTCGCCCACGTCGGCCTCGTCCAGATCGACTCGGTCAACGTGCTCGAGCGGGCGCACTACCTCCCGCTGTACAGCCGGCTCGGGAGCTATCGCCGCGAGCTCCTCGACGTCGCGTCGCAGCGCTCACCGCGCCGCCTGTTCGAGTACTGGGGGCACGAGGCGTCGCTACTCCCGGTCGCGACGCAGCCGCTCCTGCGCTGGCGGATGGAGCGCGCCTCAGACGACGCCTGGGGCAGCATGGTCCGGGTCCAGAGCGAGCGCCCGGAGCTGGTCGAGGCGATCTTCGAGCGGATCTCGGACCACGGCCCGTTGAGCGCGGCGGACCTGGCTGAGGAGACCCCGCGGCGGACCGGCCCGTGGTGGGACTGGACCGATTCGAAGAAGGCGGTCGAGTGGCTGTTCTGGAGCGGGCGCATCACCTCGGCGGGCCGGCGCAACTTCCAGCGCCTCTACGCCGTGCCGGAGCGCGTGCTGCCGCGGGACGTGCTCGCCGCCCCCACTCCCGGCGCCGCCGACGCGCAACGCGAGCTGATGCGGATCTCGGCGCGCGCCATGGGCGTCGCCGCCGAGCCTGATCTGCGCGACTACTTCCGCCTGCCGACGGCCGAATCGAAGCTCCGCGTCGCGGAGCTGGTCGAGGCCGGTGAGCTGGTGCCCGTGGAGGTCGAGGGCTGGGGACGAGCGCAGGGCTACCTCTGGCACGAGGCTCGCGTGCCGCGCCGCGTGGAGGCGCGCGCGCTGATCGGCCCGTTCGACTCGCTGATCTGGATGCGCCCGCGGGTCGAACGCGTCTTTGGGTTCCGCTACCGGATCGAGATCTACGTGCCCGCGCCGAAGCGTGAGCACGGCTACTACGTGCTGCCGTTCCTGCTGGGCGACCGGCTCGTCGCGCGGGTCGACCTGAAGGCGGACCGGAAGGCCGGCCGGCTGCTGGTCAAGGCGACGCATCTGGAGGCGGAAGCGCCTCCCGAGACCCGGGAGGCGCTCGCCGCGGAGCTCGCGTTGCTGGCGGGCTGGCTGGGCCTTGAGCAACCCTAGCCGACCGTCGCGGCAGCCTCGCGCTCGAGCCGGGCGGGGGTGTCGTCGTCGCAGTCGGCGAAGAACGAGCCGACCGCGTCGATCATGTGGTCGAAGGACTCGGCGCCGAAGAGGACCGGCTGGTAGTGCGTGATGTCGTACTCGATGGTCGCCATCTGGGCGAAGTCGAGCGGGCGGATCTCCATGCCGCGGAACTCCTCGATCTCGCCGTAGGAGGAGAGGATTCCGGCACCGTAGGCGCGCAGCTCGCCGTCCTCATGAAGCACTCCGAACTCGATCGTGAACCAGAACACGTCGGCGACCATCTGCAGGCCCTCCGGGGTCTGCATCCGCCGGGCGGCCTCGCCGGCGAGCCGGTTGACCTCGGCGACCTGCGGGTCGGCGAGCAGGTGGCCGTGGCCGATCACCTCGTGGATCAGGTCGGGCTCCGGCGTGTAGAGCGGGGCGTCGTGGTGGCGGACGTACTGGGTCGAGTGGAACAGCTTGTCCGCGAGCGAGCCGTAGAACTCGTCGAGCGGGACGATCCCGGCGGCCGGTACGTACCGGAACCCGGTCAGCGGCTCGAGGCCATCAGTCACCTCGTTTAGCTGCGGGATCCGGTCGGTCGGCAGGTCGAGCGCGCTCACCGCCTCCTGGAACGCTCGGCATGCGTACTTCTCGTATTTCGGATGCAGCTCCCGGCAGACCGTCCGCCAGACCTCGTGCTCGGCCTCGGTGTACTCGATCTGCGGGATCGGCGTACCGGGTTCCCACTCGAGCGCGGCGGCGGCGATCGCGTTGCGGCGCTCGCGGTAGGCGAGATCGTTGACGCCGGGGTGATCGTCGGCGAGGTGGACGGTGACGTCACCCTCGTCGCTTTTCGTGACCGGCGAATAGAGCTGCGCCTCCTCGAACATCCGTGCCTCCTAGCCCGTCGTGGTGACGCCGACCTCGGCGCCCTCGGGCTCGTACCAGGACAGCGCGTAGTCGGGCTGGTCGAGGTCGCGCGCGAGTGCGGTCAGCTTGAGCGGCTTGAACGTGTCCCACATCACCGCCAGCTCCTCGGTGCGGCGGGCGCCGAGCGACGCCTCGACGAGGCCCGGCTGCGGGCCGTGCGGGAGCCCCGACGGGTGCAGGGTGATCATCCCGATGTCGACCCCCTTGCGGGAGCCGAACTGGCCGTCCACGTAGTAGATCGCCTCCTCGGACTGAACGTTCGAGTGGTGGTACGGCAGGGCGATCGCCTGCGGGTCGTAGTCGAGCTCGCGCGGGCAGAACGAGCAGATCACGAAGTTCTGGCCCTGGAACGTCTGATGCACCGGCGGCGGCATGTGGATCCGGCCGGTGATCGGCTCGAAATCGTCGGTGTTGAACGTGTAGGGATAGACGTAGCCGTCCCAGCCGACGACGTCGAACGGGTGATAGTCGAGGACGTAGTCCTGGTAGCCGTCGCGCACCCGCACCGTCAGCTCGAAGTCGGCGCGGTCGGTGTGGGTGTGGAGCTCGGCGGGCGGGTGGAAGTCCCGCTGCGAGTACGGCGCGTGCTCGAGCAGCTGCCCGTAGCGATTGCGGTAGCGGTTCGGCGTCTCGATCTCGCCCGGCGTGTGGAAGCACAGCCAGGTCTGCTCGACGTCGTCCATGCTCACCCGGTAGGTCGTCCCGCGCGGGATCACGACGTAGTCGTGCGGGCGGTAGGGGACGTCCCCGAAGACCGTCTCGACCGTCCCGGTGCCGTGGTGGATGAACAGCACCTCGTCGCCCTCGCCGTTGCGGTAGAAGCCGTCGCGGTCGGCGGTGGGCTTGCAGATCGAGACCTCGATGTCGCCGTTGAACTGCAGCAGGCGACGGCCGTCGAGCCAGTCGCCGCCGGGCTCGACCGGGTTCGTGTCGGTCAGCCGGTGGACGTGGGTATCGGGCACCCATTCGTCGCGCTCGATCGCACGAAACTCGCCGACCTCGCGCACGCGGCACGGCGACCACAGGTGGTAGAGGATCGACTCGTTGCCGGAGAAGCCCTCGAAGCCGAGGACCTCCTCGACGAGCAGGTTGCCGTTCTGGCGGAACTGGACGTGGCGCTTGGCCGGTACGTCGCCGAGCTGGGCGTAGCGCATCAGAGGTTCCCCCTCCGCTCCTGCTCGCGCTCGATCGCTTCGAACAGCGCCTTGAAGTTGCCGGCGCCGAAGCCGGTGGCTCCATGGCGCTCGATCACCTCGAAGAACACCGTCGGCCGGTCGCCGACCGGCTTGGTGAAGATCTGGAGCAGGTAGCCCTCGTCGTCGTGGTCGACCAGGATCCCCTGCTCGTGCAGGTCCTCGAGCTGGCCCACGACCTCGGGCACTCGGTCGGGGACCTCCTCGTAGTAGGCGTCGGGGATCGGCAGGAACTCCACGCCCCGGCGCCGCAGCTCGGCCACGGTGGTCACGATGTCCCGGGTGGCGACGGCGATGTGCTGCGCGCCGGCGCCCTCGTAGAAGTCGATGTACTCGTCGATCTGCGACTTCCGCTTGCCCTCGGCGGGCTCGTTGATCGGGAACTTGATGCGCCCGTTGCCCGACGTCACGACCTTCGACATCAGCGCCGAGTACTCGGTCGAGATCGCCTCGTCGGAGAAGTGGACCATCTCGACCATCCCGAACACGTCCTCGTAGAAGCGGACCCAATCCTCCATGCGCCCCAGCTCGACGTTGCCGACGATGTGGTCGATAGCCAGCAGCATCTCCTCGTGGGGGGCCGCTGCCGCCGCGACGGGCTCGTAGCCCGGCAGGAATGCGCCCGAGTAGTCGAAGCGGTCGACGAAGGTGTGGACCGTCTCGCCGTAGGTCGCGATCTCGGCACGACGGACCTGGCCGTGCTCGTCGCTCACGGTGGTCGGCGCCTCCATACTCCGAGCGCCGCGCGCCACGGCCTCGGCATGGGCGTGATCGACGTCCGGGACCGAGAGCGCGATCGAGTGGACGCCGTCCCCGTGCCGGGCATGGTGGCGCGCGATCTCCGTGTCGGAGCGCAGGGCACCGGTCAGCACCAGCCGGATCCGCCCCTGTTCGAGCACGTGTGAGGTGTGGTCGCGAACGCCGGTCTCGAGCCCCGCGTACGCGGTGCGCCGGAAGCCGAAGGCGTGCTCATAGAAGTAGGCGGCCTGGGCCGCGTTGCCGACGTAGAGCTCGACGTGGTCGATGCCGTTCAGCGGCATGAAGTCGTGGGCGGCGTCGGCGGGTGCCGGCGCGGTCACCTGTGGCATCGTTCCTCCTCGATCCGGGGTTCACTTAATGATTCCCTGGTTCGATGCTTTTCACAACCGCGATTCGTTGCGTATCACGGTAGACTGACCCTCTGATGGACGCCATTGACCAGCAGATCGTTGCGCTCCTGCGCGAGAACGCCAGGCGGTCGTTCCAGGACATCGGCGCGCACGTCTCCCTGAGCGCCCCGGCGGTCAAGCGCCGGGTCGACCGGCTCGAGGAGGCCGGGGTGATCCGCGGGTACTCGGCGGTGCTCGACCACGTCGCCCTGGGCTGGAGCACGCACGCCGTGGTCTCGCTGTTCTGCGAGGGTCGGATGTCAGCGTCGGAGATCCTCGCCGCCGCCGGCCGCCACCCCGAGGTCGCGGCCGCGCACACCGTCGCCGGCGAGGCCAGCGCGATCCTGCACCTCTACGCGCGCGACACCGAGCACCTCGAGGAGGCGCTCGAGCGGATTCGCGACGCGCCGGGGATCCTGCGCACCCAGACGCAGGTCGTCCTGTCGACGCTGTTCGAGCGGCCCGTCGAGTAGCGGACGGGCGCGGGCCTAGTGGCCGGCCGCGGCGGCGGCCTCTTCCAGCCGGTCGTCGCCCCACACGAGCCGGCCGCCGGCCGCAACGGTGGGGATCCCGGTAACTCCCCGAGCGAGCGCCTCGTCGGTGTTCGCCTTCAGTCGTTCCTTGATCTCGGGCCGGCTGAGGCCATCCGTGATCTCCGCGGGCTCGAGTCCCGCCTCGCGGGCGGCGGCGAGCACGTTGTCGAGGTCGGCGAGCGAGCGGCTCTCCACGAACGACTTGCGAAAGGCGGCAGCCGAGAACTCGCGGAGGCGACCGTGCTCGTCGGCGACGAGGGCCGCGCGCAACGGCGCGAGAGACCACGACTCAACCGGCCAGGTCTCGGGAGGCGCGAACGGCGGCAGGCCCCGCGCCGCCGCGCGCTCGGCAATCTCCGCGCGGATCGGATCGGTGTCCAACTCCTCCAGGCGGCGCTCCAGGGAACCGAGTTGGTGGAGCAGGATCGGGTACGCGATCGGCCTCCACTCGGCGCCAGGAATCAAGTCGTCGACGCGCTCGGCCGCCAGGTAGGCGTAAGGCGAGTTGAAGTCGAAGTAGAAGACGGCCGGGGCCATGGTCCCGACGGTACAGCGTGCTAGACGATCGTGGTCTCGAGCGTCCCGAGGCCGGCGGCGCTGATCGCAACCTCGTCGCCGGGTTCGAGCCAGCGCCCGCCCTCGAGCGGGCCGAGCTCGAGCAGGCAGCCACCGTTCAGCGTGCCCGACCCGAGGACGTCGCCGGGCCGTAGCCGGGTGTCGCGCGCCGCGTGCGCGACCAGCTCCGGCCACGACCAGTGCTGCTCGGCCGCGCTGGTGCGGGTCAGCTCGACGCCGTTCACGGTCGCGGTGGCCTCGATCTGCAGCCGCCCGTCCTCGTAGGGCAGCTCGTCCGGCGTGACCAGCCACGGGCCGAGGGAGAGCGCGAAGTCCTTGCCCTTGGCCGGCCCGAGCCCGACCGCCATCTCCGCCCGCTGCACGTCCCGCGCGCTCCAGTCGTTCAGCAGCGTGAAGCCGGCGATCGCCCCGCCGCCGCCGATCACCGCCGCGATCTCCAGCTCGAAGTCGAGCATCGTCGTCGCCTGCGGGCGGCGCACGGGCTGGCCGGGCCCGCGGACCGAGGCCGGGTTGGAGAAGTAGAAGGCCGGGGCGGAGTACCACGCCTCCGGGACCTCGCCGCCGCGCCGGCGCCAGCCGGCAGCCACGTGCCCCTCGAACGCGTAGAAGTCACGCACGCTGGGGGGCTCGGGGACTGGCGCGAGCAACGTGACCGAATCGATCGGAGCCTCCTCCCCCGTTTCCTCGTCCGCGTCGCCGCCGAGCCAGACCAGGGCGGTCGGGGCCGCAAGGGTCCGTACGAGCCCGTCCTCGAGACGCCCGACGCGAGCCACGCCGTCCGATCCGGCATAGGTGACGATCCGCATGCGGGGATAATCCCGGACATGGAGGAGGAGCGGCCGGCCCCGGCCAAGGACGGGACGAGCGCCCTGAGCGAACGTCGGCTGGAGCGGCTGCTCGGGGCGACATCGGAGCTGACGAGCACCCTGGGGCACGAGAGCCTCGAGCCGATCGCCGCCGCGATCGTCGAGCAGGCGCGCGACCTCGTTCACGCCCGGGCGCTGCTGCTGCTCCTGGAGGAGCGCGACACCCTGGTGGCGACGGGGGCCGCGGGCGAGGTGAGCGGCGACGTGAGCCGCCTGCGGGAGCCCGCCGACGGCGCCGCCTGGCGGCAGGTGATGATCGATCTCGAGCCGGAGCGCATGACCGAGCTTGGGGTGCGCCTGAAGGCCTCCCTGGCGCAGGTGGGGATCACCGCCCGCGCGGCGCTCCTCGTGCCGCTGGTCGTTCGGAACCGCGCGATCGGTGTGCTCGCGGCGTTCGACCGCACGGACGGCCCCGAGTTCACCGAGGAGGACGAGCGCGTGCTCGTGGGGTTCGCGACCAGCGCCGCGATGGCGGTGGCTCCCGTGCAGTCACTGGCGGAGACGAGGCTGCGGGAGAACATCGCCATCGCCGAGCGCGAGCGTGGGCGCTGGGCGCGCGAGCTCCACGACGAGACGCTGCAGGGCCTGGGTGCGCTGCGGGTGCGGCTGGCTGCCGCTCTGCGCATGGGCGAGCCCGAGCGGATGGACGAGGCCGTGCGCGCCGCGGTGCTTCAGATCGAGGACGAGATCGCGAACCTCCGCTCGCTGATCACCGAGCTGCGGCCGGCGGCGCTCGACGAGCTCGGCCTCGGCGCGGCGATCGAGAGCCTGGCCGAGAACCACGCCGCGGCGAGCGACCTTGACGTGAACGTGGACCTGGCGCTCGCCCGCGAGGACGGGGTCGCGCCGCGGCGGCTCGACCGGGAGCTGGAGTCGGCGATCTACCGCGTCATCCAGGAGGCGCTCACCAACGTCGCCAAGCACGCCGAGGCCGAGACCGTCTGGATCGAGGTCGCCGAGGACTCGAACTCGATCCTGATCGTCGTCCGCGACGACGGTCGGGGCTTCGACATGAACGCCCGCGCGGGGCGGCTTCGGCCTGGTGGGCATGCGCGAGCGGATGGCGCTCCAGGGCGGCAGTCTCACGATCGTCTCGAGCCCGGACACCGGCACCGAGCTGCGGGGGCGGATCCCCGTGCGCCAGGACTACTCGGGCTCGAGCATCCCGCGTTCGAGCGCATAGCGGACCAGCTCCGAGCGCTTCGAGACGCGCAGCTTCTGCTGGATGTGCGCGCGGTGGGACTCGACCGTGCGGATGCTGATCACCAGCTGCTTCGCGATCTCGGCGTTCGTGTGGCCGAGCGCGATCAGGCGCAGGATCTCGAGCTCGCGGGCGCTGAGGTCCTCGGGCCGGCTCGGCCGCGAGCCGGGCGCCCAGGTCGGGCTGCAGGTAGGTGTGCCCGTCGGCGGCGAGCCGCACGGCCTTGACGAGCTCCGCGTCGGCCGCCTCCTTGAGGATGTACCCGAGCACCCCCGCCTGCATCGCCTCGCGAGCGAACGCCGGCTCCGACTGCATGGTGAGCACGACGACCTGGGTTCCGGGCGAGGCGTCGGCGATGTCGGGCAGCGCCTCCAGGCTCGCCCGGCCGGGCATGTTGAGGTCGAGGATCAACACCTCGGGCCGGTGGCCGCGCACGTAGCGGATCGCCCCGTCCACGTCGCCCGCCTCGGCGACGACCTCCATGCCCGGCTCGGCGTCGAGCAGCATCCGCAGGGCGCTGCGCACGACCGCGTGGTCGTCGGCCAGCACGATTCGGATCATCTCGGCCGCAGAGTCGGTGGCGCTGGGCGCAGGCGTAGCCGTGGGACCGTTCATGGGAGCTGGAGCTTATGGGCCGTTCGAGGCGCCAACATCGGCGAACCGCACGGATGGAATGTGCGGCGAACTACTGACGGCACGGCGCTCGCCGGGCCGCGAGACGAGCGGGATCAGACCTGATCCAGCGCCCAGCGCTCCGGGTCCCGCACGCCGGGCACGGCGAGGAACGCGAGGAACGCGACCGAGGCCAGGATGCTCGCGCCGATCATCGTCACCTCGACCCCGATCCATTCGGCCATCGGGCCGGCCAGCGCGAACGAGACCGGGACGAGCCCGATCGAGACCATCCAGTCGAGGCTCGAGACTCGACCCAGGAGGCGGTCCGGAACGTAGTTGTGCATCAGCGTGACCCAGGTGATGTTCCCGATCCCCTCGCCGACGCCGGCCGCGAAGGCGATCACCATCGCCTGCCAGACCTCGTTGACGATCCCGTATCCGGCGAGCCCGAGGGTCGAGCCGCCCCAGCCGATGTACATCCACAGCACCCGGCGCCGGCCGAGGCCACGCTGCCCGATCACCAGGGCGGAGCCGATCGCGCCCGCGCCGATCGCGGCGAAGATCAGCCCTAGCGATTCGGCCCCCACCCCGTAGTCGTTCTTCACGACGTACGGGAGCAGGACCTCGAGCGGACCGATCCACAAGAGCAACGTGATCGCCGCCGCGCTCAGGGTCGCCCAGAGCCAGGTCTGCGAGCGGACGAACTCGAAGCCCTCGCGAACCTGGGCGCGCATCGAGGGCTCGTCCGCCGGTGTTGCGCGCGGCAGTGGGCGCATCGCGGCAACGCAGGCGATCGAGACGCCGTAGGTCAGCGTGTCGATCAGGAACGCGGCGCCGGTCCCGAGCGCGCCGATGACGATGCCGCCCAGCGCCGGGCCGGCGAGCCGGAACGCGAGCGGCTCGAAGAGCTGCTGCAGCGAGTTGGCCTGGACCAGCTGCTCGTGCGGGACCACCTCGGGCACGATCGCCTGGAAGGACGGGGCGAAGAGCGCCTGCCCCGTCCCGTAGAGGACGACCAGCGCGACCACGTGCCAGAGCTCGATCGCGCCGGTCAGCGCCAGCGCCGCCATGCCACCGACCGCGACGGCGCGGATCACGTCGGACGCGATCAGCAGGCGCCGGCGGTCGATGCGGTCGCCGAGCACCCCGCCCACGAGCAGGAACAGGACCATCGGCAGCGTCCAGGCGAGCCCGACCACCGACAGCGCCGTCGGCGCGTTCGACAGCTCGTAGACCTGCCACGCGATCGTGACCGTGTAGACGCCGTCGCCGAACAGCGAGGTGCCGGTGCCGGCGAAGAGCAGCGCGAAGTCGCGGATCCGCAACGGCCGCAGGATGCGCACCCCGCGGCGCGGCGGCGTCGGGGTCAGACGCTCCGGTGTGGGCGGACGCTCCATCAACCGATCGTAGGACGGCGTGTAACGGCCGGCCGTGAGGGCGCACTAATCTCGTGACATGGAAAAGGTTGAGAAGACCGAGGCCGAGTGGCAGGCAGAGCTCTCTCCCGAGGAGTACCACGTGCTCCGCGAGAAGGGAACCGAGCCCGCGTTCACCGGCGCCTACTGGGACGAGAAGTCGGACGGCGTCTACCGCTGCCGCGCCTGCGGCAACGAGCTGTTCTCGTCCGACACCAAGTTCGACTCGGGCACCGGCTGGCCCAGCTTCTTCGACCCGATGGAGTCCGACGCGGTCGTGACCCGGCCCGACAACAGCCTCTTCATGCGGCGCACCGAGGTCCTGTGCGCGCGCTGCGGCTCGCACCTGGGCCACGTCTTCGACGACGGCCCGGAGCCCACGGGCCTGCGCTACTGCCTCAACTCCTGCTCGCTGGACCTCGACAAGGCCGAGTAGCGGCTCAGCCCGCCGGGACGCCGTCGGCCGCGGCCCGAAGAGCGGCGAGGTCGAGCTTCGTCATCTTCAGCATCGCCGTCATGGCGCGCTGGGCCCGGGCCGGGTCCGGGTCGGCGAACAGCTCCTCCATCCCCTCGGGGACGACCTGCCAGGAGACGCCGAAGCGGTCCTTGAGCCAGCCGCACTGGGACTCGGAGCCGCCGTCCGCGAGCAGCTTCTCCCAGTAGTAGTCCACCTCGTCCTGGCCCTCGCAGTTGATGAGGAACGAGACGGCCTCGTCGAACTCGAACTCGGGCCCGCCGTTGATGCCGGTGAACCGCTCGCCGTCGAGCTCGAAGTCCACCGTCATGACCATGCCCGCCTCGCGCGGGCCGGCCTCGGTGTAGTGCGTCACGTTGACGATCCGTGAGTTGTCGAAGACCTCGCAGTAGAACCTGGCGGCCTCCTCGGCCTCGGTGTCGAACCACAGGTTCGGGGTGATTCTCTGCGGCATGCTGCGTCCTTTCGCTCGGGCGGGACCGGATCCCGCATTGGCTCTCTACCCGGATAGACCACGGGCAGAGGCGGAACTAATCGCCGCTAGCTGAGCCGAGCGCCCCGCGCACGAACTCCATGTCCGCCGCGAGCCCGGCCATCCCGCCCGGCGTCTCGACCAGCACCGGTGCGCCGCCCGCCCGGATCATCGCGCGGAGGTGGTCGGGATCGATCTGGCCCTGGCCGAGGTTGGCGTGCCGGTCGGCGCCGGTGCCGGCCGGGTCGCGCGAGTCGTTCGCGTGCACGAGGTCGAGCCGGCCCGTGACCTGACGCATCCGCTCGACCACATCGGTCAGGTCCTCGCCGGCCGCGTGGGCGTGGCAGGTGTCGAAGCAGAAGCCGACCTCGATCTCGGTCTCGGCCGACTGCACCGCCTCCCAGAGGAGCGCGAGCGCGTCGACCTTGCGGGCGACGGCGTTGTCGCCGCCGGCGGTGTTCTCGAGGTAGATCGGCACCTTGGACGTGGTCATCTCGAGGGTGCGGCGCCAGCGATCGACCCCGGCGGGGATCCCGTCCTCGGCGTGGCCCGGATGGACGATCAGCGCCTTGGCGCCGATCGCCGCAGCGGCGTCGCACTGCTGCTGGAGCATCTTGCGGGCGCCGTAGCGGATGTTGTTCTGGGGCGAGCAGACGTTGATCCGGTACTGCGCGTGGACGTAGACGTCCACCGGGGACGCGCGGAGCTCCTCCGCGTCGGCGCGCTCCGGCGGCTTCTCCCAGCCCGACGGCTTCCCGAGGAAGATCTGCACGCAGTCCGCGCCGAGCTCGGCCGCGGCGCCCAGCGGATCCTCCTGCTCGACGTGGGCCCCGATCTTGGGCAGCTTCGCCACGGAAAATTACGCCCTTACCAGGGGGGTCAACACACTTTCGCGACGTGCGTCGCTCATCAGACACCTGCGCCGATGACGGCGGGCGCGCCGGCGTCGACCAGCGCCCCGGGCAGCCGCACGCTGCCGTCGGCCTGCTGGCCGTTCTCGAGCAGCGCGATCAGGGTGCGCCCGACCGCGACCGCCGTGCCGTTCAGGGTGTGGAGCACCTCCGGCGCGGCGTCGGCCTCCGGCCGGAAGCGAGCGCCGAGGCGCCTGGCCTGGTAGTCCGTTGTGTTCGAGCAGGAGGTCACCTCGCGGTAGCGGTCCTGGCTCGGGATCCACGCTTCGCAGTCGAACTTGCGCGCGGCGGGCGCACCGAGGTCGCCGACCGGGATGTCCACCACCCGATAGGGGATCTCGAGCGACTGGAGGATGCCCTCCTCGATAGCCAGCAGGCGTTCGTGCTCGGCAGCCGCCTCATCCGGGTGGACGAACGAGAACATCTCGACCTTGTCGAACTGGTGCACTCGGAAGATCCCGCGGGTGTCCTTGCCGGCGGCGCCGGCCTCGCGGCGGAAGCAGGTCGAGATCCCGGCGTAGCGGACCGGCAGCCGGCCCGCGTCGAGGATCTCGTCGGCGTGAAGGGCCGCCAGGGACACCTCCGAGGTGCCGACCAGGAACAGCTCGTCCCGCTCGATCTCGTAGATCATCTCGCGGTCGGCGGGGAAGTAACCGGTCCCCTCGAGCGCTCCCTCGCGGACGAGGACCGGGGGCACGACGGGGTTGAAGCGCTCAGCTCGGACGCGGTCGACCGCGAACCGGATCAGCGCCAGCTCGACGAGCACGAGGTCGCCCAGGAGGTAGGCGAAGCGCGCTCCGGACGCGGCGGCCGCCTTCTCCATCTCGATCCACCCTTGCTGCACGCCCAGCTCGAGGTGGTCGCGGGCCTCGAAGTCGAACTGCGGGCGCTCGCCGACCTCCCGGACGACGACAGCGTCGTGCTCGCCGCCGTCGGGAGCGTCAGGGTGCGGGAGGTTAGGGAGGGTCAGGGCAAGCGAGTTGCGCCGCGCCTCGACCTCGGCGAGCTGGTCCTCGAGCTGTTTGATCTCGCCCCCCAGCTCCCGCATCTCGGCGATGCGCGCCTCGGCGTCCTCGCCGGCGCGCTTAGCGGCAGCGATCTCGTCGGAGACGGCGTTGCGCCGGGCACGGCCCTCCTCGACCCGGGGCAGCAGCTCGCGGCGCCTGGCGTCGAGCTCGAGCAGCTCGTCGAGCGCCTCGGCCTCGCCGCGGCGCGCGAGCGCGGCTCGCGCCTCGTCGGGCTCCTCGCGGATGCGCTTCAGGTCGAGCATCGGGCGCCGGGCGCGCTGCCTGGCTGCCTACTCAGTGGGCCTGATCGGCCGGTCGATCTCTTCGCCGGAGTACTCCTCAACGAACGCCGCAACCGCCTCGGCCTCCGCGCCGACGACGATGTTCTGGGGCATGATCGCGCCGGAGAAGCCCCCGTTGCGGATCGCGTAGAGCACGTCCTCGGCCGACTCCTCGCGCTCGTCGAGGTTGGGCCCCTGGTTGCGCAGCTCGCGGTTCGCGGACCCGACGGACCCGGCGGCGGCGAGGGTGTGACACCCCGAACACCGCTCGGCGAACAGCACGGCGCCCTCGTAGTACTCGTCGCCCTCGGAGAGCTGGATCCCCTCGCTGCCGCACGCCGACAGCACCACGGCAGCGGCGAGCGCGGATGTCAAGGCCAGGGCGGGACGCACCGCGGCGGCATCATACTTTCCGCCTCGCATGTCAGGCATTCGATGACGACCCCCACCCCAGACGAGTTTCGCCGCGCGATGGCGATGGTGCCGACGCCGGTCACCGTCGTCACGGCGCCGGGCGACGAGGTGGCCGCCGGCGCGACCGCAAACGCCGTCGCCTCGCTCTCGCTCGATCCGCCGCTGATGCTGGTCTGCCTCGATCAGCGGTCGCGGACCCTGGGCGCCGTGCGGCGGTCCGGACGGTTCGCGGTCAACGTCCTCGCGGCCGAGGGCGAGGCCCACGCGCGCACGTTTGCCACGCCTGCGCCGCACGCCGAGAAGTGGGAGGGCGTCGCCACCGAGGACCATGGCGGCGTGCCGATCCTGCTGGAGGCGATGGTCTGGGTCGTCTGCGAGCTGCGCGACCTGCTCGACGGTGGCGACCACACGATCGTCACCGGATTCGTCGAGGAGCTCGGCGCGCGGGACGGCTCCCCGCTGCTCTTCCACGACGGCGCCTACCGGCCCCTGGACGATCGCTAGAAGAGGGCCGCGCTCGTCCCCGCGGCGCGTAGCGCGAGGAAGAAGACGACCAGCGCCGAGACGGCCATGATCCCGGTCTCGCGCCGGAAGATCGCGAGTGCGATCAGCCGCTGGCGATCAGGTGGCAGGGCGTCGAAGTCGATCCCCTCGAGCTCGCGGGCGCCCGCTCCGGCCCGGATCGCCTCGGCCAGCATCGAGACCAGGATCGGGAGCACCCCGTAGAGATAGTGGAGCCCGTCCGGTGAGGAGCGGCCGATCAGCAGCAGGATCGCCCCGAGCAGCACCTGCAGGACCACGGCGACCTGGGCGGTCCGCAGGAGGTACCAAAACCCGGTCGACGGCGTCTGCCGGAACCATGCGATCCCGCCCCACAGACCCGCCCCGAGATTGGTCGCGAGGACGGCGACGCCGGTGATCAGATGGAGTGAATTCATGCCTCTCTGATGCGAAAAAACACTATGTGGCAACCCCGCACAAGGGGTATATCGTTACGCCGAAGTGCTCCGGAGCTATCTCCCCGTCGTCGTTTTCGCCGGACTCGGGCTGATCGTCGGCGCGGCGCTCGTCTCGGTCAACGCTTTGCTCGGCCCCCGGCGCCCGAACAAGGTTAAGTCAGAGCCCTACGAGTGCGGCCTGCCGAGCGAGGTCTCGCGCACGTTCCGCTTCGGCGTCAGCTTCTACATGGTCGCGATGCTGTTCATCCTGTTCGACATCGAGGTCGTCTTCCTCTATCCGGTCGGAGTCATCCTGAACAGCGCCGATTCCGTCTTCGTCCTCGTCGAGATCCTGGTGTTCGTGTTGCTCCTGCTGATCGCCCTGATCTACGTCTGGCGCCGGGGTGCGCTCGATTGGAGGTGAAGCGGGAGAAGATCCGCTCGGCGCTTCCGCTTGACGAGCCCGACCCGAACGAGTCCCTGCTCGTGCGCCAGCACCGCGCTCGGGACATGCTGCGCGGCGACCTCAACCCCGCCGAGCTCGAGCGTCATCTCGAGGAGGCGGTTCTGACCACGCGGTTGGAGAAGGTCCTGAACTGGGGGCGCGCGAACGCGATGTTCCCGGCGACCTTCGGCCTCGCATGCTGCGCGATCGAGATGATGTCCGTGGTCAGCCCGCGCTACGACATCGCCCGGTTCGGCGCCGAGGCGATGCGGGCGTCGCCCCGGCAGGCCGACTTCCTGATCCTGTCGGGCCGGGTGTCGATCAAGATGGCCCCGGTCGTCCGCCGCCTCTACGACCAGATGCTGGAGCCGAAATGGGTCATCTCGATGGGGGCCTGCTCCTCGTCCGGCGGCATGTTCGCGAACTACGCCGTGGTCCAGGGCGCCGACAAGTTCATGCCGGTCGACATCCATGTCCCCGGTTGCCCGCCGCGGCCGGAGGCGCTGCTCTACGGCTTCAACAAGCTCCAGCGGAAGATCATGGGCAACCCCGACCCGGGCTGGCGCACCCGTTACAGCGCCCACGGCACCGAGGAGTGGGCCCGCGACCTGGGCGAGATCACGCCCGAGGCCCTCGACGCCTACGCGGCGGCGCGCGAGATCGCTCAACAGGCGCCGGCCCGAGCCAGCGACGAAGTCGCGGTAGGGACGGCCGAGCCTGCCGCCACGCCGGAGCCCAAACCCGCCGGAACCGGACGCGAAGCGGAGGATTCCGGCGGAGTTGTCAAAGGTCGGTTCATCTAGTGCCCGACGCGCCCGGCCTGGAGCTGATCGCCGCCGAGCTGAACGAGGCGCATCCGGGGTCGGTCATCGACACGTCGCACTACCGCGACCAGGCATGTCTGGTCGCCGACCCGGAGCAGATCCGCGAGGTGCTCGCGTGGCTGCGCGACACCCCCGGCCAGGAGTACACGTTCCTCGCCAGCGTCCACGGCGTCGACTACCTGCCGGCCGAGCCCCGCTTCGGGGTTCATTACGAGCTCCTCAGCATGGCGAGGGTCGAGCGGATCCGGGTCCGGGCGGCCCTGGCCGACCCGGGCGCCGACGCCCTGCCGGAGCTCCCCACCGTCTCCGACGAGTGGCCGACCGCCGATCACCAGGAGCGCGAGGTCTACGACTTCTTCGGCATCGTCTTCCGCGGCCATCCCGACCTGCGCCGGATCCTGATGCCCGAGGACTACGCCGGCTGGCCGCAGCGCCGCGACTTCCCGATGGGCGGCGAGCCCGTGATCTTCACCAACACCGAGCGCTCGGTTCCGGGGTGGTACGAGTGAGCACGACCCGCGGGTCCGCCCCGGCGCACGGCCAGGACGTCGTCGCGCGGTCGGTGGCCGAGGTCATCGGAACCTCGCCGATCGAGCGCACCGAGGCCGGGGAGGCGCTCGAGCCCGAGAGCGAGCTGATGACGATCAACCTCGGGCCGCACCACCCGGCGACGCACGGGGTCCTGCGCCTGCTGGTCTCGCTCCAGGGCGAGACGGTGATCGACCTGAAGCCGATCATGGGCTACGTCCACACGGGGATCGAGAAGAACTGCGAGGACAAGTCCTATTGGAAGGCGATCCCGTTCGTGGAGCGCATGGACTACCTCTCCTACTTCTTCAACATGCAGGCGTTCGTGGGCTGCGTCGAGGAGCTGGTGGAGCTGGAGATCCCGCCCCGCGCGAAGTACCTGCGGGTCATCCACCTCGAGCTGAACCGCCTCCACTCCCACCTGGTCTGGCTCGGCACGTCGGCCCTCGACCTGGGCGCGATGTCCATGTTCTTCTACTGCTTCCGCGACCGGGATCGGATCCTCGACCTCTTCGAGATGTCGACCGGCCAGCGCATGCACACCCGCTACTTCCAGGTCGGCGGTGTCTTCGAGGACATCCCGGTCGGCTTCGAGCGCAAGGTGCGGGCGTTCACCTCGGAGTTCCCGTCCCGCGTCGACCAGTTCGAGGCGCTCCTGACCAACAACGAGATCTTCCTGCACCGCACCAAGGGGATCGGGATCGTGCCGCGCGAGCGCCTGCTCGCCCTCGGCGTCACGGGCCCGCTGCTCCGCGCCGCCGGCGAGCCGTGGGACCTGCGCAAGGCCGACCCCTACCTGTCCTACGACGAGTTCGACTTCAACGTCCCGATCGGCACTGTCGGTGACGGCTGGGACCGGTTCAAGGTGCGGATGCAGGAGATGCGGGAGTCCGTGCGGATCATCGAGCAGGCGCTCGACGGGCTGCCCGAGGGCCCGGTGCTGGCCGACGACCGCAAGATCGTCCTGCCACCCCGCCACGAGCTGAGCACCTCGATGGAGGCGCTCATCCATCACTTCAAGCTCGTGACCGAGGGCTTCCGGGTACCGCCGGGCGAGGCGTACTACCCGATCGAATCACCTCGCGGCGAGCTCGGCTGCTACATCCTGGCCGACGGCTCGGCGAAGCCGGCCCGCGTGCACTTCCGCGACCCGTCGTTCGTCAACCTGCAGGCGTTCCGGGACATGTCCGTGGGCGGCTACGTGGCCGACCTGATCATGAACCTGGCGATGCTCGACCCGATCCTCGGCGGGATTGATCGATGAGCGACGCATGTCGCGAAAGCATGTTTGCCCGAGTGGTAACGGCGGTGGTTGATCGATGAGCGAGCTCAGGCCCACGGACAACCTGACCGCGGCCGAACGCGAAGCGCTGATCGGCTCGATGAGGCCCGAGGACGCCGAGCGCGTGCCCGAGCTGCACGAGGTGGACGTGCCGCCGGAGCTCCGCGAGCCGATCGAGGCGGCGATGGGGCGCTACCCGCAGCTGCGCTCGGCCTCGATCCCGGCCCTGTGGGAGGTGCAGCGCCACTACGGCTGGTGCACCCCCGACGGGATCCGCCAGGCCGCCGCGGTGATGGGGCTCACACCGGCCTACCTGCAGTCGGTCGCGAGCTTCTACGACCTGTTCCGGCTGGAGCCCGTCGGGCGTCACCGGATGCTCGTCTGCCACAACATCTCCTGCTGGCTGCGCGGCGCCGACGACGTCCTCGCCGAGTTCTGCGAGGCCGCGGGCTGCGACCACGACGAGGCCGCGCACGGCGGGGCGAGCTCGGCCGACGGCGAGTTCTTCGTCTCCGGCTTCGAGTGTCTCGGCGCCTGCGACATCGCCCCGATGGTGTCGATCGACGAGACCTACTACGGCCCGCTCGAGCCGGGCGACGCGCGCGCCATCGTCGAGCAGATCCGCGCGGGTCAGGAGCCGGTGCCGGACAAGGACATCCGCAAGCGACCGGTGGCGGGCGATGCCTGAGAAGCGGCTGCTGTTCGAGAACATCGACGAGCCCGGGCTCGCCGGCATCGACACGTACAAGCGGCGCGGTGGCTATCGCGCGCTCGAGCGCGCGTTCCGCCAACTGGACCCGGATGAGCTGATCCCGCAGATCGAGGCGTCGGGCCTGCGTGGGCGCGGCGGCGCCGGCTTCTCGATGGGCAAGAAGGGCACCTTCCTGCCGCGGGGCGAGATGACCAAGTACCTCTGCTGCAACGCGGACGAGTCCGAGCCCGGAACGTTCAAGGACCGCGAGCTGATGTTCAAGAACCCGCACGCCCTGATCGAGGGGATCGCGATCTCGGCGCTGGCGGTCGACGCGACCTACACGTTCATCTTCATCCGGGGCGAGTACTGGGAGATCGCTGACGTGCTCGACGCCGCGGTGCGCGAGGCCTACGACGGCGGGTACCTGGGCGCGAACATCCTCGGCTCGGGCCACCGGGTGGAGCTGGTCGTGCACCGCGGCGCCGGCGCCTACATCTGCGGGGAGGAGACGGCGCTGCTCGACTCGCTCGAGGGCAAGCGCGGCAACCCGAGGCTGAAGCCACCGTTCCCCGCGATCCAGGGCCTCTACGGCGGCCCGACGCTGATCAACAACGTCGAGACGCTGATGAACGTCCCGCACATCGTCAACAACGGGCCCGAGTGGTACGCGGCGCTCGGCACCGAGCAGTCGACGGGAACCAAGGTCGTCTCCGTCTCCGGCCACGTCCAGCGGCCGGGCAACTACGAGATCGAGCTGGGCATCCCGTCGCGGGAGATCATCTACGGCCTCGCCGGCGGCCCGGGCGAGGGGCGCGAGGTGAAGGTCTGGTTCCCGGGCGGCTCGTCGGCCCCGGTGCTGACCGGCGACGACCTCGATCTGCCCTACAGCTTCGAGGCGATGGCCGAAGGCGGCTCGATGCTGGGCTCGGGCGCGATCATCGTCGGCGACGACACGACCTCGGTCCCGGAGCTGGCCCTCCGGACGGCCCGCTTCTACCACCACGAGTCGTGCGGCAAGTGCACCCCTTGCCGCGAGGGCACCAACTGGACCGTGAAGATGCTCGAGCGCGTCGTGCGCGGTGAGGCGACGCCGATGGACCTCGACATCATCTCGTCGGTCCAGGAGAACATCATCGGCAACTGCCTGTGCGTCCTCGGCGACGCGATGGCGATGCCGGTGGGCTCGATGGTCCTGAAGTTCCGCGACGAGTTCGAAGCCGCGATCGAGTCGGCACGGGGGCTGGAGCTGGCGGCATGAGGGGCGACGAGATCACCCTGGTCGTGGACGGTGTCGAGGTGCGGGCGGGCGACGGCGCGATGCTCGTGGACGCCGCGAAGGACGGCGACGTCGAGATCCCGGTGTTCTGCTACGAGCCGAAGCTAGGGCCGCCGGTCGGCGCCTGCCGGATGTGCCTGGTCGAGATCGAGGGCATCCCGAAGCTGCAGACGGCGTGCTCGACCCCCGTCCGCGACGGCATGGTGGTCTACACGCAGACCGACCGGGTGCGGGAGGCACAGAACGCCGTCGTCGAGTTCCTGCTGGTCAACCATCCGCTCGACTGCCCCGTGTGCGACAAGGGCGGGGAGTGTCCGCTGCAGGACATCTCGATGGGCTGGGGCGCGGGGCGCAGCCGCCTGACGGACCCCAAGCGCCACTTCCAGAAGCCGGTGCCGCTCTCGCCGCTGGTGCGGATCGACCGGGAACGCTGCATCCTCTGCTACCGCTGCGTGCGCTTCAGCCAGGAGGTCGCCGAGGACGAGCAGCTACAGCTCTTGGAGCGCGGCTCGCGCTCGTACGTGGGCACCTTCGACTCCCGTCCCTACATCGCCCCGTTCCACGGCAACATCATCGAGCTCTGCCCGGTGGGCGCCCTGACCTCCGAGGCGTACCGCTTCCGTGCACGACCGTGGGACATCGAGGACGCGGGCTCGGTCTGCACCCTCTGCCCGTCGCAGTGCAACGTGAAGTTCACGGTTCGCGACGAGCGGGTGGCGCGCGTCCTGGCGCGCGACAACCCCGCTGTCGACGACGGCTGGCTCTGCGACAAGGGGCGGTTCGGCTTTCAGATGTTCCACTCCGAGGACCGGATCACCGCAGCCGATGCTCCGCCGGGGGGGCGTGCTCGGCGAGACGAGCTGGGACGAGGCGCTCGCAACGGTGGCCGCGGGACTCCGGGCCGCGGGACCGAGGACCGCGGTGCTGGTCGGCGGTCAGACGTCGAACGAGGAGGGCTACCTCCTGCAGCGGATCGCCCGCCAGGCGCTGGGCTCCCCGCACGTCGACTCGCGCGCCGGCGCGCCGCTCGAACGGCCGACCGCGCTGGCGCTCTCGGCGCCGGAGCTGGGCGCCGCGATGGACGATCTCGATCGCGCCGACTCGATCCTGGTGGTCGGCTGCGACCCGCTCCACGCGATGCCGATCCTCGACCTCCGGCTGCGCAAGGTCATGCGGCGCACGAACGCGCGCGTCGTGATCGCCTCGGAGCGGCCGACGGCGCTGGACGGCGGCGCCGAGGAGACGCTGCGCTACGCGCCCGGCGGCGCGGCGGCGTTCCTGGACGAGCTGGCCGCGGAGCTCGGCAGCGACGCCGGCGGCTCGCAGCGAGGACGTCGAGAGAGTTGCGCGGGGAGCTGCGACCGGGCGCGACCGTGATCGTCTATGGAGAGCGCGTCGGCCACGGCCCCGAGGGCGAGCGGGCGCTGAACCGGCTGCTCGCCTGCGCCGGGTCGCTGCGGCTCTCGGACGACGGGGCGGGCCTGCTCGAGGTGCCCGAGACGACGAACGCCCGCGGCCTGCGGGAGGTCGGCTGCCTGCCCACCGTCGGCCCCGGGCTCTCCGCGGTTCCCCCCGGCGCCAGACGCCGACGAGATCAAGCGCGGGCTGATCGCCGGCGAGCTCGACGGCCTGATCCTTTGGGACATCGATCCGCTGCGGGAGCTTCCCGACCCGGAGGGCTGGAAGGAGGCGCTCGCCGCCGCGGACTTCGTCTGCGAGGTCGGGATGTTCGGCAACGCAGTCCGGCGGGCACGCCGACGTCTTCCTGCCCGCCGAGACCCACGCCGAGAAGGAGGGCACGGTGACGCACCCCGACGGGCGCGTCCAGCGCCTGCGCCCGAGCGTCCCCCATCCCGGCGACACGCGCCACGGCTGGCAATGGCTGACCGAGCTGGCGGCGCGACTCGGCCACGAGACCGGGATCGATTCCGCGTCCGAAGCGCTCGATGCGATCGCCACGGACGTCCCGTTCTACGCCGGCCTCACCCACGAGGAGATCGGCGGCGAGGGCGTGAGGTGGCAGGAGCGCGAGGCGGCAGCGTCGCTGCACGGCGAACCGAGCGTCGACTTAATGTCGCCTCAGGCCAGTGAGTCGACTTTCGGTGGCTCGGGCGGCGGGGGGACGGGGTTGCGGTTGGGCACGTACCGCGACCTCTGGGCCGCCGAGGTCACCGAGCGCTCGCCCGCTCTCCGCTTCCTCGTGCCGGGCCAGACGCTCGAGCTCTCCCTCACCGACTCCGAGCGGCTGGGGGTGACGCAGGGTGACGAGGTGAACGTGCGCTCCAACGGCCACAGCGTCAGGGCGCGCGTCGCGGTGCGCGAGCGCCTCCGCCCCGGCGCCGGGTTCCTGATCGAAGGGCTCGCGGAGCAGAACGCCAACGTGCTCGCGGGCGCCGAGACCGTCGAGATCGAAAGGGCCGCCGAGTGATCGTCGCCGACGTCACCTTCGCCGAGGCCACCTGGGTCCTGCTCGTCAAGTCCGTGATCATCTTCGCGCTGGTGTTCGCCGTCGTGCCGGTCCTGACCGTGGTCGAGCGCAAGGTCCTGGGCCGCTTCCAGGCCCGCTACGGCCCGAACCGCATCGGCCCGTTCGGGCTCCTGCAGCCGGTCGCCGACGCGATCAAGCTGGTCGGCAAGGAGGCCTACAAGCCCGACAACGCCACCGGCTTCCTGTGGGCGGCCGCGCCGGCGATCGTGGTGTTCAGCGGCGTCGCGACGCTCGCGATCCTGCCCTGGGGAGACACCCAGGAGATCGGGTCGGGCGAGGTCGGCCTGTACGGGATCGACGTCTCGATCGGCGTCCTCTACTTCTTCGCCTTCGGCTCGATCTCGTTCTACGGCCTGCTGCTGGGCGGCTGGGCCTCGGGGTCGAAGTACTCGTTCCTGGGGGCGATGCGCTCTGCCGCGCAGCTGATCTCCTACGAGATCTCGATGGGTCTCGCGCTGCTCGGCGCGGTGATGATGGCCGGCTCGCTGTCGCTCACCGAGATCGTGCACGCCCAGGACGACGTCTGGTACATCGTGCCGCAGATCCTCGGCTTCCTCATCTTCATGGTCGCCGGGTTCGCCGAGACCAGCCGCGCCCCGTTCGACCTGCCCGAGGCCGACGCGGAGCTCGTCGCCGGCTATCAGACGGAGTACGGCGGCATGCGCTTCGGCTCGTTCATGATGGCCGAGTACATCGAGATGTTCGTGATCTCGGGCATCGCGAGCACCTTCTTCCTCGGTGGCTGGATGGGTCCGGGCCCCGGCTTCCTGGATCCGATCTGGATGCTGGTCAAGATCCTCGCGCTGATGTTCGTCTTCATGTGGGTTCGGGCGACGCTACCGCGCGTGCGCTACGACCAGTTGATGACCTTCGGCTGGAAGATCATGCTGCCGCTCGCAACCCTGAACGTCGTCGTTACTGCTGTACTGGTCACGGTGCTGTGAAGTGAGCGACGAGTTCCCTTATCTCAAGGACGACTCCGTGGTCCAGGTCCAGCGCGGGCCGGACCCGGGCGGCGCGAAGGGCGCCTATCGGGTGTTCGGCGAGACGCTCCGCGGCCTCAAGACGACGATGGCGCGGATGATCGAGGGTCCGATCACGGTGCAGTACCCGGAGGAGAAGACGGCCGTCTACCCGCGCTTTCGTGGCCGCCACAAGCTGCACCGCTTCGAGGACACCGGCCTCGAGAAGTGCGTGGGCTGCTCGCTCTGCGCGGCCGCCTGCCCCGCCGATTGCATCCGTGTCGTCGCCGCCGAGAACGACCCGGCCGACCGAGTCTCGGCCGGCGAGCGCTACGCGTCGGTCTACGAGATCAACCTGGCGCGCTGCATCTTCTGCGGCTACTGCGAGGTCGCGTGCCCGTTCGACGCGATCACCATGGGCCACGACTACGAGATGGCGGACTACAACCGCGGCGACCTGATCTTCACCAAGGAGATGCTGCTCGCCGAGCCGGTCGAGCGGACACCGCTCCGCACCGAGGGCGAGTAGCGCGCCCCCGGAGGGGCGCGCTACCGCCACGTCTTACGCCGTCGCCGGTTCCGGGTCCGGCCGGACGATCACGGTGTCGGCCACCGGAATCACCTCGTCGACCGGGAGCTGGGCCAGGTCGGCGTGCTTGCGGATCGCGTCCTCGCCGGTCGCCTGGTAGATGCAGACGGTGCCGACCGAGCCACCGCCCTCGCTGAGCACGTAGCTGCGGATCCAGCGGATGTCGTCGGCCATCTCCTCGTTCCCGACCTTGGACGACCGCTCCGCTGCCTCCTGAAGGTCGCCGGGTGACTTCCAGCCGCTCCGGCGCAGAATTGCGTATGTCTCCATTGATTCTTCCCCTCCTCGGGTTCGCCCGATGACGGGCCTTTCAGCCTCCATCGTCTCACTTCTGGACGGTGCGTTACACCTGCCCGGCCGCAATACTCCGCCCGTAGATGGCGGGACCCAACGCCCAGATCGTTCGCGACGCACTGGAGGCGTGGCGCGAGCGCGACTTCGCCAGCCTCGAGACCCTGATCGACCCGCGGGCGGAGCTCCGGCCCTTGCGCGGCCAGCTCGAGCGCACCGAGTACGTGGGCCCCCGCGGCGCGCGGCAGGTCGCCCAGGACCTCGAGCGCGATTGGGAGGACCTCGAGCTGGACGTCGACGAGATCCACGAAGAGGGCCAGACCGTGGCCGTGCTCGGCCGGCTGACCGCGCGCGGCCGCGCGAGCGGCGCCAGCATCGACATGCGGATCGGCTGGCACTGGATCGTCCGCGGCGGGCGGATCGCGTACGGGGCCGCCTACTCCGCGCCCGAGGAGGCGCTGCGCCAGGCGGAGCTGTCCGGGGTCACACACGCGAACATCGCGGCGGTGCGGCGCCACTACGACGCCTTCAACGACGGCGACTTGGACGGAATCGCCGCCACCCTGCACGACGAAATCGAGGTCTTCGGCGGCGACGAGCGGGCCGCGGGCGCGCGCGAGCGCTTCCGGGGTATCGACGAAGCGCGCGGGTTCTTCGCCGAGATCAAGGAGTTGGTGGCCGACAACTGGGTCGAGACGCTGCTGCTCGAGGCAACCCCCGAGCGGGTCGTGGCCTCGATCCGGCTGCACGGGACGCTGCGAGCGACCGGCGAGCGGGGGCCGGTGCCCGCCGTCCACTTCTTCACGATCCGCGACGGCCTGATCGCGCGGATCGAGACCTACCGGCCGGACTGGCGGGCGCGAACCTAGGGCAGGAACCCGTCGATCGCATCCTCGATCGGCCCACCGGGGCCGCCGAGTGGATCCTCGATCGCGTCGTCCAGTCCGTCGAGCGGGCCCGCGGGCGGGGCGGGCTCGGCCGGAGCCGGGACCTCCGCGGCCGGGTCCTCGGGCGGGGCGAGCGGTGGCGGCACCGCCTCGGGCGCGGTCGTAGGAACGCCCGGCGCCACGGGGGCGCCGCTTTCCTCGCGGACCGTCTCAGCCCGGCCGACATCCCGCGACCCCTGCCTGGACGGTCGGTCCGGCCCCGGAGCGGTCGCGCCGTCGGCGGCGCCGGGGATGGCGGCTTCACCGGGTTCGCCCACGCCCGGCAACGGGTCGTCGGTTGCGTCGGTCTCGGGCGAGCCGTCCTCGAACGCCTCGATCGCGTCGCCCACCGAAACCCCGGCCACGGCCAATCCAGTCACGGTGATCGGCGCGGCCAGCACCACGACCACCGTCACCAGGATGCTCCGAAACCCCTCTGCCCTCGTCATGCGCAGTCTCTTGAATACCCGCTCGGCGCGGAACTATGCGGCGGGCTCAGACTTCGTCGCCGTCGAGCATGCGCTCGAGCGCGGCGCGGTGGTACGGCCACTGGTTGCCGCGGCTGGCGCGGCCCGAAGGATCGAACTCGCGCACCAGCGCCAGCCCCGCAACGGTGTTCATCGCGACCGCGAGCTTGCGGTCGAATCCGGGCTCGCCCCCCAGGTCGCCCGCGACCTCCCGCGCGATCTCGGCGGTGGCGGAGTAGATCCGCCTCTCGACCGGGATCAGGCGCTCGCGCAACTCCTCGTCGTCGGCCGCGGCCACCCAGAGCTTCGCGGCGACGGTGAACAGCGGACTCGAGAAGTCGTCCCAGAGCATGTCGAGGAGCGCCCGGAGCCGCGTCGCCCGGTCGCCGGGGAGCTCCCGGGCACGCTCGGCGAAGTGGGCCGAGCGCTGCTCGGCGAGGTGCTCGAAGGCGCTCGCGACCAGGTCCACGCGATGCGGGAAGTGGTGCGACTGGGCGCCCTGGGAGACACCGGCGCGGTCGGTGACGGCGCGGATCGTCGTGCTGGCGTAGCCGACCTCGATCAGGCTCTCGATCGTCGCGTCGAGCAGCCGGCGCCGCGTCTCGGCGCGGCGCTCGGACTGGGTGCGCCGCCGTCCCGCCTCCTCCGGATGCCGTTGGCCGACTCCCATCGAGCTAACCGATCTCTGCCCAACCGTCCTTGATCACGACGGCGCCCGCGTCTGAGGTCGTCTCGTACGCGTAGCCCCCGGCCGCCCGCCAGAACCGCGTGGTGATCGTCTGCTCCGGCAGGGCGATGCTGGCGAACCGCACGGCGAGCCGGCGCAGGCGCGACGGGTCGTCGGGCGTGAAGCTCTGGATCGCCGCCACCGACGTGAATGCCATCGAGCACAGCCCGTGGATGATGATTCCCGGCAGGCCGACCGACTTCGCGAACTCGTCGTCGAGGTGGATCTGCATCGGGTCTCCGGATGCCTCGGCGTACCGGAACGTCTGGTCGGCGTCGTAGGTCTGCGTGACCTCGGTGGCGGGCTCGGACTCGCGCAGGGACTCGTCGAACCCGTGCTCGGGGGCGACGTCGCCGGCGTCCTCGGCACCCTGGGCGCCGCGCACGAAGGTCGTCGAATAGCCCTCGGTGACCAGCTCGCCGGCCGCGTCGCGAGTATCCGACCGGACGACCACCGTGACGCCGGACGAGCGCTGGCGCATCCCGATCGGCGTCGAGACCGTCTCGAGCTCCGTCCCGGGCTCGATCGGCCGGTGGAAGTGGAAGTCCTGCTCGCCGTGCAGGATCGCGCCGAGCAGCTCGACCGGGATCACCGACAGCGCGGCCATCCCCATCGCCTGGAAGGCGGGAACGATCGAGAAGACCGGAGGCGCGAGGTCGCCTGCGGCGTGCTGGGCGATCGCGTCGTTGGTGGCGGCGGCGTAGGCCGCGATGCGCTCCCGCTCGACCGTGAACGAGACGGGCTCGCCGGGGGTGCCGATCGCATCGGGCTTGAAGGTGGGGGCTGCCTGTGTGGTCACGCTCGTTCCTCTCTTTCGGCCTGTTCGAGATCGCGAGCGTAACAAACAGAACACTCGTTCTGTATCTTTCCCAGCAACAACTGCCTTACCAGGCGGGCAAACAACGAAAGGCACCGGAACCAGGCGATGAGCACAGAACGGCAACCGCACCTTCGTGATCGGCGTCGGCATGACCAAGTTCGACAAGCCCGGCACGAAGGAGGGCGACTACCCCGAGTGGGCCAAGGAGGCCGGCGAGAACGCGCTCGCCGACGCCGGCATCCCCTACAGCGACGTCGAGCAGGCCTTCGCCGGCTACTGCTACGGCGACTCGACCTACGGGCAGCGCGCGGTCTACCAGCTCGGGCTGACCGGGATCCCGGTGGTCAACGTCAACAACAACTGCTCGACCGGCTCCTCCGCCCTGTTCCTCGCCCGCCAGGCCGTCAAGGGCGGCATCGCCGACTGCGCGCTCGCGGTCGGCTTCGAGAAGATGGAGAAGGGCTCGCTGGGGGTGAAGTACACGGACCGCACCCCCGCGCTCGACAAGCACATGATGCGCATGTTCGAGCTGCGCGCGCCCGAGCAGTCGCCGTTCGCTCCGCAGATGTTCGGCAACGCCGGGCGCGACCACATGGAGAAGTACGGCTCGGAGCCGGACCACTACGCGTGGATCGGCTGGAAGAACCACAAGCACTCGGTCAACAACCCGTACGCGCAGTTCCAGGACGAGTACTCGATCGAGGAGATCAAGGACGCGCGGATGATCCACGAGCCGCTGACGAAGCTCCAGTGCTCGCCGACCTCGGACGGCTCGGCCTGCGCGATCGTCGCCTCGGAGAGCTACGTGGACGAGCACGGGCTCTGGGACCAGGCGGTCGAGATCGCCGGCCAGGCGATGGTCACCGACCTCTCCTCGACGTTCGCCGACGACACCGACTGCATCAAGATCGTCGGCTACGACATGTCGAAGGAGGCCGCGCGCCAGGCCTACGAGGAGGCGGAGGTGGCCGCGTCAGACGTCGACGTCGTCGAGCTCCACGACTGCTTCAGCGCCAACGAGCTGATCACCTACGAGGCGCTGGGGCTCGCTCCCGAGGGCGAGGGCCACAAGCTGGTCGACGCCGAGGCCACGACCTACGGCGGCGACGGCCCGGTGGTGAACCCCTCGGGCGGCCTGATCTCGAAGGGCCATCCGCTCGGGGCGACCGGGCTCGCGCAGTGCTCGGAGCTCACGTGGCAGCTCCGCGGCACCGCCGACAAGCGCCAGGTCGACGGCGCCAAGGTCGCGCTCCAGCACAACATCGGCCTCGGCGGCGCCGCGGTCGTGTCGGTCTACAAGCCCGCGAGCGCCTGATGAGCACGGCAACGGCAGCGCCGCTGGGGTTCACGGACGAGCAGCGCGACTTCCGGGCGGCGATCCGGGACTTCGCTCAGCGCGAGTGCGGCACCAAGGAGCAGCGCGAGCAGCTGACTCAGGACTACACCGGAGCTCCACTCGCAGGAGATCTACGAAAAGCTCGCCGAGCTCGGCTGGCTCGGCGTCTCGATCGACGAGGCCTACGGCGGCTCGGGCGGCGGCATGGTCGACGCCTGCATCTTCCTCGAGGAGACGCTGCGCGGCCTGGTCCCGATCGCCGGCTACGGCGTCAGCCTGATCGTCGCCGGCGCCTACGAGCGCTTCGGCACCGAGGAGCAGAAGCAGGAGATCCTCGGCGGCATCACGACCGGCCGGGTCGAGGCGATCGCGATGTCCGAGCCCGAGGCCGGCTCCGACGTCGGCAACCTCTCCTGCAAGGCCGAGCGCCAGAACGGCGGCTTCGTGCTGAACGGCCAGAAGACCTGGATCTCGGCCGCCCACATCGCCGACCACATCCTCGTGATCGCCCGCTCGGACCAGTCCGGCTCGAAGCACGAGGGGCTCTCGATGTTCTCGGTGCCGACCGACTCCGAGGGCGTCGAGATCCGCGGCATCCAGACGATGGGCGGCAAGGAGGTCAACGACGTGTTCCTGACCGACTGCTACGTCCCCGAGGAGCGCGTGCTGGGCCAGGTCGACGGCGGCTGGATGCAGCTGATGGCCGGGCTCAACGTCGAGCGCCTGATCCTCGGCGCGAGCGCGCTCGGGATCGCTCAGCGCGCCTTCGACGACGTGCTCGCATACATCAAGGAGCGCAAGCAGTTCGGCCGGCCGATCGGCTCGTTCCAGACGATCCGGCACCGCATCGCGGACCTCGCGACCGAGCTCGAGGCTGCGCGCCTCCTGGTCTACGACGTCGCCCGCAAGGTGGACGCCGACCCGAACCAGATGCTCCCGCGCGAGGCGTCGATGGTGAAGCTGAAGACGACCGAGCTGGCGAAGCAGGTCGCGCTCGAGGGCATGCAGATGATGGGCGGCTACGGCTACGCGTCCGAGTACGACATGGAGCGCCACGTGCGGACGACGCTGGTGATGTCGATCTACGGCGGCACCAACGAGATCCAGCGCGAGATCATCTCCAAGACCTACGGCCTGTAGACAAAGGAGCACTCCCGATGATTCGAGGGCAGCTGCGGCTGCTCGGCGGCTGTGGCGGCTGGACCCGCCGCGCGAGCTGCTGTGGAAGGTCGCGCGCTGGAGCTGGGCGCTCGTCGCGCGCGAGTTCGCCTGCAGCTCGCGCTTCTGGTGGCGCTCGCGATCGTCGCCCTGCTCGCCCTGGGCGCCACCGGCAGCACGCTCGGCCTGGTCGTCATCGCGCTGCTCGCCGTGGACCTGCTGTTCCTGCTCCGCCTCGCCTGGGACAGCTTCCGCAGCGCCGCGGTCGTCGAGCGCGCGCTCGAGCAGGTGCCCGGCGACCCCGCCCCGCTCGCGCTTCCCCGCAGCCACCTGGTCCTGCCGCCGCTGATGCTGGTGCCGCGAGGTGTTCGCAAGCGGCGCGGCGTCGTCTACCACACCGACGGCCGCCTGCGCCTGCGCCTCGACGTCTACGAGCCCGTCGAGCGCGGCGCTGGATCGACGGGCCGCGACCGGCCGTGATCCAGGTCCACGGCGGCGGCTGGATCGCGGGCAGCCGCCTGGAGCAGGGGATCCCGCTGCTCAACCACATGGCGGCGAACGGCTGGATCGGCTTCAACATCGACTACCGCCTGAGCCCGCGGGCGACGCTTCCCGATCACGTCATCGACGTCAAGCGCGCGATCGCCTGGGTCCGCGAGAACGCCGAGGAGCTCGGCGATCGACCCGGAGCGGATCTGCCTCACCGGCGGCTCGGCGGGCGGGCACCTCGACCGCGCTGGCGGCGCTGACGGCCGGCGACCGCTCGCTGCAGCCCGGCTTCGACGACGCGGACACCTCGGTCGCCGCGGCGGTCCCGTTCTACGGCGTCTACGACATGCTCGACGAGGACGCCGTCTACTACGAGGGGCTGCGCAGCTGGCTGCTCGAGGAGATCGTGATCAAGCGCCGGCGCGCCGACGACCCGAGGCATTCCGGGCCGTCTCCCCCACCTCACCGCGTCCATCCCGGCGCGCCGCCCTTCATGGTCTTCCACGGCGAGCGCGACACCCTCGTGCCCGTCGATGACGCGAGGGCCTTCGTCGAGCGGCTGCGCGCCGTCTCCGACAGCGAGGTCCTCTACGTCGAGCTGCCGGGCGCCGAGCACGCCTTCGACCTCTTCCCGTCGCTGCGGACGGCTCGAGTCGTCGAGGGGATCGAGCGCTTCCTGCGCACGGTGGTCGAACCACCGCCGGTGGACGGGCCGACCGGCGGCAACGGCCGGCGCCCGGCCGAACGTATGCTCTCGGAGGCATGAGCCCGGCGATCCGCCTCGGCGACCTCGACGGTCAGCCGCACCGCAGCGCCGCCCGCCGACCCGATCAACCGGCTGCGCCGGGGACGGGTAACCGTTGGCGGGATCGAGACGCGCGCCGTCTGGTCCGGCGGGGAGGGCGTGCCGACGGTGCTGCTGCACGGCTGGATGGACAACGCCGACACCTGGCTCGAGGTGCTCGACCTGCTCGCCGAGCGCAACCTGCCGGCGATCGCCTATGACCAGCCCGGATTCGGCGTCGCGCCGCCGCTCGACCCGGCGGGCGAGGTGCTCGACCAGCTGGTCGACTTCGCCGGGCGCGCGGTCCTGCGCGCGGCCGAGCAGGCCGAGCGGCCCGGTGGTCGTCGCCGGGAACTCGCTCGGCGGCTGGACCGCCCTGCGCCTCGCCGAGCACGAGGACCTGCCGATCGCCGGCGTCGTCGCCGATCGGCCCAGCGGGCATCCGGATGGCGCCGCTGTTCTTCGCGGTCGACCGGATCCCGGCGGTCTCGCGCCTGATCTCGCTGCCGGCGCCGGTGCCCGAGGGCGTGGTGCGCGGGGTCGCGGGCCGCCTCTACCGGCAGCTCGCGTTCGGCGATCCGGCGGCGATCGACCAGGCGATCGTCGAATCGCTTCACGCGCTTCACGGTGGACCGCGGCGTGATCCGCACCCGGATCGACTACGCGAAGCAGCTCCGGCCCGAGCTGGTCGACCCCTTCGACTCCGCCAGCATCAACGTCCCGGTGACGGTGCTGTGGGGCGACCGCGACCGCCTCTGCGTCGCCCGCGGGCGCCGACGACTCGAAGCGCATGCTCCCCCACGCCGAGATCGAGATGCTCCCGGACGTCGGGCACTGCCCGCAGATCGAGTGCCCGGCGGTGGTCGCCGACGCGATCGAGTCGCTGACCGGCTAGCGAGAGACGGAAAACCGGACACTGTGTCCGGAAATCCGTCGCTCGGCGATTGTTGGCCCGCGAATAGGATGCGCCGCGATGGAGGAGGTTGCCTTCTTCGCTGGTGCGATCGGCGCTCTGGGCGGCGCGATCGCCGTGATCGCACTCCGCAATCCCTTCTACAGCGTGCTCGCCCTCGTCGTGCACCTGGTCGCGCTGGCGGGCCTGTTCCTGATGCTCCACGCCGAGTTCATCGCCGCCGCGCAGGTCGTGGTGTACGCGGGCGCCGTGATGGTCCTGTACGTGTTCGTCGCCGCCTACGTCGGCGGCGTCGAGGAGCCGATCTGGGAGCCGATCGCGGGCCAGCGCTTCCTGGCCCCGCTGCTCGCGGCGGCGCTGTTCATCGAGCTCTCGATCGCGATCCTCGGCACCGGTCTGCAGGCGATCGGGGGCGACGGCCCCACGATTCCCGTGGGCTTCGGCTCGCCCGAGGCGATCGGCGAGCTGCTCCTCGAGCGCTTCCTGATCGCGTTCGAGGCGGCGTCGCTGCTGCTGCTGGTCGCCGCCGTCGGCGCGGTGGTCCTCGCCGCGCGCCGTAACGCAGGAGCCGCCGATCGTCGTGGTGGAGGAGCGGGGCTAGTGGCGCTCGAGTGGTACCTGGTCCTGTCCGCGCTGCTGTTCGCGATCGGGGCCGGCGGGCGTGCTCTTGCGGCGCAGCCCGCTGGTGATCCTGCTCTGCCTGGAGCTGATGCTGAACGCCGGGCAACCTGGCGCTGCTGGCGTTCTCGCGCTCGATCGGCAACCAGGACGGGCACGTGTTCGCCCTGGTCGTGATGGTCGTCGCCGCCTGTGAGGTGGTCGTCGGCCTCGGCCTGATCGTCGCGATGTTCCGCCGGCGCGCTGCCGCTGAACGTCGACGAGATGCGCGGCCTGCGGGGATGAGCGCCACCGAATACGGCTGGCTGGTGCTGCTCTTCCCGCTCGCTGGGCTCGATCGTGATCGCGGCTGGGCTGGCGCGTGCTGCCCGGACGCACGGCGGGCTGGATCGGCACCGCCGCGATCGCCGCCTCCTTCCTGAGCGTCGATCGGGGCGTTCATCGATGCTGCTCGACCGCGCCGCCGGACGATCGCCAGCTCACCTCGGCGCTCTACGACTACGCGACCGCGGTCGGCCTCGAGATCGACCTCGGGCATCCTCGTCGACCCGCTCGCCGTCGTACATGTGCCTGATCGTCACCGGCGTCTCGATGCTGATCCACCTCTACTCGGTCGCCTATCTGGGCTCGGACCGCGGCTACGCCCGCTTCTTTTCCTACCTCAACTTCTTCGTCTTCTCGATGCTGCTGCTGGTGCTGGCCGGGAACTTCGTCCTCCTCGTCGTGGGCTGGGCGTTCGTCGGCTTCGCCTCGTACGCGCTGATCTCGTTCTGGTACCGGCGCGGAACCGCGACCGCGGCCGGGATGAAGGCGTTCGTGATCAACGTGATCGGCGACGTCGGGCTGGTCCTCGCCGCGTTCCTGATCTTCCGCGAGCTGGGGACGTTCGACTACCTCGAGGTCTTCGAAACGGCGCCGGAGCACTTCTCGCCCGAACGGCGGCACGATCGTCGCGATCTGCCTGCTGCTGCTGGTCGGCGCCTTCGCCAAGTCGGCCCAGCTCCCGCTCCACACCTGGCTCCCGGACGCGATGGAGGGCCCGACCCCGGTCTCGGCGCTGATCCACGCGGCGACGATGGTGACCGCCGGCGTCTACCTGATCGCCCGCATGTTCCCCCTGTTCGAGCTCGCGCCGACCGCCGCCGACATCGCCGCCTTCACCGGCCTCGCGACGCTGCTGATCGCCGCGACGATCGCGCTCGTCGTCACCGACCTGAAGCGGATCATCGCCTACTCGACGATGAGCCAGATCGGCTACATGGTCGTCGGCGTCTCGATCGGCGCCTACACCGCCGGGATCTTCCACCTGATGACCCACGCCTTCTTCAAGGCGCTCCTGTTCATGGCGGCGGGCTCGGTCATCGGCGCGATGGCCGGCCAGCCAGGACATCGACGGCATGTCCGGGCTTCAGGCGCGGCGATGCCGTTCACGTCGCTGCTCCTGCTGATCGGCGCGCTGACGCTGGCCGGGCTTCCCCGGGACGTCCGGCTTCTTCTCGAAGGACGAGATCCTGGTCTTCGCCGCCGACCGGGGCGGCATGTACTGGATCTTCGCGATCGGCGGCTATCGTCGCGGCGTTCCTGACCGCGTTCTACGCGTTCCGGATCGGGTTCCGGGTGGTCTACGGCGAGCCCTGCGAGGAGGCGCGCGAGCTCGAGGGCGGCCACCTCGCGCACGCCGAGCCCGAGAACCCGGCGACCGGCGAGCAGGAGGACACGGAGGTCGGCTTCCCCGGCCCCGAGCACCACATCGCCGAGCGCGAGCTGCCGATGCGGATCGCGATGGGCGGTCCTGGGCGTGCTGTCGCTCGTCGCCGGCGTCGCTTCAGATCCCCGGCGTCACGGCCGCGATGGAGCACTTCCTGCGCGGGCACGTTCGAGGAATCGCACCTGTTCCGGCATCCGTCCCCTCGGAAAGCTCGGCGTACCTCGGCCTGCTCGGTCGGGGGGATGCATCTCGATCGCCGGGATCGGCCTGGCCTACCTCTGCTACGTCGCCCGGCCCGGGTCGACCGCGCGCCTGCGCGTCGAGCTTCGAGCCCGGTCCACGACTTCCTCAAGAACAAGTGGTACTTCGACGAGCTGATCGACGCGCTCGTCTACCGGCCGGTGATCGCCGCCGGGCGCTTCGCAACGACGTCGTCGAGCGCGTCGTCGTGCAGGGGATCGTCGACGGCACGGTCGGCGCCGTGCGCGAGGTCGGGCTGCTGGTGCGCGGCGGCGCAGTCCGGCTTCGTCCGCGCCTACGCGCTGCTCGTGATCGGCGGCTTCGCCGCGCTCGCCCTCTACTTCCTGGTGGTGGCTCGTCATGAAGGCACGCGATGCTGAACGTCCTGCTCTGGCTGCCGGTCGGCGGTCGCGCTGCTCGTCGCGCTGCGCCGAAGCGCGCCGCGGCCGCCGCTCTCGGTCGCCGGCTCGCTGGTGACGCTGGGCCTCGCGATCGCGCCTGGTCGCCGACTTCGACGTGGCCTCGCCGGGCCTCCAGCACGTGGTCGACGAGAGCTGGATCGCGGACCTCGGGAGTGCGCTACCAGCTCGGCGTCGACGGGATCAGCCTGTTCCTGGTGGTCATGACCGCGCTCCTGTGGACGGCGAGCTTCACCTGGGCCGCGTTCCGGATGCCCGACCGGCCGAAGAACTTCTTCCTGATGCTGGGCATCGGCGAGTTCGCGACGCTGGGCGCGTTCCTCGCCCAGGACCTGCTGCTGTTCGTCCTGTTCTTCGACCTGATGCTGGTGCCGTTCTTCTTCCTGATCGGCTCCTACGGCACCGGCGACCGGGTGCGGGCGACGATCAAGATGATGGTCTACACGCTCGTCGGGTCGCTGCTGATGCTGGTCGGCCGCGATCGCGACCGGCGATCCTGACCGCGAACGAGACCGGCGAGCTCTCGTTCGCGATGGCCGACCTGCGGGCGCACTGTCCTGCCCGAGGGCAGCGCAGGATTGGATCTTCTGCTTCTTCGCGGCGGCGTTCCTGGTGAAGATGCCCGCGTTCCCGGTGCATGGCTGGATGCCCGACGCCTACCTCGCCGCGCCGCTGCCGGTGCTGGCGCTGCTCTCCGGCGTGCTCTCGAAGGTCGCCGCCTACGGCTTCCTGCGGGTCGTCCTGCCGATCTATCCGGACGCAACCGTCCAGTTCCAGGAGCTGGTCCTGGTCATCGCAACGGTCTCGATCCTCTACGGCTCGGCGATGGCCTTCACGCAGACCAACGTGCGGCTGATCGCCGGCTATTCGTCGATCGCCCAGCTCGGGTTCATCACGCTGGGCGTGTTCTCGCTGACCGCCGGCGGCGCCGACGGCGCGGTGCTGCAGATGATCAACCACGCGTTCGTGGTGGTGCCGCTCTTCTTCATCATCGTCCTGCTTGCCGAGCGCTTCGGCAGCGAGGACCTGAGGCAGATGGGCGGCGGCGCGATGCGCGCGCCGATGCTGGCGGCGCTGTTCCTGATCGTGACGCTGGCGACGCTGGCGATGCCGGGCTCGGCCAACTTCGTCGGCGAGTTCTACATCCTGAACGGGCTCTTCGACGCGAAGGTCGCGTTCGCGGTCGTTGCCTCGGCGGGCATCGCGATGGCCGCGTTCTACGCGCTCCGGCTCTATCAGCGAACGATGCACAACCGGCTGCCCGTGGGGGGCTCGTCGCGCGAGCTCGGCTGGCGGGACGGCCTCGTCCTGGTGCCGCTCGTCGCGGTGATCCTCTTCCTGGCGCTGTTCCCGGGCGAGATCCTCGAGCGCGGTGAGGCGTCGGTCCAGGACAAGGTCGGCGCCGTCGCGGCGGCCGGCGATCACATCGAGGTGTCGCAGGTCAGATGACCTTCACGGCCCCAGATCTGGACTACGCCGGGCTCTCGCCGATCATCGCGCTGACGGCGGGCTTCTGCGTCGTGCTGTTGGCGGGCCTGGTGGGCCACGCGCAGCGCAGGCTGGTCTCGTTCTTCAGCTTCGTCACCCTGGGAGCCGCGGCCGGGCTCTCGATCTGGCAGTTCGGTGAGAGCGAGGACCTGGTTGCCGGCGCCCTGCGGCTGGACGAGCTGGGGTTGGTCGCGACCCTGATCGCGATCCTGAGCGCCGCCTTCGTGATCCCCCTGAGCTGGCGGGAGGAGGCCGCCGACGACGCGCCGGGCCCGGGCGGGCACGGGGAGTTCCAGGCGCTCCTGATCGCGTCCGTCCTCGGGATGGCGCTCCTGGCGATGGCGCAGAACCTGGTCATCTTCTTCGTCGGCCTCGAGCTGCTCTCGGTGCCGCTCTACGTCCTGTGCGGATCGGCGCTGCGCCACCAGCAGTCGCTCGAGTCGGGACTCAAGTACCTGATCATCGGCTCGCTCGGCTCGGCGACTCTGCTGTACGGCCTCGCGTTCATCTACGGCGGCTCGGGCTCGACGGACTTCGGAGGCATCCGCGACGGGATCGGCTCCAACCTCGCCGACGACCCGCTGATCCTGATCGGGATCGCGCTGACGGCGACGGGGCTCGCCTTCAAGCTCTCGATCGCTCCGTTCCACCAGTGGACGCCCGACGTCTACCAGGGCGCGCCGACGCCGGTGACCGCGTTCATGGCGGTGGCGACCAAGGCGGCGGCGTTCGCGGTGTTCGCCCGCTTCTTCGAGGTCGCCCTCGGCCCGGCGGTCGGCGACTGGCAGCCCGCCCTGGCCGCGCTGGCGGCGGTCTCGATCGTGGTCGGCAATGTCGGCGCGCTGACGCAGAGCTCGCTGAAGCGGCTGCTGGGTTACTCGGGGATCGCCCAGGCCGGCTACATGCTGGTCGGGATCGTCGCCGCCAATGAGATCGGCATCAACGCCCTCTTCTTCTACCTCGCGTCCTACGCGCTCATGAACCTCGCCGCGTTCGGCGTGATCACCATCCGCGAGCGCGAGACCGGGTTCGGCGACGACATCCGGTCGGTGCAGGGGCTCGGCCGTGAGCGGCCCGAGTTGGCCTGGCCGCTGACGATCGCGATGCTGGGGCTCGCGGGCCTGCCGGGCACCGCGGGCTTCATCGGCAAGCTCTACCTCATCGAGGCCGCGGTGGACGGCGACTACACGTGGCTCGCGGTGATGATCGCCGTCGGGACGATGATCTCGCTGGCGTACTACCTGCGGGTGATCGCGGCCGTGTGGATGCGGCCGGCGTATCACTCGGATCCCACCCCCGAGGCGGGCCAGCGCGTGCTGCCGGCGATGGCGGGCGGCTCGCCGGAGGCCGACGAGAGCATCACCGGCGAGCTCGGCTCCCCGGTGACAGAGCGGGCCGCGCGCATCGGCGGCATCCGGTGCCCGGTGATCATCGGCCTCACGGTCGCGGCCGCCGCCGCAACGGTGTTCTTCGGGATCATCCCGTCCCCGCTGGTCGACTTCGTGTCGGGCGCGGGCGAATCGATCTTCGGGTAGATAGCTCCGACCGCTGCTTCGCAGCCGTCGGGTTATCTGGATTGCAACTGTTCCAGGATTCCCTGGAGGCCCTGGGTCGCGTCGTCCAGCAGGTCGTCCAGCGGCGACTCGAGTGGGCCTCCGGCCGGTGGCTGGGCCGGCTCGGGGGCCGGCTCGCCGTCACCGGTGGGCGGTGGCAGTGCGGGGGGTGGGATGTTGGCCGGCTCGGCCGCGGGACCGCCGCCCTCCGTCCGGTCGACGGCGCTCGGGTCGAGCTGCGCGGCGGCGGGCTCAGGCGCGCCGGTGGCGGATCCGCCGCCGGAGTCACCGCCACCGCGGGCGGCCCGCCCCGACTCGCCTCGCCCGACGACCTCGGTGGCCGGCGCGGGATCCGCTTCCTGATTGGGGAGCTCGATCCCCACGGACTCGAACGGCTCGCGCGCCAGCTCCGGCAGCCTGACGCCGGCCGCGGCAAGGCCGCCCGCGAACAGCGGCAGGCCGAGGACGACGGCGATGCCCGCAACCAGGGCGACCGGCGGGCGCGCGTACGAGATCTGCGGCACCGGCTCGGCCTCGGCCAGGCGACCGGAGGGGCCGAGCTGGCGGCCCGCGATCTGGGATGAGAGGACGAGCGTCTGCTCGGCGAACCGGTGATAGGCCCGCCGATCGTGGACCATCTTCAGCCGCAGGTACGAGAACAGCCCCGAGGTGAGCAGGATCACGGGGGCCACCACCAGGGCGACGTTCAACGCGCTGCGGGCGTCATCCGGCCCGTAGATGACCGGGCCGAACAGGGCGGCGCAGATCATGCCGAGCTGCAGGCCGATCGTGCGGGCGTCGGGGGCGACATAGGCGACCAGAACCGCGATCAGGAAGAAGAACGCAACGTAGGGCTGCCCAAAAACGGCGACGGTGGCGGCCGCCTCGGCCGTCGCCACGACGCCGATCACGTGCAGCCAGCGGGGGTCGATCCAATCCCATGGGATCGCGATGCAGACGAGCCCGGTGACGAGCCCGGCAAGGGTGAGCAGATACGCCTCTGGGGCAGGCAGCGGTTCGAGCAGGCGGGTGCTCGGCAGCGTCAGCAACGCCACCCCAATGAACCCGAAGCCCGCAAGCGTCCCGTACGCCCGAGCCAGTTTTGGCCCAACCATCCCGTTCGTCTCCTGGGAGGATTCTATGCGGCTTGGCCGTTCGGTCAGGCCGGTACCCCTAACCCATGCTCCACCACGTTTCGCTCGAGGTCCCGCCTGATCAGGCAGAGCGCAGCCTGGCGTTCTGGCAGGCGCTCGGCTTCGCGCGGGTCACGGCCCCGCCCGAGATCGCCCCGTACGTCAGCTGGTTCGCCCGCGCAGGCACGCACATTCACCTGATCAGCACGCCGGAGCCGACGGTGCCCAAGCTCGGTCACGCCGCCGTCGTGGCCGAGGACTTCGATGCCACCATCGGCCGACTCCGGGCCGCGGGGTTCCAGGTCGAGGCCGTGCGCGAGCTCTGGGGCGAGCGGCGGGCGGTCACGACGGCGCCGGGTGGCCATCGCGTGGAGCTGATGGCCGCGCCGCCGGGTGACGCGGCCTAGCCGCCTAGCGGGATTCGCCCTCCAGCTCGCGCGCGAGCTCATCGAGCCGGTCCTCGCCTGGGATCGGCCCGCGAATCCGCTGCGCCAGCTCGATCGCCTCACTCGCGAACTCGCGGTCCGCGGCTTCACGGACCTCCAGCAGCTCCTTGAGATAGCGGACGGCGCCCGCGACGATCACGAGCACCGGGAGCTCGAGCAGCGCAATCCGCACGTGCTCTCGTCCCGAGTCCGGGTCGTAGATCACGGGCGCGACCAGCGCCAGCCCGGCGATCGCGAGCTGCAGCGCGAGCTCGACCCGGGTCGGCAGGGCAAGCGCTGCATAGACGATCACGACGAAGTAGAGGAGGCTGTATGCCGGGTCCACGAGCCCGCAGACGATCGCGATCTCGAGCGTTCCGATCGCCGGGATCCAGGCCATCCAGCGCGGTGGGACGCGTTCCCACGGAATCCGAAGGCAGGCGAGGCCGCTGAGCACCGCGACGATCGTCATCAGATAGACCTCGCCCGGCGGCCTGGGCTCGAGGAGCAACGACGCCGGCAGCGTCGAGAGCGATCCGAACGCGAAGAGGTATCCGGCCAACCGGCCGTAGCGCCGCCGGTCCTGTGCGCTGTCGAGGTCCACCTAGGCGCCTGGGCTACGCATCATGGCGATCATCCACCCGAGGTCGCGTTGGCGCAACGACTAACGGTCGCGGACTTCGGCCTCCGGATCCACGTCGGAGGCGAGCGCGCCGAGCCGGCTCCGCAGGTCGCCGGCCGATCCGTTGCCGCCGTTGGGCGCCGGGCCACGGATCCGCTCGGCCAGCGACACCGCCTCGACCGCGAAGCCGCGGAACCTCCGCTCGCGCTCCTCCAGCGTGTCGCGCAGGTACCGGACGATCACCGCGGCGATCACCAGCACGGGCAGCGTCACCAGGATGTGGTGCGCCTGCTCCTTCAGAGTCTCGTCCGAGTACGCGAGGGGAGCCAGCAGGGCGAGGCCCAGGAACACCCCGTACGCGACCAGGGCGGCCGGCTCGCGGATCACGTAGGCGGCGAGCATCGCGACGAGGACGTAGAAGAACGCATAGTCGTCGCTGAAGACCGCGACGCCGACGGCGACCTCGATCGTGCCGATGATCAGCCCGGCGTGCAGCCAGGTGTTCGACATCCGTTCCCACGGGGCGACCAGCGCGGCCAACCCGAGCAGGGCCGAGCCGAGCCCGATCAGGTGCTCGTACGGCTCGGGCGCCGGCTCGAGCACGAGGCCGGCCGGGATCGAGGTGAGCGCGCCGACGATCATCAGCAGCCCGGTCAGCCGGCCGAGTCGCCGGCGCTCGGCGCTAGTCAGGCGCCCGAAAGCGCCATGCGTGTAGGTGCCACCGCCCACCGTCTGTCCATCGGCCGGCTGGCCGCTTGACTGAAGATCGTGTACGTATACCCCGCCTCCCATACCTGGATTCTGGTACATCCGAGCGGACGCCGTCGCGCTGTCTAGGATGCGACCCCGTGCGCTACCCGGTGGAGTCCTTCTCAGAGCAGGAGCGAGAGCTTCTCGCCCCTCACTTCACCAACCTCGACCGTCCCGTCTTCGCGCTCACGAACCTGCCCGAGACCGTGAAGGGCGCGCTGTTCGCCCGCTACTCGCGCTGGGGCGGGACTTTGCGCCGCCTCTACCTGGACGAGTTCGCGGCTGAGGTACCCGCCGCGGGACGGCCCTTCGACGGCGCCGAGGGCGAGCGCGCCGCGGGCCTCTACGAGCGCGTGTTCATCGGCTTCGGCGACGACTCCATCGCCCAGGTCGGCGGCGCGCACCTGGGCTGCGAGTGGGTCTCGAACATCCTCACCAAGGTGCTCCAGCGCGGTCGCCTGGCCGCCTACCTGGAGCAGTCGACGCGCTACATCGCCTACGACCAGCCGATGGAGCCGGGCGGCGGCTACCGCTACTACCAGCACGACGAGCTGGGCCCGGAGTACGCGGCCGCGATGGATGCGATCTTCAGCGACTACTCGAACGGCCTCGAGCGGGTCCTCGCCTGGGCCGAGGGGCGCTGGCCGCGCGGCGACGAGCCCGAGCGGGCGTGGCGCAGCTCGATCCGGGCGAAGGCGCTCGACCTGATGCGGGGGCTCCTGCCGGCCTCCACGCTCAGCCACGTCGGCATCTTCGCCTCCGGCCAGGCCTACGAGCAGCTGCTGCTGCGGCTGTTCGCCTCCCCCCTTCCGGAGGCCCGCGCCTTCGGCGAGCTGATCCTGGCCGAGCTCCAGCAGGTGATCCCAAGCTTCGTCGCGCGGGTCGAGCGCCCCGACCGCGGCGGCGAGTGGATCGAATACCTCCGCTCACGCCGCGAGGCGACCGAGCGAGCCGTCGCCCGCCTCGGGCTCGACCGCCGGGAGCCCGCCGACGTCCCGTCGGTCGAGCTGGTCCACGTTGACGGCGGCGAGGCCGACCTCCTGGCGGCGTCGCTGTACGAGTCCGCCGGCACGAGCGAGAGCGAGATCCGCCGCCGCGTCGACGCCCTCGATCCCATCGAGCGCGCCGATCTGATCGCGGAGCTCGCGGGCGAGCGCGCGAACCGCCGCCACCGCCCGGGGCGCGGCTGGGAGGCGGTGCGCTACCGCTTCGAGATCGTCTCGGACTACGGAGGCTTCCGCGACCTCCAGCGCCACCGGATGCTCACCTGTCAGTGGCAGCGCCTCGGCCCTGACCTCGGCGCGGGGGTCCCGGAGGAGGTCGTCGAGGCCGGCGCCGGCGACGCCTACCGCCGCGGCCTCGAGGCCTCGCACGCCGAGTTCGACCGGTTGGAGGCCGCCGGCCTCCCGGACGCCGCGCCCTATGCCCTCTGCCTGGGCTACCGGATCCGGTACGTGCTCGACCTGAACGCGCGCGAGGCGATGCACCTGTGCGAGCTCCGCTCGGCGCGCGAGGGCCACCCCACCTACCGCGCGGTCGCGCAGGCGATGCACGAGCGCATCGCCGCCGTGCACCCGGCCGTGGCGGCGGCGATGAAGCACGTCGACTCATCGACCGAGCCGCGCCTCGAACGGATCCTCAGCGAGATCCGCGCCCACCGCAAGCGCGTGGCTGCCTAGAGCGATCTTTTCGCGGTTGACCGTCGTATATACGGTAGATGGGGATGAGGCGACGTCGGCTATCCGTCGCGGTCGCGGTTCTGGGGCTAGCGCTTAGCCCCGCAACGCTGTGGGCACAGGAGGGCGGCGAGCCGGAGCCGCCGGTCGAGCCGCCCGATCCGGCCGAAGTCGAGCCCGACCCGGCGCCACCGCCACCGGAAGAGAACCCGTCCACTCCCCCGCCGCCCGATCCGCCACCGGAGCCCGGCCCGGGCCAGGTCCCGCCGGATCCTCCCGATGGGACGCCGGCGCCGGAGCCGCGCGCCACGCCGGTCCTGCGGCAATCCGGCGCCTCCGTGTCGATCATCGACTTCGCCTTTCAGCCTTCGGCGATCCAGGTAACGGTGGGCGGGTCGGTCACGTGGACGAACAACGGGGCCGAGGCGCACACCGCGTCGTCGGACACGTTCGACACCGGCGAGATCGGCGTGGGATCCAGCGCCAGCGTCCCCTTCGACCAGGAGGGGAGCGTCTCGTACTTCTGCTCGATTCATCCCGAGATGACGGGCACGGTCACCGTCGTGGGGACAACCGAGGAGCCGCCTCCGGACGGGGATGACGGCACCGACGGCACGGACGACGACGGAAGCGTGCCGGGTCCGACCGAGGCCGCGGCCGTTGCGTCGCCGGATGCTGCCGGCACCGACGGGTCCCTACCGGCCACCGGTGCGGAGACCGGCCTACTGGCAGCGGTCGGCCTCATGCTTCTGGCGGTTGGCGCGCAGCTCCTCGCGGCTCAACGGCTGCGGCGCTGGCTGCGATAGAGCCGCTCGATCGTGGCGCCGAAGTAGGGCCCGAAGAGCTTGCCCTCCTCGGGGTTGTCGCAGAGTGGCGGGATCGGGATCGTGCACTCGTACCCGTACGACACCACGGAATTCACCCGCCGGTCGCCGATCACCCAGCCGCCGCCGCTCGCCCCTCCGGTCATGTTGCAGTCGATCCGGGTGGGCGCGGGCGGCGGGCCTGAATCCGTTCCCTGGGCCGGTGACGAGCAGTGCCACAGCTGCCCGCCACTGAACGGCGCCTGGGCCGGATAGCCGAACGCGTCGAAGTTGAGGTCGCGCCCCTGGTCGAACGCGATCCCGCGCGCGCCCACGACCTTCTGGAGCCGCTTCCCGTTGCGCTTGCGCATGGTGGCCATGCCGACGTCGTAGCGGACGTCCTCCGAGGCCTGCCACTGGGCGGGGGTCGCCAGACGGGCCGCCGTCCACCGGCCGAAGGGCTCGTCGGCGCCGTCCTTCCCGGGGATGAACATCCAGTGGTCGGCGAACGCTGCGTCGCCGAAGACGCAGTGCCCCGCGGTGACGACCAGGCGCTTCGTCTTCGCCCTGACCACGGTGCCCGAGCACTGGTAGTCCCCGCTCGGCAGGTGGAACAGGACCTTCCCGTGGGTGCGGAACGGGCGCGCGCGGGCATCGCGGACCTGCTGGGCGGCCGATCGCGGGCTCGGTTGCCCGGAACCCAGGAGGCCGCCGAGCAGGTCGCTCGGGGCCGGAACGCCCGCGAGCAGCTCGGATGCCGGCCGTGCGGTTCGGATGCGCTCCGGCGTCCAGTAGTCGAGCACGTCGGCCGAGCTCTGGGGCAGCGAGTGGGTGGCGATGCCCTCGGCGCCGGCGCTCGCGGGCAGGACGAGCGCCGTCATCACCGCCACGAGCGCGCCGATGCGCGCGTACACCCTGCTCACATTGACCACCGCCCGAAAGGGTAGTGAGGAGCCATAGGATCGGAGCCGATCCATAGTCCTGAGGCCCAAGGAGGAGAAGTGGCCGCTGAGCCCGAGCTCGACGTACTGCTGGAGACCGAGCAGACCTTCCCCCCGCCGCCCGAGTTCGCGGCACAGGCCAACGCCACGGACCCCGGGATCTACGAGCGCGCGAATGCCGACCCGGAGACGTGGTGGGCCAGCTGGGCCGAGAAGCTGGACTGGATCGAGCCATGGGATGAGGTCCTCGACTGGTCGGACCCGCCGCACGCGAAGTGGTTTGCGGGCGGCAAGCTGAACGTTTCCGCGAACTGTCTGGACCGTCATGTCGCCGCCGGCCGCGGCCGGCGCGTCGCCTTCCACTGGGAGGCGGAGGACGCCGACGAGAGCGGCGCGGACGGGCGGCGCACGATCACCTACGAGTGGCTCCTCGATCAGGTGCAGCGCGCCGCGAACGCCCTGCGAGACCTGGGCATCGGGAAGGGCGATGTGGTCGGAATCTTCCTGCCGATGGTCCCCGAGGCGGTCGTGGCGATGCTCGCCTGCGCGCGGATCGGCGCGATCCACAACGTCGTCTTCGGCGGTTTCGCGGTCGAGTCGGTGCGCGAGCGCATGGAGTTCTCCCAGGCGAAGGCGCTGATCACCGCCGACGCCACGCTGCGACGCGGCCAGCCCGGGCCGATGAAGGCCGCGATCGACGAGGTCGCCTCCGGGATGCCGTCGGTCGAGCGAATCGTGGTCGTCGACCGCTGCGGCACCGACCCGCCGATGACCGAGGGGCGCGACGTGTTCTGGCACGAGGCGCTCGCAGCGGCCGATGCCGAATGCCCCCCGGAGCCCATGGACGCCGAGGACCCGCTGTTCATCCTCTACACCTCGGGTTCGACGGCGAAGCCGAAGGGCATCCTCCACACCACGGGGGGCTACCTGACCCAGGTGACCGCGACCCACAGGCTGGTCTTCGACCTCAAGGAGGAGTCCGACGTCTACTGGTGCGGAGCCGACATCGGCTGGGTCACCGGCCACTCCTACATCGTCTACGGCCCGCTCGCGAACGGCGCCACGTCGGTGATCTACGAGGGAGCGCCGAACTACCCCAAGGAGGACCGCTGGTGGGGGATCATCGAGCGGTACGGGGTGACGATCTTCTACACGGCCCCGACGGCGATCCGCGCGTGCATGAAGTGGGGTATCGAGCATCCCCAGGCGCACGACCTCTCATCGCTGCGGCTGCTGGGCACCGTCGGCGAGCCGATCAACCCGCGCGCCTGGCTCTGGTACCACGAGCACATCGGCGGTGGCGCCTGCCCGATCGTCGACACCTGGTGGCAGACGGAAACGGGCGGAATCATGATCGCGCCGCTGCCCGGCCTGACCACGACGAAGCCGGGGTCGGCGACGGTGCCGTTGCCGGGCATCGGGGCCGCGATCTACGACTCCGACGGGAACGAGATCGAGGAGGGCGCGGGAACCCTGGTACTCACCCGGCCGTGGCCCGGGATGGCACGGACGCTGTACCTGGAGCCGGAGCGGTTCATCGAGACGTACTGGGACCGGTACGGGCGCGACACGTACCTGGTCGGCGACGCCGCTCGGCGCGACGAGGACAGCTACTTCTGGATCGTGGGGCGGATCGACGACGTGCTAAACGTCTCGGGCCACCGGCTCTCGACGATGGAGGTCGAGTCGTCGCTGGTCTCCAATCCGAAGGTCGCCGAGGCGGCGGTGATCGGAGTCCCCGACGAGCTCACGGGCGAGGCGATCGTGGCGTTCGTGACCCCCGAGGGGAGTGTCACGGGCGACGACGAGCTGGCGGTCGAGCTGCGCGAGCACGTGGCCACGAAGATCGGCAAGCTCGCCCGGCCGTCCCAGATCCACTTCGCCGACGACCTGCCGAAGACCCGCTCGGGCAAGATCATGCGCCGGCTCCTGCGCGACATCGCGCAGGGCAACGAGCTGGGCGACGTGACGACGCTGCGCGACCCTACGATCGTTGAGCAGCTACAGCAGCAGGTTGCGGCGAAGGCCTGACGCAGAAGGCGCCCTCGGAGAAGTCCTGCGACTGGATCCCGAAGGCCCAGTTGAAGCGGGCGCGGTAGTTCTCGAGCGCGATGATGTCGGTCAGCTCGACCAGCTGCGGCTCGTCGAAGTGCTCCCGGAGCCGCGCGAACAACTCGTCGGTGACGTCCACGGGCGTCCTGGACATCCCCGTTGCGTAGTCCAGCACGAGCTTCTCGACCTCGGTGAAGCGCTCGCTCTCGGAGTAGACGGGTAGATCGCGCATCTCGTCCTCGGTGACGCCGCCGGCGGTCGAGAGCGACGAGCCGAAGTCGCAGCACCACTCGCACCCCGGCAGCATCGCCGCCCGGAGCTCGGCCAGGAGCTTCAGCCGCTCGGGCACCCGGTGCGAGCGCTCGGCCGCCATCTCGTGCGCCGCGTAGCCCATCAGCAGCTTCGGGTGGTGGGCGTAGATCCGGAGCGGGTCCATCACCGTCCCGTAGCGCCGGCGCGACTCGCGGTAGGCGCCGCGGACCACCAGGTTCCGCGTCTTCTCCGGGACCCCGGCGATGCGGGCGTTCCCCTCGGGCCCGGCCGCAGTCGGGCGCGCCGGGACGGCCTTGCCGCGGGAGAGGAGCACCAGCATGCCCAGCGGCAGCAGAACCGTGGCGGCGAGGGCGACGACGTTGCCGATCGCGTCGCCGGTGCCGTAGGGCTCGAGGTTGAAGAAGTGGAAGATCGCGTGCGGGATCGAGAACAGCAGGTACGAGACGAGCGCGACCACCACCAGCCTGCGCTCGAGGCGCACCGACGCGATCAGGAGGATGAAGCCGGTCGCGAGGAAGAGCCCGCCGACGTCGCGCATGAGGTGCTCGTTGTAGGAGGGCAGCGCCGAGACCCAGCCGCCGATCCCGAGCGGGAAGTCGTCGTAGAAGGACCGCGGCGCGAACGTCGCCCAGACCCCGTTCACGAACTGGATCGCTCCGAGCGGGATCAGCGTTGCGCGCGCCTCGAATCGGTGCTGCGTCAGCGGTTCCATGTTGCTCCTTTCGTTCGTCTACGTGACGGCGGCCGGCTCACCGGCCAGGGCGCGCTCGATCCACTCGAGCGCCGGCGGCAGCGCATCGGCGAGGTGCTCGAGATAGAGCTGGTGTCCCATCCCGGGCATCGGCATGAACGTCGTGCGCGGAGTGCGCGCCCGCTCGAGGCAGCGCTCGGTGTGCTCGCGAGTGGTCATCCGGTCGTCGTCGCCGATCGTGACCAGCACGGGCGTCGTCACCTGCTCCCACGGAATGCGGGCCTCGAAGCCGACGTAGCTCGCCATCGAGCGCATGGTGATCGAGAAGTTGAAGAGTCGGTCGGGGCGCTCGGTGAAGTAGCGGCCGGTCAACGGCTCGAGCGCCACCTCGGAGTAGTCGGCGATCTGGTCGATCGGAATCCGCAACGCCGGGGCGATCCGCGCCAACCCCCGGGTGAGCGGCCCCTTCCAGCGCATCGCCGGGTCGTGGTGGACGTCGGGGTGGTTGATGCAGTGGCAGATGACCGCCTCGACGTCGGGCTCGCGGGTGAGGAGATACCAGCTCATGACCCCGCCCAGCGAGTCGCCCATCAGCACGACCGGCCCGCGGAAGCGCTCACGGGCGTAGGCGAGGGTGCGCTCGATCACCCCGAGGTCTGCCTCGAGCGTGGCGTCGCCCCGCCTTCCCTCCGAGATCCCGTGGCCCCGGCGGTCGATCAGCACCGCGTTCAGGCCCGCGTCGGCGAGCGCCCCGCCGAGCGGGGTCGAGCGCCGGGCGTGATCGCCCAGGCCGTGGGCGTAGACGACCGTGGCGGTTGCCGCCGAGGCGGGGTGCAGCTCGAGGTGGATGCGCTCGCCGCGATGCTCGATCCATTCGTGCTCCAGGCGGTCGAGGGTGGCGTCGAGGTCCATCGCCGCAAGACCGGGGAGCGTTGCGCCCGCCTCGCGCAGCCACGCGGTCGGCACCTCGAGCATCCGCTCGGCCACCTCGCGGCGCGGCGGGCCGTCGGCGTATCGCAGCGGCCGGCCCTGCTGCGCGAGCAGGACCAGGGCCGACTCGCGGGAGGTCATCGAGGGCTCCCAGCCGAGGTCGGTGCGGGCTCGGCCCAGCCGCGCCTCGCGGTCGCCCGAGACCGCCCAGTCGGCCGATACGGGCGAGAGGCGCAGCGCGTACGCCGCGTCGAGCGCGATCTCGACCGGCCGCACGGGCACGCGTACGACCCGCCCGCCCGACAGCTCGGCCAGGTCCTCCTGGGCGATCGACTCGTCGGTGACGAGCAGGAAGGAGCCCGGGTGGTCGGCGAAGCAAGCGTCGCAGAAGGCCCGGGCCAGATCGTCCTGGTGGATCAGGTGCGTCCGGCCGTCGTCGTCGGGCAGGATCGCGAGGGGCGTCCCCATCATCGCCAGCGCCGGGTTCGAGAAGTCGGGGCCGTAGACGAACCCCGGTTGGAGCCGGGTGATGACGAGCCCGGAGTCCGGGTGCTCGGACTCCCAGGCGTCGAGCATCCGCTCGACCTGGGCCTTCTCGCGGAAGTAGAAGCGGCGGTCCGGATCCGGGGGCAGCTCGCCCTCGACCGAGGGCGCGCTGCCCTTGACCGGCGACCCGTGGGCGGAGAGGCTGGACGCGACGACGAGCCTGCGGACGCCGGCGGCCGCGCAGGCCTCGAGCACGTTGCGCGAGCCGTCCTGGTTGATGCGGCTGGACTCGTCGCGATCGCGGCCCGGGATCAGGATGAACGCCAGGTGCACCACGGCGTCGCTGCCGGCAACCAGCTCGGCGACGCGGTCCGACCGCACGTCGCAGACCTCGCCGCGCAGCTTGGGGTGCTCGAGCCGTGGCGCGCACAGGTCGAGCGCGAGCACCTCTGCCACCCGCTCGTCGGCGACGAGCCGCCGGATGATCGCGGTCCCGAAGTCGCCCGCGGCGCCGGTGACCGCGATCCTCATCGGCGGCGCTTGCGCTTGCGGCGCTTCGCGCGCTCGCGGCGGGCGGCATTCGGGTTCTCGCCGACGCCCGGGATCTCGGTCGCGTCGCCCTCGACCACGCCCCCGTTGGCGCCCGCCGCCGCCAGCGGCTCGGAGCCGGCGGTCGGCCACGGAATCGCCTCGCCCGCGTCCCACGCGGGTGGGCGCCCGGCCGGCGACCGCCCCGCGAGCAGCAACCCGAAGTACATGAACCAGGCGAGCAGCACGGGGACGATGAGCGGCCCCAAGGGCGGCAGGATCAGGCACGCGCCGAGCGCCATCCCGAGCGTGCCGTAGAACCGCGTGATCAGCCCGGTGCGGACGGCCCAGAGCGGCGTGTAGATCATGGCGAAGACCATCGCCAGCAGGCCGATCGAGGACGCGAGGGAGGCGGCCCCCAGCAGGTCCGAGTTCTCGAACAGGTTCTTCGCGAGGGAGTAGATGTCGCCCACGCCGGTCTCCTGCTCGACGAACTGCTTGGCGATGTCCACCTGGGCCAGCGCGAGCAGGATCGCGCGGAGGCCGTAGAGCACCGGGCCGATCGCCACCAGGCCAATCATCGCGCCCAGCACCCGCTCGTTTCGCGCCTGAGCCGCCTTGAACAGGTAGATCAGCGGGAACGTGAGCATCAGGAACGCCACGCCGCCCAGCACCGAACCGACCAGGAACGACCCCTGGTTCTCCTCGATCGACCGCAGGGTCTCCGTCGCGAGGTCGCCGCTCGACCGCGCCGTTCGACTGGATCACCCCGGCGAGCAGCAGGAGGATCAGGGGCAGCACCGAGGTCGCGACGGCGTAGGGTCGCAGCCGGCTCTCGCGCTCGATGATCCGTTGGCGGCTCACGGGGCCGCGAATCCTAGATGCCGGGGGTAGCCTTGGCCGCGTGCCCGCGTTCGCGATCACCGCGATCGGCCTGGACCGGCCCGGGATCGTCGCTGCCGTGAGCGGCGCCCTGCTCGAGGTGGACGGCAACGTCGAGGACTCGCAGATGTCCATCCTGCGCGGCCACTTCGCCGTGATGCTGCTGGTACGGGTGCCGGACGGGATCGAGCAGGCGGCGCTGGCGGACCGGCTCGGCCGGGTCCGCGAAGAGCTGGGGCTGGAGGCGGTGACGGTGGCGCCGGTCGGCGCGGGCGCGGAGCCGGTCACGCCGACCCACGTGGTCAGCGTGTACGGCGCCGACAGCAAGGGGATCGTGCACTCCATCAGCGCGGCGCTGGCCGGGCTCGGCGTGGACATCACCGACCTCGAGACGAAGCTCGCCGGAACCGAGGACGCACCGGTCTACGTGATGGTGCTGGAGATCGCGCTGGGATCCGCCACCGTCGGCGACGTCGAGGCTGCGTTGCAGAGCGCTGCAGCGGAGATCGGGGTCGAGGTATCGCTGCGGGAGCTGGACGCCGAGGCGCTTTAGATGGCTGCTAGCGGAGAGGGACGATGGCGGCGCGCCCGGTCCTGCTCTATCCCGACCCGATGCTGAAGCAGGTGGCCGCCCCGGTCCAGGCGGGCGAGGTCGAAGCCGTCGCCGGCGAGTTGCTCGCGACGATGCGGCTCCTACGAGCGCTGCGTGGGGATCGCCGCCCCGCAGATCGGCCTGCTGGTGCGGGTGGCCGTCGTGGACGTCTCGGAGCACCCGAAGGCCGAGACGTCCAACGGCCTCCTGTGCTGGCGAATCCCAGGATCGTCGCGGCCGAGGGATCCGACGTCGCGCGCGAGGGCTGCCTCAGCCTGCCGGACGTGACCGCCAACGTCAGGCGTGCCACGCGCGTCGTGGTCGAGCATCTCGGGGGCGCGTCGAGTGCCTGGGCTTCGAGGCCCGCGCCGTCCAGCACGAGCTCGATCACCTCGACGGCGTGCTCTTCCTGGACCGTGTGGAATCGCTGGTCGACGACGTCTTCCGGCGGCAGAGCTACGCCGGACACGCCGCCGCGTCCTCGATCGGGCCTCGGCCGCCAGCTGAGCTCGGTCCAGATTCGCCGCCATGGATGAGGCGAAAGCCGTGTCTGCGTGATCGGAGCGGGCTCGTCCGGGATCGCCTCGTGCCAGGTCCTGAACGCGCGAGGGATCGCGTTCGACTGCTTCGAGACCGGCTCCGGCGTGGGCGGCAACTGGCGGTACGAGAACGACAACGGCATGTCGTCCGCCTACCGGTCGCTGCACATCAACACGTCGCGCGAACGCGATGGCCTACGCCAGCTTCCCGATGCCGAGCGGACTACCCGGACTATCCCGACCACTTCCACATCGCCCGCTACTTCGACGCGTACGTGGACAAGTTCGGCTTTCGCGACCGGATCAGGTTCCGGACCGAGGTGACGAGCGTCGAGCCCGAGGGCGAGCGCTGGCGGGTGACGCTGGCGGCAGCTCGAGGATGGTGAGGAGGGCTCCGGGGTCTAACGAGCGTGATGGTCGCCAACGGCCATCACTGGGACGCGCGCTGGCCCGAGCCGCCGTACCCGGGCCAGGGCTCGTTCGCCGGCGAGCAGCTCCACGTCCACAACTACCGCGAGCCCGACGTCCTGGCGGGCAAGCGCGTGCTCGTGCTCGGCATCGGCAACTCGGCGACCGACCTGGCGGTCGAGAGCTCGCGAACCGCGGACGCGACGTTCCTCGCCATGCGCCGCGGGGCGTGGGTGATCCCCAAGTACATGCGAGGCAGGCCGACGGACGAGCTCGCGACCGACCTCGTCACGCGCCTGCCGCTGGCGGTGCAGCGCACCTTCTACAAGCGCATGCTGAAGACGGCCGTCGGCTTCCCGACCGACTTCGGCCTGCCCGAGCCGGACCACAAGCTGGCCGAGGCGCATCCCGACGATCTCCTCCGACCTGCTGCCCCGTCTCGGCCACGGCGACATCACCGTGAAGCCGAACATCGCCGAGTTCAGCCGGGGGGCGCACGGTCCGCTTCGAGGACGGCAGCAGCGAGGAGATCGACGTGATCATCTACTGCACCGGCTACAAGATCACGTTCCCGTTCTTCGACCACGGCCTGCTCGATGCCCCCGACAACCGGATCCCGCTCTACCGGCGGGTCGTCCACCCGGACCTTCCCGGCCTTTACTTCATCGGCCTGGTCCAGCCGCTGGGGGCGATCATGCCGATCGCCGAGGCGCAGTCCGAGTGGATCGCCGACGTCCTCGAGGGCAAGGCCGAGCTGCCTCGCGCCGCGCACATGCACCGCGTGATCGGGCGGGAGGACGCGCGGATGGCGAAGCGGTACGTGGCGTCGAAGCGGCACACGATCCAGGTCGACTTCCTCCCGTACATGCGCACCCTCAGGCGCGAGCGGCGGCGCGGGCCCCTGGCGCGCCTGCGCGCGTCGCGCTCGCACGAGGCGAAGGCGTCCTCCGGCAGTTGATGGCGTCCGGCCGCCGCGAGACCACGCCGCGCTGCCCGCTCTGCGGGTCGCGCGTGCATCCCTGGATCGGGGTACCGCACCCGAGCACGCGGGCGACCGTCGGCCTGGCCTCGCCCGTCGGCCCCGACGATCCCGACGCGGGCGAGCGGGCCCGGCTGGTGGACCGTTGCGAGGACTGCGCGTCCGGCGTCGAGCAGGGGCCGCCGGTGGACCTGGCGGCCGAGCTGGAGACGCTGACGGTGAGCAACGAGGCCGGCGAGCGCACGCTGATCGCGCCCAATCGCGCGAGCTGGCAGGCGGCGATCGGCGGCGACGGCTGGGCCGCGCTGGCCGAGTGGCAGGGGCGCCTGCTGCTGACGCCGCGCGGCATGGAGCTGCTGCTGGAGCGCAACGGGCTTCACGGCGAGCGGCCGGCGGTTCCCGCCGTGGGGGCCGAATCAGCGGTGGCTCTGGCAGACGGTGCTGAACGGGATCACGCTGCACCCGAACTTCGCCACCGAGGTGCTGGCGGGCCGGCTGCGCCCGGGAAACTCTCGCGGCGGCTTCTCGTTCCTCGCCGACGCCGTCGCGAGCACTCTTGCGACGCCATTGATCGCGCTGCTCACCGTGCCGCTCGAGGCGGTCGCGGCGCTCCTGGGCAGGGGCGGCCGCATGATCGTCCGGGCGCGGGCGAAGAGCTAGCGGGCGGCTACTGGGCCTGGCGCCAGGCGCGCTTCGCCAGCGGCAGGACGATCGCCCGCGGGGAGTGCTGGCCCAGGAGGGCGCCCGCGCGGTTCATGATTCCGGGGACGACGACCCGGTTGCCCTTCTCGGCGCCCTCGACGGCGTCGCGCGCGACGTCTTCGACGTCGGTCCAGATGAAGCCCGGCAGCGTCTCGTTCGCGTCCGGGAGGCCCGCCGCTTCGGCGAACTCGGTCTTGACGGGACCCGGGCAGACGGCCGTGACGCTCACGCCCTTGCCCGAGAGCTCGTTGTGGGTGCCCTCCGAAAGAGCGAGGACGAACGCCTTGGTCGCCGCGTAGGTTGCCGTGCCGGGGATCGGCTGGAAGGCTGCGGTCGAGGCGATGTTGATGACGGCGCCACGCTCCCGCTCGACCATCCCCGGCGTGAAGCGCGCCTGGAGGTCTACGAGCGCCTCGCAGTTGAGGCTCACCATCTGGCTCAGTCGCGCGGGATCGCTGCGATGGACGTTCCCCGAGCCGCCGAAGCCCGCGTTGTTGACGAGGATCTCCACGTCAAGCCCGAGCGCGGCGACCCGCGCCACGACCTCGTCGCGCCCGGCCTTCGCGCCGAGGTCGGCCCCGATCGCCTCGGCCCGGATCCCGTGCGCGTCGGAGAGCTCCGTCGCGAGCGCCCGGAGGCGCTCCTCGCGCCGCGCGACGAGCGTCAGCCCGTGCCCGCGCTCCGCGAGCTGGTGGGCGATCGCCTCGCCGATGCCCGATGACGCGCCGGTGATGAGCGCCGTCGAGCTGGGCTTGGGCTCGGGCAGGGCCACGCGCCGCAGGCTATCCGACGCGACACGAAAAGCCGGGCTCAGGCCGTCACTATCATCGGTCTCGATGGAAGAGCCGTTCAACCCCTTCGGTGACCCCGAGGAGCTGCGCCGGCGGCTCGGCGAGTTCGCCGAGCAGATGGAGGGCGCGCAGCGCGTCTCGTTCGCCGACAACGCGATCCGCCTGGCCGTGGAGCTCACGGTCGCCTCGATCACGCGGCTCAACCTCCAGGGGACCAGCGACGAGCAGGCGATGCAGGTCCGCGACGCGATCCGCATCGTCTTCCCCGAGGCGGTCACCCTCGTGCGCGAGGCGCGCGAGGGTCTTTCCTGAGCCGGCGCAGGCGGCGACGGTTCCGCGCGCCGCGCGCTCCTAGCGTGGGCGCATGCCCGGAATACCCACCGGCACATGCTTGTTTCGCGGCTTGCGCCGCTCATCGGCTCACCCTCGCGCCCAGCGCGGCGCTGCGAGCGTCGAGCACGCCGGGCTCGCTCTGCTGATCGCGCTGATCTGCACCGCCGGCGTCGCCGCCCTCGCGGCGCATCCGCCCGGTCCCGAAGCGCGCGCGCTGGGAACGGCGATCGCCCGCAAGCTCCGCTGCGCGCCACGGCTGCCGGGCCCGTGCTGGCGCGACCCGCTCACCGAGGCGTACGGGCGGCCGCTCGGCGGCCTGGCGCGGGCGCTCGCACCGGCGCCCGGCACGGTCGCCGGCCTGCTCCCGGTCGACTTCCGGTACTGCCGGAGCGCGTCCTGCGCCCTCCCCGGCGAACGCCCCGAGCTGACCGCATCGAATCGCCGCGTCACCGCCTTCCTCTCCGTCGACGACCGGCGCCGCGCCGACGGCACGGTCCGGCTCGACTACTGGCTCTACCGCCCCACCGTCGGCTGGGAGCGAGTACCACGCACCGCCGATGCAGCCGACGTCGCGGAGCACGCGATGACGCCGCTGCTCGAGACCGACCACCCGCGCCTGGTGCCTCTGGAAACTCTCGCCGGCCGCAACCACGCCGACTTCCCGCCAGCCGAGGAGCCGCCGTGGCGCTGGCGGGTGGCGAGCGTGTACCCCTACCCACCCCAGGGTTAGGTTCACCAGACCGCGTCGTGGTGCTCCATCACGCCGAGGCCGCGCTCGAGCTCGATTCCGCCGGGCAGCGTGCCCGTGAACGAGCCGAAGGGCTGGCGGTAGGAGTAGCGCACGAACAGCCTGTTCTCTTCCTTGCTGCGCTCGCACTCGCCGCTGAAGTCGAGGCGCGAGCCGTCGTCGAAGGCGATGCCCTCGAGGCTGTCGAAGACGACCGGCCCCGGCTCAGACGGCGCGCCTTCGAGCCAGATCGCGCGCTCTGAGTGTTCCGGCGGGTCGTTGACGCCCGCCACCAGGTTCCAGCCGACCGACCTCCCGTCGACCGTGCGCCCGACGCCCGCCGACCAGCTCCAGACGGTGTGGCGCGGGTGGTAGCCGGCGGACTCGTCCTCCATCCCGCGCGCCTCGACGCGCCACCGGCGCTCGCCGACCCGCACGTCGCACTCGACCGGGATGTCGGCGCGCTTGCGGGTCCAGACGAACCCTTCCTCGCCGTTCGGGCAGATCGACTCGGCCCATTGGCCGGCGCCGGCGTCCAGGGTGGCCTCGACCGGCCCGGCCTCTGGGTGCTTGGCCGCGATCCGCACCGTGCAGCCCTCCTGCGGGGCCCACTCGACGCGCTCGCCGCCCTCGGTCTCGCTCCAGACCTCGCCGCGGGTGCCGGGTGCGCGCAGGACGGTGCGCTCGTAGAGCCGCCTCTCGTGGCGGTCCCAAACTGCCCAGAACGTCTGGCCGAGCGGTCCGACCTGGACGCGGGCGGCGCAGAGCAGCAGCTCGTCGCAATAGGCACCCAGGTAGCGCCAGCGCTTGCGGTTTCCGCCCGCGAAACGCAGCGGCATGCGCTGCGGAGGCAGTGGCAGGTCGTCCGGCCGGCCGGGACCGGGGCCGCGCCACGGCAGCGCCTCCAGGCCCGGCGTCATTCCGGCAACAGCGTGCGGCCGCGCGACCGCTGGGGGTCGGCGACCCCGAGCGTGATCAGCGAGAGCCGCTGCTCCACTACCACTCCGTTACCACTAGGGCGAACCTGCTTTCGCGAAAAAGTCGCTCATCAATACCTATTCGATCACCGCGAGGACGTCGCCCGGGTTCACCGAGCCGCCCTCGGCCACGTTGATCGCTGCGATCTTGCCCGCCCGGTGCGCGGTGATCTCGTTCTCCATCTTCATCGCCTCGATCACGCAGACCAGGTCGCCCTCGGCCACGTCCTGTCCCTTCTCGACCACGACCTTGAAGATGGTCCCCTGCAGGGGCGAGGGGAGCTCGGGGCCGCTGGCGCCGCCGCCGCCGCCCGCACTGCGCTCACGCTTGGCGGGGCGCTTCGCGGCGGTCGGGTTGCCGGCTGGGGCTGCCGCGCCGATCACCTTGACCGAGTGCAGGCGCCCGTTGACCTCGACCTGATAGGTCCGCTCGGTCTTCGGCTCCTCGTCCTCGCCGTCCTTCGGCGCCGGAGGTGCCTCGGGCGCCAGCGTCTTCAGCCACTTCTTGTCGCCGATCACGTCGCGGAAGGTCGACGCCTCGGCCCAGCCGTCGGAGGCCATCACGGCCTGGTGGAAGGGGATCAGGGTCGTCAGCGGCTCGATCCGGTACTCGCCGAGGGCGCGCAGCATGCGCCGCGTCGCCGCCGGCCGGTCCACGTCCCACACGATCAGCTTCGCGACCATCGGGTCGTAGAGCGGTGTGACCTCGCCGCCGGCTTCGAGCCCCGAGTCGACCCGCACGCCGGGGCCGGCGGGCTCGATGTAGGTCTCGATCGGCCCCGGCGCGGGCGCGAAGTTCTTGTGCGCCGCCTCGGCGTTGATCCGGCACTCGATCGCGTGCCCGCGCAGCTCGACGTCGTCCTGCGCGATCGAGAGCGGCTCGCCTGCGGCGATCCGAACCTGCTCGCGGACGATGTCGACGCCGGTGACCATCTCCGTCACGCAGTGCTCGACCTGGACGCGGGTGTTCATCTCGAGGAAGAAGTAGTCGTCGCCGACCTGCATGCCCTCGACGGTGCCGGCGCCGCGGTAGTCGACGGCGGCCGCGGCGTCGGTGGCGATCTTGCCGATGCGCTCGCGCATCTCGTCGTCGACCAGCGGCCCGGGCGCCTCCTCGATCAGCTTCTGGTGCCGGCGCTGGATCGAGCAGTCGCGCTCGCCCAGGTGGATCACGGTCCCGTGCGAGTCGGCCAGCACCTGCACCTCGACGTGGCGCGGGTCCTCGAGGTAGCGCTCGAGATAGACGCGGTCGTCGGAGAAGAACTTCTCGCCCTCGCGCGCGGCGCCCTCGAACGCGTCGGCCAGCTCGTCCTCGGTCTGCGCCACGCGGAAGCCCTTGCCGCCGCCGCCGCCGGCGGCCTTGCAGGCGACCGGGTAGCCGATCTCCTTCGCGGTCTTGGTCGCCGCCTTGACGTCGGGCGAGGGCTCGGTCGAACCCGGCACGATCGGCACGCCCGCCTTCTGCATGATCTCGCGGGCGCGGGTTTTCGACCCCATCGCCTCGATCGCGGCGGCGGGCGGCCCGATGAAGACCAGGCCCGCTTCGTCGAGCGCCGTGGCGAAATCAGCGTTCTCGGCGAGGAAGCCGTAGCCCGGATGGACGGCCTCGGCGCCGGCCTCCTTGGCCACCGCGATGATCTTCTCGATGTTCAGGTAGCTCTCGGCCGGCGTCGGCGGTCCCAGCAGGTACGCCTCGTCCGCGAAGCGGACGGCCGGAGTCTCACGGTCGGCCTCGGAATACACGCCGACCGACCCGATCCCCATCTCGCGCAGCGTGCGCATGACGCGGATCGCAATCTCGCCGCGATTCGCGACCAGGACCTTCGAGAACGTCGCCGGCATGACCGGCGGCAGTCTATTTACCGGGTCACGATCTGCTCGCGGCCCGGACCGACGCCCACGAGCTTCACGGGGACGCCCGCGTGGTCCTCGATGAAGCTCAGGTAGTCGCGCGCCGCCTGGGGCAGGTCGTCCGGTTTGCGACAGTCGCCGATGTCCTCGGAGAACCCGGGCAGCTCCTCATATTCGGCGCTGGCGCCGTGGAGCACGGTCTGGTGGTAGGGGAACTCGTCGAGCACCGCGCCCTCGTCGCTCCGGTAGCGCACCGCGACGCGGATCGGGTCGAGCCCTGCGAGGACGTCCAGCTTGGTGATCGCCAGGGACGAGAGGCGGTTGAGGCGGGTGGCGTAGCGCAGTGCCACCAGGTCGAGCCAGCCGCAGCGGCGCTCACGGCCTGTCGTGGTGCCGAACTCGCGGCCCTTGTCGCGCAGGTGGACGCCGATCTCGTCGTCGAGCTCGGTGGGGAAGGGGCCGGCGCCGACGCGGGTGGTGTACGCCTTGCAGACGCCCCACACCTCGTCGATGTCGGTCGGGCCGACGCCGGCGCCGACACAGGCGGAGCCGGCCACCGGGTTGGACGAGGTGACGAATGGATAGGTGCCGTGGTCGAGGTCGAGCAGGGTCGCCTGGGCGCCCTCGAACAGCACGGTCCGGTCCGCGTCGAGCGCGTCCCAGCAGATCTTGGCCGTGTCGGCGATGTGCGGCTCGAGCCGGTGGCCGTAGCGCTGGTATTCCTCGGTGATCGCGTGGAGGTCGAGCCGGGGATCCCGCTCGAACGGGCGCAGGAGCTGCTTCTTCGGCTCCATCGCGGCGAAGATCTTCTGGCGCAGGATCTTGGGGTCCAGCATGTCCTGGACGCGAATGCCGAGGCGGGCCGCCTTGTCGGTGTAACAGGGCCCGATCCCGCGCTTGGTCGTGCCGATCTCGAGCTTGCCGAGCTTCGCCTCGCCCGCCGTGTCGAGCATCACGTGGTAGGGCATGATCAGGTGGGCGTTGGCCGAGATGCGCAGGCCGGAGACGTCGATCCGCTTGCGGCGCAGCGTGTCGAGCTCGCCGATCAGAACGTTCGGGTCTACCACCACGCCGTTCCCGATCGCGCACGTCTTGCCGGGATAGAGGATCCCGGAGGGGATCAGGTGGAACTTGAACTCCTCGCCGTCGCGCACGATCGTGTGGCCGGCGTTGTTCCCGCCCTGGAAGCGGATCACGACGTCGGCCTTCTCCGCGAGCAGGTCGACGACCTTGCCCTTGCCCTCGTCGCCCCACTGGGCGCCAACTATCACCACTCCAGGCACGGCGGCGAAGTATGGCGGGGTCAGTAGCGGTTGTCGCGGCCCTGGATCGCGAGCGGGCCCAGCTCGCCACACATCTCGACCAGGCGCGAGACGGTGCGCTGGCCGATCTGCTCCTCGAGCTCCGTCTCCGGCAGGTTGGTCGTCACCACCATCGAGCGCTGGGAGCCGTAGCGCTCATCGACGATCGCGTAGAGCTGCTCGAGCACCCAGTCGGAGCGCTTCTCGGCGCCGAGGTCGTCGAGGTGCAGCAGATCCACGGACGCGAGCCGTTCGAAGAACGCGAGGTATGAGTCCTCGCCGGAGTCGGCGTCGTACGTACGGCGGATCCGCGCGAGCAGCCGCGGCAGCGAGTAGATCGCCACCGAGCGCCCCGCGTGCGCGGCCGCAGCGGAGACCGCCATCGCCAGCGTCGTCTTGCCGGTACCAACGTCGCCGGTGAGCCAGAGGCTCGCGCCCTCGTCGAGGCGGGCGCCCACGTTGTCCGCGTAGTCGCGAACCGCAGCGACGACGTTGCGGCTCTCCGGCTGGCGCGCCATATCCGACAGCGGCGGCCGGTCGAACGAGACGCCGCGATAGCGCGCCGGGATCGCCGAGGCGAGTCCCCGGGCGCGCGAACGGGTGCGGACGATCGACCGGCACTCGCACGGCTCGACCGCCCCGTCGCCCGAATCGATCCAGCCCGTGCCGTCGCACTTGGCGAGCGGGCAGGCGCCGGCCGTCCCGTCGTCCCGGCGCAGCGGCACGACCGTGCCGCCGGGCACCTCACGAGGCTGCCGCGGACGGCTGCGGGCGGGCTCAGAATTCATCGCCGGGGTCGATCGGGTCGTCGTCGGGCTGGAAGCCGCCACGGTCGGGTGGCGGGGCGATGTCGCGGTAGCCCTTCGCCATGTTGCGGAAGCGCGGGTACGGCGACTGGAATGCGAGCTCGACCTTGCCGATCGGCCCGTTCCGGTGCTTGGCGAGGAGCAGCTCCGCCTTGCCGCGGACGTCCTCGTCGGGATCGTCCTCGTAGTACTCCTGGCGGAAGATGAAACAGACCAAATCCGCATCCTGTTCCAAATTCCCGGATTCGCGAAGGTCGGACAGGATCGGCTTCTTGTCGGGTCGCAGTTCGGGCGCACGGGAGAGCTGCGAAAGCGCAAGGACAGGAACGTTGAGCTCGCCCGCCAGGAGCTTCAGACCGCGCGAGATCGCGCCGACCTGCTCGACCCGGCTCTGGCGCGGATCGTCGGCCCGCATCAGCTGCATGTAGTCCACGATGATCAGGCCGAGGCCGTTCTCCTCCTTGGAGTGCAGCCGGCGCGCCTTCGCGCGCACATCGAGGGTCGAGAGATCCGACGACGTGTCGATCCAGATCGGCGAGCCGGCGAGGATGTTCGACGCCTTCAGGACCTTGGGCCAGAGGCTCTTGACCTGCCCCTTGCGGAGCTTGTCGCCCGCGATTCCCGCGCGGCAGGCGAGGAAGCGGTGCGCGAGCTCGGTCTCGGACATCTCGAGCGAGAAGAAGGCCACCGGCAGCCCCTTCTCGACCGCGACGAAATCGGCGATGTTGGCGACAAGGGCGGAGTTGTGAACAACGATGTCGTCCGCGACGAAGCACTCGTGGACGGGCACTTGGAGGTCATAGGTGTCCTGGACACCCGCCGGCTCGATCGAGACGACCTCGTCCCACCAGACATCCGAACTGGCGAGATTCATCAATCCCTCGTCTTGGAGAGCTCCCGCGAGTTGGCCCAGCAGCCCGCGCGACAGGCCTCGCGTTCCTACATGCCAGTTGTGGTTGCGCGGACGTCCCAGCCGATCGCTGACCTCTGCCCACGACTCATCGCCCTTCGCGATCAGCACCTGATCCCAGACCTCGCTCGGAACGGTGTCGACATTCGTGTGCGCCTCAAGCGGGAGAGTGCGGCTGAGGACCTTTGCCTGTTGCTGCCGCTTTCCCGGGATCGAGACCTTGTGGCAAAACGCGACCAGGTCCTGCTGGCCGGTGATCCGGACCTCGCGTGCCACCGTGTCGGTTCCTTCGTATACGTCCCGCTTGAGCGTTCGGATCTTGCTGACGATTCCCAGCCGAAGCAGCAGATGTTGAACGTCGCGCGCCAACCGCTCGCTGATGGTTGTGTACCCCGCTTGACAGAGGCGATCCGTGACATGCACATGGCCATCGCAGGCAAACAACACTCCGAGGAATCGGCGAAGCGCTTCGTCCGGGAGCGAAAACACCTCGTCGGGAACAAACTTCTCTGCGGATCTCAGACCCATCAGACCATGCCGGCGAAGCATCTGGGTGACCGGATTCGGCCCTGAGCCCCGGCCCGCGCTCAACGACGCGTTGCCGTAACCGTCCGACTTGGCTCGTACACCCATCGCTCCCGCCGCCCGCTCCACCTCCGACAGCACGGCGGACTCTTCGGTCCCAAAGCAGAACCGCGGAGTGCTCCCAGCGAGATTGCCATCCGCGATCAGGGCCGCGAGCAGGACAACCTCCGCATCGTTCATCTCCGACTCGGCCATGCAGGGTAGGACGCGTGGGACGCCAATACGATCCCCAGGGCTCAGGGCATCCGCGGGCTGCCACCCGGTCAATGTCAGCAGCGGGTGGTTGCCTGTTGCCTCGATCTGGCGGCCCAGTCGCGTCGTGATGCGGAAGGTCGGCTTCACCCCGTTCCGAGCGACCGCGGCGACGCGAGCTGGCTTCAATCGAAGATTCGAGTCGAGCGAGGCCACCCATACGTCTTCTCCCCTAGCCGCCGCACGATAGATCTCGTCCATCCGCCTGCGAGCCCCAGTCGTCGGGTCGTAGATCAGCGACGAGCCAGCCAGGCATTTACCCATCGCCGGTCTCGCCGCGACGATGATCAGGTTGCCGGGCTGAAAGCCGCCCGTGATCGAGTCGAGGTCGCTGAACCCGGAAGGCGTTCCCGTGAGGTCGCGCCTGCCCTCGGACAGCTCCTCGAGCCGCGTGGTCTCGCGCTCGAGGATCTCGGTCAGGGACGCGAAGTCCTGGGCCGCGGTGTCATGCGCGACCTCGAACATCATCTTCTCGGCCTGCTCCACGAGGTCGCGGGGCTCGCCGTCGCGCTCGTGGACCGACTTCTGGATCCTGTGCGATGCCTCGAGCAGCCGCCGGAGCATCGCGTTCGCCTTGACGATGCGCGCGTAGTGGTCGGCGTTGCCGGCCACCGGGACCGTCGAGGCGAGGCTCGAGACCAGCTCCTTGCCGCCGGCCTCGGTGATGTCGCCCGTCTGCGTGAGCTGCTCGGTCACGGTCAGGGCATCGACCGGCTCGCCCTTCGAGTGCAGCGAATGCACGGCCCGGAAGATCAGACGGTGCCGCTCCCGGTAGAAGTCCAGGTCGGTCAGATGGACATCGACGATCACGGAGGCGACGGCCGTCTCGGAGACCATCATCGCGCCAAGCACCGACTCCTCGGCCTCGAGGTTCTGGGGCGGGACGTAGGCGTCGGCGGTGGTCACGGTGGGGTGTTTGATGAGCGACTCTGTCGCGAAACCAGGTTTGCCCCCCTGGTAAGGGCTTGTCTAATTAGAGGGGCGACGGCGGCGGAAATCGCCCCAGCAGAGCCCCGCCCTCGATAGAACCAGAACGGCTGCGGTCTCGAAGGACCGAAAGCGGGACTTTGGGAGAACGTTCGAGGCTGGTCGCGTCGAGGAGGGCCAACGATGGAGGCCGATGACTCAGCCGCTTTGCATGGAAGGCGCAATGAATCGCGAGATACTGCGTGGGCGATGTCGGAGGAGAACGTTGAGCTTGTGCGACGGGCCATCGAGGCGAATCGCTCCGGCCCACCTGCGGAAACGGTGGAAAGGGCCGCCGAGCTCGTTCGTCTCGATTTGGAGTTCGTGTCGCGCTTGACCGCCGTCGAGGGCAGGTCCTACCAAGGCATTGACGGCGTTCGCGCGTACTACGCGGACCTGGCGGACGCGTGGCAGGAGTGGCACAACGAGTTGCTTGAGATAACGGAGATCGGTCCGAATTCCGTCCTCACGGAGACCGTCTTTCGCGGCACCGCAAGAAGCGGGGTAGACGTTCAACTCGAAATCGGCATCCTCTGGGAGCTCATGGACGGCAGGATCATCCGGATTCACGCCTACCCCAGCCGGGAGGAAGCCCTCGAAGCAGCCGGGTTGTCGACTTAGCCGCTTCGGGCGAGAAGCGGCTAGCCCGGAGACCGCTCCGGTCGGCATCGCAGCCACCAGAACGTGAGCGCGCTCGAGCCGACGAGCGCGGCGCCGATTGGCAGCCACGGCGAGGCCGGGTAGTCGCCGGATGCCAGCGCGATGCCCGCGAAGGTGAGCGAAGCCACTCCCAAGCCGGCCAACAGCCCGAGGTCGGCGGGCCAGCCCGGTCCGCGGACCCAGAGATACACGAAGGCCAGAAGGCCTGCGGCCACGAAGAGCACGCCGATCGAGAGGATCGCCACCAGGCCGAAGCCGATCAGGAAGCCCGGAAGCATCCAGGCGAAGAAGCCGAAGTCGTGATCGCGCCGGCTGGCCACGACCCCAGGGTACGCCTCCGCGCGTTCGCTAGTGCGCTTCGGCGACGATCGTCTTGACGCGGGCGGTCTGGCCGCCGCCGAGCTCGACCTCGACCATGTAGGTGCCGACCTCGCGGATCGGGTCGTCGAGCTTGATCTTCTTGCGGTCGATGCGCAGGCCGCGGGCCTCGGAGATCGCGTCGGCGATCTCGGCGTTGGTGACCGAGCCGAAGAGCTTGCCGTCCTCGCCGGCGCGGTGCTGGATCGTCAGCACCGTCTTCGAGAGCAGAGCCGCCGTCTCGCCGGCGCGCTCCTCTGCCTGGCGCGCGGCCTCCTCGGCGACCTCGCGGCGGCGCTGGGCCTCCTCGAGCGCGCCCTTGGTGGCGGGCTGCGCCAGCTTGCGCGGGATCAGGAAGTTGCGCAGGTAGCCGGCCGAGACATCGACCGCCGTGCCGGCCTCGCCGAGGTTCTCGACGTCCTTGAGGAGGATCGCCTGCGGCATGGCCTAGCGCTCGCCGACGTACGGGAGCATCGCCAGCTCCCGGGCGCGCTTGACGGCCAGCGCCAGCTCGCGCTGGTGCTGACGGGAGAGCCCGGTGACGCGCCGGGAGCGAACCTTGCCGCGATCCGAGATGAAGCGCCGCATCAGGTTCAGGTCCTTGTAGTCGATCGTCTCCGCGGTGATCCGCGTGTACTTGCGGGGGCGGATCCGCTCGCCGCGCCGCCCGCCCGGGCCGCGCCGCGGACCGGCCGACGGACCGCCCTGGGTCGGGCGCTGCGCCTTGCGCGCCATCAGGCGACCCGCTCGCTTGTCGAAAACCTCTGGCTCATCTCACACGAATGCGCCGCCGGAGAGGCGGCGCGGACCGCGCATTGTATCGAGGTGGATTCACGCGAGGCGGCGAAAACCGAGTCTGACTAGGACGCAGGGGGATCGCCGAAGGAACCGTACGTCACGGGTACGTGAGCGAGGCGATCCCCCGAGGACACCGCCAGACGATGGTTTGCAGGCGCCTTAGAAGGGGATGTCGTCGTCGGCGGCCGACGAGCCGACGCCGGCCGTTGAGGCGGAGTCGAAGTCCGAGGTGTCGGCGGGCAGATCGGAGCCGCCGGCGAAGCCCCCGCCGCCGTTGCCGTTGCCGCCGCTGGGCGCGCCGTCGCGGCTGCCGAGGAACTGGACCGTGTCGGCGATGATCTCGACCGACTGGCGCTTGCCGCCCTCCTTGGACTCCCACTCGCGCCACTCGAGACGGCCGTCGACCGCGACGGGCCGGCCCTTCGACAGGTAGGTCGCGCAGTTCTCGCCCTGGGCGCCCCAGACCGTGACGTCGAAGTAGTTGGGCTTGTCCTCCCAATTGCCGTCCTGCCCCTTCCGGCGAGTGTTGACGGCGACCCGCAGCTTGCAGACGGAGGTCCCGCTCGGGAGGTTCCGCAGCTCGGGGTCCGAGGTGAGGTTCCCTGTGATCGTTACTCGATTGATGTTCGACGCGGCCATGTGGGCATCAGCCCCTTCCAAGACTTGATGATTTGCTCGGTCCTCAGTCTAAGGAGCGGATCGGCGTGTTCTCGCCCCCCGGGCGGGCGCAAAGAGCGTAAATAGCGGGATCGGCGCTAGGCGGGCTGCTCGTCGCCGTCGCCCTCGACGGGCTCGGCGGCGGGAGCCTCGGCCGCCGGGGCCTCGGGCTCGGGTGCGGCCTCCGGGGCGGGCTCGGCGGCGGGAGGCCCGGCCTCGGCAGCCTCGGGCTCGGGAGCGGGCTCCGGGGCGGGCTCCGGGGCGGGCTCGGCGGCGGGAGGCCCGGCCTCGGCAGCCTCGGGCTCGGGAGCGGGCTCCGGGGCGGGCTCGGCTGGAGCGGGCGCCTCCGGCTCGGCGGTTGCGACGGGTGCCTCGGCGGCGGCCGGCGCCTCGTCGACCTGCTCGGGCTCGGGACCGCGCGGCGGGCGGTCGTCGTCGCGCCGGCCCCGACCGCCGGTGCGCGGCGCGGAGGCGGCCGCGAACGTGAGCGGAGGCGGCGGGTCGATCACGGGCGCGCCGGGATCGACCTTGAAGATCCGGAAGCGCAGCACGCCGTCGGTGATCTTGAGGTTGTGGTTCAGGTCATCGAGCACCGAGCCGCCCTTCTCGAACCGGAAGAAGCGGTAGTCGGCCTCGGTGCGCTGGTTGATCTCGTAGGACATCTTGCGAAGTCCCCACGCGCGCTCCTGCTTGAGAGCGCCGGCGCCTTCGATTCGCTTGCGAGCGTCCACCGCGATCTGGTCGCGTCGCTCGTCCGCGATCTCGGGATCGAGCATCAGGATCAGCTCGTATTCGGGTGCCGGCTTGGCCATTGCGGGCGCGGAGGATAGCGGAGGGGGCATGGGCCGCCGAGGCGGGGTTCACCCCTTCGCATGGCCGGTCAATTGACGATCCGATGGACGAGCGCGGCGCGGATCGCCGCCCTCGGATTGGCCGCGATTGCGGCGGTCGCGCTCCTCGCGGGCGCGCTCGAACCGCCCGCTCCTCCACCCCTGCCAAACGACGTGGGCCTCGGGCCCACCGCCTCCTCGCCGGCCGTCTCCCTCCCAGCCGGCGAGGAGCGCGCAGGGGTCGCATGGGCCGCCAGCCCGTGGCCGTCGAAGTCAGGCCGGGACGACCGCGCCCACCGCTCGCGCGGCGACGGGCGCGCCACCTCACGGCGCCCGGGGAAACCGCGCACGGACGACGAGCCCGAGCGGGAGCGCCGCCCACCAGCGCCGCCAGCGCCCGCGCCCGCGCCCCCGAGCCCAGCGCCCGCGCCACCCCCCGTGGCCGCGGCACCCCCGGCGCCACCGATCCCGGCCTCGACACCCCCCGCTCCCGATCCCGCCCCCTCCGAATTCGGATTCGAGCGGTGACCAGGAAGCGACCGAAGCGCCGCATCGTCATCCTCGCCGCCCTCGTGCTGGCCGCCGCGGCGCTGGCGCTCGCGGCAGCGCCCAGGGCCGCCGCCGGCACCTACCGAGCGGTCCAGTGCCACGAGCCGCTGGGGGCCGGGCGGCCGGACGTGAGCTACGCCGCCAGCTCGAACCGCTACGTCGCGAGCGCCGCCTGCGACGGCAAGGGGCTCGGCGTCAGCCACGAGCCCGGCGCTCGCCGAACCGCTGCCGGGCGCTTCGGCGCCTGGACGGTGACGGCGCCCGCGGGGACCGCGATCGTCCGCGCCGCCGCCCGTGTCAGCGCGGCCGGCGCCGACTGGCACGCGCCCCAGGTGTTCATCGCCCTGGCGGACGGCGTGCGCCGGATGCTGCGCGGCGTCCGCGGCGAGCGCCGCCACCCCGTGAGCTGGGCGGGCGCTGCCGGCCGCTCGCTGACCGCGCGACTCCTCTGCTCGCACGCCCGGGATTGCGGCCCTGGGCGGACGGCGCACGTCCACCTGCGCCGGGTGGCGCTAACGCTGCGCGACTCGGCCGCGCCGTCGGCCGAGCTCGCCGGCTCGCTGCTCGAGCCCGGCTCGCGCCGAGGCGCGCAGACGCTCGCGGTGGCCGCGACCGACACCGGCGCCGGCGTCCGCACGGTCAGCCTCGACCTGAACGGCGATCCGCTCGCGGCGCGGGTGTTCGACTGCGCGCTCGCCGGTGCCGTCGCGCTGCGGCTGCGGCCCTGCCCGGGCACGGACACCGCCCGCTTCGACCTCGCGACGACCGCGCCCCATTTCCGCCAGGGGCCGAACCGGCTGCGCGCATGTGTCGCGGACTACGCGCCGCGCGCCAACTCGAACCGGGCCTGCACGACGCGCACGATCCGGGTGGACAACCTCTGCCCCCTCTCCGGCACTCCCGGCGCGGTCCTGCACGCTCGCTTCCGGGGCGGCGGCGCCCGGCTCGCCACCCGCAGCGACCGGCCCGCCGTCGTCGCCGGCCGCCTCACCGACGACTCGGGCACGCCGGTGTCCGGCGCCCGGGTCTGCATCGCCTCGCGCCCGCGCCTGGCCGCGAGCGCCGAGCGGGTGCTGGCCGCCCCCACCACCGACGCCCGGGGCGCGTTCGCGGCCCGGATCCCCGCCGGGCCGAGCCGCGAGATCCGCGTCGCCCACTGGCCGGATGCCGACGCGGCGCTGGAGCGCCGGCTGACCCTCGCCGCGAGAGCGATTCCGCGCCTGCGGCTGCGGCCCCACCGCCCGCTCGCGAACGGCGAGCGGCTGCGCTTCGCGGTGCGCATCCCCGGGCCGGCCAACTCCCGTCGCCGCGTGCTGGTGCAGGCGCGCGCGGGAGACCGCTGGATCCGGATCGCCGGCGGGCGGACCTCGGTGGCCGGCACCTGGAGCGGCGGCTACCGCTTCCGCTCCACCACGGGCACCCGGCGCTACGCATTCCGCGCGGTGATCAGGCGGCAGGCGGGCTACCCGTACGAGTCCGGCCGCTCGCGCATCGCGCGCGCCAGGGTGGTCGGCTAGGACTCGCGCTTCGCCCGGATGTCCGCTAGCTGCTCCTCGATCCAGACGCCCGGATCGCGCCCGCGGACGATCTCGCGCAGACGTGAGGCGCGCAGGCGGCGCTCCTCGGAGTCCATCGTCAGCGCGCGGTGGATCGTGTCGGCCTGCTCCTGGATGTCGAACGGGTTCACGGAGAGCGTGCAGTCGCCCAGCTCCTCGTGCGCGCCGGTGTTCTCGGAGAGCATCACGACGCCGTCGCGCGTCGAGACGGCCGGCGCCTCCTTCGCGACCAGGTTCATGCCATCGAACAGCGAGTTCACGATCAGCAGGTCGAACTGCTTGTAGCGGGCCACCGCCTCGGGGAAGTTCTCGTAGATGCGGAGGTCGATCGGCATCCAGTCCGTTGTGCCGTGCCGGTGGTTCACGACGGCCACCAGGGCCTCGATCCGCTCGAGGTATTCGGCGTACTCGGGCACGTCCTGGCGCGACGGCTGGAGGTGGGCGATGAACGTCACGCGCTCGCGGAACTCCGGGTGCTGCTGGAGGAAGACGTCGAACGCGGTGAACCCGCGCAGGACGTTCTTCGACAGGTCCGCTCGGTCCACGCGGATGATCAGGTGGTCGCGGCGGCGCTTGAGCAGCTCGCGCTCGTACTCGACCACCTCCTCCGACTGGGCCGCGCGCTCGAGGCGCGCCGCGTCGATCCCCAGCGGATATGCCCGGACCCACGTCTCGCGCCCGTCGTGCAGCACCGCTCCCCGCTCGTAGTCGACCTCCAGCTCCATCAGATCGCGGCAGCAGTGCAGGAAGTTCCGGCAATAGGCGGTGGTGTGGAAGCCGATGATGTCGTTGGCGAGCAGCCCGTTGTAGATCGCCTCGCGCATGCGCGCCGGCAGGATCCGCCAGCTGTCGGGCTGCGACCACGGGATGTGGACGAAGTGCTGGAGGAACACGTCCGGCCGCCCGTCGCGGATCTCGCCCGGGCAGGTGTAGAGGTGGTAGTCGTGCAGCATCACGAGCGGCTCCGGCTCGTCGGCGATCGTGCGCAGCACCGCCTGGGCGATGTCGTGGTTCACCACGATGTAGCCCTCGTCCCACGCCTCGACCTCCTCCTGGCGGATGTCCGGCGCGTTGGAGAGGTCCCAGAGGTAGTGCTGGATGAACCACAGGATCGGGTTCGCGATGACGTTGTAGAAGCGGTCGTAGGCGAACGGGTCGGATTCGACCAGGAGGACCTCGTACGAGATGCCGTCGAGCTCGACCGAGATCGGCTCGCCCCCGTACTCGCGCTCGACCTCGGCGTCCTCCTCGGTCATCGTCGACGCGATCCAGAGCGCGCCACGGTTCGCGACCAGCCCGGTCAGCGCCGTGACGAGCCCGCCGCCGCCGCGGCTGACCACCCGCTCGTCGGCCTCCGTGCGCTCGAACTGGGCGGGCCCCCGGTTCGAGACGATCACGAGCCTGTCGCTCATGGGAGCACCTGGGTTGCCTACACGTCGATGTCGGTGAAGATCTGAAGCCAGTCCCGCAGAAGCCGCGGGCTCAGGAAGTTCTTGCGGGCGTGCTCCTTGCCGGCTTTCCCGATGCGGCGGGCGAGCTCGGGATCGCGCAGGATCTCCAGCGTCCGCTCCGCCGCCTCGTCCGACGAGGACACGAGGAACCCGGACTCGCCGTCCACGATCTGCAACGGGATCCCGCCGACGTCTCCGCCGATCGTCGGCCGGCCCTTCCAGAGCGCCTCGGTCACCGTGAGGCCGAAGCCCTCGCGGGTGGACTTCTGCATGCACACGTCGGCCTGCGACTGGAACGCGTTGACCTCGATCGCGCCGACGTTGTTCAGGTTGTTGAGGATCTTGATGTCGGGATCGTCACCCGCGTGGGCCACGGTGCGGTTGAAGAAGTCCCAGCCCTCGGGGTCGTCGGTCGCCATCGAGCCGACCAGCGCGAGCTGCACCTCGGGCACCTGCTCGCGGACCGCCCGGTAGCAGTCGATCACGCCCATCGGGTCCTTCCACGGGTCGAACCGGGAGACCTGGCAGATCAGCGGGCGCTCGGGGTCGATCCCGAATTGCTCGGAGACGAACGCCGCGTCGTCGGGCGAGAGGGCCATGTTCTTCGGGGAGAGCGGGTCGATCGCCGGCGGCACGATCCGCACGCCGCCGTCGAGGCCGTCGGGCACGTACTGCTGCAGGTGCCAGACGCTCGCCTCATACCGCTCGATCAGCGGCCGCAGGCGCCCCAGCGTGCTCGGGTTCGGCGTCGAGAGGTCGATGTGGCAGCGCCAGACCCAGTGCCTGGACTTCTCGGGGGCGTTGGCCAGGAGCCCGGCAGGCTGCGGGTCGTGGACGATGATCACGTCCCAGCCCTCCTCCAGGCTCTGGGCGTTCATCGCGTTGTAGGCCTCGAAGACCTCCCACTCCTGGTCCGAGATCGACTGCGGGTCGCCCTGGAGCGAGTTGTGCATCAGCTTGGTGACGTTGAAGAACTCCTCGCGGCCGAGGATCACGTGCCAGTGGGCGTCGAGCCCGATGTCGCGCATCAGCGGCACGATCGTGTAGAGGATCTCCGAGACGCCGCCCCCGAACGCGGTGGCGCTCACATGGAGCACCCGCTTGCCGGCGAGCGGCTCGGCAAGGTCCCGGATCTGGGCGACCAGGTCCTTGCCGGCGATGTGGGTGTAGTCGGCGAGCGCGCGCTGGCCGAGGGCAACTTCCTGAAGCACGCCGGGAAAGCTACCGACGCGCATCCAGCAGCCGTTGGACGCCTCTGTCGATCGCGCCCAGGATCCGGTCGTGGAGCTCGCGGTTGGCGGAGGCCACGCAGGACATCTGATACTCGCCGCCTGAGCCGAGCAGCGGCCGGTCGCCGAGCGGCCGGCCGTAGGCGTCGGTGACCACCACACCCGCGCGCTCGCAGATCAGCGCCACGGCCGCGAGGTCGTAGGGCGAGTTGTTGAGGAGCGCGCCGCCGCCCACCCGCTCGAACTCATCGCGCATGCCGGGGACGTCGGCGACGATCCGTGGGCCGGGCTCGACATAGGCGTCGAGCTGGCCCGTGACGATCCGCGTCATGTCGAAGGTGGCCGAGCCCAGGTCGAACGTGCCGCCGCCGACCGACGAGCCGTCGATCAGCTCGCCGAGGACGGTCGCGGTCGGCACCGCGGGCCGGCCGCGGAACCCGTAGGTCCAGAACAGCCGGCTCAGATCGGCGTTCCCGGACAGCGCCGGCGCCGGATGCACGGGGGCGTCCGGCCCCGCGGCGAAGACCGCTCCCGACTTGATCTCCACGACGCAGCCGGCCTCGACGTCGGCCATCGTCGGCTCGCCGTCGCCGAGCCGCGCCGCGGCGACCGAGACGCACGCCGACTCGAGCCCGGCCATCGCCGGCCTGGTCCCGTCGATCGGGTCGACCACCAGGACCCACTCGCTCGACCCGGCCGGCGCGACCAGGCCGCGGTCCTCCGAGTAGAACGCGACGCCCGGCGCGCGCTCGCCGAGGTAGTCCTCGAGGAACGACTCCGCCTGCTCGTCGATCGCGAACGTGACGTCGCCGCCGGCGCCAGCCCCCGCGTGCGTGCGCCCCGCGTGGGAGCCAAGGCCGGGCAGGACCTGCTCGCGCAGCGCCAGCGCGAGGTCGCGCGCGAGGTCGAGCACTAGATGGTCAGTTCCGCGCCCCCGCGTGCGCGGGGGCGCACGGGGCCGAGCCGGTCGTGGACGGGCGACGAAGCCTGTACCGGTTGGTACAGGCGAGGAGCACGGGCGCGATCCGGCGACGGCATCCGTGCGTCATCCGCGCGCGTGGAGGCGTGGGACTGACCATCAGGATGCCGTGGCGGGACGGGTTCCGAGCTTGACGTCGAGGCTCATCCGCTCGCCGTCGCGGATGATCTCGAGCGTGATCTCCTCGCCCGGCTCCTGCCGCGCGATGATCCGCGGCAGGTCGGCCTCGGCGATCAGCTCCTCGCCGTCCACGGAGACGATGACGTCACCGCCGGTGACCACCTCTGTGGCCTGGAATCGAATCGTGTTCTCGCGCTCCTCCGCCGGTGTGTACGGGCAGCAGATGCCCGCGTCGTCGGCCGGGCCATCCGCGACCACGCTCGCGATCAGCGCGCCCGTGGGCGTTTCGATGTCGAGCTCCTCGGCCAGCTGCGGATATAGCGGCTGGGTCGTGACGCCGATGAACGCGTAGTCGACGTTGCCGTCCTCGCGCAGCTGCTCGATCGCCCGCTCCGCCAGGTCGATCGGTACGGCGAAGCCCACGCCCTGGTTGCCGCCGGAGGTCGTGTCGATCTGCTGGTTGATCCCCACGACGCGGCCCTCAGCGTCGAGCAGCGGCCCGCCGGAGTTGCCGGGGTTGATCGAGGCGTCGGTCTGGATCGCGCCGTCGATCTGAAACTGGGTGAGCGAGGGGATCGAGCGATCGGTGGCCGAGATCACGCCCACCGACAGCGACTGGCGCTGGCCGAACGGGCTGCCGATCGCCGCGACCGGATCGCCGACGTCCGTCTCCTCGATCGAGCCCAGCTCGATCGGGTCGATGTCTAGGCCCTCGGGGTCGACCTTCAGGAGCGCGACGTCGGCGAACGGATCGAAGCCGATGATCTCCGCCGGGACCTGGTTGCGGTCCGGGAACTGCACGTACACCTCGCGGGCGGCGTTGATCTCCGAGGTCCCCTCGGCCTGGCCGTCGGTGACGACGTGGGCGTTGGTGACGATCTCGCCGTCCTCGGAGATCACGAACCCGGACCCCTGGCCCGCCTGCGGACCGGGGCCTGCCAGCGGGTCGGTGCCACTCGGGAAGATCGAGCTGACCGTGACGACGCCGGGGGCGACGCTCTGGTAGATCGCCTGCGCGTTGAAGGCGCCGCGCTCCGCCTCGATCACGAGCCGCCCCTCGTCCGGACCGTCGATCGCCGGCGCGTCGCTGACCGTGGTGGTCGCGTCGCCCTCGTCGCCGCCGCCGCAGCCGGCCACGAGCACGGCGGCCACGAGCGCTGCCGCCAGCACGCGAACGCTGCGCCGGCTCACGCCCGCACCCCCACGGCTGCCGGCAGCGTGAGGACGAACTCGGTCCGGCCGCCGCGCGCGTGCAGCTCGACCTCGCCGGCCATCAGCCGCGCGAGCTCACGGGCGATCGCCAGGCCGAGGCCCGACCCGCTCACCTCGTCGCCGGTGAAGAACCGCTCGAAGACCTGATCGCGCTTGCGCGGGTCGATGCCGGGGCCGTCGTCGCGGACGCTCAGGGTCGGCTCCCCCTGCTGGAGCTGCGCTGTCAAGGTGATCCTCGTCTTCTCTGGAGTGTGCGAAAGGGCGTTGTCAAGCAGGATACGGATGATCTGCGCGACCCTGTCCGCGTCGGCCGCGGCCACCACGCCTCGTTCGCGGTCGACCTCCAGGACCGAGCCGTGCCGGTCGAGCGCGGGGGCGAACTCGGCCGCGACCCTCTCCGCGAGGTCGGCGAGGTCGACGGGCTCGGTTCGGACCTCCAGCGCATCGGCGTCCAGCTTCGAGAGGTCGAGGAGGTCCGTCGTCAGCTTCGTCAGCCGCTCGATCTGCTGCCGCATGGTGGCGACGAACTCAGCGCGTGACTCGGGATCCGGGTCCTCCTCGTCAAGCAGCTCCACGAAGCCGCCGAGCGAGAAGATCGGCGTGCGCAGCTCGTGCGAGGCGTTGGCGATGAACTCCTTCCGCGCGTCGTCGAGGCGCTCCAAGCGCTCGCGCATCTCGTTCAGGGTCATGGCCAGCTGGGCAACCTCGTCGTCGCCGTCCACGGGGATCGGCGTCGAGAAGTCGCCCTCGGCGACCCGCTCGGCGGCGGCCTCCAGCCGGCGCAGGCGGCGCGAGTGCGCCCGCGCCGCGAAGAAGCCTGCCGCCAGGGCGGCGGCGAGCGCGATTGCCCCCGCGATCAGGATCTGGCGCTTGATCAGGGCGACGTTGTCGTCGACGTCGTCGAGGGGCTCCGTGAGGACGACGACCCAGCGCGGCTCGCCCCCCGCCGACAGGGCCAGCGCCGTCTCGCCCAGACGCCGGCCCGCGACCCGCTCGACCGCGCTTGCGGCCGCGCCGGTTTGCAGGGCAGCCGTGGCGGCCGGGTAGCTCGGCGCGAGGGCCGTGCGCTCGATGTCCGAGTCGGCGACCACGAACGCCGGCCGCAGGCCGGCGGATTCCTCGCGCACGCCGAGCACCGTGACGCGGCTGCCGGCCCGCTGCGACAGGCGGAGCGCCAGGCGGCGCAGGTCGGCTGCCGAGCGTCCCTCGTCGATCACTCCGGCGAGGGTCCGCCCCGGCTCGGCCGCCTCCTGCTGCAGCCGGCGCAGCTTCTCCGCGGTCAGGCTCGACGAGAGCTGCGGGACCACGTAGAGATAGATGAACCCGATCGCCGCGGCGGTGATCAGCGAGAACAGCAGGACGAGCTGGTTGCGGACCGAGGAGAACACACGCTCAACCCTCGGAGTCGCGGAACCGGTAGCCGACGCCGCGGACCGTGAACAGGTACTCGGGGCGCTTGGGATCGCGCTCGAGCTTCTCGCGCAGATGGCGGATGTGCACGTCGATCGTGCGCGGGTCGCGGAACTTCGAGTCACCCCAGATCCGCCCCAGGAGCGTTTCCCGGGTGAACACGCGACCGGGCGAGGCGGCCAGCGCGGTCAGGACCTCGAACTCCACGTAGGTGAGCTTGGCCAGGGCGCCGCGCATCCGCACGGTGCGGCGCTCGAGGTCGATCTCGAGCTCGCCAGCGACGATCGGCTCGTCGCTGGCCTGACCGCCGCCCATCTCGGCGCGGCGCAGCGCGGCGCGCACGCGGCTCCGGAACTCGCGAACGGAGAAGGGCTTGGTGATGTAGTCGTCCGCGCCCATCTCGAGACCGAGGACCTTGTCGATCTCGTCGTCCTTCGCGGTGAGCATGATGATCGGCACCTGGCTGCGGGTCCGCAGGCGCCGGCAGACCTCGATGCCGTCGAGCTTCGGCAGCATGATGTCCAGGACCACCAGGTCGAAGCGTTGCGCGGCGAAGCGCTCGAGCGCCTCGCGCCCGTCGACAGCCGAAACCACCTCGTAGCCGTCCTTGGCCAGCGGATACCTGAGGAGCGTCTGAACGGCGGGTTCGTCGTCCACGAGCAGAATCCGCGGCGAGCCCTCGCCGGTCATATGTAGAAGGGTAGAGGCACGTTGCTCGATCTCCGCGCCTACAGACTGGGGTTCGCACCGGCGCTCGCAGCGCTGGTCGTGCTGGCGTTCTCCGTCCAGGGGATCCCGGCCCCGCTGGAGCCGGCCGTCGGCACGATCGAGTTCGACGCCGACGCAGCTCACGCGAAGACCAGGGCGATCCTGCGCGTGGCACCCACGCGCGAGCCGGGCTCTGACGGAGCTGCGGCGGCGGCCGATCTGATCCGCACGGACCTCGAGCAGATCGCCTCCGGCTCGGTCGCCGAGCAGCGATTCGACGCGTCGGTCGACGGCGACGACATCGAGTTGCGGAACGTCCTGCTGACGCTGCCGGGCACGAGCGACCGGGCGATCGTTGTCGTCGCCGGCCGCGGCTCGCGGAGCGGCGCGGGCGCGGCGTCGAGCGCCGCGGCGACCGGCGTGCTGCTCGAGCTGGCGGCGGAGCTGGGCGTGAGCGGCAGGGAGCTGACGCTGATCTTCGGCTCGATCGACGGCGCGGGCGCCGAGGCCCAGGGCGTGCGCGAGATGTTCGAGGCGCTGCCCGACCGCACCAGTGTGGACGCGGCCGTCGTGATCTCGCAACCCGGCTCCTCCGAGCCGGTCCCGCCGCACCTGGTGACGAGCTCGGGCACCGACGAGCGGCCGTCGCTGGAGCTGATTCGAACCGCCGAGGAAGCCCTGCGCGCCCGTGGGGGGGCGGGCACGGGACTCGACGGCGCGCTCGGCCAGATCGCCCGGCTCGCGTTGCCGGCGGCCGCCGGCGCGCAGGCGGCGCTGCTCAGCGACGGCCTCGACGCGGTTGCGATCAGCTCGGCCGGCGAGGTCCCGCTGCCGCCCTCCGAGGCCGGCGTGGAGTCGCTGTCCGGAGAGTCGCTGGAGCGCTTCGGCGCGACCGCGCTGGCGCTGGTCGGGGCGCTCGACGCCGGCACCGCGCGGTCCGAGGAGGGCCCCTCGAGCTACGTGCGCCTGGGTGACAACACCATCCCGGGCTGGACGCTCTCGCTCCTCGCGCTCGCTCTCCTCGTGCCGCCCGCGCTGCCGGTGGGACTCGAGTTGCTGCGGGCTCGGCGCCGCGACGGCACGGCGCGCAGCGCGTTCGGCTGGGCCGTGGAGTGGGCGCTGGTCGGGCTGTCGCCGCTCCTCGCCCTGTACGCCCTGGCGCTGGGCGGGCTGATCCCGCGGCCGGAGACGCCGTACGACCCGGGACAGTTCGCAATCGGGCCGCTGGAGGTGGTCGCGCTGCTCGTGCTCGCGGCGCTCGCCGCGGGAGCCTGGTGGGCGCTCGGGGTGCGCCGGAAGCCGGCAGCGCCGGCGGGCGCGACGCTCGGCGCGGCTGCGGGGGCGATCTGCATCGCGGCATGCGCGGCGGCCTGGCTCGCGAACCCGTTCCTCGCCCTGGTGATGGCACCGCTCGCCCACGTCGTGATCGTGCACGCGGCCTCCGGGCGCCGTCCCGCCGCGCTCGCGCTCCCAGTCGCGGCGATCGCCGCACTGCCGCTAGTCGCGGTGCTTCTGCACGTCGCGGGCGCCCTCGACTGGGGCGCCAGCGCGGCGTGGCAGCTCGTCGTCCTGGTCGCAGGCGGCGGAGTCGGAGTGATCCCGGCCGCCTCGCTGGCGATCGCGATCGCCGCCACGGTGGCCGTGGTGCAGTCCGGGCTGGGAGCTCTGGGGGCCGCATCCCAGGCACCGTCTAGGGGACGTCCCTAGAGGTGGCCGGGTTGGACGGTTGTTGGATGTTCCTCCCGAATAGGACCGACGATGGCGGGTACGGATGCTGCTGCACATGGAAGTCGCAACCACCCCAGAGACGGACGCAAACGACCGCACCGACGTGATCGAGGAACGAGAGATGGCCGAGATCAAATCCCGAGTAGCCGCAGGCTACGAGGTGGACGCGGAACAGGTTGCGCGGGAGATCCTGCGCAAGGTTCGCCTTCTCAAGTGGGCTCGGCGAGAGCTCGTGAGCGGACCAGGTCGTACCCCCGGACGTCCAGCTCGTGACCTGTAGAGGAACGTAGGACCAGACCCTCCCCCGCCTCGGCCCCGCCAACAACGGCGGGGTCGAGGCCGTTCTCCCGCAGCGCGGTGAGCGCTCGGTCGAGCGCCTCCGGCGGGACCGCCGCCAGGAGCTCGTAGTCCTCGCCGCCGCCGGCGACCAGCTGCTCGGCGTCCTCGCCCGCGGCCCGCGCCACCTCCGCCACGCCCGCCTGGACGGGGACCTTGGCCAGCTCGACCTCGATCCGCACCGCGCCGGCCTCCGCGAGGTGCAGGGCGTCGCCGGCCAGCCCGTCCGAGATGTCGATCATGGCCGTCGCTCCGGCCCGGGCGAGAGCCACGCCCGCGTCGAGCAGCGGGATGGGTTGCAGCTGGCGCGCGCGAAGGGCCGCCGCCACGTCGGTGTCGAGGCCGTCGGCCAGCTCCGGCCGCTCGAGGACGAGCAGGCCGGCCGCGGCGCCGCCGAGCGGCCCGGTGACCACCAGGGCGTCCCCCGGCCGGGCGCCGGCGCGGGTCACGAGGCTCCCCGGCTCGTCGGCGTGGCCGACCGCGGTGATGGCGAGGAACAGGACCGGCGAGCTCACGATGTCGCCGCCGGCGACCGCAACCCCGGCCTCGGCGGCGGCTGCTCCGAGGCCGTCCGCGATGCCGATCAGATCGTCCTCGGAGAGGTCGTCCGGCAGACCCAATTGCACGTAGGCCTCGCCCGGTCCAGCTCCCATCGCGGCGAGATCCGAAAGCGCCGACGCGAGCGCCTTCGCGCCGATCGCTCGAGGCGGGAACGCCGCGCGCCGGAAGTGCACGCCGTCGACGACCGCATCGACCGTGGTGGCCGTCGCAGCGCCGGGCGTCGTCACCGCGGCGTCGTCGCCGCTGCCCGTGGTCAGGCGCTCCGATGCGCCGGCTCCGGCGGCCGCGATCCGCTCGCGAAGGAGCTCGATCAGCTCGAACTCGCCGCGCACCCGCGCCTAGGGGGTGACGCCGCCGTCGCCCCGGGGCCCGGGGCCGCCGCCGTTGCCGTTGTCGCCGGGGGTCGGCAGCGGCTCCTGACCGGCGCCGGGCGCGTAGAGGTCGTCGTCGTAGCCGTCCGCCTGGCCGTCGCCGTCCGTGTCGGTGGTCGGATCGGTGGTCGTGGCGTCCGTGGTCGTCGGGGTCCCCGTAGTCGGACGGGACCGTGTGCGACCCGTAGCCGGCGGAGAGGCTCACCGGGTCCTGGGGCTCGGGGAAGTCATCACAGGGCTCAACCCCTGCGGCAGCCATGTAGTCGTGCCAGATCGGGCCCGCGAGATCGAAGCTGTAGCCGGGTAGCGGGACGCGCGCATCCGGATTGCCGACCCAGACTGCCGTCGAGACGCGGGGAGTGAAGCCGACGGTCCAGGCGTCGGACTGGAGCTCCGTAGTCCCGGTCTTGCCGGCGGAGGGACAGGGAATCGCACAGCAGGTCAGCGTGCCGTACTCGAAAGTTCCCTTCATCACATCGACGACCTCGTAGGCAACTCCGTCGGTGATCACACGCTCGCCCTCGTTCGTGCTGGGCTCGTCGACCTCGCCGTCGGGGAATTCGACGCGGCTGATCGCCGTCGGCTCGTGGTGAACGCCGCCGTTGGCGAGCGTCGCGTAGGCGTTCGACATCTGCAGGACGGACACGCCGCGCGTCAGGCCGCCCAGGACCTCCGCCGGATAGCCGCCGAGCTCAGCGGTGATCCCCATCTTGCGCGCCATCTCGACCATCGAGTCCGGGCCGATGTCCAGCACGAGCTGGGCGAAAACCGTGTTGACCGAGTTCGCCGTCGCGCTGCGCAGGGTCATGGCGCCGCCGCCGCCGCCGCTCACCGTCCACGGCGGGCACCCGTCACACGGGGTGAGCGTGATCGTGTCCGGCGCCGCGTAATGGGTCTGGTCGGGATCGATGCCCTGATCGACCGCGGCGGTCAGCGCGAACGGCTTGAACGCGGAGCCGGGCTGGCGCTCACCCTGGGCGGCGAGATTGAACTGGTCTGTCTCGTAGTTGGTGGACGAGGCCATCGCGAGGATATTGCCGGTCTGGGTGTCGGTCGAGACGAGCGCGGCCGCGGCGCTGGTCACCGGGTGCGCGGCGATCGAACTTCGTGCGAGCTCCTGGAGCTCGGGCTCGATCGTCGTGTAGACCTCCAGGCCGCCAAGGCGGACGGTGTCGGTGCCGTACTCCTCGATCAGCTCCTGCTGGACGTAGTCGAAGAAGTACTGCTCCCTGATCTCGTCGTAGCGGGCGCCCCGGTCGAGGCTGAGGTCGCTGCCGACCATGCGCTGGTACTCCGATTCGGTCAGGTAGCCCTGCTCCTGCATCGCGTTCAGCACGAGGTCGCGGCGCTGGGTCGCGCGCTCGGCGTTGATGAACGGGTTGTACTGCGACGGCGCCTGGGGCAGCCCGGCGATCAGCGCGGACTCGCGATCGGTCAGGTCCGAGACGTGCTTGTTGAAGTAGACCTGTGACGCGGCCTCGACGCCAACCGCGGTGTCGCCGGCGTTGGTGCCGTAGGTGGCGGTGTTCAGGTACTGCTCGAGGATCTGCCTCTTCGAGTAGCGGTCCTCGTAGTCCATCGCCATCTTCGCCTCGTGCAGCTTGCGCTCCAGGGTGTCCTCGGGCTTCGCGATGTAGAGGTTGCGGACGAGCTGCTGGGTGATCGTCGAGGCGCCCTGCTCGATCTCGCCCGCCTCGACGTTCTCGACGGCGGCGCGGACGATAGCTTCGTAGTCCACGCCCGAGTGCTCGTAGAAGTTCTCGTCCTCGATCGCGATCGTCGCCTCCTGCAGCGACTCCGGGATCTCCTTCATGTCGACCCGCTCGCGGACGATGTCCGCGTCGATGAAGCCCAGCGGCGAGCCGTCGGCGGCGAACACCTGCGAGTTCTCGCCGCTGTCCAGCGGCTTCAGCGTGTCGATCGACGGAGCTTCGGCCATGACGGTGTAGACCCACCCGGCTGCGATCCCGGCCGCGATCCCGATGATTCCGAGGACCACGCCCAGGGCCAGCAGGATCTTCTTGCCGACCGAGCCCCCCGAGCCGTTCCGACGGTGTCGTGCTCGAGCGGACATGACGATTCGACGGAAAGGGTAACGAGGGCCAGATATGGCCGGGCCGGCTTAGGCGTCGTCGCGGGTGAGAACGCCCGCGTCCACGAGCAGCTGGTGCGCGCGCTCCCGCAGCGCCGCTTCCTCGCCCGCGATCGTCGTGCGGTCGTCACCGGCGGGTGCGTGCACGACCAGCCTCAGCCCCTCGGGCGTGATCTCGGTCAGTTCGATCTGCGAGGCGTTGAGCGGTCCAAGGGCGACCCGCGCCTTCTGGATGTCGGCTTCTGGGGGGAGCCAGACCGCGGCCGCCGCCGGAGCGTGGCGATCGCCCGTCGAGCGATTGAAGATCACGCTCGTAACCATGTGTTCGTTTGGTACGACCATCAGCCGGCCGTCCCCAGGGTCGATGTATGTGTAGGACAGCGTCAGGTCGTCGACGCGGCCGGTCTCACCGTCAATCGTGATCGTGTCGCCAATCCGAATCGGCTGAGTGATCGCGAGCAGGATCCCGGCCAGCGGATTCGCCAGCACCTGCCGAGCCGCGAGCCCGAGAACGATGCCCAGCACCGCGCTCGAAGCAAGCAGTCCGGTCGCGATCCGGTTCAGCTTCGTGAATTGGCCGAGGGCGAACGCGATCCCGATCAGGACGATGACCACGAATACCAGGCGCCGGACAACCCGCAGCCGCGTCTGGGCCGCGCGGGACACACCGCCATCGGTGACCCGCCCGGCGACTCGGGCGCCGCGGCCGATCACGAACCGATCGACGACGTACGCGATGACGAACGTGACGATCAGCGTGATCGCGGCACCGATCACGTCGTCGTACTCCTGCCAGAACGTCTGGTCCTCCATCACTCACGATCCTGTCAAGCTGCGGCGCTTGATGTCCCCTTCACAGGCCACGACGCGCGCGGTCTTCCTCGACGCGCTCGGGACCCTGGTCGAGCTGGAGCCGCCGTGGGTCCACCTCGGGTCGGAGCTCGGCGTCGAGCCGAGCGACCAGCTCGCAACAGCCGTCCGCAAGGAGATGGCCTACTACAAGGAGCACTCGCACGAGGGCCGCGACGTGGACTCCGTCGCCGCCCTGCGCACCCGCTGCGCCGACATCCTCTCCTGGGAGCTCGACCGCGAGGTGACGGTCGAGACGATGATGGCCTCGATCCGCTTTCGCCCCTACCCGGACGCTGCGCCGGCGCTGGCCGAGCTCCGATCCCGCGGCCTGCGCCTGGTCTGCGTCTCGAACTGGGACGTGTCCCTGACCGAGGTGCTCGGGCGCTGCGGCCTGGACGACGCGCTCGATGGCGTCGTGACCTCCGCCGGCTCGGGGTCGCGGAAACCGGACCCCGTGATCTTCTCGCAGGCTCTGGAGATCGCCGGCTGCGCCGCGAGCGAGGCCGTCCACGTCGGTGACACGGCCGAGGAGGACGTCGCCGGCGCCGACGCCGCCGGGATCCGCGCCCTCCTCTTGGATCGCGACGGCGGTGGCGACATCCGCTCGCTCGAGGAGGTCGCGACGGCTCTGGACGGCGAGCTCGATGAGTGAGCTCCCGCCGCCCCGGCCCGAGGAGCGCCTCGACGCGCCGCAGACCGCCGCGGGAGTACCGATCTCCGTCGGGCCGCCCGGCGCCGGCCGGCCGCCCGAGCCGGCGAGCCTGGGGCGCCGCCTGCTCGCGGGGCTCATCGACCTGGGGATCGGCTGGCTACTCGTGGGCATCGCGGTCTACGCCGCGGTGCCCGAGGTGGAGACGGAGACGCTCACGCGCTCGCAGGAGGAGTCGGCCGGGATCGCGACCCTGATCGCGCTGAGCGTTTGGGTCAACTACATGGTCTTCGCCGAGTGGCGGTACGGCCGCACGCTCGGCAAGGCCGCGCTGGGGATCAAGGTGATGCGCCTGGACGGAGGCGACCTGAGCTGGAACGGGGCGCTCCTGCGCAACCTCCTGCGGCTGCCCGACCTGATCGCGATCTTCTTCACCGTCCCGCGGTCGGAGCATCACCAGCGGCTCGGCGACCGCGCCGCGCACACAGTGGTGATGCGCTGGCAGGAGGCGCCCGCCCCCGCTGCGGTCGTCGCCGCAGCCCCGAACACGAGCGCCGGCTGGGGCGGCGCGCGAGTCCTGGCGGGCCTCGGACTGCTGCTCCTCATCACCGTCCTGGCCGCGGGCATCGCCTCGGCCTTCGATCCGGACCTCGAGACGCTGGGGGCGGTGCTGGTCCTGCAGGCGCTCCTCGCCGGGGCAATGGTCTACGTCCCCTTCGTCGTCGCGGGCCGCGACGGGCTCGCCCGCCCCGCCGCCCTCGGCCTCGGCCCGTCGCTGCGCGCTCCGGTGCGAACGGCCGTGCTCGGCTACCTCGCCTATCTGGGCTGCGCGCTGCTGATCTCGGCGCTGCTCTCCCCCGAGCAGGAGGACATCACGCGCGAGCTCGGGGTGGACGAGGGCGCCCTTGGGGCGATCGCGGCTTTCTTCCTGATCGTCATCGCCGCGCCGGTGGCCGAGGAGATCTTCTTCCGCGGCTTCATGTTCGCCGGCATCCGCTCGCACGGCTCGTTCGTGGTCGCGGCCCTCGTCTCGTCCGGCGTCTGGGGCCTCTTCCACTTCACCGGCGAGGACAGCTGGCCCGTCGTGCTCCAGCTCTCGCTCTTCGGCGTGATCCTCTGCGCGGTCTACGAGCGCACGGGCTCGATCCGCCCGGCGATCGCCCTGCACATGCTGAACAATGCGATCGCGTTCGCGGTCCTGGCCGCCTGATCGATCTTCATCCGCCGTCGCCGCCTGCCACAATTCCGCGCGTGAGAACTCGTGCAGTCCTCGGGGGGGTCGTTTCGCTGGCGCTGCTTGCCGCGCCGAGTGCGGTCGCTCAAATCAGCGCAACGCCGTCGGACGCCGCCCGCGACGAGCAGGTCGCGGCGCGCGGTCTATTCGAACCGGAGAAGGCTCGGATCAAGCTCCGGCTCAAGGGCGTCAAGCACGGCCACGTCCAGGTCGGTCAGCGGTTCAAGGCGGTCGGCACCGTCGGCCCGTTCGTGCCCGGCCAGGAGGTGCTGCTGCTCGTCAAGCGCGACGGCAAGACCGTCAAGCGGCTGACAAAGCCGGTCGAGCGCGGCGGCGAGGAGGGCAACATCGGCCGCTTCGACATCCGCAGCCCGAAGGTGATCGCGCCGGGCGACTGGCGGGTGCGCGCCAACAAGCTGCCGACGCCGCAGCAGGAGCGCGGTCTCGCGGCCTCGCGCGGCGTGCAGGTGGACTACCCGGACCTCGACCCGGGCGACAGCGGCAAGAAAGTGGAGCTGCTCAACGAGCTGCTCGAGAAGAAGGCGTACCACACGGCGAGCGGCAGCTCCTACGGCAGCGCCACCGGCCGCGCGGTCCTCGCGTTCCGGAAGGTCAACAACATGAGCCGCACGACCAACGCAACGCCGGGGATCTTCAAGACGCTCGCCGCCGGCAAGGGCGGCTTCCACCTCAAGTGGCCCGAGGGCGGCAAGCACGTCGAGGCCGACATCTCCCGCCAGGTGATGGTGCTCGCCAACCACGGCAAGCCGCAGCACATCTTCCACATCTCGTCGGGCGCGCCGGCGACCCCCACGGTCCGCGGGAAGTTCCCGGCCTATCGCTTCGATGCCGGCTACAACAGCATCGGCATGTACTACTCGGTCTACTTCATCGGCGGCTACGCGACCCACGGCTACCACTCGGTGCCGACCTATCCGGCGAGCCACGGGTGCCTCCGCAACCCGATCCCCAACTCGGTCTTCATCTACAACTGGCTCGACATGGGCGACGTCTTCTACGTCTACGACTGACCCTGGGCCGCCGCAAGTGAGCGACGACCTCGACCGAGCGCGCGCGACGCTCGTCGCGGAGCTTCGCGAGCACGCGCTGATCCTGGGCGAGGTCACGCTCTCGAGCGGCCGAACCGCCCAGTACTACGTCGACGCTCGCCGCGCGCTGATGCGCCCGGCCGGGTTCCGCGCCGCCGGCGACCTGATCGCGGCCGCCGCGACCGACGCCGGCGCGACGGCGGTGGGCGGCCCCGTGATGGCCGCGATCCCGCTGGCGTGCGCCGCGATCGCCGTGCCGGGCGGCGCCGGCCTGGTCGGCTTCTTCGTGCGCAAGGAGCGCAAGGAGCACGGACTCCAGCGCTGGGTCGAGGGGCCGGTCGAGCCCGGTGCGAAGGTGCTCGTGGTCGAGGACACGGTCACCACCGGGGGGTCGACGGTGAGCGCGATCGAGCGGATCCGCGAGGAGGGACTCGACATCGTGGGGACGCTGTGCGTCGTGGACCGGCTCGCGGGCGGCGGCGAGGCGATCGCCGCAGCGGCCGACGCGCCGTTCCAGGCGCTCACCACGATCGACGACGTCTACCCGGACCGCCCGGACCGCTAGCCCGATTTCGCGAGCGACGTATTTCCGGACACTGTGTCCGGAAATACGTCTTTCGCTGTTAGCCGACCGGCCGGGTGCGCAGCGTGCGCAGCGAGTCGAGCGCCTGCTTGACCTCGGCGGGCGCCTTCTCCCTGGCGTTCTCCGCGATCACCGCCGTGACCACGGTCGCGCCCTCGCGCTCAAGGACCACCAAGCGCAGCCGCTGCGGCACGCCGGACGAGGCTGCGACGCCCTCGCCCTCCACCTGGGCCCCGTCGTAGCGGTGCTTGAACGGCTTCGGCTCCGACGGGTCGAGCTCGCCCTCGTAGCCCTCGAGCGCCGAGAAGGTGCGAACCGCCAGCGTACGCGGATCCCCAGCCAGGGCCTCGTCGCTGCGATCGGCCGAGAGGCTCATCACCACGAGCTTGTCGGGCGCCGTCAGCAGCGTCGCGACGCCCTCGTCGGTCGCCTTCCAGCCGGGCGGCCGACCGAGCGCAAGGCCGTTGACGCGGCTGAAGTACGGCTCATACCCCCGCGGCAGCTTCGGCAGCTCCTCGACGGTCTCCGGCTTGCGCTCGACGTCCGGGGCGACGGGCTCGTCGTCAGAGCCACAGGCCGTGAGCGCGAGAGCGAGGACCGTGGCCCAGGCAGCAAGGATCGTTCGCACGCGCCCAGCCTAGACGGGCCGTCCGCCGGCCCGGCCTCCTAGTCTCCGCCCGTGCACTCGATCCGTCCCGCCCGGCTGCCCGAGGACCGAACAGCGATGCTCGGGGTCCTCGAGACGGTGAACATGCATCACGTGCCCTCTGACGAGATGGATGACTTCGACGTCGGCCACTGGTTCGTCGCCGAGTCAGAAGGCAGAGTTGTCGGAGTTGCCGGCTACAAGCTTCTGCAGGAGGGCGACGAGGTCGTCGGCAAGACGACCCTCCTCGCGGTCCTACCCGAGTGCCGGAAGACCGGCATCGGCCGCGAGCTGCAGCAGCTCCGGATGGACATGATGCGCGAGGCGGGCGCCGTGCGCGTAATCACCAACGCCGACCGGCCCGAAACGATCGCGTGGTACGAGCGCCACTTTGGCTACCGGCGAGTCGGCGAGGTCGAGAAGATCCATGAGTTCGGCCTCCCCGACGTCGACCGCTGGACGACGCTCGAGGCGCCGCTGGCCTAGCGGCACAGAAGTCGGTCGAACACGCCGCCGGGCTAACGCCCCGACCAGGATTCGAACCTGGGGCCTACTCCTTAGGAGGGAGTCGCTCTATCCAACTGAGCTATCGGGGCTCGGGCCCGAGTTTAGGCCCGCACGAGCATCGAATCAGCCCTTGCAGATGGCGAAGACCTTGAGCGTCGTCCTCCGGCCGTCCTTGTCGTCGTTGTTGGCGCTGCCCACCCAGGCGTCGTCCGCCCGCGGGTTCCGGTCCCGGTCGTCGGCAGGGAGACTGTCGCTGACCTCGTAGCCGGGGTTGATGCCGGTCAGGTCGACGCCGCCCCCGGTTGGCTTTGTGTTCGCCGGGCAGCCAAGACGCAGGGTTTCCGATTGGTTGGCGCGAATGGTGCGCCCGGATGAGAGGTAGGACAGCCCCCGCCCGTTCTCGGTGCAGATCGCGGTTACCGACATGTTGATCATGGCGGTCGACTCGTTGTTGACCTGTGCGTGCCAACCATCGTCCCTCCTCGGATTCCGATCGTCGCCGTCGAAGGGAAGGGTTCCGGACACCTCGATGCTGCTGCTCTGCTGAGCCGGGTCCACGCCGCCGCCCAGGACATCGGTTCCCTGCGGGCACCTCGCACTCCGGGTCCCGATGGATCCCGCTGCAACCGGCTCGCTGCGTTCCACCGTGACGATTCCGGCGGAGCTTCTCGTGCAGATGGCATGGACGTGCGAGTTCACGTCCGCCCCGGTCTGGTTGATGACCACTGCGAGCCACCCATCGCCACTCGAGGCCGGAGTCGTGGCGTTGAGCTCGAAGTCCTCGCTCGTCCCCGCAATCCCGCCGCCGCCACCGACCACCTCCGTGCCGCTGGGACAGTTCGCGCGAGCGATCGACGTGCCCGGCTCAGCGATCTCGAGGTGGTGGACATAGCGCAAGCCGCCGCCGCCGGCCAATGCCAACCCGCCGACGAGCATGGTGGCCGCGGGCACGGCCATCGCGACCCGCCTCATCAGGCGCCGCCTGCGCAGGCGTCGTGAAGCGTCAGAGATCCGCATTGTTCACCCCCGGAGCGTGCCGTTGTTGCCGGCGCGAGTCTCCCACATAGGCCTGCGACGAGTCAACCCGTCGCGGCTATCACTACGCGTGACCGGCCTCCAGCACCTCGGACACCGCGCGGTTCACCTTGACCTCGCCGGCCGCTGCCTCCACGCGCTCGATCGCCATGTCACCGAGCTCGGCGCCGACGAACTCCGCGGCCATCTCGATCGACCGCTCCGCGGCCTCGCGGTCGTGGCAGACGGTGACCGTGAACAGGATCCCCTTCCCACCTCGATCCTCGCCGGTGTCGATCACCTGGTAGGCGACGAATCCGGGCATCTCCTCGAGCTTCGGCGTGAACTTCTCGTCGACCCGATGCATGAGGTCGTCGACGTGGTTGGCGTCGACCAGGTACTTCCGGACGCTTGCGTACATCGCTCCTCCGATCGTTGGAGTGCAGTGCGCCGAGCCTACACCGGGTTCGCGGGCTACTCCGACTCGTCGTAGAGGCCCTCGCTCGCGACCTCGCCGAGGCGGCGGTCCCAGAGCTTGACGGTGAGGAACGCGTCGTCGCCGAACCCATGCACCGCGTCCACGGCGACCAGGGTGAAGTCGCCGTCTTGGACCGGGCACTGATCGACGACCTCGCCGTCGAGCTCGGCGGTTGCTGCGACGGCACCGCGGACGAGCGGCAATCCCCACACGAGCGTCACATCGCCGCCTCGGCCGGACTCGGACTTCCAGGCTCCGATCACGTCGTCAGAGATGTCCACCTGCCAGTCAGGATTCTCCTCGGACGTGACGTCGGTGAAGTCGGCCTTCGCGCGAAAATCGCCGAAGTCGCCATCCTCGGCCGGAACGAACGAGACCCAGCCGTAGTACTCGACCAGGACCGGCTCGGCGTCTTCGGGCGCGTCGCTTGGCACCGACGGCTCCTGCGCCCGCGCGGTCACCGGCACGTAGACGCGCCCACCCCACGCACGGTCTGGAAACCAGCGCAGGGTGGCCGGGTCGAGCGGGGAACCGGCGTCGGCGGCGAACGGCTCGCACGCCTTCTTGAACTCGCCCGTCAGCCGCTCGGCGAAGCGGCCCTGGACCTTGCCCTCCTGCGAGGCGTCGGCGATGAAGCGGGGGAACGGTCGTGCCGTGGGCGGGCTCATGGGTGCGGAAGCCTAGTGCGACGGCTCAGTCGAGCGCCTCGCGCAGGTCGGCCGCCGCGCGCTCCGGCGCGTAGGTGTTGATGTCCACGCCGGTGCCGAGCTCGAAACCGGCCCGGATCGTGAGCCGCGGCAGGATGTCCAGGTGCCAGCAGAACTCCTCCGTCCCGCGGGGTGCGGTCCGGATCCAGAGGTTCAGCTGCGGCAGCGCGCCGAACACGGCGGCCAGCGCGCGCAGCGCCGTGCCCAGCATCGGCGCGCCGCCCTGCCCCTCGGCCTCGAACGAGGGGGACGGGCGCCGGGGGACGATCCGCAGGGCGAACGGCGAGCGCGAGGCCCACGGGCAGATCAGCACGGACTCGTCGTCGATCGCGACGAGCCGGTCGCGCCGGCGAACCTCCTCGGTCGTGACGTCGCCGAGCAGGTGCGAGCCCATCGTCCGCTCGTGGTAGGCGGCGGCGCGCTCGCGCTCACGGGCGATCTCGGCCGGCACGAACCGCAGCTCGTAGAGCTGCGCGTGGGTGTGCTCGAGCGACGCTCCGGCGAGGGGTCCCTCGTTCACGATGAGGTGGACGTAGGAGGCGCTCTCGCCGACCGCGCGCATCCGCGCACGCCACGCGTCGAACATGACGTTCAACTCGTCGTCGTCCAAGCCCGCCAGCGAAGTCTCATGACGAGGCGTCGCCACGATCACCTCATGCGACCCCTCCGCCGGCTGCGACGCAAACAGATCCGGCTCGGTCGTCCGCCGCGAGTCCGCGAGCGGATCGACGCGGCTCGACATGCCCGTCTCCTGCGTGCTGCCCCCGTCGTGCTGCGGTCCGGCCAGCACCGGATACAGGTTCGGCACCGAGCGCACCCGCCAGCCCGGTGTGTCGGCACCGCCGCCGCCGGGGCGGTCGGCCCACACCTCGGGCGGCGTGCGGTCCTCGCGCCCCTCGCAAAACGGACAGGTCGCCACTGCGTCGGGCTTCGACTCGGCCGGCGGCAGCGCGAACGCGTCCGGGCGCTCGGCCCGTCCGGGCGCGAGCACGACGCGCAGCCCGGTGAGCTGGTCTATGCGGACCTCGGGGGCGGTCAGCTCGGCGGAGGGATCGGCTGGCCGGACTCCGGTGGCTCCGCGGTCGCCCGCTTGTCCTCATACCCGGGCGGCGTGAATCCCTTGAAGGCGGTCAGCAGGTCGATCGGCAGCGGGAACACGATCGTCGTGTTCTGGTTGACGCCCATCTCCAGCAGCGTCTGCAGATAGCGGAGCTGCAATGTCGCCGGGTTCTGGCTGATGATGTCGGCTGCCTGGCTGAGCTTCTCGGACGCCTGATACTCACCGTCGGCGGAGATCACCTTCGCGCGCCGCTCACGCTCGGCCTCCGCTTGGCGCGCGATCGCTCGCTGCATCTCCTGCGGCAGTTCGACGTCCTTGACCTCGACCGTCGTCACCTTGACGCCCCAGGGCTCGGTCTGCTCGTCGATGATCTGCTGGAGCTCGATGTTGAGCCGCTCACGCTCGGCCAGCAGCGAATCGAGCTCCGCCTTGCCGAGCACCGAGCGGAGGGTTGTCTGGGCGATCTGCGACGTCGCGAGCAGGTAGTTCTCGACATCCGTGATCGCCTTGTTCGGGTCGACCACCCGGAAGTAGGCGACGGCGTTCACGCGCACGGTGACGTTGTCCTTGGTGATGACCTCCTGCGGCGGCACGTTCAGCGTGACGGTTCGCAGGTCGACCCGGACCATCTGGTCGATGATCGGGATCAGGATGATCAGGCCCGGCCCCTTCTGCGCGATCAGCCGGCCGAGGCGGAAGATCACGCCGCGCTCGTACTCGCGGAGGATGCGGATCGCCGAGGCGAGCAGGATCAAGATCAGGACGGCGAGGACCGCGACGACCACGAGTGCTGCTCCCATCAACCGTCTCCTTCTGGTGGTGTTTCGGCGCCGTCGGGGACGGTGCGGACCTTCAGCGTCAGCCCGTCCACCGACTCGACGCGCACTCTAGCCCCTGGCGGAATCGGCCCGGCGTCGGCCCCGTCCGCGGATTCCGCGCGCCACAGCGCGCCGCGGATGAAAACCTGTCCCACCGGGTCGATCGCCACGCGGACGTCGCCCTCCGAGCCCGGCAGCTCCTCCTCGCCGGTCCAGACCGGGTTGCGCCGCGCCTCGACGACCTTCTTGACGGCGATCAGCAGCAGGCCGCCGAGGACGACGGCAACGCCGATCACGAGCGGAGCGGAGATCTCGAACCCCTCGGCGTCGGTGTCGTAGAGCATCAGCCCCGAGGCCGCGAGCGCGATCACCCCGATGATCCCGAGGACGCCGCTGGTGGCGAGATGCGCCTCGGCGATGATCAGCCCGATGCCGGCGACGAGCAGGATGATCCCCGCTGCGGTCACCGGCAGCTGGGCCGTTCCGTACATCCCGAGCACGAACGAGACCAGGCCGAGGGCGCCGGGCAGGAGCAGCCCGGGGCTGAACAGCTCGATCGCCAGGCCGAGGATCCCGGCGAGGATCAGCAGGAACGAGACGTTCGGGTTGACGATCAGCTGCAGCGCGTCGTACTGGAGCGGCATGTCGCGGGTCTCGATCTCGAGGCCGTCGGTGTCGAGCGCACCCGCCTTCGGCCCCTTGACGACGAACCCGTCGAGCTGCGCGAGCAGGTCCTCCTCGTCGGCCGCGATCAGGTCGATCAGGCCGGCGTCCAACGCCTCCGGCGCGGTCACGTTGGTGGCGTCGCGGACCATCTCCTCGGCCAGCTCGGCGTTCCGGCCGTGCTCCTCCGCGAGCGCCGTGACGTATGCCGCGGCGTCGTTCTCGATCTTGCGGCCCAGCACCTCGTCGATGTCGGCGCCGGTGATCGAGATCGGCGACGCGGAGCCGATGTTCGTCTGCGGCGCCATCGCCGCGACGTCCGCCGCCTGGGTGACGAACAGCCCGGCCGAGGCCGCCCGCGCGCCGTCGGGATAGACGTAGACGACGACCGGCATCGGCGCCGCGATCACGTCCTTGACGATCTCCCGCATCGAGGAGTCGAGGCCGCCGGGCGTGTCCAGGCGGATGATCGCCAGCTCGGCCCCGTCGTCGGCGGCATCCTCGAGCGCGCCCCCGATCCAGGCCTCGGTGGCGGGGTCGATCGACCCCGGCAGCTCGATCGAGACCGCAAGCCCGGAGCCGTCCTGCGCGGGCGCCGTTGCGGCCAGGCACAGGCCCAGGCCGAGCGCAAGGAGGGAGAGCCGCAACCGCATGCGCCCGATTATCCGCCTTGCGGTGTCTAGGGCGCGACCGGGACGCCCGGGTTGCCGAACATGAGGAACCAGGCGGTACAGACGATGCCGACGAGGATCGTCGCGGTGATCACGATGTCCTCGATCGGGTGGGTGTTCGGCCCGGTGTGCCGCTCGGCCGAGAGGCTGCGGTTCCAGGCGTAGCGGACGGGCTTGCCGTCATCGTGGATCGCCCATGCCTTGAGCCACGCGAGGAAGAGCGCGAGCAGCGAGTAGGACACGATGATCCCGAGGAGCGCCACCCCGAGGCCGCTGAACGACGGCGCGGTGCCGCCCTGCAGCTGCGAGCCCACCCAGACCCAGAGATAGGGAACGCCGGCGCCGAACAGCAGAATCGCAACGACGGCGATCGGCCAGCGCAGGATGCTCCAGGTGACCTGTCCGGTGCGGCGAACGGCGTCCATGGCCGACATTGTGGCAGCTTCAGAAAACGATTGCTACCGGACCGTAGCTTTATCCGGCGGCGTAGCGGTCGACGTCGGCGATCAGTGCGGAAGCGGACTCGTATTGCCCGAACTTCGTGTGCAGCACTTCCCCATCGCGTCCCAGGAAGACCGTGCTGGGGGTGTAGTCCGCCTCAACCGACCTGGAGAGATCGGAGTCGGGATCGGCATAGCTCGGGTAGGGCACTGGATAGCGCGACAGGAAATCCTCGGCGAACTCGCGGCCATCGTCGAAGTCGATCCCGAGGAATGCGACCTCGTCGCCGCGCGCGATCGCGGCCTCCTGGAAGTGCGGGAACTCGTAGATACATGGAGCACACCAAGACGCCCACTTGTTGACGACGATCGGGGTTCCCTCAAGCTCCGCCAGACGTGCCTCAAACGCGTTCAAGCCGCCATCGAGGATCCGGTTTGCGTCGTCGCGAATCGCCTGGAGCTCCGGCGGCGCACCGGGCAACGGAGCGGTTGCCTCCTCGACGCTCAGCTCGGACTCGGGGAGGTCAGCCTCGTCGTCGCCCCCGCAACCCAACGTGCCCAGCGCGAGCGCCGCCACGGTGCACACCAGCCATCTTTTCGCTGCTCCAGAGCTCATCCGCCGTCCCCGGCTGCTACTTTTCAGGTGGTCCCGCCACGGGACCGCGGGGGCACCGGCCAGGCAGAGGGGAAAGCCGCGCCGGCCGCCTCCAACGAGCTTACATCGCTCGTCTCCGCGCCCTGTGCGCCCGGTCGAGCACCTCACCGAAAGCCCTTCGATGGCCAATCCCACTGACGTTGCCGCTGGCGCGGCACGCATCCCGACCGAAGCCGATCTCGAGCGCGCGGAGAAGTTCACGCGCGAGCACATCCTGCTCGAGGGCGAGAAGCTGTCCGACCTGGCCCCGGGCAGCGCCCGGTTGCTGGCCCTCCAGGCCGCTGTCGCGGAACTTGACGCCGGGGCCGAGGAGCCCTCGCCCGAATGGCGGCGCGAGTACTCGCTGGTGCTCGGCCTCGAGCGGTTCCTGGCGATGGAGCCGCCGACCCTGCTGGACGGCGCGGAGCTGGACGAGCACCAGGTCGACGCCCTCTCGGGCACGCTCGCGGCACTGATCGCCGAGGTCGAGGAAGGGGTGAGCCCGAACGGCAACGGCCGGGGTAACGGCGCCGCCGTAGCCGAGGCCGAGGCAGAGGCCCCGGGCGACGGGACGACGGCCAACGGCGAGGACGCCCTCGACGAGGGGCTCGAGCCGGACGAGGAGCCGCAGGACTGGGAGGACGAGCCGGATGGGGAGGACGACGAGGTCATCGCCGAGGCTCCCGAGGACCCGGGCGAGAGCCGCCGCTTCTGGTTCGAGCACGCCACCGGCGCCGGCAAGACCGTGGCCGCGGTCGGCTTCGTCGAGGCGTCGCGCACGGGCGGCGTCCTGATCCTCACCCACCGTCGGAACCTCGTGGACCAGTTCATCGGCGAGATCTCAGACCGCGGCTACAAGGACCGCCTGTCGCCGCCGCTCCTCGACGGCGCGGACCACCCCTACGGGCCGGTCACCGTCGAGACCTACCAGTGGTTCGTCCGCAACTCGAAGCGGATCTCCGGCGCCTACTCGATCGTGATCTGCGACGAGGCCCACACCGCGCTCGGCGAGAAGACGAGCGCCTGCATCCGCGACATGCCGGGCCCGGTGTTCGTGGGCATGACGGCAACCGGCGCCCTGATCGCGCGCCACGTCGCCGACCTGTTCCCCACCCAGACTTCGCGGTTCGACCTCGCCCAGGCGGCGCGCCGCGGCGTGATCGCCCCCCTGCGCTGCCTCCGCATCCCACCGGGCCCGGGCGTCCGATCCCTGGCGAAGGTGCCCCTGCGTCGCGGCGAGGTCGACCAGGACTTCGACCAGGAAGAGCTGGCGAAGCTCCTCGACCAGGGCCCCTTCAACGTCGCCATCGCGGACCTCTACCAGTCCCGCTTCCGACGGGTCCCGGGCGTCCTCTACACCGCCGGCGTAAAGCACGCGACCAACGTCGCTGCCGCGCTCCGTGACGCCGGCATCAACGCGAAGGCGGTCTCGGGCGAGACGCCTAAGCGCGAGCTGGCCGAGATCCTCGCGGCCTTCGAGCGCGGAGACGTCGACGTCCTCTGCAACGCGATGCTCCTCGCCGAGGGCTGGAACTCGCCCCGGGCGACGATCTGCATGCACCTCGCGCCGACGGCATCGCGCCGCGTCTACCAGCAGCGTGTGGGCCGCGTTACCCGCCGTGCCCCGGGCAAGGAGGCCGGCCTGGTCATCGACTTCGTCCACCCGGCGACCACCTCCGACGAGACGATCGTGACCCTTCACTCGCTGCTCGACCGCGACGTCTATCGCGGCGGCGCGATCGTGGTGGGGCCGGTCCGTCGCGGCCGCGGCCGCCGCGTGCGGGTCGAGCGCCGCGTGGTTCCGGTCGCCGCCGACCCGGAGCGCCGCCTCGCGGTGCTCGAGCGCGAGCTCTGGCGAATCGCCGTCGAGAACCTGAACTACTCCGAGCAGCACGCCTGGGCGGCTCTCGCCGGCGCGCGCGTGACCGCCAACCAGTGGCGCCGCGCGAAGGCGATGATCCAGCACGACGAGGCGAACGAGCTGCGCCGCCGCTTCCTGCTGACCTGCGTGCAGCGCAATCGCAACCACCAGCTGCGCCTGAAGGCCCTGGCAGAGATCGCGGCGCTGCGCGACGCCGAGGCCTTCGACGACTGCGTCGACATCGTCGGCACCTGGAGTCGCGACGACCGGCGGGCGGGCGCCAAGGTGCTGCTCCAGGCGCTGGCCGAGCGGCGCATCGGCCGCCGCGACCAGGCCCAGGCCTGGGTCTGGCGCCTCGCCGCGACGACCCGCGAGCTCCACGAGCAGTACGCGGTGCAGCGCTGGCCTGAAACGAAGCGCCTGCTCGGCCTGTTCGTCAACTCCTCCGGTCGCGCGCACGGGCGCAACGCCCGCCGCCTGGTCACCGCCGCCCGCCAGCAGGACCGGCGCCTCTCGGTGTCGCTGCTGGCCGCCGCCGTCGCCCACACTCCCGAGGCCGAGGAGGTGCTGCGCGGCGCGCGGATGCGGATGGCGCGGAAGCCGTCGGCCGTCGCTCGCGAGCTGCTGCGCAACTTCCCGAAGCCGGGCGCGAAGCGCCGGCGGCGCCGTAAGGGCTCGGGCGGCAATGCGCCCGAGAACGGCGGCGAGGACGGCAAGCCCCAGCGGGAGAAGCTCGGGGACGTGGTCGCGGAAGAGGTCTCCGAGGACGCCGATGCGGGCGCTTCCGACGACTGATTCGCGCGCGCTGCGCCCTTTGCGGTCGCTATGGCGACCACAGATGGCTACGCGTTCGGGTCCAAGCGGAGGCTGACGTCGCCGGCGCCGAGGGTGACGCGGTCGCCTGCGCCCGACTCGACGACGAGGTTGCCGCGCTCGTCGATTCCGGCCGCCCTACCTGACCCCCGGGCCTTCGCGCCGCCAGCCCCCTCCCAGGCGACGTCCCGGCCCCGCAGTGCATCCCGCAAAGCGAACGCGCTCGCCACTTCGCTCGGCCCCGCTGCCGTCCACCTCCCGAGCGATTCCCGCAGCGCCTCCAGCGCATCATCCACCCCCACCCCGTGCCCGAGCGAGGTCGCGGGCCAGCGCAGGTCGTCGGGGAAGTCCTCGTCGGCGATCGAGAGGTTGAGCCCGATGCCGATCACCGCCCATCCCGGCGGTCGCGCCTCGATCAGGATCCCGGCGAGCTTGCGCTCGTCAAGCCAGACGTCGTTCGGCCATTTCACCCGGCATTCGACCGGTGCCAGCGCCTCGGCGGCATCGCAGACCGCGAGCGGGATCGCCAGGGGCAGAAGCGCGTGATGAGCCTCGAGCGGGCGCAGGATCGCCGAGCACAACAGCGCGCCGCCGGCCGGCGCGGACCAGCGCCGGCCCCGGCGGCCGCGGCCGGCGTGCTGTTCGTCGGCGGTGACGAGGGTGCCGGACGGGGCCCCGGCCACCGCGAGCTCGCGGGCGCGGTCGTTGGTGGAGTCGGTCAGGCGGTGGTGGTGCCGCGGACCGGCGAAGGTCACCGCACGCCCGCCAGGGTCAGCTCGTCGTCGCGCGCGGCGGCGAGCAGCTCGGCCGCGCTGCGGCCGTCGACGGCGATCCCGATGCGCCCCGACGAGTCGTCGTAGACCACGAGCCCGCCCGCGCCGTCGGCGAACGTGCGCCCGCGAACCGCGGAGAACGACTCGCCCCCGGCCACCACCGACATCTCCCCCTCACCAACTTCGAGATCGTTCGCGCGGGCGTCGAGCACGAGGTTTCCGAACCGGTCCTCATAGAGGACGTGAACCACAAGCTGGGCGCCCTCGCGCCGCGGCACCGGCAGCTCGAGCGTGACCAGCGAGCCCGGGTCGGCCTCATCCCCCGCCGCCTCGAGCGGCCGGCCCGCCGCAAGGTGCGCAGCCACCGGGGCGAACAGGTCCCGGCCGTGGAAGGTCGGCGCCACCGGCTCCAGGCGGAGCGCGCTGTTCGAGATGTCGGCCAGCGCCCGGACGCCGCCGAGGGCGCTCGCCGCGAGCGCCAGCAGTCCGTTGTCCGGGCCCACGAGGTGACTGCCGTCGGCGCTCTCGACGGCCACCGCGCGGCGCGCCGTGCCGACGCCCGGATCGACAACCGCCAGGTGGACCCCGACGCCGGCACGGGCGACCGCTGCCTCCAGCGCCAACGCTCCCCGCCGGACGTCGCCTGCCGGGATCCCGTGGGTGATGTCCACGACCTCCGTGCCCGGCGCGAGCCGCTCGATGACCGCCCGGCAGGCGCCCGCGAACTCGTCGTCGTACCCGTAGTCGGACAGGAAGGTGAGCACCGGCCCTACCCGTTGGTCTCGGCGTCGGCGAGCAGCGCCTCCACCAGGCCCTCGGGGTCGTGGCGCTGGGCCTCGACGTGGACTGTCCCGCCCGCCTCACGCACCGTCGCGCTCGTCACCGGGCCGATCGAGACGATCCGTGCGTCCGTCGGCAGGCGCCCGCCCGTCACCTCGAGGAAGTTCCGCACCGTCGACGAGGAGGTGAACGTGACGTAGTCGGCATTCATCGCCGCCTCGATCGCATCGGCGCCGGGGTCCTCGCGAACGGTCTCGTAGAGGGGGACGACGTCCACCAGCGCGCCGCGCTCGCGCAGCGCGTCGGGTAACACGTCGCGCGCCTCGGCGGCGCGGGCGACGAGCACCGGCCGCCCCTCGACCTGGATCGGGGCGAGCGCCTCGACCAGCGCCTCCGCGACGAACCGCTCGGGTACGACGTCGGCGATGATCCCGCGCTCCTGCAGGGCGGCGGCCGTGCCGGGGCCGATCGCCGCGACCTGGGCGTTGGCGAGCGCGCGCGCGTCGCGCCCCGCGGCGACCATCGCCTCGAACAGGATCCGCACCGCGTTGGGGCTCGTGAGGCAGACGAGCGCGTAGGCGTGGAGCGACTCGACTGCGTCGCGAACCGCGCCCGAGTCGAGCAGCGGCTCGATCCGGATCGTCGGCAGCTCGACCACCTCGGCGCCGAGCGCGGTCAGGGTCGCGGCCAGGCCGCTCGCCTGGGCGCGGGCGCGAGTGACCACCACGCGCTTCCGTGCAGCGGCCGGCGCTCGAGCCACGCGATCGAGTCGCGCCGCGCCGCCACCGGCCCGAACAGCAGGATCGCCGGCGGTTGCAGGCCCGCGGCCGACACCGCGTCGGCCAGCGACCCGAGCGTGGCGACGACCTGGCGCTGCCGGGGCAGGGTGCCGCGCTCGATCGCGGCCGCCGGCTCGCCGGCGTCACGCCCGGCATCCGCGAGCCGCCGGGCGATCTCGGGCAGGTTCTTGACGCCCATGTAGAGGACGAGCGTCCCCGGGAACCGAGCCAGCGCCTCCCAGTCGAGCGCTGTCTCGTCCTTGGCCGGGTCCTCGTGCCCGGTGACGAACGCCACCGCGGACGCGTCGTCGCGGTGCGTTACCGGGATCCCGGCGTACGCAGGGGCGGCGACGCCGGCGGTGACGCCGGGCACGACCTCGAACCGGACGCCCGCGGCGCTGAGCGCCTCGGCCTCCTCGCCCCCGCGCCCGAAGACGAACGGGTCACCGCCCTTGAGGCGGACGACCGACAACCCGCGCCGCGCCCGCTCGGCCAGCTCCTCGTGGATCCGGTCCTGCGGCACCGACGACGCGCCCGGTTCCTTGCCGACGTACCGGAGCTCGGCGTCCTCCCGCGCGCCGGCCAGCGCGGCGGCGGGGATCAGGCGGTCGTAGAGGATCGCGTCCGCGCCGGCGATCAGCTCCAGCGAGCGCGCCGTCATCAGCCCCGGGTCGCCCGGGCCCGCGCCGACCAGGTAGACGGTCCCCGGCCGCACCGTCACGCCGAGACCCACCCGCTTCAGGATGTCCCCCGCCCCGGCCGCCAGCATCCGGTCCGCCAGCTCCTGGCCCAGGGTGGCGGGCTGCTCCGGGTCGCCCCGAAGCGCGTCGCGCACCCACTCCGACCCGTCCGGCAGCCCGGCGAACCCCGCGACCGCAAGCGTCCCCTCCATGTGGCGCGCGCAGATCCCGACCGGCGTCTCGCAGGTGGCTTCGAGCGCGGCGGTCGCCGCCCGCTCCGCGGTGAACTCGACCAGGGCGGCGCGGTCCGAGATCCGGGCGGCGGCGGCCGCCGCCTCGGTGTCCCCGGCGCGCGCCTGCAGCGCGAGCGCCCCCTGACCCGGCGCGGGCACCATCTCGTCGGCGCCGAACCGGAACGCGATCTCGTCCTCGCGACCCAGCCGCCGGAGTCCGGCAACCGCGAGGACGATGCCGGCCAGCTCCTCCTCGGCGAGCTTGCGCAGCCGCGTGTCGACGTTGCCGCGGAGCTCGACCACCTCGAGGTCCGGGCGCGCGGCGAGCAGCTGCGCCCGGCGGCGCAGGCTCGCGGTGCCGACTCGTGCGCCCTCGGGCACCTCGGCCAGCGCGGTCGCGGCGCCGACGAACGCGTCGGCCGGGTCCTCGCGGCCGGGCACGCCGACCAGCGCCAGCTCATTCACCATCTCGCCCGGCAGGTCCTTGGCCGAGTGGACGCCCAGGTCCGCGTCGCCGTCGAGCAGGGCGCGCTCGACGGAGCGGACGAATCGGGCCTTGTCGCCCGGCTCGCCGTCCACGCTGGCGACCTGCACCAGCTCCGCGCCGCCGAGCGCCGCGGCGACCGCCTCCGCCTGGGCGACGGCGAGCGCGCTCGAGCGCGTCGCGATCCTCACCGCTTCTTGTGCGCGCGACGTCGCTCGTCGAGCTCGGTCACGTCCGCCTCGGCGCCCTCGAGCGCGTCGGAGGCGGGGTCGAGACCGAACAGCTCGCGCAGCGCGTGCACGTGCGCCGAGACGCCGTCCTCGCCGGCGGAGCGCTTCAGCCGCAGCGTCGGCTCGTGCAGGATCCGGCTGGCGATCGCGCGCGCCATCGCGCGCAGCCGCTCGCGGTCGGCGTCGCTGAGGCTCTCCCAGCGGCCCTCGTTCTCGGCCAGCGCCCGCTCGACCACCTCGTCCGCGCGGGCGCGCAGCGCCGCGACCGTGGGGGTCACCTCCTGGCCTCCCAGCCACTCGTCGAAGCGGGCCTGCTCGGCGCCGAGGATCTTCTCGGCGCGCCGGGCCTCGGACTCGCGGCCCGAGGTGTTGCGCTCGACCAGTGCTTGAAGGTCGTCCATGTCGTGGACCGTGACGCCGCCGATCTCCCGGCACGACGGGTGGATGTCGCGGGGCACCGCCAGGTCGATCAGGAGCAGCGGCCGCCCGCCGCGCTCCGCCATCACCTCGGACAGCGCGTCGCGCTCGATCACGTGATGCGGGGAGCTCGTTGACGAGACCACGATGTCCGCCCCCGTGAGCAGCGCCGGCAGCTCCTCGAAGCGCACCGCGCGGCCGCCGAACCGCTCGGCCAGGCCGATCGCGCGGTCGTAGTGGCGGTTGGCGATGAAGATCGCGTTCACTCCCCGCGCGGCGAGCGCGCGCGCGGTCAGCTCGGCGGTCTCGCCCGCGCCGATGACGAGCACGCTCCGATCCTCGAGGTCGCCCAGGGTCCGCTGCGCCAGCTCAACCGCCACCTGGGGCACCGACAGAGCGCCCTCCGAGATCGCCGTCTCCGTCCGGGCGCGCTTGCCGGCGGCAAGCGCCGCAGCGGAACAGGCGGTTCAGCACCGGCCCGGTGGCGTCCTCGACCAGCGCCAGCTCGTACGCGCGCTTCACCTGGCCCTGGACCTCGGTCTCGCCCACGATCATCGAGTCGAGGCCCGCGGTGACCCGGAAGAGCTGGTCGGCCGCGGCGCCTCCACGCAGCGAGTAGAGATGGGAGACCAGCTCGGTCGGGCGGGTCTCCGCGACCCGCGACAGCACGGTCAGGGCGTGCGACTCGGCGTCCACCGGATCGCTCGCGTAGAGGTAGAGCTCGGTCCGGTTGCAGGTCGAGATCGCGGCCGCCTCGGCGATCTCGGGCACGCCGACCAATTCGGCCAGCACGCTCACCGCCCGGCCCTCGGTCAGCGCGAGGCGCTCGCGCAGCTCCAGCGGCGCGGTCTTGTGCGAGACGCCCAGTGCGAGCACCTCGGCCATCAGGAAGAAACCTCCACTCGCTCTTCCTCCACGATCTCGTGCTCGGTCTGGCGACTGGCGGCTGGCGGCTGGCGACTCTCTGCCAGATCCGCCAGCTCCGCCAGCTCCTGGCGCATCCGGTCGAGGCGGACGGCCATGATCGCGACGTAGATCAGGAGCAGGCCGACGAAGACCACGTACGCGCCCGCGACGTACTTGCCCGCTTCGTCGAGGGGCAGAGCGGGCATCAGCCGGCCCTCGCCGTGTCGGGGGCCGTGGGCGCGATCCGCGATCCGGACGCCACCGGCGCCTCGGCGTCCAGGGTGCGGCGGAGGCGCGAGATCTGGCCGCGGGTCGCCTTCGCCGCCAGCTCGAAGCGCATCAGCGTCACGAACAGGAGCGCCATGCCGGCGAGGGCGACCAGGAACGTCAGGAGCATCTCGCCGGGCAGACCACCGTCGGCCGTCGCGAACACCCGCGGGTGGACGAGGGACTCGGCCAGGCGCACGGCCATGAAGTTGAGGGGAACGAAGGCTCCGGCGGTGATCGCGAAGACGGACGCGTAGCGAGCCTGCCGCTCGCGGTCCTCGATCGCGTAGCGCAGCGGGTAGTAGGTCGCGTAGAGCAGGTAGACGATCAGGAACGACACGAGGGTCGGCTCCTCCCAGACCCACCACTTGCCCCAGGCGGCGCGGGCCCAGATCGCGCCGGTGAGCAGTGCGGCGGTGCCGAAGATGACGCCCATGTGGATCGCGACGTAGGCGCGCACGTCGTGGATCGCGTCGCCGGTTCGCAGGTGGCGGATCGCGTGGATCGCGGCCAGGATGAACCCCGCGAGCGCGCAGATCGCGATCGGCACGTGCACGTAGAAGATCTTCTGGACGAAGCCCTGGTCGGCGTCGTTCGGCGCGTAGAAGAAAGCCAGCGCATAGGCGCCGCCGAGGACGACCACGGTGGCCAGCGCCATGGCTTTCAGGCTGGGCATTTTGAGACCGCTACTCATCTAGTCCTCCAGCAGGAAGTCGTAGACCGCGTATCCGACCAGGAGGAACGTCAGATCGTAGAGAGCGAGCGTGCCGGCCCATTTCCCGACCTCGTCGTACGCAGGGCCGCCCGCAGCGAGCAGCGGCTCGGCCGCACCAGCGGCGGCGATCATCAGCGGCACCAGCAGTGGCAGCAGGACCAGTGGCGTCAGCAGGTCGCGGGCGCGCGAATGGGCGCCGATCGTCGAGACCACCGCCCCGGTCGCGGCCAGGCCGAGGTTGACCAGCGCCAGCACCCCGGCGAGCGGGAGCAGGCCCGCGACGTCGTCGAGGAAGAAGGCGGCGAAGACGGGCAGGGCCACCGCCTCGAGCACCAGGAGGTAGACGAACAGGGCCACGACCTTGGCGGCGAACAGGGCGGAGAGGTCGATCGGCGCGAGCCGCATCGCATCGAACCCGCCCTCGTCGCGCTCGGCGACGAACAGGCGGTTGATCGCCAGGAGCGCCGCGAACAGGACGGTGACGAGAAGGACGCCGGCCGCGAGGCTGCCGTCGAGCGACGTGCGGTCGAGGCCGAAGCGGAACACGACGAAGATCGTGACGGCGAACAGCACCATCGCCGGCAGGGACTGCAGGGTGCGGAGTTCGACCCGCAGGTCCTTGTCGAGGATCGTCCGGAACGCGTTCATCGGTACACCGAACGCGCATCGCCGGGGGACAGCCCGCTCGCCGGTCCCTCGTATGCAGGCGTCCCGTCGGCCCGCAGCGCCAGCGCGCGGTCGGCAACCGCAAGGCCGCCCTCGACGTCGTGCGTGACGACCAGCCGCGTCACCCCGGCGGCGGGCCCGAGCAGCGGCTGCACCGTGTCCCAGCCGGCCGGATCCAGATGCGAGCCCGGCTCGTCCAGCAGCAGGAGCGCCGGGCGGTGCAGGACACAGCGGCAGACCGCTGCGCGCTGGAGCTGGCCCGCCGACAGGGTGCGCACCGGCTGGTCGCGCCGGCGGCCCAGGCCGACGGCGTCGAGCAACTCGGCGATCCGGCCCGCGGGGTCGTCGACCTCGTGGAGGCGGGCATGGAAGTGGAGGGCCTCGGCAAGCGTGAGGTCGCGGTAGAGCAGCGGGTCGTGGCCGAGATACCCGATCCGCCCCCGCGCCTTCCAGGCGCCGCGGGGGAGGTCGGCGCCCAGGACCGTGAGCTCGCCGGTCGTCGGCCGCAGGAGCGTCGCCACCATCCGCAGCAGTGTGGACTTGCCGGCCCCGTTGGGGCCCAGGACGACCAGCGTCTGACCCGCCTCGAGGCGCAGCGAGACGTCGCGCAGCGCGGGCACCTCGCCGAAGTCGCGGCGCAGCGCGCGCGCCTCGACGGCCGCGCCGGTCTCGCCGGCGGGCCCGTCGGCCGGATCTGCTCCGGCTGCGCGCTGGACAGCGGTCGGCGCTGGCACTGGCGGGATTGTCCCAACTGGACCGATCCCGGCCGCCACCCCGTAGATGCGGTGAATGGCACGGCTCGCGGCGTTCCTGTCCGTCTTCTCGGCCCTGTTCGCCGCGGAGCCGGCGCCTGAGCCGATCCGCGCCCCCGTCGCCCACCGCGACTCGGTCGCAGTCGGCTCACCCGGGGCGGGCAGCCTGGTCGACGGCGTCAAGCTGCCGCCGAGCGGGCGCCACTACTTCACCTGGGATCCGGTCCTGCACGAGAGCCCGAGCCCCCCGTGGCGGCGCTGGGGCACGGACGACCTCGTTCGCACGGTGCTCGGCGTCGTCCACGACTACGCGCGCGCCCACCCCGCCGCGCCGCGGGTTGGCATCGGCGACCTGAGCCTGCCCGAGGGCGGCGACTTCGGCCCCGAGGTCGGCGGCGGGATCGGCCACGCCACCCACCAAAACGGGCTCGACGTCGACGTCTACTACCCGATCCGATCCAGCGAGGAGCGGGCGCCGCTGTCGGTGGACGAGATCCGCCTGCGACTCGCCCAGGACCTCGTCGACCGGTTCGTGGCCGCCGGCGCCGAGCTGATCTACGTCGGGCCGAACACTCCGCTCACCGGGCCCGCCGGCGTGGTCGTGCCGCTCACGAACCACGACAACCACCTGCACGTCCGCATCCCGGGCTAGCGAAAGACGCAAAACCGGACACAGTGTCCGGAAATCCGTCGCTCGCGGGGTTAGCGGCCCTTGCGGAGCGTCCGCGCGCCCACCTTCACCAGTGGCACCAGCCCCTCGCGCAGCGCCTTGACGCGCGCGCCGTTGCGCCCGTAGAGCAGCCGGGCCGACGAGCGCAGCGCTTCGCCCAGCGTCCGGTCGTAAGGCTGCCACCAGAAGTCGCGGGTGTGACCCGGCTCCCAGGCGACGTGCTTGACGTTGACGCACTCGTAGAACCCGAACTTCGAGTGGGAGCGGCCGAGGCCGGACTCCTTCACCCCGCCCCACGACGTCTGCGCCGCGCCGTGCGAGTAGGAGTGGTCGTTGATCCAGACCATGCCCGACTCCACCCGGCGCGCCATCCGCTCGCCCTTGGCGCGGTCCGTGGTCCAGATCGAGGCGCCGAGCCCGAAGTTCGAGTCGTTCGCGCGCTCGAGCGCCTCCTCCTCGCTCGCGACCACGACGATCGGCACGACCGGGCCGAAGATCTCCTCGCGCATGATCCGCATCTCGTCCTCGACGCCGGCGAGCACGGTCGGCGCGATGAAGCGGCCCTCGAACCCGGGGACCTCGCGGGGGCCGCCAGTCACCCGCTCGGCGCCCGCCTCGAGCGCGTCGTCGACCAGCTCCGTGACCGCATCGGCCTGGCCGGCGGAGACCATCGGCCCGATCTCCGTCTCCCAGCTCGTCGGATCACCGACCGTGAGCCGCTCGGCCTCGCTGACGACGCCCTCGAGGAAGCGGTCGGCGACGGACTCGACCACGTAGGTGCGCTCGATCCCCGAGCACGTCTGGCCCGAGTTGGCGAATCCGCCCCAGACGCAGCCGGACACGGCGTTCGCCAGGTCGGCGTCGGCGCACACGATCTGCGGATCCTTGCCGCCCAGCTCGAGGACCGAGCCCTTGAGCTGCTTGGCGCAGACCTCGCCGACCTTGCGGCCGACCTCGACCGAGCCCGTGAAGAACACCTTGCCGACCCGCGGCGACTTGCAGATCGCCTGCCCGACGGTGCCGCCGCCGTGCACGGTGCGGAGCAGGCCCTCGGGCAGCCCGCCCTTCTCGAAGATCGACCGGATCCGCTCGCCGAGGAGCGGCGTCAGGCTGGCCGGCTTGAAGATCACGCCGTTGCCGGCCATCAGCGCGATCGCGATCTCGCCGAGCGGGATCGACCAGGGGTAGTTCCAGGGGGCGATCACGCCGACGACCCCGATCGGCTCGTACGAGAAGAAGCTGCGCTTGGTCTTCAGGAACAGCTGCGAGTAGGGGATCGGCTCGTCGCGCAGGATCTCGGGCCCCTCGTCGGCGCACCAGTTGAGCGCGTCGATCGTCGGCAGGATCTCCATCGTGTAGCTCTCGGTGATCGGCTTGCCCTGCTCGGACGTCAGCAGTCGGGCGACGTCGTCCATCTCGTCGACGAGCACCTCGGCGGCCCGCTTCAGGTAGCGGCCGCGGTCCGCGGGCGTGAGCTGGGCCCAGAACGGCTGCAGCTCGGCGATCTCGGCGGCCACGCCGTCGACCTGACCGGGCTTGATCGTCTCGACCGTGCCGACCAGCTCGCCCGTTGCCGGGTTGTGCGACTCGAGTTGCCCCATCCCGGCGCGAGTCTACGCCTGCGCAAGGAGCGGCCGGGGGCTCCGCGGAGCCCCCGGCCATCCCTGCCGTGCCGGCCCACGGGGGCTGGCCGGCCCTGCCGCCCGCGTACTAATCCGCGGGCGGAGGCTCTGGCGGCACGTTGGCGCGCACGACGGCCTCGCAGGACCCGTTCGGGTTCTTCGCCGTCGCGTCGACGATCACGTCCACGAGGTCGAGCAGCGCCAGATCGCGCTTGCCCGGCCCGCAGTCGATCTCGTCCGCCTCACCGTCGCGGGCGCGGATCCTGTCGTTGTCGTCACCGCCCGCAACGACGTCCACGCCCTCGACCGGCACGTCCTCGCGCGCGAACGCCGCGAGCCTGTCCCGGCCGTCGCCGCCCGAGACCGTGTCCAGTCCCGGCCCGGCGGCCACGCGGTCCGGTCCGTCTCCGGCCCGGATCCGGTCGTCCCCGGACTTGCCGCGGATCTCGTCGGCGCCCTCATAGCCGCCGACCCGGTCGTCGCCCTGTCCGGCATGGACGCGGTCGTCGCCGCCGAAGGCGTGGACCACGTCGTTCCCGCCGAGCGCCTTGATGCGGTCATCCGCACGGGATCCGAGGATCTTGTCGTCGCCATCGGTCCCGATGATGGTGAGGGCCATCGCGGCAGGCGCGAGCACGAGCGTGCACGCTCCCGCCACCAAGCCCAGCTTGGTCCTGGTGTACATCCCCTGCCAACCTCCCTGGTTGGTTGCTTGCGATCCCTTAACACGGGGCGCGAAATCGAGTTGCGGCCGCGGCGCCTCAGTCGCCGCGCCGCCGCCGGAGCTCGTCGATCCGCGCGCGCATTCGCTCCTCCTCGCCGCGGTCGGTCGGCTCGTAGAAGCGCGCGCCCCGTAGCTCCGGTGGCAGCAACGGCTGGTCGGAGACCCCATCCGGCTCGTCGTGCGGATAGACGTAGCCCTCGCCCCGGCCCAGCTTCTTCGCGCCGGGATAGTGGGCGTCGCGCAGATGGTCCGGGGGCAGCTTCGCGCCGTGCTCGCGTACGTGGCGCATCGCGGCGGAGATCGCGGTGGTGGACGCGTTCGACTTCGGCGCCAGCGCCAGGTACGCCGCAGCCTGCGCGAGGTTGAGCGCGCATTCGGGGAGCCCCACCCGATCCACGGCGGCACCGGCGGCGGTCGCGACCACCAGGGCCTGGGGGTCCGCGTTGCCGATGTCCTCGGACGCGAAGATCACCATGCGCCGGGCGATGAAGCGGGGGTCCTCGCCGCCCTCGAGCATCACCGCCAGGTAGTAGAGCGACGCGTCCGCGTCGGAGCCGCGGGTGGCCTTTATCCAGGCCGAGATGTAGTCGTAGTGGCGATCGCCCTCGCGGTCGTACGCGATCGCCTTGCGCTGCAGAGCGTCCTCGGCGGTCGCGACGTCGATCGCGTGCCCGCCAGCGCGGGCGGCCTCGACCCCGCGCTCGAGCGCCCCCAGCGCGGTCCGGGCGTCGCCGCCCGAGCGGGTCGCCAGCAGCTCGAGCGCGTCGGCCTCGACCTCGGGCGGGTCCGGCGATCCCGCGCTCGGGGTCGGCCAGCGCCCGGTGCAGCAGGGCGGCGACGTCGTCGGCGCCGAGCTCGCGCAGCTCGTAGATCTGGCAGCGCGAGAGCAGGGCGGAGTTGACCTCGAAGTAGGGGTTCTCGGTGGTCGCGCCGATCAGCGTGACCACGCCGTCCTCCACCGCCGGCAGCAGCGCGTCCTGCTGCGCCTTGTTGAAGCGGTGGATCTCGTCGAGGAACAGGACCGTGGCCGCCCGTTCGCCCGGCGCCGCTCGGCCGCGCGGTCGATCACGGCCCGCACCTGGGCCTTGCCCGCGTTGACCGCCGACTCCTCCTCGAACGCCGCGTCGGAGAGCGCCGCGATGATGCGCGCGAGCGTGGTCTTGCCGGATCCCGGTGGGCCGTAGAGGATCGCGGAATGCGGCTCGCCCGACTCGATCGCGGTGCGCAGCGCCGAGCCCCGGCGCGAGCAGGTGCTCCTGCCCGACGAACTCGTCGAGTGCGTTCGCGGGCGCATGCGAACGGCGAGCGGCGCCGTCGGGCGCCGGGCCCTCGGGCTCGCCGGCGATCGCCTGACCCGAACAGCGTCTCCATGACCAGCGAGTATGGCGGGGCGGCGGGAGCGCTACTGTCGGCGAGAGATTGGATGAGCGCCGTAGGCGCGAAACCAACTTTGCCCGAGTGGTAACGGCAGAATTTGAATGAGCGCCATTAAGGAGGAGCCGTGGTTGCACGCGTCACGAGCGTGGCTGTGAAGCCGGAGGACATCGACGAGTCGGCGCAGCTCTTCGACGAGTCGGTGCTGCCCGCCGCGCGGCAGGAGAAGGGCTTCATGGGTGCCCTGCTGCTGGTCCGCGACGACGGCCGCGCGATCGCCATCGACCTGTGCGACACGCTGGAGAACCTGCGCGCCAACGAGCGCAGCGGCTTCTACCAGGAGCAGATCGCCAAGTTCGCCGAGAAGATCATCGGCCACCCGACCCGCGAGGTCTACGAGGTGGCGGTGGCGAAGGGCCTCGACGTGGAGCCGGGCGCCTAGCCGGCGAGCCCGGCGGCCGCCAGCCGCCTGCGGTGAAGGCGCAGCGTCGCGTCGCGCTGCGCAGCCGGGACCAGGCTCTCCCACACGCCGATCGCATCCTCGCCGTCGCTCGCCGCGACCCGGCCGCCTGAATCGCCGCGGAGGATGCGGACCCCGAAGCCGATGTGCCACCGCTCGTCGGCGACCACTCGCTCCAGTCCCTCGCAAAGCCCCGGCAGGTCGCCGCTCGCCCGCAGCTCGGCGAGGAGTGCGTTCTGGCCCGCGCTGAAGACCACGCCCTCCAGCACGAGGTGGTAGAGGGCGACCGCGTCGGCGAGCGGCAGGCGCCCCGCTGCGAGCGCACGGGCGGCGGCGCCGAGGCGCTCCTCGAACAACGCCGCGAAGGCGGGGGCGACGCGGTCGCGCAGGTCGTCCGTACGCAGGACCTCTCGGGCATAGCGGTCGAAGAACCGGGCGTGGCGCTCCTCGTCTCGAGCCTGCGCGCGAAAGCACGCGGCCATCTCGGGGCTCGTGGCCGCCGCCGCGAACGGCTCGAGGTCGAGGGCGACCCGCTCCTCGGCCAGGGCGAACGCGGCCGCGAAGGCGATCACGCGCTCTTGCACAGTCGGGCTGAGGTCCGGCCAACGCGTGGCGTCCTCGGCCAGCCCGATCGCGTCGGCGTCCCACCGGATGCGCGCGGCGATGCCGAGGAAGTGCTCGTAGGGGACGAGGACCGGGCTCACGCCAGGATGATCCCAGTACCTTGCCGCGCCCATGGAAGCGTGGGAGCTCGTCGTGGTCGGGACCTGGGCGTTCGTCGTCTCGCTGATCGGCGGGTTGGTCGGGCTCGTGCTGGGCAACCTGCGGCTGCCGGTCGTCGTCCAGTTCTCGACCTCGCCTGCGGCCGGCGGTGGCGCCAACGTTGCGATCTCGGGCGCCGCGGCGGTCGCCTCGGCCTGGACGCACGCCCGTGCCGGCCGCGTCAGCTGGCGGCTGTTCGCATGGATGGCGCCGCCCTCGCTCGCCGGGGCGATCGTCGGCGGCCTCGTCGCCGGCGAGGTCCCGGACGACGCGCTGCTGGTGCTGATCGGTCTCGTGGTCCTCTACGGCGCCTGGGAGGTCGCCCGCTACCGGCGGCCGGCGGCGGAACCGCCGGAGATCGAGCGCGCACACTTGGTGAGCGCCGCGGGCGTGGGATTCGGCGTCGGGCTCCTCGGCGGGTTCGTCGGGCTGATCCTGGGCTCGATGCGGCTCCCGGCGATGGTCAAATGGGTCGGGATGACTCCCTATGCCGCGATCGGCACGAACGCCGCGGTCGGGGTGGTCGTGGGGATCGGGGGCCTCGTCGGCCATCTCCCCAGCGGGGTGGACTGGGACATCCTCTGGGCCGGTGCGGCCGGCGGCGTTCCCGGCGCGCTGCTCGGCGCCCGCCTGACCGGGCGCCTGCCCGAGGACCGCCTGATGCAGGCGATGGTTCTCGTGCTGATCGTGAGCGGTGCGGCGATGGTCGCTGAGGGCCTGTTCTAACCTCTGAGAATGGAGAGGGCGAGCGTTGCCGAGCTCAGCGGGCTCGGCGCCGAGGCTGTGGAGCTGCTGTCGCAGCTGCTCCGCATCAACACCGTGAACCCGCCGGGGAACGAGGGGCCCGCCCAGGAGCTGCTGTCCGGCCTCCTGGCCACCGCCGGATTCGAGTGCGAGCTGCTCGAGGCCGAGCCCGGACGGCCCAACCTGATCGCCCGGCTCCAGGGCGAGGCGGAGGGGCCGACGCTGTGCTTCCTGAGCCACGTCGACACCGTCCCGGCGGATCCCGACGAGTGGACGTTCGACCCTTGGTCCGGCGATGTGCGCGACGGGTTCGTCCTCGGCCGCGGCGGCCAAGACATGAAGGACCAGGTGGCGACCGAGGTCGCGGCCGCGGCCCACCTGGCTCGCTCCGGCTGGCGGCCCGAGCGTGGCGAGCTGAAGGTCATCGTCACCGCCGACGAGGAGATGGGCGCGCACCTCGGCGCTCGCTGGCTCTGCGAGCAGCACCCGGACAAGGTCCACGCCGACCTCGTCGTGAACGAGGGCGGCGGGGCGATGTTCGAGCTCGACGGCCGGCGCTTCTACAGCGTCGCGGTCGGCGAGAAGGGCGTCTTCCGCTTCAATCTCCGCGCGCACGGCCGCGCCGGGCACGGCAGCGTTCCGAGCCTCGGCGACAACGCCCTGCTCCGCCTGGCCCCCGTCCTCAGCCGTCTCTCCGAGCAGCCCGCGCTCGAGCCGACCCCGGCCGGGGTCGCTTTCCTCAGCGGCGTGCTCGGCCGCGACGTCGGCCGCAGCGAGAATGAGCTGGCTGCCGCCCTGGAGGACTTGCGGGTGCGGTCGCCCCTCCTGGCGGCGTTCCTGGCCGAGCCCATGCTCCGCGTCACGCTCGTGCCGACCAAGGCCAGCGGCTCATCCCGTGACAACGTGATCCCGTCGGTCGCGGAGGCCGTCATCGACACGCGCGTCCCGCCAGGGTTGGACGAGGCCGCCGTGCGGGAGCGCATCGCGCCGGTGCTCGGCGAGCTGGACGACCAGGTCGAGATCGAGTTCACGGAGACGACGGCCGGCAACGAGTCGCCCCTCGAGACCGAGTTCGCGGCGGCGATCCGCGAGTGGCTCGCCGAGGCCGATCCCGAGGCGACCCTGGTCCCGATCGTGATGCCCGGCTTCTCCGACAGCCACTGGTTCCGCAAGGCGTTCGGCTCGTCGGTCGTCTACGGGTTCCATCCGCAGCGCGAGCTCGACCTGTTCACCGCGGCCCCGCTCGTACACGGCGCCGACGAGCGCGCGGCGGTCGGCGACGTCGAGCTCGCGGCCGGCTTCTACGAATGGCTCGCGCGGAGGATGCTGGGTGGCTGAGGAGGCCAAGACCGGCGGCGACCTGCGCCTGGGCGGCATGGCGCTCCGCAACGGCCTGCTCGTGCACGGCCCGACCCACTGGGCGATCGCGGTCCGCAATCCCGCCGGGGCGGTCGAGGTCGCATCCGGGGTCAAGCCCACGCTCGCCCGCGGCCGGCTGGCGCGGGTGCCGCTGCTGCGTGGCCCTCTGCGCCTGACCGAGGCACTCGCCGTCGTGCCGCTCGCCCGCCTTCGCCTGCGCTCGGCGCGGCTGCCGCTGGAGGACGTGCGCGTGCTGGTTGCCGCCGTCGCGGCGACCGCAGCGAGCGCCGTGGCCCGCAGGGTCGCGCGTGGCAGCGCGACGCGCGAGACGCTCGTCGCCGCGATCGGGATGCTCCCCGCGCTGGCCGCGCTGCGCGACCGGGACCTCGCGGCCTACCACGGCGCCGAGCACAAGGCGATCGGCGCGTACGAGTCGGGCGGCCCTGCGGCCGACGAGCCGAAGGAGCACGAGCGTTGTGGCTCGAATCTGATCGGCCCGCTGCTGGCGTTCAGCGTCGCGGGCCAGGTGCTCGTGGAGGGCGTTCTGGAGCGACCCAACTCGGTCGCTCGGGGCGCGGCCTCGCTCGCCGCCACCGGCGCAGCGGTCGAGGTCTTCGCGTTCGCCGAGCGCAAGCCCGACGCGGCGCTGTCCCGAGCCGTGCACGGCGCCGGCCACGAGATCCAGCGCCTGATCTCGACGCGCGAGCCGACCCCGGAGCAGCTGGAGGTCGGGGTTGCGGCCGTGCGTGAGTTGCTACGGGCTGAGGGCGCGCCTGCCGATAGGAAGGCGGAGGGCCCCGAGGCAGGGGTCGCTCCCGTTTGACCATGAGCCTTCTGATCGCACTCACGTACTCGGAGTTCGAGGACCACCTGGTCACGTACGCGCCGCTGATCTTCTTCGCGCTGATCGCCTACTTCATGTGGCGCACGCTGAAGATGATGCCGAAGACGAAGCCGCAGGAGATCAGGCCGAAGACGAAGTCCCCGGTGACGTTCGCCGACGTGGCGGGGGTCGACGAGACCAAGGAGGAACTGCAGGAGGTCGTCGACTTCCTCTCCGACCCGAGGCGCTTCAAGCGGCTCGGCGCGAAGGTGCCGAAGGGCATCCTCCTGCACGGCCCGCCCGGCACCGGCAAGACGCTCCTGGCGAAGGCGGTCGCGCACGAGTCGGGCGCCAGCTTCTTCAGCCAGTCGGCCTCGTCGTTCATCGAGATGTTCGCCGGCCTGGGCGCGGCCCGAATCCGGCGGCTGTTCAACGAGGCTCGCGAGAACGCCCCGGCGATCATCTTCATCGACGAGCTCGACGCGGTGGGAGCCGCGCGGGGCTCTGACATCTCGGGCGAGCGCGACCAGACCCTCAACCAGCTGCTGGTCGAGATGGACGGCTTCAACGCCCGCGACGACGTGATCGTGATGGCCGCCTCGAACATGCTCGAGAAGCTCGACAAGGCCCTGCTCCGGCCTGGCCGCTTCGACCGCCAGGTGTTCGTGCCGCCCCCCGACCGCAAGGGACGGATCGAGATCCTCAAGGTCCACACCGCCGCCAAGCCGCTGGCGCAGGAGGTCGACCTGGGACGCGTCGCTCGCCACGGCTCGGGCCTGACCGGCGCCGACCTGGCGAACCTCGCGAACGAGGCCGCGATCCTCGCCGGACGCCACAGCCGCGAGTTCATCGTCCAGGCGGACTTCGACGACGCCCTCGAGCGCGTCGTCGCCGGGCTCCAGTCGCGCAAGGTGATCACCGACCAGGAGAAGAAGGTCGTGGCCTGGCACGAGGCCGGCCACGCGATCGCCTCGGAGCTCCTGCCGAGTGTGGACAAGGTGCAGAAGGTCTCGATCGTGCCGCGCGGGAAGGCGCTCGGCTACACCCTCAACCTCCCGCAGGAGGACCGCTACCTGAAGTCGCGCCAGGAGCTGATCGACTACATGAAGATGCTCCTGGCCGGCCGCGTCGCCGAGCAGATCACGTTCGGTCGGGTCACCACCGGCGCCGCCGACGACCTCAAGCGCGTGACCGCGATCGCGCGCTCGATGGTCTACGAGTACGCGATGGGCACCCACATCCGCTCGCACCAGGTGCCCGCGGAGGACCACAGCGTGTCCGAGTCGCTGCGCCAGACCCGCGACGAAGAGGTCCAGGCGATCGCCGAGGAGGCCTATCGCGGCGCCCACCGCCTGCTGACCGATCACCGCGACCTCCTCGACCAGGTCGCGGAGCGGCTGCTCGAGAACGAGGCGATCGAGCGCGAGGAGATCAAGGAGATCATGCGCGCCCACCGCGAGCGCAACGGCGAGACGCCGGGGACCGGCGAGCTCGAACCGCTCGGCCGGGCCGAGGTCGTCGCGGCCGAGCCGCCGGAAGCGCCTGAATAGACTCGGCAGCCCTTGTTCGGGCTGATCGATCACATCGGCGTCGCCACCGACGACCTCGACGCCTCACTCGCGCTGTACGAGGGCTCGTTCGAGATGCCGCTCGCGCACCGCGAGACAGTCGTCGAGCAGGGCGTCGAGGCGGTCCTGCTGGACGTCGGCGACTGCCACGTCGAGCTGCTGAAGCCACTTGGGCCCGACACGCCGGTCGGGAAGTTCCTCGAGCGCAAGGGGCCCGGCCTGCACCACGTCGCGTACCGCGTGCCTGACATCGACGCCACGCTGGCGAGCCTGCGGGACGCCGGGATCGAGCTGATCGACCGGGAGGCGCGGACCGGGATCCGGCAGAGCAGGGTCGCGTTCCTGCACCCGCGCTCGACCGGCGGGGTGCTGACCGAGATCGTCGAACCAGCGGAGGAAGGTGTCTGATGAGCGACTTGTGTCGCGAAACCAACATTGCCCCCCCGGTAGGGGACGTTGTCTATGGCTTCTGAGCAGACCAAGGTCGAGATCGGGCTGGGGATCGGCCAGGTCGTGTCGGTCAAGCTGACCGAGAGCGAGCTGTCCGACCTCCGCAAGGCGGTCGAGTCAGACAACCGCTGGTACGACGTGAAGACCGCGGACGGGACCGTGGCCATCAACCTGGCGACGGTCGTCTTCATCCGGGTCGACGACGCCTCACACTCGATCGGCTTCGGCGGTTAGGGGTCCGGCGTGCGCCGGCTCCTCCTCGTCTTGGCCTTCGCGCTCGTCGCGGCCTCCTATTGGTGGCGCAAGAACCCGTCGGCCTGCCCCTACGGCCAGCGGTTCTGGGTCGACGCCCCGCATCCGCTGATCACCCGGGACCGGCTGCAGGCGGTCCTTCGGCCCGAGGCCGGTGAGCGGGTCCTGGAGATCGGCCCGGGAACCGGGTACTACACGCTCGAAATGGCTGGGTGGCTCGATCCCGGCACGGTCGAGATCTTCGACCTCCAGCAGGAGTTCCTGGACCACACGATGCGCGCCGCGAGCGCGCGCGGCATCGCCAATGTGGTCCCGACCCAGGGCGACGCCACCGCACTCCCCTACGCCGACGACTCGATGGACGCCGTCGTCCTGACGGCGGTGCTGGGCGAGATCCCGGACCAGGACGCCGCGGTGGCCGAGATCGCCCGCGTGCTTCGGCCCGACGGGAGGCTGATCGTGGGCGAGCTCGTCGGCGACCCGCACTTCACGTCCGCGGGCGCACTCGAGCGGCGTGGCGCCGGCGCCGGCCTGCGGGTGGTCGAGCGCTCGGGCCCCGCGTTCGGCTACTTCGCGCGGCTCGAGCCGGCTACGAGCTGAGCGCGCTCCACAGCCGCTCCTCCGCCTCGAGCACGCTCGCCGCCCGGGCTCCGATCTGCGCCCATCGGTCCGGGTCGGGCTCGTCCTCGTCGCTCGCGGCCAGCAGCTCGCCCGCCAGCTCCGTCCAGGCAGTCGCGGCGGTCACTGCCAGCCCGGCCTCCTCGTACCCCGCCTCGTCCAGGAAGCGCGAGTACATCAGCCGGAAGTTGCCGCCCCCGGTCCCGCGCCGCTCGATCGTCTGGTAGTTGAAGCGGGCGCTCCACTGCAGGTCTGACAGCAGGTCCGGCCACGAGCCCACCTCGGCCGCGAACTTCCGCAGTCCCGGCAAGCCCTCGTACTCGCCCAGGGGCGGTTCGAGCATCCGCTCCGCGCAGCGCGCCACCGCCGCGGCGACCGCGCTGACCGGATCGAACGAGGCGATCCCGTTTCGCGCGACGAACATGTGCCCCTTGAGCGGGAACACCGGATGCTGCGCGTGGCGCGCCTCGCGAAGGCTCGCGATCGTGGTCGTCTGCAGCTCCTCGAACGCGGTGTCGGAGAGGTACGCGACGTCGTCGTCGAAGCCGGCGAGGACGACCGCGTGCCCCGGGAAGTGCGCGGACTTGCCGTAGTGGTCGAGGTAGTAGAGGTCGGTGAGAAGCAGCGCGGGTGCGCCGCCCTCGACCGACTCGCGAGCGGCGTCCCAGCTGGCGTCGGCGTCCGCGAACTTCAGCAGGTCCAGCGGGGCACCGGTCAGCTCCACGAACTGCGCCTCGAGGCGCGCCGTGCGCCCGTTCGTGAAGCGGGACGGCGAGGCGCCGTCCATCGGTACGAAGTAGAAGCAGGCGCCCGCGCCGAGGCCGAACGCCATCTCCTCGCTCATCTCGACCCCGTGGAATGCCAGCAGGTTGCGCAGCGCGGTCGAGCCGCAGTGGTGTCCGGGCCGGTGGCGAAAGCCCGGCACCATGGTCGCGGCGTCGGGGCTCATGCGGAGGCGGCTTCGCGGTCCTTCAACACCCGGCGCAGGATCTTGCCGGAGGGCGACTTGGGGATCTCGTCGATCTCCTCGACCAGCCGGATCTGCTTCTGCGGCGAGACCTGGCCGGCGACGAACTCCCGGAGGGCGTCGGCGTCGACCGAGTCCGAGGCCGGGACCACGAACGCCTTCGGCAGCTCGCCGCACTCGTCGTCGGGCACGCCGATGACGGCCACGTCGGCCACGTCGGGGTGCGTGATCAGCAGCGCCTCGAGCTCGGCCGGCGGCACCTGGAAGCCCTTGTACTTGATCAGCTCCTTGAGCCGGTCGACGATCGTGTAGAAGCCGTCCGCGTCGCGGATCGCGATGTCGCCGGTGTGAAGCCAGCCGTCGGCGTCCACCGTGGCCGCGGTGGCCTCGTCGTTGTTGAGGTAGCCGGCCATCACCTGCGCGCCGCGAATCCAGAGCTCGCCGCGCTCGCCCTCGACGACGTCCTCGCCGGTCTCGGGATCCACGAGCCGGCACTCGGTTCCGATCAGCGGCTGCCCGATCGAGCCGGGCCGGTTCTCGCCGTGCGGCCGGATCACGTGCGTGACCGGGCTCGTCTCGGTGAGCCCGTAGCCCTGGATCACCTTGCAGTCGAGGCGGGAGGCGACCTGCTCGGCCAGCTCGGCGCCGAGCGGCGCGGCGCCGGACATGACCGTCTCGATCGAGGAGAGGTCGTGGCCGTCAACCGCGGGGTGCTTGGCCAGCGCCAGCGCGATCGGCGGCACCACGTACGCCCGCGACACCCCGTGCTCGGCGATCAGGCCGAGGAACTGGTCGAGGTCGAACCGGGGCATCGTCACGATCGTCGCCCCGGACCGCAGGCCCTGGTTCATGATCACCGTCTGCCCGTAGATGTGGAAGAAGGGCAGGACCCCGATCAGGACGTCGTCCTCGGAGATCGGGAACCCGTCCTGCATCTGCACCAGGTTCGCGACCAGGTTGGAGTGGGTCAGCATCACGCCCTTGGGCAGCCCGGTCGTGCCGCTCGAGTAGGGCAGGACGGCGAGGTCGTTCGCCGCGTCGATCTCGACATCCGGGGCCGCCCCCGGGTCGCCGAGGAGGTCCGTGAAGGGCGCGGCGCCCTCCGCCTCGCCGACGACGAACACGTCGTCCACGCCGGCCGCGGCGGCGGCCTCGCGGGCGACGTCGAGGAACGGCGGGACCGTCAGCAAAATCTTCGCCTGCGAGTCGTGGAGCTGGTGCTCGAGCTCGCGCGCCGTGTAGAGCGGGTTGGCGGTGGTGGCGCGGCCGCCCGCGCGCGCGACTCCGTGGAACGCGACCGCGTACTCCGGCAGGTTCGGCATGTAGATCGCGAGCGCGTCTCCCTTGCCGAAGCCGCGCGCGGCGAGCCCGGCGGCGAGGGCCCCGGTTGCACGGACAAGCTCGGCGTAGGTGATCGCCCGCCCGCTCGGCCCGTCGATCAACGCCGGCTTGTCGCCCAGCTCCTCGGCGCGCTCGAGCACGAACGAGGTGACGTCCGTGTCGGGGAACTCGATGCCCTTCATCGCCCGGCAACCTATCGCGGGATACTTGCGCGATGTCGGAGGAGACCCGTCTGCTCGTCGAGCGGCTGCTTGCCGCCTACTGCCACAAACTGGGACCGGATTTGGACGTGGCGGGCGAGATCGTGTCCGACGACCACGTGTTCGTCCCCGCCGGCGAGGTCGGCGAGGTCGAAGGGCGGGGCGGCTACATGCGGTGGCTCCGCGACATCAACGAGGTGATGCCGCTCCAGATGGAGGCGCACGGGGCCATCGACTGCGGGCCGGGCAGGGCGATCGGCGTCATGACCACGCACTACCGGTCGGCCACCAGCGGCGCCGAGTCGGAGCAGCGGATGTGGTTCGTCTTCACCTTGAAGGACGGCAGGGTCGTGCGGACCGAGGCATTCACGGATCCGGGCGCCGCCCTGGAAGCCGCGAAGGGTTAGGCGCGGCGCAGCCGCAGGTACTCCGCGCGCTCGCGGAAGCTCTCCCGCATCTCCGAGGTGAGCTCCTCGAGGAACTCGCGCCGGTAGACGTCGTCGGTGAGCATCGAGATCGCGAAGTAGAGGCCGGTGAAGGCGGCGATCGCGCCCGCGACCCGCAACAGCTCCGCCGTGACGACCGCCTCATGGTCGAACAGCGTGAACTCGATCAGTACGTCGGCGTTGCCTCCGATCCAGGCCGCGGTCTGGGCCTCGTCGATCACCAGGACGCCGACCGCGGCGAAGAACGCCCCGATCGCGACGCTCACCGACAGGACCTGGAGCGCCTGGCTCACGAACATCACGAGGCCGACGTTGATGCTCTCGCTGCGGTCGAGAGGCGGCGCGTCGGTCCCGGTGTCGCGCTCGATCGCGCGGACCTCGCGGGGAAGCCGGGCGACCAGAAAGGTCGCGCCAAGGATCACGAACAACCCGGCGAGCCCGACGAACGATGCGGTCGGCAGGTCGCTGAACACCTCCCACATCTCGACCGTCAGGAACAGGACTACCGAGAAGATCATCAGCAGGGGGATCGCGCGCGCGAACAGCTCCAGCGAGGCCCGCAGCTGCCCCGCCAAACGCCCGACGGTCCAACGCAGGATCGACGTCAGCCCGAAGCCGATCACGCCGTAGATCAGCGCGAGGAGCAGGAGGTTGCCGACCGCGGTGACGATCGCGCTTCGCCACTGCCCGTTGAAGGCGAGCGGCAGCAGGGCGGGGACGATCACGAACAGCGCCAGCTCGACGCGGCCGACGTCCTGCGGGATCGCCGCGGCGGGACGGCCGCGAGCCTTGTTCGTGAGCGCGATCGCCGCCAGCAGCACGCCGAGGCCGCCGGCCAGGGCGGCGACGTTGGCGAGCGGGGACCACTCGAGGTTGAGGGCGCCGAGCATCTCGCCGAGGAACACCAGGCCCAGAAGTGGGGCTGCGCGGTTGAACACATCGGTCGCCGCCGAGCGGTCGGCGATGAAGAGCGGCAGGCCGGCGCGGCGGAACCGCTGCTCGTACTCGCTTGATCGCACGCTGTCGCTCGGCTCCACGCCGGGACAACGTAGAGCGCGGTCAGGCGGAGCGGTTACCGCGGCCCCGGCGGGGTACCCGTTGCTCTCGAACCGTCGAGGAAGGGAGTCCAGTTGACCATCGTGATCATCATCGGCATCTGCGTGGTCCTTGCGATTCTCGCGTTCCTCCTGCCGCGGCTCTCGACCTATGCGCAGCGCGGCGTGGACAGCACGCTCGGCGCCGGTGAACGCACCGCCGGGTCTGCTCCGGGCAAGCTCGGGGAGTGGCTGCGGAAGCCGTTCCAGACCTCGCGCAAGGCCGTGAACAAGAGCGCCCAGAAGGGCCGCGAGGGACGCGCGAAGACGCCCGTTTGATCGCACTGCTGGCCAATCCCGACGCCGGGAGAGGCGAGGCGCAGGGGGTCGCCGACGCGATGCGGGAGCGGGGGGCCACGGTCGTGCAGTTCGGCCTGCAAGAGGTCGATGCCGCGCTCGCGGCGGGGCCCGCGCGCGTAGTGGTTGCCGGCGGCGACGGGTCGCTCGGGCCGGCTGCCGCGGCCACGGCGGCTGCGGAGGTTCCGTTCGCCGTGATCCCGACCGGAACGGCGAATGACTTCGCTCGCGCCGCGGGAATCCCGCTGGAGGCGGATGCGGCCGTTCGGCTCGCGGTCGAGGGCAGCGAGCTCCGGCGCTTCGACGTCGCGCACATGGACGTGCGCCCATTCCTGAACGTCGCCAGCCTGGGGCTCTCCCCCGCTGCAGCCGAGAATGCGTCGGGGCTCAAGAACGCGCTCGGGTCACTTGCCTACGGGGTCGGCGCCCTGCGTGCCGGGCTCCAGGCCGACCCGGTGGCGTGCGCCGTGCGCGCCGACGGCCAGACGCTGTTCGAGGGCGAGGCGTGGCAGGTGACGGTCGCTTGCACCGGGGCGTTCGGTGCCGGCGCCTCCGTGGAGGCCGAACCCGCGGACGGCCGGCTCGACGTGGTTGCCATCGAGGCCGGGTCCCGCGCTCGACTCGTGCGCCACGCGTACGGCCTGCGCGCAGGAAGGATCGAGGACCAGCCGGGCGTCCACAGCATCCGCTGCGCGTCGGCCGAGATCGACCTGCCGAGCGGGACGACGTTCAACGTGGACGGAGAGCTCGTCGAATCCGGAAGCTGTCACTTCCACGTCGAGCGGGCCGCGGTCGAGGTGGTGGTCGGCTGACCGGTCCCGGGCGGCGAGCCCTCGTATCCTCGCCCGGTGCCTTCGCTGCTCCGACCGCCCAAGCGGCGGCGTCGCCTGCTTCCCTCCCGGCTTCGCACCCGGCGCCCGCCCGTGCGCCGGCCCGGCTTCGTCGGCGCACTCGGCGACGCCGATCAGGCGGTCCTCCGGTTCCTGCGGACCAGGGCGCCCCACGGCCCCGCGACCGAGGGCGTCTTCAAGACGCTTGGGACGATCGGCGAGTACGCAGGAGTCTGGGTCGGGATCGGCCTCGCGGGGGCCGCCGCCGACGCCCCACGGCGCCGGCGCTGGCTGCTCGGCGCGGCGACGGGACCTGCGGGGATCGTTATCAACTACGGCGTGAAGGTCGCAATCGGCAGGGAGCGGCCGCTGATCGAGGATCACCCGCCGCTCGCCAGGGCGCCGTCGAAGCTCTCGTTTCCCTCCGCGCACGCGACCTCCTCGCTGGCCGCCGCAACCGCGTTCGGGCGCGTCGAGCCCCGGACCAGGCCGGCCCTCTACGCGCTCGCGGCCGGCATCTGCGTCTCGCGGCCGTACCTCGGCATGCATTACCCCTCGGACGTGTTGGCCGGCGTCGTCCTCGGAACGCTGATCGGCGGGCTCGTTCCGGCGGTCGGCGAGCGCACACTCGAGGAGCGAATGATGGATTTCGTCGCCGAACGTGCCCAGGAACACGCGAACGCGCCGGCGGAGCCGGCGTCCCCACCCGAGGCGACGGAGTGAAGATCGGAATAGTCGGGCTGCCCAACGCGGGCAAGTCCACGCTGTTCAACGCGCTCACGCGCGGCGGCGCCGAGACCGGCGACTACCCGTTCACGACGATCGACCCGAACGTGGCCGTCGTCCCGGTTCCCGACGAGCGCCTCGAGCGCGTGGCCGCGACCGTAGGCTCATCGAAGGTCGTCCTCGAGACGATCGAGTTCCACGACATCGCCGGGCTGGTGCGGGGCGCCTCCGAGGGCGAGGGGCTCGGGAACCGGTTCCTCGGGGCGATCCGCGAGACCGACGCGATCTGCCACGTCGTCCGCGCGCACGCGGCGGGAGGCGTGCCCCATCCGGAGGGCCGGATCGACCCCGGCGACGACATCGACCTCATCGAGCTCGAGCTGTTGGCGGCCGACCTCGAGCAGGCGCGCCGGCGCCTGGAGCGGGTCGCGAAGCAGGCCCGAGCGCTCGACAAGGCGGTGGTGGCGGAGCGCGACTGGCTCGAGGCCGTCGTGGCCGCGCTCGAGGCCGAGCGGCCGGTGCGCGAGGTAGCGGCTCCGGCGGACGCGCCCGACGCGTCCCGCATGCTGCACGCGCTGACCTCGAAGCCGATCCTCTACGTCGCCAACGTCGACGAGGGCTCGGACGAGGTGCCGGAGGCGGTCGCCGCGCACGCGCAGGGCGCCGGCGCGGCCGCGGTCGCGATCAGCGCCCGCATCGAGGCCGAGCTGGCGGAGATCTCCGATCCCGACGAGGCGGCCGAGCTCCGCGGCGAGCTCGGCGTCAGCGAGTCCGGGCTGACGAGAGTGATCCACGCGGCGTTCTCGCTGCTCGACCTGATCACGTTCTTCACCGCCGACGTGGACAAGGAGGCGATGGCGCGCACCGTGCGCCGCGGCTCGACCGCCTGGGAGGCCGCGGGCAAGGTCCACACGGACATCCAGGCCGGCTTCATCCGCGCCGAGGTCGTCGCATGGGACGACCTCGTCGAAGCGAACGGCTACGCCGGCGCCCGCGACCGCGGCAGGCTCCGCCTCGAGGGTCGCGACTACGTGATGGCCGACGGCGACATCCTGACCGTCAAGGTCTAGGCGGCGCCGTCGCGCCGGCGGTACCCGCGGACGTAGTCCACCACGAACTCCTTCGGGTACTCGCTCGCCGGCTGCGCGTCGCCCTGTTCCGGGAACTCGTAGATCGAGAGCATCAACTGCAGCGGGTAGTCGGGTGACTGCCCGACCGTCTTGATGTGCTCGTCGTCGACGAAGAACGCGACCCGCTCCGGCGTCCACTCGATGGCGTAGACGTGGAACTCGCGCGCGTCGATCGCGACCGGCTCGGCGGCCCACTCGTCGGTCAGCTTCGGGTCGCCGAACGGGTGGACGCCCATTCCGACGGCGGCTTGATCGGAGCCGATGTCCTTCCCGAAGATCTCGCAGAGGCAGATCTCGCCCGACCGCTCGGGCTCGTCCTCGTAGCCGGGCATCCAGAGCGCGACCATGTTGCGCGGGTCGTCGATCGCGCGGAGCCGGATCTCGATGATCCCGTACTGCGGGGTGTAGAGCCGGACGTTCTCCTGCTCCTCGCGGACCACCACGTCGGGGTTGAAGCGCATCTGGCCGACCTGGCCCCCCACCGGGCCGGCGAAGACCCCGGTCTGCAGCGAGGACGCGACGACGTTCCCGTCGAACTCCGGGCACCACGGCTCCTGGCCGTGCTCGATCAAGAGCCGCAGATGGCCGTCGTCGATCTCGTACCGCGCGGCGGCGCGCTCGCGCGAGCTCCAATGCGGCAGGTAGTGGGGGACCCAGCGCCCGCGGTCGAGCTCGGCGCCGTCGAACTCCTCCTCGAACTCGAGCTCGTAGCCGTCCTTGCTCAGCACGCGTGCCTGCTAGGGCCTGACCTCGCAGCTCACCGGGTAGAGCGGCGGATCCTGGCTGCATTCGGCCAGGACGATCGCGAACCCGGTCGCCACCCGGTTCCCACCGCCCCTCGCGACGACGCGCACCTTGGCCGAGCCGTGATCGAACAGCGCGTCGTGGATCAGCTCGAGCACGCGCTTGCCGCCGTCCTTGCGCACCAGGGCCCAGGGGTGCCTGGCATCGTGTCCGTGGAGGTCCGTGTCGGTGATGTGCGAGCGGTACCGCGTCTCGGCCGTTGCCCGGTCGCCGTCGTAGCGGGTGACGAACTTGACGGATGCCGCGCGGCGGGCGAACGCGTAGAGCGAGCGCTTGGGCGAGCTTCCGTCATCCGACTCCGCGTAGGAGAGCTGGACCAGCTTCGGCGGCTGGCGCGAGCCACCCGGGCCCGCGATCGCCCCGCCGGCGAAGATCGCCGCGCAGGCTGCGACCAGCGCCAATGTCCCGACTGCCCGCCGTGCTGCCGCCACGCCGCGATGGTAGTCCGCCGGCGCTCCGGGCGGCGGGCCATCAGTCCGTGAGCTGCCGCGCCGCCTCGCTGACCGTGATGTGGATCGCTGCGGGCTCGTACGCATAGTCGAGGATCGCGTGCGCTCGCAGACGGTCGAGCGCGAACTGGAACGCGGCCGCCTGCTTGTCGGAGGCGTAGTCGCGGCGGACGTCGAACGCCCAACCGGTCGTGTGGAGCGAGTACTCCTGCGTCGCCTCGGGGTTCACGCCGATCAACACGTCCTGGTATTCCTGGTCACGGGTCGCGCTCGTCACCTTGAGCGGCTCCCTCTCGCCCGAGATCGCCTGGACCTTGGAGGCGAGGTAGATCAGCGCCGCGAGCGCCTCGGGGCGCAGCGCACGGTAGAGCTCGGGATCGGCGCCCAGCTCGTTCGCCAGCTCGCCGGCCTGCTCGGTCACGCGGAAGCCAAGGCCCGGGTCCTCGGGCAGGGCGACCAGGTCGCCGTCGGCACGCGCGTCCAGCACGTCCTCCGCCGTCTCGAAGACGCCGGTCTCCTCCTCGGGGTGGTAGAGCTCCTCGAGCGTCGCCTTGCTCGTGATCTTCTCGTCGCGCGCCGCGAGCGCGTCGGGGTCGTCGCGCCACAGCTCCATCACCTCGCGCGACGCGCGGACGCGCCAGTAGTAGAGCGACGAGTCGTCGCCGAAGCTCGACAGGAGCTCCCAGCTCTCGGGATGGCTCTCCGGGGACGAGTCGAAGAACAGTCGCGGGTAGTCGAGCCCCAGCTCGTCGACCAGCGCCGCGGCGCCCTCCTCGCCCACCCGCTCCCCCGAGTACGCGGCGATCACGCTCTCCAGGTTGCCGATCCCCATGTGGTACGAGACGACGGCGAGCTCCTCCGAGCCGAAGCGCTCCCCGGCGATCTGGAGGTACCGCGCGGCGCCGGCGAGCGCGCGCTCCGGGTCGAAGCGCTCGTCGATCTCCTCGCGCTCGCGGATCAGCTTCATCGCCAGCTCGGGCTTGCCGCGCTCGGCCGCCCTGGCGATCTGGCGCGTGAGTGCCAGGCTGCGATCGAGGTCCACCTGCATTCCCAGCAGGTCGGTGGCGGTCGAGGGGATGATCTGGGCGAGCCCCGTGGCGGAGCGGGGCGTGCCGTCGGCCATCACCGTCGGGCGGCCCGCGCTCTCGAGGAAAACCATTGCCTCGAGCACGTCCGGGTCGACGCCGTGCTCCTCCGCAGCGGCCTCGACCTGGCGGCGCCAGCCCGCGGTCCGCTCGGCCGAACCCAGGACGCCCTCGGGGCTCTTCTCGTAGATCACGTGCGAGGTGCCGAGGGTCGCGCGCTCCGCCAGCTCCTCGCTGCGCGCAGGCGACCACGCGAGCGGGTCCTCCGACCCGGCGCCGCCGCCCGAGCGCGCCGCGTCGACGATCTCGGCGACCTCGACGTCGGGCGGATCGGAGTCACCGAGTCCGAGCGCGAGCACGACGGCGGCGAGCGCACCCGCCGCCGCGACCATGGCCAGGGTGATCCCCGCGGCTTTCACCGACTCGCGACGCACGACGCGCGATGCTAGAGAGCCGCGCGCGAACGGCGCCGATCATCTAGGTTGCGCCCGGTGAGGACCGAGGCGCGCTTCCCGGGGGTTCCGGCCAACGCCGGTCACTACGAGAGCTTCTACATCAAGACTGCTCAGCCGCAGGGCGGCCGGGCGGTGTGGATCCGGCACACGATCCACAAGCGGCCGGGCCAGGATCCGAACGCCTCGCTGTGGTTCACGTACTTCGACGCCGACGCGCCCGGGCCCCGCGCCACCAAGGAGACCGTGGGGCTCGACCAGCTCTCCGTCCCCACAGGCGCCTACGTGCAGGTCGGAGGCGCCGTCCTCGAGCCCGGCCGCGCCCATGGGAGCGCGGCGAGCGAGTCGCTGGCCGTCTCCTGGGAGCTCGAGTTCCAGGACGAGTCCGAGCCGCTTCACCACCTGCCGCGCGAGTTCATGTACCGGGCGAAGCTGCCGAGGACGAAGTTCCTGAGCCCGTACCCGTGCGCGTCCTTCACCGGCAAGGTCAGCGTGGGCGACGAGACGGTCGAGATCGCCGGCTGGCCCGGGATGATCGGCCACAACTGGGGCGCCGAGCACGCGGAGCGTTGGGTCTGGATCCAGGCCTCCGACCTGGGCGGCAACGAGGGCGACCACATCGACATCGCCGCCGGCCGGATCAAGATCGCCGGAATGACGACCCCGTGGGTCGCGAACGGCCGGATCGTGCTGGACGGCGAGCCGCATCGCCTCGGCGGGTTCCGGGGCAGTTACGGGACCGAGATCACCGAGTCGCCCGACTCGTGCGAGTTCACGGTCCCGGGCAAGGACATCAATGTGAAGGGCCGGGTGAGCGCGCCCGCCAAGGACTTTGTCGCGTGGGTCTACGCCGACCCGAAGGGCCCCGAGCACAACACGCTGAACTGCTCGATCTCCGACCTCGAGCTGAAGGTCGAGCGCCCCGGGAAGCGCCACGCGCACCTCGAGGTCGCGGGCGCCGCCGCGTACGAGCTCGGCACCCGGGACCTCGACCACGGGGTCCCGCTGCAGCCCTACCCCGACGGTTAGCGCTTGTTGAACCGCGCCCAGGTCGAGCGGAGGCCGAGGCGGAACTGCAGCGTGTCGCCGGAGACCTTGGTCGAGCTCCCGGAGCCGGCCACCTTGGCGCGCACGATCCGCGGCGAGACTCCGGTCTGCAGAATCGCGATCCGCCTCAGCTTGCCCGAGAACAGGCCGTCGAGCTTCGTCTCGATCTCAGAGTTCGACAGCCGCAACCGCCAGCTGTGGTGCGGCGATCGGTTGTCGAATGGGTCGTTGACCGACTTGAGGTAGGCCCGCGGCTCGGCGAACACGAACTCCGAGTTCTCGGTCTGCCCACCCGAGGTCGAGAAGAAGTACGCGGAGGCCGTCTTGCCGCCGCCGGCCTTGATCACCTCGCGGGACGTTGCCCTGACGGCGCGGTTGGTCTTCTTCGTCTCCGACGACGCACCGCCGTAGACCTGGCTGCGGGTGTCGTCGTAGAGGTCGTAGCCGTCGCCGCTGATTCTCGTCACCAGCGCGAATGAGCGCGCCGCCACCGCCTGCGCGCGAAGCGTGTTGGCCGGCCACGAGGCGGGGACCTCGTTCGGGATCACGCCTCGTACGTACGGATCCAGGCCCACGTCATTGATCGCGTAGAGGGAGTCGCCGACGTTGCGAGCGATCAGCCTGCCGCGGTAGGTGCCCTCGCCAACGAACCGCACAGCGCCCCCCGACGCCGCGCCCTCGTCCCCGCAACGCTTGATCCGCCGGCCGCTCGAGCGGTTTAGCTCGACCTGCCTTCCGGCGAGCCCAAACGAGTATTTGCGGTCGGGATTGAGCGTCACCCCGCACGCCGTGCGCGCTTGCGTGAAGAGCAGCGAGTCGAGCCCGGTCGTCAGCAGCACCCTGACGTCGCGGGTCTTGGCGGGCCCGATCGTGACCCCGGTGTAGTAGTGCCGAAGGATCTGGCCGTACGTGCGTCCCTCCTTGGCAAAGCCGAAAGCCCCGTACTGGCTCATGCCCACGCCGTGGCCGAAGCCGTGCCCCCGCACCACCCACTTCGCCGGCGAGCTCGCGGGCACAGCCAGCGCCGCGGCCGTCGCCGCGAGCGCGAGCGTGATCAGCGGGCGTCGCTTCATGGCAAATTCGTCCCCCCCTCCACCGCCAACAGGACCGGGGGCCGAAAGTCGCGTTTCGCCACGCAGCCCGTGACCCCTTTCGGGTAGGACTAGTTGCGAAACCGAGATTGGAGGTCACGGATGGGCATCGCAACCGAGGAGCAGGCGGCGGTCGACGCAGCGCCGAAGCAGCTCTTGATCGGCGGCGAGTGGCGCGATGCGTCCGGCGGCGCGACGCTCTCCGTGGAAGACCCGTCCACCGGCGAGCCGTTTTGCGAGGTCGCCGACGCGACGCCCGAGGACGCCACGGCGGCCCTCGACGCGGCCTGCGCCGCCCAGGCCGAGTGGGCCGCGACCCCGCCCAACGAGCGCTCCGAGATCCTCCACCGCGCGTTCCTCGCGCTCAACGATCGGGCCGACGAGCTGGCCCTGTTGATGACGCTCGAGATGGGCAAGGCCGTGGCCGAGTCGAAGGCCGAGCTGACGTACGCCGCCGAGTTCTTCCGCTGGTTCAGCGGCGAGGCGCTGCGGATCGACGGCTACTTCAAGACCGCCGGCAACGCCCAGAGCCGGGTGCTGGTGATGCGCCAGCCGGTCGGCCCCTGCTACTTCATCACGCCCTGGAACTTCCCCAACGCGATGGGCACGCGCAAGATCGGCCCGGCGATCGCCGCCGGCTGCACGATGGTCGTGAAGCCCGCCCAGCAGACGCCGCTCTCGATGCTCGCGCTGGCGAAGCTGCTGGAGGACTGCGGCCTGCCGCCCGGCGTCCTGAACGTGATCACCAGCTCGTCCTCGTCCGGGGTCTCGAAGCCGATCATCGGCGACCCGCGGCTGCGCAAGCTCTCGTTCACAGGCTCGACCGAGGTCGGCCGGACGCTCATTGCCCAGGCCGCGGAAAACGTCCTCAAGGTCTCGATGGAGCTGGGCGGCAACGCCCCGTTCCTGGTCTTCGACGACGCCGACCTCGACGCCGCGATCGAGGGCGCGATGATCGCCAAGATGCGGAACGTCGGCGAGGCCTGCACCTCGGCCAACCGGTTCCACGTCGCCGACGGCGTCGCCGACGAGTTCGCGACGCGCCTCGGCGAGCGGATGGGGGCGATGAAGGTCGGCCGCGGGACCGAGGACGGGGTCGAGGTCGGGCCGTTGATCGACGACAACCAGCGCTCGAAGGTGGCCGAGCTGGTCGACGACGCGGTCGGGAAGGGCGCGAGCGCGGTCGTCGGCGGCTCGAAGCGCGACGGCGCCGGCTACTTCTATGACCCAACCGTGCTCGCCGGGGTCCCCGATGACGCGCGCGTGCTCAAGGAGGAGATCTTCGGCCCGGTCGCGCCCGTCGCGTCGTTCGCGGACGAGGAGCAGGCGATCGCGGCCGCCAACGACACCGAGTACGGCCTCGTCGCCTACGTCTTCACCCGCGACTTAAAGAGGGCGCTCCGCGTCTGCGAGGGGCTCGAGACCGGGATGATCGGCCTCAACCAGGGAATGGTCTCGAACGCGGGCGCGCCGTTCGGCGGCGTCAAGCAGTCGGGCATCGGCCGCGAGGGCGGCAACGAGGGCATCCACGAGTTCCTCGAGACGAAGTACGTCGCCGTGAACCTGTAGGCAAGCCCCCGCCGGGTCCCCCGAACCGACTTAGACTTCCCGCGTGTCCATCGCCGTCAGGAGAATCCAGAGCGAAGGGCTGCGGGGTAGGGCCGGCGAGTCCGACGAGGTGATCCGGATCGCATTCCGCGAGCGCCCGCGCCGCACCATCAGCCAGCGCATCGGCCTGATGGCGCCATGGGTGTTCAACGCCTCGGGACGGGCGATCCGCGCGCTGCCGGTCAGATCCGGGCTGCGGCGGCGGATGTTCAGCAAGGCCCTGTCCGAGGCGATCGCCGCCTACAACCGCCGCGACTGGGCGCCGCTGCTTCTGAATGTCGCGGACGACGTCGAGGTGAACCCGCCGCAGGGCGTCGTGGCGCTCGGGTTCGACCCCGTTTACCGCGGACACGAGGGATACCTCTCCTACCAGGACCGCTGGATCGAGCACTGGGGCGACGTCAGGGTGATCCCGGAGCTCGCGATCGACCTCGGCGACCGGATCGTCGTATTCGGGACGATGGGCGGCACGGAACCCCGGAGCCGGGTCCCGATCGACACCGAGTTCGGGACGCTCGATACGTACGCCGGCGCTCGGCTGGTCCGGCAGCAGGTCTTCCTGAGCCACACGGATGCGCTGGAGGCAGCCGGCCTTCGCGAGCTCCTCGATTGAGGGCTACGGCGCCAGCGACGCGCCCGGGGTGTAGCCCGGGAACAGCTCCTGGATGAGCGGCGTGAACCGGTCGAAGCGCTCGATCTCGCAGCCGTTCCCCCGTGTGAGCGTCGCGCTGACGGGCTCGCCCGCGATCGTCCCCTCGATCGTCGCCTCGTCCGGCCCGCCGTAGATCTCCGTGCAGGCCATGTCGGCGCTGACCGGCGCCACGTCTGCCGCCGTGAGCGTCGCGCACGGCGAGTCGTCCGCGCCGGCCTCGCAGGAGACGGACTCGCTCTTCGGCGGCTCACCGCCCGGGCCGTCGGCGTCGAGCGTGATCGTGATGTCCGTCGCGCCGCCGGAGTCCGGCGCCGCCGCGTCATCCTCCTCGTCGCCGCAACCCGCCGCGGCCAGGGCGAGCCCGGCGATCAGCGACAGGGTCAGTGCCCGAGCAGCGATGACAGGAGCCCCGGGCGCTCGGTGCGCCTTTGCAGGTAGCACTGGTGGTACTCCTCGGCGCGCCAGAAGGGCGCCGCCGGCTCGACCTCGGTCACGATCGGGCCGCGGAAGCGGGACTGGGTGCGCTCGATCACCCTGCGCGCGGTCTCGGCCTGCTCGTCCGAGTGGGCGAAGATCACGGACCGGTACTGAAAGCCGACGTCCGGGCCCTGGCGGTTGAGCTGGGTCGGGTCGTGGATCTCGAAGTACTTCGAGACCAGCTCCTCGAACGAGATCCGGCTCGGGTCGAACTCGATCTGAGCCACCTCGACGTGACCGGTGTTGCCGGCGCACACCTGCTCATAGGTCGGGTTCTCGACGTGGCCGCCCTCGTAGCCGACCGCGGTGTCGATCACGCCGTCGAGCTTGCGGAACTCCTCCTCGACCTGCCAGAAGCAGCCGGCGCCGAAGGTCGCCTTCTCGGTGGCCTGGGTTGTCTCAGTGGTCTCGGTCATCGGGATCTCTCACCTCGGTGGCTCGTTCGAGCATCTGTCCTACGGATGATGGCACCGTTACGTCACACCGATGACCCGAACCCGGGCTGAGTCCGGCTCGCGAAGCCCTCGGCTTCGATCGCGGCGAGCAGCTCGGCGGAGTGCTCGCGGCCCTTCGTCTGGAGCACCAGCGTGATCGCCGTCTCGCCGACGTGCAGGTCGAGCCCCTCACGGAGGTGCTCGACGTCGATCACGTTGGCTCCCTGTTCGGCGACGACGCGCAGCAGACCGGCCAGGGCGCCGGGCCGGTCCGGCATCACGACCGAGACCACGATTCGCCTGCCCGACACCGTCTCGCCGAGCGCGATGCATTCGGCGAGCCTGGTCGCGTCCACGTTCCCGCCCGAGAGCACCGCGCAGACCTCGCCTTCCGCCGGCGGCTGGATCCGGCCGCTGAGGAGCGCGGCGACGCCCACGGCGCCGGCGCCCTCGACGACCAGCTTCGAGCGCTCGAGCAGGAGCACCATCGCCTCGGCCGCCTCGTCGTCGGAGACCGTGACCACCTCGTCCACCCACTCGCCCACGAGCGGCAGCGTCAGCTCGCCCGGCATCTTGACCGCGATGCCGTCGCAGATCGTGACCGCCGATCGCGCGCCGATCGGCCGGTGCGCCGCCAGCGAGTCCAGGTAGGGCGCGCAGTTCTCGGCCTGGACGCCCACGACGCGGGCGCCCTCGAGCTTGGCCTTGACCGCGATCGCGACGCCCGCCGCGAGGGCGCCGCCACCGACCGGGACGACGACGAGCTTCGTGGCCGGCGCCTGGGCTGCGATCTCCAGGCCGATGGTTCCCTGCCCGGCGACGACGGCCGGGTGGTCGAAGGCGGGCACGATCGTCGCGCGGTTCTCGGCCGCGAACGCCGCGGCCGCCGCGTTCGCCTCGTCGAATGAGCCCTCCACGAGGTGCACGTGACCCCCGCGCCTGCGCACCGCGGCGACCTTGGCGAGCGCCGCGGCCGCGGGCATGAACAGGTCCGCTCGTGCCCCGGCCCGCTTCGCAGCCGCGACCACGGCCTGCGCGTGGTTGCCGGCGCTGGCCGTCACGACGCCCGCCTCGAGCTCGGCCGGACCGAGCGCGGCGATCGCGTTGAACGCCCCACGGACCTTGAACGAGCCGGTCGCCTGCAGGCATTCGGCCTTGAGGGTGACCGGTGCCCCGACACGCCGCGAGATCTCGCCCGCCTCGAGCACCGGCGTCGTGCGCGCGACGCCCTCGATCGTTCCGGCCGCGGCCTCGATCTCCGCAACCGTGATCGTGGCTTCGCCCGTGGCCATGACGGTCAGCCGTGGGGCCGGGCGATCGCCGTGTAGTCGAGGGCCTCGTCGAGCTCCTTCGGGTCGGCGCCCTTCTCGATCGCGACCTCGCGCACCGTCCGGCCGGACGCCGCCGCCTCCTTTACGACCTCGGTGGCGCGGTCGTAGCCGATGATCGGGTTGAGCGCGGTCGCCACCTGCAGGTTCGACTCGGCGTAGCGGGTCAGGATCTCCTCGTTCGCCTCGATCCCGGCGACGCACTTCTCGTTCAGCAGGCGGCAGGCGGCCGCGAGCAGCTTGATCTGGTCGAGCAGGTTGCGGGCGATCAGCGGCACCCGCACGTTCAGCTCGAACTGGCCCTGGGTGCCGGCGGCGGTGATCGCGGCGTCGTTGCCGATCACCTGGTCGCCGACCTGGATCACGACCTCACAGATCACGGGGTTGACCTTGCCGGGCATGATCGAGGAGCCCTTCTGCAGCTCGGGCAGGCGCAGCTCGGCCAGACCGGCGCGCGGGCCAGAGCCCATCAGCGCCAGGTCGTTGGCGATCTTGATCAGCGAGACGGCGACCACCTTGAGCGCGCCCGAGAGCTCGACCAGCGAGTCGCGGTTGGCCTGCGCCTCGAAGCGGTCCAGCGGGGCGGTCAGCTCGAGTCCGGTGTCGGCGGCGATCAGCGCCCGGACCTTCTCGGCGAACTGCTCGTGCGTATTCAGCCCGGTGCCGGTGGCGGTACCGCCCAGCGGAAGCTGGCCGACACGCCCGAGCGTGCCCCGGACGCGATCCGTTCCGAGCGAGATCTGAGCCGCGTAGCCGCCGAACTCCTGACCGAGGGTCACCGGAACGGCGTCCATCAGGTGCGTGCGGCCGGTCTTGACCAGGTCCGCGAACTCGCCCGCCTTCTCGGCCAGGGCCGAGGCGAGCGCGTCCATCGCGGGCAGGAGGTCCGCGTCCACCTCCCCGAGCGCAGCCAGGTGGACGGCGGACGGGAAGACGTCGTTCGACGACTGGCCCATGTTGACGTGGTCGTTGGGATGTGCCCCCTCGCCCGCCAGGTTCGCGATCACCTCGTTCGCGTTCATGTTCGACGAGGTGCCGGAGCCGGTCTGGAAGACGTCCACGGGGAACTGCTCGTCGTGCTCGCCCGCGGCGACCGCGTCACCCGCCGCTGCGATCCGGTCGGCGAGGGCCGAGTCGAGCAGGCCGAGGTCCGCGTTCGCGCGCGCCGCGGCCGCCTTGATCCGGCCCAGCGCGCGGATCACCGGCACGGGGACCGGCGTGCCGGAAACCGGGAAGTTCTCGACCGCCTTGGCGGTCTCGCCGCCCCAGAGCTGCTCTGTCATCTGCCCTCCGTCGAGCGTTTGGTGATCACCGATCAGGCTACTCAGCCGGAGGCCTGTCCGGCCTCGTAGCCGGCGCCGAAGGCGCGCTCGAACGACGCGGGGAATGCGCCGTCGGGGCTGAACCTCGCGGCCGCGTCGAGGCGGATCACCAGGTCCTGGTGGATCCCGCCGGTGCTCGCCGCCGCCTCCTGGACGGCGCCGACGAGGTACCCGAGCTGCACGGTCGCCACGCCTTCCGGGTCGTCCTGCACGCGGCGGTTCAGCTCGGTGGCCGCCGCGACCATTCCCTCGCCCACCTGGCCGAGCTCGCCCCCGGACTGGGCCTCCACGAGGCACTGGCCGATCGGCGTCGTGCCGTCGAGGAGCACCTGGTCCGGTGCGCTCTCGAGCGCCGCCAGATAGGCATCGCCGTCGGCCAGGCAGGCGGCCGGAGTCTCGGCGTCGTCGCTCCCACAGCCGCCGGCGAGCAACCCGGCGAGCGCCGTTGCGACGATCGTCCCGCGCTTCACATCGGTGATGCTACGAGGCGATGCTCCTTAATCGCCTGGGCGTCAAGTTGATCGCGATCTTCCTGATCGGTGGCCTGGCGCTGGTCGCGCTGGGCGTCTTCGTGTTCCGGGAGGGCGGCCTTGCATCGAAGCTGACCGGGGTGATGGTGATCGGCATGGGCAGCGCCTGGGCGCTTGGCGGCCTGGTGGCCGTGGTGATCGCGGTCCGCGCGAAGCTCAAGTCACGCCACAACCGCTGGCTGGCGCGCAATGGCATCCGCGGGCGGGGCACGGTGGTCGCGGCATCGAGCTCGCTGGCGATCAACGAGGCGCCGCTGATCGAGCTGGTGTTCGACCTCGAGGTCCCGGGCACCGCCCCGCGCCGGGTCGAGCGGAAGGTCCTGATGGCGCCGTTCGCCGTCCACCGGCTCGAGCGAGGGCTGGTGCTTCCGGTGTACGTGAACCCGGGCGATCCCGAGGACCTGCTGGTGGCGTGGTGAGCTCCGCGTACGAGGACCTGGCGCGGAGCCACGACCTCGCCGCGGCCGACGGCGTGGAGCTCGGGCCGGCATCGCCGCTGCTGGCCAAGTCGGGCGAGGGCCGCCTGAGTCCCGCGTTGCGCGGCCGGCTGCCGGGCGGAGCCGACGGGATCGTGGGACGGCTCGACTACTCGGGCGCGAGCCAGTACGTCGGGGCCGCGGCGGAGGGCGCCAGCTACAGGTTCCACGTCGGCGTGGTCGAGCTCCCCGAGTCGCGGGCGTTCGCGCCGCGAGTCTTCTGCGAGCGCCGCGGGCGCGTGACCGACCAGGCGCATCACGGCTTCTCGCTGGACGACGAGGCGCTCTGGACCGAGAGCGAGGCGCTGAGCGCCCGCTACCAGGTGACGACCGGGCCGTACCAGGAGCAGAACTGGATGCGCCAGCTGTTCGCCCCGACCTTCATCGACTGGCTGGCGACCGAGCCGCCCGAGGACTTCTCTTTCGAGCTCGCGTACGGCTGGCTCGTCTGCTCGGTCGAGGACGACGCGCCGGATCTGGAGGGGCTTGTGCGCCTCTGCGAGGCGACGTCGCACGTGGCCCGGCGCATCGGCGAGGAGTCGCTGGAGTAACGACGGGGCGGGCGCTGCCAGAATCACGCGTCTGTGAGCGCGGAGCACGACAAAGGATCGGAGATCTCAGCGGAGCGCGAACCAATTGGTTCCCCCGGCTTTCGCCCAGTCGACCCCAAGCAGAGCTTCCCGGCGCTCGAGGAACAGGTGCTCGAACGCTGGCGGGAGGACGACGTCTTCCACCGGCAGCTGGAGCAGCGCGCGGGAGCCGAGACCTGGAGCTTCTACGAGGGGCCCCCGACCGCGAACGGCCTGCCGGGATCGCACCACGTGTTCTCGCGCGTGTTCAAGGACATCTACCCGCGCTATCGCGCCATGTCCGGATACCAGGTGCCGCGCAAGGCCGGCTGGGATTGCCACGGGTTGCCGGTCGAGCTCGAGATCGAGAGGGAGCTCGGCATCTCGTCCAAGGCCGAGATCGAGGCCTACGGAATCGCCGAATTCAACGCCAAGTGCCGCGAGTCGGTGTTCCGCTACGTCGAGGAGTGGAACCGCCTGACCGAGCGGATCGGTTTCTGGGCCGATCTCGACGACCCGTACGTGACGCTCACCGACAACTACATCGAGTCCGTCTGGTGGGCCCTGCGCCAGATCTGGGACGCCGGGAGGCTGTATGAGGGCCACAAGGTCGTCCCCTACTGCCCGCGCTGCGGGACCGCGCTCTCCTCGCACGAGGTCGCGCAGGGCTATCACGACGTGGTCGACCCCTCGGTCTACGTGCGCCTTCCCGTCACCGATGCCGGCGCCTCGCCGCTCGAGCCCGGTGACAACCTGCTCGTCTGGACGACGACGCCGTGGACGCTGATCTCGCATGCCGCCGTCGCGGCCGGAGCCGAGATCGAGTACGTGCGCGCGCGGGTCGGCGACGAGGTCGCGGTGGTCGCGGCCGCGCTGGCCGAGCGGGTCATCGGCGACGACGCCGAGGAGCTGACGAGGTTCAGGGGCGCGGAGATCGAGGGCGTCCGCTACGAGGCGCCGTTCCAGTTCATCCGGGGCGAGGACTTCGGGCCGCTGGGCCACTCCGTGCTGACGGCCGGCTTCGTCACCACGGAGGACGGGACGGGCCTCGTCCACACGGCGCTCGCCTTCGGCGAGGACGACTTCCGGCTGGGCGAGGAGCACGGGATGACGCTCCAGAACCCGGTGCAGCCGGACGGCACCTACGACGAGCGGGTGCCGGACTTCCAGGGCAAGCTGGTGTTCCAGCACAACCCCGAGATCGTCGAGGCGCTGCGCGCGGCGGGCCGCCTGTACCGCGCCGAGGAGTACGAGCACTCCTACCCGCACTGCTGGCGCTGCGACACGCCGCTCCTCTACTACGCCAAGTCGAGCTGGTACATCCGCACGACCGAGGTCCGCGACCGGATGCTGGCCGAGAACGAGCGGATCGGCTGGCATCCAGAGCACATCAAGCACGGCCGGTTCGGCAAGTGGCTGGAGAACAACGTGGACTGGGCGCTCTCGCGCGAGCGCTACTGGGGCACGCCGCTGCCGGTCTGGCAGTGCCAGGCGACCGACTGCGACGAGTCCTTCTGCGCCGGGTCGCTCCAGGACCTCCGCGACCACGGCGGCGAGGTGCCCGATGACCTCCACCGGCCCTACATCGACGACGTGGTCCTGAGTTGCACCGCCGAGGGCTGCGACGATGAGATGCGGCGCGTCCCCGAGGTGATCGACGCCTGGTTCGACTCGGGCTCGATGCCGTTCGCGCAGTTCCATCACCCCTTCGAGGGGTCGGAGGAGTTCGAGGCGCGGTTTCCGGCCGACTACATCTGCGAGGCGATCGACCAAACGCGGGGCTGGTTCTACTCGCTGCTCGCGGTCTCGACGCTCGTGTTCGACCAGTCGAGCTACCGGAACTGCGTCTGCCTCGGGCTGATCCAGGACCCCGAGGGCCAGAAGATGTCGAAGAGCCGTGGGAACGTCGTGGACCCGTGGGAGGTCCTCGAAAGGCACGGGGCCGACGCCTTCCGCTGGTACTACTTCACCGCACAGCAGCCGTGGGCGGGTTACCGGTTCTCGACCGACACGGTGGGCGAGTCCGTCCGCCAGTTCCTGAACCAGCTCTGGAACACCTACTCGTTCTGGGTGCTCTACGCGAATGCCGAGGGCCTTGCGCCCGAGGACGCGCCGCAGGCGCCGGCGCCGGGCGCGGGCTCGGACCTCGATCGGTGGGTCCTCTCCGAGCTCCAGGGCGTGACCGAGCTCGTCGTCCGTGAGATGGACGCCTTCAACTGCACCCGTGCGGGGCAGGCGCTGGCGCGGTTCGTCGAGCGGCTGTCGAACTGGTACGTGCGACTCTCGCGCCGGCGCTTCTGGGAGGGCGACCCCGAGGCCCTGGGCACCCTCCGCCACTGCCTGGTCGAGTTGTCGAAGCTGCTCGCGCCCTTTGTCCCCTTCGTCACCGACGAGATCCACTCCAACCTCAGCGCCGCTGGGGTATCGGTGCACCTGGCCGACTTCCCGGCGCCCGAGACGGCCCGCCGCGACCCGGAGCTCGAGGCGGGCATCGACGCCGCTCTGCGCGCGATCGAGCTCGGGCGCGCCGCGCGCGCGGCCGCGAAGCTGAAGACGCGCCAGCCGCTCGCGAAGGCCGTGATCGTCGCGACCGACGAGGAGCGGGCGGAGATCGAGCGCGTCGCCGACCTCGTGCGCGCGGAGCTCAACGTGAAGGAGCTCGAGTTCGTGTCGGAGGAGGCCGAGCTGGTCTCGTACCGCGTGAAGCCGAACTATCGAGCCTTGGGGCCCCGCTTCGGCAAGGCGATGCCGCAGGTCGCCGCGGCGATCGAGGCGCTTGACCCCGGCACCGCCGCCGCGGCCGCGAAGGGCGAGCGCGCCGTCGGCATCAACGTGGACGGCCACGAGCACCAGCTCCTGCCGGACGACCTGACCCTCGCGATGGAGCCCCTGGAGGGGTACGAGGTCGAGTCCGACTCGGGCCGGGCGGTCGCGCTCTCCCTGGAGCTGGACGACGACCTACGGCGCGAGGGCCTCGCGCGCGAGGTCGTGCACGCGATCCAGAACGCCCGCAAGCAGGCCGGGCTGGACGTGACGGATCGGATCACGCTCAGGCTCGACGGCGACGAGACGCTGCTCGACGCGGCCAGGAGCCACCAGGACTACGTCGCCGGCGAGACGCTCGCCACGAAGGTCGAGTACGGGGTCGGGCTGGGCGAGCCCGTCGAGATCGAGAGCCGCAAGCTCCAGATCTTCGTCGAGCGCGCGGCTACCTAATCGGTCTAGCCCTGTTGCTCGCCGCCCATCACCCAGTCTGACTTCTTCGAATCCTCGAAGCGGATCCAGACCGCGTCGGCGGAGGTCTTCCCGACCTCGACCATCGCGTCGGTGATGCGGCGGGCGAGCTCGGCCTTCTGCTCGTCCGAGCGTCCCTCGTACCAGTGGATGTGGATGAACGGCATGGCTCGATTGTCCCCGATCCGGCGTCTAGCGCTTGACGCCCTTGATGCGCGCGACCTGCTGGGAGGCCTCGAGCGAGACCCACACGGTGTTGCCCGGGCCGGTCGTGAGCTGGCGCGGGCCCGAGTCCGCGGGCAGCTTGCGGAAGCGCCGCGCCTTGCCCTCCCGGTTCAGGATCGTGAGGTTGTCGCTCGCGAAGTTGGCGATCCACCACCTGCGGTCGGCCGCGAACGTGATCCCGAACGGATCGGTGTTCGGCACCTGGGTCCTGCGGAGCTTCCTGCCGCGCTCGATCCGGCCGACGGTCTGGGGATCGGTGCCCGGGTTGGTGTAGGCGGCGCCCTTCTTCGGGCCCCGGGCGATGCCCTGCGGCCCGCCGCCGACGTCGAAGAGCTTCGTCCCGCCGGCGGGGTTCGCGCGGACGATCCGCTGGCCCGCGAAGTCGGCGATCCAAAGCCGGCCGCCGGAGCTTGCGATCCCGCGCGCGCCCATCCCGTCGATGGTGGTGGCGTCGAAGCCGTTCGGGTCCGCGGGCAGGAAGGAGACGAGCTGGTCGTCGCTGGCGGTCCAGAGCCTGCCCTCCGGGCCGCGGATGATCCGCTGCGGGCTGCCGATCGCGGCGATGTCGAAGGCCTGCGCCGAGTCCGGGTCGCCGGGCGGCACCCGCACCACGCCGCCGTTACGGGTCAGCCAGAGGTTCCCGTCCGGGCCGGTGCCGATGCCGACCGGGTTCACCAGCGCCGCGGGCGAGAACTCGGTGACGGTCCCGTCCGGAGTGATCTTCGCGAGGTTGTTGCCGAGGCCGCTCCCGGAGATCGTCACCCAGATGTTCCCGTCCGGCCCGCGCGCGATCTGGCCGGGCGTCCCGCTGAGGTCGAAGACGCCCGCGAGCCTGGGCTTCGCCTCGGCGACCGCGGGGCCGCCGAGCGCGAGGACGGCCAGCAGGCCCGCTGCGAGCCTGCCGAGCCGGCGCATCGACCCCTCCCCGCGCTCTAGGCGGCGAGGGCCGGCTCGAGCTCGGCCTCGAGGCTCCGCTTCGGCCGGGCGCCGATGATTCGCTTCGCCTCGGCCCCGTCCTTGAACAGGATCAGGGTCGGGATCGACAGCACGTCGAACCTGGCGGCGGTCTGCTGGTTGTCGTCGATGTTCAGGGAGACGATGCGAACGTCCTCGCGCTCGCCCTGCATCTCCTCGAGGATCGGATGAACGACGCGGCACGGCCCGCACCACGGAGCCCAGAAGTCGACGAGCACGGGCTCGCCGGACTCGAGGACTTCGCTCTGAAAGTTGGCGTCGGTGACGTCGGGCAGCTTGCCGGCCATTAGGCCTCCTGTTGAAAGTGTCAAGGAAGGTGTTCTTTGTATCCGATGCGGTGGCGGAGAGTCCCCCCGATCACCGCGGGCCTCTTACTATACAAAATGAAGTACCGGACCGCGCCGTTCCCCTCACCGCCTCCGCTTCCGCATGCGCGGCACGCCCAGCGCCGCCTCGACGACGATCCCACCCGTCATCTTCGACTGGCCGACGCGGCGGTCGCGGAAGGTGATGGGGACCTCGACGACGCGGAAGCCGGCCTGGACCGCTCGGTACGTGATCTCGACCTGGAACGCGTACCCGAGCGACGAGATCGAGTCGAGGTCGATCGCCTCCAGCACCTCGCGCCGGATCACCTTGAAGCCGCCGGTCAGATCGCGCACCTCGACGCCCAGCACGCCGCGCGCGTAGGCGCTGCCACCGCGGCTGATCGTCCGCCGCAGCGGGCCCCAGTCGGCGACGCCCCCGCCCTCGACGTAGCGCGAGCCGAGCACGAGGTCGGCCTCCTTCGCCGCGGCGAGGAGCTTCGGAAGGTCGGCGGGGTCGTGCGAGAAGTCAGCGTCCATCTGGATCACGAGCCCCGCCCCGCCCGCCAGCGCGTGCTTGAACCCGGCGACGTAGGCGGGCCCCAGGCCCTCCTTCACATCGCGATGGAGCACCTCGACCTCGCCGTGCTCGGAGGCGAGCCGGTCGGCGATCCGGCCGGTGCCGTCGGGCGAGCTGTCGTCGACCACCAGGATCCGGGAGCCGGGAGGCAGCTCGGATCGCACGGCGGCGACCAGCGCCTCGAGGTTCTCGGCCTCGTTGTAGGTCGGCAGGATGAGCCAGACGTCGCCCGGGGCGCCCATTCGTTGATGCTATGGGGGTGGCACGCAAGGAGCCTTCGAACGCCGAGATCGCCGACGCATTCAACGAGCTGGGAACGCTCTACGAGCTGGACGGGGCGATCTCCTACCGCGTCCTCGCCTACCGCGACGCGGCCAAGGTGATCCGCCAGAGCCCGGTCTCGATCGCCGAGCTGACGCGCGCCGGGCGGGTAACGGAGCTTCCCGGAATCGGCAAGACGATCGAGGAGAAGATCGTCGCGCTCCTCGACACCGGCTCGATCCCGTCGGCCGACAAGCTCAAGGCGAAGTTCCCCCCGAGCCTGGTCGAGGTCACGCTGATCCCGGGCCTGGGCGCGAAGACCGTGCGCCGGCTGCACGACGAGCTGGGGATCGCGACGCTCGACGATCTGCGGGAGGCTGTCGCCGACCAGCAGGTCCGTGCGCTGAAGGGCCTCGGGCCGAAGGCCGAGGAGAACATCGCGGCGCAGCTCGAGAAGCTGGGCGACGAGGGGCCGTCGGAGCGGGTGCTGCTATCCGACGCGCTGCCGATCGCCGAGCGCCTGCTCGAGGTCCTGCGCGAGCACCCGGGCTCGAAGGCGGTGGACGTCGCCGGCTCCGCGCGCCGCCTGGCCGAGACCTGCAAGGACATCGACCTGATCGCAACCGCCTCCGACCCGGTCGCCCTGGCCCGGACGCTCGCCGAGCATCCGCTCGCGGCCGCGGCCGGCAACCCGAGCGCGAACGGCGCCCGCGTCACGACCTACAACGGCGTCAAGGTGGACCTGCGGATCGTCCCGCCCGAGGAGTACGGCAACCTGCTCCAGCACTTCACCGGCTCGGCGGCGCACAACGTGGAGCTGCGCGAGCGCGCCGTGAAGATGGGCCTCTCCGTCTCCGAGCACGGGATCAAGGACACCGAGACGGGCAAGGTCCAGAAGCATCAGACCGAGGCCCAGGTCTACAAGCGCCTCGGCCTGCGCTACATCGAGCCCGAGCTCCGGGAGGGCCGGGGGGAGATCAAGGCCGCCGCGGACGGCAAGCTCCCGAAGCTCGTCGAGCTCGACGACGTGCGCGGTGACCTCCATTCCCACACCACCCTTTCGGACGGGAAGAACACGCTCGAGGAGATGGTCGAGGCCGCCCGCGCCAAGGGCTACGGCTACTTCGCCGTGACCGACCACTCCGCGAGCCACGGATTCGGTGACCACGTGACGCCCAAGCAGCTCGAGGAGCGGATCGAGGAGATCGCGGCCCTCAACGCGGAGATCGGGTCGAGCCGGTTCCGGGTGCTGGCGGGCACCGAGTCGAACATCCTGCCCGACGGCTCGCTCGACTACAACGACGCGCTGCTCGAGGCGCTCGACTGGGTGGTGGCCAGCGTCCACACCTCGTTCCGGATGACCAGGGCGAACATGACCGCGCGCCTGATCGCCGCGGTCGAGCACCCGCTGGTGGACTGCCTGGGCCATCCCAGCGGGCGGATGCTCCTGCGCCGCGACGGCTACGACTTCGACATCGAGGCGGTCGCTGAGGCGGCCGCGCGCGCCGGGACGATGATCGAGATCAACGGCAACCCGAACCGCCGCGACCTCTCCGAGCAGAACGCCCGGGTGGTGGCGGACGCGGGCGTGAGGATCTGCCTCAACACCGACGCCCACCGGGTCTCGACCCTCGACAACATGCGCTACGGCATCGCGACCGCGCGCCGCGCGTGGCTGACCAAGGCCGACGTCGCAAATGCCCGCCCCTGGGGGCAGTTCCAGAAGCTGCGCAAGCCCGGCCGAGGCTAGCCCGCCTCCGCGAGCGTCGCGGCTTGACCCACAGCCTCTCGGGTAGTGGTCGGCATACAGACGTGCCGGCTAACGAAAGGATTCGAGAATGAGCACGCTTGTCGTAGTCCTGATCATCGTCGCGGCGCTGATCGTGGTCGCATTGGTGGCGGCCGCCCTGCGCAGGCGCGCCCGCGAGTCACGCCACGCAGAGCGACGTGCCGTAGCGGACGCACACCGTGACGAGGCCACGTCGCGCCGCCTCACCGCCGAGATCGATGCCGGATTGGCGGAGGAGCAGGCGGCTCGCGCCCGTCGTCAGGCGGCGGAGGCGGAACAGCACGCGCGCCGCGCCGAAGAGGAGCAGCGCGCCGCGACCGCCCACGAGGAGCACGCCGACCACCTCGATCCCGACTCGGATCGGACCGAGGCGAACCGGTAACGCGTCGCACGGGAGAGCGCTAAAGGGGGGTAGTTCGCTATGCTAATTAGCAGTGGTAACTACCCGTGACGATCGTTTGCTCGAGACAGCATCAAGGCTGCGCCTGGCGATCGTGCGGACCGCCCGCCGCATGCGCCAGGAGGCGGGCACCGATCTCTCCCCCACGCTGACCGCCGCGCTCGCGACGATCGAGCGCCACGGCCCCCTGACGCCGAGCGAGCTCGCGGACGCGGAGCGCGTCAAGCGCCCGACGGCGACCCGAGTCGCAGCGTCCCTCGAGGCCGCGGACTTGATCGTCCGCGCGGCGGACCCAAGCGACGGTCGCGCGTCGCTGCTGAGCGTCAGCCCGCGCGGCCGCGCGCTGCTGCGGAAGCTTCGCAAGCGGAAGAACGCCTACCTCTCGCGCCGGTTGCGAGAGCTCGACGATGGCGACGTCGAGGCGCTGGAGCGCGCCGCCGAAGTCCTCGAGCGCATGCTAGAGGAGGAGAGACGTTGAGGCGCGGAAAGCATGCTTGCCCGAGTGGTAACGGAGGTGTTCCGTTGACGGCGGCCCTGCGCCGCTCAGTCGGCTCGTTCCAGGTCCCGAACTACCGGCGCTGGTTCGGCGGGCAGCTGGTCTCGATCAGCGGCAACTGGATGCAGATCACGGCGGAGATGTGGCTGGTCCTGACGCTGACCGACAGCGCGTTCGCCGTCGGCCTGACCGCGGCGCTCCAGTTCCTACCGATGCTCCTGGGCGGAGCCTGGGGCGGGCTGGTCGCGGACTCGCTGCCGAAACGCCGCCTGCTCCTCGTCACGCAGACGCTGATGGCGCTGCCGGCCCTTGCCCTGTTCGCGCTCTCGGCGACGGACAGCGTCGCGGCCTGGATGGTGATGGCCCTGGTCTTCGTTCGCGGCTCGATCCTCGCCGTCGACATGCCGGCCCGGCAGAGCTTCGTGATCGAGATCGTCGGGCCGGACCGCGTTGTCAACGCCGTCGGGCTGCAGAGCGTCCTGATCCACTCGTCGCGCATCGCGGGACCGGCGATGGCGGGGCTGCTGATCGCCGGCGGCGGGATCGAGCTGGCCTTCCTGCTGAACGCGCTCTCCTTCGGCGCGATGATCGTCGCGCTGCGATCGCTCGACACCTCGCAGTTGGCGCCGCCGAAGCTGGCCGCGCGCGAGCGCGGTGCGGTGCGCTCGGCTTTCCGCTACGTGACTCGCACCCCGGAGCTGGCCATCCCTCTCGGGATGATGGCCCTGGTCGGGACGCTGGGCTTCAACTTCCAGGTGCTCCTCCCGCTCCTCGCGCGCGACACCTTCAGCGGCGATGCGACGGCCTACTCGCTGCTCGCCGTCGCCATGGGCGCGGGCGCGATCGCCGGCGCGATCGTGACCAGCGCCCGGCGGAGGATCGGGGAGCGGCTGCTCGTGGGGGCTGCGCTCGGATTCGGCGTCTTCGCCCTTCTGGCGGCCGCGGCGCCCACGCTCGCTGTGGAGGCCATCGCGCTCGCGCCCCTGGGCGCTGCCAGCGTCACACTCGCGGCAGGGATCAACTCCACGCTTCAGCTCGCCGCCGAACCGCACATGCGGGGCCGTGTGATGGCGCTCTACTCGATCGTGTTCCTGGGCTCGACCCCGATCGGCGGCCCGATCGCCGGCTTGTTGTCCGGCGCGCTCGGCCCGCGAGCCGCCCTGGTCATGGCCGGCCTCGCGGCGCTCGGCGCCGCTGCCGGCGCCCGGGTTGCGTTCCGGCGCGTGGCCGCGCGCCGGGTCACACGGCGGGCGCCGGAGGCGGTGGCTTTGGAACCGGAGGACGGTCGCGATAGAGCCCGGGAGTGCGAACGAGACGGATCGGCTCCAGCGCCGACGACGGCTCGACGTAGAAACGAACGCCGTCCCGGTCCTCGATCGCCCGCACCGCGTCCTCGCGCCGGCGCCAGACCAGAGCGATGAGGATCGCGTAGCCCGCTCCGATCGCCGCGATCTGAGGGAACACCACCCCCGCGATCCCGCAGACGATCGCGAAGGCGGCGATCGGCCAGAGGCGCATGAAGGCGATGCGGGCGTCGGTCTCCGACGGCAGGCTCGTCGCCGTCCGCGCCCCGCGCAGGGCCGGAGCTATCGCTTCCGCCGCGCGTGCGGAGGTGCCGAGGAACAGGCCGATCAGCGCCGCCACGAGCCACCAGCCGCCGCTGACGATCACGGCGAAGGTCGAGGCGTCCTCCGACTGCGCGACCAGCACCGCGAGCGCCCCGAGCGCGGTCGCCACGCCGGCGACCAGCAGGACGGTGATTCGCAGCAGTTCCGAGAACAGCATCAGCCCAGAAGCTCGCGGAGGATCTCGAGGACGCCCTCGGTTCCGTCGACCACCAGCGCCGCCTCGGCCGCGATCTCGGGCGGGCTCTCCGGCGAGTCCACCCCGACCGGCACCGCGGTGCCGAGCCGCGGACCGCCCGCCAGCGCCCGCAGCGCGCGAAACGCGTCCAGATCGGTCCGGTCGTCGCCGGCGAACAGCGCGGCGTCGAGCGGCGCCCGCTCGACCAGCAGGCGATGAACGGCCGAGCCCTTGTCGATCCCGGCGACCGGGCGCAGGTCGAGCACCTTCCGGCCCCACAGCGGGATCAGCTCGCACGCGCGCGCCTGGGCGGCGACCTCGCGCGCCGCGGCGTGCGCGGCCTCCTCGTCGGGCGCTCCACGCCAGTGCAGCACCTGGATCGGGCCCTTGTCCTCGTGACGGAGCCCGAGCGCGCCCAGCGCCTTCCAATCGAGGCCGGCGGCGAAGTCCGCCGTGCGCCGCTCGCGCGGCCGCGCGGCCGGATCCAGCAGCGGTTCGGACTCGCCGGGCCCCAGGAGCTCGAACCCCTGGTTGCCCACGTAGACCAGGCCGTCCACGCCCACCATCTCCCGAGCCTCCAGCGCACGGCGCCCGGTGACGCACGCGACCAGCCCGTACCGCTCCGCCAGCCGCGCCAGGACCTCGGTCGTCTCCGGCGGCACGCGCGCGTCCTCGGGACGGTCGACGATCGGCGCGAGGGTGCCGTCGACGTCGGTCAGCACGGCGCAGCGCTCGGGGCGCGCGCGGAAGGGCTCGAGCGGGGAGAGGCTCACGGGCGGGACTAGTATCGCCCGGCTTGTCCTCGAGGTATCTCAAACTCGCGGCGGTCGGCACCGCGGCCGGCGCCTTCAGCGGCCTGTTCGGGGTCGGCGGCGGGACGATCATCGTCCCGCTCCTGATTCTCTGGTTCGGCTACGGCGAGCGCGAGGCGACGGGCACCAGCCTGGCGGCGATCGTCGTCATCGCGGCGTTCGCCACGATCGGGCAGGGCGCCTATGGCAACGTCGACGTCGTCAAGGGCCTCGCGGTCGGCATCCCTGCCGTCGGTGGCGTGATAGCCGGCACTGCGTTCCAGCAGCGGATCCCCCAGGTCGCGGTCTCCTACCTCTTCGCCCTGGTGCTGGTCGCGGTCGCGGTGGAGCTGCTGATCACGTGATGGGGATCTAGATGGACATCGTGCTCGCGATCCTGTTCGGCGTGGCCGGCGGCTTCCTCGGCGGCCTCGTCGGCGTCGGCGGCGGCATCCTCTTCGTCCCCGCGCTCGTGATCTTCCTCGACGAGCCCCAGGTCCGGGCGGAGGCCACCTCCCTGCTGGCCATCGTGATCGTCGCGATCGCCGGCACCTGGCGCCAGCACGGGTACGGCAACGTGCGGCTCGGCGATGCCGCGATCATCGGCACGCTCTCGATCGCCGGCGTCGCCGTCGGCGTGGTCGTCGCCAACGAGGTCTCCGAGCGGACGCTCGAGGTGGCGTTCGCGATCCTGGCGCTGGCGATCGCCGCGCAGCTCGTTCACCGGGCCCGGTCGTCCCCGGCTTGACTTCAAGCGCGCTTGAGGTTGCATCATCTGAGGGGCAACCTGAATCACCCGGAGGTGCAGCCGATGACCACCGCCAGCCACACCCAGACGCTGATCGCGGGACTCCATGCCTCGACGCCGCAGCCCCTGCCCTTCGACGAGTCCCTCTCCGCCCGCGCGTTCCTGCTCGAACGTGAGGCTGGGAACATCCTGATCTATTCGACCGGCGAGCTCGTGCGGGATTCCCGGTCGTTCGCGCAGCTCGGCGGCGTCTCGCGCCAGTACCTGAACCACTGGCACGAATCGCTGTTCGGTGGGTTGCCGGGCACCGGGCTCGAGGCGCCGCTGTTCGTCCACCGGGATGACGCGCGGCAGACGAGGAAGCGGCTGCACGTCCGCGGCACGTTCTCGCGCGGGCACGACTTCGGCCCCGACTTCCGGGTCATCCCCACCCCCGGTCACACGCCTGGCGCGACGGCCTACCTCTGGGATACCGGCGAGCGCCGTCTGCTCTTCACCGGCGACACCCTGTTCCTGCGCGACGGGGAGTGGCGCGCGGCCGTGCTCGATTCCAGCGACCGCAAGCGCTACGTCGAAAGCCTCGGGCTGATGCGCGCCCTCGAGTTCGACGTACTGGTGCCGTGGGCGGCGAGCACCGATCAGCCGTATTACGCGGTGCTCGACCAGGGCGAGGGCGCCGAGCGGATCGACGAGGTGCTGCGTCGCGTTCGGGCGGGCGCGAACGGCTGACCGGCAGCGCTCGGAGCTATCTCTCCAAGGCGCCCTTGACGGACGCATCGAGCGCGTTGATCCGGTGGAGCGCGAGCGCCTCGGGCGACCCGTAGCCGCCGCGGCCTGCGCGGCCCGGGGTTGCGTCCGGGCCGTGGTGGGCGAGGACGCAGTTCAGCAGCGCCAGCCGCTGCTCGGCCGGCAGGCGCCGCCCGGCCTCCGTGATCAGCTCAGCGCCGAGCATCAGATGCCCGAGCATCCGGCCCTCGTCGGTGATCCCGAACTCCGCCCCGTACTCGAATTCCCTGACCTTGCCGACGTCGTGGAGCAGCGCCGCGGCCATCAGCATGTCCGAGTTCAGGCGCGGATGGAGCTGGCAGGTCTCGAGCACGAGGGTGCCGACCGCGACCGTGTGCTCGAGCAGCCCGCCGAGGTAGGCGTGATGGCCGGCCCGCGTGCACGGCGCCCGCCGGAACTCGGCCGCGTGCGGCCCCGCCAGCAGGAGCTGGGCGGCCAACTCGCGCAGTCCCTGATCGTGCACCTCGCCGAGCAGGTGCTCGAGAAATCCCTCGAGCTCCTCGACCGAGCGGTAGGCGGCGGGCAGGAAGGCCGCCGGGTCGTACGAGCCAGGCTCCAGCCGGCGCACGTCGTCCAGCTCCGCGACGAGCTCGTCGCGGAAGCGCTCGACCCGGCCGGTGACCGCGACCGCGTCGCCCGCCTCGAAGCGCAGGCCCAGCCGGTCGACCTCGCGAAACACGCGGGCGGGCAGCGAGCCGGTGCGGTCGCGCAGCTCGAGCGCCAGATAGACCGAGCCGTTGCGCGCGGTCAGTCGCTCCTTCCGCGAGCACGCGAACGCGCCATCGAGCCGCTGGCCCTGACGCAGGTCCGCGACCTGGGCGGCGGCGGGCTCTCGCGGCGGCGCGGGGGGGGCTGTGGTCGTTGCCGGGGCGGGATTCACAAGTCCGATTGTTGAGATCCGGCCGGACGGCGAGGCCCCGTCCATTAGTCTCGGCCTGTGGACCACGTGATCTGGGAGGGCGACCCGCCCGAGCTCCGCTCACCGATCCTGGTCTGCGCGTTCGCCGGCTGGAACGACGCCGCCAGCGCCGCCAGCACGGCCCTGCAGGCCATCGCGTCGGGCTTTGACTCCAGCGTCGCCGCCCACCTGGATCCCGAGGAGTTCTATGACTTCCAGGTCAACCGGCCGACGATCCGCCTGGTCGACGGCCGCACCCGCCAGGTCGACTGGCCGGCGAACATGTTGGTTGCGGCCACCGCGGCCGGCGCCGACCGCGACCTCGTCCTGCTGAGCGGCGTCGAGCCGAACCTGAAATGGCGCACCTATTCGACCGCGATCCTCGACGCGGCGGAGAAGCTCGGCGTCGAGATGCTCGTCAGCCTGGGCGCGCTGATCGCCGACGTCGCGCACACCGCCGCTGTGCCGATCACGGGCCTGGCCACCGATCAGGACCTGGTCGAGCGCCTCAACCTCAGCCGCTCGAACTACGAGGGCCCGACCGGCATCGTGGGCGTCCTGCACGACCAGTGCCGCGAGCGCGGCATCTCGTCGGCCAGCCTCTGGGCGGCGATCCCGCACTACGTCGCCGCGGTGCCCAACCCGAAGGCCGCGCTGGCGCTGCTGCGCCGGCTGGAGGCCCTGACCGGCATCGCGCTCGAAGCGTCGGAGCTGGAGGACGCCATGGAGCGGTTCGAGGAGCAGATCGACCGCGCCGTCGCCGCCAACCCCGAGATCGAGGAACTGGTGCGCCGGCTCGAGTCGCAGCAGGCCGAGGAGCTCGAGCTGCCGCAGGACATGCCCTCCGGCGACACCCTCGCGCGCGACTTCCAGCGGTTCCTGCGGCAGCGCGGCGAGGACGACGAAGAGCAGTAGCCGCGCCCGGCCGGGCTAGGCCTCGGACGCCGGGCAGATCAATCTGTAGTCGCACCAACTGCAGATCTCGTACGAGGGGCGGGGCTCGAAGTCCTGCGCCTCGATGCCGGCGGCGACCTCCAGCACGGTCCGCTCGACCCGTTCGGCGTCGTCGGGAGCGGGCGGCACGGGCACCCGCTCGTCGGCGAGCACGTACCAGTAGCTGCCCAGCGCCGCCTCGAGCTGCCACGCCTCCCGCGCCGCGAGCCGGTAGAGGGCGAGTTGGAGGTCGTCGGACAGCTTGCTCTGAGCCTCGCCGGTCTTGTAGTCGATCAGCTCGTAGGCGCCGTCGGCGCGCTGGTCGACCCGGTCGACGCGGCCCCGCAGCTGGTGCCGGGAGATCGCGAACGAGAAGCTGCGCTCGAGCCAAACCGGCTTCGACTCCTCCCGGACGTGGCGCTCGTGGTAGCGAGCGAGCGCCGCGACCGCGCGATCGCGGTACTGGAGCTCGTCGTCCGAGGCGCCGAAGCCCGTACGCCGCCAACCGGCCTCGAACAGGGAGAGCAGGCGGTCGAGGCTGCCGGCGCGAGCGCCGCCGACCAGGTCTACCCCGCCCTCCTTGGCTCGCATCTCCTCGGAGTGGAAGCGCTCCAGCACGTTGTGGATGAGGATCCCGAAGCGCTGGTTGATCGTCGGCTCCTGCGGGATCGCGAAGACGCGCGCGAACTTGTACTTGAGCGGGCAGATCCGGTAGAGGTCGAGGTCGGACGCCGAGAGCGCGAGGCCGTCGCCGCGGCGCGGGATGAACGCTTCGAGCGACGGCTCGCGCCGGGTCGCGATCAGCTCCGAGCGCGCGTCGCGCTGGCGCTCCTCGCCCAGCACGTACTCGTCGAGGGCCGAGGTCTCCAGGGCCGCCCGCTGCTCCGGCGAGGCGACCCGGCCCAGCAGCTCGTTCACCGCCGCGAGCGCCTCGCGCGCGGCCTCCTGGCCGGGTTGCTGGAGCAGCGCGGCGAGCTTGATCAGCTCCAGGTACCGGGCGACCGCGCGGTTCACGTCCTCGGCCGTGTCCAGGCGCATCTCGGACAGCGCCGAGCCGGCGCGCCAGGAGGCCTCGAGGACCTCGTCGCGGATCATCCGGTAGGTCGAGTGCAGCCCCTCGGCGGGCCCGAAGACCTCCTCGTCCTGGACCTCCTCCGAGGCGCCGAGCGCTGCGCGCACCGTCTCGTAGAACGGAGCCGGGCCCTCCGCGTCGCCCGATTCCTCGGGCCACGAGAGCACCGCCGTGCGCGCGGCGCGCGAGACGGCGAGATAGGCCAGTCGCCGCTGGCGCGCGGCGATCAGGTCGTCGCCGGCCTCGGGGAGCGGACCGGTCGCCAGCTCCTCGGGAACCCAGCGGTCCTCCCACGGCGCCACCCGCATCGAGCCGGCGTGCAGGCCGAGGAGGTACACCGCGTCGAACTCCAGGCCCTTCACCTGGCCGGGCTCGGCGACCATCACGGCCCCGGGGCGCGGCGGGTCGACCTCGGCGGCGCCCACGTCGCTTGCCTCCGCCACCGCGGCGATGTGGCGGACGAAGTCGCGAACCGAACCGCGCGGGACACGCCGCGAGAAGTCCGCCGCCAGCTCGGCCAGGCGCGAGAGGTTGACCAGGCGCTCGGCCGTCTCCGGCGTCGCCGCGAACAGCCGGTGGCGGCGCATACCCACTCGCTCGATCAGCCGCCGGACGAACACGTCCGGCCGCATCGCCTCCATCGCCGTCGCCGCCGACCGCTGGAGCTTCAGGAACGCCTGGATCCGGTCCCTGGCCTCGGGGCGCAGCTGCGGGCTCTCGAGCGACGCGTCAAGCGCGGAGACCATGTCCAGCTTCCGGCGCCGGGCGATCGTGGTCACCCGGGCCAGATCGGCCGAGCGCAGCTCGACGGGCGGCCGCGTGAGGGCGCGAACGACCGCTGCCGAATCGTTGGGATCGGCGAGCATCCGCAGCCAGGCCAGGGCGTCGCGCACCTCGGGGCGCTGGAAGAACGACGCGTCGCCCGCGATGCGGAAGGGAACGCTGCGCTCCTCGAGGGCCGCGGCCACCAGCCGGCCCTGCCGCCACCCCGACGCGGTGATCACGCAGATCCGCTCGGGCAGCGTCTCGCCCGCCGCGAGCAGGCGTTCGATCTCCCGCGCGGTCGCCTGCGCCTCTGCCCGCTCGCCCCGGCAGCGCCAGAACCGCACCGAGCCCTCGCCCGGTGCCGGCTCGGCCCCCGGCTCCCCCACCAATGCCGCCACGGCGCCGTCGATCGCCTCCGGCAGGCGCCGCTGGCGGTCGAGCGCGATCTCCTCGGCGCCGGGATGGGACTCGCGAAACCAGGCCTCGGCGCACTCGGCCGCGCCCCGGAAGCGGCGAATCGCCTGATGCGGGTCGTGGGCCGCGACGAGGTTTTCGCGCTCGCCGGTGAGGGCCCCCAGCAGCCGCGTGTGCGCGGGAGCGGCGTCCTCGAGCTCGTCGGCCATCACGTGCAGGAATCCGGTTCGGACCTCGTCGGCCACGTCGGCCCGCTCGGCCAGGAGCCGGGACGCCTCGATCACCAGATCACCGCCGTCGAGGCTGCCCGCGTCGCGCAGGATGCGGTCGTGGCGAGCGTAGAGCTCGGCGAACTCGATCTCGCGCCGGGCGCGCTCGTGCTGGGCGGGGCTGCCGGCCTCGCGGTCGCGCGCGGCCGCCCAGTCGCGCAGGCGGTCCGGGCTGACGCACTCGAGCTTCAGCAGGTCGATTCGGCGCAACAGGCGCGCCAGCAGGCCGGCCGGGTTGCCACGAATCTCGTGCCGGCGCAGCGGAAGGTCGTCGACCTGGTCGAGCATGATCGCGAGGCGATCGGCCGCGGCGACCGTGGTGAAGAACGGATCGAGTCCCGCCTCGACCGGGTGGTTGCGGAGCAGGCGCTCGGCGATCTCCTCGTAGGTGCCGATCCAGAGCTCCTCGTGGGCGGCCTCGAGCACGACGTCGACCCGCCTGCGCAGCAGCGTCGCCGCGGCCCGCGTGCGCGCTACGAGCAGGATGTGCTGCGCCGGGATCCCGTCGGCGACGAGCGCGTTGAAGCGCTGCACCAGCCCCGAGGAGCGCCCCGTGCCGGCCCGTCCAGTGACCAGCAGCGGCCCGGTCCGGTGGGCGACGACCCGCGCCTGCGGGTCCGCCTCGCCGCTCCGGCCTGGCTCCTCCATCCGCCTCAACGCTAGCGCGGGGCTTCACTAAGGTCATCCCGATGCTGGAACTCGACTGGACGGGGGCGATGCAACGGGCGGCCGAGGCTCAGAAGCGCCTGTTCGTCGCGGAGCCGACCATCGCCGGGCGGACGGTGTACGAGGGGGTCGGCGAGGGCGGCGACCACGCGCTGGCGCTCGACCGCCGGGCCGAGGACATCGTGTTCGCCGAGCTGGAGCGCCTCCACGCGGACGCCGACGGCGGGTTCGTCGCGATCTCGGAGGAGCGCGGCGAGGTGGCGTTCGGAGATCCGGGCTCGCCGTGGCGGGTCGTCATCGACCCGATCGACGGGTCGCTCAACACGCGCCGGACGATCCCGTCGTACGCGCTGAGCGTCGCGGTCGCCTCGGGGCCGACGATGGCGGACGTCGAGTGGGGGTACGTGCACGAGTTCGGCACCGGCGAGGAGTTCGTCGCCCGCCGCGGCGCCGGGGCGACGCTGGACGGCCGCCCGCTCGCGGCCGAAGGCCCCGGTTACGGGCTCGAGGTCGTGGGCCTCGAGTCCGCCGATCCCGCGCGGATCGCGCCGGTGGTCGCCGCGCTCGCCGGCGAGGCGTACCGGATCCGCGTGATCGGCTCGATCGCGATCACCATGTGTTACGTCGCCGCGGGGCGCCTCGACGCGATGCTGAGCGCTCGCGGCTGCCGCTCGGTCGACGCCGCCGCGGCGCAGCTGATCGTCCGCGAGGCGGGCGGCGAGGTGGAGTTCGCCGGCTTCGCACTCGACGGCGCGAGCCTCGACCTGGACGCGCGCTACCCGGTGCTGGCGGCCCTCGACACCGAGATGCTCGCGACGGTCCGCGACGCGCAGGCGCGCTCGCCGGAGGCCTAGGTGCCCGGCGCCGGGATCGTCGATTGGGGGCTCGGCCGCCGCGTCGCGGGCGTGGTCTCACGCGGCGAGGGCGACGGCGCCGGACTGGACCCCGCCGCCGCGCGGCGCACCTGCGACCTCGCGCTCGAACGGGTGCTGGCCTATACCCGTCTCGACCCCGTAACCGCGGTCCCGCCCGTGGAGACCGTCACACGAGGCGAGTGGATCGAGTCGAACCTGGCCGAGCTTCAGGAGCTGGCGGCGCCGCTCGAGGCTCGCGCAGCCGACGAGATCACGCTGCCCCGGCCGCTGGCCGGACTCGTCCGCGGCGGGCTGGGCGCGGCGGGCGGCGTCGAGGCGGGCGTCGTCGTGGGCTACGCGTCCCGCCGGGTCCTCGGCCAGTACCAGGTGTCGCTCGGCCCGCGGAAGAAGCCGCCGCGGATGCTGCTGCTCGGCCGCAACCTCCCCGCCGTCGCGCGGGAGCTGCGCGTGGACCCGGACCGCTTCCTGCTCTGGGTGGCGATCCACGAACAGACCCACTCGGTCCAGTTCGCCTCGGTCCCCTGGCTTCGCGACCACGTCGCCGGGCTGGTCGGGCGCCTGATCGATGGCGCGGGCGGCGAGGTGGACGTGGGAGCCCTGGCCGCGCTCGCGCGGCGGCTGGTCTCGACCGATCCGCGCCGGGCTCTGCGTGAGGCGCTCCGCGGCGAGCTGGCGCGGGCGCTGGCTGGCCCGGAGCAGGCGGCGCTCGTGGACGAGCTGCAGGCGGTGATGGCCGTGATCGAGGGGTACGCCGAGCACGTGATGGACGCGGCCGCGGCGGACGACGACGGGCTCGCCGAGATGCGGGGACGGATGGACGATCGCCGGGCCCAGCGAGGCGGGCTGGGCGAGCTGATCGCACGCGCGCTGGGCATGGGCATGAAGCTCCGCCAGTACGAGCTGGGCAAGGCCTGGAGCGACGCGGTGGCGGCGGAGGCGGGAATCGAGGGGCTCAATCGGGTCTGGGAGAGCCCCGAGGCGCTTCCCGCACCGGCTGAGCTCGAGGCGCCCGGCGACTGGGTCGCGCGGGTCGTCGGCGCGCCCGTCGGCTGATTCGGCACCCTCGTACACGGCTTCTTCACCGGATCGTGCGTAACCCCCGCCAGACTGCCGGGTAAGAACACATGTTCGCGTCAGTCTTGATAGACTCGACATTGTTAGAAGTAAGGAACTTAAGCCCGACCACCTCCGAGGAGTGATCGAAGAAATGGCAACCACCGCCACCACCACCACCAAGAAGACCACGCAGACCAGCACCAACAACACCACCGCCAAGGACGAGCGGAACGTCACCGAGAGCGCGGTCGCCTACGTCCGTCAGACGGCCGAACGTGCCGTTGACGTGCCCGTTGGCGCCGCCCTGACCGTCGCCGAGAACGTCACCGAGACGGTCAAGCCCTGGACGGAGTCCACCGGCCGCGAGAAGGAGCTGAAGCAGCTCCGCACGCAGGTCACGCGCGAGCTGAACAAGCTCGAGCGTCGCGGCGGTCAGGCCCGTCGCAAGGCGACCACCCGCATCCGCGGCACCCGCAACCGGGTCGAGCGCGAGCTCAAGCAGCGCCGCAACCGCGTCGAGCGGACGGTGAAGCAGAACCGGACCAAGGCCGAGAAGGCCGTCAAGGAGAACCGCGCGAAGGCCGAGAAGGCCGTCAAGGACGTCCAGTCCGCGGTCTCCGAGCGCGTCGGCAGCGGTAGCGACGCCTCGTAACCGTACCCCTTAGCCCGGGCCTCGCGGAGAGGCGAAGCGCCCGGAGAAGTCTGCTCGCCTCATAACCTCGCGAGCAGAAATAGCAACCTCTCCTCCCGAGAAGCGGGCCCGCAAGGGCCCGTTTCTCTTTGGGCCGACGCAGGCTGTCAGAATGGACCCGATGGCGCTTCCCACGCAGGACCAGGTGACGGACAAGCTTCGGGCGGTGATCGACCCCGAGCTGCGGCGCAACATCGTCGAGCTGGGGATGGTCCGCTCGATCGACATCGCCGACGACGGCAGGGTCGGCGTGATCGTCTCGCTCACCACCCCCGGCTGCCCGATCCGCTCGCACTTCCAGGACGCGGTCGCCACGAACGTCTCGCAGCTCGAGGGCGTGACCGCCGTCGCCGTCGAGTTCGACGTGCTCTCCGAGCAGGAGCGGGCGAATCTGCAGCAGTCGCTGGGACGCAACCGCCTGCCGGAGGGCGCCCTGGCCCAGGTCAAGAACGTGATCTGCGTCGCCTCGGGCAAGGGCGGCGTCGGCAAGTCGACGATGACCGCGAACCTCGCCGCGGCGCTCGCCGCCGACGGCCGTGCGGCCGGGGCGCTGGACTGCGACGTCTATGGCTACTCGATCCCGCGCATGCTCGGCGTCGAGGGCAGGCCCGAGGTCAACGAGCACCGCAAGATCGTCCCGATGGAGGGCCCCGCCGGCGTCAAGGTGATGTCGATCGGCTTCTTCGTCGAGCCCAACGCCGCAGTCGTCTGGCGTGGGCCGATGCTCCACAAGGCGATCCAGCAGTTCCTCGAGGACGTCGACTGGGGCGAGCTCGAGTACCTCATGCTCGACCTCCCACCCGGCACCGGCGACGTGTCGATGACCCTGGCGCAGCTGCTGCCGCAGGCGAAGATCACGATCGTCACGACCCCTCAGCCCGCGGCTCAGTCGGTCGCCCGCAGGGCGGCCGAGATGGCCGCGAAGGTCGACCTGGAGATCCTCGGCGTGATCGAGAACATGTCCGGCTTCACCACACCCGACGGCCAGCGCCACGCGATCTTCGGCGAGGGCGGTGGCCAGCTCCTGGCCGACGATCTCGACGTCCCGCTGCTGGGCCAGGTGCCGCTTTCGGAGGACCTGCGCGCGCACGCGGACGCCGGCTCGCCGCTGGTGCTCGAGGAGCCGAACGACCCGGCGGCGATCGCGATCGCCCAGGCCGCACGCGGGATCGTCGCGGCGACCCCTCAGGAGCTCGCCGTGCTCCAGTCCGAGCCGCCCGCGATGGCGGCCGCGGCGCCCGTCTCGGGCACCGAGCTGAACGTCATCCAGCAGTAGCTGGTACCCGGGAAACTGGCGACCGGCGTCGAACATGCCGATACAAGGACTGGGCCGCTAGCAACGGCAGGAACGACGTGCCTAGGAGGCGGTCTGATGGCCAACAAGCGACCCACGACGCGAGAACTCGCCGAGGCGAGGAAACAAGAGCGGCTGGCGGAGATGGAAGTCGCGATCCGCGATGGTCGTCTCACGGTGCGTCAGATGACACCGGGCGAGCGAAAGCAGGCCGACGCCGCCCGCGCGACCGTCGTGCGGGCGCGCGCCGCACGCGCTAGACCCACGGCCACAGCGCGCTGATCGGACGCTAGCTCGAGAAGTACTTCGCGTTGATCTCGGTGTACTTGACCCACTCGGCCGGTAGCTGATCCTCGGCGAAGCAGGCGTCGACCGGGCATGCCTCGACGCAGGCGTCGCAGTCGATGCACTCGTCGGGGTCGATGAAGAGCTGCTCGGACGCTTCGTAGTCGGGCTCGTCGGGCGTCGGATGGATGCAGTCGACGGGACAGACCTCGACGCACGAGTTGTCCTTCTCTCCGATGCAGGGCTCAGCGATTACGTAGGCCACGGCGTCAGCTTATCTAGCATCTAGCATCCCCCTCCGTGATCCTGCTCACCGGAGCTACCGGAACGGTCGGCAAGGCGCTGCTGCCGCAGCTGATCGAGACCGGCGAGGAGCTGCGCGCCCTGGTGCGCGACCCGCGCGGCCTGGGCCGCCGCCGGGTCGACGTGCGGATCACCCTCGGCGACCTGGCCGAGATGGGCGACCCGAGGATCAGGCGCCAGGCGCTGCGCGGCGTGAGCACCGTGATCCACCTCGCGGCCGCCATCCGCGACCAGCCGGCGGCCACGGTCGAGGAGCTGAACGGCCTGGCCACGGCGCGGCTCCTGCACGCGGCCGAACAGGCCGGGGTCGAGCGCTTCATCTTCTTCTCGGCGCTCGGGACGAGCCAGTTCCAGCGCACCCGGTTCTTCCGCGCCAAGGCGCTCGCCGAGGCCGCCGTGAGCGCCTCGCCGCTGCGCACGACGGTCTTCGCGCCCTCGATCGTCTACGACCGCGACGACCCGTGGGTGACCCTGATGCGGCGCCTGGCGCTGCTGCCGGCGTTGCCGATCTCGGGATCGGGCGACGCCGCGTTCCAGCCGATCTGGGCGCACGACGTGGCGCGCTGCGTGATCGCCGAGCTCGGCCGCGACGGCGACGGCGGGCGGCATGAGCTGGCAGGGCCCGAGACCCTCACGTACGAGCAGATGGGGGAGCTGATCGCGCGCTCGATCGGGCGCCACCGCCCGATCGTCAACGTGCCGCTGAACGTGGTGCGCCTCGGGCTCCAGGGCGTTCGCCGCGTGGTCGGCGACGCCGCATTCGCGACCTGGGAGGAGGCCGAGCTGATGGAGGTGCCGATGGTGAGCGCGAGGGGCGACGCGGACGTCCGGGCCCTCGGGGTCGAGCCGCGGCGGATGGCCGAGGTGCTCGCGTGAAGATCAGGTTTGCGCTGCTCCGCGGGGTCTGCCAGATCCCTGCCTACGTCGCCCACGAGGAGGGGCTGTTCAGCGAGGAGGGTCTCGACGTCGAGCTCGAGATCGCCGCCACCGCCTGGCTCGTCCCACGCAAGCTGGCCGAGGGCGAGTGCCAGTTCGCGGTGATGCCGTGGACCCGCGTCGCAGCAGCGGATGAGCCACTGGTGCTGCTCTGCGGCTCCGGCCGCGAGGAGGCCGCGATCGTGATGCGGAAAGGCATCTCCGAGGACGGCGTCCGGCGCGTCGTCGTGCCGCAGCGCGGCGGCATCAAGGACCTCACCGCCATGGGCCTGATCCGCTCGCTCGGCTGGGACGAGGTGGAGGTGCTGCGGCAGCCGTCGGGGGACGGCGCGATCATCTCGTTCTTCGGCGAGGGCGCCGACGCCGCCTCGATGGTCGAGCCCTATGCGACGATGATGGAGGCGCTTGGGATCGGGAGGGTCATCCGCCGCACCGGCGATCTCTGGAGCGGCGCGCCGGGCTGCTCGCTCACGAGCGTCCGCTCGTTCGTGGAGGACGACCCCGGGACGACCGAGCGGGTGGTGCGTGCGTTCGTCCGCGGCGCCGAGCTGACGGCCTCTGATCCCAACCGGGCCGCGCGGGTGGCGGCCGACTACATCGGCGTCAACGAGCGCTTCATCCGAGCGGCCCTCGAGCGGGACCGACCGGACCCGAACGCGATCCGCAACACCGAGGCGATGCAGGGCATCCTGGAGCTGATGGTCGACCTCGGCTACGTCGAGCGGGTCCCGGATGGCTTCATGGACCTCTCGTTCCTGGACTCGGTCACCAGCAGGGTCGCGTAGTCGAGCCCGAGCGGCCCGCCGGCGCGGCCCGCCCGCTCCAGGAGTTCGAGGCCGGCCGGTGGATCGTCGAGCACCGGCTCGAACACCAGCACGCTGGCCCCGACGGGCTCGCGCACGATCACGGTGGCGCCAACGGGCGCGGTGGCGGCGATACGAGCCAGAACGTCGTGCCGGGGAGTGGCGAACACGGAGCAGCAGATCGCGTCGAACCCGCCGTAGTCGAGGCCCGCCGCGTCGGCGGCTTCGATCCTGATCCGGTCCAGCCCCAGTGCCCGGGCAAGCGAGGCCGCGACGGCCACGGCGTCCGGGTCGCGGTCGAAGCCGACGAGCTCGGGCACCGACGTGCGGTCGTGCAGGCAGAACAGGCTGTCCGGAAAGGGACCGCATCCCACCATCGCGAGCCGCTTGGACCCGGCGAGGTCGGCCAGCTCCAGCGCGCGCGCCATCCCGCCGTAGGCGCCCCACCGATTCTCGCCGAGGAGCGCCGAGATCTCGCCGTCGAGCTCCCCAGTGCGGGCGCGAAGGGCATCGGCCTCGGTCCGCTCCTGCTCGGCGATGAACTCCAGGACGGCGGGGCCGAAACGAGCGCGGTACGCCGCGGTCTCGCCCTCGCTGAACCGGCCGATCGCCGCCTCGTCGTCCAGCTCGCGGACGAGCTCGAGCAGGTCGGCCGGCCTGGCGATTGCATCCAACAAGGGGCGCAGGCTGGCGTCGGTTTGCTTCACTGACCCGATCCTGATGAAGGGGAGTCTCTCAGTGGGCCACGGCGCCGACATCGAGGTGTGCGAGTTGCGGACCACGGCCACGGCCGGAGCGGTGCGGGTCAGCGCGACGGTCAACGGCGAGGAGCTCTTCTTCGAAAGCGCCGATTTGGAGCCGGCATGCAGCCCCGAGCTGTTCGCGACCGTGCTGCTGCCCGTCGCCGTCCAGCGCGGGGTCAGGCTGCGACTCGATCAGGCGCCGGACGGCCTCTGGCGGCGAGGGGTCGCCGGCACCCTCCGGGTCTGGGCCGCGTGGTGGGGCACCGAGCCGGATCTCGAGCGCGTGCTGGACGCGCCGCGCCGGCGGCGTCGCCGCGCGCGCCGCCAGGCGGATAACGTCGGCCTCTGCTTCAGCCTTGGCGTCGATTCCTTTCACACGCTGCTTCGCTCGGGCCGGAGCATCGACCGGCTGATCCTGGCGCACGGCTTCGACATCCCGCTCGACGACGAGGTCCGCATGGCGGCGGCGGAGCGCTCCCTGCGTGACGTCGCGGAGAGCACGGGCACGGTCCCCACGGTGATCCGCACCAACGTTCGCCGCCACCCCACACTGCGGCCGATGGCCTGGCCGCGCACCCACGGGGGCTCGCTGGCCGCATTGGGCCACGCCGCAAGCAACGAGATCGGCGAGCTGCTGATCTCGGCAACCAAGCCGTACGTTGCCGACGCGCCCTGGGGATCGCACTGGGACACGGACCCGGGCTATTCGTCGTCGCGGGTGGCGGTGACCCACGTCGGCGCCGAGCACCGGCGCAACGAGAAGCTCGCCGCGCTGGTCGGCGAGCCGCTCGTCCGCCACAACCTCCGGGTGTGCTGGGAGAACCGAGCGGCCGCCGGTAACTGCGGCGAGTGCGAGAAGTGCGTGCGGACGATGCTGCTGATCAGCGTCGCCGACGGAAACGGCGGCGTCCCGGCGTTTCCGCCCGGTCCCCCGCTCGCAGCGCGCGTCGACTCCGTGCCCGCGATTCACGCCGACTCGCTGCCGGTCTACGAGGGGATCCTGGCGAACGGCCCCGAGCCGGCGACGGCCGCGGCGATCGAGCGCCTGCTGGAGCGTTCATGAGCGGGGCGACCGACCCGGGATCGGCCCGCTTGGTCGAGGTCGGCGAGCCTCGCGTTGAGCGGATCGGCGGCACCAGCCGCGTGAGCGCGCGCATCGGCGATGTGGAGATCTACTTCGAGAGCGACGATCTCGAGCTGCAGGCGCCGCCGGAGCTGTTCGCGTCGGCCCTCCTGCCGGCGGTCGTGCAGCGCGGCCTACGCATGCGGATCGACGAGCCGCTCGACCCCCTGTGGCTTGCCGGCGTCGAGCGCATCCTGCCGATCTGGGCCGGCTGGTGGGGCACCGCGGCACGCCTCGACGAGGTGCTCGACGCACCCCGCGGGCAGGCGACGAACCGGCCGCGTCCCGAGCGCGCCGGCCTGTGCTTCAGCGGCGGCCTCGACGCGTTCCACACCCTGCTCCGCTCGGGCCGGCGGATCGACGACCTCGTCTTCGCCCACGGCTACGACATCCGGCTCGACGACGAGCGCCGATTCGCCGCTGCGGAGGCGTCGGTGCGCGAGGTCGCTGCGGAGACCGGCACGCGGGCGCTAATCGTCCGCACGAACCTGCGCCTCCAGCGGCCGTTCAAGGGCTCCGGCTGGGGCCGGACCCACGGCGGCGCGCTCGCGGCGCTGGGCCACGCATGCAGGGGCGAGCTCGGCGAGCTCGTCATCTCGTCCGCGTACCCGCGGGCCAGCGAAAACGACTTCGGGTCAACCTGGCACACCGACCCCGGCTGGTCGTCGTCGCGGCTGCAGGTCAGCCACTTCGGGGAGGCGTTCACGCGCGACGACAAGATGAGCGCGGTGATCCGCGAGCCGCTGGTGCGCCGCCACCTCCGGGTCTGCTGGGAGAACCTGGCCCCGACCGGCAACTGCGGCGCGTGCGAGAAGTGCGTGCGGACGATGGTCCAGCTGGCGCTGATGGGCGCGGACGTGGAGGAGTGGCCGTTCGCCGGCAGCGGCTCGCTCGCCGAACGGGTCGACCGGATCCCGAGCGTGCATCCCCACCAGGTGTCGATCGTCGAGCAGCGGATCGAGATCTGCGAGGACTCCGAGTTGCGCGCGGCGCTGGCGCGTCTCCGCGAGCGCGTCTACGACCCCTTCGAGGACCGGGCGCGCCGGGTGCGCGAGCGCGAGGCCCGCGCCGCGCAGGCCACCCCCTGAACGCGGAGAGGCCCGGACCAAACGGCCCGGGCCTCTCCTGAGACGTGCGACCGGGGGGATGATCGCACGCCCCTGAGCGCCGCTCGATGGCGGCGCAGACTGTGAATGACTACATCATCCCGCCCATGTCCGGCATACCGCCGCCCATGCCTGCGCCCTCCTTCTCGGGCATCTCGGCGACGATGCACTCGGTCGTGAGGATGTTCTTCGCGATCGAGGCGGCGTTCTGCAGCGCCGAGCGGGTGACCATCGTCGGATCGATGACCCCGTCCTTGACCAGGTCGCCGTACTCGCCGGTGGCCGCGTTCAGACCCTCGCCCACCTTGAGGCCGCGGATCTTCTCGACGACGACCGAGCCCTCGAGCCCGGAGTTCTCCGCGATCTGACGGATCGGCTCCTCGAGCACCTTGCGGATGATCTCGGCGCCCGTGGCCTCGTCGGCCTCGAGCTCCTTCGCGTCAATGGCGTCCTGGGCGTTCAGCAGCGCAACGCCGCCACCCGGGACGACACCCTCCTCGAGCGCCGCGCGGGTCGCCTGTAGGGCGTCCTCGACACGGTGCTTCTTCTCCTTCATCTCGGTCTCGGTGGCCGCGCCGACCTTGACCACGGCGACACCGCCCGCGAGCTTCGCCAGGCGCTCCTGGAGCTTCTCCCGGTCGAAATCGGAGTCGGTGTTCTCGATCTCGGAGCGGATCTGATTGATCCGGCCCTCGATCTCCTTCTTCTCGCCGGCGCCGTCGATGATCGTCGTCGTGTCCTTGGAGACGACGACGCGACGAGCGTGGCCCAGCTGCGAGACCTGCGTGTTCTCGAGCTTGAGGCCCATCTCCTCGGTGATCACCTCACCACCGCTGAGGATCGCGATGTCCTCGAGCATGCGCTTGCGGCGGTCGCCGAAACCGGGCGCCTTGACCGCGACGCCGGTGAAGGTGCCGCGGAGCTTGTTGACCACCAGCGTCGCGAGGCTCTCGCCCTCGACGTCCTCGGCGACGATCACGAGCGGCTTGCCCGACTGCATGACCTGCTCGAGCACGGGCAGCATGTCCCGGACCGAGCCGATCTTCTGATTCGCGATCAGGATGTAGGGGTCCTCGAGGACCGCTTCCATCCGCTCCTGGTCGGTGACCATGTAGGGCGAGATGTAGCCCTTGTCGAACTGCATGCCCTCGGTGAACTCGAGCTCCATGCCGAACGTCTGGCCCTCTTCGACGTTCACGACGCCGTCCTTGCCGACCTTCTCGATCGCGTCCGCGATCACGTTGCCGATCTCCTCGTCGGCCGCCGAGATCTCGGCGACGCGGGCGATCTGCTCCTTGCCGGCGATCTCCTTCGACTGCTTGTCGCGCAGGTGATCGACGACCTGATCCACGGCCGACTCGATGCCCCTGCGAAGCGCCAGCGGGTTGGCCCCGGCGGCGACGTTCTTCAGGCCCGCACGGACGATGGACTGGGCCAGCAGCGTCGCGGTCGTCGTGCCGTCGCCGGCGACGTCGTTGGTCGCCGTGGCGACCTCGCGGACGAGCTGCGCGCCCTGGTTTTCGAAGACGTCCTCGATGTCGATCTCACGCGCGATCGTGACGCCGTCGTTGGTGATGGTCGGGGCGCCGAACTTCTTGTCGAGCACCACGTAGCGACCCTTCGGGCCAAGGGTGACCTTGACCGCGTTCGCGACCGCGTCGACCCCGGCCTGCAGGGCCTGGCGCGCGTCCGCGTCGTACTTCAGCTCCTTGTGAGCCATATTGCTTCCTTCCCTTTCTAAGTTGTCCTAGAGAACCTTCGCGAGGACGTCGGACTCGCGGAGGACGAGAACGTCCTCGCCGTCGACCTTGAGCTCGGTCCCGCCGTACTTCGAGTAGAGGACCTCGTCGCCCTCGGCGACGTCGAGCGGGATCCGCTTCTCGCCGTCCTCGTCCCAGCTGCCGTCGCCGACCGCGAGCACCTTGCCGCGCTGCGGCTTCTCCTTGGCGGTGTCGGGCAGGACGAGACCGCTGGCCGTCGTCTCCTCTTCCTCAATTGCCGAGACGATCAGACGATCGCCCAGAGGCTTGAGCTTCATACGTATGTACCTCCGTCTTGGGGTTTGGGTCGAAGTCATCGCCGGAATCTGTCCCGGCGGTCTTGGCACTCTAGCGACGAGAGTGCCACGGGGACCACCAAGTGTAGTGACCAAGCCGTGAAAGTCAAGCGATCTGAGTCGAGATCGCTCAGATCTTCGGGGCTACGGGGTGTCGAGCGCGCGGCGGAGGACGGCCAGCCGGGCATCCCACTCGGAGCCGACGCGCGCGATCCACTCCGCGGCCTCGCCGAGCGGCTTCGGGTCGAGCGAGTAGAGCGTCTCGCGGCCGGCGCGCTCGACCTGCACCAGCCGCGCGGCGCGCAGGCCGGCGAGGTGCTTGGCGACCGCCTGGCGGCTGATCGGCAGGTCGGCCGCGAGCCGGGTGGCGCTTGCCGGCCGGCTCGCGAGCGCCTCGATCAGATGGCGGCGCGTGGGATCGGCGAGCGCCGAGAAAACGGCGTCGGCGGGCATGTCGCTCAGGCGAGGACCAGGGTGAGCGCCGCCCGGAGCGCGGTGAGCCGGGTCGTCCAGGCCGCGGCGGAGGCCAGTGGGCCCTGGGTCCCGGCAAGCCGCTCGACGACGACCAGTCGCGAGCCGATCGCGTCCGGCAGGACCGTCAGTTCTACCCGCGACTCCTCGTCGCCCGGCCGAGTCCAGGTGAACGCCACGCGCCTCTCGTCTTCGTCATCGTCCTCGACCGAGTCGAGCTCGACCTCCTCGCCCAGCCAGCGCTCGAGCATGTCCTCGTCGCTGATCGCGTGCCAGACCTCGTCCGGCTCGCTGGTGAACGTCGTCTCGCGCCGTACCTCGCTCATCGACAGCCTCCTGAGTCGCGCAACTTGCTGGTTGCGGATGATAGCCTCCTGACACGCGCAACTCAACAGTTGCACTTTCGAAGGAGGTAGTGCCGTGCCCTTGATCCCGATGGTCGTCGAGCAAACCGCTCGCGGCGAGCGCTCGTTCGACATCTACTCCCGCCTGCTGGGCGAGCGGATCGTCTTCCTCGGCCAGCCCGTCGACGACGAGAGCGCGAACCTGATCGTCGCCCAGCTCGTACACCTCGAGTCGGAGGACCCCGACAAGGACATCTCCCTCTACATCAACTCGCCGGGCGGCTCGGTCTGGGCCGGGTTCGCGATCTACGACGCGATGCAGTTCGTGAAGCCGGACGTGCAGACGATCTGCTTCGGCGTCGCGATGAGCATGGGCTCGATGCTGCTCGCCGGGGGCGCGCCGGGCAAGCGCATGGCGCTCCGCAACTCGCGGATCCTGATCCACCAGCCCACCGGCGGCTTCCAGGGCCAGTCGACGGACATCGAGATCCACGCGCGGCAGGTGCTGGTGGACCGCCGGCGGATCGAGGAGATCTACGCGCACCACACGGGCAAGACCCCGGAGGAGATCAACGCGGACGCGGAGCGCGACCGCTTCTTCACCGCCGAGCAGGCCGTCGAGTACGGCCTCGCCGACCGGGTGATCGACTCGCGGGACCTGCAGCGAAACCCGACGGGGTTCGGCGAGAACGGCGCCTAGTCGCTTGCCAAGAGCCGGGCGCCGAGCAGCTTCGCCAGGCCCTCGCCACCGTTGCGCATGACCCAGTCGTGGTTCCACTCGAACACGGGGCGCGCGAGCGGGCCGATCAGGTTCATCCAGCGCTTGGTGGTGGTCACGTTCCATTCGTAGACGACCGCGGTCACACCGTCCTGCTCGAAGAAGCGCCAGCGACCTACGCCCTCGAGCCCGCCGCTGGCGTGGCCCTCGAGCAGGTGCGGCTTCTCGACCCGCGTCGTGACGATCTCGAACTCGACCGGGTAGGGGATCGCGCTGCGCCAGACGTAGCGGCCGACCTGGCCCAGCCCGTGCTCGTCCCCGGGCTTCAGCCGGTCAGCCACCTTGACGCCGCGCCACCACTCGGGCCAGCGCTCGGACTCGTAGATCGCGTCCCAGATCCGGTCGCGCTCGGCCTCGAGCAGCCAGGTGGTGAGGAATCGGTACTCCCCCACCGAGCGGTCCCTAGTTCCGGTGCGGGGTGCCGCCGTTGCCCATCTGCGGGCTGGCGGGCTCGATGATCTGCGAGAAGCGCACGATCGTGCAGGTGTCCTCGAGCGTGACGTCCTTGCGGTAGATCTGCTTGAGGAAGGCGACCGTCTCCTCGACCCGGCGGAACTCCGGGTTGTCGTGCTCGATGTCGCGCGGCGAGAGCTCCTTGATGCGCTTCACCTCGACGTCGTCGATCACCGCGGCGAAGATCTTCTCGCGCGGGGAGTGCTGGTAGCCGACCGTGATCCACACCACCTGGCCGCGCTGGTACTTGCGCGCCTTGTCGCCGAGCCGGATCGTGGCCGTCTTGCGCCCGCGCTTCAGCTGGTCGATGAATGCAGGGGAGAAGAAGTTGAGGACGAGAAGCCCTGTCACCGAGCGGAGCCTATCGCCCGCGGCTTGGGAACCCACCTTCGCCGAGGAGCGGAACGAAGCGGCACGGCGCGATCGCACGGCGCTTGAGCCGCGGCTCCCCGGCGCGACCGTCGTCGGTCCGGTGGAAGACGACCAGAAGGTCGGCGTCGCCCTCGGCGATCGGGATCACCAGCCGCCCCCCGGGACGCAGGGCGCGGGCCAGCGCGGGCGGCAGCGCGGGCGCCGCGGCGTGGACGGCGATCGCGTCGTACGAGTCGGGCTCGGCGACGTCGCCGCTGCCGTCACCCGCGAGCACCTCGACGTTGCCGAAGCCGAGCTCGGCGAGCGTTCGGTGCGCCCGCTCGGCGAGCTCCTCGATCAGCTCGATCGAGACGACGCGCCGGGCGAGGAGCGCCAGCACCGCCGCCGAGTACCCGGAGCCCGTGCCGACCTCGAGCACCTCCTCGCCGCCCTCCAGCGCGAGCGCCTCGCAGATCGCGGCGACCACCCATGGCTGCGAGACCGTCTGGTCGTGCCCGATCGGCAGGGCGGAGTCGTCGTAGGCGCGGAGCCTGTGCTCGAGTGGGACGAACGCCTCGCGCGGCACCGTCCCCATCGCCTCGAGCACCCGCTCGTCGCGGATCCCGCCCCGGCGCAGCTGGCGCTCGACCATCGCCGCCCGAGCCTTGTGAGCGCGGCCGGCGTCGGATGGAGCCATGGTCAAAAGATGTACGACCGCAATCGCCGCGGCTCGACGATCGTCACGCGACCGCGCCCGACCGCCACCACGCCGGCTCGCTCGAGCGTTGCCAGGAATCGCGACACGCTCTCGCGCGACGTGCCCGCGAGCTGCGCGAGGTCGGCCTGGGTCATGCGGATCGTGATCCCGTCGCGATCCTCGGGGATCGCCTCCTCCGCGATGAGCTGGGCGAGCACGCCCGCGACGCGGCTGGGCACCGTCTGGAAGGACTGGCGCGCGACCCGCTCGTTCGTCTCGCGCAGGCGTCTCGTGAGCGCGACGATCAGCTTCGCTGCGATGTCGCCGTGGGTGGAGATAACGCGCCGCATGTCCACCGCCGGCAGGGCCAGGAGCTCGGAGTCGGAGAGCGTCTCGACGCTGGCCGAGCGAGAGCCGCCGTCGAGCATCGCCAGCTCGCCGAAGAAGTCGCCGGCGCTGAGCGTGGCGAGGGCGATCGCGCGGCCGTCCGAATGCTCGCGGGTGACACGGAGGTCGCCGGAGCGGACCACGTAGCAGGCGTCCGAATCGTCGCCCTCGTGGAAGACGCGCACGCCGCGCGGGAACGAGCGCGGGATCGCGACGGCGACGACGCGCGCGAGCTCTTCCTCGGACAGCTCCGCGAACAGCGGAACCCTGCCGAGGAGCTCGATCGTCTCCGCTCCGCTCAGCGTGACCACGACACAGCGCTCCTCATGTCGGCAGGGATTATCGCCGCTGCGCTTGCTCGATGCGCATGGGTGCCCCTATTCTGAACGTTGCAAGACATCGCGTCTTCACGGATGGAGAGCGGAATACAAGCGACGCGGCTCGCTGCCGCGGGCGCGGCCTCGGGGGAGGAGGCGCTTGAGCGGGCCGTCCGGGAGGCGGCCGACGGACTGGACGGCGCGCCGTCCCTGGTCTTCGCGTTCCCGTCGGGCGCCGCCCCCGGCGCCCTCGAGTCGGTCGGGGAAACGGCCTCCGCGGTCGGCGCGCCGATCGTGGGGATGACCGGGAACGGATCGATCGGCGACGACGGGGCGCTCGAGGAGGGTTGCGTCGCGCTCGCCCTCGACCGCGCGATCGCTGCCGGGATCGGCGTCGTCGCGGACGTCGGCGACCTGCGACGCGCCGCCGGAGACGCGGGCGCCCGCGCGCTTGCGGCCGCCGGCGAGGCGCCGTACCGGCTGCTCCTCCTGTTCCTCGACACCCGCACCGGCGACCAGGCCGACGCGGTCGCGGGCGCGTACGAGGCCGCGGGCCCGTCGGTTCCGCTCGCGGGCGGAGCGGGCGGTGGGGGCGACCCGATGCAACTCGCCGGAACCCACGCGCTCGATCGCGCCGTCGTCGCGGTCGCGCTGGCCTCGCGGAACCCGATCGGCGTGGGGCAGGCGCACGGTTGCCGCCCGATCGGCGCACCGGCGATCGTGACGCGCTCGCACGAGCGCATGATCGTCGAGCTGGACGGGCGGCCCGCGACCGACGTCTACCTCAAGGAGACGGGGTTCGAGGGGCTCGATCTCGACGACGCCCAGTTCGAGGCGCTGGCCGTGACGCACCCGCTCGCCCAGCCCGAGCTGAACGGCAGCGAGCGCATCCGCCACATCCTGGGCCGGGACGGCTCGGCGCTGATCTGCGCCACCCGGGTACCCGAGAACGCCGCCGTGCTCTTCACCCGCGAGACGCCGGCGGACGTCGTCGCGACCGCGGGGCAGGCGGTCAGCGAGAGCCTCGCCGTCCTGGGAGGCCGGCGAGCGCGGGCCGGCCTGCTGTTCGACTGCGCCGGGCGCAAGCGCGCGGCGGCCGGATCGCTCACCCACGAGGTCGCCGGGCTCCTGGGCGCGTTCGGGCAGGACCGCCCGCCCGTCGCGGGCCTGTTCACGCACGGCGAGGTCGCTCGTGTACGCGGTGCCAAGGGAGATCGCAACCATGCAGTGGTCGTCGTTGCACTCGCCTGACCCCGCGGCCACTGATCCCGCGAGCCTCGAGGCGATGCGGCGGCGCTTCGTCGAGGCGCTGCGACGGGCGGAGATCATCGCCCTGGTGAACGCGGCCGAGACGGCGGACGAGCTGGCGGCCGAGCTCGCCGACGAGCTGAGCGAGGCGTACGAGGCCGAGGTCGTGTTCGTGGCCGAGGCCGTCCCGGACGAGCGCGAGTGGCGCCTGCTCGCCGAGGTGGGTGCGCCCGGCCTCGAGCCCGACGGGCTGGCGCGATGGGGCCCCGTGTTGGAGGCGATGGTCACCGAGCGCGCCGTCGCCGCCGCGGGCGAGGACCTGCTGGGACGTGGCGGCCGGTCCGGCCTGATCGCCGCCGAGCCTCTGGGCGACAACCGGCAACTCGTCGTCGGCGTCGTCCGGCTCTACACACTGGGGTTCCCCGACTCCGAGCGAGCCCTGCTCGAGGCGATCATGACGAGCGCCGGCCACGCGCTCAAGCGGCTGTGGGGCGAGGCCGAGCGCGAGCGGCTGATCGCGCAGCTTCGCGAGACCATGATCGGGACGGCCGCGGCGCTGGCGAACACGCTGGAGGCCCGCGACGACTACACCGGCGGGCACGCGCGCGAGATCGCCGAACTCGCCGTCGCCCTCGGCGAGCGCCTGGGCCTCGCCGGCGACGAGCTGGAGGAGCTCCGGTTCGGGGCGATCTTCCACGACATCGGGAAGATCGCGGTGCCGGACGAGGTGCTCCGGAAGCCGGCGGCGCTGACCGCCGCCGAGTGGCGCCTGATGGAGCGCCACACCGTGGTCGGGGCCGAGATCCTGGAGCCGATCCCATCGCTGGGGGACGTCCGGGACCTGGTGCGCCACAGCCACGAGCGCTGGGACGGCGAGGGCTATCCCGACGGGCTCGCGGGCGAGCGGATCCCACTCGGCTCGAGGGTGATCGCGGTCGTGGACGCGTGGCACGCAATGGTCACCGACCGGCCCTACCGCGACGCGATGTCGGCGGGCGATGCCGACCGCGAGCTGCGCGCGCACGCCGGGAGCCAGTTCGACCCGAGCGTCGTCGACGCCTTCCTCGCTGCGCGGTCTGCGGACGGCGCGGGCCCCGCTCAGGACTGACAGATCTTGCCGCGGGCGGGACGCCGGTGTATCGTCGGCGTGCCACATTCAGCATCAGTCACGGAGGTATTAGATGCTTCGGGGGTTCGGCGCGAGGATCGCGCCAGTTGCCGCATTGGTTTTTTCGGTCGCGCTCGTCGGGGAGGCATCCGCGGTGACGCAGGTGATCCCGGGTGACGGCACGGATAACACCCGGAAGCTGACGATCTACATCGGCGACAACGGCCAGCTGCAGGCCAAGGCCGGCAAGCAGTCGGATGCCCTGATCCAGGGCATGTTCTACGGCAACGACAACGGGCCGGCGAGCAACTACTGGCACCTGCGGATCAACGAGGGGCCCAACGCCAACACCACGATCTCGCCGTACGACAGCAGTCTCATCGTCCCGGTCTCGAACGGACCCGTGACCGGCCTCTGGACGTCGGCCTCGCCGGCCAAGAACGTGACCGTGATGGACATCAAGGACCCCTCGAACCCGAACGTCATTCTCTACCGGGTTAGGCAGACGGTTCTGTTCGTCGGCTTCAACGCGAGTTTTCGGGTGGTCTGGGACATCAGCGCGCCGTCCTCCCCCGCGCCCGGGTTCATCTTTGGCACCTCCGCCGACCTCTTCATCGACGCCAGCGACCGCGGCCGCGGCGTCTTCGTCGCCGGGGCCCCGAACCGGTTCGTCGGCGGAACCAACGAAGCCGGCCGGGTCACCGGCGGCCTCCAGGAGGTGGCAATCTCAGGTGTACCCGGAGACCCGGGTACCCCCATCCCGCCGTGGGCCAGCTTCGAGGAGGGCCAGTACTCGGCCGTCACCGGCCGGCTCGAAGGCGCCGACTCGTTCCTGAACACGATCGAGCCGAACCTGATCGACAACGGCGTCGGGGTCTCGTGGGCCAACCGCGCGACCACCCCGCTGCCGATCGGGCAGACCCAACGTTACGAGGTCGTCTGGCATCTGAACCGGCGGACCCCGCTCTCGGCGAGCCCCTCGGTGACCACCAAGGAGCTTGGCGGCCAGCACAACGTCGTCCTCCAGCTCGTCGACTCCAACTTCAACCGGGTGCCCGGAGCGCCGATCCGCTACGAGATCGCCGGGGCGAACCCGCGGGCGTCGACCCCGGAGACCACGAACAACCTCGGCCAGGTCTCGATTCAGTGGAACGGCGTGAACGCCGGGCTCGACACCCTCACCGCGTACGTCGACGCCGACGTGGACGGGATCAAGGACGCCGCCGAGGCCGCCACTGGCGCGAGCGTGCGTTGGCTTGCGAACAACCGCGTCGTCGGCCCGCCCGCCGCGCCCTCCAGCCTGATGGGCGGGCAGGTGCCGATCACCAAGCAGCCCAATCCGGCCAACCCGGAGGCGCCGACGTTCCAGGTCGGCAGCAAGGCGGCCGCCGCCGCGGGGGCGGCGCAATGCAGCTTCGACCAGCGCAACGGCTGGACGCTGAACATGCCGGTGACGACGACGCTCAACCCAGCGGGCGGGACGATCAGCAACGTCGAGCTCTTCCTCGCCGATCCCGGACGTCACGACCCCGCCGCCATCCCGCCGACGCTGCCGCCCGCCATCGGCAGCCCGACACAGAGTGGCAACAGCTACACGTTCACGATCCCCTGCGTGGTAACCGGACAGATGTGGGTCGGGTTCACGCATACCGCGGGCGCGAACATCCAGACGTTCGTCATCCCGATCGGAGGCCTGCAGCTGATCGATCCGCAGGGCGTCGTCTTCGATGGGCGGCCTACGACCAGGCGATCGCCGACGGGCAGACCCCGGAGCAGGCGCGGGCCACCGCGGCGATCGCGGGAGCCATCGTGCTTCTGCAACGAGAGGCCGGGTCGTTCTTCTTCCTGGATCCCGGCGACCCCGGGATCTCTCCCAACGTCAACCCGCAGGTGACTCCCGCGTCCGGGATCTACCAATGGGATGTTTCCCCCGGTACCTATCGGGTCGCGGTAGCCGCCGACGGATGCGAATCGGTGGCAAGTCGCGCTGTTGACATCCCGCCGCCCGTGCTCGACCTCAGAGCCGCATGACTGCGCGGTCGACGAGATCGCGTCGGCGAGCGGGGTTCGGGGCGTCGGCAAGGACGATCTCGCTCCCGCCGAGCGCGGCGTCGAGGCGCAGGGCGACGAGGTGGATGCTGACGCCCTCGGCGTCCCTCAGGCCGAGGCGACCAATCTCCGCGGCTGGCGGTTGAAGCCGGCCTCGATCAGCGCCTCCTCGTAGCCCGAGCCGATCGCCGGCTCGCCGTCGACGCGCTCGATCGAGAGCTTGGGGATCACGCCGTTGCGCGCCGCCTCGGCGAGGTGCGCAACCGCCGCGATCAACTCCGGGCCCTCGACCTCCATCAGGCGCAGGATCCCTCGTCCACCGCGCTCGACGTAGAGCAACGGCGCGCCGTCGCGGAGCAGCACGTAGGCGCCCGCGGTCCGCGCCGGGCGCCTGCCGGCGGCGCGCCGGGGCCAGGCGAGCGAGGCGCCGTACGGGTTCGCGGGGTCCGTGGCGGCGAGGATCTGGAGGTCGCCGTCGGCGCGGGGGAGGCTGCGCAGCCGCTCGACGGCGCCGGGCAGGGCGAACTGGGCGCCACCCAGGCCCTCGACGAAGTACCCGCGCCGGGCGGTGCCCAGCATCTCCAGGTTCGCGAGCTCGCCGTAGAGGGCGGCGAAGCCCCCGGGAACGCCCTCGGCGAGCACCGTCTCGCGGGTGACGATGCCGTAGCGCTCCAGCATCAGCTCGGCCTGCGCCCGCTGGCGCGGGCCCTGAGCCGGGGCTTCTCGGAAGAGGGACTCGGTCAGCGACCAGCGCCCCTGTACCGTGCTGCCCGTTCCGGCGCGACGCGACGCGAACCGGCGGCCCTGGCGCGACTGGCGCTGGACGGCGGAGAGCCGGCGGGCGCGAAGCGGGGCGAATCCGTCGTTCGTTGCTTCTCCCGCCCACGCGAGATCCCAGAGCGCCTCGTGGAGCTCCTCCGGAGCGGCTTCCAGCTCGGTGACGAGGTCGATCCAGAAACACGGGGCGGCGGCGAGCCGCTCGCGGAGCACGTCGTGCAGCTCGCCCTCGGGCCGTTCGAGCTTGGCGTTTGCGGGCGGCGGGCCGGCCAGGCGCACGTCCTCCCGGAAGTAGAGGGCGATGCGGCCGGAGCGCGCGACGGCGCCGGCCCCGATCCAGACGACCTCGCCGCCGGTGGTGAGCTGGTCGAGCCAGGCCGGGCTGTAGGCGCCGAGCCTGCGCGGCAGGACGTCGCGCTCCCAGACCTCGGGCGTCAGCGCGACGCCCTGGAGCGGCACGAGCGCCTCGCGCAGCCGGTCCGGCCCGGCGCCGGCAGGGCGATGGGCGTCGACGTTCTGCCAGCTCGGCAGGAAGCGCGCCAGCTCGGCCTGGTCGACGGCCTCAGCCTCTTGCCGCAGGTGGGCGAGCGAGGCCCGGCGCACTCGCCGCAGGACATCGGCGTCGCACCACTCCCGCTCGGTCCCGCCGGGCAGGAGCTCGCCGCGCACGAGGTCGCCGCCGCGCTCGAGCTCGCGCAGCGCCGGCAGCGGGTCGACGCCGTAGCGCCCGGCAAGGCGCGCGGTTGGGAACGGCCCGTGGGTGCGCGCGTAGCGCCGTACCAGCGCCAGCATGGCGTCCTCGACCTCGTCCGCGAACGACTCGGGCAGGCCCGGGGGCGGCGGGACGCCGAGCGCGTCGCGGTAGAGGCCGGCGTCCTCGGCCGCGATCCAGCGCTCGTCGCCCGCGATCCGCACCAGGGCGACCTTCCGTTCGCGCGCGAGCTTCTCCAGCATCGACGCCGCCGAATAGCCGTCGACGGTGCGCTCCTCGCACTCCTCGGGCGTCAGGTCGCCCAGCCGCCGCAGCACCTGCTGCAGCGCGTCGCGATCCTTGGCCTGGCCCTCCTCGTTCAGGTGCTGGAGCATGCGCTCGACGTCCTCCAGCGCCTCGGGGTCGATCAGGTCGCGCAGCTCCTCCTGCCCGAGCAGCTCGCGCAGGAGGTCGCGGTCGAGCGCCAGGGCGGCCGCTCGGCGCTCGGCGTTCGGCGTGTCGCCCTCGTACATGTAGGTGGCGACGTAGTCGAAGAGGAGCGAGGAGGCGAAGGGCGATGCGGACTGGGTCTCGACCTCCACCAGCGAGATCCGGCGCGAGGAGAGGTCGGCCAGGAGCGACTCCAGCGCGGGCAGGTCGAGGACGTCGCGCAGGCACTCGCGATAGGTCTCGAGGATGACGGGAAAGCGCGGGAAGTCCTTCGCCACCGAAAGCAGCGACTGCGACTTCAGCCGCTGCTGCCAAAGCGGGGTGCGCTTGCCGGGATAGGCGCGCGGCAGCAGCAGCGAACGGGCGGCGTTCTCGCGGAAGCGTGCCCCGAACAGCGCCGAGCCGCCCAGCTCGGCGACGACCAGGTCCTCGACCTCGTCGGCCTCGAGCAGCACGAGGTCCGCCGGCGGCGCCTCGTCGGCGTCGGGCAGATGGATCACGATGCCGTCGTCGGACCAGATCGCGTCGGCCTCGAGGTCGAGCTGCGAGCGGACCTTGGACGCCAGCGCCAGGCCCCACGCGGCATGGACGCGACCGCCGAACGGCGAGAGCACGCACAGCCGCCAGTCGCCGATCTCGTCGCGGAACTTCTCGACCACGATCGACTCGTCCGACGGCACGACCCGCGTGGCGGCCTGCTGCTCGCGCAGGTAGGCGAGGAGGTTCTCCGCGGCGAGCCGGTCGAGGTCGTAGTCCTTGGCGAGCGTCTTGGCGTCCGAGGCCACCGCCTCGCGGGCGAACGCGCCGATCGCCCGGCCCAGCTCGGCCGGCCTGCCGATCCCGTCGCCCCGCCAGAACGGCACCGCGCCCGGGACACCGGGCGCCGGGGTGACGATCACGCGGTCGCGGGTGATCTCCTCGATCCGCCAGGTGGTCGCGCCGAGCAGGAACGTCTGCCCCGCCCGGGCCTCGTAGACCATCTCCTCGTCAAGCTCGCCCACGCGGCGCCCGTCCGGCAGGTGCACCCCGTACAGGCCGCGGTCCGGGATCGTCCCGGCGTTCGTGACCGCGAGCTGGCGGGCGCCCTTGCGGCCGCGCACGGTGCCCGCGGTCCGGTCCCAGGCAACGCGCGGGCGCAGCTCGGCGAACTTCTCCGACGGATAGCGCCCGTCGAGCATGTCGAGGACGTTCTCGAGCTGCTCCCGTCCCAGCTCCGAGAAGGGCTCGGCCGCCGTCACCACACGCTCGATCTCGGCCACCTCCCAGTCAAGGTCGGCCACCATCGAGACGATGTGCTGGGCGAGCACGTCGAGCGGGTTGCGAGGGATGATCGTCTCCTCGATCTGCCCCTCCCGCATCCGCTTCGCGACCACGGCGCACTCGAGCAGATCGGCCCGGAACTTCGGGAAGATCCGCCCCTTCGAGACCTCGCCCAACGTGTGGCCGGCGCGGCCGACCCGCTGCAGCCCGCGGGTGACGGACTTCGGCGACTCGACCTGGATCACGAGGTCGACGGCGCCCATGTCGATCCCGAGCTCGAGCGAGGAGGTGGCGACCAGGCAGGGGAGCTGCCCGCCCTTGAGCATCTCCTCGATCACCAGCCGCTCCTCGTGCGCGAGCGAGCCGTGGTGCGCTCGCGCCACTTCAACAACTCCCGCCGGCTCCGCCGGCACGACGCCGGCGTGACCCGCGTGCTCGGTCGCCGGCAGCTCCTGCTCGGGCTGTTCGTTGGCGAGTTCGTTCAGGCGCTTCGCGAGCCGCTCGGCCGCGCGGCGGGCGTTGACGAAGATGATCGTCGACGTGTGCGACTGGACCAGCTCGAGCAGCCGCGGGTAGATCGCGGGCCAGATCGAGTTCTGTGTGGGCGCGGCGTCGAAGTTCGCCTCGACGCCGGAATCGCCCCCGTCGCGCCGCTTCTCCGTCGACGCGTCGGGGTCCGTCATGTCCTCGACCGGGACGACGATCTCGAGGTCGAGCTCCTTGCGCGTCCCGGCGTCGACGATCTCGCACTCGCGGTTCGGCCCGACCAGGAACGACGCCACCCGCTCGAGGGGCCGCTGCGTCGCCGACAGGCCGATCCGCTGCACCGTCGCGTCGGGGCCACGGCCGTCCTCGTGCGTTTGGACCAGGTGCTCGAGCCGCTCGAGCGTGAGGGCGAGGTGGGCGCCGCGCTTGGTCTGGGCGACCGCGTGGATCTCGTCGACGATCACCGCCTCGGCGCCGGCCAGGATGTTCCGCGCCTGCGACGTCATCATCAGGTAGAGCGACTCGGGCGTGGTGATGAGGATGTCCGGCGGCTTGCGCAGCATCGCCTGGCGCTCGCGCTGGGGCGTGTCGCCCGTGCGAAGCCCGACCGAGATCGGCGCCCCGATGCCCTTCAACGGCGCCCGCAGGTTCCGCTCGACGTCGTAGGAGAGCGCCTTCAGGGGCGAGACGTAGACGATCCGGACGCCCTGGCCGAGCTGAGCGTCGTCCCGCGAGAGGCTGTCGATACCCCAGAGGAACGCGGCGAGCGTCTTGCCCGAGCCGGTCGGCGCGCAGATCAGGGTGTTGGCGCCCGAGGCGATCGCCGGCCAGCCCTGCTCCTGCGCGGGCGTCGGCGCCTCGAACGACGCCTGGAACCAGCGCAGCACGGGCTCGCTGAACGGCTCCAGCGGACTGTTCTTCGCACCTCGTTTCGCGTCAGTGGCCAACCGATCGAGTCTACGCCTCGGCGCGGTTGGACGAGATTCGCGGTGGCTTGTGAAAGCGGTGTGACTCGCGGGTTTGCCCGGGCCCCCACCCGGATATAGGCTGAACCGGAGCGGTTGGGCAGCTGGGAGGTGCGCCGTGGCGTCAGAGCAGCGTCGGTGTCGGGTAATTCTCACGACGGGCGTTGCGCTCGTTGCGTGCGCGATCATGAACGCGCCGGCCCAGGGGGCCGATCGCGGCGGATCGAAGCTGGTCCAAATCCAGACTGCCAAGGACACACCCCCCGGCGACGGAACCATGGGTGTGGCCGCCCGACGGGCGATGCGCAGGGGCTACCTGGTGCCCGACCAGAGTGCGTACAACCGCGCGAAGGCCCAGGCTGCAACGGCAGCCACCACGAGCTCCGCGGCCCCTCTGGCGGGGCCGCTCGCACCGACGACCTTCCGCAGCTGGAGCGGGATCTTCGACTCATCGGTTGCCCCGTCCGACTCGACCAGCGCAGTCGGTACGACCCGCTTCATCGAGCTGATCAACCGTAAGTTCGCGATCTACAACAAGACAACGAACCCGCCGCTCGCGGGGGGCACGCTGGCCGCCCTCGCCGGCCGTCCAGCCGGCGAGAGCCTGTTCGACCCCCAGATCATGTGGGACCCGCAGCAGGCCCGCTTCTTCTACGTGATGGACGACGTCATCAGCGCCACCGACAACCGGCTGGCGTTCGGATTCTCGAAGGGCCCGTCGCCGAGTACTGCAGCGGACTTCTGCAAGTACACGTTCCCCTACGGATCCGAGTTCCCGGACTATCCGAAGCTGGGCGACACGCAGCACTTCATCACGATCGGCGTCAACACCTTCGTCGGCTCGTCCTTCGTGGGCTCTGACGTCGCCTGGGTGACGAAGCCTCCGACAGGCACCATTGCGACCTGCCCCTCCGCGGCCACGTTCGACGCCGGGGTCGAGTTCAGCCTGGAAGATGCGGGGACCAGCCCGGTCTTCACGCCCGTCGCCGTGAACCAGACGGACACCAGCGCGACGGGCTACGTGGTGGCGCGATCCGGGGCGCTCCCGGCGACATTCCTGTCGCTCCACAAGGTGACCCGCGACGCCGCCACCGGCGAGGCGATCGTCCAGAACCCGGGCCAGAACGTGACCGTGCCGAGCTACACGTTCCCCGCCGACGCGCCCCAGCCGGGGACGGTGAAGGACCTGGACACTCTCGACGGACGCCCGACTCAGGCGGTCTCCGGGATCGACCCGGCACGCGGGGCGAGCGGCGTCAACTCGATCTGGACCCAGCACACGATCGACGGCCCGGGCGGGCGGTCCGTGGTGCGCTGGTACGAGATCAACCCCATTCCCAGGACGCTGTTCCAGAGCGGCACCGTGCAGAGCCCCAGCCTGTTCGTCTTCAACGGAGCGATCTCACCCGATCGGGGAGTGATGGGCGCGACCAAGGTGGGCGGAAGCAACATGGTGACCGGCCTCAGCACGTCCTCGAGCACGGTCAACCCCGGGATCAGGATGGTCTCCAAGGTCGGTGCCGCCGCGCAGTCCGCGATGGTCGTGGTGAAGAACTCTCCAGGCGCCTATTTCGGATTCGACTGTGCGGGGGCGGACAATGACTGTCGCTGGGGCGACTACTCCGGCGCCACGCCCGACCCGAACCCGCCGGTCGGCCAGACGCAGGTCTGGCTCACCAATCAGTGGGCTTCGGGCGGCACCAGCACCGCGATCACCAACTGGAGGACCCAGAACTGGATCGCGCGGCCGTAAAGGACTAGAACGGCAGCTCGTCCGCGATCTCGGCCAGCGTCGGCGCCAGCTTGTCGCGGTCGGAGAGCTGTGGGTGCTGGATGGGCCACCCGACGTCGAGGTCGGGATCGTCCCAGCGGATGCCGGCCTCGGTCTCCGAGTCGTAGTAGCTCGAGAGCTTGTAGTGAACGTCGGCGAGGTCGGAGAGGACGCAGAAGCCGTGCCCGAAGCCGACCGGCACGAACAGCTGGCGGTGGTTCTCGTCGCTCAGCTGCACCCCCTCCCACCGGCGGTAGGTGGGCGAGTCGCGGCGCAGATCGACGGCCACGTCCCAGACCGCGCCGCGCACGCAGCGCACCAGCTTGGCCTGTCCAGGCCGCAGCTGGAAATGGATGCCGCGGAGGATGCCGCCGCTCGAGCGCGAGTGGTTCTCCTGTACGAACGGGACGTCGATGCCGTGCTCGCGCCAGACGTCCTCGCGAAAGCTCTCGAGCAGGAACCCGCGGTCGTCGCCGTGCGCCGTCGCCTCGAGGAGGACCAGGTCGGGGATCTCGGTCTCGATCCGGGTGACGCTCATGTGAGCTGCCGTCCGTACTGCTTCTCGTAGTAGGCGCGGTACTCGCCGGAGCGGATCGGGCCCCACCACTCCTCGTTCGCGCGATACCAGTCGACCACCCGGCCGATGCCCTCGTCGAAGCCCACCGCGGCCCGCCAGCCCAGAGCCTGGGTCTTCTCGGAGCCGAGCGAGTAGCGCCGGTCGTGGCCGAGGCGGTCGGTGACGTGCTCGATCAGCGACTCGTCGCGCCCGGTGAGCTCCAGGATCGCGTGCACGACGTCGATGTTGGCGCGCTCGTCGGGCCCGCCCACGTTGTAGACCTCGCCCGGCTCGCCGCGCTCGAGCACGATGTCGATCGCGGTGGCGAAGTCGTCGACCCAGAGCCAGTTGCGGACCTGTCGGCCGTCGCCGTAGACGGGCAGCGGGTCGCCGGCGAGCGCGTTCAGGATGCAGAGCGGGATCAGCTTCTCGGGGTGTTGGCGCGGGCCGTAGTTGTTGGACGCGCGGACGATCAGCGACTCGGTCCCATAGGTGTGCTGGTACGCGCCCACGAGCAGGTCGCCGCCCGCCTTGGAAGCCGAGTAGGGCGAGGAGGGATCGAGCGGCGAGGCCTCGGTGAACGAGCCCTCGGCGATCGAGCCGTAGACCTCGTCGGTTGAGATCTGCAGGTGCCTGATGCCCGCGTTGCGCGCCGCCTCGAGCAGGACGAAGGTTCCGAAGACGTCGGTCTGGATGAACTCGCCGGGAGCCTCGATCGAGCGGTCCACATGGGACTCGGCCGCGAAGTTGATCAGCGCGTCGCAGCCCTCGACGGCGTCGGCGACCGCATCGGCGTCCGCAATGTCGCCGACGACGAGCTCGCAGCGCTCGACGCCCTCCAGGTTCTCGCGACGGCCGGCATAGGTGAGCTTGTCGAGCACGCGGACCTCGTCGTCCGGGTGCGTCTCGAGCCGGTGGCGCACGTAGCCCGAGCCGATGAACCCGGCCCCGCCTGTCACGAGGATCCTCATGCGAGGACCGTCTCCCGCTCGCGCAGGTATTCGCGCAGGCCCTGGCGCCATTCGGGCAGCACGGGCGCCTGGGGCCGCTCCGAGCCGAGCACCGAGAACCGCGGGCGCGGCGCCGGGCGATCGAGCATCTCGGTCGTCCCCGCCATCACCCGGCACTCGGACCCGGCCTGATCGAAGATCTCCTGGGCGAAGTCGAACCACGAGCAGCGCCCCGAGGCGGCGACGTGGTGGATGCCGTACTCCTCGCCCTCGGCCAGCTGCGCCAGCGCAGCGGCGAGGTGGCGGGTGTAGGTGGGGGTGCCGACCTGATCCGAGACGACGATCACCTCCGGCTGCTCGCCCGCGAGGCGCAGCATGGTCTCGACGAAGTTGTGGCCCCGTGCTCCGTAGAGCCAGGACGAGCGGACGATCAGGTGCCGCGGGTTGGAGACCGCGACCGAGGTCTCGCCGGCCTGCTTGGACCGGCCGTAGGCGGAGATCGGGTGCGTCAGGTCCGATTCGACGTACGGCCGCGGCTTCTCACCGTCGAACACGTAGTCGCTCGAGACGTAGATGATCTTCGCGCCGTGCTTGGCGGCGGCGCCGGCCAGGTGCGCCGCGCCGGTGTCGTTGACCATCATGGCCGCCGGCTCGTCGCCCTCCGCGCCGTCGACGTCGGTCCAGGCGGCGCAGTTGAAGACGGCGTCGGGCTGCACGTCGGCCAGCACCTCCTCGCAGAGCGCCGGGTCGGTGACGTCGAGCTCGCTCCGCCCGAGCGCGAACACCTCGTGGTCGCGCGTGACGCAGGCGTCGACCAGGTCCTGTCCGAGCATCCCGCCGGCGCCTGCGCCGGCACGCAGGGTCCTTTCACGGCAGCGTGATCTCCGAGCGGTCGCCGACGATCATGTTGAGGGTCCGCGGCAGGCCCTCGCTGCGGCTCAGCTTGACGTTGCGCCCGAGCAGGCTCGCCTCCAGGCGCGACTCGAGGTCGGACACGGTGCAGCCGGCGAGGAGGATCGAGTGCTCGACCTCGGAGCGCTCGATCGTGACGCCCTCGCCGACCGACGTGTAGGGGCCCACATAGGAGTCGACGATGGTCGCGCCGGGACCGATGATCGCCGGACCGCGCACCTGCGAGCGCTCGATCCGGGCGCCGGGGGCGACCTCCACCCTGCCCTCCACCTTCGACTCCACCAGCTCGCCCTCGACCGACCGCTCCAGGTCCTCCAGCACGAGCCGGTTCGCCTCCAGCATGTCGGCGAGCTGCCCGGTGTCCTTCCACCAGCCGCTCACGGTCCGCGACTCGACCCGCGAGCCGTTGTCGATCAGGTGCTGGATCGCATCGGTGATCTCGAGCTCGCCGCGCCCGGACGGGGAGATCGCGCGCGCCGCGTCATAGATCTGCGGGCCGAACAGGTAGACGCCCACCAGCGCCATGTCCGAGGGCGGGTCCTTCGGCTTCTCGACCAGCCGGACGATCCGCTCGCCGTCGAGCTCCGCGACCCCGTAGTGCCAGGGATCGGGCACCCGGGTGAGGAGCAGGAGCGCGTCGTGCTCGCCGTCGCGGAAGCTGTCCACCAGGCCGGTGATCCCGTCGCGCAGGAGGTTGTCCCCCAGGTACATCGCGAACGGCCCGCCGCCCAGTGCGTCCTCGGCGGTGAGCACCGCATGGGCGAGACCGAGGGGCGCTTCCTGCTCGACGTAGGTGATGCTGGCGCCGAAGTCCGAGCCGTCGCCCGCGGCCGCCTGGATCTCGGCCCCGGTCTCGGGCGCGATCACGATCACGATCTCGCCGACGCCGGCGGCGACCAGCGCCTCGATCCCGTAGAACAGGACGGGCTTGTTGGCGACCGGCACGAGCTGCTTGGCCGACGTGTGCGTGATCGGGCGCAGGCGGGTGCCGGCGCCCCCCGAGAGGATTAGACCCTTGAGCGGCTCCACGGCCGGGCAGGGTATCTAGTAGGTGCCGCCGAGCTTGCGGTGATCCCAGCTGGCAACGCGTCTGGGCTCGAAGCGGATCGCGACACGCTTCGAGGCCTGCGCCTGCAGCGCGGTTGCCGCGTCGCCCTCGATCGACTCGATTCCCTCGGAGTAGGCGATCGTGAGCTCCTTGCCGAACTCGAGCACCCGCTCGGGGTCGTGGACCAGCTCGACCTCGGCCTCGATCTGGATGCCGCGGAGCTCGAGGTACTCGCCGCCCGTCTCCACCAGGAGCGTGGCGCGGGGATCTCGTTCGAGGTTCCGGGCCTTCTGCGACTTCGCGTAGGTCCAGCACCAGAGCTCCTTCGGCGGGCCGTCGGGAAGCGGCTCCCCCTCCGGCTCGCGCAGCGTGAACCACATCGGCATCGAGTGCGGCCAGCCACGCTTGCCATTGGTCGAGACCACGACGACGCGCGCCGCTTCGAGCAGCTCGAGCTGCTCTCCGGGACTGAGGGTGATCTGCCCGCGCCGGCTCACGAGGGCTCGAGCCGCAGCGTCTTCCAGGGACCCTCGCCGGCCGACGCCTGCATCAGGCCGTCCCGCCAGCGCGGCTGCAGGTCGTCGTAGTGCGCGCTGCCGGGATGCCCCGAGTTCCCGGTGAACTGTTGCCAGCGCGAGTCCTCGGGCCGGGACATGTCCGCGACCATGCGCCAGCACGGCGCCCAGATCGCCTCGAATGGGTGGTTCGGATCCCAGCCGACCTGGCACACGGTCTCCTGGCCGCCGCCGATCTCGAGCGAGCGGTCGAGCAGCCAGCTCAGGGCGGGGTTCGCCGGGCCCAGCGCGTGCGGGAAGCGCAGCTCGTGGATCTTGCCCCAGCGCCAGCCGTTCGGATCGTCGCCGAAGCGCCTCGCGAGATCGGCGAGTGCGGCCCGCAGGGAGTCGAGCGCGAACTCGTCCCACGGTCGCCCGATCAACTCCTCGTCGGCCTCGTCCCAGAGCTCCAGCATGTGGGCCTGCCAGCGCCAGGGCGATGAGACGTGCGCCATGAAGCCGTTGTCGGCGCGGTCGAGCCAGCGCTCGGCGAGGTCGCGGTCGCCGATCACCTCGCGGGCGATCTCACGGGCGAAGCGCAGCGTGAACGCCTGGTAGATCGACGCCGCGACCGAGTCCGGCGCCATCTGCCCGTCCCAGCTGCGCAGGCTCTCGATCGCCCGGGTCTCGGCCTGGTCGCGCGGGCGCAGGCGCGCGAGCCTGTGCGCGGTCTCGAGGCCGGGCAGCGAGCGCATGTCGGTCTGCATGCGGGCGAAGCTCGCGAGGTCATGCTCGGGCTCGCGCTCGATCATCTGCTCGATCCGGATCGCCCTGAAGCCGTCGAAGTAGTCGCTCGAGATGTGGTGGGGGAAACCCTCGGGGTCGATCCGGTTGTTGGCCGTGACCAGGTAGCCGGACTCGGGGTCGGTCACCTCCGGCATCTCCTCGTACGGGATCCAGTCCTCCCACTCGTCGGCGCCGCTCCAGCCGCAGCGGGGGAGGTCCGGCGACCCGCCGCGGCGCGTGGGGATGCGGCCGACCGTCTTGTAGCCGATCGAACCGGTGGAATCGGCCCAGATCAGGCTCGACACCGGCGTCGCGTGCTCGGCCATCAGCTCGACCAGCTCGGCGCCGCTGCCCGCGTCGAGCGCAGTGACGTTCGCGCGCGAGATCGCGGGGAACGACCGGGACATCCAGGCCAGCGCGAGCGGCTCCGACTCGTCCGCCCTGAGCGCCTCGTTGACGATCGGGCCGTGGTGGGTCTCCTGCGCCACGAAGCGCTCCGGGTCGCGGCCTCTGACCACGATCTCCTCCTCGAACTCGGTCAGCTCGACCCACTCCTCCTCGAACAGGTACCGGCCGTCCTCGACGCGCTCGACGAACAGGTCCATCACGTCGGCCATCGCGTTGGTGAGCGTCCACGCGACGTCGTTGTTGTGGCCGAAGGCCACCCCCGGAGTGCCGGGAAGCGAGGCGCCGCGGCAGAAGCGGTCGCCCACCCGAAGCCCCACCTGGTAGGTGATCCCCGGCATCGAGGGCGAGAGGTGCGGGTCGCCGGCGATCAGCGCGCCGTCCGTGGCCGACCGCGACGGCGCCACCGCCCAGTTGTTCGAGCCGGTCGCCTCGACCGTCATCCCCAGGAACGTGCGGATCGAGTCGATCCGCTCGGCGATCTCGATCCCGGCGCCGGCGGGGACGCCGGGCGTGAGGACAACCGCGCTCGCGGGAGGGAAGCCGGGGTCGAGGCGCGCCGCCAGCTCCGGGCCGAGCGCGCGCGCGAGGTCGGCGCGCAGCAGCTCGCGCTCCCAGTTGGTGGAGAGCCCGAGCGAGAGCAGCTTCTGCATCGCCAGCGAGTCGGCCACCGTCCACGGCTGGAACTCCAGGCGCAGGATCTGCAGCTCGATCGGCGGCGCCGGGGCGTTCTCGGCGGCCGCGTTGATCCCCGCGGCCATCGCGGCGATCTGGTCGTGGAGATCGCGATCGAGCTCCTCCGCCTCGCGCAGCCCGATCCGGTGCAGACCGAGCGTGCGCATGAACCGGTCCGATTCCCGGCCCGCGGGGCCGGCGATCTCGGACAGCCGTCCCAGCGCCACCCGGCGATACAGGTCGAGCTGCCAGAGGCGGTCCTGTCCCTGGCAGTAGCCCTGGGCGAACCACAGGTCGTGTCGGGTGCCGGCGCTGATGTGCGGCACCCCCCACCGGTCGCGACGGATCTCGACCGGACCGTCGAGGCCCGGGATGCGCAGTGTCCCCTCCACCCGCGGCAGCGGCCGCCGCACGAGCTGCCACCAGAGGCCCGCGGCGGTCGTCGTCGCGAGCCCACCGAACACGGCGCCGAGGATCCCTGCCTTTCGCCTGACACTCATGCCTCGAGTTCCTCCGTCACCAACCGTCCCTCAGCCTCGAGCTTCTCAAGATGGGCCTGCATCGCCATCGCCGCCGCCGGGCGCAGGATCTCGGGCACGTCGTCCCACACCACAGCCAGGAGTCTTGCGCGCGAGCGCTCCCCCGTGTCGAGCGCCTCGACCAGCCGCCGCTCGCGCTCCTCGCGATGCGCCAGGTACTCGTCGATCTTGGCCACGGGATCGGTCACCCAGGGCCCGTGGCCGGGCGCAAACAGGCTCGCGCCGAGCTCCCGCACCCGCCGCAGCGAGTCCATGTAGTCGACGAGCGAGCCGCCGAACGCCGCGGGCGGCACGATGGTGTACCCCTCGCCAAGAATCAGGTCGCCGCAGAAGCAAACCTCCCCCCACACGAAGACCACATGGTCACGCGCATGCCCCGGGGTGGGCACGACCACCAACGGCCCAACCGCGAGAGACGTGTTTCCGGACACAGTGTCCGGTTTTCCGTCGCTCGCGTCGGCCGGGGCGCCCGGGTCCCCCGACACGGCCGCGACCAGCGCGGCGGTCTCGTCGCCCTCATTGACCTCCCCCCACAGAAGCGGCGCCCCCAGCGCCGGCACTCCAGCCGAGTGGTCGGCGTGGCCGTGCGTCAACACCACACCCCGATCCCGCCGCGCGCCTCCCCCTCGCGCCGCACGGCGTCGAGGTGCCCCGCGTCGTCGGGCCCGGGGTCCACCACATACGCCGGATCGCGCCCCACCACGTACGTGTTCGTGCCGCCGAGCGTCATCGGCCCCGGGTTCGGGGCCACGAGCAACGCGAGGTCCGCAGCGTCAGTCGGAGACGGCAGCGAGGACCGCCTCGCGGGCGTCGTCGGGCTCGAGCGCGACGAGGTCGCCGGCGCCCTTCAGGATCTCGCGCACGAGCCAGTCGGTCGAGCCGTAGGGGACCTCCACGACAACCGCGCCGTCGGCCAGCTCCTCGACCACCGTGCGCTCCTCGCGCAGCCAGCGCGCCCGCTCCGGCGCGACCCACACCCGCGCGACGCCGGCGCTCGCGACCTCGCCATGGGCGAGCCACTCCTGCTCGGCGAGGCGCTCGTCGATGCCCTCGCGCGGCTCGAACGTCCCGGTCGGTCATGCGCGCCTCCTTCATCCGGTCGAGGCGGAAATGCCGGGTGTCGGAGCGGCCGGTGTCGTAGCAGCCGAGGTACCAGCCCTCCGGGCCGTTGACCAGCTGGTAGGGCTCGACCTCGCGCTTCACGAACTCGTCCTCGTTCTCCTTGTAGTAGTGGAGCTCGAGGATCCGGTGGAGGTGGATCGCCTCGTTGACGGTGCGCACCACGTGCGAGTCGTCGCGCCCCGGAGCGATCTCGAGACCCTCCTGGGACGGGTCGTGGCCCAGCGCGCCGACGATCTTCGAACGTGCCGTCACGAGCCCCGCTTGGGGCAGGTGGTCGCCGAACAGGTCGATCGCCGCAACCAGCGCCTTCGCCTCGAGAGGCAGCAGGCGAGCGGGGCGGGCGAAGTTGTCACCGTAGGTGTCGGGATCGATCTCGATCTCGTCGCCGACGATCTCGGCGTAGAGGACGTAGGTGCCGCCGCCGAAGTTGACGACGTTCAGGACATCGATGTCCTCGCGGAGCTCGTCCAGCGAGATGTTCAGCTCGCGGGTGACCTGGCTCACGGGCAACGTGCCGGCGTCCTTGCGGGCCGCCCCGATCAGCAGGCCGGCGAGCGTGACGAGCCGCGCGAAGCGCTCCGGGCGGATCACGGACTCCGAGCGGCCGCGGCTGCCGTTCGTGCGAGCCGGGCGCCCGTCCGTCTCCAGGACCGGGCGCGAGACCGTGGAGGCCACGTCGAACTCGCCGCGGTGGCGGTCGCGCAGCAGGTCAAGGCTCTTGGCCGCCTCGGCGGCAGCCTCGGCCGGGGTGATCAGCTGGGCGTTCTCTCGCCACGAGAGCACCCACGAGATGAGCTGCGGGATCGAGGCGTACTCGGTCTCGTAGACCATGCCGCGACCCTTGACGCCGTCGGCCTTCGTGGCCTTGCGGAGCGACCCGTACTTGCCGAAGTCGCGCTCGACCAGCCAGGCGATGCGCTCGCGGACGAACACCTGGGCGGTGCCCTCGAGTTCCCCCATCTGCCACTCGGCGCGCGAGGCGTAGTCGCGCCGGTCGAAGTCCTCCGGCGGCGAGAAGTCGTGCTCGGCCTTGCTCGCGTAGGACACCTTCCCCTTGATCCGCGAGAGCCGGAAGACCCGGACCGCGTCGCGTTCGTGCGCGTGGCCGATCAAATAGAACTGGCCGTCGCGGAAGACGAGGTGGTAGGGGTTGACCTTGCGGTCGGACACCTCGTCGCGCTGCATCGTGTAGTAGCTGAACTCGATCGTCTTGCGGCGCGAGATCGCGGTTTCGATCTTCGCCAGCCGCTGCGACAGCTCGCGCCCGCCGCCGTTGGTCGAGAGCCGCACGTCGATCGGGACCGGCTCACCCTCGTTCAGCGGGCTGGAGCGCCCCCACGAGACCTGCTGGAGAGCGAGGCGCAGCGGCTCGGCGTAGGCGAACTCGCCGTCGAGCAGACTCAGCGCGGTGCGCAGCGCCGCGAGCTCGCCGTCGGTGAACTCGATGGCCGGCAGGTAGTAGTTCTCCGGCGGCAGCGCGTAGAGCTCCGCCTCGAAGAAGCCCTCGGCGGGCTTGTCCACCTGCAGCGAGATGCCGAGGCTCTCGAGCTCGGCGCGGTCCGCGTAGAACCGGCGCGCGAACGCGTCCTCGTTCATCGAGCTGTACCCCTCGACCTCGCGCTTGATCTCCAGCGCCGAGACGGGGCGCCTGTTGGCCATCAAGAACGAGATCAACGAGAGCTGCCTGATCAGCTTCTCGGTGTCCTTGGCCATGCGCCGAGGATATTGATGGCCCGGTGCCGAATTCGAGGCGGGCCGAACCGCAAAGTCCGCGATTTGCGCGCGCCGCGTACTCGATTACCCTGTCCGCGCTCGGGGAGTGAACGTGATCGGCGCCGGAACCGTCCTCAACCCAATCATCAAGATCGTCACCACGGTGGCGGTCCTGGGCGCTGCCTACCTGTTCATCGTCAAGCCCGTGCTCGACACGACGGAGGAGGTCGTCAGGGAGGGCACCGCGAGCTTCAACCAGCAGTTCGAGCAGTCCCAGAACGACGCCAGCCAGCGCAGCAACCAGATCGCGCTGGACCACGCAAAGTCGAGCTCCGAGTCGTACGCGAACAGCCTCCAGAGCAGCTGGCC
>CAVRWJ010000003.1:0-696308 GCA_963724915.1 uncultured bacterium
TTCCCAAGCTGGAGAACCGCGCCCAGTACGAGCGCGCCGAGAACTCCGTCGTCTACGACCGCGACGGCAACCGGCTCGCCACCCTCACCAACAACGAGGGTCGCATCCTCGTCGAATCGGACGAGATCGCCCCGGTGATGAAGGAGGCGGTCGTCGCGGTCGAGGACCAGCGGTTCTACGAGCACCGCGGCGTCGACTTCCAGGGCATCGCCCGTGCGCTCTACCAGGACGTGCTCTCCGGCTCGGCGTCCCAGGGAGCCTCGACGATCACGCAGCAATTCGTCAAGAACGCCCTGGCCGCCCAGGACGACAGGACGATCTTCCAGAAGCTCCGCGAGGCCGCGCTCGCGTACCAGCTCGAGCGCAACTGGTCGAAGGACAAGATCATCACCGAGTACCTGAACTCGATCTACTTCGGCGAGGGCGCCTATGGGATCGAGTCCGCGGCCCGCACCTTCTTCGGCTACGCGCACGAGGGCTGCGGCGACGAGGGACAGCCGACCTGCGCGTCGGAGCTCCTCCCGTACGAGGCCGCGCTCCTTGCCGGGATCATCGCCTCGCCCGACGCCTACTCGCCGCGGGGGAACCCGGAGGCCGCGCAGAGCCGGCGCAACCTCGTGCTGCAGAACATGGCCGACCAGGGGTTCATCACGCCCGAGGAGTACACGAACTACGCCGGCCAGACCCTGCCTCAGGAGTTCGCGATCTCGCCGCCCGCCGACGACTCCGCCGCCCCCTACTTCACCTCGTGGCTCCGGCAGCAGCTGGTGGACAAGTACGGCGCCGGCGAGGCGTTCGGCGGCGGTCTCGAGATCAAGTCGACCCTGGACCTCGAGCTGCAGGAGCAGGTCGAGGCGATCGCCGAGAGCACGGTCGCCGGGGTCGGACTCGACTCATCGGTGGTCGTGCTCGACAACGACACCGCCGGCGTGCTGGCCATGGTCGGCGGCTTCGACTACCAGGAGGCTCCCTTCAACCTCGCTACGAACGGACTGCGCCAGCCCGGCTCGGCCTTCAAGCCGTTCACGCTCGACGGCGGCGCTCGAGCAGGGCCACTCCACCAGCGAGGTCTACGCCTCCGCCCCGCAGTCGATCCCGTTCCGCGTGAAGGTGGCGAAGAAGGGCGGCGGCACCAAGATCGTCAACGAGCTGTTCGAGCCGGTGAACTACGAGGACTCCTACCTCGGCTCCGCCTCGATCGCGACCGCCACCACTTACTCGGACAACTCCGTCTATTCGCAGCTCGGGATGCAGGTGGGCCCCGAGAGCGTCGCCGAGACCGCCGCGAAGATGGGCATCAACACCGACCTCTCGACGGAGAACGAGTACGCGCCCGAGGGCCGGGACTTCGCGCCCTACAACCCGGCCCTGATCCTGGGCGGGCTCACCCAGGGCGTCTCCCCGCTCGAGATGGCCCACGCGTTCAACACGCTCGAGGAGGACGGCAACCGCGTCACCGGCACGCTCGGCTCGTCGCGCAAGGGGCCCGTTGGCATCGCCGAGGTGCGCGAGGACGACGACAACCCAACCACCATCTCGGGCGACCCGGTCGAGGACAAGGACGGCAACGACGGCGTCAACGCCGCGATCCGCGACCAGGTGATCGCGCCCGAGACGGCCGCGACCGCGACGACCACCCTCGCCAGCGTGGTCACCTCGGGCACCGGCGAGAACGCTCAGACCGGCGAACCCACGTGGGGCAAGACGGGAACCACCGACAACAACGGCGACGCCTGGTTCTGCGGCGCCACCGAGGAAATCACCGCCTGCGTCTGGGTCGGGCACGCCGACTCGAACGAGCCGATGCTGACCGAGTACTCGGGCGGTCCGGTGGATGGCGGCACGTTCCCGGCCGAGATCTTCGCCCAGGTGGTGAACGCCTACCTCGCGACCGCCGCCGACGAGGAGACCGACGACGAGGGGACGACCACGGACCCTGCGGTCGAGGCCGGCACCGAGGTACCGGTCGTCCCGGAGACGACCGAGACCGCGCCCGCGGAGGACGCTCCCGCAGAGGCACCCCCGACCGACGCGCCGCCGACCGAGGATCTGAGCGGCGGCGCGATCGGCGCCGAGCGCCGGAGGTGAGGTCGGCCTACGCCGCCCGCGGGACCGCGCGCGAGAGGTACCGGCTGCCCGCCGCGCAATAGCGCCACTCGAGGTCGGCCGCACGCGTGATCCCGATCCGCGGCGCGACGGCGACGGTTCGCGCCGCGTACGCCGGATCCGCCGCGCGCAGCTCGAACGGCGGGGCCGCGAGCGGCGCCTCGTTCAGCTCGAGCCCCACGCCCAGCGCCTGGGTCAGCCGGCCCGGGCCCGCGCAGAGCAGGCGCTCGTCCTCCATCCGGCGGCGCGCCCGCATCCGCTCGAGGCCCCAGCGGGGCTCGACCGCGCGGATCAGCGCGGCGGCGGCGCTGCCCTCCGGCTCGGCGACCGCGTTCAGCAGGCTGTGGACGCCGTAGGAGAGGTACACGTACGCGTGGCCGGGCGGGCCGAACAGCGGCGCCGTCCGCGGCGTGAGGCCGACGTAGGCGTGGCAGGCCGGCTCGTCCCCGCGGTACGCCTCGGTCTCGACGATGATCCCGCCCACCCCGTCCACCAGGAGCGCGCAGCCCACCAGATCGTGGGCGACTTCGAGCACCGACCGCTCGTAGAACGCCTGCGGCAGCGCGTCGCCCGCGGGGGGCGGCGGCTCGGCGCTCACTCGGCGAGCGCGGCTCGCGCGGCCGCGAGCTGCTCGGCGACCCGCGCCGCGGCGGTGCCGCCGGCCGATACCTTCGACTCGATCCACGAGTCGCCGGCGAGCACCTCGTAGTACTCGGCGTCGAGCAGCTCCGAGTGCGAGCGCAGCTCATCCTCGGTCAGCTCGGACAGGGACCGGCCGCTCGCGAGTGCGTCCCGGACCAGGCTGCCCACCACCCCGTGCGCCTCGCGGAACGGCATCCCGCGACGGACCAGAAGGTCGGCGATGTCCGTGGCCGCCAGGAACTCGTCGGCCGCCGCGGCGGCCAGGGCCTCGCGGTCGAAGCGCATGCCGGCCAGCATCTTCGTCGCCGCCTCGAGGCACGTCTCGATCGTGTCCACCGCGTCGAACAGGGGCTCCTTGTCCTCCTGGAGGTCCTTTGAGTAGGCGAGCGGTAGCGCGTGCATCACGCCCAGCAGCGTCTGGAGCGACGCGGCCACCCGGGGCGCCTTGCCCCGCAGGAGCTCGGCCGCGTCCGGATTCTTCTTCTGGGGCATGATGCTGGAGCCCGACGAGAACTCGTCCGCCGGCTCGCAGAACCCGAACTCCCGGGTGGACCACAGGACCAGCTCCGACCCCAGCCGCGAGAGGTGCATGGCGCAGATCGCGGCCGCGGCGAGGTAGTCGAGGGCGGGCTCGCGCGTCGAGACCGCGTAGAGCGAGTTCGGGGCGACGCCGTCGAAGCCGAGCTCCGCGGCCGTTGCGTCGCGGTCCAGGTCCCAGTTCAGGCCCGCCAGCGCCCCCGAGCCGAGCGGCAGCTCCCGCCGGGCCTCGCTCGCCGCCGCATCGAACCGCAGGCGATCGCGCCGCAGCATCCAGAAGTACGCCAGCAGGTGGTGCCCGAGGTAGACGGGCTGCGCGCGCTGCAGATGGGTGTAGCCGGGCATCGGCCAGTCCGCGTGGCGCTCGGCGAGCTCGAGCAGGACCGACATCAGGGCCGCGACGAGCTCGCGCGCACGCTCTGCGTGCTCGATCACGTACAGCGCCACGTCGGTCGCGACCTGGTCGTTGCGGGAGCGGCCGGTGTGCAGCTTGCCGCCGACGGAACCCACCAGCTCGGTCAGCCGCCGCTCCACCGCCATGTGGATGTCCTCGTCCTCGGGCCGCTCCGCGAACCCGCCGCCCTCGAGCTCGCCGGCGACGGCCTCGAGCCCGCCCACCAGCGTCGCCAGCTCCTCGTCGTCGAGCACACCGGCGCGATGCAGGGCGCGGGCGTGCGCGATCGAGCCGCGGATGTCCTGCGGCCAGAGCCGGCGATCGAAGCCGAGCGAGGCGTTGATGCGCCGGAAGAGCGGATCCTGTGGTGCCTCGAAACGCCCCATCGTCACGGCTTGAAGACGCGGGGCAGGGTGAGCGGGCGCTTGCGCAGCACGGGCCAGACGACGTGCAGGAGGCCGCCGTAGAAGCCGTCCCTGGGAGCCTCGGCATTCACCTCGCGAAGCTGGGCGCGCGAGAGCCCGCTGCGGATCAACCCACCCGAGACCTCGATCCGGTCGGCCAGGCGCAGGGTCTCGACCTCGGCGCCCAGCTCCCACTTCGAGCGCACGGAGTGGTGGTAGGCGCACGCGTCGGCGCACAGCTGGGCGCGACGCTCGTCCCAGCCCGCCTCGAGGGCGATCTCGCGCGCCAGCGCCGCGCCCTCGTCCGTGTAAACGCCGCCCTCGGTGACCGAGTCGTAGAGCCCGATGTCGTGCAGGAACGCCGCGCACAGCGCCACCTCGCGGTCGAGGTCGGCGTTGTGCAGCGTCGCGAGCCGCTCGCACAGCAGGAAGCAGCGCACGCAGTGGCGCTCCATCACGCCGTCGGTCTCACCGCTCGCCTCGCGGAGCGCGGTCAGCGTGCGGCGCTCGGTGTCGGTGGCAACGAGGTTGTCGGCGACGACGCTCACGCCCAGTCCCTCGCCCCGAGCCCCTCGGAGAGCGCCTCGGCCACCAGCTCCACCTGGGACTCGGTCATGGCCGGGAAGAATGGCAGCGCCAAGGAGCGCTCGGCGACCGCCTCGGCCACCGGGAACTCGCCACCCCGGAAGCCGAACCGCTCGCGGTAGTGCGGCATCAGGTGGATGCAGGGCAGGTACGGCTTCGATGCGATTCCGCGCTGCGCGAGGTCGGCCATCACCGCCTCCCGGTCCGCCGTGGTGGGCAGAACCACGGGATAGACGAACCAGGAGCGGCGCTCGGCGCCGCGGTCGGCGCACGGGAGCACCAGTCCCTCCGCGGAGCCCTCCCCAGCAAGGCGGCCGCCCAGCGTCCGGAGCGCCTCCGCGTACAGGCTCGCGACCCGGGCCCGTGCGGCGAGTAGCTCCGTGGCGCGCTCCACCTGGGCGATGCCAAGCGCGGCCTGCAGCTCGGTCAGCCGGTAGTTGAACCCCAGGCGATCGTGGTCGAGCCAGTCCATGTCGATCGCCCGTCCCTGGTTGCGCTCGCTGCGCAGGATCGCCGCCTCCTCGGCCGATCGGGGCACGATCGCCCCGCCCTCGCCCGTGGTGAGCTGCTTGTTGGCGTAGAAGGCGAAGGTCGCGAGGTTCCCGCGGGCGCCGACCGTAGTGCCGTCGGCGTCAACGGCGCCGAGCGCCTCGCAGGCGTCCTCGAGCACCCCGAGGTCGCGCTCGGCGGCGACCGTTTGGAGCTCGGGCATCGCGGCGGGATAGCCGAAGATGTGCACCGGCAACAGGCCGACTGCCCGCGGCCCGAGCGCCGCCTCGGCGGCTGCCGGAGAGATGTTGAGCGTGACCGGGTCGATGTCGGCGAACACCGGCGTCGCGCCCTCGTAGAGCAGGCAGTTCGCCGATGCGACGAAGCTGAACGGCGAGGTGACGACCTCATCGCCGTCCCCCCACCCCAGGCGCCGCACGCCGAGATGAAGCGCGGCCGTTCCGGACGAGACCGCGACGGCGTCCTCCACCCCGAGCCAGTCGGCGAGCGCCCGCTCGAAGCGATCCTGGACCGGCCCGAGCGAGAGCCGGCCCGACCGCAGCACCTCCAGCACGAGCTCCTCCTCCCGCTCGCCCAGGGCGGGCTGCGCCAGGGGAATCGGGTCAGGGCCCGACATGCTCGGGCGCCCTGCTCGGCTGGAAGGCGTACTCGAGGGAGTCGACCAGCGCCTCCCAGGAGGCCTCGATGATGTTCTCCGAGACGCCGATCGAGCCCCAGGACGAGCGCCCGTCGGACGAGTCCAGCAGGACCCTCGTCACCGCCCCGGTGCCGTCGTGGGAGTCGAGGATCCTGACCTTGTAGTCCGTCAGTTCGATGTCGGCGAGGTGCGGATGCAGGTCGGTGATCGCCGAGCGCAACGCCCGGTCGAGCGCGTTCACCGGGCCGTTGCCCTCGGCGGTGCGCACGTAGCGGCGGCCCTCGACCCAGATCTTGATCGTCGCCTCGGTCTCGACCCGGCCGTCCGCCCGCTTCTCCGTGATCACGCGGAAGCTCTCGAGGCGGAACAGCGACGAGTACTGCCCGGATTCGCGCCGGAGCATCAGCTCGAAGGAGGCGTCCGCGGCCTCGTACTGGTAGCCGCGGTGCTCGCGCTCCTTCACCCGCTCGACCGCGCGCTTCGCGGCGTCGGCGTCGAGCTGGATCCCCGCCCGGTCCGCGCGCGACAGGACCGAGCCCTTGCCCGACAGCTCGGAGATCAGAACGTCCCGGCTGTTCCCGACCAGTTCGGGGTCGAGGTGCTCGAACGTGCGGGCGTCGGCCTGGATGCCGGCCACGTGCATGCCGCCCTTGTGGGCGAACGCGTTACGGCCGACGTATGCCTGGTCGGCGTCCGGGGTCACGTTCAGGAGCTCGTCGACGAAATGCGACGTCTCGGTCAGGAGCCGCAGGCGCTCCGGGCCCACGACCTCGTAACCGAGCTTCAGCTCGAGCGCCGGGACGATCGAGACCAGGTTGGCGTTGCCGCAGCGCTCGCCGATCCCGTTCATCGTGCCCTGGACCATGCGCGCGCCAGCCTCGACGGCGGCCAGCGAGTTCGCGACGCCGCATTCGGCGTCGTTGTGGGCGTGGATCCCGACCTGGACCTTCTCGCCCAGGTCTTCGACTACCGCGGCGGTCGCCGCCGCGACCTCAGGCGGGAGGCTGGTGCCGTTGGTGTCGCAAAGCGTGACGTTCTCCGCCCCGGCCGCCGCCGCCGCGCGGAGGCACTCCAGCGCGTAGCCCGAGTCGTCGCTCCAGGCGTCGAAGAAGTGCTCGGCGTCGTAGACGACCCGCTTGCCGTGCGCCCGGCAGAGGTTGACCGAGTCGACGATCATCGCCAGGTTCTCCTCGCGCGAGACCTTCGTCACCTTCTCCAGATGGAGCGCCCAGGTCTTCCCGACGAGGGTGCAGATGGGGGCGAACGACCCGACCAGGGTGCGAAGGGCGTCGTCCTCCTCGGCCGCGATCCCGCGGCGACGGGTCATGCCGAACGCGCAGACCGTCGCGTGTTCGAGCTCGACGCCGGCGAGCAGGTCGAAGAGCTCCTCCTCCTTGGGATTGGAGCTGGGGAAGCCGGCCTCGACGTAGTGCACGCCGAGGCGGTCGAGCGCCCGCACGACCCGCACCTGCTCGGCCGCCGAGAGGGACATCCCCTGTCCCTGCATGCCGTCGCGAAGGGTGGTGTCGTAGAGCTGGACGGTGGTCACGTGATGCTGCCTTTCTGTGCTTCGGAGGTTCGAACGAGCTGGGCGCGGGTTGTGTGAGCCCGCGCAGCCACGGCGCCGCGTTACGCCGCGGCGCGCCTAATTCGCTCGATGACTCCGAAGGGAAGCATCAGCCGGAAACCTTACTGGGCTGCTCAACCAGGTCCAGCCACTCCGCGTACTCCTGCGCGCGACCGTGCAGCGCGTCCTCGAACTTGGCCTGGATCACGCGTGTGATCTCGCCCGGCTCGCCGAGGTCGTGGTCGTCGATCTCGCGCACGGGCACCAGCTCGGCGGCGGTTCCCGAGAGGAAGATCTCCTCCGCCAGATAGAGCTCGGCCCGCGCGACCTCGCGCTCGACCACCACATAGCCCAGGTCGCGCGCGATCTGGATGATCGACTTGCGGCTGATGCCGTCCAGGATCGACGCCGTGTGCGGCGGGGTGACGATCTCGCCCTCGCGGACGAGGTAGATGTTCTCGCCCGAGCCCTCGCAGACGTGGCCGGCCTCGTCGAGCAGGATCGCCTCGTCGTAGCCGGCGTTGGCCGACTCCGTCTTCGCGAGGATCGAGTTGAGGTACTGGCCCGATGCCTTCGCGTGCGGGATCAGCCCGTTCGGCGAGATCCGCCGCCAGGAGGAGACCTTGGCCCGGATCCCGTTGCGCTTGCCCTCCTCGCCCAGGTACGCGCCCCACGGCCAGACGGCGACGATCACGTCCACGGGAGCGGACTGGGCGTAGAGCCCCATCTCGCCGTAGCCGCGGAACGCGAGTGGGCGGATGTAGCAGCTCGAGAGTCCGCAGCGGCGGATCAGCTCATGCGTCGCGTCCCGGATGTCGTCGAGCGAATGTGCCAGCGGCAGGTAGTACATCTCGGCCGACCTCGCCAGCCGCTCGAGGTGCTCCCGGTGGCGGAAGATCGCCGGACCCCGGTCGGTTTCGTAGCAGCGAATGCCCTCGAACACGCCCGTGCCGTAGTGGAGGCCGTGCGAGAGCACGTGGACCTTGGCGTCGTCCCAGGCGACGAACTCGCCGTTCATCCAAATCCACTCTGACTTCTCCACCGTCGCCTCCGCGTTGCGTTGCAGGGGGACGAAGTATTGCGGACGGTCCGCCGCCTGCCTAGAGCCGGCGGACCGCCCGAACGGGCTACTGCTCCTCAGCCATCGCCAGGAAGTCCTCCCGGCTGATCTTGCCGACCATGTCCGGGTGGGCATCCTGGATGTGAGCCTCGGCGTCCTTCACCAGTTCGTCCTCGTTGTCCGCGTGGACGACGTACCCACAGTCACAGTTGATCACGTAGGCCATCTCGGCCTCCTTTCGATCGCGAGGTAATCGTCTCGTACTTCCGGGCGATTGTCATCGCCGGACGTTGGCGTTACCTTGGTGCGACGATGGCGACCGAGGGGGTGGGCGGAGCCGGTGCGCGGATCCAGCTCTGCGGACGCTTCGTCGTCCGCTGGCGCGGCGAACGGATCGAGGGCGCCTTGCCGGGGCGACAGGGTCGAGCGCTGTTCGGATATCTCGCAGCGCGGCCAGATCGCACGGCCACCAGGGACGAGATCGCCAACGCGCTCTGGCCGGGGGAGCTCCCCTCCGCTCCCGACATGGCGATCTCCGCCCTGCTGTCGAAGCTGCGCAGGCTGCTTGGCGACGAGGCTCTCCGCGGAAGAAGCCAGGTGTCGCTCGAGCTCCCACCCGGTTCGTGGGTGGACCTCGAATGCGTGCGAGCGGAGATCCACCGGGCGGAGTCCATGGTGACCGCGGAGCGCTGGTGGGACGGCTACGTGCCTGCGGCGACGGCGCGGTTCATCTCGGAGCGCCCCTTCATGCGCGGCGAAACGGCTCCTTGGATCGAGGATGTCCGCCGCGAACTGGAGGAGATCCAGGTCCGAGCGCTCGAATGCACAATCGCCGTCAGCCTGGGGATCGGTCGCGAGGAGGCGCCGGTCGCATTGAGCTCGGCGCGGCGCCTGATCGAACTGGCGCCGTACAGGGAGTCCGGCTATCGCTGGCTCATGCGAGCTCTCGAGCGCGAGGGCAACGCGGCCGAGGCGCTGCGCGTCTACGAGAGCCTTCGCGGCATGCTGAGGGATGAGCTCGGGTCCGTGCCCGCCGCCGAGACGCAAGAGCTTCACGCGCGCCTTCTCGCGGGCACCTGAGCGCCCTCCGGTTCTGCTCGGCTAGCGCCGCTCGGCTTCCCGCAGGCGTTCGACGAGCGCCTCGAGCATCGTCCACGCCACGTCCGCGTGCTCCTGCACGAACGGGCGGAACTGGAACGACGCGAGCGTCCGGCAGCGCAGCTCCTCGGTCGCCGTGACCGTTGCGGTGCGCGAGCCCTTCGTGATCAGGGCCAGCTCGCCGAACCAGTCGCCCGGCCCGAGCGTGTTGATCGCCTCGCCACCCTTCGTCACGGTCGCCGAGCCCGAGTCGATCAGGAAGAAGAAGTCCAGGCCCTTGCGGCCCTCGACCGCGATCTCCTCGCCGGCGGCGAACACGTCGCTCTGCAGCATCAGCGCGAGCTGTTTGAGCGCCCTGTCGTCGAGGCCCGAGAAGATCGGGACGGCTCGCAGGGCGGCGAGGTCACCGTCGGCCATGGTCGCGATCATAGTCCGCTCAACACCGCCTCTGTGACCTCGCCCGTCCCGGCTTCGCGCTCGCCTTCGGCGCCGGTCGCGAGGTCGGGCGTGCGGAGGCCGGACTCGAGCGCTGCTTCCACCGCGGACTCGACGCGGGCCGCCTCGTTCGCGAGGCTCAGGCCGTCGCGCAACAGCATTGCCGCCGATAGGAACGTTGCCAGCGGGTTCGCGATCCCCTGGCCCGCGATGTCGGGCGCCGACCCGTGGACGGGCTCGAACAGCCCCGGCCCGCCCTCGCCGAGGCTCGCGGAGGGGAGCATCCCCAGCGAGCCGGTGAGCATCGCGGCCTCGTCGGAGAGGATGTCACCGAACATGTTCTCGGTCACGATCACGTCGAACCGCGACGGGTTCGCGACGAGTTGCATCGCCGCGTTGTCGACGAGCATGTGGTCGAGCTCCACGTCGGGATAGTCGCTCGCTACGCCCTCCACCACTTCGCGCCAGAGGCGCGAGGTCTCGAGCACGTTCGCCTTGTCGACCGAGGTGACGCGGCCGCGGCGCCGGCTCGCGGCCTCGAAGGCGACGCGGGCGATGCGCTCGACCTCGGGCGCCGTGTATGAACACACGTCGCTGGCCGACTCGCCCGTGCGTGTCTTCTCGCCGAAGTAGATGCCGCCGGTGAGCTCGCGCACCACCAGCAGGTCGGTGCCCGCGATCACGCCGGGGCGCAGCGGGCTGGAGCCGGCGAGCGCCGGGCTCGGGCGCACGGGCCGGAGGTTGGCGAAGAGCCCCAGTCCCTTGCGCAGCCCCAGAAGGCCCTGCTCGGGTCGCGGCGCGTCGGGATCCGTGGTGTCCCACTTCGGGCCGCCGACAGCGCCGAGCAGGACGGCATCGGCAGCCCGGCACGCCTCGAGCACCGCGTCGGTGAGCGCTGTGCCGTGCGCGTCGATCGAGGCGCCGCCAACCAGGTGCTCCTCGTAGGAGAACTCGCCGACCCGGTCCAGCACCCGGCGGGCGGCGGCGATGATCTCGGGACCGATCCCGTCGCCCGCGAGCACGGCGATCCGCGTCACGCCGGCCTCCGGGCGGAGATGTTCAATCGCACGTAGTCGACCACCAGCGGCCGAGTCGTCGAGCCGAGCACCGCTGCGGCGAAGTCGTCGCGCAATGCGTCGGGCAGCCGATTCAGGTGCCAGGGGAGAACCACGGTCGCGAGGTAGCGATGGGCGTCGCGCGGCTTGACGGGCCATGGCTCCAGCCAGGCGCTCACCTCGCCGAATCCCGCGCGGGATAAGCGCAGCTCGGTGTCCCCCACGCTCGCGTAGTTCCAGGGCCGGCGCTCCGTGCGCAGATACGGGGCGAATCGCTCGTCGCCGGAGAGCGCCTCCAGCGCCCGCTGGATCTCGGCCACGTTGCCGTCGCCTCCGCACTGGGCCTCGAGCCGACCGCCAGGCCGAAGCAGCGCAAAGATCCCGTCGAACAGGGCCTGGTGCTCGGTGATCCAGTGGAAGACCGCGCTGGAGACGACCAAGTCCACCGGCTCGTCGAGCTCGAGCTCGAGCAGGTTGGATTCGATCAGCTCGACGCCATCGCCGAGATTTTCGCGTGCGCGCGCGAGCATCGCGGGCGAACCGTCCGCTCCGATCAGCGTCAGTCCGGGATGGCGGTCGCGAAGCAGCGTCATCATCCGCCCGGTGCCGCAGCCGGCATCGAGCACGGTCTCGTCGCCCTCGAGCTCGAGCCGGCTCAGCACCTGCTCCGCCCAGGCGTCGTGGGGCAGGCCGGCCAGGTCGTCGTACGCGGCGGCGTCCCAGTCGACCGGCGCTTCGCTCACGGATACACCGCCCGGAGCCGCGACGCCTCGGCCACTCGCTCGACGCCGACGGCCATCGCCGCCGTCCGCCAGTCGGTTCCCCAGCGCTCGCTCGCGTCGACCACCCGGGTGAGCGCCTCGTGCATCTGCAGCCGCAGGCGGGTGGCAACCTCGTCGGCCGACCACGCCTCGCGCTGGACGGCCTGCGCCCACTCGTAGTAGCTCACGGCCACGCCGCCGGCGTTCGCGAGCACGTCGGGCAGCACCGGGATCCCGCGCTCTGCGAGCGCCCGGTCGGCCTCCGGAGTCGTCGGCCCGTTCGCGGCCTCGGCGACCAGCCGGCAGTCGAGGTCGGCGACGTTGGCCTCCGTGATCTGCTGCTCGAGCGCCGCGGGGACGAGGATGTCGCACGGCACCGTCAGCACGTCCCGGCGGCCGACGGCGTCGCCGCCGGGGAAGCCGCGGAGAAATCGCTCCGCCGCGACCCACTGGAGCATCGCGTCGACCTCGAGGCCATCCTCGTTCACGACGCCGCCGGCGACGTCCGCCACCGCGACGATCACCGCTCCGCGCGCGGCCATCTCGGCGGCGATCACGGCGCCGACCTTGCCGAAGCCCTGGATGGACACCCGTTGACCGGCGACGTCCCAGCCCAGGTGCGAGAGGATGCCCTCGACGCAGTAGACGACGCCGAGGCCCGTCGCCGCGGCCCGCCCGGCGGTGCCGCCCAGCACCTCCGGCTTGCCGGTGACGATCTCCGGCACCGGATACCCGACCTGCTGCGAGTAGGTGTCCATCACCCACGCCATCTCGCGCTCGCCGGTCGCCATGTCGGGCGCGGGGATGTCGCGATCCGGTCCCAGCACGGGGGCGCACTCCGCCGTGTAGCGGCGGACGACGCGTTCCATCTCGCCGTCCGAGAGCCGGTTCGGGTCGCACCGGACGCCGCCCTTCGCGCCGCCGAAGGGCAGCCGCAGCAGGGCGCACTTGAAGGTCATCCACATCGCCAGCGCCGCGCACTCCCCCATCGAGACGCCGGGCGCGAAGCGGATGCCGCCCTTGGTGGGACCCATGACGAGCGTGTGCTGGACGCGATAGCCCGTCATCTCCTCGATGGTCCCGTCGTCGCGGCGGACCGGGAAGTTGACGGTCAACGCGCGGCGGGGCTCGATTAGCCGATTACGAACATCCGCCTCGAGGTCGAGCACGTCGGCGGCGTGCTCGAACTGCTCGAGCGCCACGCGGTAGAGCTCCGAGCGCCACTCGGCCCCCGGCGCGACGCGATGCGCCTCGGTCTCGAGGACCTCGTCCCACCCTCCGGGGCCGCGGTCCTGCGGGCCGTTCACGAGATCCGTCTCATAGCGCCGTCGTGACCGGGCCGTGGTCCGCTCCGCCGGCGGCCTCGAAGGCGGCGATCGCGCCCGCGTCGTTCAGGGTGAGGCCGATGTCGTCGAGGCCGTGGCGCAGCCGGTGCTTGGTGTCCTCGTCGATGTCGAAGCGCACGACACCCCCGGCGTAGTCGACCGTCTGGTCGTCGAGGTCGATACGGGCCGCGCCCGCCGCGGCCACGTCGCGCACGTGCTCCTCGGGGAGGATCACCGGCAGCAGCCCGACCTTCATGCAGTTGGAATAGAAGATGTCGCCGAACGACGGGGCGATGACCGCGCGAAAGCCGAAGTCCTGGAGGGCCCACGGCGCGTGCTCGCGGGACGAGCCGCAGCCGAAGTTCCGGCCGGTGACCAGGATCGGGTTGGGCTCCAGCTCGATCTCGCCGTCGCGGATCCAGTCGTAGAACAGGAACTCGCCGAACCCGGTGCGCTCGATCCGCTTCAGGAACTGCTTGGGGATGATCTGGTCCGTGTCGACGTCGGCGCGGTCGAGCACGGAAACTGGGCCCTCGATGACCTCGACGGGATCCATCCAGATCCTCCCTACTCCCACTCCCGGATGTCCACGAACCGGCCCTCGATCGCGGCGGCTGCCGCCATCCTCGGGCTGACCAGGTGGGTGCGCCCGCCCTTGCCCTGCCGGCCCTCGAAGTTGCGGTTCGAGGTCGAGGCGCAGCGCTCGCCCTCGCTGAGGATGTCGGGGTTCATGCCCAGGCACATCGAGCAGCCCGCCGAGCGCCAATCGAAGCCGGCGGCGCGGAAGACCTCGTCGAGCCCCTCGGCCTCGGCCTGCGCCTTCACCTGCGCGGAGCCCGGCACGACCATCGCGGCCACGCTGGACGCGACCTTCCGGCCCGAGACCATCTCGGCGGCCTCCCGCAGGTCCTGGATCCGCGAGTTGGTGCACGAGCCGATGAAGACCCGGTCGAGCGCGATCTCCTGAATCGGGGTCCCGGGCTCGAGCGCCATGTAGCGGAGCGCCCGCTCCTGGACCTCGTCCTCGGGATCGGGCACAGCCCCGGTCACCTGCACGACCTGGCCCGGGTTCGTTCCCCATGTGACCATCGGGGAGATCGCGGCGGCGTCGACTTCGACCTCCGTGTCGAAGCTCGCGCCTTCGTCGGTCGACAGCTCGCGCCAGCGCTTTACCGCGGCGTCGAAGTCGGCCGGCGCCGCCGCGCGGCCCTCGACCCACGCGAAGGTCGTCTCGTCGGGCGCGACCATCCCGGCCCGGCCCCCGCCCTCGATCGTCATGTTGCAGATCGTCATGCGGTTCTCCATGCTCAGACCAGCGATCGTCCGGCCCGCGTACTCGACGGCGTGTCCGACCATCCCGCCCGTGCCCAGCCTGCCGATCGTCGCCAGGATCAGGTCCTTCGCGGCGACGCCGGGTCCGAGCTCGCCGGAGTAGTTGATGCGCATCGTCCTCGGCCGCTTCTGGACCAGGCACTGGGTCGCCAGCACGTGCTCGACCTCCGATGTCCCGATCCCGAACGCGAGCGCACCGAACGCGCCGTGCGTCGAGGTGTGCGAGTCCCCGCAGACGATCGTCAGCCCGGGCTGGGTGAGGCCCAACTCGGGACCGATCACGTGCACGATCCCCTGGCGGTCCGAGCCCAGCGAGAACACCGGAACGCCGAACTCCTCGCAGTTCCGCTCGAGCGCCTCCACCTGCTTGCGCGAGAGATCGTCGGCGATCATCCGCGCGACGGGGGTGCCATCGGTCGGCACGTTGTGGTCCGCGGTGGCAACGGTCTTGTCGGGTCGGCGGACACTGCGGCCGGCCAGTCGCAGACCCTCGAACGCCTGCGCGGAGGTCACCTCGTGCACGAGGTGCAGGTCGATGTAGATCAAGCCTTCGCCGACCTCGTGCGCCGCCCAGATCTTGTCGAACATGGTTCGGGTCATCAGCTACGCCTCAATCCGGCCGCGACGACGGCCACGAACTCCGCGGGCTTGCGGCCCCGGTTCTCGAAGTGGTGCGGCAGATCGGCGTCGAACGTGACCGCGTCGCCGGCCGTGAGCGCATGGTCCTCGCCGTCGGCCACGAGGGTGAGGTCGCCCGCCAGCACCAGGGCCGTCTCGCGGGCACCCGGCTCGTGGATCGGCGGATCGGTCGGGCCGCCGGTAGCAGCGCCCGGCTCGAGGACGTGCCGTGAGACATCGGCGCGCTGCCCGGGCAATGGCGGCGTCAGCTCCTCGACATCGTGGCCGCCGCGCTTGCGCGAGCGGCCGTCACCGCGCCGTACCACGACCACGTGCTCGCCCTCGTCGAGGCGGAGCAGCTGCGAGAGGGTCAGGTCGAGGCCGGTCGCGATGCGACCGGCAACCGACAGCGTCGGGCTGGTCTCGCCGCGCTCGACCTGGGAGAGCATCGGCGCCGATACGCCCGAGCGCTCGGCGAGCTCCCGCAAGGAGAGCCCCATCGAGTCGCGCAGGGCCTTGACCCTCACTCCGACGGCGCCGTTCTCGGTTGCGAGCTGAGCCACCGGGCTGTACGTTATCACGTACGCTTGTTCAGGTCGCCGTACCGGGCGACGGGAGCCTCCTTATCGGAGCTGCCCGGACGGCCGCACGAGCACCTCGTTGATCCCCACGTGCTTCGGCTGCGCCAACACGTAGACGATCGCGTTCGCGATGTCCTCGGCCTCGAGCACGTCGCCGATCGTCTCGCGCATCTTCTCGATCTGGTCGAGCACCATCGGGTTCTCGTTGTGGCTTTGGAGCTCCGTCGCGACGAACCCGGGCTCGACGCAGGTGACCCGGATGCCGATGTGCGGGCACTCCTGCCGGAGCGCCTCGGAGAACCCTGTTACGCCCCACTTCGTCATGTTGTAGACGGCGCTGCCCATGTTCGCGGCGCGGCCGGCCACGGACGAGACGTTGACGATGTCGCCGCCCCCGCCATCCCGCATGACCGGGACCGCGGCATTGGTGCAGTAGAGGAGTCCGAGCAGGTTGACGTCGATCATCCGCCGCCACTCGCCGGTGTCGGCACCCTGGACGAGCCCGAGCAGCATCACGCCGGCGTTGTTCACCAGCCCGTCGAGGCCGCCGAGCTCCTCGGCGGCGCCGGCGACCAGTGAGCTCGCCTGCGCCTCGTCGGCGATGTCGGCCTCGATCGCAACGGCCTTTCCGCCCGATTCACGGAGTCGCGATGCGAGCTCGTCGAGGCGGTCCTTGCGCCGCGCGCCCAGGGCCACCGCACCGCCCTCGCGCGACGATCGCCTCGGCCGTCGCCGCGCCGATACCGGACGAGGCGCCGGTGATCAGGACCCTGCGGCCGTCGAGCGAACCCACGCCGGCCAGCCTATCTGTCGCTACGGCCCGGGGGTTCGCTCAACCGCGGCGTCCGCGGTGACGCCCTCGGCCTCGCGGACGGCCGCGCCGTCGAGCGCGTTCGAGAGCGCCCGCACGTAGGCCCGCGCCGACGCCTCGAGGATGTCGGTCGCGACGCCCTGGCCGGATGCCAGGCGCCCGTGAGCGCGGAGCATCACGGTGACCTCGCCGAGCGCGTCCTCGCCCTCGGTCACCGCCGAGACGGTGTACGAGCGCAGCTCGCACTCCGTGTCGAACGGCATCGCGGATCGCGCCGAAGATCGCGTCAACGGGCCCGTCGCCCGAGGCCTCGCCGGTGGATTCCTCGCCCGACGGCAGCCGGACGCCGACGCGAGCCTTGGGCTCGCGCCGCGACCCCGCCTCGACCTCGAACCAGCCGAGCGCGTAGGAGTCGGTGCGCTCGCGCATCTCGTCGGAGACGATCGCCTCCAGGTCGAGCGCCGTGACCTGCTTCTTCTTGTCAGCGATCTCCTTGAAGCGCTTGAACGCCTGGTTCAGCGCCCCGCCCTCGACCTTGAAGCCGAGCTGCTCGAGCGCGTCCTTCAGCGCGTGGCGCCCGGAGTGCTTACCCAGCACGATCGAGTTCGACTCGAGCCCGACTGCGGTCGGGTCCATGATCTCGTAGGTGGTGCGCTCCTTGAGCACGCCGTCCTGGTGGATCCCCGACTCGTGCGCGAACGCGTTGCGCCCGACCACGGCCTTGTTCGGCTGCACGGCGTAGCCCGTGAGGCGCGAGACCATGCGGCTCGTGCGGGCCAGCTCGCGCGCGTCGAGCGCGGTGTCGAGCCCGTGCTCGTCGCGACGCGTCCGCAGCAGCATCACGATCTCCTCGAGCGAGCAGTTGCCCGCGCGCTCGCCGATCCCGTTGACGGCGCACTCGACCTGCCGGGCGCCGGCGAGCAGGCCGGCGTAGGAGTTGGCGACCGCGAGGCCCAGGTCGTCGTGGCAGTGGACCGAGACGATCACGTCCTCGAGGCCCGGGGATCAGCTCGTAGAGGCGCCGCAGGTAGCGCGTGTACTCCTCGGGCGTGGTGTAGCCGACGGTGTCCGGGATGTTGATGACAGTTCGCCCCCTCGTCGACGGCGATCGCGCAGACCTCGGCCGTGAACTCGACGTCGGCGCGCGTCGCGTCCATCGGCGAGAACTCGACGTCGTCGCAGTACGACTTCGCGAGCGCGACAGCGGCCTTCGCCTGCCCCTTCACGTCCTCGCGGTCGGTCTGGAGCTGGTGCTCGATGTGGATGTCGGAGGTTGAGATGAAGGTGTGGATCCGCGGCCGCTCGGAGTCGTTGATCGCGTTCCAGGCCGCGTCGATGTCCGCCTTGTGCGTACGGGCGAGCCCGCAGATCACCGGCCCCTCGACCTTGCGGGCGATCGCCTCGACGGCCTCGAAATCGCCCGGCGAGGTGATCGGGAACCCAGCCTCGATCACGTCGACGCCCAGGCGCGCGAGCTGATGCGCGATCTCGACCTTCTCCTGCGTGTTGAGCGAGATGCCCGGGTGACTGCTCGCCGTCGCGCAGGGTCGTGTCGAAGATCTGGACCCTGTCCTTGCTCTCCTATTGCCGCGGATTCCTGGCCGCTCATCTGCTTACTCCTTCTCTATCCGAAACCGATGACCTGTGCTCGCGGCTAACGCGCCGCCTGGCGATTACTCCCCCGAAAGGGGGAGGAGAAGGAGAAGGGCCAGGTTGTCGAGCCGGTGGCTCATCGGTCCGCGCAGAGTAGCAATCGCTCTGAGGGCGTCAAGCCTCGGGCGGCGACCCGAACCGCTCCCGTGCGTCTTGGCGCTTCGCCTCGGAGTAGAACGCGCGCGCCCACAGCGAGGTGGGCTTGCCGAGCCGGAAAGCGGCGACCAGCCCGACGATGGGCACCAGGATGCTGAACAGGGCCATCCCGAACTTCTCCTTCGCCGCGTTCACGAGCGCGCAGACGACGCCGGCCACGCCGGCGGCGCCGACCACGGCGAACACCTCGGACTCGACCGATTCCGCCGCGTCCACCCACTCCCGGAAGCCCGTAGCCGCCAGCCCGGCGAGGATCGCGACCACGATCACCGCGTCGATCGAGCGGCGGCCCTCCTTCTCCCAGTAGACGTCGCGCAGGTTGAGCCACAGGGCGAACTCGTCCATCGTCAGCCCGGTGCCGATCCCGAAGCCGATCACGGCGATGTGGCTCCACGGCGCGTCCGGGCGAATCACGCCCGCCACGTACCCGAAGATCAGGATCAGCAGAATCCCCCAGACCAGGTGGTGGATGTGGGTGCCGCCGACCTCGACGTTCCCGGGCCACCACGAGACCTGGGCGCGGATCAAGTGCGCGCTCGTGCGGATGAAGCCGAAGCTCGCCAGGAACGAGACCAGGAACAGGACCTCGAGCTCGCGGCCGTCCATACGCTGCTAGGGCACCAGCACGACCTTGCCGATGTTCTTGCCCTCGGCCAGGAAGCGGTGCGCGTCGCCGGCGCGGTCGAACGGGAAGGCCTCGGCGACGACGGGCAGGAGCTGCCCGGCCGCAAGCTGGCCCGCGAGGGGCTGCAGCACGCGGTCGAGCCCCTCGTCGTCCCACCAGGTCAGCATGTTCAGCCCGAAGACGCCCTTGTTCTCGTTCATCGTCGCGAGGCTCTTCCACCACGGCACAGTCGCCAGCGGCATCCGGACCAGGCCCTTGACCAGCGCCGGGATGTTGCGCCGGTCGCCGGTCTGCACCTCGGACAGCCCGAACATGATCAGGCGGCCGCCCGCGCGCAGGATGCGGTAGCTCCGCTTGAAGCTCGACGGCCCGATCGCGTCCATCACCACGTCCACGCCCTCGCCCTCGGTGATCCTCATCACCTCGTCCGCGAAGTCGACCGAGCGGTAGTCGATCGGGTGGTCGCAGCCCTGCGCCCGGATCGCATCGTGCTTCGAGGCCGATGCGGTGCCGAAGATCTCGGCCCCGATCCACTTCCCGAGCTGGATCGAGGCGATGCCGACGCCGCCGGCCGCGGCGTGGATCAGCATCCGGTCACCGGCACGCAGCCCGCCCATCAGCACCAGGCCCGCGTAGGCGGTGGTGTAGTTGACGACGAAGCCCGCGCCCTGCTCGAAGCTCAGCACGTCGGGCAGGGGCAGCACCTGGCCGGCGTCCACCGAGACCAGTTCGGCGTAGCCGCCGAAGCGCGTCCCGGCGATCACGCGGTCGCCGGCCGCGAAGTCCTCGACGCCCTCCCCCACCGACTCGACGACGCCCGCGACCTCGTAGCCGACCACCGAGGGCAGCGGTGGCGCGTCCGGATAGACGCCCGAGCGAGCCATCATGTCGGCAAAGTTGATGCCCGACGCCTTCACGGCCACCCGGACCTGGCCGGGGCTCACCGGCGGATCCGACCACTCCTGAACCTCGAGCACCTCGGGCCCGCCGTGCCTGGTGATTACAACCGCTCGCATGGGCGCAGCCTAGAGATCGATCGCGCGGCCCTCGGCGAAGCCGTCGAGCTCGAGGATGCGGTCGATCGTCCCCTGCGAGACGGGCGCGTCCGTCGTCAGGACCATCACGGCCTGACCGCCGTCCGCCTCGGCGCCAACCGCGGCGGAGACGATGTTCACTCCCTCCTCGCCGAACGCGGTGCCCACCCGGCCGATCATCCCCGGCTGATCGGAGTAGCGGAACACCGCGAGGTGCTCGGCGAGCGGCAGGTAGAAGCTCTGGCCCCAGACCCCCACCAGGTACGGCACGTTCCGGGGGCCGACGCCCGTTCCGGCCACCTCCACAGCGCCCGGTCCCTGCCCGGCGCGGACCGTGACCACCTCGGTGAAGTCGTCCGAGGACGTGTCCTTGATCTCGGTCAGCTCGATGCCGCGCTCCTCGGCCAGCGCGCCGGCGTTGACCAGGTTGACCTGCTCCTCGGTGTGACCACGCAGGGTGCCCGCCAACACCGCGATTCCGAGGACGCGCGTGTCGTGCTCGGCGATGCGGCCGCGGAACTCGGCCTCGACGCGGTCCACCCCGCCCTGCGCAAGTCCCTGGGCGAGCGCGCCGAGGTCCTGGCAAAGCGCCACGAACGGCGCCACCGCCTCGGGCAGCGGCGCGCCGAGGTTGACCGCGTTGGTCACGACGCCGCCCGTCAGCGCGGCGCGCACCTGCTGCGGCGGTGTCGGTCCCGGCGCGATCCTGCGCCTCGGCCGTCGACGCGCCGAGGTGTGGCGTGACGACCACGTCATCGCGGACGAACAGCGGGTGCTCGGTCATCGGCTCCTCGGGAAAGACGTCCAGCGCGGCGCCCGCGACCTTGCCCGAGTCGAGCGCCGCGGCCAGCGCGTCGAGGTCGATCAGCTCGCCGCGGGCGCAGTTGACGATCCGCACGCCGTCCTTCATGCGCGTGATCGCCGTCGCGTCGATCCAGTTCACCGTCTCCGGCGTCTTCGGAAGGTGCATGGTGATGATGTCCGCGCGCTCGTAGAGCTCGTCGGTGGTTTCGACGCCCTCGACGCCGAGCTCGCGGAAGCGCTCGGCCGAGACGAACTTGTCGAACCCGACGACGGTCATGTCGAAGGCCAGGGCCCGTCTGGCGACGAGCTGGCCGATGCGGCCGAATCCGATCACGCCCAGCGTCTTGCCGTACAGCTCGTTGCCGCCGTAGCGCGAGCGTGCCCAGTCGCCGCCGACAAGCGCGCTGTGCGCCTGTGGCACGTTCCGGCACAACGCCAGCGCCAGCGCCAGCGTGTGCTCGGCCGCGGCGACCGAGTTCGACTCCGGCGCGTTGACGACCAGGATCCCGCGCTTGGTCGCGGCGGCGATGTCGACGTTGTCGACCCCGGTGCCCGCCCGGCCGACCACACGGAGGTTCTCGGCGCGGGCGATCAGCTCCGCCGTCACCTGGGTCGCCGAGCGGACGATCAGCGCGTCGAACTCGCCGATCCGGTCCTCGAGCGTGGCCTGGTCCCAGTCGAGCCCCAGCTCCACGTCGAAGTCCTGGCGCAGCAGCTCGACGCCGGAGTCCGCGATCTTCTCTTTCACGAGGACCTTCACGGCGTCACATCCTGAACGTTTGCGATGACCCAGTCGATCGACGCCGTGAGCGCCTCGACGTCGGCGGGCTCCACCGAGGGGAACATCCCGATCCGCAGCTGGTTGCGGCCGAGCTTGCGGTAGGGCTCCGTGTCGACGATCCCGTTCGCGCGCAGCGTCGCCGCCAGGGCGGCCGCGTCCACGGTTTGATCGAAGTCGATCGTGCCGACGACGAGTGAGCGCTTCGCCGGATCGGCCACGAACGGGGTGGCGAACTCGGCCCGCTCAGCCCAGGAGTAGAGATGGCCGGATGAGGCCCGGGACCGCTCGACGCACCAGTCGAGGCCCCCGGCGGCGAGCATCCACTCGACCTGGTCGGCGAGCAGGAGCAGCGTCGCCACGGCGGGCGTGTTGTAAGTCTGGTCCTTGCGCGAGTTCTCGACGGCGGTCCGCAGCGAGAGCGACTCCGGCTGCCAGCGGCCCGAAGCCCCCGCCAGCTCCTCGACGCGCTCAATCGCCGGCGGCGCCAGCAGCGCGACCCAGATGCCGCCGTCGGAGCCGAAGGCCTTCTGGGGCGCGAAGTAGTAGGCGTCGGCCTGGGTCGGGTCGAGCGGGAGCGCTCCTGCCCCGGAGGTCGCGTCGATCGCGACCAGGGCATCGCCCGCGTCCGCGGGACGGCGGACTTCGACCATCACCCCCGTCGAGGTCTCGTTGTGCGCCCAGGCGAGGACGTCGGCCCCCGGGTCCGAGCGCGGCTCGGGCGCGTCGCCGGGATCGGCCTCGACCAGGATCGGGTCCGCGAGGAACGGTGCGGCCGCGGTCACCTTCGCGAACTTGCTCGAGAACTCGCCGTAGGTGAGATGCAGCGAGCGCTCGCGGACCAGGCACGCCGCGGCGGCGTCCCAGAAGGCCGTGGCACCGCCGTTCCCGAGCGCCACCTCGTACCCGGCGGGAATCCCGAAGAGCTCGGTGAGGCCGCCGCGGACGCGGGCGACCAGGTCCCTGACGGGCGCCTGGCGATGCGAGGTGCCCATCACGCCGGTCGCGTCCGCGAGCCTCGCGAGTGCCTCCGCGCGCACCTTCGACGGGCCACAGCCGAACCGCCCGTCGGCGGGCTTCAGGTCTTCGGGAATCCGTGCGGTCGGCTCGTTCATGGCGCAGGGCGGGGCAGGGTATTAGGGTGCTCGGCGTGAGCGGTGAGGTTAGAGAGCCGATCGAGGGCGACGGGTATGCCGTCGCCAGCCTCGACGGGCTCGGGGACGGCTACGGCTTCCGGAAGATTCGCCGCGAGCTGGGCGTACAGGAGCTCGGCGTCAATGCGATCGTGCTGCCGGGCGACCTCGAGACGGGCTTCCACTACCACGACGAGCAGGAGGAGCTGTACTTCGTGCACGCCGGCCGGGTCGAGATCGAGTTCGGCGACGGCAGGAAGTTCACGCTCGGGCCCGGAGGCATGGCGCGGGTGGATCCAGCGACGCATCGCAAGATCCGCAACGCGGGCTCAGAGGATGCGGTCTACGTGATCGTCGGCGCCAAGGGCGGCTACGTCGGCCGCGATGGCCGCCTGCCGCCCGGCGAGGAGCGCCTCCCGGGCCCGCACCCCGGCGGCACCTAGCGCCAGGCGAACTCGGGGTACCTGGTGAGCGCGAAATACGCGTACGCCGCGGCGCGCGCGTTCCAGCGGGTCGAGATCAGGACGATCTCGAACAGCCCCTCGGGATAGCGCTTCGTGAAGAGGATCGCGAAGAACGCGAACAGCGTCGCGAACCCGGCCGCGATGTTGATCAGCGAGGCGACGATCGCGTAGGGAATGATCAGGAGCCAGGCGACGAGCGGCCGCCAGCGCTCGACCTCCTCCGTATAGGCGAGCTCGAAGCGGGCCGGATAGGCGGGGCCGTGAGCCAGCGAGAACGGTGGATATTCGTCGGTCATCAATCGCACGTACCGCGTTTACCCGGGTGCTCCAGCGGTAGAGCCCGACGATGTACTCGAACGCCCCGGGCGGATAGCGCCCGGTGATGATCACCGCGAAGAAGGCGTACACGAACGCGAAGATCGCCCCGATCGCGAGGAAGACCAGCACGAGCAGGTGGGGGATCACCAGCAGCCACTTGACCAGCGGCAGGAGGCGTGCGTACTCCTCCTGGCGGTCGATGTCCAGCTGGAGAGCCTCGTTCTCCTCCACCGCCGACGACTCTACCGCGGGCGTCAGTCGATCTCCTGGTCGATCCAGGGCATCATGCCGCGCAGGTCCTTGCCGACCGACTCGATCTGCTTGCCCTGCGCCTCGGAGCGAAGGCGGTTGAAGTTCTCGGCGCCCGCGCGGTTCTCCGCGATCCACTCCTTCGCGAACTCGCCGGACTGGATGTCGGCGAGGATCTTGCGCATCGCCTCGCGCGTGGGCTCGGAGATCACCCGCGGGCCGCGCGTCATGTCGCCGTACTCGGCCGTGTTCGAGATCGAGAAGCGCATCCCCTGAAGGCCCTTCTCGTACATCAGGTCGACGATCAGCTTCAGCTCGTGCAGGCACTCGAAGTAGGCGAGGCGCGGGTCGTATCCCGCCTCGACCAGGGTCTCGAACCCGGCCTGGACCAGCTCGGTCGCGCCCCCGCACAGCACCGCCTGCTCGCCGAAGAGGTCGGTCTCGCACTCGTCCTTGAAGGTGGTCTCGATGATCCCGGCGCGGCCGCCGCCGACACCGCTCGCGTAGGCGAGCACCATCTCGCGGGCGTTGCCGCTGGCGTCCTGGTGCACCGCCATCAGGCACGGGACCCCTCTCCCCGCCTCGTACTGGCTGCGGACCAGGTGCCCCGGGCCCTTCGGAGCGACCATCCCGACATCGACGCCCGGCGGCGGCTCGATCTGGCCGAAGTGGATCGAGAAGCCGTGGGCGAACATCAGCAGGTTGCCCTCGCCGATCCCGTCGCTGATCTCGGACTCCCAGATCTCGGCCTGGCGCTCGTCCGGCAGCAGGACCATCACCACGTCGCCGCGGCTGGCGGCGTCCGCGACGTCCAGGACCGGGAGCCCGGCGGCCTCGGCCTTAGCCCGCGACGACGAGTCGGAGCGCAGGCCGACCACAACGTTGTGCCCGGACTCCTTGAGGTTCAACGCATGGGCGTGGCCCTGCGAGCCGAAGCCGAGGATCGCGATCGTCTTGCCGGCGAGCGCGTCGGGGTTGGCGTCGGCGTCATAGAAGATTCCGCTCTCAGGTTCGTTCATCGGCGCGGCAGGTTATTCGGTCGGCCGCTCCATGAACCACTCGGTGAACTCGAGGCAGCGCCCATCGGCGTCGAAGCGGATCAGGTAGCAGTTGTCGTAGGCCTTCGGGGGGTCGGTATAGGTGCTCGTCCCCACCGCCACCGCGACGTCGCCGTCCACCGCCACCGGCGCGTACGAGGCGTCGTAGGTGCCGGGCTCGTCGCGCGTGGACGCCACGTCCTGGTCGCCCTCGCCCAGCCACGCCCCGACGACCGCGTCGCGGCCCCGGACCGGCTCGTCGCAGGGGTGGTACCGGTAGGAGACGTCCTCGGCGAACAGCGCCGCGATCGAATCGCGGTCGTACGACTTCCACGCCGCCACGTAGTCGTCGAGCCATCGCTGTACGTCCGCGCGTTCCATCCGACCTCCTATCGCAGCTCCCGCCGCAACAGCTTGCCGGAAGCCGTCCGTGGAAGCGCCGACACGAACTCGAAGCGCTTCGGGACCTTGAAGCCGGCGAGCTCCGCGGCGCAGTGCGCGCGCAGGCGCTCGGCATCCACCTCCGCCCCGTCGCGGACGACCACCACCGCGGTCACGGCCTCCTGCCACTGCTCGTCGGGGCGGCCGATCGCCGCCGCGTCGGCGACGTCCGGGTGGCGCAGCAGGACCTCCTCGATCTCGGTCGGCAGCACGTTCTCGCCGCCGCTGACGATCGTGTCGCCGAGCCGGCCCTCGACGTAGAGGAACCCCTCGTCGTCGATCCGGCCGACGTCGCCGGTGTGGAGCCAACCGTCTTCGTCGGCGGTCCCCGGAGCGACGGTGGGGCCCTGGACGAGGATCTCGCCGTCCTGGATCCGAAGGTGCGTCGTGAGGAGCGGCCGGCCGGCGGATCCCACCTTGGTCCTCGCCTCGGCCGGCGCGAGGGTCGTCACCTGCGAGCAGGTCTCGGTCATCCCGTAGGTCTGAACAATCGTCGCGCCCCGTCCCGCCGCCTCTTCAATGACGTCGATCGGCAGGGGCCCGCCGCCGACCACCAGGGCGCGCGGCCCCGAGAGATCGACATTCGCCTCCAGCAGCCGGACGAGCTGCGTCGTGACGAGCGAGACGAGCGTGACCCCGTCCTCGTCGAGCGACCGCGCGACCCGCTCGGTATCGAATCCCTCGTGAATCACGGTCCCGGTGCCGTAGATCACCGAGCGCATCAGGATCGAGAGCCCCGCGACGTGGTAAAGCGGGAGGCAGCAGAGCCAGCGATCGGCCGGGTCCATGCCCAGATTGAAGGCCGACCCCACCGCGCTCCAGAGGAAGTTCCCGTAGGTCAGGCCGATCGGCCGCGCACGGCCCGAGGTGCCGCTGGTCAGGAGCCGGCAGTGGATCGCCTCCAGGTCGTGCTCGCCGAGCAGCGGCAGGTCCGCCTCGGTCGAGGTGAGCTCGAGCGGCGAGCTGAGGACGAGCATCGCCTCGGCCCGCTCGAGCTCCTCCGCCTGCTCGCGTTCCGTGAGCCGCGTGTTGAGCGGGTAGGCGATCGCGCCCAGCTTCATCAGGCCGTGCAGGATCGAGGCGTAGTGCGGACCCGGCTCGAGGGCGAGCGCCACGACCGAGCCGCGCCTGACGCCCCGCGCGGCGAGCCGCCGGGCGGTGGAGGTCGCCTCGAGCTCGAGCTCCGCGTATGTGAGGTCGAGGCCCTGAGAGCGCACGGCCAGCCGTCCGGGCGAAGTCTCCGCCCGCTGGGCCAGCCAGTTGTCCAGAAGCATGCTCACGCTGGGATAATCCCGAACGTGCCGATTCGACACCAAGACGCCCCGCCCGAGGACTCGCTCTATGCACCGATCGCCTGGGAGCCGGCCGCCGACTACGGCGACCTGATCTACGAGAAGGGCGACGGGATCGCCAAGATCACGATCAACCGACCGGAGGTGCACAACGCGTTCCGGCCGCAGACCCTTGCCGAGCTGCGCGACGCGTTCGGCCGGGCCCGCGACGACGTCGAGGTCGGCTCGATCATCTTCACCGGCGCCGGCACCGATGCGTTCTGCTCGGGTGGCGACCAGCGGATCCGCGGCGACGACGGATACATCGGCGACGACGAGGTCGCGCAGCGCGGGATCGGGCGGCTCGACGTGGGCGACCTCCACGTGCAGATCCGCCGCCTGCCGAAGCCGGTCGTGGCGATGGTCGCGGGCTACGCCGTCGGCGGCGGTCACATCCTGCACCTGGTCTGCGATCTCACGATCGCCGCCGAGAACGCCCGCTTCGGCCAGACCGGCCCCCGCGTTGGCAGCTTCGACGGCGGCTTCGGCGCCTCGCTCCTCGCCAACAACATCGGGGTCAAGCGGGCCAAAGAGATCTGGTTCCTGTGCCGGCTCTACGACGCGGGCGAGGCGCTGCAGATGGGCCTGGTGAACACCGTCGTCCCCGTCGACGAGCTCGAGCGCGAGACCGTCGCCTGGTGCCGCGAGATGAACGCGCTGAGCCCGCTCTCGTTGCGGCTGCTCAAGTCGAGCTTCAACGCGACCGAGGACGGGCTGACGGGCATCCAGCAGCTCTCGCACGACGCGACGCTTCTCTTCTACATGTCCGAGGAGGGCCAGGAGGGCCGCAACTCGTTCCAGCAGGGCCGCTCGCCCGACTTCTCGAAGTTCCCGAAGCGACCTTGAGCCCGCTGCGCATCTGGGTCATGGCCGCGCGGCCGCGGACGCTGCCCGCGGCGATCGCGCCGGTGCTGGTGGGCACCGCGGCGGCGTACTTCGCGGTCGAGGACGTGCGCTGGCTGCCGTTCGCAGCCGCGCTCGCCGGGTCGATCCTGATCCAGATCGGGACCAACCTCGTGAACGACTACTCGGACGCGAAGCGCGGCGCCGACACCGCCGACCGGCTCGGCCCGGTGCGGGTCACCTCCTCCGGCCTGATCGCGCCCCGCCGGGTTCTCCACGCGACCTGGGTCGCGTTCGCCGCGGCGCTCGGGGTCGGCATCTACCTCGCGACCGTCACCGGCCCCGAGATCCTGGCCGTCGGCGCAGTCTCGATCGCCGCGGGCGTCCTCTACACGGGCGGCCCCCGGCCCTACGGCTACGCCGGCCTCGGCGAGCTGTTCGTGTTCCTGTTCTTTGGGCTCGTGGCGGTCAACGGCTCCTACTACGTCCAGCTCGAGGAGCTCGACCTGCTCCCGTTCCTGCTCTCGATCCCGGTCGGGCTCCTCTCGACCGCGATCCTGGTGGTCAACAACGTCCGCGACCTCGACACCGACGCCCGCGCCGGCAAGCGGACGCTCGCGGTTCGGCTCGGCCGCGAGCGAACGCGGACCCTCTACGCGGCACTCGTGGGCCTGTCCTTCGCCCTGCTCCCGCTCGGGCTCTGGCTGGGCGACGGGCCCGCGGCCGGTCTCGTCGCCCTCGCCGCCGCGCCGCTCGCGCTCGCACCGCTGCGCGCCGTGCGCACCCGCACCGACGGACCCGCCTTGAACGGCGCCCTGGCTGCCACGGGCATGCTGCTCGGGGCGTTCTCGGTGCTGCTGGCAGCGGGCCTCGCGCTGGGCTGATGCAAGTCGAGCGCGCTGAGACCGTCGCCTACGCCCTCTCGTTCCGCGCGCCTTACGCGACCGCCGCCGGTGTGCTGGAGCGCCGTGAGATGGTGCTGCTCCGGCTGCGGACCGACGAGGGCCTTGAGGGCCTCGGCGAGGCGGTGCCCCTCGCGCTCCGTGGTGACCGGACGCTTGCCGAGGTGGAGCAGAGCGTCCGCGACGGCGCCGCGCGCGTCGTCAACCTGGACCTCGACGCTGCCGGCGAGGACCCGCTCGGCTTCGCCGTGGCGACCATCGTCGAGCTGACGGCGTCGGGCCGAGTCCACCCCGCGGTGGCTGCCGCGCTCGAGGCCGCGGTGTTCGACCTGGTCGCCAAGGCCTCCGGGCAGTCGCTGTCCGGCCTCCTTGGGATCGGTGACGCTTTGCCGGTCGAGTGCAACGCGACGCTGACCGCCGGCGAACCAGACGCGGTCGCGGCGCAGGCCGCCGACTGGGCTGCCGATGGCTTCCAGACGTTCAAGCTGAAGCTCGGCGCCGGCGCCGACGACGCCGCGACCGTCGCCGCCGTGCGCGAGGCCGTGGGACCCGACGCGCGGATCCGCGTCGACGTCAACGAGGCCTGGGATGTGCGCGAGGCGGTGGCGGTGCTGAACGCGATCGAGCCGCTGGGGATCGAGCTCGCCGAGCAGCCGGTGGCGGGCCTGCGCGGGCTGGCCAAGGTGGCGCGCGACGTGTCCATCCCGCTCGCCGCCGACGAGGCCGTGGCCACCGAGGCCGACGCCCACCGCGCGGTGCAGCGCCGCGCCTGCACGTACGCGACCGCAAAGCTCGCAAAGGTCGGCGGCGCCGGGGCAGCGCGGCGGATCGCCGGCGTCCTCCCGACCTATATATCCAGCGCCCTCGACGGCCCCGTGGGCATCGCGGCAGCGGCCCACGCCGCTCAGATGCTGCGCGCCGACGGCAGCGACCCGGGGCTCGCCCACGGGCTCGCGACGCAGCGGCTGTTCGCCGACACGATCGCCTCGCGGGAATGCGAGCTGCGCGATGGCTCGCTCCACGTGCCGGACGGCCCCGGCCTCGGTGTCGAGATCGACGAGCCGGCGCTCGAGCGCCACCGGATCCAGGGATAGTTTCGGCGGTGGACGCAACCAACCGCAGCACCGCGCTCGCCTCGGCGCTGGTCGAGGAGCTCGCCCGCTCGGGCGTGAAGCGGGCGGTCATCTGCCCGGGCTCGCGCTCGACACCGGTCGCGCTCGCGCTGCTGCGCGAGCCGGCGATCGAGACGACGAGCATCGTCGACGAGCGCTCCGCCGCGTTCCTCGCGCTGGGGGCCGCGAACGCGACCCGCCGGCCGGTGGCGGTGACGTGCACCTCGGGCACCGCGGCGGCGAACCTCCATCCCGCCGTCTGCGAGGCGGACGAGGCCGGTGTCCCGATGATCCTCCTCACCAGCGACCGGCCGCCGGAGCTGCGCGGGATCGGAGCGGGCCAGACCATCGACCAGATCAACCTCTACGGGCCTGCCGCGCGCTGGTTCTGCGAGGTGGGCACGCACGACGCGGACGACGCCGGCCTGCTGCACATGCGCGCGACCGCCTGCCGCGCCGTCGCCGCCGCTGCCGGCGACCCGCGGCCGGGGCCGGTGCACCTGAACCTGTCGTGGCGCGATCCGCTCGGCCCCGAGCCGCGCGAGGGCGACGTCACGGCTCGCTCGGCGCGCGCCCTCGCGGGCCGCGGGAGCGACCTCCCGCTCACCGCGATCTACCGCCCCTCCGCCGCGCTGCGCGCCGACGAGGTCCAGGCGATCGCCGCCGACCTGGCGGAGACCGAGCGCGGCCTCATCGTCGCCGGCCGTCAGAGCGACCCGGCGCTCGGCCCGGCGCTAGCCGCACTGGCGGCGGCCACGGGCTACCCGATCCTGGCCGAGCCGACCTCCCAGGCGCGGCTCGGACCGCACGCCCGCGACAACGTGGTCTGGGCCTACGACGCGATCGCCCGCGCCCGTCCCGCCGCCCTCGACCCCGAGCTCGTCCTCCGCTTCGGGGACATGCCGACCTCGAAGGCCCTGCGCGAGTGGCTCGACTCGCTGGACGGCTGCGCGCAGCTCGTGGTGGACCCCCACGGGAGCTGGAACGAGCCGACCCGCAAGGCCGGTCTGATGCTGCGCGCCGAGCCGGTGGCCCTGGCCGCCGCCCTCACGGCCGAGCTCCCGGAGCGCCCGGCGGGAGCCTGGCTCGGCGTCTGGAAGCGCGCCGGCGACGCCGCGGCGCGGGAGCTGGCGGCCGAGCTGGCGGGCATCGGCGAGCTGACGGAGCCCGGGCTCCAGGCGGCGCTCGGCGCGGCCTGCGCCGATGGCGACCTCGTCTACACCGCCTCGTCGATGCCGATCCGCGACCAGGAGAGCTTCCTCGCCTCCGGCCCGGCCGACGTGCTCTTCCTCTCGAACCGCGGCGCAAACGGCATCGACGGCGTCGTCTCCTCCGGGATCGGCGGCGCGATCGCAAGCGGCCGGCCGGCCTGGATCGTCCTGGGCGACCTGGCCCTGCACCACGACTCGAACGGCCTCGCCGCCCTGCGCCACGCCGACGCCCCGGTCCGTCTGGTCGTCCCGAACAACGATGGGGGCGGCATCTTCGAGTTCCTCCCGCAGGCCGAGCAGGTCGAGCGCGAGGAGTTCGAGGCGGTCTTCGGCACGCCGCTGGGCCTGGATCTCGCGAAGCTCGCCGACCTCCACGGGATCGAGCACCGCACGATCGCGAGCCCGGCGGATGTCGCGGAGCTACCCAGGGACCGGCACCTGCTCGCTGAAGCGCGGATCGACCGGCGTGCCAACGTCGCCGTCCACCGCGCCCTGTGGGAGAGCGCGGCGCAGGCGATCAGGATCGCGCTGGACGCGCCCGAGTGAGGAACCGTCCGATCTCGTCAAGCGCCTCGTCGGCGTCGCTCAGCATTCCGGTGTGGACGTGGAACGCGTGCCAGAGGCCGTCGAAGACCCGCAGCTCCACGTCGACGCCGGCCGCCTCCGCCCGACGCGCGAGCTCCTGATCCTCACTTAGGAAGAGCTCGCCGCCGCCCACGTGGATGAGCATCGGCGGCAGCCGGGCCAGATCGGCCTCAAGAGGCGAGCAGATTGGATCGTCGGGTCCAAGCTCGGCGACGTACCCGGCCGCCGACCGCTCGATCGCGCCCGGCGACAACAGGGCGTCGCTGTCCTGGTTCGTCCTGATGCTCGCGCCTGACATCGTCAGATCCACCCAGGGAGAGATCAGCGCCACGCACGTCGGTGCGGGAAGGCCGCGGTCGCGGACCGCGACGGCGAGCGCCAGCGTGAGCCCACCGCCCGCCGAGTCCCCGGCCACGGCCACCCCCTGGCCGGCGTCCGTGACCATCGCCTGATAGACCGCGAGCGCGTCCTCCAGCGCTGCCGGGGCCGGGTGCTCGGGGGCCAGGCGATAATCGCCGGCGAACACCGCGCGGTCGGCACGCAGCGCGAGCGTCGCGATCAGGTTGCGGTGGGTCCGCGGCGAACCCCACTCATAGCCGCCGCCATGGAGGTAGAGGATGCGGGGAGGGCCCGCATGTCCATCCGGCGACACGAGGTCGCCCCCGACCCCACCGCGGACCTGGCGGGAGACCGACACGCCGCCGGGCACCACGCTTAGGCGCGCGAGCGCCTCCATCACCAGCCGCTTGGGACCTGGCGGGAGCCCCACGACTGGCTTCACCGCGTACCGGGCGATCCGCTCGACGACCGGACGCGGGAGGCTCGCCATCAGCCGGCGAGCAGCGGCAGCAGCGCTCCGAGCTTCAGCTCGGTCTCGGCCAGCTCGTCCGCGGGATCGGAGTCGGCGACGATCCCGTTCCCCGCGAACACGTGCGCGGTCCGGTCGCGCAGGAGCGCCGACCGGATGCCGACGCAGAACTCGCCGTCCTCCGCCGCGTCCATCCAGCCGATGGCGCCGGCGTACCAGCCGCGGTCCATGCCCTCGAGCTCGGGGATGGCCGCGAGCGCGCGATCGCGCGGCTCGCCCCCGATCGCCGGCGTCGGGTGCAGGAGGCCGGCGAGCTCAACCGCGGAGCGGGCATCGGCGAGCTGCGCGTGGATCGGCGTCGCGAGGTGCTGGATGTTCGCCACCTTGATCAGCGTGGGCTCGCCCCCGGTTTCCACCCAGACGGAGTGCGGGCGCAGCACACGCTGGATCCGCTGCACCACGATCTCGTGCTCCGAGCGGTTCTTGGGCGAGAGCCGGAGCTGTTCGCCGAGGTGGTCGTCCACAGCCGGGTCGGCGCTTCGCCGGGTGGATCCGGCGAGCGCCACGGTCTGCGCCCCGGCGCCGCGCCGGCGGACGAGTAGCTCCGGGCTGGCGCCCAGGAACGCCGCCTCGGGTGTCCCGACGCAGAAGCTGAAGCAGGACGGGAAGAGCTCTCGCAGCGCCCCGAACACGGCGCCCGGGTCGTGCGCGCGCGGCGCCTCGGCGCGGACCTCGCGCGCGAGCACCACCTTTTCCAGGTCGCCGGCCCTGATCCGTTCGACGGCCCGGGTCACGGCGACCTCGTAGTCCGCCGGATCCGCGACGCTCGCCACCCGCACGGCTCCCGACGGTGCCGGATCGAGCATCGGCAGCGGCTCGCTCCGCAGCGACGCAACGCGCGACCGCACGCGCTCCCGCGCTGCGGCGGGGCCTTCCGACGGCGAGAACAGAGTCGAAACGGTCAACAGCGTCCGCCCGTCCTCTCGTGCGAGCGAGACCTCGGGCAGGACCATCAGCGCCGGAGGCAGCGACGCCCATTGGGTCTCGGTGCCGCCGTCCGGGTCGAAGGCGAAGCCGCCGGCCCACACCGGGCCCGCCCCGGCCGGGAGGGCATCGGGCGCGGACGAGAGCCGCCCGCGCAGGATTCGCGAGCAGTCGGCGGCTGCGTCTCCGAAGCGGCCCTGGTCCCGTGAGACGACCTCGGCCGCGGCCCCCAGGCCCGCCAGCGCAAACCCCCGGTCGGGTTCCTCCCAGCAGAACCAGCGGTCGGCGGCGCCGCGCGAGGCGAATACCGTCGCCGCCGGATCGCTCAGCGGCACCTCGGCGGTGACGCTCACCACGCGCCGCTCACGGGCTTGCTGGGCCCTGTCCAGGAGCGTCTCGAGGTCGCTCGTCAGTCGCTCGGAGAGTGCGAGGACGGGATCCACGAAGACCCAGGCTAGACGTTCGCAAGGTGGGGTAGGGTCGGATCGTGGAGTCGGCACCGCAGCCTCCGGCCTCCGCCGCAAGGGTCCTGGTCCCGGCAGCGATCGGGGCTGCCGTGGCACTCGCGATCGGCGTCTACGCGAACCAGCACGACCCGACCGGCCAGTCGATCCTCGGCGACGGTCTCTTCTTCTCGGCGACCCTCAACATGAAGGCCTGGCTGGCGACCGCCGCGCTTCTGCTCGCCGGATTCCAGGTCCTCTCGGCCTCGTGGATCTATGACCGCCTCCCCGGCGCGGGCGCGGCGCCCGCGTGGTTGGGCGGGGCGCATCGCGTCTCCGGGACGCTCGCCTTCCTCGTCTCGCTGCCGGTTGCCTACCACTGCCTCTGGGCTCTCGGCTTCCAGGACGCGACCGGCCGCACGCTCGTCCATTCGCTCGCCGGGTGCTTCTTCTACGGCGCGTTCGTCGCCAAGGTGGTCGTTGTCGAGTCCAAGAGCCTGCCGGGCTGGACCCTGCCGGTCGCCGGCGGCACGGTGTTCACGGCGCTGGTCGTGATCTGGCTGACCAGCTCGCTCTGGTTCTTCGACAACTTCGGCTTCCCGGAGTTCTAGCTGGCGCTCGCGCCGCTAGGCGTCGGGGCGCGACTTGGTGATCGCGACCTCGCCCGTGCGGGCCATCTCGATCAGGCCATGCGGGCGGACCATCCGCTCGAAGGAGTCGATCTTCTCCTGCGAGCCGGTGACCTCGATGGTCAGCGTGCGCCGCGAGACGTCGACGACGTTGGCGCCGAAGATCTCGGCGAACTGCATGATCTCGCCGCGGTTCTCGACCGCGGCGTTCACGCGGAACAGGGCCATCTCGCGCGCGACCGTCGCGTCCGGATCCATGTCGCGGATCTTGATCACGTTGACGAGCTTGTGAAGCTGCTTCGTGACCTGGTCGATCGGGTGGACGGCGCCGTCGAGGGTGAGCGTCACGCGCGAGACGTCGGGGTCCTCCGTGGGCCCCACCGCGAGCGTGTCGATGTTGAAGCCGCGGCGGCTGAACAGGCCCGCGATCCGGGCGAGGACGCCGGGGCGGTTCTCGACCGTCAGGCTGAGGATGTGCTTGCGGCCGGTGAGCACGCTGCCGGCCTCGAGGTCCTCGAGCTTGACGAGCTCAGGCGTGCCGGGCTCGCCCATCAGCCCACCATGTCCCTCGCCGCGGCGCCCGCGGGGATCATCGGGTAGCAGTTCTCGGTCGGGCTCACGCGGACGTCGAGGAGCACCGGTCCCTCGGTCTCGAGCGCGGCACGCATCTGATCGCGCAGCTCGCCCTTGTCCTCACAGCGCATCCCGGTCCAGCCATACGCGTCGGCCAGCTTCACCCAGTCCGGGCTGTCGCCCATCGCGACCGACTGGTAGCGCTCCTCCCAGAACAGCTCCTGCCACTGACGGACCATGCCGAAATGGCCGTTGTTCATCAGGAAGACCTTCACCCCGATCTCGTGGTGCGCGGCGGTCGCCATCTCCTGGGAGTTCATGATCAGGCTGCCGTCGCCGGCGAGGCAGACGACGGTGTCGTCGGGGCAGGCCACCTTGGCGCCGATCGCCGCCGGCAGGCCGAAGCCCATCGTGCCGAGGCCGCCGGAGTTGAGCCACCGGCGCGGCTTGGAGAAGTGGTAGTACTGCGCGGCCCACATCTGGTGCTGGCCGACGTCCGACGTGATGATCGCTTCGCCGCCCGTGGCCTCGTACATCGCCTCGACCATGAACTGGGGCTTGATCTCCGCGTCGGCCGAGTCCTCGTAGCGCAGCGGATGCTCCGCCTGCCAGGCACGGATCCGCTGCCACCAGTCGGCCAGGCGCTCGGAGTCCGCCTTCAGCGCGCGGTACTCGCGCGTCATCTTCGGCAACACGTCCTTGGCGTCGCCCACGATCGGGATGTGGGCCGGGACGTTCTTGCCGATCTCGGCCGGGTCGACGTCGATGTGGACGAACTTCGCCCGCGGCGCGAACTCGGAGAGCTTGCCCGTGATGCGGTCGTCGAAGCGAGCGCCGACGCTGACGATCAGGTCGGCCTCGTCCATCGCGTAGTTCGCGGTGCGCGTGCCGTGCATGCCGAGCATCCCGAGCCACTGCTCGTGCGGAGCCGGGAACGCGCCCAGGCCCATCACCGTCAGCGTGACCGGGAAGTTGTCGGAGCCGCAGAACTCGCGGAACTCCTCGGAGGCATCGGCGTTGATGATCCCGCCGCCGCCGTAGATCACCGGCCGGCGCGCGTTCGCGAGCGCCTTCGCCGCGATCCGGATCTGCTTGATGTTGCCCTCGAGCGGCGGCTTGTAGCCGGGGAGCTCGGGCGTGCCGGTCGCGGGCTCGTATTCGATCTCCGCCCGCGAGAGGTCCTGCGGGATGTCGACCAGCACCGGCCCGGGCCGGCCCGTCTTGGCGATGTGGAAGGCGCTGTGGATGTACTCCGGGATCTGGCGCGGGTCCTGGACCAGGAACGAGTGCTTCACGATCGGCAGCGTGATCCCGGTGACGTCGGCCTCCTGGAAGCCGTCGGTGCCGATCAGGTCGGTCCGCACCTGGCCGGTGATGAACACCGTGGGCACCGAGTCCATCATCGCGTCGGCGATCGCGGTTACGAGATTGGTGGCGCCGGGGCCCGACGTCGCGAGCGCGACCCCGACCTTGCCGGAGGCCTTGGCGTAGCCCTCGGCGGCGTGACCGGCGCCCTGCTCGTGGCGCGCCTGGATGTGCTCGAAGTCCGCGTCGTAGATCGCGTCGTAGGTGGGCAGGTTCGCGCCGCCGGGGATGCCGAAGACGTGCTGAACCCCCTCAGCCTTGAGTGCTTCGCAGAGTGCGTCCGCCGCGCGCATGGACGCGGATGGTAGCTATTGGTGGGTGTTCGTCAGCTGATCTCCTCGCACTTGCGATAGGTGTCCCCGGGGTCGCCGCGGCAGTCGTCGCGACCGCCGCCGCCGTTGATCAGGTCGCCGCCGCCATCGAGTGCGTCGTAGATCAGGTCAGCGCCGCCACCCCCGAAGCTGCGGTCGTTGCCGCCGCCGCAGTCGAGGTTGTCCGCGCCGGCCGGCGAAGTCAAGGGGGTCCGCAGGCGGCTTCAGCCGGCGGCGAGGACCAGCTCGAAGAGCTGCTCGAGCTGGGCGCGGAGGCGGTCGACGTCGAGGTCGTCGATGCCCTCCGAGAGGCGGTGCACCAGCATCCCGTCGACGCCCGCGAGGAGGAGGGGCGCGAGGCGCCCCGGGTCAGACGCGCCGGCCAGGGCGAGGGCCGACTCCGCGAGGTCGGTGAATGCCTTCTGCCAGTGCGCGGCGGTCGCGCGCAGCCCGGGGCGGCGCGCCGCCTCGAGGTAGACCTCGAACTTGGCCAGCAGCCCGGCGGCGGCCTCGGCGTCCGGGAACAGCACCTCTGCAACCGCGGCCGCCGACCGGCTGGGCGACGAGAGGTCCTCGCCGAGCGCGGCGGCGCGCTCGCCGACCCGCCCGATCTCGTCCTCGACCAGGATCGCCAGCGCCTCGACGACCAGCTCGTCCTTCGACGCGAAGTAGTAGGTGGTGGCGGCCAGCGGCACGTCCGCCTCACGCGCCACCGCACGATGGGTGACCGCGCCGAGCCCCTCTCGAACCAGCAGCCGGACCGTCGCCGCCAGGATCGCGCCACGGCGCTCGGCGCCCTGCTCGGACCGGCCGGTGGCGAGCTCGGATGCCGTGGTGCTCATCGTCCCGCCTCGGCCGGCTCCGAGGGCTCGGCCAGCAGCTCGCCAGCCGTCCACTGCGTGGTCGGCAGGATCGCGTTGCCGATCACCCGGTCGCGGTGGCGCTCGATGATGCCCAGGACCGAGTGCACCAACTCCTTGCCGAGGTAATGCGGCTCGAGGCCCAGGTCGTGGAGCTTCGTGTTGGTGGCGTTGTAGTAGTGGCTCTCGGCCTCGACCCGGGGGTTCGGGAAGCTCTTGATCTCCACCTCGATCCCGAGCTCGGCGGCCGACCGGCTCACGAGCTGCGCCAGCTCGGCGACCGAGAACTGCTCGGTGAACTGGTTGAAGACCCGGAACTCGCCGAGCCCGGCCGGGTTGCGGACCGCCAGCTCGACGCATTGGAGGGTGTCGCGGATGTTGAGGAAGCCGCGGGTCTGTCCGCCCTCGCCATAGACGGTGAGCGGGTGGCCGATCACGGCCTGGACGCAGAAGCGGTTGAGCACGGTGCCGAAGTACTGGTCGTAGTCGAACCGCGTCGTAAGGCGGTCGTCGGCGACCGACTCGTCGGTGTCGACCCCGTAGACGACACCCTGGTTCAGGTCGGTGGCGCGCAGCCCCCAGATCCGGCAGGCGAAGTGGATGTTGTGCGAGTCGTGGACCTTGGAGAGGTGGTAGAGCGAGCCCGGCAGCTTCGGATAGGGCAGCACGTCCTTGCGCCCCTTGTGCTCGATCTCGATGAACCCCTCCTCGATGTCGATGTTCGGGGTCCCGTACTCGCCCATCGTCCCGAGCTTCACCAGGTGGCAGTCCGGCACCTTGTCGCGGATCGCGAACAGCAGGTTGAGCGTGCCGATCACGTTCGTGAACTGCGTCTCGACCGCAGCCTCGCGGGAGCGCATCGAGTACGGGGCCGAGGGCTGCTCGGCGTAGTGCACGATCGCCTCGGGGAGGGTCTCGTCGATCACGCGGTCGAGGAACTCGGCGTCCTCCATCGAGCCGACGTGTGTGCGGATCTCCTTCCCGCCCGAGACCTCGCGCCACGCCGCGACCCGGTCGTCGAGCGCGAGGATCGGCGTCAGCGAGTCCGTTGAGTTCTCGGTATGCCAGCGGCGACGGGAGAAGTTGTCGACGATCGAAACGTCGTGGCCACGCGCGGAGAATCGCATCGCGGTCGGCCACCCCAGGTACCCGTCGCCACCCAGGATCAGGATGCGCATTGCGCGAGAGGGTAGCGCGCGCCTATCCTCGTGCGCCTTGTTCGCAGCGGGCGACATCCTCCCCCCCGAGCTGACCGCGCTGCGCGCCGGCGGCCTGGTGATGGCCGCGCTGATCGCCGGCTTCGCGATCTGGCGCCGCCGCACGCTGCGCAACGCCGACGTCCTGATCCTGCTCACGCTGGCTCTGGGACTGGCCCTGGTCTCGGGCACCGAGCTGCTCGACGCGCTGCTCGAGGCCTTCTCGTTCGAGCGAGACAACGGGACCCGCATCGTCGGCGTCGCCGTGCTCGCGATCCTGGTCCTCTTCGCGCTCACGATTCGCGCCCTCGCGCAGGGCTCCCGGAACACCCGCGAGCTGTCGGCCGTTCTCGAGGGGCTCGCCTGGGAGCGCTTCCGCCGCGACGGTCACCCGGAGCGGTTCCGCGACAAGGTCGCGATCCTGATTCCCGCCTACAACGAGGCCGAGAACATCGCCCACGTCCTCGCGAAGCTCCCCGACGAGGTCTGCGGCGAGCCGACGGCCGTGCTGGTGGTCGACGACGGGTCGCGCGACGGCACCGGCGACGTCGCCGAGCGGAACGGGGCGATCGTCGCCCGCCACGTCATCAACAGGGGCGGCGGCGCGGCGCTGCGCACCGGCTACCGGCTCCTGTCGGACTCCGGCGCGAACATCGTCGTGACGATCGACGCCGACGGCCAGCACCTGCCCGAGGAGATGCCGCGGCTGGTCGAGCCGGTGCTCTCCGGCGAGGTGGACATGGCGCACGGCTCCCGCGTGCTCGGCGAGGCCGAGCCCAACGCCCGGTCACGGGAGATGGGCATCGTGTTCTTCAACCGGCTGGTCTCGTTCATCACTCGCACGAAGGTGTCGGACTGCTCGAACGGCTACCGCGCCGTGCGCGCCTCCGTGCTCCCTCAGCTCGTCCTGCGCCAGGAGCAGTTCCACACCTCGGAGTTCATGATCGAGGCGATCAAGCGCGGCGTTCCCGCCAAGGAGGTGCCGGTGACGGTCGTCGCGCGCCTCCACGGCCACTCGAAGAAGCCGGCGGTGGTCCGCTACGGCGCGGGCTTCGCGAACGCGATCGTGCGCACCTGGTTGCGCTAGAGGACCGGCTCGCGGCCCTCGCGGATGGCCGCCGGGTGGCGGACGTCCGCGGGGTCGGGCAGGTAGAGGTCCTCGCCGCAGGTGCGGCAGACCTGGACGTAGAGCTTCTGCACGCGGCCACAGCGCGGGCAGCGGCGCTCGGGCTCGTCGGCCTCGAAGCGGTAGAGGATGACGGCGATCAGGCCGAACAGCGGCAGCACGGCGCCGACCAGGAACCAGATGAAGAACGAGCTGCCCTTGGCTCGCCCAATGATGCCCGTGGCGAGGCCGAAGCTGACGGCGATGGCGAGGTAGGCCACATTGCAAGTATGGCGTCGGGGGCTAGGGACGAAGTCCCGGTAGGCGGAGTTATCTACTCCACGGGCCGGTGGGTGCCGCCGCGGGCATACACCTCGTCCTTGAGCGGACGCGGGTGGCCGATCGAGCCGACCTCCGCGACGTCGCGCCGGAACGGCAGGCCGATCGTCCAGTCGGCGACGGCCCGGATCTTCCGGGCGACGCCGGGCACCTGGCTCAGGTGGTAGGTCCGGGCCATCCACCACGCTGGGAAGCCCCGGAAGCGCTGCTTCGAGAGCTCGCCGACCGCCTTGTAGTGACCGAGGTTGACGAACGACGCCTTCGCCTTGTAGGTGAACGGGACCGGACCGGCACCCACGCCGAGCTCGGCGGCAATGTTGCGGGCGGCGATCGGCCCCTGGCGGACGGCGTGCTGCGCGGTGGGCGGGCACGGCCGGCCGTCGGCGAAGCGGGGATCGGGGACGGAGGCGCAATCGCCCGCCGCCCACACGCCCTGCATGCCGTCGACTCGCAGGTACTCGTCCACCTTCACGCGGCCCGAGTCGTCGAGCGGGAGCGCCAGGTTCTTGAGGCTGGGGTGCGGGGCGACGCCCGCGGTCCAGACGATCGTGGTCGTCGGGATCCGCTCGCCGGTGGAGAGGGTCGCGAAGTCGGCGCCGGCCTCGTCGAGGCGGGTTCCCAGCCGGACGTCGATGCCGCGCCCGCGGAGCTCGTTGATGGCGTACTCGGCGAGCGGCAGGTCCACCTCGGGCAGGACCCGGTCCATCGCCTCGACGAGGATCCAGCGCATCCCGTGCAGGCGGGCGCGCGGATAGCGCTCGATTGCGTCGGCGGCGAAGTCCTGGAGCTCGGCGAGGGCCTCGAGCCCCGAGTAGCCACCGCCGACGAACACATAGGTGAGGAGCTCCTCGCGGCGGGCCGGGTCCTCGGTTGCGTTCGCGCGCTCGAGCGTCTCGACAACGTGGTTGCGGAGCCAGATCGCGTCGGCGAGGCTCTTGAACCCGATCGCGTTCTGGTCGAGCCCGGGGACCGGCAGCGAGCGCGAGACCGAGCCGACCGCGACCAGGAACTGGTCGTAGCGGATCTCCTCGTCCTCGCCCTCGTGAGTCGAGAGCGTGAGCGTGCGCGCCTCGGGGTCGTGGGCCGAGACGGCGCCAAGCCGCAGGTACGTGCGGCTCAGGATGTCCCGCAGCGGCGTGACGACGTGGCGGGGCTCCAGCGTGCCGGCTGCCGCCTCGGGCAGGAACGGCGTGTAGAGCATGAAGTTGACGTCGTTGACGAGCGAGAGCCGGGCGGACTGCTGCGGGAGCAGGCGCTCGAGCTCGCGGGCCGCGGACATCCCGGCGAACCCACCTCCGGCGATTACGACGTTCCAGGCCATGAGCCAAGTATGGCAGACCTTGTAACAGAATGTTACAAAGTGACTTCAGGCACAAGTAGCATCAGCCGGGTGGACATCCGCGTCGCCGACAACCCCGCCGAGAGTCGGTTCGAGGTGTTCGCCGGCGAGGAGCTCGCCGGCTCCGCGTACTACCGGATGGAGGGCGAGGCGCTCGCGTTCACCCACACCGAGGTTGACGACGCCTTCGAGGGCCAGGGCCTCGGCTCGCGGCTGGCAGCCGGCGCGCTCGACGACGCCCGCGCCAGGGGCGTTGCCGTCCTGCCGTACTGCCCCTTCATCCGGGGCTACATCGAGCGCCACGAGGAGTACCGTGACCTCGTGCCTGAGAGCGAGCGCGAGCGATTCGGACTATGAGCCGCAAGGCGTACCAGGGCGAGTCGATCGAGGTCTCCTTCGACAACGAGGTCTGCCAGCACTCGGGCGAGTGCGTCCGCGGACTGCCCGGCGTGTTCGACGCCAGGAAGCGCCCGTGGATCGACCCCAACGGGGCCGACGCCGAGGCGGTCGCGGCGCAGGTCGAGCGCTGCCCGAGCGGCGCGCTCCAGTACGCGTTCAGAGACCGAGCTGCGAGCGAATCAGCCTCGTGACCTCGCCACCGTCCGCGCGGCCCTTGGTCTCGCGCATCACGTAGCCCACGATCGGGCCGATCGCCTGGCCCGTGCCGCCCTTGACCTTCTCGGCCTCGGCTGGATGTGCCTCGATAGCTGCCGCCACGATCGCCTCAAGCTCGCCCGTGTCGGACACCTTGCCGAGCCCCTCGCGCTCGACGATCTCGGCCGGGTCGCCGCCGCCGGCCACGAGCGTCGCCAACACGTCGCGGCCGGCCTGGTTCGTCACCTTGCCCTGCTCGACCATCGCCACGAGGGACGCGAGCGCCGCGGGATCCGCCTCCCGCGCGGTCGGCTCGCCGGTGACCCAGTTGGCGAGGGCCGGCGGGCTCGCCTCGCCCGCGCCTAGGGCGCGTTCGAAGAAATCGCCCAGCTCCCCGTCGTAGGAGAGCTGGCGGGCCTGTGCGGCCGGCAGCCCCAGCTCGCCCGCATAGCGCACCTCGCGCGCCGCCGGCAGCTCGGGCAGGGCGGCGCGGGCGTCGCTAAGCATCCGCTCGGTCGGCGCCAGCGGCACCAGGTCCGGCTCGGGGAAGTACCGGTAGTCGTGCGCCTCCTCCTTCGACCGCAGCGAGGTCAGAGCGCCCGAGCGCGGGTCGAAGTGGAGGGTCTCCTGGGTCACCCCCTCCCCGCTCTCGACCAGGTCGAGCTGGCGTGCGAGCTCGGCCTCGATGCCGCGCTCGATGAAGCGGAAGCTGTTCATGTTCTTGAGCTCGGTCTTCACCCCGAGCTCCTCCGATCCGGCCGGGCGGATCGAGACGTTCGCGTCGCAGCGCAGGCTCCCCTCCTCCATGTTCACGTCCGAGGCGCCGATCGCCTTGATCGTCGTCCGCAGGAGCTGGAGCCACTCGCGCGCTTGCGCGGCGTCGCGGACGTCGGGTTCGGTGACGATCTCCACCAGGGGCGTGCCGCCGCGGTTGAAGTCGACCAGTGAAGCGCCGGAGCCGTGGATGCGTCCCGACTCGCCCACGTGCACGAGCTTCGCCGCGTCCTCCTCCAGGTGCACGCGATGGATGCGGACCTCGCCGAGGCGCCCCGCGGTCGCCAGCGGAATGTCGTACTGGCTGATCTGGTACGCCTTCGGGTTGTCCGGATAGAAGTAGTTCTTACGGTGGAAGATCGAGCGCGGGGCGACCTCGCATTCCAGCGCGAGAGCGATCTGGATGCCGTAGAGGACCGCCTGCTCGTTGATCACCGGAAGGCTCCCGGGGTGGGCCAGGCAGACCGGGCAGGTGTGGATGTTCGGCTCGTCGCCGAACGACAGCTCGCAGCCGCAGAACATCTTCGTGCGGGTCGAGAGCTGGACGTGAATCTCGAGGCCGATCACCGCCTCGTACGTGTCGGGCAGCACCGTCATCCCAGGCCCAGGCTGTCGACCTGCTCCTCGTCCATCCCGAAGTGGTGCCCGATCTCGTGGAGGACAGTTCGCTTGACCTCCTCGGCGTTCGGGTTCGCGTCGCGGAAGACGACGACCCGCTGCAGGCCGCCGACCGGGTCGTAGATGCCCATCAGGCCCTCCGGGTGCGAGTCCTCGACGATCACGGCGACCTCCCCGAGCTCCTCGGTGACCCAGCTCGGAAGCGAATCGAGTGCCTCGCGGACGGCCGCCTCGGTTTCGGCCACGGACATCACGATCCCGGCCTCGCGTCGAAGCCGATCGCGCCCTCGAGCGCGAAGGCCGCGTCGAGCATCCCCGGCTCGGAGAACGCCGGGCCGGCGATCTGGAAGCCCACCGGCAGCTCGGGGCCGCCGCCGGCCGGCTCGGCAAGTCCGGCGGGGATCGAGATCGCCGGGATGCCGGCGAGCGGCATCGGCACGGTGCAGTAGTCGTTCATATACATGGCGAGCGGGTCGGCGGTCTTCGCCCCCAGCTCGAAGGCCACGGTCGGGGACGTCGGCGTGACGAGGAAGTCGAACCGCTCGAAGGCGACGGCGAAGTCCTGCGCGATGCGCGTCCGGACCTTCTGCGCCTGGCCGTAGTAGGCCTCGTAATAGCCCGAGGAGAGCGCGTAGGTGCCGAGCATGATCCGCCGCTTGACCTCGGCGCCGAAACCGCGCGCGCGGGTGCGCTCGTACATGCCGAGCAGATCATCGGGCTCCTGGTCGCGCATGCCGTAGCGGACGCCGTCGTAGCGCGCGAGGTTCGCGGATGCCTCGGCGGGGGCGATCACGTAGTAGGCCGAGATCCCGTTCGGGGAGCTGGGGAGCTCGCACTCATCGAGCTCGCCCCCGAGCTCCTCGATCCGCTTCAGCGTGGCCTCGAACACCGCGGTCACGCCGGACTCGATGCCCTCGGCGTCGGCCGCCAGCTCGCGCGGGATGCCGAAACGCAGGCCGCTGAGATCCTCGCGCGAGGGCAGCTCCACCCCACCCTCGATCCCGACCGAGGTGGAGTCGCATTTGTCGCGGCCCTCCATCAAGGAGAGGAGCAGCGCCGCGTCGGTGACGTCGCGCGTCAGCGGGCCGCACTGGTCGAGCGAGGAGGCGAAGGCGATCATGCCGTAGCGCGAGATCGCGCCGTACGTGGGCTTCATGCCGACGATCCCGCACAGCGCCGCCGGCTGGCGGATCGACCCGCCCGTGTCCGTGCCGATCGCCCACGGCGCGAGCCGCCCGGCGACGGCCGCGGCCGAGCCGCCGGACGAGCCGCCCGGCACGCGCGAGCGGTCCCAGGGGTTGAGCACGGGGCCGTAGCCCGAGTTCTCGTTCGACGACCCCATCGCGAACTCGTCCATGTTGGTCTTGCCGAGCACCCGCGCGCCCGCCTCGGCGAGCCGCGCCACCGCGGTGGCGGTGTAGGGCGGGCGATAGCCCTCGAGGATCCGCGAGCCGGCGGTGGTCGGAATGCCCTCCGTGCAGAAGATGTCCTTCACGGCGATCGGCAGGCCGCGCAGGTTCTCGCCGCCGCTGCCGCGGGATCCAGCCTCGGCGCGCCAGAGGTACGCGTTCAGTTCGTCGCCGGCGGCGGCGTCGGCGTAGGCGTCGAAGTACTCGTCGGCGCCCAGCTCGCCCGCCTCGATCCGGCGCAGCGCCTGCGACGCGGTGAGCTCGAGCAGCTCGGCGCTCACGAAGCGCCCGGGGACGGGACGCGGAACGCGCCCTCGGCGGGATCGGGCGCCTGCTCCAGCGCCCGCTCGCGGGGCAGGCTGGGAGTCGGCTCGTCGGCGCGCAGCACGTTCTCGAGCGCGACCACGTGCGAGGTCGGCTCGACGCCCTCGAGGTCGAGCGCCGAGATCCTGTCGACGTGCTCGAGGATCCCCGAGAGCTCCGCAGCCATCCGCTCGACCTCCTCGTCCGAGAGCTCGAGTCGCGCGAGGCGGGCGACGTGCAGGACCTGTTCGCGGTCGATCACGGGGCGCCCGATTCTAGGGGGCGCCCCGTGCCCACCGGGCGATCGTCAGGCTGCCTCGACCCTCGCGAGCAGCTCCGCGAGCCGATCGTAGGTCTCGCGCATGCCGACCTCCATCCCGGAGTCGAACATGCCGTCGCGATCCTCCGGGGTCTCGAACACCGAGACCGTCGAGACGAGGGTGCCGCCGTCCTTCTCCGTGAAGGTCACCGTCTCGACCGAGACGTGGCCGGGCAGGCCCTCCCACTCGAAGGTCCAGGTGATGCTCTCGGGCTCGTTGATCTCGCGGTACTCGCCGCGGAACCCGTTCTCCGTGCCGTCCTCGTCACGACCGACGAAGCGCCAGGCGCCGCCGGGCGTGACCTCCATCTTGTCCACGATCGTGGTCGTCGAGCGCGGGCCCCACCATTCAGGGACCAGCTCCGGGTCCGTGAACGCCTGCCAGACCCGCTCCCGGGGCGCGTCGAAGAAGCGCTCGGCGTGGATCTCGCGATCACCTGACTTGCTCACACTCATATCACCCATCTTTGCTCACTCTCCTTTCGTTCGCTCGAGGAACTCCCCGAGGCGGTCGAGGCGTGCTTCCAGCGAGCGCCGGTAGGCCTCGATCCACTCGGTTGCGTCCTCGAGTCGTCGTGGGCCGAGGGTGCACTGGCGTGCGCGCCCGACCTTCTCCGTGGTCACCAGCTCAGCTTCCTCCAGGATTCGCACGTGCTTCTTCACGCCCGTGAGCGACATCCCGAGCGGCGCCGCCAGATCGCTGATCGTGGCGGTGCCCTCGCCCAGCCGCTCGAGGATCCCGCGCCTTGTGGGATCCGACAGGGCGCCGAACGCGCGGTCGAGTTGATACTGAACCATTTGGTTCACTATAACACACGACCCAGCTGACCGCCTGGTCAGCTCGCAGATAGGATCGCCGCCGATGACGGGGGAACAGGCCGAGCGCTTCGTGGTCCTGAGCCTTCGGCTGCTCGCGGCGAGCTTCGCGCTGGTGGGGTTGCTGTTCATCGTCACCCCCGACGGCGTCCTGGACGTACTCGACGACTTCGGCGACTCGTTCGGCGACTTCTCCCCGGCCCCCGAGACCGCCGAGCAGCTCTGGCTCGCGCTCGGCTTCGCCTACATGACCGTGATCACCGGCATCTGCCTGGTCGTACAGGCGGACGTCGTGCGCTACCGGCCCCTCCTGCTGGTGCTCGCGGCCGGCAAGGCGGCGAGCTCGCTGGCGGCGCTCGGCTTCTACCTCTTCGACGACGACGTCTTCGCCTATCTCCTCAACTTCCTCGTAGACGGTTTCCTGGTCGGCGTGGCGCTCCTGCTGTGGTCGCTGGCCGGCCGGGTGGAGGCTCCCGCCGCGCCCACCTGAAGGCGTGCGCCGGAGCTTGGCGCTGCCGAGATCCGCACCCTGCAGGCGGTCGCCGAGGCGATGGCGCCGGGCACCTCCGGGATGCCGCCCGCCGTCGGACCGGGCGACCACGCGCCCGGCTCCGTGGACGTCGCCGGGCCGCTCGCGCGGTACCTGGCCGGCATGCCCGCGCGCCGCGTCACGCTGATCCGCCTCGCGCTGCGGGCTTTCGAGTGGTCGCCGTTTCCCTGGCGCTTCAGCCGGGCGAGCCTCGAGGCGCGCCAGGACTTCCTGCGGCGGATGGACGAGTCGGGCTCCTGGCTTCGCCAGGACCTGCTGCTCCTGTTGAAGGTCCTCACCGGGAGCGGCTACGCGAACGACCCGCGCGTGCGCGATGCGGTGGGCTCAACCGCGCGGTGCCGGGTCGAAGGTCCGCGTGCCCCCGAACCCGTCGGCCCCGGACTCGAAGCGGAGGAGCCGACGGGCATTGGTTCCCTCGAGCCCGTTGGTGATGGCGAGGACTGTGACTTCGCCATCGTCGGCTCGGGGGCCGGCGGCGCCGTCGCGGCGACGGTCCTTGCCGAAGCCGGACACGACGTCCTGGTGCTCGAGGCCGGCCCGTACATGGACCGTCGCAACTATCCGGACGAGCCGCTCGCGGCGCTCACGACGCTGTACCGCGACGGCGGCCTGACCGTCGCCGAGGGGCTGCCCGCGATCCCGACGCCGGTCGGGCGCGCGGTCGGCGGCACCACCGTGATCAACTCCGGCACCTGCTTCCGTGCGCCCGCCGAGGTCCTGGCGCGCTGGCGCGAGGAGAACGGGGTCGCCTGGGCGGACGAGCTCGACTCCGAGTACGCGGAGGCCGAGGCGATGCTCCACGTCACGCCCGTCGACCCCGAGCGGATGGGTCGCAACGGCCAGCTGCTGCTCGAGGGCGCGGAGGCGCTCGGGGTATCGCACCATCCGCTGGCGCGCAACGCCGGCCGCTGCGTCGAGTGCAGCTCCTGCCCGTACGGCTGCCGCCTGGACGCGAAGCGCGCGATGCACGTCTCGTACCTGCCGCGCGCCGTCGCCGCTGGCGCGCGGGTGCGCGCCGGCGTCGAGGCGCGCCGGCTTCGCTTCGAGGGCGATCGCGCGGCTGGCCTGGAGTGCGTCGCCGGCGTGGCCGACCCGCGCGCCGGGACCGCGCGGCCGTTCCACGTCCGCGCTCGCAAGGGCGTGATCGTCGCCGGCGGGCGCGTTCGGCACGCCGGAGCTGCTGCTCCGCTCGGGCGTGCGCTCGGCCAGCGGCGAGCTCGGGCGCAATCTGCGGATCCACCCGGCATGCTGGGTCGGCGCCCGGTTCGACGAGGAGGTACGCGGCTGGGACGGGATCATGCAGAGCTACGCCGTCGACGAGTGGCGGGAACAGGGCCTGCTCTTGGAGGCGACGTTCACGCCCCTCGCGTTCGGCGGCCACTGGATGCCCGGCACCGGCGCTGAGCACCAGGAGCGCCTCGCCTCGTACGGCCACATCGCCTCAACCGGCGTCCACCTCTCCGACCGCTCGAAGGGCCGGGTGGGCCTGGCCGGCGACGGATCGCTCCGCATCACCTACCGCCTGATTCGCGAGGACGCCCGGAAGCTCAGCTTCGGCATCGCCCGTGCGGCCGAGCTGTTCTACGCGGCGGGCGCGCGCGAGGTCTATCCCCAGCTCGGCGGGATGCCCGTGCTGCCGCGCAACCGCATCGCCGAGCTCGACGCCTCTCCCCCACCCACGCGCCGGATGCGGCTCGAGGCGTTCCACCCGCTTGGCACGGCGCGGATGGACGCGGACGCGACGTTCGGCGTCGTCGACACGACCGGCGCGGTCCACGGCTACCGCGGCCTCTACGTCGCCGACGGCAGCTTGTTCCCAAGCTCGATCGGGGTCAACCCGATGATGACGATCATCGCCATGGCCGCGCGCGTCGCCCGGGGCCTCGCCGAGGAGTAAGCGAAACGGCCGCCCGGAGGCGGCCGTTTCGAACCCTTGTCTGCGGCCTTACGCCGCCGGACCGGCCGGCGGAGGTGGCGGGGGCGGTGCGTCGCCGCCGCCGCCGAGGCTGTCGGCCTGGCTGGAGAACGAGGTGCCCTCCTCCTGCATCGCCGCCCAGCCGCCGTAGGCGACGCCCGCGGCCGCGATCAGGCCGAGGAACACACCGATCCCGCGCCCGATGTCGATCAGGTCACCGGCCCCACCGTCAGGCGGGCTGATGATCCGGAACAGCACCAGGAGCACGGCGAGCCCGCCGAGTCCTGCCGCCAGCGCGCTCGTCGCGATGGGCATGTCCACCTGCGACTGGGTAGCGCTCATCACCGCGAGCGCGATTCCGGCGAGGGCCGCCAGGAGCAGGATGAAGCGAATGATCTCCATCGTGTCCCAGGCGTTGCCGCCGACCTCCACGCCAAAGCCGACGTCGGCCGTGAACCAGTCGAAGATGAACATGATGAGGATCAGCGCGACGCCTGATGCGCCGGCGATCTTCTCTCCGGTCCCAAGATTGTCCATATGGGTTTCCTACCTCCTGGGAGCTCGTGCGCCCGGTAGTGGTCTTCGTGACCCTATACCGCGCGCTCGGCGGATTCCCTGTCGCGAGCGCGTGCCGCGAACAAGGTGTTGCGAAGCAGCATCGCGATCGTCATCGGGCCGACGCCCCCGGGCACGGGCGTGATTGCGCCGGCGCGCTCGGCCGCCGCCTCGTAGTCGACGTCGCCCACCAGTCCGTCGTCGGTGCGGTTGATGCCCACGTCGATGACGGTCGCGCCCGGCTTGACCCACTCGCCCCGGATCATTCGCGGGGAACCCACCGCGGCGACGAGGATGTCGGCCCGTGCGCAGACGGCACCGAGGTCGCGCGTGCGCGAGTGGCAAACCGTCACGGTCGCGCTCGCGTTGGTGAGCAGCGCCGCGAGCGGGCGGCCCACCAGGATCGAGCGCCCCACGATCACCGCGTCGGCGCCCTCGACCGCCGTGCCGGCGACGCGCAGCAGCTCCATCACTCCCTGCGGCGTGCACGGCACGAGGCCCGGCCTCCCCTGCGCGAGCAGGCCGGCGCTCACCGCCGTCAAGCCGTCCACGTCCTTGCCGGGGTCGATCGCCCCGATCACCTCGTCGGTGTCGATCCGATCAGGGAGCGGCATCTGGACGAGGATCCCGTCGACCCCGTCGTCCGAGTTCAGCTCCGCCACGAGTTCGAGCAGCTCGTCCTGGGGCGCGTCCTCGCCGAGCCCGTGGTGGATCGAGCGGATGCCCGCCTCCTCGCAGGCCTTGATCTTGTTGCCGACGTAGACCTGCGAGGCGGGATCGTCGCCGACGAGCACCGTCGCCAGCCCAGGGGCGCGATCGAGCGCAGCGACCTCGTCCTTCACCGCGGCCCTGACGTCCGCGGCGACGGCCTTCCCGTCGATCACCTTGGCCGCGATTGCTAGCTCGCCTTCTTGAGCGGCGCGTAGTCGGCCATCAGCTTGCGCTCGGCTCCCTCGGAGGCGAAGCGCACGACGATCACCGAGCCCGGCTCGACCGACGTGACCACGCCCTCGCCGAAGCTGGCGTGGATCACGTCGTCGCCGATCCGGAACTCGACCTCGGGCTCTCGTGGCTGCTTGCGATCGGGCGCGGTGAACCCGCCGCGCTCGCCGCCGCCGAGGCTCGGTCCCGACTGCCAGCCGGTGCGGAGCGCCATCGCCTTGTGGTCGACCAGCTCCTCGGGCACCTCGCGGAGGAACCGCGAGGGCAGGTTCCAGCCGCCGGCGCCGTGGAGCATCCGGCGCCGGGCGCAGGTCATGTAGAGCCGCTTGCGGGCTCGGGTGACGCCGACATACGCCAGGCGCCGCTCCTCCTCGAGGTTCCCCTCCTCGACCGACCGCGAGTGCGGGAAGACCCCCTCCTCGCAGCCGATCATGAACACCGCGTCGTACTCGAGCCCCTTGGCGTTGTGCAGGGTCATCAGGGTGATCAGGCTCTCGGCGTCGCGGAGCGAGTCCTGGTCCGTATAGAGCGAGATCCGCGCCAGGAACTCCTCGAGCGGGGTGTCCTCGGACGGCCCCTCGACCGCGCGGTTCGGCGTCGAACTCCTGCGCCACGCCCACCAGCTCCTGCAGGTTCTCGACCCGGCCCTCCGCCTCCAGCGTGCGCTCGGCCTCGAGCGCCTCCATGTAGCCGGTGTCGTGCAGGACGGACTCGAGCAGCCGCGCCACCGAGTCATCCTCCGCGCGCTCCCGCAGGCCGGCCATGATCGCCGCGAAGCGCGACAGCGCCTTGACCGCGGCCGTCCCCAGGCCCGGCACCGCGTGCGGCCGCGCCATCACGTCCCAGATGTCGTCGCCCGTGGTGTTCGCGTGCGACAGCACACGGGCCTGCGTCTGCTGGCCGATCCCGCGCCGCGGCGAGTTGACGACCCGGCCGAACGAGATGCCGTCGGCCGGGTTCGCGAGCAGCTGGAGATATGCGACCGCGTCCTTGATCTCGGCCCGCTCGTAGAACTTGGTGCCGCCGATCACCTGATACGGCATCTCGTACCGGACCAGCGTGTCCTCCAGCACCCGGCTCTGCGCGTTCATCCGGTAGAAGACCGCGACGTCGTCGCGCGCGTACCCCTCGTCGGAGACCAGCCGCTCGATCTCGCCGGCGACGTAGCGGGCCTCGGCGTGCTCGTCGTCGAGCTCGGCGACCGTAACCGGCTCGCCGCGGTCGGCGTTCGTGAACAGGTGCTTGTCGCGGCGCTCGGTGTTGTTCGACACGATCGCGTTGGCGGCGTCGAGCACGGTCTGCGTCGAGCGGTAGTTCTCCTCGAGCTTCACCACGGTCGCGTCCGTGAAGTCCTTGTCGAAGTCGAGGATGTTGCGGACGTCGGCCCCGCGGAAGCCATACACAGATTGGTCTTCGTCGCCGACGACGGTCAGGTTCCGCTGCTCCCCCGCGAGGAGCTGCAGCAGCCGGTACTGCGCCTTGTTCGTGTCCTGGTACTCGTCGACGAGCACCCACCGGAAGGTCCGCTGGTAGCGCTCGCGGACGTCCGCGAACAGCTCCAGCAGGTTGACCGTGCGGACCAGGAGGTCGTCGAAGTCCATCGCGCTCGCCTCGACCATTCGCCGCTCGTAGAGCGCGTACGCGTCCGCCGCCTGCTCCTCGAAGTAGGAGCCCTGGCGCTCCGCGTAGTCGGTCGAGTCCTCGAGCCGGTTCTTGGCGCCGGAGATCGCAGCGCGAATCGACCGCGGCGTGAAGCGCTTCGGGTCGATGTCGCATTCCTCCATGCAGCGCTTCAGCATCCGCAGCGAGTCGGCCTCGTCGTAGATGGTGAAGGTGCGCTTGTAGCCGAGCCGTTCCGCGTTGGCACGCAGGATCCGCGCACAGGCCGAGTGGAAGGTCATCACCCACATCAGCTTCGAGACGCCGCCGACGAGTTGCTCAACCCGCTCACGCATCTCCCCAGCAGCCTTGTTGGTGAAGGTGATCGCGAGGATCTCGGACGGCCGCGCCTGTCCGGTCGCGACGAGATAGGCGACGCGCCGGGTCAGGACGCGCGTCTTGCCCGAGCCTGCGCCGGCGATCACCAGCAACGGCCCCTCGCCGTATTCGACCGCCCGGCGCTGCGGCGGATTCAGGTCAGCGAGCAGGCGCTCGATCTGGTCGGCGCCGGGGCTGATCGGGGCGAGTGTCTCGGTGTCGCTCACGGACACCCGAATATAGATCGGGCGGCGGCTATCCCCCTGCGCTCGACGGCCCGCGCTTCGGCTTGAGCTCCTTGACCTCGGCCTCCGCCGTGTTGCCGTCGATCTCGGCGAGGCGGCGCTCGGCGGCCGCCAGACGGTCGGAGAGACCTCGGATCGCATCGGCGATCGGATCCGGGAGGTGGATCCAGTCGGCGTCGGGGCCCTCGGGCCGCTTGCCCTCGACCCGGACCGTGTGCCCGGGGTTCCCGACGACGGTTGACTTCGGGGGCACGTCGGCCACCACCACGGTGTTCGCCCCGACCTTCGCACCGTGCCCGACGGTGATCGGGCCCAACAGCTTCGCGCCGGAACCGATCGTGACGTCGTCCTGCACCGTCGGGTGGCGCTTGCCGCGGGCGAACCCGGTGCCGCCCAGCGTGACGCCCTGGTAGAGCGTGACCCGGTCCCCGATCTCGGCGGTCTCGCCGATCACCACCCCGGAACCGTGGTCGATGAAGAACTCCTGCCCGATCTCCGCCGCCGGGTGGATCTCGACGCCGGTGACCGCGCGGCTCGTGAACGCGATCGTGCGCGGGACCAGCGGCACCTGCGACTCGTAGAGCGCGTGGGCGACGCGGTGCGCCAGGAGCGCCTGGACACCCGCCCAGCTCGTCAGGATCTCGAACGTCCCGACACCGCGGGCCGCGGGATCGCGATCGCGCGCCGAGGTGACGTCGCAGCTCACCTCGTGAACGACGCGGCGCAGCGTTCCCAGCCCGAACATCAGTCGGCGAAGAAGGGTAGGGACATGTAGCGCTCGCCGCCGTCGGGGGCGATGGTTACCACCCGCTTGCCCGCCATCTCGGGGCGCCCGGCGACCCGCAGCGACGCTGCCAGGACAGCGCCGGCGGAGATCCCGACCAGGAGCCCGTCGAGCTTCGCCGCGTCCCGCGCGGCCGCGAGCGCGTCCTCGTCGCCGACCTGGAGGACCTCGTCGATCACCGACCGGTCCAACACCTCGGGGACGAAGCCGGCGCCGATCCCCTGGATCTTGTGCGGCCCGGCGGCTCCGCCCGAAAGCACCGGCGACCCCGTGGGCTCGACCGCGATCACGAGCGCGTCCGGCCGCCTCTCTTTCAGCACCTGGCCGACACCGGTGATCGTGCCGCCCGTCCCGACACCGCAGACGAAGGCGTCGATCTCGCCTTCCGTGTCCCGCCAGATCTCCTCGGCCGTCGTGCGACGATGGATCTCCGGGTTCGCCGGGTTCGAGAACTGCTGCGGCATGAATCCGTTCCGCTCGCGGACGATCTTGCGCCCGAGATCGATCGCCTCCCCCATGCCGCCGAGCGATGGCGTCTCGTGGACCTCCGCGCCGTAGGCGCGGAGGAGCTTGGCGCGCTCACGGCTCATCCCCTCGGGCAGGGTCAGCACGAGCTCGTAGCCGCGCGCGGCGCAGACCAACGCCAGTGCGATCCCCGTGTTGCCGCTGGTGGGCTCCACGATGACGGCCTTGCCGCGCTCGATCAGGCCCTCGGCCTCGGCCGCGTCGATCATCGCGACGCCGATCCGGTCCTTGACCGAGCCGCCGGGGTTCAGGTACTCGAGCTTGACGACGACCTCGCCGCCGACGTTCTCGGCCATCCGGCCCAGCGCGACCAGCGGCGTTTCGCCAACGAGTTGCGACGCCTCTCCGGCGAGGCGCAGGGCGCTCGGCGGTTCCGGTGCGGCCGCGGTCACGACCCCAACGTAGCGTCACGGACCCCGGCGAGCGTGGACTTGAGCGTGCATGGCACGTCGAATCCCACACTCGACGACCGCGGCAGCCGGAATCGACCTCGCTCAGATGTAGTACATCTGCGAGCCGGCCTCGTCCGCCTCGCGGCGGGCGATGTCGGCGATCGTGGTCGAGCTGAAGACCCCGCGAAGGGCCTCCACGCCCTCCGCCCAGATTCCGCCGGCCTCCTTGCCCTCCTCGCCGACCTTGCCGTCGAGGACCTGGACGACCTCGAGGACCGTGATGTCCGCCGCCGGACGCGCCAGCGTGTAGCCGCCCTTGACGCCCCGCTGGCTGTTCAGCAGCCCGCCGCGGCGGAGGGTGGAGAAGAGCTGCTCGAGGAACTGCACCGGCATGGCCCGGCGCTCGGCGATCTGCGCGATCGGGACCGGGCCGCCGTCACCGGACCGCGCGAGCTCCGCCATCGCGACGACCGCGTAGCGGGACTTGGACGTGACGGAGATCACTCCTGAGGTTCTACAGGAAGCAGCCCTCAGAAAAATCTCGCTGATAGCGAGGGCCCCCGACCGGAACCAACGCGGGCGGGCTAGGATGCGCTCACCGGCCGTGAGGCCGGTCCGTCGTCTCGGGGCCGAGTCCGGCCTTGGTTTCAAAAGGGGCAGAGTGGAGTGAGTGAGGATCGACGCTGTCTGGTCGTGGACCGGCATGCCTTGGTGCGCATCGGCGTGCGCCGCCTCCTCGAAGGCAGCTACGACGTCGAGGAGGCAGCCGGCTGGCGGGGCGCGATGGACGCGCTGACCGAGACCGGCAGCTTCGACGTCGCGGTGGTCGAGCTCGACGGCCGCGACCGCCGCGACGGCGAGCAGGGCGGCATCGCGTTGATCCGCGCCCTGCGCAAGGCGATGCCCGGCACCGGCATCGTCGCCCATGCCCGCCGCGCCGAGCGGCACGCCGCCAACGAGGCACTCGAGGCGGGAGCGTCGGCGTACGTCGCGAAGAGCTCGCCGCCCGAGGAGCTCGAGCGGGCGATCGACGCTGCCGCCGACGCCGGCAGGTTCGTCGACCCCGCGGCCAACGGCCGCGGCTCGCCGCTGACCAGGCGCCAGCGCCAGGTCCTGCAGCTGCTCGCCGACGGGCTCTCGACCACCGATGTCGCCGACCGGCTCTCGCTCAGCGCCAAGACGGTCCAGACCCACGCCAAGGCGACGATCAAGCGCCTGGAGGCCGGCGACCGCGCGCACGCTGTCGCGATCGGCCTGCGCTCGGGGCTGATCGACTAGCTCAGATCCAGCCCCGGTCCCGAGCCATCAGGACGGCCTGGGCCCGGTCCACGGCGCCGATCTTGCGGTACACGTTGTGGAGATGGGTGCGAACCGTGCTGACCGATAGCGACAGCTCCTGCGCGATCTGCTTGTAGACCTTGCCCTCGGCGAGACCGCGCAGAGCGTCCACCTCGCGTGCCGACAGCGGGCACGGCTCCGTGGCTCGCGGCCGCGACCGGCCCGAATGCGGGTACTCGAACAGAAGCTCGCGGAGCTCGCTCTCATCGAGAGAAACGCGCTCGGCTGCCGTGCGGAGCGACTCGGGCGAGACCCTGTCGCCGGCCGCGGCGTGCGTGATCAGGTCAGCGAGCTGAACCGCTGCCGCCAGGCCCTCGGCCTCGGGGGCGTGGTGGCGCTCGATCGCCGTGGCGATGGGGGCCGGCAGGCCCCAGCGCCGCACGAGCACGGCACCCACCAGTGCATGATCGATCCCCAGCTCGCGCCGCTCGCGGCGGATGCGCTCCTCGGGCTCGTCGTCGGATGGCGCGACACCGAACTCCTGACCGTAGAGCTCGCCCAGCACGAGGCGGCCGACGTCGTGAAGCAGGGCGGCGACGGCGAGCTCGTCGCGGTCGGCGATGCGCGCGCGCTCGCCGATCCGGTCGGCCGCGTTGCGCACGGCGATCGCGTGGCGGCGGAAGCGCTCGAACCGCTGGGTCGTCGAGCCGGCCGGCCCGAGCAGGTCGTACGTCTCCATGCGCGCGGCGATCGCGCCGACCCGCTTCACGCTCAGGGCCTCGACCGCCTCGGGCACGCTGCCGGCCCGGCCGCGCGGGCCGTTGCCGTTGTTGGCGGCCTGCATGACGGCGATCGCGAGCGCGGCGTCAGCCTCGATCACCTCGACGATGTCTCCGTCCGACGACGTGGGCTGCTGGGCGAGCGCGACCGCTCGGCCCTGCGTCTCGACCAGCGTGGGCACGCTCGAGATCGCGTCGAAGGCCGCGGCGAGACGCCGGCCACCGGCGCCCGCGGGTCGGGCGGCGCCCGTTGCCCGCGCTGGCGCGCGTGTCGTCACTTGACTCATGTCGTCACCACCATCGTCAGCCAGGCGCACGTCGGCCAACGCCTCCGAGCGCTCACCCGTTACATCGGCAGGAACGAGGCGTGGATTTAGCCCAGGGCGGCGTCGAGCCGCGCCAGGGTCCGATCGCGACCGAGAGCCGCGACCGAGTCGAAGATCCCGGGCGACACGGTGGTCCCCGTGATCGCGACCCGAATCGCCTGGTAGAGCTGTTTCGGCTTCACGCCCGCACGCTCGACGAGCGCCGACAGCTCGCGCTCGATCGCATCCGGCTCGAAGGGCTCGCAGGCGGCAAGCAGGTCGCGCGCCTCGCGCAGCAGCGGCGCGGTCTCCGGCGTGAGGAACTTCCGTCTCGCCTGCTCGTCGTCGACCGGCTCGTCGAACAGGAAGCGGATCAACGGCCACACCTCCGCGAGGGTCTGCGCCTTGTCCTGGGCGATCGCGCACGCCGCGCGCAGGCCCTCGCGATCCGCCGCCGCCGGGATCCCCGACCGCTCGAGGTGGCCGGCGACCGCGTCCGCGTACTCGTCCAACGGCAGCTCGCGCAGATGGCGGCCGTTGACCCAGCGCAGCTTGCGCTCGTCGAAGATCGCCGAGGCCTTGCCCACCCGCGCCACGTCGAAGCGCTCGAGCAGCTCGTCCGTGCTCATCAGGGTCGTGTCGTCCTCGGTCCCCCAGCCGAGCAGCGCCAGGTAGTTGCGAACGGCGGCCGGCAGATACCCCGCGTCGCGGAGCTCCTGGACGGAGGCGGCGCCGTGCCGTTTCGAGAGCTTCTTGCCATCCGGCCCGTGGAGCAGCGGCAGGTGGACGTAGCGCGGGGGCTCGACTCCGAGCGCCGCCAGCACCAGCACCTGCTTCGGGGTGTTCGAGAGGTGGTCGTCGCCCCGGATCACGTCGGTGACCCCCATCTCGGCGTCGTCGACTGCCACCGCGAGGTTGTAGAGCGGCGTCCCGTCGCCACGCGCGATGACGAAGTCGTCCTGGGCGCTGTTGGGAAACGCGATCTCGCCGCGCAGCAGATCCTCGACTCGGGTGTCGCCGTCGTCAGGGATCCGCAGGCGGACCGCAGCCCCGGGCTCGTCACGAGGCTCGCCGCGATACCCGCGGTTGCCGTGCTCCGCCTTCCACGCCCTGACCTCGTCGCCGGTCGCCGGATCGGGATACGCGTGGCCGGACTCGACCAGGCGCGCGATCGCCTCCGCGTGGCGCTCGCGGCGTTCGAACTGGCTGACCGGCTCGCCGTCCCAGTCCAGCTCGAGCCAGCGCAGCGCGGTGAGGATCTGCTCGACGTTCTCCGGCGTCGAGCGCTCGCGGTCCGTGTCCTCGATCCGCAGCAGCAGGCGCCCGCCCTGGCCGCGCGCGACAAGCCAGTTGTAGAGTGCCGTCCGCGCGCCGCCGATGTGCAGGGCACCGGTTGGCGAGGGCGCGAAGCGGACGACTTTCGGATCGGAGTTCATCTCAGGTGCTGATCGGCGCGCATGTTTCCATAGCGGGCGGGCTGTCCCTTGCTGTCGAGCGCGGGGTCGAGCGCGAATCCGACGCGATCCAGATCTTCCACCAGAGCTCGCGGGCGTGGCGCCCAACCCGGTACAGCGACGAGGACGTCGCCCGGTTCCGGGATGCGCTGGAAGCCTCGCGCATCGAGACCGCCGTCATCCACGCCGTCTACCTCATCAACTGCGCGTCGCTCGAGACCGAAGTCCGTGGCAAGTCGCTGACCGCGCTCAAGGGTGCGCTGGCGCTCGGCGACAGGATCGGGGCGGCCGGGGTCGTCCTGCACCCCGGGTCGCAGAAGGGGCGCGACTACGAGGAGTGCATGCGGGCGGTCGGCGCGGCCCTGCGCGAGGCGCTCGCGGAGACCGATCGCTGCCCGATCCTGCTCGAGGACACGGCCGGCGCCGGCGGCACGCTCGGCCGCAACCTCGACGAGCTGGCGCGGCTGGTCGACCTGGGGGGAGCCGGCGGACGTCTGGGCATCTGCCTCGACTCTTGCCATCTGCTGGCCTCGGGGTTCGAGGTTCGGCGCCGTGACGCGCTGGCGGAGTTCGTCGACGAGTTCGACGCGAAGATCGGCCTCGATCGCCTCCGGGCACTCCACATCAACGACTCGCGGACGTCGCTCGGATCGAACCGCGATCGCCACGCCACGCTGGGCGACGGCGAGCTCGGCGAGCGCGGTCTCCGGGTGTTCCTGTCCGAGCCGCGCTTCGAGGACCTGCCGGCCCTCTTGGAGACGGGCCCCGACGGCGGCGGGCCTGACCTTGCCGAGGTCAGGAAGGCGAAGCGACTGCGCCGTGAGGGTCTCGCGAACCGTAGGCGCTAGCCGCAAGCCGGGGACGTCAGGGAACGACCACCGCGCCGGCCCCCGGACCGGCGCGGTGTCCCCGTGCACGCAGTAGCTGGTTGTCAGTCGAGCCCGCGAGGCTGTCTTGAGACAGCGCGCTGGAGCGCGAGGCCAAGGCCCGTCACGGCCAGGGCGACGGCGAGCATCGCGATCACGTCGAAGCCGGTGAAGGGAAGCGGGCCGACGTTCTCGGTGAGACCGTTGCCCTCGTCGCCGCCGCCGGTCACGACCTTGACGCTCGGGTCGTACTGGGCGTCTGTGGGACCGCCGCCTGCCTCAACCTGCTGAGCGCTCGCGGCGACCGGCATCCCGACGCCGATGAGCCCTACTGCCAGCAAGCCGACCAGGCCAGTTCGAAATCTGCGAGTGATGCTGTGCACGTGGTCTTCTTCCTCCCCGTTTATCGAGTTCACAGTGGTGCAAGCTAAGACCGAGGCGTGAGAGGACCGTGAGCCGCGCGTGAGAGTTCCTCTCATTCTTACGAGAACCTCTCACGCACCTCTCATGCCGATCTCATGATGGTGCGGGAGTGTTGCCGCAAATGCCGAAGGGGTGGCAGAGGGGGGCCGATTGAGCTCCAAATACGGTATGGCCGCACAGGGCCTGGGCGTCGCCATCCTCCTCGGCGTCGTCTACTTCGCCTTCCTGGCTCCCAACGACCCGGAGTCGCTGAGCGGCATCGACGCGCCCGGCGGCGAGATCTTCGAATCCGTCCCGAACCGGCACGGCGACGGGAACGGCGACCAGGCAGTCCAGCGCTCGCGCGAGCCGGCCGCGGTGATCGCAGGAGCGGCCGTCGCGCCGTCCTCCCCCGTTCCAACGACACCTGCGATCGATACCCCACCCGGCTCCCAGTACGACAGCGTGGTGGCGCGAATCATCGCTCGCGTCCGGGCGCGACCCTGATCCCGGGCGAGTGGCAGGATCCCCTCCAGCACCCCTCGTACGGGGGCTCGCGCCTACCGCCCCCGGTATCGTCCCCACGTGCCCAGCGCCGCCGCTCGCGACGACGTCGAGACGATCGCCGCACCGGATAGCGGCGAATCCGACCATGGTGCCCCGAGCCCGCTGCTGAGCGCGCCGCCCGAGCGGGAGCGTCGCCGCCCGCCACTGCTGGGCGACGTTCGCACCCGCGTCCTCATCTCGTTCCTGATCCTGCTGGTGGTCTCGACCGCCGCATCGCTGCTCGTCCTGCGGGAGGTCCTCTTCTCCCGGATCGGCACCGAGGTCCAGGAGCGGCTGGCCGAGCAGGTCGACAACCTGCGCCTGCTCGCGATCGAGGATGATTTCGATGGCGATCTCGAGCGCATCTTCACCGCCTACCTGAGGCGGGAGAGCCCGCTCGAGGACGGGGGGTTGACGGCGTTCATCGAGGGCCAGGAGGTGGCCAGCGTCCCGGTAGGCCTCTTCGCCGGGGAGTTCGGCTCGCTGGCCACGATCGACGAGCCGACGAGCGGCGAGCTCACCAGCCCCTCCGGTCCGTTGCGGTTCGTTGCGGTGCCGGTGAACGGGGAGCCGGCGTCCGGGGTGATGGTCGCCGCGAAGCTCCTCAACGACGACCGCGACCGCGTGGAGAGCGCGGTCCGGATCGCCGCCGGCGTTTCGATCGTGATCACGCTGCTGGCATCGCTGTTCATCTGGCTCGCGGCCGGGCGGGCGGTGCAGCCGCTGCGCGCTCTCGCCCGGACGACCCGCACGATCACGGAGACCGACCTCACGGACCGCGTGCAAGTCCGCGGCGAGAGCGAGATCGCCGACCTCGGGCGCACCTTCAACGGCATGCTCGACCGGCTGCAGTCGGCGTTCGCCGACCAGAAGGAGTTCCTGGCCGATGTCGGTCACGAGCTCCGCACGCCGATCACGGTGATCCGCGGCCACCTCGAGACCCTCGGCGACGATCCCGTAGAGCGGCACGAGGCGACGGCCGTGATCCACGACGAGCTCGAGCGGATGAGTCGCCTCGTGGACGACCTGCTCCTGCTCGCCCGCTCCGACCGGCCCGACTTCCTCCGCGTCGAGCCGCTCGACCTCGACGTGCTGACCCAGGAGATCTTCGCCAAGGCCCGCACGCTCGGTGTTCGCCGCTGGCTCCTCGACGAGGTCGCGGTGGGCCTGATCCATGCCGATCCGTACCGGCTGACCTCGGCGATGACGAACCTCGCGGCGAACGCCGTCCGCTACACGACCGGCGACGAGGCGATCGCGATCGGCAGCTCGTTGCGCGACGGTGTGGTGCGGCTCTGGGTCCGTGACGAAGGCCGCGGCATCGAGCGGCACGAGCAGGAGCGGATCTTCGAGCGGTTCGCCTCCGGCGGCAAGGCCGCGCCCGGCCCATGGGGCGGGCCTCGGGCTCGCGATCGTGAAGGCCATCGCCGAAGCCCACGGCGGACACATCGAGCTCGAGTCCGCGGTCGGCAGCGGTTCGCGGTTCACGATCGTGTTTCCCAGCGGCGAGCCGCCGCTGCCGGAGGACGAGGCATGGCCCGGATCCTGATCGCCGAGGATGAGCCGCGGCTCGCGGCTTTCCTCGAGAAGGGCCTGCGTTCCAGCGGCTTCACGACGACCGTGGTGGGCGACGGTCCGGGCGCCGCGACGCTGGCGCTCGACACTCGACTTCGCGCTGATGATCCTCGACCTCGGACTGCCCGGCAAGGACGGCCTCGAGGTGCTGCGCGAGCTGCGCGCCGCCGGCCGTCGGCTGCCGGTGATCATCCTCACCGCCCGCGACGACACGAGCGACCGGATCGCCGGCCTCGAGGCCGGCGCCGACGACTACATCGGCAAGCCGTTCCAGTTCGAGGAGCTGCGTCGCGCGGGTGCGAGCCCGCCTGCGGGTCGGCGAGGGGTCCGAGCGAGGGCCGCCACGTCATCGCCGTCGGCGACGTCACCCTCGACCTCCGCACGCGGTGGGTGAGCACGGGCGACGCGAACATCGAGCTGAGCGCGCGCGAGTTCGAGCTGCTCCGCACCTTCCTCGAACATCCCAACCAGGTCCTGAGCCGCGAGCAGCTCCTCGCCCACGTCTGGGGCTACGACTACGACCCCGGCTCGAACGTCGTCGACGTCTACGTCGGCTACCTGCGCCGCAAGCTGGGCCCGGAGAGCTTCGAAACCGTTCGCGGAGTCGGCTACCGCTACAGGGCGTAGGCACCCGAGGCCCCGGCCCAACCCGGGCGCTCGCGCCCGCTAGTGCAGCGCGTCGCGCAGGTCGAAGGCGCGCAGGGCTTCGGGCCCTGAGTCGGTGCAGTCGAAGAAGCGGCGGTTCGACGCAGTCGAAGCCGTCGCCGCTGCCGAGGTAGGCCGGCTCGACCTTGAACTGGCACTGCGGGAGCGGCTCGCCGGTCATCTTCAGGCCGCCGTAGCCGCCGGCGTTCTCGGCGAGCTCGAACATCTCGACGTCGACCTCGGCGCGGAAGACCTTGCGCAGGCAGCCCATGTAGCGGTTGCCCGTGAAGCGGTCCTCGTAGCTGTAGAGGTAGGCGCAGCGCTGCTCCAGGCAGCCGCGTGGCTCGACCAGCTTGTCGCAGAAGGCATAGCAACGGCGGCACTCGCCGTGCCTGGCGACTTCACGTTGCTAGAGCGCCATTCGGGAAGTCTAAGCCTCGGTACGGCGCTAGGCGGCCAGCGCTTGCGGGCCGAGGAGCTGGTCGAGCTCCGCGCGCAGCCCGTGGTCGGGGTCGACCCGGTAGCCGTCGCCGAAGCGCAGCCGCCGCACGCCCTCGCGGGTGGCCATCTCGATCGTCACCTCGGTCCGCCCCGGGATACGCCTCGAACAGCCCCTTCAGCTCCTCGACCAGCTCAGCGCCGAAGCGGCCGGCGTCGATCCGCAGGACGATCCGCTCGGGCGCGGACGCGCTTCCGCGCGCGCTCGCGGGCGTCCGCGAGCTCGTCCGCATCGGGCTCGAAAGGGCGCGGCCTCCTGGACGACGACGCTCATCTGGTCGCGGCCCTTGTGGTCGACGCGGCCGCGGATCAGGACGACGCGATCGAGCGCGATCGCCTCGCGCCTGCTCGCCGGCGGCGTCGCGGACGAACAGCTCGACCTGACCCTCCAGGTCGTCGAGCTTCGCGAACATCACGTAGCCGCCGGTCCGGGTCCGCACCTTCTTCGCCTCCGCGACGATCCCGCCGACCGTGACCCAGGCGCCGTCCTGCTTGCCGGCGACGTCGCACGAGCGAGCAGTCGACCCGCTCGCGCAAGCGCCTCGCGGACCTCGGTGAGCGGGTGCGACGAGAGGAACGTGCCCAGCGTCTCCTTCTCGAGCGCAGAGCAGCTCGCGCTGGCCGAACTCCTCGCGCGGAGACCGGCGGGCGCTGGCGACGTGAACGCTGCGGCGCGGCGGAGGCGTCGGAGCCGCCGTCGCCGAGGTCGAAGATCGAGCCCTGGCCCCGCAGCGCGTCGTCCTGGGCCTTCTGGCCGCTCGCCTGCGCCTGCGGAAGCACCTCGAGCATCCCGCGGCGGCTGGCTCCGGTGGAGTCGAGGCCGCCGCACTTGATCAGGCACTCGATCGCGCGCTTGTTGACCGTCCGCGCGTCGACCCGGTCGCAGAAGTCCCAGACCGACTCGAACGACCCGCCCCGCTCGCGGGCGCCGATGATCGCCTCGACCGCCTGATGGCCGACGTTCTTGACGGCGTCGAGCCCGAAGCGGATCGACTTGCCCGAGACGACGAAGCCGTGGTCGGACTCGTTCACGTCGGGCGGCAGCACCTCGATCCCCATCTCGTTGCAGCGGTTGACGAAGAACGGGACCTTGTCCTTGGTGGACATCACCGACGAGATCACCGCCGCCATGTACTCGGCGGGGAAGTTCGCCTTGAGATAGGCGGTGCGGTAGGCGATCAGCGCGTAGCACGCTGCGTGCGACTTGTTGAAGCTGTAGTCGGCCGCCGCCGTCATCAGCGACCAGAGGTCGTCGGCGACGCGCCGCTGGGTGCCCGAAGCTCGGCGCAGCCGGCGAGGAACTGGTCCTTCATCGTCGCCATCAGGTCGCGCTTCTTCTTGCCGATCGCCTTGCGCAGGTCGTCCGCCTCGGCGGGCTCGAAGCCGCCGATCTGCTTCGCGATCTCCATCAGCTGCTCCTGGTAGATGCAGCAGCCGTAGGTCGCCCTCGGTGATCGGCCGCAGGCGCGTCGTCGGGTAGGTGACCGACGACGGGTCGCGCTTGCCGCGCGCGTAGTCGTCGATGTAGCGCATCGCGCCTGGGCGGTAGAGCGAGACGAGCGCGACGATGTCGTCGAACCCGGTCGGCCTGCACCTTGCGCAGCGCGTCGCGCATGCCGTCGGACTCGAGCTGGAAGACGCCGACCGAGTCGCCGCCGCGCGAGCATCTCGTAGGTGCTCGGCGTCGTCCATCGGGATCGCCTGCATGTCGATCTCGACGTCCGCGCGAGCGCTCGATGATCGCCACCGCGTCCTCGATCACGTCGAGGTTGCGCAGGCCGAGGAAGTCCATCTTCAGCAGGCCGATCTCCTCGATCGGCCCCATCGAGTACTGGGTGACGATCTTGCACTGGCGCTCGAGCCGCCCGCTCGCTCCCCGTTCTCGGCGGGCGCGGCGCGGTCCTCGGCGAGCTGGAGCGGCACGATCTCGTCGAGCGGGCGGTCGGCGATCACCACCGCAGCCGCATGGATCGAGTTGTTGCGGACCTTGCCCTCGAGACCCTGCGCGACATCCACGATCGCGCTTGGCGTCGGCGTCGGCGTCGACCGCTTGGCGCAGCTCCTGGCCCGGGCTTGAGGCAATCCGCGAAGCTCGGGCTGCGGCCCATGATCGGCTCCGGGATCAGCTTCGCGATCCGGTCGCCCGTGCCGTAGTCGTAGCCGAGAACCCGCGCGGCGTCGCGGGTCGCCTGCGCGCGGCGCCATCTTGCCGAAGGTGATGATCTGGGCGACCGACTCGCGCCCGTACTTCTCCTGTACGTAGCGGATCACGCGCTCGCGCCCGCGGACCGAGAAGTCGATGTCGATGTCCGGCATCGACTTGCGCGCGGGGTTCAGGAAGCGCTCGAACAGCAGCTCGTTCGCCAGCGGGTCGAGGTCGGTGATGTCGAGCGCGTAGGCGACGATGGAGCCCGCCGCCGAGCCGCGGCCGGGGCCGACGGCGATGCCGTTCTCCTTCGCGTACTTGACGAAGTCCCAGACGATCAGGAAGTAGGACTCGAACCCCATCTCGCCGATCACGCCGAGCTCGAACTCGAGCCGCTCGATCGCCGCGGCGGGCGCCGGGTCCCCGTAGCGGCGGCGCAGGCCCTCGAACGCGAGCCGGCGCAGCATCTCGGCCGGCTCCTCGCCGTCCGCGGTCGGGAACCGCGGCAAGAGCAGCTTGCCGAGCTCGATCTCGGTCTCGCAGCGCTCGGCGATCTCGAGCGTGGTCGGCACCGCCTCGGGCCACGGCTTGAACGCCTCGAGCATCTCCTCGTGGCTCTTGAGGAAGAACTCGTTGGTGTCGAACCGCAGCTTCGGCTGCTCCAGGGTGGACTTGGTCTGCACGCAGAGCAGCGCCGCGTGGTGGTCGTAGTCCTCGCGGCGCAGGTAGTGGACGTCGCCGGTTGCGACCAGCGGCCGGCCGACCTCGCGCGCGTAGCGGACGATGCCCTCGTTCGCCTTGTCCTGCTCGGGGATCCCGTTGACCTGGATCTCCATGTAGACGTTTTCCGGGCCGAACGCCTGGAGCAGGTCGTCCAGATGGGCGCGGGCGTCGGCCGGGCGGTCCTCGACGAGCCGCCGGCAAAAGCGCGACTGGAGGCAGCCCGGTGAGCGCGATCAGGCCTGCCGAGTGGCGCTCCAGCATCGCCATGTCGACGTTCGCCTTGCCGCGGCCGAAGCCCTCGAGGAACCCGGCCGAGCTGAGCTTGACGAGGTTCCGGAAACCCTCGTCCGAGGCGGCCAGGAGCGTCAGGTGGTTGCGCTCGGCCGCGGCGGTCGGCCGCGCTGCGGTCGTCGACCAGGTAGGCCTCGAGCCCGAGGATCGGCTTGATCCCGGCCGCCTTGCACGCCTTGTAGTGCTCGACGGCGCCGTTCATGACCCCGTGATCGGTCAGTCCCAGCGCCGGCATCCCCAGCTCGGCCGCGCGCTGCGCCATCGGGAGTGATCCCCTGGAGGTCTTCTGCTCGATCTTGCAGGCGCCGTCCAGCAGCGAGTACTCGCTGTGGACATGAAGGTGCGCGACCGATCCGCTCACAGGCCTGATCTTCTCAGCGCGGACCAGATGGCTAACCGCGCGGTTCACTGCAACTTGCGAGGTTACGGTGAGCGCGTGATCTGGCTGCTGCGGCACGGCGACGCCGAGGACGGCGCTCCGCGACGACGCGGCGCGCCGGCTGACCGAGAAAGGGCGAGCGCCAGTCGCGGGCGGCCGGCGCCGCGCTCGCGCGCCTCGGCGTCGGGCTCGACGTCTGCCTGGCGAGCCCGAAGGTCCGGGCGCTCGCAACCGCCGAGCTCGCCTGCGCCGAGCCGGTCGGCCTCGAGGTCGAGACCGCGGACGCGCTCCGGGGCGGCGACTTCGACCCGGCCGAGCTGGCCGCGCGGTCGGGGCGACGTGCTGCTCGTCGGCCACGAGCCCGACTTCTCGCGCGCGATCGAGAGCGCGACCGGCGCCCGCGTGGAGCTGAAGAAGGGCGGCCTGGCGGCGATCGAGGGCGGCGTCGCTTGTCTGCCTCCTGCGCCCCGCCAGATCCGCGCGATCGCGCGCTGCGCCTAGGTCCGCGAGGCCTCAGGCCGGCCGACCAGGGCCAGCAGTCGCCGCTGGCCGCGGCCATCCACGCGCCCGGCTCGCTCGTGCCGCGTCCCGCAGCCGGGCCGGCGCTCGGCCGCGCGCACGTGAGCGCCGCCGATCGCGCGGCCTGCGAGTCGGACTCCAGCCGCGGCCTGCGATCGCAGAACTCGCGCGGGCTCCCCGACCTTGCGCGCCGCCTGGTCCATCGCGGCGCAGCGCGCTCCGCGAAGCCGCCATCCCGCTCGCCTTCGGCGCGCCCGCTCGGCGCGTTCGCGCAAGCATCGCCGCGCCTCGATCCGCGCGGCGAGCCTCTCGGCCGCGTCGAGCTCGCCGATCAGGCTGCCGCCGCGCTGCTCGAGCCGGGTCAGCGCCTGGCTCACCCGGCGCGAGCTCTCGGCGCCGCGACGAGCTTCAGCTCGTGGCGGCGCTCGCGGCGCGAGAGCCTCGGCCGAGGTCCGCTCGATCCGCTCGGCGACGACCGTGGCCGCCGCAGCCGCCCGGCCGGCGGCGTCGAGCGCCTGGGCGAGGCGCTCGGAGACCGCGTCACCCGGCCCGCGGGGCAGCGCGCCGCAGCTCCGCCGCGAGCGCGCGTCGATCTCGGCCCGCGACCTCGGCCATCAGCGACTTGCGCTCGGCGGCCAGCCGCAGGTCGCTGTCGCGCTCGAGCGTCGGCGCGCGACCTCGCGCAGGCTGCGGTCTGATCGACTCGCGCGCGCGCGGCGATCCGATCATGCGAGTCATCGCCGCCGGCCGGCGAACCGCTCGGCCTCGGGCCGCTCGTCGTTGATCCGCCACCGTGACGGATGGTCCTACACGCGTCGGTCGCCAAACGGGACGGCGCCCGTGCCGATGCCGGACTAGAAGTCGATCAGGCCGCGCTCGAGCACCAGGGCGACGGCCTGCGCGCGGGTTCGGGCTCCGAGCTTTGCCTTGGCGTTGCGCACGTGCGTCTGTACGGTCGCGGGCGAGAGCTCCAGCTGCTTCGCGATCTGAGGGTCGGTGGCACCGGCGGCGAGCAGCGTCAGCACCTCGAGCTCGCGCGCCGAGGGGCGGCGCCCCGGCGGCTGCTGCGCGGCAGGTTGCTCGAACGACGGGATCCGGAAGGCCGGTCTCGGGTCTCGCGATCGCTGCCGCGGCGATCGGCGCCAGGACGAGCAGGTGGCGATCCGGCATCAGGTTCGCGGGTGAGCGAGATCTGGATCTCGACGCCGCTCGCGAGCGTGAACGGGCCCGGCGTGCCCGCCCTGCCTCGGCGAACGCCTTCCAGACGTGAGCGAGGCGCTCGCGCATGGCCGGCTCCAGCAGGGCTGTCCAGGCGCCGGCCGACGATCTCGTCGCGGCGTCAGGCCGATCAGTTCGCAGGCGGCCGGGTTTGCCTCCACGCAGCGACGGCGGTCGTTGACGCACGAGGACGGCCTGCTGTGCGGGCGCCGGGGCGGCGGCGGCGGCGCGATCGGGGACCAGCGCGAGGTCAGCCACGGCGAGGCTCCTCCTTCAGGCTCGCCGAGGAGGAAGCGCTCGGCCGGCGAGCGCAGCGACCGGTGCGCGTCCCGGAACACCTCGAGCAGGGTCTCGAACAGGATCAGCGCGTCGCCCAGCAGCGAGCGGTGCTTCACGTAGTAGAGGTCGTGGCAGAGCTTCCAGGCGGTGCCGAGGTCGGAGCCGGCGTAGCCGCAGCGCAGCTGGGCCCAGCCCGCGATGCCCGGGCTTGACCAGCTGGCGCCGCGTGTAGTGGGGGAACTGGTCCTCGATCTCGCGACACCAGCTCCGGGCGCTCGGGGCGCGGCCCGACCAGCGTCATGTCGCCGCGCATCACGTTCCAGAGCTGCGGCAGCTCGTCGATGTGGGTCCGGCGCAACAGCTTGCCGATCCGGGTCACCCTCGCGTCGTGTGCCCCGGACCACTGCGGCATCCCGTCGGGCTCCGCGTCCACGCTCATCGTCCGCAGCTTCAGGATCTCGAACTCCTTGCCGTTCTCGCCGACGCGCCGCTGGCGGTAGAGCATCGGGCCGCGGTCACCGAGCTTGATCGCGATCGCCGCTGCGATGAGCGCAGGTGAGAACAGCAGGGCGATCAGCATCGCGCCCACGACGTCGAAGACGCGCTTCGAGAGCTGCGAGCTGGCGGCGCGGAAGCGGGGATGCATGATGTACCGGAACCACGCGGCGTCGATCGTCCCCATCGGAACGTGACCGAGGAGCTGCTCGTAGAGCTGGTTGGCGGCGATCATCTCGCACCGGCAGGTCGAGGCAGAAGTCGGCGACCGTCTCGAAGACGGCGCGCTCCTCGACCTCGGAGAGGTCGTCGCCCGGAGCGCAGACGATCAGCTCGATGTTCTGCTCGAGCACGATGCGGCGCACCTCGCGCAGGCTTCCGAGCCAGACGAGGCCGTTGCCGGACTCGCCGGGGCGCGCCGATCCAGCCGGCGAGGCGATGGTCGCGGACATCGGCGGCGTCGAACTCGCGCGCCAGGTCGAGCGCGAACGAGCGCTCGCCGATCACGGCGACGCGGGCGCTGGCGACCTCGTCCACCCGGTACCGGATCCAGGCGCCGAGCGCCAGCACGAGCCAGGCGGCGACGACGGCCGCCGCGACGTCGGCGAAGCTGACAGGCGTCTCGAGCGCGGCCATGACGACGGTGGCCAGCGCGATCCCGATGACCGGGGCGAGCAGGGCCACGACGATCCGTGCGGCCGGCATCAGAGCGAGCGGGAATGGCGAGCGCTCCAGGAATTGCCCCGCCACGAGCACAGCGACGAACACCACCGCGGCCTGGCCGGGCGTGGTGTGCGACCAGACGATCAGCGCAGCGGTGATCGCCGGCGCGAGGCGCAGCCCGACGAGGTCGATCGCGCGCCGTGCGGCAAGCGCCCGCATGGCACGCCTCGGCCTCTCTGAAGTCTTTAAGTCGATTTGTTGACCACCCCCGGACGCCGGTCCATGGCGTCCCCCGGTACCCCAGCCGGTCCGGACGCCGACTGCAGGTAGGAGCCAGGATCGGGGGAGGCGCGTCCCGGGCGCAACCCGCAAATGCCGGTTTCTGCCCGGGAACCTAGTACTGGATTACCTCAAATCGGTGACTTGCTAGTCTCGCCGGACTACGCACGGAACGGGCTCGGAGGGGTCCTGGGTTTTGGCCGGTTCGGAATTGACAGGAGCATCGGGCCGCTCGGCCCGACCGGAGCGGCCCGGCCCCTGAGCGCCCGTGAGCGCGAGGTGCTGGGGATGCTCGCCGAGGGTCTGAGCGGCGCGGCGATCGCCGAGCGCCTGGTGCTGTCCCCGAGACCATTCGCACCCACGTCCGCAACGCGATGGACAAGCTCGGCGCCTCGACGCGCTCGCAGGCGGTCGCCCTGGCCCTGGAGAACGGGCGACATCGGAGAGCAGCGCCGGCGGCACCCCGGCCGGCCACCGCGCGCACGGCGCCCGCGCCCGCGCCGCAGGCGACCACGGCCGCGACGATGACCGCGCTCCTGTCGGGCGTGGTCGCGCTCGCGGACATCGACTCCGCCAGCTTCTACGTCGCCGAGGAGGGCGGCCTCGCCCTCGAGCTCGGCGCCCATGCGTCGAGCTCCAGCACCCCCACCTCCGCGCCGCCACATGAGCTGATCCTCGGCGAGGGCGGCGCCGGACGCGTGGCGCTCGAGCGCCGCGCCCGCCTCGTCTCGGCGGCGACCGACTGCGCGCCGGGCGCGGCGCCGATGCTGGTCGAGCCCGATGGTCACCGGCGGTCGCCTGATCGGCGTGCTCTGCCTGGAGGTGCGCTCGTCGCGTCCCACGAGCCGGCGCGAGCTGCTTCTGCTGGAGGCGTTCGGCAACCGGATCGGCGAGATCCTTGCCGGCGGCGGCGATACCTACCCCCGCGCTGCGCACCGCTCTGAGCCGCTTCCGGGCGTCCTGGACCGGGACGCTCGAGGGCTAGCTACCAGCTAGCTCACTAGCCCGGCGGGCTCGGTCCGTCGGCACGCGCCAGCGCCTCGTCGACCGAGTCGACCAGCGCGCCGACGCTGCCGATGTCGCAGAGCTCGAGCACCCGGCGGACGCCGGAGCCGGAGGGGACGACGACGCGTAAACGTCTGGCGCCGGGCCGCGAGGCGGCGCGCAAGCTCGAACAGGAGCTCGACTCCGGTGCTGTCGACGTAGGCGGTCTGGCTCAGGTCGACGATCAGCGACCGGGCCGTGGTCGGGCATCCGCTCGGCAACCGCGCGCCGCACCTCGGCGGCGTTCGAGCCGTCGATCTCGCCGGCGACCGTGGCGACCACGGTGTCACCCCGCGCATCTTCGAACTGGACCTCTGCGAGCCGGTCGCGCATCAGGCCGATGCTCCATTCGAGCGGCGGCGCATCGTGACCGTCGTCCCGGCGATGCCGCGGTCGATCTCCAGCGAGTCGGTGAGCTGCTCGATCAGCGCCAGGCCCCGGCCGCCCGACCCGCCGCGCGGTGGCCGCCAAGCGCCGAAGTCCGCCGACCTCGATCGCAAGCTCGCTCCCGTCGCGGCTGGCGCGGACCGCGAAGTGCGCCTCCCCCGGCGGATAGGCGTGGGTGATCGCGTTGGTGCAGGCCTCGCCGCAGGCAACCTGGATCTCGTACGCCTCGGCGTCCCCCACGCCGGCCGCGCGCAGCCACCGCCCCAGCGCTCGCCGCACGCCGACGAGCGAGCCGGGCTCGGCTCGGACGACCAGGTCGAGGTTGACCGGCGGAGCGTCGAGCCGGGCGATCAGGATCGCGACGTCGTCGTGCGCGTTGCCGTCCGCGAGCGCCCGGTCCAGCAGCGCCCGGCAGGCCTCGTCCGGCTCCTCGGGGAGGGAGGAGCCGAGCTCGCGCAGCAGGTCGAGCCCGCTCGCCAGCGGCTGATCGGGGCGCTCGACCAAGCCGTCGGTGTAGAGCAACAGGACGCTGCCCGGGCGGAACGCCATCACCGTCTCCTCGTAGCTCGGGAAGTGGGACGCGCCGAGCGGGTTGCCGTGGGGACCCTCCGCGTAGCTCACCTCGCCGCCGGCGTCGATCAGCAGCGGCGGCGGATGCCCGGCCGAGGCGAGGCGGACGGTCTCGGCGTCGGGGTCGATGACGGCCAGGAGAACGGTGGCCGTACAGCGCTTCTCGAGCTCCTGGATGAACCCGTTCATCCGCTCCAGCACGAGCGATGGGCGCAACCCGTCGAGCGCGTAGGCCCGGACCGCGCTCTGCAGGTGCGCCATCCTGGCCGCGGCCTCGATGCCGCGCCCGACGACGTCCCCGATGACCAGGGCGATGCGCCCGTCGCGCAGCGGGATCGCGTCGTACCAGTCGCCGCCGATGCGCGCCTCGCCGGAGCCCGGCATGTAGCGCGCGGCCAGGCGGAGCCCCGGGAGCTCCGGCAGGTTCTGCCGCAGCAGGCTGCGCTGAAGCGTCTCGGCGGTCGAGCGTTCGACCTCGACCTCCTCGGCCGCTCGGCGCAGGCCCTCGAGCGCGGCGCCGAGGATCGCGTCGCCCCCGGGTCGGCCGCGCGCCCCGCCGTTCCCGCCCCGAGCGGGAGATCGTGTTCCTCTGGTCGGCGTCCTCGATCTTCCACCGCACAGCGAGTGTAGATCAGCCCCAGGCGCGGTAGCCGGTCCGGCCGACGGTTGGACTACGTTTCGCAGACCGTGCAGGAATCATCACCGGCTGCCGAGATCGCCAGGTCGCCGGCCGCGTGGGAGCGCCTCGCCAAGGAATGGCTGGTCGAGGTGATCGAGCGGACCCCGCTGGCCGACGTCGATGAGCTCCCCCTGGACTGGATCGCGCAGGAGGCGCCGCCTCTGATCGCCGAGATCCTGGGCCAGATCTCCGACCCCGGCTCCCCGCGCGAGCTGGTGCTCACCCCAGCCGCGCGGGAACGGGCCGCCTCGCTGGCGGCGAGGCGCGGGGCCACGGGGGCCGAGCGGCTTCCGCGTGACCTCGCGGCGCTCCAGTCGCTTCTGATCCAGGCGCTGGGACGCGAGATCCCGGAACGCGACCGCGGCGACTTCGCGCGCGCGGTGGGCAGGCTCGCCGAGGTGTTCGGAGCGGTCCAGTCCGCGGCGATGGAGTCGCTTGTTCGCGAGCGTTCCGGCGAGGCCGCGCGCGACCCGGACACCGGGCTGCCCGGCCCCGCCGAGCTGCACGAGTGGCTGCGGATCCTCCTCGGCGAGCACCGGCGCACGGGCGAGCCGTTCGGCGTCGCCCACTTCGAGCTCGACGGCGTCGAGCGGATCGCCAAGGGCTACGGGGCCGATGCCGCCTGGCGGATCGTGGCCGCGGTGTCGGCCGTCGTCAGCGGCCAGCTCGCCGGGCAGGAGCGGGCGTTCCGCACCGGCTCGGATCAGCTGGTCGTCCTCGCGCCGCGGCGCGCGGCCCGCGAGCTGGTCGAGCTCGCGACCCGCATCGCCGAGGTCGTGGAGGGCTCGCAGGTCAAGAGCGGACCACGGGTCACGATCACGGTCGGGCTCGCCTCGGTTCCGCTCCACGGGGAGGGGCGCACGCTGCTCGAAGCGGCCGAGGAGGCCGCCTGGGGGGCGCGCGCCGCGGGCGAGGTGGTCGCCGTGGCCCGCGAAGCTTCCCTGCAAGATTCGTAGCAGCGACTTGCAAAAACGCGCCGAAACCGGGAAAAACCCTGTTGTGATCTTGCGATGAGCGGAATCCGGACGGCCGCCGCGGCCGAGATGCTGGGCGTCAGCCCCTCGACACTGCGCACCTGGGAGCGTCGGTTGGGGTACCCGCAGCCGGGCCGCACACCGGGCAACCACCGCCAGTACGAGCTGACCGAGATCGAGGCGCTGCGCGACGCGCTGCGCGAGACGCACAACATCTCGTCGGCGGTCGAGCTCGCACAGCGCACGCGGCCGTGGGCCGGCCTCACCCGCGCGCCTGCTGGCCGCATTCGAACGCTTCGACGAGCCCGGCGCCGACCGCGAGCTGGAGGAGAGCCTGGCGGTCAGGACGCTCGAGCGCACGCTCGAGGAGATCTTGCTCCCGGCGCTCGACAGCGCCGCCGCGCGGCTTGGCGGCGAGGCCGGAGCTCGAGTACGCGTGCCGCTGGGCCACGCGGCTGGCTCCACGGCGCCCGGCGGCTCGCGCCGCCCGCGTCGCGGCTCCAGGGCGTGCTGCTGCTCGACTCCGGGCCCACGCTGAGTCTCGAGGCCGTCCACGCCCAGGCTCTCGAGCTGTGCCTCCGCCGGGCCGGAGTGCGGGTGCTGCTGCTGTCCGCCGACCTGGCCGAGCGTCGTTACGGCGCCGCCCTGCGGGCGCTCGAGCCGAGCGCCGTGGTCCTCTGCGGAGCGGAGCCCCGCCTCGACGTGCTCGGTGAGCCTCTGCGACGGGCCCTGCGAGCCGGCGGCGCCCGCGCGTTCGCCTATCGCGCGGCGCGGTTGGTCGGCGGCCGGGAGGGCATGCCGCAACTCGGCGAGCTCCCGAGCGAGGCGACCCAGCGCCTGGTCGCCGCGCTCGATCTGGCCTGAGACCCCCGGGCAGTCCATTGCGACCTGCGCATCTTGCGCAGCTTTCGCCGGCGAAACCTGCGCATCGCTTGGCGCCCGTAGGTCCAGCCCCTTGCATACCTCATTCCTGTACCGGAACTTAGGTAGCGAACCCGCAGTTTTAGTCGCTTTCGGCGGCTTTACGCTACCAAAGGACAGGTAAAGAAATTGATGGACACAGCCACTGCCACGTCCAACGGCACCACGGCGCGGCTCCTCAACGTGGGTCAGGCGGCCGAATACCTCGGCGTCAGCTCGGCCTCGCTTCGCAAGTGGTCGAACGACGGCCTCGTCCCGACCTATCGCACCCCGGGCGGCCAGCGCCGCTACGCGCGTGACGATCTGGACGGCTTCATCGACTCGATGCGCGAGACCAGCCCCGCGGACCACGCGGTGCCGCGCCTCGGTCGCGCGGGATCGATGTCCACCTTGCGGGGCTAGAACCGCCGCCCGACAACCCAAACCAACCGACCCGACGTGTCCGCCACGGACCGATGATCGGCCGACCGACAAGAGCGGTGATCGCCGCCGAGCTGGCGCTGCTCGCGGCCGCGCTCCTCGGCGCCGCGGCGCTCGCCCCGGACGCGAACTGGGACCTGCCGCTGCTGCTTTTGCTGATCGTGCTGTCGGTGGTCAGCGATCTCCGCGCGTTCGAGACCGCCGCCCGCCGCGTCAAGGTCTCGGGCAGCCTGCTGGCGATCGTCACCGGCGTGGCACTGCTGGGCGCGACGCCGGGCGTCCTGATCGGGATCTCCACGATCCTCGTCAGCTGGCTGCGCTCCCGCTACGCGGACACGGACCTGCTGATCAACCTGCTGGTCTACGCCAGCTTCCCGCTGATCTCCGGAGCGGCGTTCCACTACGGCGTCGACCAGCTCGGCCTCACCCCCCAGGACGTCAGCTTCTATCTGCTCGTCCTCGGCCTGTTCGTCACCGCGCTCGCGATCGACCTCGCCGCGATCGCCGTGTACAGCGTGTACCTCGAGGGCTCCAACCTGGCGACCCACGTGCGGCGATCGGTGCTCCCGATCCTGCCCTCCGAGCTCGCCGCGGGCCTGCTGACCCTCGCGGTGACGCTCGCCTACACGCACCTGGGACTGCCGGCGGTGTTCCTGTTCGCGATCGTCCTGCTCACGTTCCAGTACCTGGTCGGCGAGCTCCTTCTCTCCCAGGAACGCGGCGACGAGCTCGAGGTGCGGGCGAAGCAGCTCGCCGGATTCCAGGTCGCCCTTCTGAGCGCGCTGCTCCGCACCCTCGACCTGCGCGACCGCATGACGGCGCGCCACAGCGCCGCGGTCGCCCGCTACGCCCGTGAGCTTGCCGCACGGGCCGGCCTGTCCTCAGAGGACCAGGAGCTGGCTCACAGCGCGGGCCTCCTGCACGACATCGGCAAGTTCGTCCTCCCCGACGAGTCCTGAAGACCCGCGCCACCCTGAGTGAGGAGGACTGGGACCAGATTCGCCGCCATCCCTACGAGGGCGCGCGGATCGTCTCCGAGATCGACGGCTACTCGCCGGTGGGCGAGATCATCCTCGCGCACCACGAGCGCTGGGACGGGCTCGGGTATCCGCGCGGGCTGACCGCCGAGGAGATCCCCGTGCTCGCCCGGATCGTGGCCGTCGTCGACACGCTACGACGCGATGACAGCACGGGACTCCTACCGCGAGCCGCGCAGCTCGTTCGAGGCGATCGCCGAGCTGCGGCGGGTCGCCGGGACCCAGCTGGACGCCGAGCTCGTCGAGCTGTTCATCGCGATGCTGGCGGACAAGACGCTCTCGTACCGCCACGGCGAGGACGCCGACTTCGAAGCCGAGCTGGCGCTCGACAAGCGCATCCACGACTACGTCGGCGCAGACCGACGTGAGCAAGAGCGCGGTCGCCTAGCGTCCGGATCCGGGCACACGAAAAAGCCCTGGCAGGGGCCCCACTTACGACGTCGAAGGACGACGTGTCGAACGTTTGCGATGTGGTTGCTTAACCGCGACGCGTGCCCATGAGTCACCCCGTTTCTGTGAACCGGTGCGGGGCCGCCGGATGACGTCTCCCGTTCACGAAGCTGGCAAAGCTAACCACAACTTGCGCAAAGTTGCAACAACTTGCCGGAACTTATGAACGACGAGGCTCAAGCGCCGCGAGGCGTCAAAGGACTTGGGACGCTGCGGTTGCCGGGCTTCGGGCGGCTTGCCGTCGCCTCGCTGGTCAACGAGCTGGGCAACTGGCTTGGCGAGATCGCACTCGCGATCGTCGTCTTCGACCAGACCGGCAGCCCCGTCGCCACCGCCGGCCTGTTCGTGGCGATGCAGTTCGTGCCGGCGATCGCCACGCCCCCAGCTCGTCGCCCGGCTCGACCCGCTCCACAGCCGCAGCGCGCTGACCCTGCTCTACCTGCTCGAGGCGGCGGCGTTCCTGGCGCTCGCGGCCCTCGCGGACGAGAGACCTTCGTGCTTGCCGCGGTGCTGGCGGTGGCCGCGTTCGACGGCACCCTCGCCACGGCGGCCCGCGCACGGACGCGGGCGACCGCCGCGTCGATCCTCGAACCGCACGGCCTGCTGCGCGAGGGCAACGGCATCCTCAACATCGGCTTCACGGCGGGCGCGGCGGTCGGCCCCGCGCTCGCGGGCCTGCTCGTCTCCACCGCGGGCGCGCAGGTGGCGCTCGCTCGCGGACGCGGCGTCGTTCCTTGCGGTCGGCGCTGCTCCTCGCAACGTCGCGCACGCTCCCCGCGGCGCACGACGACGAGGTCGGCGGCTGGATCGAGCGGATGCGACGTGGGTTCACGTACGTCCGTGAGCGGGTCGTCCTGCAGCGCCTGATCGCCGCCGAGGCCGTGGCGTTCCTGTTCTTCGCCCTCGTGCTGCCGATCGAGGTCGCGTTCGCCAAGGACACTCTCGACGCGGGCGACTTCGGCTACGGGCTGCTGCTGGCGGCCTGGGGCACGGGCATGGTGATCGGCAGCATCCTCTTCTCGTCGCTGCGCCAGGTGCCGCTCCCGACGCTCCTGTTCATCGGAACGCTGGCATCGGCGTCGCGTACGTCGGCAACCGCCGTCGTCCCCCACGCTGGCGCTCGCGTGCGCGGCGTCGGCGATCGGCGGCGTCGGGAACGGGGTCCAATGGGTGGCGGTGGTGACCGCGTCCAGGAGCCTGACCACCGGCCCGTACCAGGCGCGGGTGATCGGACTGCTGGAGTCGCTGGCGAGCGGCGCTCTCCGGGGGCGGGCTTCCTGATCGGCGGCGTGATCGCCGCCGCCTCTCGCCGCGCGCGAGCTACGCCGTGGCGGGCGCCGGCGTGCTCGTCGTCCTGGCGATCGCGGTGCTCGTGCTGCGCGGCGTGCGCTGGGAGCGGCTCCGAAGAGCCGGACCCCGCGCGCGGACCGGCGCGGGAGCGGTGCCCGCCGCCTGAGAATCGAGGTGCCTTGCCGCTCGACGAGAGGCGCTGCGCGGCCGGCGTCGCGCGCCTCAGCCCGCGCAGACCCAGGCGCCGGGGCCCGAGTCGGCCCAGATCTGCGCGGCGATCGCGTCCTGCTCGGCCGGCGATGCCTGGTGCGGCAGGCCCTTGCCGCCGTAGGCGTGCCAGGTGGACGGCAGGATCTGGTACGCGCCGCCGGCGCCGGAGCTCGGGTTGAGCGCCGCCGTAGTTGCCGCCGGACTCGCACATCACGATCGCCTCGGGGATCGCCCAGTCCCCGTTCGCCCAGCTCGCGACCTCGCCGGCCGCCGCCGCGGCCGAGATCTGCTCGAGCCGCTGGACGCGGTCCGACCAGCCCGCCATCTGCGTCTGCAGCTCGTCGAGCGTCGCGAGCTGCGCGGCGCGGGCTTCGGCGAGCGCCGCGGCCTCGGCCTCGGCGTCGGCGCGGACGGCCGCGACCTCGGGCCCGCGCCGCGTCGATCCGAGCGTTGTACGCGTCGGCGCGCGCCTTCGCGGCCTCGACGGCCGCAACCTGGTCGGCGATCGCGGCGCGCAGCTCGCGCACGCGCTCCACCAGCGCCCGGTCGGCCGCCTGGATCCGCCCGAGCAGCTCGGAGCGCGTCGACAGGTCGTCGAAGCCCTCGGCGTCGAGCAGGACCGCGATCTCGTCCGTGTCGCCGGACTTGTAGATCGTCGACGAGCCGCGCGGCCAGCGCGTCGAGCGCGCGATCGAGACGCGCCCGCGCCGCGGCGAGCTCGCGGCGAGCGGCCTCGACGCGCTCGCCGAGGGCGGCCGAGCGCTCGCGGCCCTTCGCGAGGACCGCGGTCAGGCCCGCCTCGCGGTCCGCGGCCATCGCCGCGCGATGGCGCGGCCGACGCGAGCGCGAGGATCTTGGTCCTCGATGTCGGCGCCGAGCGCCTCGGCATCGTCGCGTGCGGCCGCGAGCTTCGAGTTGAGGCCGTCGACCGTCTCGCCGTCGGCGGCGATCGGCACCGCGAGCGCGACCCCCGCAACGAGCACCATGACCGCGCGAGCGGCCAGGCTCGGACGCGGCCACGTGCCGGGCTCGGGCCCGGCCCTGCTGTCGGTTCGATCGCCGATCACGTTGTGACGCCGGGCCCGCGGAAGAGCAGTTCGGACGCGACCGGCGAGCGGGCGATGCTAGCGGATCGTTAGCGATCGCTAAGGAATCGCTCAGGAAGCTACATAACCTGGGCGGGAACTTGCAGCGGTTAGCCCTCGGGCGGCTCGCGGCGGCTCAGCAGGTAGCCGCCGGCGACCGCGGCCGCCAGCGCGATCGCGCCGGCGATCTGGATCTGGTGGCCGAAGCGCCACCACACCGTGCGGACGATGAAACGCCCGATCAGCTCATAGATCACGCTCATGAGGATTCCTTCCCCTCCTTCCCTTCCTGGCGTTCGCCAATCCGGTACGCCATCCGGCTCTGCAGGGTGAACAGCTCGATGAAGCCCGGGCTCGCGGCCTGCGAGAACTCGCCACCGGACTCTCCGAAGCTCGCCAGCGACTGGTCGTAGAGCGCATACGGCGAGCTGCGGGTGACGACTCGCACCGAGCCCTTGAACAGCTCGACCGTGATCTCGCCGGTGACGCGCTCGTTCGCGGAATCCATGTAGGCGTCGAGGTCGCGGCGCAGCGGGTCGAGCCACAGGCCCGCGTAGACCAGGTATGCCCACCTTCGGTCGAGCGCGTGCTTGTGCTCGTTCTGGTGGATGGTGGAGACCAGCTTCTCCAGGTCCCGGTGCGCCTCGAGCAGGATCGCGGCGGCGGGCACCTCGTAGAGGTCGCGCACCTTGAGGCCCACGATCCGGTCCTCGATGTGGTCGACGATGCCCACGCCGTGACGACAGCCGGCCGCGGCCGCGCGATCGATCAGCGCGACGAGGTCGAGCGGCTGGCCGTCGAGAGCGACCGGACGGCCCCGTTCGAATCCGATCGTCAGGCGCTGCGGCTCGTCCGGAGCATCCTGCGGACGGGTGACGAGCTGGAACACGTCGTCGGCCGGCGCCTGCGCGAGGTCCTCGATCTCCCGGCCCTCTGACGAGCGGCCCCAGAGGTTGTCGTCGATCGAATATGGGGGGGCTTCGGTCCCCCCCTTGACCGGGATCCCGTGCTCACGCGCATAGGCGATCTCCTCCTCGCGCCCCATCTGCCACTCGCGGACCGGGGCGATCACCCGGAGCTCCGGGGCCAGGGTCGCGATCGTGGCCTCGATCCGCACCTGGTCGTTGCCCTTGCCGGTGCACCCGTGCGCGATCGTGTCGCAGCCGCTCGCCCGGGCGTGCTCGACCGCGAGCTTGGCGATCAGTGGCCGGCCGAGCGCGGTGAAGAGCGGATAGCCGCCGCCGTAGAGCCCGTTCGCCTTCAGGGCCGGCAGCACGAACTCCTCGGCGAATTCCTCGCGCGCGTCGACGACGATCGCGTCGGTCGCGCCGAGGTCGCGAGCCTTCCCCACGACGACCTCCCAGTCCTCGCCCGGCTGCCCGAGGTTGACGGTGAGGGTCACGACGTCGGCGCCGTAGCGCTCCTGGATCCAGTGCAGCATCACCGACGTGTCGAGGCCGCCCGAGTAGAGCAGCAGGACCCGCGCGACCTCGTCGGGCTCGGCGAGGTATGAGGCGATGCGGGGATTCGAGGGTGCTTCGGCGCTCATCGGGACGCGGAAGTGTCGCAGCCACGGGCCAGATTTGCGCTCGGCGGACGGCGCCGACCGCCTGCCGCTTCGCCATGATGGCGCCGGTGCACCGCTTCCTTCGGATCGTTTCGACCGCGCTGATCACGGCGGGCCTCGTCATCCTGGCCGACGTCGGCCTGACGCTCGCGTGGAAGGAGCCGCTGTCCACCCTCTACGGCTCGATCCAGCAGGGGAAGGCGGAGGACCAGCTCGACGAGCTCCAGGGCCGTTTCCCGGCCGCCGACGACCTGCGCGCCGCGGCAACCGCCGACTCGATCGAGGAGCGGGTGCGGATCCTCGCCGACCGTTTCGAGGACGAGGTCGAGGTCGGAACCGCCATCGGGCGCATCCAGATCGACGCGATCGATCTGGACATCGTCGTCGTCGAGGGCACCGACACGGCCTCGCTGCAGAAGGGGCCCGGCCACTACACGGCATCGGACGACGCGGGGACCCGCGAGGTCGGCGACGGCTCGGCGTTCCCGGGGCAGGACGAGACGATCGGGATCGCCGGGCACCGCACCACCTACCTGGCGCCCTTCCGGCGCCTCGACGAGCTGGAACCGGGCGACGAGGTGGTCCTCGAGATGCCCTACGCGACGTTCACGTATGAGGTCGAGAAGACCGAGATCGTCGAGCCGTCCGAGTTCGAGGTGGTCCGCGACGTCAACTACGAGCGCCTCGTCCTGACCGCATGCCACCCGCTCTACAGCGCCGCCCAGCGGATCGTCGCCTTCTCCGAGCTGACGGACATCAGCCTGTTCGGCTCCGGCGAGCGAATCTGGCAGGACCCGTGAGCCAGGCGCGCCGGCTCAGGCGCGCTCGGAGCGCAGCATCTCGTCGACGACCGCGGCCGGGTCGTCGATGTTGAACTCCACCCGGAGCATCCGCTCGATCTCGGTGCGCTCGGTGCCGGCGACGGCCATCTGGGTCGCCCGCAGCACCGCCTGCTCGGGGATCCGCTCCTCCGACGCCGCGCTGGACTGCGCGGCCGCCACGGGGACCGGAGGCACAGGCGACGCGGGCGTGGACAGCGGCTCGCGCCCGGGTGCCGCCGCCGGTGCTTCGGCGCCGCCGGCGAGCCGCGCCATCCGCTGCATCGCGTCCTCGAGCGCCGCGACCAGCGCGCCCGCCTCCTCCTCCATCTGCTTCGCGCGCATCGAGAGCGACTCGGTGAGCTCGATCAGCTCGCGAGCGCGGTCCGAGACGACGCGGTCGGCCTCGCGGCGCTGTTCGTGGACGTAGTTCGCCGCGGCGGCCTCGGCATCGGCGCGGATCTCGTCCGCGACGCGCTCGGCCGTGTCCAGCATCTCCTGGATCCGGTTGCCGACGTTCGACACGGCCCGACCGAGGCTGGGCCCGTTGGCGCCCGGCCCGGGGGCCGAGCCCTCGCTGGTGTCAGCAGGCGGCGGTTGCACGGACGTGGAGCCCAGGAGTCTTGAGTACGCGCCCAACTCGCCGCCAGCATACTGCCGAGATCGCAACTTTGAGCCGGTTTGGCAATGCTTTAGCCTCGCCGCCGATGGCAGGCAGGGGGACCAATCTCGCCGCGTTGATCGCGCTGGTGCTGCTCACCGCCGTCTGGACCTGGTGGGCGTGCAAGGAGGGCGCCTACTTCGGCGCGGTGGCGTATCCGGGCATCGCCTTGCTGTGTGCGGGCCTCATGCTGATCGGGTCACGCGCGGCGTGGGGCACCAGGCTGGCGCTGTCGCGCCCGGCCAAGGCCGCCCTCGGCGGCATGCTGGGCCTCGCCGCATGGTCAGCCCTGTCCGCGTTCTGGAGCCCCACCCCCGACATCGCCGTCGCGGACGCCCAGCGCATCTTCGGCTATGCGGTTGCCTTCGGCGTCGGGCTCTGGCTGTGCATCCTGCTCGGCAAGCGCATCCACCTGGCAATGGCCCCGCTCGCGCTGGCCGGGCTCCTGGCCGGGATCTTCACGGTCGCCACGCTGCTGACCGGCGACGACTTCGTCCGCTACGTGGACCGCGGCACGCTCCAGTTCCCGATCGGTTACCGCAACGCGAACGCCGCCTTCTTCCTGATCGCGCTCTGGCCGGCCGCCACCCTCGCCGCGAGCCGCGAGCTCGACTGGCGCCTGCGGGCGCTTGCGCTGGGGGCCGCCACGCTCTGCCTGGAGCTGGCGATGCTCAGCCAGAGCCGCGGGTCGTTGATCGGGGCAGCCGCGGCGATCGTTGTGTTCCTCGTCGCGTCTCGCGACCGCGCCAGGGGTGTGCTCTGGCTCGTGCTGGCGGTGATCCCCGCCCTGGTGGTGATCCCCGCCCTGAGCGATCTCTACCAGACCGCCGGGACGGTCGGGTACGAGGGCACCGCGGAGATCCGGGACGCCGGGCGCGCGGCGCTCGGCGGGATGCTGGTCGCGGCGGTGGTCGGCGCGCTGGTCGCGCTGCTGGAGCGACGGCGCCCGGCGTCCGATGCGACCCTGGCGCGAGCGAACCGCGTGGTCGCGGTCGGGGCGGCGGTGCTGGCGGTCGCGGGCCTGCTGAGCTTCACGATCGCCACGGGCGATCCGGTGGGCTGGGTCGGCGACCGTGTGGACGAGTTCCTGACCCAGGGCTCGCCCCAAACCGACGGGTCCGCGACCCGATTCGGCGTGAACGCCGGCAGCGAGCGCGACGACCTGTGGCGGGTGGCGGTGGATGACGCGCGTGACGACCCGCTGCTCGGCCTCGGCGGCGGCGGCTTCCAGTACAGCTATCTGCTCGGCCGCAGCAGGGAGGGCATCCAGAGCGCGCGCGACGCGCACAGCGTCGAGCTCGAGATCGCCTCCGAGCTCGGCTTCACGGGTCTTGCCCTGTTCGGCCTGGCGATCATCGGCGCCGCCGCCGGCGCCTGGCGCGCGCGGGGCCTGGGGCAACCCGCCGCGGCGCTGTCCGCGTGCGCCCTGACCGTCGCGGCCTACTGGCTCGCCCACTCGTCGCTCGACTGGTTCTGGACCTACACCGGCGTGACCGCTCCGGTCTTCGCGCTGCTCGGCTCGGCCTGCGCCCCGGCGAGCGTCGCCGTCGACGAGGCCGGCCCGACCAGGTGGCGCCCCCTCGTCGCGGTGGGCGCCGCGGTGCTTGCCGTGAGCGTCGTGCCCCCCTACCTCTCCGAGCGCTACGTCTCGGCCGCATACGACGGCTGGCGTACCGATCCGGAGCGCGCCGAGGCGGATCTCGACCGCGCCCGCAGCCTGAACCCGCTGTCGATCGACCCGCTGCTGGCGGAGGGCGGGATCGCTCGGGCCGCGGGCGACCCCGACCGCGCGGTCGCCGCCTTCGAGGAGGCGGAGGAGAAGCGCCCTGAGGAGTGGGCTACGCATTACTTCCTCTCGGCGCTCCATCGAAGGACCGACCCGGCCCGCGCCCGTGCCGAGCTCGACCTCGCGCTGGCGTTGAACCCGCTCAGCACCGACCTCGAAGCTCTCGAGGAGAGGCTCACGAAGGACCCGCGCGCGCCCGGACCGTGAGCCGCCCCCGTCCCGCGCGCGGCATGACGCCTGCAAATCGCGCCCGTCCTGCCCCGAGACTCCGGCTCACCTGCGACAATCGCAAATCCCGTCCCCATGACCAAGGATTCGGACAATCGCGCGTCGCCCGACTGGCTGCGCCCCGCCAGCGACCAGGGCGGGCTCAGCTACTACGTCGACGTCCTGCGCGAGCGGATCTGGATCGTCATCGCGGTCGTCGTGGTCACCGTGGGGGCGGCGGGCGCGTATCTGTTCACCGCCGAGGACGTCTACGAAGGGGAGGCGCGCCTGCTGATCACGCCGGCGCCGGCCGACGACTCGATCGCGGCCAGCCTCGGACTTCCGCGCGATTCGAGCGATCCCACCCGTGACGTGGAAACCCTCGCCACGCTGGCCACGAGCCTCGAGGTCGCGGAGCGAGCGAAGGAGGAGCTGGGCGTCGATGAATCAGCCCGCTCGCTGCGGAGCGGCGTCAGCGCCGAGCCGGTGGCCTCGAGCAACCTGATCTCGGTCACGGCCGAGGGCCCGACCCCGGAGGCAGCCGCGGATCTGGCGAATGCGTTTGCTGCCGGCCTCGTCGACGACCGCACGGAGGCGATGCACGAAGAGGTCGACGAGCTCCTGCCGCAATACCAGCAGCAGCTCGACTCCAGCTCCGGCGGCGCGGTTTCGACCGGCCCCAGCCTCGAGTCCGATGTTGCCCGGCTCGAGGCTCTGCAGACAGGTGCCGATCCGACGGTCCGGCTCGAAACGCGGGCCGTTCCACCGGTCTCACCCATTTCACCCAGGCCCATGCTGACGATGATCGGAGCGCTCCTCGCCGGGATCGTCCTCGGGGTCGCCGCCGCGTTCGCGACCCAGACATTGGATCCGCGACTGCGGCGCGAGCAGCAGCTCCGTAGCCGCTATCAGCTTCCGATCCTCGCGCGGGTTCCGCGCGAGCCGGGCGGCAAGCACCGTCCGCTCGGTCCCGCCCAGATCTCACTGCCCTCCAAGGAGGCGTACCGGACCCTGCGCGCGAACATCACGGCCGGGCGTCGCGATCCACGCGCGCCGCACTCGGTTCTGGTCACCGGGTCGTCTCCGGCAGAGGGCAAGACCACGACCGCGATCAACCTCGCCGGGTCGTTGGCGCTGGCGGGCAACCGCGTGATCCTGATCGAGGCGGATCTGCGCCGGCCCGCCATCGCGGGGACGCTGGGGCTGACGGTCGAGACCGGCGTGGTCAGCGTGATGCTGGAGAACGTCGAACTCGAGGACGCGCTGATCACGACGCCCGCGTTCGGCCCCTCGCTGCAGCTCCTGCTGGCCGACTACAAGGGCGGCTGGATGAGCGAGCTGTTCTCCCTGCACGCCGCGCAGCGCCTGCTCGCGGCGGCCAAGGCCCGAGCCGACTATGTGATCGTCGATTCGCCTCCGCTCACGACAGTGGTCGACACCCTGCCCCTGGCGCGACAGGTGGACGACGTGCTGATCGTCGCCCGCCTCGGCAACACCCGCATCGACAAGCTCCCCGAGCTGGCGGAGCTTCTGGCCAGCAACGGCATCAAGCCGCTCGGCTTCGCGCTCATCGGGACCGACCGCACGGAGAGCGACTACTACCACCAGGAAGACGACGAGACCACGCGCCCCGAGCACCAGACCGCCGAGTCCACGGCTGAGGAGCCCGAGCTCGAGCAGGCGGCCGGCCCCACGATCGCCAATAACGGCCCCGAGCCCGATCAGAACGCCGAGCGGTCCAGCGAACCCGAGTCCGAGTCGTCAGCCCGATCCACGCGCTGGAGCTGGGGCCGGTCCGGTCCGGGCGCAGGCGAGTAGCCGTTTGGGTCGACGCACCGACCGGTGACAAGATCTCCGCCGTGACGGTCACGCTCAACGCTCAACGTTGGGTCGTCCCCGCCGTCTTCGCACTGATCGGGGCGTGTGCCGGAGTGCTCGCGGGCCTCGATCCCGCTCTCGCAATCGCCGCCGGCATCGGGGTCGCGTTCGCGTTGCTCGTGCTCTCCGACCTGTTCACCGGCCTGCTCCTCTTCACGCTCGTCACGTTCGTCGCGCAGGTGCCGGAGTTCTTCGGCTCGGGCGTAACGTTCGCGAAGGTCGCGGGCCTCCTCCTCGCGGTGTCCTGGCTCGCCGTCGTCCTGGTGCGGAACGACCTGCGCGCGGAGTTTGCCGGCGTGCACCCGATGGTCACCTTCGCGATCGTCCTCTTCCTGGGCTGGATGCTGTGCAGCCAGCTCTGGGCCGACGATTCGGGCCTGGCCATCGACGCCGCCTTCCGCCTGTTCCTCAACGCGCTCCTGATCTTCATCGTCTTCAGCGCGGTGCGCACGCCGAAGCAGGCGATCGGCCTGGTCGCCGCGTTCGTTGCGGGGGCCACCTTCGTCGCCCTCTACGGCATCGTCTTCGTCACCCCGGAGGCGGGCACGGAGGACGCCAGGCTCGCGAGCGGGCTGGACAACCCGAACGAGTTGGCCACCGTCCTCGTCGCCGCCGTCGCACTGAGCCTGGGGCTCAGTTCCGCGCTCCGAGAGAGGTATCCGCTCGGCCGGGTGGCGGCTCTCGTCGCCGGGGGAATCTGCCTCCTGGGCGTCTTCCTCACCGGTTCCCGCGGGGGACTCGTCGCCCTGGCGGTGGCGCTCGGAGCGTTCCTGGTGGTCGGAAGGCAGTTTCGGGGCCGCCTCCTCGTGCTCGCGGTCGTCGTCGCCGTGGCTGGTGTCAGCTACTACACGTACATCGCCTCGCCGGAGGCGCGCGAGCGTGTCACCGAGCTGGAGTCCGGCACCGGCCGGACCGATCTCTGGGTGATCGGCTGGCGAATGGTCGAGGGGGAGCCCGTGCACGGCGTCGGCGCGGGCAACTTCTCGACCTCGTCGGCAGGCTTCCTGCTCACCGAGCCGGGGTTGATCGAGCGGAGCGACTTCGTGATCGGGTCCGCGCCCAAGGTCGCCCACAACACGTACCTCCACATCTGGGCCGAGCTGGGGACGATCGGGCTGTTGCTCCTGCTGTTCGTATTGGGGTTCGGCCTGCTCGCCGCGGCCAAGGCCACGCACGCGTTCGCCCGGCTGGGCGATCCGCGGATGGAGATGATCGCGCGCGCGGTGTTCGTCGCGCTCGCCGCGATCCTGGCCGCCGACTTCTTCGGGTCGAGGCAGTATCAGAAGGAGCTCTGGCTCCTGCTCGGCCTCGCGCCCGCGCTCTGGGCGATCGCGCGCGCTCAGGAAGAGTCCGCCTGAGCGAGGATCTCCCGCAACACGGACGTCCAGCGGGCCTCCACGATCTCGGGCGAGTGCGTCTCTGCCACGTAGCGTCGCGCGGCTTCGCCGATCTCCTCGCGCAGATCGGGATCGCCCGATAGCCGGCGAGCCCCCGCGACAAAGGCCTCCCACGAACCTCCCGCCGCAAACCCCAATCCGCGGTCGGCGATGATCGCGTCCGGATCGACGTGAAGCGAGAGCGCCGGGACTCCACGCGCCCATGCCTCCAGGAAGACGTTGGGCATCCCCTCCACGCTCGAGGTGTTGACGACCGCGGATGATTCCGAGATCAGGTCGAGCAGATCGTCGCGCGGCTGGCTGGAAAGCAGCTCCAGGTTGCCGAGCCCGGCCGCAGCCCGCGTGATCCGCGCCTCGAGCTCGTCCGTGGTGTCCGCGGAACGCGCGGCCACCATCCGAAACGGGACGTCGGGCAGGGCGCCCGCCAGCTCCAGGTAGCGCATCGGCAGCTTGTAGTCCGCGATCCGGCCGGCCCACAGGAACCCCGCGGGTTCGCCGGTGCGGCTCACCGGCACGACGGGCTCGGCGAGGTTCGGAATCCGCGAGATCGGCGCATCGTCGCCGAGCACGCCGCGCGCGATGGCCTCCTGCTGCCGCGTCTGTACGACGACCCGAGCGCACCGCCGGAGGCCGATCCGGTAGATCACGCGGCCGATCCGCGTGTGGATCCGGCGCGGGACATCGAAGTCGAGGTCGCTGGACCCCGAGAGCACGAGCTCGCGCCGGTGCAGGAGGCAGAACGCCGCCCCGACGCCGAGATGCTTGCCGCCGCCCCGGAACACGTAGACCCTGGCGTCCGCGCGGGCCATCGCCCGCCAGACATGCCGCGCCTCGACCAGCGCGAACCAGGGCCGGCGGGCGGGCTGCGCGGGCCGCTCGACGATCGCGGGCCGCCCGGCGCCGCCCGGCGCCGGATCATCAACCGGGAAGACGATGTGCGCCACCCGCAGCCCCGCCCGCGCGAGGGAGCTCGCGATGAGGAAGGTTTGGAGCTCGGCGCCGCCCCCTCCCGACCGCCTGTTGCCCCCGCCCGCCCGCTCGTCCCGGTAGTACACGAAGGCGTGCGGGGCGTAGATGGCGACGTCGTGTCGCCGTGCCGCCGACATCAGGCGGCAATGCTAGTGCGTCCGCGAGGGGCCCGGTTAGCCGCGGACCTTGACCCGGACGACGCGCGACCGGCCGGTCCCCTGGACCAGTGCGCGCATCTTGAGCACGCCCTTCCGGGACGCGCGGACGCGGGCCCCGAAGTCGCCGTTCGGCCGAATCGCGGCCCGGCGGACCGAGCGCCAGCCACCGCGGGCGCGGCGCTGGATGACGGCCTGCGCGGCGCTCGCGCCCTCGACGACCTCGACGTCGCCAGCGACCCTGACCCGATCGCCCCGGTGGACGCGGTTCTGTCCGGTATCGAGCCCGACCCGGCCCGGCGTCGTGCCGGGCTGCGGCGGCGGCGGAGTGCCGGGGCCGGGCGCAGTCGGCTGCGACATCGTCCCGGCGTACTTGCCGAGGCACGTGCTGTCGCCTCGGAGCTGGAAGTTCTTGGCCGCGGCATTGACGAACCGGGGCGCGGCGGTCAGGTTGTTCTGCGCCGTGAAGCTGCGAGCGTGCGGCTCGATCCCGGTGCCGCCGCCGATCGCGTGGACGCAGTTGTTGCTGAAGATGTTGCCGGTGCCGTTGGGGCCGTCGCCGCCCGAGTACGCGTTGTAGCCAATCTTCGAGTCGACGACGATGTTGCCGGTGACCGTCGAGTTCCTCGTCACCAGACCGCCCGTCCCGGAGAAGTTGATGCCGTCGCCATTACCGGCGATCACGTTTCCGGTGATCACGGAGCCCCGGACGTCGCGGTACTGCTGGATCCCGCGATCGGCGTTGTCGTAGATCCAGTTGTCGCGGATGACGGTGTCGTGCGCCTCGCTGAGGTAGATCCCGTGGTGGTAGTTGGTCGAAGGCAGCTTGCCGCAGTTGTGGATGCGGTTCCGCTCAACGAGGACCCGCTGCGGGGCCGGCCCGTCGTAGAACGAGGCGATGAAGACGCAGATCCCCTTGTGCGAGTTCGTGATGTCGTTGCCGCGCAGGGCGACGTCGTTGGCGTAGATCCGGGGGCCGATGGTGGTGGCGCCGCTGCCGCCGTTCAGGCTGAGCCCCTCGATCGTCGTGCCCGCTCCCGCCGGCACGACCTTGATCGACCCCTTGAGCAACGCCGCCTCGGCCCCGTAGTTCGTCAGCGTGATGCCGGCGGTGCTGATGCGGACCTCGGAAAACGTGTAGGTGCCGGCGCGGAAACAGCCCACCTGGCCCGGGGCGAGGGAGCTGACGAGCTTCTGCGCGGTCGCGAACGGGCTCGCCAGCGAGCCGGCGCCCGCGTCCGACCCGGAGGGCGCCGCGACCCGATCGCACGCCGTCGCTGCCTGGGCAGGCGAGGCGCCGGTGACGATCGCAAGCGCGGCGAGGGCCGCGGCGGGGATCAGGCAATGGGGCAACCGTGGAATCCGCATCACGGCCCGTGTCGGCGGATCCCGGCGTTGCGGTCAGATCAGACCCCAGGTCTGGACGGTTAGACGAGCCCCTGCCTGGACGGTCAGGCAGGCGGCGCTCTGGACGGTTGACCGAGCGGCTGGGCCGTCCAGGCGCGGATCACGCCTGGCCCGGACGCAGGAACCTGGTGATACGGGACCCGAGGCCCCGGATCTCGGCGACCGTGACCTCACGGCTGCCGATCAGCACGGCCAGGAACGCGGCGACCGCGCCGATCGCGCCCAGCATCCACCCCGCGAGCGTCAGCGACTCGGTCCCCGCGATGGCGAGGATCGCGGCCGCGACCGCGCCCGCGGCCGCCGACCTGACCAGCGTCAACCCCAGCGGCCTCAGCGGGATCTCGAAGAACCGGCGCGCCAGGACCAGGTGGCCGCCCACGTACAGCGCATACGAGACGTCGCAGGCGATCGCAGCGCCGACCACCCCCACGCTCGGGATGAGAATCAGGTCCAGGACGACCCCGACGACCAGCGCTGCGAGCGAGATCGGAACCCGCCGCCTCCCCTCGCCGGCGTACGTGATCGGCACCCGGAGCAACGCGCTGAGGCCGAGCAGGAACGCGAACGGGGTGAGGGCCCTGAGGACCTCGGCCGATTCCGCGAACTCAGGGCCCAGAACCAGGTCGGTGAGCGGGTCCGCCCAGACCAGCAGGAACACGCTGCCGAGCATCTGGAGGATGAGGATGTACTTGAGGGCCAGGTGGTGGGCGGCGGTCGGCTGCCGGCCGCCGCGAGCGTGCCGGGCCATCCTGGGGCCGATCGCCTGCGCCGCGGCCGGACCCGCGATCCCCAGCACCATCAGGAGGGTGAGCGGCGCGGTGAAGATCCCGACCGCAGTAGTCCCCAGGAACGCGCCGATCAGCAACGGGTCGAGGCGCCGCGCGAGCGTGTCGGCGACCGCGACGACCATCAGGGCGCTTGCGTAGCCGACGAACTTCCGGCGAGCGACCGGGCTCGGGCCGGTCCGGTAAAGCGGCGAGCGACCCAGGAACCGGCTGATCATGACGACGCCCAGGACCGCGCCGAACAGGTAGCCGATCGCGCGGCCTCCGGCCGCACCCATCACGCCGGCGCCGGCCGCGATCAGCGAGACGGTGGCCGTGAACTCGACCGCGGACTCGGCGAGAACCAGGACGAACGAGCTCGACGTTCGCCGGAGCGCACCGAACGTCGCGCGCATGAAGAGAAACGCCGTCTGGCCGAAGAGCGCCACGGACAGCAGCCGCAGCGGCCCCGCGAGCTCGGGCGCGTCGTATGCATCCGCGATCGGGCCGGCGAGCACGATCAGCGCGATCGCGCCCGCGGCCCCGCTCGCGATCCGGACCGGTAACGCCATCCCGAGGATGCCCGCGATCGCTCCGCGGTCGCCGTGGTGCTCGGCGACGAACCGGCCGCCCGCGCCCGAGGTCCCGGCGTCGGTGATCAGGATCACGAGGCCGGTGATGCTCAGCCCGAGCGCGAACGTGCCGTAGTCGGCCGCCCCCAGCGAACGAACCAGGACGATGGTCAGAACGGCCGTGAACGCGCCGGTCGCGACCGTCGTCAGCAGCGCGTACCAGGCGTTGCGGCCGATCGTCTCGGCACGCGGCGAATCCTCGGGTGTCGTCGGCGGCTCGCTCAGCCCGCGGTGCCCTCCGCGGCGGCCGCCGTGAGGTGCGGGGCCATCCGATCGGCGACGTGCGCCCAGGTGTGGTTGTCGACGATCTCCCGGTGGCCGGCGTGCCCCATCGCGCCGGCGCGCTCGGGATCCCTCAGGACCGCCAGGATCGCCGCCGCGAGCTCATCGGCCTCGCCGGGCTCGACGAGCACGCCGGTCTCGCCGTCGGCGATGTTCTCTGGGACGCCGCCGCGGGCCGTGCCCACGCAGGGAAGCCCCTGTCCCATCGCCTCGCGGAGCGCGTGCGGATACGCGTCGTAGAACGAGGGCAGCACGAACAGCGACGCGCGCCGGTAGATCTCCGCGAGCTCGGCGCGATCCCTGATGAATCCGAGCCACCTGACCCCCTCTGCCCGGGAGCCCCGCGGCGCCGGCGGCCCCAGCATCCAGAGCTCCGCGTCCGGGAGCGCCTCCCGCACGGATTGCCAGGCGCGCAAGAGCACCTCGCCACCCTTGAGCTTGAAGTTGATCCCCACGAACAGCGCGATCTGAGAGTCGTACCGCTTGCCGTCCAGGGTCCCGGCGATGCTGTTGCTTCCGGCGCCGACCCAGATCACGCGCTCGGGGTCGCAGCCGTAGTCGTCGATCAGCGCGCTTCGCAGCATCTCGCTCATCGCAAAGATCCGGCTCGCGCCCAGACACACCTCGCGCTCCAGGGCGATGCGGGCGCGCCTCTGCCTGTCGCTCAGCGGCGCCCAGTTGGGCAGGAAGCGCCAGGTGAGCGTGTGGATGTTGTCCGTGTACACCGCGTAGGGATGGTCGCGCCCCGGACCGAACACGGTCTGGAACATCAGGAAGACGTCGTAGCTCGAGGGCGGCCACCGCTCGAGCTCGCGCTCGATCGCCCGGGTGAGCCGTCGGAACGTTGGCGCGGCGAGGCCGGCCCGCTGGCGCCAGCCCACCCGGTCCGGATAGACGTAGCGCAGGAGCGCCAGGTACCGTTGGGCCGGAGTGAGCTCGGGCAAGATGCTGCCGACGAGATCGACGCGACGCCCGAGTTCGACCACGAGCCCGGAGTTGCGGGTCGGCGACCCGGCTGGATCGGAGAGGACCTGGCGTGATGCCATGAGGACCCGCGTCGAGCTTCGAGGCTGTCGCCGCTCGGGGGCCAAGGCCCGGGGAGAGTAGATGATCGGTACCGCCAAGCCGCTCAAGGTCGGCTACCTGATCTCACGCTTCCCAACGGCCTCGGAGACGTTCGTCGTGCGGGAGATGGACGCGGTGATTGCGGCTGCCGACATCGACATCGCGCTGCTGGCTCTGTTCCCGGCGCGCGACCGCTTCCTGCACCAGATCGCCGAGCCCTGGCTCGAGCGCCTGTCGAGGCCGTCGGTGCTGACTGGCCTCGTGTCGCTCGCGGGCTGGCTCCTCCGCCGCCCGGCCCGCACCGCGGGCGCCGTCCGCCACGTCGTCGCGTCAACGTGGCGACAACCTCGGCTGCTCCTGGAATCGTTGGTGACGCTCGCTGTCGCAGCCGCTCACGCGCGTCGCGTGGAGCGCGATGGCATCGATCACCTCCACGCGCACTTCGCGGCGTACCCGGCGCTCGCGGCCTGGTTCTGCGGGCGCCTGTGCGGGGTGCCGTACAGCTTCACCGCGCACGCCTACGACATCTTCGTCGACCAGCGCATGCTGGCCACGAAGGTGGCCGAGGCCGAGTTCGTCGCCACGGTCTCGGCCTACAACAAGCGCTTCCTGCGCGACTACGGCGGCGACGATGCGTCCCCCGTCGAGATCGTCCACTGCGGTGTCGACCCGGACGCCTACCCGTTTCGCCCGCGGCAGGTACCGCCGGAGGGCGAGGTCCGCGCCCTCTGCGTCGCGAGCCTGCAGGAGAAGAAGGGGCACCGCGTCCTGCTGGAGGCGCTGGCCGCGGATGGCCCCGGCCTGGCCCGGCTGAGCCTCGACCTCGTCGGCGGCGGACCGTTGCGAGAACCGCTCGAGCGCGACGTCGAGCGGTTCGGGCTCGCGGGCCGCGTGCGGTTCCACGGGGCGCGCACCGAGCACGAGGTCCGCGAGATGCTCGCGCGAGCCGACGTCTTCGTCCTGCCCAGCATCGTCGCCTCCGACGGTCAGATGGAGGGGCTCCCGGTGGCGCTGATCGAGGCGCTGGCGTCCGGGGTCCCGACCGTGGCCACGCGGATGTCCGGGATTCCCGAGCTGATCGAGGATGGGCGCACCGGCCTCCTCGCCGAGCCCGGGGATGCGGCATCGCTCGCCATCGCCCTCCGGCGCGCGCTCGACGGCGAGCCGCTCGACACCGCCTCGGGGCGTGAGCTGGTGGAGTCCGCGTTCGACGTCAGGGATTCGGGCGCACGCATGGCAGGTTTGCTGCGAGCAGCCCACGCCTGAGATCAAGCCAAGCCACTTGTACTAAATTGACTGGCATGCAAGCAGGGGGTGTGGCACTCAGAGTCGGCCTCGACCTGACCGCGGTCAGCGCGGTGCGGGACTCCATCGAGGAACACGGTCAACGCTATCTCGACCGTGTGTATACGACGGACGAGCTCGCGGACTGCAATTCCCCGTCCGGGCTCGACGCCGAGCGGCTCGCGGCCCGGTTCGCGGCCAAGGAGGCCGCGATGAAGGTCCTGCTGCCCGGAGAGGACGACGGTGGTTCCCTGGAGCTCGATCGAGGTCCGCCGCGCCCCGCGCGGGGCGGTCGGGGATCGAGCTCCGCGGACGAGGCCGCCGAGCTCGCTGCGCACGGCGGGGGTCGGCAGAGCTGTCGGTCAGCCTCACCCATGAAGCCGAGTTCGCCGCGGCGATCGTCGTCGCCGAGGCGCCCGCAACCATCGATGAGCGGGATGGTTGAGCGAGATCCGGGCCGTCCTCGCGTCTCAGGCACGGCTCGCGACCGACGTTGACGACGCTCGCCGACGACGCCGAGCCTGTACGAGGCCGGCATGACCTCGCACGCGAGCGTCAACGTGATGCTCGGCCTGGAGGACGCGTTCGACGTCGAGTTCCCCGACCGGATGCTCCGCCGCGACGTCTTCGAGAGCATCGCCTCGATCGAGGCGGCATTGTCCGAACTCGAGCAGGAGGCAACGGTATGAGCGTCACCGTGGACCGCGACACCGCGTTCCTCGCCGCGGATCACGCCGGATCGCGGACGAGGTCGCGGCCCCGAACGCCGACGACGTCGATCGCGAGGCGCGCTTCCCGCAGGAGACGGTCGACGCCTTGCGCGCCGAGCAGGCGCTCTCGGCGTTCGTCCCCGAGGAGCTGGGCGGCGGCGGCGTTTCGTTCGAGGCGCTCGCCGCGGCCTGCTTCGAGCTCGGGCGGCGCTGCGGCGCGAGCGCGATGGTCTTCGCGATGCACCAGATCCAGGTGGTCACGATCGCTCGCCACCTCGACGGCGACGCGGACTGGTTCGAGGCCTACCTGCGCGAGGTGGTCGCGGAGCAGCGCCTGATCGCGTCGGTGACGTCGGAGGTCGGCACGGGCGGCGACATGGGCCGGTCGGTCGCCGCGGTCGAGCCGGCCGACGACGGGACCGTGCAGCTTCGAGAAGCAGGCGCCGACGGTCAGCTACGGCGCCCACGCCGACGACCTGCTGACCACTCTGCGGCGCTCGCCCGAGGCCGAGCCCGGCGACCAGGTGCTCGCGCTCACACGGAAGGACCAGATCGAGCTCGAGCAGACGGGCACCTGGGATCCGCTCGGCATGCGCGGGACCTGCTCGCCCGGCTACGTCGTCCGGGCCGAAGTTCGCCGCCCGAGCAGGTCCTCCCGACCCCGTTCTCCAAGGTCGCCGCCGGAGTCGATGGTGCCCGTCTCGCACATCCTCTGGTCGCACCTCTGGCTGGGAATCGCGACCGACGCCTTCGACCGCTCGCGCGCGTTCGTGCGCGCGTCCGCCAAGCGCAAGCCCGGCGAGCCGCTGCCGATCGCCACGCGCGCTGTCGCACCTGATGAGCGAGCTCGCGCTGCTGCGCGCCGAGGTCGGACTCGCGCTGCGCGAGTTCTGCGAGGCCTCCGAGAGCCGACCGCGAGCGACTCTCGACGATGGCGGACGTCGCTGCGCTTCAACAACCTCAAGATCGCCGCCTCCGAGCAGGCGCCGCGCGTCTGCCAGGGGGCGCTCGGGGTCTGCGGGATCATGGGCTTCAAGAACGACACGCCGTTCAGCGTGGGCCGGCATCTGCGCGACACGATGTCGGCGTGCCTGATGGTCGCCAACGAGCGCATCCACCAGACCAACGCCAGCCTGCTGCTGATCGCCAAGGAGGTCTACGATGGCCGACTTCCGTGCCGCGACTCCCGAGCAGGAGGCGTTCCGCACCGAGCTCGTCGACGCCGGGCTGCTGATCTCGAGCGGCGTGCCCGGGGTCTACGGGCGCGAGCGGCACGTTCGAGGCGGTCTGCACGCGGTTCGACCGGGTCATCACCGAGGCCGCCGCGGCCGACGGAGCCGAGCCGCTGCGCTTCCCGCCGCTGCTGCCGCGACGCACGCTCGAGGACGACCGGGTACCTGAAGTCGTTCCCGCACCTCGCCGGGCACGGTCTTCGGGTTCGACGGCGACGAAGGCGAGGCGCTCGAGCAGCAGGAGCGCGCGAGCAGGCACGAGGACTGGAGCGAGTACCAGACGATGAGCGAGCTGGTCCTGACGCCTGCCGCCTGCTATCCGGTCTACCCCGCGATCGCCGCGCGCGGGCCGCGTCCCGCCGGACGGCGCTCACTGATCGACGCCGGCGGTGCCTACGTGTTCCGCAACGAGCCGTCGGGCGACCCGGCGCGGCTGCAGATGTTCCACCAGCGCGAGATCGTCCGGATCGGCGACCCCGACGCAGGTGGCCGAGTGGCGCGACCTGTGGCGCGACCGCGCGCTCGAGCTGCTCGCGCGGATCGGGCTCGAGGTCGAGCTGCGACGTCGCCGCCGACCCGTTCTTCGGGCGCAGCGGGCGGATGATGGCGGCGAGCCAGCGCCAGCAGGAGCTGAAGTTCGAGATCGTCGGCCAGATCGCCGGGCCCGGAGCCGACCGCGGTCGCGTCCTTCAACTACCACCAGGACCACTTCGGCGAGACGTTCGGGATCGAGCTGACGAACGGCGATGTCGCGCACACCGCCTGCCTCGGCTTCGGCCTCGAGCGGATCGCGCTCGCGCTGTTCCGCGACGCACGGCCTCGACGCCGGCGCGTGGCCCGCGGAGGTCCGCGACGGGGCTGGGGCCGTCATGAGCGACGGCCACGGAATGGCATGGTCAGCCTCTTCGGCCTCGACCCGGCCACGCTACCGGCCGCACGCGCTCCACGCGACCGAGCGGGCGCAACTACGTCGAGACCAACTGCTACAGCGACATCCTGATCGAGCTGCTCCACGCCCGCGGCGACGAGCCGCTCGCCGGCGATGGGGTTCACCGTCCGCATGGACTTCGAGGGCGACCAGTGGACCTTCTTCAAGCCGCCGCCCGAGGACCTCGAGGCGCCTGTTCGGCGTCGACATCCACGAGATGCAGCCCTACCGGCCGCTGCCGCGGCAGATCGCGGAGCAGATCGCAGCCGGCCGGACGATGATCGTCGAGCTCGACTCCTGGTACCTGCCGGACACGGCGGCCGACGAGCTACCGGACGCGAGCACGTGAAGACCTCGGTCGTGGCCGAGGCGATCGACCCGGCCGGCGAGCGGCTGCGCTACTTCCACAACACGAGCCTGCACGAGCTCGAGGGCGAGGACTACCGCGGCGTCTTCCGCCTCGGCCGCGAGTTCTCCGACGACGTGCTGCCGCCGTACACCGAGCTCGTCCGCTTCGACGCCGGCCCGCGGCTGCAGGGCGAGGAGCTGCGCGACCGCCGCGCGTCGCGCTGCTGCGCGACCACCTCGCGCCGCGCCCGCAGACGAATCCGTTCGAGCGCTTCGGCAGCCAGGCTGGCCGAGCGACCTGCCCGGTCCTGCTCGAGGGCGATGCCGCCGACTACCACGACTACGCGTTCGCCACGGTGCGGATGTTCGGCTCCGCGTTCGAGATCACCGCCTCGCACGTCGACTGGCTGCTCGGCGACCGAGGCGGCCGACGGCGAGCGCGGCGCTGACGCGGATCGTCGAGGGCTCCAAGGTGCTCTCGCTTCAAGCTCGCGCGGCGCAAGCCCGTTCGACCCGCGAGCCCGCTGATCGACGGACCTGGCCGAGGCGTGGGACGAGGCGATGACCTCGCTCGACGCCGCCGTCGACTGAGCCGTGCCGCTCACCGTGGCGCCCGCGTCCAGGGCGAGGACGTCGCAGCTCCTGGACGGGCTGGGAGGCGACGGCGACGGCGCCCGGCGCCGTCACGGACGCCGGTGCGCTCGAGGAGGTCTCGATGCGCGCCGGCGCGCGTGCCGGGCACCGCGGCGGCCGTGATCGCGGACGCGGAGGATCGGCCGGGCCCGGCGACCGCGACCTCGACGCCGAGGACTGGTGGTTCCGGACCAGCTTCGAGGCGGACCCCGCGGAAGCCGGCGAGGAGGTGGTGCTGCGAGCTCGACGGGCATCGCGACCGTCGCCGAGGTCTTCCTGAACGGCGAGCTGGTCCTCGAGAGCGAGTCGATGTTCGCCGAGCACGCGATCGACGTCGGCGCGCTGCCTGCGGGGCGCGAACGAGCTGGCGATCCGCTGCCGCGCGCTGGCCCCGCTGCTCGCGCGAGCGGCGCAAGCCGCGCGCGCGCTGGCGCACGCGGGTCGTCCGCGAGGGGAACCTGCGCTTCTTCCGCACGATGCTGCTCGGCCGCGCCCCGGGCTTCGCGCCGGGACCGGCGGCCGTCGGCCCCTGGCGGCCGGTGCGCCTGCGACCGCCGCCGAGGGCGTGGCGCTGGACGACCTCGCGCTGCGCACCGCGGCTCGATGGCGACGACGGCATCGCTCGATGTCCGCGCGCGCGTGCGGGCCCTGGGCGGGGAGCTCCCGACCGCGATCGAGGCCGAGCTGACCGGGCCATCCGGAACCCACCGCGCGACGCTCGCGCTGAGCGCGGCGGACGGTGACGCTCGTCGCCACGGGCGAGCTGCGGGTGCCCGAGCGTCGCGCGCTGGTGGCCGCACACCCACGGCGACCCGGCCCTGCACGAGGTCCGGCTGGTCGATCAGCACAGCCGCCGGCACGCGCTCCGTCGACGGCGGGCAGCGTCGGCTTCCGCACGGTGGCGCCGGGCCCGGACGGCGCTCACGACCTCGAGGCCGACGGGCTCGAGCCTGCACGTGAACGGCGTCGCGGTCTTCGCCCGCGGCGCCGTGTGGACGCCGGTCGACTGGCTCGGCTTGGCGCCGTCGGAGGCCGAGCTGCGCGCGGCCGTGGAGACCGCCCGCCAGGCGGGCATGAACATCCTGCGCGTGCCGGGGACGGCCGCGTACGAGACCGCCGCGTTCCACGACCTCTGCGACGAGCTCGGGATGCTCGTCTGGCAGGACTTCATGTTCGCCAACCTCGACTATCCGATCGCGGACGAGGCCTTCCGGGCGCTGGTCGAGTCGGAGGTCGCCCAGGTGGCATCGCGCTTGGCCGGGCGCCCGAGCACCGTCGTCTTCTGCGGCAACAGCGAGGTCGAGCAGCAGGTCGCGATGTTCGGGCTCGAGCCCGCGCTTGGACGCGGCGAGCTGTTCGGCGAGCTGCTGCCGGCCGCGCTCGAGGCCGCCGGTGCCGACGCCGTCTACGTGCCTTCGGCGCCGTGCGGCGGCGATCTGCCGTTCCGCCCGGACCGCGGGGTCGCCAACTACTACGGGGTCGGGGGCTACCGGCGGCCGCTCGAGGACGCGCGCAGGGCCGACGTCCGCTTCGCCGCCGAGTGCCTGGCGTTCGCCAACGTTCCCTCCGAGGACGCCGTCGACAGGCTGATGGGCGGCCGCCCGGGCGACGTCGCGATCCACCACCCGGCGTGGAAGGCCGGCGTGCCCCGCGACGTCGGCAACGGCTGGGACTTCGACGACGTCCGCGACCACTACCTCGGAGCTGCTCTACGGCGTCGATCCGGTCGAGCTGCGCCGGGTCGACAACCAGCGGTACCTCGCCCTGTCGCGGGCGGTCACGGGCGAGACGATGGCCGAGGTGTTCGGCGAGTGGCGGCGCGCCGGCAGCCGCTGCGCGGGCGGCATCGTCCTCTGGCTGCGCGACCTGGTCGCCGGCGCGGGCTGGGGCGTCGTCGACGAGCGGGGCGCTCCCAAGGTCGCGTACCACCACCTCCGCCGGGCGCTGGCGCCGGTCGCCGTCTGGACCACCGACGAGGGGCTCGGCGGCATCGTCGCGCACGTCGCCAACGATGGCGCGGAGCCGCTCCGGGGCGCGCCTGCGGGTGAGCCTTTTCCGGGACTTCGAGCAGCGCATCGGAGACGCCGAGGAGCCGATCGAGGTACCCGCCCACGGTGGCCTCGACCGGAACGTGGAGGGCATGCTCGGCCACTTCGTCGACGCGGCGTGGGCCTATCGGTTCGGCCCCCCGGCCCAGGACCTCGTGGTCGTGACGCTCGAGTCCGAGGGCGAGACCGGCGTCATTTCACAGGCCTTCCGCTTCCCTGCGGGCCGCCCGTCCACGCAGGAGCCCGCCGCGGCGCTGGGGTTGGAGTCCGAGGCCGAGGCGCTCGAGGGCGGCATGGTGCGGCTCACGATTCGCAGCCGGCGGCTCGCGTTCGGCGTGAGCGTCGCGACGGATGGCTTCGACCCGGACGACGACCACTTCTCGGTCGAGCCGGGCGGCGAGCGGTCCGTCTTGCTGCGGCCGCACGAGCCCGGCCGTGAATTCGCGGGCGCGGAGCTGACGGCGCTCAACCTGGACGGCCGGGTTCGCGTCGGCGCGCCCGGGAGCGAGGGATGAGCGAGGCGGCTGGCAGCCGCGGCGTCTACGTTGCGGGGGCCAGGGGCAGCACGACGTTCGGCGCGTTCCATGAGCCGGCGGATGGCGCCGCCGGCGCGCACGGAGTGCTGCTCTGCCCGCCGTTCGGCTGGGAGGACTTCTGCTCGTTTCGCAGCCGCCGGCGCTGGGCGCAGGACCTCGCCGCCCGCGGCCATCCGGCGCTGCGGATCGACCTCCCGGCAACCGGTGACAGCCCCGGCTCGCCGCGCGACCCGGAGCTGCTCTCCGCGTGGACCGACGGCGTGTCGGCGTGCGCCGCCTGGCTGCGCGAGGAGGCGGGCTGCGAGCGGGTCACGGTGATCGGCATCGGCCTGGGCGGCCTCGTCGCCGTGGACGCGCTCGCCGGCGGCGCTCCGATCGACGACCTGGTGCTTTGGGCGGTGCCCGCGAGCGGGCGCCGGCTGGTCCGTGAGTTCCGCGCGTTCGCGAGCCTCTACACCGTCGAGATCGATCCCGTTTACGCGCCCGACGAGCCGACCGCGGAACCGGAGCAGCTGTCCGACGGATCGCTCGAGGTGAGCGGGTTCCTCCTCAGCGCCCCCACGGTGGAGGCGCTCAGCGCGCTCGACCTCGCGGCCCTCCGGCTCCCCGACCACCCGGACCGCCGCGTGCTGCTCCTCGAACGCGACGGGATCGAGCCCCCCTCGGACCTACGCGATTTGTTCGAGGCCGCCGGGGCCGAGGTCGCGGTCGCGCCCGGCCCCGGCTACACGGCGATGATGGCGCACGCCCAGAAGGCGCAGCCGCCCACCGTAGAGTTCGCAACGGTCGGGGCCTGGCTCGCCGAGGCGCCCACCGCGCCGAGCGCCGGCACGCGGCCGGCCGCGGCATCCGCGGCTCGCGGGTGCGAGTTTTCGTTTGGCGATGCCCGCCTCCGCGAGCGCGAGCTGACGATCGAGCAGCCGTTCGGGCGCCTGTCCGGCGTGCTCACCGAGCCTGTCGGTCAGACCCCCGCCCCGCTCTGCGCCTTGCTGCTCAATGCCGGGGCGCTGCGGCGGATCGGACCGGGCCGGATGTGGGTGGACGTGGCTCGGCGCTGGGCGGCTCAGGGCGTGAGCACCCTGCGGGTCGACCTCCAGGGAATCGGGGATGCGGACGGCGAAACCACCGCGTACTCGCAGACCGGAAACCTCTACACGCCGGTGCTGATCGACCAGGTGGTCGCCGTCCTCGACGCCCTGGAGGAGGACGGTCATGCGTCCCGGTTCGTGGTGATGGGGTTGTGCTCGGGCGCGTACTGGGGGTTTCACACGGCGCTCCGCGACGATCGCGTCAGTTCCTGCTTCCTGGTGAACCCACGCGCCCTCTACTGGGATCCCCTGCTCGAGCCCGACCGTGCCGCCCGTCGCATGCGCAAGGTCAGGCAACCCGCGGCCTGGGGACGGCTCCTGACCGGAAAGATGCGACCGGCGAGAGTTCGTGCAGCTCTGCGCGCCTCGGTAACCCAGCGGAAGCGGGCCGGCAACCAGGCCGAGCGGAACGCCAAGACGGAGGCGGGCCTCGAGCGCGTGGCCACGGCCGGCAAGCAGGTCCTCCTCGTGTTCGGCGAGGGCGAGCCGTTGCTCAAGGAGCTCGCCGAGGGCGGTCAGCTCGAGCGCATCGCCCGGCACCCCAACGTCAATCTGCAGCTGCTGCCGGGTCACGACCACACCCTGCGCCCGCTGCACGCTCAGCAACGAGCAGGCCGCATCCTCGACGAGGAGCTCGAGCTCGAGCTCGCTCGTCAGAGCTGACGCTCTCCCTCCAGTGCGATGAGACGGTCCAACAGCTCCTCGCACAGCCGCTGGATCGGCGCCGAAAGCGCGGCGTCGCTTCCCCTGCCGACGTAACGCGGGGTGATGCCGTCGGTCGTGTTGCCAGCGGGCTTCGGCACTCCGGCAAACCCGTAGAGCTCCGCGATCGTGGCCGCCGGGCTCGCGATGAACCGCTCGTAGGAGAGGGCCGCGACATCAGGTCGCACGTCGAGGCCCTGGTCGAAGTACAGACGGTTCCGAGCCCACCAGAACAGCGCGCCGCCGTCGACGGGGGACATCTCGGGACGGTAATGCTCCCGCACCGCCGCTCGGACCTCCTCGGATGACTTCTCCGAGCGCCAGCTGTCCTCGCTGCCGGCGACGAGCGGCTCGAGGTTGGTGCGATGGATCTCGGCGCCGAAGTGCCGGACCCGGGATTCGGCGACGTCCAGATAGTTCCGGAAGAGCCAGACCACCCGGCAGCGGGGTAGCTGTTCGAGCAGCTCGACCGCGTGCTGGGATTCGACGAGCGGCTTCGCCACCGCGAGCGGATAACGCAACCGCGTCAGGAGGCCTGCAACCTCGGGCAGCGGGCGGAGGCGGAAGTCGAAGCGCACCGAGTTGCGGGGCGAGAGCGCGCCCGTACGCACGTTCAGCGCCGACTGTTCCGGGAAGACCTTCGCGTTGGGGTCGGCTTCGAAGCAGCTCAGCAGGGCGTTCGTGCCCGATCGCTGGCTGCCCAGCACGAGCAACGTCCGCGCCTGACCCGCAGGCGAAGCAAGATGTCGCAGATCCTTAACCGCCGCCCTCAGGCGGGCCTCGCCCCGCATCGAGGCGCCACCCTACCCGACGGGAATCGACACCTCAGCGGTCGTGCATTCCATGCTGAACGTCCCGCGCGGGGGTGTATAGCCCCCAGCGAGGGACGGTCACGCGCGTGAACGGCGCGAGGCACCTATTGCGCATTCGCCCACGGCCCGTCTGTATCGTTCGGCCGAGGTGGCGCCGGCTCGCATGGTGATCCTCGGGTACCACGGCGTCGGCGACGTGCCGCTCGCCCACGACCCGAAGCGGCTCTACGTCGGCCCCGACCAGATCCGGGCCCATGTCGCGGCCCTCAGGCGTCGGGGATACGAGCTGGTGACGATGCGCGACCTCGCGCAATCGCTCGACGGGGATGGCGACCCGCGCGCGGGGCTGGCCGCGCTCACGTTCGACGACGGAACCCGTGACCACGCGACGCTGCTCCCCGACCTGCTGTCCGAGCTCGGTGTCCCGGGAACGGTCTACGTCTGCGCCGGGCTGTTTGGTGCGCCGTATCCGTCGACCGCCTCCGACGCGGGTATCCGGTACATGGACGAGGCGGAGCTGCTCGGCCTGGCGCAGCATCCGCTGGTGGAGATCGGCTCCCACACGAACGATCACTACGAGCTCCACGAGGCCGATCGGGACACGGCCTTCGCCCAGATGCGCGACTCCAAGCGGACGCTCGAATCGCTGCTTGGCATCGAGGTCGTGAGCTTCTGCTACCCGCGCTGCCACTACTCGGAGGCCGCGCGCGACGCCGCCGGCGAGGCCGGATATGAGAGCGCCGTCACCTGCGGGACCAGGGGCTCGTGGAACCGCTACGAGCTGAAGCGCGAGGTCTTTCACTCAGGCGATGGGCCGCTGGTCAGCGCGCTGCGGCTCCGGGGGCGGTACGCCGCGCTCGGCACCGGGCCCCCCGCGCGCCTGGCCCGGGCCGGAGCGCGCGGGGCCGACCGTGTGACCGCCCCGCTCCGGCGCCGTGCGGGTGGCAATCCCGCGCGGTAGCGGTAGCCTGGGAAGGTGGAAATGGCCGACGACCAAGCGGCGGCGACGGCAGTGCAGCCCGCGGTTCCGAGAACCGACCCCACAGCCGTCAGCTCACGCTTCTACCGAAAGCACGGACTTGTCGAGGGTTACGCAAACCTGCAACTCCGGCCGCCTGAGCGATTGCTGTTCGAGTCCTACGCGAAGGAGCTCGCGACCGACGTCCTCGAGGTCGGCTGCGGCGGCGGACGGCTGATCCGGCCGTTGCTCGAAACGGCGTCCTCGGTGCACGGGATCGATATCTCGGAGGAGATGGTCGAGTACTGCCGTGACCGGTATCCGGCGGCGCGCTTCGAGGTGATGGACATGCGGGAGGTAGCCGCACACCGAGCGGCTCCGTTCGGCGCGTTGATCGCGGGCTTCAACGTCGTGGACGCCCTCGGTCCCACGGATCGGCGCCGGGCGCTGCGGGGATTCCATCGCGTGCTCGTGCCCGGAGGCCTGCTGATCATGTCGGCCCACAACCGTGCGGTGAAGCCGCGCGGGCCGATCGGCGACGCGGTGTTCCGCATCCAGTCGGGCAGCGTCCGGCGCGCGGCACGAGGCATCGTCCACCTGCCGCGCCGGCTCGCCAACCGGCACCGGCTGGCTGGGTCACAGGTCGAGGCCGCCGGATACTCGATCCGCAACGACTCCGGACATGACTACGCGTTGCTCCACCACTACATCTCGCGCGACGATCAGGAGCGGCAGCTCGCCCTGCACGGGTTCGAGCTTGTCGAGTGCTTCGACCTACAGGGCGATCGCGTCGCTCCCGGCGAGGACGCGCCGCATTGCTCGGAGCTGCACTACGTGGCCCGCCGCACCGACTACGTCAGCGATGGCGTGGGCGAACCCGGACCCTGACGACGCGGGAGTGGCCGACTCCGGGGACTAGGGCTCGGTACTTCGAGACCCTCCTGCCACGCACTCGTACCCGCTCTGCGAACCGCTGGTTGGGGCGGACGCGAGTCTGCCCCACGCGGTGCCAGCGGCCGTGGAGGCGACGCTGGATCGTCACGCGCTGGGCGCTCGCGTCGAGCGCCGGGAGGTCGCCCCGCAGCTTGACCCGGTGGCCCTTGCGGACCGAGCGGCGGCTCGCCTTGAGCCTGACCTTTGGGCCGGTCGCCGGGGGCGTGCCCGCGCCCGGCCCCGACATCGTCCCGCTGTACTTGGCGAGGCACTGACTGCCGGGCTGGAGACGAAAGTCGTCCGCCGCCGCGTTCACGAACTGCGGCGCCGCGACCAGGTTGGCCTCGGCGTCGAAGCTCCGCGCCCTGGGCTCGATACCGGTGCCCCCGCCGAGGGCGTGGACGCAGTTCGAGCTGAAGAGGTTGTTGGTCCCGTCCGGGCCGTCGCCGCCCGAGTACGCGTTGTAGCCGCGCTTCGAGTCGACCACCACGTTGCCCCACACCGTCGAGTCCTTGGTCACCTTGCTGCCGGTGCCGGAGAAGTTGACACCGTCGCCGTTGCCGGCGATCACGTTGCCGGTGATCACCGTGCCGGTGACGGCCGGGTACTGCTGAATACCGCGGTCGGCGTTGTCGTAGATCCAGTTGTCGCGGATCACTGTGTGGCGGGCCTCGGAGAGGTAGATGCCGTGGTGGAAGTTCGTCGCGGGCAGCGCGCCGCAGTCGTGGATCCGGTTGCGCTCGATCAGGACGTCGGCGGGGGCGGGGTCGGAGTAGTACGCGCCCACCACGATGCAGATCCCGGTGTGCCGGTTGGTGATCTCGTTGTCACGCAGGACGACGTTCGAGGCGTAGACCTTGGGCCCGCTCTGATTGTCGGAGGAGGAGGAGGACGCATCGAGCGTCAGGCCCTCGATCACCGAGTGATGGGCGCCGGGCAGCAGCTTCAGGTGGCCGGCGAGGGTGGCGTGCTCGCCGCCGTAGGGAGCGAGGGTGACCTGAGCCGTTTGCAGGCTCAGCGTCCCGAACGAATAGGTGCCGGCGCGAAAGCAACCGGTCTGCCCCGGGGCGAGCGAGCCTGCCAGCTTCGCGGCGCTCCGGTAGGGACTTGCGAGCGAGCCGGCGGCCGCGTCCGATCCCGTGGGCGAGGCGACCCGGTCGCAGCTGGTCGCGGCCCCCGCCGGTGCGGGCCCGGTGACCGACAGCGCGACGAGCCCCGATGCGGCCAGGGCGCCGGCACGCAGCACCAGACAACGAGTTGTTCGAGCCTCGGACCTCCGTGGGGACGTGCGCACGGCGCGCTCCTTCGGTCACCCGGCAAATCGGAGGTCCATCCCCCACTCGCCGGCCTGATTCCAAAGCGCCGTCGCCGTCCTTTGCTCGCTCGCCACCCCCTAGGAGGCTCGCGTGGCGCACGACCGTGTATAGCCGATTTGTAGTACTCGACTGCAGGTAGGAAGTACCTCAAATCGGGGATAGCTGAAAGAACCTGGGAGAACTTCCCGATCTTGCCCCCGAATGCAGGCGGGTTTGCGTGCGGAGCCGCTCAGATGCGGAGGTGCTCGGGCACGAGATCGAGCTGGAACAGCACGAGCGGCTGGTCGGGAAGCACCAGCATGCTCTGGGCTCGGGCCTGCCTCTCGAGGTCGAACCGGTCGATCCGGCTCGGCACCTTCTTGTGTCCGTGCTTGATCCAGAAGCCGAAGTCCCGGTGGCGTGAGACGCGGAAGATCGTGAAGGCGACGAAGTAGCTGTTCGGATCGCGCGGGTCCTCACACACCCCGCGGCACCAGCCGAGCCACTTGGCCCCGGGCGTCATGGGCCCGAGGTCGTGCGTCGCCACGGTCTCGAGCGAATCGGGGTCCACGATCACCAGGCCTCCCCGCGTGGTGGTGAAGACCAACCGCCCGCCGATCCAGCGGCCGTCGTGCGGCATCCCCTCGCCGAAGCTGATCTCGGCCGCGTCCGCGGTCAGGCAGACCGCTCGGCGGGCCTTGCACTGCGTCACCCACAGCTCCCCGTCTCGTACGAAGAGGTGGTTGCCGTGCACGACGTGCGGCGTCGTGTCGGCGATCCGCCCGTAATCGACGTCGGGATCGATGAGCCTCGTATCCGGCATGCCCTCGAGCAGGTCCCACCGGTAGAGCAGGTCGCCGTCGAGCGACACGTGATCGACCGTCTCGAGTCCCGTGTTGGCCACGGCGAGGCCGTCGTTCCACGGGATGCAGTGGTGGAGGTCGTTGAAGCCGGGGTCCCTGATCCTGCTAGTGGGCACCCGCGGCGGCCATTCGGAGAACTCCATGACCTCGTTGTGGCAGCACGCGTAGACGCGCCCGTCCTCGAGCAGGCAGTGCCCGCTGAACTGCATCTTCCGTTGCTCCGGCGCCTGGAGGTCGAGCGGGGTCTCGTATTCACAGAGGTGCAGGAGCTCGCCGCTCTCGGCATCGATGATCCCCAGCACCGCGGTGATCCCGAGAAGCTCGTTCTGGGTGGGTATCGCACCCGAGAAGAAGATCTGCATGTGGCCCGCCGCTATCCGGTCCCGAGGGCGACGGACTCGAGGATCTCGGCCAGACGCTCCGATTGGCGCGTTCGGAGCTGGGAGCGAGCGAAGCTCCGGCCGGCCTCGGCGAGGCGCTGGCGCAGCTCCGGCTCGGAGCGCAGCCGGCGCACCGCCGCGGCCAGGGCGCCGGAATTCCCGTGCTCGACGACGAGGCCGATCCCCTCCCGCTCGATCAGCCGGCGCTGCTCGCCCCGGCACGCGGCCACCACCGGGCGCCCGAGCGCGCAGGCGTCGTAGAGCTTCGCGGAGATCGTCCTCTCCTGGCGCTCGGAGACGAGCAGTGCGTCGGCCGCGCGCAGGTGCCGAGCGGCGTCCTCGGGCAGCATCAGCCCCCGCAGGTCGACCGTGTCCGCCGGCGCCTCCGCAACCCGCTCCTCGAGGGCCACCCGCCTCGGGCCGTCGCCGATGACGAGCAGCCGATAGTCCGCTCCGAGCAGGCCAGCGGCGTCGACGGCGAACTCGAGGCCGTGCGCGAGGCCGATGTTGCCGGCGTACGCCCAGACGAATCCGTCGTCCGGCAGGCCCACCGCTGCACGGGCCACGTCAGTCTCCCCCATCCGCAGCCAGTCCTCGCTGGTGCCGTTCGGGATGACCTCGACCGTGGTCCCCTCGGGCGCGCGGGCCTCGATCGCCCGCTTGAACGCGTCGTTCGCCGTGACGATGCGGGCGGCCCGCCCGTAGACGGACCGCTCCAGGCGCTCGGCGGCGCGAAACGCCCGCCCACCGCGCAGCTCACCGAACTCGACGGCGGCCTGGAGCCAGAGGTCGCGGATGTCGAGCACCAGGGGCGCCCGGTGCCGTGCGGCCAGCAGCGCGCCGGCGGCGGCAACCGACGGCGGCGGGGAGCTCGCCAGGATCACGTCCGGACGGCGCCGCACGACTCCGACCGCCGAGGCCATCGCCGCGTAGGAGCCGTAGTACGCGGCGCGGGGCAGCTTGGTCTTCCGCTTCGTGGTCACCACGCGGAGGTAAGTTACGTTGCTGCCGGCCACCTCGTGGGCGCGCACCGGCCGGCCGCGGTAGCCCTCGGCAACGACGCCCGATGGATGGTTCGGGACGGGGCAGATCACATCGACGTCGTGACCGCGAGCAACCAGCGCCTTGGCGAACGCCTCGAGCCGAAACCTCGCCGCGGTCACCTCCGGGACGAAATGCTGCGTCAGGATCAGCGCCCGCATCCGGGCAGCATAGGATCACGCGATGGCCGGCGGCGCGCGCAATCCGGGGCAGCCGGAGGGTCCGGCGCCGGGGAGCCGGCTCGTCTTCATCGGCGGTCTTCATCGCAGCGGCACCACTCCTCTCGCCCGGTGGCTCGGCGAGCATCCCCTCGTCAGCTCGTTCCAGGACACCGGCGTCCACGCCGACGAGGGGCAACACCTCCAGGACGTCTACCCGCCGGCAAGCGAACACGGCGGGCCTGGCCGGTTCGCGTTTCGCCGGGACAGCCACCTGACGGAAGGATCCGCACTCGTCTCCGACGACAGCCGTCGGCGCCTGTGGGAGGCGTGGGCTCCGCATTGGGACCTGACAAGGCCGGTGCTGTTGGAGAAGTCGCCGCCCAACCTGGTGCGGACACGGTTCCTGCAGGCGCTGTTTCCGGAGGCGGCGTTCGTGATCGTCGTCAGACATCCGGTGGCCGTCGCCTACGCGACCGAGAAATGGGTTCGGTCGTCCGTGCCGGCGCTGCTCCGCCACTGGGCACGCGCCCAGGACCTGTGCCTGGCGGACGCCCAACACGTTCGGCGGCTGGCGTTCGTCCGCTACGAGGACCTGATCGCCGATGTCGATGGCACACTCGCAAGCATCTGTCGCTTCATCGACGTGCCGGCCTTCGAGTTCGACGTGACCGTGGAGGCGGGGCTCAACACGGTCTACCTGGACCGCTGGGAGGCCGCGGGCCGGGGCCTGATCCAGCGGGCCCGGCGCCGGCGGCTCGGGCGCCGCCTTGAGCCTGGGTTCCGGGCGTGGGGCTACAGCATGCGGGCCCCGACCCTGGAGCCTCCCGGCCCGGAGGTTGCGCCGCGGATGATCTCGGCCGGTACGATGTCCGGCCTTGGGGGTAGTTCGAGTGCGTCGTAGCCACACTCAGATGGCGCTGGCGGGGTGCGTGTCGGTCATCGCACTCGCGCTCCTGGCGGCATGGAGCCCGCCCGTTGCCGGCGCCACGCCCCCCCGGCAGTGCGATCGGATCGCGGCCGTCCGCGGCGCCGATTCGGCCGCCGGCAGCCGAGCGCGGCCGTTCCGCACGGCGCGGAGGCTGGTCAGGTCCCTGAAACCGGGTCAGACGGGGTGCTTCCGGAAGGGCGAGTACTCCTTCTCGCAGCTGATCCTGAGCACGCCCCGGATCACGCTCACCTCGGTGGGGCCCCATCGCGCGGCGCTGCGGGGCGACCTCAAGGTGAACCCACAGGGGAAGCGGACGGTGATCAAGGGGCTGCGGCTGAACGGCGCCGGCGGCAGGAACGAGATCGGCCCGCGGATCTATGCCCACGGCGTCGTCCTGCGCCGCAACCGGATCACGAACCGCCACACCGGCATCTGCGTCCTCGTCGGCCCCTACTACTCCGGCGCGGCGCCGCGCAACGTCGTGATCGCGCGGAATCACATCCATGACTGTGGAGCGTTGCCCTCGACGAACAGGGCGCACGGCATCTACCTCTCGGGAAGCCGCAACGCCGTGATCCGGCGCAACTTCATCTATGGCAACGCCGACCGTGGCATTCAGCAGTATCCGAACGCCCAGGGGTCCCTGATCGTGGGCAACGTGATCGACAGGAACGGGGACGGGATCAACTTCGGCGGCAACGCCTCCGGTGCCTGCTCGAACGACAACCTGGTCATGGGCAACGTGATCGCCAACTCCAAGATCGGCTGGAACGCGTACTCGGGCGCCGAGGGCCCGACCTGCCACGGGAACGTCCTGCGCCAGAACTGCGTGTTCGGCTCCAACGCGGATCGGCGGTTCAACCGCAACGGCGGCGTCCAGACGCCGTCCAGGAACTTCACCGCCGCGGGGAACCGCGTGGCCCGGCCGCGCTACCGGCGCCCTGGCGCCGGCGATTTCCGGCTGCGCGCGGGCAGTCGGTGCGCGCAGATGCTCCGCGCGGTCCGGTCGCGGCCCATCGCGGCGGCGCCCCGGGCTACGGCGAAGCCCCGCCCGTGCCGCCACCCTCGAACTCGTCGTCCTCGGTCGTAGTCGACGTACTGGTCGTACTCGTCGTCGACGTCGTCGGCTCGGTGGTGGTCGTGGTCGTATCCGTGGTGCTCGTCGTGCTCGTGCTGGACGTGGTCGTCGGCGTCGAGGTGGTCGTGCTGCTCGTCGCCGTTGATGCGGGCTCGTCGTCGTCGCCATCCGACGCCACCACCGCGAGCGCGACGCCGAGGCCCACGACCAGCGCGGCGAGCAGGACGATGGCCACCTTCGCGCCCCTGCCGAGGCCGCCCCCGTCGGCGCCCCCGGGCGGAGTCGGTTCGGGGCCGGGCTCGGCGGGTATGTGGCGCGTTGGGTCTTCGTGCATCGCGTCAGCGTAGATCACTGATCCCGAATCGGCGTGCGCCCGGGGGCGCACGGGACCGAGCCGGGCGTGGACGTGGGACGAAGCCTGTACCGGTTGGTACAGGCGAGGAGCACGGGCGCGATCCGGCGACGGTATCCGTGCGTCATCTGGGCGTGCGGGGATTGGGGATCATTGATCCAACGACGCCGTCAGGCGTGTCAGGGCATCGTCGACCTCGGCCTCGCCCACGATCAGCGGGGGCAGGAACCGCAGCATGCCCGGGCCCGGGCAGTTGATCACGAGCCCCGCCTCGAGGCACCGGTCGCGCACGGTGGCGGCATCGAGGGCGGGGTCGAGGGACACGCCGAGCATCAGGCCCCTCCCCCGCACCTCCGCCACGCCGTCGAGCTCGCCGAGGCCGGCCATCAGCCGCTCGCCCGTCGCCCGGACGGCGGCCAGGAGCCCGTCGTCGCCCAGCACGTCGAGCGCCGCCAGCGCGGCGACGGCCCCGACCGGGCCGCCCGCGAAGGTCGAGCCGTGGTCGCCCGGCTCGAAGACGTCGCCGAGTCCCTCGGTCGTGACCACCGCGCCCACCGGCAGGCCGCCGCCGAGCGCCTTCGCGCTGGTCATCACGTCGGGCCGGACAGGGAGCCGCTCGTACGCCCACAGACTGCCGGTTCGCCCCATCCCGGTCTGGACTTCGTCGAACACCAGCAAAGCTCCCACCTCGTCGCACGCCTCACGCGCGGCGACCAGCACCTCGTCCGCGATCGGGAAGATCCCGGCCTCGCCCTGGATCGGCTCGACCAGCACCGCCGCGGTCTCGGGGCGAACCGCGGCACGCAGGGCGTCGGGATCGTCGCGCGGCACCGCGACGAAGCCACGCGGTAGCGGGCCGAACCGGTCGTCGTCGGCGAGCCTGGGCGTCGCCGCCAGGGCGCCCAGCGTCCGGCCATGGAAACCACCGTCCAGGCTGACGATCTCCGGGTAGAGGCCGCCGCGGCCGCGAGCGTGCTTGCGCACGAGCTTGATCGCGCACTCGGCCGCCTCCGTGCCCGAGTTGCACAGGAAGGCCTTGCCGCCCAGGCTCGACTCGCTCAGGCGCTCGGCGAGCCGCAGCGCGGGCTCGGACAGAAACAGGTTCGACGAGCCGGCGAACGTGCCGGCCTGGTCCGTGATCGCCGCGACGATCCGCGGGTGGCAGTGGCCGGCGTTGTGGACCGAGAGGCCGGCGAAGAAGTCCAGATACTCCGTGCCGTCGCGATCCCAGAGCCGGGCTCCCTCCCCGCGCACGAACTCGACCCCGGCGCGGGCGTAGGTGGGCATCGTGTAGCGGGCCTCGAGGGCCCGCAGGTCGTCAATGCTCACGGGGTGACCATGGTGCCGATGCCCGCATCGGTGAACAGCTCGAGCAGCAGGCTGTGCGGGCGCCGTCCGTCGACGATCTGCGCCGAGCCGACGCCGCCGCGGATCGCTTCCACGATCGCCGCCAGCTTCGGCCTCATGCCACCGGCGACGCCATCGAGCGCCCGTTCCACCTCGTCCACGGTCGCCCGCGAGATCAGGCTGCCCGCGTCGTCCGGATCCTCGAGCCACCCCGGCACGTCCGTGAGAAAGATCGCCTTGTGCGCGCGCAGCGCGGCGGCGACCTTGCCGGCGGCCGCGTCGGCGTTCACGTTGTACGAGTTGCCGTCGACGTCGGCCGCCGCCGAGGCCACCACCGGGATGTAGTCCGCGGCGATGTGGTTCAGCACGTCCACGTCCACCCGCTCGATCTCGCCGACGTTCCCGACCTCCTCGGCGTTGGCGACCGGCTTGACCACGAACATCGAGCCGTCGTCGCCCGACAGGCCCACGGCGGGCTGGCCGTGCCGGTTGATCCGGTTCACGATGTCCGAGTTCACCTTGCCGAGCAGGACCATGCGCGCCACCTCCACGGTCTCGGGGTCGGAGACGCGCAGTCCCTCGTGGAAGCGCACCTCCATCCCGAGGCGCTCCATGTAGGCGGTGATGTCCGGCCCGCCGCCGTGGACGATCACCGGATTCAGGCCGACGTACTTGAGCAGGACCACGTCGGTGGCGAACGCCTCCCGCAGCTCCTCGTCCTGCATCGCGGCGCCCCCGTACTTGATCACCACGGTGCGGCCGTGGAACTGCTTGATGTAGGGCAGCGCCTCGAGCAGCGTCTCGACGCTTGCAACGCCCTCCTCGGTCCGTCGCTGCGGGGTCACGTGGTGTACTCCGCGTTGATCCGGATGTACTCGTGGGTGAGGTCGGAGAAGTAGATCCGCGCGCTCGCATCGCCGCGCCCGAGGGCGATCCCGATCTCGGCCTCGGCGGTCTCGCCGCCCAGCTCCTCGAAATCGATCGAGTGCGGGCCGGGCTCGTCGAGCCGCTCCCCGGCCAGCGCCATCCCGGCCGCCTGCGCGATCCGGCCCCAGTTCGCGTCGCGCCCGGTGAGCGCGGTCTTGACCAGCGGAGAGTTCGCGATCGCGCGCGCCACCCGATCCGCCTCGCCGGCGCTCGCCGCCCCGGTGACCTCGACCCGGCCGACCCGCTCGGCCCCCTCACCGTCGGCAACGACCTCGAGCGCGAGCTGCAGCAGCACGGTGTCGAGCAGCCCGGCGGGAAGCGGCGCGCCGGCGCTGCCGGTTGCCTGGAGGAGCACCGTGTCGTTCGTGCTCAGCTGGCCGTCAACCGTGATCCGCTCGAACGAGCCCGCCACGGCGCGGCGCAGCTCGGCCTCGGGCTCGATGATCTCCGCGTCGGTCTGCACGAAGCAGAGCATGGTCGCGAAGCCCGGCTCGATCATGCCCGCGCCCTTGGCCTGGGCGGAGACCGTCACGCCCTGGGCCTGGACCGTGCACTGCTTGGGACCGCGGTCCGTGGTCATGATCGCCTCCGTGAAGACGGTGCCGCCATCGCCGGAGAGCGCCGCGGCGGCGGCGTCCACGCCGGCGAGGACGGCGTCGACCTCGAGCGGGACGCCGATCACGCCCGTCTCCGCCACCGCCACCGCGCGGGGCTCGACGCCCAGCGCCGACGCCGTCGCCGCCTGCATCGCGAGGGCGTCGCGGTACCCCGGCTCGCCCGTCGCAGCGTTCGCGTTCCCGGAATTCACCACCACGGCGCGGACCCCGCCTGCGTCCAGGTGGTCGCGACACACCCGGACGGGCGCCGCCGCCGCCGCGTTCCGGGTCAGCAGGATCGCCGACGCGACGTCGCCGGCGTCGCACGCGAGCACGGCCACGTCGGTCGCGCCCCCGCCCTTGAGGCCGCACTGGGCACCCCCGGCGCGGAAGCCCGGCGCCAGCCTGGCGGGGTCGAGCTCGTCGACGCCGGCGGGCGCGGCCACCCACCGCGAGCGGAAGAAGCTCACGAGAGCCCCGCCCCCTCGTCCAGGCCCAGCATCAGGTTCAAATTCTGGATCGCCTGTCCGGCGGCGCCCTTCCAGAGGTTGTCGATCGCCGCGAACGCCATCGCTCGCCCACCCTCGCGATCCAAACCGACGTGGATCCGACAGAAGTTCGTCTCGCGCACATCGGCGACGCCCGGCGGGGCGTCCACCAGCTCGATGAACGGCTCGTCCGCGTAGCGGGCTCGGTAGAGGTCGCCCAGCTCGGCCTCGTCCGTCTCGCGCGAGAGGGTGACGTAGCAGCTCGCCAGGAGGCCCTGGTCGAGCGGCAGCAGGTGCGGGACGAACGTCAACGGCCCCGAGGCGCCGAGGCCGCGAAGCTCCTGCTCCAGCTCGGGCGAGTGCCGATGGCCCTCGACCTTGTACGGCCTGAAGTCCTCATCGACCATCGAGAAGTGGAGGGCGTCGCCTCCGCCACGACCGGCGCCGGAGACGCCCGACTTGGCGTCGACCACCACGCCATCGATCAGGCCGGCCTCCGCGAGGGGAGCCAGCGCCAGGAGCGCGGCGGTCGGATAGCAGCCGGGGTTCGCCACCAGCTCCGCGGTGCGCACGGCCTCGCGGTTGAGCTCGGTGAGGCCATAGACCACACCCTCGAGCAGGTCCGGCTCGCCGTGCGGCCCGTACCAGCGCTCGTACTCCGGGAGGTCCCGCAGGCGGAAGTCGGCCGAGAGGTCGACCACCAGCGCGCCGAGCCCACGCAGCTCGGCCACCAGCGGCGCCGCGGCGCCATGCGGGTAGGCGACCAGCGCGGCGTCGATCTCGTCCGCGCTCTCGAGATCGAGCTCCTCGAGCTCGAGCGGCACGCGATGGCGGGGATAGATCTCGTCGAGGCGCCGGCCCGCCTCGGTCCGCGAGGTGATCAAGGCCAGCTCGAGGCCGGGATGGGTCCAGACGAGCCGCGCGGCCAGCGCGCCCGCGAACCCGCTCGCGCCGGCGACGAGCACTCTCGGTGTCGTGGCGTCAGGCACGGAGCGACGCCCCGATCTCCTCCAGGGCCCGCGCGATCTCCTCCCGGTGCCCGGCGACCTCCTCGTCGGTGAGGGTCCGGTCCGGAGCACGGAACTCGAGGCGCAGGGCCAGGCTCTTGCGCCCGGCGCCGACCTGCTCGCCGCGGTAGAGGTCGAAGATGCGCACCGAGCGCAGCAGCTCGCCCCCCGCCGCGGCCACGGTCGCCCGCACCTGCTCGGCCGGGACGTCCTCGGACACAGCAACGGCGAGGTCCTGGAGCACCGCCGGATGCGTCGTGACGTCCTCGTAGAACTCCTCGCCGCTCCGCGACGCGGCGATCACCGGCGCCAGGTCGAGCTCGAACGCCGTACCGCCAGGCAGGTCCCACTCCGCGGCGACGGCCGGATGTAGCTCGCCGATCCAGCCGGCCCCGGCCGCCTCGACCACGATCGCGGCGGCACGCCCGGGATGGAGGAAGGGCTGCGGTGCCGGCTCGAGCGCCACGCCGACGCCAAGCCGGTCGCCCAGCGCCTCGAGGACGCCCTTGAGAGCGAAGAAGTCGCCCGGTGGGCTGTCGCCACGCCACGCGGGCGGGGCGAGCGGCCCGACCAGGAGCGCGGCGAGGCGGAGCGGCTCGCGATCGGGCGCGGGCAGGTCGCCGGGGAAGGCGCCGGCGGCGATGCCGCCCTCGACCGGCGCCGGATCGGCCAGGTGGATGCGCCCGAGCTCATGGAGCGCGACCCCCTCGGCGCCGCGCGCGAGGTTGTACCGGGCAGCGTCGAGCAGCCCGCCGAGCAGCGTCGTCCGCATTTGCGCGTCGGCTTCGGAGAGCGGGTTCGCGATCCGCACGGCCGCGGTCCGCCGAGGGTCGTCGGCCGGGAGCCGCAGGTGGTCCGCGAGCCGCGACGACACCAGTCCCCACCCGATCGCCTGGTCGAACCCGAGGTCGCACATGGCGTCCTCCGCGCGGCGCCGCAGGCGCTGGTCGCGGCTCAGCTCGCCGCGGCGCTCGCCATGGACGGGGAGCGTGCGCGGGAGCTTGTCGAGGCCGTGCAGGCGAGCGACCTCCTCGATCAGGTCAACCTCGCGCGAGACGTCGAAGTGGCGCTCGGGCGTGATCTCGGCCCGCAGGTCCGCCTCGCCCACCGGCTCGACCTCGAAGCCGAGCCGCGTCAGATGCTCGGCGGCCTCGTCGCGGTCGATCGGGGCGCCCAGCAGGCTCTCGGTGCGCGTCCCGCGCAGCGTCACCACGTGCGGGACCGGCGCCTCGGTCGCGACGTCGATCGTGTCCGGCACGAGCTGGGCGCCGGCCAGCTCGCAGATCAGTCGCGAGGCGACGCGCTGGGCCCTGATCGCGAGCTCCGGGTGGAGCTGCTTCTCGAAGCGGGTCGAAGCCTCCGAGCGCAGGCCCAGGGCGTTCGAGGTGCGCAGGATGTTCGGGCCGTTCCAGGTGGCGACCTCGAGCAGGACCCGCGTCGTGGCGTCCGACACCTCGGAGACCTGGCCGCCCATGACGCCCGCGATGCCTCCGGCGGGCTTCTCCTGGTCGGTGATCAGGACCATCTCCGAGTCGAGCGTGCGCTCGACGCCGTCGAGCGTGGTGATCCGCTCGCCGTCTGTGGCCGCGCGAACGATGAGCTCGTGTCCCGCGACACGGTCGAGGTCGTAGGCGTGGATCGGCTGCGCGGTCATCAGCATCACGTAGTTCGTCACGTCGACCACGTTCGAGATCGGGCGCTGACCTGCCGCGGCCAGCCGGGCCCGCAGCCAGAGCGGCGACGGCCCCATGGCGACGCCGGTGAACACGCGCGCGGTGAACCGCGGGCACAGGTCGGGTACCTCGACGGTGACCGACGCCAGGTCGTCGACGCTGCCCGCGCCCGCCGCCTCGGCGTCCTCAGCCCACGGCGGCGGCGCCAGCGGAGCGCCGGTGATCGCGTGGACCTCGCGCGCCACCCCGTAGACGCCGAGGCAGTCGGAGCGGTTCGGGTTCAGGTCCAGCTCCAGGACCTGCTCCGTGACGGCGATCAGCTCGGTCAGCGGCGTGCCCGGCGACAGCCCGAGGTCGCCCAGCACCACGATCCCCTCGTGGTCGTCGCCCAGCTCCAGCTCGTCCTCGGCCAGGATCATCCCCGCGGACTCGACGCCCCGGAGCTCGGCCTTGCCGAGCGGCTGGCCGCCCGGCATCACCGCACCCGGCAGCGCGACCGCGACGGTCTGGCCCGCCGCCACGTTCGGTGCCCCGCAGACGATCGTGCGCTCGCCGTCGCCGGCGTCCACCGTGCAGACAGTGAGCCGATCGGCGTCCGGGTGCTTCTCGGCAGCCAGGACCCGGCCGATCGACGAAGCCCTCCGGCGAGGGCGGCCCGACGGTCTCGACGCGCTCGACCTCGACGGCTCTCATCGAGAGCAGCTCGGCGAGCTCGTCGGCCGGCAGGCCGGGGTCGCAGTACTCGCGAAGCCAGGAATACGGAACCTTCATGGAAACTGCCCCAGGAAGCGAACGTCGTTCTCGTAGAAGATCCGCAGGTCGGGGACGCCGTGTTTGAGGAACGCGATCCGCTCGATCCCCATCCCGAACGCGAAGCCCTGGACGCGCTCCGGGTCGTAGCCATGCTCGGCGACGAACCCGAAGACGTTCGGGTCCACCATCCCCGCGCCGAGGATCTCGATCCAGCCGGTTCCCTTGCAGACCGGGTCGCGCGCGCCGCCGCGAGCTCGCCACTGCCGCCGCAGCGAAAGCACGAGACGTCCACCTGCACGCTGGGCTCGGTGAACGGGAAGAAGTCCGGCTTCAGCCGTGTCTCCCGCTCGGGGCCGAACAGGGCGCGCGCGACCTCCTGGAGCGTGCCGGCAAGGTCGGCGAGCGTGATGTCGTCGCGACACGGCGAGCCCCTCGACCTGGGAGAACATCGGCAGGTGGGTGGCGTCGATCGTGTCGCGCCGGTAGACGGTGCCGGGCACGATGATGAACAGCGGCGGCTCGTGCGCCTGCATCGCGCGCACCTGGTTCGGCGAGGTATGGGTGCGCAGCAGGACGTCGCGCGGCCCGGCGGCGGCGGCTCGTTGACGACACCGGGAGCGCCGGATCGACGTAGAAGGTGTCCTGCTCCATCCGCGCCGGGTGTCCGGCGGGTGGTTGAGCGCGGTGAAGTTGTAGAAGTCGTGCTCGACCTCCGGGCCCGTCCATCACCCGGTAGCCAAGGCCCGACGAAGATGTCCTCGATCTCACGCCGCGTCTGGGTGATCAGGTGCAGGTGGCCGGCCCGGCACGGGCGGCGTCCCCGGCAGCGTCACGTCGACGGTGTCCTCGGCGAGGGTCCGGTCGAGCTCCGCGCCCTCGAGCGTCGCGCCGCCGCGCGCGTCGAGCAGCTCCTCGAGCGCCGCCCGCGCCTGGTTGGCGCCGGCGCCGACCGGCCCGCGCTCCTCGGCGCGGCAGGTCGCCGATGCCGCGCAGGATCGCGGTCAGCTCCGACTTGCGCCCGAGGTAGCGGATGCGCAGGTCCTCGAGCGCCGCCGTGTCGCCGGCCGCGGCGATCGCGGACTCGGCCTCGGCGCGCAGCTCGTTGATCCGGTCGAGCGTTCACTGGGGCTCCCCTTCGGCGGCGGCCGACGATATCCGCTCCAGCGCGATCGCCGCCGCGGCCGCCGACGCCCAGCGACTCGGCCGCCGCCGGCGAGCGGGATCGTCCAGATCTCGGCGCACGCCGCGGCCACCTCGCCCGCGAGGCCCTCGCGCTCGGCGCCCAGGCAGAGCGTGGCCGGGCGGACGCTCGGCGGCCACGCGCCCCCGTGCGCTCCCATCCCCGCCCGTGGCTCGGGCGTGTCGCGCACGGCACAGCGGACGAGGTCGACCGCGAACACCGACCCCATGCTCGCGCGCACCGCCTTCGGCGAGAACGGATCGGCGGTAGTCGGGGTCGAGCGCGACGCTCACGGCACCGAGGGCGTCGGCGGCGCGGACGATCGCGCCCGACGTTGCCCGGGTCTCGTACGCCATTAGGAAGACGCAGAGGCGATGCGGCGGTGGGCCGAGGGCCTGCTCCCAGACGGCGATCGCCCGCGAACCGGACCCGAGCGCCGAAACGCCGTCGAGCAGCGCGCCGCTCGACCTCCTCGCCGCCAAGGCCCGCGCCCGCCTCGGTGAGGAGCAGCCGCGGAGCGCGGCCGGCCGCCATCCCTGCGGCGAGCAGGTCCTCGCCCTCGGTGACGAACAGCCCCTCGCGGTCGCGGTGCTTGCGCTCCGCGAGGCGCCGCACCAGTTTCAGCTTCTCGTTGTCCTTGCTCGTGATCAAAGTCGTCAGTCGTCAGTCGTCAGAAAAAGAAACGGGCGCCTCGCGGGCGCCCGGTCGGTCGTCGATCTGGCGGAGGAGGGTTCCCTCAGGCCGCCACGGCCTCCCGGGCTAGCTCGGCAAATCGGCGGAACGCCTCCTCGTCGCGGACGGCGATGTCCGCGAGCATCTTGCGGTTGACCTCGACGCCGGCCAGCTTCAGGCCGTGCATCAACTCGGAATAGCTCATGCCCTCGCGCCGCGCCGCGGCGTTGATGCGCACGATCCACAGGCGCCGGAACTCGCGCTTGCGAACCCGCCGGTCCCGGTAGGCGTAGTTGCCCGACCGCATGACCTGCTCGTTCGCGAACCGGTAGCTCGAGTGCTTGCGGCCGTAGTAGCCCTTCGCCTGGTCGAGCGTCTTCTTCCGCCGCCGCTTGCGGGCGACGGAGTTCGTCGCGCGGCTCACCGGCTCTTGCCTCCGAGCATCCTGTTGACGCGCTTCGCGTCGTGCGGCGAGATCTCAGACGGCCGCGACATCCGCCGCTTGCGCTTCGGCGACTTGTGCTCGAGGTTGTGGCTCGAGTTCGCGCGCTTGCCGCGCAGCTTGCCGCCGGCGGTCCGCTTGAAGCGCTTCTTGGCGCCCGAATGGCTCTTCATCTTCGGCATGGGAACGGACTATTGAAGCAGAACGCAAACGGCCGGCGGTGACGCCGGCCGCTTGCAACTGCTTGCGCGCCTGCCGCTACTTGGCGTAGACCTTGAGGAGGTCCCGCTTCGTGGCACGCGGCTCGGCGGGCGCTACCTTCGCGTTCACATTGTGGATCGCGCCTCCGGTGCAGTTCAGCTCGCCGGCGACGTTCGCCTCGGGAATCCCGTCACCGTCGTCGTCCCAGAACCCGATCGCGGTGAGCATCCCCAGCGGGTTGATGAGCCCGTTGAGGCGAATCTGCTTCAGCGTGTACTCCGAGTCCACCTGCTTGCGCACCGCTGTCTGCTTCACCCGGGCCGGCGAGGCGAGCACCACGAACCGGCCTGTCGGGGCATCGGAGAAGTCGAGGTTGCCGCACCCCCCGTCGGCGACGAGCTCGTCGCGGATGGCGACGTTCTGGGACAGGCGCTTCGGCTTGTTGTAGACGACACCTCCGGTGTCGAACTTGCCCTTCCTCGCGGTCAGCGGATCGTCCGTGTCGTCGGCGGGCGACCCGTTGTCGGGCAGCCCGATCAGCAGGAAGAAAACGTCCTTGTCGTCCGGGATGGCCGAGTAGCCCGTGACCGTCACCTTCGTGCTCTTGCCCGGCTTCAGGGAGCTCTTCTTCACGAACAGCCCCGAGAACGCGTAACAACCCGAGATCGCGAGCCCGACGGCCGCCAGGCCCACGAGCGCCGCGATCGGCTTCAGCTTCTGCACAAGAACTCCTCCCGTCGTGTGATTGCGGCGGGAGCCTAACCGGTGGCGGCTTCGCTCTCCGCCTCGGCGGTCGCGGCTGGCTCGTCCGGTGCAGCGGGCGTCTCGTCTCCGTCCTTCGCCTTCTTCGCGTCGCGGACGGCCTCCTTCGAGGGCGCGACCAGCATGTGCATGTTGCGGCCCTCCTGCAGGGGGTTCTGCTCGACCACCCCGAGGCCGTCGAGGTCCTCGAACAGCCGTTGCAGGAGTGCCCGGCCTCGCTCGGGATGGGCCTGCTCGCGGCCGCGGAACATGATCGTCACCTTGACCTTGTCGCCGCCGCGCAGGAACCGTTCGACGTGGCCCTTCTTGGTCTCGTAGTCGTGAGTCGGCGATCTTCGGGCGCAGCTTGATCTCGCGGACGTTGATCTGCTGCTGGTGCTTCCGCGCAGCCTTCGCCTTCTGCTCCTGCTCGTACTTGTACTTCGAGTAGTCCAGCAGCCTGGCGACGGGCGGGCGCGAATCGGGCGCGACCTCGACCAGGTCCAGGTCGCGCTCCTGCGCCATCTGCAGCGCGTCCTTGGTGTCGATGACGCCGATCTGCTTGCCGTCCTCGTCGACCAGCCGGACCTCGCGCACGCCGATGCGCTCGTTGATCCGAGTCTGGTCCCGCTCGGGCATCCGGCGGTCGAAGCGGCGCGGAACCGGCACTACAGATATTCCCTTACCAGGGAGGCAAACACGCTTTCGCGACGTACGTCGCTCACCTAATAACTGGCGGGAAGCGTCAAGCTAACCGGTGATTTCGAGGAGAGGATTACGAGGCATACGGGGGTGGGCACGGGCGCTCTAGCGGCGCTGCGTGATCTTGGTGCCCTCCATCTAGGCGTGAGTATAGAGCGGCACTCCCGATTTCACGAATTCACGAGATCGGCGAGCCGTTCGATGCTCATCGCGCCCAGGTCGCCCTCGTCGTGCGAGCGCACCGCCAGCTCGCCCGATTCCAGCTCGCGGTCGCCGATCACGACCATGAACGGGAGCTTCCGCAGCTCGGCGTCGCGGATCTTGCGCCCGACCGATTCCCCGCGCTCGTCGGCCCGCGCACGCAGCCCCAGCGCCGAGAGCTCCTTTTCGACCGCGCGCGCGCGCTCGTTGTGGCGGTCGGCGACCGGGAGCACGCCCACCTGGACCGGGGCGAGCCAGGCCGGGAAGCGTCCGGCGTAGTGCTCGATCAGGATCCCGGCGAACCGCTCCATCGAGCCCAGCAGCGCGCGGTGGATCATCACCGGCCGGTGCTCGGCGTTGTCCTCGCCCTGATAGGTCAGGTCGAAGCGCTGCGGCATCTGGAAGTCGACCTGGCAGGTCCCGCACTGCCACGAGCGGCCGAGGGCGTCGGTGATGTGAAAGTCGATCTTGGGCCCGTAGAACGTGCCCTCGCCCGGGCTCTCCCGGTACTCGCGGCCCTGGCGCTCGAGGGCTTCGCGAAGCGCCTCGGTGGCGCGCTCCCATTCCTCGTCGGTGCCGATCGACTTGTCCGGCCGCGTCGAGAGCTCGACCTCGTACGTCGCCGAAGCCGAAGCGCTCGTAGAGCTCGTCGACGCCTCGCAGATCGAGTCGACTTCGTCGGCGAGCTGCTCGAGCGTGCAGTACACGTGAGCGTCGTCCTGGGTGAACGCGCGCACGCGCAGCAGCCCGTGCAGGACGCCCTCGCGCTCGTGCCTGGAGACGTGGCCGAACTCGGCGAGGCGCAGCGGCAGGTCGCGATACGAGCGGCGCTCGGAGTCGAACACCAGGCAGGCGCCCGGGCAGTTCATCGGCTTCAGCGCGAACTGGCGCCCGTCCACCGCGGAGAAGTACATGTTCTCGCGGTAGTTCTCGTAGTGGCCCGAGCGGTGCCAGAGGTCGACGTCCAGCACATGCGGGGTCTTGATCTCCTCGTAGCCGCGCTTCACCAGCTGCTTCTGGACCTCGGCCTCGATCAGGCGCAGGAGGACGGTGCCCTCGGGCAGCCAGAACGGCATTCCCGGCGACTCCGGCCGCAGCCGGAACAGCCCGAGCTCGGGGCCGAGGCGGCGGTGGTCGCGCGCGCGGGCCTCCTCGAGCAGGCGCTCGTGCTCCTCGAGGTCCGCCTTCGAGAAGAACGCGGTGCCGTAGATCCGGCTCAGCATCTGCCGGGTCTCGTCGCCGCGCCAGTAGGCGCCCGGCCACCGAGGTCAGCTTGAACGCCTTGATCCGCTTGGTCGACGGCCCGTGCGGGCCGAGGCACAGGTCCGAGAACGGGCCGTTGCGGTAGAGCGAGACCGTCTCCACACCCTGGTCGCGAATCAGGTCCTCGATCAGCTCGACCTTGTAGGGCTGGTCCTCGGCGCGGAATCGCTCGAGCGCCTCGGCGACCGGGAGGTCCGTGCGCTCGAACGCCTCGTCGGCGGCGACGTGCACGGCCATCGCCTCCTCGATCCGCGCCGAGGTCGTCCTCGGAGGGGCGGAAGCCGTCCGGGAACTCGAAGTCGTAGTAGAAGCCGGTGTCGATCGCGGGGCCGATCGAGACCTTGGTCTCCGGCCACAGGTCGAGGACGGCGGTCGCGAGGACGTGCGCGCAGTCGTGGCGGATCAGCGGCAGGGCGTCGGGGTCCTTGTCCGTCACGATCGCGATCTCGGCGCCGTCGGGCAGCTCGGCGCGCAGGTCGCGGAGCTCGCCGTCCACGCGGATCGCCAGCGCGGCCTTCGCCAGACCCGGCCCGATCGCCGCCGCCGCGTCGGTCGCCCGTGGCGCCCTGCGCGAGCTCCAGCGAGGTGCCGTCAGGAAGCGTGACTGTGATCGGCAGGCATCGGGCGGGTGATGCTATTGGGGGCCGCCGGCATGACGCTGGCGACCGCGACAGGCGCGGGTCAGTCGGGCGGCCCGGGAGCAGGCCAGGTCTTGACGGAGCCTGCCGGCGACAGGATCTACCACGCGGCGTACCCGGACTTCGGCGACGCCGAGCAGCGGGTGCGGGCGGCCCCCGTCCGGCGCTTCGAGCGGCTCGCGGGGCGGCGCCTGGCCTGGGTCTACTTCTCGAACAACTGGTGGCGGGGCCGGATCCGGTTTCCGGGGGAGGCGGTCGAGCGGATCGCGGCGCTCGGGCGGACGCCGTTCATCCGGCTGATGGCGCGCTCGAACTGGGGGCACGGACGGGACCCGAACTTCTCCATGGCCAGCATCGCGGGCGGCCAATGGGACGCAGAGCTCGAGGCGTGGTGCGGTGCTGCGGCGGCAGCGATCGAGGAGCTGGACACGCCGCTCCTGGCCGAGTTCGGCACCGAGGTCAACGGCGACTGGTTCCCGTGGAACGGCCGCTGGAACGGCGGCGGCCGGACGGACGGCTACGGCGACCCGGCCGCACCCGACGGGCCCGAGCGGTTCCGCGACGCATACCGGCGGATCGTGGACACCTGCCGCGCCCAGGGCGCGAGCGACATCACCTGGTTCTTCCACGTCGACGCCGGCTCGAGTCCGCGCGCCGGCTGGAACACGGACTACTCGAACTACTACCCGGGGGACGGCTACATCGACTGGCTCGGGCTCTCGGCCTACGGCGCCTTGCACACGGACGAGCGGGCGCGCGACCTGAGCGCGCGCGTGGACCGCGCCTATCCGCGACTCGCGGCGGTCGCGCCGGGCAAGCCGATCGCGATCCTCGATACGGGCACGCCGAAGGTCGCGACGCCGGCCGCAAGGCAGGCTGGGTCCGCCGTGCGATGCGGGCGGTCGTGTCCGGGCGCTGGCCCCGGATCCGCGCCCTCGCCTACTGGAGCGAGCAATGGCGCAACGACGACGGCTCGCTCTCGGACCTGCGGATCGACTCGTCGCGGCGGGCCCTGCGCGCGTACCGCCGCGGCGCCGGACGCGGGGCGTTCACCGGCCGGCCGCGCTTCGCGCCGCGCTAGCGGTCGGAACCGAGATCGGCGCGGTCCCCGTCGGCGATGAACGGGCACTCCTCGCCGAGAGCACCCACGATTCCTCGCGGCTCGAGCGCGAATCGTCCCGCCCCGGCGTAGCGGACGACATGTTCGACACCCGGCGGGGGCTCCGCGCCCATCAGGTCCGCACAGACCCGGCCCCCGCGCAGCTCCCAGAGGTAGAGGTCCTCGCCATGCTGCTTGGCGAGCTGCTCCTCGGGGGCCAGGACGATCGTGTCGTCGCCATCCTCGCCGCCCGGGCCGAGATCGCCGCTCTCCCGAAGCTCGATCAGGTCCGGGGTCCACTCGTTCGGCCCGACCGGGCCGTTCGCCAGCGCGAGCGACGCTGCAGGCCGCCGCCGCGACCGTGAACGCAACCGCGAGAGCGGGAACCGCGAGCGAGCGCGCGTGCCGCTCCTCGGAGCTCCGCGCAGCGGGGGCGTGGCCTCGAACAGCGCCCTGACCGAGACGAGCATCGCGAGCGGCGCCGCGATCGCGATCGCCTTCGCCTCCTGGTAGGGCGTGCCGGCGACCAGCGCGTACAGGTAGAGGACCGCGGCCGCCGCGAGCGCCGCCGGCACCGCGCGCTCGCCGAGCCCCAGCCACCACGCGCAGCCCGAAGGCGAGCGCTGCGAGCGCCACCAGCCCGCCGAGCCAGAACACCACCGTCGGGGCGAAGCCGGCTCCGGGGTCGAGCCGGAAGTCGCCCGAGGGCCAGATCGCCGAGGGCCTCGAGCGGCGAGATCGCGTTGAAGAGGTTGCCGAGCCCGTCGCCGTCGGGGTCGAACGTCTCGAAGCTGGCGAAGTCGGCGATGCGTCCCAGCTCGGGAGCCAGGGCGGCGACCAGGACGCCCGCGGCGATCGCCGCGGGCGCGAGCGCGGCACGAAGGCGGGACCAGGCTGCGCCGCGACCGCCAGCTCGGCGAGGGCCCAGATCCCGGCGGCCCCGGCGAGCCAGGTCGAGTCCCGGGAAGCTGTATGTGTAGGACGCGCCGACCGCGAGCACCGCCAGCGGCACGCCCGAGAGCAGGCGCCAGCGTGGCGGCCGGCTCGTCGCCGCCGAGGGTTCTGGCCGTGAGCTCGTGCAGGCCGATCGCGAACGCGAGCACGAACAGCGCCTGCATCGTCTCCTTGAACGCTCCCTGGATCAGGTACGACGACGCCATGTACGCGAGGCCGACGAGCAGGGCCGCCCGCGACCGCCCGGCCCGGCTCGAGCCACCCGAGCAGCTGCAGGGGGGCCAGCGCCGCGGCGACGGCGACGGCGAGGGTCAGCCCGGAGAAGCCGGCGACCAGGCTCGGGCCCAGCTCGGCGACCGCGACCACCAGCGCGTGCGGGCCAAGCGGGTAGCCCTCGACGATCAGGCGCTCCTCGCCCCCGCTCGCAAGCCGGTCGGCCGCGAACAGGTGCTGCGACATGTCCGGGTTGAGCGAGGTGCCGAGGATGCCGAAACGCCCCTCGACCGCGAACGGCAGCGAGGCGAGCAGCGACTGCCCGAGCAGGACCGCGGCGCCGACCCCGAGCCCGGTCGGCCCGGCCTCGCCAAGCGCCAGCCCAGAGCCCGAGCCCGGCACCGTGCCACGGCCACGGCAATCAACGCGGCCGCCGGCTCGTCGGTGAGGCTGAGCGCGCCCCAGGCCAGCGCCGTGATCAGCCGCCAGCCCGACCGCCGGCGACGAGCCAGCTCCACTCGCGCCGGCCGCACGCGACGAACAGCGCCCTGCCCCGCCGCGGCGGCGGCGAGCAGGATCAGCGCGAGCGACGCGTAGGTGCCGGCCATCGGCCGGCGAGCCTACCGGCGGCGCGCGCCGTGCTAGGCGAGCAGGATGATCAGGATGATGATCAGCAGCAGGGTGCCGAGACCGATGTACATATCCACTCCTCCTTCCCTGGACGTGGGACTCTCGGCCGGGTACCCCGGCGAATGGGCCCGGAAACGGCATAGGATGAGGGCGCGTGGGGCTACTGACCCTGGAAGCGATCGGCCCGGACGGCGAGCGCCTGGCCACGGAGGCCGGGAAGGTTGCCGAGATCCCGGTCGGCTGGGACTCGGAGTTCAATTGCGCCACCTTCGACTCCAATTCGCTGGACGGGGCCGAGCTCGAGGGCGTGGTCTTCGATGCGCTTGGCGGCCTCAACCCGGCCTGGCGCGAGCACCTGCGGGTCGCGGAGTAGAGCCCGCTAGAGCTCCCGCTCGTAGAACAGCATGAGCGGGCCGTCCGGGTCGCCCTCCCGGTTCGTGAACCCGGAGCTCTCGTAGAGGCCAAGCGCCGCGGTGTCGTCCTCGCTGGTGCCGAGGTGGATGAACTTCGCGCCGGCCTCGCGAGCGGCCTGGAGCGTCGCGTCGAGCAGCGCCCGGCCGAGACCCTCGCCCCGGCGCGCGGGCGCGACGTAGAGCTCCTCGAGGTACGCGTCGAGCGTCGACGTCCAGAGCGCCGGCCGGAAGTCGCAGCACCGCGACGCCGTCGGGTCCCTCGCCGCCGAGCAGGACGGTGACCTCGCCCGTCGGCGAGCAGGCCGCCCAGCCGATCGGTCAGCGCCGGCACCCCCGGCGTGAAGTCGTCGGTACTCGGTGTTGAAGTCGTGGAGGAGTCGGGCGACGTGAGGGGCGTCCTCGGGCCCGGCGCGCCGGACTGTCAGCTGCTCGGTCACCGGAGATGGGCACTGCTGGGCTCGAACCAGCGACCTCCGCCTTGTCGAGGCGGCGCTCTCCCAACTGAGCTAAGCGCCCGGGGTCAGGAATTTAGCAGCGGGTTTGCGCTCAACCGGAGGCGGGTGGCGGCGTTGCCGGCCTCGAACGCCCGGCGGACCGAATCGGGGTAGCGGAAGATCCTGTCGAGGGTCGCCTCGGGCACCTCGTAGCCGAGCCGGTCGAGATAGCCGGAGGTCTCCAGATCGTTCAGGTCGTGCGGCTTCGCCCGTTCGGGCTGCTCGTCCTGCTGGAGCGCGCACGGGCGTCGCGACGATCGCTTCCGGATCCGGCAGCGCGGGCGGGACGGGGTCGGGGTGGCGCCAGTCGAACGTGCGGCCGATGTTGCTCGCGTAGCGGTGGCGCTTGTTCAGGTGGCCGAGGCCGAACTTGTAGGAGATCAGCTTCAGGATCGACTCGTGCGTCACCGGCATGTGGCTGACCCGGCCGCCGCGGGTGAACGGCGAGACGCAGACGCCGGGGATCCGGAACCCCGTGAAGCCCCAGTCGTTGTCGAGGTCACGGCGATTGCGCCGATCGTCGGGCACGAACGGAGGCGGGACGTGGTCGAAGAAGCCGCCCCACTCGTCGTAGTTGACGAACAGCGCACCCCGCTCGTACTGCGGCGAGTCGATGAAGGCATGGACGACGTCGGACATGAACGCCTGGCCGAGCCGGATGTCGCCGTGCGGGTGCTCGTCGGCCGAGAGGCCGTTGCCGCCGCCCCCGTCGCGGAACGGCGGATCGACGAAGCAGATGTTGGGGAGGTTGCCCAGGAGGGCGTCGGCGTAGAACTGGGCCATCGGCCGGATCCATGGCAGCGCCCGAGCCCCGTAGAGCAGGCCGAACGGCAGGTCCGAGGGGTAGTAGCCGACGCTCACGCCGCGTGCCTGGGCGCGGTCGAAGATCGTCTCCCAGGTGAAGCCGAGGTCGGGGTTGATCGGGAACTCGTTCGACTTCTGGCCGCCGTTCTGCGCGCCCCACTGGTAGTGGCGGTTCGGGTAGGTCGACGCCATGATCGAGCAGAACCAGCGGTCGTAGAGGGTGTAGGCGTCGGCGGCGTGCGGGATGAAGGGCACGTCCTCCTTGAGGTAGTAGCCGATCGCGAACTCGTCGCTGCCCGTGCCGGCGGCATTGCCGGTGACGAAGCGGTCGTTGCGCCCCCGGTGCCACTGCCAGCGCCCGCCGCTCCAGCCGTGGTCGGGGTCGGGGTGGCTGCAGCCCTGGAAGTCCGGGGTGAGACGGTACGTCGGGATCCGGTTGCCCTCGGCGTCCGGGTAGAGCAGGCCGGTGTTCCTGGCATCCGCCCGCGGATGCCAGCCGAAGTAGTGGTCGAACGACCGGTTCTCCATCATCAGGACGACGACCGTGTCGAGCGGCATGTTCTGCGGCGAGGGCAGCTTGCGCCGCGCAGTGCGTCGCGCGGCCTCGGCGACGAGCTGATCCGCGGGCAGGACACCGGCGAGCGTCGCCGATCCCGCGACGGCCGCGGTCCGCGCCAGGAACTCGCGGCGGCGCATCGTGCCCTCCGGGTCCAGCTCGATCTGCCGCTCGAGCTCCTCGGGATCGGCGAGCTCGCCGCGCGCAAGCGCGTCCGAGTGGTCCGGGGGACGGCGCATCAGGGCTCGACCTCCGGCTCCACCACCTGCTCACAGTCGAAGACGCCGTCCTCGACCTCGTCGACGAACACCCGGTCCCGGCCCGCGCCGCAGTCGATCAGGTCGCGGCGCCCGTCCCGGGCGCGGACCACGTCCCGGCCAGCGCCCGCGGCGATCTCGTCAAAGGCCCCGCCGGGAACGATCCGGTCTCCCCCGCGACCGCCGAGCAGCAGGTCGGCGCCGTTACGGCCGCGCAGCAGGTCGCCGCCCGCGCGGCCGAGGATCTTGTCGGCGTGCTGGCTGCCCACCAACCGGTCGCCCTGCGGCGTTCCACGCAGAACCTCCGCCAGGGCCAGGGCGGGCACCACGAGGAGCGTGACGGTCGCGAGCGCGATGGCAGAGCTCCGGATCACAGGGAGTCTTCATACACCGGATCGCCTCCGGTTGGTCGCAGTTCCTGTTACCGGCTGGTTATCGGGCTCAGTCCGCGCCGGGGCCGACACGCACCCGCAGGCCCTCGACCGCGACCACCCGGACCCGCTCGCCCGCGGCGAAGGCCTGCCCGTCCTCGGCGACGGCGGACCAGATCTCCCCGTGGACCCTTACCCGCCCGTCAGGGTCGCAGGCCTCGAGCACCTCGGCGCGTTCGCCGATCATCCCCTCCGCCCCGCCCTGGACCCGGTAGCGGCTGAGAAACCGCTTCCACGCCGCGAGCTCACCGACCTCGACCAGGGCGGCGACGCACACGCCGATCACGTTCCACGGCGCGGGCAGAACGAACAGTCCCACGATCCCGGCGGCCAGCAACATGGCCGCCCACCGTAGTTACTCCTCGGCGCCCTCGTCCTCTTCGCCGTCGTCCGTCTCGCCGCCGACCACGTTGAAGGCGCGATCGAGCTGCACGTCGGTCTGGGTGCCGTCCTCGAGAGTGACCTCGACCTCGTAGAGGCTCTCCTCGTCGTGCACCTCGGTGCCCGAGACGGTGCCGCCGCCGGTATGGGCGAGGGCCGCGGCGCTCGCCTGCTCCAGCGCCGAGCCGCTGATCGGCCTCTCGGTGGCGTCGTCATCGCCGGTGCCGAGCGCGATGCCCGCGCCGCCTGCCGCGATCGCCGCGGCCGAGGCGCCGGCGATCAGGATCTTCGTTCGCTTCGTCATCTCGTCCTCCTGGCTTGCTCAGAGAGTGCACAGTTCTACGACGGCTGGATGAAATGACGATGAACGGCCTGCTGCGCCGTAGGCTGTCGGGCATGGCCGACCTCGACGACGCCGTCAAGCTCGTGACCGACGCTGCGAACCTGACTCGCATGGGCAAGACCGGGCCCGAGGAGCGGTTCGCCGTGAACCAGAACCGCGTGATCAAGGCGCTGCGCGAGGCCGGCGCGGGCAAGGCCGAGGCGCGCGAGCTCGCGCTGAAGGCGCTCGAGCAGGTGAAGGGCGGCGCCGAGATCCACGCCAGCCGCGGCGCCCAGCCCGTTGGCGGCCGGGGCGAGGCAACCGAGGAGCACTGGTGGGTGCCGCGCGAGGCGGTGCGGTTCTAGTGCGACATCGCGATGTCGAAGACCGAGAGGATCAGGGTCGCGAGGCTGCAGAACGCGGTGGCGAAGGAGATGAGGATCGCCCATGTGAGGTCCTCCCGGGTCGGGTCGAAGCCGCCGAGTAGCCAGGGGAGAACGACGATCGCCACGACCCCGATCGTTCCCACCACCTCGTTGATCCAAAGGGCCGTCGAGCCGGTCTCCTGACGCACGTCGCGGATGCGACCTCCCGTATCGAGGTTCGCCACGATCAGCACGACGCTCAATAGGGCGAAGAGCACGGTGCTCCAAGCGAGGTCGAGGACGACCAGGGTCAGCGAGAGACCGAGGGGAATCGCGAACAGCATCCCGACCATGAACAGGCCGAACAGGCCCCCGGCAATCTCGGCCATCTGCAACAGGAACGTGTCGGAGACCTCGTTCACGGCCGCCATTCTGACTCGGCGCTAGGCGGCAGGGGCACCAACCCGCGGCGTCACGGCCGGGGACCCCAATCGGGCGCCGTTCCCGGCTCGACCTCGCGCAGCAGGGTGTAGTCGTCCGTGCCGATCTCGTGGATCGAGAGGGAGGCGTCGCAACTGTCGGAGTCGCACGGATAGTCGACGAGGAGGGCCAGGTGCTCGCCGTCCGGCGAGATCGCCGGATACGCCGCCCATGGGAACGCCACGGGCGTCACGCGGGTCAAATCGGTCCCGTCGGGCCTGATCGTGAAGATTCCCTGTTCGCTCTCGCCTGCGGGCGTTGAGAGCTCGAAGTGGGTGTATGCGATGCGCTCGCCGTCCGGGGCCCAGTTCGGGTCCCGCGCGCTCACGTCCCCCTGGTCTGAGGAGACAGGCGTGGGCGCCGAGCCGTCGATCCCCATCACCCAGAGCCGCGGATACTCGAGGCCCGTGCTGCGGTATTGCAGGAACGCGATCATCGTGCCGTCCGGGGACACGGCCGGACTCGACCCGGGTCCCAGGAGGGTGATCTCGCCGGAGCCAAGATCGAGGATCCGGATGCCACCCGTGCGTTCGAAGACGACGCTGCGGCCGTCCGGCGTGAACTTTGGCCCCCAGTTGAAGGTGCCCCGCCTGCTGTGCGTGAGGCGACGGACGCGACTGCCGTCGCTTCGCATGAGGAAGAGCTCCATCCGTCCGCCGCGCAGCTTCCGGACGAAGACGATCCGCCGCCCATTCGCCGAGAAGGACGGGGCCGCTCGGTACCGGCGATTCCACGACGTGAGCTTCTTGTTGAGCGAGCCGGTGGCGTTCGTGACGCAGATCTCGGGCCAGCAGTTGTACGCGATGCGGCCGTTGGCGCCGGGGAACGTCGCCTCAGCCGCGGCCGGGAGCGAGACCGCGGCGACCGCTGCGCACAGGGCGGTTCTGACCATCCATCGCATGCCAGTCACTGTAGGCAGCGTGTTGGGCGGCGTCTACCCCTCCTAGGGTTAGGTCGAGCGTTCCCGAGCGCCGTGGCGTGCGATCAGGCGGCGATACTCGCCGAAGGCCGGCTTGCGCGTGTAGTCGGGTCGCAGGAGCCCGACGTTGTCGAACAGGTCAGTCCCGTTCGGGCGGTTGTCGCGAAGGTTGAAGTAGCGGTAGTCGGTCAGGCCGAGCGTCCCGGAGTACTCGTGGGCAAGCTGCACCGTGTCGCGAAGCTCGGCGCGCTGCCGCTCTTCCGCGTGCCCGAGGTTCGTCGCATAGCCGTTCTCGGTGATCCAGATCGCGACGCGAGGTCCCAGTCGCCCGCGCGGCATGTAGCACTGGCGCAGGATCGTCAGGGCCTCGACGGTGGCGTCCCCCGCGCTCTCCGTCAGCAGCACCGGCGGCCAGAAGAGGCCCGGATACAGCTGGATGCCGACGTAGTCGAGAGCGCGCCGGAAGCGCCCGTCGCCATCCGCGCCGATCCGGTTCCAGAACGCGACGTCCTCGCTCGGCAGGTAGCGGTACGCGTACGAGAAGCCCAGCTCGACGTCGCGACGGCCGATCCCATCGAGAGCGCGCCGAGCCGCCGGCATGCCCTTGAGGATTGCCTCCATCGCCCCCGCAAACGAGCCGTCGGATGTGTTCGGCGAGATCGGGAGGTTCACCTCGTTCGTGATCGTGAGCGCGACGACCGCGGGCACGCGCCCGAGGCGACGCGCCGCCTCCACGACGAACCCGCGCCAGGCGCCCATGTCCCCCTCCTGCTCCTCGCTGGGGTGGTACCGGACTTGGACCTCAACGGCGAAACCCGCCCGTCCGAAGCGGCGTGCACGCCGGGCCGTCCCGCGGATCGCCGGCACCCCGCTCGACATGAAGAGGCGACTCAACCGGATGACGAGCGGTCGCCCGCGAGGTCGTAGGTCGCGCAGGGCCTCGGCACGCTTCCTGGGGTCGCGCGGCGCCACCTCGCCCTGCGAGGTGCCCACCGTCCCCGCCGGCATCGGGCTCACACCGAAGCGCAACGGCTTTGGAGGCGCAGAGATCGCCGGGGGATCCGCGGTCAGGCACTGGCCCGTCGGGTCAGGCAGCGCGGGCGCCCGCTCGGCAGGGGCCATGAAGACGATCACCGCCAGAACGAAAACGCCGAGTCGGCTCCGGCAATACACCCACACGCCGCCGCGGATTATCGCCACTCCGCGCGGTCGCCGCCCCCGGTTCCGAGCGCGTCACGAGGCGCGACCCCTGATGGCCAGCACCTGCGGGCGTAGAACCTATCGGGGCCGCGCGGCGCGGTCACGGGCACACACGTTGAGGTCAGCCTTGGAGATCGGCTCAACGAGCCATCCGATGATCAGCTGCCTGCGCCCCTCCGTGACCGCGGTCGCAAGGAGCTTTTGGAACAAGGAACAGCGGGAACAGCTCGAGTCCACCTTGACCGTAACTACGACCCGAGTGAGACCGCGGGCGACGTTTATCGCAGCGAGTGCCGCCTGGAAGTCCAGCCGCCCGACGGGGCGCCCTATGAGCTTTCAGGGATGTTCAGGGTCGTCTCCAACTTCCAGCACTGGGCTTCGCCCGGGATCGAGTTTCCCGTGAAGATCGACCCGGCCGACCCGAATCACGTTGCCATCGATTGGCCGGCGTTCGAGGCCAGCGGCGCTCGCGAGGCAGCCGAGCGCGCCGCGGTCAGCCGGGGGCCATCCGGCATGAGTTCCTGACGTCGGCGTAAACGACGCACCACTTGAACAAGAGGCGCCTACCGGAATCGAACCGGTGTAAACGGCTTTGCAGGCCGCTGCGTAGCCACTCCGCCAAGGCGCCGGGCGAGGCAAGCGTAGCGGCCGGATCCGGGCGCGAAACGGGATGTGTAGGGATACCTGATACTGGGTAGAGAGGCTCGATTTGGCCAGGCGGAGCGACAAGGGGGGCGTGGTTGCGCTCGCGCTGGCGGCGATCGTGTGTGCCGTGGCGGCCCCGTCGGCGGCCGCGCAGGCGCCTGACCCGGGCGGCAACGCCGACGCCCCGGTCCCGGTGCCACCTACCGGCCGCTACTTCGGCCTGAACGAGACGATCGGCCAGCCGACGCAGGCGCTCACCACCGACCAGCTGGCCGAGCTGGCGAGCGGCGCCGGGGCGAACGCGATCAGATCGGTCCTGAGCTGGCAGGCGATCGAGCCGGAGCGGGACGCCTGGAGCGCCGGCACCTGGCGGCCGTTCGACGACCTCTACGCGAGCGCCCGGGCCGCCGGGCTGACGCCGATCCTGATCCTCACGAACGCGCCGTCGTGGGCGCGGACCCTGCTGGGCAAGCTCTGCCTGCTCGGCCCCCAATGCGCGTATCCGCCGCGTCCCGAGATGGACGGCGAGTGGAGCCAGTTCGCGGCCGAGGCCGCGCGCCGCTATCCCGACGCGATCTTCGAGGTCTGGAACGAGCCCAACCTCTCCGGCCACTGGCAGTCGGGGCCTGACCCCGAACGGTACGCCCGCCTCCAGGTGGTCGCCCACGACGCGATCAAGGGCGTGAACCCGGATGCGACGGTGCTGAGCGCCGGGTTCGCGAACACCGGACATCCGGACTTCCTGAGCGGCGTCGTGGGCGGGCTGCTCGGCCGGATGGGGATGCGCGAGTTCGTGGCGCGGGCGTACGCGGCCCCCGACTCGATCAAGGGCCACGTCGACGCGCTCGCCTTCCACCCGTATCCAGGGCAGATCTCAACGGGCAGCACGGACACTCCCGACCTCGGGGCCGGATCGGGCTTCGCGCGGGGCTTCGCCGAGATCCGTGCGGTGCGCGACGCGGCCGGCGACACGGACGTCCCGCTGTTCGTGACCGAGACCGGGATCTCGACGCAGGAGGGTGTCGACCGCGCCGGGCAGGTCGCGGCGACGCAGCGCATCTACCGCAAGCTGATGACGATGGACGACGTGATGGGCGTCGTCTTCCACCGCCTCCTCGAGGCTCAGGACATTCAGATCCTCGAGGCCGGCTTCGCCTGGATGCGGCCGAACACATCGGGACCGCCCAGCCCCTGGCCCGTGTACTGCGCGTTCGCCACGGCCGCCGGGAACTCTCACCCCGACTGCTAAGCGCCGCGCGCTAGGGTCGGCCAGTTGGCCGCGATCGAGCTGAAGCACGGCGGGCGGATCCCCTACCGCGAGGCGCGGGCGCCCGGCACCGTCAGCGGGGATCCGGTGCTGCTGGTCCACGGCTTTCCCGAGAGCTCGCGCATGTGGGAGCCGCTGATGGCGGCCCTCTCCGAGGCCGGCCGCCGCTGTGTCGCGCCCGATCTCTACTGCCTGGGTGACTCGACGGACCCGGGCCCGGCGACGTTCGAGCGCAACCTGGAGGCGCTGGGCGCGCTGCACGAGGAGCTCGACCTCGGGCGGGTGGCGATCATCGTCCACGACTGGGGCGGCTTCATCGGGCTCGCCTGGGCGTGCGAGCACCCGGACCTGGTCTCGGCCATGGTGATCAGCGACACCGGGTTCTTCAGCGACGGCAGGTGGCACGGGATGGCGAAGGCGATGCGCGGCGATCAGGGCGAGGCGCTGATCGGCGCGCTTGACCGCGATGGCTTCGCCGGGCTTCTGCGAGTGGACGGAGCGGAATTCAGCGAGGAGGACGTCGACGCCTACTGGCAGCCGTTCGAGTCGGGACGCGCGCGTCAGGCCACGCTCGAGTTCTACCGGTCGATGGACTTTGAGAAGCTGGCGCCGTACGAGGGCAAGCTCGGCGACCTCGGCGTCCCGACGCTCCTGCTGTGGGGCGCCGAGGACAAGTTCGCGCCGATCGGCGGGGCCCATCGCTTCGCCAAGCGGATCCCGGGCGCCGAGCTGGTCGCGCTCGAGGGCGTGGGCCACTTCGTCTACGACCAGGAGCGCGGCGCTACGGTTGCCGAGGTCGCCCGGTTCCTCGGTCAGACCTGAGCCGCTACCGGAGACTGAACCGAAGCAGTACCTCATCTTCGACGACCTCACCGGTGTTCTCGAAGCCGTAGCGCTCGTAGAAGGCGACCGGGCTGCCGTCGCCCTGACCGGCGCTCGTGTTCAGCACCTCGACTCCGGGTCGGCCGCGGAAGTACTCGACGATCAGGTCGAGCGTGGCAGTGCCAAACCCCTGCCGCTGGTAGCGCTCGTCGATGAGGAGCTTCCACAGGTAGTGCGGTTTGTAGTCGGGATTTCTGACCTCGTCGGCGATCATCACGAACCCGACCGGGGTGTCTCCGGCATGAACCACCCAGTACAACGCGCAGGCGTCAGGGTGCTCTGCGGCTTCGCGCAGTGACTCTGCGACGCTGCTGACGAAGCGCTCCTGGCTCGGTGCTACGCGCAGAGCCTCGACCGCGTGACGGTCCGATTCGCTGAGCGGGCGAAGGGAAACCATGCGCACTAGTGTGCTGGAGACGGCCTGAGTGTTGCCTACAGGTTCCTCTACCGGATCGGCTTCACGCCCTGGGAGCAGATGGAGAAGCTCGCTGAACAGATCGTGCCTCTGTTCGAGCGCGAGGAGAGCGGGCGCGAGCCTCCGTATGGCCTGGCCCTCGACGTCGGCTGCGGCAGCGCGATCTGGGCGACGAAGCTGGCGCAACGAGGATGGGAGGTCACTGGCGTCGACAACGTTCCCCGGGCGCTTGCGAGGGCGCGAGACCGCGCGAGGACGGAGGCGGTGGAGATTCGCTTCGTCGAGGCGGACGTCACGGCGATGCGGGAATCGGACGTCGGGTCCGGGTTTCGGCTGTTGCTCGACTTCGTCATCGCGGCGATCTGCGTTCGATCAGGCGTCCTGCGGGTCCTGAAAGGCGCGCACCTCGATGCGGCCGCCGAGTGCCTTCGACGCCTGCGTCGCCCACCGGACCGCGGCATCTTGGTCAGCGGCCTCGATCACCCAGAACCCGCCGACGTACTCCGGCGCCTCAACGAACGGTCCGTCGACCACCACGGGCTCGCCGCTGGTGGCGTCGACGGTCTTGGCCGACGACGGCGGGTGCAGGCCCCCGGCGAAGCGAAACGCCCCGGACTTGTGTAGATCGTTGTTGAACTCCTCCACGGCGGCCAGCGCGGCCTCTAGGTCGGCCGGGTCCATCGACGCCATGGTCGGCTCCTCGGCCGAGTCGTGGGGCACGGTCAAGAAGAACTGCATCACTTGTCGCTCCTTCTGGCGGGTGGTACGGGCCAAGCTGTCAGCGGCCCCTGATCACTTGGGCTTGTGGGTCTCCACTGCCCGATGCCCTACTTGACTGCCGCGCTGGGCGAAACTCATCGCCACGAACGCGAGAAGCGCGCTGAAAAGAGCGGCTGAAGTGAGCGAAACCCCCGCCAAGTGGCTTGCTCATGCGGGTTGTGGACGGCTTGCTACCAGCGTTGCTACCAGTTTTCGGCGCGTTGACCGCCGCCGGGACTGGTAGCAAGTCGCCATCCGGCTGGTGCCCGCCGCATTGATGAGACCGGGCATGGCCCTGCTGCTCGCACGCGAGAGGAGGCCGGCGGTCCAGACGGACCCTGGCTGCTGCTCCTCGTCCCGAGCGGGAGCCACGGCGCACGGGTAGTGTCTCCCGCCCGCCGCGCCCCGCGGCGATGGGGGTCACCGACCCATTGAGGTTCAAGTCGCCGGTTGCTGCAGCGCGCTCCTGGTGACTTCCACATAGCGCTCGGGCGTCGTCAGGTTGGGCACGTGCGCTGCGCCGTCGATCGTCTCGCGCGTGACTGTTGGGATCAGCCCGACTAGCCGATCGATCACCGCAGGGAATGTCGGCGGGCTCTCGGAGCCCTGCGTGAGCCTCACCGGCAGCTCGAGGTTCGCAAGCGCGTCCTCATCGACGCCGAGCTGGTTGGGGTCCTGGAGCTCGTCCAGGAAGGTCGGCGCGTTCTGGATAAAGATGGCGCGAACCTCGGCTGGCAGCTCGTTCTCCCAGGCGCCGGGACCGAAGGCGACCTCGTCGACGAACTGCTGGGCGGCGCCCTCGTGATCGCCCTGGGCGATGCGTGCGCCGACGGCCTGGAGGCTCTGGGCGCCCTGCTGGAGGATCGCCTGGCTCTCGGGATCGTCCTCGAGCAGGCTCCAGAGCGGGGGTTCATGACAGGAGAGCGAGCGAAAGACGGCTGGTCGCCGCGTCGCCAGGCGCAATGCGATGTTCCCGCCGTAGGAGTTCGCACCACGTGAGCGGGAGCGAGGTCGAGCGCCTCCAGCAGGGCGGCGAGGTCGTCGCCGTCCTCATCCACGCTGCCCGGCGTATCCGGCCGCTCGCTGCGCGAGTGGCCCCGGCGGTCGTAGACCAGCACACGGAACGACTCGGCGAGCGCGGGCGCCACGAATCCCCAGCCGGTCGCGTCGTTCCACGATCCATGGACGAAGGCGAGAGGCTCGCCGCTCCCATGGAGCTCGTAGTACAGCCTGACGCCGTTTGCCTCTACCTCGGGCATGCTTTCCTCCTCTCGTGGTCGGCCCAGCCTATCTCCGACCGCATCATCCGCGGGCCAAATCGGGCGCCGCCTCACTACCGCATTGGATGAGGAGGAGTAGTCCCACCGGGCCGGGGGTTCGCTCCTGCAATGCGCGAGCGACAGGAGCGGGCAGTGCGGCGACTTGTCCGCAGCTAGCGCCTGGCGGATACTGGAGGCGATGTCGCGGGAAAACGTGCAGGTCGTGCGCAAAGCGTGGGAGGCCTGGTTGCGAGGCGACCTGTCTGCCCTTTTCGAAACCTATGCGCCCGACATCGTCTGGGACACGAGCTATTACCGCGATTGGCCAGAGTCGAATTATGAGGGCGTCGAGGCCGTTCAGCGATTTATGAACGAGTGGCTCGCCGTGTGGGACGAGTACGAGGTCGGGGTCGAAGACATCTTCGCCGCCCCTGACGGCCGAGTGGTCGTCTTGTTCTGGCACCGTGGAAGGGGTCGGTCTAGCGGGCTCGCAGCGGAGTGGTACGCTGCGCAAGTCCAGACCGTCTGCGACGGCAAGATCAAACGGGTCGACAACTACGAGGACCGAGCCGAAGCCCTCAAAGCCGTGGGTCTTCGGGAGTAGCTCCGTCGGCTCCTGCAATGCGCGAGGAGTGGAAGCGGCCGGTAGACGCCGCGGGTCGCACTCGGCTCTGCTACCACCTGAGCTACCACTCGCACACCGAAACCGGCGCCCCCGTGCGCTGCCTCGGGCTTGCCATGAGCCCGAGAAGGGCCCTGACGAGAGCGGCTGATGTGAGCAAACCCCCGCCAACTGGCTTGTTCATGCGGGTCGTGGGCGAGCTGCTACCAGCGCTGCTACCAGTTTTCGGCGCGTTTACGGTCGCCGGGCCTGGTAGCAAGTCGCCGTCGTGCTGGTCCCCGCCGCATTGATGAGACTGGGCGTGGCCCCGCTGCTACTCGCACGCGAAAGGAGAAGCAGGACCCCACCCGGAGCTTCGCTCTGTCCAGTTGCCCAGAGGCAAAAAGGGGAGATAGGGTCGGCAAATGGACGAGGGGAGTGTGGGCGAGTGGTTCAGGTCCTACCTGGATGCGTTCGCGGCGTGCGGACGGGGTGAGAGCGACCCCGGAGCGATGTTTGATTACTACGGGGTTCCGATGATGTTCGCGACCGACGAGGACTTCGTCGTCCTCTCAAGCGAGGAGGAAGGTGCGGCAGCCATACAAACGCAGATCGACGGCTTGCTGGCCGACGGCTACGACCACAGCGAAGTCCTCGACGAGGAGACCACCGTGCTCAATGCAACGTCTGCGCTTCACACAGCGAGGTTCTCCAGGCGGCGGCGGGATGAAAGCGAGATCGGCCAGCTGACGGCGACGTACTTCATCACTGACGGGCCGGCCGGCCACCGGATCTCGGCGATCGCCATCCACACCATAGACGCCGAAATCACCGAGCCGTGATGAATCGCGAAACCTCATCCACGAACCGCCACGGAGCAAACCCGGTGGCCATGTGTCGTTGCCCGGCGATGGTCGCGATCTCGGCGTTGGGGAATGCTTCGCGAGCGTTTCGGTGGTCGGGTAGATGGGGGCGCGCGTCTTCTCCCCCGATACGAGGAGCACCGGGATGTCTGGCGTCGAGGCGGGCTCGGGCTGCCATTCCCAGCCACGCAGCGCGTCAGTCGGCGGAGGCACCCGCTCACATCGACGACGACCCTGCCGCGTGAGATGCTGCGCACGGCATGTCTCAGGAAAACGTCGAGATCGTGCGGCGCGCCTGGGCCGCGTGGGAACGGGGGGACTGGGAGCCCTTGTACGCGCTCTACCACCCGGAAATCGTTTGGGATGCAAGCGCTCTCGAGGGCCCGATATCAGGCGTCTACCACGGTCACGACGGCGTCCGCCAGTACTTCAAAGAATGGCTGGAGTCATTCGAGGCTCACGAAGCCAGCGCCGAGAAATTCATCGACGCTGGGGACGACGTGATCGTGAGCCTGCGGCTAAGAGGGCGCGGCAAGGCGAGCGGGGTCGAGGTCGAGATGGCCCGCTCCAACCTGTACCGGATCCGAGACGGCCTCGCGATCCGCGTCGAGTTGTTCGAGACCGAAGCCGAGGCTCTTGAAGCCGTCGGGCTCTGAGCGAACACACTCAGACCGATTGGTTGTTCGCATCATCCAGTGGTCGAGATAGCGCCCGTTTGCAGCATCATCGCGAGGTCATCGCGGACGACCCAGTGCTCGGCGAGGCGATTGCCGGCGATCCGGTAGATATGGACATGCTCGACTGAGAACTGCTCGCCCGGCGAAGTCGGGAGTCCTCGGAAGACCCTTCCCCCGTATGTGCCGCTCCAGCGGTTGTGGCAGACGACGAGGTCGTCCTCTGCGATGAGGCTCAGCGTCGTCCAGTTTGAGTCCGGGACGGCGCCCATCACCCCCTCGATCGCCTGACGGAATTTCTCGAGTCCGGTCTCGGAGTCCCTGTCGGGCTGATGGTTCGTGATGTCTGGATCGACCAATCGCTCGAAGTCGATGGCTCCGGAGTTCCACTGGTCATAGAACTCCTGGACGATGGATTTGTTCGCGTGCGATCCCATGGTCACGTCCTTCAGTTGTCCGATGGTCGGCGGCCGGCGGAATGGTTTCAATAGGTGAGTCGCTGTCGCACTGCGCGACGAGGAGCAGTACTGGCCTCACGCGAAGGGAGTGGAGCCAACCACGCCACCTCTCCCTATGCCGCCTTCTTGTCGCTTGCTGGTCACTAGGCGCTCTCCCGGATGCCCGCGGGGCGGAAAGCGGCCGCTTGCTTGCTCTGAAGGCTGGCGCCGTCCGACGCCCGCTCGGCGTCTCGGACGCGCTCGTAGGTGAGGATTGCGATGCCGTCACCGACGAACTGGGTGTGAACGAGGCGCATGGATTTCTTGTCGCTGGTCTCGCCGAAGAGACGCTCGCCGGCCCCAACTACGACCGGGAAGACCTTCAGCCGCAGCTCGTCGACGAGGTCGTGCTCGATCAGCGTGCGCGCGAGCTGGAAGCTGGCGGGGACATTGATTTCCCCGTTCAGGTCCCGCTTCAGCGTCAAGGCCTCGTTCACGGCGTCGCCCCTCAGAACCGTCGTGTTGTTCCAGTCGGGATCCTCGAGGGTCGAGGACACGACGTACTTGGGCAGGCTGTTCAACCGGTCCGCCAACTCGCCTTCGCGGGCTGGCCACCGTGCGGCCAACCACTCGTAGCTCCGCCTGCCTAGCAGCAGGGCTTCGGAGCCCAGCGCCTCGTCGAGCGTGACCTTGGCCAGCTCCGGGAGCGCCGCGATCCGGCCGACCCAGCCTCCGCGCGCGAAGCCCTCGTCACCGGCCGGGTCCTGGACGACTCCGTCGAGCGAGATGTTGTCGCTCATCACGATCTTTCCCATTTCTCCTTCTCCTTCTCGTTGTCTTCAACGCGTGTTCGTGTTCATGTCCGTTCAGACGCCGACGGCGGCAAGATCGGAACGCTCAACCTCGGCGCCTCCGGTGGGCGGCCGGGAAGCAGGAGTGCCAGCGCCATGCCGATCCCGGCCAGCACGACGAGGGCCAGGAAGGCGGACTGGAAGCCCTCGTTCAGCACTACGAGCTGGTCCGCGCCATCGTTTGCCGCCAGGAAATCCGCTGAGCGGGAGACGGCAACCGTCGTGAGGATCGCGACGCCGACCGCTCCGCCGATCTGGAGTGCGGTGTTGCTGAGGCCCGAAGCGAGCCCGGACTCCTGCTCGCCGGTGCCCGCGAGCGCCGCGACCGTGGCGGTTACGAATGCGAGGCCGACCCCGGGACCGATGACGAGCAACCCGAAGAAGATGTCTCCGAAGTAGCTGCCGCCGACCGAGACCTGCGTGAGCAGGAGCGACCCCGCGCCCATGAGCGCCATGCCCGTCACCGCGACCGGCCGGAAGCCGATCTTCAGCACAGCTGCCTGAGCGACGATCGCGCCCACCGTGACCGTAAGCGCGAGCACGACCGAGCCGACCCCGAACTCGACCGCCGAGTAGCCCAGCACCTGCTGCGCGTAGAGCGTGAGGACGAACGGCATTCCGACTGCGACGGTGGCGGTGAGAAGCATCACTGCGTTCGCGGCGGTGTGTGTGCGCGAGCCGAGGAAGCGAAGCGGCACGAGCGGCGCGCGGTGGCGCGATTCGATCAGCGCGAAAGCAGCGAGGAGCACGGCAGTGCCCGCGAAGAGGAGGATCGTCCGGGTATCTCCCCAGCCGACATCCGGCACCTCGACGAGCGCGAAGACGAGCAGGACGAGCGCACCTGTGATCGTCAACGCCCCGGCGGGGTCGTAGCTTCGCCGCGTCAGCGCTCCGCGACTCTCGCGCAGGAGCACGGGCGCCAGCGCGAGCGCGGCCAGGCCGAGGGGGATGTTGATGAAGAAGATCCACTCCCAGCCGGGGCCGTCGACGAGCGGGCCGCCGATCAGCCACGCCGCGGTGGCGCCGATGCCGCCGAGCGCGCCCCAGATCCCGAGGGCCTTGTTTCGCTCGGCGCCCTCGGGGAAGGTCGTGGAGATGATCGAGAGGGCGGTGGGAGTCATGATCGCGGCGCCGACGCCCTGCACCACCCGGGCCGCAAGGAGCGCGGCCGGCGACCAGGCGAGCCCGCAGAGGAGCGACGCGGCCGTGAACAACGCGACTCCCGCGATGAACAGGCGACGGCGCCCGAGCAGGTCGGCCGCCCGTCCGCCGAGCAGGAGCAGGCCGCCGAACGTAAGGGCGTAGGCGCTCAGCACCCACTGCAGGCCTTGCTCGGAGAAGCCGATGTCGGCCTGGATCGACGGCAGCGCCACGAGCACGATCGTGGCGTCGAGGAGCACCATGAAGAAAGCGCCGCAGAGGAGCGCCAGGGCCTTCCAGCGGCGGGGGTCGAGAGCCGGGGCGGACGCGGGGGGCGAGACCTGTGCGGACGATTCCATCATTACCCTCCTAGGTAGTCGCGCTGGGAGCGCGTGTTCGGGTTCATGTCCGTGCAGACGCCAGCGGGGGCGAAAACGGAACGGCCGTTCCCCTTCGGGACGACCGTTCCCTTTCCGGACGAGCCGGCGTCATTACTGGTGATGACCGCAACCGAACAAGCCGATGCGAGGAGCCCGTGCCGGGCGACGCCCTAGACGAGGGCGCGCTCGCTCGGGCGCGCACGGGCGACGAGGAGGCGTTTCGCGAGCTCACCGATCTCCATCGGCGCGAGCTGCAGCTCCACTGCTACCGCGTCCTCGGTTCGATGCAGGACGCCGAGGACATGGTCCAGGAGACGCTGCTGGCGGCCTGGCGGAACCTCCAGGCGTTCGAGGGCCGTGCCTCGGTCCGCTCCTGGCTATACCGGATCGCGACCAACCGCTGCTTAGACGCCCTGCGGGCCCGCTCGCGACGCCCCAAGGAGGTAGGAACCATGGATAACGCGCCGACGCCCACACGCCAGACCGGGCCGGTCTGGCTCGAGCCCTACCCCGACGTCCTGCTCGAGGACATCCCCGAGCGCGCCCCCGGGCCGGCGGCGCGCTACGAGGCCAGGGAGTCGATCGAGCTTTCGTTCATCGTCGCCCTCCAGCACCTGCCGCCCCGCCAGCGCGCGGCGCTCGTACTGCGCGACGTCCTCGGCTTTCATACCGCCGAGGTAGCCGAGATGCTCGATACGAGTGAGCTCTCCGTGAAGGGCGCCCTCCAGCGCGCTCGGGCGACTCTGCGAGACAAGCTTCCGACCACTGGTCACGAGGACACTCCGCGGCCGAACTCCGCCCGGGAGCGCCAGCTCGTGGGGCGCTTCGCCGACGCCTTCCAGAGCGGCGACATCGACGAAGTCGTCTCGCTGCTGACCGACGACGCCCTGCTCACGATGCCGCCCCAGTCGGAGGAGTACCAGGGCCACGTCGCGATCGCCGCCTACCTTCGCTATCGCCTGCCGCTACGCGGCGCGCCAATGCACGTCGTACCGACCCGGGCCAACACGCAGCCGGCGCTTGGCTTGTACCTCCAGGACGCGCACGCCGCGATCGCCCGCCCCTTCGGGCTGATCGTGCTCACGCTCGAAGGCGAGCGGATCTCCACCATCACACGGTTCGGCGACACCAGCGTCTTCCCCCACTTCGGACTTCCGCGCAAGCTGCCCATCTCCAGGTAAGAGTTCGCGAGTCGACTCGGGCTGCTGCTATGCGCGACGAGGAGCAGCGCGACCTCGACCGACGAACCTGGACCGACCGGCCGTGCGGCGGAGCAGGCTCATGCGGACTCGCCCTTGTCGAGCGGCGTCCCATTCACGGCGATCGCCACGTCGATGTTGCCCCGCGTCGCATTCGAGTAGGGGCAGACCTGGTGCGCCTTCTCGATGAGTCGGAGCGCCTCGTCGACGTCCGCGACCGAGGGGAGCGACACGTCGAGCCCGACCGCGAGCGCGAATCCGCGTTCCGCCGTCGGCAACAGGTCCACGCGAGCATCGATCGAGACATCGTCCACCTCCAGTCTCCCCCGGCGACCGACGACCTTGATCGCCGACTCGAAGCAGGATGCGTACCCGATCGCGAAGAGCTGCTCCGGGTTAGTGCCTCCGCCGGGACCACCGAGCTCCCTGGGCACCCGGATGTCGACCTCGAGCGCCCCGTCCAGAGTTCGGCCGTGGCCCGCGTCGCGCCCGCCGGTAACGCTCGCCTCGGCGGTGTAGATCGCCTTCATCGTCGCCTCCTTCATACTCGGCTGACCGCGTCCGCTGCCAGCGGCCGGCGGTGACACCCCCGGGGGACGAACGCTACACCCGGCAAATCAAAACGGCCCGGCGGGCGGCGGTCATTCCTTGCGCGGGACCGCCCCACACGATCAGATGGGGATCGTAGATCTCATTGACTTGAAGGCGCTAAAAAGAGCGGCTGATGGGATTCGAACCCACGACCTTCTGCATGGCAAGCAGACGCTCTAGCCAACTGAGCTACAGCCGCGCGAGGCGGGGAGTTTAGCTCGCGCGGCTTGACGGGTCGCGGCGCCGCGCTTACGCTTGCGCCCATCAAGGCGGTGGACAACAGGGGGTCACGGGTGTCTGAAGGCGGCGGCGGATCGGGTTGGCGGCGAGCGCTCGTTGGACTTCCGCTCCTGGTGCTCGCGGCGCTTCTGTGGACACCCGCTACCGCGAGCGCGGTCGGTTGCGACGGCGACATCGTCTTCGGTGAGCGGATCTCGTGTCCGCTGCCGACCACGTCCAGCGTCCAGGACCTCACCTTCGCCGGGACCGACGGCGACCAGGTCCGCGTACGGGTGATCCAGACGGGCGGCACCGTGAACCCCATCTCGTCGATCCGCCTTGGCGCCGGGACCGTGTGCGCCAGCACGTTCAGTGACCAGTACACCTGCGAGCTGACCAGCACCGGGACGCACACGCTCCGGATCGAGGCCAACGGCTCGGGTACGGGGACGGTGGCGACGACGATCCAGCGCTTGAACAACCCGACCCCGTGCCCGGTGATCGCCTTCGACGCGACCGGGGTGACCTCGACGATCGCGCAGACCGCCGAGATCGACTGCCGGGCGAGAGCCGGCGCGGTCGTCGGCCAGCGCTGGCGGATCCGGGTGGTCGAGACCTCGGGCGCGGCGACCCTGATCCACGAGGTCGTGCGCCCCGACGGGACCACCGTCTGTGCGGGGACGGGCGCGGTCGAGTCGAGCTGTTTGATCGACACCGCCGGCACCCACCGGATCCTGGTCTATGACTCCTCGGGGCTGCAGACCGGGGACTACCGGATCGTGCTCGAGAAGTTCCCGGCCCCGGTCGGCTGCACGGCGCTGACCGTCGGCACCCCGCTCACGGTCAACCTCAACAACCCCGGCGAGCTCATCTGCCTGACCTTCGCCGGCGTCAACGGCGACCGCTTCCGGGTGCGCTCGATCTCGACCGCGGGCGCCTGGAACCCGGTCACCGAGATGTTCCGCGCCGACGGCACGACCGTCTGTGCGAACACGTTCTCCGACCAGCTCGACTGCGCGCTCGACAGCGGCGGCAACCACACGATCCTGGTCCGCGACGCCACCGGCAACGGCGAGGCCCTGGGCACCGGCCGGGTCGTGATCCAGCGCTTGAACAACCCGACCCCGTGCCCGGTGATCGCCTTCGACGCGACCGGGGTGACCTCGACGATCGCGCAAACCGCCGAGATCGACTGCCGGGCGAGAGCCGGCGCGGTCGTCGGCCAGCGCTGGCGGATCCGGGTGGTCGAGACCTCGGGCGCGGCGACCCTGATCCACGAGGTCGTGCGCCCCGACGGGACCACCGTCTGTGCGGGGACGGGCGCGGTCGAGTCGAGCTGTTTGATCGACACCGCCGGCACCCACCGGATCCTGGTCTATGACTCCTCGGGGCTGCAGACCGGCGACTACCGGATCGTGCTCGAGAAGTTCCCGGCCCCGGTCGGCTGCACGGCGCTGACCGTCGGCACCCCGCTCACGGTCAACCTCAACAACCCCGGCGAGCTCATCTGCCTGACCTTCGCCGGCGTCAACGGCGACCGCTTCCGGGTGCGCTCGATCTCGACCGCGGGCGCCTGGAACCCGGTCACCGAGATGTTCCGCGCCGACGGCACGACCGTCTGTGCGAACACGTTCTCCGACCAGCTCGACTGCGCGCTCGACAGCGGCGGCAACCACACGATCCTGGTCCGCGACGCCACCGGCAACGGCGAGGCCCTGGGCACCGGCCGGGTCGTGATCCAGCGCTTGAACAACCCGACCCCGTGCCCGGTGATCGCCTTCGACGCGACCGGGGTGACCTCGACGATCGCGCAGACCGCCGAGATCGACTGCCGGGCGAGAGCCGGCGCGGTCGTCGGCCAGCGCTGGCGGATCCGGGTGGTCGAGACCTCGGGCGCGGCGACCCTGATCCACGAGGTCGTGCGCCCCGACGGGACCACCGTCTGTGCGGGGACGGGCGCGGTCGAGTCGAGCTGTTTGATCGACACCGCCGGCACCCACCGGATCCTGGTCTATGACTCCTCGGGGCTGCAGACCGGCGACTACCGGATCGTGCTCGAGAAGTTCCCGGCCCCGGTCGGCTGCACGGCGCTGACCGTCGGCACCCCGCTCACGGTCAACCTCAACAACCCCGGCGAGCTCATCTGCCTGACCTTCGCCGGCGTCAACGGCGACCGCTTCCGGGTGCGCTCGATCTCGACCGCGGGCGCCTGGAACCCGGTCACCGAGATGTTCCGCGCCGACGGCACGACCGTCTGTGCGAACACGTTCTCCGACCAGCTCGACTGCGCGCTCGACAGCGGCGGCAACCACACGATCCTGGTCCGCGACGCCACCGGCAACGGCGAGGCCCTGGGCACCGGCCGGGTCGTGATCCAGCGCTTGAACAACCCGACCCCGTGCCCGGTGATCGCCTTCGACGCGACCGGGGTGACCTCGACGATCGCGCAGACCGCCGAGATCGACTGCCGGGCGAGAGCCGGCGCGGTCGTCGGCCAGCGCTGGCGGATCCGGGTGGTCGAGACCTCGGGCGCGGCGACCCTGATCCACGAGGTCGTGCGCCCCGACGGGACCACCGTCTGTGCGGGGACGGGCGCGGTCGAGTCGAGCTGTTTGATCGACACCGCCGGCACCCACCGGATCCTGGTCTATGACTCCTCGGGGCTGCAGACCGGCGACTACCGGATCGTGCTCGAGAAGTTCCCGGCCCCGGTCGGCTGCACGGCGCTGACCGTCGGCACCCCGCTCACGGTCAACCTCAACAACCCCGGCGAGCTCATCTGCCTGACCTTCGCCGGCGTCAACGGCGACCGCTTCCGGGTGCGCTCGATCTCGACCGCGGGCGCCTGGAACCCGGTCACCGAGATGTTCCGCGCCGACGGCACGACCGTCTGTGCGAACACGTTCTCCGACCAGCTCGACTGCGCGCTCGACAGCGGCGGCAACCACACGATCCTGGTCCGCGACGCCACCGGCAACGGCGAGGCCCTGGGCACCGGCCGGGTCGTGATCCAGCGCTTGAACAACCCGACCCCGTGCCCGGTGATCGCCTTCGACGCGACCGGGGTGACCTCGACGATCGCGCAGACCGCCGAGATCGACTGCCGGGCGAGAGCCGGCGCGGTCGTCGGCCAGCGCTGGCGGATCCGGGTGGTCGAGACCTCGGGCGCGGCGACCCTGATCCACGAGGTCGTGCGCCCCGACGGGACCACCGTCTGTGCGGGGACGGGCGCGGTCGAGTCGAGCTGTTTGATCGACACCGCCGGCACCCACCGGATCCTGGTCTATGACTCCTCGGGGCTGCAGACCGGCGACTACCGGATCGTGCTCGAGAAGTTCCCGGCCCCGGTCGGCTGCACGGCGGTCACAGTGGGCGCCGCGCCCGTGTTGCGGAGCGTCAGCGATCCGGGGGCGCTTGACTGCCTCACGTTCACCGGCGCGAACGGCGACAACATCCGCGTCAAGGTGATCTCCCAGAGCGGCGCCTGGAACCCGGTCACCGAGGTCTTCAGGCCCAACGGCACGACCGTCTGCGCGAACACCTTCGCCGACCAGTTCGACTGCCTCCTCGACGGCAACGGCAACCACACGATCCTCGTTCGCGACGCCTCCAGCAACGGCGAGGCCACCGGTACATACACGGTCGAGCTCGACGCGCTCTGACGCCAGGCGCCCAGGCGCCGAGCGCTACAAGTCCGCGTCGAGGGCCTCGTTGACCAATTCGTCGGCGTGCGCGTTGTTCTCGCGGCGGACGTGGTCGAAACTCCAGGCGTCGATGGCGGCGAGCGCCGCCCGGGCCTCGGCGTGCAGCGGCTTCAGGCCCGCGTCCTTCACCCGGTACTCGCCGCGCACCTGCTTGACGACCAGCTCCGAGTCGCCGTAGATCTCGAGCTCCGAGGCGCCGTGCTCGCGCGCCAGCTCGATTCCGCGCAGGAGCGCGCGGTATTCGGCGACGTTGTTCGTGGCGACGCCGATGGTCTCCCCCACCTGCGCGAGCACATCGCCATCGGCAGTTCGCACGACCACTCCGACCGCCGCGGGACCGGGGTTGCCACGGGACCCGCCGTCGACGTTGACGACGAGCTTCACCAGCTCACGAGGCGACTTCGGCTTCCGCCTGGCTGGCCGCGATCACCTTCTGGGCGATGTGCCCGGGAACCTCCTCGTAGCGGAGGAACTCGAGCGTGTAGTCGCCGCGGCCGCCGGTGATCGCCCGCAGGTCCGGCGCGTAGTCGAGCACCTCGGCCATCGGCACCTCCGCCTTGATCTCGGTCGCCGAGCCCTTGGGCTCCATGCCCAGCGGACGCCCGCGCCGCGAGTTGAGGTCGCCGATGACGTCGCCGACGGCGTCCTCGGGGGCCGCGATCGTCATCTGCACGATCGGCTCGAGCAGGTACGGGTCCGCCTCGGCCGCCGCCTGCTTGAACGCCATCGAGCCGGCGATCTTGAACGCCATCTCCGAGGAGTCCACCGTGTGGTACTGGCCGTCGTAGAGCCGGACGCGTACGTCCTTGACCGGATAGCCGGCGAGGACGCCCTTCTGCATCTGCTCCTCGATCCCCTTCTCGACCGCCGGGATGAAGCCGCCCGGGATGACGCCGCCCTTGATCGCGTTGACGAACTCGAATCCGGCGCCGGACTCGCCCGGCTCGATCTCGATGTGGCAGTCGCCGAACTGGCCGCGGCCGCCCGTCTGCTTCTTGTAGCGACCGTGGGCCTTCGCGGACTTGCGGATCGTCTCCAGGTACGGGACCTGCGGCGGGTGCAGCTCGATCTCGGCGCCGAACCGGCGCTTGATCCGGTCGACGATCACCTCGACGTGGACCTGGGTGAGCCCGGCGATGATCTGCTCGCCGGTCTGCGGGTCGCGGTGGACGTCGAGGGTGGGGTCCTCCTCCTCGAGGCGGCGGATCGCGGTCGCCGCCTTCTCCTCGTCGCCCTTCGACTTCGGCCTCGTAGGCGAACGCCATCACCGGCGCGGGGAGGTCGAGCGGCGGGAAGTGGATGTCGGTCTGCTTCTCCGCGAGCACGTCGCCGGCACGCGTCTCCTTGAGCTTCGGCACCGCGCCGATGTCTCCGGGGCCGAGCTCGTCCACGGGGTCCATCTCCTTCCCCCAGGGCGAGGAGAGCTGGCCGACCCGCTCCTTGGCCCTGCGCGTGGCATTCAGGATGTGCGAGTCCGACCGCAGGACGCCCGACTCCACGCGCAGCAGGTTGATCCGCCCGGTGTAGGGGTCGGCGGTCGTCTTGAAGACGTACGCGAGCATCTCGCCCGACTCGTCGGGGGCGATGTCCGCGTCGGCGTCCTCCGCGCCGAGGGCGTGGATCGCGCCGCGCATCGCCGGCGAGGGCAGATCCTCGAGCAGGGCCTCGAGCAGCCGGTCGGACCCGAGGTTCTTGGTGGCGATGCCGCAGGTCACCGGGAAAAGGTGGCCCTCGGTCACGCCCTTCTTGAGCGCGGTGACGATCTCGTCGTGCGAGATCTCCTCGCCCTCGAGGTAGCGCTCCATCAACTCGTCCGAGTTCTCGGCCACCTCGTCCATCAGCTTCTCGCGGTACTCCTCGGCCCGCTCCCGCAGGTCCTCGGGAATCTCGGCCTCCTGCGAGTTGCCGCGCCCCTCGCCCTCGTAGAGGAACGCCTTCATGTCGACCAGGTCGACCACCCCGCGCACATCGTGCTCGGCGCCGATCGGGATCTCGGTCGCGACGACGTGCTGGCCAAACGCGGCCTTCAGGGAGTCGAGCGTGCGAAAGAAGTCCGCGCGTTCGCGGTCGAGCATGTTCACGAAGATGAGGCGCGAGAGGCCCTCGTCCGCGGCGCGCTTCCAGAGCCGCTCGGTGTGGACCTCGACGCCGGTCACGGCGTTCACTACGACCACGGCTGAGTCCACGACCCGCAGCGCGGCCAGCGCATCGGCAACGAAGCTCGGCTCGCCCGGCGTGTCGATCAGGTTGATCTTGCGGTCGTGGAAGTCGATTGAGGCGACGGCGGCGTCGATCGACATCTGCCGCTCCTGCTCGTCCTCCTCGTAGTCGCAGACGGTGGTGCCGTCGACGACCGATCCGAGGCGGTTGATCTTGCCGGCCTCGAACAGGATGGCCTCGGCCACGCTGGTCTTGCCGCTGCCGCGGTGCCCGATCAGGGCGACGTTGCGAATCCGGTCGGGAGGCCTGTGGCCCATCGACGCCGGAATCTATTACAGGGGCGAGGCCTGGAACCGCGAGCGCAGCGCCAGCACGGACTTCGTGTGGAGCTGCGAGACGCGGGACTCGGTGACCCCGAGGACCTCCCCGATCTCCCGGAGGGTCAGGTTCTCGTAGTAGTAGAGGGCGATCACGAGGCGCTCGCGCTCGGGTAGGGACTCGATGGCATCCGCCAGACGGTCCTTGAGCTCGGCCGTGTGCGCCTCCGACTCCGGGTCGAGCGCGTTGGGGTCCTGGATCGTGTCGAGCACCGAGATCTGGCCGCCGCCGCCGTCGGGGTCAGCGAACGTCCACAGATCGTCGAGCGCGAGCACCGACGAGTTCGCGATCTGCAGCAGCGCGTCGCGGAATTCGTCCACGGTCAACTCCATCTTCTCGGCCATCTCCTCGTCGGTGGGCGAGCGCGCGAGCTGAGCCTCGAGCGCGGCATGCGCGCGCTCGACTTCGCGCGCGCGGGACCGCACGCTCCTGGGCACCCAGTCGAGCGAGCGGAGCTCGTCGATGATCGCGCCCTTGATCCGAGCCACGGCGAACGTCTCGAACTTGATCTCGCGCTCGAGGTCGAACCGCTCGATCGCGCCGATCAGCCCGAGCAGCCCGTAGGACATGAGGTCGCCCTCGTCGACGTGCGAGGGCAGCCCCGAGGCCATCCGGCCCGCGATGAACTTGACCAGGGGCGAGTAGGCGACCACGAGTCGCTCTCGCGCTCGCTCGTCCCCGTCGTTCTTATAGCTGCGCCACAGCTCGCGCAGCTCGACTGCCTTGACGTTGATCTCCATCATGCGCCGTGCTCGGCCTACCGAACGTTAACCTGCTTCACGCCCTGGGATGGGCGCGCTCGTATTCCCGCCTCAGCCGCGACGGCTCAACCCGCGTGTAGACCTGGGTCGTGGACACGCTCGAATGGCCCAGCAGCTCCTGGATCGAGCGGAGGTCGGCCCCCCCTTCGAGAAGGTGCGTGGCGAACGAATGGCGCAGCGCATGGGGCGAGATCCGGCCGGCCATCGCGAGCTCCGAGACCCACTTCTGGAGCCGGCGCCGCACGTCCGACGTCGAGAGCCTGCGGCCGGTGCGCGAGAGGAACAGCGCCTGCTCGTCCCGGTTCTCCGACAGCGCGTGGCGCGCCGCCTCCAGGTAGCGGCGCAGCGCCCGCTGCGCGGGCTCGCCGATCGGCGCCAGCCGCTCCTTCGATCCCTTGCCCAGCACCCGCGCCTGCTCGCCGTCGAAGTCGATCGAGTCGGTGTCGAGGTTCACGATCTCCTCGGCCCGTAGGCCGCACGAGTACGCGAGCTCGAACATCGCGCGGTCGCGAATCTCGAGCGGGGTGCGTGCCGGGATCCGGTCGAGCAGCGCCGCGACCTCGTCGCGCCCCAGCGCCCTCGGCAGGCGCTGCTCGCGTTTCGGCGTGGGCAGCAGCTCGGCCGGGTTCGACTCGATCGCCCCAGCCCTGACCAGCCCGTCGAAGAAGCTGCGGACAGCCGCGAGCTTCCGGCCGATGCTCGATTTCGCGAGACCGCGGCCGGAGAGCATCGCGGCGAACGCCCGGAGGTCGCGGTAGCGCAACTCAGCCGGATCGGCGTTACGGCCGCTCGCCCACTCGGCCAGCTCACGCAGGTCAGTCCCATACGCGCGCTTGGTCGCCGCGGCAACGCCCCGGCGGTCCTGGTCGCGAGCGAACGCAAGCAGAGCGGCCTCCCAGAGAGGACTGACGTCGGTTCCCTCCGCGCCTGCGCTCACGATCGCCTCCGGCATGGAATGCAAATTCCCCGCGAACCCACGGTTACCTACCCACGCAAGCGATCTGCCGCGCTCCGCTGACGGGTGCAGGGTCTCCGTGTGCGCCCCTTCGCGTTGTCTGACAATTGTCCGACAACGATGATGGGACGGGAAGCAAGGGTGGTCTCCCCCGCTCGACCGGCTGGCGTGCTCCCGGACGGGGCGAAACGCAGCGCCACGGGGTTGGAGCGGGCGTGGGCGCGATCGAGATCGGGATTCGGGAGCTTCAGCGGAGCACATCCGACGTGCTGGCACGTGTGCAGGATGAAGGGCTCCACGCCGTCGTAAGCAGGTACGGCCGGCCGATCGCCGTCTTGATCCCCCTTGATCAGGCACAGGCCTGGGTCCTGCAGAACCGGCCGCTTCCGCACGGAGCTTCCGAGAGCGATGAGTCTTGGCCTGAGGTGGAGGGCGTTCGGCTGGCCCCGGCAGCGGATCAGCAGCTCGCCGAGCTGAGCAAGCCGATCCGCCGCAGCGTGATGTTGCGGCTGCGGAGGCTTCGCCGGTGCAACGCGGTCGGCCGGGTGGCCGTCAAAGCCGGACAGCTGTGGGCACTCGCGGATCTCAACGGGGACCGCCCGCCCACGCTGCTCGAAGTCGCGCGCTCCGCGCAGCTGCGGCGGTGGTTCTACGCCCAGGACCGCGGGGATCAGCCGATGTAGATCGGCGTGCCGATCGGGACCTGGTCGTAGAGCTCGATGACGTCGGGGATCGCCATGCGCACGCAGCCGTGGGACGCCGCGCTGCCGAGCGAGCCGATGTCGTCGGTGCCATGGATCCCGGCGCCGTCGTAGATGCCGAGCCAGCGCTCCTTCAGCGGGTTCTCGGGGACGCCGCCGGGCACGGTGGTCCCGGCAAGGTCGCCCGCCCAGTCGCTGTCGGGCACGTTCCAGACGGGATCGACGGCCTTGTTCTGGATCGAGTACAGACCCGCCGGCGTGTCGAAGCCGACGGCTCCGATCGCCACGGTGTAGGTCTCGGCCAGCTCCAGGTCCCTGAAGAGCTTGAGCTGGTAGCTGGAGCGGTCGACCGTCAGGTAGACCGGGTACTCGTCGGCGAGTTGCTTGGTGGTGACCTCCGGCTCGACCGTGTCCACCTCGGCGACCACCCGCCGGTGATCGGGGCTCTGGACGGCAGCGGCCAGCTGCTCGTGGAGCTCGTCCGCGCGCAGCGTCCGCCCCTCCTGGCCCGGAACCGGGTCAATCGAGCCGGCCGTCGGGTCGACCGAGGCGTTCACCGGCTCACGGTTGATCGCCTCGGCGATCTTGTCCACCACCGCGGCGACCTCGCTCTTGTCGTAGATGACCTCGGGTTCGATCGACTCGTTGACCTCGCCGCCGGTCGCGTAGCGCCAGAGTCGTGACGGCAGGCCGCCGTCCTGGCTGACCTCGAGGGCGCGATCCACCATGCCCTCCACGTCGGCCCGCACCGCGAGGCGCTCGGCGCTGAGCTCGTACTTGACGCCGTCATAGGTGACGACGAGGTCCTTGTCGAGCGGCTCGATCAGCTCGTCGGTTACGAGCGCCTCGGCCTCGGACTCGACCATCCCGCTGACGTCGACCCCCCCGATTTCGACGCCCTCGGCGATCTCATCGGAGCGTGACTCGTCCCAGGCGTACGCAGCGACTGCGGCCCCCAGCAGGAGCACGACGGCCAGGGTCATCGAGATGTAGAGCTTGCGTCCCACTAATTCCGAACTTCAGAAAGTGTAGTCAGGGGTTCTCGGCCCCCGCCTTCCCTCCTGCCTACGACGCAAACCGTGTTTCAGCTTGGCATGCTCGCAAGCCGCAAATGGCGACTGAGCGCTCCAAACCCGAGCTGCGCGACCTGCGCGAGGCGCTGGAGCTGATCTGGGGTCAGGTCGGCGCCGACGGCCCCGTGGGCGAGCTGCCCGATCCGACCCCGCCCGAGGGACCGGACCCGTACGGAAACCCAGACCCCGAGTGGCTCGGGATCGATTGGCGCGAGCACCTGAAGACCGCCGACGTTGCCGGAACGGCGGTCAACTACGCGGAGATGGGGTCGGGTGATCGCTCGCTGGTCCTGGTGCACGGCCTCGCGGGGTGCTGGCAGAACTGGCTGGAGCAGGTCCCGGAGCTCGCCAGGGGCCGCCGCGTGCTCGCGCTCGACCTGCCCGGGTTCGGGCATTCGCCGATGCCGTCCTGGGAGATCTCGATCCCGGCCTACGGCCAGCTGGTGCATGACTTCTGCGATGAGCTCGGCGTCGGGGACGCGGCGATCGTCGGCAACTCGATGGGCGGCTTCGTGGCCGCCGAGGCCGTGGCGTCGCGACCCGAGCGGTTCTCGCAGCTGGGCCTGGTGGCCGCGGCTGGGATCTCGACCGCTAGCCAGCGGCCCGAGCCGGCAGCCCTGGCGGGACGCCTGGCGATCGGGCTGGCGCCGCTCGCGCTCACCTACCAGGAGCAGGCGATCCGCCGGCCGAAGCTGCGCCACTCGGCGTTCCGCTCGATCTTCTTCAGGCCGGCCGAGCTGCGCCCGGAGCTGCTCTACGAGCAGTACTCGAACGGCAGCGGCAGGCCGGGGTTCCTACCGGCGCTGACGACCCTGATCGGCTACGACTTCATCGATCGCCTCGAGACCGTCGAGACCGAGACGCTGATCGTCTGGGGGCGCAACGACCTGATCGTCCCGCCCGCCGACGCCGTCGAGTACGGGCGCCTGCTCGCCAACTCGAGCACCGTGATCTTCGACCGCACCGGGCACTGCGCGCAGCTCGAGCGACCCGTGCGGTTCAACCGGCTCCTGGAGGCGTTCCTCAGCCGGTGATCGCGCCCGCGGAGGCGCTCGAAACCGTCGCGGCGTACTTCGCCATCACGCCGGACGTGTAGGCGGGCTCGGGCGACTGGAACGCGGTGACGCGCTCGGCGATCTCCTCGTCGGAGAGCGCCACCGAAAGCTCGCGGGCGTCGATGTCGATCGTCACCTGATCGCCGTCCCGCAGAGCCGCGATCGGCCCCCCCTTGACGGCCTCCGGCGCCACGTGGCCGACCATCAGGCCGCGGGTCGCGCCCGAGAACCGCCCGTCCGTGAGCAGCGCGACCTCCTCGCCGAGGCCCTCGCCGACGATGGCAGCCGTCACCTGGAGCATCTCGCGCATGCCCGGCCCTCCCGCCGGGCCCTCGTTGCGGATCACGATCACGTCGCCGGGCTCGATCCGCTGGTCCTTGACGGCGCTGAAGCATTCCTCCTCGGACTCGAAGACGCGGGCCGGGCCTGTCTGGCCCCGTCGCTCCGTGCCCGCGAGCTTCACGACCGATCCCTCGGGCGCCAGGTTTCCGCGCAGGATCGCCAGCCCGCCCTCGGCCTTGAGCGGGTCGGTGAGCGGGCGGACGACCTCCTGGTTGGGGGTCTCGGTCGCGGCGGCCGCCTCCTCGCCGATCGTGCGGCCGGTCACCGTCATCGCATCCTCGTGCAGGATCCCCGCCTCGGCCAGGCGATTCAGGATCAGCGGCACCCCGCCCGCCGCGTAGAGGTCAGTCGCAACGAAGCGGCCGCCGGGCTTCAGGTCGGCGAGCAGCGGCGTGCGCTTCGAGATCCGCTCGAAGTCGTCGATGTCGAGCTCGATGCCGGCCTCGCGCGCGACCGCCAGCAGATGCAGCACGCCGTTGGTCGAGCCGCCCGAGGCCGACACGCACGCGATCGCGTTCTCGAGCGAGTCCCGCGTGATCACCTGGCTCGGGCGCAGGTCCTCGGCGAGCACCCGCATCACGAGCTCACCGATCTTCTCCGCCACCGTCGCCTTGTCGGAGTCCTCGGCGGGTACCATCGCCGACCCGCCCGGCGAGATCCCGAGCGCCTCGAACGCGCAGGCCATCGTGTTCGCCGTGAACTGGCCGCCGCAGGCGCCCGCGCCGGGGCTGGCGACGTCCTCGAGCGACCGCAGATCCTCGTCGCTCATGTTGCCGGCGGCGTGGGCGCCGATCGCCTCGAAGACGTCGACGATCGTCACGTCGCGGTCGTGCCAGCGGCCCGGTGCGATCGACCCGCCGTAGAGCATCACCCCGGGGATGTCGAGGCGCGCGAGCGCCATCACGCAACCGGGGATCGTCTTGTCGCAGGCGGACAGCGCCACGATCGCGTCGAACTGGTAGCCGCGCGCGGTCAGCTCGATCGAGTCGGCGATCACCTCGCGGCTGACCAGCGAGGTCTTCATCCCCTTGGTGCCCATCGTGATCCCGTCCGAGATCGCGATGGTGTTGAACTCCATGGGCGTCCCGCCCGCGGCCCGGACGCCGGTCTTGACGTGCTCGGCGAGGCCGCGCAGGTGGAAATTGCAGGGCATCGCCTCGATCCAGGTGTTGGCGATGCCGATCGTGGGCCGTGACAGCGCGTCGTCGTCGAAGCCGATCCCCTTCATGTAGGCGCGCGCCGCCGCGCGGTCGGGGCCGTCGAACACCGCCGCCGAGCGCGGCCGCGGGAGCGCCGTGGTGGTGTGGCCGTCCGTCTGACCCATGGGCGGCGGAGTGTATGGAGCCGCGCTCAGTCCAGCCGGGGCGGATCGATCTCGCGCCGCCTCACCCCGAGCACGTCCACCGGGCCGGGCCCGGCGCCCAGCTCGCGCAGGCCATGGCCGACGGCCTCGGCGGCGATCTCGCGGGCCCAGCGCGCGGCGTCGGGCAGCTCCATTCCCCGGGCGAGCAGCGCCGCCAGCGCCGATGAGTGCGTGCAGCCCGAGCCGTGGGCTGCTCCGTCCGGGTAGCGCGGGCCGTCGATCCGCAGCGAGCCGTCGTCGTCGACCAGCACGTCGGCGCCGTCGTCGACATGGCCGCCGGTGACGATCACCGCGCGCGGGCCGAGCGCGAGAATCGCCTCGCCGAGGTCCTCCGAGCGGACCTCGCCGCTGCGGCCCGCGAGCTCGAGAGCCTCCCTCAGGTTCGGGGTGACGACCGTCGCCCGCGGCAGGATGCGCTCGATCAGCGCCGCCTTGGCGTTCGGGTCGAGGAGCGTCGCGCCGCTCTCGGAGACCATCACCGGATCGACGACGATCGGGACGTCGCGCCGGTAGCTCGCGATCACGTCGAGCGATTCGACCACGGCCGCGATCGTCGCCTCGTCGCCCAGCATCCCGATCTTGACCGCGTCGACGCCGATGTCCGCGGCGACCGCGCGGACCTGGGCGACGATCATCTCCGGCGGGGTCGTCACGATCGCGTCGACGCCGGTCGTGTTCTGCGCCGTCAGCGCCGTGATCGCGGTCATTCCGTGCACGCCGCAGCGGGCGAACGCCTTCAGGTCCGCCTGGATCCCCGCCCCACCTCCGGAGTCCGATCCGGCGATCGCCAGGACGGCTGGAACCCGGGGCTCGGCCACGCCAGCAGCCTAACGAGGGGCGGCCTGGGTGGTCCGCGCGTAGCGGCCACCTGCGGCCACGCTCACGTAGCCCATCAACTCGAGCCGAGCGAGGGCGATCGCCGTCTCCCGGCCCTCGAGTCCGGTCTCCAGAGCGACGGCGTCGCAGGTCGCTGCGCCGCCCTCGATCGCGGCGAGCGCCACGAGCAACGTCGGTTCCAGCGCGGGCCCGACGCCCCGAACGGCGGTGACGCCGACTCCGAGGCCGATGTCGAGGAGGTCCTGCGGGTCGCGCACCATGGCCGCACCGTCGCGGAGCAGGTCGTTGGGAAGCTCCGAGAGCGCCGAGGTGACCGGCCCGGGGACCGCCCCGACGTCACGGCCCAGGCGCTCGGCCTCCTCCGCCGTGTGGCGGGTGCCCGAGCGATGCCGCCCCTCGACGATCACGACGAGGCCGGCGAGCGCCGCCATGATCCGGTTGCGCTCCGGGAAGAACCGCGGCTCCGGCGTGCGGCCGGGCGCCTGCTCGGCGATGACCGCGCCGTCGCGGAGGATCCGCCGGTGCAGCGCTCGCTTCGATGGCGGGTAGGCGATGTCGGGCCCGTTGCCGAGGACGGCGATCGTCGGCCCCGACGCCGCAAGCGCCCCCTCGTGCGCGGCCGAGTCACAGCCCAGCGCCATGCCGCTGACCACCACCATCCCCGCGGCCGCGGCGCCGTAGCCGAGCTCGTGCGCGACCCCGCGACCGTAGGCGCCCGAGCGGCGCGAGCCGACGATCGTGACCGCACGGTCCGCCTCGATCCCGGCCACCAGGTCGCGGTTGCCGAGCCCGTAGATCGCCGCCGGCATCCGGTCGCCGAGGTCGCGCAGACAGTCCGGGAAGTCGTCGTCGGCCGGCCGCAGGCACCAGGTCGAGCCGCTCATTCGGACCCCCGGCGGCGGAAGGCGAGCGCCGTCGCCACATGATCGGCCTCGACCCGCTCGCAGGCGCGGAGATCGGCGACGGTTCGCGCCACGCGGAGCACCCGGTCGTGGCCGCGGCCGCTGAGGCGCAGGCGGCCGTGGCCCGCGACGAGATCGGCTCGCGCCGCCCGCGTCAGGTGCGCGTGCCGTCGTACCTGCGCCGGGCTCAGCTCCGCGTTCGCGCACCCCTGGCGCCGCAGCGCCCGAGCGCGCGCGTAGACCACTCGCGAGCGGACCGCCTCCGACGTCTCTCCCGGTTCACCCGACAAAGCCTCGGCGGACGGTTGCTCGACCCGCAGTGAGATGTCGATCCGATCCGCGAGCGCTCCGCTGATGCGGCTGCGATAGCGCCGCGCCGCGGCGGGCGAGCACTCGCAGGCCGGGTTCTCCTCGCCGTGCCCGCAGGGACACGGATTCGAGGCGGCGACCAGGAGGAACCGCGACGGCAGGCTGACCGAGTGGCGGACGCGAGTGATCGTGACCGAGCCGTCCTCGAGCGGTTGCCGCAGCGCCTCGAGCGCCGATCGGGAGAACTCGCCCAGCTCGTCGAGGAAGAGGACGCCGCGGTGCGCCATCGTCACCTCGCCTGCCCGCGGCGGCGTCCCGCCTCCCACCAGGCCAGCCGGCGAGATCGTGTGGTGCGGAGCGCGGAACGGCCTCAGCAGGGCGCCGTCCGCCCTCCCCCGTCCGCAGGCGCTGGCGATCCTCATGACCTCGACCGCCTCCGGTTCCGACAGCGGCGGCATGATCGACGGGAGGCGGCGCGCCGCGAGGCTCTTGCCCGCGCCGGGCGGGCCCAGGATCAGCATCCCGTGCCCCCCCGCGGCGGCCACCTCGAGCGCCTCGCGAAGGACCGGCTGCCCGCGGAGGTCGGCGAGGTCCGCGGTGGTGGTGGCGGACTCGCCCAGGCGCAGCTCCACCGGCGGGGCAGGGGGCTCCTCGCCGGTCCCCAGACGCCGCAGGTCCGTAAGGCGCTCGATCGGCACGACGCGGGCGCTCCGCTTGCCGACGACGCCCGGGAGCGCCGCCTCGTACGCGCTCTCGGGCGCGACCACGATCCGCTCCACCCCGGCTGCCGCGGCGCGCTCGGCCATCGCCAGCGCTCCCGGGACCGGGCGCAGGCGGCCGTCGAGCGCGAGCTCGGCCGCCAGCGCGCAACCCGCCAGAGCCTCCCCGGGCAGTTGCCCACACGCGGAGAGCAGCGCCGCCGCGATCGCCAGGTCGAATCCGGGGCCCGCCTTGCGCAGGTCCGCCGGCGCGAGGCTCGCGGTGATCCGCTGCTGCGGAAAGTCGAAGCCCGAGTTGACCACGGCCGCCCGCACACGCTCGCGCGACTCGCGGACTGCGGCGTCGGGGAGGCCGACGACCGCGAACGACGGCAGGCCCGAGGTCACGTCCACCTCGACGGTGACGTCCCGGGCCTCGACCCCCAACAGCGCGTAGGTGCGCACGCTCGCCAGCACGTTCGCGACGCTACGGGCGCAGGCTCCACGGGTGGCGCACCCCGTGCGACGAATTCGTCGCACCTCGCGCGCCACCGGCGAATCGCGGGCGCCTAGCGTGACTCCATGACCGAGAGCCGCCAGCGACTGGGCCGCCACGCCGAGGGGATCGTGGCGCGCGAGCTCGAGCGGCGCGGCTGGCGGATCGTCGCGCGCAATGCCCGGCCGGAGGCGGTGCGCGGCGAGCTCGACATCGTCGCCGTCGACGGCCGCGAGCTGGTGGTCGTCGAGGTCAAGGCGGGCCGGGTGGGCGCGGCGCTGGGGCCGGTCTCGCCGCTCGAGATGGTCGGGCCGCGGAAGCGCGCGCGGCTGCGGCTCCTCGCCGCCGCCTGGGCGCGCCAGCACCGCCGCGAGTTGCCCGGAGTGAGCGGCCTACGGATCGACGTGGTCGGCCTGCGGCTGGACCCCGCCGGCCGCGTCGCGGAGTGGCGGCATGTGCGCGCCGCTTGCTAGCGCCGGTTCCTCTTCTTGCGGAATGGCCAGACGCCGTTCGTGACCTTGACCGCGTGGAACCCGGTGTAGCCGTCCGAGTACCAGATCTCGCCCCGCCTCGGCACGAAGGAGGGACTGGACATCGCCCAGTTGCTCGCCTCGAAGCCCGGGGTGCTCCGCTCCGGGATCGGGGAGTTGTAGTACGCGATCTCGCGCGGGCGGCGCGGGTGGCGGATGTCGAAGACGCGCAGCCCGGAGAGGATCATGCTGCAGGCGACGATTCCCGGGTTCTTGCGGCGAGGCACGTTGCAGTAGTGGCCAGCGTAGCCCTGCAGGGAGAGCCCGGCGCCGGGGTCGCCGGCCTGGGCCGCGAAGTTCTCGGGCTGGTGCACGGCGAGCCGGAGGTTCGAGACGATCCTCGGGTTCTCCTCGTCGGCGATGCTGATGATCCGCCCGGCGCCGACCTCGCTCTGGGCTCCGAACTCGTCGATCTCGACCACGTACGGGCGCCCCTTGATCCGCACCGGGATCGCGTTCTGCGGGATGCTCATCGAGTTCCACGTGAGCCGGCTCACCTCGCCGACCTGAGGGCTCGGCACCCGGGCCTGGACCTCGGACGTGTCGAGGATGATCAGCCCCGAACCGATGCCGGCGACGTACGCGCGGTTGCCGTTGTTCGAGATCGAGAGCCCGTGCGAGTCGTAGCTTCCGCTCCACAGCGGGACCGGCAGCGAGAGGTTCGAGATATCGATGGCCACGATCGTCTGCGTTCCCGGCGACGCCGAGTACAACGTGCGGCCGTCGGGCGCGATCCCGCTCTCGTGGCCGAACACGCCGAACGGCGTCGACGACTTGAACACCGGATGCCGGCAGTTTTGGGAGATGTCGTAGAGGTCGACGATGCCGACGTTGAAGGCGGCGTTCCCAAGCACGGCGGCCAGAACGCCGCGCTTCTTGCTGACGACGAGGGACTCGTGCGGGGAGAACATCGCCGGGGTGAGGAGGCGCGCGGTGCGCACCGGGTGCGACGGATCGCTCATGTCGAGGACGTTCACGCCGCCCTCCTCGTCGAAGATGTTCGTCGGGTAGAGCAGGGTGGTGTCGTAGTAGGCGCACTCGTGGCCGGCGTCGTCCACGTAACGCTCGACCTTGAAGCCGCCGATCGTTCCGAACGGCGTCTCCTTCCCGTAGCGCCCGATGCGCCGCGTGTTGCAGGTGTAGCCCTTCGCGGCGCGGCCCGACTCGTGCTCCGCAAGGCTGACGCGCCCCTGGATCCCCTTCTCGGGCCGCGACCTCCGGCCACACCGGGCCTGCGGCGTGGCGAGCAGCGGGGGCTCGGCGGCACGGATGGCGGCGGCCGGCTCGGGCGTCTGCGGCACCAGGCCGAGCGGCCCGAGACCGGGGTGATCCGCGTGCGCCACGCCCGTTGTGACGACGAGGGCAGCGGCGCACGCCATGAGGCCGATCGAGTGCGGGAGCACGGCGCGAGGCTACAGCGCCAGCTGCGTATAGGCGATCGACTGGAACGAGCGCCGGTGCTGGATGCTCGGCCCGAGCGCGACGATCGCGTCGCGGTGCTCGGGCGTCGAATAGCCGGCGTTCTCGGCAAAGCCGAAGCCGGGATGCGCCGGGTCGATGCGGCACATGTAGCGGTCGCGCGTGACCTTGGCGATCACCGAGGCGGCGGCGATCGCGGCGCTCCGGGCGTCGCCGTCGATCACCGGCTGGTGGTCGAGCTCGCAGCCCGGCAGCCGGAAGCCGTCCACCAGGCAGGCGGCGCCCGGCACCGCGACGCGCTCCAGGCAGCGCCGCAGGGCCGCGATGTTCGTGATGTGCAGCCCGCGCGCGTCGATCCCGCGGACGCACCGCACCGTCACCGTGACGCGCGCGGCGGCGCGCAGGACCGCGGGGTAGAGCACCTCCCGCTCGTCGGGCGAGCGCTTCTTCGAGTCGTCGAGCTCGCCCAGCGCCCGGCGGTCGCGCATGCTTAGCGAGCCGTAGTCGATCAGCACCCCGGCCGCGACCAGCGGCCCGGCCAGCGAGCCGCGGCCAGCCTCGTCGCAGCCCGCGACGAACCTCGTCCCCTGCTCGCGGTCGAACCGAAACAGCTTCGCCGCCTGCCGGCGGCGCCGCTTCGTGGCCTTGGTGGGCTTAGAGGAGGCCGATTTCCTTGGGCGGCCAGTAGGTGAAGAAGGCCTTGCCGATGATCGAGTCTCGGGGGACGGGTCCCCAGAAGCGGCTGTCGTCGCTCGCGCCACGGTTGTCGCCCATCATGAAGTAATGGTCGGGCGGGATCGTGATCTCTTCGTCCAAATTGCAGGATGCGCCGCCCCCGCACGGGTCGATATACGGCTCGTCCGTCTGCTTCTCGCCGTTGACGACCGGGTGCCCGTCCTCGACGTACAGCCTGTCCCCGGGGCCGGCGACGATGCGCTTGATGAAGTTCTGCTCCGACTCCTCGGGCGTGCCCTCCGGGCAGGGCTGATCGACATTGTGCGAGACCCCGCACTGCTTGCCGTTGCCGTCGGCGCCCGAGGGTGGGTGAAAGACGACGACGTCGCCGACGCTGGGCTCCCCGCCCAGGGTGAAGCTCAGGCGGTTGACGAGCACCCGCTCCCCGGGGTCGAGCGTGGGCTGCATCGACTCCGACGGGATCTGGTACGGCTTGACCAGGAACGCCTGGATCCCGAGCGCGAGTCCGATCGCCATGCCGACGATCACGACCAGCTCGAGAATCGCCCCAAGCGTGCTTGTGGGCTTGGGAATCAGTTCGGTTCTGAATCCTCGGAGGCGTCGGCTTCAACCGGTGCCTCCTCGGCGGACTCAGCTCCTGCCTCAGATACCTCCGCCGGCTCCTCGGCTTCGGTCTCCTCGGGTACCTCGGCCTCGGGGTTCACCTCCGGCTCCGCCTCCTCGATCGTCCCGGCCGCGTCCTCGGGCACGGGCTCCGGCTCCTGGGCCATGACGAGGTCGTCCTCGATCCCCCAGCGGCGCTCGGCCACCCGCGCGCGCTTGCCCACGCGGCCGCGCAGGTAGTACAGCTTCGCCCGGCGCACCTCGCCGCGGGCGACGACCTCGAGGCTCTCGATCTTAGGCGAGTGCACCGGGAAGATTCGTTCCACGCCCACGCCGAACGACTGCTTGCGGACGGTGAAGGTCTCGCGCGCTCCGGAGCCCTGGCGGGCGATGACGATCCCCTCGAAGACCTGCGTACGGCGACGCGTGCCCTCGACCACCTGGAAGTGGACCCGCACTCGATCGCCGGCGTTGAACCGCGGCACGCGGCGCAGCTGACGCTGCTCGATGCTCTCGATGATCGTGCTCATTGGTCGAAGCGATTCGAAGGGGGTGGAAATGCGCGAAGAAAAAGCGCGCGCCAAGGGCCCGCGCGGCCGGCAAATCTTAGCGAACGGTCCTCAGCCGCCCTGGCCGCGGGCGCGGCTCTGCTCGAGCCGCCACTGGCGAACCCGCGCGTGATCGCCGGAGACCAGGACCTCGGGAACGTCCCAGCCCCTGTAGCTCGCGGGGCGCGTGTAGTGGGGGTACTCCGGCCCGCCCTCGAGCGCGTCCGAGAACGACTCCTCCAGCACGCTGTCCGAATGCCCGAGGGCGCCGGGGAGCTTGCGCATGACCGCGTCCGCCACGACCATCGCCGCGAGCTCGCCCCCCGCCAGCACGTAGGGGCCGACGGACACCGCGTCGGTCACCAGGTGCTCGCGCACACGCTCGTCCACGCCCTCGTAGCGACCGCAGAGCAGCGCGATCCCGGGCTCGGCGGCGAGCTCCATCGCGAGCGACTCGTCGAACTGGCGGCCCGAGGGCGTCAACAGGATCACGCGCGAGGGCTCGCCCGCGCGGGCGTACGCGGCCTGCAGCGCCGCATCGACCACGTCGACCCGCAGGACCATCCCGGCACCACCCCCGTACGGCGAGTCGTCGACCTGCCCGGCCTTGAGCGGCGTGGTGTCACGCCAGTTGAAGCACCGCAGCTCGCTGCCCGCGGCGATGGCGTTCGCAACGTGGCGCTGCTCCCGGAACCAGTCGAACCACTCGGGGAACAGCGTGAAGACATCGATCCGCATGGCTCCGGGGCCCCGGCCGTGTTTAGTCGTCGTCTTCGACGATGTCCACCGATACGCGGCGGTCGTCACGGGCGCCGGCGGCGCGGGCGATCGTGCGGATTGCCTTCGCCACCCGGCCCTCGCGGCCGATCACGCGGCCGAGGTCCTCGTCGGCGACCTTGATCTCCAGGATCAGCTCGCCCTGCTCCTCGAACTCCTCGACCCCGACCTCGTCGGGGTTTTCGACGATCGAGCGGACGAGGAACTCGACGAGCTCAGTGGCTGGGTTGGCCACGGCTAGGAGCCGGCGGCCTGGATGCCCTTGGTGCGCAAGAGCTGGGCGACCGTGCGAGTCGGCTGGGCGCCGTGCTCGAGCCAGTGCTTGGCGCGGTCCTCGTCGAGGACGATCGTCGAGGGCTCCGTCTGGGGGTTGTAGTGGCCGATCGTCTCGATCGTCCGGCCGTCGCGCGGCGAGCGCTTGTCGGCGACGACGACGCGCCAGATCGGGTTCTTGCGCGAACCCACCCTTCTCAAACGGATACGTACAGCCATGAGCGGTCGCGAAGGTTAGCGGGCGCCTCGCATCATCTGCTGCATGTCCGGCATCTTCCCCTTGCTGAGCGCGGCCATCATCTTCCGCATCTGGCCGAACTGCTTCACGAGCTGGTTGACGGCCTGGACGGTCGTCCCCGAGCCGTTCGCGATGCGCTTGCGCCGCGAGCCGTCGATCAGCTCCGGGTTCGCGCGCTCCGCCGGCGTCATCGAGAGGATGATCGCCTCGATCCGGTCCAGCTCCCGGTCATCCATGTCGGCGGCGCGAAGCTGCTTCATCGCCTTGCCCATCCCCGGCATCAGGCCCAGCACGTTCTGCAGCGGGCCCATCTTGCGGACCTGACGAAGCTGCTGGAGGAAGTCCTCCAGCGTGAACTGCTGCTGTCGGATCTTGCGCTCGAGCTCGGCCGCCTGGTCCTGCGTGTGGACCTCCTCGGCCTTTTCGATCAGGGTCATCACGTCGCCCATGCCGAGGATCCGCGTGGCCATGCGCTCCGGGTGGAAGCGCTCGAGCTGCTCGATCCGCTCGCCGACCGACGCGTAGAGGATCGGCTTGCCCGTGACAGCCTTCACCGAGAGCGCTGCGCCGCCGCGCGCGTCCCCGTCGAGCTTGGTGAGGATCACCCCGTCGAACTCGGTGCGCTCGCCGAACGCCTCGGCGACGTTCACCGCGTCCTGCCCCGTCATCGCGTCGACGACGAGCAGCACATTATGCGGCTTCAGGCGCTTGCGGATCGCGGCCAGCTCGTCCATCAGCTCCTCGTCCACGTGCAGGCGTCCCGCCGTGTCCACGATCAGCACGTCCTGGCCCTCGCGCTTGGCCTGGCCGAGCGACCACTCGGCGATGTCGACGGGGCTGCGCTCGGTCCCCTGCTCGTAGACGTGCGCGTTCGCGCGCTTGCCCATCGTGACCAGCTGCTCGACGGCCGCAGGGCGCTGGGTGTCGCACGCGGCCAGCGCGACCTTCTTGCCCTGCTCGCCGAGGAGCCGCGCCAGCTTGGCGCAGGCGGTCGTCTTGCCCGAGCCCTGGAGGCCCGCCATCAGGATCACCGTGGGACCCGACGACGCGAAGGCGAGGTCGCGGCCGGAGCCGCCCATCAGCGTCGCCAGCTCCTGGTTGACGATCTTGATGATCTGCTGGCCCGGGTCGAGGCTCGAGAGCACCTCCGAATCGAGGCAGCGCTCCTTGAGCGTCGCCGTGAACTGCTTGACGACCTTGAAGTTGACGTCGGCCTCGAGCAGCGCGAGGCGGATCTCGCGCATCGCCTTGTCGACGTCGGCCTCGGTCAGCTTGCCGCGGGCGCGGACGTCGGAGAGGGTCGCCTGGAGGCGGTCGCCGAGCGCGTCGAACATGGGAACCCAGCTTACGGTGCGCTATTCGCCCAGCAACGCCTCGCAGAACTCGCGGGCGTCGAACGGCCGCAGGTCCTCGAGCCCCTCCCCCACGCCGATCAGCTTCACCGGGATGCCCAGCTCGCTCGCGATCGCCAGCGCGATGCCGCCCTTCGCCGTGCCGTCGAGCTTGGTGAGGACGACGCCCGTGACCTCGGCCGAGTCCGCGAACACCCGCGCCTGGCGAAGGCCGTTCTGCCCCGTCGTCGCGTCGATCACGATCAGCGTCTCGTGCGGCGCGCCCTCGAGGCGCTTGGCCGCCACCCGCCGCACCTTGGCGAGCTCCTCCATGAGATTCCCGTGGGTGTGGAGCCGTCCGGCGGTATCGACGATCACGACGTCCGCCTCGCGAGCCTCGGCTGCGCCGATCGCGTCGAAGACCACCGCCCCGGGGTCGCCGCCCGGCTGTCCCCGCACGATCTCGACCCCGGCGCGCTCCGCCCACACCTCGAGCTGTTCGATCGCGGCGGCGCGATAGGTGTCGGCCGCAGCGACGATCGTTTGCCGGCCGAGCGTGCCGGCGAGGAGCTGGGCGAGCTTGCCGATCGTCGTCGTCTTGCCGGTGCCGTTCACGCCCACGACCATCACGACGGAGGGCTTCGCGCTCAGGTCGATCCGCGCGTCTCCGTCTGGCGCGGCGACCTCGGCGAGCAGCTCGACCAGGCGCGCCCGCGCCGCCTCCCCGTGGCCGACCGCGGCCGACGAGACCTCGGCCTCGAGCTTGCCGACCACCTGCGCCGTCACCGCCGCGCCGACGTCGGCGAGGATCAGGGCCTCCTCGAGCCGCTCGAACGCGGCGGCGTCGAGCCGGTCGAAGAAGCTCGAGGAGACCTCGGCGCTCAGCGCCTCCCGGCTTCGCGACAGGTTCTCGCGCAGGCGCCTGAAGACGCCGCCGGACTTCTCCGGCCCGGCGGCGGCCGCGGGCGCCGCGGCGGCCGCTGGCGCATCGTCCACGAACTCGAACACATCGCTCCACTCCCGCGCCATCGCCGCGGGAGGCTAGCGCCGCTACGCCGCGTCAGCCTCTTCCAGCGTCGGCTGCTCGCCGTCCTGCTGCATGCGGCGTGAGACGACCTTCGTGACGCCGCCGCGTCCCATCGAGACGCCGTAGAGGACGTCGGCGGCGTCCATCGTGCGCTTTTGGTGCGTGACGACGATGAACTGGGCGCGGTCCGAGAAGCGGCGGACGAGCTGGAGGAAGCGGTCGATGTTGGCGTCGTCGAGCGCTGCCTCAACCTCGTCGAGGATGTAGAAGGGCGAGGGCCGGGCGAGGAACACGGAGAAGACGAAGGCCAGCGCGACCAGCGACTTCTCGCCCCCCGAGAGCAGCTGCAGCTTGCGCATCGCCTTGCCGGCGGGGGTGACTTCGATCTCGACACCGATGGCGTCGTTCTCGCCGGGCTCGTCCTCGTCGCCCTCGTCCTCCTCGGACCGGCCGGCCGGCACCTCGTCGCCCGTCTCGGGCTCGGCGCCGCCGAGCACTGGCCGCGGCCCCTTCTCGGTGACCAGGCGCAGGCGCCCGCGGCCGCCCGGGAACAGGTGCTCGATCAGCTCCCCGAAGTTCGCCTGCGCCGCCTCGAACGTCTCCTCGAACGCCTCGGTGATCTTGCGGTCCGTGTCGCGGATCAGCCCGCGCAGCTCCTTCAGCGCGCTCTCGAGGTCCGCCCGCTGCTCCTCGAGCTCGGTGACGTACGTGCGGGCCTCGTCGTACTCGCGCTCGGCGAGCGGATTGACCGGGCCCAGCGCCTCGCGCCGGCGGGCGAGCCGCTCGAGCTTCGTCTCGATCTCGGCGCGCTCGGCGTCGCCGAGCGGCCCGCTCGCGGCCTCGATCTCGCGGCCGAGCGCCTCACCGATCCGCCGCAGCTCGGCGCTCGCCTCGTCGCTGCGGTCGCGCAGATGGGCCGCGCGCACCTCAGCCTCCGTGACGGCGTCGCCCGCGGTGCGCAGCCGGGACTGGATCTCGGCGTCCTGGCGCGAGCATTCGCGCAGCGCGGCGGTGGCGTCGTCGGCCTCCGACTCGGCGAGCATCCGCTGCTCGAGCGCCGCGGCCCGCTCGCCGGTGGCGTCGCGAGCGGTCGCGGCCGCCTCGCAGAGCCCGGTGACCTGCGCGAGCAGCTCGCTCTCGACCGTGATCCGGCGCTCGATCGAGTCCTGGCGCCGGCGGCCCATCAGGTCCTCGACGCGCCGCGCGGTCCGGGCAGCAAGCTCGAGTGAGTCGCGCGCGCGGCCGACCTCCGTGGCGCGCTCCGATTCGGCGTCCGACTCGCGCGCCCGGTTCAGGGCCTGGGCCGCGGTCGCCGTGGCGTCCGCGGCGCGCTCGAGGCCGACGTCCACGGGGTCGCCGCCGGCGCGCTCGGCCTCGGCCGTGAGCTCGGCGGCCAGCTCGCCCAGCGCCGCCTGGCGGCGTTCGAGCTCGCGGGCGATGCCGTCGCGGCGTGCCGCCAGCGCATCGGCCCTGGCGGCGAGTCGCTCGTTCGCGGCGCGGATCGCGGTGAGCCGGCCCCAGGCCTGGGTGCGCTCGCGGTCGCGCTCGGCAAGCCGCCCCTCGATCTCGGTCCTGCGCTTGGTGACCACGGCGAGCTCGGCCTCGATCTTCTCGCGCGCGGCGCGGGCCTCGGTGGCGCGCCGTTCGGCCGCCGCCAGCTCCTCGGCGCCCGCGCCGGCCTCGGCGGCCAGCAGCCGGGCGCGCAGCTCGTTCGAATCGCGCTCGAGCCGGCTGTGGATGTCCGCGGCATGCGCTTGCTGTTTCAGCGGGCGCAGGCGGCGCCGGGCCTCGCGCTCGACGTCGAGGGCGCGGTCCAGGTTCTCCTGCGTGCGCTCGAGGCGCAGCTGGGCGCGGCGACGGCGCTTGCGGTGCTTGCCAAGGCCGGCCGCCTCCTCGATCAGGAGCCGGCGGTGGCGGGGCTTCGAGTGCACGATCTCCTCGACCCGTCCCTGGCTGATCACCGAGTGCATCTCGCCGCCGAGGTTGGCGTCGGAGAGCGTGTCGATCACGTCGGCCAGCCGGCAGCGGGCGCCGTTCAGCCGGTACTCGCCCTCGCCCGCGCGGTCGAGCCGCCGCCGGACGGAGACCTCCGCGAAGCCGAGCGGCATCTCGTCGTCCGTATCGGCCGCGAGGATCACCTCGACCTCGGCGTAGCGGCTCGGGCCGACGCCCTCGCCGCCGGTGTAGACCATGTCCTGCATCGACTGGCCGCGGACGCTGAGTGGGCTCTGCTCGCCGAGCGCCCAGAGCACGGCGTCGGTGATGTTCGACTTGCCGCAGCCGTTCGGCCCAACGATCACGCTGACGCCCGGAGAGAACTCCAGGCGGGTGCGCTCGGGGAAGGACTTGAAGCCCTTGATGGAGATCGAGCTCAGGTGCATGCGCGCGGGTGGCAGTTACTTGGTGGAAGGCTCGCGGGACGGTCGGACGGATCGAGCGCGCGGGTGGATCTATGCGTCGAGCTGCTCCAGCGCGGCCGCCGCCGCGGCCTGCTCGGCCGCCTTCTTCGACCGGCCGTTGCCGCTGCCGGCGATTTCGCCGTCGACGCTGACGCCGACCTCGAAACTGCGATCGTGCGGGGGGCCCGCCTCGCTCGTCACCTCATAGCGTACGCGGCCACCGGTTCGCGCAACGCGCTCCTGCAGGGCCGACTTGAAGTCGAGAAGCGTCTCGGAGGCCAGCTCGACCTGCTGCGCGAACGCGGCGACGATCGCCGGCGCGGTCCGTTCGAACCCGTGGTGCAGGTAGCAGGCGCCGATCACGGCCTCGCAAACCGACGCCAGCGCCCGCTCGCTCGCGAGCAGGCCGTCGAGCTCGATCCCGCCGTCCACCCGGTCCGGCTGGACCCCGGCCATCAGCTCCGGGAGCTGCAGGTCGGCGGCGACGTCGGCGCAGGCGCGCCCGCTGACCGCCTGTCCGTGGACCTTCGTGAGCCGGCCGATGTCGGCGCGCGGTGAGCCGACGAAGAGATGCTCGGCGATCGCGAGGCCGAGCACGCTGTCGCCCAGGAACGCGAGGCGGCCGTAGGAGTCGGCGCGCTGGTCGACCCAGGACGAGTGCGTGACGGCGCGCGTTCGAAGCTCGTCCGGGAGGGAGTCGATCAGCGCCCGCAGCGCCGCGGGCCCCTCGACCTCACGCCGACGAGCCTGCCTCCCCCCGCGAGTGATCGCGCGGATTCCTCGTGGCATTTATTCAGACGCGCGCCACCACGAAGTCGACGGCCTGGCCCACGGTCACGATGCCCTCCGCTTCCTGCTCGGTCATCTTGACCCCGTAGGTGTCCTCGAGCTCCATCACCAGCTCGTAAAGGTCGAGCGAGTCCGCGTCGAGGTCGTCGCGGAAGTGCGTGGCATCCGAAATCGAGTCGGCGGCAACGCCGAGCTCGTCGGCCAGATGCGAGCGGACCTTCTCGAACACCTGGTCACGATCATGGCTCACAGGCGATTTCTTATCAACTCGACAAGTCTCCGCGAGCGGCGCCTGCCGCCTCGAGCAGCTCGGCGGTGCGCTCGATCGCCTCCTGCGAGACCGATCGCGCGGCGAGACGGATCGCGTTCGCGATGCCCTCCGGGCCCGAGCTTCCGTGCGCCACAACGGCAACGCCCCGCGAGTCCGAGCAGGATCGCCCCACCCGTCGAGTCCGGGTCCATCTCGCGCCTCAGGCCCGCGAGCGCCGGCCGCAGCAGCAGCCCGCCCAGCGCGGCGACCGGATTCGAGCGCGCGGCCGCGCCGACCGCGGAGCCCACGGTCTTCGCCGTTCCCTCCAGCGTCTTCAGGGCGACGTTTCCGGTGAAGCCGTCGGTGACGATCACGTCGGCGGCGGCCGTCAACAGGTCGCGGCCCTCGACGTTGCCGGCGAAGTCGATGCCGTCGAGCCCGGCAAGCTCCGCGTGGGCTTCGACCACGACCTGGCTTCCCTTCTTCGCCTCCTCGCCCACCGAGAGCAGCGCGACGCGTGGCGCGGCGGCGCCCAGCACGGCCCGCGAGAACGCCGCTCCCATGACGGCGAACTGGACGAGGTCCTGGGTTCGCACATCGGTGTTGGCGCCGACGTCGAGCAGCAGGGTCGGTGGGCCCTCCCGGCCCGGCACGGCGAGCTGGACCGCCAGGGCCGGGCGGCGTATGCCCCGCAGGCGCTTCAGCGCGAACAGCGCCGCGGTCATCGTGGCTCCCGTTGGGCCGGCGCTGACGAGCGCCTGCGAGCGCCCCTCGGCGACGTCCCGCGCGGCGAGCACCACGGACGCCTGCTCGCGCGAGCGCACGGCGGCGACGGGCTCGTCGTCGTTCGAGATCCAGTCGGGCGCCTCGACGACCTCGATCCCATCGACGCCGCCGAAGGCGGCGGGATCACCGAAGACGCGGACGCCGATGCCGTCGGCGAGCGCGGCGCGGAGCCCCTCGATCAGTACGTCCGTCCCGCGCTCGACGCCCCTGCCGTCAACGGCGACCGTTACGGCCAACGCGCTACTCGACCGGTGCGGTGGGGCCGCCGAGCTCCTCGGGGATCTCCGGCGCGATCACCTCGCGCCCGGCGTAGGTGCCGCAGGTGGGACAGACCCGGTGCGGGAGGCGCGGACTGTGGCAGCGCGGGCAGCGGTTGAGGCGCGGCGCCGAGATCGAGTGGGTGGCGCGCCGCTTGTCGCGGCGCGTGCGTGAGGTTCTCTTCTTCGGGACTGCCATTGGCGGCGGTTGATGGTAGCTATTCGAGCTCGCGCAGCTTCGCCCAGCGCGGGTCCGGCGCCTTCTCGTGGATGTGAGTCTCCGGATCCAAGTCGTTCAGCGAAACCCCGCACTCCGGGCAGAGCCCGGCGCAGTCCGGGCGGCAGAGCAGGGACTGCGGAAGTGCCAAGGCGATCGCGTCGTGGGCCCAAGCGCCGACGTCGAGCTCCGCCTCGTGGACGTAGGGGCTGATCAGCTCCTCGTCGCCGGTTCCCGGTTGCTCGACCTCGCGGGCATCGATCTCGACCGGGAACGTCGCGGCCTCGAGGCAACGCATGCACGGGCCGGCGAGGGTCGCGCTCGCTCGCAGGCGAAGCGCGTGGCCCGCCGCCGTGCGCGAGATGTCAAGCCGAGCCGGCAGCGTTCGCGGCTCGAACGCGTAGTCCTCGCCACCGAGAGCGAAGCCCGCGGGGACCAGTTCCACCTCGACCCTGCTCGCCTCACCCGGCTTCAGCGCGAGAGTGGTGAGATCGATCGTGTTGAATGGCGCGGGCATGGCTTCCACTGAAAATAGATGAGCGCTCAATTCCACTGGGATCCCGAGACCTATCTCGAGCTGATCCACTCCGAGGTCCCGCGCTACGACGAGCTGCAGGCGCAGACGATCGCGGCGATCCCCTTCCCGCCGAAGCGGGTCCTGGAGCTGGGCTTCGGCACGGCCGAGACCACGAACCTGATCTGGGAGGCGTATCCCGAGGCCCGGATCACCGGCCTCGACTCGAGCTCCGGGATGGTGTTCAAGGCACGCGAGCTCGGCTGGGAGGAGATGCGCCTCGGCCGGATCGAGGACCCGCTGCCCGACGGCCCGTGGGACCTCGTGATCTCGGTCCTGACCGTCCACCACCTCGACGCGGACGGCAAGCGCGACCTGTTCCGCCGCGTGGGCGAGCACTCGCGAGCGCTGGTGATCGGCGACGTCGTCGAGGTCGAGCCCGAACGCCGCGTGACGCCCGTGGACTACGACTACGACATCCCCTCGCCCGCCGCCGACCAGGCCGAGTGGTGCGGCGGCGAGGTCGTGTGGGAGGCCGACGATCTGGCCGTCATCCGCGCCGTCTACGCCTGAGGGTGAGATGCCGAAGCTGATCTACGAAAAGCGCGACCGGATCGCGTACGTGACGATCAACCGGCCGGAGGCCCGGAACGCGATCGACCCGGACGTCCACGCGGCGATGATCGACACCTGGGCCGACTTCGCCGCGGACGACGCCGTCGACGTCGCGATCCTCACCGGGGCGGGCGACGCTTTCTGCGCCGGGGCCGACCTGAAGACCTACATCCCGCCGAAGATCGAGAGCGCGACGCCGGCCGAGCTGCGCGAGATCGCCGAGCTGGGACTTAACGGGCTCACCCGAGGCATGCACCGCATCTACAAGCCGATCATCGCCGCCGTCAACGGCTGGGCGCTGGCCGGCGGCCTCGAGACCGCCCTCGCCTGCGACATCCGCATCGCCTCCGACCGCGCGATGTTCGGCTCGTTCGAGGCGCGCCGCGGCTACCACCACGGCGACGGCGGCATCGTCCGCCTGGTCAACACCTGCGGCGTCGGGGTCGCGATGCAGATGCTCCTGACCGCCGAGCCGCTCGACGCCGAGCAGGCGCTGCGCTGCAACCTGGTCGCCAAGGTCGTGCCGCACGACTCCCTGCTGGACGAGGCCGAGACGGTCGCGCGGCAGATCCTGCGCAACTCGCAGCGGGCCGTGCGCTCGGCGAAGCAGACGATCCTCGATGTGATCGGCCAGCCCCTCGACTTCCAGCTGCGAACCGAGGCGTGGAACGCATACACCTCGTTCGACCGCGAGGAGACGCTCGCGCTGCTCGAGCGCTTCTATGAGAAGACCGATGCGGGCCGCGCCGGCGAGCACGAGACCGAGCTGTGACGCGCCGGGCACTGGTCACGGGGGCGGCGCGCGGGATCGGAGCCGCGATAGCCGAGCGCCTGCGCGCCGACGGGTTCGAGGTCGCCGGGGCGGATCGCGACGAGGGCACGGAACTGCGCTTCGACGTCGCGCGCGATGAGCTGCCGGACCTCACGGGGTTCGACGTCTGCGTCTCGAACGCAGCGATCACCGACGGGCGGCGCCGCGGCGAGGGGACTTCCGGGCCAGGCCGCCTACGCCGCCTCGAAGGCCGGCCTGCTTGGGCTGATGCGCACGGTGGCGGCCGAGAACGTCCGGAAGGGGATCACCGCCAACGCCGTCCTGCCCGGGATGATCGCGAGCGAGAAGGTCACCGCGATGCCCGCCGAGATCCTCGAGCGCCTGCGCGAGAGCGTGCCCGCCGCGCGCCTCGGCGAGCTGGGCGAGGTTGCCGGCTTGGTCGCCCATCTCGCGGCGGAGGAGTCGGGCTACGTGACGGGGCAGACCATCGGCGTCGACGGCGGTCTGGCGCTGAACACCTTCTCGCTCACTCAGTCTCAGCGCTGAGGCCGTACCGCTCCCAGTGGCGCGCCGGGATGTCGGCCGGGTCCTTGTACCAATACCAGGTGCAGGGATCGTGGTCGAAGTCCTCGGGCGGGTCCGAGGGGTACACCGGGTAACCGATCCAGCGAATCGGAAGCGTCTCGTTCATGAACGCGCAATGCGTGCAGTACAGCGGGAACTCCGAACGCCCGTAGCTCCAGTCGTGCGCCTCGTCGGTTACCCCGAAGCCCTCCGGCCCGTACCTTCGATTGCGCCACAGGCGCTGGCCCGAGCCGCAGGGGTTCATCGTGAACACGAGCTTCTCGTCGTCCTCGGAGATCGCGAACGACCCGGGGGACGGCCCGACCCCACTGGTGGAATGCGCGCGCCAGGTCGCGGCGAGGGCCTCCGCGATCGCCCGTCGGTCGCTGTTCGCGATCGTCTCGACCGGGCGCTTCCAGCTGCGCTCGAGGCTGTATTCCCAAGCCTCCTCGACCCCGTCGTCGCCCAGCCGGGCCTGCACGAACGAGATCAGCCCGGCCACCCCATCCACCAGCAGGTCGTGCATGAACTGCGACTCCAGCTTCATCGCCTCGCAAAGACGCCTGGCGGCCTCGAGGTCGCCGGCGTCGATCGCCTCGATCGCCCGCTCCATCGTCGGCCGCGACATCTCGCGCAGCTCCTCATCGGAGAACCACCGCTCACTCACGCCCAACCTCCCTCGTCGCGAACGAGGCGGACACTATGCAAGTCGCCGTTAGTCCGGGCCGATGTTGTGGTCGCCGCGGAGCTACGCCCCGCGCCGTGCGCTGACAAGCGCCCGGCGCTCGATCGAGTTGACTTTTCGCACTTGACCCCCGTATAGGGGGCTAACTGCGAAAAGTCGGGTTGGGCGGCGCCGCGCGGCGCGCCTTACTCGACTTCGAGGGGCTCTTCGTCGCGGCCGGCGAGGCGGTCGCGGCCGCGCTGGACGGCGGCGAGGAACTTCTGGAGGTTGACCTCGAGGGTCGAGAGGATCTCGTCGGCGTAGTCCTCGGCGCCGAGGCGGATCTGGCGCTCGGTCTCGCGCGCGTCCTCGATGATCTCCTCGGCGGCGCGCTCGGCCTGCTTGTAGACCTCCTCGTCGGAGATCAGGCGGGCCTGCTGGTCGCGGGCCTCCTTGACGACGCGCTCGGCCTCGCGCTTGGCCTCGGCCAGCATCTCCTGCCGCTCCTTGACGATCCAGCGTGCCTGCTTGATCTCCTCGGGGATCGTCGCCCGCATCTGGTCGAGCAGGTCGTAGATCTCCTCGCGATCGACACGCACCTGATCCGTGAGCGGCACGGGCCGCGCGTTGTGGATCAGGTCGTCGAGCTTGTCGATGAGTACGAGGACGTCCATTTGCGGGGGAAAGCTTATTCGGCCGGGCGCCGAGCGGCTGTGACGATCGTCATTTCGGCGAAAGTCTGCAAGCTCCTGCCCACGCCGGGCGTCAACGGCTGAGGCGCGCGGCCAGCGCAGTCGCGACCTCGTCCGGGACGAGGCCCGATATATCGCCGCCGAATGTGGCCAGCTCCTTGACGCCGCTCGACCGGATGAAGCTGTACTCGGCCGAGGCGAAGATGTAGACCGTCTCGAGCTCCGGGGCCGCCTTGCGGTTGAGCTGGTTCATCTCGAACTCGTACTCGAAGTCCGAGATCGCGCGCAGCCCCTTGACGATTGCGCTGGCTCCGCACTCGCGGGCGAACTCGACAAGCAGGTTCGTGAACACGCGGACCTCGACGTTGGCCACGCCGTTGCCGGCGATCGCGCGCTCGAGGAACCCCTGGCGCTCCTCCGGTGTGAACAGGCTGTCGGACTTGCGCACAGACTGCCCGACCACACCGACGACGACGCGATCGAAGACCCGCGATGTGCGGGTGATGATGTCGAGGTGGCCGTTGGTCACGGGGTCGTAGCTCCCCGGGCAGACCGCGACGCTCTCGCTGCCGTTGCTCATGGCCTGTAGATCCTCAGCAGCGCCTCGCCGTAGCGGCGCTCGCGCCACGGCTCGAGCGCGAGCGCGAGCGGGTCGCGAGCGGAGCTCTCGGTGACGATCCGGCCACCGGAGCGCAGGCGAGGGGGCAGCAGTTGGTCGAGGTCGGGGCCAAGGCGGGCGGCGAGTGTATATGGCGGATCGCAGAGGATCAGGTCATACACCCGCTGCCCCGCACGCAGGAATTCGAGCGCGTCACCGGCCACGACGGTCGCCCGGCCGCCGAGCCCCAGCGCCTCGACGTTCGACCGCGCGGGCTCGGGAGCCGTGTCGACAAGCGTCGCGGCGCCAGCCCCGCGCGAGAGCGCCTCGATCGCGAGCGCGCCGCTGCCCGCGAACAGGTCGAGGACCTCGAGGCCGGCGACGTCGCCCAGCATCGAGAACAGGGCCTCGCGGGCGCGATCCGACGTCGGCCGCACGTCGCTCCCGCCGGGAGCGGCGAGCCGCCGTCCCTTGAACTCACCCGCGACCACCCTCACGCCGCGATTCCCTCCTCGCGCTCGTCACCGAACCGCGAGCGCGCGGCATCGAGCGTCGGGACGAGCGCCGGGTCGTCGAGCTCGCCGTCGCGCTCGAGCACCGCGAGCGTCTCGCGCCGGGCCTCGACCAGCAGGGGCGCGTCGTCGGGCAGCTCGGCCACCCGAAACCGGGGCAGCCCGCTCTGGCGCGTTCCGAGGATCTCGCCCTCGCCGCGCAGAGTCAGGTCCACCTCGGCCAGCTTGAACCCGTCGCGCTCCGCCGCGATCGCGTCGAGGCGGCGCCGCGCGGTCTCCGAGGCCGGGTCGCCGAACAGGATGCAGTAGGACTCGTGCTCGCCCCGTCCCACGCGGCCGCGGAGCTGGTGGAGCTGCGAGAGGCCGTAGCGCTCGGCCCCCTCCACGACCATTACGGTCGCGTTCGGGACGTCGATCCCGACCTCGATCACGCTCGTCGCCACCAGCACGTCGGCCGCCCCGGAGACGAACCGCTCCATCGCGGGCGCCTTCTCCCGTGCGGGCATCTGCCCATGGAGCAGCTCCACCTCGAAGTCCCGGAGCTCCCCGGCGGCGAGCCGCTCCGCCTCCTCCGCCGCGGCCTTCGCCTCGAGCTTCGCGGACCCCTCGACGAGCGGGCAGACGAAGTACGCCTGCCGGCCCTCGCGCAGCCGCTCCCGCACGAACTCGTAGGCCCCCGGCCGCCTCTCCTCGCCGACGACCCAGGTCTTGACCGGGCGGCGGCCCGCGGGAAGCTCGCGCAGGACGGTGGCATCGAGATCGCCGTATGCGGTCAAGGACAGGGTGCGCGGGATCGGGGTGGCCGTCATGTGCAGCACGTGCGGCGCGGAGCCTCCCGGCCCCTTGGCGTCGAGCGCGGCACGCTGGCGCACCCCGAACCGGTGCTGCTCGTCGACGACGCAGACGGCGAGCCGCGCGAACTCGACGTCGGGCTCGATCAACGCATGCGTACCGACGATCAGCGCCAGCTCGCCGGACGCCAGCCGAGCCAGGGCCTCGCGTCGGGCGGCCGCCTTGGTCGAGCCCGTGAGCAGGGTGAACGGGATGGTCGAGTCCGCGAGCAGGCGGTCGATGGTCTGCGCGTGCTGCTCCGCGAGCGTCTCGGTCGGTGCCATCAGGGCGGCCTGGTGCCCGCCCTCGACGGCGCGGAGCATCGCGTACAGCGCCACCGCGGTCTTGCCAGAGCCGACCTCACCCATCAGCAACCGTTGCATCGGGCGCCCCGAGCCCAGGTCCCCGTCGATCTCCTCGCAGGCGCGGCGCTGGCCGTCGGTCAACGTGAACGGGAGCGAGCCGATCCAGGCCCTGGTGAGATCGGCGGGCGGGTCGAGGGCGATCCCCGGACGCGTCTCCCGCCGGCCGCGGCGCCGCGCCGCGAGCGCGATCTGGTGCAGGAACAGCTCCTCGAACGCGAGTCGCTCCCGGGCGGCTTCCGCGGCGTGCGCGTCGTCGGGGAAGTGGATCGCGAACAGCGCGTCGGCGACGCCCGGCAGCCGTCGCCGGGCACGCAGCTCCGCAGGCAGCGCCTCGACCGCGTCGCGCGCGGCGTCGCGCGCCTGCCAGACCCATTCGCGGACCCGGTCGGCGCTGAGGCCGTCGGTGACCGAGTGGACCGGAACGAGCCCGACGGTGTGCAGGCCCTGGCCGGTGAGGGTGTCGCCCTCGATCAGCTCGTGCGCCGTGACCCGGAACCCCGACCGGTCGAGCTTGCCGGACAACAGGACCCTGGTGCCGGGCCGCAGGCGCTCCGCCAGCCACGCCTGGTTGAACCAGACGGCCTTGGCAACTCCCGAGGGATCCGCCACGGTCGCCTCCACGATCCGCAGGTTCCGCCGCCGCGTCGGGCGGACCCGGGCCGAGCGCACCTCGGCCAGGATCGTGGCCTCCTCCCCGATCCGCAGCTCGCCGATCCTGAGGACCTTCGTGCGGTCGCGGTAGCCGTGCGGCACGTGCCAGAGCAGCTCGCCGACGTCACGGACGCCGATCCGCTCGGCGAGCGCCGAGAGCTTCGGGCCGGCTCCCCGCAGGCTCTGAATCGGGGCCTCGAGGCGGGTGGGACGCGGCAGGGTCCGCAGCGGGGCTGCGCGCAGGTGTTCGCGCTCCAGCGGGTCGCCGGAGCCCAACGCCCGCGGCGGCGCCACGGTCACTGCGCCGCGATCAGCCAGTGCCAGCTCGGCTGGCCGCCGCGATGCAGCTCGACCTCGACGCCGTCCGGCAATCCCAGGTCGACGTCGTCGATCGTGATCGGCGGCGCCTCGCCCTCGATGATCGTCACGATCTCAGCCCCCTCGGCGAGCCTGCGAACCGTCGCGGTGAGCGTCTCCGCGGGATCGCCCCAGGCGATCACCTCCTCCTCCTCGAAGCCGACCGCCTCGCCGGTCCCGAACCGGCCCTCGACGTCGTCCCTCGCCGCGGGGGCGACGCCGCCGACGCGGATCGAGCCGAGCACGTCCGCGAGCCGCTCGGCGTTTTCGGCCGCCCCGGCGTCGCGATCGAGCTCGACCAGCGCTGCCAGGGCGCCCTGCTGGGAGACCGTTGGGACGACCACCGCCTCCTTCGCACTCAGCTTGGCCGCCTCCTCGGCGGCGAGGTGCACGTTCTTCGAGTTCGGCAGCACCACCACCTCGGCCGTCGGCACCGCGTCGATCGCGCTGAGGATGTCGTTGGTGGACGGGTTCAGGGTCGCGCCGCCGTCGACGACCGCGGCGCCCAGCTCCTCGAACAGGAGGCGCAGGCCGTCGCCCGACGCCACCGCCACCGCGGCGGTGCGGCCGCCGAGGCGGGCGGCGCGCTCGGCAACCTGCTCGTGCATGTCGGCGATGTCCTCGTTCTCGATCGAGCCGAGGCCGTCGAACAGGGCCTTGGCGTCGTCGGGCGCGTCGGTGTGGACGTGGACCCGCAGCGTGGCTTCGTCGCCGACGACCATGACCGAGTCCCCCAGGGCTTCGAGCAGCGGCTCGAACCGCCGGCGGTCGAGGCCCTCGCCGATCACGGCGAAGTTCGTGCAGTAGCGGTAGCGCGAGTCGGCGTGGTGCACCCCGACGGCCCGGGCGGGCGCGTAGTGCGGGATCTCGGGCAGCTCGACCTCCTCGCCCGCAAGTCCGGCGATGGCGCCGCGCACGATCACGGCGAGCCCCAGCGCCCCGGCGTCGACGACGCCGGCGTCGGCCAGGACGTCGAGCTGCTCTGGCGTGTGGCTGACGGCGTCGCCCGCCGCCGCGAGCGCGACCGCCAGCATCTCCCCGAGGAGCGCGTTCTGCTCCTCGTCGCTTGCATCCGGGTCGAGCCTGTGTTGCTCCCAGTGAGCGAGGCGCTGCGAAACGGCGGTCGCCATCTCGCGCGCCACCGTGAGCATCGTGCCCTCGACCGGGTTGCGGATCGAGGCGTATGCGGCACGCTCGGCGTTCGAGAGCGCGGCGGAGACGAGGATCGGGTCGATCAGCCGCCCACGCGGGCTCGCCAGCTCCTCGGCAGCGCCACGGACGATCTGGCTGAGGATCACGCCGGAGTTGCCGCGGGCGCCCATCATCGCGGCGCGCGCGACGATGCGCACGATCTCGGGACGCTTGGGGTCGCCGTCCGACTCGGTTTCCAGCCGCTCGAGCTCGGCCAGCACGGCGCGCATCGTGAGCGCCATGTTGTCGCCGGTGTCACCGTCGGCCACCGGGAAGACGTTCAGGTCGTTGATCTCCTCCCGCCGCTCCTCGAGATGAGCGAGCGCCACGGACATCACTCGCCGGAAGCGCTGGACGGAGGGATCGGGCATCTGCGCCGAGAATGTACTGGCGGCGCGGTGCTAGGCGTGCTTCGTGACGGCGCCGGCCTTCAGGCAGCGCGTGCAGACATAGACCCGCCGCGGGCGGCCGCCCTCTGAGATCCGCACCTTCTGGAGGTTCGGGTCGAACCGCCGCCGGGTGGCGATCATCGAGTGGCTCCGCGAGTTTCCGAACGCGGGCCCCTTGCCGCAGCTGTGACAGACCTTGGCCATAGCGAGGCGAAAGGGTAGCGGCCCGATCTACTCGGCGAGCTTCCGGCGCAACAGCGCCGAGCGGACCACGGCCTCGGCCGCGTGACGGCCCTGGTCGCGCTTCGAGCCGTCGGCCCGCGCCTCGGCCTGCTCGCGCGTGTCGCACGTGATCACGCCGAAGCTGCAGGGCACGCCGGTGTCGAGCTGGGCGTCCTGGATCCCTCGCGCTGCCTCGCCGCAGACGAAGTCGTAGTGGTCGGTCTCGCCGCGGATCACGACGCCGAGGCATGCCACGCCCGCGAAACGGCCCGACTCGGCGCACGCCTTGGCGGCGAACGGCAGCTCGAACGCGCCCGGGACCTCGAACGTCTGGACCGAGGCCGGGCTCACCCCGGCGTCGGAGAAGCCCTCGATCGCTCCGCTCACCAGCCGCTCGGCGAGGTCCTCGTAGAAGGTGGCCACGCAGATCGCGAACTCGGCCACACCCAGCGCCTCGCGCTCCGCGTCCGAGAGCTCACCGCTCATGATCCGCGTCCTCGTCCCTCACGTGCTCCTCGTGGATCATCTCGTCGTCGAGCGGCAGGCCCTGGTGGTGCAGCGTGTGGCCGAGCTTGTCGCGCTTCGCGTTCAGGTACGCCTCGTTGTGGGCGTTCGGCACCGATCGGATCGGCACCTGCTCGGCGACCGACAGGCCGTAGCCCTCGAGCCCGTGGATCTTCTTCGGGTTGTTGGTGAGGATGCGGATCGAGGTGAGCCCGAGGTCCACCAGGATCTGGGCGCCGATTCCGTAATCGCGGAGGTCGGCCGGCAGCCCGAGCTTCAGGTTGGCGTCGACCGTGTCGAGGCCCTCCTCCTGGAGCTTGTAGGCCCGCAGCTTGTTGAGCAGGCCGATCCCGCGGCCCTCCTGCGAGAGGTAGAGCAGGACGCCCTTGCCCTCCTGCTCGATCATCGCCAGCGCCGCCTCGAGCTGCTCGCCGCAGTCGCAGCGCAGCGAGTGGAACACGTCCCCGGTGAGGCACTCGGAGTGGACCCGGACCAGGACGTCCTGCTCGCCGGCCACGTCGCCCTTGACCATCGCGACGTGGTGCTTCTCGTCGACCAGTGAGCGATAGCCGACGGCCTTGAACTCGCCGAACGCGGTCGGCAGCGCTGTGTCGACCACCCGCTCGACCAGCTTGTCCTTGCGCCGGCGGTAGGCGATCAGGTCCGCGACCGTGATCATCTTCAGGCCGTGCTCGCGGCAGTACGGGATCAGGTCCGGGATGCGGGCCATCGTCCCGTCGTCGTTCATGATCTCGCAGATCACGCCGGCCGGGATCACGCCGGCGAGCCGCGCCAGGTCCACGGCCGCCTCGGTCTGCCCGGTGCGCTCCAGCACCCCGCCGGCCTTCGCCTTCAGGGGGAACACGTGCCCCGGCTGGACCAGGTCGTGGGGCTCGGTCTCGGGATCCACCGCAACCTGGATCGTGTGCGCGCGGTCCGCCGCGGAGATGCCGGTCGTAACGCCCTCGCGGGCCTCGATCGCGACCGTGAACGCCGTCTGGAGCGGCGTCTCGTTCTTGGCGGCCATCAGGTCGAGGCCGAGCTCGTCGCAGCGCTCGGGCGGCAGCGCGAGGCAGATCAGCCCGCGCGCGTTTCTCGCCATGAAGTTGATCGCCTCCGGCGTCGCGAACTGCGCCGCGAGGGTCAGGTCGCCCTCGTTCTCGCGGTCCTCGTCGTCGCAGACCACGACCATCCGGCCCGCGCGGATCTCCTCGATCGCCTCTTCGATCGTGGCGAAGGCGCTTTTCGTGGTCTCAGGCATCCGTTCTCCCCTCGAAGCGTAGAAGTCGCTGCACGTATCGGCCGATCACGTCGAGCTCGACGTTGACCAGGTCCCGGTTTCCAAGCGTGGTGCGCTCGAGAGTCTCGGGGATCAGGGAGACCTCGAACCCGTCGCCCGTGAGCGCCGCCACCGTCAGGCTGACGCCGTCGACCGTCACCGACCCGTGCTCGACTACGAGCGGCCGATGCTCTGCCGGGAGCGCGATCCGGAGACGGCGCGCGAAGCCGTCCTCGCGCGCGTTCGTCACCTCGGCCCGGCAGTCCACGTGGCCCTGAACGAGATGTCCGCCGAGCGGTTCTCCCGCCCGAAGCGCGGGCTCGAGGTTCACCGGGTCGCCCGCCTCGAGATCCCCGAGCGTCGTCAGGTCCAGTGTCTGGTTCATCACGTCCGCCGTGAAGCTGTCCTGGGCCAGAGCGGCGACCGTAAGACACACACCGCTGACCGCGACGGAGTCGCCCCCGTTGAGCTCCCCGGCGAAGCTCGCGCCGATCTCGAGGCGGGCGCCCTCGGAGTTGCGCTCCACCGCCCGCACCACACCGACCTCTTTGACGATTCCGGTGAACATCAAAACCCTTTCGTTACCACTCGGGCAAACATGCTTTCGCGACTGGCGTCGCTCATCCGGTCACCACTCCGTCAGCCGGGCGCGGATCAGGACGTCCTCGCCGGTCTGCTCGTACGCGACGCCCAGCGCCCTTCGCGCCTCGCCGATCGCGTCCACACCACCGCCGCCGATCAGCGGCTTGCCGCGCTCGCCGCCCAGCAGGAGTGGCGCCACGAACAGGCGGAGCTCGTCGATCTCCCCGGCGCCGAGGAAGCCGCCGGCGAGGCGGGCGCCGCCCTCGAGCATCAGGGCGGTGATCTCGCGGCGGCCGAGCTCCGTCAAAGCTGCGGCGAGCCGCGCGGCGGGGTCACCGTCGACGAGGAGCAGGTCGGCGCCCGCCTCGCGCAGGGCCGCGACCCGTTCGGCCGGCGCCCTCGTGGACGCCACGACCAGCAGGGGGGCCTCGTCCAACGACGCGAGCAGCGCGGACTCCACGGGGAGCCGCGCGCGGGAATCGAAGACGACGCGAAGCGGCTGGCGGGAGGGTGGCGGATCGACGTCGCGCGCCGTCAGCAGCGGGTCATCAACGAGGACGGTCCCGATCCCGACGGCCACCGCGTCCGCCTCCGAGCGCCAGCGGTGCACGAGCGCCCGGCTCTCCGGACCGGAGATCCACCTCGAGTCGCCGGAGGCCGTCGCGGTGTGCCCGTCGAGCGTCACCGCGGACTTCAGGATCACCAGCGGTCGCCCGGTGCGCGAGTGCTTGCGGAACGCCTGGTTCTGCAGGCGCGCCGCGGCGGCCTCGGGGCCCGTCGCCAGCTCGACCTCGATCCCCTCGTCGCGGAGCATCCCGGGCCCGCGGCCGCTCGCCTTCTCCGAGGGATCGTCGGCCGCGTAGACGACGCGGGCGACGCCGGCCTCGACCAGGGCCTCGGCGCACGGCGGCTGGCGGCCGTGGTGAGCGCAGGGCTCGAGCGAGACGAAGACCGTGGCGCCGGCGGGGTCGTTGCCGCGACGGTCGGCGTCCGCCAGCGCCGCGCGCTCGGCATGGAGGCCGCCGAGCTCCGCGTGCCAGCCCTCGCCGAGGGTCTCGCCGTCGCGAACGATCACCGCGCCGACCACCGGATTCGGGGAAACCCGCCCTCGGCCCTGCTCGGCCAGCTCGAGCGCTCGGGCGAGGTGGAGGCGGTCCTGCTCGGTCACGGTGGTCATCGCGCGACAAATGGTACGGAAACTCGTTGACTGACCAGTCAATCAGGAGTCCGCCAGAACAATCGCCTACCGGCGGGGCAATGTTGGTTTCGCGCGCGGGGGCGCTCACTCAATACCTTCCCCGCGTGAGCGAGCTGCGGCCCGGAGCGGAGACGAGACGCTTCGGGCGCGCGGCGAGCCTGCTGTCGGCCGGAATCGGGGCCTCCGGCCTCCTCACGTACCTGTTCTTCTCGCTGGCTTCGCACAACCTCGACACGACCGCCTACGGGGAGATCGTCGTGCTCTGGTCGGCGGTCTTCGTGACGATCTCGGTCGCCCACCGGCCGGTCGAGCAGCTGCTCTCACGGACGATCGCCGAGCGCCGCGCGCGCGGCGAGGAGATCGCCAGCGCCCTGCGGGTCGGCATGGCGATCCAGGTCGGCGTCGCCACTATCCTGGGCGCGATCGCGCTGGCGCTGCGCGACCAGCTCCAGGACGGCCTCCTGTCGGGCTCGGAGACGCTGTACTGGGTCCTCGTCTTCTCGATCACGACCTTCGGCGTCAGCTACTACACGCGCGGAGTGCTCGCCGGGTCCAGGCGCTTCGCGCTGCTCGCGGGCCTGCTCGTCTGCGAGTCCGCCGCCCGCACCAGCCTCGCCCTCGCCGTCGCGCTCGGGATCGCGGAGGGCCAGGAGACCGTTGCCCTGGGCGTCGCCGCGGCGCCGGCGGTGAGCCTCGCTATCTCGCCGTTGATCCTGCTCTCGCTTCGCCGGCAAGACGACCGCGCGCCGTCCACCGCGCCCGCGCCCGTCACCGTCGCCGCCGGCGGCGGCTTTGCCGCAGCGGTCCTCGTGGTCATGCTGAGCGAGCAAGCGTTCCTGAACGCCGGGCCGCTGCTGGTCCGGGCGTTCGAGGATGCCGCCGCAGCGGGGTTCATCTTCAACGTACTGATGGTCGTGCGAGCCCCGGTATTGGTCTTCCAGGGCGTCGCGATCAGCCTGCTCCCCCACCTCACCCGCCTGCGCGTTCGCGGCGGCGGCGGCGAGGCCGCGTTCCACCAGTCGGTTCGGATGACGCTCGTCGCCGTGGCCGCGTTCGCGACCCTGACGCTCGGAATCGTCGCCGCCGTCGGGCCTGAGCTGATGCAGATCGCGTTCGGGGACCGCTTCGAATACGACCGACTCGGGCTGATGATCATGGCCGTGAGCATGGGCTTCTACCTCGCCGCAACCACGCTCAGCCAGGCGGCCCTGGCGCACGGAGCCGCGGCGCGCGCGGCGCGCTGCTGGGCGGTCTCCGCGGCGCTCTTCCTGGGCTGGTGCCTGACGCCCGTCATCGAGGACGAGGCGCGTCGCGTTGAGGTGGGGTTCCTCGGCGCCGCCATCCTGCTCGCACTGTTGCTCGGCCGGGTCTATCGCACCGCCCCGGACAGGGGGATCGAGCCCGACTCGCCGGAGGAGATCGAGGCGACCCTGGCAACCGCGGACGAGGCCGGGTAACGGGACAGGGATCCGATGACCGACGCCGAGCTGCTTCTCATCGCCGGCCTGTTGATGGCGACCGGCCTCGCCGCCGCGAAGGTCGCCGACCGGGCGCGCGTGCCCGGGCTACTGCTGTTCCTCGGCCTGGGGATGCTGGCGGGATCCGAGGGGATCGGCGGCGTCGAGTTCGATGACTACGAGCTGACCCAAACGCTGGGGACGATCGGCCTCGTCCTGATCCTGTTCGAGGGCGGTCTCACCGCGGGCTGGAGGGAGATCCGCCCGGTTATCGGCACCGCGGTCTCGCTGGCGCTGGTCGGCACCGTTGCGACCGCCGCGATCGCCGGCGTGGTCGCGAGCTGGCTCTTCGACCTCGACCTGCTCGAGGGACTGATCATCGGCTCGGCGATAGCGGCCACCGACTCCGCGGCGATCTTCGCGGTCCTGCGCGGTTCGCGGCTGCGCCGGCGCCTCGCGCGCACGCTCGAGGGCGAATCCGGCCTGAACGACCCGGTCGCCGTGATCCTCGTGCTCGGCTTCATCGACTGGATCCAGGAGCCCGGCTACGGAGCGCCCGACATGGCGCTCGACTTCGTCGTCAAGCTGAGCATCGGACTCGCCGTGGGGCTGGTGGTGGGGTTCGCCGCGCGCGCCGGCTTCCGCGGCCTCGACCTGCCCTCCCCCGGCCTCTACCCCGTGGCCTCGCTGGCGACCGCCGCACTCGCGTTCGGCCTCGCGGAGGTCCCGGAGGGGTCCGGGTTCCTGTCCGTGTACGTCGCCGCTCTCGTGCTGGGCACGGGCCCGGTCCCGGCTCGCGGCTCGACGATCGCCTTCCACCAGGGGATGGCCTGGATCGCCCAGATCTCCCTGTTCTTCCTTCTCGGGCTGCTCGTCTTCCCGAGCGAGCTGGGCGACGACCTGGTCGAGTCGCTGGCGCTGTCGGCCGTCCTGATCTTCGTCGCCCGCCCGCTCGCCGCCCTGGTCGCCACAGCCACCGCCCCGTTCGAGCTGCGGGAGCGGGTGATGCTCGGCTGGGCGGGGCTGCGCGGCGCGGTGCCGATCTGGCTCGCCACGCTGCCGGTGATCGCGGCGGTGGAATCCAGCACGGTGATCTTCAACGCGGTCTTCTTCGTGGTCGTCACCTCCACGCTGGTCCAGGGCGCGAGCTTCGACCCAATCGCCCGCCGGCTCGGCCTGACCACGGACGAGCCGGCCCTGCCGCAGCCGGTGGTCGAGGCCGGGACCGTCCGCCGCCTGGGCGGCGACACGTTCATCTACGTCGTGGGGCCGGAAGACGCCGCGGCCGGGGCCCTGGTGCGGGACCTCGGCCTCCCGCGCCAGGCGCTGGTGAACGTGATCGTGCGCGGCTCGACGGCGATCCCGCCGCGAGGCTCGACCCAGATCGAGGCGAGCGACGAGCTCCACGTGCTCGCGCGGCGTGAGGTGATCCCCGATGTCGAGGCGCTCACGGAGCGCTGGCGCACGGGCCCCCTGGGAGAACCGCCGCCGCAGCAGCTGCCGATCCGCGGTGCACCGCAGGTCTTCACGGTCCGCCGGCGGACCGCGGACGACGGTGACCCCGGCAGGCCGGAGACGCTCGAGGGCATCGCCGTCGCGGCGCGGCTCCGGGTGCGGAGGGACGAGCCGGGGACGCTGGTCGGGCTCGCCGACGGCCGCTACGGCGTCACCGACAGCGAGCTCGTCGCCGTCGGGGGGCGCCGTCAGATGATCGACTGGGTGGCTCGCCGGGTGCAGCGACCGGAGCTGTCCCCGATCGAGCGCGCCTGGTGGGAGGAGGTGGCGGGCGCCCTCAACGCCCCCGCGCCTCGCCGGAGGCCCGAGGCCGACGTGGACCCGCAGACGACCTAGGTCTACTCCGCGCCCGCGGCCTCGGCGATGCGCGTGTAGGCGGCGCCCGGGTCGGCGTCGGCGAAGACCGCCGAGCCGGCTACCAGGAGGTTCGCGCCGGCCTCGACCACGCCGGGTGCCGTGCCGGCGTCGATGCCGCCGTCGACCTCGATCGCGCACCCGTCAGGGGCGATCGCGGCGAGCCGCTTCACCTTGTCGGGCGAGGTGGGAATGAAGCTCTGTCCGCCCCACCCCGGGTTGACGGTCATCGCCAGCAACAGGTCGCAGGCCGACGCGGCATCGCCGACCGCCGCCGCCGGTGTGCCGGGGTTGATCGCAAGACCGGCCAGGCAGCCCGCCTCGCGGATCGCGGCGAGCGTGCGGTGCGCGTGCGGGTCGGCTTCCTGATGGATCGTGATGCAGTCCGCGCCCGCCTCCGCGAACGCCGCCACCTGGTCGCCCGGGCGCTCGATCATCAGGTGCACGTCCAGCGCGCCGCCGGCGTCGTGGACCCGGTCGGCGATCGACGCCGCGACCAGGGGGCCGATCGTGATCGGCGGAACGAAGCGACCATCCATCACGTCGACATGGATCACGCGGGCGCCGGCGGCGATCACCTCGTCGACCTGCTCGCCGAGGCGCGCGAAGTCGGCGGCCAGGATCGAGGGGGCGATCCGGCGCGAGCGGAACAGTTCGGCGCTGCTCATATTGGCCTCAGCATCGAGTGGCCGCAATGCTGGCAGACCATGTCCTCGGAACGGCTCATTCGGACGATCGTCTGGTGCTCGCCGCAATCGGGGCATTGCGAGACGAGCTCGTAGCGCTGAAGGCAGAACACACAGCGGAAGCGGCCCGGCAGCGTGGTCGGCCGGAGCCAGGGCTCGCCGCACCCGGGGCAGCTCGGGCGCGGCAGCGTCTCCTCGGCGCTCACGCGTCGCTCCGGTGGAGGCGGGCGACGAAGAAGCCGTCGGTGCGATCCAGGTCGGGCCGGGTCTCGAGCACGGAGTCCGCGACCACCGGCACGCTCGCGAGCACCCCGCGGTTCTCGCGGCGCGAGATCGTGCAGGTCGAGTAGACGAGCGCACCGCCCGGCCGGAGCGCGTCCAGGCCGCGGCGAAGGATCGCGGCCTGCTCGCCCGCGAGCCGCTCGACCGTCGCCGGGCTCCTTGCGCCAGCGTGCGTCGGGACGCGAGGCGAGCGTCCCCAGGTCGGAGCAGGGCGGATCCACGAGCACCCGATCGTAGCCCCGGCCCGGATCCGCGGTGGCGGCGTCCGCGACCTCGACTCGGACGTTGCGCGCCCCGGCTCGCTCGCAGAGCTCGGCGATCTGGCCGGCGCGCCCGCCGTCGCGCTCGACGGCCACCACCTCGCCCTCGCCGCGCATCCGGGCGGCGATCTGAGTCGTCTTCACCCCCGGCCCGGCGCAGAGATCGAGCACGCGCTCGCCCGGCCGCGGGTCAAGCGTCACCACGACGGCCTGCGCGGCGCGGCTCTGGGCGACGAGGGCACCGTCGTCGAGCGCCCGGAGCGCCGCGGCGCCGAGCGGACCCCTCCACACCAGCGCCTCGGGCACCGCGACGCCCTGCACCTCGGGCCCCGGCGCCACGGGCTCGCCCGCGGCCTCCAGCTCGGCGCGCAGCGCCGCCGTGTCGGCGCGCAGGGTGTTGACCCGCAACGCCGTCTCGGGCGGCTCGTTGACAGCGCGCAGCAGCGACCGGGCCGGCTCGGCCCCCAGCTCGTCCCACCACATCGCGGCGAGCCATTCGGGGACGGAGTGCGCGATCGCCGCCGCTGCCGGGTCCTCGTCCGTGAGCGACGCGAGCAGCGCGTCGCGCTCGTTTGCCGCGCGCCGGAGGACGGCGTTCACCAGGCCGGCCGCCCCGGCCGCCCGGCGCGCGCCGCCGCGCCGCATGCCGCCCTTGGCCAGCTCGACCGCGGCATCCACCGCCGCGTGCTCCGCCACAGCGTCCGAGAACAGGAGCTCGAACAGGCCCAGGCGCAGTGCCGCGAGCACGGGCGGATCGAGCGATGCGGCGTCGCGCCCGGCGAGCCGCGCGACAATCGCGTCGGTGGTGCCGCGCCGCTGCACGGCGCCGAACGCGAGGCGCTGCGCCTGCGCGCGCTCGCGCCCCTCCAGGCGGTGGCGCTCGGCCGCGGCCGGAAACGCGCGGTCGGCCCAGGCGCCGTGCTCGAAGGTGCGCCGCAGCACCTCGAACGCGGCGCGGCGCGGCGCGTGTCGCCGCTGCGGCGCTGCTCACGGAGCCGGCGCCAGGGTTGGCACCGGGTGTCCCGCGGAGGTAGTCGGCAACGGGCATCGCGCGCTTCCCGGGCGGTCGCACCACGGTGATCCGAAGCGCGCCGGGGGCGCAGCCGAGCACGAGCGCGTCGCCGTCGGCCGCGAGCTCAGAGGGGCCCGGCTGGCCGGCGTCGAGCGCCCCTGCGCGCGCGACTCCGAGCCGGTCGCCGCCGGCCAGATCGAGATGGGTGCCGACGTGCGGGTTAAGCGCCCGCACCGCGCGCTCGAGCTCCGTGGCCGGGCGGCGCGGGTCGAGCCGGCGCTCGGCCGGGTCGATCTTCTCGGCATAGGTCATGGCCGCCTCGTCCTGCTCCGCGAACTCGAGGTCGCCCTTCGCTCGCAGCTCGAGCGCCCGCACCGCCAGCTCCCCGCCGAGCGGAGCGAGGCGCTCCGAGAGCGAGCCGTAGTCGTCGTCGGGCTCGATCGCGATGGCCTCACAGAGCGCGACCGGCCCCGCGTCGAGCCCCTCGGTGACGCGGATGATCGCGACGCCGGTGCGCTCGTCACCCGCCATGATCGCCCGCTCGATCGGCGCCGCGCCCCGCCAGCGGGGCAGCAGCGAGGGGTGGACGTTCAGCAGCTCGAGACGGTCGAGCAGCGGCACCTTGAGGAGCTGGCCGAAGGCGCAGACGAGCCCGACCTCCACCCGGGCTGCCTCGAGCGCGGCGAGAGACTCGTCCGAGTTGACGTCCGCGGTCTGGTGGAGCTCGAGACCCAGGTCGAGGGCGGCCGTCGCGGCCGGCGGCGGGGCCAGTCTGCGGCCGCGGCCCTGGCGGCGGTCGGGTGGGGTGATGACGAGCGCCGGGCGGAACGGGCTCTCGGCGAGCCGGCGCAGGACCGTCGTCGCGAAGTCCGAGGTGCCCAGGTATGCGAGCCGCGCCGCGGGCTCAGGGCTCATTCACGGGGCTCTCGGCAGTCCCCGGCTCGCCGTCATCCTCGTCCTCGTCGGGCTCGGGGCTGAAGCTGGTGCCCTCGCGCAGCGCGCGCATCGCGCCCTTGCGCTGCTCGCGCTCGGTTCGGTCGAGGATCAGGACGCCGTCGAGGTGGTCGATCTCGTGCTGCAGGACCCTGGCCTCGAGCCCGGACGCCTCGATCAGGAGGGGCTCGCCGCCGGTGTCGAGCCCGGTGACCCGCACGTAGAGAGGGCGTTCGACGTCCACCACCACGCGCGGCAGCGAGAGGCAACCCTCGGCGGCGGTGGCGAGCTCGTCCGAGGACCACTCGATCTTGGGGTTCGCGACGGCGGTGGGCGTCGCGTCCGGGCCGGCCGCGAAGACGAGCAGCCGGCGCAGCGCGCCGAGCTGCGTGGCCGCCAGGCCCACTCCCATCGCATCTCGCATGATCGCGATCATCCGCTCGGCCTCGGCGGCCAGCTCCGGGCCGAACCCGCGCACCTCCGATGCGCGCGACCGGAGCACCGGGTCGCCGTAGGTGACCACGTTGGCGAGCGCCTCGTCGCGGCGGCGGATCTCCTCCTCGGTGTGCTCGGCCGCGTGCGCGTCGGCATCGACCGGGCCCTCGGTGGGCTCGGCCTCGATTGTCGCGTGCTCCCCGGTCTCGGTCATCGAATCGAGTCTAGAAATCTATTGGGGGTCGACGTCCACCGAGAGCTGCACGCCGCGGAGCGCCCGCGCGCGCACCGCGCCGTCAACCGCCTCGCGCACGGCACCCACCGCCGGCTCGCGAGCCGGCGCCTTGATCAGGATCTGGCGGCGCTCGCGGTCGCGCACCCGAAAGCGCGGCGCCGGGCCCAGGAGCGTGGCGCCGGCCGGCAGCAGCGGGCGCACCCGGGCGGCCGTCTGCGCGGCCGCGTTGTCCGCCGCCCGGGCGCCGGGCGCCGAGAACTCCACCCGGATCAGGGTCGAGAACGGCGGGTAGGACAGCTCGTGCCGGCGCCTGAGCTCGCCCTCGAGAAACGCGCCCGCGTCGTGTGCGGCCGCGTGGCGGACCGCCTCCGCGCCGGGGGCGAGCGTCTGGACGAGGACGCCGCCGCCCGCGGCACCGCGTCCGCTGCGGCCGGCGAGCTGGGCGATCTGGGCGAAGGTCCGCTCCTCCGCGCGGAAGTCGGGAAAGCGCAGGCTGGAGTCGGCATCGACGATGACGCTGAGGACGACGTCCGGGAAGTCGTGGCCCTTGCCGACCATCTGGGTTCCGATCAGGACGCCCGCCGGCGCCCGCTCGAACTCCGCCAGGATCCGGCCGTGGGCGCCGCGGCCCGCCGCGCTGTCGGAGTCGAGGCGGAACACCGGCAGCGGCTCCACCAGCGACGCGACGAGCTCCTCGATCCGCTCCGATCCGGCGCCGTGACGCGCGACCGAGACCGAGGCGCACTCGGGACACGCCTCGGGCACCCGCTCGGAGTGCCCGCAGTGGTGGCAGCGGATGGCGGCGCGGGCGCGATGCAGCACCAGCGACACGTCGCAGTTGGGACAGCGCCAAGCGCGCCCGCACTCGCGGCAGCTCAGGTGCGGCGACCATCCGCGCCGCGGCACCATCACGATCGCCTTGCCGCCGCGGTCGCGGAGCCCTGCGAGGGCGGCCCGCGTGCGCTCATGCAGCGGCCCCTCGCGACCGTCGCGCTCGCGCATGTCGAGCACCTCCACGCCGGGCAGCGGCGCCCCGTCCGCCCGCTCGGGCAGCTCGATCCGCTCGAGCCGCAGCCAGCTCTCGGGACGCGGCGTCGCCGAGCCGACGAGGAGCGCCGCGCCCGCCCTCTCGGCCCGGTGCCGGGCGACGTCGCGCGCGTCGTAGCGAGGATCGGACTCCTGCTTGTAGGAGGAGTCGTGCTCCTCGTCCACGACGATCAGGCCGAGCCCGGCGACCGGCGCGAACACGGCCGAGCGCGGGCCCACGCAGATCCGCGCCTCGCCGCGACGCAGGCGCTGCCACTCGTCGCGGCGCTCGCCCTGGCTGAGCGCCGAGTGCAACACGGCGACCCGATCGCCGAAGCGCGACGCGAAGCGCGACACGGTCTGCGGGGTGAGGCCGATCTCGGGCACCAGCACGATCGCGCCCCTCCCCCGCTCGAGCGCCGCCTGGGTTGCCGCGAGGTAGACCTCGGTCTTCCCCGAGCCCGTCACCCCGTGCAGGAGGAGCTCGCCCCCGTCGCCGTCGAGCCCGGCCTCGATCCTGGCGAGGGCTCGCGCCTGCGCCGGGTTGAGTTGCGGCCGCCCGGCTGGGGCGCCCACGGCGACGGTGTCCGGGCGCCGGTCGACCTCGACCTCGCTGAGCTCGACCAGGCCTCGCTTCGCGAGCCGTCGGAGCGAGTCGCGGTCGGAGCCCGCCGCGACCGGCGCTGCCGCGGCTGCGAGCCGTTCGAGGGCGAGCCTCTGCTTGGGCCCAAGCCGCTCGCCGCCCGCCAGCGCCCCACGGCCCGTCGCGGTCAGCTCGGCGCGCAGCTCGCGCCGCGGCGCGACGTCGCGCCCGGTGGCCGTGGTCCCCGGCGGCAGCACCAGCTCGAGGCCCCGCGCCGGCGTCGAGCAGTACTCGCGCGCAACCCAAAGCCCCAGCTCGACCTGCTCCGGGCTTGCGCCGGCCTCCAGCGCCGCGATCGGCTCGGCCAGGCGCTCCGGCGCCAGCTCCGACTCGGACGCGAGGCCGACCACGACCCCCAGGATCCGCTGGCGCCCGAACGGGACGAGCAGGACGCTGCCGACCCCGACCTCGCCGAGCCGCTCGGGCAGGAGATAGTCGAACGGCCCGCGCAGCGCCCTGGCGGTGGTGAGCGGCTCGACCTTCGCGATCGCGGACATCGTCACCACGGTAGAGGGCTGTGCGGCGCCTGCCTCACCGGATGAATCTCTCCTGCCGTGGCGCCCAAGCTTGGCCCTGGCGAGCGAGTCCTGTTCGAGGGGCACCCCTCGTGGCGCGCGATTCTCGCCTTTTACATCAAGGGTTTCGCGGCCACCGCGGTCGTCTGCCTGCTGGTGGCGCTCGGGACGAACCTGTTCGGCGACGAGACGAACAGCGGCCTGGTCGCCCTGCTCGCCGTCGCGGGCGTGGGGATCACGATCCTGGCCGGATTCATCATGCGGGTCGCGACGAGCTACACGATCACCAACCGCCGCCTCCACATCAAGCGGGGGATCGTCTCGCGGACGATCCAGGAGACCCGCCTCGAGCGCGTGCAGAACGTGAACTTCACCCAGTCCGTGGTTCAGCGCATGCTTCAGGTCGGCGACGTCGACTTCGACACAGCCGCGGGCGACGACTACAACTTCGTCTTCGCGGGCGTCGCCGAGCCCGAGGACGTCGTCCACAAGGTGGACGAGGCGACCCGCTCACTGGGAACCGGCGGCGGCGCGCTCGGCGACGACGAGCACGGCCGCCAACCCCCGCCGCAATAGGGCTTGGCTTACGCCGGCGCGGGCGAGTTCTGCTCGGCGCCGATGCCGGCGGCCTCGCGGAGCACCTCGGCGCGGTCGGTCCGCTCCCAGGTGAAGTCGGCGTCCTCGCGGCCGAAGTGGCCGTAGGCCGCGGTCTTCTGGTAGATCGGCCGGTGGAGGTTGAGCTCCTCGCGGAACGCGCCGGGGCGCAGGTCGAAGTGCTCGGAGATCAGCTCGGCGATCCGGCTGCGGGAGATCTTCTCGGTCCCGAACGTCTCGACCATCACCGAGACCGGGTGGGCGACGCCGATCGCGTAGGCGACCTGGACCTCGCAGCGGTCGGCGAGGCCGGCAGCGACGATGTTCTTCGCCACGTAACGCGCGGCGTACGCCGCCGAGCGGTCTACCTTCGACGGGTCCTTGCCCGAGAAGGCGCCGCCGCCGTGGCGGGCCATGCCGCCGTAGGTGTCGACGATGATCTTGCGGCCGGTCAGGCCGGCGTCGCCGACGGGGCCGCCGATCACGAACCGGCCCGTGGGGTTGACGAGGAAGTTCTGCTTGGTGTTCAGCTTCGCCGAGTCGTAGAGCTCGGCGGGCAGGATCGGGTGCAGCACGTGCTCCCAGAGGTCGGGGCGGATCAGCGTGTCGCAATCGACCCCGTCCTTGTGCTGCGTCGAGATCAGCACCTTCTCGATCTCGATCGGGCGGCCGTTCTCGTAGCGGACGGTGACCTGGGTCTTGCCGTCGGGGCGCAGGTAGGGCACCACCTCGCCCTTCCTGACCTCGGCCAGGCGGTGGGCGAGCTTGTGCGCGAGCGAGATCGGCATCGGCATCAGCTCCGGGGTCTCGCGGGTCGCGTAGCCGAACATCATTCCCTGGTCGCCGGCCCCGGCGACGTCGAGCTCGTCGTCGTCCGCGGGGTCCGTGCGAGCCTCGAGCGCGGTGTTGACGCCCTGGGCGATGTCGGGCGACTGCTTGTCGATCGCGTTGATGACGGCGCAGGAATCGGCCGAGAAGCCCAGGTCGGCGTCGTTGTAGCCGATCTTCGCGATCGTGCTGCGGGCGACGTCCTGGATGTCCACATAGGTCTCGGTCGAGATCTCGCCGGAGACCACGACCAGGCCGGTGTTGACGAGCGTCTCGCAGGCGACGCGCCCATACGGGTCGTCGGCGAGGACGGCGTCGAGGACGCCGTCGGAGATCTGGTCGGCGACCTTGTCCGGGTGGCCCTCGGTGACCGACTCGGAGGTGAACAGGAACTCGTTGTCCGCAAGGGCTTCGCTCGTCATCGTCGCGGCAGGGTAGCGATCCCGGCCTCGCAGCGGGCCGCCTCGGGCGTCAATCGACCAGCAGCCTGGCGTCGGCCGCGAGCGTCTGGTCCGCCTGGGTCACGGTCAGGCCCAGGCTGGCGAGCCGGCGCAGATCGGAGGCGTACGCGGTGTACGCCGTGTCCTCCGCGAGACCGCTGCGCTCGGCGAAGGAGAGGAGGCCGCGCAGGTCCAGATAGACGAGCAGGGCGGGCTCGTCCGGCAGGCCGTCGACCGTCTCGCGATAGCGGTCGGCGTCGGCCAGGCCGTCGTCGACGCCCTCGGCCAGGCGCGCGACCGCCGCCGCGTCGTTTGCGATCACGAGCTGCGAGTCCAGGATCGCGTAAATGATCTGGGCCACGGGCGAGAGCCGAAGGACGTGCGCATCGAGGTCGCCGAACCGGCGTTGCTCGAAGACCGGAGCCCCGAGCTCCGGGTCGAACGACTCGGCGATCGGGTCCTGGAGCCGGGCGAGCGCCTCCTGCGCCTTCTCCTCGTCGACGTCGTCGGCGAGGAACTCGAGGTAGGGCGTCGGCGTCACCGCGGAGGGCAACGCCTGCTCGTCCGGCTCCGCCGGCGCTCGCGGCACCACGGCGAACGCCGCCTCGCCGCCGAGAGCCTCCAGCAGGTCGCGCTGGAGGTCGACGTCGGCGGCGCCGCGAAGGCTCTCGATCAGGTCGGTGACGCCGGCCGCGATGCCCGGTGCGCGAACGGTCGCCTGGCGCAGGAGCGCCGCGATGGTCTCCCGCGGCTGGCCCAGCCCCAGATAGGCGAGCGAGTCGGGCGCGAGCTGGCTGGGCAGCTCGGGCTCGAACTCGTCGAAGGCTGCAAAGAACCCGGGCTCCGCCTCGGTCCGCTCCGCGTCGAGGATGCTCCGAGTCGCGAGCGAGAACCCGTCGTCGTTCGCGCTGAGCGAGAACGCGACTCCCAGCGACGCCGCCGAGTCGACGAGCGGCTCGAACGTGGACAGCGGTCCCTCGTCGGACGTGACGAAGGCCTCGATGCCGTCGGCAGAAAGGAACGCCTCCGCGACCCGATGCTCGGGCAGCTCCTCCAGCGCCTCCACGGCCGTGGTGTCGTCAGCCAGCGAGTCGGCCCCCTCGGCGCCGGTCGCCACGTCCACGACGGCCCGCACGCCCTGCGCGGTACCGAGCGCGAGGAAGCCGTCCACCACCGCGCTCGCGAGCCCGCGCTCGTCCTCGCTGATCTCGACGTCGCGATAGGCGCTGACGTCCGGCACACCTGCCGCGAGCGACTCCGCGTAGGCAAGCGCGGCCTCGGAATCGGTGGTCTCCAGGAGCTGCACCTGCTCGGCGACCGCCCCGCCGCCGATCACGATCGCCGTCACCTCGCCGGCAAACCAGGGCTCCGCCGCTGCGCCCAAGGGCGCCCCGGCGTCGAGCAGCGTCGCCGCCTGCCCGATCAGCTGGCGGCTGACCAGCGGCGCGCGCGTCGCGATCTCGGTCGCCTGCTCGGCCTGCTCCGTTTCCGGGTCCAGGTTCGCGTGGACGTAGGCGATCGTGCTCGCGGGCGCCAGCTCGATCGCCTCGTCGTCGGGCGCGCACTCGTCGCCGCCCGGCAGCGCGCACGGCAGGTTCGGGACGACCGCGGCCGCGAGGAACAGGACCAGCGCCACCGCCCCGGCCGCCGCCACCAGCCGGCGCCGGGCGACCATCGGCAGCGCGCTCCAGAAGCCGGCCACCCCGCGGCCGACCGCGCGCGGAAACCGCGCGATCAGGAAGAAGAGGTCGCTCACGAGGTAGCGCAATCCGCGCAGCCGCTCCCCGATCGCGCCCAGCATCCTGCCTGGCGAAGACCTCACCCCGCGCAACCTACCGGCGTGACCGCTTCGGCACGTAATCGATGATCAGCGGCACGCCCTCGAGCGCGTACTCCTCGCGCATCCGGTTCTCGAGGTGATACGCCCAATCGCGAGTGATCACCCGGCGGTCGTTGACCTGGATCGCGAACCGCGGCGGCGCGGTGCCGACCTGCGCCGCGTAGTACAGCCGCAGGCGCTTGCCCCGCTTCGAGGGGGGCGAATGCCGCGCGACCACGTCGTCGATGAACCGGTTCAGCTTCGGGGTGGGGATGCGCTCCGCCCGGCGGTCGGCGAGCTCGATCGCGGCGTCGAGGAGCTTGGCGACGTTGCGGCCCTTCGTCGCCGAGACGGTGATCACCGGCGGGCGCTGGCGGACGCGCTGCGCGATCCGTGCCTTCGTGTCCTCGAAGTCCAACTCCACGATGTCCCACTTGTTGAGCGCGAAGATCGTCGCGCAGCCCGTCTTCATCGCCAGCTCGGCGACCCGCAGGTCCTCTGTGGTCAGCCCCTCCGAGGCATCGCACACCACGATCGCAACGTCGGCGCGCTGAGCTGCCCGCTCGGAGCGGATCTGCGCGTAGTAGTCGACGGTGCCGGCCACCTTCGATCGCTTGCGCAGCCCGGCCGTGTCCACCAGGACCACGTCGCGATCGCCGACCCGTAGCTCCGTGTCGATCGCATCCCGCGTCGTGCCCGCTTGCTCGGAGACGATCACGCGCTCCTGGCCCAGGAACGCGTTTACCAGCGACGACTTGCCGACGTTCGGCCGTCCGATAACCGCGATCCGGGCCTTCTCGACCGCGCCATCCCGGCCGGGTTCCGCGGGGGGCAGGGCATCGACCATGCGGTCGAGCAGGTCGCCGGTGCCGCGGCCCTGGCTCGCCGAGACCGGCACCGGGTCGCCGAGGCCGAGGCGGTAGAGGTCGGCGACCCCCGGCTCATCGGCGGCGCCGTCCACCTTGTTCGCGACGACGATCACCGGCACGTCGGTACGGCGAAGGATCTCGGCGACCTCGGCGTCCCCCTGCCGGAGACCCGCCCGCGAGTCGAGGACCAACGCGACGACGTCGGCGTCGGCGATCGCGGCCCGGGCCTGCGCCTGCACCGCGCGCGCGAGGCGGTCGTCGGCCTCCAGGTCGACCCCTCCGGTATCGATCAGCCGAAACTCGCGACCGTTCCATTCACACTCCAGCTCCTTGCGGTCGCGGGTGACCCCGGCCTCGGCGTGGACCACCGCCTCGCGTCCTCCGGCCAGCCGGTTGACCAGCGTGGACTTGCCGACGTTCGGGAAGCCGACGACGGCGACGCGCGGCACCCTGCTCATAGCCCAAGACCTCGCTCGCGCGCGAGCGCCACGACGCGCTCGACCACCTCGTCGACCGGCACGCCGGTGGTGTCGAGCTCCACCGAGTCATCGGCGGCCTGCAGCGCACCGTGCTCGCGCTCGCGGTCGCGCGCGTCGCGCTCCCGCTGCTCGGCGAGCACCTCGTTGAGCGGCTGGCCCGTCTGCGCCGAGCGGCGGCGCGCGCGCTCCTCACCCTGCGCGTTGAGGAAGACCTTGAGGGGCGCGTCGGGGCTGACGACGGTGCCGATGTCTCGCCCCTCGGCGACGTAGGGACCCGAGGCGATCAGCTCGCGCTGACGGGCGACCATCGCCTCCCGGACCTCCGGGTGCACCGACACCCGGGACGCCGCGGCGGTCACCTGGGGCTCGCGGATCGCGGCGCTGACGTCCGTGCCGTCGAGCAGGACCGCCTCGCCCTCGAAGCGCACGTCGATCGCGGCCGCGATCTGCCCGACGGCGTCGGCGTCATCGGGTGCGACACCGGCGGTGAGAGCTGCCAGGGCGACGCACCGGTACATCGCCCCGGAGTCGAGGTAGGTGATGCCCAGCGCGGCGGCGACGCCGCGGGCGACGGTTGACTTGCCGGCCCCCGCGGGGCCGTCGATCGCGATGACCATGGCCAGTTGAGGATATGAGCCGGGCGGGTATATCTTGGGCGAAGCCCGTGCGAGGAGGAGGAGACCGATGAAGGCATGGAACGTCGCCGAGATGGAGCTCGAGCGTCACCACCCACGCGTACTCGGCTCCGAGGACGAGGGGCGGGTGATCGTGCTCAACCTCCCCGCGGGCGAAACCATGCAGGAGCATCAGGTGCACGAGCGGGCGTGGCTGATCGTCGCCGCGGGCGCAATCGAGATCGACGACGCCGACGGCGAGACCGTGGGCGGCGGGCCGGGACTGCTGGCCGAGTTCAACCCGCAGGAGCGGCGCCGGATCCGCGCCACCGAGGACGCCCGCCTGGTGTTGGTGCTCTCGCCTTGGCCGGGCGACGGGCACCCGAGCCGGCGCGGCGTCAGCTGAGCGAGCGCAGGTCGCGCTCGAAGCCGGGGTAGCTGACGCCGGCGGCGTCCATCCCGGTCACCTCCACCCCGTCCCGCGACGCGAGGCCCGCGACCGCGCCCAGCATCGCAAGGCGGTGATCGCCGTGCGAGTCGATCGCGCCGCCGCGCAGGCCGCCTGTGCCGCGGACGGCGAAGCCGTCGTCGAGCGCCTCTGCCTCGCCGCCGAGGGCACGCAGCGCCGCCACGACCGCGGCGATCCGGTCCGACTCCTTGTGACGGAGCTCCTGCGCCCCGGAAACGACGGTCTCGCCCTCGGCGAAGCAGGCCGCGAGCCCGACCAGCGGCAGCTCGTCGATCGCGAGGGGGACCTCGCCCGCGGCGACCCGGGTCCCGCGGAGGGCGGAGTGGCGGGCGTCGATCTCCCCCTGCGGCTCGCCGCCGAGGGGGATCCCCTCCTCAACCTCAACCGCCGCCCCCATCCGGTTCAGGATCCCCAGCAGCCCCACCCGCGTCGGGTTCAGGCCCACGCCCTCGAGGCGCACCCGGCTGCCCGGGACGATCAGCGCCGCGACGAGGAGGAACGCCGCCGAGGAGAAGTCGCCCGGTACCGCGAAGCCGCACGGCGCGAGCCGCGCGGCCGGCTCGACCACGATCCTCCGGGCCGGCAGCTCGCCGCGGACGGCGAGGCCGTGACCGCTCGTCTCGGAGCTGATCCGGGCGCCCGCGGCCACGAGCATCCGTTCGGTGTGGTCGCGCGAGGGGCCCGGCTCGAGCACGTCGGTCTCGCCCTCGGCCCCGAGCCCGGCGAGGAGGATGCACGACTTCACCTGAGCGCTCGCGATCGGCATCCGGAAGGAGATCCCGTGGAGGGCGGCGCCCCCGACGTCGAGCGGCGGCAGGCGATCGTCGCGGCACTCCACGTCGGCGCCCATCTCCCGCAGGGGCAGGACCACCCTGTCCACCGGGCGCCGCCGGATCGATTCGTCGCCGTCGAGGCGCCACGCGCCCGCGCCCTGCGCCGCCAGCCAGCCCGGCAGCAGTCGCAGCAGGGTGCCGGCGTTGCCGACGTCGATCGGGAGCGGGTTCGGGCCCGCGCGCTCGCCGGGGCCGCGCAGCCCGATCCCCTCGATGCGGAGGTCGAGCGCGCCGGCGGTGGCCGCCTCCTCGACCTCGACGATGCTCCCCAGCGCCTCGACCGCGCGCAGGGTCGCGCGGGTGTCGGCCGAGTCGAGGAAGCCGGTGACGGCCGAGTTCCCCTCGGCCATCGCCGCCAGGAGCGCCGCGCGGTGCGAGATCGACTTGTCGGGCGGCGGCCGGAGCGCGCCGCTCAGCGGCCCCGACGGTTCGAAGCGGGCGCCGCGCTCATTCTGCTCCACGGCGAGCGGCGCCGCGGTGTGGCCCAGCCCGCGGACCACCTCGGCGGCGCGCGCGGCGTCCTCGTCGCCGGCCACCCAGAGCGAGATCGCGCCGGTCCGCATGTCCGCGGCCGGGTAGAGCGCCATGTCCTCGATGTTCACGCCCGCCTTGCCCAGGGCCAGGGCGATCTCGGCGACGACGCCGGGACGGTTGTCCACGCCGACCCGCAGCTCGCGCAGGGTGCCGCCGGCGACGCCCGCATCGGCCAGCCGCCGGCGCGCCGCGCCGGCGTCGCGCTGCCAGGCGTCGACCGCGCCGGCATCGCCCGCGCGCAGCAGGTCGGCGGCCTCGCGGAGGCGCTCGACGACGCGATCGATCTCGCCCGCGACCGCGTCGGCGTTGGCGGTGAAGATGTCGGTCCAGATCGCGGGATTCGAGCCGGCGACCCGTGTCGTGTCGCGGAAGCTCGGCCCCACCTGCGGCAGCCGCTCGGCTTCCTCGGACAGCGCGGCCTGCGCCTGCGCAACCAGCACGTTGGCGATCACGTGCGGCAGATGGCTGACGGTCGCCATCAGGCGGTCGTGCGACTCCGCGTCGACCGCCTGTGGCCGGGCGCCGAGGGCGGCGAGCGCCCGCTGGAGCCTGTCGTAGTGCACTCCGCCGACGCTCGCGCCGGGAGTCAGGTACCAATGCGCCCCCTCGAACAGGTCCGCCCGGGCGTGCTCGACCCCGGCGGTCTCGGCGCCCGCGAGCGGGTGACCGCCGATGAATCGCCCGCCGGCCGGGTGGTCGCGCAGGCCGGAGACGAGCTGACGCTTGGTCGAGCCGACGTCGGTGACCACGGTGTCCTCGCCGCTTGCGACAAGGGCCTCGGCCACGACCTCCGGCAGGGCGCGGACCGGCGCCGCGCAGAACACCAGCTCCGCGCCTGCCACGGCGTCGCCGGCCGAGCCGGCCAGCTCCGACAGCGCGCCAAGCTCGAGCGCGCGGTCGAGGTTGGCCCGGTCGGGGTCGAAGCCGGCGACCTCCGCCTCCAGCCGCTGCCGGGCGGCCAGCCCGATCGAGCCGCCGATCAGGCCGACGCCGAGTACCGCGATCCGCATGGGCGCAGACTATGTCGGCGGGCCGTTAGACCCGGCTGACGAGCTTGCCGGCGACCTCGGCCACCGCGTAGACCCGATGGGCGTAGTCGGCGAACGCCTCGGTCCGCAGCGCCTGCGGGCCGTCGCAGATCGCCTGCTCGGGCTCGTTGTGCACCTCGACGATGATCCCGTCGGCCCCCGCCGCGGCGGCCGCCAGCGACATCGGCTCCACCAGGTCGCGCCGGCCGGCCGCGTGGCTCGGGTCGACGACGATCGGCAGGTGGGTCATCTCGCGCAGCACCGGCACTGCCAGCAGGTCGAGCGTGAACCGGTAGGCGGTCTCGAACGTGCGGATCCCGCGCTCGCACAGCATCACCTGCTCGTTGCCCTCCTTGAGGACGTACTCCGAGGCCATCAGGAGCTCCTCGAGCGTCGCCGAGAGGCCGCGCTTCAGCAAGATCGGAAGACCGGTTCTCCCGAGCTCGGCCAGCAGGCTGTAGTTCTGCATGTTGCGCGCGCCGACCTGGATCACGTCCGCGACCTCGACGACGTCCTCGATGTCGCGCACGTCCATGACCTCGGTCACGATCGGCAGGCCGGTCACCTCCTTGGCCTCCTCGAGCAGCCGCAGGCCCTCGACGCCAAGGCCCTGGAACGCGTACGGCGAGGTGCGCGGCTTGTAGGCGCCGCCCCTGAGCATCGCGACGCCGGCATCGTTGACCACGCGCGCGACCTCCAGCGTCTGCTCGCGGCTCTCGACGGTGCACGGGCCGGCGATCAGGCCGAAGTGGTCGCCGCCGATGCGACGGCCGTCCACGTCGACGACGGTTCGCTCGCCCTTGCGGAACTGAGCCGAGGCGAGCTTGTACGGCTTGAGGATCGGCACCAGGTGGTCGACCCCCGGCGCGCCCTCGAGCCCGAGCGAGGCGACGCGCTCGCGATCCCCGATCGCGCCGATCACCGTCAGCAGCTCGCCCTGGGAGATATGGGCGGAGCAGCCGACCTGCTCGATTCGCTCGACGACGTGGCCGATCTCGGCCTCCGTCGCCCCCTCTTTCATCACGATCATCATCTGTCTGGCAAACCTTTCAAAGCTCAGGGAAGGGTACGTCGCAGCTACGGCGCCCGGCGGAGATTTCCTGTGAAGCGGGTCGCGCGACCCGGGCCGGACGCCTAGCTAAATCGCCAATAGGTAAACCACTGCTCGCGCGCGAACGCACCCTGGCGGGCGGTCGTCTGAGGCTTCGCGAGGTCGCGGTCCATCCCCGCTTTTGTAGCAGGGAGCGGGGAAAAGGGCAAATCCTGGGTACCGTCCTCGGTGATGAGAGGCGTCCCCGTCGCCGTCCTGCTGATCGCCGCCACGCTTCTGCCGGTGGCGCCCGGCTTCGCGGATCCGGAGGGGCGCGCCGCCGGGCAGCCGCGGTTCGAGGCGGACACCAAGCGCATCACCGGCGACGTGCGCCGGAAGATCACCGGCAGCTCGTGGCGCCCCGGCTGCCCGGTCCCGCGGCGCGACCTGCGCCTGATCCGAGCGTCGTTCTGGGACTTCCAGCGTGACGTCGAGCGCGGCGCCCTGATCGTCCACAAGAAGGAGAAGCGGGAGGTCGTGAGGGCGCTCCGGGCGCTGTTCGAGGCGCGGTTCAGGATCCGGAGGATGGACCTGATCGACCGCTACGGCGCCGACGACCACCGCTCCATGGACGCGGACAACACCTCGGCGTTCAACTGCCGGTTCGTCGCCGGCACGTCACGCTGGTCGGAGCACGCCTACGGCCGCGCGATCGACATCAACCCGATCGAGAACCCGTACGTGACCCCCTCGGGCCACGTCTCGCCCCCCGCCGGCGCGGCGTTCGCCGACCGCTCCCGTGACGCGAAGGGCATGGTCCACCACGGCGACGAAGCCTGGGACGCGTTTCATGACGTCGGCTGGAAGTGGGGCGGCGACTGGCCGGGGACGAAGGACTACCAGCACTTCAGCGCGACCGGGCGCTGATCGGCGGCGGCGGTAGGCTCCGCGCATGGAAGAGATCGAAGGCTTCAAGGAAGGCCAGAAGGTCTGGGTCGAGGACGGCGACGGCAAGCACCACCCCGGGATCTACGTCGGCGACAACGAGTCGGCGGGTTGGTTCGGCGGCGGCCCCAGCGCCTACGTCGTCCACCCCGAGGCGCACCAGGCCGAGGTCGTCTCGCTCTTCCGGATCACGCCCCGCGACGACGACGACTAGGGCCGGGTGCTGTACCGGACGTAGACCATGCCGCTCGCGAAGCGGCGGTGGTCGAGCAACTCGAGCGGCACGCGGACGCCATCGGGGAGGGCGCGCTTGCCGGCGCCCACCACGATCGGCGCGAGGAACAGATGGCACTCGTCGACCAGCCCGGCCGCGAACGCCTCGGCCGCGAGCGCGGCACCGCCGATCGCGAGATCGCTCTCCGACTCCGCCTTGAGCTCCCGCACGGCGTCGGGGTCGAACTCGGGTTCGAGCCGCGTCCTTGCCGTTGACACTTCTCCCAGGGTCCTCGAGTAGACGATCTTGTCGGTCGCCCGCCAGCTCTCCGCGAAGGCGCCGATATGGGGCAACTGGTCCGGGCCGGTGTCCACGGTCTCCCACCAGACCATCACCTCGTACATCCGGCGCCCGTAGAGGTAGGTCCCGACCGGCTCGTCAAGCTCGTTGACGAACGAATGGACCTCCTCGTCGGGCTCGGCCCAGTCGAACTTCCCGTCTGCATCCTCGATGTAGCCGTCGAGCGAGGCGAGCGTCAGGTAGATCAGCTTCCCCACGTCGCGCCTCAGATCGCCGCCGCCAGCGCGTCCAGGAAGCGCTGGTTCTGCTCGCGGGTGCCGTAGCTCACGCGAATGTGGCCCGGGCCGCCGAGCGGGGTGCCGGGCCTGACGATCACGCCCGCGGCGCCGAGCGCCGCCACGACCTCGGCCTCGTCCGCCTCGCCCAGGTCGATCCACGAGAAGTTGGCGTGCGAGTCGGGCGTTCGGAGCCCCAGCTCGCGCACGCCCTCCTCGACGAAGATCCGCTCGACGATCGTGCGCTCGACGCGCTGGGCCACGTCGTCCGAGTGGCGGATCGCCTCGGCGCCCGCGGCCTGGGCGAGGGCGTTGACGGAGAACGGCTGGCGGACCGCGTCGAGCGCCGCGCGCACGCGGGCGGAGCACAACGCGTACCCGACGCGCAGGCCGGCCAGGCCGTAGCACTTGGAGAAGGTGCGGAGGACGACGAGGTTCTGGCTGCGGCGCCACAGGTCGACGCCCTCGTCGGGGTCGTCGTGGAGCTGGTACTCGGCGTAGGCCTCGTCGAGGACCACCGTGACGTGGTCGGGGACCGCCTCGACGAACTCGGCGATCCGCGCGATCGGGATGTGCGTCGAGGTCGGGTTGTTCGGGTTGCAGACGATCACGATCTGCGTCGCGGCCGTGATCTCGGCGAGCATCGCGTCGAGATCGTGCTCGTCGGCGTCGGTGAGCGGCACCCGGATCTCGCGCGCGCCGGAGAGCGGCGCGACGTACGGATAGATCGAGAACGAGGGCCACGCGTACACGACCTCGTCGCCGGCCTCGCAGAGCGCCGCGGCCGCCGCGAGCAGGAACTCGCAGGAGCCGTTGGCGACCGCGATCGCCGCCGGGTCCGCGTCGTGGCGCTCCGCGATCCGCCGGCGCAGCAGGGTCGCCGCCGGGTCGGGATAGCGGTTCATCATTCCGGCGCCGCGCTCGATCGCCGCGACCACGTCCGGGTGCGGCCCCCACGGCGATTCGTTCGAGGCCAGCTGCGCGATGTCCGAGGACGCGATCGCCTCCGGCGCCTTGCCGGCGGGCACCCCGGCCGTGTAGCCAGGGATCTCGTCAAGTCGGTGTGAGAAGCGCAGCGTCACTGAGCCGAGTGTAGGTCGGCCCGCAATCGCTTCGTCTCGCCCAGATAGACGTGCTCCGGCTCGTGGTCCGCGGTCGCGTAGTAGTGCGCGAGCACCCGGATCACCCGCTCCATCGCCCCCGGCACGTCGATCTCCCGGTTGCACAGGAGCGGCACGCGGTCGAGACCGAGCTCGCGCGCGGCGACCGCCGGGAACTCCGCATCGAGGTCGTCCGTGCTGGTGAAGATCACGCTGACGAAGCTCGCCGGCTCGAGCCCGTTCCGCGCCATCAGCTCGCTCATCAGCTCGCGGGTTGCGCCGACGATCGACTCGGCGTCGTTGCGCGCGGCCTGCGCCGCACCCCGCACTCCCCAGAGGCGCTCCCTACTCATCGCGCGCATCCTTCCAGAGCTGCTTCACCTCCGCCGCCCGCAGCCGCCGCGCCTCGCCCTCGGCGAGCCGGTCGAGCCGCAACGAGCCGAACCCCACCCGCCGTAGCGACACGACCTCGTTGCGGATCGCCTCCGCCATCCGCCGGACCTGGCGGTTGCGGCCCTCGCGGATCGTGATCTCGATCCCGCGCTTGCCCGCGCGGCGCACCCGGGCCGGCCGTGTCGGCCCGTCCTCGAGCTTCACGCCCCGCCGCAGGCGCAGCAGGTCGGCGTCGCTCGGCGCCCGCCGCAGGGTCGCGCGGTAGGTGCGCTCGACCCCGTACCGCGGATGCGTCAGCCGGTTCGCGAGCTCGCCGTCATTCGTGAGCAGGATCAGGCCCGTGGAGTCCGCGTCGAGGCGCCCCACCGGATAGAGCCGGCGCGTCGAGGGCACCAGCTCGGTGACCGCCTGCCGGGCGCCCGGCTCGCGCGCAGTCGAAACCACGTCGAGCGGCTTGTTGAGCGCCCACACCTCGCGCGGCTCGGGCTTGACCGGCTCCCCGTCAACCGCTACCCCGCTCGACTCGTCGACGTCGCGCGCCGGGTCGGTGACGACCGCGCCGCCGACGGTCACCCGACCGGCGGCGATCAGCGTGTCGGCCTTGCGCCGCGAGGCGACGCCGCAGTGGGCGAGGTACTTAGCGAGGCGCACGGCCGTTGACGCTACCGGCGACCGAGCGGTCCTGAGGCATGATCGAGCGTCGCGTTCGGTGCGCCTGGCGTCACTAACGCGACGCTCGGCGCCCGGTGGCGTAGGAATGTCCGCTTCTCGTCCAACGCAGCACGAGATACTTGCCGCGATGGGGCCTCCGTACCGACATGGGCAGAAAGTGGATGAGCACGATCGACGCGAGGTCATTCGCCAGCTGCGATTCGCACGAAACCTCGGAGAGGGGCTTCAAGTGCTACCTAGCCCACCTCGGGGCTCGACCCTGGCATGGCTGGGCGAGACGAGCCTCTATGTCGAGAACACGATGGGCGAAGAGGCTCGCGACATCTTTGACGCCGCAGCTAGCGCGCCCGACGGGCCCAGTCTTCTCCGGGTGTATCTCGGCCGCATCGATCAACTCGTCGACCGAGTCCCAAACGCTGATTTGCGATTCGGCGGGACGGACCTACTAGCGCTCGGCGACCTTTGGAGGAAGGACATTCACGACCGCATGAATGCCGTGGGCACCTGGACTCGGCCGACGGCAGGCTGATGCGCTTTTCGTCCAGAGCGGAACCAGGCTCCCATCGGCAGCGGGCTACTCGAGCGTCGAGTTATTGCCGCATAGCGACGGTTTCTCGACACTCGATTGGTGCCGCGCCAGGAATTCCGCATTCCATTGCGAAGCGGGACTTTCGCGGATGGCCCCGCTGGGCCCGCTACGCCGCGCGCTGCTCGCCGGCCTTGAGCAGCCGGTCGCGCAGGTCCTGCTCGTCCTCGGGCGTCGGGTCGAACCGCGACGGGTCGGGCAGGGCGTCGAGCCCGGACAGGCCGAAGACGCGCTCGAAGAGGGGCGTCGTGCGGTAGATCGTGGCCCCGAAGCGCGAGCGTCCCGTCTCCTCGATCAGCCCGCGCTCGCAGAGCGTCTGGACGGCGGACTCGCCCGACACCCCGCGGATGCGGGAGATCTCCGGCCGCGTCACCGGCTGCAGATAGGCGACGATCGCGAGCGTCTCGGCCTGCGCCTGAGTGAGCGGCGGCGTCTTCGGGCGCGACAGGAGCTTGCGGGCGGCCTCCTCGGCCACCGGGTCGGCGGCGAGGGTCCAGCCACCGGCAACGTTGCGGAGCACGAGCCCGCGCGTCCCCTCGGCGAACGCGCCTCCGAGCCCGTCGAGCGCGCGCTCGACCTGGGCCTCGGTGGCGTCGGTGGCCTCCACCAGCTCGGCGACCGAGACCGGCTCCGGGGCCAGGAACAGGAGCCCCTCGATGATCCGCTCCAACCGCGGTGCTTCGATCACGCGACCTCCTCCTGCTCCGCACCGTCGCCGCTTGCGGAGATCGTTATCGGCCCGAACAGCTCCTTCTGGTCCCAGCTCGCCTCGCCGCGCTTGTGCATCTCGAGCAGCGCGAAGATCGTGACCGCCTGCGTCAGGCGATCCTCCGTCCCGAAGAGCTGGTCGAAGTCGAGCTCGCCGCGGCGCCCGAGCAGGTCCCGCAGGACGCCCAGCCGCCGCTCGAGCGACACGGTCGGCCGGATGTGCGACGTGTCGGGCGCGGCCGGCATCCGCAGCAGCTCGCCGATCGCCTGCGCGAGGCGCTCGCCCGCGTACACGGGGCGCGCCGCGTCGAGCGACACCCGCCTCAGCTCCGGCGGCAGCGGCGCGCGCCGGTAGAGGTAGCGCCGGCCGTCCGCGAACAGCTGGTCCAGGTGGGCACCCGCGTCGCGGTAGCGGCGGTACTCGAGCATCCGCGCGAGCAGTTCCTCGGCGGCCTCCTCGGGCCGGAGCTCCTCGTCCTCGTCGCCCTCCTCGCGCGGCAGCAGCAGGCGCGACTTCAGCTCCAGGAGCGCCGCGATCAGCACCAGGAACTCGGTGGCGGCCTCGAGGTCCAGCTCGCCCTCCTCCTCGAGGTGCTCGATGTAGGCGACGACAACCTCGCCGAGCTCGACCTCGGCCAGGTTCACGCCCTCGCGCAGCACGACGGCCATCAACAGGTCGAACGGGCCCGCGAAGACGTCGAGCTCAAGGTCGAGATCGGCTACCGGCACGCGAAGAGCTTAGGGGTGCGGCGGGACGCCTTAGCCGCTGCGCGGCGGGCCGACTCCCATCGCCTCACGCACGTCGGCGAGCGTGCCGGCCGCACTCGCCCGCGCCTTCTCAGCGCCCTCGCCGAGGGCGGCCTCGAGCGCCGCCCCATCGGCCCGAAGCGCCTCGTAGCGCTCACGCACCGGCGCCAGGTAGGCGGCCGCCTCGTCCGCCACTGCGGCCTTTAAATCGCCGTATCCGGACCCCTCGAACTCGCGCTCGACGGCCTCGGGCGCCGTGCCGCGGACGACCGACAGGATCTCGATCAGGTTCGTGATCCCCGGTTTGTCCGGAGCCCGCCTGACCTCGGAACCCGAGTCCGTCACGGCGCTCCGCACCTTCTTCGCGACCGTCTCGGGCGGATCGAGGATGTACACCGTCCCCTGCTCGGGTCCGTACGTCGTCGACATCCGCGACTCCGGGTCCTGGAGGTTCATGATCCGCGCGCCCACCTCGGGGTAGCGGCCCTCGGGGACGACCAGGTGCTCGCCGAAGCGCGCGTTGAAGCGCTCGGCGATGTCGCGCATCAGCTCGATGTGCTGGCGCTGGTCGTCGCCGACGGGCACCTCGGTCGCCCGGTGGGCGAGCACGTCCGCGGCCATCAGCACCGGATAGAAGAAGAGCCCGGCGGACACCAGCTCGCGCTGCTGGTCGGACTTCTCCTTGAACTGATGCATCCGGTTGAGGTCGCCGTGCGCCGTGACCGCCCCGAGGAGCCAGCTGAGCTCGGTGTGCTCGTGGACGTCGGACTGGCGGAAGAGGATGCAGCGGTCGGGATCGAGCCCGGCGGCCAGCAGGATCGCCGTCGTGTCGTACAGCCGCTCGCGCAGCTCGGCTGGGTCATAGGCCACGGTCAGGGCGTGGAGGTCGACGACGCAATAGATCGACTCGCCGCGCTCCTGGCCCTCGACGTACTGGCGGATCGCCCCGATGTAGTTGCCCAGGTGCTTGCGCCCCGTGGGCTGGATGCCGCTGAAGATCCTCGTCACGGCGGTGAATCTATTGGGCGCCCCCGCTCACGGCTCGGGCGGCTCGCGGAGCTGATGGGCGGCGGTGAAGAAATTGCGGTGGGCGAGGCCGGTCGCGGCGAGCGAGGAGATCGCGACGCTCCCGAGGAGCACCCAGAGCAGGATCAGCTGCAGCCGGACCGCGTCGGTCGGGTCGGCGCCGGCGAGCAGCATGCCGACCATCGTGCCGGGGAAGAAGATCAGGCCGGTGGTCTTGGTCGAGTCCACCAGGGTGATCATCCCCGAGCGGACGCTGCGGCGGACGATCGGGGCCACCGCCTCGCTGCCGGTGGCGCCGAGGGCAAGCGTGGCCTCGATTTCGCGGGCGCCCGCCGCGACGTCGTCGCCCAGCCGGTTCAGCGCGACGGCCGCCGCCGTCATCGCGTTGCCGATCACCATCCCGCCCACCGGGACCAGGTACTGCGGGGTGGCCTCGAAGATGCCGAGGGCGAGCACCAGCCCCAGCGTTGCCACCGCGGCCAGGGCGAGCGAGATCAGCAGCGGCACGAAGGCGTCCGGGACGTTGCTCGCCCGGGCGCGGGCCGTGTAGGCGCCGAAGACGACCATCACGACGATCAGCGCCGCGGTCAGCCAGAGGCTCTCCTCGTCGAAGATCGCCTGGATCACGTAGCCGATCGCGACCAGCTGGAGCGCCGAGCGCGCGACCGCGATCGCGATGTCCCCCTCGAGCTCCGCGCGCCGCCAGCGGGAGACGCCGATCGCGACCGCGACGAGCGCCAGGCTGGCGGCGACCTCGCCGATGCTGACGTCGATCCCCACGCTCACGCCGGCAACAGCTCCCGAGCGGGTCCCTGCGCGGTCGCGCGGCCGGCGTCGATCCGGACGACCCAGTCGGCCAGGCGTCGTGCCTGGGCCGGGTCGTGCGTGACGACCACGGTGGAGATGCCGAGCCTCCGGCGCAGCTCGGTAAGCGTGGACTCGATCGCGTCGCGCGCGTCCTCGTCCAGCGCCGAGGTGGGCTCGTCGAGCAGCAGCACCCGTGGCTCCAGCGCCAGGGCGCGGGCGAGCATCACCCGCTGCTGCTCGCCGACCGACAGCCGATCCGCGTCACGGTCGCGGTAGGCGGACGCCAGGCCGCTCAGACCCAGCAGGCGGTCCACGTCGGGCTCGAGGCCGGCGAACGAGCCGGCGTACTCGACGTTCGCCGCCACGGTCCCGGCCACGAGCGCCGGCAGCTGCGGCACCAGGCAGACCTCGCGGCGAAGCTCCCGCGGATCGCGCTCCCGGACATCGGCGCCGCGGTAACGGACGACGCCCCGATCGGGGTCGGTGAGGCGGTTCAGCAGGCGCAGGATCGTCGACTTGCCGGACCCGGATGGGCCGACGAGCGCCGAGGCACCCTCGGGCAGCGATCCGTCGAGCCCGTCGAGCACCCGCCGGCCGCCGCGATCCAGGGTTACGGACTGCAACTCGAAGAGCACGACCGGATTATCCGGTGGACCTGGGACGGCTTGGCGTCCGTAGAGAGGGGCAGATGCCAGTCCGACCCGGGAGGTTCGAGATGCCCCGCGCCGCCATCAGCGTGCTGACCCTTGTGATGCTCGCCGTCCTACCCGCCGCCGCGGACGCGGACGGCCTGCCGGTGCCGATGGACGGCTTCGGCACGACCTCGGTCGTAGAACCGAGCGGCGAGGGGCCCCGGTACGCGACCGTGGACGCAGGCGACGACACCCAGCTCCTGCGGATCGACCAGGACGGCGGCGAGATCACCGGGACGAAGCCGATCACCGGTGAGTTCACCGTGCCCCTGGTGGCGATCGACGGAACGCCATCAGGGCTCGCCGCGGACGGCGAGACGCTGGTCCTGATCAGCCCCCGGACCAACTTCGACTTCCCCCGGCGCGAGACCACCTTCGTCGAGGTCGACGTCGGGGCAACCGGACGGATGCACCCGCACGACCCGCTGACCCTGAGGGGCGACTTCAGCTTCGACGCCCTTTCGCCCGACGGCACCTCGATGTTCCTGATCGAGTACCTCTCGCGCGATTACAACGACTACGCGGTCCGCGAGTACGACATGGAGCGCCAGCGGCTGCTGCCGGACCCGGTGCTCGTCACCCACGTGGTCGAGCCGGATGAGATGCGCGGCCTGCCGCTGACCCGCGCGACCAGCTCCGACGGGCGCTGGGAGTACACCCTCTACAACGGCGGCGGGCGCCGGAAGGACCACGCCTTCATCCACACGCTCGACACCGAGCGCAGCCTCACGCATTGCATCGACCTGCTGATGGTCCACGGCCAGGAGGCCTGGCGGGTGGACCTCGCGCTCTCGGGCGACGGGGGCACCCTGGACGTGATGCGTGGCAGCGACGTTCTCGCCAGCCTCGACACCGAAACGTTCGCCCTCGACTCGTCGCCGGCGGCCGAGCCGCCCGTGGCCGAGTCTGACGGCGGCGGCCTGAGCGGAGTCGCGGTCGGCGCGATCGCGGCCGGCATCGCGGCTCTCGCCGGCGCCTTCCTCGGAATCCGGCGGCGTCGTCGCGGCGCCGAGCTCCCGGCCGACCCGTTCGGCCCGGGCGAGCCGGGCCCGGAGGCGCCCGACGCGGAGCCCGAGCCCGAACGCGAGCGAGTGTCGACTTAGTTGCGCCTCAGGCCAGTAAGTCGACTCTCGGTGTCGGGTGGGGTGGTCGTGCTCGCCGCCGAGGCGGGAGAATGCGCCGTGGCGATGGACGCGCAGACGCGTGTGCTGGGCGCGATGGACTCGGAGCTCGCTCCCGTGGGGCGGCGACGCGAGCGAACGCTGATTCGCGCCGCGCAGCGCGGGTCCGAGGAGGCCCTCGAGGAGCTCTTCCGGCGGCACTGGCGCGCCGCTCACCGCGCTGCCTACCTCGTGGTCCACGACGGCGCCGCGGCCGAGGACATCGCGCAGGAGGCGTTCCTCGCCGCGATCCGGACGCTCGACCGGTTCGACCGCCGGCGGCCGTTCGGGCCGTGGCTGCACAGGATCGTCGTCAACCGCGCGATCGACTGGAGCCGGGCCCGAAAGGCGCGCCGCGAGGTGACCGGCGAGACCAGCGAGGGCTTCGACGCGGTCGCGCCGGACGTGGACCTCGCGAGCCTCGCCGACTCCGACCGGGTGGTCGAGCTGCTGCGCTCGCTGAGCCCCGAGCACCGCGCGGTGGTGGTCCTGCGCTACGTGCTCGAGTACACGCCGGGCGAGATCGCCGAGGTTCTGGAGATCCCGCGCGGGACCGTGAACTCGCGCCTGCGCCGCGGTCTCGACGCGCTGGCGCGCGAGCTGCCGGAGGACTTGCGATGAGCCGCGGCGGTGACGATCGCGTCCGGGCCGCCCTCCGCGAGGTCGAGGCTCCCGGCGAGGGCCAGGCCGAGGAGCGGGGCTGGCAGGTCGTGCGCGAAGCGTTCGCCGAGCGCGAGACCGCGCCGCGCCGGGTCGGCTCGCGGCCGCGGGCGGCCCTCGCCCTGATCGGCGTCGGCGTGATGACCGCGTTCGCGCTCAGCCCCGCCGGGGCGGACGTGCGCGAGTGGATCGCGGACGCGATTGAGGTCGGCGAGGAGGACGCGCGCCCGGTGCTCGGCTCGCTGCCCGCTCCGGGCTCGGTGCTGGTGGAGTCGCGGGAGGGCGTGTGGGTGCTGCACGAGGACGGCTCGCGCCGGCGCCTCGGCGACTACGAGCACGCAACCTGGTCGGCGAGCGGCCTGTACATCGGCGCCAGCGGGGGCCGCGAGCTGTTCGCGCTCACGCCGCAGGGCGTGGAGCGGTGGCGAATCGTGGCACCAGAGCCGATCAGATCACTGGATTGGTCTTCCGACGAGGGCTACCGCGTTGCCTACGTGGCCGGCCGGGATCTGCACGTGGTCGCAGGCGATGGCACCGGTGACGTCACGCTCGACGATCCGGTTGGCGCACGCGCGATTGCCTGGCGGCCGGAGACCTCACCCACGCGCGCGGTCCATCAGCTCGCCTACGTCGACGCGAGCAATCAGGTGACCGTGCTCGATACCGACTCGGGCCAAGTCCGCTGGCGCTCCCAAGAGATCGCCGCGCCGGTGGAGTCGCTCCAATGGGCGGAGGACGGCAACCGTCTGCTCGTGATCGCGGAGGAGTTCGCGCTGACCTTCGAGGGCGATGGAACGACCGCGTTCAAGGGGCCGATCGCCGGCGGATTCAGCGAAGCGACCCTCGCTCCCGATGGTGAGACCGTTGCCGTGGTGTGGCCGGCCAAGGGGCGCGGTACCGAGCTGAGGCTGCTCCCGGCACAGCCGGAGGGGGCGCGAGAGCGCGTGATCTACTCGAGCCCGCCGACGAGTGGCTCCAGCACGTTTGGCGCTCCCACCTTCTCGCCCGACGGCGAGTGGATCCTGCTGCCGTGGCCCGAGGCCGATCAATGGCTCTTCATCCGGATCGCGGACCGGCGCGTGGTCCCGATCGGCGATATCTCGCGACAGCTCGACGCGAACGGGCGCGGGCCGGGCGCGTTCCCCGAGGTCGCCGGCTGGTGCTGTTGAGGCGCCCGCCCCCATAATCGCCGGGTGGCCAGTCCGCTCCCGCGCGATCTCCAGCCGATGCTCGCGACCCCGGCGACCGTGCCGCCCGACGGCGACGACTGGGCGTTCGAGATCAAGTGGGACGGCGTCCGGGCCCCGGCATTCGTCGAGGACGGGGTGTTGAGGATCAACAGCCGCCGCGGCGAGGACACGAGCCACCGGTATCCCGGAGCTCGCCGCGATGGCTGCGGCGCTCGGCGGGCGCGACGTGGTGCTGGACGGCGAGGTCGTCGCGCTCGACGAGCAGGGCCGGCCCAGCTTCCAGACGCTGCAGCGGCGGATGGGGCTCTCACGGCCGGAGACGATTCGCCTCCGGGCGACGGAATTCCCGGTCACGTACGTCGCGTTCGACCTGCTCGCGCTGGACGGCGAGCCGCTGCTGGCCGAGCCCTACGAGCGGCGCCGCGAGCTGCTGGACGGCCTCGATCTGGACGCCGAGTCCTGGCGGGCGCCGGCTCACCACATCGGCGGCGGCGCCGGGTTCCTCGCCGCCGCGCGCGAGCAGGGTCTCGAGGGGATCGTCTGCAAGCGGCTCGGCAGCGCCTACCGGCCCGGCGCGCGCAGCCGCGACTGGCTCAAGATCCGGGCCCGCCTCGGACAGGAGCTCGTGATCGGCGGGTACATGCCCGGCGAGGGCGGGCGCCGCGGGCGGGTCGGATCGCTCCTGGTGGCCTACTGGGACTCGACGCCGGAGGAGGCCACGAGCCTCGGCCGACCGCAGCGCCTCGTCTATGCGGGCGGGGTCGGCACCGGCTTCACCGATGCGATGCTCGAGCGGCTGATCGGGCTCCTGGAGCCGCTGCGGATCGCCGAGTCGCCGTTCGAGCTCGGCGAGGACCCGCGCGAGAAGTACCGGGCGCGGGCACGCGAGCGCGGCGCGGGCCCGGTCTGGGTGGAGCCGCGGCTGGTCGGCGAGTTCGAGTTCACCGAGTGGACGCGGGAGGGAACGCTGCGTCAGCCCTCGTTCAAGGGCCTGCGCGACGACAAGGATCCGCGCGAGGTCGTGCGCGAAACCTGAGCGGGTGCGCGCCGGCGACAGTGCCGGCGTCCCTCCGTAGTGCCCTCCCCCAACTGCACGGCGGCGAGCCTATTCCCTCGCGGGCTCCGGCGCAAGATCCCCTGCGCGTTATGTGCGCGGGCAGGGTTACGGCGCTACTGTGGGGTACCTAAGGTCCCCACGCGATTAGTTCCGGCAGGCAATGAGGTCTAAGAGGAACATGCCACGCGCCATCTGGACAGGCTCAATCTCATTCGGGCTCCTCAACGTGCCCGTGAAGCTCTATAGCGCCGTCTCGCGCAAGAACGTCTCGTTCCGCGAGCTGCGCGCGTCGGACAGCTCGCGCATCCGCCACAAGCGCGTCGCCGAGGCGGACGGCGAGGAGGTCCCGTACGAGGAGATCGTCAAGGGCTACGAGCTGGCGCCCGAGCAATACGTGGTCCTCACCAAGGACGAGCTCGAGGAGATGAACCCGAAGAAGACCCGGGCGATCGAGATCGAGGCCTTCGTCGACCTCGAGGAGATCGACCCGATCTACTTCGACCACCCCTACTACCTCGGTCCCGACAAGGGCGCCGAGAAGGCGTACGCGCTGCTGACCAAGGCGATGAAGGACCAGGGCAAGGTCGCGATCGCCCGGTTCGTCCTCCGCAACAAGGAGAACCTGGCCGCGATCCGGCCGATGGGCGACGTGCTGACGATGGCGACGATGCGCTTCGCCGACGAGGTGGTGCAGCCGGACGAGATCGCCGAGGTGCTCGGCGAGGACGGCGAGGCGCCGCGCAAGGCCGAGGTCGAGATGGCGAAGCAGCTGATCGACTCGCTCGCGTCCGAGTTCGACGCCGGCGAGTACAAGGACGAGTACCGCGAGGAGCTTCTCGCCCTGATCGAGCGCAAGGCCAAGGGCGAGGAGGTCGTCGAGGTCGAGAGCGAGGCGCCGAAGCCGACCCGCGCGCCCGACCTGATGGCCGCGCTCGAGGAGAGCCTCGCGGCGGTCAAGTCCGAGCCGCTCGCCGAGGGCTCGAAGAAGAAGGCCGCCCGCCGAAGAAGCGCGCGCCCGGCCGAAGAAGACCACGTCGGTTCGAAGACATCGCGGGCGAAGAGCAGCGCGAAGTCCAGAGTCGAGGGCCGCGACGCTCTCCCTGTCGAACCTGGACAAGGTCCTCTGGCCGAAGTCGAAGACGACCAAGGCCGAGGCGATCGACTACTACGCGCGCGTCGCCGACGCGCTGCTGCCGCACCTGAAGGGCCGGCCGCTGACCCTGGTGCGGTTTCCCGACGGCGTCGACGGCTTCCGCTTCTACGAGAAGCGCGCGCCGAAGGGCGCGCCCGACTGGGTCAAGACCGCCGCGCGTGGGGTTCGACCGCGCCGGCGAGATCGACTTCGTCGTCTGCGAGGACCGAGCCGACGCTGGTCTGGCTCGCGCAGATCGCCGCGCTCGAGCTGCACCCGTCGCTCTCGACAGGCCAGGAACATGGAGGTGCCGACGGCGATGGTCTTCGACCTCGACCCCGGCCCGCCGGCGGGGATCCGCGAGTGCTGCGTGGTCGGGCTGCGCGTGCGCGAGCTGTTCGAGGGGATCGGGCTCGAGTGCTTCGCGAAGGCGTCCGGGTCGAAGGGGCTCCAGGTCTACGTGCCGCTGAACGGCCGCACCGACCTACGAGCGGACCAAGCCCTTCGCCCAGGCCGTGGCCCAGGCGCTCGAGCGAGCCGAGCCGGACCTGGTCGTCTCGCGAGATGACGAAGAAGCTGCGGGTCGGGCAAGGTGCTGGTGGACTGGTCGCAGAACACGCGCTCGAAGACGACCGTCGCGGTCTATTCGCTGCGCGCCAGGGAGCGGCCCACCGTCTCGACGCCGGTCACCTGGGACGAGGTCGAGGCGGGCGCCGAGGGCAAGGACGAGCCTCCGCTTCGAGGGCGAGGACGTGCTGAAGCGGATCGAGAAGCACGGCGACCTGTTCGCGCCCGTGCTCGAGCTGAAGCAGAGCCTGCCGCGCGGCAAGGCGCCGGAGTAGGGTCGGGCTAACGGCGCGGCCACGCAGCGCCGACTAGAGAGCGATGGCGTGCCTCATCCGCTCGCCCTGCATAGGCGCCGTCGCCGCGCTCGCGATCGGCGCGGTGGGCGGCGGCGGCGCCCGCGCAGCGCGACGGCGGCCTCGGCGGCTGCGAGCTGCTGCCGCCGGGCGACGCGTTCCACCGTGACATCTCGAGCCTGCCCGAGGCGACGAACTCGGCGGCGGTGATCGACCGGATCCTCGCGAGCGGCGGCGACCACCTCCACCCGGACTTCGGCTCGAACCCGCACTACGGGATCCCCTACGAGGTCGTGGGCCCGGGCCAGAAGCGGGTGCGCGTGCGGATCGGCGCCTACCCGGACGAGTCCGACCGGGGCAAGCAGCCGATCCCGCGCAAAGCCCGGATCGAGGGCGGCCGGCGCTCCGACGGCGACCGGCACGTGCTGGTCCTCCAGCGCGACGGCGACGACGCCGACTCCGACTGCCGGCTGATCGAGCTCTACCGGGCGTTCCCGCGCAAGCGCGGCCGCTGGCGCGCCGACCAGGTGAGCGAGTTCGACCTCGGCCGCGTCCTGCCCCAGCGCCCGGACGGCTGGACCTCGGCCGACGCCGCCGGCCTGCCGATCCTGCCCGGGCTGGTTCGCTACCGCGAGGTCGAGGCCGGGTTCGTAGACCACGCGATCCGCATCACCTTCGAGGCGACGCGGCGCGCGTACCTCTCCCCCGCCACCCACTTCGCGTCCGACGAGTGCGGGCCGAACTACCCGCCGATGGGGATGCGGCTGCGGCTCGACGACTCCTACCCGACCGGCGGGATGAGCGCCGACGCGCGCGTGATCGCCGAGGCCCTCAAGACCTACGGCGCGATCGTCGCCGACAACGGCTCGAACTTCTTCATCACCGGCGCCAGCGACCGGCGCTGGCGCGACGGCGCGCTCGGCGACCTCAAGGAGATCCCGGGGAACCGCGTTCGAGGTCGTCAACACCGGCGCCGCGCTGACCGACGGCTGCTAGACGGAGATCGGCCCCGCGACGCGGCGCGCGGGCCGCGCGCCCAGCGCGCGCAATGAGGAAGCGATCCGGCGCACGCCCTCGTCCAGGTCCTCCGGGCTGAGGTAGCCGAACGAGAGGCGCATCGAGAGATGCGGCGACCGGGCGATGCGCATCGCCCCGCCCGGTGCGTAGGCCACGCCCTGGCGCTGCGCCTCTTCGACGAGGTCGCGCTCGGACACCGCCGAATCGAGCGTCACCCACAGATGACCGCCGCCGAGCGGCATCACGTAGCTGGCGATGGAGCCGAAGTGCTTGTCGACCGCCGTCAGCAGGACATCGCGACCGCGCCGGTAGTGGTCGTTAGCGCAGCTCGAGCTGCTCGTCGTAGGCGCCGCTGGCGAGATAGTCGGCGACGACGAGCTGGGTCAGCGTGGGCGTGTGGATGTCGTCCGTGCGCTTCTCGGCGAGGATCCGCTCGACGACCGGACCGCTCGCGGCGACCCAGCCGGCGCGCAGGCCGCCGCCGACCGTCTTCGACAGCGAGTCCGTGTAGATCACGTGCGCGGGGGCGTCGGCGCGCAGCGAGCGCGGCTCGGTTCCGTCGAAGCGCAGCTCGCCGTAGATGCCGTCCTCGACGATGAAGAAGCCGTGGCGGCGGACGAGCTCCAGCAGACGCTCGCGTCGCTCGGGCGAGAGATCGCGGCCGGTGGGGTTGTGCGAGCGCGGCTGGATCGCGAGGGCCTTGATCTCGGTGCGCGCGAGCAGCTCCTCGAGCGCGTCGACCTGGAGCCCGTCCTCGTCGACGGGCACGGGATGGACGCGGGCGCCGGCGACCCTGATCGCCCGGATCACCGACATGAAGCTCGGGTCCTCGCAGGCGATGGCGTCCCCGGGACGCAGGATCGCGCGCATCGCCAGCGACAGGCCCTGGGTCGCCCCGCTGGTGACGATGATGTCCTCCGTGTCCTCGGTGGCGCCGCGCTTCTCCGACAGGCGGGCGATCTGGTCCGCCAGCTCCGGAATGCCGCGGACCTCGGAGTACTGGAGCGCGCGCTCGGGCTGCTCGCGCATGACCTTCGCGGTCAGCTCGCGCATCCGCTCGACCGGGAAGATGCGCTCCGACGGGTAGCCGACCGAGAGCGGCATGAGGCCCTCGGCCTGGACGTGCGCGTGCATCTCCGCGAGCACCCGGTCGCCGTAGGTCTCGTCGTTCTCGGGCAGCACGTAGCGTTGCCACGCGATCGAGTCCAGCACCCGGTCGCGGTCCTGGATCGGGGCCGCGGCGCGCACGAAGGTGCCGCTGCCGACCTTCGATGCCGACGAGCCCGCGCTCGGCGAGCTGCCGGTAGGCGCGCGCCGCCGTCAGGTGGTTGACGCCGGTCAGCTCGGCGAGCTGCCGGGTGGGCGGCAGCTTCGCTCCGGGAGCGAGCTCGCCCTGCGCGATCGCCTGCTCGAAGATCGCGACGATCCGGGCGGTGACGCCGCTGCGACCGTCGCCGTCCTCGGCGGCGCGTATATCGGTCAATTTGCTTCTGTATGACATTGACCTGGGAGTATGACCCCCTATCCTGGTCATGTCAATAGGACAAAGTGTCTCAGATCGAGATTGCACGACCTACCTGGAGGTCACACATGTCACACAAGACCACGAAAGACCCCGCGATCCGGATCCGCGTCGCCGGCGAGGACGACCTCGCCGCGGTGACCAGGGTCGCCGGCCGCGACACCAGCCAGCCCCGGCCTGGCCGATCCTCGTCGCCGAGGTCGGTTCCCAGATCCGCGCCGCAATCTCGCTGACCGACGGCGAGGTCGTCGCCGACCCGTTCCATCGCACGACCGAGCTGGTCGAGATGCTCCGGATCCGGGCGCGCGCGGTCGTCCCGTCCATGAACGGCAGCGTCGTCAGGTTCGAGCGACCCGCGGCGCGAGCGCGTCGCCTTCCGCAGCGCGGCCTAGGACGATCCGCTCAGGAGAGCGGCTGCCGGATCACCGGCTTGCGGCTCGCGGCCGCCTCGTCGAGCCTGCGGACCGGCGTGGTGTAGGGCGCATCCGTGAGGATCGCCGGGTCCTCCTCGGCCTCGGCCAGGATCGAGTCGATCGCGTCGGCGAGCTCGTCGAGCGACTCGCGCGTCTCGGTCTCGGTCGGCTCGAACATCAGCGCCTCGTCGACGAGCAGCGGGAAGTAGATCGTCGGCGGGTGGAAGCCGTAGTCGAGCAGGCGCTTGGCGATGTCGAGCGTCTTCACCTTCAGCTCGCGCGCGGCCGGCTTGCCCGGTGAGCACGAACTCGTGCATGCAGACGCTCGCCGAACGCGAGCGGCAGGTGGCGGCCGGCGCGGCCCTGCGAGCAGCTTCGCGAGCAGGTAGTTCGCGTTCAGCACAGCGGTCTCCGACGCCTCGCGCAGGCCGTCGCCGCCGAGCGAGGCGATGTAGGCGTAGGAGCGGACGAAGACGCCGAAGTTGCCCTGGAAGCCGCGGAGGCGGCCGATCGACTTCTCGCCGTCGTGGTCGAGGTCGAAGCGTCGGGCGCGGAGCCGTTCGAGCCCTCGCGTTCGCACGATCCGCGGCACCGGCAGGTAGGGCGCGATCGCGGTCGGAGACCGCGATCGGCCCGGCGCCGGGCCCCCGCCCCCGTGCGGCTGGGAGAACGACTTGTGGAGGTTCAGGTGGACGATGTCGAAGCCCATGTCGCCCGGCCGCGAGCGGCCCATGATCGCGTTCAGGTTGGCGCCGTCGTAGTAGAGGGTGCCGCCGACCCCGTGGGTGATCGCGGCGATCTCGCGGATGTTGCGGTCGAACAGGCCGAGCGTGTTCGGGTTCGTCAGCATCAGGCAGGCGACGGTGTCGTCGGCCTTCGCGCGCAGGTCGTCGAGGTCGACGCCGCCGTCGGGCGCCGTCGCGACCTTCACCACCTCGTAGCCGGCCATCGTCACGGTCGCCGGGTTGGTGCCGTGCGCCGTGTCCGGCGTGAGCACCCGCGTGCGCTCCTCGCCGCGGTCCTCGTGGTAGGCGCGGGTCAGGAGCAGGCCCGCGAGCTCGCCGTGCGAGCCGGCGGACGGCTGCAGCGAGACGTGCGGCAGCCCGGTGAGCTCCGAGAGCGCGCGCTCCAGGTTCCACATCAGCTCGAGCGCGCCCTGGGCGCGCTGCGGGTCCTGCGCCGGGTGCAGCCGGGCGTGGCCGGGCAGGGCGGCGACGCGCTCGTTCAGGCGCGGGTTGTGCTTCATCGTGCACGAGCCGAGCGGGTAGGGGCCCGTGTCGAGGTCGAAGTTGCGGCGCGAGATGCCGGTTGTAGTGGCGGACGATCTCCGGCTCGGAGACCTCGGGCAGCTCGGCCGGCCGCTCGCGCAGGAGCTTCGCCGGGATCAGCTCGGCGAGCGGCGTCTCCGGGACGTCGGCGGGCGGCAGCACGGCGGCGCGCCGGCCCTCGACCGAGCGCTCGAAGATCGTGACGGCCGGTCGCGCTGCATCGGCGTCGGGGCTCGGCCCTGGCGGCGGTGCGCGGCGGCCTCATACCCCCACCTCCGCCGGACCGGCGGACTGCGGGCGCAGCGCGACACGGCCCGCCCCAGCGAATCGCGCGAGGCGGTCGATGTCCTGCTTCGAGCGCCGCTCGGTGATCGCCACGAGCAGGCCGTTCGGGTGCTCGGGGTACTCGCGGGCGAGCGGGTAGCCGGCGGCGATCCCGTCCAGTGAGCAGCGGTCGAGCACGTCTTGGACCGGCGCGTCCACCGAGACGGCGAACTCGCGGCAGACCGGGGCGTCGTGGAGCAGCTCGACCCCGTCGACGGCGGCGAGTCGCTCGCGGGCATAGGCCGTGCGCCGGACCAGCAGCTCGCCGAGCTCGACCAGCCCGCGCTTGCCGAGCCACACGGCGTGGATCAGGCCACCGAGCGCGATCAGCGCCTGCGAGGTGCAGATGTTGTGGGTCGCCTTCTCGCGCCGGATGTGCTGCTCGCGCGTCTGCAGCGCCAGCACGAAGCCGCGGCGGCCATCGGCGTCGGTCGTTTCGCCGGCGATCCGGCCCGGCATGCGGCGCAGGTGCTCCTCCGTGGCGCAGAAGAATCCGAACGACGGCCCGCCGTAGTCGAGGCGGCCGCCCAGCGGCTGGCCCTCGCCGACGGCGACGTCGATGCCGCAGGCGCCGGGCGGGCGCAGTACGCCGAGGGTCATCGGGTCGACCGCCGCGACCGCCAGGGCGCCAGATTCATGCGCGGCGGCGGCGAGCGAGGAGAGGTCCTCGATCCCGCCGAGGAAGTTCGGGTTCTGCACGAAGATCGCGGCGACGTCCTGATCGACGTAGTTCTCGAGCTCCGCGGGGTCGGTGACCCCTTCGCGAAGGCCGACCTCGACCACCTTGGCGCCGAACCCGCGCGCGTAGGTGGCCAGCGTCTCGCGGCTGTGCGGATGGAGCCCGCGCGAGACGACCAGCCGCTTCCGGCCCTTGCCGGCGCCCAGCGCCAGGTAGGCGGCCGACGCCACCGACGAGGGACCCTCGTACAGCGAGGCGTTCGAGACCGGGAGCCCGGTCAGCTCCGACATGCAGGTCTGGAACTCGAACATCGCCTGTAGCCCGCCCTGCGAGACCTCGGGCTGGTAGGGCGTGTACGGCGTCAGGAACTCCGACCGCGAGAGGATCGCGTCGACGATCGCGGGGACGTAGTGGTCGTACATGCCCGCGCCGAGGAAGCAGAGCTCGGAGTCCGCGTCGGCGTTGCGGGCCGCCAGCTCTGCGAGGTGCGCGTAGACCTCGGGCTCGGAGCGCCCGTCGGGAAGGTTCAGGTCGCGGTCGAGCCGGACCTCGGCGGGGATCTGCTCGAAGAGCTCCTGGACCGACTCGGCGCCGATCGCCTCGAGCATCGCCGCCCGGTCGGCGTCGGTGGCGGAGGTGTAGCGGCTCACCCGCCTGATCCTAGAGAGCAGGCGCGAAACCGGACGTCAGTCGCCCGCGAGCAGCTCCCGGTAGGCCGCGGCGTCCATCAGCGCGTCGGCCTCGGCGGCGTCGGAGAGCTTCACCTTGACCAGCCAGCCCTCGCCGTAGGGGTCCTCGTTGATCCGCTCGGGGCTCTCGTCGAGCGCCTCGTTGACCTCGAGGACCTCGCCGGACAGCGGCGCGTAGACGTCGGAGACCGCCTTGACCGACTCGACCTCGGCGTAGGCCGTGTCCTTGGCGATGTCCGTGCCCACCTCGGGCGGCTCGAAGAAGACGACCTCGCCCAGGGAGTCCTGCGCGTACCACGTGATCCCGAAGGTGGCGGTGTCGCCCTCGATCCGGGCCCAGTCGTGCTCGGGGTGGTACCTGAGCTCCTCGGGGTAGGTCTCGTCGGCCACGCGTCTCCTCTCAGCTCTCGTCCTTCGTGTACAGCGGCTTGGACTCTATGCGCGCGCCGCGGCGCTTGCCGCGGACGTCGATCTCGACCTCGGTCCCGGGCTCGGCGAGCGGCGCGTCCACGTAGGCCATGCCGATCCCCCGCTCGAGCGAGGGCGAGTGGGTCCCGCTGGTCACCACCCCGGCCTCGGCGTCTCCGGGGCCGATCACCGGGTTGCCCTGGCGCGGGATCCCGCGCCCGGTGATCACGAACGGCGCCAGCTTCTGGGAGGTGCCCTCGGCCCGCGCCGCGGCGACGGCCTCGGAGCCGATGAAGCCCGTGTCCTCCTTGCAGCACCAGCCCAGGCCGGCCTCGATCGGGTTGCGGTCCTCGGAGAGGTCGTTCCCATAGAGGTGGAAGCAAACCTCGAGCCGCAGGGTGTCGCGCGCGCCGAGGCCGGCGGGGGTCGCGCCCGCCGCCACCAGCGCGTCCCACAGCGCGGCGGCGTGGGCGGGCGGCGCCAGGATCTCGACCCCGTCCTCGCCCGTGTAGCCGGTGCCGCAGACCAGGCATTCGGCGCCGGCCACCGGCAGCGTCGCGGTGTGCATCCGCGCCGGCAGCTCGCGATCCGCCAGGCCGGCGACGATCGCCCGTGCGTCCGGCCCCTGCACCGCCAGCATCGCCCAGTCGGCGAGGCGGTCGTGCACCTCGCAGTCGAACTCGGCCGCGTGCTCGCGGAACCAGGCCAGGTCGCGCTCGTGGTTCGCCGCGTTGGTGACGGTGAGGTAGCGGTCGTCGGCCAGCCGGTAGGTGAACAGGTCGTCGAGCACGCCGCCGTCCGCGCGGCAGAGCACCGAGTACTGCGCGCCGCCGACATCGAGCTTGGCGACATCGTTGGAGAGCAGACGCTGCAGCAGGGCGAGCGCCTCCGGGCCCTCGGTCTCGACCTCGCCCATGTGCGACACGTCGAACACGCCGCAGCCCGAGCGGACCGCGAGGTGCTCGGCGCCCACCCCCTCGTACTGCACCGGCATCTCCCAGCCGGCGAACGGCACCAGCCGTGCGCCGGCGGCGACGTGCGCGTCGTGGAGCGGGGTGCGGCGAAAGTCGCTCACCGGCCGCAGGCTACCGGCCCTCGGCGGCTCCTCCTGCCGGGATATCTTGGGTGCCGTGAGCCCTCCGGAGGTTCCGCCGCGCGAGTTCGAGCCGCCGCAGCGCGGCAAGCTCCGGATCCTCTCGATCGACGGGGGCGGGATCCGCGGGCTGATCCCGGCGATCGTGCTCGCGCGCCTCGAGGAGCTGATCCGCGCGCGGGATCCGAGCGCCACCCTCGCGTCGAGCTTCGAGCTGCTTGCCGGCACCTCGACCGGCGGCCTGATCGCGCTTGGACTCGCCACCCCGCGCGACGGCGTTCCGGCGATGAGCGCGGCGGAGATGGTCGACCTCTACAGCGGCGACGAGGCCCGGAGGATCTTCAGCCGCCCGGCGCTTCGCAGCCTGCCCGGAGTCGACCGGATCATCGACGCGCTCGATCCCAGATACGAGCTGGATGGCCTGCGCGAGGTGCTCGCGGGCCGCTTCGGCGACGCGCGCCTCGCGGACGCCCTCACCGGGGTCGTGATCTCGAGCTACGACATGCAGGGGCGCCAGCCGCGCTTCCTCAAGCCGTGGCAGGCCGGCGCGAGCGAGCTCAGCGCGGTGGACGCCGGGCTCGCCACGGCGGCGGCCCCGACCTACTTCCCGCCCCTGCGAAGCGGCGACGCGACGTTCGTGGACGGCGGCATCTTCGTCAACAACCCGACGATCGCCGCCACGATGGAGGCGATGAAGCGCCAGGAGGGCGATCCGATCCATGCCGAGGACCTCCTGGTCCTGTCGCTGGGGACCGGCCAGTACGAGGTCGCGTACGACCCGGACGACGTGGCGGGTTGGGGCGCGCTGGGCTGGATCCTCCCGACCCAGGGCGAGCCGCCGCTGATCTCCGCGATGCTCGACGGGCAATCGGACTCCGCGCACCACTGGGCGCACATCCTGCTCAACCATCGTCCGGGCTCGGAGCCCGACCGTGGGATCGACATGGGCGCCGGCCCGCGGTACTACCGGCTCCAGCTCAACCTTCCCGAGTCCCTGCCGCTGGACGGTGTCGAGCCGGATCAGATCCGCCGCATCGCGGAGTGCGGCGAAGCCCTGCGCGACGCGCGGGCCGCCGAGCTCGAGGCGCTGGCCGACGCGCTCGTCTAGGTGTCGCGGAGGAAGTCGGGGACGTCGATGTCCCCGTCGCCCACGGTGAGGTCGCGGCGCTCGTCGCGGCCCAGCGGGTTGACGCTGCGGCGCCGGCTGCGCTCGCGGACCCGGATCGGGCTGCGGGCCATCGTCTCGAAGCCCTCGAACCCGGTGGCGATGACGGTCACGCGCACCTCGTCGCCCATCGTCGGGTCGATCACGGTGCCGAAGATCACGTTGGCGCCCTTGTCCGCCTGCTCGACCGCGATGTTGGCGGCGTCGTTGACCTCGTGCAGGTTCAGGTCGTCGGACCCGGTGATGTTCAGCAGCATCCCGGTGGCGCCCTCGATCGGCTGCTCCATGAGCGGCGAGGAGATCGCCTGGGTCGCCGCCTCGACCGCGCGGTTCTCGCCGGCGGCCGAGCCGATGCCCATCATCGCCGAGCCGGCGTTCGACATGACGGTGCGGACGTCGGCGAAGTCGAGGTTGATCTGGCCCGGCGTGGTGATCAGGTCGGTGATGCCCTGGACGCCCTGGCGCAGGATGTCGTCCGCCATCCGGAAGGCCTCCTGCATGGTCGTCCGCCGCTCGACGATCTCGAGCAGCTTCTGGTTCGGGACGATGATCAGCGTGTCGACGTTGGCGCGCAGCTGGTCGATGCCCTCGAGCGCCTGCTGCATGCGCCGCTGGCCCTCGAACTCGAACGGCTTGGTGACCACGCCCACGGTGAGGGCGCCGATCTCCTCCTTGGCGATCTCGGCGATCACCGGAGCGGACGCCGGTGCCGGTCCCGCCGCCCTCGCCGGCGGTGACGAACACCATGTCGGCGCCCTTGAGCGCCTCCTTGATGTCGTCGCGCGACTCCGCCGCGGCGCCCGAGCCGACCTCGGGATTCGCGCCCGCGCCGAGGCCCTTGGTGAGGTTGTGGCCGATCGAAAGCTTGATGTCGGCGTCGCAGGACTGCAGGGCCTGGACGTCGGTGTTGATCGCGATGAACTCGACGCCCTTGAGGCCGGCGTCGACCATGCGCGACACGGCGTTCGTGCCGCCGCCGCCGGCGCCGACGACCTTGATCACTGCGAGATAAGACGACTCGACCATTTCTTTCCCTGGGTTGGGTCGGTGTGGCTCGCTACGTGGGGATCCGTCCGAGGCTGAACCAATACTAAAGGGTTTTGCAGGTACAAAGCCCTCGACTTGAGGCCGACCGTACGACATCGCCGTTCGCGTGTCAACGCGCGGGACGCGGCGACGGCACGGAATCGTGCAGACGGGAGAGTCTCGAGTTGCGGTTGAGGGTTTCGGGATTTGCGAGAGTCTCGACCAGGGATCGAGGGTTGACCCTCCTAGCCCCTCACGGGGTCGTCGTCGCGGTCTCGGGCGCGGTGGTATCGGTCGTGCTCTCGGTCACGGCGGGCGCCGCGCCGCCGACCGCGGGCCGCTCGGGCACCCGCACGTCCAGGTAGGTCAGCGTGTCGATTTCGGGGTCCGCCAGCACGGCCGTCGCGGCGGCCCACTTCTCGCCGGCGCCCGCACTGCCGCCGAAGTACAGGGGAATCTCGCCGCGCAGGGTCACCTGCACACCCTCGGGGCCCCGATCGACACCTCCTCCACCAGCTCACGCAGCGGCTCGGGCGCCGCGCCCATCACCAGCGCTATCTCGAGCGCGTCGCCGGTCAGCTTGCCCCGCGCCGGCAGTTCGTCGACGCCGACCGATGCGCAGCTTAAGGCCGCCGGCGTCCACGCCGGTGAGGACGGTGCCGTCGCCCGCGACCGGCACGGCCTGCTCCCCGGACGTGGCGATCAGCAACCGGCGGGCGCTCGGTGACCGTGATCGCGAGGTCGTTGGGGAAGTCGGCGTCGGCCTCGATCGCGAGCGACCGTCGGGAACCCGGCGACCGCGGCGCGGAGCGCGTCCTCGTCCACGTTCAGGGTCGTCATGTCCCCGGCGGCGCGGTTGAGCGCGGCGGTCGACCGGCTCCTGCTCGGGCCCGCCGATCCCCGCGACCGACACCTTCTCGACGGCGACGAACGACGAGTTCCGAAACCAGAGCTGATAGCCCGCGACGAGCAGGCCCAGGATCACCACGGCGATCCCTGCCACCTTCGGTGCGCGCGCCCTCAGTGACGCCGCGCTCCGCGGCTTGGCCGACGCTCGCTTCTTCGGCTTCGAAGCCGGCTTGCGCGCCTTGGGCGCGGCGCGCTTCGCCGGAGCCTTCTTCTTCGGCGCCGCCTTCTTCGCCGGACGCTTGGCCGCCCGACGCGTCGAGCTGCCCGCCGCGGCCGCCGTCCGCCGCGCGGAGCGCCGGCGCCCGGCCGGGGTCGAAGCGCGAGAAGAGCCCATCCGGTGCCCTTTCGCGGGCCGCGGGCGCAGTCCTTCTAGTCCGGGAGGTCCCAGCCGGCGGGCCAGGTCGACGTCGCCGAGCACCTGGACCTCGGGCTCCAGCGCGACGCCGAATCGCTCGTGGATCAGGCGGCGCGCGGCGGCCATCAGCTCGAGCACGTCGGCGGTGGTCGCGTCGCCTGCGTTCTCGACGAAGTTCGCGTGCTTCGCGGAGAGCCGGGCGCCGCCGACGCTCAGTCCGCGGGCGCCCGCCGCGTCGAGAAGCTGCCCGGCGCTGCGACCCTCGGCGCGCCGGGTCGTCGGGGTTCTTGAAGGTCGAGCCGAAGGTCTTGATGCCCGAGGGCTGCGCCTCGCGCCGCTTGCCGCGCATCTCCGCCAGCGTCGCCTTGACCCCCTCGGGCTCCGCCTCGTCGAGGGCGAACGAGGCGCGGGAGACGACCTCGCCCGGAAGCAGGTTCGAGCGGCGGTACGCGAAGCCGAGCTGGTCCGGCGTTCGGCGCTCGACCCCGTCCGGCCCGCAGACGTTCACCCACTCGAGCACCCGGGCGAGCTCGCCGCCGTAGGCGTTGGCGTTCATCCGCACCGCGCCGCCGACCGTCCCCGGGATGTTGATCCCGAACTCGAGCCCGGTCAGGCCCCAGCCGCGCGACCTTGGCCGCGGCCGATGGCAGGCGCATCCCGCCGCCGCAGACGATGCGGGTCCCCTCGCGCGCCATCTCGGTGAGCTCGCCGTCGAGCTTCAGCACCAGGCCGCGGACGCCGTCGTCGGCGACGAGCAGGTTCGAGCCCGAGCCGACCACCTCGACGGGATGGCCCTCCTCCCGGGCCCGGCCGAGCAGCTCGACCAGCTCATCCTCGCTCTCGGGGCGCGCGAACAGCTCCGCGTTGCCGCCGGCGCGGACCGTGGTGAGCCGCGCGAGCGGGTAGTCGCGCTCGATCTCGACCGTCATTCGGTCGAGCTCCTCGGCAAGCAGGTTGATGTCGCCGGCGCCGATCGTCACCAGCAGGTCGCCGTCGCGCAGGCGGGACGGCAGCACCGCTGGCCGCGGTCTCGCGGTCGCGCAACCACAGCACCGGTTTGCCCCCCGCCCGGTCGGCGGCGGCCCGCGCGACCATCAGGCCGCTGACCCCGGCAAGCCGCCCACCGGCTCCTCGCGGGCGGGGTAGACGTCGAGCACGCCGACCTCGTCCGCCGCGGCGAGCGCGGCGCCGAAGTCCTCGGCCAGGGCCTTCGTCCGCGAGTAGAGGTGCGGCTGGAACACGGCGAGGATGCGCTTGGGCTCGAGCTCGCGCAGGGCCTCGAGCGTCGCCCGCACCTCGGTCGGGTGGTGGGCGTAGTCGTCGTAGATCAGGGCGCCGTCGCGCCCGCCCTTCAGCTCCTGGCGGCGCAGCATCCCCGGGAAGCCCGCCAGCGCTTCCGCCGCGGCGTCACGTCGAAGCCGGCGAGCTCGAGCGCCGCGAGCGCCGCCCGGGCGTTCAGCACGTTGTGGCGACCCGGCACCGACAGCGCCAGGTCGGCCGGCCCGGGTCGCGCGTCGTCGAACCGCACGACCGCGGCCGCGGTCCGGCGCGATCGGGTCGAGCTCGGGGCCGCGGCCCAGCACGACGCCGGTCGGACGCCGGCGGCGAAGCGCGCGAACGCCGTCGACCAGCTCGGCCCGCGACGACCAGCGCGCGTGGTGGTCGAGCTCGACGTTGGTGACGACCGCGACCTCCGGCCGAAGCTCGAGGAAGCTGCCGTCGGACTCGTCGGCCTCGGCGACCACCCAGCTCGCCCTCGCCCCAGCCCGCGTTGGCCGGCGCCCCGTCCGGCCCGGCGCCGGGCAGCTCGCCGCCGACGAAGAAGGCGGGGTCCGCGCCGAGCGCGCGGAGCGCGTGGACAAGCATCCCGGCGGTGGTCGTCTTGCCGTGCGTGCCGGCGACGGCGATCAGCCTGCCGCTGCGCGCAGAGCTCGGCCAAGAGCTCGTCCGCGGTGGATCACCGTCTGGCCCCGCTCGCGGGCGCGGACCAGCTCCGGGTTGTCGTCGGCGATCGCGGTCGAGACCACGACCTCGGCGTCGTCCGGGACCGCGTCGGCGTCGTGGCCCACGCGCGGGCTCGAGCCCGGCCTCGCGGAGCCGCGCGAGGTAGCTGCTCTCGGCGCGGTCCGAGCCGGTGACCCGCGCGCCGAGCCGGTGGCAGACGAGCGCCAGGCCGCTCATGCCGGCGCCGCCGATCGCGATGAAGTGGAGTCTGCGCTCGGACCAGTTCATCGCGGGCCACTTCCGCGCGATCGCCGCGAGGACCTCGGCGGCGACCCGCTCGGCGGCATCCGGCATCGCCAGCGAGGCCGATGCGGCGCCCATCGCCGCGAGCCGCTCGGCGATCGGAAAGCAGCTCGCCCGCCCGCGTCGCAGACCACCTCGCCGGTCAGGTCCGTGTCCTCGATCACGACGGCCGCCCCGGCGCCCGCCATCCACTCGGCGTTCGCGTGCTGGTGGCGGCCGGTCGCGTATGGGTAGGGAACCAGGATCGCCGGCCGCCCGGCGGCGGCCAGCTCGAAGACGGAGGCGCCGGCCCGGGCGAGCACCAGGTCGCAGGCGGCCAGGGCGTCGGCGAGCCCGGGCTCGTAGTCGAGCAGCGTGTACTGCTCGCCGCCGTGGCCCGGCGGCCGCTAGCCGGCCGCGCGCGTAGCTCGTAGTCGCGCGGCCCGGAGATGTGGAGGACGTGGAACGCGAAGCGCGCGCTCGGGCACGAGCAGTCCGTCGAGCGCCGCCTTGTTGATCGAGCGGGCGCCCTGGCTGCCGCCGAAGACCAGCAGGCAGCGCTGCCCCGCGCTCGAGCCCGAAGCGCTCGCGCGCCGCGCCCCGGTCGGCGGCCGGCGATCGCGGCGGGCACCGGCCGCCCCGTGACCAGGAAGCGGTCGCCCTCGAGGCCGGGGATCGGGAAGGCCAGGCAGACGCGGGTCGCGCGCCGGGCGAGCAGGCGGTTGGCGAGGCCGAGGTGGCGGTCGGCCTCGGTCAGGACCAGCGGCAGCCGCAGCGCGAGCGCCGCGAGGCCCGCGGGCGCCGCCACATAGCCCCCGCCTCCCAGCACGGCCTGGGCGCCGCGGCGGCGCAGGGCGGCGCGGGCGGCCGGCACGGCGCGGGCCGCAAGGCCGAGCGCGCGCGCGGCGCGCAGCGGGTTGCGGCGGTCGAGCGCCGCGCACGCCGCAGGAAGTCGATCTCGTAGCCGGCGGCGGGGACAAGCTCCGCCTCGGCGCGCTCGGCGGTCCCGAGGAAGCTGACCTCGGCGCCGCTATCCCGCAGCGCGTCGGCGACCGCCAGCGCGGGCACCACGTGCCCGGCGGTTCCGCCCGCTGCCACTACGACTCTTGGTTTGCTCGTGACTTGCCACCGTCGACGACGCGGAGTCTCGCACCGGGGCTGCGGGCGATGTTCAGCAGCAGGCCGACCGCGGCCAGCATGCAGAGCAGGCTCGAGTTCCCGTAGGAGACGAACGGCAGCGGCACGCCGGTCAGCGGCGCGAGCCCGAGGACCGCGAACAGGTTGATCGTCGCCTGGACCAGGACCAGCGCGGTGAGCCCGGCGGCGAGCAGCTTCGTGTAGCGGTCGCGGGCCTTCTTGGCGGTCTGCAGGCCGGCGTAGCCGAACATGCCCGAACAGGCCGACGACCATCGCGATCCCCATCAGCCCGAGCTCCTCGCCGATCACCGCGGCGATCATGTCCGTGTGGGCCTCCGGCAGGTAGAACGCCTTCTGGAGGCTCTCGCCGAGGCCGACGCCGAAGATGCCGCCGCTGCCGAGCGCGATCCGGGCCTGGTTCGCCTGGAAGCCGGAGCCGGACGGGTCGGCGCTCGGATCGAGGAAGCCGGTCAGCGCTCCATCCGGTACGGCTCGATCATGATCGCGAGCACGATCACGAACGCGATCGCGCCGCCGAGCACCATCGAGGTCGCGCATCCGCGCCCCCGCGGCCACCAGCATCGCCGCCGACGAGAAGCAGGCGACCATCGCGGTGCCGAGGTCCGGCTCGATCACGACCAGCAGGCAGATCAGCGCGACGGCGCCCAGGAACGGCGCCATGTCGCCGATCGACCGGGTCAGCTTCGGCCGGGTCGCCAGCAGGTGGGCGCCGTAGAGGATCAGGGCGACTTTCGCGAGCTCCGAGGGCTGGACCTGGAACAGGCCCGCGCCGATCCAGCGCTGGGCGCCGTTCACCTCGACGCCCACGCCGGGGATCATCACGGCGACCAGCAGGAACACCGTGATCGCCATGAACACGCCGGTCAGCGGCCGCATGATGCGCACGCCGCCGCACCGAGAGCATGCGGAGCACCAGCAGCCCGACCGCGCCGTAGAGCAGGGTGCGCTTCAGGTAGTAGGCGCCGTCGCCGGAGTCGCCGAGGAGCGAGGTGGTGGAGCTGGCGCTGAAGACCATCACCACGCCGAGCGCCAGCAGGCAGAGCGTCGCGGTCAGGAGCAGCGAGTATTCGATCGGCTGCGAGGCCTTCTTGCGCTTCGCGGGCGGCTTCCGCTTCGGCGCGGGCTTGCGCTTCGAGGCGGGCTTCTTCCGGGTCGAGCTCACGTGCCGAGCCCTCGCACCAGCTGCCGGAAGTGCTCGCCCCTGAACTCGTAGTCCCGATAGGCGTCGAAGCTCGCGCAGGCGGGCGCGAGCAGGACGGTCTGCCCGGGCTCGGCCGCGCCGGAGGCGGCGGCGACCGCCTGCTCGAGGCCGTTCGAAACGCTCGATCGGCACGCCCGTGCGGAGCCAGGGCCGCGGCGATCGGGTCCGGCCGCGGGCCCGATCAGGTAGGCGGCCGCCGCGCGCTCGGCGACCGGTTCGGCGAGGCCGGCGAAGTCCTCGCCCTTGAGCGATCCGCCCAGGATCGCGTGGACGCCGCCGTCGAACGAGCGCAGCGCCGCCGCGGCGGCGGCAACGTTCGTCGCCTTCGAGTCGTTGACGTACACGACGCCGTCGATCTCCGCGACCCGCTCGAGCCGGTGCGGGACGCCGGGGAAGGTGGCGATCCCCCGCTCGACCGCCTCGGGATCGAGGCCTAGCGCCAGGCGCCGCCGCGGCCGCGAACCGGGCGTTGGCGAGGTTGTGGGCGCCGATCAGCCAGCCTCCCGAGGGCTCGAACGGAAGCTCGGTCGCGCGCGACGTCGACCTCGCGCCCGTCGCCGGGCAGCTCGAGGCCCGGCGACACGGGATCGGAGCGGTCGACGATCGCCGATGTCGTCGGGGCCCTGGCGGGCGAAGATCGCGGAGCTTGGCGGCGAGGTACTCGTCGAAGCGTGTGGTGCCGGTCGAGATGGTCGGGCGTCGCGTTCAGGAGCAGCGCGCACTCGGGCGCGAAGTCGATGGCGTCCTCGAGCTGGAAGCTCGACGCCTCGCAGACGATGGTCGTCCTCGGCGTCGACCTCGTCCACCAGCGACGCGAGCGGGGTGCCCGACGTTGCCGGCGACGGCGACCGGCGCCCGCCGGCTGCCTGCCAGACGTGGCCGAGCAGCTCGGCGACGGTGGTCTTGCCGTTGGTGCCCGTCACCGCGACGAAGCGGTTCGGGAGCAGCCGCCAGGCGAGCTCGAGCTCGCCGATGACCGGAACCCCGAGCGTGAGCGCGCGCCTGATCGGCCGGCGCCTCGCGAGGAACGCCGGGGCTCTTGACCACGCAGCGCGCACGCTCGACCAGTTCTTCCCGATCACCATCCAGGTTCACTTCGACGCCCAGCTCGCGCAACCTCTCGGCTCCCTCGGGCGTGCCGGCGTCGGTCCCGATCACCTCCTCGCCACGCTCGGCCAGCAGCCGCGCCGCCGCCTGGCCGGACCGGGCAAGCCCGACGACCAGAAACGGCCCCTCGGGCAGGGGCGGACGTGGGTGGTGCGAAGCCACGCATGTAGGTTCGCCCCGCGCGCGCGGCACCCTGCGCGGCGGGGCTACGCTGCCGGCGTGTTCGAGGCGATGCCATTCCGAGCGGTCGAGCGCCGCGCCCGCGGCCGTCTGGGCGCTGTGGGCCGACGCCGTCGCGCTGGCCGGAGTGGAACGACCAGCTCGAGTCGGGCGAGCTCGACGGCGAGCTCGCGGTGGGCGCGGGCGCCACGGTCAAGTTCAAGCGTGGCGGCAAGATGCGGTTCACGGTCGTGGCGGTCGAGCCCGAGCGCCTGTTCGTCGACGAGGCCAAGCTACCCGGCTGCCGCTTCGGCCACGAGCACCGCGCTCGAGCCCGCGGGCGCGGGCTGCGAGATCACCCATCGCCTCTACCTGAAGGGCGCGACCTCTGGCCTCTTCTCCCGGCTCTTCGGCCGCAAGCGGATCGCGGAGTCGGTCGTGGGCTTCATCGCGCGCGAGCGCGAGCTGGCCGAATAGCCGCAACGCGAGGTTCCACGGCAGCACCCGCTAGAGGGGTACGGGCGCGGAAACTCGAGCCCGGGTTACCGCTCCTCGTCCAAGGCGGCGCTGCACCGAGCGTCGACATAGTGGCCTCAGGCGAAACTAACTCGACGCTCGATCGAGACTCCCGCAGCAGCGTCCTCCATCCGCTCCTCGTCCGAAGGGAATGAGCGAGGTGGTTGCTGAAAGCCGCGATATCCGCGGCTAAGAGCAACCAGTTGCGGTCCCGCGGGGGTGCCGGAGGCTATTGCGCTTCCCATGCAGAGCGGATGAGTCCCGGCGCGCGGAGGCCTCAGCCCAGGGAGTTCTGGAACAGCGTGTAGCCGATGCCGGCGCAGACGGCGGCGACGATCCAGAAGCGGAGCATGATCTTCGTCTCCGACCAGGCCAGCAGCTCGAAGTGGTGGTGGATCGGCGCCATCAGGAAGACGCGGCGGCGGGTCAGCTTGAAGAAGATCACCTGGACGCCGACCGGACAGCGCCTCGATCACGAAGATCCCGCCGAGGATGATCAGGAGCAGCTCGGTCTGCGTCATCACCGCGAGCGCGCCGATCGCGCCCCCCAGCCCCAGCGAGCCGGTGTCGCCCATGAAGATCGAGGCCGGGAAGGCGTTGAACCAGAGGAAGCCCGACCGACGCGCCGACCAGGCAGGCGGAGAGGATCGCCAGGCTCTCCTGACCGCTCGTGATCGTGATCGCGGTGAAGGCGAGGAACACGATCGCGCACGAGCCCGCGGCCAGCCCGTCGAGTCCGTCGGTGAGGTTGACGGCGTTCGAGGCGCCGGCGATCACCAGGAAGATGAAGACGACGTACGGCGACCGGGCCGACGTCGAGCTCGCCGCCGAACACGCGCGACTGGATCTGGGTCTCGAGGCCGATCTCCTCGGTCGCGACGTACCAGAGGCCGACCGCCAGCGCGATCTGCGCGAGCAGCTTGTAGCGGGCGGAGAGGCCGAGCGAGCGGCGCTTCGTGATCTTGATGACGTCGTCGGCGAAGCCGATGCCGGCGCAGCCCAGGCCGACGGCGAAGACCGCCAGGCTCTCCGTGTCGCGGTCCGACAGGACCAGGTAGGGGACCGCGATCCCGAGGAAGACGATCAGGCCGCCCATCGTCGGCGTGCCCGCCTTCGCGTGGTGCTCCTGCGGCCCCTCCTCGCGGATCTGCTGGCCGAACTCCTTGATCCGCAGGTACTCGATGAACCGCGGGCCGACGAAGATCGTGATCAGCATCGCCGCCATCCCGGCGATCAGGACCTCGCCGCGGTCGATCAGGTCCGCGCCCGTGATCTGGGCGAGCGTCAAGCATCCGCCGGCCCTCGCTTGCGCGAGCAGGCCGTCGGTGAAGCGCTCCAGCCCGACCGAGCGCGAGCCCTTGACGAGCACCGCGTCGCCGTGGCCCAGCAGCTCGTCGGCGATCGCGACCGCTGCCTCCGGGTCGGCCGCCCACTCGTCCGGCGCGTAGTCGCGGGCCAGCTCGCCGACGCCGATGATCGGGCCGATCCCCAGGCCGCGCGCCAGGGCACCGACCTCGCGGTGGTACTCGGGCGCGTCCGGGCCGAGCTCGGCCATGCCGCCGAGGACGGCGATCCGCCGACCCTCCGCCGGCATCGCCGCCAGGCTCTCGAGCGCCGCGCGCATCGAGATCGGGTTGGCGTTGTAGCAGTCGTTCACGAGCGCGATTCCTCGCCGGCAGCTCGAGCAGCTCGCCGCGCAGGCGCGAGAAGGTTATGCCGGGCGCCCGACGTGCCATCTGCTCCGGCGTCGCGCTCGAGCGCGATGCCGACCGCGACAGCCGCCAGGGCGTTGGTCAGGTTGTGGGCCTCGGCGAACGGGAAGACGAAACGCTGCTCGCCGGCCGGCGTGGCGATCTCGCGCCTCGGTCGAGCGCGCCGGCGACCGCGCGACGAGACGCGCGTGGACGTCGCCCCCCGGCCCGAAGGTGATCGTCTCGAGGCTGTCGGCGAGGTGCGGCTCGAGCGCCTCGGCGTCGACCGGGACGATCGCCCGGCCCCCGTCGCCGAGGCCCTGGAGCAGCTCGGCCTTGGCCTCGGCGATCGCCTCGAGGGTGCCGAGCAGCTCGAGGTGGACCGGGCCGACGTTGGTGATCACGCCGATGTCCGGCTCGGCGATCTCGCAGAGCTCGGCGATCTGCCCCAGGCCGCGCATCGCCATCTCGAGGACCAGGACCTCGGTGTCGGGCTCGGCGCCGCGAGGATCGCCAGCGGCAGCCCGATCTCCGTGTTGAAGTTCTCCGGGCTGGCGTGGACCCGGAACGGCAGGAGCGCTCCGGACGATGTCCTTGACCGAGGTCTTGCCGGTCGAGCCCGTGATCCCGACGACCCGGCAGTCGAGCTCCCAGCGCCACTCGCGAGCGATCGCCTGCAGCGACGCGAGCGGGTCGTCGCTGGCGAAGACCCAGCCGCCGTCGCCCTCGGCGAGGCGTGCCGGCGTGGTCCGGCGCCGACGACCACCCCCCAGGCGCCGCGCTCGAGCGCGCGCCGCCGCGAACTCGCCGCCGTCGGCGTTCGCGCCCGAGCAGCCCGAAGAACAGGTCGCCGGGCGCGACCCGGCGCGAGTCGACCTCGGCGCGCGCCGGGCGCCCGCCCGCGCCCTCGCGCGGACGATCTCAGCCCGCCCGCGTCGGCGATCCGCTCGGGCGCCAGCTCGATCACGACGCTCCGGCTCCCAGGCCGGCGTCGAGCCGGCGCAGCTCCTCGCTCGCGACCTGGCGGTCGTCGAAGGGCAGCTTGCGCCGGTCCTCGAACTCCTGGCCCTGCTCGTGGCCCTTGCCCGCGATCACGACCGTGTCGCCCGGCGCCGGCGCGCTCGACCGCGGCCGCGGATCGCGGCCCGCCGGTCGACCTCGACGACCAGGCCGTCCGGTCGCCCTCGATCCCCGCCAGGATCTCGCGCACGATCGCCTCCGGGTCCTCGGAGCGCGGGTTGTCCGAGGTGACCACCGGCACGTCGGCCAGCCGCGCGGCGATCGCGCCCATCAGCGGGCGCTTCTCGCGGTCGCGGTCGCCGCCGCAGCCGAACACGCAGATCACGCGGCCACTCGTCAGCCGGCGCGCGGCCCGAGCACGTTCTCGAGCGAGTCCGGCGTGTGGGCGTAGTCCACCAGGACGGCGAACGGCTGCCCCTCGGCGATCGGCTCGAGCCGGCCGGGAACGCGCTCGGCGCCGGCGAGCGCCGCCGACCGCCGCGGCCGGCGAGGCGCCCAGCGCGACCGCGGCCGCCAGCGCGGCGAGCGCGTTCTCGACGTTGAAGTGGCCGGGCAGCGGCATCTCGACCGCGAACTCGCCGAGCGCCCCGGACAGCTCGAACCGCGAGCCGGAGGCGTCGAACTCGACCCCCGCGGCCCGGATCGTCGCCGCGTCGTCGCCCGCGGCCGAGAACGTGACCAGGTCGTCGCCGTAGCCCGGCGCGATCTCGTCCGCCAGCCGGCGCCCGTAGTCGTCGTCGAGGTTGACGACGGCGCGGCCGGGGCGCTGGCCCCTCTCGGGCAGGAACAGGAGCCGCTTCGCCGCGAAGTAGTCCTCCATGTCGGCGTGGAAGTCCAGGTGGTCCTGGGTCAGGTTCGTGAACACCGCCACCGCGAAGCGGATCCCGTCCGCGCGGCCCAGCCGCAGGGCGTGCGACGAGACCTCCATCGCAGCAGGCGCGATCGCCAGCCTCCAGCATCGCGCCGGAAGGTGGCCTGGAGGTCGATCGCCTCGGGCGTGGTGCGCTCGACCTCGGCCTCGATCCCGCCGATGACGCTCTTCACCGTCCCCAGCAGGCCCGTGCGCACGCCGCCCAGCCTCGAGCAGGTGCCGGATCAGGAACGCCGTCGTCGTCTTGCCGTTGGTGCCGGTGATGCCGGCCACCCGCAGCTCGCGCGGTCGGGTCGCCGTTGAACGTCGCGGCGGCGGGCGCCATCGCGGCGCGCGCGTCGGCGACGAGCGCCTCGGTCGACCCGAGCCCGAGCCGGCGCTCGACGACCAGCGCCGGGCACCCCGCCTCGACGGCCGCGGGCGCGAAGTCGTGGCCATCGACGCGCGCGCCCGGCACGCAGAAGAAGAGCACGCCGGGTCCGGCGTGACGGCTGTCGTAGGCGAGGCCCCCGATCTCGACACCGGGGTCGCCCTCGATCTCGGCGTCAACGCCGGCAAGCACCTCGCGGAGCTCCATCGGGCCGATTCTAGGTGGGCGTGTGGCGGCGGCCTACGGCTCGACCAGATCGGCGTCGGGCGCGACGCCCAGGTGGGGCAGCGCGAACTTGGCGATCTCGCCGAAGGCGGGGGCGGCGACCGTGCCTCCGTAGTGCACGCCGTAGGGCGGGTTGTCCACCACGACGGAGACCAGCAGCCGCGGATCCTCAGCCGGCGCGAAGCCGATGAACGACCCGACGTACTCGGTGTCGGAGTAGGTGCCGTCGACGACCTTCTGCGCGGTGCCGGTCTTGCCCGCCAGCACGTAGCCGGGGACCTTCACGGCCGACGCCGTGCCGCCGGCCTCGAGCACACCCTCGAGCATCTCGCGCAGCCGCGAGGCGTTCTTCTCCGAGATCACGCGCTCGCCGCTGTCGGGCGGCACCGGCACGCCGTTCTCCTCGAGCACGAGCTGCGGCTTGCGGAGGATGCCGCCGTTCGCGATCGCGGCGTAGGCGCTCGCCATCTGGATCGGGGTCACCGCAAGGCCCTGTCCGATCGGCAGGTTGCCCATGCTCGAGCCCGAGTACTCCTCGGGCGTGAGGACGATCCCCTGCTCCTCGCCGGGGAAGTCGATCCCAGTGGGCTCGCCGAAGCCGAACTTCCGGATCCAGCTGTCGAAGGCGTCGTCGCCTCGTTCCCGGTTCAGCTCGAGCCCGATCGTCACGGCGCCGACGTTCGACGACTGGGCGAGGATGTCCGAGACGGTGAGCGTGACGGCACCCCGGGCGTGGGCCTCCTCGATCGTTCGGTCCGCGACCGTGATCGTCGGCGCCAGGTTGAACGGTGTCGAAGGCGTCACGAGGCCCTCCTCGAGCGCGCCGGCGACGGTGAACGGCTTGAAGGTCGATCCCGGCTCGAACGTGAAGCTCGTCGCCATGTTCTGGAGGTCCTCGGTCTTGGCCTCGTCGAGCGCGTAGGGGTCGACGCTGGGCCAGTTCGCCATCGCCAGGACCTGCGAGGTCTGCGGGTCCATCACGATCGCGGTCGCGCCCTCGGGCTCGTACGTCTCGCCGATCTCGCGGACCACGCGCTCGGTGGTGGCCTGGATCGACGCGTCGAACGTCAGCTTCAGGTCGGCGCCGGCCGACGAGGCGTCGATCGTGTCGCGCTCGAGCTCGTCGCCGAGCGCGTCGTGGGTGACCTCGCGCTCGCCGTCGGTGCCGTGCAGCACCTCCTCCTGGGACGCCTCGAGCCCGGTCAGGCCCTGGTTGTCGATGCCGACCGTGCCGATCACCTGCGACGCGAGCTCGCCCTCCGGGTAGATCCGGCGGCTGTCCGGCAGGCGGCCGATCCCGGCGAGGTCGAGCTCGGTGACCTCCTCCGCGGTGGGCAGGTCGACCTTGCGCGCGAGGTACTCGAAGCCGGTGTCGGCGGCTAGCTTTTCGAGCAGCTCCTGCTCGTCCACGCCGAGGACCTTCGCGAGCTTGGCGGCCGCGGCCGGCGGGTCCTTGACCTGGTACGGCGTCGCGAACACGCTCGCCGCGTCCTCGGACACGGCGAGCTTGTTGCCGTTGCGATCGAAGATGGTGCCGCGGACGCCGGGAACGACGACGCGTCTCGGTCTGCTGGCTCCGCGCGTCGGCGCGAAGGCCGGAGCCCTGGACGGCCTGGAGCCACGCGGCGCGCACCAGCGCGAACGCGAGCAGCACGACGAAGCCGGCGAACAGCAGTCCCAGGCGGCGGTCGATCAGGTTCACGGGACCGTGATGCCGCCGGCGGCTGGAGCTGTCGTGGTGGTGGTGTCTGCCGTAGTCGCGGTGGCGGGATCGGGCTCGGTGACCGCCGCCTCGGTGGGAGCAACGGTCTCCGTCGCCGGTTCGGTGGTGGCGGCGATCTGATCCTCGGTCAGCGGCGCGACGACCGGAACGACCGGCGCGACGTAGCTACTGCCGAGCGTGATCTGGCCCTTGCGCAGGCGCTGGGCGGCGGCCGCCGCGTCACCGGGGCTGGGCGCAAGGTAGAGGATCGTGCCCGGCTCGGGGACGACCAGCCCGAGCCGCGCCGCCGCGGTCTGCAGCCGCTCGTTCGAAAGGCCATCCGAGATCTGCGTCCCCAGGGCCGAGTTCTCGCTGCGCAACTGATCCGCCAGCGCGGCGGTCTTGCTCGAGCGCGCGTTGAAGCTGAGCGTGACCACGTTCAGCGCCACGATCCCGACGAGGAGCGTCCCCAGGAGCCCGATCCAGAGGCGGCTCCGCGTCAGGCGCAGGACGGCGCCGGAGTCGGCGATGCCGCCGACGGCGACCGCCGTGCGGCCGACCGCCACGGGAACCAGGCGCGGGGCCACGCGCGGCGCGGGCCGGGGAGCCGGGCGCGTGGCGCGCACCGCGGCGGCACGGGGTGCCCGGCGAGGCCTGGCGGCGCGGTTCGCGGTCTTGCGTGCTGTCGCGGTGGCTGGCATGGCGATGTTCAGTTCGGCGCGGAGCCTTGGCCTTCCTGCGCGGCGAGCTTCGTGGCCGCACGGAGGTGGGCCGACCGCGAGCGCGGGTTCCGCTCCATCTCCTCGGCCGTCGGAGCCACAGCGCGCCGCGTCAGCAACTCGGCCTCGGGCTCGTGCCCGCACACGCACACCGGCAGCTCGGGCGGGCAGACGCAGCCCTGCGCGCGCGCGGCGAGGAAGCGCTTGACGCGCCGGTCCTCGAGCGAGTGGAAGCTGACCGCGGCAAGGCGGCCGCCGTCAGCCAGCAGGTCCCAGGCGGCCGGCAGCGCCCGGTCGAGCGAGTCGAGCTCGCCGTTGACGGCGATCCGCAGTGCCTGGAAGCTGCGCTTGGCGGGATGGCCGCGCCCGAACCGGTAGGCGGGCGGGACCGCGTCGCGGATCGCCTCCACAAGCTCGGCCGTGCGCTCGAACGGGCGTCGCGCGACGATCTCCCGCGCGATCGCACGGGCGTGCCGCTCCTCGCCATAGTCGCGCAGGACCTGAGCGATGCGGTTCTCCGGCCATTCGTTCACGAGCCCCCGCGCCGACAGCGGCGAGTCCGGGTCCATCCGCATGTCGAGCGGCGCGTCGTAGGCGTACGAGAAGCCGCGCTCCCAGGCGTCGAGCTGCATCGAGGAGATGCCGAGGTCCATGTAGACGAGGTCGGCGCGCACGCCCTCGGATGGAAGCTCGGCCAGAACGTCGGCGAAGTCGCCGCGCACGAAGCGCGACGGGCAATCGAGCTCGTCGGCGATCTCGGCGTACCGCTCGGCGCGGTCGGGTCGCGGTCGATGCAGATCAGCGTGCCGGTCGGCCCGAGCCGCTCCGCGACGAGCCGCGCGTGTCCGCCGCCCCCGAAGGTGCAGTCCACCGCCAGCTCGCCGGGCTGCGGGTCGCAGACGGCGATCAGCTCGGGCGCGAGGACTGGGACGTGCTCCGTGGGCATGTAGGTCAGTGTGGCCATCGCTCGCGCCTCATCCCTCGGCGGGCCACCCGGCGAGCACTTCGGCGACCGCGCTCGCCTCCTTCTCCATCCTCTCGACCTGGTCGTCCCAGCGCTCCGGACTCCAGACCTCGAGGTGGTCGTCGACGCCAACGACGACGCAGCGGCCCTCGAGCTCGCCGTGCTCGAGCAGGTGCTTCGCGACCCGCAGGCGCCCGGCGGAGTCGAGCGTCTCGTCCTCGGCCATCGAGGTGAAGCGACGCCGCAGCAGGCGCGCGTTCGGCCGACAGCGGGTTGAGGCCGGCGAGGGCCTGCGCCGAGAAAGCCGCGAACGCCTCGCGCGGCCAGATCTCGACGCAGGGGTCGAGCCCGGCGATGAGGACGGCCCCGTCGGCGAGCTGCGCGCGAAGCCGGGACGGGATCGTCAGCCGGTCCTTCGCGTCGAGGCTGTGCTCGTGCTGGCCGCGGAACGCCAAGGTTCCGGTCCTCTCTCCTCGAATGGTGTGCCTGTGAAGGTTTCGAGCTGACAAGACTTCGGGCCGGGGAGGTGAGGTGGGAGGAACCTCGCCACCCCGGCCCTCTGGTCAACTTGGGCGCCACCGTAACCCACGACGCCCCACTTCGCAACACCATTCTTCCGGCGGCATTGGACTCGGTCCGTCGGACGGAACTGCTACCCGGACCCGGTTGACCGCGTTTATGGCTTGATCATGGGAGTTTCGAACCACTCGAAGGAGATGCCGAGCGGCCTGCGAAGGACGCCCGGTTTGCAAGGGCGGTTGCAGGAATCGGTAGGCTCCCGGCCGCGATGAGCGACCCGGGAAGCACCTCGACCCCGCCTCCGGGCGCCGAGGAGCTGGCCGCGGGCGGGGTCCCCGAGGGCGGCCTGCAGACTCCTCCTCCGCCGCCGTCCGAGGTCCCCGACGACGCCAAGGACACCCGCGGCAAGCACCTGGGCTCGCTGCTCCGCAACGTGTGGGTGCTCGGCCTCACGTGGACGCTCGCGATCATCGTCCTGATCGCCGTCGGCACGTCGGCCGGCTTCGCCTTCGGCGGAATCGGGGCGGCCGTCGTGCTGCTGATCGCCTTCATCGTCGTCTGGCTGCTCGCCTCGAACCGCGCCGCGAGCGACTTCTTCAACGCCTACGCGGAGGCGCGCGGGCTGACCCGGATCTCCGGTCAAGTCGAGCCTGCCGCCGGTGACGCCCCTGCTTCAGAAGGGCGATCGCCGCTACACGGAGGAGCTGTTCAACGGGACGCTCCCCGGCGGCGTCGTCGGCTCGCTCGCGCTCTACACATACGAGGAGCAGAGCACCGACTCCAAGGGCAACCGCCAGACCACCTACTACCACTTCACCATCGCGGTCACCCAGCTTCCCGAGACCGCGCCGTTCCTGAGCGAGCTCGCCCTGCAGCGTCGCTTCGGCTTCCGCTTCCTCGACTCCGCCGAGGACGTGTTCCGCAGCCGCCAGCGCGTCGAGATCGAGAGCGAGCTGGCCGACAAGAAGTTCGAGATCTTCACCGGCAAGGGCGACGAGATGAACCGCGCCCGCCAGGTCTTCAGCCCCACTTTCATCGTCTGGCTGGGCGAGGAGGCGCACGAGGGCATCGCGTTCGAGCTCTCGGCCGGTGCGATGGTCGTGAACCAGAAGGGCCACCTGAAGACCGCGCAGGAGCTGGACGGGTTCTGCGAGGGCGCCGCCGTCGTCGCGCGGCGGGTGCTCGAGGAAGCCACTGAGTAGTCAGGGGCACGAGCGACTTCTTCGGGCAATGAGGGGAAGGGAGTTCCCGGTGGCCGAGAGCGGGGTGCTTAACCGCGGCGCCACGGAGGGCCGGCCCGCGAAGTCGCGGTTGGGCACCTATGTGGTGCTCAACCACGACACCAGCGATGACGCCACAACGCGGTCGCGGTTAAGCACCACCCCGTGCCGCACCCACTCAGCAAGTACCCACGACGCAGCGCCAATCACCACCCCCCGACGCAGCCCGCTCGGCCACGCACCGAACGCCACTACAGCGCGCCGAACAGCGCATCCGAGTGGGCGACCAGCGCGGCGACGATCGTGAGCAGCGCCGAGGGGACGAGGACGAGGGCGACGACGAGCTGGATCTTCGGCGCCGCGCGGGCGGCGCTGCTCCTCGACGCGCCGGCGCTCCTCGCGGCGCAGCGACTGCGGCCTGGGCGTGGAGCTGGTCGGCGAGCGGCGAGCCGTAGCGCTGCGAGCGCTCGAGCGCGGCGCCGAGCGAGCCCAGCTCCGGTGCGCCGGTTCGATCGCGCAGGCGCCGGAGCGCCGCGTCGAGCGGCGCGCCGGTGTCGATCTCGGCGACCGCGATCCCGAGCTCGGCGGCGAGCGGACCCTGGGTGCTCGTCGCGATCTCCCGGAACAGCGCCGCAGGTCCGCGACCCGCCGCGGCACCCACCGCGAGCAGGTCGAGCGCGTCCGGCAGGGCGTCGACCAGCCGGGCGCGGCGGCGGCGCGCCGCGCGCTCCGCGTACGCGTCGGGCGCGAGCGCGCCCGCGGCCAGCAGGCCCAGCGCCAGGAGCGGCGCGAGGCGCCCGGGCGCGACCGGCGCGATCGCCACGGAACGCGACCCCGCCCGCGACCATGCCCGAGCGCCTTGGGCAGCAGCGCCGCGCGCGGAGCGCGCGATCGTCTCCGCCCACGCTCCGCGACCCGCCGCGGGGCTGCGAAGCCCGGCGAGCTCCCAGGCGGACGCGAAGAGCAGGATGCCCGGCGAAACCGGCGAGCACCGGGCTCACGCCGGACCGACCCGGCTCAGCCTGCGGATCGCCGCGAACCCCGCGAGCTGGAGCGCCCCCGCCGCCGCGAGCAGGGCGAGCGAGGCGCCGTTTCGCGAGCAGGCCCGAGACGAAGCCCGGCGCGAGCAGCTCGGCGAGGAGCGCGGCGCCGGCGGGCATCGCCGCGACCAGCAGTCCGGTGAAGCGCGCCTGCGCGGTCGCCGTGCGCGCGTCGGCCTGCGCCCGCTCGCGGCTCGCCGCCGCGGCGGCGTAGCGGCGCAGCAGCGAGACCAGGTCGCCGCCCGCGAAGCGCTGCGAGAGGAGCACCGCGCAGAACGAATCGACCCGCGGCGACCGGATCCGGTCGCGCAGGCCCGTCGAGGGCGCGCTCGAGGGGCGCACCCGAGGTCCAGGTCGGCGCGCACCCGCAGCATCTCCACCGCCGCCGGGCCCTCGAGCGACGACGCCGCCCCGTCGAGCGCCGCCCGGGCCGAGCGCCCCGCGGCGAGGGCGTCGGCGATCGCCGTGGCGATCCGCGGCAGCGCCGACTCGACCGCCCGCCGGTAGCGCGTGGCCCGGGAGGCGAGCGCCCAGCTCGCCGCCGCCGGTCCCGCCGCCGCGAGCGGCGCCGCGGGCGCCGGCCCCAGCATCCAGGTGCCCGCGAACAGCAGCGCTGCGGCCGCAAGGAAGCCGAGCCGCCGGCGCTCGGCGGCGCTCGGCGCGTAACCCTCGGAGCCGGCGCGGCGCACGGGCTCGACGGCGGCCGCGAGCCAGCGGGCGACGGCGGGTGCCGCGCGCAGCGCGTCCCGCGCCGCCACCGCCGCAAGGCCTCCCGCCAGCGCCGCCGCCACGACGGCCGGACTCAGGCCTTCCACAGCTCGCGCACCCCCACCGCGCCTGCCGCCGGGGTCACCTCGGCGATCTCGACCAGCCGCCTGGCGCCGTCCGGGTCGCGCCGTAGATGGGCGATCAGGTCGACGCCGCGCGCGACCTGGGCGCGGATCGCGTCGTGTGGGAGGCCGACGTCCGCCATCAGCGCCAGGGTCTCGAGCCGGCGCAGCGCGTCCTCGGGCGAGTTCGCATGCAGCGTCGAGAGCGCGCCCTCGTGGCCGGTGTTGAGTGCGGTCAGCAGATCGAGCGCCTCGGCGCCCCGACTTCGCCGATCACGATGCGGTCGGGGCGCATGCGAAGCGCGTTGCGCAGCAGGTCTCGGATCGTCACCTCCCCCCTGCCCTCGATCGACGGCGGCCTGCTCTCGAGCCGCACCACGTGCGGTTGGCGCAGGCGGAGCTCGGCCGCGTCCTCGATCGTGATCACCCGCTCGCTCGGATCGATCCAGGCCGAGATCGCGTTCAGGAGCGTCGTCTTGCCCGATCCCGTGCCGCCGCGTGACCAGGATCGTGCGGCGCTCGCGCACCGCTCGCTCGAGCAGCCCGGATGCGGCGCCCGTCACGGACCCCGAGGCCACGAGCTCCGACGGGCCCGGGCCGCTCGGCGCCGAACCGCCGGATCGAGATCGTCGGGCCCGTCGATCGCCAGCGGCGGCACCACCACGTTGACGCGCGACCCGTCGGCGAGACGCGCGTCGGCCATCGGCGAGAGCTCGTCGACCCGCCGCCCGGTCGGGGCGAGGATCCGCTCGATCGTGTCGCGCACGTCGCGCTCGGAGCCGAACGCCACCGGGGCCGGCTCGATCCGCCCAGCCCGCTCGACGTAGACGTGCTCGTGGCCGTTCACCATCACCTCCTCCACCGCCGGGTCGGCGAGCAGGTCCTCGAGCGGCCCGAGGCCAACCGTCTCCCGCAGCAGCAGGTCCACCAACTCCGCTCGCCGCCCGGCGCTCAGCAGGGCCGCCTCGCGCTCGACCAGCTCGCCGATCGCGCTCTCGAGGTCGCCATCGAGTCGCCCGGCCGCGGCGTCGGCGCGGCGGTCGCGCCGCGAGCCGGTCGCGGAGCTGCGCGACGAGGGCCCGGGTGTGGCGCTCGGCGGCGTCCATCACCCGTAAGAGGGGTGGACCGCGGCTAACTCTCCCCGGCGGATGGTCGATTTCGAATCCGCGTGTGCCCGGGGGGGCGCCCGGCGACGGTATCCGTGCGTCAGCCGGGCGCGCGGGGAGCTCGGAATCGCCCATCTAACAGGCGAGCGGGCGCCTCGCGGCGTCGGCGGCGCGGGATCACGGTCGCGAGCACGGCGAGCCCGGGCGGCATCCGGCCCGCCGGTCGAGAGCCACGATCCGGCGAGGATCAGAAGCATGCCCGCGACCGCGGCCGGGCCGAGGCTCTCGTCGAGCAGATGCGACGCCCAAGAGCACTGCCACCGCCGGGTTCACGTACGTGATCACGCTCGCGCGGGTTGCGCCGACGTCGGCGATCAGGCCGAAGAAGAGGATCAGTGCGAGCGCCGAGCAGACGGCGCCGAGGACCGCGATCGACGCGATCGCGCCCGCGGTGACCTCGGCGCCCGGGATCGAGCCGATCCCCGCCGGCGCCAGCATCACGGTGCTGATCGCGAGCGCCACCGCGACCGCCCCGATCGGGTTCACGTCGGAGAAGTGGCGCTTGACGATGAACAGGCCGACCGCGTAGCAGAGGGTCGCGCCGAGGATCGCAAGAGCGCCGAGGATCTCGCTGCCCCGCCCGCCGACGTCGACGCCGAGCAACAGCACCACCCCTGACAGCCCGACGAAGAGCCCGACCAGGCGCAGGCCGACGACCCGCTCCGAACGGTCGAGGCGGAACGCGAGAAGCGCGGTCATCAGCGGCAGCGACGCGATCAGGATCGCCGCCAGCGACGACGAGACGTGCTGCTCGCCGAGCGGGATCAGCCACCAGGGCAGCCCGCACTCGGCGATCGCGAACGCCACCAGCGGCCTCGTCTTCGACCGCAGCCCGTCGAGGTAGCCGAGCTTCCAGGCGACCGGGAGGAGCAGCGCGGCGCCGAGAGCCACGCGGCCCCACGCCACCAGCATCGGCGAGGCCCCGCCGTCGAGCGCGATCTTGATGAACAGGTAGGGCACACCCCAGATCACGGAGACGGCGGCGAACAGGATCCAGGCGCGGCGCGACATCGGCGTCTGAAGATAGCTGCGGCCGGGAACCCCCCGGTGCGCGGCCGGTAGCGTCCCGGGCGATGTCGGACGAGCCCGCCGTTCTGATCTGCCGCCGGCTCCTCCCCGCCGGCCGCGACCTGCTGGAGGAGGCCGGCTGCGAGATCCGCGAGGGCGGGCTCGATGCCACCGCCGAGGAGCTGCGGAACCTCGCGCCGGGATGCGCCGCGATCGTCGCCGACCCGAGCGTGCCGGTGGACGCGGCGCTGCTCGACGCCGCCGGCCCGGACCTGCGGGTGGTCGCGAACTTCGCCGTCGGCTACGACAACGTGGATGTCGGCGCGTGCCGCGAGCGCGGCGTGATCGTGACCAACACCCCCGGTGTGCTCACCAATGCCACCGCCGAGCTCGCCCTGATGCTGACCCTCGCCGCCGCCCGGCGTGCGAGCGAGGCCGAGGCCGACCTGCGCGCCGGCCGCTGGACCGGGTGGGACCCGGCCGCCTACCTGGGCCTGGAGCTGACCGGCGCGACGTTCGGCGTGGTCGGCCTCGGCCGGATCGGAAGGCGCTACGCCGAGCTGGTGCGCCCGCTCGCCGGCGAGCTGCTCTACGTGGCGCGCTCGGCGAAGCCCGATGCCGAGACCGAGCTCGGAGCCCGCCGGGTGGAGTTGGGCGAGCTGCTCGAGCGGTCCGACGTCGTCAGCCTCCACGCGCCGGCGAGCGAGGAGACCCGGCACCTGATCGGCGCGCCCGAGCTTCGCGCGATGCACTCGCACGCGCTGCTCGTCAACACCGCGCGGGGCCCGCTCGTCGACTCGGCGGCGCTCGCGCGCGCCCTCGCCGACGGCGAGATCGGCGCCGCCGGCCTCGATGTCTACGAGGGCGAGCCCGAGGTCCCGGAGGAGCTGCTCGCGGCACCGCGCGCGGTCCTCCTCCCCCACATCGGCTCGGCGACGCGAACCGCGCGCGACGGGATGGCCACCCTCGCGGCGCGAAACGCGCTGGCGGCACTCGACGGTGACGAACCGCCGAACCGGGTGGCCTGATGGCGACGGTCGAGGCGCTCGAGGCCGATATCACGCAGCTCGACGTGGACGCGATCGCGAACGCGGCCAACACCGATCTCGCGCACGGCGGCGGTGTCGCCGGCGCGATCGTTCGCGCGGGCGGGCGCTCGATCCAGGACGAGTCGGACGCGTTGGCGCCGATCGAGCTGGGAGCGGCGGTCGCGACCGGGGCCGGCGGCCTGCCGTGCCGCTGGGTGATCCACGCGGCGACGATGCACCTGGGCGGCCCGACCTCGGCCGAGATCATCCGCGCCGCCACCGCCGCGACGCTGCGGGTCGCCGACGAGCTGGGCTGCCGCTCGCTCGCCCTCGTCGCGTTCGGGACCGGTGTCGGCGGGTTCCCGCTCGAGGAGGCGGCCGCGATCGAGGTCGAGGAGGTCAGGCGCCGGCTCGAAGCGGGCAGCGGCCTCGAGCGCATCCTGTTCGCGGTGCGCGGCGACGACACACGGGCCGCCTTCGAGCGCGCCCTCGCGGAGTGACCCGTGGACGACCGCGACGCCGAGATCCTGCGCCGTGTCCGCGCGATCCCGGCCGGCTTCGTGGCGACCTACGGCGACCTCTGCCCGGAGGCGCCGCGCAAGGCGGGCTCGGTTCTGGCGCACGACGACGACCCGTCGCTCCCGTGGCATCGAGTGGTTCGCGCCGACGGGTCGCTCGCGGTGGGCGCCCGCCAACGGCGCCTGCTCGAGGCCGAGGGCGTGCCGTTCCGCGGCGAGCGCGTGGATCTGCGGGCGGCGTGGTTCGCGGTGTCGGACGCGGAGTGAGCGCTCACCCGGCCAACAGCCTGATCGACCGCGCCGTCCCCTCCGCCCGAATTAGGGTGAGCGCCTGGTCGCGCCGAAGTGCCAGGGTCGCGATCCAGCGGTCGGCCGCGAGGCCGGTCTCCGCCGGCGCCTTGCGCAGTGACAGGAGCGGCACGGACTCGGCGGCGACGTAGGTCCGGCCCGCCTGCGGCCCCGGTCCGGAGGCGCCGCTCACGACTACGTCCACTCGGGCACCCGGGCCGACCCGGCTGGCCTCCAGCGCTCCGGCTCCGGTGACGGCGATCTCGACCGGGGTGGTGCCTCGGGGTGCGCCGCTGCGATCGCGCTCCCTCACGGCACCCTCGGCGAGCGCGGCTGCGGTGACGTACGAACCCGGTGGCAGCGCGATCGCGAGCCGTCGTCCAAGCGCCTCTCGGGTCACTGTCAGCGCGTCGGGCGGCGCGAAGTCGGCCGGGACCCTGCGCTCGTCGAGCGCCTGTTCAACCTCCTTGCGCCCGAGGACCGCGCCGCGCTCGAGCGACGCCGACACCACGACGACGGGGCGCAGGTCGCCGAGGCCCGCTCGCCGGGCCGTCGCGCTGCCGGCCAGCGCCGCCGAGAGCCCGGCGCACACCAGGGCGCCGGACGCGAAGAGCGCGGCGCGGGCGCGCGGGCTCACCGCATCTGGTGGACGTTTACGCGCCGCTCCGAGGCGAGCGGCAGCTCGAGCGCCGCGACGGTGGCGTGGCGCGCGGCGCGGACCCGGAGCCTGCCCCCATTGCCGCGGGCGAGCGAGCGCGCGACGCGCAGCCCGTGGCCGCGCCGCGGGTCGCGGTGCTCGCGCAGACGGGCGTGCCGGCGCGAGCCGGTATCGCGCACCGCGAGCTCGATGCGCCCGGCGCGACGGGCGCCCTCGATCGTGATCTGACCCCTGCCGTGCTCGAGGGCGTTCGCGATCAGATTGTCGAGCGCCTGTGCGACCCGCACCGGGTCGACGTCGGCCAGCTCCTCGCCGCAGCGCCAGCGCACCGCGATCCGCCGTCCCGCCGCGGCGACCCGGGCGCGCCAGCGCTCGGCGGCGGCGATCGCGAGCATGCGCGCTTCGATCGGCCGGCGGCGCTGGTCCGGCGTCCCGCCGTTGACCTCGCGGTCCAGGTCGCGGAGCGCCGCGAGCGCGAGCTCGAGCGGATCGGGCCCCGCGAACGCGGCGGGACTTCGTCGCCAGCACGAGCGCTTGGAGGGGCCGGCGCAACTCGTGGAGCCGGGCGTTCAGCACACGGCGCCGCCGCCCTTCGCGAACGCGGTCGCGGACCACGACCGCGGCCATCGTCAGGGTCACCGGCCAGGCGACTCCGGCGACGCCGGCGAGCGCTGCGAGCGGGTCGCTCATGAGGGACAAGCCCTTACCAGGGAGGCCAACATGCTTTCGCGACTTGCGTCGCTCATGAGGGAATCAGCCGATAGCCGACGCCCCACACGTTCACGACGAAGCGCCCGCCCTCGGCGTCGAGCTTGCGCCGCAGGCGGCTCGCGTGCGAGTCGAGCGTGCGGGTGCGGCCCATCGTCTTGAAGTCCCACACGTCGCGGAGCAGCTCGGACTTGGTGAACACGCGGCGCGGCTCGGCCGCGAGCGCGAGCAGCAGCTCGTACTCCTTGTTCGCCAGCGCGACCCGCTGCCCGTCGACCCGCACCTCGCGCCGGGACGGGTCGATCGCCAGGTCGCCGATCCGGATCGAGCCTCGGCGCTGATCCGACCGGCGGCGGAGGACCGATCGGACGCGGGCCGAGAGCTCCGGGTAATGAAACGGCTTCGTCACGTAGTCGTCGGCGCCCTGCTCGAGCCCGCGCACACGGTCGACCTCGCTCGCGCGCCCGCTGATGACGATCACGGGGAGGCCGGAGTCGTAGCGCCCGGTGGACCGCTCGGCGGCGCGGATCTCGCGCAGGACATCAAGGCCCGACGCGTCGGGCAGCACGAGGTCGAGCAGCAGCAGGTCGGGGCTGCGGTACTGGCAGTGGCGAAGCGCGTCGGCGGCGCTGGGCGCCGGCACGACCTCGAACCGGTCGGCCGCGAGGTGGTCGCAGAGCAGCTCCAGCGTCGCGGCGTCGTCCTCGCAGACGACCACTACGCCGAGCGGCTCGATGTTGGGGAGCATCAGCCGGGCCTTTCGTTGTCGGAGTTGCGCACGCCCCCCACAACCCCGGCGTCCTCGGCGGCGCCCCGCCGGGCGAAACCGGCCCCCTTCGACGTCGGTGGTGCAAACCCTCGTTCAGCCGTGACGACCGACTGGCGCACGGGGCCGATTTCGGAAAAGATGCCAACGCTCTTTGAACGGCGGTCGAGCGGCCGCCATCGGAATCGGAGAAGAAGGAAGAAAGTGGAGAAGGCCACCCGCCGGGGCAACTACGAATCGGGTTCGGACTACGTCCTGGAATACGGGGAGCTCCGCTTCTCCTTCAACGAGCAGGACTTCTCGCAGCGGGTCGAGCAGGCCGCGGTGAAGCTCGACTTCGTCGAGCACGGCCTGGCCGGCGACGAGCTGCACGACCTCCTCGAGCTGGCGGTGAACGGCGAGATCAGAGAGCCCTCCTCCACCCTCGGCGAGCACATCAACGAGCATTGGACCGAGCTGGTCGGCCCCGCGAACCGCAGCCTGGTCCACTGGCTGCGCCGGCTCGTGTTCCGCGGCGCCTGGCTCGACCAGCGCGTCAAGGAGGGCGAGCTCGACGTCGTCTTCGACGACACCACCCACACCTTCGGCTACGTCCAGCCCGAGCGCGACGCCGAGCCGATCGAGCTCAGCCGCGAGCCCAGCTGGGCAACCCTGGCCTACCGGCGCTAGGAGAGCCGCTCGCGGATCCGGGCCGCGGCCTCGGGAGGCGTCAACTCGGCCAGCTCGTTGCGCAGGCGCCGGATCTCGTCCATCTCGGTCGCGGACCGCAGCGCGTCCTCGCCGACCACCCGGCACTCGCCGAACTTGAAGGCCGGGACGATTCCCTCGCCGGCCAGCGAGGGGTCGAGCGTGACGAGCGCGGTCTCCGTGGTGGTAACGGCGCGGTCGGCCGAGCCCTCGTCGTCGCCCTCGTCGAGGACGGTGGCGATCACGGTCAGCGAGCCCGCGCCCTCCTCGGCCAGCTCGCGCCCGGAGCCGAACAGGCGCTTGACCTCGTCCACCCCTTCCGCGGCGACCGCGAGGCGCGAGAGCGAGTCGCAGATCAGGACGGCGTCCAGTCCCGCCTCGGCCGCCCGGCGCGCGCGCTCGAGCGCGAGCTCGGCGATCCGCACCTGCTCGGCGGGGGCGAGGTCGGCGGGCGCCAGCGCCGGTTCCGCCTCGGGCAGCGCGCGCTGCCATGCCGGCACCTCCTCCGGACGCTCGTCGATCAAGAGCACGATCAGCTTCGCCTCGCCCTGCGCCACGATCGCCTGGCCCAGCTCGCGGAGCAGGGTCGTGCGACCGGAGCCCGGCGTGGCACGGATCAGGACCCGCTGGCCGTAGGCGAGCGGCACCAGCAGGTCCATCGCCCGGGCGAGCAGCCCGGCGTCGGGACCCAGCCCGATCCGGCGCGTCGGCGGCTCGGGCGTCAGCGAGTCGAAGTCGGTACGGCCCTCCTCCTGCGGGTCGGCGCCGTTCACCTGGTCCACGTGCACCAGCGCCCGGTGGCGCTCGCCGCGGCGCGGCTCGCGCGCGGGTCCGGAGACCTCGTCGCCGGGCCGCAGGTCGCAGCGCCGCACCTGTGAGGCCGAGACATAGACGTCGTCGTCGCGGGTGGTCAGGCCGCCGAGGCGCAGGAAGCCATGGCGTTGCCGGGTGAGCTCGAGGATCCCGACGACCTGCTCGGTGACGTCCGGCTCGTCGCTCTCCTCCTCCTCATCGCGCTCGCGCGCCGGCCGCTCGCGCCGCGCGGGCCGGGCAGCCGTCTCCTCGGCGGGGAGCCGCTCGCGCTCGCGTCCTCCGCGCCCGCGGCCGCCGCGGCGCCCGCGGCGACGGCGGGGTCGCGCCTCGGGCTCGCCACCAGCCTCGGGCTCGCCACCAGCCTCGGGCTCGCCACCAGCCTCGAGGCGCTCGATCAGCTCCTCGCGGCGCAGCAGCCGGTAGCCGCTGATGCCGGCCTCGGCCGCCCGCGCGTGCAGGTCGGCGATGTGCAGTTCGGAGAGCTCTGATGCGCTCATGCGAGCGCGAGTTATATCCGGTCGCTACGCGCTACTTCGAGTGAACGGCGGCTTCCCGCGCCGCGACCAGGCCCTGGAGCCACTCCCCGAACTCCGGGCGGGTCTCCCAATCGGCCTTGAACTTCGCGGCGCCGGCGGTGGTGAGCGGGTGGTCGAGCATCTGGCGCAGGACCTTGGCGGGCACGGTCGCGATCTCGCAGCCGAGCTGGGCGGACGTGATCACGTGCTCGGGGTGGCGGATCGACGCCGCGATGATCTGCGAGGTGACGCCGCCGGCGCGGAAGCACTCCACGATCTCGGCGACAACGCCGCCCGAGTCGACCGAGATGTCGTCGAGCCGGCCCATGAAGCACGAGACGTAGGTCGCGCCCGCTCCGGCCGCGAGCAGCGCCTGGTTCGGCGAGAAGACGAGGGTCATGTTGACCGGGATCCCGTCGGTGGTGAGCGCATGCGTTGCCTCGAGCCCCTCCTTGCAGAACGGGATCTTGACGACGACGTGCTCGTGCAGCTCGGCGAGCGCTCGGCCCTCGGCGATCATTCCTGCAGGGTCCTCGGAGACGACCTCGGCGGAGGTCGGGCCGCCCACCAGGTCGCAGATGCGCCTGACGATGTCGCCCGGGTCACCGTCCTCCTTCGCGAGCAGCGAGGGGTTGGTGGTGGCGCCGGCGAGGACGCCCCAGCGGGCGATCTCCTCGACCTCGGCGACGGATCCGGTATCGATGAAAAGCCTCATGTGATCTAGGTTAGATCAGCGGGCGGTCGCCGTCGATCACGTCGCAGCGGCCGCCGGGTCGATGCCCTCCGCCGCGGCGTCGGCGACCCAGCGCTCCGCTTCAGCGGCGACCCGCGCCTCGTCCCAGCCCAGCTCGCCTCCCAGCGCCGCGGCCACGGGCGTCACGTCGGCGACCGTCCGTAGCTGCGGCGCGGCCAGCAGGCCGAGCCGGGTGCGGCGCAGCAGCACGTCGGCGACCGAGCGCGCCTGCTCGAGCCGGGCGGCGATCACGGCTTCGGCGAGCATGTCGGGCATCCCGTCGGCGATGGGCGCCGCCAGATCCGGCCGCTCGCCCGCGACGCGCAGGACGTTCCGTCCCGCGTGGCCGTAGCGGAAGCCGAGCAGCTCGCGGTAGCCGTCGGGGAGCGCTCCGTCGAGGCCCTCGGGCGGGTCGAGGTCGGCCTCGTCGGCCGGCATCCCGAGCGGCAGGTCGCCGGTCCGGCAGGGCGCCTCGCGACCCTCGCGCTCGACCAGGCGGTCCACCACGTGCTTGGCCATGCGCCGCCAGGTGGTGAGCTTGCCGCCGGTGATCGTGATCAGCCCGGACGAGGTCTCGAACAGCTCGGCCTTGCGCGAGATATCAACCGACTTGTGCGGGTCGCCGGTCGAGATCAGCGGGCGCACGCCCGCGTAGGCGCCGGTGATGCTCGAGCGGTCGAGCGCCGTGCCGAAGAAGTCGTTGGCGGCCTTGAGCAGGTAGTCGATGTCGTCCCCGGAGGGCTCGACGTGGTCGATGTCCCCGTCGTAGTCGCGATCCGTGGTGCCGATGAGCGTGCGCCCGTACCAGGGCAACGCGAAGATCCGGCGATCCTCGCCAGCGGGCACCACGCACGCGGCGCGACCGATGTCCAGGTCGTCGAAGGAGACCGTGACGTGGGTGCCGCGGCTGGGCGAGATGCGCGGGATCTCCTCCTCGTCGTGGATCTCGTCGGGCCGGATCCGATCCGCCCAGACCCCGGTGGCGTTGACGACGTTCGCGGCGCGAATCTCGAAGCGCTCGCCCGACTCGGCCTCGACGCAGACGACGCCGACCGCCCTGCCGCCGTCCTCGGCGAGGTCGACGACCTCGACCCCGTTGAGCGGCACGGCGCCGAAGCGCTCGGCCTCGCCGAGGATGGTGAGGACGAGCCGCGCATCATCGGTCTGGCAGTCGTAGAACAGGTAGGCCTCCCGCGGCTCGCGCGGGGCGAGTGCCGGGATCAGGTCGATCGCCTCGTCGCCCGGAATCGTGCGGTGGCGGTCGGGCGACCACTGCTCGGGCGGCGGCGCGGTCTCGGAGCCCTCGCCCCGCAACGCGGTCCCCCGGCGGCGCTCGCGACGGCCGGAGCCGACCCGCGTGGTCGCCATCACGTCGTACATGTTGAGCCCGATCCCAAGCAGCCGGTTCTTGGGGTCGTCACCGAGGCTGGGGACGAGGAACGGGGTCGGATAGACCAGGTGCGGCGCCAGCTCGACCATCAGCTGCCGCTCGAGCAGCGCCTCTCGGACCAGGCCGAGATCGAAGTTCTCGAGATAGCGAAGGCCGCCGTGGACCATCTTCGACGAGCGGCTGGAGGTGCCCGCCGCCCAGTCCGAGCGCTCGACGATCGCGACCGTGTAGCCCCGCGAGGCCGCGTCGAGCGCGACGCCCGCGCCGGTGACACCCCCGCCGACGACCACCACGTCGTACTCCTCGCCGGTGAGCGCCTTGAGGGCGTCTGCGCGCGAAAGCATCAGCAAACACCGTGCCCTACCAGGCGGGCAAGCATGGTTTCGCGCCTAAAGGCGCTCATTCGAGATACGTGACGACCGCGTCGGGCGGCGGCCGGTCGGGCGGCGTCTTTGAGCCGGCGGCGTAGCCGAGGTGGATCAGGCCGACGAATCGCTCGTCCTCGGGCACGCCCACCGCGTCCAGTCCCGCCCGCTCGCGCAGGACCGCCGGCGTGCGCCAGTACCCGGCCAGCCCGCGTGCGTGGGCCCCGATCAGCACGATGTAGGCGGCGATGCCGGCGGCGTGGAGATCCTCCTCGTTCTGCACCTCGTCGTCGGTTAGCGCGCACGAGCAGACCACCAGCGTCGGTGCGCGGTCGAGCTTGGTCGCGGCCTCGGGCCCGGCGGCGGCCTTCAGCCGCTCGAGCGCCTCCGGCCCGAGCACGCGGAAGCGCCAGGGGATCGTGAGGTTGTGGTTCGGCGCCCAGCGCGCCAGCTCGAACAGCTCGTCGAGCACCGAGCGCGGCACCGGCTCCGGCCTGTACGCCTTGTGCGTCCGCCGCCCGCGAATCGCCTCGTCAACGTCCACGGGCACAAACTAGCGGCGCAACGCCAAGGCAGGTCAGGGCAGCCGCCGGCGATACCAAAGCCACCCGCCCCCGAGCGCGAGCGCGAGGCCGCCCAGGCCGGCGGCGACGATCGCGCCGGTCGAGTCGCCGGCGGCTTCCTCGGGGGGCGCATCGGTTGCGGCCCGCTCGGCCAGCACGTCGGCTGCCGCCGGGGCCTCGTCGCGCGCCGAACCACGAGATCTCTCCCCCTCGTTGCCCTTTTCCGGGCGCTGCGCGCCACGATCACCCTGATCGGAGCGGCCCCCCTTCGAGCCACCACCGTGCGAGGACTCAGGCGCCGTCGACGCCGGCGGCTCCGCCCCGGGCTCGACGTCGGGCGCCGGCGCCGGCGCGCCACCCACGTCCCGCCCCACGGGCTCCACCGGCAGGGCCTCGCGGCTGACGGCGAGCAGCGCCTGCGAGGTCACCCACACCGGCGTCTGGGCGCTCGCGGCGTTGTATGCGTACGAGCCGTCCCCGCGCTGGCGCGCTGCCAGGTAGTCGAGCCCCGAGCGGCCGTGCGTCTTCACCTGCGCCGGGTCCACCCCGGCGGCCACGAGCCCCTGGATCGCCCACGCCGTCGACTGCGAATTGGTGACGCCGGTCTCGTTCAGGCCCCAGCCCCCCTCCCGCCGCTGCGTCCGGCGCAGGTAGGCGATGCCGCCGTCGAGCCCGCCGCCGCCCGCCCCCGCCAGGCCCTGCATCGCCGCCCCCGTCGAGTCCGGGTCCGAGGGCTGCGAGGGGCCGAATCCCCAGCCGCCGTCGGCCCGCTGGGCGCTCCGCAGCCAGGTCGCCGCGCGTGAGATGCCACCCGAGCTGCCCGCGGCCCGCAGCGCCAGCACCCCGTAGGCGGTCAGGTTCACCTGACCCTGCCACGAGCCGTCGGCCAACTGCTCGTCGCGCAGCTCGGCGACCAGGTTGCGACCGGCGAACCGGCTCGCGTCGAGGCCCGCTCCCTCGAACGCGAGGATCGCCAGCTCGAGCTCGTTGGCGGAGCGGATCCGCCTCGCCTGGTCCTTCAGGTAGTCCACCGGCGTCCCCCCGCGCGGGCCGACGTCGAGCGGGTTCCGCCCGGCGGCCTCGAGGCCCAGCATCGCCCAACCGGTCATCTGCGGGTTCGCGCGCGAGCCCGGGGTGGCGGCGTAGCCGCCCGAGCCCTCGCGCGCGTGCTCGAGCCAGGATCGCGCCGACCCGGGCGAGGCGCCCGCCTCCTCATGCGGCATCGCCGCCGCGGCCAGCGCCAGCGCGGCGAGCGCCGCCGGCAGCGCTCCCGCCGGGTGCCAGCGGAACTCGAGCCGGGTGCGGTAACGCTCGATCATCGCCACAAGCGCCGGGCCGGCCGCGAATGCGATCGCGAAATTCCCGAGCGCGTGCGCCACGTTGAACGGGACGCCGCGTGCCGAGAGCGCGAGGTAGCGGTCGAGCGACTGCTCGCCCCCGTACGTGACCATCACCGACAGGTCGAGCAGCGCTCCATAGACGAGCGCCATCGCCGCGCACGCGCACGCCAGGGCGAGCCGCCCGAGGTGCCTGCCGAAGGCAACCGCAAGACCGGCGCCGGCGAGGCCCGCCAGGCCCCAGCCGGCCATCTGCCAGATCGTCCACGGGCCCTGGCCGAGCCAGATGTTCGAGATCGGAGCCGCGAGGGCGCCGACCGCGAACCCGGGTGCGCCGCCCAGCGCATAGCCCGTGAGCAGCGCGACGTCGGTGGTGCCGACGACGTTCGGGATCGGCGCCAAGACGAGCCGCCCGGCGACCGCAAGCGCCGCCAGCGCCGCCACAAGCGCGACGACGCGGGCGCTCGGCCGGGTCCGCTCGTACCAGGCGAACCCCACCACCAGCACGATCGCGAGCCCGGCGAACGATGCAACTTGCCAGCTCACTCGCCGCTCCCCGGTCCGCTTCGCCTGGCCGCCGCCTCCGCGCGCATCGACTCGATCCCCTGCTCCGGGGTCACGGCCAGGCCGTCGAGCACCCGCGCGACCTCGGTCGCGAAGTACCAGCCACCGGCAAGTACCTCCTCCGGAGGCCCGTCGGCCAGGACCTCGCCCTCGCCGAGCAGGACGACGCGCCGGGCGAGCCGGGCGGCGAACTCGATGTCGTGCGTCGCGACCATCACCGCGGCCCCGGCCTCGGAGGTCGCCTCGAGCCACTCGCGCAGCGCCTGCTTGCGCGCGGCGTCCATTCCGCGCGTGGGCTCGTCAAGGCAGACGAGGCCGGGTAGTGCCCCGCCCATGCGCCCGGCGATCGCCAGCGCCAAGGTGAGTCGCTGGCGCTCGCCGCCCGAGAGGTCGCGCGGATCGCTCTCGCGGGCGCCCGTGAGGCCGACCAGGTCGAGCGCGGCATCACCGTCGGCGCCCGGCAGCTCGTCGCCGACGCGGTCGCGCACGATCATCTCGGACGGTCGCTGGGGCGCCAGCGCGATACCGCCCGGAGTATTCACCGAACCTGCGGCCGGCTCGAGCACGCCGGCCGCGGCGCGCAGCAGGGTCGTCTTCCCGGCGCCGTTGCGGCCCATCAGCACCACGCGCTCGCCGCGCGCGACCTCGAGCGTCACACCGCGCAGGACGCGCACGGGCCCCGCGCCCGCGTCGAGCTCGACCCAGAGCCGTCGCGCTTCCAGCGCCGGGGCCCCCACCGGGTCGAACGTCCCGGAAGACCCCCTATGGCCGTCAACGCGGGACGTTCGGTGTTGTGCGGGCGCGATGCCGCGCTCGGCCAGCGTGCGGCGCGCGGCCTTGACGCCAACGGGCAGGGGCCGGATCCCAAGCCCGTGGAACAACGTTGCGGCGGGTGTCGCCAGGGCCGGGTCGAAGGCGACGGTGGAGTCGAGGAACGCGCCCGGTGCGCCGTCGAAGCGAAGCCTGCCCTCCGCGAAGGCGATCACCCGGTCGGCGGCTGTCAGGCAGCGCTCGAGGCGGTGCTCGGCGATCAGCACGGTCGCGCCCCACTCCTCGTTCAGCCGGCGAAGGAGCGAGATCAGCTCGTCGCCGGCCACCGGGTCGAGCTGCGAGGTCGGCTCGTCGAGGACGATCAGCCGCGGCCTGCCGACGAGCGCGGCGGCGAGCGCCACGCGCTGTGACTCGCCCCCGGAGAGCGACGCGGTCGGCCGGTCGAGCAGCCGTTCGATCCCCAGCGCCAGCGCGACCTCCTCGACGGCTCGCGCGCGCGACGCCGGGGCCTCGCCCCGGATCTCGAGCGGCAGCTCGAGCTCGCCGCGCACGGTCGCCGAGACGATCTGGGTCTCGGGCTCCTGGGCGACCATGCCCACCAGCGCCCCCAGGTCGGCCGGCCCGTGCTCGCGCAGGTCGAGCCCGCAGATCCGGGCGTCGCCCGCCACGTCGCCGCCGTGGAAGTGCGGGATCAGCCCGCACGCCAGGCGCAGCAGGGTGGACTTGCCGGAGCCCGAGCGACCCGAGACGAGGACCATCTCCCCCGCCTCGATTCCGAGGTCGACCTCGCGCAGCGCCGGGCCCGCGGCGCCGGGGTAGCGGTACGAGAGGCCGCTCAGCTCGACGACGGGCTCAGGCATGGGCGTAGCGGATCGCGGGAATCCGGCGCTCGCGCAGGCGGGCGAGCGCCAGCGGCGTCAGGGCCGCCAGCGGCAGCGCCACCGCCAGGGCGAAGGTGGCGGGCCCGGTGTCGATCGTGATCAGCGGGTACGACTCGTAGCTCGCGATCCCCGCGATCCGCCCGCCGATCACGAGCGCGAGCGCGATCAGTCCGGACAGGGCAAATGCGAGGTCGCCGGGAGCGCGCGGCGTGCGCGCGGCGCGACCGGGCGCATCGCCCGCGTAGCCCCGCAGCTCGAGCGTCGCGGCGACGTCGACGGCCCGGTCGAGGGAGCCGGCGACGAGGCGGCTCACCAGGGCCGCGCGGCCAACCGGCGCCGCCCCGGGGCCGCGCAGCGCGACCGCCTCGCGCACGCGGGCGTGGTCGGCCGCGGCCAGCGGAGCCAGCCGCGTGATCAGGGTCGCCGTCAGGGCCGAGCGCCGGGCCACCGGCCGCGCGAGCCGCAGCAGGCGATCCGGGTCGACGCACGCGGTGTGGACGGCGAACGCCGCGAAGACGATCGCGATTCGCAGTGCCAGCACGCCGCCCTCCGCGAGCGCCTCGGCGCTGATGTCCAGGGTGCCCAGGACGGGCAGGTCCGGGCCACGGACGAGGATCGTGTCGCCGCGCTGCGAGGCGATCACGTTGACGGTGACGATCACGACACCCAGCGCGACGCCCCAGCGAACCGCCACCGCGAGCGCCCGCCGCGCGCCCGCCGCCAGCCCGGCGATCGCGACCGCGGCGGCGCAGCCCGCGAGCACGATCGGGTTGCTCACCACGAACGCCACCGCCGCGAACGACCAGAGGTGGAGGGCGGCCGCACCGGCGCTCGCGCGTCCCAGTGGCGTCGGCCGGGGCGCGTAGGCGAACGGCGAGTTCACGGCCCGTCCACCACCGGCACGGGCAGCACGTCGTCGCTTCCGGCGCCCACGACCACCGCGTAGCGATCGCGGAGCACCGCCTCGTCGAGCGCGGCGGCCGCGGCGCGGACCCCCGGCTCGTCGACGCCGGTGACCACCCAGGTCGGCGGTCGCTCGCCCTGTCTCGTGGCCGCAACGAGCCCGGCGCCCGCGCCGAGGCGCGCAGCGGTCTCGGCCTCGACGTCCAGGGCCAGCAGGCCGCGCGCCCCCTCGAACCGCGCGAACACGCCGCTCGAAGCCGGGCCGTCGTCGATCTGCGCCGCGGCCGGATCGTCCGACACCGCGCTCCAGGGACCGACCAGCACCCGGAGGGCCTCGCCGTCGGAATCGGCGCCGAGCCGCGCCCGGCTCACGCTCACCCCCTGGTCGGAGAGCCGCTCGACGGCGGTCTCGCACGGCGCCGGGGCGCCGGCGCACTCGACCCGGACCGGCAGCCGCTCCTGGTCCGCCGAGTACTGCAGAAACGGCTCGGGCCACGAGCCGACCACGGCCGGCACGCGCATCGCGGCGGTCCACTCCCGATAGTCCCACCAGATGCGGTCGCCGCCCGCGACGTCCCGCTCGGCCGAGCCCACCGGCGACTCGATGCCGTTCACGTAGAAGAACCAGTCCAGGCGCCGGTCGCCCTCGCTCGCGCCCGCGACGCCCTCGATCGACTGGACGAACCCGCCTCCGTAGCGCGTCTCGATCTCCGCCTCACGGTCCAGCATGCGAAGCACCGTCTCGGACTCGTCGGGGTCATCGGCGGTGGCCTCGACGATCGGCTCGGTGCCGTAGTCACGCGTCACCGTCAGCGTCGCGGTGCCCTCGGAGGAGGAGCCGGGCCCCAGGCCGCAACCAGCGAGTGTCGCGGCAACCGCCACGACGGCCAGCCGGCTGCGGCCCTGGCACAAGCCCCTCAGCTCCTCCGGATGCGCTCGCAGTTGCCGCGGATTCTGTCGCCGCCGCTCTTCAGCCGGACGAGGTCGTCGCCGCGACCGCAGTTGGCGCGGTCGGCACCGGCCCTGAGCTTGATGACGTCGTCCCCGGCGCCGCTGCGGACGACATCGTTACCCGGGGTGCCGGGCAGGGTGTCGGCCTTACGGCTCCCGACGATTCTCCGCCCGTGGGCCGTCGGGCACGCGGACGCGTCGTCGACGCACACCTCGAACCTGTTCGAGCGCACGTCCTGGCCGCGTTCCGCGTACAGCTCCGTCGTGCCGTCACCGACGGTCACGTCGTACTGGCCGGACCCGGCAGGAGTTGCGGTCTCCGCGCCCGCGATCGTCACCCCGGAGTCGGTTGACGCGCAGCCGAACCCGTGCGCGCTGACCGCGACCGTGAACGCGCCGTCGCCATCGTGCGCGGGGACATTCGCGAGCTGGAGCGCGCACCCCGTATTGACCACCGGCGGGTCAGAGGGCTGAGGCGGGTCGCTCGGGAACACCGAGTAGTGCCACAGCACACTGTCGCCGTTCTCGACCTTGGCCAGATCGGCGCTCGAGAACCCACTGTCGTAGTTGACGTAGTACAGGAACCCGGCGTTCGGGTCCGGATAGACGCCGAAGCTCTCCAACTCGCCGATCTGGCAAACCTGCGGGCCGAAGTCCGTCGGGCGCGTCCGGACGGGGTCGAGCTCGGGGTTGAACGCCTGAGCGCGACCGAGCACGGTCATCGCGCTCGCGCCGGGGAATCTCGTCGTCCGCGGGCGCGGGTCGCAGTCCGGGTTGCGCGCCCCCTTCACGTCCGCGGCGCCGCTCGCGTACCAGGTGCCCTGGTCGAGCGTCTCGGCGCCGCCTTCGACGCGGAGCTCGACGAGCTTTGTCTTCGGCGCTGCCTCCGCCATCGCGGTCAGTGCCAGCAGCGCGACCAGCGCCACGGGTGCTACTCGAAACATTGGGCCACCCTTTCCTCGAGGGGTTGAAACGGCTGCCGCGGGCAGGTCTCCTGGCTCCCGGCCTTCGGGTGTCGCGCCTTCCCGGGGCGCTCGTCGCCCCCCAGTGGCTTGTAAGTGTGCGACCCCTCGTCGCCGGTCACAGTGGCGGGACCGCGCCGGTTTCTCACCGGACTTCCCTTGACCACGCGGCCGTATGAACGCGGTCAGTCTACCCCGCCCGCCCCCGGGTAGCGAGAGACGGATTTCCGGACACTATGTCCGGAAATCCGTCGTTCGGCGGGTCGGGCTGCCAAGATGCGGCGGCCGTGGCCGACGAGAAGCTCCCGACCGGCCGTGTCCAGCGGCTCGCGCGCCTCGGCCGCACCGCGGCCGGCGTGGCCGTGAAGCAGACGGGCACGAAGGCGGCGAACGTGGTGCGCTCGCAGGAGCGCTCGGACAAGGCGCTCGAGCGCCGCCAGATCGAGACGGCCGAGCAGATCGTGACCGTGCTGGGCGGCATGAAGGGCGCGGCGATGAAGGTCGGGCAGATGCTCTCGTTCCTCGACCTCGGCCTCGTTCCGGAGGAGTACCGCGAGGAGTTCCAGGCGAAGCTGGCGACGCTCCGCGACTCGGCTCCGACCGTGTCGTTCGACCAGATGAGCAAGGTGATCGAGCAGGACCTCGGCCAGCCCGCGGACCGGGCGTTCGCGGAGCTCGACCCGGCGCCCATCGCGGCGGCCTCGATCGGTCAGGTCTATCGCGGCCGACTCCACGACGGTCGGGTCGTCGCGGTCAAGGTCCAGTACCCGGGCGTGAACGACGCCGTGCGCGCCGACATGCAGAACCTGGGGATGCTGATGCGGCTCGCGAAGCGGATCACGCCGCAGATGGACGTGAAGGCCGTGGGCGACGAGATCCGCGCCCGGATCGTCGAGGAGCTGGACTACGAGCTCGAGGCGTCCAACCACCGGACGCTGGCGCGGCTCTATCGCGGCCATCCGTTCATCGTGATCCCGGGCGTGGTCACGGATCTCTGCCGCGAGCGCGTGATCGTCACCGAATACGTGGAGGGCGACCGGTTCGAGCAGGTGGCGTCCTCGTCACAGGAGGAGCGCGACCGGGTCGGCGAGATCATCTACCGCTTCTACTTCGGCTCGATGTACCGGCACCGCCGGTTCTCGGGCGACCCGCACCCCGGCAACATGATCCGAATGGCCGACGGCCGGATCGCGTTCATCGACTTCGGCCTGTTCAAGAACCTGGCGCGCGAGGCGATGGAGCTGGAGCTCGCGTCCGGGCGCGCCGCGAACGAGGGCGACGCGGTAGAGCTGCACCGGCTCTGGACCCAGGGCGGTTTCCTGCCCGAGCCCGAGATGGTCTCGCCCGAGGACCTGCTTGCCTACGTCGAGGACGCGATCTGGTGGTACATCACCGACGAGCCCGTCCAGATCACGCCGGAGGCGGTGCAGCGCATCGCGATCCAGGCGGGCGACCCGCGCTCGACCCACTTCCGCACGATGCGCCACCAGGACGTGAACCCAGAGCACCTGATGGGGCGCCGCCTCGAGCTGCTCGTCCTGGCCGTCCTCGGCGAGCTGCGCGCCACCGCCAACTGGCACCGGATCGCGCGCGAGTGGCTCTACGGCGACCCGCCGGTCACCGAGCTCGGGCGCCGGGAAGCCGAGTTTCTGGCGTCGCGCTGAGGGATTACGATTGCGCGCCGTGACAAGGAAGCTCTCCGTTCTCGTCGTGGCGCTCGCCGCACTCGGGGTCGCCGCATGCGGCGGCGAAATCGACTCCGGGGAGCTCGAGGGCGCCATCCAGTCCCAGCTCCAGCAGGAGCTTGACTCGCAGCCCCGTGGCAACGTGACGGTCGAGTCAGTCGACTGTCCCAGCGGTCAGGAGCGCGAGACCGGTCACACCTTCCAGTGCAGGGCCGAGGCCAGCGACGGCAGCACGGCCACGATCGAGGCCGTGGTCACGGATGGGGACGAGGGCGACGTGACCTGGAACGTCGTCAGCACCTCGGGCTAGGCGTCGGTGGCGGCGCCGACGCGGCCGGCGAACTCGAGCAGGCGCTCGAGGAACGCGTCCTCGGCCTCTCGGTGCGGCCAGTGGCCGGTGCCCGGGAGGACCAGCGTCTCGGAGCCCTCGCCCAGCATCGCCTCGGTCCGCTCCCAGATCTCGAGATCGATGCCGTTGGTGTCGGCGACGACGAGTCCCGGCACCGATGATGCACGCGTCAACTCCGGCGCGAGGCGCGGCGAGAGCGCCCGGTAGTAGTCGAGGGCGCCGTGCAGGGAGCGCTGATCGGCGAACGCCTCCTTCGCGCGGGCGACGCAGCCGTCGCGGGCCGGCCCGCGCCAGTTCGGCGTCCAGCGGCGATAGAGCGTCTCGAGGTAGGCGAAGTCGTTGCGGCGCATCTTGCGCTCGGCCCACGGCAGGTTGAGGACGAAGAAGTGGCGCGCCGCCCACATGGTGGCGGGGTCGCGGGGCAGCAGGTTCGGGTGCGGGAGCGCGATCGGGACGATCGCTCGCACGCGCTCGGGGTGGAGCGTCGCGGCGCCGTAGGCGATCACGCTGCCCCAATCGTGGCCGACCAGGATGGCCTCGCGCTCGCCGAGCGCGTCCAGTAGGCGGATCGGATCGGACCCGATCGTGACGAGGTCGTAGGGACGGCCGTCGACGATCGTGTCCGGGTGGTAGCCGCGGAGCCAGGGCCGCACCGTCCGGAAGCCGGCCGCGACCAAGCGCTCGCTGATCCGCTCCCAGCCGTGCGGCGTGTCCGGGAAGCCGTGGATCAGGACGACGAGCGGGCCCTGACCGGACTCCGCGTAGACGAACCCCTGGCCGTCATCGGCCTCGACCCTGACCCACTCCTCGCTCACGGTGGCGGATCGTAGCCGCCGAACGGATAGGTTCCGCGGTGGGTTTGGGTGGAGTCGCACGTATGAGAGGCGTTAGGTGATGGAGGTCGTCGCCGCGGTGGTCGCTGCCGCTGAGGGCAGCGAGACCGATTGGTTCGCGCTGGCGTCGATCCCGGTGTTCACCGGGGTGATCGGGTGGCTCATCAACTGGAGCGGCGTCCTGATGTTGTTCAACCCGGTCCGCTTCCACGGCTGGGTGATCCCGGGGCTGGCCGATCTGTCGAAGCTCCTCCCACGCAAGCTCCAGGAGATTCCGGGGATCATGCAGGGCGGCATCGGCTGGCAGGGGATCGTGCCGGCGCGGGCGGCGAAGATGGGCAGCATCGCCGTCGACAAGGCGATCGCCAAGCTCGGCACGCCGGCCGAGTTCTACCAGCAGCTCGAGCCCGACAAGATCGCCGAGCACATCGTCGCCCTGTTTCAGCCCGAGGTCCCGGCGCTGGTGGACGAGGTGATGCGGCGCGAGCATCCGGGCCTCTGGAACGATCTGCCGGATCGGGTGAAGGAGGGGGTCTACGCGCGGGTGCAGCAGCAGCTGCCCGGGATCGTCAAGGGGATCACCGACGAGATCGGCGTCCACATCGACCAGCTCCTCGACCCCAAGATCATGGTGATCGACCAGTTCTCCGCCAACCCGGCGCTGGTCAACCGGATCTTCCGCGACTTCGGCCAGAAGGAGCTGAACCTGATGATCAACTTCGGGTTCATCTTCGGCTTCCTGCTCGGGATCCCGGTGGCCTTCATCGACCACACGCTGCACCAGTGGTGGCTGCTGCCGATCCTGGGCGTCTTCGTCGGCTGGACCACGAACCTGCTCGGGATGTCGCTGATCTTCGAGCCGGCCGAGCCGCGGAAGATCGGACCGTTCAAGCTGCATGGCCTGTTCCTGCGCCGCCAGAACGAGGCCGCCGAGGTCTACGCGCAGATCATCGCCGACGAGGTCGTGACGCTCGAGAACATCGGGAACTTCCTGCTCTACGGTCCTCGCGGCGACCGTACCCGTCAGATGCTGGCGACGGCGATGGGCCCGGCGATCGACCGGGCGATGGGGCCGGCGCAGGCGGCGGTGCGGGTTGCAATTGGGGTCCGCGAGTACGACACGATCCGCGAATCGGTGGCGCGGGAGAGCGTGACCCACACGATGACGCCGTTCCAGGACCCGGAGTTCAGCCGCGCGCAGTCGGAGAAGATCTACAACCTGATCTCCGAGCGCTGCAAGGAGCTGCCGCCGACCGATTTCGTCGAGATGATGCGCGCCGCGATCAAGGAAGACGAGTGGATGCTCTACGCGCACGGCGCGCTGATGGGCGCGGCCGGCGGCTTTCTGCACCTGGCGCTCTTCGGGGTGAGCGGCGGATGAGCGGCTCGGACCCGGAGGTAACGCGCAGCGAGGGCAGCCGCACCGAGGCGCTCCCCGGCCTCGTCCGCGTCGCTGCCACCGCGGGCCTGCGCACGGCCGAATGGGGGCTGCAGACGTATCTCCGCGCCGGCCGTCGGCTGCTCGGCGCGGCCACCAACCCGTCCGCCGCGCTCGACCTCGCCGAGGACATCGGCAAGGCGACCCGCGAGCTGGCCGGGATCGGCGGCATGGAGGAGCGGGTCCGTGAGGCGGCCTCCGGGAGCGACGTGATGCAGAGTGCCGGCGACGCGGTCCAGCGCGTCGCGTCGGCGATGCCGTCTCTGAGCGACGCCGGGCGCCGCCAGGTCCCGGAGCACACCAAGGCGTCGCTGCAGGAGCGCGGCGAGGAGCTCCTGCGCCGCTCGCGCGACGTCTGGAACGACGAGGACGCCCACCCCGCCTACGAGCGCATCCTCGAGGAGCTCGCGCCCGACGAGGGCCGGATCCTGCTGCTGATGCTCCGCGACGGCCCGCAGCCGAGCATCGACGTGCGGACCGGCGGGCCGCTCGGCCTCATCAACTCGCGCCTGATCGCGCCGGGCCTGAGCATGATCGGCGGCCGCGCCGGCCTACGCTACCCGGACCAGGTCCCCTCGTACCTGAACAATCTGTTCCGGCTGGGGATGATCTGGTTCTCTCGCGAGACGCTTCAGGACCCGTTGCCCTACCAGGTCGTCGAGGCCCAGCCGGACGTGCTCGAGGCGATGAAGTCGGTGCGCTTCGCGAAGATCGTCCGCCGCAGCATCCACCTGACGCCGTTCGGCGAGGACTTCTGCAAGCAGTGCCTGGCGCTCGAGACCGCCGAGATGGCGGCGCTGCCAGGCCACGCCGCGCCGGCTGAGGACGACGAGGTCCCCACCACCCCGGTCGTCCCGGGCGAGGAGTAGCCCCGATCGCCAGGACTGGCTAGGGCAACACGGACCGGGGCGACGGCGGGTCGTACGGGATGATGCGGTCGTAGGTCCCGTCGAAGGGCTGGTTCGCGAGGGAGTCGAGGGGCCCCGGGAAGGCGTTGTAACAGAAGGACGCGCTCTCGTCGCAGACCCCGCCCTGGTTGACGTAGGCCCGTGGCTGCGGCGCGTCGGCGAACAGGTCCGGCGCGACGACGACCCCGAAGCGCCCGTAGCGGCCGCCGGCGTCGCTCGGGGCGGTGACGCTCCTCGACGAAGCAAAGAACGCGCCGATCGAGTCGGCCCGGGGCGCCAGGTAGTCGGCGATCGGGACCGCGTTCAGAGCCGCCGGGGTCGAGTCGTCGATCCGCTTCGCGAGCAGGTGCAGGAACTTCACGGTGCTCGGGCCGACCTCTTCGAGCGCGCGGCGCTGCGGCTCGAGCTGCTCGATGACCGAGACGAGATCCGTGGTGATCGGCCCGAGCGACACCTTGCCCCCCGCAAAGCCGGCGGCGAGATCGGGTGCCAGCTTGCGCAGGCCGGCCAGCACCGGGCGCGCCTCCGTGAGCAGCGGACGGGTCAGCTCGAGAGCCTCACGGCCCTGGTCGAGTAGCGGCGGCAGCTCCTCGATTCCCTGCTGCAGCGAGGCGGTGTTCACGGCGAGCGCGTCGAGAGTGGCGCGTCCCGAGCCGACGATCGAGCGGACCGCGGCCTCACGGCTGCCGAGCTCCTGGAGCACGACGCTCGAGTCGCTGACCAGTTGGGCGATCTCCTCCTCCTGTCCCCGGAGCGACTCCGTCAGCGTCTGCAGCTCGGTGATGGTGGTGACGAGCCCGCCGGTTGTGTCGTTCAGGCGCAGGTCGTTGCCCTCGCGCGAGGCCCCCTCGGCAACCGTGTCGATCAGCGAGCGGAGCCGGGCCTGCCCCTCCTGGTCGAGGAAGTCGAGCGCCTCGTCGAAGTTGACGGGCGGCACGATGTTGCACTCGGGATCCTCCGCCAGCTCGGCGGGATCGGTCGGGCAGACCTGGCTGAGCTCGTCTCCGCGCTCGAGCTCCCTGGCGTCGGGAGTGCCCTTCTCGAGGATGTTGAGGTACGCGTCACCCAGCAGGCTGCGCTCGCCGATCTGGAGCTTCGCGTCCTCGTGGAGGGGCGCGAAATCGTCGTTGAGCGTGAACGTGACGATGCTCTCGTCGCTGTCCGCGTCGTAGCTCACGTCGTTCACGCGCCCGACCGAGACGCCCCTGTGGAGCACCGGCTGCTTGGTCGGCAGCGTCTTGGTGCTCTCGAAGCGCACGTCGAGCTGGTAGGGGTTCGAGAGGACGGCCAGGGGGTTCGGGCCCTCGAACTTCTGGTTCAGGAAGATGAACGTGATCAGGGCGCCGATCGCGAGGACGATGCTGATCGCGGTGCCGACCTGGGGGATCCTGTGATCCACCTAGCCCCCCTTCCCCGATCGGAGGATCGGCTCCTCGGGCAGCAACGGCAGCGAGAACCGCAGCGCGCACGCCGCGAGGCTGTCCTCGCGACAGGTCTGCTCGAGCGCCTCCGCGAGCATCACCGAGAGCCGGGATGGCTCGCCGGACCGGCTCCGCGCCGCCGCGGCCGGCAAGCCGAGGCCCTCGGGCGTGAACTCGAAGTTGTTCACGTAGATCTGCGAGTACGGCCCGTTGTTCGCGTGCGTCGAGAACGCCCCGGTCCACAGGTCGGCGGTCTGGGCGATCCCGCCCTTGAACTTGTCGAGGGCGTGCGCGGTCGCCGCGAACTTCCCGACCGCGGGCGTCACGTCGGTCGCGATCCGCCTGCCGAGACCGCGTGTGCCCAGCTCGAACAGCCGTACGGGGCGACGCGCCCTCGCTGACGAGCCGCTCGAACAGGCCCAGGAGCTCCTGGCCCTTCGGCACCAGCTCGCCGAGCCGCACCGCGGCGGGCTCGAGGTTCCCGGCCACGGGGATCAGGTCGTCGAGCGCCGAGTTGAGCGGGCTCGCGAGCGCGCTGCCCGGCCGCGAGCGACCGCTCGGCCTCCTGCAGCACCGGCGCCAGCAGCCTGGTGGCGGCCGCCAGCTCGGCCTCGCGCTCCGCCGTGACGGCCAGCGTGTCGCTGCCCGCATGGATGGCCCGCGCGAGCTGGTAGCCACGCTCGCCGAGCGTGCCGAAGACGACGTCGAGGTGGTCGACGAGCTTCGTGATCAGCTGCCGGCGCTCGTCGAGCGCCTGGGCGAGCGGGGTCGCGGTATCCGTGAGGGCGCCGAGCCGGGCGAAGATCTTCCGCAGTCGCCTGGGCTGACCCGGCCCACCGAGCGCCGTCGACGCCTCGCTGATCAGCGTCCGCACCTGGGCCTGTGTGTCCGCGTCAAGGACGGAAGTGAGCTCGTCGATGTGCACGAACTTGTCGGTCCGCGCCGCCGGAATCGGCTCCCCCTCGGGCAGCGCGTTGTCGGCGGTCCCGTCGCCGTCCTCGTCAACCGGGGTGCCGGGGTTGACGTTCACGACCAGGACCTGGAGCACGTTGATCGGCCGCAGCGACGCCGTCGCGTCGGCGAAGATCTTGCCGCGCAGGTCGGGGTTGAGCCGCAGCGTGACGCGCGCCTGACCGTCCTCCTCGACGACCTCGATCACCCGGCCCGCCGCCGAGCCCGCCACCCCGGCCGTCGGCTCCTTGCTCGGGTCGAGGCCGGCGGCGTCGGGAAGGATCACCTGAACGAGATAGGGCTCCGACGTGAAGGGGAGCCGGATCTGCTTCTTGACCAGCGTGTAGCCGACGAAGATCAGGGCAGCGACCATCAGCAGCGCCAGGACGGTCCGGGTGAACGGGATGCGCCCCGCCTTCAGCGACGGGTCCACGAACTCCTTGAGACCGGTCAGGAAGCGGCGCGGGAAGCTCGCGATCTTGGCGGACGCGCCGGTCACGAGCAACCTCCCGCGCGCTCGAAGTCCCGGGCCGCCTGGGGGTTCACCTGCGCGACGGTCTCGCACTCGACCGTCTCCTCCGCACCCGTTTCGGCCCCGAAGGGGAGGATGCCGCCGTCCGTGAGCGCGTCGAGGAGCCCTTCGACCGCGGTGGGGTCGAAGTACACCGCCTGGTTCCAGACGTGGCCCCAGCCCTGCGGGTTCTGGGCGGGCGTCTGATAGGGACGGAACACGGCGGCGGCCGCACCGAAGAGCTGGGAGAGCTGCTTGTACGTCGGCTCGCCGTGGATTCCGTCCGCGAACAGCGTCGGCAGGATCGATTCGCCGAACGTCACCGCGACGTCCCTGCCCTCGTTCAGGATCAGCTTGGTGAGCGGCCGGGCGGTCTCGCTGATGCGGCGGGCGATCTTGCGCTGCCTGCCGATCAGCGGCGTCGCGGCGCGGAGGGCCGGGATCGAACGCTCGACCAGCGGCGTCGCGGCCTGGACCGCGGCCGTCAGCGGCGGCAGCGCCGGAATCGCCTCCACGGCGAGCCGGTCGAGGCGGTCGACGAGGCCCGTGAGGGTCGGGGCGGTCTCGCGCAGCTCACGCAGCGCGCCGGGGAGCGCGGCGATCGCCGCATCGAGCGGCGCGCCGCCGTCGATCGTGAGGGCGGCGCCGGTGCGGTTCAGGCGCTGGGCGAGCGGGATCAGCTCCGCCTCCTTCGTCGCGACCGCCTCGAGCGTCTCCGCCGCGCCGCTGATCGCGCCGGCGAGCTCTTCGCGGTCCGAGCCCTGGAGCGCGCGAGCGGGGCTCTTGAGGCTCTTGGTGAGCTCGGGCCCGCCCTTCAGCGTGCGCTGGATGCCCTCGATCGCCTCCCCCCGCAGGGTCTTCGAGCCGACGGCGGCGAGCTCGCGCAGGTTCTCGCGGATCTCGGGGCGCAGGATTCGCAGTGCCTCGTCGAGCGTCACGTAGTTGCTCGTCTGCTCGATCGGGATCAGCTCTCCCTCCGCGAGCTCGGGCGCGCTCGGGCTGCCGGTGAGGAGGTCGACGAAGCTCGAGCCCTCGAACAGGGTGTGCGGGCGCATGTTCACGCGGGCGTCCGTGTGCATGGCGATGTCCTGCTCGAGCACCAGCTCGACGATCGCGTTGTCGCCCTCGCGCTCGACGGCGCCGAGCGTCCCGACGTTGACGCCGGCGACCCGGATGTCGCGTCCGATCGACCCGAGGCCCTGAGCGGAGTCGAACTCGGCGAAGTAGGTGTGCGTTTCCTTGAACGGCGCCGGCCGCGTGACGCCGACCAGGAACACGAGCAGGCCGATGACGATCGCCAGGAAGCCGATGATCCGCTGTGTGCCCTTCCTCATGGGCATGTCGCGCTCACGTCGTTCTCCGCCGTGCCGGGGTCGGGGTAGGGGTTGCGGTCGGTGTGGCAGGTGAGGATCGGGATCACGCGGCCCGACGGCAGCGCCGGCGCCGACGCCGGTGCCCCTGCGGGAAGCGGCTGGCTCGTCACCTCGGCAAGCCGCTCGCCGGCGACGATGATGTCGTCGATGTACGGGCTCACCTTGTCGACGACCGTCTCCGCATCGGCGACGAGGCCGCCCGGCCGGTCGGGATGCTCGAGCGCGGTGAGGATCGGGAAGATCGCGCCGGACGACGGGGATCGTCGCGGTCAGGATCGGGTTGACGAGCTCGCCGGTGCGGATCGTCTCGGTGCGAAGCTCGTCGCCGAGCGCGAGCAGCCGGTTGAGCTGCGGCAGCGCGCCGTTCAGGCTCCGCACGGCGGGCTCGAGCTCGACCGCGGCGTCGCGCGAGCTCGTTCAGCGTCGGCACCGCGACCGGCGCGGTTTCCAGGAACTCGTCCTGGAAGGGCGGCAGCAGCTCGATCGCCTGGCCGAGCTCCCCGCTGTCGAGAGGCGACGGCGTCCAGCACCGCGCCGCCCGAAGTGATCGTCCCGGCGACGTCATCGGAGCGGAACCCGCGCAGGGCGTCGGAGGTGCTCGCCGCGCCGGAGACGCACCTCGCCGAGCGCGCCCTCGTCCTCGTGGCCGCGGCGAGCTGCTTGCGCAGGTCGGTCGCGAGGGGCTTCACGTCCTTCGAACGCGGCGTTCAGGCCCGGTCGCCGCGGCCGGCGAGGCCCTGGCCGACGTTGACGACGGTCGCGCGCAGCGACTCGCGCGCCTCCTGGTCGAACAGCTGCACCACCTCGAGCAGGTCGACCCCGGAGCTGACGTTCTCGCGCGGGATCGTGTCGCCGTCCTCCATCGGGTCGCTCCGATCGCCCGGCTCGATCTCGAGGTAGGTGTTGTAGACGATCGAGTGGACGCGGACGTAGGCGGTCGCGTCCTGGCCGATCGGGCGGAACTCGGTCTTGGTGATGTTCGCCGTGACCGTGGTCGCCGCCCGTCTCGGGGTTCGGCTCGACCCCGCTGATCAGGCCCGGCGAGCTGCCCGCTGATCCGGACCGCCTGGCCGACCCGCAAGCGGCGGCGCCGGCCCCTGTTCCTCGCCCTGGTAGTCGGTCGGCCGGTCGGGCGGCACCTCGACGTCGATCCGGTAGGCGCTCTGGAACGGCGGGCCGGTGGTCGACGCGAAGGCGATGTAGGCGAGGAAGGCCGCCACGCCCGCGACGAGGAACCCGAGCAGCAGCGTGTGGTCGTTCAGCTTCGACGCCGCCCGCGTGACCCGCTGGTTCAGGTGGGATCGCGACTCTTCTCGGTTGCCGTGCCATCAGTTCCCCAGCAGGAAGTCGAGGAGGTCGTTGACCGCGCCGCCGCTCGGGGCGTCGCCCTTCTTGCCGCCGCTGTCCTTGCCCTTGCCGCCGCCGAGCCCATCCGAGCAGGTCATTGATGTCCGGCAGGCCGGGGAGCCCCGGCGAGCCGGCATCGCCGGTCGGGCCGCCGCCCGGCGGCTGGCTCGGGCCCGACGACTGGCTCGGGCTCGGCGCCCCGGCGCCCGCGCTCGGGCGGCGCGGTCCGCTCGGCCGATCGGGCCGGGAACGGAAGCCCGCCGTCGGCGATCACGTCGGCGAGGCAGCCGGGCTCGATCGGCACGCCGAAGATCCCGCAGTTGAGGATCGCCGACACGCGCAGGAAGTTCCGGTTCGCGTGCTCGGCCGGGTAGGGCGGCAGGTCGCCGGGCTGGACCGCCACCGCGCCGAAGCCGCGCCTGCCCAGCGTCCCCTCGCCGGCACGCCGTAGGAGTCGTCGTCGAACAGGGCGGGGAAGGCGCCGTCGTTGTCGGGATCGCCGGTGCCGCCCAGCACCGAGTTGATCAGCTCCGATGCCGCCCCGGTGAAGTCGAAGAGCCCGGTGACCACGCGGTCGTTGCCGACCTCGAGCGACGGCAGCGCCGCATCGGAGCAGCCGCAGCGTCAGCTCCAGCGTGGGCTTGCTCGCGTCGATCGTCGCGTCGGCGTCGTCGAGGAAGGCCGGGAGCTGCTCGATCGCGGTGGCGAGCGCCGGCGCGCCGGCGGCAACCTCCTCGCGCGAGCGGGCGACCCTCGACCGCCGCTCGCGTGAGCGCCGCCAGCGTCGCCTCGCGCGCTCACGCGCGGTCTCCGGGAGAGTCGCTCGAGCGACGCATCGAGCGCGGTGCGGTGCTCGGCCGTGGTGCGCACCGTCGCCTCGAGGCCGCTGATCAGCCGGTCGAGCTCGGCGGTGCGGTCGGCCGCCTGTCCGGTCACGTCCTCGGCGCTCGTGATCAGCTGCTTCAGCGCCTCGTTCTGCTCGTTCACCTCGGCCAGCGCGGTGTTCGCCGTCTCGAGTGCCGGCTTCAGCTCGAACGCGGCGTCGTGGAGCGGCTCGCCGCGCTGCTCGAGCGCCGTTGCGAGCTCGTTCAGGATCAGCTTGACGCCGGCTCGCTCGGGCTCGGCGAACGCGTTGAGCAGGTCGTCGAGCCGGGGCGCGATCATCGTGTGCGGGCAGACCTCGCCCTGCTCGGTCGTCTCGCACGTGAGTCCCTCGGGCCCGAGAGGCTGGTCGGAGCCCTCCGGGTTCGGCTCGAACGCGACGTAGCTGTCGCCGGTCGTGTCCTGCTGGCGGATCACCGCGCGGGCGTCGTCCATCGGCGCCTCGATCGACTCGTCGAGGAGCAGCGTCACCTCCGCGTTGCCGCCGTCGTTCACCTCGATCGGCCCGACCGAGCCCGCGATCGCGCCGTCGACCCGCACGTACATCCCCTCGATCAGCGGGAACGCGTCGTCGAACTCGGCGACGACCTCGTTCGCGCCCGCGCGGCGGGCGCGAGGTCACGACCAGGATCCCGATCACGGCAACGAGCAGGCCGGCGATGATCGCCGCGGTCGCCTTGGCGATTGCGTCGGGCATCAGTCACCGCCTCCGATGAAGCTGTCCTGGTAATCGGTCCAGGGATCGCATTCGAGCGCGCCGGGGAACCGGTGGAACGGCGTCGGCCAGCAGCCCCGGCGAGCACTCGCCGGGCTCGACCGACGCCGCCCGTCGCCGACGCTCGGCGGCATCGTGGTTGGCCGAGCCCGGCGGCGATCCGGATCATGTGCCCGTTGGCGTCGTAGGGCGCGGCGGCGTCCGCGCTGTTCTGGAAGAAGCCGACCGTCTCCGGGCGTGAACGCGCGGAGCTCCTCGACGACCGGGGTCATGCGCTGGAGCAGCGGGCCGAACTGCCGCAGCACCGCGCGCGACTTGCGCGCTCACGAGCGCGCGCGTCTTCCGCAGCGCCGCCGGGCGCCTCGCTGACCAGCTTCTCGGTCTGGTCGAAGAAGGGGCCGGCCGCCTGCGGTCGCGGGCGGGATCAGCTTCGCGAACGGCCCCAGCTCGTCCACGAGCGGGCCCAGGCCCGCCGATCAGCTCGCGGAGGTTGGGGGTCGCGCTCGCGGTCCGGTCGAGCAGGGCGCGCCCGCTCGCCGAGCGCGGGCCCGAGGTGCTGCACCGACTCGGCGAGCTCGGCCTGGCGCCGGGCGGTGATGTCGAGGACGCGTCGCGGTGCGCTCGGCGGCCTCGCCGAGGTCGCCCGGGCTCGAGGCGAGGGCCGCGACGACCCGCCCTCCCTCGCTCACGATCGTGCGCAGCGCCTCGCCGTCGCGGTTGACCTGCGGCGAGCAGGCGGCCGGTCTCGCTCAGCGCGACGCCGCTGTGTCGCAGGGTCCGGTCGAAGTCCTCGCCGCGGCCCTTGAGCGCCTCGTCGAGCCCGGCCAGGACGTCCCGGAGATCGTCGCGGACCTCGGGCTGGAGGGTCGAGACCGCGAGGTCGAAGTCGACGGGGTTGTCGGTCTGCTCGCCGCCGAGCACCGTGCCCTCGGGCAGCTCCGGGGCTGTCGGGTCGCCCTGCTTCAGGTCCACCGCCCGGTTCACCGCGCCGACGTTCGAGGCGAGGCGGATGTCGGCGATGGCGCCCTCGTGGAGCCGGAAGTCGTCGTCGATCGCCATCGTCACCTCGGGATCGCCGTCCTCGTTCAGCTCGACGGTCGTGACGCTGCCGACGACGATCGCCCCGGCCGTGACGTCGCCGCCCGGGATCAGCCCGCGCACGTCGTCGAAGACGGCTCGGATCTCGTAGGTGCCGCGCGAGGCCGAGATCAGGAGCAGCGCGACGATGAACACGAGCAACAGCGCGGTGACGACGACCACGCGCGCCGCGTTCGGGCCGATCCGGAACCGGCGGCTCAGCCCGCGCCCCTCATGCGATCGGCAACCCCGGGTCGAAGCCATAGAAGAGGAAGGTCATGATCATGTTCAGGACGGTGACCAGGATCAGGTTCACCGCCATCGACTGCGCGGTCGCCGTCCCCACCTCGACCGGGCCCCCGCGCACCCGGTAGCCGAAGTACAGCGCGGTCATGATCACCGCGGTCGAGATCACCATCCCCTTGATCATCGAATTGATCAGGTCGGTGGGGGTGGTCACGGTGTAGAAGACGAACTCCCAGGTCCCCTGCGAGACGGTGCCGCTGCGGACGAACGAGGTGATCCACGCCGCGGCCTGCCCGGCGCCGATCGCGATGACGTAGGCGATCGGCATCACGATCATCGCGGCGAGCATCCGCGTCGAGACGAGGAAGCCGATCGAGGAGATCCCCATGATCTCGAGCGCGTCGACCTCCTCGTTGACCCGCATCGCGCCGAGCTGGGCGACGATGCCGCCGCCGACCTTGGCGGCGACGATGAAGCCGAAGATGAACGGCACGATCTCGCGCGTGGCGCAGAACGAGCTGAACAGCGGGCCGACGACCGAGGCGCCGATCGCCTGGCCGATCGCCTCGGCCGCGATCCCGCAGCCGGCCCCGGCGACGAAGCCGAGGAAGACGATCACCAGCACGCTGCCCGCGCCGAGGAGGCCGACCTGGCGCAGGACCTCGGCCGTGAACCTCGGGAGCAGCGCGGAAGCCGCGAAAGCCCTCGGTACGACGAAGCCGAAGAACTCGCCGGCGGCGTCGACCACCGGGATGTGCCGGGGCGCTCGATCGCCTCGCAGCAGGCGCCCGGAGCGCTCGCCGCGGCGCTCGGGCGGTGGGCGGCGGCGGCGCGCTCATCCTCCGAAGTTCACCTCCGGATAGAACGCCTGGAACAGCATCACGTAGACGACGGCGACGGTGCCGACCACGACGAGGCAGGTGACGACGGCCTCGTTCACCGCCTTGCCGACCCCCTCGGCGCCGCCCGAGACCTGGGTGCCCTTGTAGGCGGAGATGATCCCGATCAGGACCCCGAACAGGGTCAGCTGGAGGACGCTCCCCCAGAGGTCGATGAAGTTGGTCAGGGTGAGCAGCTCGCTGAAGAACGCCTGCGGGGTCGATCCGTAGAGGAAGACCGAGGCGGTAGAAGGTCCCGGCGATGCCGGCCCAGAAAGTGAGCAGGCTGAGCACCGGCATCCAGAGGGCGAGCCCGACGACGCGCGGCAGGATCAGGTTGCGGACCGGGTTGATGCCGAGGATCTCGAGCGCGAGCAGCTCCTCGCGGATCTTGCGCGCGCCGATCTCGGCCGTGATCGTCGAGCCGATCGAGCCGGCGACGATCGCCCCGGTGAGCAGCGGGCCCGAGCGCGCGCAGGAACGCGACCGGGGCGGCCGGCGCGAGCCGATCGATCGCGCCGAACGACGACGCGAGCGAGCCGCCCATGATCCCGATCGTCCCCATCCCGACCACGAACGAGACGAGCGCGGCCGGGCAGCAGGGTCACGCGGAACGCGAACACGTACTGGCGGATGAACTCGCGCCGCCAGGAGAGGCCCGGCGTGATGAGCTGCGCGAAGACGTTGCCGCCGAGCGCGGCGTAGCCGCCGGCGTTGCGAAGCCAGGAGCCCGGCGGGATGTCCTCGCGCGTGAAGAGCCTGCGGAGCGAGTCGCGGACGCGGCCCGGCGCAGCGCGCTGCATCCCGGCGGGAGCCGTGCTCAAAGTGGACGTTCGCTCATGTGCACGCGGCTCTGCCGCGCGCGTTCCCTGACCCACACCGGCGGGACGCTACACGCTTCACGCATGCCGTCGCGCCGATTCCCTACGGTCCGGTATAAAACAGGTGTACGAGTGGGAAATGACTCCGACAGCCGGTTCGACGACCGTGCTCGCGGGGCGCATCATGCTCGGCTCGATCATCTTCTGCGCGATCGTCGGGACCGGCGTCGGCGCGTTCTTCGCCCAGCCGATAATCGGCGGGCTGATCGGGGCCGTGATCGGGATCGCGCTCGGGCTCTGGCTGGTCCCGAACCTGTCCCGCGAGTTGGACTAGTCGACCTCTGTCAGGAGGTTCGGGACGACCCAGATCCCGACGACGATCCCCACGAGCGCACCGATCAGGCCGCCCACGTACGGCTCGATGAAGAAGACTCCGACGCCGATGCCCACCATCGTGCAGAACAGGATCGTCCCCAGCATCACCAGCCCGGCGACGCGATCGTCGAAGGGCCGGTCTGGATCGTGCCTGCGCATCTCCGCTCTCGACCGCTCCGCCATGCTCGGTTCGAAAAGATACCGCACCGTAGCGTTTGCGTCATGAGCGAACCGCCGGGCAGCGGAGGCTCGTCGCCGGACCCCGGCTCGGACAGCCTCGCAGCGGGCCTCCTGCTGGCCGTGGGAGCGGCCCACGCGGCGCTCGGGATCAGTGGGATCGCGGGGATCGCCGCGTTCGAGGCCAACGTCGAGGAGATCGAACGGACGGTCGCCGACGGCCTGTACGCAAGCCTCACCGCTTGGGGGGCGCTGATGCTGTTGCTCGGGATCGGCGAGCTGCTGGCCGCGCGCGCGGTCTGGACGGGCTCGGCGAACGGCTGGCTGGCGGGACTGATCGCCGCCTTCTGCGGCCTCGGCGGCGCCTTCTTCACGCTGGCCATCTTCAGGGTCGCCGGCGCGCTGACGATCCCGCTCGGCTTCGCGGCAATCTACGTGCTGCGCAGGCGGGTCCCGGGCGAGGGCTAGAGCGTCCCCCGCAGGACCACGGTTCCGGGGCGCGTCGGCAGGCTCGAGGGATCGAGCTCCCCCTGCCGGCTGAGCTCGCCTGCCCTGGCCACGTCACGCGACACCCGCCCGAGCGTTTCCTGGTCGGCCAGCACCACCTCGAGGGCGCGCCCGAGCTCGAAGATTCCGGCCAGCTCGAGCGGCAGCGGTGAGCGGCCCCGGACGCTGCCGGCTTCCGAAACGACGATCGGGTCGGGCAGCGGCAGCCCGCGCCCGCCCTTGATGTCGATCCAGAGCATGTGGAGGCTGCCGGCGGGAGCCGCGTCGAGGCCGGTGAGGTCGATGTCGAGATAGGGGTTGCCGTCGGCGGCGATCCCCACGGCAACGCTGCCCTGCGCGCCGCTCTCGCCCGCTCCGCTCAGCTCGTAGCGCGCAACCTCCTGGTCTCCCGGGTCCGGCTGCGCGGTCACCGGAGCAGCGGCGGGGTCGTCCTCGCCGGAGAACGTCCCCGAGACGGCGAGGACGCCGGCCACCAGGCAGAGCAAGCCGATCCCGACCGCGAGGCCCGGCACGGAGCGGAGCCGTCGCGCGGGCGCGTTTCCGTCGCGGTCCTCCTCAGCCGCCGCGAGCGCCGCGCGAGTGCGCTCCCGCACCTCCTCGACGTCGGTCCCCGTCAGGTCGGCGATCTCCTCGGCGCTCAGCCCGCGACTTACGACCAGGTCGAGGAGCGCCCGCTGTTCCTCCGTGACCGCCACGCGCGGAGCGTAGAGGCAAGGCTTAAACTCAGAGTCATGGTCGGCGGTGGTGATGAAGCGCTGGTCTGGGGCGTGGCCCTGACGGCGCTCGCCCTCCTGCCGCTCGCCTCCTGGCTGATCGCGGGCGTGGGCCGCGAGATCGCCGCCGAGTTGCGGGCGCGCAAGCCGCCCGTGGACGTCGAGGCTGAGATCGAACGGCGCGTCGGCCGCCCGCCTCGGGCCTAGTCCGCGTTCCGCTCCTCGACCTTCTTGACGAGCTGCTCGTAGGCGTCCGGCATCGCCTTCTTCATCCGCGACAGCTCCCAGTGCTCGATCTTGATCAGCTTGATGTCGGCGGTAGAGGTCACGGTGGCGGTGCGCTCGGAGTGCTCGAGCAGGCCCTGCTCCCCGAAGACGTCGCCCGGGCCCAGGTCGGCGAGGTGCTCGCCCTCGCGCTCGACCTTCGCGCTCCCCGATTCGATCGCGTAGAAGTGGTTCGAGAAGCCGCCCTCGCGGACGATCTCCTTGTCCGCCGGCCATTCCTCGAGCGTGGCGAACGGCGCGATCTTGGCAAGCGCCTCGTCGGGCACCTCGGCAAAGAGTGGGATTCGCTTGAGCTGGCTGACGTCCACAGGTCCCTCCGGGTTGCGTTCCGCGGGGAACCTAACCGATCTGCTCGCGGCTCGGGCGCGGTAGTGCGCGAAGGGCGCGCCTAGCCGGTTTTCACTCGGAGCCCATCGCCGCCGGCTCGGACCCCTCGTCCTCGCCGCCCACCGCCTCGGCGACGAGAACGGCGGTGCCGAAGACCGCCGCGACGATCACCGCGGCTCCCACCAGCTTCGTGGGCGGCCCGCCGTGGATGCCGGTCTCGTGCACGGCTGCGTGTCCCTTGCCGCGGGCGAGCAGCCAGCGGTTGACCGGGACGGTGAGGAGGAACGCGATCACGAGCGCAAACGCGAGCGCGCCCCAGAAGAGGACGTCGCCGAGGCCCGCGTCCATCGCGCCGGGGATGACCAGGAGGATCACGTTGTCGACGACCTCCATCGTCGCGATCGACAGCGTGTCGGACGCGAGCGCGATCGGGATCACGGCCGAGAGCACGAGGCCGGCGCGCAGCAACGGCCAACTGGTCAGCGCGTAGCCGAAGAGGAAGGCCAGCGCGATCGCGAGCGCGATCGTCGCCGGGTCGGACCAGCCGAGCGCCGTTCCGATCGCCACACCGGCGACCTCGCCGATCGCGCAGCCGGTCAGGCAGTGGAGCGTCGCGCTGACCGCGAGGCCCGTTAGCTCGGGACCCGCGGTCGGCATCGCGTGGTGATGGTCCGTGTGTTCGGCGTGCGCCTCCATTGACCCGCGTCAGCCTACCATACCCCTAGGGGGTATCGCTGCTACGAGTTCGCCGGAGAACGACGAAACCCGCCGTATGAGGCGGGTTCGTCAGCACCGCTACGGGGATTCGAACCCCGGTTTCCGGACTGAGAATCCGGCGTCCTAGTCCCCTAGACGATAGCGGCAGGGTGGCTCGATCTTAGCAACGGATTCGGCCGTTTCGGCTCGTCAGGAGCCCGTGCGATGGGCGTGCGAGAGGCTGTAGACGGCCGGTCTGTAGAGGAGTGCGGGGTCGTCCGAGGGCTCGATTCCATCGGTCAGGCGCATGGGGTCGTAGACGATTCCGTCGTCGGCGTCGTCGTCGATCGTCGTCACCTCGAGGGTTCCAACCGTGACGCGCTCGCGGTCGTCCGGCCACTGGTCCGAGGGGTCGTGCGGGTTGTCTGCCCTGGCCCGCGATCTGGACCTCGAGCCGCATCTGCACCGGCTCGCGCGCGAGGCGCTCGCGGAGCTCGTCGAAGAGGTAGTTGGGGCCGCGCCGCTTCGCCTCCTCCTTGGAGATCTCGGGCTCGTCGACGGTCGGGTACCAGAAGTAGCGGATCCACCGCTCGCCGGCCTCGGCGTCGATCCACTTGTAGGCGTGGAACGGGAAGTAGCGTCGCGCCGCGAAGCTGACGCGCCGGTTGACCATCGCGTTCGCCTCGCGCGCGGTGCCGAGCACCTTCGGGTGCTTGGCGAGGAAGAGGGGCATTCGCAGGAGCGATGAGAAGGAGCGCTCGGAGATCGACATCACGTCGAGGACCCCCGCGTGGTCGCGGAACGGGAAGCGCGGGGTCGTCTGGGCGAGGATGTCCGTGGACGAGCCGTCGGGGAGCTGGAAGCTGACGGCGAGGCCCCGTACGTCGGGCACGTAGTCGGGCACCGTCGGGTCGCCGCGGCCGTTCGAGAACCGGACCTTCGCCGGGACCGGGCCGGCCATGTGGGCGGCGCGCGTGAGCTTCGCCGCCTCGGGTGTCGGCGTCCAGGTGCCGATGCAGTGGACCCCCTTGGCATGGAACGCGCGGAAGCCGGGATGGACTCCGAAGTGCGCCTGGATCCGCTCGATCGCCCGCTCGGGGGTGGTGGTCATCGATGCGAGCCTATTGCGCCTCGGCCTGTGCCACCGCCGCGGGGAGGATTTGAGTCAGAGCTCGACTTGCCGCCCGGCGCCCCGCTCCTGGGCGGCGCGCAGGACCAGGGCGGCGGCCACTCCATCCTGCACCGCAACCCCAACCGACTTGTAGAGCGTGATCTCCTCCGGTGAGGTGCGACCGGGCCGCCGGCCGTCGATCAGCTCGCCGATCTCGGCGTGCACGTGATCCGCGTCGATCACCCCCCGTTCGATCGGCTGCAGGAGATCGTTCGACCCGGACGGGAGCGGTGCCAGCGCGGCCGCGCGCGACTCGACGACGACGAGCGCGTCGGCGATCGTCGCATCGTCAGCAGCAACACGATCGGACCCTATCCGGGTGGCGCGGGTCCTCGGTCTCGAAATGCGGCTGAGAGGATTCGAACCTCCAAGGGCTTTCGCCCACGGCCTCCTGAGGACCGCGCGTAGACCAGTTCCGCCACAGCCGCGTGACTACTTCAAAATACTGGGTTGTTCACGCCTTGAGGCCGACGTGCTCAAGCATCAACGCCACGCTGTCGCGGCGATTGATCCGGACGTCCCAGCGCCCTTTCGCGTCGCAATTTACCCGGGTGAACACCCCGACCGCCGTGCACGCGTCCACGAACATCCGAATGATGTCGCTGGACATGTTCGAGAACTGGTAGCTGAGGTACTCGTATGGTCGCTCTCTGTGGACGTCGGTCCGATTGATGAACGCGCACCCGTCTGTGCGAATGCAACCGCGGATGAACGGCCACGGCGCCGCCTCGACCAGCTCCCTCTGCCATCGCTCGAGGATGATCCGGCGCTCGTGCTTCTTGCCGGGTCCGTGTTGCGGAAACAGACACCCCAGATGGGTCGAGTAGAGCGAAACGTGGACGCAGCCGATCGATTGCACCTCGTCGACGTCGTTGTACGGAAAGCACCGCTCGAGAAGGACCCTAAGGTCGGCGATGATCCCTGGGTACTTCATATCCAGGGCCACCCGCATCCGCTGCGTGCGTGGATGTGTTGAGATGCAGCCGTCGCCGAGGTAGACGGCGAGCAGCTCCGAGTAGTCCTCGGCCGAGAAGCACATCGGCTTCGCCGCCCGCCAGCACCGGGGGCAGGAGTTCCGGGAGGGAGCGTGCTCGCGCGGCGTGTACGTCGGGCGGCGCCAATCACGGACGGTGGGCCGCGGAATCCCGAGCCGGCGCGAGACCTCGCAGTCGTTCAGGCCGGCCGCGACGAGCCGCAGCGCTTCCTGCTTGATCTCGGGCGGGTGCATTCCCTCACTTTGCAGGGAAATTTGTGACCTGTGTGTGCCTGAATGTGCCGAGTTTGTGTCAACTCGGCCGCGCGCCCAGCGTGACTACCAGGCCCCGCCGCCCCCGCCGCCCGAGAAGCCGCCGCCCCCGCCCGAGAAGCCTCCGCCCCCGCCGCTGCTCGACGACGCCTGGGGAGCGACCTGGCTCGCGAAGCTCGAAGCGAAGCCGTCGAAGCTTGGCGTCACGCCGGAGTGCACGCCGCCCAGGTGCGGCACCAGCCAGACGCCGGACGTGGTTGCCTCTCGCATCACGGGCTCGGGGATCCGGCCGGAGGCGATCACCTTCTCGGCGGTGCCGAAGGCGACGGCATAGACCAGGATCCGGCGCCAGAGCTTGAGCGTCGCCGGCGGGTCGTCGCTCAGCCGCGGGAAGTCGCGGGTCCACTGTGCGAACGCGTTCCACTGGGCGTGCCGCGCGCGGCTCGCCGGATCGAGGCGCCGCAACGAGTTGGCCGGCAGCAGGTAGATGAACAGCAGGCCGGCGATCGTCGCGAGGATCGGGATCGCGACCAGGTGCATCCGGTCCCAGTAGGCGAACCCGAGCACCGCGTAGCCGCCGAACGCGACGAACGCCAGCAGCGACCGCTCCTGGGTGAGGTCGCGCTCCCACTTCAGCTCGCCCTCCTCGGCCCGGTCGAGCTCCTCCTTCAGTCCCTCCCACTTCGTTCGCCAGGTCGACGAGTGCTGCGGTACCCGGTCCTTCAGCTTGCCCAGATCCGCCGGCCCCTCCTCGAGCAGGCCGTCGAAGAAGGTGATCGTCTCGCGCTCGTACTTGGTCAGCTCCTCGAGGGCGGGCCGGTCCTCGGGAATGCTGAGCCGCAGGTCGAGCGCCTCCGCCTCGCTCGCCTTGCCGTCGAAGTAGCCCCGGTCGACCAGATCGAGCAGCGTCGCCAGGACGAGCCGGTCGTCGAACGCGCCCTCCTCTGCGAGCGCGTACGCGAGCGCCGGCGGGATGTCCTCGGGCGGTTCGGACATGTAGCCGGCCACTGGACTCCGCCGGTCCCGGCCCATCAGGTAGAGCGCCATCGCGATCCCGACGACGAGCGCGGTCCACAGCGCCTCGAGCAACACGATGTTGTTTCCGACGAAGCCGGCGAACGCGTCGCCGACCCCCGACTCGTCGTCGACCTTCGCCTCCTCGGCTTCGACCGTCTCGAGCCCCGGGCCCGGCTGGACGCTCGCGCCTGCCACGGAGTCGAACGCGTCGCGCGGGAACACGGCCCGCATCACCGTCTCCTGGCCCGCCTCCAGCCGTTCGACCTCCGCCGAGGCGGATCCCGGCGCCGGCTCGGGGTCGACGCCGAGCTTGCGCGGCCGCAGCCAAGTCTCGACCGGCTCGGCGTCGCTCCCGGCGAGCGCGATCTCCGCGTCGAGATCATCGAGCCAGAACTCCCACTGCGATCCCCACACCGCCCACGGCACGTCGACGACGTCGTCGTAGGCCCGCGCCGCTCCGGTGACGTCGTAGTCGATCTGGAACGTCCGGTCCTCGTCGACCGCGCTGTAGTGCCAGACCACGCGGAATCCCGCGGTCGGGCCGCCGTCCGTGTCGGTCAGCGTGAGCTGCTCGGCGCCGAACGTGCCCGGCCGGTCGAACGAGCCGAGCACTGTGTTGCCCCCCGGCTCGTACTCCTCGCCGCCCTCGGAGACGACGACGTTCCCCGCGCGCACCCCAGCCGCCAGCGGGATGTCGCGATAGGCACCCGAGAAGTCGCCGCTGAAGTCGTAGTCGAGCGTCTCGGTGACGTGGAGGCTCGCGTCCGGCTGGACCTCGACCCGCACGTCCGCGCGGTCGATCCGGAAGTGCTTCACCTGCTCCGAGAGCGTGAACTGCGAGAGCCCGTAGAGCGCGGCGCCGAGCACCGCCAGGAACACCAGCCGCCACACGACCCGCTTCACCACCGAGCTCACGCGGCTCCGCCCCCGACCGAGATACGCGGCGCCGCCTCGGCCTCGACCGGCGCGTCGAAGAACTCCCGGCGCTGGAAGCCGAAGCGCCCGGGCGACGATCACCGGCGGGAACACCTGGATCTTCGTGTTGTAGGTCTCAACGGTGTCGTTGTAGACGCGGCGCGTGATCGAGATCTTCTCCTCGACCTCGGCCAGATCGCGCTGGAGGCGCGAGAAGTTCTCCGTCGCGAGCAGCGCCGGATAGTCCTCGGCCAGGAGCAGCGCGCCGCGGATCCCGCCGCCCAGCGCCGCCTCAGCGGCGCCGCGTGGGCCCGGCTCCGCCTCGTTCGCCGCGATCGCGCCCGACCGGGCCCGCGCGACCTCCTCGAACGTCGCCCGCTCATGGCCCGCGTAGCCGGCGACCGCCTCGGCCAGAACCGGCACGAGATCGTGCCGGAGCCGCAGTGCGACGTCGATCTGCGACCAGGAGCTCTCGCACCCGTTGCGCAGCGCGACCAGCCGGTTGTACGTGAAGATCACCCAGCCGACGACCAGGACGAGCGCTGCGACGGCGACCACCAACCCCACGGACACCGCAGGAAGGTATTGCACGTCGGCAATGGCTTGCCGACCGCACCATTGAGTAGCCTTCCCGGACCATGCGGGTAGGTCTGGTCCTCGGCGCGGGGGGCATCCAAGGTGGCGCCTGGCTCACGGGCGCGCTCTACGCGCTCGCGACCGAGACGGGCTGGGACCCGATGGACGCGAAGCGCATCGTCGGCACCTCCGCCGGCTCGATGATCGGCTCGATCGTCGCCGCGGGCACGCCGATCTGGTTCATGGTCGCCCACTCGGCCGGCGAGACGATCGACGGCCTCACCGACGCCCAGGGCCGTCCCGCCTCTGACGCCGACCGCTCGGCCGGCGCCGTCTTCCGGCTCGCCAAGGCGCCGCCGCCGATCGGCCCCGGCTCCTGGCCGCTCGCCCTCCGCACGCTGGTGAACCCTCGCAACTACCCGCCGTCGTCCATCGCGGCCGGCTGGCTGCCGCGCGGCTTCATCTCGACCGATCCGCTCAAGGACATCGTCCACCGCTCCTCGGGCGAGGGCTGGAGCCCGCACGAGGGCATGCGGGTCGTCGCCTGCGACTACTCCACGGGGCGCCGCGTCGTGTTCGGCCGCCCGACCGCCCCCAAGGCCGAGCTGGCCGACGCCGTCGCGGCGTCGTGCGCGATTCCGGGCTTCTACCACCCGGTCGAGATCGCCGGCAAGCGCTACGTGGACGGCGGCATGTACTCGACCTCGAACCTGGACATCCTGCGCGACGCCCACATGGACCTCGTGATCTGCCTCAACCCCACCTCCTCCCTCCACCCGACCCGCGCCTGGAACCCGCTGGAGTGGGGAGCGCGCGCGATCCGCGGCACCACCGGGCGCCGGCTGGGTTATGAGGCCAAGCGGATGCGCACCAACGGCAGCGACGTGGCCCTGATCCAGCCGCTGGCCGAGGACCTCGCGGCGATGGGCTGGAACCTGATGAGCCAGCGCAACCGCCATCGCACGATCGAGGTCGCGATCGAGACCGTGAAGCGTCAGCTGAACAAGCCCGAGAACGCCGAGCTGCTCGCCCGGCTCCCGAAGGCGAAGCGCCCGGAGAAGATCCACCGGCCCGCCGGCCCGCCGTCGGAGTGGCCCTCGCTGCAAATCGAGGACCTGCGCCCGGGCGCGCCGATCTACGAGGCCAACGGCAACGGGACGGCCGTGCTGCCCGACCCCGCCTGAGCGACGAGCGGCGGGCGGATCAAGCCGGCACTTCGCGCCCGAGCCAGCCGCGATAGAAGCCCTCGATGTCCGGCAGGAACTCGTGGACGACCGGGTATCCGGGTGGCGAGCACTCGACCTCGAGCTGCCGCGCGCACGACGGGCACTGGAACTCGCGCAGCTCCATCCATCCCGGCTCGCAGTGCGCCATCTGCGGGAACACCTCGCGCAGCGACTCCTCGGATTCGCGGACGTTCACTACCGCGTGCATCTTCCAGTTCCGCTCGGGCGGGCAGAGGTCGTGCCCGCAGTCGCAGCGGGTGACCAGCGCGCCGTCTCCGCCGCGGACAACGTTCAGCCCCTCGCCCAGCGGCAGCACGATCCGCTCGGGATAGGACGCCCGCTCCTGGAGCACGGCGACCCACTTGTCGAAGCGGTCCGTGTCCTTGTAGGCGGACTGGAGGTCCTTCACCTCGCGGCGTGAGAGCTTCTCGTCCAGCATCGCCCCGAGCGTCTCCGGCTCGACCGAGCCGCCGACGCCGATCGACGAGACGCCGCCGCTGACCTCGGACGCGGCCAGAAACTCGTCGGCGGCCTCCTCGGGCGTCACCTTGCCCGGCTGCGCGTTCTCGATCTGGGCGATCGTGGGCGTCGGCGCGTCGGAGTACTCGAAGTCCTCGGGCAGGTCCCAGAAGCCGCGGTACTCCGCCGCCCAGCGCGGCGAGAGCTTCATCGACTCCGCGTACATCACCTGGATCGGCATCGGCACGTCGCGCGCGAGGACGCGCTCGCGATGGGCCGCCCACCAGTCGGCGGCGGGGACGGCGCGCTCGAGGCGATGGGCGCGGATCGCCTCGCGCCGCGCCGCGGTCGCGGCCTCGTCGACCTCGTTCCCGTCATCCAGAGCGACGCCGTAGACGGAGTCCGCGAATCGCGGCAGCAGGTGGTTGCCGACCACATCCTCCGCGACCGCGGCCGGGGCCCGCAGCAGCGGGTCGCCGAGCCCGGAGCCGCCGCGCAGGACCACCAGGTAGAGGTCGCCCTCGGCCATCGGCTCGTCGGTGGTCCAGGCGTCCTGCTTGTACTCGCGCTCGCCCTCGATCGCCATCAGCGCCGGCTCGTCGAACGAGCCGTCGGCGACCGGATAGGCCTCGCCCCGCCGCGCCCGCTCGACCAGGTCGGCACCGCGGATGTTGTGGATGTACGCCATCCCGCCGGGATAGCCGCCGAACAGGCCGGGCGAGGTGAAGACCTTGTTGCAGCCGAGGTTCTGCACCGTCCAGAACGGCGTCTTCGAGTGGAGGAAGAGCGCCTCGTGCGAGGAGCCGCCGCGGTGGCGGCCGGGGCCGCCGGACGACGCCTTGCGGCGGCGCGAGAGGTAGAGGATCGGCGTGATCAGCTCCCACATCTCGATGTCGCCCATGTCCCCCTCGGGGTTGAACATCGCGGCGGCGTGGTCCGAGCCATCGAGGACGTACTTCGCCCCCATGCCCTGCGCCGCAAGCTCGAAGTGGGTGATCGCGGACGAGTTCCCGTACTGGTCGATGCCGCCGCCCTGGTAGAGGTTGCCCGCGCACGCGTAGGCGCCGATCACCTCCTCGATGAACCCCCGCGACTGAAGCGCCCGCGAGAGCGTGCGGGGGAAGCCGGTGAACGCCGGGATCAGGAAGCCCCACGCCGCCGCGGTCGACCCGCCGACGTCGCCCATGTTGGACATCGTCAGCTCGGGGAAGTTTGTCTTCAGCGCCAGGTAGGCGCCGTCGTTCACCTTGTCCGAGCAGATCAGCGTCTGCGTGAACGTCACCCAGATCGCGCCCTGCATCGCCGAGGGCGTGCAGTTGAGCGAGTGATGCCCCCACGCCGACGTGCCGTCCATGTCGAGCTCGTACGTGCCGTCGCCGCCGATCCGCACCTCGAACGGCGAGTGCATCAGGAAGTCGCGACGCGCCTGCGCCGGCAGCGCCACCTTGTCCGCGAGCGTCGCGTCGGAGAACGCCGGCGAGCGGTAGCGGCCGGGCACCGTCATCTCGCGGATCCGTGACTTGAACGAGCGCCGCCCCTCCTCGATCACCTCGCGCGAGAAGCGCTTGAACGATTCGACCCCCTCCTCGAGGAGCACGCGCTCGACCGCCTCGCGGATCAGGTGGCAGCCGGCGAGCCTCGTCTTCTCGTCCAGCAGGTAGTACATCGGCGCGCGGGTCTGCGTCTCGCAGCGCTTCAGGTGCCACGCGGCCAGCTCGTCGTTCTCGCCGATCTTCATGCAGGGCAGGTCGAGCCCGTCGTCGAGGCGGGTGATCGGGCCGAACGGCACGCCGCCCGGCGTTTTGGCGCCGATGTCCAGCACGTGGGTCACGCCGCCCGCCCACGCGACCAGCTCGCCCTCCCAGAAGATCGGCACGAACGTCTGCACATCGGCGTTGTGGACGTCGCCGATCACGGGATCGTTGTTCGCGAAGATGTCGCCGGGCCTGATGCCCGGGTTGTCCTCCCAGCCGTTTCGCACCATGTACTTGAGGGCGTCCGACATGGTGTGGATGTGGACGATGATCCCGGTCGAGAGCGCGATCGAGTCGCCCTCGGGCGTGTAGAGCGCGAAGCACAGCTCGCCCAGCTCCTTCACGATCGGCGAGGCCGAGATGTTCATCGCGGTCTCGCGGGCGGAGACGAGGCCGCCGCGCAGGCGGCTGAACAGCTTCTCGTAGCCGATCGGGTCCGAACCCTTCAACTCGAGCTCGCCGGTGAGGCCGTAGTAGGAGCCCGTTTCCCCGAACAGCCGCTCGGACTCGGCCAGCATCTCGTCCAGGCGCTTGCCGTCGAAGCCGATCCCCCTCGCGGCCGGCTCCAGGGTCTTGGTCGCGTCGACGATCGCCATCCGATCAGCCCTCCACTCTCGCTGTTGCACGTTCGGTGTTCGCGACGACCGCGTCGGCGATCGTTTCCCACACTCCCGGCGGCAGGTCGTGGCCCAGGCCCGGGATCAGGACGAGCCGCGCGCCGGGGATCGCGGCGGCCGTCGCGTGGCCGCCGGACACGTCGATCAGGACGTCGTCCTCGCCGTGGATCACGACCGTCGGGACGTCGAGCTCGCGCAGGCGCGGGGTCCTGTCGCCCGACGCGACGATCGCGACCACCTGGCGCACGGTGCCGTCCGGGTGGTAGCCGCGGTCGTAGGTGCGCCCGGCGAGCTCCCGTCTGTAGGTGTCGTCCTGCGGGAATCCCGGCGAACCGAGCAACCCCCGCGCCCGCACCGTCGCCTCGATGTAGCCCTCGCGATCGGTGGGCGCCTTGGTCGTCAGAGCCTCCATGCCGGCGGGAGTCGGCCGGCCGACCTCTGGGTCCCCGGTGGTGGACATGACGGACGCCAGCGAGAGCACCCGATCCCGGTGCTCGAGCGCCAGCGTCTGCGCGACCATGCCGCCGAGCGACGAGCCGACGACGTGCGCCCGCTCGATGCCAAGCGCGTCGAGCAGCCCGGCGGAGTCGGCCGCCATTTCGGAGAGCGTGTAGCGCGCCCTCGCGGTGTCGCCCGCGAGGGCCTCGCTGATCGTGGGCGAATCCGCGCCGTCGAGCACGGTCGAGCGCCCGGCGTCGCGGTTGTCGAACCGGATCACGCCGAAACCGCGCTCGGCGAGCAGCTCGCAGAAGCCGTCGGGCCACAGGATCATCTGCGCCCCCAGGCCCATGATCAACAGCAACGGCGGCGCGTCGGCGTCGCCGAAGCGCTGCCAGCACAGCTCGATTTCGCCGACCCGCGCGAAGCTCTCGGCCGTCGGGCTCACGCGGCTCCCAGGTGGAAGATCTGGCTCGAGTCGAGCCGGGCGTGGCGGCCGGGCGGGATCGCGAACGTGGTGGCCACCGACTCCACGATCGCGGGGCCCTCCACGGTCTGACCGGCGCGGATCTCGTCGAGCTCGTACAGGTCGGTCCCTGCGAAGCCGTCGTGCCACCACACCTGGCGCGTGCCCTTGCGCTCCGGCGCGCCGCCCACCTCCTCGAGATCGGGCAGCGCCGGCTTCTCCACGGCTGCCCGGCCCGTGACGATCGCGTGCGTAACCAGATAGCCCAGCTCGGGCGAGCGGGCCGAGCGCGCGTACAGCGTGCCGTAGGCGTCCTCGAAGGCGGCGATCAGGTCGTTCAGCTGGTCGGCGTCCTCCAGCTCGGCATGCGGCGAGACGATCTCGATGTCGTTGAGCTGGCCGTAGTACTGCATCCGCGCCATGTGGGTGAACTCGATCCCCTCGCGCTCCACGCCCGACTTCGCGAACTCGTCGGCCACCTTGTCCTGCAGGCCGAGCCAGGCCCCCGTGATCATCACCGCGATACCCGCCTTCTCGAGCTCGTCCTGGCCGGGCATGATCGGGTAGTCGATCGTCTGGTCGTAGCGGTACTCGAAGTCGGCGCACGCGCAGCCGTAGGCCGAGAAGCCGGCCGCCCACGCGGGCACCAACACGTCCTTGTACGAGACGCCGTCCGTGTAGCCGGCCACGTGCAGCGGCCCGCCGCCGCCGTAGCAGAGCAGCGAGTAGTCGGCGGGCGAGTAGCCCTTGCCGAGGATCCGCCCCACCGCCTCGTTGCGCAGGGTCTGCTCGAACAGCTCGATCACGCCCGCCGCCGCCTCCGGCACGTCGAGCCCGAGCGGCTCGGCCACCTGTCTGCGCACCTCGGCCTCGGCGCGTTCGGGGTCGAGCTGGACGTCGCCGCCGAGGAAGTACTCGGGGTTCACCCGGCCGAGCACCAGGTTCAGGTCGGTCACCGAAACGGTCTCGAGCCCGCCCTCCGGCCAGCAGACGCCGATCCGGGCGCCGGCCGAGTCCGGCCCCAGCTCGGGCCGGCCCGAGTTCGGGTTGACCCGCACGAACGAGCCGGTGCCGGCGCCGATCGAGTCGATCCGGACCAGCGGCATGTTCAGCATGAAGCGGGCGATGTCCGGCGTCGGCGTGATCTCGAACCGGTTGTCCGTGATCAGCGCGATGTCGAACGAGGTGCCGCCGATGTCGGTGCACAGCACGTTGCGCTCGTCGAGCCGCTCCGCCAGCGCGGCGCCGCCGACGACGCCGCCGATTGGCCCCGAGACGAGCGTCCGCGCCAGCTCCCTGGCCTCGATCGACACAGTGCCGCCGTGCGATGCCATCACCCGGAGCTCGAAGCCGGCGCCCGCCTGCTTCGTCTGGTCGCGGACCTTCTGCAGCGTGCCGCGCGAGGGCTCGGCGGCATAGGCCTCGATCAGCGTCGAGTTCAGCCGCGGCAGGTCGCGGCGCATCGGGTAGAGCTCCGAGGACAGGAACACCGGCACGTCGCCGTTCAATCCCCGTTTCTCCTTCTCCTCGGCGAGGATCTCGCCGACGCGGATCTCGTGCTCGGCGTTGCGGTACGAGAAGAGCAGCGAGACGACGATCCCCTGGACGCCGGCGTCGAGCAGCGCCGCCGCCGCCTCGCGCGCGTCCTCCTCGCGCAGCGGCAGCACCTCCTCGCCGAACACGTCGATGCGCCCGCGCACGCCCAGCATCCGCTCGCGCGGGACCAGCGGCGGGTTGTGGTAGTGGGTCGCGACGTGGAGCCGGTCGGCGTAGGAGTAGCCGAGGAACGTCTGGATGCCGCGCTCGAGCTCCAGGTAGTCCTCCTGGCCGTAGGAGACGATCGCGCCGATCTCGAGCCCCTGGCGGGAGAGCAGGCGATTCAGCATCGCGGTCCCGGAGTAGATCCCCGACGCGACGAGCGGGAACGCCTCCTCGGGCGAGGAATCCCATTGCTCGAGCGCGTCGCGCGCCGACTCCATGAATCCGGCCGACTCGTCCTCGGGCGTCGTCTGCGCCTTGCCGACGACGAAGCCGCCCGCCTCGTCGACGATGAAGGTGTCGGTCATCGTCCCGCCGGCGTCGATCGCCAACACTCTGGGGTTGCGCTCGCTCATCCGTCGTCCTCCTCGCTGCCGCTGGACGCGACGCTACCGGGCCGCGCGTGGCGATGCCCAGACGCGAAGACGGCCTCGACCGGAGCTAGGGCGGTGATGAGGGTGGTCGTCGGGAGCGCGGTGCATAACCCCGACCTCGTCGGGTCCGTATCGCCGGGGGTGTGGTTAAGCACCCAGGAGGTGCTTAACCACGACCTCGCGATCAACGCCGTACCGATGTCGCGGTTGTGCACCCCGTCAACGGACACGCCCGCTTCCCAGCCAGCCGCCATGGTCGGGGCTGGCGCGAGGAGCTACGGCCCGCTCGGGCCCTGTGCGCAGTACGCGTCGCGCGTCGCCCCGTACCCGGGGATCCCGGCCGCCGCGATCAGCCGCGCGTTCAGCGCCGCGTAGTCCTCGATCGACCTGGCGACCTGCGTCCGCTCCGCCCGGTTCTCGGCGTTCACGAGCCGCTCGGCGTTGCGCCATACGACCTCGCGCCAGACGCGCGTCAGCTCCAGCCCCGCGAGATCGTCGAACGGGATCAGTGGCGAGTTCGAGAGGTCCATCGCCGGGTCGAAGCGCGTCCGGACGGCGTTGACGACTCGCGGGTAGCCGCGGTTCAGCGTGCCGTTGGTGAAGTCGTGGTCGGGCTTGCGCGAGCGTCCGTCCTTCGTGCGCAGCCCCATCGACGCGAGGACGAACGGCATGTCGTTCTGAACGTGGGCGTTGATCCCCAGCAGCATGTCCTGGACCGCGCCCTTGTCGTGCGATCCCGCGGCCTCGAACGCGATCCGCCACGCCTCCGGGATCGGCTCACCGCGGTTCCACGCGCGCACGACGCGGAAGTAGAAGTTCGCGAAGACCCCGTCCTCGGTGTAGAGGTACTTCGGGTCGATCATGTGACGCCGGACGAGCCCGGTCGCGCATGTCCTCGCGGATCTGCTTGGTCAGCTCGAGGTAGGTGGTGGCGAACACCGCGCGGTGGTCGCAGCCCAGGCGGTTGCGCAGCGGTCCGCAGGCGATCGATCGTCACCTGCACGCACTTGGGCTTCGCGACGCGGCAGTTCGGGACCGGTCTCGGCTGCGGGTTGTTGCCGCTCGGCAACGGGGGAAGCAGCTCCGTCCAGGGGAGGTTGATCATCTCCGCCGACGACGTGCCCGCGCCCGGCGCCGACCGTGAGCGCGGCGAGTGCGGCTGCGATCGCGATCCTGGCGCGGCCCCTCAAGACGCCAGGAATCGTAGGTGACGCGCGGCGCCGGCGCGCCGGTCAGCACGATCCCCGAGCTCGAGGCGTCCGTAAGCTCTGGCGGTGCCTGCCCCCAGTCCACAGCCGGCCGGGTCGCCGCGATCCTCGGTGCGGCCGTCGTGCTGCTGCTGGTCCTGACCCAGCTCTTCCTGCCCGGGATCGGCGCGGGCGCGATCGAGGACCGGCTGACCGAGGGCGGCGGCGTCGCCGACGTTTCGCTCGGCGCGACACCGGCCGCCCGCCTGCTCTGGGGCGACGGCGACCGGATCGCGATCGCGGCCACCGGGCCTCGACCTCGAGCTCGACACCGAGGATCCCGACGTGTTCGAGAACCTCGACCGGTTCGACGAGGTCGAGATCGTGGTCTCCGACAGCCGCGCCGGGACCGACGGAGCTCGAGACGTTCGTGCTGACCCGCGACGGCGACGAGGCCTACTCGCTGCGAGTCGCACGGACGCCACCTCGGCGGCCGACCTCGCCGAGTTCTTCGCCGAGGACGCGTCGCTGCCCGGCGCCGACATCCTCGGCGGCATCATCGGCGCGACCGGCGTCGGCGGCACCGACGTTCCCGTCGAGCTCGACATGAAGCTCGTGTCCGACGACGGGCGGCATCCGCGTGGTCGAGGGCGGCGGCGAGATCGCGGGGATCCCAACCGGGCCGCTCGCCGAGCTGATCACGCAGGCGATCCTGGTGCGGCTGTGACGGCATGACCGTCACGGCCACGCACACGCAGCGGCCTCGCCTACGAGGCCGCGGGCGCGGGGCCGCCGTGCTGCTCATGCACGCCGGCCTGAACGATCGCCGCACATGGGACGGGCAGTGGGCAGCGCTCGCGGAGCGCTTCCACGCGATCCGCTACGACGCCCGCGGCTTCGGCGCCTCGGCGGACCCGACCCGCCCCTACACGCTCCACGGCGACGCGCTGGATGTGCTCGACGCGCTCGAGATCGAGCGCGCGGCCGTGGTCGGCGCTCTCGATGGGTGGCGGCGCCGCCCTGGACATGGCGCTCGCGGTCCCGCACCGGGTGCCGCGCTCGTCACCGTCAACTCGACGCCGTCCGGCTGGCATCACAGCCGCGAGATCATCGTGCCTGGGAGGCGGTCGATGCGGCGTACGAGCGCGCAGGGCGTCGATGCGGCGAACGAGCTCGAGATGAAGATGTGGCTCGACGGGCCGCACCGGCTCGACGGACGACGTTGACCGCGACGTGCGCGCCGCGTGTCGCCTCGGTCAACCGGGTGCTGCTGGAGCGCCAAGCGGCGTTCGCGGTCGAGCCCGGCGAGCTGGAGCCGCCCGCGATCGACCGCCTCGGCGAGCTGCGGTGCCCCTCGCTCGTGATCACCGGCGAGCTCGACCAGCCCAGCGTGCTCGCCGGCGCGTTCGAGGTCGCGCGCCAGACCGGCGCGGAGCACGCCGAGATCGCGCGGCACGGCCCACCTGCCGATGCCTCGAGCGCCCGCGCGAGTTCCTCGCCGCGCTCCTGCCGTTCCTGGAGCGGAACGCGCGGGGCTGACGCCTCAGGCGCGGAGCCAGTCCGCGATCTGGCAGCCGATCTCCTCGCCCGCGTCCTCCTGGAGGAAGTGCGAGGCGTTCTCGATCTTGCGCGGCGGCTCGGCGTTGATCGCCGCCGCGAACCGCTCGCCGACCTTGAACGGGATGATCGGGTCCGAGTCGGCCCAGAGGTGGAGCTTCGGGCGCTCGTCCTCCCGCAGCGCCTCCAGCACCCGCTTGCCCGCCGCGGCACCCGGCATGTCGGGCGCGGTCGGCAGCATCAGCGGGAAGGCGCGGGCGCCGGCCTTGGCCTCCGGCCCCGGGAACGGCGCGTCGTAGGCGGCCGCGACCTCGTCGGACATGCCCCGGGCGCACGCGTTGCGGACCAGCATCGAGATCGGCAGGTCCTCGGTGCGCTCGACGAAGTCGCGGAACACCTTCCAGGGCTCCGACATCGGCTGCTCGCCGGTGAAGAGGCCCGTGTCCATCACGACCATCGCCGAGAACCGCTCGGGCTGCTCGACCGCGCAGCGCAGCCCGATCGGCCCGCCCCAGTCGTGGACCACGGCCACCGCGTCGCGCAGGTCGAGCTCGTCGAACAGGGGCTTCATCAGCTCCGTGTGCCGGTCGTACGAGTACCAGCCGAGGTCGGTCGGCTTGTCCGAGCGCCCGAACCCGGCGTAGTCGGGGGCGATGCAGCGAAACCCCGCGTCGCGAACGGGCGGGATCACCTTGCGCCACAGATACGACCACGTCGGCTCGCCGTGGAAGAACACGACGGGGCGCCCCTCCCCCTCGTCGAGGTGGGCCAGGCGCAGGCCGTCGCAGCTCGCGGAAGTTCGGCTCGAACGGGAGGCCGGGGAGCCCCTCGAACCGCTCGTCGGGGGTGCGAAAGGCGGCGGTCACCGGCCGGAATCTACGCACCCCGACGCGATAGGGTCGGCGCGCAAGCGTCCGGGAGGAGTGCAGATGGCAGTTGCGCAGGCGGTTCTGAGCGACGAGCGCCGGGGTGTGTTGGACGCGCTCTGCGACACCTTCATCCCGGCGGTCGAGGTCGAGACCGCAGATCCGCTCGAGCGCGAGTTCATGGCGCGGGCCGCCTCCGACCTGGGCGTCGCCGCCCAGATCGAGGACCTGCTCGCCCAGGCGATGCTGCCGGAGGAGATCGAGGCGCTGGGTGGGCTGCTTGACGCGCTGGGCGCCGAGGGGTTCTCCGAAGCCCCGCTCGAGGCGCGCACGCAGATCATCCACGGGTTCCGTGACCAGGACCCGGAGGCGAAGCATGGGCTGCATCAGCTCAAGGCGCTGACCTACCTGTTCTTCTACGCGCTCCCTGACGAGGCCGGATCGAACCCGAACTGGGAGGCGATCTCGTACCCCGGTCCGAGCTCGCCGCCACCGTCGCCGGAGGCGGCGCCGAAGACGATCACCGTCGAGTCGGTGAGCGGGGAGTCCGCCACGCTCGAGTGCGATGTCTGCGTGGTCGGCTCGGGCGCCGGGCGGCGCCGTCGTCGCCGCCGCCTGCGCGGAGGCCGGCAAGCGCGTGCTCGTCCTCGAGGCCGGCGGGTATCGCAACGAGGCGGACTTCAAGCAGCTCGAGCTGCCGGGCTACCTCGAGCTCTACTACGGCGGCGGCCTGGCCGCATCCGAGTCCGGATCGATCGCCGTCCTGGCCGGCGCCACCCTGGGCGGCGGCACCGTCGTCAATTACATGAACTGCGTCCGCCCGCCGGAGCACGTCCTCTCCGAGTGGGCGGAGCGCGGCGTGGCGGGGCTCGACGATCCGGCGTTCGTAAGCGATCACCTCGATGTCGTGCTCGAGCGGATCAACGCGAACACCGAGGCGACGACCCAGAACGGGACCCACCGGCGCCTGATCGAGGCGTGCGACAAGCTGGGGTACGAGCACCGCCCGATCTGGCGGAACGCGTCGCTCGACGACGACCCGGCGAACTGCGGCTACTGCCCGGCGGGCTGCCAGCACGGCTGCAAGCGCTCGGCGATGAAGACCTGGCTCCAGGACTGCTCGGACGCGGGCGGGCGAGCGGTCGTCGGCGCGCACGCCGACCGGATCCTCACGGACGACGGCCACGCGACGGGGGTCGAGGCGACGGTCACCCACGAGGACGGGACGACCACGGCCCTGCGGGTGGACGCACCGACGGTGGTCGTGGCGTGCGGCTCGGTGGAATCGCCGGCGCTGCTCCTGCGCAGCGGCATCGGGGGGCCGGCGGCCGGCAAGAACCTCCGGCTCCACCCCGCCTACCTCGTGATGGGCGTATACGACGAGCCGGTCGAGGGCTGGAAGGGCCAGATCCAGTCCGCCCTGTCCGACCACTTCTTCGAGATCGAGGACGGCTGTGGGTTCCTGATCGAGGCAACGGGCATGTTCCCGGGGCTGCTCGCGGCCTCGTATCCGTGGGAATCGGGCGAGGACTCGAAGCGCATCCTCCAGAGCTTCCGCTGGCAGGCGCCGTTCATCACCGTGGCGCGTGACCACGGCTCGGGCGAGGTGGTCCTGGACGAGCACGACCGTGCCCTCGTGCGCTGGGGGCTCGACGACGAGGTCGACGCGCGCCTGACCCGGCGCGCGCACGTCGAGCTCGCGCGCCTGCACCAGGCGGCAGGCGCGGTCGAGATCTTCACCACCCACTCACGGGATCTGAGCTGGCGGCACGGCGAGGACTTCGACCGGTACCTCGAGCAGGTGGAGGGCGCGAGCTACGCGCCCAACGACGTCGCGTGCTTCACCGCCCACCAGATGGGCTCGTGCAGGATGGGCTCGGACCCGGAGACGTCCGTCGCCGACGGCGACGGGCAGCTGCACGACGTCAAGGGCGTCTGGATCGGCGATGCGAGCGCGTTCCCGACCGCGCCCGGCGTCAACCCGATGGTGACGATTATGTCGCTGGCGCACCGGACCGCGGACAAGCTGCTCGCCGCCGGGATCTAGATTCCCGCATGTGACCACCGCGATCGTCTCCGACCTCCACCTGGGCGCCGGGAACGACTCCGACATGCTCCGCCGGCGGGCGGCCCTGGATCCGCTGCTCGAGGCCGTCGCCGGCGCGGAGCGCCTGATCCTGCTCGGCGACGTGATCGAGCTGCGCGACCGCCCGCTCGCGGACGCGATCGAGCTGGCCGTCCCCGTGCTTCGGGAGCTCGCGGAGGCGACTCCCGAGATCGTGGTGGTGCCCGGCAACCACGACCACCGGCTCGTCAGCGGCTGGCTCGAGCAGCGCGCGCTGTCCGCGAAGCGACCCCTGCGCCTCGCGGATCGCGTCCGCCTCGACTCCTGGCCGGCGTCGCTGCTGCGCGGCCGGTTGGGCGGCGGCGCCGCTGCGGGTCTCGTATCCCGGCATCTGGGTTCGCGACGACGTCTACGCCACCCACGGCCACTATCTCGACCGGCACCTCACCGTGCCCACGTTCGAGCGGCTCGGGCTGGCGCTGGTCGAGCGAACGCTCGGCCTGACGCCGGCCATGCCCGACCCGCTGGAGGATCCCGACCAGGAGACGGAGCCGGACTCGCCGGACGACTACGAGCGGATCATCGCCCCGATCTACGCCTTCCTGTTCGAGCTCGCCCAGGCCGGCCCACTCAGCCGGCATCCCGGCGGCACGCCGTCGAAGCGCGTCTGGGACGCGCTCTCGGGCGGCGACAGCGCCGCGGGCAAGATCCGGGGCTGGCTGCTCGGGTCGGTCGCTTTGCCCGGCGCGGTCGGGCGTCGCGAACCGCCTCGGCCTCGGCCCGGTCCGCGCCGACCTCTCCCCGGCGGCGCTCACGCGCGCGGGGGTCGAGCGCGATGGGCGAGGTGGTCGAGCGGCTGCGGATCGACGCCGAACACGTCATCTTCGGCCACACCCATCGGCGCGGGCCGATGCCCGGCGAGGACGAATGGCGGCGCGACGACGGCGGGCCGAGCCTGTGGAACGCGGGAAGCTGGGTCCACAGCCCGAGCCTGCTGCGCTCGAGCGCGCGCAACAGCCCGTACTGGCCGGGGACCGTGGCGTTCGTGGACGACGACGGGCCGCCACGGCTCGAGCACCTGCTGGACGAGCTGGACGCGCGCGAGGATCTGGCTCAGCGCTTGAGCAGCCCGACCGCGTGCGCCAGCGACCCGGTGATCGCGGCGCCGGCCTGCTCGATCGCGTTCGGGTTGCCGGGGAAGTTGACGATCAGGGTGCGCCTGCGGGTGCCGGCGATCCCGCGCGAGAGGAACCAGTGCTCGGGGACGTGCTCGCGCGAGGCCAGGCGCATCGCCTCGGCGAAGCCGGGCGCCTCGCGGTCGATCACGTCGCGGGTGGCCTCCGGCGTCACGTCGTCGGGCGAGAGACCGGTGCCGCCGGTGGTCGCGATCAGGTCGCAGCCCTCCTCGTCGGCATAGAAGCGGAGCCTGCCGGCGATCAGCTCGCGCTAGTCGGGGATCAGCTCGACCGCCATCACGTCGCAGCCCGGCGGCGGTCGAGGAGCTCGCCGAGCTTCGGGCCCGACACGTCCTCGCCCTGCCCGGCGGACTTCGACGTCGAGATCGCGATCACGGCCGCCCGCATCTAGAAATCCCTACCAGGGGGGCCAACATGGTTTCGCGCCTAAAGGCGCTCATCACCCCTCCGCCAGTCCCCGCTGCGGCCGCCGCTCTTCGAGAGCAGGGCGACGTGCTCGATCTCGACGCCGCGCTCGATCCCCTTGACCATGTCGTAGACGGTAAGCGCTGCGACCGAGCACGCGGTCATCGCCTCGAGCTCGACGCCGGTGCGGTCGACGGTCCGGGCCTCGCCGGTGAGAACGACCAGTCCCTCGTCGGCCGTCGATCTCAGCTCGCACGTCGACGAAGGTCAGCGGCAGCGGATGCGCGAGCGGGATCAACTCGGCCGTGCGCTTGGCGGCCTGGATCCCGGCGATCCGCGCGGTTCCGATCACGTCGCCCTTCGGGGCGTCGCCGCGTTCGACGGCGGCGGCCGCCTCCGGGCTCATCCGCACTCGGGCCTCGGCCACCGCGATCCGCTCGCTGACCGCCTTGGCGCCGACGTCCACCATGCGGGCAGCGCCGTCCTCGTCGAGGTGGGTGAGCCGGTCCTCCGGGCTCACGGCAACGCACCCTCCACCCAGTTCTCGCCGCCGTCGGCGACCTCCTTCTTCCAGATCGGCGCCTCCGCCTTGATCCGGTCGATCGCCTCGCGGGCGCCGGCGAAAGCCTCGTCGCGGTGCGCGGCCGAGACCGCGACGATCACGCTGCGGCTCGCCCAGCGGGACCTCGCCGACCCGGTGCTCAGCGGCCACCGCCCGCAGGCCGTGGCGCTCGCCGCAGTCGCGCATGATCGCCTCGATGCGCGGCGCGGCCATCTCCTCGTAGGCCTCGTACTCGAGCAGGTCGACCTCGCGGGTGACGCCCTGGAAGGTGACGATCGCGCCGGCGCCGGCGTCCGACACGGCCGCGACGAGCGCCGCGAGGTCCAGCGGCTCGGCGCTCACCGCGACGCGGACCACACGGGCCTTCGCCTCGGGCGAACCGCCGGACACCGGCGGGATCGCGGCCAGCTCGTCCCCGGGCTCGAGCCGATCGTCCGCGTCGGCGTACTCGCGGTTCACGGCGACACGGAACGGCATCTCGCCGGCCACGGGTGCGAGCGCCGCGACCGCGTCCGCCACGGTGGCGCCATCGTCGAGCTCCAGCTCGACCGAGTCGGCGCCCGCGCGCTCACGCAGCACCGCAAACAGGCGTACCTGCACTCTCACGAGCCCGATGCTACGCCCGGAGCAGCTCGACCTGCACGCGCTCGCCCGCGCGCGCAGGCTCAGGCCCGGCCGCGACCACGGCCAGGGCGTCGGCGCCCAGCATCGAGGTCGAGCACGTGCGAGCCCTGCGGCCCGGTCGGGGTTCGCCCGCCAGCCGTCGTCGCCGAGCTCGAGCGAGCAGCGCACGGCCTGGTCGCGCTTCGGTCAGGCGCGGTACATCGGCGGTGAGCGTGGCCGTCGCCGACTGCGAATCGTCGGGCGCGCCGGCGCAGCGCCGCAGCGCCGGGCGCACGAACAGCACGAAGGTGACGAACGCCGACACCGGGTTGCCCGGCAGTCCGAAGGCCAGCGCGCCGCCGGCCGCCGGGCCACCGCCGCGGACGCCGAACCACGTGGGGCGCCCGGGTCGGAGCGCGACGCCCCAAAATGCCTGCTCGGCGCCGAGCTCCGCCAGCGCCGCCTTGACATGGTCGTGCGCGCCGACCGAGACGCCGCCGCAGACGACCGCGACGTCGGCGGCGAGCGCGCGCTCGAGAGCGTCCGCGCGTTGCGCCCGGGTCATCCGGGCAACGCTCGACCGAGACGACCTCCGCCCCGGCCCGACGCGCGAGCGCGGGCACGGTGTGCGCGTTCGAGTTGCGGACGCCGCCCGGGCGCATCGGCTCGTCGGCGGCGAGCAGCTCGTCGCCCGTGCAGACCAGCGCCAGCCGGGGGCGCCGCGCGCAGCTCGGCTCGGCGATCCCAAGCGACGCGAGAACCCCGAGCTCGGCGGCACCCAGGACAGCGCCCGGCCCGAGGACGGTGTCGCCGGCCCGGATGTCCTCACCCGCCCGGCGGATGTCGCGACCGGGCGTGACCGCGAGCCCGAACTCGATCGACCCGTCGCTCTCGGTCGCCTCCTCGAGCCTGATCACGGAGTCGGCGCCCTCGGGCAGGACGCCGCCGGTCGAGATCCGGAACGCCTCGCCGGGCTCGAGCGGTCGCGCGGCCGGTGCACCGGCACGAGACTCGGCCGCGATTCGCAGCGTGCGAGGAGAGCCCGGCGCCGCGCCGGCGGTGTCGGCGGCAGCACCGCGAACCCGTCCATCGCCGAGTTGTCGAAGCCGGGGACGTCCTCGGGCGCGATCGCGTTCGCGGTGAGCACGCGCCCGAGCGCCTCGTCAAGCGGCACACTCTCGGCATCGAGCACCCGGTCCACCCGCGCGAGCACGGCGCCACGCGCCTCGGCAACGGAGATCAGCTCGGCCACAGCGCGCACCCTAGCTCGCCCACGGCCGGTAGCTTCGATGCGTGGCTGATGGCTCGAAGACCGCTCGGGACCGTGCTGGCCGGCGGCGCCGGCGAGCGGCTCGGCAGGTCGAAGGCGACCGTCGAGCTGGCCGGCCGGCCGCTGATCTCGTACCCGCTCGCCGCGTTCGCGGCGGCGGGCGTCGAGGCGATCGTCGTCGCCAAGCCCGGTACGGAACTGCCGCCGCTGGAGGTCACCGTCCTCACCGAACCGGCCGAGCCCCGCCACCCCCTCCTCGGCCTCGTGACCGCGCTCACCCACGCCGCGGGGAGGCCGATCGTCGCCTGCGCCTGCGACACGCCGTTCGTCACCGCCGAGCTCCTCACGAGGCTCATCGCCGCCGGCGCCACCGCGGCGGTCGCACGACGGCGAGCGCCTCCACCCCCTCATCGCCCGCTACGAGCCCGGCGACCTCGCTCGAGCTGGAGAGCGCGCTTCGAAGCCGGCCGGTCGGCGACCTCGGCGCTCGAGGCCCTCTCCCCCGCGCTGGTCGAAACGGGCCCGGAAGTCACCTTCAACGTCAACACGCCTGGCGACCTCGCCGCCGCGGCCGCACGCGTCCAGAGCTAGGCTCCAAGGTCGTGTCAGGCCATCCGATCCTCGCGGCGATCTACGATCGCATGCTGGCGGACAGCGAGCGCAAGGGCCTCGGCGAGATGCGCGCCAATCTGCTGGCCTCCGCGGCCGGGCGCACGCTCGAGATCGGGGCCGGGACCGGGGCCAACCTCGACTTCTACCCCGACGCCGTCACGGAGCTCGTGCTCACCGAGCCCGACCCGCACATGGCGAAGCGGCTGCGGGCCCGGTTGGCGGCGAGCCCGCGGGCAGGCGGGTCGGTCGAGACGGTCGAGAGCGGCGCCGAGGCCCTGCCGTTCGAGGACGGCAGCTTCGACACCATCGTCGCGACCCTGGTCGCTCTGCACCGTCCCGGACCCCGAGCGCGCGGTGGCCGAGGTCAAGCGCGTGCTGAAGCCCGGCGGGCGGTACCTGTTCATCGAGCACGTCCGCGACGACGAGGGCACCGGCCGTGCCCGCTGGCAGGATCGGATCGAGCGGCCGTGGGGCTGGTTCGCCGGCGGCTGCCACCCGAACCGCGACACCGGCCGGCTCCTCGCCGACGTGTTCGACGAGGTCGAGTCGAAGGACACCGAGTTCCCCGGGTCCGGCACCGCCCTCGTCAAGCCGATGATCGCCGGCCGCGCGCGGCCCTAGCGGCGGCTTGCGTAGCCGAGACAGCGGGCGCGGCTGCGGAACGGCATCCCGTTGGCGCGGTGCACCTGATCCCAGAACCGGCGGCAGACCGCTGCCGTCGGGCGCTTCGGCTGCGGCGGTGCGGGCAGCGTCACCTCGAACACGTCGATCGCGCTGCGCCCGGCGGCGCCGAGGTTGAAGTCGCCCGTCGCCCCGCGGTAGGTCACCGTCCCGTCGCTGTTCCGATCCCAGTCGAAGACGTGTGAGACCCAGGTGTTCGCGTTCTCGGGGATGAGGTAGCCGGCGCGCGAGAACCGGATTCGTCCATCGCTCGTCTCGCGATAGTCCAAGACCTGCGTGCCCTGCGAGTACCAGCCCATGAAGATGCGGTTCTGGCCGGGGATCTGCTGGAACACGTGCGCGGTGCAGAGGGTGGCCTGCGGTCCGGTCTGGATCGGCGTGCGGAAGATGGCCTGCTCACCGCTCGGTGTGCGGGCGTACGCGCGCCGCGCCGCGCCGGGCGTATCCGGGTGGCGCCGGCTCAGCCGCGCGAGACGGAACGCGTGGACGCCGCCGTTGCCATCCGGAATGTCGGCGGCCGGCGCGCACGCCGCCCCGGGCGGCAGGATGCCCCCGCCGCGCTCGTCGGTCGCGAACAGGAACCGGCCCGAGGGCGAAAGCTCGGCCTCGTGGTTGAACGCGATGTCCTCGGCGGACGGGAACGGCGTGGCGGGCTGCTGGGGGACCGCCGCCCTGGTGATAGATGCTCCCCAGCCAGCGGACACCTCGCAGCGACGGAGCGCCCGCTGCCAGCCATTCACCCATCGCGAGGTCCGTCGTTCCTTCGCCGCGGCCGTCGACACAGTCGGTGACGATCGCCCCGGTCTGAAGCGGTGCGAGTGAGGTGCTGGCCCGCCGCCGGCAGGACAGCGGGGTCCCGCGCGGCCTGTCGTCCGAGTAGTCGTTCGGCGTCCCGCGGTCGTTGAACGCCCGGCTCATGTCCAGGCCGATCAGGGCGTTGCCGCTCGCGCAGGTGAGCAGATCCGAGGGATAGATCTCCAGCTCGTGGCAGCCGTAGATCGCCGACCCGCCCGTGGTCACGGTGTGGCCGAGACCCATCGTCGCGTTGGGGTAGCGGTAGCGGTAGACCTTCGGCCGGCAGCGGTTGCGCTTGCGCTCCAGCGAGGCGCCGGGCCGGAAGTTCATGCACGACCTCAGGTCCACCATCTCGAAGCCGTCGAGCGCAAGGCTTCCGTCCACCTCGTTCGCGCGGACCCCTTCCGCGTTGAGACCGACCGAATCGGCCGTGACGGCATAGGCGATGTGCGGGCGCTTCGGGTCCACGTTCACCGTGTGCGCCTCGCCGATGTGGCTGGTCAGTCCGATCTCGACCGGGCTCTCCGGATTGGTGACGTCGATGATCTCGAGCCCGCCCTGAGGGGCGCCAACGATGCCGGCGTTGCCCTGGTCGTGGCAGCGGCCGGAGTTGTCGGTGGCGTCGATCAGGAGCTGCGCATCCGAGCCGTCGGCGAACGGGTTACGGGTGTTGAGCGGCGCACCACCCTTCGGGGTCGCCTCGACGTCGTGCTGCAGGCCGAGCGCCGCCGACGGGTCCGAGAGGCAGCTCGCCGAGGGCTGCGCCGAGACCAGCTCGGGCGCCACCTCACCGTCGTCGGTGAGCCGCACGATCGTCTGCCCGCCGGCGTTCGGCCCGATGCCGAGGGTGCCAGCGGCCACGTACGTCTCGCCGCCGCTCGTGAAGAAGTCGATGTCCGTGTGCGGGTTGCCGGTGGCGATCGTGTCGACCACCTCCCACTCGGCGCCCTCGCCGCCCGCGTTGAACGCCAGGCTCGGTGGTTGCGGCAGGACGAACGGCGGCACCGGGTGGTCGAGCCCGTGCATCGCCGCCTCCAGGCCATGGCCCGCCTGCGCCGGCTGCGCGATCACGGCGCACACCAGCGCGGCCGTCACGGCCGAGCCGATCCGGGCTGCGCTCCTAACCCTCACGCCGTTACATTCATACCCGAAAGCGCTCGGCCTCCTCCGAACCGCCGGTCGCGTCGCCGGCGCTGTAGGCATGCGCTCCGGCGCCGGCCAGCGCCCCTCCCTCGACGATCAGGTACTCGTCGCGGATCGGGCGGTTGGAGAAGTGGCACTCGAGGATCTCTCGGGTGCCCGCCGCGTAACGCGCCTGTGCCGACAGGCTCGTTCCCGAGGTGTGCGGGGTCATCCCGTGGTGGGGCATACCCCGCCAGGGGTGGTCGCGAGGCGCCGGCTGCGGGAACCAGACGTCGCCGGCGTAGCCCGCCAGGTGCCCCGACTCGAGTGCACGCGCGATCGCGTCGCGGTCGCAGATCTTGCCCCGCGCCGTGTTGACGATGTAGGCGCCGCGCTTCATCCGCCCGATCATCTCGTCGTCGAAGAGGTGCTCGGTCTCCGGATGAAGCGGGGCGTTGATCGTCACCACATCCATCTCGGGGACCAACTCGGCAGCCGACTCGTGAAAGGTCGCGCCGAGCTCCGACTCGACCTCCGGCGGCAGTCGGTGACGGTCGGTGTAGTGCAGACCGACGTCGAACGGCTTCAGCCGCCGCAACACCGCGGTGCCGATCCGACCGGCTGCGACGGTGCCGACCTGCATTCCCTCGACGTCGTAGCTGCGGGAAACCGCGTCGGCGATGTTCCAGCCACCGTCGACGACGATCTTGTACGACGGGATGTAGTTGCGGACCAGCCCCAGGATCATCATCACCACGTGCTCTGACACCGAGATCGAATTGCTGTATGTGACCTCGGCGACGGTCATTCCGGCATTCGAGGCGGCCTCGAGGTCGACGTGGTCGGAACCGATCCCGGCGGTGATCGCCAGCTTCAAGTTCGGCGCCTTGGCAATCCGCTCGGCGGTCAGGTAAGCGGGCCAGAATGGCTGTGAGATCACGACCTCGGCGTCCGGTAGGCGGCGCTCGAACTCTGAGTCGGCGCCGTCCTTGTCCGAGGTTACGACCAGCTCGTGGCCGGCGGCCTCGAGGAAGCTGCGCAGCCCGAGCTCGCCCGAGACGCAACCGAGCAGCTCGCCGGGCGTGAAGTCGATTTCCTCGGGAGTCGGCGTCGTCTGCCCGCCGGGATAGCTCTCGATGGCGGGGACCGAGTCTCGTGGGTAGGGCGGCGGGTAGCCCTCGACCGGATCGTCGTAGAGGACGCAGAGGATCGTCGCCATGTTCTTGGTCTCCTTGGGAGTCTCAACGGGAGGGTCGTTTTGAGTCTAATCGGGCGGCGCGGGACGGCTCGCTGAACGTCTACGCCGGCGCCGCACGGGTTACCTGAGCGGTTCGACCTCGACCAGGTTGTCGTTGAAGGTCGGCGCTTCGCCCAGGGCGGTCAGCCGCTGCGAGGTCGTCGCCTGGCCGCTGCGCCCGCCGCGGTAGTCGGCGCTCCACCAACCCATCGGCGCCACCACGACGCCCTCCCGTGCGTCGTCGGAGAGCTGGGCAGTGCACTCGAACGAGCCGCGGTCGTTGAACACCCGCACGACGTCCCCCTCGGCGATCGCGCGGGCGTCGGCGTCCGTCGGGTTCACCACGACGAAGGGCTCGGGTTGCGCGGAATGCTGCCGGTGCTGGTTCGCGAACGTCGAGTTCAGGAACAGGTGCGTCTTCGGGGTCACGAGCGCCAGCGGGAACCGCGCGGCCAGCGCCTCGTCGGTGGTCTCGGCTGGCGGGTCGAAGAACGGCAGCGTGTCGATCCCCGCGTCGCCGAGCCAGTCGGCGCGCAGGCCGAGCTTCCCGCTCGGGGTGCCGAACTTCCCCTCCGCGTGCGGCGTCGTGCCGAGCCCCGTGTCGATCTTCTGCCAGCCCCGCTCGCGGAGGGTCGCCAGCGACACGCCGCCGGGGTCGCCGTCCAGCAGGCGCTCGAGGAGCTCCTCGTCGGTCTCGCGGAAGGCGGGATCGTCGAGGCCGAGCGCCGCGGCCAGCCGGCGGAACGCCTCGGTGGTCGGCTGTGCCTCGCCAACCGGCTCGACCGCCGGCTCGTTCAGCGTGAAGTAGTGATGGCCCCACGAGAAGACGGCATCCAGGTGCTCGAGCTGCGTGGTGGCGGGCAGGATCACGTCGGCATGCCGTGCGGTGTCGGTCATGAACTGCTCGATCACGACCATGTGCAGGTCGTCCCGGCGCAGCCCGGCGAGCACCCGCTCCTGATCCGGGGCGATCTGGGCGGGGTTCGACGACCAGACCACCAGCGCCTTCACCGGCGGATCGAGGTCCGGATCCGTGAGCGCCTCCCCCAGCTGCGACATGTTGATCGCCCGCGAGGGAGCGGAGCGCAGCTCGGCGGCGTCGAGCACGGCGCTGGGGACCGCGATCGCCGTCGCGGTCGGGACGTACGAGCAGCCGCCGCCCGCGGTGGCGCCAGGCGCCGGTGACCGCCGGCAGGCAGGCGATCGTGCGGTAGGCGATCGGCGCGCCGAGGTGGCGCTGGGCGCCCACGCCCAGGCGCACCAGCGCGGGCTGCGTGGTGGCGAACTCACGCGCCACCCGTTCGATCGTCGCCGCGTCGACGCCGCAGATCGCCGCGCACTCCGCCACGGTCCGCTCCCCCAGGCGCTCGATCAGCTCGTCGAAGCCGTCGGTGTGGGCGCGGCACCAGTCCTCGTCCATCAGTTCCGCGTCGAGGACCGCGCGCATCATCCCCAGCGCCAGCGCCGCGTCGGTGCCCGGGAGCGGGCGCAGGTGCTCGTCGGCTACGCGCGCGGTGCGACTGCGGTATGGGTCCACCACCACCAGGCGGGCACCGGCCGCGCGCGCCTCCAGGATCTTCTTCCAGAGGTGCGGCGCCGTGGACATCGGGTTCCAGCCCCAGGCGACGATATAGCGAGCGTGCGGCCATTCCTCCGGGTCGACCTCGGGCGAGAGGCCGTGGGTCGCCGTCGTGCCGGCGATGCCGGCGCTGGCGCAGATCGTCCGGACCAGCTCGGTCGCGCCGATCGCGTTCATCAGCCGGTTGGCGATCGAGCCGCCCTGGATCGCGCCCTGGGTGCCCATGTAGCTGTAGGGAAGGACCGACTCGCCGCCGTGGGCGTCCAGCGCCTCGCGGATCCCGGCCGCGGCCAGCTCCACCGCCTCGTCCCAGCTCGCGCGCCGGAACTCGCCCGCCCCCTTGTCGCCGGTGCGAACGAGCGGATTCAGGATGCGGTCGTCGGCGTAGACCCGATCGAGGTAGTTCGACACCTTCCCGCACAGAAAGCCCTGCGTGATCGGGTGGTCCGGGTCGCCCGCGACCGCGACGGCCCTGCCCGACGCGTCGACGCTGGTCAGCATCGCACAGGTGTCGGGACAGTCGTGCGGGCAGGCCCCGCGGACGGTCCGGAGCGGTTCGTCCGGCGGGCTCACACCGCGACCGCGGCAGCCGCCGGGCGCTCGCGCTCGCGCTGGGCCGCCACCGGCTCGATGCGGATCGGGATGCCGTTCAGGTGGGCCATGCCGGCGAGTCGCTCGAGCTCCTCGGGATCGGACGAGGCGAGCGCGTTGACGTTGGCGCCGCCGGCTCCGTTCGCTACCTGCCAGCCACCCCCGCGGTGGCCCCAGCCGTGCGGAACGGCCACGGTGCCGCGCTTGACCTCGTCGGTCAGCTTCGCGGGAAGCTCGACCGAGCCGTGCGCGGAGGTGACGCGGCAGGCGTCGCCGTCGGCGATCTGCACGGTCGCCGCGTCCTCGGGATGGATCCTGGCGCTGTGCTCGCGGCCGCCGCGCATCAAAAGCGGCGAGTTGTGCATCCACGAGTTGTGCGAACGGAGCTCGCGCAGGCCGATCAGCCGCAGCGGGAAATCGGGGTCGTGGCCGTTGCGCGAGGCCAGCGTGCGGGCGTCGGCGAGCACCTCGGGGGCGTCGAGCCGGACGCGCTTGTCGCGGTGGCGGATCTTCTTGCGCAGGACGCCCCGGCGAGCTCGTCCCCCAGCACGATCCCGTGCGGGTTCCGGCGCAGCTCGGCGACGCTCAGGCGCCCGCGGCGCAGGCCGAACCAGTCGCCTCCGGGCCCGGCGCGGAGGATCAGGTCGACGAGGCGCTCGGGCGAGAGCCGGATGCCCGCCTTCCCGGCCCAGCGCAGCAGGCGCAGGCTCGACGGCACGACGCCGGCCCGGCGCGCGATCGCGTCGATGACCTCCCACTCCTGGCGCGCCTCGCCCGCGGGCTCGACCACCGGATCGGTCATCTGGATGAACGGGGTGGTGAACAGGCTGAGGAACGGCAGCGGGAAGTCCTCGCGCTCGTACATGGTCGTCGCCGGCAGGACGAAGTCACAGTGGCGCGACGTGTCCGACACGTAGAGGTCGATCGACACGCTGAGCTCGAGGCCCGACATCGCCGCCTCCAGCTCGGTGCCGTTCGGCACCGAGAGCACCGGGTTCCCGGCGGACACGAAGAACGCGCGAATCTGGCCCTTGCCCGGCGTCGTCATCTCCTTCGCCATCACCGACGCGGGCAGGCTGCCCAGCACCTCGGGCAGGTCGCCGATGCGCGAGCGCACGCGGTCGTAGGTGGCGAGGTTGACCAGGGTCGCGAGCCGCTCGAAGTCCACCGGGGGATCGCCGAACACGGCGCCGCCCTCGCGGTCGAGGTTGCCCGTGACCAGGTTGAGCGCGTCGAGCAGGAACGAGACGACCGTCGCGTTCCGCCCCAGGCAGGAGCCGGTGCGCCCGTAGACAGCGGCGCGCTCGGCGCGAGCGAGGTCCCGGGCGAGGCGCCGGACGTCGCGCGCGGCGACACCGGTGTGGACCTCGGTTCGCTCCGCGGGATGCGCCATCGCCAGTTCGCGGAGGGCCTCGATCCCGCGCGACTGGCGCCGATCGCCTCCGCGTGCTCGAGGCCGTCCGCGAAGATCGCCTCCAGCATCGAGAGCAGCAGGAACGCGTCGCCGTCGGGGTGGACCGCGACGTGCTCGAAGGCCCGTGCCGTCTCCGAGCGGCGCGGATCCACCACCACGACTCGCCCTCCCCGGCCGGTGATCGCGTGCAGCAGGTCCTTGACCCGAGGCGCGCTCATCACGCTGCCGTGGGACACGAGCGGGTTGGCGCCGACGATCAGGAGGAAGTCGGTGCGCGCGAGGTCCGGGATCGGGACGATGTACGGCGAGCCGTAGAGGAAGTGGCTCGCCGCGAAGCGGTTCGAGACGTCCTGGCTCGACGCCGTGTAGAAGTGCGGCGAGCCGAAGGCGTCGACGAAACCCTTGGCCCAGAGCGGGTGGGAGTACGAGAACGCGGCCGGGTTGCCCATGTAGTAGCCGACCGAGTCGCCGCCGTGCTCGCGCACGATCCGCTTCAGGCGGGCGCCGATCTCGTCCAGCGCCTCGTCCCAGCCGACCCGCTCGAACTGGCCCGCCGCGTTCTTGCGCAGCGGATGGAGCACGCGGTCCGGGTCGTTGTGGACCTCGGCCATCGCGATCCCCTTGGGGCAGGCGAACCCCTGCGAGAGCGGGTGCTCGGAGTCCGGCCGCAGCTTCGTGAGCTTGCCGTCCTCGACCGTGGCCACCATCCCGCACAGCGGCTCGCAGATCCGGCAGTAGGTGACGCGCTCCTCAGCCAAGGCGACCTCCGGGGTGGACCGGGACGATCGTACCGGTCACTGGCCGTCCGGCCAAGCCCGGCCTACGGCTCGGTGTATACCCCGTCAGCCGCGACGTCACAGAGGCTGGGGCTGAATACCTCCGAAGTCACCACCGCCGTGAGCAGCTTGCCCGTCGCTGAGCTGACCTGGATGATGTGCCGGTCGGGTCCCGGGCCGACGCCGTTGCTGAACGTCGTCGTGTCGCCGCCGGCGATCGTCTGCACGGTGGGGTCCGCGCCGCCGCCGTCGAAGTAGACCCGCAGGGCCTCGCTCGAGGCGCTGCGGTATGCGAGGTTGTTGAGGCCGGGGCCGCCGGCGGCGCAGGCGAGGAAGATCTCGAAGAAGCCCGGCACATTCAGCGCGTAGACGGTCTGGTTGGGGGCCGCCGTCGTGCGGTTGGTCAGGATCCGCCCCTTCCCCTGCACCAGCTCCGCCGAGTCCTTGCCGTCGAGCTCGTCGGCGTCGACGCCGGAGAGCGTCGCCTCCTGGATGTCGACGCCGGTGAGGCTGTCGTTGGCGACCCGCCCGCTGACGACCGCGTTCGGGGCGATGTCGACGGTGTTGATCGTGCTGCCGGCGATGTCGACCCCGAGGATGCCGGCGTCCTCGAGCCGCGCCGTGTCGATCGAGTTGGGTGCGATGTCCGCGGTCTGGACCCCGCCCGCGGCCAGGTCGACGGACTTGACCTCGCTGTTGATGATGTCCACGGTCGAGATCGTGTTGGCGCCGCCGGGGTGAGTCGCGTACGCGGTGGTCCCCGTGATCAGGATGATCACCAGCACGAGGGCCGAGGTGATGTCGGATGTCGTCAGTCGCCGTCGCATGTCAGTTGGTGTGCACGACCGCCTGCGCGGCCGCCACGCACGGATCGCCGGCGCTGCCGTTCACCGTGATCGTCGCGATGTCGTGGTTGGCCTCGGTGTCGCGGGCCACCTGGAAGATGATCCGGTTGTGCCCGGTGGTTGCGTAGATGAAGGTCGCGCTGAACCCGCCCAGGACCACCCGGTCGGGGTTGCCGGCGCCGTAGTCGGTGTAGACCATGATCGGGTCGCCCGGGCCGTTGAATCCGTTGGCGTATGCGAGCTGGAGCTCGTTCGGGTTCGCCGGCGGTGTTCCGTCCTCGCAATACGCCCACACCTGGCCGCTGATCGCGGGGATGTTCAGCAGCACCGTGCTGCAGCAGCCCTCGAGCGGGATGTCGAGCCGATTTCCGAGCACGGTCGCGCTCCCCTGTGCGAACTCACTTGCATCCTTGCCGTCGAGCGTGCCGGCGTCGACGCCGGCGAGCGTCCCCTCCTGGATGTCGTCGCCGGTGAGGCTGTCGTTGGCGACCCGCCCGCTGCCGATCGCGTTCGGGGCGAGGTCGGTTGCATTGACCGTGCCGTCGGCGATGTCGGCCCCCAGGATGCCGCCGTCCTGGAGCCGCCCCGTGCCGATCGAGTTGGTCGCGATGTCCGCGGGCTGGACTCCGCCGTCGAGCAGATCGGCGCTCGTGACCTGGCCGTTGATGATGTCGGCGCTCGAGATCGTGTTGGCGCCGCCGGGGTGGGTGGCGTAGGCGGTGCCGAGGCCGAGGGCGAGGAAGAGGGACAGCACGGACATCACGTTCGCTCGGGTCAGATGGCGTGTCAGCGTGCGCGTGGCCATCAGTTGGTGTGCAGGATCGCCTGCGCGGCCGCCGGGCACGGATTGTCGGACTCGGAGCTGCCGGTGATCGTGACCGTCGCGAGATCATGGTTCGGCTCGCTGTCGCGGCCGATCTGGAGGATCACCCGGTCGTGCCCGGCGCTCGACGTCGGGGTGGAGAACTGGCCGGTGTCCACGTGCTCGCGGATGGGGTCGCCGGAGCCGTCGTCGGTGTAGACCAGCACCGCGGGCCCGCTCACATTGGAGTAGCCGAAGCGGATCTCGCCGGGGAAGCAGCTCATTGCCACCAGGCCCCCGATCTGGGGCAGGTCGAGGAGCACCGGCTGCGACAGGAACTCGGCGCTGATCCGGTTCGAGACGATCGTGGCGTTCCCCTGCGCGAACTCACTCGCGTCCTTGCCGTCCAGCTCGTCGGCGTCGACGCCGGCGAGCGTCCCCTCCTGGATGTCGTCACCGGTCAGGCTGTCGTTGGCGACGCGCGAGCTGTTGATCGCGTTCGGGACGACGCTGGTTCCCAGGACCTTGCCGGGACCGATGTCGACGCTGAGGACCCCGCCGTCCTCGAGCTGCGCCGTACCGATCGAATTGACCGCAATGTCCGCCTGCTGGACGTCGCCGTTGAGGATGTCGATGCTCCTGACCTCGCCGTTGATGATGTCGCCGGTCGAGATCGTGTTGACGCCGCCGGGGTGGGTGGCGTAGGCGCTGCCGGTGCTCAGCGCGATGAACAGCGCGAGCGCCGACGTGACGTTTGCGAAGTTGAAATGTCGCCCCCCCGAGCCTTGCCGCATCTGTGCCTCCCTCGGCGACAGCATCTCCGATCGGAGACGAAAATGCAAGGGGTCGGACTAGGCGACGCGCTCGGCCGCCGCCATCAGCTCGCTCAGCGGGCGCCCGTCGCGCCCCGCCATGAAGCACGCGATCGGCGCCGCGATCCGCTCCGACGCGTGCGCGGCCGTCGCGGCGAGGTCGAGCAGCGCGTCGGACGTCTCCTGGTCCGGCGCCTCGGCACCGATCTCGGCGGCGAAAGCCGCAAGCCACTCGGCAGCGGTCACGTCGCTCATTCAATACCTCCTAGCGCTCGATCACCCGGGTGGCCGAAGCTTTCCAGACCGCCACGACGTCGCGCCCCGGCGCCAGACCCAGCTCGGCCACCGCCGCCGGCGTCACCTCGGCGGCAAGCGACTGGCTCCCGGCCTCGAGCCCGACGCGGACCCTGCTCCCCAGCTCGGTGACCGAGGCGACCCGCGCCGCGAGGCGGTTCCGCGCCGAGCTTGGCCTGCCGGCAAGCGGTGGCTCCAGCGTGATCTCCCACGGGTGGACGCTGACCGCCACCGGCCCCTCGCGATCCTCGTCGGTGCTGACGACCGTCCCGCCGCCCTGGAGCTCCACCTCCGTGCCGCCCGACGCCCGGGCCGATGCGACGCCCGTGAGGACGACGGATCCGATCAGATCGGCCACGAAGGCAGCGGCCGGCCGGGATGCGAGCTCGCCGGGCGCGCCGCGCTGGACGACCCGCCCTGCCTCGAGCACCGCGATCTCGTCGGCCAGCGCCGCCGCCTCCTCGAAGTCGTGGGTGACGAGCACGGTGGGCACGCCCGCGGTCGAGATCGTCCGCGCCAGCTCGCGCGAGGCGTGGGCGCGCGTGCGGGCGTCGAGCGCGGCCAGCGGCTCGTCCAGCAGCAGCACCTTGGGTTCGACCGCGAGCGCCCGGGCGAGGGCGACGCGCTGGCGCTCGCCGCCGGAGAGGGTTCGGGGTCGCGCGTCGACGTGCGCCGACAGGCCGAACCGGTCGAGCAGCTCGAGCGCGCGCCGGCGGCGCTCGTGGCGGCTCAGTCCCCGCAGCGGGTACGCCACGTTCCGCCAGACCGGCAGGTGCCCGAACAGGGCGTAGTCCTGGAAGACGAAGCCGCACTGCCGGCGCTCCGGCTGCACGTTGACGCCCGCTGCGGCGTCGAACCACCGCTCCCCGTTGCAGCGGATGCGCCCGCGCGCGGGCGCCGTCAGCCCGGCGACGCAGCGAAGCAGCGACGTCTTGCCCGCGCCCGACGGCCCGACCAGGGCAAGGCAGCGATCCGCCTCGACGTCGAGCGAGACCTCGAGCTCGAGCCGCCCGAGTCGCCGGCCGATCCCGTCAATCGACAACAAGGCCAAACCCCCTGCCGCCCGAGACCAGCTTCACCGTCGCGAGCAGCGCCGCCGAGAACGCGACCAGCACCGCCGAGAGGGCGAGCGCGCCCGTGAGGTCGGTCCCGTAGAGCTCGACGATCGCGAGCGGCGCCGTCTGGGTGATGCCCTGGAACGAGCCGGCGAAGACCAGCGTCGCGCCGAACTCGCCGAGCGCGCGACCCCACGCCAGCGCTCCCCCCGTGACCAGGCCGGGCGCCGCGGCCGGAATCGCGACCCGGGCGAACCCGCGCGCCTCCGAGTCACCCAGGGTCCGGGCGGCCTCGAGCCAGGTTGGGTCGAGTGCCTCGAACGACGCCTGGGCCTGGCGCACGTAGAACGGGCTCGCGACGAACGTGAGCGCGACGATCACCCCCGCGGTCTCGAACACGAGCTGCATGCCGGCGTCCTCGATCAGCCCGCCGATCACCCCGTCCGGGCCGAGCGCCACCAGGAGCCCGAGTCCCGCGACCGCGGGCGGCAGCACCAGCGGCAGCTCGATCAGCGTGATCGCGAGCGAGCGCCCGCGAAACCGGCGGGTCGCAAGCAGGTACGCCACCGGGGTGCCGATGACGACGATCAGAGCGAGCGCGGCGACCGAGCAGACCAGGCTCAGGCGCAGCGCGTCGAGGGCGGTCTCGTCGCCCAGCGCGTCCCAGAGCTCCGCCGGGCCAGCCTCGAGGAAGATCGCCGCGACCGGGATCGTCAGGAACGCCAGGGCCAAGATCAGCAGGCCGGCGAGAACGACTGGGAAGGCGCGCGCGCTCAGCCCGCGGCCCCCGGCGGCAGGAAGCCGGCCTCGGCGAGGGCCTCGGCGCCCGGTCCGTCGAGCAGGCCGGAGACGAACTCGTCGGCCAGTTCGGCGTTGTCGGTGTCGGCGACGACCGCGATCCCGTACGCGACCTCGGGCTCCAGCACCGGGGGAAGCTCGACCGCACTCAGGCCGTCACCGGCCGCCGTCACGTCGGTCGCGTAGACGAAACCGGCGTCGGCGGCACCGGCGACGAGCTTGCCGACGATCCCCTTCACCTCCGGCTCCTCGGAGCGAACGGACGCGAGGATCGCATCGCGGACGTTCGGCGGCAGGTGGCTCAGCACCTCCCGCGTGTAGGCGCCCACGGGCACGCCCTTGGTCCCGATCACGAGGTCAAGGTTCCCCTCTGCGAGATCGCCGACCGCATCGATCTCGGAGCCGGCCGGAACCGCGAGGACGAGGCGGTTCCGCGCGAAGACGACCGGCTCCTCGACCAGCCCCTCCGCGTGAAGCTCATCCGGGTAGGACGTGTTGGCCGAGGCGAAGACGTCAACCGGCGCGCCCGAGCGGATCTGCGCGGCCAGCTCGTCGGAGCCCGCGAACGAGTAGCGGGCGTCGCCCGGAAAGCCGGCGTCGTAAGCCTCGAACGCCTCGGTCAGCGAGGAGGCGGCCGCGACCGTCAGCTCGCCGTCGTCCTCGTCGCCGCCGGCGCAGCCGAGCAGCGCGATGGCCGCGAACCCGATCAGGATGGCCGGCCGGATCATTCCGCCCCGCGGATCACCATCACGGAGGTCGCCTTGACCATCGCCGTCGCCTCGACGCCCGGCTCCAGCCCCAGCTCCTCGACCGCGTCGCGCGTGATCGCGGCCGTCACCCGATGCGGCCCGGCCTCGATCTCGACCACCGCCATCACGCCGTCGACCTCGACCGAACGCACGACGCCGGGGAACCGGTTGCGGGCCGAGAGCTCGTCCCCAGCCCGGTGGCGGTCGGGCCGCCCGCCCAGCCTGCGCACCTCACTGACCGCGACCAGGCGCCGGTTGCGAGCGTCCCGGCTGGTCCGGATCTTGCCGCTGCGGTCCCAGCGGCGCAGCGTGTCGGCGCTGACGCCCAGCATCCGGGCGGCCTCGCCGAGTGTGACTCGCTCAGGCACCTCTGCCTAAGCATTACATAGGCAGAGCCTCAGCCGCCGATTGCGGACATGGTGCGGGGTGGGGCGACGAATCCCGGCTCGTTCACGTGGTGCTTCAGCTCCTTGCGCCAGGCGGCGTCGCGGAGGATCGCGGTCAGCTCGTCGTCGCTCGCCCCAGCGCGCAGCGGCTCGCGCAGGTCGGTCTCGCGGATCGAGAACAGGCACGTCCTGAGCTTGCCGTCGGCGGTGAGGCGCAGGCGGTTGCAGTCCGCGCAGAACGGCTCCGAGACCGGGTTGATGAAGCCGATCTCGCCGCCGCCTTCGGCGAACCGGTAGACGCGCGCGGTGGCATGCGGCTCGCGCGGCAGAGCGATCAGCTCGTGGCGGGTCTCGATCAGGGCGCGGATCTCGTCCCCGGTCAAGACCTGGTCCATGTCCCAGGCGCGATCGCCGTCGAGGGGCATGAACTCGATGAACCGGACCTGGTAGTCGCTCGAGCGCGCGAGGTCGCAGAAGCGGAAGACCTCGTCCTCCGTGAAGTCCCGCATCCCGACCGCGTTCACCTTGATCGGCCGGACGCTCGGATGGGCGGCGATCGCCTCCAGCCCGCGGAGGACCTGTGGCAGCGCGTCGCGACGGGTGATCTCGTGGAAGCGATCGCGAGCCAGCGCGTCCACGGAGACGTTCACCCGGTCGATCCCGGCTGCCACGAGCGCGTGCGCGTCGCGCTCGAGCAGGTAGCCGTTGGTGGTGACGGCGAGGTCCTCGATGCCCTCGATCGCCCGCAGCATCCCGACCAGCTTCGGGAACTCGCGCCGCGCGAGCGGCTCGCCGCCGGTGAGGCGGACGTCGCGGATCCCGAGTGCGACGAGCACGCGGACCAACCGCTCGATCTCCTCGAACGAGAGCACGTCGGCCCGGTCGAGCCACTCCATCCCCTCCGCCGGCATGCAGTACCGGCAGCGGAAGTTGCAGCGGTCCGTGACCGACACGCGCAGGTCGGTCAGGGCGCGGCCGTGGGCGTCGATCAGTGGCTCGAGCGCGCGGGTCACGCCAGGGATGATGACGTGTCGGGCAGACTTGGACGATGCGGGTCCTCGCGATCAGCCATCAGACCGACGCGGGGCCCGGCGTCTTCGCCGACGAGGTCCGCGCCCGCGGGCACCGGCTCGACGACTGGCTGCTGCCCGAGAACGGGCCCGCACCCGCCGACCCGGCGAGCTACGACGCGGTGATGACCTTCGGCGGCTCGATGCACGCCGACCAGGAGGGCGAGCACCCGTGGCTCGCCGGCGAGAAGGTGCTCCTCCGGGAGCTGATCGAGCAGCGGCGTGCCACTGCTCGGGGTCTGCCTCGGCTCGCAGCTCGTGGCCGAGGCCGCGGGCGCGCGCGGTCGAGCCCGCGCCCGTGCCGGAGATCGGCTGGCTCGAGGTCGAGCTCACGCCGGAGGGCGTCGCCGACCCGCTGCTGGCGCCGCTCGCGCCGAGCTTCACGGCCTTCCAATGGCACAGCTACCGCTCGCCGCTGCCGCCCGGCGCCGTGGCCCTTGCGCGGAGCCCGGTCGGCCTCCAGGCGTTCCGCGCGGGCGAGCGCGCCTGGGGCATCCAGTTCCACGCGGAGGTCACCGAGCGCGACGCGATCGGCTGGACGGCCCGCTACGAGGAGGACCCGAAGGCGGTGGAGATCGGCCTCGACCCCGACGAGCTGATGGGCTCGATCCGCGAGCAGATCAAGCCGTGGAACGAGCTGGGCCGGGCGCTCTGCGGGAGGTTTCTCGATCTGGCCGAGCGGAGATGAGGGAACCGATGGGGATCGTGAAGAGCCACATCTCGATGTCACTCGACGGGTACGTCGCGGGCCCCAACCAGAGCGTCGAGACCCCGCTCGGCGAGCGGGGCGAGGAGCTGCACGGGTGGGTCATCGAGCTCGACAGCTGGCGCGCGGAGCACGGCAAGGAGGGCGGCGTGACGAACGCGTCCTCGGCCGTCGATCGCGAGAGGTCCGACAGAACGTCGGCGTCGAGATCATGGGTCGCGGCAAGTTCGGCGGCGGACCCGGCCCCTGGCCCGAGGACCCGCCCTGGACCGGCTGGTGGGGCGACGACCCGCCCTTCCACGTCCCGGTGCTCGTCCTCACCCACCACGAGCGGGAGCCGCTCGAGCTGAGCGACACGACGTTCCACTTCGTCACCGACGGGCCCGAGGCCGCGCTCGAGCAGGCCCGCGAGGCCGCGGGCGAGGCCGACGTGACGATCGGTGGCGGCGCGCAGACGATCGATCAGTACCTGCGCCTCGGCCTGCTCGACGAGCTGGAGCTCCACGTCGTCCCGATCGTGCTCGGCGGCGGCTCGCGCCTGTTCGAAGACGTCGGCGACATGACGCTGGAGGTCGTCCGAGCGGTCGAGGCCCCGGGCGTCACGCACGTCAAGTACCGCGTGGTGAGGTAGCAGCCGTCCCGTCCGTCTGCCTGATGTCGCCATCACGGCTCACGCGAAACGATCGCTTTGCATGGGAAGCGCAATAGTCCTCGACGCGGCGACCCCTCGCGGATCGCAACGGTTGCTCGTTAGCCGCGGATACTCGCGGCTTTCAGCAGACCACCTGCCGCTCGTTGCCCGGTGCCGCTCCGGACGAGAAGCGGCTATTTCGACTTTCTCCCTCAACCCACCCCACAGGTGGGCTACTGCAGAAAGTCGGAGTCGTCCGGTGGGACGACGAGCGGCGATCGCCTCCAGCCCGCGCCCGACCTGCGCCTTAGACCTGGCCCGGCGTCAGGTACGCGCCCGAGAGCCCGCCGTCGACCATGAAGGTCGTCGCGGTCACGAACGTGGAGTCGTCCGAGGCGAGGAAGAGCGCGGCGCGGGCGATCTCCTCCGCCTCGCCGAAGCGGCCCATCGGGACGTGGACCAGGCGCTTGCCCGCCTTCTCGGGGTCCTTTGCGAACAGCTCGCGCAGGAGCGGGGTGTTGACCGGGCCCGGGCAGAGCGCGTTCACGCGAACGCCGCGATCCGCGAACTCGACGCCGAGCTCCCGCGACATCGAGAGCACCGCGCCCTTCGACGCCGTGTACGAGATCTGCGACACCGCCGCCCCCATCATCGCGACGAACGACGCCGTGTTGATCACGGACCCGCCGCCCGCCGCGACCAGGTGCGGGATGCCGTGCTTGCAGCAGAGGAACACCGAGCGCACGTTCACGTCCTGGACCCGCTGCCAGGCATCGAGCGCGGTCTCGGTCACGGTGGTGTCGTCGTTCGGGTTGATGCCGGCGTTGTTGAACAGCACGTCGACCGAGCCCAGCTCGTCGCGGACCCGCGCGTAGAGCGCCTCCACCTGCGCCTCGTCGGTGACGTCGGCCTCGATCGAGAGCTCAACGCCCTCCGAGTCCTCGAGGTCGACCCCGACGACACGGGCACCCTCTTCGGCGAACACGCGCGCCGACTCGGCGCCGATCCCGCTCGCCGCGCCGGTGATCACGCAGACCTTGCCGTCGAGCCGACCAGCCATCAGGGGCCTCCTGTCGCGTAGTAGACGTTCTTCACCTCGGTGTAGTGCTCGAGCGCATCGGGGCCGAGCTCGCGGCCCACGCCCGACTGCTTGAAGCCGCCGAACGGCGTCGTCACCCGCACCGAGCTGTTCGAGTTGATCGAGATCACGCCGGTTTCCATCCCGCGCGCGACGCGCAGCGCGCGGGCGCCGTCGCCGGTCCAGATCGATCCGGAGAGGCCGTAGATCGTGTCGTTGGCGATCGCGACCGCGTCGGCCTCGTCGTCGAACGGGATCACGCACGCCACCGGACCGAAGATCTCCTCCCGCGCGGCGCGATCGGAGTTCGAGACCGGCGCGAGGACCGTCGGCGGGAACCAGTAGCCCGCGCCGTCCGGGACCGCGCCACGGAACGCAACCGGGGCGTCGTCGGGCACGAACGCGGCCACCCGCTCGCGCTGGCCCGCCGAGATCAGCGGCCCCATCTGCGTCGAATCGTCGAGCGGGTCGCCGACCCGCATGCCCTTCACCGCGCCCTCGAGCGCCGCGAGGAACGGGTCGGCACGCGCTGCGCTCGACCAGGATGCGGGAGCGCGCGCAGCAGTCCTGGCCCGCGTTGCCGAACACCGCCGCCGGCGCCGCAGCGGCCGCCGCCTCGAGGTCGGCGTCCGCGAACACGACGTTGGCCGACTTCCCGCCCAGTTCCAGCGTCACCCGCTTGATCGTGGCCGCGGCGCCCGCGGCGATCCCGCGGCCCACCTCGGTCGAGCCCGTGAAGGCGATCTTTGCGACGTCGGGATGCTCGACGAGCCGGGCGCCGCAGACCGATCCCGGCCCGGCGACGACGTTGAGGACGCCCTCCGGGAGCCCCGCCCCGAGGGCGATCCGCTCGAGCTCGAGCGCGGTGAGCGGTGTCAGCTCGGCCGGCTTGAGCACGACCGTGTTGCCGGCCGCAAGCGCCGGCGCGACCTTCCAGGACGCGATCACCAGCGGGAAGTTCCACGGGACGATCAGGCCGACGACGCCCAACGGCTCACGGAAGGTCATGTCCACCCCGCCGGGGACCGGGATCGTCTTGCCGAGGAGCCGCTCCGGTGCGCCCGCGTAGTAGCGGAAGCACTCCACCACCATCGCGATCTCGCCGCGCGCGTCGGCGATCGGCTTGCCGGCGTTGCGCGCTTCGATCGTCGCGAGCTCGCCGGCCTCGCCCTCGATCGCGTCGGCGAGCCCGCGCAGCGTCGCGGCCCGCTCGGCGGGCGCAACGTCCCGCCATGCCGGGAACGCGGCCCTCGCCGCCGCCACCGCGGCGTCGACCTCCTCGGCGCCCGCCCGCGGCACCTCCGCCATGACCTTCTCGGTCGCCGGCTCCATGACCTCGATCATGCCGCCACCCCGGTGCGGGCCGCAGCGACCAGCGAGCCGATCACCCGGCTCTCAAGGTCCTCCTCCGGGTGCCAGAGGACGCCGAGCGCGAACCGCCGGCCGGGCAGCTCGATCGCCTCGACGACATCGTCAGGCTCCGACCAGCCCGTGGCCACGAGGCCGTCGCCGAGGCGGTCCACGCCCTGGTGATGGTGCGACTTGACCGCGACCCGCTCGGCCCCGGCGGCGCGCGCGGCCAGCGAGCCCGGCTCCAACCGGACCTCGTGGTCGCCGAAGCTGCCCGGCGTGTGCCGGTGGCGATCCGAGGCGATCCGGTCGGGCAGGTTCTGCTCGAGGGTGCCGCCGAGGGCGACGTTCAGGAGCTCCATGCCCCGGCAGGCGCCGAGGACGGGCATGTCGCGGTCGAGCGCGCGGCGGGCGAGGGCGGCCTCGAACGTGTCGCGCTCGGGCCACGTGCCGCCGGTCTCAGCGTGCGCATCGGCGCCGTAGGACGCGGGGTCGACGTCCGAGCCACCGATCAGGAACAGGGCGTCGAGCCGGTCGAGCAGCGGATCCGGATCCGCCTTCGCCGCCGGATCCGCCGGCAACAGCAGCGCGATCCCTTCCGCTCCCTGGACGGCCGCCGCGTACGAGCGGGGCGCCATCGTCACCGTCTGCTCCCACGGACCCCAGCGAACCCGTTCGATCGCGGCGCAGATGCCGACGACCGGGGGGCTCACAGCCGCTCGAAGCCCCGGTAACGCTCCCAGTCGGTGACCGCCGCCTCGAACGCCGTCAGCTCGATCTGGGCGCGGTTCAGGTAGTGGTCGACGACCTCCTGCCCGAACGCGTCGCGGACCAGCTCGCTGGCCGCGAACAGGTCGCGCGCGTCATAGAGGTTGCTGGGCACGTGGGGCTTGTCCGAGGTGTAGGCGTTGCCCTCCATCGGGGGCTCGAGCGGAAGCTCGGCGTCGATCCCGTGCAGGCCCGCGGCGATCATCCCCGCGAGCGCGAGGTAGGGATTGACGTCCGCTCCCGGCAGCCGGTTCTCGACCCGCAGCCCCTCGCCGTGGCCGACCACGCGCAGCGAACACGTGCGGTTGTCGTTGCCCCAGGCGACCGCGGTCGGCGCGAACGAGCCCTCGGCGAAGCGCTTGTACGAATTGATGTGCGGTGCGTAGAAGAGCGTCAGCTCGCGCAGCGCCGCGAGCTGACCCGCGACGAAGTGCTCGAACATCTGCCGGTCCTCGGCGAACGCGTTGCCGCCCTTTTCGTCCCCGAGCGAGCAGTGGATGTGGCACGAGCTGCCCTCGAGCTCGTTGAACTTCGCCATGTACGTGATCGAGCAGCCCTCCTGAGCCGCGATCTCCTTGGCGCCGTTCTTGTAGATGGCGTGGTCGTCGGCGACCGCCAGCGCCTCGCCGTAATGGAAGTTGATCTCGTGCTGGCCGAGGTTGCACTCGCCCTTCGAGTTCTCGACCGTCATGCCGGCGGCCGCCATCTCGTTGCGGATGCGGCGCAGGAGCGGCTCGACCCGCGCGCCGCCGAGCATCGAGTAGTCGTTGTTGTAGAGGTTGGCCGGCTCGAGATCGCGGTAGCTGGCATGCCACGCTTCCTCGTAGGTGTCCCGGAAGACCATGAACTCGAGCTCCGTCCCGGCGTTCGCGACGAGCCCGCGCTCCGCAAGGCGTGCGAGCTGGCGGCGCAGGATCTGGCGGGGGGACGCGACGACGTCCTTGCCGTCGGCCCACGCGAGGTCCGCCATCAGGAGCACCGACCCCGGGTGCCAGGGGATGGGCCGCAGCGTGTCCAGGTCCGGCTTCATCTCGAAGTCGCCGTAACCCCGCTCCCAGGACGACATCGCATAGCCCGAAACCGTGTTCATCTCGACGTCCACGGCCAGCAGGTAGTTACAGCCCTCGGCGCCGTGTTCGAGCACGTGGTCGAGGAAGTAGCCAGCCGTCAGGCGCTTGCCCTGGAGCCGTCCCTCCATGTCCGCGATCACCAGCTGGACGGTGTCGACTGCTCCCTCCGCAGCCGCCTTCTTCAGGTCGTCGATGGTCACTGTGGCGAGGCTACTCCCCGTCTCCGGTTATGACTGGCCCGGTCAGTCGCGCGTGACCACGTCTTCCTCAAGCGTGCTGATCGGGCCCTTGTACGTGTTCTTGGCCGAGACGAGGTACCAGACCCCGAAGATCAGTGGGATCAGGATCGCCAGCGGCGTGTAGTTGAACAGGCTCGAGTCGAAGTCGTCGTTCCACGGCAGCCCCGTCGGCGTATACGGCAGGTTGAGCGCGAAGACCACCAGCACCACGAACGCGATCGCGAGGATGTTCACGAGCTTGTAGCGGCCGCCCAGGGTCCACGGCCCGGGATCGAAGTCGTCGCCCTTCCGCAGCCTCAGGTAGACAGGGATGATGTACGCGAGGTAGAGGCCGACGGTGCAGATGCCGGTCAGCGCGAAGAACGCGAACGGGTAGTCGTTCTTGCCGAACAGTGCGGGGATCGCGATGATCGCTGACGCGATCGACACGGCGATCACGGCGTTGAACGGCACCCGGTCGCGATTCACCCGGCGGAAGATGTTCCAGCCAGGCATCGCGCGGTCGCGCGAGAACGCGTACCACGTACGAGAGGCGCTCGTCAGGCCGGCCGCTCCGCAGAACAGCTGCCCAACGACCGCGATCAGGATGATCAGCTTCCCAGCCCAGGAGTCCATCGAGCTCGCGAAGATGGCGAACACCGTGCCGGCGCCCTCGTTCACCGCGTCGACGTCGGTCGCGGCGAACAGGAACGCGAGCAACACGAACCAGCCGATCAGCGCCGAGAAGAAGATCGAGCGCCAGACGCCCTGTGCGGCCGCCTTGGCGGCGCCGCGGGTCTCCTCGGCGGTGTGCGCCGAGGCGTCATAGCCGGTCTGCGTGTACATCGTCAGCAGGAACCCGATCGGCAGGACCAGGAACCAGTAGTGCAGGCTGCCGGTCGAGCCGCCGTCGAACCCGGAGTTGTTGATCCGCTCGCCGAACACGAAGCTGAAGCTCTGGTGGTCGTCCGGGACGAAGATCAGCACGGCGAGGATGACCACCACGCCGATCAGGTGCCAGCCCACCGAGATCGTGTTGAGGAGCGCCAGAACCTTGTCGGCGAAGATGTTCAGCACTGTGTACAGGAGCAGGATCAGGGCGAACAGGAACCAGGTCTCGCCGAGGATGTGCTCCGAATCGCCGAAGTTGATGCCGAAGATGTCGAGCGTGTAGAGGCCGAGCAGAGCGTTGAGGAACAGCGCCGCGCCGTAGGCGACCGAGGCGACGATCCCGATCAGCCCGACGATGTTGAACCAACCTGTCATCCAGCTCCAGCCCGGGCCGCCGAGCTCGTTCGCCCACCAGTAGGGCCCGCCCGCGGTCGGATACCTCGAGGTCAGCTCCGCCATCGAGAACCCGACCATCAGGACGAAGAAGCAGAGGACGGGCCATCCGATCGAGACCGCGATCGGGCCGCCGTTCTGCCACGCGAACGGGAACGCCGTGAAGCAGCCGGCGAGGACCGAGATGATCGTGAACGAGATCGCGAAGTTCGTGAACGCCGACCAGCCACGGTTGAGCTCCTGCTTGTAGCCCATCTCGGCGAGTTGGCGCTCGTCTTCGCCCGCAGGGGCCGCCGGTTGACTCGGCTGGACGTCCGGTCCGCTGGTCTCGCTCGACTCCATCCTCGTACTCCCCTTTCAGGCCGGGTTGAGCAACAATGGTCTGATCGTCCGACCTATTGGTGACACGACCCTAAGCCGTCGCCCGGACGCATGTCAACCGGTTTTTTCCGCAAACAGCAGGAATCCGCTTGACTGAGCGCATCGTCGTGATCGGGGCGGGCGTGGTCGGGTCGGCAGTCGCGCTTGCACTCGCCCGACGCGGTGCTGGCGTGACGATGCTCGAGGCGGAAGCCGAGCCCGGCCTGGCCGCGAGCGGGACCAACTCGGGGATCCTCCACACCGGCTTCGACTCCACTCCCGGCGTGCTCGAGACCGAGATGATTCTGCGCGCGGGCGAGCTGCGCGACCCGGTGCTCGAAGCGCTGGGCGTCCCGGTGCTCCGCTGTGGCGCGGAGATGCGGCCCACAGATGCCGCGCAGCGCAATGCGGTCGCAGCGCTGGCCGACAAGGCCGCGCGGAACGGAGTCGGGGCCGAGCTGTCGACCGATGGCGTGCTGTCGGTGCCGGGCGAGTCAGTGACCGACCCCGTGCGCTTCACCCTGGCGCTCGCCGCTGCGGCGGTTCGCCACGGCGCGGAGCTTCGCGCCGGCTTCGAGGTCCACGCGATCGAACGCACGGGCGCTGGGCTTCGCGTTCGCGGTGGCGGTGGCGGGATTTCATGTGGCGCGGCGATCAACTGCGCCGGACTCGGCGCCGGCGCGGTCGCGCGGATGGTGGGCGACGACTCGTTCGAGGTGTATCCGCGCAAGGGCGAGTTCCTGGTATTCGATCCGGGCGATGACCCGCTCGACCGGATCCTGCTACCGGTCCCCACGAAGCGGACGAAGGGCGTCCTCGTCTTCCCCACGATCGACGGGAAGGTGGTGGCCGGCCCGACGGCGGTGGACGGCGCCGACCCCGGCGACTGGTCGGTCCGCCCCACGGCGGCCGACGAAATCCTCGCCAAGGCCCGCGCGATGCATGCTCCACTCGCCGGCGCCGAGCCGGCGTTCGCCTACGCCGGCCTACGCCCGGCGGGGCGCGGGTCGAACTACGTGATCGGCCGCTCGGACAGGGAACCACGGCTGGTCAACGTGGCCGCGATCCGCTCGACCGGTCTCACCGCATCGCTTGGGATTGCCGAGCGCGTGGCTTCGCTGGTCGAGGACATCGGGATCGCCCTGGGGCCGGAGGCGAACCTCGAGTCCGGACCCGCCCCGCAGCCCGGCGGCCCGTGGTGGCGGCGCACGGCCGACTACCGTTCCGCGAGCGGATCAAGATGACGCGCCTGCTGGGTATCGACGAGGGGACCTCCGCCGTGAAGGCGGTGGTGTTCGACGCGGACCTGCGGCCGGTCTCCGAGGGCAGGCGCGAGAAGGCGCTTTCGCATCCCCGGCCCGGCTGGGTGGAGCAGGACCCCGAGGAGGTGCTCACCGCGGTCGTCGGGGCGGTGACCGATGCGCTCGCGGAGGCCGACGGCGAGGTCGTGGCCTGCGGGCTCGATCACCAGGGCGAGTCGGTCCTTGCCTGGGACGCCGAGACCGGGAGACCGCTGACTCCGATCGTCACCTGGCAGGACAAGCGCTCACAGGAGGTCCTCGACCGGCTCGTGAGCGACGGCACGTCCGAGCTCGTGATCGAGCGCAGCGGGATGCCGCTCGATCCCTACTTCTCGGCCGGGAAGCTCACCTGGCTGCTCGAGAACGACGATGCGGTCTCGGCGGCTGCGGACGCGGGCACGCTCCGCCTCGGAACCGTCGACTCGTTCCTGTGCGCGCGGCTCGGCGCCCGTTTCGAGACTGATCCCTCCACCGCATCGCGGACCCAACTGGGTGCGCCCGAGTGGGACGCCCAACTACTTGACGTCTTCGGGGTCCCGCAGGATGCCCTGCCGGCGATCGCCGACACAGCCGGAGACCTCGGGACGCTCAGTCACCCGGACTGGCCGGTGGAGTTGCCCCTTCGAGCACGCTGCGTCGACCAGCAGGCAGCGCTCGCCGGGGCCGGCTGTGTGACGCCGGGCCTCGCCAAGGCGACCTACGGCACCGGCGTCTTCCTGCTCGCGCACGCGGGCGACGAGCGTCCGATGCCGGCCGGCGGATTGCTGCCAACCGTGGCATGGCGAGTCGCGGGCCGGGTCGAGTGGGCGATCGACGGCGGCGTGTTCACGGCCGGAGCGCTGCTCGAGTGGCTCAGCCGCGACCTGGGTCTGGCCGCGGACCCGGCGGCGCTGGCAGCCGCGGCGGCCGAGGTCGACGACGCCCGAGGCGTCCGCATCCTGCCGGCACTCGCGGGCGTCGGCGCGCCCTGGTGGAAGTCCGAGTCCCGGGCGGTGATCGCGGGCCTGACCGCGGGCGCCGGGCCGTCGCACCTGGCGCGGGCAGCGTTCGAGGGCATCGCCTGGCGGGTCGCCGACGTGCTGGCCGCGGTGCGGCAGACCGTCCCGGTCGAGGCCCTCCGCGTCGACGGCGGGCTCACCCGGAGCGACCTGATGCTGCAGCTCCAGGCCGACACCACGGGCGTCACCGTCCAGCGCGGCGCGGTGGACGCGACTGCGGTGGGCGCCGCAGCGCTCGGCGCGGTCGGGGCCGGCGTGTTCGACGCGGTCGCCGAGATCGGCGAGCGGATCCCGGTCGGCGCGCATGTCGAGCCGAGGCGCGACACGGAGTGGCGGGAGCGCGAGCACGCGGCTTGGCGGTCCTTCGTGGAACGCGCGGCCGAGCTTTAGTCGTGCCTATCCGGACGCCGGCAGCAGGCCGGCCAGGATGTGCTCGGTGCCCTCGATGTGCTCGCGCATCAGGCCGACCGCGCGGGTTGCGTCGCCGCGGCGCATGAGGCGAACCAGGTCCGCGTGCTGCGCGTTCGAATGGGTCAGCACCTGGTCGGGGTGGGCGATCAGCGCGATCAGGTCGCTCATCGCGCCCTGGACCTCGGTCATCTCGGTCACCAGCCGCGGCGAGCGCGCGGCCTCGGCGACCCCGATGTGGAAGCGGATATCGGCCAGCCGGTAGTCCTGGAACTCGTCCGCTTCGGTCATCTTCTCGACGAGGTCGTCGAGCTTTTCGAGGTCCGCGGCCTCGGCGCGCTCGCAGGCGAGGATCGTGGCCCCGGTCTCGACCGCGACCCGGTGCTCCAGGACCGACCAGGCATCCTCGCCGAGCGGTTCCGACTCCTGCTCGGCCAGCGGCGGCGCCTCGACGACGAAGGTCCCCCCGCTGCGGCCACGATGAGCGACCAGGTGGCCGGACTGGGTGAGCGTCGTCAGCGCCTCGCGGAGCGTGGACCGGGAGATCCGAAGCTCGCTCGCCAGCTCACGCTCCGGCGGCAACTGGCTGCCCGGCGCCAGCAGGCCCAGCCTGATCGCGGTCCCGAGCCGCTCGACCGTCTCCTCGAACGTCGTCGGCGGCCGCACCGGCTGGAACACGGCGTCGAGAGCGGCGTCGCGTGCCATCGGGACAACGGTAGCGCGCAAATTCCGCGGTGGCGAAGGCTGCCCGCGCATGTTTGGACACGCGGATAACCGCTGTCCCCCCGTCTCCCACTAACCTGCTGCGTCTCTTCCCGTCAACGATCGCGTCCGCAACGCGCCCACCGAGGGCGCGTTACGCGCGCGCCAGGAGGCCCGAACCCAGAGATGCCGAGGATCCGTCAACAGAACGTCACCGCCGCCCAGTGGAGCCCGAACGGCGAGGCCCTCGGCACGCTCGACCTGTCGAAGGACGACGCGTACCCGTTCGCAGCCAACGTCTTCTCGCCGCAGGTCCAGAGGGATCGGCTCTCGCGCGACGCCTACCGCAAGCTCCAGGGCGTCCTCGAGACCGGCGAGGCGCTCGACCCGGAGCTTGCCGACGAGGTCGCGGACGCGATGAAGGAGTGGGCGCTCGAGAAGGGCGCGACCCACTTCACCCACATGTTCCAGCCGCTCACGGGACTGACGGCGGAGAAGCACGACTCGTTCTTCGACCCCGCGCCGGACGGCACCTCGATCGCGAAGTTCAAGGGCACCGAGCTGATCCAGGGCGAGCCCGACGCCTCCTCGTTCCCCACCGGGGGCGTCCGCGCGACGTTCGAGGCCCGCGGCTACACCGCCTGGGACCCGACCAGCCCGGCGTTCATCCTCGAGAACCCGAACGGCGCCCTGCTCTGCATCCCGACCGCGTTCGCGTCGTGGACGGGCGAGGCGCTGGACATGAAGATCCCGCTGCTGCGTTCGATGGACGCGCTGTCGCGCTCCGCGATCCGGGCGTTGCGCCTGCTGGGCGACGACGAGGCGCAGCGGGTCTTCACGACCGTCGGCGCCGAGCAGGAGTACTTCCTGATCGACGAGCAGTACTACTTCGAGCGTCCCGACCTGGTCACCACCGGTCGCACCCTGTTCGGCGCCAAGCCGCCCAAGGGCCACGAGCTGGACGACCACTACTTCGGCTCGATCCCGGAGCGGATCCTGGCCTGCATGCTCGAGGCGGAGACGGAGATGGCGAAGCTCGGCATCCCGGTCAAGACCCGCCACAACGAGGTCGCCCCGAACCAGTACGAGATCGCGCCGGTGTTCGAGAACTCGAACGTTGGCTCCGACCACCAGCAGCTGATGATGCAGGTCATGCGGGCGGTCGCCCGGCGGTACGGCCTGGTCTGCCTGCTGCACGAGAAGCCGTTCGCCGGCGTCAACGGCTCGGGCAAGCACAACAACTGGTCCATGGGCACCGACACGGGCCACAACCTGATGGAGCCGGGCGACACGCCGGCTGAGAACACGAACTTCCTGTTCTTCTGCGCGGCGGTCATCCAGGCGGTGAACAAGCACCAGGGCCTGCTGCGCGCCTCGGTCGCGAGCATCGGCCAGGACCACCGCCTCGGCGCCAACGAGGCGCCGCCGGCGATCATCTCGATCTTCCTCGGCGCCGAGCTCGAGAAGGTGTTCGAGGCGATCGCGACCGGCGAGGGCGACCCGCACACCCCGGGCTCGTTCCTGGAGCTGGGCGCCTCGGTGCTGCCGCCGCTGCCGATGCACGGGGGCGACCGGAACCGCACCTCGCCGTTCGCCTTCACCGGTAACAAGTTCGAGTTCCGTGCCGTCGGCTCGAGCGCCTCGCTCTCGTTCCCGAACACGGTGCTGAACACGATCGTCGCCGAGGCGATCGACGAGCTCGCCGACAAGCTCGAGGCGAAGGGCACCGACGACGTCCCGGCCGCGGTCGCCGAGATCGTCGGGCGAGTCGTACGCCGCAAACAAGGCGATCTGCTTCGACGGCGACAACTACGACGAGGCCTGGCACGCCGAGGCGGAGCAGCGCGGGCTCAAGAACCTGCGCACCACGCCGGACGCGCTGCCCGAGGTGGTCTCGGCTCAGACGATCGAGACGCTCGGCAAGTACAGCGTGCTGTCGCGAGCGCGAGCTCGAGTCGCGCTACGAGGTCTGGCTCGAGCAGTACGTCGATCAACGCCAACATCGAGGCCGAGACGTCCGAGGCGATCGCCCGCACGCTGCTCGTGCCGGCGGCGCTGCGGTACCTGGCGCTGCATCGAGGAGGCCGAGGTCTCGGCCCTGAGCGGCGAGGTGAAGCCCCTGCTGGAGGAGCTGATCGCCGCGATCGGCGAGCTCGACCGGGCAAATCAGTACCCCGACGGCGTCGAGGGCTTGGAGCTGGCCGAGTACGCGCGCGACCACCAGCTCGCCGCGATGGCCAAGGTGCGCGAGACCGCCGACAAGCTCGAGAAGGTCGTCGCCGACGACCTCTGGCCGCTGCCGAAGTACTCCGAGATCCTGTTCATCAAGTAGCGCCGAGCGTCAGCGGAGCCCGTTGCAGGGCTCGTAGCGGCTGCCCAGGCGCCTGGAGAAGCGGCAGAACACGGGCTTCGGCTTGATCGGCCGTGGGAAGCGCGCGAACGGGCGGTAACGCGTCCAGGCGAGCCCGTGCTGCCACTCCGAGTCGTCCGTCTCCTTCGGCTGGATCAGGCGGTGGAAGACGACCCCGCGCACGATGTTCATCCTGGAGAGCAGGCGCCACAGGTGCCAGAGCCGCTGCTTCTGCTCGCCCGCGCTGAGCGACTCGGGGAATCCGCGCGAGGTGCCCGTCTCGGAGATCCACAGGCGCTCGCGCTTCCCCGACAGGTAGCGGTCCGCGATCCCGCGCATGCGATCCATCGTGTTCCGGAAGTACGAGCCCCGCCCCAGGCCCTGACTCAACCCGTACATGTGGAAGGAGAGGCCGTCGAGGTTGCGGCGCATGCCGCGCCCTGACCGGAACGCGCGGCCTAGGAACCGCTCCGAGCCCATGACCTTGTCGGTGTTCTGGTCCGTGCCGACCACGCTGCCGGCCAGCACCGTTGCGCGGCCTTCGCTGCCGCGCTTCACCGCGCGGTAGGCGATTCGCACCAGCTCCGCGTAGCGGACGGGCCGCGGGCGGCCGTTCCAGAACGCCTTGATGTTGGGCTCGTTCCAGACCTCGAAGATCGCGCGCGGGAACCGGCGGGCGGCGGCGCCCGCGAACTCGCGCCACTCGCCGTCGTAGCGCCGGGCGGGCGGCACCGCGCAGTTCCGCGAGAACCGCCTCCGGCACGGGTGCGCCTGGGCCCATTTCGGCGATGCGATCAGGGTGAAGATGGGCCTGATGTCCTGGTCGAGCGCGCGATCGTAGAAGGCGGCGAACCCTGCCCAGCAGGCCTCGTCCCACTGGTCCCGGACCGGCTCGAAGCAGCGCCAGTCCATCGAGGTACGGGCGAGGCCGCCGCCCGCATCCGCCGTCAGCGCGACCTTCTCCTCCGGCGTCGCCCCGTTGTCCAGCCGGACGTACTCCTCGTTGAACCCGAACGGCAGGCGCGCCGCGTCGGCGGGTGCGGCGCCGGCCGCCAGGAGCGCGGCGGCCACGACGATCATTGCCGGAAGGCGGGGCATCGCCTGTTCTAGCGTACGGGCAGCGCCGCCGCGAGACCGCGCACCTCGATGTCGAAGACGCCGTTGGACGGCCGCGCGAAGGGCGGGTCGGCGCCGAGCAGCTCGAGCTGGGCTGCGTGGCCACGCCGGAAGCGCCAGGCCCCGGGGTGGAGCTGCCAGGCGTTGCGTCCCGCGTGCGGCCGGTAGCTGCCGCGGGCGACGAGCCGCTGGCTGGTCCCGCCCGGCGCCACATCCCAGAGCCGGGCCGCCACCTGCGCCGCGCCGGGCTCGGCGTCGCCGAGATCCAGCTCGGCCCGCAGCCGCGCCGCGCCCAGAAGCGTGAACGGGGGTGCCCCCGGCGCCTTCAGCTCGTACCGCGCCGTCCCGGGCGCGTGGGCGCTTGCGGTCTCGACACACGAATCGCCGCCGCCGGTCACCGGGTCGATCGCGATCCCCACCGAGGGATCGCCCCCGCTCGACAGGATCTCCTGCGGCTCGGCGAAGCGGCGGCGCTCGACATCGCGGCTGAGCGCGGCGAACGAGCGCGCATGGAAGGGGCCCGCGGGAGCCTCGGAGCGGGGACAGGTCTGGACGTAGGCGGTGGCCCCACGCGGCGCACGGCCCTCGCCCAGGACGTGCTCGGCGAACCAGCGCCGGATGGCACGGAGGAGGTGCTCGCGCTCGACCGGCTTGTTGGCGGCGCGCTGGTGGCCGAAGTCGCCCAGGAAGAGCCCGAGCGGGGACCCGGGGAAGCGGCTGCGGGTGCGGTTGGCGAAGCGCAGCACCTCGTCGACGGGGAACAGGTCGTCCGTGAAGCCCGACGAAAGGAGCAGCGGCGCGGGCGGCCGGTTGGCCGGGAGGTAGTAGGCCGAGTGATGGTTGGCGAGCGTCTCGACGATCTCGAGCGCCGTGGCGTCCGTGTAGGGCTCGCCGAGGTCGGTCCGGGCGACCCACGACGTCACGTCGGCCTCGGGGTCGAGGAGGGGCGGCGACAGGAAGCCCATCGGCCTGCCCGGGACGAAGGGCTCGCCGATGGGCTGGCCGGGGCCGGTCGCGAACTGGGCGGCGGCGAAGATCGCGTTCACGAACGTGGTCTTGACCACGCCGACGGGGGTCGTCGCCCGCCGCCGGCCGGTCACCCGCGTCGCCGAGACGTGCCCGTTGGGCGCGGCCGCGCTCACCAGGTCGCTCCACGGGATCACGGGGGCCGAGGCGGCCAGGCGGATCCGCGTGCCGCCATCCGTCCGCCACGGCGCGAGCGTGCCGTCGGGCAGCATCACGCGGTCGCGGAGCGCGCCGAGCATCAGCGACTGGCCGCCGCCGTAGGAGTCGCCGGTGACCCCGATCCGCCGCGGGTCGGCGACGCGCTCGTCCACCAGGCGCCCGATCAGCTCCTGCGTGTCCCGGCCCTCGTAGCGGACGTCGGCGAGGTGGATGTAGCCATCGGCGCAGGCCGCGGGGCTCGCGAGCCGCGACTCCGGAGTGCCGCACGACCCCCAGAGGCCACGCGCCGTGTAGGTCAGCACCGCATAGCCCCGCCGCGCCCACCTGAACGCGTTGCCCGTGTACGCCTGCGAGGCGGGATCGAGGTACTCGTACTTGGAGTTGCCGAAGCCATGGATTAGCGCCACCAGCGGCAGCCGTCGCGCGCCCTCGCCGGGCAGCGTCACCGTCGTGTCGAGGGGCACCCCGTCCCAGGTCTCGACCAGTCCCGAGCACGCATAGACGCCGCGCGCCGGCCCGCAGTCGGTGAGGCCGAGCGGCGTCGCGCCGGCCGCGCTCGGGGCGAGCAGCAGCGAGAGTCCGAGGCTCGCCGCCAGGGCGAGCAGCCGGTTCCGGGCGCGACGCACCCGCCAATTATCACCCGGTCTTCTCGAACACGAGCCGGTAGTGCTCGAGCAGCTCGCGCTCGAAGCAGGCGCTGTTCGCGCTGACCCCGGAGGTGAACGCGAGCCTGAACTCCGAGCTCGTCAGCCACTTCGGCACCAGCCGCAGCTTCATGAGCCGCTTGCGCCAGCTCGGCTCGGCGAACCGGGCGCGCCACTGCTTGATCGTCTCGATGTAGTCGAGGCGCCCGCTCGAGCGCTCGACCAGGCGGAAGTGCGGCGCCGCCGTCTCGACGATCTGCTCGCTGCCGAACGGCAGGAACGAGCCCGGGAACTGGTGCTGCATCAGCGCCAGATACCACTCGTCGGAGTCGCGCGGGGCGTCGATCGAGACGCGATCTGGATCGATCATGTTCGGGCCGAAGACCATCGTCTGGAGATAGAAGCGGCCGCCGTCCGGGAGCAGTGTGGCCGTGTTGGCGAAGAGCTCCCGGTAGATGTCGTCCTGGCGGCCGGCCTCGTACTCGTCGCGCGAGCAGAAGTGCTCGAACGCGCCGAGGCTCGCGACCGCGTCGAACGGCCCGAACGCGTCGCGGGTGACGGTCCGGGCGTCGCGGATTTGGACCTCCAACCCGTGGCGCCGGCAGGACTCGGCCTGCGCGGACGAGAGCGTGACCCCCAGCCCCTGGCCGCCGCGCTCGCGGACGAAGTTCAGCATCGGCCCCCAGCCGCAGCCGAGGTCGAGTACCCGCCGGTCGGGCCCGATCCCGATCTGCTCGGCGATGTACTCGTGCTTGCGCCGCTGGGCCTGCTCGAGGCTCAGCGAGAAGTCGCCGTCGTACTTGGCGCCTGAGAAGTCGGCGAGCTCGCCGAGGCTGAGCCGGAAGATCCGGTCGATCAGGGAATAGGTGAACTCGAGGTCGGCCCGGTCTGCCATTGCGTGCGGGCATCATCGTACGCACGCAGGTCGCTCACCGGGAATGGGCGCCCGATGTGATGGCCCTGGGCCAGATCCACCCCCGCCGTGCGCATCGCCTCGAGGGTGGCGGCGTCCTCGACGAACTCGGCCACGGTCTTGATCCCGAGCCCGCGCGCGATCATCACGATCGAGTCGACCACGAGGTCGTCGGTTCGGCTGCGGGGAGCCGTGACGAAGTCGCCGTCGATCTTGAGCTGGGTCGCCGGGAGGTGCTTCAGGTAGTAGAAGGATCCGAAGCCGGTGCCGAAGTCGTCGATGGCGAGCGAGCAGCCGAGGACCTGGACGAGCTTGCGCGCGATGCCGACGTTCCCGATCGCGGCGGTCTCGGTGAGCTCGATCGTGAGCCGTGACGGCTCGATGTGGTGCTCCGCGATCAGGGCCGCGATCCCTTCCACCAGGGCTGGATCGGTGAGCGAGCTGGCGGACAGGTTGACCGCGAACCGCAGGTCGGGTCGCTTGGCCATCATCGTCAGGGCCTGGTCCACCACCCAGCGGTCGATCGCGTGGATCAGGCCGCGGCGCTCGGCGACGCCGAGGAACGCTCCCGGCTCGATCAGCTCGTCCCCCTCGCGCATCCGCAGGAGCAGCTCGTGCTGGGCGAAGCCCCCACCCTTGAGGTCGAGGATCGGCTGACAGAAGAGGACGAATCCGTCGTCGGCGAGCGCGCGCCTGATCCGGTGCTCCCAGTCCTCGCGCAGCGCGCGCTGGCCGGGCGCGGCCGTCGCGGTGAGGACGCGGTTCCGGCCGGCCTCCTTCGCCTCCGACAGCAGACGATCCGCTCGGGCCACGAGGGAGTCGCCGTCGGCGGCCTCGGGGCCGAAGTCCACGGCGCCGACGCTCGCGGTGACGCCGACCGGCTGGCCGCCGACCGTGAACGGGTGTTCGCGCAGCGACTTGAGGATCCGGGGCGCGAGGCCGTCAATCCCGTCGTCCTCGACCCCGGACACGAGGATCGCGAACTCGTCTCCCCCGTAGCGAGCGACCAGGTCGCGCTCGCCCGTGCCGGAGACCAGGAGCCGTGCGACGCTGCGCAGGACGTCGTCGCCCGCGCGATGGCCATGTGCCTCGTTCACGTACTTGAAGTTGTCGAGGCCGACCATCACGATCGCGCCGCTCACCGCGTCGTCTTGCGCCCCTTCGAGGCGGCGCTCGAGCTCTTCCTCGAACCGCCTGCGGGTCAGCAGTCCGGTCAGTGCGTCGCGGTCGACCATCCTCTCGCGAAGGCCCTCGAACCGCTTGCGCTCGGTGATGTCGCGCTCGATCACTGCGACCCCGATCAGCCCGCCCTCGCCGTCCCGGATCGCCGACATCCCGACCGAGACGTCGACGAGCGAACCGTCCTTGCGGATCCGCCGGCTCTCGAACGCCTCGGGCTGCTCGCCGGCCACCGCCTGCCCCATCAGCCGCTCGTCCTCACGGCGCAGGTCGTCCGGGATCAGCGGGGCGACGGGCCTGCCGACGACCTCGACGGCCGAGTAGCCGTAGATCCGCTGGGCGCCCGGGTTCCAGGACCGGATGCGGCCGTCGGGGAAGCGGGCGACGATCGCGTCCTCGGACGACTCCACGATCGCGGCAAGCTCCGCCGTCGCCCGCTCGGCCTCCTTCTCCGCGGTCACGTCCTCGCACACGCCCAGCATCCGGATCGGCTGGCCGGCCTCGTCCGTGACCACCTCGCCCTGCGTGCGCATCAGGAACTCGGTGCCGTCAGGCCGGACGCAGCGCTTGATGTCCTCGAACGGCTGGTGGTCGGCGAACGCCTTGTGGTTGCGCGCATCGACCGCCTCGCGGTCGTCGGGGTGGACCCGCTCGAGGAAGCTCTCGTAGCTCGGCACGATCTCGCCGGGCGCGAGCCCGTAGAGCCTGTAGAGCTCGTCCGACCACGTGACCAGGTTCTCGGGGATGTCCCACTCCCAGCTCCCGAGCCGCGCCAGACGCTGGGCCTCGGCAAGCATGTCGCGCGTGCGCCGCAGTTCGGCCGCGGCGCGCTCTCGCTCCGACGCGGTGCGATTCCGTTCGCGAGTCCTCTGGGCCGGGGCGCCAGTCACAGGTCTCCTCCCCATCGGCACGGCGCTGGGCTTACCTTAGACCCAATTGGCCAACGGGCCTAAGCGAAACGCTCACGCGCGCATGTGCCTCGCGATCACGACGCGCTGGATCTCGTTCGTGCCCTCGTAGATCTGCGTGATCTTGGCGTCGCGCATCATCCGCTCGACCGGATACTCGTTGACGTAGCCGTAGCCGCCGAGCACCTGGACGGCCTCGACCGTCACCTCCATCGCGGCGTCCGACGCGAACAGCTTCGCCATCGAGCTGTACATCCCGAGCTGCGGGTCCGAGCGATCGGCCATCGCGCACGCCTTGTAGAGCAGCTCCCGCGCGGCCGCCGTCTTCGTCTGCATGTCCGCCAGCTTGAACTGGATCCCCTGCAGCTCGTTGATCGGCTTGCCGAACGCCGTCCGCTCCTTCGCGTAGTCGTTCGCATAGTCGATCGCCCCCTGAGCGATGCCGACGGCCTGCGCGGCGGCGCCGAGGCGAGTGCGCTCGAGCGTCCCGAGCGCGACCGACATGCCGCGGCCCACCTCCCCGATCACGTTCTCGGCCGGGACCCGCACGTCCTCGAACACCGGCTGACCCGTGGGCGAGCCGTGGATCCCCATCTTGTGCTCGAACTTGGGCACCGAGAAGCCCTCGCGGTCCTTCTCGACGACGAACGCGCTGATGCGCCGGTTCTCGCGGTCGGTCACGGCGAAGACGACGTAGAAGTCGGCGACGCCGGCGTTCGTGATCCAGTTCTTGGTCCCGTTGATGACCCACTCGTCCCCGTCCGGCGTCGCGGTCGTCCGCATCGCGCCGGGATCGGATCCGGCGTCGGGCTCGGACAGGCAGAACGCGGGCGATTGCTCGCCCGACGCGCACTCGGGGAGGAAGCGCTGCTTGAGCTCATCCGAGCCGAACAGCTGGATCGGCAGGGTCCCCAGCTCCTGCACCATCAGGATCAGGGCGACTGCGGCCGACGCCTTGGCCAGCTCCTCGACCGCCATCTGCAGCATCAGCGTGCCGGTGCCCGTCCCCCCGTACTCCTCCGCGAACGGCAGGCCCAGGATGTCCTGCTCGGCCAGCAGCTTGCGGATGTCCCACGGATACTCGTCGGTCGCGTCGATCTCCGCCGCGCGCGGCGCCACCTGCTCGGTGGCGATCTGGCGGACGAGGTCGCGGAAGTCCTGGTGCTGCTGGGGAATCGAGTAGAGGTCGGGCGTCGTGGTCGTCGTCATTGGCAGCCATCCTGCCAGTCATCGCCGTGCGGAGTACTCTCGATGAATGGAGGGAACGTCCAGCGCCCCGCCAGGGCGGTTCTCGCGGGTGCGCGCGTGGTGTCGCAGCCACCCGGCGGCGGTGACCCTGATCGGCTTCACCATCGTCGTGGCGGCGCTGGTGATCGGCCTCTGGGACAAGCGCGACGACTTCACCGCCGCGCTCGGAAGCGCCTCGCTGCTGGTCCTGGGCGGCGCGGTTCTGCTTCAGGTCGTCTGGCTGATCGCGCGCAGCGAGGCATGGAACGTGTGCGTCGACGCGGCCGGCGGCAGCGTCGGCCGCCGTCGCCTCTACCGTGCCGCGAGCGTCGGTTACCTCGCAAACGTGTTCAACAGCAACGTCGGCGTTGCGGTCCGGATCGCCGCGCTGCGCCGCTCGGCGCCGCGCGAGAGCCCGTCGCCGACCGTCCTGGTCGCGGCCGAGATGCCGATCCTGGTCGTCGAGGGGGTGCTGTGCGCGGTGATGTCGTTCACGCTGATCGGCCCGCTCGGGATGCCGTGGTGGGTGCCGGTGATCTGCCTCGCCGTCGCCGCCGCGCTGGTCTGGGGCGGGGCCAGGCTGATCCGCAACCGCCGCGAGGGCTTCTGGCGAGGACTCGACGTGATGCGCGGGCTCAAGGGCCGTAACGCGATCATCGCGCTCGTCGTGCTTGCCGTCAGCATGCAGGTGGTGCGCAACTGGCTCGTCCTCGAGGGAATCGGGGTCGACATCTCGATTCTTGACGCGGTCGCCCTCCTGATCGCCGCGGCCGCCGTCGGCCTGCTGCCGGTCGGCCCCAGCCTCGGCGCGGCCACGGCGGTTCTGATCCTGGGCGGAAACGGGGTCGCCGCGGTCGCCGCCGCCGGCGCCCTGCTCACGGCAACGGGGGTGGTCGGAACGCTCTTCTTCGCCGCGTGGGCGCTGGTGGACCGGCTACGGCCCTTCCCCGCGCCCGCCGCCGCCGCGGCACCCTGACCGGGGCCAGGCCTCAGTACCTCTTGAGCACCGGCTCGAGAATGAACACCTCGGTTGCGATTCCGGTCTTCGCGTCGTGCTTGCTGATCATCGCGTCGACCTTCCGTCGCGTCACCTTGGAGACCGCCCGAGCGGCCTCCCGCTCGTAGCGGGACGGAGTCCGCACCGGAGCGTCCGGAGCCTCGTCCCGCGCCATCCCGAGTTTGAACTGCTCCGTACCGTCGGGGAGAGTCAGGCGGATGACGTTGCCGTCGAGCTGGATCGACGCTCCGGTGGGACGCGCGCCCACGAACCGCGCCCAAACCGCTGTGAGCGACGCTTCGACCTCGTCCGACAGCGTGCGGGTTCCGGCCCCTTCGTGCTGGTCGGCCATTCCGACCTCGCTTTCTCGTCCTCCTCTGGGTGGGTGCTCGGAAGGCAGAGGGGAACGGAAAGGACCCAACGGGCAGCTATGTCAAGTGTACGGTGCGGCCCGGAAACCCCTCCCGGTCGGCGGCAGGGCAGGTCAGTAGACGACGACCTTCATCCCCATGTCCGCGAAGCGGTAGAGGAACCGCGCCTCCGGCTCGGGCACGCGGACGCAGCCGTGCGACGCCGGGTAGGTGGGCACGTCCGGGTACTCGTGGAACGCGATGCCCTGGAAGAAGTACGACGCCCACGGAAGCCACTGGCTGAACGGGACCGACCAGGACATCTTCTCCTTGCGAAACACGGAGAACGTCCCGGCCGGCGTCGGGGTCGCGCCCGCGCCGGTCGAGACGTGAACCGCACGCTTGACGCGACCGTTCTGGATCAGCAGGGCGACCCCCCTGTCGCGGAAGACCTCGATGCGGCGCTCGTCGCCCGAGCCACGGGGCTTGGGCCGCCGGGCCTCGGCCAGGGCCGCGCTTGTGATCGGCCCGACGATCCCGTCGCGCGCCAGCCCCTCCCAGGACTGGAACGCGATCACAGCCTGGCGGGTGCGGTAGCCGTCGAGTCCGTCCACCGCGCCCTTCGGGAGATAGCGGAGCCGCGCCAGGCGCCGCTGGACAGCCCGGGTGCCGGTGTCCGGCGACCCGCGCGGTGCGGGCTCCGAGGCAGGCCGGCGCGGGGGCTTGGCGTAGTCCTCCCGGTCGAGGGCGGGCTCGACGCCGATCCCGCCCGAGACCACCTTCGCCTCCTCGACTCGCGGGAACTGGGTCAGCGTGTAGGTGACCTGGCCGAGCCGCGCGTCGAGCGCCTCCCGCTGTGCCCGGGAACGCTTCGACTCCGCCCTCGGCACGCCGGCCAGGAAGTCCGAGGACAGCGCGACGGTGGCGGTCCCGTCGTCCGCCACGGTCACGTCCCGGACCTGCACACCATCGGGGATCTGGGTCTGCGCCTCGACCCGAAGCCGCTCCTCACGCTCGGTGGGCCCGGCGACGAGCGCCTCGACGGCACTCTCCACCGCCGAGCCCTGCACGGGCAGCTCCCGCCGGACCTTGCGGAACTGCTCGCCCGAGGTGAAGTAGAGCTCGGCGACGGCGTCGCCGCCGGGCGCAACCGACTCCTCGGCGCGGTCGACGTCGTCGGCCGTCGTCGATCGCGAAGCCTCCGGGGCGGCGGAGTCTCCGCCGCAACCCGGGATCAGCAGCAGCGCCGCCCCGAGGGCGGCGATCAGCGTCCGTCCGCGCGCTCTCGCACCGCCCGCCACCGCGCGGACCCTAGCGCCGCAGGTGGCCCGGGCCGGTCCGCGTTCGCGCGAGGGACTGTCCGGCCTTCTAGAACCCGCCGTTCATTGCGATCGCGAGGAAGAACCCCGTTGGTATCGCCAAGAGGATGAACAGGAGCCCGGTCTTCGTCGAGCGAGTCATCTAACCCCCAATTTCCGCAGTAATCACCCCTATGCGGTCCAACGTAGTGGGGCGCCGGGGCCGGGACAAGGCGCGGACGCCAGGTTCCTCCGAATCGGGGATCATGGGTTTCGGGAGGCGGGTACCTGGGTTCCGGTACGCCGCTCAGCGCGCCTGGAGCGCGTCCATGCCGACCGCGATCGCCAGCACCATCCGGCGGTCGAGGGTGCGCTCGGCGTCGGCGCTGAAGTCGAGGTCGTAGGTGTCGCGCCACTTCCAGCGGCGCCGGCGGTGGATTCCGAGCGGATGATCGCCGCGCGTGAACTCGAAGTCGTAGGCGATCGGCAGCCAGTCCGCGACCACGTCCACGAAGGGGATGAACCCGACGACCCGCCGGAACAGGGCCACCGGGAGGCTGCGCTCCCGGGCCTGCGCGACCTCCTCCCCGGCCGCGTCGAAGATCGCGTAGGTCGACCGCAGGAGGGACTTGCCGAACACCTTCTGGATCTCGCCGACCTTGGTCCCGTCGGGCAGCGCGACGTCGTAGCGCGCGCGGGGGTCGAAGCGCTGCCGGGCCAGGATCCTCAGCAGCTCCTCCTGCTTCGACTCGTCCGTGAAGAACCGGATGTCCTCCTTGAACTTGAACCGCGCCTGCTCGACGAAGCAGAACGGCGTCCCGTCATCGCTCGGGTTCGGGATCGAGAACTCGTACTGGTTGATGACCCACTTGAAATGCTGCTTGAGGACGAAGCGGTCCTGCTCCGCGATGTCGAGGTCGGGCACGTGGCGCAGGGTAGCGGGGGGCTTACGCCGCCTCGGAGCAGGCTGCCTCGGCCCCGATCCGTGCGGACTCGGCCGGCTCGTCCTCGGCGTGCGCCTCCGCGGGCTCGGGCCGCAGGATCACGACCGCTGCGACCACCGCGAGCCCGATCAGCACCGCGCCGATCAGGAAGGCCAGGTGGTAGCCCGAGTTGAGCGCCGACGCGCTTGCGACGCCGTCCGCCAGCAGCGAGTCGGTGCGCTGGGTCGCGAGCGTCGCCAGCACGGCGAGCCCGATCGCGCCGCCGACCTGGACGGTCGTGTTGACGAGGCCCGAGGCGAGGCCGGCGTCGCTCTGGGTCGCGCCGGACATCGCCAGCGTCATCAGCGCCGGGAACGCGAGGCCGGCGCCGGTCCCCAGCAGCAGCATCACGGGCAGCACGTGCAGCGTCCAGCTGCCGTCCACGGGCGCGAGCGAGAACAGGACCAGGCCCGCGGCGGCCGCGATCAACCCGGCGATCAGCGTCGCGCGGGGGCCGACGCCCATGATCAGCTTCTCGGCGTAGCCCAGCGACAGGGTGCCCATGACGATGCAGGAGGGCAGGAACGCCAGGCCGACCTCGAGCGCGGTGTAGCCGAGGATCCCCTGCAGGTAGAGGGCGCCGAGGAAGAACATGCCGAAGAAACCGACTACGAGCAGCGCCATCACGATGTTCGCGCCGGCCACGTTCCGCGACCGGAACAGGCGCAGCGGCATCAGCGGGGTGGCGATCCGGGCCTGGCGCGCGACGAATGCCGCCAGCAGGACGAGCGAGGTCGCGCCCAGCGCGAGGGTCTGGGTGGAGCCCCAACCCTGCTCACCGGCCTCGAGCAGCGTGTAGACGCCGACCATCACGCCGGCGGTGATCAGGACGGCGCCCGGCACGTCGGCGCCCTTGGAGAGGCCGATACCGGGACGGCCCTCGACGAGCCGCACCGCCAGCAGGCCGATCGCGATGCCGACCGGGAGGTTGATCACGAAGATCCAGTGCCAGTTGATCGCCTCGGTGAGGAGGCCGCCGGCCAGGAGGCCGATCGAGGCGCCGGCCGAGGCCACGAAGCTGTAGACGCCGATCGCCTTCGCCTGCTCCCGCGGCTCCGGGAACATCGTCACGATCATGCCGAGGATCACGGCGGACGCGACCGCGCCGCCAGCGCCCTGGACGAACCGGGCGCCGATCAGCATCCCCTGGCTCTGAGCGACGGCGCACACGAGCGAGGCGCCGGTGAAGACCGCGAGGCCGATCAGGAAGATGCGCCGCTGGCCGATCAGGTCGCCGAGGCGCCCGGCGAGCAGCAGCAGGCCGCCGAACGCGATCAGGTAGGCGTTGACGACCCACGCGAGGTTCGACTGCGAGAAGCCCAGGTCGCCCTGGATCGACGGCAGGGCGACGTTCACGATCGTCGCGTCGAGGACGATCATCAGCATCCCGCCGCAGAGGACGTAGAGAGCGATCCAGCGGTTTCGGTCGGTCATCGTCTCGGCGCTCACTGTTCGTCCTCCTTTGCCCCCTGGTTTCGAACGTAGAGACCCGGGTGGCGCGGAAAACTCATCGCCCCGGGCCCGGACCGGGCTGAAAATTCTTAGAAAGCCGCTAGTTGCGGATTCCCGGCCAGCTGCCCGGCAGCGCGGGTCGTAGGCTCGCGCGCGCTCATACCGAGGACGCAGAGGGAGGCCGCATGAAGCTCGTGATCGGCATCGTTCGCCCGGAGAAGGCGAACGAGGTCTTGGAAGCGCTCTACCGCGCGGAGGTGCGGGGCGTTTCGATCAGCAATATCCAGGGCCACGGGGGCGAGCTCGACCGGGTCGAGACCTACCGCGGGACGACCGTCCAGGTCGGGCTGTCGGACAAGGTCCGGTTCGAGATCGCGGTCTCGGATGACTTCGTCGACCCGACGATCGAGGCGCTCTGCGAGGGCGGGCGCACCGGCGAGGTCGGCGACGGCAAGATCTTCGTGGTACCGCTCGAGCGGGCGGTGCGGATCCGCACCGGCGAGACCGACAAGGGCGCCGTGACGCCGGTGGGTGCGTGATGGACGCGCTGATCCCGCTCGCGCAGGCCGGCGCCAAGATCGACACCGGGGACACCGCGTGGATGCTGACCGCCACGGCGCTGGTGATCCTGATGACGATCGGGCTCGGCCTGTTCTACGCCGGGCTCGTCCGGGCGAAGAACGCCCTCAACACGTTCATGATGTGCATCGCGGCGCTCGCCGTCGTGACGATCTCGTGGGCGCTGATCGGCTACTCGCTCGCGTTCGGCGAGGGCAACGGGTTCATCGGCAACTTCGACTACGCGTTCCTGAAGGACGTCGGGTTCGCGCCGTACGCCGAGGGCCAGACGATCCCGCACCTGGTGTTCTTCGCCTTCCAGGGCAGCTTCTGCATCATCACCGCGGCCCTCGTCTCCGGCGCGGTGGTCGAGCGGATGCGGTTCTCGAGCTACCTGATCTTCATCGCGCTCTGGTCGATCTTCGTCTATCCGGTGATGGCGCACTGGGTCTTCGGCAGCGGCTTCCTCTTCGACGGCGGCACGCTCGACTTCGCGGGCGGCATCTCGGTGGAGATGGGATCCGGGTTCTCGGCACTCGCGGCGGCGCTCGTCGTGGGCGCGCGCAAGGACTACGGCCGCCAGGCGCTCCTTCCGCACAACGCGGTCTTGGTGTTGCTCGGCGCCGGGCTGCTGTGGTTCGGCTGGTTCGGTTTCAACGGCGGCAGCGGGATCGGAACCAACAACCTCAGCGTTCTGGCGTTCGCGAACACCCTGCTGACGCCGGCCGTCTGCCTCGCGGTGTGGTTCGCGCTCGACGCGATCCGGGGGCGGAAGGTCACGGCGATCGGCGCGGCAACGGCGATCATCGTCGGGTGCGTGGCAATCACGCCGGCTGGCGGGTTCGTCAGCCCGGCCTGGGCGATGGTGCTCGGTGCACTCGCCACCTTCCCGTGTTACGCCCTCGTCGCGTGGCGCCCGCGCACGCGGGTTGACGAGACGCTGGACGTCCTGGCAGTGCACGGCCTCGCCGGCTTCATCGGGATCCTGTTCATCGGCTTCTTTGCCGCCGAGGCGTGGAACGGCCTCTCCGACGGTCTGATCTATGGCGAGTCGGCGTTGCTGGGCGACCAGGCGCTGGCCGCCTTGATCGCTCCGGTGTACGCGTTCGGAGCGACGTTCGTCTTGCTGAAGGGGATCGGGCTCGTCATCGACCTGCGCGCGACCGAGCGCGAGGAGGCGATCGGGATGGACGTCGTCTACCACGGCGAGGAGGCATACCCGACCGGCGAGGGCGCGATCCTGGTCTCGACCGAGGTGCGGGTCGAGACGCCCGCGCCGGCGACCGATCCGGGATAGGGCTCAGCGGCTCAGAGCTTCGAGCAGCTCTCCAACCAGTCGCTCCTGGACGAGGGGGTGACGGAGGGGGCGCTCGACGACGACCTCGTAGCGATTTCGCCGGCCCTGCCGTTCGCGCAGCACGTAACCCTCTTCGACCAGCTCGGACAGGATCCGGTGGGCAGCGCGCTCGGTGATCCCGACCTCTGTCGCGATGTCGCGCAGCCGAATGCCGGGGTCGTTCGCGACGCATGTGAGGACGTGGGCGTGGTTCGTCAGGAAGTCCCACCGGGAGCTTGTTTCCGGCGCTCCCTCGTGAACAACACTAGAAACTGAATTCATGAATCAATGGTACACTGTTCCGACACAAACGGAAGGTCGGAACATGACGAAGGATTCAGGCCAAGACTCCCAGAGCCCGTTTGCCGGCTATGACGATCTCAACGCCCGGCAGGTGATGAAGTCCCTCTCGAGCCACTCGCAGGTCGAGCTCGAGGCGGCCGAGACCTATGAGCGGTCCCACAAGGACCGCAAGCCCGTGCTGGACAAGCTCCGCTACATGCGTGGAGCCCAGCCGCTTCCCGACTATGACTCGCTCAAGGTCGATGTGATCCTGGCCGCGCTTCAGGCCGCCGATCTCGAGACGATCAAGCGGATCCGCGCGTACGAGCGGAAGTTCGCCAACCGTCCCGACATCCTGGAAGAAGTGGTGCGCGTCCACCACCGGTATCAGGAAGCCCACCCCGCCGACGCTCCACCCGGCTACGAGCCGATGAGCGCGTCCGCTCGTTCGTAGGGCCGCGCGCGTGGACGCCCGCTTGACCGAACTCGAAGCGGAGGCTCGGTACGCCCGCGAGCGCCACCAGCTCTACCGGGCGAAGGCGTACGGTCCCCGATTGACCAGCGCAGGGCGACTTCGCGCGCTCGAACGACGATCGAAGTACGCCGAGAGCAGGCTGGAACGAGCGAAATCCGAACGAGGTCGCCGCTAGGCGACAATCGTAGGCGTGATCGCCGGACTCGCGCTCGCCGTTGCCTGCGCCATCGCGACAAGCGTCGGCTTCCTGCTCAAGCACCGGGGGGCCGTCCTCGCGCCGGACGTCCAGATCCGGCATCCGGTCCGAAGCGCTCGAGACCTCTTTCGCTCGAAGTGGTTCGCGATCGGTTGGGGGGTGGCCGTCGGCGCCTGGATGCTCCACGTGGGCGCACTCGCCCTCGCGCCCCTCTCCACTGTCCAGGCCGCCCTCTCGGGCGGCTTGGTGTTCCTGGCCGTGATCGCCGAGCGGTTCTTCGGCTTCCGTCTCGGCCGGCGCCAGTGGGCGGGGGTGATCGTCACGGCAGCGGGACTCGCGATCATCGGCGTGACGTCCGGGTCGGACGACAGCGATCCGCCGAGCTACGCTCCGGCGGCGTTGATCGCCGTCGAAAGCGGCGTCCTCGTGGCCGGCGCCGCCGTCGCTGCGATTGCTGGTCACGACCGTATTCCGCGGGCGGCGCAGGGTCTGCTCCTCGGCGCCGCCGCCGGCGCGCTCTTCGGCGTATCCGACATCGCGATCAAGTTCCTGGCCGACGACACCGCCAGCGGCGTACTCGAGCTGATAAGCCCGTGGACCGCGGCGGCGCTGACCGCCTCGGTGGTGGCGTTCTACGCATCGGCTCGGGGCCTTCAGATCGGCCCCGGTGTCGAGGTCATCGCCATCACCTCGGTTGCCGCGAACCTGGTCGCGATCGTCGGCGGCGTCCTCGTCTTTCGTGACCCGATCGGCACCGGCGCCCTTGAGATCACCGGCAGGATGCTCGCGTTCTGCCTCGTGATCTTCGGTGCCGCCCTGATCCCCGCCCCGGTCCGCGCCGCCGGGGCTTCGACCTGACCTCCTATGGCGCCACGAAGTTCGCCGGGTCGGGTCCGATCCGTCCGCCGCTGTCGAGCGCGCGGAAGCGCTCCATCTCCTCGTCGGAGAGCTCGAAGTCGAACAGCTCGAAGTTCTCGCGGATCCGCGCGGGGGTCGCGGACTTGGGGAAGACCACGTTGCCGAGCTGGAGGTGCCAGCGCAGGACCGCCTGCGCCGGCGTCCTGCCGTGGGCCGACGCGATCGCGGCGATCGCCTCGTCCTCGAGGATCTCGCCGCCCTGCGCGAGCGGGCTCCAGGCCTCGGTCACGATGTCCCGTTCACCCTGCCAGGCGCGGAGCTCGGCCTGCTGGAGGTGCGGATGGAGCTCGATCTGGTTGACCGTCGGGCGCACGTCGGTGTCCTGCTCGAGCCGCTCGAGGTCCTCGATCCGGAAGTTCGAGACGCCGATCGTCCGTGCGCCGCCCTGGGAGTGGATCCGCTCGAACGCCCGCCAGGTGTCGACGAACAGGTCGCGGGTGGGCACGGGCCAGTGGATGAGGTAGAGGTCGACGAAGTCGAGGTCGAGTCGCCCGACGCTGCCGTCGAAGGCAGTCAGGGTGGAGTCGAAGCCCTGCTGTGAGTTCCAGAGCTTGGTCGTGACGAACAGCTCGTCGCGGGGGATGCCGGAGGCGGCGATCGCGGCTCCAACTCCCTGCTCGTTCCGATAGGCCGCGGCGGTGTCGATGTGCCGGTAGCCGATCTCGAGGGCGGTCTCGACGGCTTCCTGGGTGTCCTCGGGTGGGATCTGGAACACGCCGAACCCAAGCTGGGGGATCTCGACGCCGTCGTTGAGGGTGATGTCGGGGACTGCGGCCAGAGCGGCTCAGGGTAACGTCCGGCCCGACGGCGGATCGGCTCTTCGAAGTGCAGGCTGGGGACGGCCGCATGCTGGAGGGCGTGGCCGGCGGCGCCGACAGCGGTCCGCTCGTCCTGCTCCATCACGGCACCCCCGGTGCGGGCAGGCGGATCTGGCCGCCGACGCCTGCGTCGACACCACCGAGGGGCTCGAGGGAGCGCAGGATCTTGCGGTCAGCCCGGATGGGAAGTCGCTCTACGTGGCCGCCGGGACGGACAACGCACTGGCGATCTTCGATCGCAATACGACCACCGGCAAGCTCACCGCGCCCCGCTGCGTGGAGGACGGCGACGGGATCAGTCCAGGGCCGGAGTGCGCCCAGACCTCGCTCGGGCTGTTCGGCCCGAGCGGCGTCGGCGTGACCGGCGACGGGCTCTTCGTCTACACCACGTCGGTCGAGGACGCGGTCGCGCGCTTCGAGCGCGCTCCCTGAAACCTCGTCGGGTGCCGCCCACCTCGGCACCCGACGGGCTCAGATCCACCGACGATCAGCGATCGATGTCGTCGCACTCCTCCGGGTTGACCACGGTGTCGTTGCGGTCGATCCGGATGTCGTCGCCGTCCTCGCAGGTGACGGTGTCGGCCGTCGAGTCGCGGGGCTGACCGCCGCTGTCGCGGGCGTCGACCTCGTCCTCGTCGGCTCCGCCGGCGAATGTGTCGCGTCCGGTGTCGTCCTCGAGCTCGTCCTCTCCGGCGTCGCCGTTGAGCGTGTCGTTGCCCTCGTCGCCGTCGAGCCGGTCGTCGCCGTTGCCGCCGTTCAGGACGTCGTCCTGCGTCCCGCCGCGGAGGTCGTCGCGCCCGTCGCCGCCGTTGATGAGGTCCGCGCCGCGCTCGCCCTCGAGCCGGTCGTTGCCGGTGCCCCCGTCGATCGTGTCGTCGCCCGCCCTGGCCTTAACCTCGTCGCTGCCCCCGAGGGCGGAGATCTGGTCGGCCTGGTTGGTCCCCTGGATCTGGTCACGGCCGTTGGTGCCGGTGATCACGGCCGCGATCGCCGACCCGGCGACGACCAGGGACGCGGTGACGACCACCAGCGGTGGTGGCCTTGCTGATCAGCTTCATGCTGCTCCTCCGGTTGGTTTTTCCCTTGCCTTGGGAAACCCGTGGAGGAACGAAGCTCACGCGGGTCGGGTTATGGTCTCGGCGTGTTCGGCCGCGACTGGGAGAGCATCAGGGGGCGGGTGATCGAGTCAGACGTCCACCGGATCTACGGAGGCAGCAGCACGAAGCCGCGCACCGAGACCCGGTGGAAGTACGTCGTCGAGTACGAGGGCGCCGACGGCGCGCCCCAGCAGGTCGAGCTCAAGCAGGAGTGGGGCTGGTCGAAGCGGATGATCAACGTGTCGGGAAGCGTGCCGCTGCTGTTCGACCGGAAGTCGGGCAAGGTCAAGTTCGACTGGAAGAACCCGGAGATCAACTGGAAAGCTCATCTCGATCGAGACGAGCAGGAGCGCGAGTCGAAGTTCGACAAGGCGCTGAAGGGCTGAGCGCGGCGCTCAACCCGTCAGCGGAGCTCCTCGGCCAGTCCGACGATGATGCCCTCGGGGCCGCGCAGGAAGCAGAGCCGGTACATGTCCTCGTACTGCGCGATCTCGCCGACGAGCTCGGCACCGTGGTCGCGCAGGCGGGCAACGACGTCGTCGACGTCGTCGACGGTGAACATGATGCGGCGCATGCCGAGCGCGTTCGACGGGGCGTTCTCGGGTTCGGATCTGACCGCCGGCGGCGTGTGGAACTTCGAGAGCTCAACCTTGCCGTGGCCGTCCGGGGTCCGCATCATGGTGATGTCGGCGCGGACGTCGTCGAGCCCGATGACTTGACCCGCCCAAGGCCCCTCGACCGTCGTCTCGCCTTCTACCTCCATGCCGAGCTCGGTGAAGAACGCCTTGGCAGCCTCCATGTCCTCGACATTGATCAGGACGTTGTCCATCCGAGTCATGCGCTCGTCCTTCCTCCGCCCAGCTCGTCGGGGCTGTACTCGTCGTGCCTGCGTACCCGTGAGCCGGTGGGATCCTGCGGTACGCCGTCGGGCGCGTCCTGCCAATCCTCCTGGCGGCCGAACGGCGTGAGGTCCAGAAGCCCCCAGACGCTGCTGAGGTCCTCGGCGGCCCGGCCGTTCGCGAAGAAGCTGCGGTAGATCTGGTCACCGTCGCGCAGGAAGACGTTGACGCCCCAGTACTCGGAAACATCGAAGTCCGCAGAGAAATCGTCGAGCGTCGTGTACCAGGGCACGTCCCAGCCCATGCGCTGGCGGTAGCGGTGGACCACGTCCTGTGAGCCCGCCGACACGAAGACCAGCGTCGTGTCGCGCGCGTTGAGGTGGGTGAGGTTCGGCAGGTTGTCGGCGAACATGGTGCAGCCCGGGCAGCCCTGCTCGGGATAGCTGGCGATTTGCATTCCCGGGTCCAGGAAGAAGCGATAGACGATCAGCTGTCGACGCCCCTCGAACAGGTCGAGGAGGCTGACCTCGCCCTCCGGGCCCTCGAAGCGGTAGTCCTCATCGACCCGGACCATCGGCAGCCGACGACGCTCAGCGGCCAGCGCGTCCCGCGCACGGGTCAGCTCCTTCTCCTTGACCAGCAGGGCCTCGCGTCTGGAGTTCCACTCCTCCTCGGAAACGACGGGTGTGGGAACACTCAATTGTCAATCCTCTCGGTCGGGTGTTGGCATGCCCGCACACTGAATCAGAATGCCTCTCGAGATCTAGTGCGGTTTGGCTGGTTCCAGGCGCTGGGAACAGCTCTGTCTTAGACATGCGGCCTCGTCGCGATCTGTCGCGAGGCGCCGCATTCCCTTGACCAATCGGGGCGACTGGATTTGAACCAGCGACCGCTCGGCCCCCCAGCCGAGTGCGCTACTCATGGAACCCTGAGCGCTGCGGACCCGGAAGGTTCGCGAACCCGAGCAGGAGCTGTCGGTCGTGCTCGATGACTGGTTGCCGTGCTGCCGGTTTCACATAGGAGGCAGGCAGGAGCGCCCCGCAGTGGCCTCGCGCTTCAGGCCGGCTTCGTGCTCTGACGAGCTGCGCGAAGGGCGTCATCAGCGAGGGCCCTGACGCGCCGGACGATTTCCGCTGTGAGTTCAGGTCGGCTGACTAGGCCGTTGTCGATCACCTCGAGGTGAGCCTCGGGCAGTTCTCGGGAGAGCACGCTCCTGACTTCGTGCACAGGAGGGAACCACGGCCCCACCATGTCCGGCGACCAAAGCAGCCAGAGTCGGCCGCTGCACTCGCGCGCGGCGACTCCGGGATCGTCGTCGCGCCATGCCCTGGTCCGTTCGAGGGCCACGTCTGCCGGGCAGTAGGCGATCTGCAGGTTGACTCGTTCGCGTACCTCGTCTTCACTCATCTGCGGGTTGGCCGTGGTCATCATCGTCCTCTGCGCGCCGCGATAGTCGTTTGCGAGCATTTCCAAGAAGGCATCGACGACGGCATCGGAGCTGATCAGCGCTTGCGTACCCTCGAGGGCCGAACGGCGCACGGGGAGCGTCCCCGGAGCGATCACGCTGACGACCAGATCAGGCCGAGCCGCCGCCACCCGCACTGCCCTGTTACAGGCGTCGGTCATGGTCACAATTACCGCCGGCCCACCGGCCCGCTCGATCACGGCGCTGAGGTCGGAGGCGCCGGTGACCATGTCGTGAGGTCCGCGCCTGCTGGAGCGCCCAGTGCCGCGCGCGTCGTAGGTAACGATCCGGTGATCGTGTTGAAGCTCTTCGACCAGGGGCTCGAAGACCGGCGGATATCCGGACCAATGGCAGGAGATAACCACGAGCGGACCTTCACCTCGCTCCTCCCAATGAAGCTCGACGCCCTCCCCGCGGTCGACTGTTCCCGTCGTCACCGCCGAGGAACGTTAGTTCACCCTTCGGTAATGCGCGCCTCGTAACCCAGCCTCTCTGCATTGCGGCCTCATCCGGTCGCTGCACCACCCCTACCCCGGTCAGCTGCTACGCCAAAAATCGAGTCGTCGCAGCCATAGGGGCCGGCGCGCCCGAGAACCAACCGTGTACGTCGAGGGCGTAAGGGCAGTGACTTACCTCGGAAGCCGCCGCTCAAACGAGGCCCTTCCCGATGACATCCAAGCGACGGTCGCAGAGACTCGAGGCAGGCCATAACGCGATCATTGCCAACCATGCGCAGTACGCCGCTTCTGATCGAGCCAAGCCGCTAGACGGCTACGTCGTCCACGTCCGTTTCGAGGACGGGATTACCGCTGACGTCGATCTCTCGCATCTCCTCGACCACGGCGGGGTCTTTGAGCCGCTGCGAGACGTCGAGTTCTTCCGCGGCCTTCGCGCCGACGCCGAGGCCGGAACGATCGTCTGGCCCAACGACGCCGACATCGCACCGGAGACGCTCTACTCGCATGCGCAGCGGCGCGCTGCTGCAACCGCGTAGGCAAACGGTCCAACGGGCTCCTCCTCTGCGAGAGATCCGTGCGTGGCGGCAGGCCTTATCGCTCGCCGAGCGCGCGGGAGCCGGCGAGCGACTGGTCGCGAACGAAGCGGAAGTGGGCGAGCCAGAATCGGCGCATTAGGCGGTAGGCTGCCCCCTCGGCGACCTCCCAAGAGCCGAACCGGGACGAGTCCGGTCCGACGGGCTCGAACAAGTAGCTGTGATGCGCGTGGAACCCGGGAGCTCCGACCTCCCAGGTGACCTTCTGCTGAGGCTCGCACTCGACGATCTTCGCCATTGCCGGCATCCGGTACAGGTAGTGCCGCCTGATCGGCTTGAAGGCCCAGTAGAGCGTCGCGCCCTGTTTCAGCTCGCCGCCGCTGACCCGCGACCAGGCGATGCACGGATTCCAGTTGCGCCACGCGGGGACGTCGGCGAAGGCAGCCCACATGCGCTCCAGCGGCAGCGAGACCTGGGTGGTGCCCTCGATCGGGAGGTCCGGATCGTCGGTGACGATCTCCCTGGTCATTCGGGCAGTATGGCGTCAACCGGCGTCAACCGGCTCCGGCCGCGACCTCTCGGCTCAGCCGCTGTCGCTTCGCGCGAACGGGAGCAGTGCCGCAGTCACGCCTGAAAGCGAGAGCGATGTCCGTGCACCAGTCGCGCGAGTTCGTTTGGCCCCCCGGCGTCGGCAGCTCCCACACGTCCTCGATCTCGAAAATCCTTGGTGAACCCGTGAACCCGCCACGGCCGGGAGGTGTACGCGGTCTTGGGGAGCCTCATGGTGTCTCCGTCGCGACTACTGGAGGGGTCGGGTCGCGCTCGGCGCGGCGGCGCACTGCGTGCAGTACGTCGCGGCGGATCAGGCCCGAGCCGGCGCGGATCGCCCACCAGTAGCGCCGGAACACGCGGGCCGCGGCGGCGTCGGTGGGCTGGACGCGAGTCTCGGTGCTCAGGCGGGTGCCCTCGCCAAACGCCTCGAGCTCGAAGCTGGTCGCGATGAGGACGAACCCGGGGCGCGCGAAGGCGCGGAAGTCGTCGAGGTCAGCGACGTCGGCGTTCTCGCCGCCGCGCAACCGCCAGGGTTGCCCGGCGGTGCCCGCGACCAACGCCGACGGCGGATCGACGAGCAGCTCGCGGTAGCCGCGTTCGATGAACGCCTCGATGAATGTGCGGTCCGCGGGCAGGGCGCTGCCCTCCGTGCGGTCGCCCGACAGCCGCGCGGGCAGCGCTCGGATGCCCGTCAGCACGCGGGTGAGCCGCAGATCGCCGGCGGAGAGCGCTTGAAGCGCGCTCCATACCGCCCCGGGCGAGGCCGCGATCTGCAGGGTGTGTCGCTCGCGATGGCGGTAGGCGGGTAGAACGTCGTCGAGCACGGCAGTCATGTCGTTACCTCCGGTGGATGAGTGGTCAGTAGTCCCGCAGCGACCAGGCGTGCGACGTCGCGCGGGCGCAGCCGCGCTTTTGGTGCGAACAGCGCGGTGAGGGCGATCGGCCCGACGAGCAAGCGGCGGACGAGCTCGGCGTCGGCCGCGGGCCCGAGCTCCCCGCGCGCGCAGGCACGCTCGATGATCAGCCCGACGTAGCGCCGCTCGACGGCGAACACCCGGTCCTCAAGCGCATTGGCGAGCTCCGGGTCACCTCCGAGCTCGGCGGCGACGCCCGCGAGCGACCCACGCGCCTGGTCGGTGCCGACGAGGGCCGCGATGCGCTCCGCGAGCGCGACGAGATCACCCTCAAGGGTCCCGCTGTCGACCGGGGTCGGAAGCTCGACCGAGTGGACGAAGGCCGCGAAAACCATCTCGGCCTTTGAGCGCCACCGGCGGTAAACGGCGCCGCGGCCGACGCCGGCGCGAGCCGCGACGCGCTCGATCGTCGTCCCGGCGTAGCCCTCGCGCGCAAGCAATTCGCGAACCGCCTCGCGAACCGCCTCGTCGATACGCGCCTCTCGAGGGCGGCCGGATGTGGTGTGTGGGAACATTACGAGAACGATGGTATCGTATTCTCCCTGCGAGAACCTCCCAGCACCACTAGCGCTCTCAAGAGCGAGTCCGCACGCCGCCCCCGCTCACTCCTACCTCGGACGAATTAGGAGCGTGCTAACACCCCACCAGCCGCTCCTGCTTCGCGCGATAAGGAGGCGCAATCCAAGAGCGCTCCCTTCCATGCAAAACCGGTCGGCGTCCGACCAGATGCGTAGCGCTGCTCGTTCGTCGGCACAGGTTCGCCCGGGACATCAAGGCGCCCCTGGAACGAAAATTGGAACCCCAGACGGAATCCTGGCTGTATTCGACTGGGGGTCTTATGCCTGGCGGCCACTCCCGCTAGGGCAGGCACTGACTCGCCAAACACCCGTCGGAAACGGCTCATTACCAGCGAAAAGTCGGGGCGACTGGATTTGAACCAGCGACCGCTCGGCCCCCAGCCGAGTGCGCTACCAGACTGCGCCACGCCCCGTGGCTCGGGCGAATGTTACGGAAGGCGTACGAGTCTGTGCCGACTTTGGAACGCCGGAGGGACGCCACGCCTGAGCGGTCGCCGACCCATCCGGGGTGCCTGGTGTCGTGGATTCACGATGAGGCGATGCGGTCGATGCGGCGAGCTCAAACCGGTCGAAGACTTCGCGTGGCGGCGAAAGGAGAGGGGCCAACGTCACAACTACTGCCGGCCGTGCCATGCGGCGTACCACCACGAGCACTACCTGGCGAACCGCGACCGCTACGTCCAGCAGGCCAAGGCGCGAAAAGACGCCCTTCGGATCGAGCGCACCCGCTACTTGCTCGAGTACTTCTCGGCGAATCCCTGCGCGGATTGCGGGGAGACCGATCCGATCGTGCTCGAGTTCGACCACCGGGGCGAGAAGCTGTTCAACATCGGCGAAGCCCTGAGCTACCGGAATTGGGCGAGCATCCTCGCGGAGATCGCCAAGTGCGATGTCGTCTGCGCCAACTGCCACCGCCGCCGGACGAAGCAAAGCCAGCGAGCGATGCGCGTCATCTTGACTGACGACTAGAGGGAGAGCGGGCGACGGGGCTCGAACCCGCTGCTTTCAGCTTGGAAGGCTGACGTGCAACCAATTACACCTCGCCCGCGCAGCGTCCGAGTATAGGAGTGCTCAGCGCCCACGAACTCGTGCGCACGACGGCCGCCGGCGCATCGGCGGGAACGGCAGGTCGGCGGCGATCGCGGTCTCGACGTAGTCGTTTTCGAGGGCGTCGCCGGAATCCGGCGCGAGGGCGGCGGAGGTCGCGCGGAGCTTCGCGCGTAACCCGCGCGTCACCCACGGCGCGATCGCGAGGAACTGGCGCTTCGGCCGCGCGTAGGGCCGCAGGTACGCCGGATCGTTCTCGGGCGCGCCGGGCCGGAAGCGGCGGTTGCCGACGTAGGTGCACCGGCGGCCGCCTCGGAGGCCGCGCTGCGTGATCGCGGTCTGGCCGTCGAACGCGAGGTCGGCCAGGTTGCCGACCAGGTGCGGGGTGACGTTGTAGGCGAAGCGGACGCTCGGGTCCGCGGCGGCACGCCAAGTCGAGCGCATCCACTCGAGCGGCTGGTAGTTGCCCTCGCCGCTCTGGCCCGCCCAGCGGCCCGAATTCGCCTCGTCCTGCATCACGAGGTTCGCTCCGAGCCGGTCGAGACAGCGCATGTAGTAGAGGGCGACGTCCGAGCAGGGGTCGAGCGCCGGCGGCTCCGACCCCAGGCCGTGGCCATAGACGAACGCGGGGAGGCTGGTCGCGAACGCAATCCGCGCGCCCGTGCGCGGAAGCCGGTACGGGCGGAGGTTCTCGATCGCGTCAGGTCCGCTCCGCGGCCCGGGCTCGATCTCGATCGTCTCCTCGATCGGGGTGACCGGCACCTTCTTGTTCTGCGCGACGACGTTCCGAAGCATCGGCGGACCCTCACGGCGCACGTCGCGCGGACCCCACATGAACACCTCGTTGTAGGCGGCCGGCTCGGTCGCGACGTACACGGACTCGGGTGCCGGCAGATCGGGGTCGGCGAACAGGGCGATCTCGGCCGGGTCCACCGACTCGCGGAACGGCGCCTGGTTGTTGGAGCCCAGGATGTAGATGCGATACCGCTTCGCCATGTCGGAGAACACCTGCATCCAGCCGCGCGCGAACGTGTCCGTTCCCGCGACGAACGTGCCGCCGATCAGGGGCATCGCCGGGAACCGCGCCTGGTAGGCGGCGGTGGGCACGGCGTAGGAGGAGCGGACGGCGGCCAGCGCGCCGAGCGTCGCGCACGGAGCCCCCTGCGACTCGCAGCCCGGCGCCACATCGGGGTTGCCGAAGATCTCGCGCGCCGCCGTCCCGCGGCTGCCGGTCGCGAGCGTCATCAGCCCGACGTCCTCGTTGAGCGCGACGACCTCGGGACCACGCGGCGACCGGCGCGGCAGGACGTAGCGCCGGATCATGCACTCGATCTTGGTGCGGAAGGCCGCGTAGCTCGTCACATGGCGCAGCTCGTGCTTGAGCTGCATCGCGAACACGCGCGGAGCCCGGCGCCTGCGGACGAACGACCGGATCGGGGGCACCGTCCGCGACGCACGCGACGCCCGGCACTCGGCCCTGGTCGGCGCGGGCGGTGGCCGGGGCTCGGGCGGCGCGACGCTGGCGAGCGCCCTGCGCGCCATGCCGGGGTCGTTCGAGATAACCGCATCGACGCCGGTCTCCGCGGCCTGCCTGACCTCCGCCGGTGAGTCGAGCGTGTAGGGGACGACGCGCAGGCCCAGCGCGTGGGCAGCGGACACGTACGCCTGGTCGACCGGCCACGCGGGCGACACCCACTCGCTGCCGCCCGCGTCGGCGGCGACGGGCCCGCCCGCGTTCAGCTCCGCCAGGGTGAGGAGCGAAGTCTCGACCTCCTCGAAATACGGGTCGGACTCGAAGACCAGGAGGTTCGGAGGCCAGAAGCTCTGCACGATCAGCCGCGAGGGCGGGAGGCCCGACTCCGTGATCCCAGCGGCGACATCGGCCGCGAACCCGTTCGTCGGGTCGAAGTCCGGGTCGGTCGGGACGTTCTTGATCTCGAGATTCGCCTCGGCGCCGGTCCGATTCGCGATGCGCAGCGCAGCCGAGAGCCGTGGCACCCGCGCCCGGCGGTGATCGCCAGGGGCGAGGGGAATCGTGGTGGCGTCGGTGCCGAGCACGTCCACCTCGCAGTCCGCGAGCTGCGCGGCGGTGAGCGAGTCGACGCGGCCGGCGCAGTTGGTGGTGCGGTCGAGGGTGGCGTCGTGGATAACCACCGGGACGCGGTCGGCCGTGAGCTTGACGTCGAGCTCGAGCACGAACCCGCGCCGGGCGGCCGCCCGCAGCGCGCCGATCGTGTTCTCGGCGTAGCGGGCCGCCTGGGCTCCATCCGAGGTGACGAGCGAGCCCCCGCGGTGGGCGTGCACGTAGGGGGATGCCGCGGCCGGCGCGCCGGCCATGAGCGCGACGACTACCGCTTGCGTGAACCCCACCCCGAGACGGCGCATCGGAGCCGAGTGTAGGTCGGCGCGGTGGACCCGCGCGCCGCTAGCCGAGGAGGCGCAGGCCGAAGTCGGTCGTGTACATCCCGCCCTCGGCGCTGAGGCTGCCGGGGATCCCGGGGACGAAGCCCACGCCGACATCCCTGAACGTCGGGTTGAGGATGTTTGCCTTGTGGCCCGGGCTGTTCATCCAGGCCTTCACCATCGCCTTCGGGGTGCCGAGCTGGGCACCGCCCCAGGCGATGTTCTCGCCGTACATCCAGCGGATGAGCCCCGAGATCAGGTAGTCGACGCCGCGCAGGCGGGACGCGAGATCGCCCTCACCCGGGCACTGGTGCGAGAAGCAGTCCTTCTTGAGCATGACCTCGGTGTGCTTCTGGGCCGCCTTCTGGAGCTTCTTGTCGGTGTGAAGGTTCGGGATGCCGCGCTGGTCCCGCTCGCGGTTCAGGAAGCACCGGATCGAGGCGCGCGCCTGGCGGTTGCGCAGGTCGTCCGCGTGCACCTCGCCGTACTTGGTGCAGGGCGTCGCGCCCTGCGCGCGGTCCGCGGCGCCGCCGGCGAGCAGCAGGAGGACGCCCACCAGCGCGAGGCCGATGAGCCGTGTGAGCGAAGGGGTGATCGCGCCGAGTGCCATCACCCGGTTGCTCGTCGGCTATTCGCAGGGCGGTTAGGTAAGCCCGATTGCCTGGACGGATGTCCGGGGCTGTGCCTGGACGGATGGCTCGGGAGGTCAGTTCGCGCGCTTGCGCCAGCCGAAGATGACCGTGTACGTGGCCCAGCTCTGGTCGTCGCAGCCGGAGCCGCGTGGAACGCCCTTGCCGACGCCGATCCCGAAGTGGCGGAACTTGCGGTCGAGGATGTTCCTCTTGTGGAACGGGCTGCTGCTGTCCGGGTCCATCCACACGCTCATCATCGTCTCCGGCGTCGCCGCGCAGCCCAGGCTCTCGCCGTAGCCATAGCGGCCACCGCCCTCGAGGTACCCGGACGCCTCGATCCGCTTGCGCAGCGGCTTCTCGCCCCGGCATTTGTGCTGGAAGCAGTCCTCGGCGAGCATCACCCTGGTGTGGCGCTTCGAGATCCTCCTGAGGTCCCGGTTGGGCTTCACCTCGCGGCGGTCGCGGTCAGCCCGCTCGTTGTTGATCAGACAGCCGATCGCCCTGCTCAGCTGCTTCCGGGTCGCCTCGCTCGTGGTGTCGTCGACGTGCGGGCCGCAGTCGGTGCCGAGCGCGCCTGCGTTCGGCGCCGGCGCGGCGCCGAGCAAAGCGAAGCTCAGCGCCGCGCACGCCGCGGCGAGCGCCGCGGCGCCTCCCATGCGCCTGCCGTTTCGAGCCCAGATCGTCATCTCATCTCCCCATCACAGAGCAACATCACAAGTGCCCGCGAGTTGCGCTACAAGCGTCGCGGGCGAGCGGGGCAGCCAGGGCTCGAACCTGGAATCGCCGGTTTTGGAGACCGGAGCCTTATCCAATTTGGCCACTGCCCCGTGACCGGCCAGATCGTACCGAGGGCTTGGACTAAGGCCTGAATGCGGGCGGAGGGACTCGAACCCCCAAGCTCCGAAGAGCACCGGCACCTAAAGCCGGCGTGTCAGCCAATTGCACCACGCCCGCGGGGACTTCGAGTTTACGGCGAAGAACCGTCGCGCCCGGCCGCGCGAGCGTTCTATGCTTGCGACCGATGGAGGCCGTAAGCGTGCGCCCGGGCTACGAGCTCTGGCGCCCGAACAGGGAGAAGGCGCAATCGAAGACGACGAAGGCAATCGTCGCCTTCGTGCTGCTCGTCTCCGCCGGCCTGATCGCGATCATCGTCCTCGGCGGCTGGGAGCGGATGCAGAGCTCGAGCATCGCGATCATGTCGCTCGCCTGGGCCGGGCTCTACGTCTTCGCCGCGATCATGATCCTCCGCTGGAACCGCGGGCTCCTGCCGGTGATGTCGGCACTGGCCGTGATCATGGCGATCTTCGCCGGGGTCGCCGCCCCGAACTGGTTCGCGCGCGACAAGGAGGGCCTCGACTCCCCCGTGCTGCCCGAGGACCTGATCGGCCTGTTGGTGATCGTCCTCATCTTCGTCCAGATCCTGCTGATCGTCGTGGCGATGATCGGGTTCAACCAGGAATGGCACGTGGAGGAGGAGCGGCCGATCGGCGGCGCTCCCCTCGCGGGCGAGGACGACGGGCCGGACGCTCCGCCCGCCGCGGCTCCCGCCTAAGCCTGCTTCTCCAGCCTTCGTCAGCCGCTCTTCGCGCCGAGCGTGACGGTGTAGTACGCCTTGCCGCGCTTGGCAACCATGCCGACGCCGATGTGCTCGTAGGACGAGCTCAGGATCTGGGCGCGATGCCCGGAGCTGTTCTTCCACTGGCGCACGACCTCGCGCGGCGACGCCTTGTCGCGGTTGAGCGCGATCACCTCGCCGAAGCGGTAGCTGCTCGCACCGCCCATGTACCCGGCCCTGCGGACCCGGTCGGCGGTGCTCGGCTCGCCGGAGCACTGATGCGAGAAGCAGTGGTGCTCGAACATGTACCTGGAGTGCTTCTGGGCAGCCTGGCTGAGGTCGCGGTTCAGCTTCAGGCTCCGAGCGGTGCGCTCGTCGTTGATCAGGCACTTGACGGCGCTGCGGGCGCCGGGAAGCGCCACGCGGTCGCTCCGCTTGCTGGCGACGCCGGTCTTGCCGCAGCCCGAGCCGCGCGCGTCGCTCGATGCCGGCGAGCCGGCGAGGAGCGCAAAGGCGGCCAGCGCCGCGGCGAGGATCAGCGTACGCAAGATCGGACCAACGGACACTGACGACATTCGAACCCCTTCGAAAAGTGGATTGGACTTACCCAGGACGCGCGCTTTCCACACCTGCCTGGCCGAATTGGCGACATCTTGCGCGTCAGACGCGCAAATGTGAGCACAACGTTTGCCCGTTATGGGCAAGTCGTAAACAAAAAGTTAGCAAAAGTTACGCAACATCGCCTAGAACAGGGTTGAGTCGGTCCTCGGCGCGATCAGCGCCGGCCCGTCCTCACGGACGTTTGACACCAAATCGGCCACTTCCCGAGCCTCCAGCGAGCCCTCGGGCGCGGGCACCAGGAGCCTCAGAAGCTCGTCGAAGTCGACATCCGGATCCAGCCAGGTCGCCTCCACCCCGGGGTCGAGGATGACGGGCATCCGGTCATGGATCGGCCGCATCAGGTCGTTCGGCGAGCAGGTGACGATCGCGCAGCTGTGCACCGGCTCGCCGCCGCCGCGCGGCGCGAACTCGGCCCACACGCCGGCGAACGCGAACAGCTCGTCGTCGGGGCGGTGGAACCAGAGCGGCACCTTGCCCTGCTCGTCGCGCCGCCACTCGTAGAACCCGTCGGCCGGGATCAGGCAGCGGCGCTCGCGGAACGACTCCGCGAACGCAGGCTGCGTCGCGACCGTCTCGGCGCGGGCGTTGATCAGCGGCCGCTGGCCGCGCTCGGTCGCCCACTTGCCGGGAACCAGTCCCCAGCGCAGCCTGCCCAGGTCGCGCCCCTGCGCCAGCTCGCGCACCGCGAGGACCGGGTCCGTCGGGGCGATGTTGAACCGCGGCTCGTCGTCGACCTCCGCCGACTGCTCGAGGCCGAACCGCAGCCGCAACCGCTTGGGATCCGGGTTGGCGAGCGTGTAGCGACCGCACATGCGCCGAGGCTAGCGACGTGCAGAGTTGGATCCGTTCGTGGCGCACACGTGAGACGCGTCGTCCTACAGTCGTCAGAATGAACCTACGCGCGGCGGTGGTGCAACTGGCTGACACGCGGCCCTCAAAAGGCCGTGCCCGCAAGGGCATGTGGGTTCGAATCCCACCCGCCGCATCCCTGGGATGTACGACACGACTCGCGTGAACGAGGTTCTCGGGCTCGCGAACGAGGGCCTGAATCCAAGCCAGATATCGCGGGTTACCCACATACCGCGAACGACCGTCCGTAGCTGGCTCGAGGGGAGATCACCCGGGCTGGGCTATCAGAAGAGGCGAGCTTGTTTTCGATGCGATGGCGGCCATCGCCAATTTCCCGCGCTTGCCGACGCCGCGTACTCGTATCTGCTCGGCACCTACCTTGGGGACGGTCATGTTGCCACCCATCGCCGCGGCGTACTTCGGCTCGCGATCACACTCGACCGCGCCTATCCAGGCATCGTCGCGGAGTGCGAGGCCGCAATGAGTCTGGTCCTTCCGCTCAACAGGGTGGCCGTCGCCCCGAAGAGCGACGGCTCAGCCGCTGTAGACGTGAGCGCGTACTCCAAGCACTGGGCGTGCTTGCTGCCCCAGCACGGCCCGGGAGTCAAGCACGATCGAATGATCCGGCTCGAGGATTGGCAGTGCGAGATCCTCGACCGGTACCCATGGCGGTTCATTCGGGGCCTCATTCATTCGGACGGGTGTCGGGTAATGAATCCCTCAGTGCATGCAGGAAAGACATATCGGTATCCGCGATACACCTTCAGCAATCGCTCGGCGGATATCCGCGGGCTGTTCCGCGAATATTGCGAGAAGGTTGGTGTCCAATGCCGGCAGATGAACCGCTGGAATATCTCTGTCGCGCGACGCGACTCGGTTGAGCTCATGGACCGGCACATTGGGCCGAAGCGGTAGCTCCGGACCGAGCGACCGCGATAATCGCCGCGTGGCGGGCGACGCGCGCATGGAGACGATCGAAGAGCTCTGCTCGTTCGAGGGCCGGCTCGCCGGGACGGACGCCGAGCGGCGCGCCGCCGAACACCTCGCGGAGCGCGTGCGCGCCCGGGCCGCCGCGCCAAGGTCGAGCCCACCTACGTCCACCCGCAGGCGCCGCTGATCTGGGCCGTCCACTGCACGCTCGCGTTCGCGGGCAGCCTCCCGCCATCGCCGAGCCCGCCGCGGGCTTCGCGCTCGTCCTGCTCGCCGCGACCTCGCTCTACCTGGACCTCAACACCCGCTTCTACCTCCTGCGCCCGCTGTTCTTCCGCCGCGCGTCGCAGAACGTCGTCTCCCCCGGCCGCAATCCGGACGCCCCGGCGCGCCTCTGCTCGTCGCCCACTACGACGCCGGCCGCACCGGCACTCGTCTTCGCCCGAAGCAGGTCGCCCGCGGCCAGCGCCTCGCCGGCTTCCTGCCCTTCCCGCAAACCCGCCTCATCTTCTGGTCGCTGGCGCTCCTGCTCCCGCTCCTCGGGCGCGGATGGCCGGCGTCGACTCCGACGCCGTCGCGCTCGCCCAGCTCCTCCCGACCCTGCTCCTGCTCGTCGCGATCTTCCTGCTCGTCGACATCCAGCTCTCCGCGTCGTCCCCGGCGCGAACGACAACGGATCCGGCGTGGCGGTCGACCTCGCGCTGGCGCGAGCGGCTCGCGCGACGGCCCACCCGGCAACCTCGACGTCTGGCTCGTGCTCACCGGCGCGCAGGAGTGCGGCTGCGAGGGCATGCGCTCGTTCCTCCGCGCACGCCGCAAGCAGCTCGACCGGGCCGCCACGTTCATCCTGGCGATCGACTCCGTCGGCGCCGGCGACGTGCGCTGGGTCGCGTCCGAGGGGCTCACGGTGTCGTTCGAGATGGACGCGCGCCTGCTCGAGCTCTGCGCGGCCGATCGCCGACGCCGACCGCGAGGGCGAGGAGCCTACGGCGCGGCGCCGCTCCGCCACGCGGTTCGCCACCGACGCCCTCGCCGCTCGCGTCGCCGGCGCTGGCGCGCGACCGCGATCACCTGCCTTGAGCCGGGCGCACTCGCCCCGCCAACCACCACACCCCCGACGACGTCCCCGACGCCTCGACCCGAGGCGCTCGAGCGCGCCGAGGGCATTCGCCTCGGACCTGATCCGCGCGCTCGACCGCGACGCCGGCGCCGCGCCGGCGCCTGAGAGCCGCGACACCGGTGAGAACCCGCGGCGATGGACGCGGCTGAGCGCGGCGAGAAGCTCTGGGAGCCCTCGCCGGAGGCGGTCGAGCGCTCGCAGATGACCGCCTACATGCGCTGGCTGGCGGCCGAGCGCGACCTCGACTTCGAGGGCGACTACCACCGGCTGTGGCAGTGGTCCGTGGACGACCTGGACGCCTTCTGGCGCTCGATCTGGGACTACTTCGAGGTCCGGCCCCGAGCCCCGAGCGCCGTGCTCGGCGACGCGGGCGATGCCCGGCGCCGAGTGGTTCCCGGGCGCCACGCTGAACTACGCGGAGCACCTGTTCCGCGGCGCGGCCGACGACGCAGCTCGCGATCCAGCACGCGTCCGAGCTGCGCGAGCTCGGCACGCTCACCTGGGGCGAGCTGCGCGCCGCGCGTCGCCGCGCGTCGCCGCCGGCCTGCGCGAGCTCGGCGTCGGCCCCGGCGACCGCGTCGTCGCGTACCTGCCGAACATCCCCGAGGCGATCATCGCGCTTCTGCGCCACCGCCTCGATCGGCGCGATCTGGTCGTCGCTGCTCGCCCGACTTCGGCGCCCGGTCGGTGATCGACCGCTTCGCGCAGATCGAGCCCAAGGTCCTGTTCGCGGTCGACGGCTACCGCTACGGCGGCAAGGACTTCGACCGCCTGGACGTCGTCGCCGGGCTCGAGGCCGAGATGCCCGGCCTCGAGCGCACCGTCCTCCTCCCCTATCTCGACCCCGACGCCCGACCTCGTCCCGGCTGGCGAAGCCGCTCGCCTGGGACGAGCTCGATCGACCGCGGGCGCGGGCGCCGAGCTCGAGTTCGCGGCCGTCGCCTTCGACTCACCCGCTCTGGGTCCTCTACTCGTCGGGCACCACCGGCCTGCCGAAGGCGATCGTCCAGGGCCACGGCGGGATCCTGCTCGAGCACCTCAAGAAGCTGAACCTCCACGTCGACGCGCGCGAGGGCGACCGCGTCTTCTGGTTCACCACAACCGGCTGGATGATGTGGAACTTCCTCGTCTCCGCCCTGCTGACCCCGGCCTCGATCGTCCTCTACGACGGCAACCCCGGGACATCCGGACATGGACGTCCTCTGGGACCTCGCCGAGAGCGCGGGCATCACCTGCTTCGGCACCTCCGCCAGCTACATCGCCGGCCTGCATGAAGGAGGGCGTCGAGCCCTCGCGCGGGCCGCGACCTCTCCGCGCCTGCGAGCCGTCGGCTCGACCGGCTCGCCGCTCGCGCCCGAGGGCTTCCAGTGGATCTACGACCACGTCGGCGCCGACACATGGCTGTTCTCGACGTCCGGCGGGACCGACGTCTGCACGGCGTTCGTCGGCGGCGTCCCACTGCTCCCGGTCCACCGCGGCGAGCTGCAGGGCCGCGCGCTCGGCGCAAGGTCGAGGCGTTCGACGAGGACGGCAAGCCCGCTGATCGACGAGGTCGGCGAGCTGGTGATCACCGAGCCGATGCCCTCGATGCCCGTCTTCTTCTGGAACGACCCCGACGGCGAGCGCTACCGCGCCTCGTACTTCGAGATGTTCCCCGGCGTCTGGCGCCACGGCGACTGGATCGAGATCACCTCGCGCGGCACCGCCGTGATCTACGGGCGATCGGACTCGACCATCAACCGCGGCGGCATCCGCATGGGTACGAGCGAGATCTACCGCGCCGTGCTCGCGCTCGACGAGATCACCGACGCGCTGGTGGTCGACGTTCCCCGGCCCGGGCACCGAGGGATGGATGCCGCTGTTCGTCGTGCTGCGGCGACGGCGCCGAGCTGGACGAGGCGTTGACCAAGCGCATCGCCGGAAAGATCCGCGCCGACTGCTCGCCGCGCCACGTCCCGAACGAGGTACACGCGATCGCCGAGGTCCCGCGCACCCTGTCGGGCAAGGTCCTGGAGGTGCCGGTGAAGCGCATCCTGATGGGCACCCCCGCCGAGCAGGCCGCCAGCCGCGACTCGCTCGCCAATCCGGCGGCGCTGGACTGGTTCATCGAGTTCGCGGCTCGCTCGGCGAAGGCCTAGAGGTCCCCGGGCACCACGCGAAGCGCCGCAGCGGCCCGCTGCTCGGCGGCGACCACACGGTTGCGCCCGCGCCGCTTCGCCTCGTAGAGCGCGCCGTCCGCCGCCGCCATCAGCTCCGCCGGGCTCGCGCCATGCGCGGGATGGCTGGCGACGCCGCAGCTGGCGGTGAGGCCACCGTCGCCTCCGAACTCGACCTCCACCGCACGACGCAGCCGCTCGGCCAGCGCCAGCGCGGCGGCGCGTGTCGCAGTCGGTCACCAGGATCGCGAACTCCTCGCCCCCGATCCGGGCGGCGTGATCGACGGCCCGCGTCTTCTCCCCCAGCACCAGCCCGATGCGCTGCAGCGCGCCGTCGCCCTCGAGGTGTCCGCGCTCGTCGTTGAAGCGCTTGAACCCGTCGAGGTCGAGGATCAGCAGGCCGAGCGGCGCGCCGGTGCGCCGGGACCGCGCGAGCTCGAGCGTGAACGCGCCGTCCAGCGCGCGCCTGTTCGGCAGGCCGGTCAGCGGATCCGTATGAGCCGCCGCCTCGAGCCGGCCCATCACCGCGCGCACGTGCCGGCCGATACCGCTCATCACGAGCGTTGTCGCAACCACCGTGCCGATCGTCATCGCGATCTTCGTCGCGACCTCGGTGCCGATCGGATCGCGCGCCAGGAGGGCCGTCGTGTAGACGCACGATCGCGAGCACTCCATGGATCAGGATCAGCCGCGCTTCGAGGAACAGCGCCGCGGCGACCAGCACCCAGGCGAGGTACATGCGCGTAGGCGGCCGAGTCGACCGGGTCGGCGAAGTAGATCACCAGGCCCACGAGCACGATTCCCATGAACGGCGCGAACTGCAGGAACGCGACCGGCAGCCGGTCGTAGCCGAGGATCAGCCCGATCGCGACGAGGATCGCCGCGCCCGCGATCGCGCAGAGCTCGGCCGTCTGCCGCTGCTCCGAGTCCGGCAGGAGCAGCGTCGCCAGCAGCAGGAGCCCACCGAGCCCGAAGAGGTAGGCCAGGATGCGCGCAACCATCCCCCGGTCGACGCCCGCGTCCATGCGCTTCGAAGGCTCGCCAAGGCCCAGCCGCTCACCCAGCGACGCAGGCGGTCGCTTGACCGATTTGCGCTCTACGGGGACCTCCTAACCGAGCCGTTCGTACTACCTACCATCGGCCGGAGCGGGCATGAGCTTTAGCGAGGTTTTGCGCGGATTTATCGGTCGCGCAGGCGGGTGACCACCAGCCCGCCGCCACGGAGGATCCGGGCGGGGGCATACTCGCCGCGTCCGCGCCTGCGCGAGCTTCGGAAAGTCCGGGAGACGAGGTTCACGTAGAGGGGCCGCTCGCGCCCGCGGCGATCCGTCGGCTCGCGCTTGATCACGACCAGACCCGCCTTCCTGGTCACGCACGGCGAGCGGAAGGCGCTCGGGCCCACGGTGCAGTTGAAGCCGTTGGTCTCGGTCGCGGTTCCCCGTCGCGTGACGATGCGCCGGGTCAGCGGGCCCGGGATCCGCGCCTCTGGCCGCGTCGCGACCACGATCTTGGTGGCGACGAAGTAGGGCAGCTCGCGGATCCGGTGCGCTGGCGCGCGCTGGACCAGCAGCACGTCGCCCGCCTCGAGGTCAGCAACCGCTGGGAGTACACGACGCGCTGGCCACCCCGGAACGACGCGGGCAGCCTGCGCGTCCGCCGCCGGGCGGTCCGCTTGACCAGGCCCCGGACGCCGCCGGCAGCCCGTGCAACGGCAGCGCCCAGACGCGCCTTGCCGCCCTCCACCGTCCCGTCGGGCTGGTCGGCGCCCACCACCACGACCTCGCCGCCCTGCGCGTCGGGGATGATGGGCGCCGAGCACCATGTTCAGCCGGCAGTTGGCCGGACGGCATGGGAGCCGGCCCGGGCGTGCGATCGAGATCGCCTCGCGGATCACCAGCGGGCAGTGGTGGTTGCGGTTCGGCCGGTTCTGCTCGCAGCTGACCCCGACCCGCTCCGAGACCGGCAACGTGCCGTGCGCCCGCCGCCCGGCTCGCGCCGGCCAGGACGATCTGCGCGCGCAGCCTGGGGTCGAAGCGGTAGCGCCGGCCGATGCAGCGCCGGTCGCGCTGGACGCAGGTCGTCGTCACGGTCACCTCGCCGTTGAAGCGGATCCGGTCGCCCCGCTTGACCCGCGGCAGCGCCAGTGACAGCACGGCCTCCGGCCCGCGCTCCCGTTGCGCGGTGATCGCCACGGTCTCGCGAAGCTCGGCCTGGCGCCCGGTCGAGACCCCGATCAGGTCCGGTCCCCCCGGCTCCGGCGAGCGCCCGCCGTCGGCGGCGCCGACCAGCGCAGGCGCCAGCAGACACGATGCGCACACCCGATCGACACCGCCACTCCTCTGCCCCTCCCCCGCTCTAGAACCCTCAAGCCAACCCAAGTCCGATCGCTCGTTCTCGCGTTCGTGCGACGACCTCCTCCGCGCCCTCGACACGACCCGCCCTGCATCAGCACCTTACCGGCGACCACGGTCGCGTCCACCACGGCACCCGAGGCGGCATAGACCAGCCCGGCATCGAGGGCTCCCAGGCTGAGCTCGGCCGAGTCCGTGCGCACGAGCAGGAAGTCGGCGTCCGCTCCGGCATCGAGCGCGGGCCGCCGGAGCAGCGGCGAGCGCTCGCCGCGCGCGAGCGCCAGCGTCTCGCCCGCGGTGACGGCGGCCGGATCGGACGGCGGCGTTCTTCTGCAACAGCGCGAACACCTTCATGTCGTCGACGAGGTCGAGCGAGTTGTTCGATCCCGGGACCGTCGGTGCCGAGCCCCATCGCGACTCCCCGTTCGCGCGCCGCGCGGTACGGGAAGGGCCCGCCGACCGCCAGCTTCAGGTTGGCGACCGGATTCGTGACGACGGTCGCGCCGCGCTCCGCGATCAGGTCCAGCTCGGCGTCGTCGAGCCAGACGCCGTGGGCCAGGATCGTGTCCGGCCCGAGCAGGCCGCATGCGTCGAGGTATTGCGCCGGGCGCACGCCGCGTTCGGCCACGCACGCCTCGACCTCCTGTTCGGTCTCCGAGAGGTGGATCTGCACCGGCACCCCCAGCTCGGGCGCGCGCTCGGCCAGCCGCCGCAGCGACCGCTCGCTGACCGAGTAGATCGCGTGCGGGGCAAAGCCCGGCCGTGCCAGCCGGCCCCCGGCCGCCGTGATCCGCTCGATGCTGCGCTCGGCGTCGTCACAGGCGCGCTCGGACTTGTCCGGATCGGCGTCGTCGATCAGCGGCGCCGCCGTCACCGCGCGGATCCCGGCGTCCTCGACCGCTCGCGCGGCCGCGTCCGCGTGCCAGTACATGTCCCAGAACGACGTGGTGCCGGTGCGGATCATCTCCACGCAGGCGAGCCGGGTGCCCCAGTAGACGTCCTCGTCCGCCATGCGCTTCTCGACCGGCCAGATGTGGCGCTCGAGCCATTCCATCAGCGGCAGGTCGTCGGCGAAGCCGCGGAACAGGGTCATCCCGGCGTGCGTGTGGGCGTTGACGAGCCCGGGAACCAGCGCCTGCCCGCCGGCGTCGAGACCTCGTCGCCCGCGGCCGCCACCACGTCCCGCCCGATCGCGACGACCTTCCCGTCCTCGCAGCGCAGCCCCACCGTGGTCCCGTCGAGCTTGGCATCCGTGACCGCGAGCCCCATCGCCAAGAGGGTATGTCAGTCGTCGCCGGCGAGCCCGGGAACCACGGCCGAGAACACCCGCTCGAGCTCGGCTCGATGCCGGGCCTGCCCCGCCTCGACCTCCTCGAGGGTGAGCTCGGTTGCCGGCACGCCGTTCGCGAGGTTGTCGACGACGCAGATCGCGGCGTAGGGCAGGCCCAGCTCACCGGCTGCGATGCACTCCGACGCCACGGTCATCCCGACGACGTCGGCGTGCTGCGCGATCAGACGCACCTCGGCCCGGTCTCCAGCCGCGGCCCGGCCACCTGCCAGTAGACGCCGCCGTCCCGCATCCCGACCTCGCCGGAGAACGCCCGGACGACGCGAGCCCGCCAGTCCGGCTCGAAGCCGGGCACGCGGTGGGCGCCGGCGTCCGCGCGCGTGGTGAGCGGGGCCAGATCGAGGGCGATGAAGTCGTCCGGGCATACGAACGTCCCCGGGATGCAGCTCGGGCCGAAGCCCTCCGACGGAGGCGACGCCCAGCACGCGGTCGCAACCGGCCTCCAGCAGGCGAGCGGAGGTTCGCCTCGTGGTCGATCAGGTGCGGGAGCGTGTACGGCTCGCCGTGGCGGTCGACGACGGCGGCGCCGTCCGACGACCAGGCCCGCGGCGCCGCTGCCGAGGACGACGCCCGAGCACTAGGCCGGCGTGATCGGGTTGCGCTTCTCGGAGAAGTGGCGGTCGCGGCCCTCGGCGAACCCGAAGCGGCGGATCAGCTCGTCGCGCAGCGTCGTCCGGCTCGACCACCGCGTCGACGACCAGCTCCGAGGCGAGGTGCAGGATGTCGATGTCGGCCGCGTACTCCTCGCGCTTCTCCTTGACGAACCGCTCGCGCTCGGCCTCGTCCTCGATCGCCTGGATCTGGTTGAAGAAGACGGCGTTGATCGCGGCCTCCGGGCCCATCACGGCGATCGAGGCGGTGGGCAGCGCGATGCAGCAGTCGGGCTCGAACGCCGGCCCGGCCATCGCGTAGAGCCCGGCGCCGTACGCCTTGCGCACGATCGACCGAGATCTTCGGCACCGTCGCCTCCGAGACCGCCGAGATCATCTTCGCCCCGTGGCGGATGATGCCCTGGCGCTCGACGTCGGTGCCGATCATGAAACCCGGCACGTCGGCGAGGAACAGCAGCGGCACGTTGAACGCGTTGCAGGTGGCGATGAACCGCGCCGCCTTGTCCGCGGAGTCGACGAACAGCACGCCGCCCTTGAACTTCGGCTGGTTGGCGACGATCCCGATCGCGCGGCCGTCGAGGCGCGCGTAGCCCGACCACCAGCTCCTTCGCCCAGCGCGCGTGGACCTCGCAGAACGAGTCGGCGTCGACCAGGGCCGCAGATCAGCTCCTTGACGTCGAACGAGGTCTTCTCGTCGGCCGGGACGATCTCGGCGACGCCGCGCTCCGACGCGGGCGCGGCCGGCGGCGCGGCCGGCGGCTCCTCGCGCCAGCTGCCGGGCATGTACGACAGGTAGCGGCGCGCGACGTCGATCGCGTCCTCGTCGGTCTTCGCCAGGAAGTGGCCGCAGCCCGAGACGCCGGTGTGCATCTTCGCTCCGCCCATCTCCTCGAGCGTGACCTTCTCGCCGATCACCATCTCGGCCATCCGCGGCGAGCCGAGGTACATCGAGGCGTTGCCCTCGCGCATGATCACCACGTCGCAGAACGCCGGGATGTAGGCGCCGCCCGCGGCCGAGGGCCCGAACAGCAGGCAGACCTGCGGCACGCGGCCCGACAGCTTCACCTCGTTGTAGAAGATCCGCCCGGCGCCGCGCCGTCCCGGGAACATCCGGACCTGCTCGGTGATCCGCGCGCCCGCCGAGTCGACGAGGTAGACCATCGGCACCTCGAGCGCGAGCGCGCGCTCCTGGATGCGCAGGATCTTCTCGACTGTCTTCGGCCCCCAGGAGCCGGCCTTGACGGTCGGGTCGTTGGCCATCAGGGCGACCTTGCGCCCGCCGATCAGCGCCAGGCCGGTGACGACGCCGTCGGCGCCGAGGCCCTCGGAGTCCCAGTTCGCGAGCAGCGCCTCCTCGGCGAACGACTCCGGATCGACCAGCCGCGCGACCCGCTCGCGCACCGGCAGCTTGCCCTGCTCGGCGGTCTTTGAGTGGTGGCGCTCGGGCCCGCCGGCCAGCGCCGCCTCCAGCGCGCGCTCAAGGTCCGATCCCCTCTGCGTCTCGGTCATCGAGATCTGAGTCTAGATGGGCAGTCCCACGCCTCCACGCACGCGGATGACGCACGGATGCCGTCGCCGGATCGCGCCCGTGTTCCTCGCCTGTACCAACCGGTACAGGCTTCGTCACCCGTCCACGACCGGCTCGGCCCCGTGCGCCCCCGCGCACGCGGGGGCGCAGAACTGACCATCTAGGCTTCGCCGTGATGGTCCCGGGGTTCGGCAACAGCTCCCGCAGCGCGGATGTCGCCATCGTCGGTGCCGGCTTCTCCGGTCTCTCGGCCGCGCTCGAGCTCGAGGCGCTCGGCCGCACGAGCGTTGTCCTCGAGGCGCGCGACCGCGTCGGCGGCCGCGTGCTCAACCACGAGCTTGCGGGCGGCGAGGTCGTCGAGGTCGGCGGCCAATGGGTCGGCCCCACTCAGCGCGCGCTCCTGGCGCTCGCGGCCGAGCTTGGCGTTGCCACCTTCCCGACGCACGTCGAGGGCGACAGCCTGATCGACTACCGCGGAAGGGTTCGCCGCTACCGCGGCACGATCCCGCGGCTGAACCCGGCCGTTCTGCTCGACGTCGAGCGCTCCTCCCGCAAGTTCGGGCGCATGGCCGAGCAGGTCCCGGTCGAGGAGCCCTGGAACGCAGCACGCGCGACGGAGTGGGACCGCATCACCTTCGCCGACTGGATGCGCCGCAACGTTCGGACGCGCGGGGCGCGCATGCTCCTGACGCTCGCGATCCGCAGCGTGTTCGGGACCGAGCCTGAGGACATGTCGCTCCTCCACGTCCTCTTCTACGTGAACTCCGCAGGAGGGTTCGAGGCTCTGATCGACACGGCCGGCGGCGCCCAGGACTCGCGCTTCGTGGGCGGCTCGCAGCTCGTCGCGATCCGGATGGCCGAGCGGCTCGGCGAGCGAGTGGTCCTGAACGCCCCGGTCCGCGCGATCGAGGCCGAGGGCGACGGGGTTCGCGTGGTGGCCGATGGCGTGACCGTCCAGGCTCAACGCGTGATCGTGGCCGTCTCCCCCGCGCTCGCCGCCCGCATCGCGTACGAGCCGGCGCTGCCCGCGCGACGCGACCAGATGACGCAGCGGATGCCGCAGGGGGCGATCATCAAATGCATGGCGGTCTATCCGGAGCCGTTCTGGCGGGCGGAGGGACTGAGCGGCTCCGGGGTTTCGGACGGCGGCTCGATCAACGCGATCTTCGACAACACCCCGGCGAGCGGCTCACCCGGCGTGCTGCTTGGCTTCCTGGACGGGCGCGCGGCACGCGTCTGGGGGCAGCGGACCCCGGACGAGCGCCGGGACGAGACGGTGGCCGTGTTCAGCCGCCTCTTCGGCGCCGCGGCCGCGGCGCCGACGGAGTACGCCGAGCGCAATTGGGCCGCCGAACCCTGGTCGCGAGGCTGCTACGGCGGCGCGTTCGGCCCCAGCGGATGGACCGACTTCGGGCCGGCCCTGCGCGAGCCCGTTGGCCGCGTCCACTGGGCGGGAACCGAGACCGCGACCGTCTGGAACGGCTACATCGACGGCGCCGTCACCGCCGGGCGCCGCGCGGCGACAGAGGTCGCGGCCGGCGCGAACTAGCGGGAGCCGGGCGAGCCGCCGGGCTGGAACCCGGCCCGGATCAGCCGGCGACGCTCGTCCTCGGCCGCCCTGCGCTCGTCGAAGTTGTCGTCGCCCGCGGGCTCTTCGACCTCGTCGATGCCCTCGTCCGCGCGCATCGCGTCGACGGCCTCGAGCAGCTGGTCGGCCACATGCTGAGCCTGCTGGGCGATCTCCTCCCGGCGTTCGATCAGGCTGCTCACGGCTTCGTCCAGAGCCGGCGCCGCGCGATCGCCTCCTCGACGATCCCGTTCGCCTTCGCTTCCGCCTCCGCGATCACCTCGTCCACCTTCTGGCTCGCGCTCTGCCTGACCCTGCGCGACTCCTCCTCGGCGGATGAGCGGATCCGCTCGCCGTACTCCTTGGCCTCCCTGCGCATCTTCGACGCGGCGTCCTCGGCGGCGGTGAGGATCCCGGCGGTGCGCTCGCCGACCTTGGCGAATTCGCTGGTCAGCCGGCTCTCGCCGGCCTGGTCCTCGATCCAGTCGGCGATGCGCGCGAGGAAAGCTTGGACCGCGTCCGGGTCGTAGCCCCGCCGCGCCTCTGGAAATTTCGCCCCCCGGACTTCCGCGCCGGTGAATGACTGGTCGCTCATGCCGTCTCCCCGCTCATCTCGGTCCCCATTGAATGCTCGATCGTAGCTGCATTCCCGCCGTGCGCCTCATCCCTCGGGATCGACGGCAACGGGGCTGTCGCCCGAATAGTCGTAGTAGCCCCGGCCCGACTTGCGCCCGAAATGGCCGGCCTCGACCAGCTTCGTCAGCGTCGGCGGCGCGGCGAAGCGATCCTCGCCGTAGGCCCCGTGCATCACGTCCGCGATCGACGCCAGCGTGTCGAGGCCCACGAAGTCCGCCAGCGTGATCGGTCCCATCGGATGGCTCGCCCCGGCCTTCATGCCGGCGTCGATGTCCTCGATCGAGCCGACGCCCTGCTCATAGGCGTTGATCGCGTCGAGCATGTAGGGAACGAGCAGGCGGTTGACGATGAAGCCGCGGTTGTCGCCGGCCGCGACGGTGGTCTTTCCGAGCGTGTCCCCAAGCTCGAAGCCCAGCTGCGCGGTGTCCTCGGCGGTGCCCTCGGCGCGCACGACCTCGAGCAGGGGCATCACCTGCGCGGGGTTGAAGAAGTGCAGCCCCAGGAAGCGTTCGGGTCGCGACGTGGCCGCCGCCTGGTCGGCGACCGGCAGCGAGGACGTGTTGGTCGCGAAATGCGCGTCCGGCTTCGCGACCGCCTCCACCTCGCGCCACATCTCGAGCTTGGCGTCCAGGTCCTCGGTGATCGCCTCGATCACGAGATCGCAGTCCGCAAGGTCCGCGTAGTCGGTCGTGGGATGCAGGCGGGCCCGCACGGCGTCGGCGTCCGCCTGCTCGAGCTTGCCCTTCTCCACGGCGCGGCCGAGTTGCTTCTCGATCTTGCCGATGCCCGCGTCGAGCTTCTCCTGCGAAACCTCGCGAACGACCACATCCCAGCCTGCCTGCGCGCAGATCTGGGCGATGCCGTGACCCATCAGGCCGCAACCGACGACCCCTACCTTGCTGATCTCCATGAAACCTTCCCGTTCGGACTTGAGCTTGCGGCGCGGGAGCCTACCCGGCGCTAGGCGGCGCGCGCCGCCTCGAGCATCGCGCGCATCCGCTCGGCCAGCGCGTGCATGCCGCTCATCGGCCGCACCATCACGATCAGCTCGACCGCGCGGCCGTCGTCGCCGAAGCGCAGGATGTCGACACCCTGCACCTCGCGGTCGCCCACCCGCGCCTCGAACATCAGCATCGCCGTGTCGCCGGCCTCCACATGCTCGACATAGCGGAAGTCCTCGAAGACCTGCACCACCGCCTCCAGGACGACGCGCATCGCATCGCGGCCCTCATAGGGCTTGAACACCACCGGGCTGCGAAAGACCGCGTCCTCCGCGAAGAGGTCGTCGACGCGCGAGAAGTCCTTTGCCTCCGCGGCCGCGCGAAAGGCGTCGCTCCTCATCCTTCGAGCGTCGCGTCGAGCGTGATCTCGTCGACCGCGGCGAGCGCCTTCGAGACGGCGCATCCCGCCTTGGCGGCTCCCGCGTGCTCGGCGAAGCCGTCCTGGTCGATTCCCGGCACGCGGCCGCGAACGCTCATGTCGATGCGTGTGATCGCGAGCCCTTCGTCGGTCTGCCGAAGGGTCACGTCGGCCTTGGTCTCGAGCGAGTCCGGCGGATTGCCGGCCTCGCTGAGGATGTGGGAAAGCGCCATCGTGAAGCAGCCGGCAAGGCCCCCGGCGAGGAGCTGGTCGGGGTTCGTCCCCTCCCCCTCCTCGAACCGCGAGGCGAACGAGATCGGCGCCTCGATCGCCCCCGTGCCGAGTGCGACGCTGCCGCCGCCCTCCTTCAGGGATCCATTCCACCGTGCTGTCGCGCTGCGATTCGCCATGCCTTCCTCCTTTGTTTCAGTCGTGCCAGTCCACCGGGCCCGCCGTAAGAACGTGTGCCCCGAGCGGCCTGCCCAACACTTCCTGGACCGCCCGTGACGCCCCGATCAGCCTCGGCAGGTCGATGCCGGTCGCGATCCCCATCTCCTCGAGCATCGAGACGAGGTCCTCGGACGAGACGTTGCCGGTCGCGCCGGGCGGCACCGGACAGCCTCCGAGCTCTCCGAAAGCCGACTCGAACGAGGTCACGCCCTGCTCGAGCGCCGCCAGCACATTGGCCAGGCCCTGGCCGCGGGTGTTGTGGAAATGGGCTGTCAGCTCGGGCTCCGGCAGCCGCTCGTGCGCGGCGGCGAAGAACTCGCCGACCTGGCGCGGGTTCGCCATGCCCGTGGTGTCGCCGAACGCGACCTCCTCGCAGCCGGCGGCGGCCAGTCGGCCGGCGATCTCGAACACCCGCTCGGGCGGGACGTGGCCCTCGTACGGGCAGCCGAACGAGACCGAGATCACGCCCTCGCAGCGCAGGCCCTCCCCGCGGGCCCGGGCGATCACGCGCTCGAGACCGCTCAGCGACTCCTCCACGGAGCGGTTCACGTTCTTGCGGTTGTGGGTCTCCGAAGCGGAGAGGAACAGATTGACCTCGTCGAACCGCTCACGCCGAGCGAGGGCGTTGTCGAGGCCCTTCTCGTTCGGGATCAGCACGGAGTAGGCGACGCCGTCGAGCTTCTCGTAGCCCTCGAGCACCTCCGCGGCGTCGGCGAGCTGCGGGATCACGTCCGGGCGCACGAACGAGGTCAGCTCGATCCGCCGGTAGCCCGCGGCTCCGAGCATCCCGATCAGCCGGATCTTCTCGCCTGTGGGGATGACCTCCGGTTCGTTCTGGAAGCCGTCGCGCGGGCCGACCTCGCGCAGGCGGACGCTCTGGGGGAGTGGGGCCACTAGCCGAGCTGGCCGACCTGGATCACGCGGCGCTCGTGGGTGCCGACGCCGATCGTTCGCTCCCGGTCGGTCACCTCGACGTCGAAGCGCAGCTTGCGGCCGTCGACTACTTCCCGCAGGGTCGAGCGCACGGTGCACTCGGTGCCCTCGAGCGCCGCGGCGACGTGCTTGATGCAGACCTCGAACCCCACCGTTGCGTTGCCCTCCGGCAGCTGCTCGAGCGCGAGGATCGCCGAGTTGCGCTCCATCATCGCGATCATCCCAGGGGTCGACAGCACGCTCGACCCGATCGTGCCGCCGACATCCGTCAGCAGCCGGTCCTCGACGGCAAACGTGTCGAGCCTCTCGGCGCCCGGCTCTAGCACATCCCCATCCCTCCGGAAACGCCGAGCGTCTCCCCGGTCACGTACGAGGCGTCGTCCGAGGCGAGGAACGCGATCGCGGCGGCGACCTCGTCCGGAGTGCCGAGACGCCGGAGCTGCGTCCCGCCCTTCATCGTCTCGACGATCTTCTCCCCGATCTCGCCGAAGTCGAGTGCCTGCATCAGGAGCGGCGTCTCGATCGGCCCCGGGCAGATCGCGTTGACCGTGATCCCGAAGCGCGCGCCCTCGCGGGCCATCGCCTTCGTGAAGCCGAGCACGCCGCCCTTCGCCGAGGAGTAGGCCACCGAGCCCTTCGAGCCGATCCGCCCGGCCTCCGACGAGACGTTCACGATCCGCCCGTAGCCCGCCGCCTGCATCCCCGGCAGCACGGCGTGCGTGCAGGCCAGGACGCCCACGAGGTTGATCGCGAGGACCCGCTCCCACACACCGGGATCGGTGTCGGCGAAGAAGCCGAACTCGTCGGTGCCCGCGTTGTTGACGAGGATCGCGAACGGTCCGTGCTCGGCCGCAAGAGCGACCGAAGACTCCGGCTTCCTAACGTCGAGGTGTGCGGCGACGCCCGAGATCTCGCCGGCCACCTCGGCGGCACCGTCCGCGTTGACGTCGCCGATCACGACGTCGGCGCCCTCGGCCGCCAGCCGGCGCGCCGTGGCAGCGCCGATCCCGCTCGCCCCGCCGGTCACCAGCGCCCTTCTTCCTTCCAGCCGCATCCGCGCGCCAGGATATCCGCGCGCCATATATCTGGGCCGCTCATGGCCGGCTCAGCGATTCCGATCATCGGCGGCACCGGCGCGCTGGGCTGGGGCCTGGCGTTTCGATGGGCGCTGGCAGGGCGGGCGATCGCGATCGGCTCGCGGGATGCCGAACGCGCACAGGAGGCGGCGGACCGGATCAGCGCGGCCGTCCCCGACGCCGAGGTCGAGGGCCTCACGAACGAAGACGCCGCGAAGCAGGGACCGCTGGTGGTGCTGGCGGTCCCGTTCCGCGCGCAGTCCGAGAACCTGAACAACCTGCGCGAGGTGCTCGAGCCCGGGCAGCTACTCGTTGACTGCACCGTGCCGTTGGCCGCGGCCGTCGGCGGCAAGGCGACCCGCACGCTGGGCGTCTGGCAGGGCTCGGCGGCCCAGCAGGCTCAGGAGATGGTGCCCGAGGGCGTGACGGTGGTGGCCGCGTTCCACACCGTCGGCGCCCCCGACCTCGTGGACCGCGAGGCGGTGCTGGACGAGGACGTGCTGCTGTGCGGCGAGCGCAAGGCCGACAAGGCGCAGGTCGCCGAGCTGGTCGAGGCCATTCCCGGGCTGCGCGCGGTGAACGCGGGGCCGCTCGAGGCGGCGCGGTTCGTCGAGCAGCTGACTCCGATGCTGATCTCGATCAACGTCCGCTACAAGGTGCACGCCGGCATCCGCATCACCGGCCTGCCCGACGGGGATCACTGGGGAGAGAGCCCCTGACGCGGGTCGCGCTGCTGGCGGGCGGCACCGGCGGCGCCAAGCTCGCCGCCGGGATGCAGGAGCTCGTCGGCGACGAACTCAGCGTGATCGCCAATACGGGCGATGACTGCGAGGTCCACGGTCTGCTGGTCTCCCCCGACCCCGACCTCTGCACCTACTGGCTCGCCGGGCAGATCGACGAGGAGCGGGGCTGGGGCATCCGCGACGACTCGTTCACGGTCCACGAGCGGCTCGTGGCGCTCGGCGCGCCGGACTGGTTCAGGCTGTCCGACCGCGACCTGGCAGCCTGCCTCTACCGCACCCACTTCCTCGCCGAGGGCGGCACCCTGTCCGCGGCCCAGGCCCAGATCGCCCGCGGACTCGGAGTTGCCGCCTCGGTCCTGCCGATGTCCGAGGAGCGGGTGCGAACGAGGGTGCAGACGCCGGCGGGCTGGCGCGGGCTCCAGGAGTTCCTGATCCTCGACGAGGGACGCGCGGCGATCGAGGCGATCGAGATCGATGGGATCGCGGACGCGAGGCCCACCGCTGAGGTGCTCGAGGCCCTGGCCACCGCCGACGTGGTCGTGATCGGCCCGTCGAACCCGGTGATCTCGATCGGCCCGATCCTCTCGCTGCCGGGGATGCGCGAGGTGATGGCGGGCGCCGGCGCCCCCGTCGTCGCGGTCAGCCCGTTCGTCGCCGGGCGGGCCGTGAAGGGGCCCACCGAGGCCTTCATGGCCGCGGTCGGGCGCCCGATCGACGCGGCGGGGGTCGCGTCGCTGTACGAGGGCCTGCTCGACGGGATCGTCGCCGACGAGGACGATCCCGAGCCCCCGCCAACCGGGATCCCGTCGCTGCGATGCCCAACCTTGATGGAAGGGGCCGAGGGCCGGCTGGCATTGGCCCAGAGGGTGCTGGCGTTCGCAGCCGGCCTGCGATGAAGGCCACCGTGATCCTCCCGGTCAAGCGCTTCGCGCGAGCCAAGACGCGCCTCTTGGGCGACGAGATCGGGCCGCCCGAGCGCGCCGCCCTGCTGAAGGCGATGCTGAGCGACGTGATCGCGGCGCTTGGCGAGACCCAGCAGGTGGAGCGGCTGATCGTCGTGACCGGCGAGGGACGGGCCGAGCGGATCGCGCTCACGGCCGCGCGGCGCATCTCCACGCCGGTCGAGGTCTTCCAGGACCCCGACGACCGGGGCCACTCGGAGGCGGCGACCCTGGGGATCGTGCGGGCCAAGGCGCTTGGCGCGACGTGCGCCGCGCTGCTGCCCGGCGACTGCCCGCTGCTCAACTCGGCCGAGCTGGACGCCGCGCTTGGCCGGATGGAGACGGGCCGTGTCGCGGTCGTCCCGGACCGGCACGGAACCGGGACCAACGGCCTGCTGATGGCGCCGGCCGACGCGATCGGCCCGGCGTTCGGGCCCGACAGCTGCGAGCGCCATCTCGATCGCGCTGCCCGGGCTGGCTATGAGGCGATCCGCGAGGAGCTTCCCTCCCTGGGACTCGACCTCGACACCCTCGACGACCTCGAGGCGCTGCGCGCGCGGCTCGCCGACGACCCGCGGGCGGCGCCGCAGACGAGGAACGCGATGGCGGCGCTGTGATCGCGATCCGCGCGGTCACGGGCCTGCCCGAGGTCGAGCCGGGCGCGGCGCTCGGCGCGATGCTCGCCGCGGCGGCGTCGGCGACGTCCGAGGAGATCCTGGTGGTCTCGCAGAAGGTCGTCTCGAAGGCGGAGGGCAGGATCCGCGACCTGGGCGCGGTCGAGCCGGGATCGCGCGCGACCGAGCTCGCGCAGCGACCTGGGCAAGGACGCGCGCCTCGTTCAGCTGATCCTCGACGAGAGCAGAGCCGTGATCCGCGCCGAGCGCGGGGTGCTGATCGTCGAGACTCGGAACGGCCTGATCTGCGCCAACGCGGGCGTGGATTCCTCGAACGTGCCGGGCGACGAGCGTGTGACCCTGCTGCCGGAGGACCCCGATGTCTCGGCCCGCGGACTGCGGGCGGAGATCCGCGCGGCCTCGGGCGGCTCCCCGGCCGTCGTCATCGCGGACAGCTTCGGCCGCCCGTGGCGCCTGGGCCAGACCGATGTGGCGATCGGCTGCGCGGGCCTGGCGCCCATCGACGACTGGGCCGGGCGGCGCGACCGCGACGGCCGCGAGCTCGAGGCCACGGCGATCGCGGTCGCCGACGAGGCCGCCGCGGCGGCCGATCTGGCCCGCGACAAGGCCTCGGGCGACCCCGCCGCCGTGATCGCGGGACTGGCGCGGTTCGTCAGCGGGGACGATGGCCCGGGGGCCGCGGCGCTGCGCCGCACCGAGGCCGAGGACCTGTTCCGCTAGCCGACGGCCAGCACCGCGGCGCCGGTCAGGCGCCCGGCGCGCAGGTCGTCAAGGGCCCGGTTCGCATCCCCGAGCGCGTACTCGCTGACCTCGGTGCGAATCGGAACCTCCGGGGCGAGCGCGAGCAGCTCTTCGCCGTCGCGACGGGTCAGGTTGGCGACGGAGCGGATCGCGCGCTCCCGCCACAGCAGGTCGTAGGGGAACGAGGGGATGTCGCTCATGTGGATTCCCGCGCAGACCACGGTCCCGCCGGGCGCCAATGCCCGGAGCGCCGCGACCACCAGCTCGCCGGCCGGGGCGAAGACGATCGCCCCGTCGAGCTCCTCGGGCACGTCGTCGGCCGATCCCGCCCACTCGGCGCCGAGGCCGCGGGCGAACGCGCGCGTCTCCTCGCCGCCCCGCGTAACGGCGAACACGCGCCGGCCCTGGTGCGCCGCTGCCTGACAGACGATGTGGGCCGAGCCGCCGAATCCGTACAGCCCGATCCGCTCGGCCTCCCCGCAGAAGCGCAGCGCCCGGTAGCCGATCAGGCCCGCGCAGAGCAGCGGCGCGACGTGCGCGTCGGGATAGCTCGAGGGCAGGGCGAAGCAGTAGCGCTCATCCGCGACCGTCAGCTCGGCGTAGCCGCCGTCGATCGTGTAGCCGGTGAAGCGCGCTCGCTCGCAGAGGTTCTCGCGCTCCGAGCGGCAATAGCGGCACTCGCCGCACGTCCAGCCCAGCCACGGCACGCCGACCCGGGCGCCCGGCGCGAGGCGCTCGGCCCCGGCGCCGGCCGCGACCACCTCGCCGGCGATCTGATGCCCCGGCACGAGCGGCAGCTTCGGCTCGGGCAGCTCGCCGTCGACGATATGGAGGTCCGTGCGGCAGACCCCGCACGCGTGGACGCGGACCAGCAGCTCGCCGGCGGCGGGCTCGGGCTCGGGCAGGTCCGCCCGCTCGAGCGGCTCTCCGGGCGATCGCAGGACCATCGCGCGCATCGGCTCAATCCTCCCACCCGCGGCGGGGTGGAATACTCAGCGCGATGGCACCCAAGCGGAGGCGCGACCCGAAGGTCGAGCGGTTGTCCCAGGTCCGGCTGTTCTCGAACTGCAGCAAGCGCGACCTGGCCCGCATCGCCGCGCTGACCACCGAGGTCCAGGTCAATGCGGGGACCGTGCTGATGCGCCAGGGGGAGCCCGGGCGCGAGTGCTTCGTGATCGAGGACGGGAAGGCGCGGGCGACGGTTCGCGGCAAGAAGAGCCGGATCATGGGCCCCGGGGACTGCTTCGGCGAGATGGCGCTGCTGTACTCGGCACCGCGGTCGGCCACGGTGAAGGCCGAGACCGACCTGGATCTATTGGTGCTCGGGTCGCGCGAGTTCTCGACCCTGCTCCAGGACGTCCCGGGCGTCGCCCTGAAGGTGCTGGCCACCGTCGGGGAGCGCCTCCACGAGACCGAGGGCGCACAGCCCCACCACTGACGCCCCTCGTCCGAAGCGCCTACTCCGACAGCCCGGCGGCTTCGAGTGCGGCCGCCTTGTCGGGGTAGAGGTCCCACCAGATGATCCGGCCGTGGCGGAACGTCCAGATCTGGGCCCAGCGGCGGTCGATTGGAACGCCGCTCCCCCTACCGCGCATCCGCTCGCGAACGACGACGACGACGCTCGATCCCGCGTCGATCAGCTCCTCGGCATCAAGCCGGTACTCGTCCCAGGTCCCCCAGTAGCGACGCGTTCCCTCGATCACGGCGTCCCGCCCGACGTACACGTCGTCGAGATCGAGGCGCGTGAACCCGCGGAGGTCCCACACGACGTGCTCGTCGAGCATCGCCCAGAAGCTCTCCACGTCCTTGATTCCACTCCGAACGAGTTCGACGTTCTCCCGCGACATCGCCCGCAGTATCTCGCGGGCCAGAAGCACGCGCTGTCCTGCAGAATGGATAGCTAGTACGTCTCGACGATCTCGTAGAGGGTCGTGCGCTGGGCCGGCGTGCGGCCGGCGGCGCGCGCGGCGCCGATCAGGTCGCCGGGCTCGAGCCGGACGCCGTGCTGGGAGCCGGCCATGCGCGAGATGTTCTCCTCCATCAGCGTGCCGCCGAGGTCGTTGACGCCCCAGCACAGGCTCTCGGTGGCGGCGTCGAGGCCCATCTTGACCCAGCTCGCCTGGAGGTTCTTGACCGTCCGCCCGAGCGCGAGGCGAAAGGCGGCGGTGTGCTTGAGGTTCTCCTCGCGGGATATCTCCTCGATCCCGTGCGTGCGGCCGAGCATGGTGTGGTACGGGATGAAGCTGAGCGGCACGAACTCGGTGATGCCGCCGGTGCGCTCCTGCACCTCGCGGATCACGCGCATGTGGCGCGCCAGCTCCCACGGCTCCTCGATGTGGCCGAACATCACGGTCGAGGTCGAGCGCAGGCCCGAGGCGTGGCACGCCTCGATGATCTCCACCCACCGCGCAGCCGGCAGCTTGTTCGGCGAGATCCGCGCCCGGACCCCGTCGTGCAGCACCTCGGCCGCGGTCCCCGGGGTCGAGCCGAGTCCGCACTCGCGCAGGTAGTCAAAGACCGCGTCCGGGCTCTTGCCGGACCGCTCGCACATGAAGTGGATCTCCATCGGCGAGTAGGCGTGCAGGTGGAGCTGGGGCCCCACCTCCTTCGCCAGGCTCAGCCAGCGGCCGTACCGCTCGAGCGTGTAGTCGGGGTGGATCCCGCCCTGCATGCAGATCTCGGTCGCGCCGAACTCGATCGCCTCGGCGATCCGCCGCTGGAACTCGTCCTCGGTCACGTGGTACGCGTCCGGCGAGCGGCGGCCCTGGCCGAAGCCGCAGAACGCGCAGCCGACCGTGCAGATGTTGGTGAAGTTGACGTTCCGGTTGATGACGAAGGTCGCGACGTCCCCGGCGAGCTCGGCGCGCAGGCCGTCGGCCGCGGCGCGCATCGCCTCGATCACCTCGGGGCGGGTCTCGGCGAACAGCGCGGTCAGCTCGTCCTCCGAGAGCGCCTCCCCGCGGACTCCCCGCTCGATCGCCGCGGGCGCGAGCTCCGGGTCGATCGCCCGCTCCTCCCGGCGGCCCGAGCCGCTGCGCGGGATGAAGCTCCAGTACTTCAGCTTGACCACGTCGAGCACCCCCTGCTCGAGCCAACCGGGCTCGAGGTACTGCGGGTAGACGCACAGGCGCTCGGTCAGGGCATAGCCCTGGGGCGCGAGGCGCTTGCGGACCTGGTGCGGGCTCGGGAAGGCGTGCTCGGGCGAGATGTGGTCGCCGTTCGCCGAGAGCCCGCCGAGGTCGGTGCGCCCCCTCGTCCACGAGCTCGTCCCACCAGTCGGCGAGGTTCGGCGGGATCTGGATCCCGACGTCGGGCATCAGCCGCTTGGTTTCGGCCACCAGGCGCTTCATGTCCTCGATCGTGATCTCCGACGCCCAGCCCGGCATCGGCTGCTCGTCGCCCAGTGGCGAGCCATCCCCCGCCCAGCGCGCCCGCGCCGCCGCGTCCGCGATCTCAGCGACCTCGCGGCCGTAGTAGCGCGGATGGGGGACGAAGTTCTGGAGGATCACCTCCTGGATGTGCCCGTGCCGCGCATGCGACGCCGCCAATGCCTCGAGCGACGCGATCCGCTCGTCCTCCGTCTCGCCGATCCCGACCAGGATTCCGGACGTGAAGGGGATTCGAAGCTCGCCGGCCGCGTCGATCGTCGCCATCCGCACGGTGGGGTGCTTCGACGGCGAGCCCGCGTGGACGGTTTCCATCAGACGCTCCGAGACCGACTCCAGCATCAGGCCCTGCGACGCCGTCACCTCGCGCAGCCGCGCCAGATCGTCGCGGTCCAGGGCGCCCAGGTTCGTGTGCGGCAGCAGGCCGCGCTCGAGCGCTCGCTCGCAGGCCCAGGCCACGTACGAGACGAAGTCGTCGTGCCCGTAGGCGCGGAGGCGCTCGCGGACGCCGGCGTTCACCTCCGGCCGCTCGCCCGTGAGGACGAGGAGCTCCTTCGCGTTGCGCCGCAGCGCCTGGTCGAGACGCTGCTCGACCTCAGCCGGCGAGTAGAGGTGTGCCTTCCGAGTCGCGAACGCGCAGTACTTGCATACGCACCGACACGTCCGCGACAGCGAAAGCGTGTAGTTGCGCGAGAACGTGACGCGCCTCACGGCGCGGGACGTTACTTGTTACGCGCGCGGACCTCGGCGTCCTTGACCGCCTGGCCCACCGCCCGGGCGTCCGAGGTCGGTGGCTCGGCGCCCTCTGCGAACTGGGGCCCGGCGATCACGAACCGATAGGTCGCAAACGCCAGCAGCGCGCCGACCAGCGGGCCGAGCACGTACACCAGCAGGTCAGACCCGTCGATGCCGTCGCCGATCAGCGCCGGGCCGAACCAGCGAGCGGGATTGAACGAGCCGCCCGTAAGCGGGCCGAAGATCATCACGCCGAAGCCCAGCGTCGCGCCGATCGCGAGCGGCGCCCACTCCTGGCGCGCGCGCGGGTTCATCGCGACCGCGAGGATCACGAGGACGAGGAGGAAGGTCCCGAGGCCCTCGACGATGAAGCCCTGGAAGTTGCCGCCGAGCAGCGCGCTGACCTCCGGGTTCCCGTAGCCGAGCGCGCGGCCCTCGTCCTCGAGGAGGCCCTTGACCAGGAGCGCGCCGAGGACACCGCCGGAGAGCTGGGCGAGGATGTAGACGACCGCATCAACCGGGTCGATCTTCCGCTGCACCGCCGCCGCCACCGTGACCGCCGGGTTGAAATGCCCGCCGGACACGGCGCCGAAGGCCATGATCAGGCCGAACAGCATGAACGCGTGGACGAGGCCGATGACCGCGAAGTCGGAGCCGGTCTGCGCGTCCGGCGAGCTCGCCACGAACAGCGTGACGACGGTGCCGACGACGAAGACCAGGAACAGCGTCCCGAGCAACTCGGCGATATAGGCGGCCAGACCTCGATCCTGCACTGCATCTACCTCCTGGTAGTCCGTTGGATGTCCGCGCGACCGACCGTGCGGCCGCAGCGCCCGCGGCAGTCTAACCAGGCCCAGCGCGGCGCGTGGCGCTAGCGGTCGCGGATGCCATCAACCGTGTCGTTGCCCGGGCCTGACCAGATCCGGTCGCGGCCCCGACCGCTGCGGACGACGTCCACGCCCGCGCCCGCGCAGATCCGGTCGCGCCCGCGGCGCGCGCGGATCTCGTCGTCGCCGCGCTTCGCCACGATCACGTCGCGGCCCCGCGTTCCGACGAGCACGTCGTCTCCGTGGTCGCCTGCGATCGTCGCCTTGCGCCCCCGGCAGCGCAGCGGCTTCCCCGGTGGACCCGGTCCGACGCCGTCGTCGAAGCCCGGTGCCAGCTCGTAACCGTCCGGAACGACCTTCGGCAGCGGCTCCTCGACCACGCCGCCGGGCCCCTCGAGCATCGGCAGTCGCAGCTCCAGGTTCTGCACGATCACCGGCAGCTGGCCGTTCGAGATCCGGCCGTAGGGAACGTCCGCGGGCAACAGCTCGAGCTTCGCCACGTGGCCCTCCTCGAACCGCCAGCCGTTCGCGTGCAGCTGGAAGACCTCGCGGACCGGGCTGGTCCCGACCTCGGGCCGCCAGAGGCCTCGGGCGACGAGCGTCGCGTTCCCGTCCGGGGCGACGTCCAGCAGGCGGGCGGCCACCTGCGAGGTCGGGCCCGGCAGCGTGAAGTCGGCGACCACCGTCGGCGAGCCCATCAGCGTGTAGCCGCCGGACGGCGCCGGATCGAGGCGGTAGCTAGCCGCGCCGACCTGGTCGGAGGCGTCCGCGGTGGCGCAGGCGCCGCCGCCGCTGACCGGGTCATAGGCCTGGCCCCGCGGGGCGTCGGCCGGGACCACCGGCAGGATCGTCTGGGCACCCGCCGAGCTCGTCCGGACCTCGCCGGGCGCGATCTCCGACCAGTCCGGGGCGGTGAACGGGCCCTGCGAGGCGGCGGCCCTGGGACAGGTCTGGGTCAACGTCGTCACCCCGCCCGGCGGCGCGGGGGCCCCGGTGAGGTGGTGGGCCAGGAACGCGTCCTGCGCAGCCCTGAGGAGGTCGATGTCGGCCTCCTTGTTCTGGCCGCGCTGATGCCCGTAGTCGAGGAAGAACAGCGAGATATCCGCCCCGGGGTGCTCGGCGCGGGTGCGGTTGTAGAAGCGGGTCGCCTCGTCCACCGGGAAGATGTCGTCGGTCCACCCGTTCGAGATCAGCAGCGGCGCCGGCTCGATCGAGTGGTCGAGGTAGTACGAGGTGTGGTGGGTCATGATCTCGTCGAGGAGCCCCGCGACCGCCGGGTTCCCGTCGTAGGGCTCGCCGGCGTTGATCAGACCGAACCAGGTCGTGAGGTCGGCATCGGGGTCCGCGAGGGGCGGGGCGTAGAAGCCGCTCGCCAGCCCCGAGGCGTAGAGCCCGGCAACGAATGTCTGCTTCATCACGCCGACGCGCGCGTCCCCATCCGGACCGAGGTAGGGAGCGTCCGCGACGTAGTCGAGCGTCCGCCCGTTCGGCATCAGCGCGTTGGCGAGGTCGGTCCAGGGGACCTCGGGCACGGCGACCGCGAGGCTGAGTGGGGTTCCGCCCGGGCTGGTCCAGGGGACGAGGGAACCGTCTGGAAGCATCGTCCGGTTCTTCAGCGCGGCGAGCGCCATCGACATCCCGCCGCCGTACGACCCGCCCGTCGCCGCGATCGCCGCGGGGTCCGCCACCCCCTCGTCCACGAGGACGCCGGCGAAGTGCTGGGCGTCGCGGACCTCGTAGCGGGTGTCCATCAGCCGGACCCAGCCGCCGTCGAGACAGTGCGCCGGAGGCGTGGGCTTGGCGCCGCACGGGCCGAACCCCCGGTCGCTCATCGAAAACGCGGCGTATCCCTGGTCGGTCCAGCGCTGGAGCGCCGGCAGCCTGAGCTCGGAGCCGCCGTAACCGTGGAACACCATGACCAGCGGGTAGGGCCCGTCGGGGCCGGTCTCGGGCGCGGGTGGCAGGGCGACGTTCACGTCGATCTGCTGCCCGTCGAAGGTCGGGACCAGCGTGTTCGTGCCGCCGCAGAAGCGCGTGCCGTCGGGCTCGGCGGCGCAGTCGATCGCCGGCTCGAAGACGCTCGTGATCTCGGCGCTCGCGGGCGCGGCCGCGATCAGCAGCCAGACTCCCCCGAGCGCCACAAGGGCTGTGCGCTTCCCCATCCCCACGGTCAGCACGACCGTACCAACGGCGCGCCGCGCGCGCGCCGGTCGGCGCGACGCCCCGGCTACGCTGCCCCGCACATGAGGGTTGCTGCGCTGCTGGCGGCCGTCGTGGCTTTCGGCCTTCAGGGCTGCGGCGACGACGGTGCGGAACCGGGCGCCTCACGCGAGGCGACCCTGGTGCTCGACTTCACTCCGAACGCCGTCCACGCGGGGCTCTACGCGGCGCTCGAGCACGGGTACTTCGATGGCGACGGTCTCGAGCTGACGATCCGCGAGCCCGGGGAGTCGACCGACGCCCCGAAGCTGCTCGAGGCGGGACGGACGGAGTTCGCGGTGCTCGACATCAACGACTGGGGCATCGCGCGCGACCGCGGCCTCGACCTCGTTCCCATCGCGGCGCTGGTCCAAGTGCCGCTGGCGGCCGTGATCGCGGCCGACCGCGACGAGGTGCGCCGTCCCGGCGACCTCGAGGGCCGCACCGTCGGCGTCACCGGGCTCCCGTCCGACGACGCCGTGCTCGACCACGTGATGGCGAGCGAGGGCGGCGATCCGGCAGCGGTGGAGCGGACCGTGATCGGGTTCGACTCGGTCGCGGCGCTCAGCGCCGGCCGAGTGGACGCGGCGACCGCCTTCTGGAACGCCGAGGGGGTCGCGCTGCGCGACCTTGGCGTTCCGACTCGCGAGTTCAGGGTGGGCGAGGTGACGAAGCCCTTCCCGGAGCTGGTGGTCGTCGCCTCAGAGCGGCTCGTGGACGAGGAGCCCGATCTGGTCGCAGCGCTCCGGTCGGGCGTCGAGCGCGGCTACAGCCTTGCCGCCGCGGATCCAGCCGCGGCGCTGGACGCGCTGCTCGGCGCCCAGCCCGGGCTCGACCGCGCCGCACAAGAGGCCCAGATGGCCGCACTGACCGCGGCAAACGCATTCACCGCCGGCGTGGACCCCGGGGTGGTCCAACCGGAGCGAATCGCGAACTGGCGCACGTTCGCGCGGGGTTGACGGGCGCCACATCCGTCTCGCGGTCAGGCATCGAGTGTCGCGTTAGGTCGCCTGGCGCAACAAACGCGACGCTCGATCCTCGGGCGCGGAGAGTGACCGCTCCATGCAGAGCGGAAAAGGGCCCGAAATCCTCCCGCCCGCTAGAGCCGGCGGCTGGTGCGGAACTGGCGGCGGACGGACTCGGGCCGGCCCCACATCTGCTTGACCTCGGCACGGCCCTCGCGGAAGTCGCGCAGGACCATCTCGGCCTCGATCCCCTCCTGGTCGAGCAGCGCGAGCGTGCCCTTCACGGTGGGCGCGGCCGCCGCGTGGCCGAACTGGTTCGCGACGTTCACGCGCCAGTGCCAGTCCGCCTTCGAGTACGGCTGGGCGTTCACCTGCGTGAGGATCACCGCGGCGTCGATGTAGCGCTCCTCGCTGGGGAGACGCAGGTCGAGCGTCAGGCTGGTCCAATCGTCGGGGAGGGAGTCGACGATGTCCTGGAACTGGTCGGCGAGCGCCACGGAGCGCAGCCTATCCCGCGCCGGTGATCACCATCCGCCGCGCCAGCTCGGCCCCGATCGCGTGCGGCTTGCCGTCGACCTCGATCGAGACCGAGCCGCCGAACGGCTCGCGCTCGCCCACGCTGACGCGGGTCCCGGGGCGGATCCCACGCTCGGCCAGGAACCGGAGCATCTCGGGGTCGGAGTCGGAGACCCGCGCGAGGGTGCCGGTCCCGCCGCTCTCGAGCTCGGCCAGCGGCACACCCGGCTCGCTTTCCACCGCCAGCTCGCGGTTCGGGATCGGGTCGCCGTGGGGATCGCGGGCCGGATCTCCCAGCGCGGCGGCGATCCGCTCCTCGAGCTCCTCGGAGATGTAGTGCTCGAGCACCTCGGCCTCGTCGTGGACCCGGTCCCACGGCATCCCGAGCACGTCGGTCAGATAGGACTCGAGCAGGCGGTGGTGACGGATGACCTCGAGCGCGACCCGCTCGCCCTCCGGTGTGAGCAGCGCGCCACGGTAGCGCTCGTGGTCGACGAGCCCCAGCTCGCCCATGCGCTTCAGCATCGCCGTCACGGACCCGGGCGAGACGCCGAGCCGCTCGGCCAGCGCTGAGGTGGTCACCGGGCCGTCGCAGCGCTTGGCCAGCGCGTGCAGCGCCTTGGCGTAGTCCTCGACGGCCTCCGTGTTGGGCGCGTCTGGTCGTCTGAAGCCGGAGTGCGCCATGGTCTTAGACGGTGATCAGGAGGCTGGTTAGGTAGAAGGCGACGAGCCCGGCGGCGACGCCGGCGGCCGTCGCGGCGTCGAGCAGGCGCCCGGCGCGGTCGCGCATCGCGGGCGCGATCTGCACGATCACCTGAACCACCGCGCCCACCCCGACGCCGAGCAGGAGCGCCGACAGCTCGGGGTTCGTGACCGACGCCCCGATGATCCCGCCCGCGATCGCCGGCGCGCCGGCGATCAGGCCGAGCGCCACGAGCCGCCCGAGCGAGGGCTTGGCCCGCGTGAGCGGGGCGACGATCGCGAAGCCCTCGGTGGTGTTGTGGATCGCGAACCCGACGACGAGGAAGGCGCCGAGCGCGAGCTCGCCGATCGCGTATGCCGAGCCGATCGCGAGCCCCTCGCCCAGGTTGTGCAGGCCGATTCCGAGCGCGATCATCAGCGCCAGCCGCCCGGCCGCGCCCGCCGCGTCGCCGGCGGCCTCGCCGCGCGCCCGCAGCCGGCGGTCCACCCCGGTCAGCAGGAGGAACGCGAGCAGGGCGCCGAGCACCAGCAGCTCGACCCCGCCGAAGGCGCCGCCCGACTCGTTCGCAAGCTCGAGCCCCTCGAGGCTCGCGTCCACGGCAAGGAAGGCCAACAGCCCAACCGTGACCGCCATCAGGACGCGGATCCAGTCCTCGCGGAACCGGCGCATCGCGGGTAGCAGCATCATCCCGAGGACCACCGGGACGATCCCGACGTACGTGCCGAGCAACGCCATCAGGGCGAACAGGTCGCCGTCCGCCTGGGGGGTCTCGACGGCGGCGGGAATCTCGTGCTCGATCACGACGCCGGTCTCGGTGACGATCGAGACGAGGTAGGGCTGCCCCTCCTGCCACGGATAGGTGAGCGTGAGCGTGTCCGACCCCAGGCGCCCGATCGGCTCGCCCCCGCCGGTGAAGTCCACGTAGGCGTCGTTGACGAAGGCCTGCGCGATCGTCACCTCGTCGGGGCCCGTGTTGCGGAGGGTCAGCTCGATCTGGTTCGCCGCCAGCTCGGTGCGCTCGACCGCGAGCTCCTCGATCGGTGGGCCGAGGCGGTCGGGCAGGCTGTCGCCGCCGGCCACCGCGAGGACCACGAGCACGACCGTGATCAGCGCGGCCGCGGCGACGCCAAGCGCCCACGCCGGGACGCTGTCGAACGGGCTGCCGCGCTCCACCGTCTCGCCGCGAGCTTCCATCAGCTCACCTCGAAGAAACCCATCCAGCCCAGCTCGGCGAACTCGGTCTTGTGGGCGTGGAACATGAACGGGCCCGCGTTCGGGAAGGTCAGCTCGCAGATCCCCCGCTGCCCCTGCCCCTGGATCACCGTGTCGGTGAAGTCCACGGGCTCGAGCCTCGTGCCGGTCGGGTAGTAGTCGAAGAAGTTCCCGTGGATGTGGAACGAGTTGATCGGGTCGTACTCGAGCACGTTCACCAGGTAGATGCGGACCAGCTCGTTGCGGCGCACCTGGATCGGCTCCGCCATGTAGTGGAACGGGATGCCGTTGACGGCATAGAGCTGGTTGCCCTCCGCGTCGAAGGTCGTGTTGTAGCCGTGCTGGACCATCACCATCTCGTCGGCGTCCGGGCGACCCTGCTTCGGATCGACGACGAAGGTCCCGTACATGCCGCGGGCGATGTGCTCGGCGAGTGGCGCGACGTGGCAGTGGTAGAGGTGAAGGCCGAACGGCTCGGCGTCGAACTCGTAGACGGTCGACTTGCCGGGCTCGATGATCCCCGCGCCGATGCCGGGAATCCCGTCCATCTTCGAGGGGTGGAGCCCGTGGAAATGCACCGTGTGCGGGTGCTGAGAGCCGTTGACGAACCGGATTCGCAGGAGGTCGCCCTCGCGACAGCGGAGCGCCGGGCCCGGGATCCGGCCGTTGTACGTCCAGGCCGGGAACTTGACGCCGGGCGCGACCTCGATCTCCTTGTCGGCCGCGACGAGCTCCCACTCGCGCAGGAGCCGGCCGCTCGCGAGCCTGCGGGTCTTGCCGTAGTCGAAGTCCCGGAGGAGCTCCGTCGGGTTGAAGCCGTTCGCGCGGTGGTCGACGCTCGGCCCGTCGCGGAAGGTCGGGCCGGCGGTGCCGAGGCCGTTCGCGTGCGAGGGGACGCCGTGCCCGGTGTGGCCCGCCGCGGCGGCGACGGCGTGCTCGTGCTGCTGCCCGCCGAGCGCGTCGTGCAGCGCCTGATGCGGGACGACCTCGTGCAGCGCGGCCAGCGCCGGGCCGGCCGCGAGGGCGCCGCCCAGCAGGCGGCGGCGGCTCACGCGCAGCGTGCGATCCTCGTCCGCTTCGGTCTCGGGCGTCGGCTCGGCGACGTCGCCCCCGGTCTTTCGTTCATCCACAACTGAGATTTTGGCACATCAAAAAAAGAATTGCCTGGCCGGTGAAGCCCGAAGGGCGAGCCGAGCCCGCCGTTCCCCCCGCCTAGAATCCGGCTCGTGACCACGATCGAGCTCGACGGCCAGTACCGGGCCCTGCGCGAGGAGGCGGGGATGGCTTGGCGGGGGCGCAGCCTGCTCACCGTCACCGGCGCTGACGCGGTCGAGTACCTCCAGAGTCAGCTCACCAACGACGTCGAAGCGCTCGAGCCCGGCGCCGGCTGCTACTCGGCGCTGCTGGACCGCAAGGGCCACATGCAGGCCGACATGCGCGTCCTGATGATCGCGGCGGGCGAGATCTGGCTCGAGCTCGAGCCGGAGGCGCTGGCGGCGACCGAACGGCACCTGACCATGTACTCGATCGGCCGCGAGGTGACGATTGAGGACCGCACGGAGGCGAGCCGGACGCTCTCGCTAGTCGGCCCGGCCGCGGCGGATCGTGCCGCGCTGCCGCCGCTGGCCCGCGAGAACGACCACACGATCGCCGATGTCGACGGGACCGAGGTACGCGCGGTCCGCACCGATTCCGGCCTGGATCTCCTGGTCGCCGCGAACCGGGCCGCAGCCCTCGGCGAGGCGCTCGCCAAGCGCGGGATCGCCGAGGTGGACGGCGATGCGCTCGAGATCATCCGGGTCGAGTCCGGGCGTCCCCGCTTCGGCCGCGAGATGACGACGCAGACGCTGCCGCAGGAGGCCGGAATCAACGAGCGCGCCGTCAGCTTCACGAAGGGCTGCTACATCGGGCAGGAGACCGTCGCACGGCTGCATTACCGGGGCAAGCCGAACCGCCACCTCCGCGGCCTGCTGCTCGCGGCGCCGGCGCCCGAGGGCGCGGCGGTGCGGCTCGGCGAGCGCGAGCTCGGGCGGATCGGCACGGCGGTCCTCTCCCCCGCGCGCGGTCCGATCGCGCTGGCGATTCTGCGGCGTGAGGCCGAGCCCGGAGCCACCGTGGAGATCCGCAGCGAGCTCTCGGCCGACCCCATCGCGGCCGAGGTCGTCGAGCTGCCCTTCGCGGATTGACGCGTCGTTCCCGCCACCCGTAGCAACCGACGGGCACGTCGTTTAGGGTTCGGCGCGGAGATGAGGTTTCGGGAGGCCGCCATCGGAACGCGTCGCCTGCGCGCCGGCGCGCTGGGCATGCTCGCAACCGCCCCCCTCTTGCTCGGCGCGTGCGGCGAGGATGACTTTCCGAACGAGCCGCGCCCGCCGAGCCCGATCGAGCTGACCGCCGCGATCGACGACAAGAGCGTCAGCGTCTCGCCGAGCAGCGGTCTTGGGGCCGGCATCTTCACGGTGACGATCTCCAACCAGACCTCCGAGCCCACCCGCCTCACGCTCGAGGGCCCAACGTCGGCGGCCTCGGGTGAGATCCCGCCGGGCGGAACCGGCTCGATCAAGACCGATCTCGAGGAGGGCGAGTACGAGGCCGCGGCAGGCGCGGAGATCGGGATCAAGCCCGCCACGCTCGAGGTCGGCCCGGAACGCCCGAGCTCGCAGAACGAGCTGCTCCAGCCCTAGTCAGTCGTCGGCTGCTTCGTCCGCCTCTGCGACCAGCGAGTCGATGCGGTCGAGCTTCTCCTGGAGCGACGCAACCATCGCGTCCAGGTTGCCGCGCGCCTTGTCCGAGCTGGTCTTGATGCCGGTCAGGGCGGAGCGGATCGCCTGCGCCTGGTTCAGAAGCGTGATCGCCTCGGCCGTGATGTCTCGCACGGCGACCGCGTCGACTTCGAGCTCACGGTCGCGAGCCATCGCGACACGGGCGGCGGCAAGCCTGTACGCAACCTCCAGGACGAGCGAGTCGGGCTCGTCGCGGTCGACGGCAACGATCAGCTTGCTCCCTTCGTACTCGGTGAGCTGCTCGCGGCCGGAGGGGATCCGCTCCTCTCCCGCGACCACCAGGACGCCGAATGCCGCAGCACGTGCTGCCATGCCGGCGTTTAGCTCCGCCCATGCAGAGTTCTTCGAGAGCTTCTTGTCCTTCGCCTCGAACACGATGCGGCCCAACGACGGTCCGTCGGCGGCCCCAAGCTCGACCAGCGTGTCGCCCTTCTTACCCCCGCCCTCGGCTCCCTCCCCGCCGGTGTGGGACGCGCAGTCGCCACGGGCAGAAGCGATCCGCTCGATCGCGCCGTGCACCCGCTCCTCGAAAGTGAACCCCTTGGCGGTGCCCCGCTCGGCCTCGGCGGCCACACGCTGATCTGCGTCCTCCCGCTCAAGCAGGCGCGCGATCGTCTCACGCAGCTCCCCCATCTGCTTCTGCATCGTCAGCGCCGCCTTGTTATGGCCCTCGCGCAACCCCTCGACCTCGACCCGGTGACGCTCCTCAGACTCAATCATCGCCTTGCCGAGCTGCTTCTGGACGTTGACGAGCGGATTCGTGTTGTCCTCGGCGGTGAGGGTGCGGACGATCGCTTCCATCTGATCCCGCGTGTTGGCGGCCACGATCTCGCGAATCTGTGCCTGAACCGAGTCATCGCCGCCGAACGCGTCGGCGAGTTGCTCGGCAACGGCCTCAGCCGACCCGGCCAGCGTGCCGCTGAGCTTCTCGTCCAGCTGGCCGAGGCCGACCTCGAGCTCGCGGCGCACGTAGTCGACGTTCACCGCGGTCTCCTCGGTGTCCAGCACGCGGGTGCCGATCTCGATCGCCTTGGTGACTGTTTCACCCGGCGCCTGGCCGCCCTCCGCGCGCTCGCGGACGACGCGAGCGGCGCGCTCATCGGTCATCTCAAGGCGCTCGATGACCAGGCGATCGCCGATGGCGCGGACCGCTGCCTGGTCGATGCCGTCGAGCGGTAGCTGGGGTTTCTCGGATGCTTCCATGTGGACTCACGAAGGTAGTCGCGGCGGCGGACGGGAATCTGACGGCCGACCGCACGAGCTCGCACGGCCGAGCCCAAGACTGTGAACGTCCCTCCCTGGGTGCCATAGACGCCCGCGCGGGACGTTCACCCGTCTACGAGCCCGAGCACCTTGATCGCCTCCTCGCTGAGCCCGAGCTCGGCGAGCTGGCCCCGGGAGACGCGGTTGAACTGCTGTCCGGCCAGTTCCGCCGCGCGATCGTCCTTCATCGGTGTCTCCAGGCACCGGCGAGGGACGTTCGCCCCCGTCGAAGCGGGGTTGTTGCGCTTTCGGCGCAGTACCATCCCGCGGCCTTTCCCCGAACCAAGGAGTTGACGCGAGAAGTGGCTGTAGACGTATCCGAGGTCTCGAAGCTCGACGTCGAGCCCGGCACGCTGCCGGAGACGATGGCGGCGTGGGTTATCCGGCCCGAGCGCGAGGGCGAGCCGAAGGACGCCTTCCAGATCGAGGAGATCGAGGTCCCCGAGCCGCAGGCGTTCGAGGTGATCGTGCGGGTGATGGCCGCCGGGGTCAACTTCAACAACGTCTGGGCGGCACTCGGCAAGCCGGTGTCCGTGTTCGGTTACGGCGACCACCCCGAGTACGGCCATCACATCGGCGGCTCCGACGCGTCGGGCGTCGTCTGGAAGGTCGGCCCCGGCGTGACCAACTGGAAGCCCGGCGACGAGGTCGTGATCCACTGCAACCAGGCGTCGTACGAGGACGTCGAGGTGCACGGCCTCGACCCGATGGCCGCGCCGAGCCAGAAGATCTGGGGCTACGAGACCACGTGGGGCTCGTTCGCCCAGTTCACCAAGGTGCAGGCGCAGCAGCTCCTGCCGAAGCCCCGGAACCTCTCGTGGGTCGACTCCTCCGCGTACGGGCTCACCTATTTCACCGCCTACCGGATGCTGCTGGACCGCTGCAAGATCCAGGCCGGCCACAACGTGCTGATCTGGGGCGCCGCGGGCGGCCTCGGCGTGTTCGCGACCCAGCTCGCCAAGGCCGCTGGCGCCAACGCCGTCGGCGTCGTCTCGTCCGAGGAGAAGGGAGAGCTCGTCAAGCAGCTCGGCGCGGTGGGCTACATCAACCGCAACGAGTTCGCCGGGATGATGCGCAGGGGCGGCGAGACCGCCGACGAGGAGAAGGCCCGCTTCAAGGAGTCGCTCGGCTTCGCCAAGAAGGTCAAGTCGATCCTCGGCGACGCGCCCGACATCGTCTTCGAGCACGTCGGGCAGGCGACGTTCCCGACGTCCGTGTTCACGGTGAAGCCGTTCGGCAAGGTCGTGATCTGCGGCGCCACGTCGGGCTACACGCTCGACTTCGACGTCCGCTACCTGTGGATGAAGCAGAAGGAGATCCTCGGCTCCCATTTCGCCAACGCATACGAGTGCATGCGCGCCAACCAGCTCATGGCCGAGGGCAAGATCCGGCCCGTGCTGTGGAAGGCGATGGGCTTCGAGGGCGTCCCCGAGGCGCACCAGCTGATGCACGAGAATAAGCACGCGGGCAAGATCACGACGATGGTCGGCGCCACCGACAAGGACGAGGGCCAGCACGAGGACGGCCCGGGCGCGATCTGGGCCGAGGTGGGCGCCTAGCCACCGATAGGATCGGCCCTCGATGTACGTCAACAACATCGACTGGCACATCAACCCGTTCCGCGCCGACCGCTGGCTCGAGATCTGGCGCCCGGCGCTCGACCGGGCCCTGGCCGCCGGCGCGAGCGCCTGCTACCTGACCCGCAACATCGAGAACCCCCTGCACTTCCGCCAGGTCTCGGTGTGGGAGGACCAGGACGACTTCGACGCCTACTGGGCGTCGGACGAGATCGCCGCCCTCCGCGAGGAGGCGATGACCTACTTCCACAAGCCGGTCCTGCCGGTCTGGCACTCGCTGGCCGCCGAGGCGGCGCTCGACCGCAGCGCGTAGCGCCTAGGCGACGGCTACGAGCCGCGCGTACTGCTTGGCGAAGCGGGCGCCGGCGCTCTCCAGGACGGCCAGCATGGCGTCAGTCGCGGCCGAGCGGGTCCTGCGGGTCTCCGCCCACACGCGGCGCATCGGGGCCGGCGGGTCCGTGGGCAGGACGACGATGTCGCTGCGCAGCGTGGGCAGCGCCAGATCGGGCAGCAGCGTCACGCCGAGGCCGGCGGCGACGAATCCCTGGAGCACGTGGTAGTCGTCGGACTCGAAGCCGACCCGCGGTTCGAACCCGGCGTCGCGGCAGGCGCGGAGCACCGTCTCGCCACACGAGCTGGGACAGTCGCCGCTGAGCCAGACCTCGTCGCGAAGGTCCGCCATCCGCACCTTCGCCTTGTCCGCCAGTGGGTGGCCCACCGGCAGGGCGACATGCATCGACTCGGTCAGGAGCAGCGTGCGCTCGAGATCCCGCTCCTCCTCACCGGGCACCGCGGGATAGTCGAAGCTCAGCGCCAGGTCAACGTCGCCCGCCCGCAGGCGTGGAAGCGATTCCTGCGGCTCGGCCTCGGTGACGCTCAGACGCACCTTCGGATGCTTCTCGACGAAGTCGGAGACCGCCATCGTCAGCAGCGTCGCGCTGGCGCTCGGGAAGCTCGCGATGCGCACCTCGCCCCCTTCGAGCCCGGCGATCGCGGCCAGCTCGCGTTCGGCCTCCTCGAGCCGCGCGATCGCGGCGTCCGCGTGCTCGACCAGGACGCGCCCGGCATCCGTCGGCCGCGTGCCGTCGCGCGTGCGCTCGAGCAGCTTCATCCCGACCTCGCGCTCGAGCGTGGCGATCTGCTGGCTGACGGCCGATTGCGAGAGGAAGAGCGACTCGGCCGCGGCCGAGAACGAGCCGCGCGTGGCGACCTCGCGGAGGATGCGCAGCCGCTTCACATCAAGCATAAGAACACCTTATCAGACGCCGTGGAACTTCCTGTTGCGCTTATTCACCGGGCGCGCGATCCTGAATACATCACGAATGACGGCTCGCGGCCGTCCAAGAGTTGGAGGTTCAAGATGAGGCAGACGACCGAGACGCAGAAGATGGCCGGAGTCACGATCCGGAGGCTCGGGGCGCTCGATGGGCCCGATGTTGACCGCCTCGCTCAGATCGACTCGAACGACGTTCCTCAGGGCGACCTGCTTGGCGCCGAGATCGAGGGCAAGCTGGTCGCAGTTGCGTCGGTGGACGGTGGCGAGACGATCGCCGATCCGTTCAGCCGCACGTCGGAGCTTCGTGCACTGCTTGAGCTCCGGGCCGGGCAGTTCCGCGGCCGCCAGCCGCGGCGTTCCCGGTTCGGTGACCTGTTCAGGCGGCGCACGCCGGCCGGGCATCCCGGTGCTCCCGCTCCCCCCGGTGCCGGCGGCCGGCTCCTGAATCAGCCGCTCCGGCCCTCCTGACCCCTCAACCCTTCTCGAGCGGCGCCATCGTGAGGCCGGCCTCCTTGAGCTGTTCCCAGTAGAGCTCGGCCGGCTCGCGCTGGCCGGCCCACACGATCGCCTGGCCGCGCGCGTGGATCTGGTCGGCGAAGCGATAGCCCGCGTCCAGCGTGATCCTGGGGATCACCCTTGCCAGGGTCTGCGCCACGTGGTCGAACGTGTTGTGGTCGTCGTTGAGGACGATCACGCGCCAGCTGCCCCCGAGGCCGGATCCGGGACCGGCGCTGCGCGGACGCTCGATCGTCTCCGTGGTCACGGCAGCAGCCTAAGAGAGAGTTCCCCGGCCGCGAGCGGTTCGGCTACTCGGCGAGGCCGACGCGGACCCGCTCGAAGACGCCGACCGTGCTGCGACTGGAGTTCTTGCGAGAGCCGATCCCAAACCCGACCTTGCGCCCTCCGACCTCCTCGGGGTTCGGGTCGACGACCGAGACCAGCTCCTCCCCGTTGACGAAGGCCTTGACGCGCGCGCCCTTGACCTCGAGCCGCAGCGAGTTCGGCTTCTTCAGCGGCTTGATCGCGTCGCTGCGCCCCTGCTCGGAGACTGCGCCCGCCGACGGGCTCCGCAGCAGCTTGTAGCGGCCTCCCTTGGGACGGACCTGGAACTCGTACGCGTCGCCGCGCCCGAGCCGGAGCTTGACCGCGAGGTAGGCGGCCTCGCGCAGGGCCTTCGGGGTCTTCTTGGGCAGCACCTGGCCCTTCGCGAAGATCACGTGGTCGGGCTGCGCCGCGTCGCCGACCACCGGCGGGCTGTACTCGCAGAGGCGCTTGCCCTCGAAGCTGATCCCCATCGAATCCGAGTTCTTGCGGTGGCGCTTGTCGCACTTCTTGCCGCCCCCCGTGCGCTTGATCTCCTTGACGGTCCCCTTCTTGGAGAAACCGTTTCCGTAGACGTAGATGACAGCCGCGGCGCTGGCGGTGAGGGCGAGTGACAGCGCCCCCGCGGTCAGGAGGAGGGCCAGCGTGCGTGTGGGTTTGCGATTCGGTCGCATGTGACGATGAGCCTAGAGGGAAGACACGCGCCATCGCGCAAAGGTGCGGTGCTGTGAAAGCTGACGCTCAACCGGACTCGCGGCGCTTGCGCCAGTAGCGCTCGAGCCCAAGCCAGAGCTGCTCCGGGGGCATCGCCTGGCGCAGGCGCGCGGCGATCTCGCCGCCCTCGGCGTCGAAGCGCGCGCCGAGCCAGCTCGCGAACCGCTCGTGGTCGCCGGTCTCAGCCTCGGCCGCGGCCTCGTGGAGCCAGGCCTCGAGGCGGTCCAGGTGGCCGGCGACGTCGTCGTCGGCGCCGAAGTGCGTCATGCAGACGCGGGCGGGGTCGAGCGAGCGGAGCATCGCGATCGATTCGAGCCACACCTCGACCTCGATCTCCGGGGGCGGCGTCGGCGCCGCCACGAGGTCCGACGGCGGGACCTGGCAACCGGCGACGTCGCCGGTGTACGCGTCGCGCGACTCCGGGTCGAAGTAGACGACGTGGTGGCGCGCGTGGCCGGGCGCGTAGTGGACCTCGAGTCCCTCCACCTCCTCCCCGCCCCGGAGCACGGTCACGCGATCCTCGGGCACCGGCGCGACCTCGCCCCAGAGGCGCTCCATGTCGTCCCCGTAGAGACGCGCGGCGCTCATCAGGAGGCGCGACGGGTCGATCACGTGCGGCGCGCCCACCTCGTGCACATACACGCGCAACTCCGGGAACCGCCGCGCCAGCACGCCCGAGGCGCCGGCGTGGTCGAGGTGGATGTGGGACAGGAGCAGCGCCCGCGGCTCGGCCTCGACGCCCGCCAGCAACGTGTGCGCGCAGGACCCGGGCCCGGGATCCACGATCACGCCGGGACGCACCTCCCAGGCGCCGATCACACGGTCGCGCCCGAGGTGCATGCAGTCGATGACGTTGGCCACTCCCGCGCACCCTAGAGGTCCGATGCGGGGTAACCGTGTGCGCGGGGGCGCCTGGAAGCGAGCAGGGCGCGAACGGGGGACGAAGCGCGTGCCGGTGGGCACGCGCGAGGAGCACGGGCGCGAGCCTGCGACGCTGCCAGGCGGCATCCGCGTGCGCGGGGACTCCGCGTCGGGCCTCTAGAATTTCCTCATGGCCGAGCACCGCCTGCCCGAGCCGGACCGCCCGTGGGTGATGCGCACCTACGCCGGCCATTCGGACGCCCGCCGCTCGAACGAGCTCTACCGGCGGAACCTCGCCAAGGGCCAGACGGGGCTCTCGGTCGCCTTCGACCTGCCCACCCAGACCGGTTACGACCCCGATGCCGAGCTGGCCCGAGGCGAGGTCGGGAAGGTCGGGGTCTCGATCGCGCACAAGGGCGACATGCACGCCCTCTTCGACGGGATCCCGCTGGGCGAGATGAACACCTCGATGACGATCAACGCCACCGCCGCCTGGCTGCTCGGCCTCTACTGCGCGGTGGCCGACGAGAACGGCGTCGAGCTCTCGGCGCTCAAGGGAACCACGCAGAACGACATCATCAAGGAGTACCTCTCGCGCGGGACCTACGCGTTCCCGCCCGGGCCCTCGATGCGCCTGATCGCCGACACCGTCGCGTTCTCGGTGAACGACATCCCGAGCTGGAACCCCACGAACATCTGCAGCTATCACCTGCAGGAGGCGGGGGCAACGCCGGTGCAGGAGATCGCCTACGCGCTCTCGACCGGCATCGCGGTCCTGGACGAGGTCCGCTCGCGCGGCCAGGTGGCCGAGGACGACTTCCCGAAGGTCTTCGGACGGATCTCGTTCTTCGTGAACGCGGGCGTCCGCTTCATCGAGGAGCACGCGAAGCTGCGCGCGATGTCGGAGCTGTGGGCCGAGATCGGGCGCGAACGCTACGGCGTCACCGACGAGAAGTTCCTGCGGATGCGCTACGGCGTGCAGGTCAACTCGCTCGGGCTGACCGAGTCGCAGCCCGAGAACAACGTGCCGCGCATCGTGCTCGAGGCCCTCGCCGTGACGCTGGGTCGCGACGCCCGCGCCCGGGCGATCCAGCTGCCCGCGTGGAACGAGGCGCTAGGACTGCCGCGCCCGTGGGACCAGCAGTGGAGCCTGCGGATCCAGCAGATCCTGGCGTTCGAGACCGACCTGCTGGACTACCCCGACATCTTCGAGGGCTCCAAGGTGATGGACGGGCTCGTGGCGGAGCTGGCCGCGGGCGCGCGCGAGGAGATGGCAGTGGTCGCCGAGCAGGGCGGCGCGGTCGAGGCGGTGCCGTACATGAAGGCCCGGCTCGTCGAGTCCCACCGCGAGCGGATCGCTCGCATCGAGGCGGGCGAGATCAAGGTCATCGGCCAGAACTCGTTCACGGAGACGGAGGACTCACCGCTCACCGCCGGCGCCGACGGCGGCATCCTCACCCCGGATCCCGAGGTCGAGCGCGAATGCCGCGAGGCGCTCGAGCGCTGGAAGGAGGAGCGCGACGACGCCGCGGTGGAACGCGCACTCACCGAGCTGCGCGAGGCCGCGGCCGACGAACAGGCGAACATCATGCCCGCGACGATCGCGGCGGCCAAGGCCGGCGTGACGACCGGCGAATGGGCGCAGGCGCTGCGCGATACGTTCGGGGACTACCGTGGGCCGACGGGGGTCGGCGCGGCCTCCTCGGGGGCGTCCGAGGAGCTTCTCGCGGTGATCCGCGCACGGGTCGACGAGGTCTCGGAGCGCCTCGGCCACCGCATCCGCATCCTCGTCGGCAAGCCCGGGCTCGACGGACACTCGAACGGCGCCGAGCAGATCGCCGTCCGCGCGCGCGACGTTGGCATGGAGGTGATCTACCAGGGCATCCGTCTGACTCCCGAGCAGATTGCTGCCTCGGCGGCGGACGAGGACGTCGACGTCGTCGGTCTCTCGATCCTCTCGGGATCGCATCTGGAGCTGATCCCGGACACGGTGCGCATGCTCCGCGAGCGCGAGGTCGATGCTCCAGTGGTGATCGGCGGGATCATCCCGGCCGCCGACGAGCCGAAGCTGCTCGAGGCCGGCGTGGCGCGCGTCTATACGCCCAAGGACTTCGAGATCAACCGGATCATGGGCGAGATCGTCGAGCTGGTCGCCGAGCGGGCCGGCGCCGAGGCCACCGCGCCCGCCTGATTTGAGCCCGCGTCCGATCGAGTTTCCGGTCGAGGGACTGACGGACGGGATCGTCCGGCTGCGGCTGCCCGCCGACAACGACGTGCCCAGGATCGTCGAGGCCTGCCGCGATCCCGAGGTCGCGCGCTACACGACGGTGCCGAGTCCCTACCAACCGTCGCACACGGTCGAATGGATGCAGCGCGGGATGGCCGGCCTCGCCTCGGGCACGGACCTCAACGCGGTGATCGCCGAGGCCGACGGCTCCGACGTGCTCGGCACGATCGGCCTGCACGAGATCAACCGCGCGGCGGGCCGCTGCGTGGCCGGGTACCTGACAGCGCCCTGGGCCCGCAGGCGCGGCGTCGCGGCGGCGGCGCTGCACCTGATGTGCGGCTTCGCCTTCGACGATCTGCGCCTCGCGCGGGTAGAGGTGACGATCGAGCCGGAGAACGGCGCATCGCGCGCGACCGCCGAGTCCGTGGGGTTTCGCGAGGAGGGTCTCTTGCGCTCCTACCTGGCGATCGCGGGGGCGCGCCGGGACATGCTGATGTACTCGTTGCTGCCGGGTGATCTGCACCCTGCACGTGGGAACGAGGGCGCTACGCTCGAAGGGTGAACGAGGAGCTCGACGGCGAGCGCGGCGCCTGGCTTCGCTGCTATCGCTGCTGGTCGCAGCGGCTCGAGGCCCAGGTCCACTACGACGCGATCCTTCGCGTCGACCCCGAGACCGGCGAGGCGGCGGAGCGCGTCGAAGAGGTGCAGGAGGCGGTGGTGCAGTGCCTCGACTGCATGCACGACCAGCCCCATCTGACGGTCGAGGAGGGCCGCGTCGTCGCGATCGGCGACCGCTGGGAGCGGATGGTCGCCGGCAAGCCCTTCGTCGCGTCGTGCACGGTCACCGTCGACCAGGACATGGTCGAGTCGTGCTCCGGCCCCGAGGCAGCCGACAGCCTCACCTACGCTTCCTTCGGCGACGCCGGCACGCGGGAGTTTTTCACCCACGTGCGCTTCCACAAGCACGACGAGGAACGGATCGTCTCCCACCTCCTGGTCGAGCTCTACGCCCGCAACGAAGAGGAGGCCGTCGAAGTGCTCGAGGAGGCCGCCCGCGGGTCGCTCGAGATCACCTCGCTGGCCGAGGAGTCGCGTCCACCCGCGCACGCGCCGGGCGAGACGCACTAGGACCTGAGCCCTAGCGGCGCCGCCTCTTCTTCTTGATCTTCCAGCGGTGGCGGTCTGGCTCGCCGCGCTGAGCGATCCCGTTGTAACCGCGGACCTCGAAGACGTGACGGCCCCGCTTCAGCCGCCCGTACGAGATCCCGGTCTCGCAGGGCGCGAACTCGGCGCCGTCAAGGGAGCACTCCATCGCGGTCAGGAACGCGCCCTTGGCCAGGTCGAACCGGAAGGTCGCGCTCCGCTTCTTGGTCTTCTTCCTCGGGCCTTTGGTGATGGTCGTTTCCAGGCAGGGCGCGTAGTAGCCCGTCGCGAGGTAGGCGAAGAGGCAGTACACCTGCTTCGGTACGGCCTGCGGTCCTTGGGTCTGCGGCTCCGGCGGCTCCTGGTAGCGCATCCACGCGAGGCCGTACTCGAAAAAGTTGCCGAAGTCGTTCTCGACCGGCTCGATGATCCGATGGAAGAGGACGGCGCGAACGTCGGGCATGCTCGCGAGCCGGTTGTAGAGGCGGTAGTCCCGGTCAGCGCGGATGGACTCGCTCCAGTAGCCGTATTCCTCGCCCCCGTGGACCCCCGTTTCCGTGACCCAGATCTGGCTGGTGTCGCCGGCCGTCGCCTGCGCCGCGCGCAGGTCCTCGAACGTGGCCGCCAGCAGTGTGTTCGCGCCGAAGGTCAGCGAGTGCGGGAACGCATTCGTCGCCAGCCCGTCGATGTTCTCGTCGAGGGGGGTGGGCGCCGCGTAGGCCCGGTCGAGGAACTCGCGCAGCGACATCCGCTGCGGGACGGCCTCCTCCTCCGGGACGTTCGCGAGGCCGGGGGCGATCACCGGGATGTTGACACCGAGGTCGATCTCGACCTGCTGGACGGCGTCGTAGGCGATGTCGACCAGTTCCGCGTAGCGCTCCGGGTCGGGCAGCTCGAAGCCCCACCAGTAGTGCAGGTTCGGCTCGTTCCAGACCTGGATGATCGCGTTGGGGAAGCGAGTTGCGACCTCGGTGACGAACTCGCCCCATTCGGCGTTCATCTCCGGCGTGTCGGCCGGCGGGTAGGGACAAATCGCGCATGTGTCGCCGGTCGCGGGATCCTCGCGGGCCCAATACGGCGCCGATGCGAGCAGGAAGATCGGCCTCAGGCCGTGCGCGCGGGCGGTGTCGTAGACCGCCCGCCATTTCGTGAAGCGGATCTCGGCCAACTCGTCCTGCTCCACTGGCTCGGCCCAGGCCCAGTCGAGAATCGTGCGGATCGAGTTGCCGCCGACGTTCTCCACGTACTTGGCGTACGACTCCGGGCTCTGCCCGTTCGCGAAATCGACGATCGAGTCGTTCATCCCGAACAGCTTCCCCGCGACCGGGATGCCGGGGAAGGTGTTCTCGTCCCCACCGGGGTCCGGCGCGATGTAGTCGGTCGCGGCGGCGGCTTGCGGGAGCACCAGCGCCGCGAGGACGACGCCGGCGCACAGCGACGCCGGCACCATATGCCGGCACGCTCCACCCCGTTTCACTGATCCCCAACTCAACTTCGTCACAGGCTACGACGCCTATCGCCCACGCGCGCCGGTTCTACGCAGGTGGACCCCAACGTTCCAATAAACGTCCATGCCGATGCGTGAACAGGGAGCGGACGATCCGCTCGGCCAGGCCGGTCGCGCCGAGCATCCGGAGCGGCGCCCGGAGCTCCAGCTCGAGCCGGTCGCTGATCTCGCACGTGCCCTCGCCGATGGCCACCACCTCGCGCTCGTGCTGCCAGCGACGCGCGCTCCCGAGCTGCGAGCGCTCCAGGAACCGCATCCCGGGACCCCGCTCCACGAGGCACAGGTCGTCGTAGTCGACCGGGACGAGCCCCCGCAGCAGGATCCAGCTGCGGCCGAGCTTCTCGCCGAGCGGCGCGTCGTCGATCGTCATCCCGGGCTCGATCGCCTTCGGCATCGTCATCCGGAGCCAGGGCCCGAGCTCGAAGTTGATCCCCTCCTCGCTCAGCGCGGCGGACCAGACCTGCTCGGCCGGCGCGGCGAGGCGGGTGGTGATCGCAAAGCTGGCGGTCGGCGGCATCCCGCGCATAGGATGCCGGGCCGATGGCCGTCGGCGCTTTCATCGGCACGGGCCGCGAGTTGGAGCCGGCGCTCGACCGCGTACGGCTCGCCGAGTCGCTGGGGTACGAGTCCGCCTACGTAACCCACATCGCCGCCCGCGACTCGCTGACGGTGCTTGCCCGCTACGCGACCGTGACCGAGCGGATCAAGCTCGGCACCGGCGTCCTGCCGATCTTCTCCCGCACCCCGGCCTCGTGCGCGCAGACCGCGGCGACGATCGACGAGATCTCCGGCGGACGGATGGTCCTGGGCCTCGGCGTCTCCCATCGGGTGACGGTCGAGAACTGGTTCGACGCGGAGATCGCGAAGCCGGTGACGCAGATGCGCGAGTACGCCGGCATCGTGCGCGCGATCCTGCGCGGCGAGCCGCCGCCGGAGGGCGAGTTCTTCAAATCCAAGTTCGCCTTCATGGGCTACCCGCCGCGGCCCAAGCTGCCGATCTACATCGCCGCGCTCTCGCCGAACATGCTGCGGCTCGCGGGCGAGATCGCCGACGGGGCGATGCTGTGGCTGTGCAACCCGGACTACATCCGCGAGACGGTGATCCCCGAGGTCGCGAACGGCCGCGAGAAGGCCGGCAAGACGATGGACGGCTTCGATGTGGTCGCGGCGGTGCCGACCGCGGTCACCGACGACCCCGAGGCGGCGCGCAATGCCTTTCGCAAGGACCTGATCCCCTACGCCACGCTGCCGTTCTACCGCTCGATGCTCGAGCGCTCCGGCTTCGGCGGCGACCTCGCGGCGTTCGACGAGGGCATGGCCGCCGGTGACGCCGCCAAGGCGATGGCCGGGCTCTCCGACGGCCTGCTCGGGTCGCTCGCCGGGATCGGGAGCGCCGACGACGCCCGCGCCAAGGTCGTCGAGTACCGCGACGCCGGGGCTACGTCGCCGTGTATCGGAGGCATCCCGCGCGCCGGGTTCGACGCAGCGCTCGAAGCGGTCGCCGAGCTGATCTAGCGCGGCGGCTACACGGTCAGGCAGATCGCAACAGCCTGGAGGCTGTGGTCCACGCCGCTGTCGTTGCCGCCGTCGACCTTCACGCCCCCGAAGCCGTGGGACGTGTCCATGATGACCTCGGAGAACAACACGACGGTGCCGAACTCGTTCCCGCCCACCCCGAAAGGAGCGATCGCGCTCTTCCCACGGTTTCGACCGTACACGGCGACCGTGGTGCGGTCAATCCAGCCTCCCCATTGTCAGCCAGTGCCGAGGTTCAGGCAGAGAGCGGTCGCGCGAAAGTCGACGTCGTCCTCGTCGGAGATTGCGACAACCCGCCAGCCGTTGCTCGTGGGGGCACTCTCCGTGATCGCGAGCTCCTGATCGGCCGCATTGGTGTCCCAGTCACCGCCCCCGCTGATCACCTGCGAGTCCGCGGGGCAGGTCGCGATCGAGATCCCGGACAGATAGCTGCCGTTCCCCTGGGTCTGATCGCCGAAATCCACGAGGTTCCCGCCCGCTTGGAACAGGTTCGAAAGCTCGTCGCTCCCGACAGCGGCCGTTGCGATGTCGGTGTTGCTGACGCCGCCATTGATGATTTTGCTCGAGTTGACGGCATCGGAGCTGATCTCGGTGGTACCGACCGCGTTGGCGATGATCTCGTCGGCATCGACCGAATCGATGGCGATCTCCGAGCTGTTCACCGCGTCGGTCACGATCTCCGCCGGGCCGACCGCGTTGCCGGCGATCTCGAGCGCGGTGACCGCGTCGTCTGCGATCTCCGACGTCCCGACCGAGTCGGCCCGAAGGTCGATCGCCTGCAGGCCGCCGCTCCCCAGCGTGTCGTCGCGGATGTCGAGCGACGTCATGTTGTTGTTGGCCAGGTCCTGGGTGAAGACCTGGTCGTTGATGATGTCCCCGGTCGAGATCGTGTTGGCGCCGCCGGGGTGCGAGGCGTAGGCGGTGCCGCTGAGGGCGACGAACATCGCCGCGATCCCCCAGACGTTCGACCTGATGTGTTCGCGGACGCGAGTGGCCATGAAAGACCTCCCCTTCGCGCCGCGACGGCCGCGTCGGCGGCGCTACGAGCTATCGGATCGTGGGACGGCCCCCACGATCCGACCCTATTCGACCGGGCCCTCCGCGTGGTCGGCGTCGCCCGGGTCGCGCTTCGGGATCAGCACCGCGCGCTTGAACTCGGCGACCAGGTCGCCGGTCTGCTTGTAGACGCGCGTGTGGACCTTGACGATGCCGCGGTCGGGCTTCGACTGCGAGGGCCGGACCTCCAGCACCTCGGACTCGCAGTAGAGCGTGTCGCCGTGGAAGACGGGATTGGGGTGGCTGAGCTCCTCGGTCGCGAGGTTCGCGATCGCCTTGCCCGACACGTCGGAGACCGACATCCCGAGCGCCAGCGAATAAACGAGCGGCCCGACGACGACGTTCTGGCCCTGCTGGGACTCGGAGGCATAGACGTCGTTCAGGTGCAGCGGGTGGTGGTTCATCGTGATTAGGCAGAACAGGTGGTCGTCGGCCTCGGTCACGGTCTTCGCCGGCCAGTGCTTGTAGACGGCACCGACCTCGAATTCTTCGAGATAGCGGCCGTACGCGTGGGCGCCGGAGGCCTCGCGCTCGGCCTGGTCGGTGGTCAGCTCATGGGTTTCGGTGTCGCTCATGCTCCTCTTTCGTCCGGCTCCTCCCCGGACGGGGCAGTATTGCGAAGCGCGGCCTCCAGGAGCGCGCCCGCGGCCAGCACGAGGTCGTCGTCTCCGGGCCGGGCGATGAGCTGGACCGAGACGGGCAGGCCCTCGGGAGAGCGCCCGCAGGGCAGCGCCAGCGCGGGCGCTCCGGCCGCGTTCAGGGGGAAGGTGAACCGGGTCATCGCCGTGCGCGCCTCGTGCTCGTGGACGTCGGCCGGCGGCGGCACGATCGGCATGGTTGGCGCGACCACGAGATCGAGCCCGGCGAGGGCGCCGTCGAAGCGCTCCCGGTAGCTCTCGCGGGCGGCCTGCGCAGCCGCGGCCTCGTGGTCCGTCACGTCGAGCGCCAACGCGATCTTGGTGCGGACGTTCGTCCCGTAGCGGTCGCGATGTCGCGCGAAGACGCCGCGGTGGACGTCGGCGATCTCGTGTTGGAACGCCGGGTGGACGCCCTCCGGAACCGGCACATCGACCGGACGCCGGTTGGGGAACAGCGCGGCCGCCCGCGCGACCAGCTCGCGCACGTCGGGTTCGGAGTCATCCAGCCACGCCACCCCGACCTCGAGCTCGGCGAGCGAGCCGAAGGCCCGCGGCTCGACACCGGCGAGCAACTTCATCGCCGCGGAGCACCCGGCGACATCGAGCGCCAGCGGCCCCGCGTGGTCGAAGCTGGGAGCGAGCGGAAAGCAGCCGTCGAGCGCGACCAGCCCGAAGCTCGGCTTGAAGCCGGTCACCTCGCAGCACGCCGCCGGGATCCTGATCGAGCCGCCGGAGTCGGAACCCAGGCCGAGCTCGGCCTCCCCCGCGGCCAGCGCGGCGGCGCACCCGCCGCTCGAGCCGCCCGCGGTGCGCCCGGGGAACGCCGGGTTGGGCACGGTGCCGAAGTGCGGGTTCTGCGAGGTGATCCCGTAGGCGAACTCGTGCAGGTTCGCCTTGCCAACGTCAACCCACCCGGCGGCCTCGAGCGCCGCGACGGCCGTTGCGGTCTCGCGCGGGACGTGCTCGGCGAAAACGATCGAGCCGTACGTGGTGCGGACGCCCTCGGTGTCGAACAGGTCCTTGACCGCCAGCCGGCGGCCCGTGGGGCCGCCGGCCAGCTGAGTTATCCAGATCATTCCCTTACCAGGGGGGCCAACCTGCTTTCGCGACAAAGTCGCTCATCAATGACCCGGTCAGTCGGTCGTCTCGACGATCACCGGATCCTGTGACGGTGCGTTGTTCGGGAACAGCGCCAGCACGTCGACCGCCGCGTCGCCGCTGACCTCGATCGGGCTGCCGGCGTCGCACGCCCCGCCGTCCCAGAACCCCTTGCAGACGAGCGGATCGATCGCCAACGCCGGGGCGATCGCGTCGAGGGTGGCCGTGTACGTGCCGCCGTCGACCTCCTCCGCCGTGTCGCAAAGCTGACCCGGCACGTCGCCGGAGAACGTTCCGGCGCACGCCGTCACCGAGTATGAGAACCCGGACTCGTTGTTATCGAGCCCGATGTCGGCGGCGTCGACAACCAGCCCAAACAGGTTCGAGTTGTAGTTCGAGTAGTCGGCGAAGTACAGCGCCGCGCACTCGGCGAATGGATCGGGTGCGGACAGGTCGAACACGCAGACCTCGCCGCCCGGCGCCGCGGGCTTGGAGATCAGGTAGTCGCCCGGGATGCCGAGCGGATCGCCGGCGAAGACGCCGTCGGCGCCGGTGTCCACGAGCACGTCCACCTGCACCGTCTCGGTGGTGTTGTGGACGTCCGCCATCTGCACGCCAAACTCGATCGGCTCGGAGGGCGAGTCCGGATCGGCCAGGAACTCGAGCCAGGTCAGGCCCGCGAGCTCATCCGTGCCCTCCGGCACGCCCTCGGGCGTCGCGTCCTCGACGCTGGCGCCGGCGAACGAGCGGGCGCCGACGGCGACGATGTCCGCCTCGCCTCGGGTCGTCTCGGGATCGAGGTAGCCGAGGTTGTAGAGGTCGGCGTAGCTAGCACCGGCTGCAGCGCCCTCGACCAGCTCCATCGTCGCGGGCCCGCCACTGAGGTCGAGCGTGTCCGTGGACAGGCTGTTCGCGGAGACGGCGCCCGGCACCACGTGCCAGCTGACCGCGAACTTGTCGCTGCCGTTCTTCCGCTGCTTGACCTCGATCGTCCCGTCCTGGTTGCCCAGGAAGTAGTACCAGCCGTTGAGCTGATCGGCCTCCGCGATCGCCGACGGGTCGAGCGCCAGCTGGACGGTGATCGTCTTCGACTTCTTCTTCTTGAGCTTGAAGCTCTGCGAGTCGGCGAACGTGGTGCCGTTCTTCGAGACCGTGACCGAGGTCAGCGCCGGGTCGAAGTCCGCGTACCGCGGCCCACCGCCCGTAACGGTGTACTTGTGCTTCTTGCGGTCCTTGTTCTTGACCTTGAACGTCTGCGTGAGCGTCTGAGCCGTCGCGAGCTGCTGCAGACCGAACGAGAGGCTGCCCGGAGCGGCCAGGGACTTCGCCTCGGCCGATTCCAGCGCCTGGACGCGACCCGCGCCCATCGTGGTCGCCGGGGCCGGCTCGGAGAGGTCGTTGTTGAAGACCTCACGGGTGGCCTGGTTCATCAGAACCGCCTTGATCTCCGCGGGCGACCACTTCGGGTGGATCTGGCGTAGGAGTGTGGCGACGCCCGATACGTGCGGCGCGGCCATCGACGTGCCCGAGAGCTTCACGCCCTCGTTGCCGGTGCCCGCCGCCGTCGACTGGATGTCGAAGCCGGGCGCCGAGATGTCCGGCTTCATGTCGCTCGTGAGGTGGGCCGGGCCCTCCGAGGTGAAGTCGGTCAGCGAGTCCTCGAATCCCGGGATCGGCGTGGTCTCGCCGTTCAGCGTGGCGTTGACCGTGGCCGAGTTGTAGGCCGGCGGGCTCGGGCTCATCGTGTCGAGCAGCGCGTAGCCGTCGGCTGCGGTGATCATCACCGCTGGGATCGTGATCGGCTCGCCGTTGGTGGCGAGCGCCGACGGGAACCCGCCGAACAGCGAGACCAGCACGACCGCCGCCGCGCCCGCCTCCTGGGCGTTGAACACCTTGGTCGAGCCGGCGCAGTCGCCCTCGCCGGTCGCGCCCTTGAAGGTCAGCACGACCTTCCCCGTGTACGGCGTTCCGGCCACCGGGGTGCAGAGCAGAGCGTCCGCGGGCTCCTCGTTGCCCGGATCCGCGGGCGGGTCCTCGGCGCGTGCGTCGTACAGGTCCGCGGTCAGGCCTGCCGCGGGCACTTGGCCGCCGAAGTCCTGCTCGACCATGATCCCGTTGTCCGGGAGGGTCACGGGCGGCGTGTTCGCGGTCAGCGTCAGCGCGTTGTACTGGTCGATCGAGGCCGCGACCCCGATCACGCCGCGGGCCGTCGACGGCGTGCCGGTGATGTACGCGGAGCCGCCGACGTTCTGGTTGCCGGAGTTGCCCGCGGAGGCCACGAACACGGTCCCCACGTCCACGACTCGCTGCGCTGCCCGCGCCTCGGTCGAGTTGAGCGTGCCGTAGTCGACGCCGCCCGAGAACGAGAGCACGTCGACGGCGTCGGACGTGTCGCCGTCCTGGTTCGGGTCGACCGCGCGCTCATAGGCGGCGACGAGGACGTCGTCAGTGGAGTTGCCGACGGCCCAGACCTTGTAGGCGTAGAGCTTGGCCTTCGGCGCCGCGCCGGGGCCGATCTCGTCGCCGACGCCGATCCCGGCGACGGTGCCGGACGTGTGCGAACCGTGGCCGCCGCCGTCGTCGATCGGATCCGCGTCCGGCCGCGGGATGTCGTTCGCCGGGTCGTCGTCGAGCACGTCGTAGCCGGCGCCGACGAAGTCGTAGCCGCCGACGACCTTGCTCGTGGGGAACGTGCCGGGCTCGACGAACGCGGGGTCGTTCGACTCGTAGGCCTCGACGGTCCCCGGCCCGCCGTAGTTGGCGTGCGTGTAGTCGATCCCGTCGTCGACAACGGCGACCCGCATGTCCTGGCCCTTGACGTTGAGGTCCTCGTTGACCGCCGTCGCGCCGATGAAGGGCATGCTGGTCTCGTTCGTGCGCCTGGACCACCGAGACGGGCTCGACCTGGGCAACGTCGGAGCGCTGCGCGAGCGCCTCCGCCGCCGGCGCCGAGAGCGTTGCCGAGAAGCCGTTGATGAGGGTGTCGTAGCGGAACACCACCTCACCGCCGGCACCTTCCGCCTGCGCGATTGCGCCCGCCTGGCTGGCGCGCGCGGCGTCGGCCGCCGACCGCTGCGCGGAGCGAGCGAGCTTGCCGCCGGCGGCCTTGATGCGATCGGCCGTCGCGGGAGCGTCCATGACGACGAAGTAGCGGCCACCCTGCTTGCTGCGCACCACGGCCGGCTGATAGCCGGCGGGCAGGTCGGACTCGGCTCGGAGCGCAAAGCGACCACGGGCGTCGTCGTCGGATCGGGATGCGAGTCCGCTCGCGGCGAAGATGGAAACGGCAACAACCGGCAGCGCAAGCGCTACGAGCGAACGACGGTGCATGAATCCTCCAGACCCTGGACGGACGTTTGGTCGCTGGCTTTATACCCGTTCCTGACGAACGGTCAAACCCAGCCACCGCCTCAAACGAGCGCGGCCTCGGCGCCCTCGAACCGCCCGACGTCGGCGACCTCGGCGGCGATCGCGTCGCGCCAGCCGTCGTCGAAGCCGGGGAACGGATCGAGCGCGATCGCGAGGCGCCCGCCGCTGCGCTTCGACGACCACAGCCCCACGAACCGGCCATCCACGCAGAGCGTCGGACGCAGGATCCCGCCGCCGGGCAGGATCCGCCGCTCGCCTGCCGGGTCGACCGCGTGCGCGCGGCTCGCGTAGCCCATCAGGTATGTGTCGAACGCGGGCAGGAGCCGAACCGACGGCGAGGCCGGGGCCCGAGCGGTCCACCCAGAGGGAGCGAGCAGGATCTCGCCGTCCACCCTGCGCTCGTCGAGCTCCCCGGCGAGGCGCCGGATGCCGGCGCGGCAATCGCCCAGCGGCAGGCCGGCCCAGTGCGAGAAGTCGCGCTCGCTCGCCGGCGCGAACGCGCCGAAGTAGCGGCGCGCCAGCTCGGCCAGCGAGTCCTCGCGGTCCCGGCGCCTGGGCTCGCCAATCCAGTCGCGGGTTGCGACGAACATGCTCTCGCGCCCGGCGTCCGGGCCGATGCACGCGGCGCCGCCCACGACGAGCTGCACCGCCAGATGCGTCCGCCGCTGGACGCTCGGCTCGATCCCGCAGCCGGCGGCGAGATCCATCACCGCGCTGCGCGGAAGCGGACCGTCGTCCAGCGCCCGTGTCGCCTGCGCAAGAGCCCGGTCGCGCCGCGCCTCGGTGACGCCCAGCGCCGCGAGCCGGCGCCGCGACCACGTCAGGATGCGGCCCGAGTAGAGCGGCGTCAGCCAGCCGTAGTCCTCGGTTGGGAAGAGGTGGACCGTCATCCGCATGACCCAGTGGCGCAGAATCGAGCGCTCCTCGAGCCGCGCACGCTCGACCGCCGCCGCGGTCATCCCGCGCGCCCGTGCCCGCACCTGCAGCCGCCCCGCGCGCGGCTCCTGCGACTGGGCGCCGCCGATCGCCCGCAGGACGTCAGCGGGATGGTGCGCCCCGGCCGGCCGGTGGATCAGCTGTGAGCGGGCGCGCAGCGCCGCGAGGCGCTCCGGGCGCAACGCGCGAGCGCTCAGCGAGCCTTCCTCAGCTTCGAGCGGGCCTCCTGCTTGGCGATCACCTGACCGACCAGCTGCTGGATCCGCTGGTCCCCCTCGACCCGTACGTGGCCGTGGTCGAAGGCGTCGTGCCAGTGCTGAAGCTTCCCGTCGGCGGCCAGCTCGTTGAAGTGCGAGCGCGACACCGACACGTGCAGGCGCTCGTCCTCGGCGTACCCCTTGGTCACCTTCGGCCCGGGCAGCTCCACGCGGTAGAGCTGGGTGTCACCCCGCCCGCGAAGCTCGAGCCCGATCACGATCTTCAGATTGGCGAGCGCGGGCACCTCGGCCCGGAGGCCCTCGACCGCCTTCGTGATCAGGTCGCCGGCCGATGGCACTAAATCTTGTGCCTCTCGAGCAGCTTCTTGCCGATCACCATCTTCTGGATCTCGGACGTGCCCTCGCCGATCAACAGCAGCGGCGCGTCGCGATAGAGGCGCTCGATCTCGTATTCCTTCGAGTAGCCGTAGCCGCCGTGGATGCGGAAGCATTCCTCGACGCACTCCTTGCCGGTCTCCGACGCGAGCAGCTTCGCCATCCCCGCCTCCAGGTCCGAGCGCTCACCGGCGTCCTTCATCCGCGCGGCCTTGCGGGTGATGAGGCGGGCGGCTTCGACCTTCGTCGCCATCTCGGCGAGCTTGAACTGGATCGCCTGGTGCTGGGCGATCGGCTTGCCGAACGTCTTGCGGACCTGGCTGTACTGGAGCGCCAGCTCGAGCGCGCGCTGCGCGATCCCGACTCCGCGGGCCGCGACGTTGACACGCCCGACCTCGAGCGCGTCCATCATCTGCCGGAAGCCCTCGCCGATGCCGTCGGGGCCGCCGAGGATGCGCTCGGGCGGGCACCGGTAGCCGTCATAGACGAGCTCGGTGGACTCGACCCCCTTGTAGCCCATCTTCTTGATCTTCGGCGGGACCTCGAGCCCGGCGAACTCGCCCTCGTTCTTCTCGGCCCATGGCTCCTTCTCGGTGATGAAGCAGGTCATGCCCTTATATGGCGGGTCGGCCTTCGTGTCCGTCTTCACGAGGACGAAGACCACGCCCGAGCCGAGCCCGTTCGTGACCCACATCTTCTGGCCGTTGATCTCCCACTTGCCGTCGTCGCCCAGCTTCGCGGTCGACTTGATGCCCTGGACATCGGAGCCCACCTCCGGCTCGGAGAGCGAGAAGGCGGCGCGGATCTCGCCGGTCGCCATCTTCGGCAGGAAGTGCTGCTTCTGCTCGTCGGTGCCGAACTTCAGCAACAGGTAGGAGCCGATGAAGTGCGTGTTGACGACGCCCGAGATCGAAATCCAGCCGCGCGACAGCTCCTCGACGATCATCGCGTAGGTCGTGAGGTCGAGGCCCATCCCGCCGTACTCCTCGGGGATCGTCACGCCGAACAGGCCGAGCTCCTTCATGTGCTCGACGATTGCCTCGGGGAACTTGTCCTCGTGGTCGAACTCCCCGGCGGCGGGAATGATCTCGTTGTCGGCGAACTGGCGGACCATCTCGATGATTGCCTGCTGCTCGTCGGTCAGGTCCTGATAGGGCGCGGTCGTCGCTACGGCCATGGCTCCAGTCTCTGCGTTGGTGGGCCGGTGGAGGATACTTTCCCCCCGTGGCCGAGCCCGACCTCAAGGCGCTGTTCCGCGGCTTGATCGAGGAGCTCGCGGGCGAGGAAAGGGACCTCGGCTACATGCACGAGTCGCTGCCCGCTTTGACCGCGTTCGCGCGCGAATACGCCGCTCCCGACTTCTCCTGCGCGATGGCAGGCCTGCCTCCCACCCCACCGGTCGAGTGGCCGGGGGTCGAGGGAATCGCCCGGGCGTGGGAGGACTACGGCGGAGCGTTCGAGGGCGTGCGGGCGAAGCTGCTCGAGATCCGCGAGTCGGACACGCATGTCGTGGTCGTCGTCGATCAGCGGGCGAAGACGCGCCACGGCGGCGTCGAACTGAGCCAGCCGAGCGCCATGGTGTACGAGTTTGGCGACGGCCAGGTGAAGCGGATCGAGTTCCACCTCGACCGGGCCGAGGCGCTGCGCGTGGCGGGGCTCAGCTAGAGCTCCCAGGCGAAGCAGCGCGACGTCCAGCTGGGGTTCTCGCGCTCGTAGAAGCGGTGCGCGTCGGGCCGGGCGTCGCCCGAGTCCAATTCGAGATGGGTCGCCCCCCGCTCCCGCGCCCAGTCCTTGGCCGCGTCGAGGAGCGCCTTACCGATCCCCTCCGAGCGCCGCTCGGGATCGACCGCCAGGTCCTCGACCCACGCGCGGTAGCCGAAGCGAACCGAGTGCATGTCCTGGTACGCGGTGCAGAGGCCAACGAGCCGCCCCCCGTCGTCGGCGACCAGGACCGCCGAGTCGTGCGACTCGATCGCCTGCCGCATCGCGACCTCCGCGCGGCGCTCGTCCCACTGCGGCGGACGGAGGCCCGGCGGTGCGAACAGCCATTCGTAGAGGGGCAGCAGGTCGGCTTCCTCGCCGACCCGGGCCGCCCTGATCTCGACGCGCGCGGTGTTAGATGCGTCCACTCCAGCGCAGGATGTCACGGACGCCCGGCGCGAGGCCGTGGAAGCCGTCGATCTCGGACAGGTCCGAGATGCCGCCGCGCCGCTCGCGCTGGGAGATGAAGCGGGCTGCCTGGCCCACGGAGATGCCGAGCGCCACGAGCCCGTCGAAGTCGACCGCGTTCAGGTCGAAGGTAGTGCGATCGGGGTCCAGGGTCGCGGTGGGCCGGCTCTCCTCCAGCGTGAACTCGCCGCCGTCCAGCGTGAACTCGGCGCCGTCCCCCGCGGCCGGCGGCGGTTGCCGGAGGGCGATTCCCCCCGGAAGCCAATCCTCAGCTTCGAACTCTCGTAGCACTGAGTTGGGAAGGCTAGCCAGCGGGCCAGTTCCGTGCGCCGGTTCCCTAGCCGACCAGGATCTCGAGCTCGAACCCCTCGTCGCTGAACTGCTGCGACAGGTCGGTGACGGTCGCCTGGAAATCCAGGGCGGCGGTCTGCAGTTCCTCCGCGCTCGCTCGCAGGGCGGCGTCGTCGCCCGCCTCGGCAGCGTCCGCAACGGGCGGGAACGCGGCGCCGTACGCCTCGACCGCCGCAATCAGCTGGTCGTGGATCGAGGCGACGCTCTCCGGCGGCTCGATCGCCTCCAGATCGGCCACCGTCCGGTCGATCTCGGCCACGATCTCCCGGACCCCGCTCACGTATTGCTCGACCGACTCGGGGCTGGCGAGCGGCGAGCTCAGCTCGCCGAGGTTGGCGATCGCCAGCAGCGCGGCCTCGGTCTGGGTGTCGTACTCCTCGGCCGAGAGCGGCTCCCCGGTGGCGGCGGGGTCGTCGTCGTCACCACCACAGGCCGCGAGGGCCAGGGCGACGAGGACCAGCGGCAGGCTCATGGCGGCTCGCGCGGGCATGGCGGGCCGGGAGCGTACCCGTTCGCACGGGCGGCGCTCCGTTAGCGTTCCCGCGCAAAGACCGAACAGGAGAGCCCCTTGAGAAACCCCCGAGACTTCGCGAAGGCGCTGGCGATCGGCGCCCCCGATCCCGTCCTGGAGGTGCCGTTCCGGCCCTCGCGGATGATCCACTTCTTCGACGCCTCCAACGAGAAGATGGCGGCCAAGGTCCCGGACATGGCCAAGCAGGCGGACATCCTGCTCGGGAACCTCGAGGACGCGATCCCCGTCGACAAGAAGGAAGCGGCGCGCGCGGGGTTGGTGCGGGTGGCGAAGGAGGTCGACTTCGGCGACACCGCACTGTGGTCTCGCGTCAACTCGCTCGAGAGCCCGTGGGTCCTGGACGACCTGACGACGCTCGTCGGTGAGATCGGCGACAAGCTCTCCGTGATCATGGTGCCGAAGGTCGAGGGCGCCTGGGACATCCACTACGTCGACCGGCTGCTCGCCCAGCTCGAGGCCAAGGCCGGCCTCGACCGGCCGATCCTGGTCCACGCGATCCTCGAGACGTCGCTGGGGGTGGTGAACCTCGAGGAGATCGCGACCGCAAGCCCTCGGATGCAGGGCATGAGCTTCGGCCCCGCCGACCTCGCCGCATCGCGGCGGATGAAGACGACGCGCGTGGGCGGCGGCCACCCCGGGTACCTCGTCGTCAACGACCCGGACCCGGACGACCCCGAGGCGCCGCGCGCGACGGCCCAGCAGGACCCCTGGCACTACTCGATCGCGCGCATGGTGGACGCCTGCACGTCGGCCGGGATCCTGCCCTTCTACGGCCCGTACGGGGACATCAAGGACGTCCAGGGCTGCGAGGCGCAGTTCCGCGCCGCGTTCCTGCTCGGCTGCGTCGGGGCCTGGTCGCTGCACCCCGTGCAGATCGACATCGCGAAGAAGGTCTTCTCGCCCGCTCCCGAGGAGGTCAAGTTCGCGAAGAGGGTGATCGAGGCGATCCCCGACGGGCGCGGTGTCCACATGATCGACGGGAAGATGCAGGACGACGCAACTTTCAAGCAGTGCGTGGTGATGGTCGAGCTCGCGGAGTTGCTCGCCGAGAGGGACCCGGAGCTGAAGGCGGCGTACGAGCTCTAGTGGCGGCCTTCCGCCACCGCCTGCGCGTCCGCTTCCACGAATGCGACCCGCAGGGCGTCGTGTTCAACGCGAACTACCTGGCCTACGCGGACATCGCGATCACCGAGCTCTACCGCGAGGCGTTCGGGGGCTGGCAGGCGCCGATGGACGAGCACGGCATCGACATGGTCGTGGCCGAGGCGAACGTGCGGTACCGAGCGCCGCTCACCTTCGACGAGGAGTTCGACCTCGTCGCCTCGCTGACCCGGATCGGAGACACCTCGACGACCACCCTGGTCGTCATGGAGCGCGACGGCGAGAGCGTCGCCGAGGTCGAGATCAGGCACGTCGTGGTCGACGCCGCCTCGCGGCGCAAGGCCCCGATCCCGGAGCCGGTCCGAAACGTTCTGCAGGCCTACGCCTGATCCCCGATGATGTGCAGATCACCGATCCCCGGCCAAGCACGGAGTCGCACGAGATCGTCAAGCGGCGACGGATCTACGTCACCGGGCACCGCAACCCGGACCTGGACTCGATCGCATCGGCGATCGGCTACGCGGAGCTGAAGGCCCGGCTCGACGCCGACAACGAGTACGTCCCGGTGCGGCTGGGAGAAGTGAACGCGCAGACGGCCTGGGCGCTCGAACGCAGCAGCGCCTCGATGCCGGAAGCGATCAGCCACGTTTTCCTGCGCGTGCGCGACGTGATGCGCGAGAGGTTCCCGGTCGCGGGGCACGACGAGCCCGTGCGCTCGGTCGGACTGACCATGGCACACGAAAACCTGGACATCGTCCCGATCGTCGATGCCGACGGGCGGCTGATCGGCGTCATGACCGAACGGGCGCTGGCCCACCGCTACATCCGCGAGTCGCGCACGACGTCCACCCTGGTCGACGCGCCGACCACCGTCGGAAAGATCGTCGAGGTACTCGACGGCGAGCTGATCGCCGGCGAGGACCGAATGGTCGAGGGGCGGGTGTGGGTTCACTCGATTGACCCCGAGCGCTCGGAGAGCAAGATCTCCGCCGGCGATGTGGTGGTAATCGGCAACCGCGACGACGCCCAACGCCAGGCGCTCGAGCTGGGCGCCGCGCTGCTCGTCGCAAGCAACGGGGTCCGGCCTGAGCCCGCGATCCTGGAGCTCGCCGCGAGCCGGGGGGCGAGCGTGGTGGTCAGCCCGCTCGACAGCTACGTCTCGAGCCGGATGATCACCCTGGCCGCGCCGTGCCGGGCCCTGGCCGACACGGACCCGCTAACCGTCGATCGCGATGACCTCGTCTCCGAGATCTCGGAGGACATCAAGGACGTCCACTACCGCGCGGCCGTCGCGGTCGACCGCTCGGGCAAGCCGGTCGGCCTGGTCACCCGGTCGGACCTGGTCTCGCCCCGGCCCCGCCGGGTGCTGCTCGTGGACCACGCCGAGCAGGCGCAGAGCGTCCCCGGCGTCGAGGAGGCGGAGATCGTCGAGATCCTCGACCACCATCACATCGGCTCGATCGAGACGCGCGTCCCGGTGCGTGCGACGTTCGACCCGGTGGGATCGACAGCCACCCTCGTCGTCGAGCGCTTTCGCCAGAACGGCATGGAGCCCAGCCGCCCCGCCGCGACGATGCTGCTCGCCGCGGTCGTCTCCGACACGATGCTGCTCAAGTCACCGACGACCACCGACCGCGACCGCGTGGTGGTCGAGTTCCTCGAACAGGCGCTCGGCGTCGACGCGATGGAGTTCGGCGGCGAGATGTTCGAGTCCGGCTCCGACGTCGCGGACGTTCCCGCGGACGAGATCGTGCGCCGCGACACCAAGGAGTACCCGCTTCCCGGAGGCGAGACGATCGCGATCGCCCAGATCGAGGTCGTCGGCAAGGGCCTGCTCGACCGCGGCGACGAGCTGCAGGCGGCGCTCGAGCAGATGCGCGACTCGGGGGGCCACACGCTGGCGGCGCTGATGGTCACCGACATCGTCAGCCAGGGAACCGACCTGCTGGTCGCCGGTGACACCGGGCCGGTCGAGAAGGCCTTCGGCAAGCGGCTCGAGAACGGGTCCCTGCCCCTCCCGGCCGTGATGAGCCGCAAGAAACAGGTCGTCCCGAAGCTCCTGGGCGCGTTTGCGGGCTAGCGCACGAGCGATGTCGAAGGAGAATCAGAAGACTCTGGCCGGGTACGACGTTGAGCCGGTCGAGCTGATCGACTCGTGGTGCGAGAACAGGCCTTCCGAAACCGGAACGAGGCCCTCGAAGCCGCCGGGCTCTCGGAATAGCCGCTTTGGACTGCACGAAGTTGAGTCTCGCGGTCGCCTACGTTCGCTCCCGACCGTCGAGCCGCAGGGTCCAGGGATCGATTGCGTCGATCCGCAGGTGCGTCTCGGACCAGGGATCGCGGGCGAGCGTGGTGCGGATCGCTTCCGCCGACTCGGCCTCGACGACGTGGACGACGCGGTGCTCGTCGGCCAGCGGCCCGCCGAGGAGGATGAAGCCGGCCTCCACCAGCCCGTCCATGAACTCCGCATGCTCGTCCCAGCCCGATTGCTCCTCGAGCCGCCGCGCCGCATCCCACTCGGGGCCCGAGCGGGTGAGCACGAGGTGGAAGATCACGCCTAGCCGAGCTTCTGCTTCAAGGCCGCGAGGTGATCGCGCACCGCGTCCGGCAGGCGGTCGCCGAACTTGGCGAGGTGCTCCTCGACCTGGGGCAGCTCATCGCGGAACCGGTCGGTGTCGACGGTCGTCAGCTCGGCCATCGCCGCTTCCGATACGTCGAGCCCGTCCGTGTTGATCGCGCCGGGCGCCGGCACCAGGCCGATCGGCGTCTCGGCCGCCTCGGACTCGCCGTCGCAGCGGCGGAAGACCCACTCCAAGACGCGGCTGTTCTCGCCGAAGCCGGGCCACAGGAAGTTGCCGTCGGCGTCCTTGCGGAACCAGTTGACATAGAAGATCCTGGGGAGCTTGTCCGCGTCGCCGCGCTCGCCGATCGCCAACCAGTGGGCGAAGTACTCCGCCATGTTGTAGCCGCAGAACGGCAACATCGCGAACGGGTCGAACCGCAGCTGGCCGACCTCTCCGAACGCGGCCGCCGTCTGCTCGGAGCTCATGGTCGCGCCGAGGAAGACGCCGTGCTCCCAGTCGAAGGCCTCGCGCACGAGCGGCACGTTGGTGGCCCGGCGGCCGCCGAACAGGAAGGCGTCGATCGGCACACCCGCGGGGTCCTCCCACTCGGCGGCGATCGAGGGAGCCTGCGCGGCGGGAACGGTGAAGCGTGCGTTCGGATGCGCCGCCGGCTCCTCGGAGTCCGGCGTCCAGTCCTCGCCGCGCCAGTCGATCGCGTGCTCGGGCGGCTCGCCGGTCATTCCCTCCCACCAGATGTCGCCGTCGTCGGTGAGCGCGCAGTTGGTGAAGATCGTGTTCTTCTCGATCGCCTCCATCGCGTTGGGGTTCGTCTTGTAGCCCGTGCCGGGCGCGACCCCGAAGAAGCCGGCCTCAGGGTTGATCGCGTAGAGCCGCCCGTCGTCGCCGAACTTCATCCAGGCGATGTCGTCGCCCACCGTCTCCACCGTCCAGCCCTCCAGCGTGGGGATGAGCATCGCGAGGTTGGTCTTCCCGCATGCGGACGGAAACGCGCCGGTCACGTACTTGACCCGGCCCTCGGGCGAGGTCAGCTTGAGGATCAGCATGTGCTCGGCCATCCAGCCCTCGTCGCGGGCCATCACCGAAGCGATCCGCAGGGCGAAGCACTTCTTGCCGAGCAGCGCGTTGCCGCCGTACCCCGAGCCGTAGCTCCAGATCTCGCGGCTCTCCGGGTAATGGACGATGTACTTGACCTCGGCGTTGGTCGGCCAATGCGAGTCCTTGGTGCCCTCGGCAAGCGGCGCGCCGACCGAGTGCACGCACGGCACGAACTCGCCGCCGGCGCCGAGCGCGTCGAGCGCGCCCTGCCCCATCCGGGTCATGATCCGCATCGAGACGACCACGTACGGGGAGTCCGTGAGCTGGATTCCCACGTGCGACTTGTCGGAGCCGAGCGGCCCCATCGAGAACGGGACCACGTACATCGTGCGGCCCTTCATCGCGCCGGTGAAGAGGGAGTTCATCTCGGCGCGCATCTCGTCCGGGTCGCGCCAGTTGTTCGTCGGCCCGGCTTTGTCCTCGGTCTCGGCGCAGATGAACGTGCGGTCCTCGACCCTGGCGACGTCGGAGGGATCGGACCACGCCAGATACGAGTTCGGGCGCTTCGCATCGGACAGGCGGCGGAACGTGCCGGCGTCGACGAGCTCCTGGCAGAGCCGGTCGTACTCCTCGGCGCTGCCGTCGCACCAGTGGATCGCGCTCGGCTTGGTCAGCCCGGCGATCTCATCGACCCACGCGACCAGCTTCTGGTTCTTGGTGGGGATCTCGGTCGCGGCGGCGGTTTCGCTCACTGTTGATGCAGCTCCTTGTGGGATGACACCGGGGGAACCCCCGGATTGATGGATGACGTGGTGGACCCAGCCCCCGCGTCCTGACAGGACGCCATTCTGCCGTACCGGGGGACGCGACGGCGGCAGGTGACCGGGCGGGCCCGCTCAGGGGGTTTCGAGGACCGCGGCGGCCGGAACCTGGGGTTCCGCCGAGTTGCGCGTTCGCATCAGGCGCGCGAAGAGCCCGGCGGTGATGAACATGAAGCCGGAGTAGACCGCGGCCGGGATCGCGTAGTCGATGTCGATCGTCCCCGCCACCGCGATCGCGAGCGTCGCGTTGTGGATGCCGAGCTCCATCGCGATCGCGGTCGCCTGCTCGCTCGACAGACGGGCGAGCCGGGCGACGCCGAAGCTGATCGACATCGCCGCGACGTTCAAGCTCAGCGTCGCCAGCGCGACGGCCGTGAACTGGTCGAGGACGACGTCGATCTCGCTGGCGACGGCACCGATCACAACCGCCACGAACGCGACCATCGCCGCCGTCTTCACGCGGCCGCGCACCGCCTCCACGCGCACCGGGTAGCGCGAGCGCAGGTACATCCCCAGCGAGAGCGGCACGATCGTGATCAGGAACACCCGCGCGACCACGCCCGCCATCGAAACGTCGCCGATGTCCCCGCCGGCGAAGTGCTCGCCGGCAAGGCCGAGGTAGAACGGGACGGTCACGAGCGCACCGACGCTGGACAGCGCCGTCATCGTCACCGACAACGCCGTGTCGCCGCGCGCGAGGTGCGTGAGGAGGTTCGCCATCGTGCCGCCGGGGGAGGCTCCGAGGAGCACCAGGCCGATCGCGAGCACCGGATCGAGCCCGAACGCCTCGGCGATCGCGAACGCGAGGAGCGGGGCGACGATCACCAGGTTGGCGAGCCCGATCGCCACGCCCTTCGGATAGACCGCGATCCGCCGGAAGTCGCCGAGCGTCAGCTCCAGCCCGAGGCTGACCATGATCACGGCCAGCGCGACGGGCAGGATCACCTCGAGCAGCAGTGGCGTGTCGGCCTCCATCCCCGATGCGAACGTATCGCGCTTAGATAGGCTCCCGCGCCGCCCATGCGCTTCTACGAGTACGAATCACGCCGCATCGTCGAACGAGCCGGCATCCCGGTCACCGACTACGGCTTCTGCACCACGGCCGACGAGGCCCGCGCCGCGGCCGAGCGGATCGGCGGTGCCACCGTGATCAAGTCGCAGGTGCTGACCGGGGGCCGGATGAAGGCGGGCGGCGTCAAGTTCGCCGACACGCCCGACGAGGCCGCCGAGCACGCCGCGGCGATCCTCGAGCTCGAGATCGGCGGTCATATGCCCGTCGGCGTGCTCGTCGACCCGAAGGCAGAGGTCGAGCATGAGTACTACGCCGCCGTGCTCTGGGACGGGCGCGCGAAGCGGCCGATGATGCTGTTCTCCGACATGGGCGGGATCGACATCGAGCAGGTGGCCGAGGAGCATCCCGACCACGTCGGCCGCGGGCACCTCCTGAACCTCCACCCCATCTCGGACTTCCAGGCCAAGGAGGTCGTGGCTCGCGTCGGCATGACCGGATCCGAGCTGAATCGAGCGACCGCCGTCCTCGCGCGCCTCGCCCGCCTGCAGCGCGACTACGACATGACGCTGGCCGAGATCAACCCCCTGGCCCGGCTCACCGACGGGTCGTTCGTGGCGCTCGACGCCCACATGGAGATGGAGGACGAGGCGGTCGGCCGCCACAGGCCGATGTTGCACGAGATCGGCGTGGACCTCGACGAGCCGCGGGAGCTGTACGAGCCGTCCGAGTTCGAGCGCAACGTGAAGGCCATCGACGCAGCCGACCACCGCGGCGTGATCCAGGGCAAGGATCACGGCTTCCACGGCAACCTCGGCCTGGTGATCGGCGCCGGCGGCGGCTCGCTGACGCTCACGGACGCGGTCCGCTCGCAGGGAGGCAAGCCGGCCAACTACGCGGAGATCGGCGGCAACCCGTCGGTCGCCAAGTCGAAGGGCCTCGCGATGGAGGTCCTGAAGAAGGACGGCGTGGAGAAGATCGCGGTGATGATGTCGATCGTCTCCAACACCCGCGTGGACATCGTCGCCCGCGGCGTGATCAAGGCCTGCCTGGAGCTCGGCAAGGACCCGGCCGAGACGATCGCGGTCTTCCGGATCCCCGGCGCCTGGGAAGAGGAGGGCGCGAAGATCCTCAACAAGTACGGGGTCGAGTTCCGCGACCGCAACACCTCGATGTGGGAGGCCGCCGGCGAAGCGGTGGCGAAGATCCAGGGCTGATGTCGATCCTCCTCAGCGAAGAGTTCACCTTCATCGTCCAGGGAATCACCGGGCGCGAGGCGGTGAACCTCACCCGCGAGTGCCTCGACTACGGCTCGAAGGTGGTCGGCGGCGTCACGCCCGGCCGCAAGGGCCGCGAGGTCCACGGCGTCCCCGTGTTCGACACCGTCGAGCAGGCGGTCGACCACCACGGGTCTGAGATCGACGGGGCCGTGGTGACGGTGCCGCCAGCGTTCACCAAGGACGCCGTGATGGAGGCGATCGTCAACGGCATCAAGCTGATCGTGGTCGTCACCGAGCGCATCCCGCGGCGCGACGTCGCCGAGATGGTCGAGCTGGCGAACATCCACGACGCCCGCATCATCGGCCCGAACTGCCTCGGTCTGATCGTCCCCGGCGTCTGCAAGATGGGCGGCATCGGCGGTCCCGCCAAGGACGCCGCCAAGGCCTATTCGCCGGGCCCGGTCGGAGTGATGTCGCGCTCCGGCGGCATGACCACCGAGATCTCCTCGTCGCTCACCGCAGCGGGCCTCGGCGTTTCGACCGCCGTCTCGATCGGCGGCGACGCGATCATCGGCTCCACCTACGCCGAGCTGATGCCGTACTTCGAGGAGGACGAGCAGACCGAGGCGATCGTGATCTACACCGAGCCCGGCGGCCGCATGGAGGCCGAGTTGGTGGACTGGCGCGAGGAAGCCGGATCGCGGCTGCCGATCGTCGCCTTCATGGCCGGCAAGTTCATGGACGACGAGGAGATGCAGGGCATGAGCTTCGGCCACGCCGGGACGATCGTCGAGGGCAAGGAGGACTCGGCCACCGAGAAGATCGCCCGCCTCGAGGCCGCCGGGATCCCGGTGGTCGAACGGATCGACGAGATCCCGAACGCCGTCAAGGAGAAGCTGGGGGTGGCGGCGTGATGGCGCAACAGCACGGAGTGTTCATCAGCGTCGAGGTCGACGCGTCTGCGGCGACCGACCCCGGGCTGGCGAAACAGCTCGAGGAGGCGTGCCCGGTAGACATCTTCGCCGCGTCCGATTCCGGGGTCTCCGTAGTCGAGGAGAACCTCGACGAGTGCGTGCTCTGCGGGCTGTGCCTGGACGCCTCCCCTGACGGGACCGTGACCGTCACGAAGCTCTACGACGGCACGACTCTGTGAGCCCAGGACCGACGCGGATCAGTTGAATCCGGCGATCGGGATCGCGAAGATCCTGGACGCGTACGCCGTGGCACCCCCGGCACCCGTGCAGCGAATCGTCACCGAACTGCCGCCGTTCGCGGTGACGGTCGACATGAACACCAGCTCTTCGATCTCGCGGTTGGAGTCGTCGAAATCCACAAGTAGCCGGTAGCCGTCGTCGCCGGTCATGCCACATGAGGCACTCGCCAGATTTCCGCTGCCCTCCACAAGCACGCGCCCGAGCAACAAGTAGTTGCCCGTCGTTCCGATCGGCTCGCTGACGATGGTCTGGTCGGTGCCGGTGAGAGTGATGACAGTCGGCGGGACAGAGCCCGCGGCGCCCTCGACGACCCCGGCGCCCCGGAGCGTTGACTCATCGATGTCCGCATCCGTCAGCGAGTTGTCCTGAACGATCACCGAGCGCACAGCGTTGGCGGAAATCTCGTCGTAGTCGACCGAGTTGGCCGCCAGCTTCGTCGAACCGTTGTCGCCGGTGCCGTCCGCCGGGACGGCAGCCGGACTCAGCTCCCCGGCGTCGATCGCGTCGTTGGGGATCGAATAGCTGGTCCCGATCGACGCGATCTCCTCGGAGTCGAAGGTCGAGGTTGCGACCTCGTCCCAGCCGACCGAGTTTGAGGCGAGTGAGTTCGCTGTCAGCGAGTCGCCGGTGATGTGGAATGCGCTCAGGGTGGCCTGGGCGATCTCGCCGCCGTCGAGGCTGTTTTGCTGAACGTCGGCACCAGTCAGCGAGTCGTCGGCCACCTCGGAGGCTCCGACGGAGTTCGGGCCCAGATCCGACGCGGCGAGGCCGCCGCCGGCGACGTTGTCGTCGCGGACGTCGGCGCTGCGGACGTTGTTGTTTTGCAGGTCGGCACTCGCGACCTGGCCGTCGATGATGTCGCCGGAGGAGATCGTGTTCGCCCCGCCGGAATGGGTGGCATAGGCGGTGCCCGCGAGCGCCAGGTAGCAGGCAATGATGCCCATGAGGTTGGAGCGGATGAACTCGCGCAGCCGCGTTGAGATGGACATGTTCCCCTCCACTTCTCGGACCAATAAACCGTTGAACGGCCCGAGAACCCCCCGAACCCGGTTGCGACCCTACTCTCGCCGACATGCTGGTGTCAACGAGGAAGCGCCGCTCAGCAGCCTGTGTCCACCCTGCGCTCGTACTCGCCCGCCGGCCGCACCGTGATTTCGATCCGCGGGTAGCAGTTCTGTTGGAAGTACGGATAGCGAAGGCGGAAGTGAAAGCGCGACTCGGCGACCGCGCGTCCACCTTCGCGCCTGACGCCCCCGCTCCGGGAGATCAATCGCCAGTTGGTTCCGGTCCGGAAGCGCGCGCGGCGGTCGACCGAGACGATGCGCCGGCGCCCGTCTCGGCTTGCCGCACACCACTGAACCTGCTGACGGACCGTCCACTGGTGTACGCCGAGGCTGGTCTTGCGCTTCCCCGCCTTCGCGGTGAAGCACTCGACGTCCGGGCCCGCGGCGCCGGCCGGCGTCGAGAAGGCGATCGCGAGGCCCAGCGCAATCGCGAGCCCGAGCCGCGCGGTGTTCGGGACTGGAAGGCTCATGCCGGGTTACGCTAGGCCGCAAGCGCGCACTCGAGAGTCACGACTTGCCACAAGTACGTGACGGGGGGCGGATGAAGGACAACCGCAGGCTCTTCCTGATCCAGGTCGCCGCTCTGGCCGCCGTCTACTACGGCGCCGCAAAGCTCGGGCTCAGCCTCGCGTTCGAGACGGCCAGCGTCACCGCGGTCTGGCCGCCCACCGGGATCGCGCTCGCGGCCCTCGTGCTGTTCGGGTTCCGGCTGTGGCCCGGAGTCGCGCTCGGCGCGCTGCTCGCGAACGCCTGGACCGGCGTTCCGCTCCTCACGGTGCTCGGGATCACCACGGGCAACACCCTGGAGGCGCTCGCGGGCGCCTACCTGCTGATGCGGGTGGTCGACTTCCGCCCCAGCCTCGAACGCGTCTCCGACGTGGTGTGGCTGGTGCTGTTGGCCGGCGTCGTCAGCACCGCAATCAGCGCGACGATCGGCACCGCCAGCCTGCTCGCGGGCAACGAGATCGACGCCGAGAACTTCGACACGGTCTGGCGCACGTGGTGGCTCGGAGACATGGGCGGCAACCTCGTGGTCGCGCCGGCGATTCTGGTCGCCGTCACGCACTGGCCTTACCGCCGCGCCCCCGGGCGCCTGATCGAGGCCGTGATCCTGGCGCTCTTCATCGCCGGATCGGTGCTGCTCGCGTTCACGCGGGGGACGCCGATCACGTTCCTGCTGGTGCCGTTGCCGGTCCTGGCGGCGTTCCGGTTCAGGCAACCGGGCGCCGTGGGCGCGAGCCTGCTGACGGCGGCGATCGCGATCCCGCTGACGGAGAACGGCCAAGGGCCGTTCGCCGGCTACTCGCCCGACGACAGACTCCTGCTCGCACAGATGTTCGTCGGCGTCATCAGCCTCACCGGGCTGATCCTCGCGGCCGTGATCACCGAGCGCCAGCAGGCCGAGGACTCGGTGAGCTCGATCGCCAACACGCTCCAAGAGAGCCTGCTGCCATCCGAACTGCCGGCCATCCCCGGCATCGAGACCGCGGTGCACTTCCGCCCCGCGGGCGAGCGGCAGGTCGTCGGCGGCGACTTCTACGACCTGGTGCCGGGCGACGACGGCAGCCTCGGCGTGGTCATCGGCGATGCGCTCGGCAAGGGGGCGACCGCCGCGGCACACACCGCGCTCGCGCGCTACACGATCCGCACCGCGGCCCTGAGCGAGCCCCGGCCGAGCGGGATCCTCCGCGTCCTGAACGACGCGATCCTGCGCCAGGCGCCGGATCACCCCTGCACCGTCGTCTACGCGCGCATGGAGCTCGGCGCCCCCGACGCCAGGCTGACCATGGCGATCGGGGGCCACCCCAAGCCGCTGATCCTGCGCCGCGACGGGAGAGTCGAGCCGGTCGGCGAGTCGGGGCTCCCGATGGGGGTCAGCGCGGACCCCCACGTCACCGATCACACGGCCGCCCTGTACCCGGGCGACGCTCTGTTGCTCTACACCGACGGCCTCACCGACGCGTACGCGCCCGCTCGGGTCCTGACGCCGATCAAGCTTGCCGGGGCTCTGCGGGCGTACGCGGGCGCCGGCGCCGCCACGATCGTCGAGGCCGCCCGTGACGCCGCGATGCCGACCGGCTTCACCTGGGCGCCGCGCGACGACATGCTGATCCTGGCCCTGAGCCTGCCCGAGCGCCAGCGCGCTTAGGCAGACTGACGGGATGAACTTCATCGAGGACGTCCTCGAGCGGTTTCCCGCGTCGAAGCCGGCGCTGGTCGCGATCTCGGCCGACGGCGAGCGCCGCGTGTGGCACTTCGGCGAGCTGATCGCGACGAGCGCCGGCGTCTCCGGCGCGCTCGCGGCGCGGGGCGTGGGGCGCGGCGACGTCGTCATGACCCTGCTCGGCAACCGCATCGAGTGGGTCCTGACCCTGCTGGCCTGCTGGCGGATGGGCGCCGTGGCGTTGCCGTGCAACACCCAGCTCCGCCGGCACGACCTCGCACTGCGGATCGCCGACGCGGCACCCGCGCTGTGCGTGGGCGAGGAATCCCTGCTCGCGGAGCTCCCGGACGGGGTGCCGATCCTGGCCGTGTCCGAGTTCGCGGAGATCCTCGACGAGGACCGCCCGCAGGAGACTCCGGCCGCGATCGCCGCGCTGGACCCGGAGGACCCGGCGCTGGTGGTCTTCACGTCCGGGACGACCGGCGAGCCGCGCGGCGCCGTGCACGCCGCTCGCTACCTGACCGGGCAGCGGGCCCAGGCCGAGCACTGGTTGGGGGCGCAGCGGGACGAGCTCGTCTGGTGCACCACCGCCACCGGCTGGTCAAAGTCCGCGCGCAACGTCTTCGTCGCCCCGTGGCTCTGCGGCGCCGCGGCGCTGATCTGCGACGCCCGCTTCGACGCCGCCGAGCGCTGGGAGCTGATCGAGCGCGAGGGCGTCAACGTCCTCTGCCAGGCGCCGACCGAGTACCGCATGCTCGCGAACCGCACCGAGCTGCGACCGATCCCCGGGCTGCGGCGACTGGTCTCGGCGGGCGAGGCGCTCAACGCCGAGGTCATCGAGGCGTTCCGGGCCGAGGTCGGGCTCTCAATCCACGACGGCTACGGCCAGACCGAGACCGGGCAGCTGACCGGCAACCTGGTGGGCGAGCCAGTCCGGCCCGGCTCGATGGGCACGGCGCTGCCCGGCTTCGACCTGAGAGTGGCGGGCGATGAGGCGGAGGGCGGCGAGCTCCAGGTCAGGGTCGCGAGCTGCCCGACCTTTTTCAGCCACTATCTCGGCGAGGAGGCGGGCGCCGCCCGCGCGCGGCTGGTGGACGGAGAGTGGTTGGCCACCGGCGACATCGTGCGCCGGGACGACGAGGGATACCTCTGGCACCAGGGGCGCGACGACGACCTGATCCTCTCGTCCGGCTACCGGATCGGGCCGGTCGAGGTCGAGTCGGCGCTGCTCACCCATCCGGCCGTGGCCGAGGCCGCCGCCGTGCCCGAGCCGGACGCCGAGCGGGGCGCCGTGGTACGCGCGATCGTTGTCCTCCGCGACGGCGCTCCGAGCGACGAACTGGCGCGCGAGCTCAAGGAGCACGTCAAGGCCGTGACCGCCCCCTACAAGGCACCCAGGACCGTCGAGTTCACCGACGAGCTGCCGAGGACGGCGAGCGGCAAGATCAAGCGCGCCGAACTGCGCCGCGGCTGAGCGTGCTCGGGTTTCTGCGCTCGCGCTTCACCCCCTCGCGTGCCGCGTTCGCCGGCATCTTCGTCGTCACGGGGCTCGGGCTGCTCTCGATCGGAGCGACCCTCCCCGTCATCCCGCGGTACGTCCAGGGCCCGATCGGCGCGGGCGACGTCGCCGTTGGGGTCGTCACCGGAGCGTTCGCGATCACCGGCTTGGCGTGCCGCCCGCTGGCGGGGCACCTCGCGGATCGGCGGGGGCGGCGGCGGGTCGTAATCGCGGGGGCGCTCCTCACCGCGACCGCCAGCGCCCTCTACTTCGTGCCCGCCGGAGTGGCGGGCCTGATCGTCGCGCGACTCTTCCTGGGCGCGGGCGAGGGCATGGTCTACACGGCCGGCTCGGCGTGGATCGTCGACCTCGCGCCGCCCGAACGCCGCGGCCGGATCATCGGCCTCTACGGCCTCGCGATCTGGGGCGGGCTGACTCTGGGGCCGCCGATCGGCGAGCTGATCCTGCAAGCGTCGAGCTTCGAGATGGTCTGGGCGTTCGCGCTCGCCGCACCGCTGCTCGGGGCGCTGATCGCGCTGCGGATCCCGGAATCGTTCACGCCGCGCAAGCCCGAGCCACTCGGGCGCCACAACCTGATCGCCCGTGAGGCGTTGGTGCCTGGGCTGGGCCTCTCGCTCGGCGTCGTCGGCTACGCCGCGGTCGCCGCGTTCCTGGTTCTCCACCTGGACGACCGCGACATCGGCCACGGCGCCGAGGTCTTCACCGCGTTCGCCGCCATGGTCATCGTCGCCCGCGTGCTCGGCGGGTGGCTTCCGGACCGCTTCGGGCCGGCGCCCTGCGTGATCGGCGCCGGCCTGGTGGAGGCGGGCGGCCTCGTCGCGATCATGCTCGCCGACTCGCTGCCCCTGGCGATCGCCGGTGCGTTGGCGATGGGGGCGGCGTTCTCGCTGCTGTTCCCGTCGCTCGCGCTGGCGGTGATCAACCGGGTACCCGACAACCGTCGTGGCGTCGCGATGGGGACGTTCACCGCGTTCTTCGACATCGGCGTCGGCCTGGGCGCCCCGGCCGCCGGCCTGGCCGCGGCGATCGGGGGTTATCCCGCGGCGTTCGGGCTCGCGGCGGTGGCGGCCCTGTCGGTCGTGATCCTGGGGCTGACGCTCCGGAGTGCGGATCGCCAGGTGCGACAGATCTAACCCTAGGGAGGGGGAGCAATCGCCTTCTCGTCCTCCATCCTCGGTTCATGATTTTCAGAACCCCCTGTCTCACCACTCTTCTCATGGGCGGTCTCGCGGCGGTTGCGCTGGCTGCGCCGGGACAGCCCGATCCCGGGTTCGGCCATGACGGCCAGGTGATCGCGGATCTCGGCAAGGATGAGGACACCGTGGCTGCGGCCGTCACCGGCAACGACAGGCTCGTCGTCGCGAGCACGATCGTCGTCGGCGGGCGGGAACGCGCGCTCGTCGCTCGGTTCCGCCGCGATGGCGCCCCGGACGCGCGCTTCGGCGAAGCCGGGCACACGATCATCGACCTGCCGGGCGACGAAGCCGAGGCGACCGACGTCGCCATCGCGGACGATGGTCGAATCCTGCTCAGCGCCGACGTCCGCGAGGCCGATGGCGGTCCCCGGGTGGCAGTTACGCGCCTCGCCGCCGATGGCAGCGTGGATCCGAGCTTTGGGACCGACGGCACGACGGTGACGACGTTCGGCGGTGAGCCATGGTCGATGTCCGCCGCCATCGAGATCGCTCCGGACGGCGGGCTCGTGGTCGCGGGTTCGGCGGCCGGCGACATCGGCGTGACGCGCCTCACCCAGGACGGCGAGCCCGACGAAAGCTTCGCCGAGGACGGCACCGAGGTTGCCGACTTCGGCGGCATCGACTCGGCGCGCGACGTTGCGATCGGACCCGGCGAGACGGTCGTCGTCGGCGGGCTGACGGGCGAGGAGGTGATTCCGGACGATCCGGATGGGTGGAACGAGGATGTCGCAGTCGCCCGCTTCCGGGAGAACGGCGAGCTCGACCCGGGCTTCTCGGGCGATGGCCTTCAGACCATGGGGCTCAGCGGACCGGACGAGCGTGCGGACGCGATCGCCGTGCTCGACGACGGTTCGGTCGTCGCCGCCGGTCGTCGGTACGACAGCGGCACCGGTGACACGCTCGTGCTCAGGTTGGCGCCCAACGGCGAGCCCGACCCGATGTTCGGGGCGAATGGTGAGCGGTCCTTCGACCTCGCCGGGAGGCGGGGCGGCCCAGATGCCGCACTCGACCTCGAGGTTGACGCGAGCGGCCGCATCGTGGTCGGCGGCTTCGCCACGACGAGTTCGCGGCGCCGCTCGCTGGACTTCGCTTTCGCGCGCCTCCTTCCCAACGGCCGCCGTGACCGGAGTTTGAGTAGGGACGGCCGGGTTTCCACGGATCTCGGAGGTCGTGACATCGCGGAGGCCGTCGCGCTCGATGGCCGCGGGCGGATCACCCTCGTCGGCCCGACCGAGCGCCGAGGGGATGCCGAAACCGGACTGGCTCGTTACCGCGCCGGCTAAGCCTGCAGCGCCCGCAACTCGGTGACGTCGTGCGCGCAGAAGAGCGTCACCTCGTCGCCGTGGTCCCGTGCGAGCTCCCGCAGCCGCTCCTGGTTCGCGAGCCGCGCCTTGCGGTCGTAGCCGACGAGGTTCTGGAAGAGGCGCAGCCCCGGCGGGCAGCTCGGCGGAGTCTTGACCTCGTCGGTGTGGAAGTAAGCGTCGCCGCAGTGGAGCAGCCAGCCCTCGCCGGTCCGCACGGCCACGGCCGAGTGCCCGCGGCTGTGGCCCGGGAGCGGAACGATCACGATCTCGGGGTCGACGCCTTCGATCGCGCGCACCGCCTCGAACCCCATCCACTCGTCGCCGTCGACGTCGTGGGGATGCCACTTCGGCCCGTGCGCGGTGTGGCCGCGGATGTACCGTGCGCGCTCCCGTAGCGATGGGTTCAGCGCCGCCTCCATCTCGGTCTTGAAGATGTGCACCTCCGCGGCGGGGAAGTCGGGCAGGCCGCCGGCGTGGTCGACGTCCAGGTGCGTCGGGAGCACATGACGGACGTCGCCCGGGTCGTGACCCAGCGCCGTGATCTGCTCGATCGCGGTGTCGGCGAGGCTCAACACCGGCCGGATCGCGGCGCGGAACGGCTGGCCGAGGCGCTTCGGGTTGGCCACGTCCCCCGTCCCGAACCCGGTGTCGACCAGGACGAGCCCGTCCGACCCCTCGATCAGCAGCACGTGCGCGCAGATCTCGTGCTTGGCGAGCCAGCCCCCGTGACCGGCCAGCATGCGCGCCCCATACGGGCACATCGTCGCGCAGCTCAGATGGTGGATCGGCACCGGCCGACCCTACCGCGCGTCAGTCGTCCACTTCACCCTCGAAGATCGCGAAGATCGCGCCCTGTGGGTCGCCCAGCACGGCGATCCGCGCGCCGGTCGGGATGTCGATCGGGCCCGCGAGGAGCGCGCCGCCGGCCTCCTGCGTCGTGGCGATCGCCCCGTCGGCGGAGGTGACGGTGAAGTACGGCATCCAGTGCGGCGGGATGCCCTCCTGCTCGGGCGCCAGCTCGCGCATGCCTCCCTGGCGCCCCTCGGCCGCGCCGTCGTGGAGGATCCCCCAGTAGCGCGGCCCGCCCTGGGTGTCGATCCCCTCGACCTTCCAGCCGAACAGCCCCTCGTAGAACTCGATCGCGCGCGGGACGTCGTTGGTGGAAAGCTCGTTCGCCGTGAGGCAGCCCGGGTCGTTGACCAGCGTCGCCCCGATGCTGTCGCCCGCCTGCCAGACGCCGAACACCGCGCCGGTGGGGTCGCCGATCACGGCCATCCGCCCGCTCGTCATGACGTCGAACGCATCCAGGTGGATCGAACCGCCGAGCTCCTTCGCCCGCGCCGCGGTCTGGTCGGCGTCGGCCACCGTGATGTACGAGAACCAGTTCGGCGGAATCCCCGCTGCGGTCTGGTCGGCACGCTGGAGCTGGAGCGCTGCCACGTCCTCGCCGTCGATCCTGGCCATGGTGTAGACGCCGCCGCCGGCCTCCTCGGGGATCGGCGAGTCCTCCGCCTGCCAACCGAACAACTTCCCGTAGAACGACTTCGCGCCGTCCGGGTCGGTCGTCGACAGCTCGATCCAGCTGAAGGTCCCCGGCTCGTAGCCCGTGCGCTTGCCCATCGTCAATCCTCCTCCGGCCAGAAGTCCTGGACCATCTCGGCGTCGCCCTCGTGACGGGGGCTGAACACGATGTACTCGAGCCCGTCCGGCCCGGCTTCGAACGCCCGCGTGACGCCGGGTCCCACCCTGATCACGTCATCCGCGCCAACCTCGACGATCTCGTCGTCGAGCTTGATCCGGCCGCTGCCCTCGAGCACCACGTGCAGCTCCTCGGCCTCGTTGTGCTTGTGCGCGAACGGCTGGCGCCGGCCGGCCTTCACCCGGAGGTGGCCCACGCCGCTCGCCTCGAGGCCGAGCGCCTCGCGCGGAAAGCGCGCCTCCTGGCTCTCGCCCAGTCCGTGCTTTGCGGCAAGGTCCTCGACGTCGCGCAGGTTCACCTTTGTGTAGTCGGCCACTTCGTCCTCCTCGTCGGCGTTCAGAACAGTCTTGCCTGCGACCCCGGTTCGTGCTGTGTAGATCCCGCGGCGCTCGGCGGATCCTGGGCAGAATCGGCGGCGTTGGTGCGATCCACCGGGCGCCGCGGGCGCAGGAATCGGCGCGGCGGATTCGAGCCGCGGGCGAGCTTCGCGAGCCGTTCGCGCTCGGCCGTCGGCAGATACGAGCCGCGCCCGTAGAGCTTCCGGTACCGCTCGACCAGGTCCGGGCGGTATTGCCGCAGCCAGTCCATGTAGATCCCCTTCACCTCTCCGCGCAGGTGCAAACCGATGCCTCCGATGCTCTTCGCACCCATCTCGCCGGCGATCTCCAGGATCCGCTCGACCTGACGCGGGTCGTCGTTGATCCCCGGCATCAGCGGCGCGACCAGGACACCCGTGGGGATCCCGGCGCGGTTCAGCTCGCCGACCGCCGCGAGCCGGGTGCGGGGATGCGGGGTGTGGGGCTCGGATGCGCGCCACGCCTTCTCATCCAGCGTGGGCACGGAGAGGTTGGCGACGAACTCGGTGCGCTCGGCGATCTGCTTGAAGAGCGGCAGGTCGCGGAGCAGGAGCGGCGACTTCGAGAGCACCGAGCACGGGTTCGAGAAGTCGCGCATCGCCTCCCAGATGCCGGGCATCAACCGGTACTTCGACTCGACCCATTGGTACGGGTCGGTGTTCGTCCCAAGGGCGATGTGATCGCCCCGCCACGAGCGTTTGCCCAGCTCGGCGCGGACCAGCTCCGGGGCGTTGACCTTGACGACGATCTCGCGCTCGAAGTCCTCGGCGGCGTTCAGGTCCAGGTAGGTGTGGGTGGGCCGGGCGAAGCAGTAGACCGGGTAAGACGCACGCATGGGTGCATCCGCGGAACGGGTTGATCGTCCAGCGGAACGGCATCCGCGAACGCTCCGGCACCGCGTTGATCGCCGAGCGCGCCTGCACCTCGTGGAAACGGATGCCAAGCGCCTCGGGCGCATCGAACGTGCGGATCACCGGTTCACCCAATCCGGGAAGCAGGCCCTGCGCGCCGGCTCCTCTCTCCAGGTTGTCCCATCGCACGAACATATGTTCGCACGCGGCCCGGACGGAAGTGGTCCGGCAGCGCCGGCCTCGAGTCAGTGAGGGAGGGTGGTCCGAGCGTGAGTGTGGGATTCAGCGTGTTATGCACGTCCAATCCCACGGTCGATCGCGAAAGCGGTGCATAACCCCGATCCCCGGCAGCCCCATCGCCGCCGCAGCGGGAGCGCGGCCGCCGGAAGCCTGGGCCTACGTCTGGCTCGGGGCCCCGGCCGGCACCGCGCGAGCCACCAGCGCCCGTGCGCGCTCGACCGCCTCGGGCGGCAGCCAGTGCCCCGCGTCGGTCTCGAGGTAGTCCGGCTGCAGCCCGCCTGTCTCGAGCAGCGCTCGGGCCTGCCGGGCGAACTCGACCGAGATGATCGGGTCCTTCGTGCCGTGGTGGATCAGGACCGGCAGCTCCTCCCGTCCCGCGAGCTCCGGCTGCCAGCCGTCCACGGTGGGGATGAAGCCGCTGAGCGCGACGAGGCCCGCCGGCACCGGGCGTCCGGGGCCGAGGGCGACGGCGTAGGACATCACCGCGCCCATCGAGAAGCCTCCGACCACCGTCCGGTCCCAGCCGATGCCGCGTTCGGCGAGGAGCCCGTCCAGGAACCCGGTCAGGAGCCCGTAGCTGGAGTGGAACGTGTCGTGGTCGGGGTAGCCCACCCGCGGCACCGCGTACCAGTGGCGCCCGCCGGGTGGGATGTTCGTCAGCGGCGCACCGGTCGTGACGCCAAGCAGACGGTGCTCGGGATCGAGCTCGTCGAGCAGCCCGTAGAGATCGCGCTCGTCTGCGCCCCGGCCGTGATTGAGGACCAGGGCGCCCTCGGCCTCGCCCGCGGGCTCGCGGAGCAGGTGAACCAGGCTCACGCCGCCGCCTTCTGCCGCGGGTTCGTGATCGGCGTCAGGACCCTCTCGATCTCCTCGCGCCGGTCCTCGAGGAACGGCGGGAGGATCAGCTTCTCGCCGAGATGCTCGGGATCCTCGTCGACCCCGAACCCCGGCTCGGGGGTCGCGAGCTCGAACAGCACGCCGCTGGGCTCGCGGAAGTAGATCGAGCGGAACCAGAATCGGTCGATCACCGGGGTCGGGCGCGCGCCGTGCTCGATCGCGCGCTCGCGCCAGACCTCGTGGTCCTCCGTGGCGGAGTTCCAGGCGATGTGGTGGACGGTCCCGGCGCCCTGAATCCCGGGCTCGGCCGGGGGAGCGTCGTAGGCCCAGACGCCGCCACGGCCCGGGCCGCGGACCTCCCAGCCGTCGTCGATCGGCGCGAACTCGAGGCCGCCTTCGAGCAGGTCGCGGCTGCGCTCCGGGTCGTCCGTATAGGCCCGGGCGTGGTCGAAGCCCTGCAGGGCGAGGTCACCGGGGACCTCCGGATGGTCGGCGATCAGGGGCTGGTCGTCGACCTCGGCAACGACCAGCGCGTGCTCGAGTCCCTCGGGGTCGGCGAAGACGAGAGCGTCGTCCGTCCGCGAGCTGGCCGTGCCGGCCTCGTCGAGTCGCCGCTGCCAGAAGTCGAGGGCCTCCTCGGAGCCGACTCGCCAGCCGATCCGGTGGATCATGCCGGCGCCGGCGCGGCCGACCCTGGCGCCGGGGAACTCGAAGAACGTCATGTCGGCGCCCGGGCTGCCCTGCTCGTCGGCGTAGAACAGGTGGTAGACGCTGGGCTCATCCTGGTTCACGGTCTTCTTGACCATCCGCAGGCCGAGGGTGCCGGCGTAGAAGTCGACGTTGCGCTGCGCGTCGGCCGTGATCGCGGTGATGTGGTGGATTCCGTCGAGCTTCATGCTTCCTCCGGTTCGAGAAGTACTTGTACGCACAACTATAACACAGAAGTAGTTGTTTGCGCAACCAGTCGCTACGCTTTGCCTATGGCCTCCCCTACCCGCTCAGGTGAACCGCTCACCGAACGCGAGCTCGCGGCGTGGCGCGGGATGCTGCGGACGCATCGCGACGTCGTCGCACGGCTCGACGCCGAGCTCGAGCGCGCGCATGGCCTGCCGCTCTCCTCGTACGAGGTGCTGATCTCGCTCGCCGACGCGCCCGGCGGCCGCCTGCGGATGGGCGAGCTGGCGGGCGCTCTGCTTCTGAGCCGCAGTGGCCTGACGCGCCTCGTCGACCGGCTCGAGCGGCAGGGCATGGTCGAGCGGGAGCGCTGCGAGGACGACGCCCGCGGCTACTTCGCCGTGATCACCGGCGCCGGGCGCCGCAAGCTGGCGACGGCCCGTCCCGCTCATCTCGCCGGCGTTCGCGAGCATTTCCTCGAGCGCCTCGCGGAGCGCGACCTGGACGCCCTTGCGCGCGCATGGGAGCGGGTCGCCTCGGACTGACCGGACAATTCCGGCCGTCAACCTTGTCCGCTGAGGCCCAGCCTCGTCCCGGTACGCTGGCTGGCAGGCCAGGACGAGATGCGAGGACTTGATGACCCTAGAGACCCCCACTAGCGGCGCCGCGGCGTCCATCGACCGCGACCGGATCAAGAAGCTGACCGAGCAGCAGATGGAGCTGCTTGCGCAGCGCACGCCGCAGTCGAAGGAGCGCTACGAGCGGGCGGTGAAGGTGATGCCCGGTGGCGTCCCCTCGTCGTTCCAGGTGAACGACCCCTGGCCCGTGTACCTGCAGCGTGGCGAGGGCGCCCGCGTTTGGGACGTGGACGGCAACGAGTACACCGACTTCCACAACGGCTTCGGGGTGATGTGCATCGGGCACGCCAACCCAGCGGTCGGCGCTGCGGTCAAGGCCCGCCACGACGACGGCACGCATTTCGCGGCGCCCACCGACGGCTCGATCGTCGTCGCCGAGGAGCTGGCCGACCGCTTCGGGCTGCCGCAGTGGCGCTTCACCAACTCCGGGACCGAGTCGACGATGGACGCCGTGCATCTGGCGCGCGGCGCGACCGGTCGCGACGTGATCGTGAAGATCGAGGGCTCATACCACGGCCATCACGACGCGGTGATGGTCAGCGTCTATCCCGATCTCGAGGACCTCGGCGATCGTGACGACCCGGTCTCGGTCCCGTACGGGGCCGGCTACCCGGTGGCGATCACCGAGCTGACGCGCTCGGTCCCCTTCAACGACGCCGAGGCGCTCGCCACCGTGCTCGAGAAGCTCGACGGCCAGGTCGCCGGGCTGATCATGGAGCCCGCGATGATGAACATCAACATCATCCCGCCGCGCGAGGGGTACCTGGAGCGGGTCCGTGAGCTGACCCGCGAGCACGGCGCGCTCCTGATCTTCGACGAGGTCAAGACGGGCGCCACGATCGCCCGCGGCGGCGCAACCCGCCGCTTCGGCGTCACACCGGACATCGTGACGCTGGCCAAGGCGATCTGCGGCGGCTACCCGGGCGGCGCGATCGGCATGAGCGACGAGGTCGCCGAGCTGGTCACGTCCGGCGCGGTCCACCAGTACGGGACGTTCAACGGCAACCCGCTGGTGATGGCGGCGGCGGAGGCGACCCTGACCGAGGTGCTGACCGAGCAGGCCTACGAGAAGCTCGAGGCCACCAACGGGCGGCTGCGCGCCGGGTGCGACGAGCTGATCGAGCGCTACGGCCTGCCCTGCTACACCGAGGTCCTGGGCGCGAAGGGCTGTGTGATCTTCTCCGCGGAGCGGCTTTACGAGTACCGCGACTACCTGACCAAGGTCGATGGGGACCTCGCGACCCTCGCGTGGCTCTTCCACATGAACCACGGGATCTTCATGACCCCGGGCGTCGAGGAGGAATGGACGATCTCGATCGCCCACTCCGACGACGACGTGCAGCGTTATCTGGACGCCTTCGAGGCGTTCGCGCGCGAAGTGACCTCGAGCTGATCTAGTCCGGGAGCGGCGCCGGCGGGCCCATCTCGAAGCCCTGCGCCATGTCCACGCCGTGCATGCGGAGCAGCGGGACGAGCGCCTCCGAGTCGACGAGCTTCGCGACGGTCGTCTTGCCCGTGCCGTGAGCGACCCGCACGATCGCGCGAACGGTCGCGTGGTCGGGGTCATCGCCCAGGAGAGCCTTGGTGACCACCCCGTCGATCTTGATCTGGTCGAGCGGGAGTCGCTGTACGTATTCGAAGGTGCCGAAGCGGGCGCTGAAGCCGTCGAGAACGAGCGGGCAGCCCGTGGCGGTGAGCTCGTGCAGCGCGGCGGTCGCCCATTCGACGTCGCGCTGGATCGACCCCTCCCCGATCTCGAGCGCCAGGGAGGGCGCCGTGCCGGGCGCCGCGGCGAGGTCCTTCGCGAGCTGTTCGAGGGCACGCTCGTCGCGGAGCGTCTCGCCTGACAGGTTGACGTGCAGGCGGGACCCCAGCGCTCCGTTGTCGAGCAGCGCGATCGCCTTCCCGACGACCCAGCGGTCGATCTGGGAGCAGAGCCCCGGCTCCTGTGCGGCGGCGGCCAGGAAGTCCGACGCCGCCAGCACCTTGCCGGACTGATCGCGCATGCGCACCAGGAGCTCGCGGTGGGCCACGTCGCCGCTGCGCAGGTCCACGGCCGGCTGCCCGTAGAGCAACAGGTCATCGCCCTCGAGCGCCGCCCGCACCCGTTCGATCAGACTCCCCGGCTGCGACGGGGCAGCTGCGGGTCCGTCGGCCTCGGTCTGGCGGGCGGCGACCCGCTCTGCGATCTCGGCGACCGCCCCGCCCCGCTGCTTCGCGCGGTACATCGCAGCGTCGGCGGCGGCCGTCAGGTCCTCGGCGATGCCGGTCTCGCCCGGATCGCCGCCGAAGGGCGCGACGCCGACGCTGACCGAGATGTTCCAGCCGGCCACCTCCTCCCCGGCGAGCCGGGCGATCAGCTCCTCGCCGAGCACCCGTGCCTGGTCGGGGGTGACGCTGGGGAGCAGCACCGCGAACTCGTCGCCTGCGAGCCGGGCGACGATGTCGGTCGACCGCATCCGGCTTCGCATCACCTCGGCAACCCGCCGCAGCACCAGGTCCCCGGCGCCGTGCCCGCGGCTGTCGTTGATGGCCTTCAGCCGGTCGACGTCGACGACAAGCAGAGCTCCCTCGCCCCCGTAGCGGCGCTGCAGGGCCAGATTCGAGTCCAGCTCCTCCCGGAACCGGCGGCGGTTCATGAGGCCGGTCAGCGAGTCGTGGTCCGCGATGTACCGGAGCTGGTCCTCGAAGCGCTTGCGCTCGGTCACGTCCTGCACCTGCACGATGCCGTGGACGGACGGGCGCTGATCGGGCAGGGCCGAGATGCTCAGCTGGAGCCAGACGAGCCGGTCGTCGAACAGCGCCCGCTTCTCGATCGAGAAGCGGTCGATCTCGCCCGCAACGAGGCGCTCGCGGAGCGCCAGGTCGAGATCGGCATCCTCGCTGAGCGCCAGGTCCGGAAGCGACACCCCCACCAGCTCCTCCCTGGGGCGGCCGGTCAGCTCCCCGAGGGCTCGGTTCACCTCGGTCAGGCGCCCGGTGGGGCCCTCCTCGAAATCGACGAGCGCGATCCCGATCGGCGCGTTCTCGAATGCGCTCCGGAAGCGCGCGTCCGCCTCGTCCCGCGCCCGCTCGGTCTGCGCCAGCTCGCTCACGTCCTGACAGACGCCCACGACGCGCACGACCTCGCCGCTCTCCGGATCGATGACGGGCTCGCCCTGGCAGCGCAGGACTCGCTCCTCGCCGTCGGGGCGGACGATGCGGTGCTCGAAGCGGTAGGCGCGCTGCTCGAGCACCCCGGCCTGGATCTCCGCGCGTGCGTGTTCGCGATCGTCCTCGTGAACGTGCTCGAGATAGCCCTCGAGGGTGGCCTCGAACGTCTCCGGGTCAAGCCCGAAGATCCGGTACAGCTGGTCCGACCACGAGACGTCGTCCTCGGCCACTCGCCACTCCCAGCTGCCGAAGTTCGCGACCCGCTGGGCTTCCATCATCAGGTCCGCGGCGGCCCGGAGCTCCTCGGTCGCGCGGTGCGCGATCTCGATGCCGTCCCGCGGTCGAGACGGGTCGGAATCGCGCCTGCCGAATCCGGCAGCACGAAACCGCCCCCTCCTGCCGCCGCCCGGACCCTCCGCAAACGCCATGCGGCGGCGAACGTAGCGAAGGCCGATCCGGCCCGCGAAGGTACATCCGTCCGATCTACTGGCTCTGACGGAGGTGCCGTACCTCAAACCGGGGATGCTCGCCCGAAGATCCTTCAGGGATCACTCATCTAACGTGAAGACGATGGCCAATCGGCTCGCCGGCGAAACCAGCCCCTACCTCCTGCAGCACGCCGACAACCCCGTGGACTGGTACCCGTGGGGCTCCGAGGCGCTGGGTCTCGCCCGCGAGCGGGACCGGCCGATCCTGCTCTCGATCGGCTATTCGGCGTGCCATTGGTGCCACGTGATGGAGCGGGAATCCTTCGAGGACGCCGCCACCGCAGCCTTCATGAACGACAACTTCGTCTGCATCAAGGTCGACCGCGAGGAGCGGCCCGACGTCGACGCGATCTACATGGATGCGGTGCAATCGATGACCGGCCACGGCGGCTGGCCGCTGACCGCGTTCCTGGACACGGACGCGGTCCCGTTCTATTGCGGTACCTACTTCCCGCCGGAGCCCCGACAGGGGATGCCCAGCTTCCGGATGGTCATGGAGGCCGTCGCGGAGTCGTGGGGCTCGCAGCGTGAGCGCCTGCGCGAGGCGGCGGTCCGGATCCGTGAGCAACTGGGTGCCGTGGCGCGGATCGAGCCGGCGGCCGACGCCCCGGCGGCGCCGGTCCTGGACGGGGCCGAGCGCCGGCTGAAGATGCTCGCCGACATGGCCAACGGCGGCTTCGGCGGCGCCCCGAAGTTCCCGCCCGCCGCCTCGCTCGAGCTGCTGCTGGCACGCGGCGAGTCCGAGATCGTCACCCGCACCCTCGACGCGATGGCCTGCGGCGGGATCCACGACCAGGTCGGCGGCGGGTTCGCCCGCTACGCCGTCGACGAGGTCTGGCTGGTCCCGCACTTCGAGAAGATGCTCTACGACAACGCGCTGCTCGCCCGCGCCTACCTCCACGGCTATCAGGCGCTCGGGCACGCGCGCTGGCGCGAGGTCTGCGAGCGCACGCTCGACTGGATGCTGGCCGAGATGCGCGGCTCCGAGGGCGGCTTCTACGCAGCGCTCGACGCCGACTCCGAGGGCGAGGAGGGGCGGTTCTACGTCTGGAGCGAGGCCGAGCTGCGTGCGGTCCTGACCGACGCCGGGCTTGGCGGGGATGCGGACGAGCTGGTCGCGTATTGGGGCGTGACCGAAGCCGGCAACTTCGAGGGCCGCAACATCCTGCACGTTCCCGCCGGTCCGGATGCGCCGCGCCCGGCCGCGCTGGCCCCCGCCCGCGACGCGCTCTACGAGGTCCGCACGAGGCGGGTCTGGCCTGGCCTCGACGACAAGCGGATTTGCTCGTGGAACGCGCTTGCGATCGCGGCGCTCGCCGACGCCGGCGCCGTGCTCGGCCGCACTGACTACCTGGACGCCGCCCGGAGGGGTGCCGATTTCGTCCTCGCCGAGCTCCGCTCGGACGAGGGCAGGCTGAAGCGCACCTGGAAGGACGGTGCCGCGCCGCTCGACGCGTACCTGGAGGATCACGCCTACCTTGCCGACGCCCTGCTCGTCCTGTACGAGGCGACCTTCGAGCAGCGCTGGTTCGAGGCCGCGCGCGAGACCGCCGACGCGATGATCGCGCTGTTCGCCGACCACGAGCGCGGCGGTTTCTTCACGACCGCGGCCGACGCGGAGGCATTGATCGCCCGCCGCAAGGACGTCGACGACCACCCCATCCCCTCCGGCAACTCCGCCGCGGCCTACGCGCTCCTGCGCCTCGCGGCGCTGACGGGCGAGCGCTCCTACGAGGACCAGGCCGTCTCCGTGTTCCGCCTCTTTCACCGCGTCGCCGAGCAGCATCCGCACGCCGTCGCCCACCTCCTTCGCGGCCTCGACTTCCACCTCTCCCCCACCCGCGAGGTCGCGCTGGTCGCGCCCGCGGGCGACGACGGCCTCGGCGCGCTGGCGGCGGTCGTCCGCTCGCGCCCGCGCCCACATCTGGTGCTGGCCGGCGGGCCGGAGGGCACCGGGACGCCCGCGCTGCTGCGGGACCGCACTGCCGTCGAGGGTCAGGCCGCCGCTTATGTCTGCGAGCGCTTCGCGTGTCAGCGCCCGGTCACGGACCCGGACGCGCTGGCGACACTGCTCGGCTGACCGCTTGCCACTAGGCTCCGCGACCAATGAGCCCGGCCAAGTCACCAAGCGCCAAGCAGGTCGCGACGAGCTACTTCGAGGCGATCGGCAACCGCGACCTGGACGCGATGATGGCCCTCTGGGAGCCCGGCGGCTACGGCCACATCTACGGGATGGCCGACCTCCGCGCCCCCGACGGATACCGCGAGTGGTTCGGCAACATGTTCCGGGCGATCCCGGACTTCAAGATGTCCGTCATCGACATGGTCGCCTACGGCGAGAAGGCGGCCGTGCGCTGGGGCGCGGCCGGGGCGTTCACCGGCCCCGGCAAGTTCGAGGGCCTGAACGCCACCGGCGCGTCGATCGAAATGGAGGGGCTCGACCTGCTCACGATCCGTGACGGCCTGATCCGCGAGAACTTCGCCTACACGAACGCGACCGAGCTGGCCCGGCAGTTCGGCGCGATGCCACCGGCCGGCTCGGCGGGCGAGCGGGCGATGCTCGGCATGGTCAATGCCCGCACCGCCGCCGTCGGGCGGCTCAAGCGCATGCGTAACCGCTAGCAGTACCCGAACGCGGTACCGGGTTCAAAACTGCTGTTTAGCGGGGATATTCTGTTGTCATGGCGAGACGCGAGGAGCAGCGCTCCGATCGCTCGGGGCCGGTGGAGGCTCCACACGGCGGGTCGTTTCGGTGGCCGTCCCGGCGCCGTTCCAACGCCGCCGAGCGCGCTGCCGAGGCGGCCGCTGCCGCCGGCCTGCGGCGCCTGCGCGCACGCGCGCCGAAGGAAGCCGTGGAAGTGCAGTCGACCCCGGCGCCCAGGTGGACTCCGCCCGAGATCGAACTCGCGCCCGAGCCCGGGTCCCGAGCCCGAGCGCGAGCCCGCGCCGATGCCCTGGGACGCGGAGCTCGACGAGCTGACCGAGAAGCTGGTGGCCGACCTGCGCCGCGACCTCGGGCCCGAGCCGTCCTAGCCGGCTAGCGCCGCCGCTTGCGCTTCACCCAGAACGTCGCCTCCATGCCGTAGGCGACGTGGTTGGTGAGCGAGCACCACAGGCGATAGGTGGACTTCTGCTTCAGCCAGAGCTCGGGCAGGGCCTCGACCTCGCCGGGGCCGAGCTCGCCGGTCGCCAGCTCGGTAGTCGTGCCGAGACGCTGGAGCTTCAGGTCGTGCGGGTCCTCGCCGACGTTCTGGAACTGGACGATCGCCGGGCCCGGGCGCACCCTGGTGCGGCTCAGGATCAGGCTGAACTCGTTGCCCCGGACCCCGATCCGGGTGGGCGGCCGGTCGCCCCGCTCGGCGGCAGGCGCCTGGCCGGCGGCGAGCACGGCCACCGTGATCAGGGCGGAGCAGCCCGCCGCCCGTGCGACGAGGGACCTCACGCGACGATCGTCGGCCTTCCGAAGCCCGACGCCCCCGGGATGACGCTCGCGGCATCGACGTTGAACCACTGTTCCAGGAGCGAGCAGTAGAGCGCGCGGAAATCGGAGGAGTGGCGCAGGTTGTCGTCCTCGTCGAGGTCGTCCAAGCCGCGGAACTCGCCGATCATCTCGCCCCGAGCCCTGCTGCCGATCACGAACGCCGCGCCGGAGGCGCCGTGGTCCGTGCCGCTGCCGTTCTGCTCCGGCCGGCGGCCGAACTCCGAGAAGACGAGCGTGAGCACGCGATCGGCGATCCCCCGTGCCTCGAGGTCGGCCTGGAACGCGGCGAGCGTGTCGAAGGTGAGACCGATGTCGTTGCCGAACGAATCAAGCTGGTTGTCGTGCGTGTCGTAGCCGCCTGGCGCGTTCGTCGCGACGCACCGGATCGGCAGGCCCGCATCCAGCATCGCCGCCAGCGCCGCGAGGTTGTCCGGGAACCAATGGTCGGAGTCCGGGTACGGCACCGGCGGCGTCACCTCGTCCCCGAAGGGCGCGAGCTGGGACCGCAGCGTCATCGACCGGTCCGCGATACTGCCCGCCATCTGGCGCCCCAGGTCGCCGCCCGCGGCGCCCGCCCGCCCCACGGCCTGGACGGCGTCGTACATCAGGTTCTCGACGTCGCCCCACACGCCCGGCGCATAGAGGTCGTACCTGGACCCCTCGATCGCCGCCACGGGACGGCTCGCGGTCGCCAGCGACGGCGAGAGCCAGCCGTCGAGCGAGAGTCCCTGCAACGGGTTGTCATCGGTGCCGATCCGGTCGAGCAGGCGTCCCATCCAGCCGGTTCGCTCGTGCGGGTCGAGCTCGCCGACGTCCCAGTAGTGGCGCGAGGTGAAGTGCGACTGGTCCGGGTCGTCATACCCGATCGCGGGCAGCACCGTGACCTTGCCGGCCTGATGAAGGTTGTCGAGCGCGACGGCCTGGGGATGCCAGCGCAACGAGGCGTCCTCCCCGAACGGCGTGCCGGCGCCGGGCGCCAGCTTCAGGGTCGGGCGCAGGCTCTGATAGATCGGGTCCTGCGTCGGCGCCAGGACGGAGAGCGAATCCATGCCGCCGTCCATGAACACCGTGACCAGCACGGGCTGGGCACCGCCCTGGGCTCGGGCGATCCCCTCCTGCAGATCCCGCAACCCCAGCTTCGACGCCCCGTACACGGAGAGCATTCCGAGACCGGAGCGCAGCATGAAGGAGCGGCGGCTCAGCCCGGTGCCCGCCGGCAGCGGCATCCCGGGCTCGATCGCGGGGAGGCCACGCCCGGCCTCGGCCGCCGCCGAACGCAGCAGGTGCGCCCGGGAGAACTCGTTGCAGTGACAGGCCATCCTCTCCTCTTTCAGCAGGTCTGCATGTCGGGTGACGTTGCGAGCAGCAGGCGCATCGCGTTCTGGCGCAGGGCGCGGTAGGTCGACTCCTGCCAATCGGCGACGATCGCGGTCTCGACGTCGCGCCCGAAGCCGACGAGCGCGTCGCGGGTCCCCGTCGCGATCCTCGGGTCGCCCCAATAGCGCAGCGCCTTGTTGAGCGCCTGCGCCGGCGTCTCGGCGTCCTCGTAGCCCTCCTCCGAGACCTCGTCCTCGCCGGTGATGTAGGACGCGGCGACCCACCGGCCCCTGAAGCTCGACGTGTCGAGCCAGCGATCCTCGGCCCAGCCCGAAACGTTTGGCGGGCGGAACGGCAGCTGCCCGGCGAGGTCGGCGACCCATGCCCACTCGTCGGAGTCGACCCCGCGCCGGCGCGCCCTCAGCATGCCGGCGATGTAGACGATCGGCGGCTTGACCATCGCGGGCCCCTCGTAGAAGCGCGGATGCTTGAGGATCGCGGAGAGGAGCGGCCGCAGCGCATGGTCCTCGCGGCGGTAGAGGCGGATCAGCTTCGAGCGGGTCGCGGCCGGGGCGGGCTCGGGGACGAAGTAGCTCCAGAGCTTGTCCACGAAGTAGCCCGCGTGGGCCTTGTGCTCGAGGCACAGGTGGCACGAGTCGCGCCAGTCGAAGCGTCCGGTCTTGCCGAACACCGTCTTGCTGCCGCCGTCGTGATACTCGGAGTCGAAGCGGAAGTTGGTGAGGCCGACGTCGTCGACCCAGTCCGCGACCCAGCCGGTGAGCGCACGAGCCTGCTCGCGGACATCGTCCTCCGAGTACGGGTAGCCCGACTCGTCCGACGCGCCGAGGGTGAACAGCTCCATCAGCTCGCGGGCGTAGTTCTCGTTCGGCGACCAGCGGTTGTTGTCGATGCCGGAGAGCCAGACGAGCATCGCCTTGTCGCGGGTCACGTCCAGGAGCAGCTTCTCGAACGAGCCCAGCGCCCGCTTGCGGAAGAGCTGGGCCTGCTCGATCGAGAAGCGCTGCGAGCCCACGTCGCCGGTCGCGAACCAGTCATGCCAGTTGAGCGCCATCCGCTCGACCAGCGGCTGGTTCGAACGGACCATCTTGTCGAGCCACCAGAGCGCGTCGTGGCCCCAGAGGTCGTAGGGCGCGATCGGCACGCCCTCGCCGTCGACCGGGGGCGGGCCGTCCAGCCGTGCCTTGCGTGGCTCGAGCAGCGAATTGACCGCGCCGCCGAGGCCCTTGCGCGCGAGGCGCTTCGCCTCCCCCGGCTTCGGGCCGAAGCCCGCGCGCCAAAGCAGCCGTTCCGCCTGCTTCTCCCCGAAGGGTCCGCGGTACCTCGGAATCTCCGCCATCCCCGGTTTCTTCGGCAGGTTCCGACGCGTTCGTTAGGCGTGCGGGGCCCGCGTGGCCGTGCCTGGACGAACGAACGAAACCCGCAGGGTCGTGCCCGTTGCGAACGCGGCGAACGGCCGCGCTCTCGCCCGCGCGCGAACGTCGCCCGCCGCCAGGGCGTCCCGCAGCGCGCGCCCGAGCGCGAGCTCCACGCCCACCGCACGGGGCCCGCCCGCGGCCGGGGGCATCTCGCCGAAGTCGAATCGCCCGGCGGCCCGCAATGCCGGCGCCCGCGGCGGATCCACGCGCAGCCGGACGCGCCCGGCGCAGCGGCCCGGGAACTCGTCCGCGCGGAAGACCTCGAGGCGCAGGCGCCCATCCCCGCCCACCTGCGCGGCGCGCCGGACGCGCACGTTGCACGCGATCGAGGCCCGGCGGTGGTTGCAGTGGCGCCCCGCGGCTCCTGGTGGCCGCCCCGGCCGGGCGACGTCCTCGGCGCAGAGCACGCGCTCGAGCCGGGTGGGCTCGGCGGTCATCACGCCCTCGACGCCCCAATCGAGGAGCTGGAGCATCGTCGGCTCGTCGTCGATCGTCCAGACGTGGACGGCGTAGCCCCCGGCATGCGCCCGTTGCACGAAGTCCGGGTCCGCGACGGGGACGCCCTCGAACTCGATCGGGACCTGGAACGCGACCATCCCGGGGCCGGGCGGGACGCTCGCGAGCTTGAACGCCGTGACGCCGGCGATGCCAGGCGCCAGCCCGATGTCCGGCGCCAGCTGATGGAACGTCGTCAGCGCAGCGTCGTTGAACGACGCGACGATGATGTCGTCGGTGCGGCCGACGCGGTTGAGGAGCGCCGCCAGATGCTCGGCGTTGCGGTTGAACGACGCCAGGTCGGTGTCGGCCGCCCCCTTGATCTCGATGTTGATCGCCACGTCGGGGTAGGCGCGCAGCACCTCCCTGAGCGTCGGAACGCGGAAGTCGCCCGGCCGGAAGCCCCGCGGCGGCCTGCGCTCGCCGGTCCGGATCCCGCGGAAGCGGTAGTCGGCGGGCGGGTGCCCGGCGCTCGTTCCCAGGCCGGGGACGAAGCCATGGGCCGCATCCAGCTTGCGGATCTGGGCCAGCGTCATCTCGTAGATCGACCCGCTGCCGTCGGTCGTGCGGTCGACGGTGCCGTCGTGCATGACCACGACCTTCCCGTCGGCGGTCGTGTGGATGTCCACCTCGAGCATGTCGGCGCCCAGCCGCAACGCCCGCTCGTACGCGTACATCGTGTTCGACGGCGCCTCGTTCTCGCCGCCCTGATGGGCGATGTTGAGGGTCCGGAGCGCGAGCCAGTCGGTCGCGCCCGCGGCGGGGGCCGCGCCACACAGAAGCGCCGCGCAGGCCGCCGCCACGGCGAAGCATCCGGTCCGGGCCCCCATCGCGTCGCAAGGTAGCAGCGCACCTTGGCGGCCGCGCCGGCGGCTACGGTTGGCCCATGCTGGAGGCCGCCGGCTGGGGTCTGCTCGCGTCGTCGTCGTTGCTGATCGGAGCGATCCTCGGCGCGCGGGTCGGGCTGCACCCGCGTGCCGTGGGGCTGATCCTCGCGTTCGGCGCCGGAACCCTGATCAGCGCGATCTCGTTCGAGCTGACCGAGGAGGCCTTCGCCCTGGGCGGGGCCGACGTGGTCGCCGGCGGCCTCGGCGCGGGCGCGCTGACCTTCTATCTCGGCAACCGCGCGATCGAGAAACGTGGGCTGCGCCGGCGTGGGCGCATGATGGTGAGCGCGCGGAAGTCGGAGGCGGGCGGGCGGGCGCTGATGCTGGGCGCCGTGCTCGACGGGATCCCGGAATCGGCCGTGATCGGGACCACGTTGCTGACCGGGTCGGGCGTCGGCGTCCCGGTCCTTGCCGCCGTGTTCCTCTCGAACCTGCCCGAGGCGATCGGCGCCGAGGCGGGAAGGCCGCACCGGTCTCTGGGCCGGGTGCTGGCGCCCTGGCTTGGCGTGGTCGCGGCCTGCACGCTCGCCTCGGCGCTGGGGTTCGGCCTGCTCGACGATGCCTCGGGCGAGGTGATCGGCTTGCTGCAGGCGTTTGCGGCCGGCGGGGTCCTGATGCTGCTGGCCGACGAGATGATTCCCACCTCGCTCAACGAGGCCGGCAACGAGGCGGGCCTCCTCACGACGCTCGGCTTCGCGCTCGCCTACCTGCTCTCGACGCTGTAGTCGCGCGCGTCGTCGAGGACCACTCGACCGCCGACCTCGGCGAACCCGTCCTCGAGCGGGCGGGCGAACAGCTCGGATCCCCGGCCCTGGCGAACCTGGATCGCTCGGCCGAGCCGGCCGCCGAGTGCCAGCACCGCGGAACCCGTTGCCTCATCCTCGGCGATCCCGGCATCCGGGACGAAGGACCGGGCGCGTACGCGACCCGCGTCCTCATCCTCCCAGGCCCAGCAGAACTCCAGGCTCGGCGATGGACTGAGCGCGTCAACCTCGGTGGGCGACCCCAGCTCCACGTACTCGAACGGGGGCGACCACTCGGGCTTGGCGCCGATCCAGGTCAACTCGGCCTCGTGGCGGACGGGGACCTCCCCGGCGGGCGGCCGTAGCGCGGCCACCTCGGCGCGCTCCTCACGCAGGAGCCACGCGGTCCCAACCGTTGGATGCCCTGCGAACGGCATCTCCATGCCGGGGGCGAAGATGCGCACCTCGCCGCGTTCGGCGTCGTCGACGAACACGGTCTCCGCAAACCCGAGCTCATGCGCGACGGCCTGGCGGCGCTCCGCCGGGACCTCGCCGCCGTCCAGGAACACGCCGAGGGGGTTCCCGTGCGCGCCGTCGGCGGCGGTGAAGACACGGAGGACGTGGAGCGTCGGCACGCGCCGATGATGACACCGGGGCACCGCGCCCCGAAGCGGGGTTGCTCTCAGCGTTGTCCCCGAGAACAGGAGCGCACATGGCTGAACGCTTCAAGCGTGGTGACCGCGTCGAGTGGAATTTCCGAGGCCGGAAGGTGGCGGGACGTGTCCGGAGCCGGCTCACCGCCCGGACGGAGTTCAACGGCCAGGTCGTCGCGGCGTCCAAAGACGACCCGCGCTACGTGGTCCGCAGCGACAAGAGCGGCAGGGAGACGACGCGCCGGCCGGAAGCGCTGCGCCGGCTCTAGAGCACCGGCAGGAAGCGCTCGATCTCCCAGGGGGTGACCTGCACGCGGTACTCCTCCCACTCCTGGCGCTTGACCTCGATGAAGCGGTTGAAGGTGTGCTCGCCCAGCGCCCGCAGGACCAGCTCCGACTCAGCGGCGATCTCGATCGCCTCGCCCAGCGTCTCCGGGAGCTGGTCGATCCCTCGCTGCGCCCGCTCCTCGGGCGTCAGGTGGTAGAGGTTCTGCTCCATCGGCTCGGGTAGCTCGTAGCCCTTCTCGATCCCCTCCAGGCCCGCGTGGAGCATCCCGGCGAAGCACAGGTACGGGTTCGACGCCGGGTCCGGGCAGCGCAGCTCCGCGCGCGTCGCCTGCTCCTTGCCCGGGTGATACAGCGGGACCCGGATCAGGGCCGAGCGGTTGCGCCGCGACCACGCGAGGTACACGGGCGCCTCGAAGCCGGGGACCAGGCGCTTGTAGGAGTTGACCCACTGCGCGAACAGCGGCGAGATCTCGCGCGCGTGGCGCAGCTGCCCGGCGATGAACGCCTTCGCCGTGTCCGAGAGGAAGTACTGGTCGTCGGCGTCGTAGAACGCGTTCCTGCCGTCCTTCGAAAGCGACTGGTGGACGTGCATGCCGGACCCGTTCTCGCCGAACAGCGGCTTCGGCATGAAGGTCGCGTGCCAGCCGTACTTCATCGCGTACTCCTTGACCACGATGCGGTACGTCATGCAGTCGTCCGACATCTCGAGCGCGTTCTTGAAGCGCATGTCGACCTCGTGCTGCGAGGGACCGACCTCGTGGTGCGTGTATTCGACGTGGATCCCGAGCTGCTCCAGCGCGAGCACCGTCTCGCGGCGAACGTCGGAGCCGGCGTCGAGCGTCGTCAGGTCGAAATAGCCCCCCTCGTCGAGGACCTCCGGGACGCCGTCCTCGGGCTTGTCGGAGCGAAAGTAGAAGTACTCCAGCTCGGGACCGATGTTGTACGTGTCGAAGCCCATGTCCTCGGCCCGCTTCAACGCGCGGCGCATGATCCAGCGCGGATCGCCCTCGTAGGGCTCGCCGCCCGGGACCTGGACGTCGCAGAACATCCGCCCCACCCCCTTCTCCTCGGGCCGCCACGGCAGGATCGCGAACGTGCTCGGGTCCGGCATCGCGATCATGTCCGACTCCTCGATCGGGTTGAACCCGGTGATCGACGAGCCGTCGAACCCCATCCCGCCCTCGAACGCGTCGTCGAGCTCCGAGGAGTTGATCGAAAAGCTCTTGAGCTGCCCGAGGACGTCGGTGAACCAGAGGCGGATGAAGCGCAGGTCGTGCTTCTCGACGATCTTCTTGACGTCCTCCGCGGACTGCGCGCGCTCGCTGTTCGAATCGGCCATCGGGGTCCTCCGCTCTCGGTTCTCGGGATGGCGCCGAACCATAAACGCGGACCGCCGTTTCGCGACAGGATGCGCTATAACTTACTTCCGGTAAGTAACCGGCTAAATGTGAAGTAACGCAACGATAAACGGTGGCTAAAGCGGGCGAACCCGCGCCACCGGAGGTGCGAGGCGATGACCATCAAGACCGACTACAGCCGCTTCGACGTCCACGACGTCCTGACCGCGCCCGAGGGCAGCGTGAAGATCCTCGAGGGCGTCTCCCGGACGGGCGAGGTGACGAAGTTCATCGGCGTCCTCGCCGGCGCCCCGGCCGCGCTCCGCGCGTACGCCCGGATGCGCCACGAGCTGCGCGGCGGTTCCCTCCCGCTCCCAACGCGCGAGCGCATCGCGCTCGCGGTCGCCGAGCGCCGAGGTGACCCGTACTCGATCGCCCAGCATGCCGGCACTGCCCGCGCCGCCGGGCTGGGCCTCGACGAGGTCTCGCGCGCCCGCGCGTTCCGCTCCGCCGACGAGAAGGAGGCCGCGCTCCTCACGTTTCTCGAGGCGGTCCTCGCCACCGACGGCCGGCCTTCCGCGCATCTCGGCGAGGAGGCCCGCGAGGCCGGCTGGACCGACGAGCAGCTGCTCGAGGCGGTCGCGCACACGGCGTTGAGCGAGTTCCAGAGCCTGATCTCGAACGCAGCAGCCCTTCCGCAGGACCAAACCGACCCCTCGATCCTTCCGCAGGTGGCCTGAGCAGCCGCCGCCGGACGAGGGACGGACCCCGGGACCTCCCTGAGACAAACACCCGGGATTGAGCAAAGAGCCCGTCGCGATTCCCCCCTCGCGGCGGGCTCGCTCGTTAGGGTCGGTCCCGATGGCGGAGCTCGAGGAGAAGCTTCAGGCGGCGGTCGCGCCGTTGCTCGACGCCGGCGAGGAGCTGCGCGGAGTCTGCGTCGCGACGCAGGTGGGGCTGTTCAAGGGCCGGATGGTCGCGCTCGCCGCGAGCGACCGGCGCCTCATCGTGCAGGGACTCACCAGGAAGTTCGAGCGCGACGGCGAGCCGGTCTCGGTCACTCCGCAGAACCTCTCGCGGGCGTCCGCCGACGGCGCCGGCGGCGGCTGGCCCGAGCTGGGCGCCGCGGTGATGGACCGCGCCGCTGTGACACTGAAGATCCAGACCACGGACGGCGCCAAGGTCAAGCTGATGATGATGCGCGGCACCGGCCCCCTGGGCGGACTCGGTGGCGGCGAAACGCAGCGGCAGGGCGTCGAGGCCGTGGGCGCGTTCTTCGAGTCAGCGGAGAGCTAGCCGCAGACCGGCCAGTGGCCGGCGCCGTCGCGCTTCTTCAGCGCAACCGCAACCACCGCCTGGGTCTTCCAGGCGTAATCGATCGGGTCGCCGCCCGGGCTCTTCGGCGAGTGGCGCCAGGTGGAGCGCATGAACTGGAAGGCGCCGCGGTACATGCCGCCGCCGCCGATCGCGTCGGGGTCGCCGCCGGACTCGCACTCGCTCGTGCGACGCGCCCAGCGCTTGTTGCGCTTCGAGTAGTCCTGCCAGATGTCGCCGTAGCGGCCGGCACCGTCGCCGGCGCTCCGGTCGCCACCGCCGCCCGCACCGGAGCCGATGCCGCCGTTGGAGGCATCGGCGGTGGCGACGCCCGCGATCATCGCGACCACGGCCATGATCACGGCCCAGAGGGCATAGCGGTCGGGACGCGGAGCGGGACGCTCGGCGCGCTGCCTTCGGTATTCGGCTCGTGCCCGGTCGGGCGTGAAAGTGTCTTCCATGGTTTCTCGACGCTTGCGGGGTTAGCTGTCGGGCTCGCGCCGGAAACTGGCGCTACGCGGCTGATGCCTGGCGATTCGCCCCGGGACCTAGGTCCATTGGGTCCCCCGCTCCCCGCGGTATGTGGCGGGGATTCAGCAGAAGTCGCGGCAGACTAGCAGAACGTCAGACGAAAATGTGCGTTTGATGAGCAAACGCTAGGAAAGAAACGATCGCTACTAGCAAACGTTTTCGTGCCTGGGGTCCGCGCCGCCGGCATCCGCTCGCGACAACTGCCACATGCGCCGCTGGTGGGCGTATCCTCCGTGGCGAACACTCACCTAGGAGGGGGAGAGATGACGAGTCGAAGGCCGCTCAGGGGCCGGAAGCGTTTCGCGTTGGCGGTTGGCGTTCTTCTGACGACCGGCGCGGTCGCCGCGCCGGCGGCATCCGCCGACAACTGGTCTGGGGTGTGGAACACAGTCCACAAGTTCGGCACGCCCAAGCTCAAACTCGAGAAGGACGGCGGCAGGGTCGAGGGCATCTATAAGGACAACGGCCGCAAGATCGGCGACATCTGGGGTGATCTCTCGGAGCACCGGACGGTCTGGTCGGGCCGCTTCAAGGACACCAACGGCGACGGCTCGAAGGGCAAGTTCCGGGTCGAGCTCCAGAGCGATCAGGTGAGCTTCAACGGCTGGTTCAAGACCTGCGGCTTCATTCAGTGCAGCGAGCGCTACAACTGGACGGGCCAGCACGCTTAGCGCCCGTCTCGGACCGCCATCCCACTGCGCGATCGCCGATCGCCGGCTCCGTGCCGCGCTTGGCGATCGCGTAGCGCGCGTTGACCACGCCGATCGTGAGTATCCGGAGCTCGCGTGCTGCTGTCTCAGTCACGTCCCAGTCCCGCCCGGTCCACACCTTAGGCCCGCGGTCGACCACCCGCACCCGCACCCAGCGGCCCTTGTAGCCGATTGCGACCTTGGTCCCGCACGGCAGGGTGCGGTGCGCCACGCCCATCGTGTCGAGCGCGTCGCCGCACGCGCCCCGCGCGCCGTCGTAGTAGCTGACGCGTTGCTTCGGTAGCGAGCGCACCAACCGCCGCCGCGTCGAGCGTCCGACAGCCCCATTCACGGCGATGTCCTCGCGGCGCTCGAACTGGCGCACGGCGGTCTCCGTCCTCGGGCGAAAGACCTGGCCGATACGAACCCGCTTGGCGTAGCGCTTCGAGCGCAGGATCCAGTTCAGGGTCCTGACGTCGTCGCCGCAATCGCCGGCCTCCAGATCACGGGCGCCAAAGCTTCGGTCCGGGCACTCCCCGGCCTCGGGCGCGGCCGCGTCGGCGCCCTGCAGGGTCGTCGCCGCCACGACGAGCGCGACGGCAGCCGTCGCGCGATGCAAACGCCACGACGAACACGGCGCTGAGGTGCGCTTCCCCCGAAACTCGATCGGCGCACCGTAGTGCGCCTGGAACCATCACGCGCCGGTTGCCGTTCCCCAGAAAATGGAGAGGGCCCCGTTGCCGGGGCCCTCTCTGAAGCAGGCCTGTAAGCCGGACACTCGTCATATCTGCGCCGACGGGAGCCTCCGGCCTGTCCGAAGCGAGGTTCCCGTGATCGAAGAGCTCGACGATTTCGTCCACCACTGCCGGGTCGAGCGGCGCCTGGCGCCGCTCACCTGCCAGGCCTACGCGCGCGACGTTCGCGCCTGCTGCAGCTTCGTGCAAGCCGCAGGGGTGGAATCGTGGCCACAGGTCCGGCTCGTGGAGCTGCGGCAATTCCTCGCGGCCGAGGCCGAGCACCGGCCGGCGCCGTCAAGCCAGGCGCGCACGGTCGCCGCGCTGAAGGGCTTCTTCCGGTTCCTGGCCGAGAACGAGGCGATCGACCGCAATCCCGCCGATCGGCTCCGGACGCCGAAGAAGCGCGAGGCCCTGCCCGACGTGCTCGATCGGCGCGAGCTTGACCGGCTGCTTGGCGCGGTCGACCGAGACGACGTCTGGGAGCGCCGCCACGACGGCAAGCGCGAGCGCGACCGGCTGCTGCTCGCCCTGTTCGCCTACGCCGGCCTGCGGCGCTCGGAGCTGCTCGGGCTCGACTGGGAGGACGTCGACCTCGAGCGGCGCCTACTTCGGGTGCGACACGCCAAGGGCGGCCGCGCGCGGGTCGTTCCGATCCATCCCGGACTGGTGCCGCTGCTCCTCGCACACTCAGCGGCGAACCCCGGGCCCGATGGCCCGCTGTTTCGGGGGGTTCAGGGACGGCGCCTCTCGCAAACGATCATGACCCAGACCTTCCTCCGCTACGCGCGGACGGCAGGCGTAACGGATCGAAAGCGGGTAACGCCGCACACCCTGCGGCACGTGTTCGCGTCAGAGCTTCTGCGAGCGGGCGCCAACCTACGCCAGATCCAGGAGCTGCTCGGCCACAAGCATCTCGACTCCACCCAGCGCTACACGCGCGTCACGGCGCACGAGTTGCGCGGGGCGGTGAAGCGGCTGCAGTTCCCGACCTCCGAATCGTGACGTCATTCCCCAACTTCCGCAGGTCCCAGGGCCGATCGCCCCACGGGCGCTGTCCGTACGTGTGCGCTCGGCTTCTTTGACCGGCGCTAGCAACGCCAGGAGCCGCTACCCGAGCCACGTTGCCACTCCTCAGGGACTCCGGCGCTGACGGGTGATCCACGCGCGGGCCAGCCCGGGAGTCCAGCTGAGGCGGTTGCGGAAGAAGGCCCCCGCCGCGGTCACCTACTCGCTCGGATTCCTGCAGGGCGGCACAATGATCACTCGTTGTCGTCCCGTTCTGAGTGCTTCGGATAGGTCTTATATTCGAGATACAGGAGGTAGAACGGGGCGACAAACAAGAGCGACAAACCGACGGCGACGTACCAGTACCCCTCAAGGGCGATGCCGATGACGAGCGGCAGGCTGATGACGGCGAAAGCGACAGCCCAAGTCGAGGTCCCTCGACGCTTCCCTATGAATGGTGGCCGATTCAAATCCACGGTCCGTCCAACCTCCTAGAACACTCCATCGATGATGTCGTCCATGACTGACCCCAGCGGGTCGTCCACAATGTCGGTGAACACCTTGCCGGCGTCGTTCGCATAACCAGCGAAGTCGGCAACGTCGCAGGCGGTGGCCCCCCAGAACTTCTGACACGCTTCGACGGCCGAGCCCTGCGCGCACGCGAAACCAGCGATAGCCAACGAGGCTCCGCTCGTGACGGCCGCGGCGGCGACGCCAGCGAGAGCGCTCACGCCGCAGGAAGCGACGTACGAATCGACCGCCTTCCAGAAGTCCCCGAGCGCACGCTGAAACCCCTCGGTCGCTGCTTGCAGCCCCTCCTCCTGCCCGTCGCTCAACAGGCATAGACCCAGCATCGGACCCGCTAATGGCGCATCACAGGGGTCCATCTCGCCGCAATCGATCATCCCAAGCAAGCAGGTATCCCCGATGATCGGGAGCAAGCCGTTCAGGTCATAGCTCGTGACGGGACTATTGAGCGAATAGGCGAAGCGATTGGTGGACTGGCCAGCGCCCCATCGACCGAGCAATGGATCCTCAGTTCCAAACCGTCCCAAGTCCGGCGAGTAGCTTCGTACTCCCATCTGAACCAGTTGGGCCGCAGCATCGCTTCTCCGCTGCTGCGAGCCGAGCCACCCCATCACAAGCGCGGGACCGGAAAGCTGCTCGCCCCAAGGATCATAGGACTGCCGCGATCCCGCGCCCCCCGCAGGATCGGCGAGCGTAGCGATGTCTCCATGGGCGTCCGCGAGCGGGAACTCCGTCTGCGACGAGTGTTGTTCGACGAGGCCATGCGGTCCCTGCAGGAAGCTGCGCACGACGCCGCTGGTGTTCGTATCGAAGCTCGTCCGGTCGCTCAAATCCGGATAGTGCGCTGTCTCAGTTCCGGATGCGTCGGTCCGCTCCGAGCGTCGGCCGAGTGCGTCGTAGCTGTAGTCGATGGACTCCCATCGTCTACCTCGAGCAGCTGGTCCAAGGCGTCCCACGAGTAGGTCGTGATCTGTGCTCCGCTCGACCGCTCGACCAACCGGCCCGCCTCGTCGTACTCGTAGCTTGTGCCGTCCGACGAGCCAGTCAGCTCGTTCAGGGCGTTGAAGCTGTGTGTGACGCCATCGGATTCCGTGCGGTTCCCGGCGGGGTCGTAGCCATAGCCGACCGGGGGGTCGCCTGGCAGGTCGAACTCGACCAGGCGGTTGAGCGCGTCGTATTCGTAGGTCGTCTCGTCGGAGTTCCGATCGATCGACGAGAGCCGATTGCCGGCGGGGTCGTAGACGTAGTCGAAGGACTGAAGGACGGTGCCGAGGCGCTCCGAGCTGTGGACGTCATCCGGCGGTGCCGTCGAAAATGTTGGTGGTGACGACCCCGTTCGGCAGGGTCGTCTCGACCAGGTTGCCCTCCGGGTCGTAGTCGAACCCGATCTCTTCGCTCTGCGGATCGGTCAGCTGCGTCATCCGGTTGAGCTCGTCATAGACGTAGAAGATCGTCCCGCGACCGTCGACCTGCTGGGTCAGGTTGCCGCGCGAGTCGAAGGTACGGGACGCGGTCTGGCCGCGGCCGTCGTCGATCGAGACCACGCGGTCGTCGTCGTCGTAGCCGATCTCGATCGTCTTCGCCTGGGCATCGGTCGCCTCGACGAGACGCCCGGCGTCGTCGTAGCCGAACGAGCGCAGGGTCGTCGTCCCGTCTGAGATCGCGGTCAGGCGGTCGGCAGCGTCGCGGGTGTCGCGAGCGGTGTTGCCAGCGATCTCCGGGTTGCCGCTGCCGCGGAAGTGGATGCCGCTCATCCCGTTGTCGCTCGCAATGTTGCCAGTGACCGTCGCGCTACCGCCCTCGATCGAGAGCCCGTGCCAGGCGTTCATCGTCAGGGTCGAGTTCGTGATCGAGGGGCTCGCCGGGCCGGTGACCGACACCCCGTAGTTTGCGTAACGCACGATCGCGTGGTCGATCGCAGATCATCACGTTGCCGCCGGTGTAGGGGCTGCCGGCAGCTGTCAGCGTCATGTTGCTCGAGATCGTGCTCGGCAGCGCAGTGGCGGCCGCGCGGTCGGGCGGCGAAAGGACGAGGAAGGCGAGGGCGCCCGCAGCCACAAGAGCCGCACGGAGGACGTTGGAGATCGGCGACGCTGGGCTGCCGGCGCGTTGCCCCGCAACTGTTCCGATGCTCACGGACATGTTCTCGGCCGTTAGGGCCTAAGGCTTTAAATGCCGAGCCTCACTCGGAGCTCGCAATCTCCGGCTCCGGACTCGGCGCCGGACGCACTGCCGGACGGCCTGTCCTTGCACATTCGGCTCAGCGACTGAGCGCGCGCGCCCCCGCCGCTGCCGACCCCACCCCCACACGATGTATGTGGATGGGGTCGGCAGCGGCGGGGAAGAGGAGTCGGTGAAGGGACGGAAGGAAGGCGATTCGGGTCTGGGATGAAGAGTGAGAAGTGAACTAGGAGGGGAAGGGCAAGGAAATCTGGGACAAAACGGAGGCTGGCGCGACTAGGAGGTATGGAGACAGGTCGCGATCAGGGCAATGACGACGGCGGGAGCGGGCGGCGGGTCCATACAAACGGCGATCTGCTCCGACAAGGGGGTATGGGAAGAAACGGCCGGCAGTCACGGGAGCGCGAGGTCGTTGCGTGGATCGCGCGGATGGGAGCGATCGAGCTCGGCCATGTGCGGCGGCGGTGGGCGATGGGTCGCTCGGTCGGTTACGGGCTCGTCCCGGCGCTGGTCGACGCGGGGTTGCTCGAGCGTGTGGCGACGCTGCCCGGCGATCCGACATTGCTGCGGGCGACCGATGCGGGGATCCCTCACGCGGCTCGGGCTGCCGGCGGCGAAGATCGGGCCCGGCCAGGTCGACCACTGGCTCTCGCGCGCCGACGTCGCCCTTTGGGCCGAGGATCGGTGGGGCCTGGGCTCGGTGATCTCCGAGCGCGAGCTTCGCTTCGAGGAGCTTGCGGCAGGCAAGCCGATTGGAAGCGCGGTGGTCGGCGAGCTGCCCGGCGGACGGCCGATGCTGCACCGGCCCGACCTCCTCGTCACTGACAACGGCTCACCGATCGCGATCGAGGTCGAGCTGACGCCGAAGGCACCGCGGCGCCTGGAGCACATCGTCCGGGCATGGCGTCGGGCTCGGCATCTGGACCACGTCCTCTACGTGGTTCCCGCCGGCCCGGTCCAGCGGGCGGTGGAGCGCGCAGTGACCGCGACGAATGCGCAGCAGCGGGTGCTCTGTCCTCGAGCTGGAGACGCTGGCATGACGGCGGCGCGAGGACAGCTTCAGCTCGTGAACGTGGCGGCTGAGCATGCTCGCGATCCGCGAATCGCCGCGGCGAGTTCGCGCGGCGTGGATGACGCCTCATTCGTCTGTCTCCATGAGGCGCTGCGGCAAGCTCGCAACCAGAACGACCAGCGCTCGCCGTTTGCGATCATCGCGAGCTGTCTGCTCGGCCTTGGCATCGAGCTGCCGGAGCGCTCAGTCGGCCTAGACCTCGCTGAGGCGCGGGACGAGTGGCTTCGCCGGCTGCGCGGCTCAGGGCGCAGTGCGAGCACCGTCACTGCCTACCGAACGGCGCTAGATGACCTCATAGGGTGGCTCGGGCGAGAGGGCATCCGGGAGGACCGGTTGCGCGAAGAGACGATCGTCTCCTACCTCGACGACTACCGGCGTCGCGCCCGCCCGGCCGCGGCGACCTACTACCGCCGCTTCACGCTGCTGCGCCGATTCTTCCGCTGGCTCTCCTCGCGGGCCGGTACGCCGGATCCATTCCTGGACCTGGATGCGCCGCCGAAGCCAACACCGGTCGCCGACTGGCTCGCCCCGCAGAGTTCGAGCGCCTGCTCGTGGCGGCGGCGTCGCCTCTCCGTGCGCTACCTGGGCTCGCAGAGCGCGACCGCCTCGTTCTACTTACGCTGGTCGTCACCGGGCTGCGCCGCAGCGAGCTGACCGCGCTCAACTGGGGCGACCTCGACCTAGAGGGCACGCGGCCATCGCTCCTGGTGCGAGCCGGAAAGGGCGGACGGCCTCGACGACAGCCGCTGGTGCGTGCGCTCGCCGTCGAACTCACCCGCGTTCGGGCGGAGCGGCAAGCGGACGGCGAGGCGCCGGTGTTCTGCGGACTCCGCGGCGGGCGCCTGCAGCCGACGATCCTCGCCGGCATCATCCGTCGCGCGGTGGCCCGGGCGGGTCTCGAAAAGCGCGTCACGGCGCACACCCTTCGCCACACCGCGGCGACCTGGCTTCGCCACGCGACCGGCGACACCCGCCTGGTCGCCGAGTACCTCGGCCACGCCGACCTCTCGACCGTGCACCGCTACGCGCACGTGGCGGCCGAGGAGCTCGACTCCGCCGCCGCGAAGATCGCGGAAACTGCGGGGCTCGGCGCCGCCTGAGATCGCGATCCGTCGAGCACCGCTGCTAGCGTCCCGATCGCGGTGCGAAAGCGCTGCCGGCAGGCCTTCGGGCGAGAGCCGGGCGCCCGCGCCGAGCGGTTCCATAGAGATCGCCGGAGTAGGTCCGTCGAGCAGATATGACGAGTCCCTGGCAACTGGTCCCATAGGAAAACCCCGCCTAAGCGGGGCTTTCCCTTAGCAGGCCTGTAAGCCGGATTCTGTCGTGCGCAGTCATCTATCTGTGCGCCCCACCTGGATCTCGCCGGGCCGGGTCATCGATCCTGCTTGGGCTTGCACCGGACGGGGTTTGGCCAGCCGCCGCGTCACCGCGACGCTGGTGCGCTCTTACCGCACCGTTTCACCCTTGCCTGTGCGGACCTCACGTGAGGGCCCGCCATCGGCGGTCTGTCTCTGTTCCACTTTCCCGCGGGTTTCCCCGGGTCGGCGTTACCGACCGTCCTTGCCCTTCGGTGTCCGGACTTTCCTCGAGAGTCACCTCCCGCGACTGCGTAGCCTGCGCCACCGATTCTACGGCGCGGTTCAAGACGGCGAGCGATTATGCAGCTCGCCATTATTGAGTCCGACATAGCCTGCGGCTCAGGCGTCGGCCGGCTCCTCGTCAGCGCCCGTGGCCGGCGTCAGGCCCTGCTCGGCAAGCCAGCGCTCGAACAGCGGATCCGTGATCCGCAGCTTTCCTTCCTTATCGACGATGACGTCGGCGTTGTCTCGTAGGCCGTCTACGGCCCGGGTGATGCTCGACCGGTTGATCCCCACCGCGGCTGCAGATTCGGCAGCGTGAATCGGCGAGTCCAGAACCGCGAGCCCGCGCACCACCCTCCGCTCGTTCGCTGGCAGTGCGGTCCAGATGGCCCGCATGAGGCCTGCCGAGTCGCGGAGGGCCAGGTCGCGAGCTTCGAGCCAGCTCTCCTCGGACGCCGAACTTCCCGCCGGTGTCGCCTCCCAGAGGTAGTGCGCGAGCATCATGGTGCGCTGCGGATGCCCGCGCGCGAACTCGATCATCGGGTCGAGGGCTCTGCCGACGTCGCGACCAGTGGCCTCGAATCGGCTCGTGACATATGCGCTGGCCTCATCGAGCGGGAGCGGCGCCAGATCCTTCGGAACCGCCTGGTCGAGCAGCGGCCGCTTCGGATCGGCAAAGAGCTGTGCCATCACCCCCGGTGCCGAGCCCGCGAACGCGTAGGTCGCTGCGTCGCCCTGGTGCTGGATCACGCTGCGGATCTTCCCGTCGGCACCCGGCACGGCGAGCACGTCCTGGATCTCGTCGAAGACGATGAGGCTCGTGACCCCCTTGGCATCGAAGAGCTCGGCGGGCAGCTCCAGAATCCGCAGGAGGACGGCTTCCGCGTCGGTGCCGGGACTACGCTGCATTGTCGCGGTGAACCCACCGGCTCCGAGCGAGACGCCAATGTTCCAGCTCTTGAGCAGCGCGTCCACATGACGGCGAACGGCTCCCTTCAGCCTTCTGTTGTAGGCCCGCTCGATCCTGACCACGATCTCCGCAACGCTCAGAACGTCCTGCAGGTCGACGAGCACGGTGGCCATGCCCTGGCTTTCGGACGCATCGAGCACGCGACGCAACAACGTCGTCTTGCCGTAGCGTCGGGGTCCCACCAGGCGGAATGAATGGCGCCCCTGTGCCAGTTGGAGCAGGGAATCCGCCTCAGGATCGCGGTCGATCATCTCCTCGGGGGCAAGGGGCCCTGAGAATCGGAACGGGTTCGGACCGGTCATCCTTCGCAGGCTAGCTTGCCTACAAAAAGTAGGCGAGTTGGCCTACATTTTGTAGGCGAACGATCAGGCCAACTCGGAGCCGCAGCTGCCACAGGGGCGGGCAGCGGACATCTCGCTGGCGCATACGGGGCACTCGGCGATGCCGGTCTCGACGAGCTGTGTCCAGAGCGCGGTGATCCGGTCGTCGAGCGTCGCGCGGCCCGGCTCACGCCCTCGTCCCGCCTGCCGCCGCGAGAACGGTCGGCGCTCGCGCGCGGGATGCGCGCGGGCCGGAGTTGTCGCCGTCTGGGTCATCAGACGCTCCGGAAAACCCCGACGACCTTGCCGAGCAGCTGGGCGTTCTTCGTGCGGATCGGCTTGTAGGCCGGGTTTTCGGGCTGGAGCCGGATCCGGTCCTTCTCGCGGAAGAAGCGCTTGACGGTCGCCTCGTGCTCGAGGAGCGCAACGACGATCTCGCCGTTGGCGGCTTCCTCGGTCTGCTTCACGACCACGTAGTCGCCCTCGAGGATGCCGGCGTCCTTCATCGAGTCGCCCTTGACCCGCAGGATGTAGTCGCCGTCCTCGCCCCCGATCACGCCGGGCAGCTCGAGGTACTCCTCGATGTTCTCCTCGGCGAGGACGGGCTCGCCGGCGGCCACCTCTCCGACCACCGGCAGCCCCGGGCCGCGGAGCGCCTGCTTGGCCTTGTCGACGAGCAGCTCGATCGCCCGGGGCTTGGTCGGGTCGCGCCGCAGCAGGCCGATCTTCTCGAGGTTCGCGAGGTGCGCGTGCACGGTCGAGGAGGAATGGAGGCCGACGGCCTTCCCGATCTCGCGCACCGTCGGCGGGTAGCCCGTCTTCGCCGCGTACTTGCGGATGTAGTCGAAGATCTCCTTCTGGCGCTTGGTCAGGTCCATCTGGGCTCAGCTCCTAGAGGCGTCGGGGCGATTGACGGGAACACATGTTCGTAAGAGTAGCCCTCCCTGCGGACGGATGCAACCGCCCTCCGCCTCACTACAATCCCCCGGCCAAGCGGCTGTGGCGGAACTGGTAGACGCGCAAGGTTGAGGGCCTTGTGGACCGCAAGGTCCGTGGAGGTTCGACTCCTCTCAGCCGCATCGTGGAACCCCTGCTAACGCGGGGGTTTCATCGTGCCGGGGACCGACCAGTGACCGTGCTGGTCGTGATCCGTGGACTTAATATGGACTCATTCCCACGCTGGCAACCGGACTAAGGTCGGACTGCCGTCGTCGCATGACGAAAACGCAGATCCGTCTCGCTTCGTACCAGCGGCCGAAGGATGCCCGGGTTCGCACGCGGCCTCCGCTCGAGACGGCAAGCCCATGAGGACCAAGAAAACCAGAACGAGCCCAATGCGGCTCACCGTCGCGCGACAGATACGCCGAAACACGTGACGTCTGCTCTTCCCTGCGCACATGACCCATTGCCGTCCAGCTTTGCCTTGCCGATGAGCGTCCCCTGGACCTCGCCCGCCACGCCTTGGGACAGGCCGGTTGCGAGCGCGAGGCACCCGCCGAGGGCAATGACCATACGAACCGTCCAGCGGCGGCGCTGACGGAATCCCCACCGCGCTTCGATCAAAGGCGTGTCTCGCATCCCCTCTGCCGAAGCTCAGACCAACGTCTAGTCACAGTGGTCGTCGTGACTTCGGTAGTGAGCCGTCACATCCGGCCGGCCGGCGATTCTGAGCGTGAGCATGTTGTGCGTACGTGTTCGTCACCACGGTCGGGAACAGCCTCGACGAGCCGACGGAGACGTTCACCGTCGGGCTCGAGAACCCGCTCCGGGCCACGATCGGCGACGGGAGCGGCCTCGGGAAGATCCTCGACGACGATCCGTAGCCCTGGCCGCGGTCGGCGCTAGAGTCGCCGCGTGGACGATGAGATCCGCGGCGAGCGGGCGGCGCACGCGATCTATGGCCTGATCGTCGTCCTGGCGGTGATGATCGTCGAGGCCGACACGACGATCACCACGCGGCAGGCGATCGGGACGATCATCGGCGCGGCGACGATCACCGCGCTCGCCGAGCTCTACGCGGACTACATCGGGGCGACGATCAGGGCCCGCCGGCATCTGACGAAGTCGGAGCGGGACGTCGAGTTCCGGAACATCGCGATCGGCTTCATGACCGCGCTGCTCCCGGTGGGATTCTTCGTGCTCGCGGCGCTCGACGTGATCGAGCTGCAGACCGCGTTCGACGCCGCGATCTGGACGGGCGTTGGCCTGCTGGGCTCCTACGCAGTGGTCGCCAACCGCCTCGCGGGGTTCTCGATTCGCCGCAGCCTGCTGATCGGCCTGGCGTTCACCTTGCTGGGGGCGTCCCTCGTGATCCTGAAGGCGGTGCTCTAGCGGGATAGCTTTCACCCCTACCGGGTGATGCGCGTCAGGCGACATCGCGAAACCCTCCGGGGCGACCGACGAGACAAGGGAGTCACGAGTGCTGATCGCAGAGGCCGACCTTCCGTTCCTGGAGTTGCTGTGGACGATGATCATCTTCTTCGCGTGGGTGATCTGGATCTGGACCGTGATCTCGATCCTGAGCGACCTCTTCCGCCGGCACGACGTATCCGGCTGGTACAAGGCCGGGTGGACCCTGCTGATCATCGCGGTCCCGTTCCTGGGCGTCCTCATCTACCTGATCGCGAACGGCAAGGGCATGGCCGAGCGCAGCGCCAAGCAGCTCGTCGAGGCGCAGACTCAGTACGAGGCGCACATCCGTGAGGTCGCGGGCGGCTCCGCCGGCGAGATCGCCAAGGCGAAGGAGCTGCTCGACAGCGGCGCGATCGACCAGGCGGAGTTCGACCGGCTCAAGCAGAAGGCCCTGAGCTAGTGGCCGCCGGGACGAACGCGGCCGCGCCGGGGCGCGGCGGCGCGGAGTCCCGGCCGGCGCTCACCGATGCCGAGCTCACCGAGCTGCTCGGCCTGATCAAGGGTGCCGACACCGTCGAGTTGAAGCTCACCGTGCCCGAGGAGCCGGGAGGAGGTGGCTACCGATCGGCGGTCGGAAGCCTCGGGATCGACCCCCTCGACGCCCAGATCCGCCAGGTGTTCTTCTTCGACACCCCGGACCTTCGCCTCAGCCAGGCCGGCGTCGTCGTGCGCGCGCGCCGAGTGCAGGTGAAGGGCGACGATTCGGTCGTCAAGCTCCGCCCGGTCGTGCCGGCGGAGCTTCCGGACGAGCTTCGCGCCGAGCCCGGCTTCGGCGTCGAGGTCGACGCGATGCCGGGCGGCTTCGTCTGCTCGGGAACCTTGAAGCACGTCCACAAGAAGCCCGTCGTGAGGGAGACGATGCTCGGGGGCGGGCCGCAGCGCAAGTTGTTCTCGAAGGCCCAGCGCGCGCTCTTCGCCGAGCACGCGCCCGACGGGATCGAGCTCGACGACCTCGCGGTCCTGGGCCCGGTTTTCGTGCTCAAGCTCAAGTACAGGCCCGACGGCTACCGGCAGAAGCTCGTCGCGGAGCTGTGGCTGTATCCGGACGGCTCGCGGATCCTGGAGCTCTCCACGAAGTGCCCGCCCTCCGAGACGTTCGACGTCGCCGCCAGGTCGCGCGTCTTCCTCTCCGAACGGGGCGTTGACCTCTCGGGCGATCAGCAGACCAAGACCCGCAAGGCGCTCGAGTTCTTCGCGGGTCAGCTCTAGACGAGCGTCAAGAGCCGAGTCGCGATCAGCTTTCACCCCTACCGGGTGATGCGCGTGAGACGGCGGCGCGGAACGCTTCGCACGACAGTTGAAGTCCGACGCGTTGAGGTGAGAGATGACGGAGGAGATCGGTCCGGTCGAGTACCTGATCGTTGCATTCCCGGGCAACCGCTTTCGCGGTGAGATCGCTCCCGCGCTCGCGGACCTGGTCGAGAAGGGCACGATTCGCCTGTTGGACGTTGCCTTCGTCGGCAAGGACGCGGACGGCGACGTGGTGACCTTCGAGCTCTTGGAGCTCGACCCCGACGTGCGCGCCGGCCTCGAGAACCTCGGGTTCGAGGAGAGCGGGCTGTTCAACGAGGACGACATGAAGGCGGCCGCCGAGGAGCTCGAGCCGAACACGTCCGCCGCGCTCCTGGTGTGGGAGGACGTCTGGGCCCGCGAGGTCGCACAGGCCATGCGCGACGCCGGCGGGATCCTCTTCGACTTCGGCCGGCTTCCCCACGAGGTGGTCCAGGCCGCCCGCGAGTACGCCCAGGCGAACGCCTAACGGAAGGAGACCTGAGATGCCATTGATGCGCAGAGGACCGGGACTGGTTGGCACGGCGGCGCGGACGGCTGTCTTCGCCGGCGTTTCCGGGCGAGTCCAGCGCCGCCAGCAACAGAAGTGGGCGGCCGAGGACCAGACCGCCTACGAGCAGCAGGCACCGCCGCCCCCGGCCGCGGCACCCGCGGCCGCTCCGGACTACACGGCCGAGCTCGAGCAGCTGGCGAAGCTGCGGGACGACGGCGTGATCAGCGCCGAGGACTTCGAGGCCAAGAAGAAGCAGATCCTCGGCATCTGAGCCGGGGACATCAACGAACGAAAGGAATCTCTATATGAGAGGCACAGGCCGCGTTCTGTTCGCCGCGATCCTGCTGGTGATGCTGGGAACGCTCAACATCATCTACGGGTTCGGCGCCCTCGACGACGCCAACATCTTTGTCGAGGACACGAGGTACATCCTCGACAATCTGAACACCCTGGGCTGGGTCCTGATCGTCCTCGGGCTCATCCAGCTCACCGGAGGCTTCTCGCTGATGGGCGGCGGGACCTACGGGAAGGTCGTCGGGATCACCGGCGGCACGCTCGGTGCGATCGGCGCCCTGCTGTCGGTCGGTGGAGCGTTCCCCTGGTGGTCACTGGCCATGTTCGCCGTCTGCCTGTGGGTCGTCCACGGCCTCGTGATCTACGCCGAGGATGAGCGCGCCGGCGTCTGACGCCGAATAGATAGCGCGGGGAGGGCCCGTGGCGGAAGCCGCCCCTTGCGGATTCGCCGCCGGGTCCTCCCGCTCGCTCATGTAGTAGGCGCCTCCCCCGATCGCCGCCGCGCGCAGAAACGATCGGCGCCTCAGGATCGTGTGACCCGGGCTAGGGCTCATCGTCGCCGGAGCCTGGCAGCGGCAACCCCAGGGCCAGCATCAGCTCGGGCGCGGCCGCGACCACGCGGGCCGTTCCCACCTGCGGGGCCACCGCGCGAAGAACCCCCAGGATGTCCTCGGCGCTCGCCCCGGCCTCGAGCGCCGTCGCCACCTGCCGGCCGTAGGCCGCGGGCGGCGCGTCGAGCGCGATCAGTGCCGCGATCCTGACCAGCGCGATCGTGGTGGCCGGAAGCGGCGACTGCTCTGACGCCAGCTCGCGCACGCCGAGTGCCCGCGCCAGCGTCTCCGGGTTCACCGCCGGACATCCCGGCCAGCGCCTCCCGGGTCTCTCGATGAGCGGACGACAACTCGATGGCACGACGCTACGGCGGCGCTGGGAAAGGGTCATCGCCCCAAGTGGGTGATTTCACCCGCATGGGGCGATGAAGCGGCCACGCTGCGAGGCGAGCCTACGATGGCGCGATGGCGACACGGGGAGCGTTCAGAGGAGACGCGGACGGGAGGCCTGCGCACGGTCGCCCGGATCGTCGTCGTCTGGCTGCTCACGGCCGCCGCGGCCTTGCACCTGCTGAGCGCGATCCTTCCCGGCTTCACGATCGAGGGCAAGGGAACCGCGCTCCTCGCCGCGGCGCTGATCGGGCTCGCCAACGCACTCGTCTGGCCGCTCCTGATCCGCGTCGCGCTGCCGTTCACGGTCCTCACCCTCGGCCTCGGCGTCCTGGTCCTGAACGGCGCGATCGTCCTCGCGGTCTCGCAGATCGAGCCGGCGATGCACGTCGAGGACCTCGGCACCGGGATCGCGGTCGCGATCGGCATCACCGTCGTCAACACGCTCGCGACCGCGCTGCTCGCGATCGACGACGACGACTTCTACTACCGCAACGTGCTCAAGCGCGCGGCCCGGCGCGATGGCGTCGCGGACTCCGACGGTGCCCGGCGATCTACTTCCTCGAGATCGACGGGCTCGCCCACGCGTGTTCCAGCGCGCGCTTCGCGACGGCCACCTGCCCACGCTCGCGCGCTGGATCCGCGAGGGTCGCACCGGCTGCTGCCCTGGGAGACCGACTGGTCCTCGCAGACCGGCGCCTGCCAGGCGGGCCTGCTGCACGGCTCGAACGACGACATGCCCGCGTTCCGCTGGTGGGAGAAGGAGCACGGGCGGGCGATCGTCACCAACCACCCGAAGGACGCCGCCGAGATCGAGCGCCGCCACTCGGACGGGCGCGGCCTCCTGCACGAGGACGGCGCCAGCCGCGCCAACATCCTCTCCGGCGACGCGCCCCACACGCTGCTGACGATGAGCACCGTGCTCGACCGCGGCCGGCCGGGCCGCCTGGGCCAGGACTACTACGCGTACTTCTCGAACCCGTACAGCGTCACCCGCACGCTGGCGCTGGTGATCGGCGACATCGCCCAGGAGCTCTACTTCGCCGCACAGCAGCGCCGCCGCGACATCCGCCCGCGGATCAAGCGCTCGTTCTCCTACGCGCTCGTTCGCGCCTGGGGCACGGTGATCCAGCGCGACCTCCAGGTCGCCGCGGTGATCGGCGACCTCTACGCCGGGCGCCCGGTCGGCTACACGACCTTCCTCGCCTACGACGAGGTCGCGCACCACTCGGGCGTGGAGCGCGTCGACGCCCTGGCCGTCCTGCGCCGGCTGGACCGCCAGATCGCGCGCATCGCCGCCGCCGCCGAGGACGCCGTCCCGGCCGTACCACCTCGTCGTCCTCTCCGACCACGGGCAGTCACAGGGCGCGACGTTCCTCGACCGCTACGGGGAGACGCTCGAGGAGGTCGTCTCCGAAGCGTGCGCCAGCGCGGAGGTCGAGGCGGAGGACGCCCACAGCGACGAGGCCCTCTCCTACCTCGGCGCCTCGCTGACCGAGGCGAGCGGCACGGAGGGCGCGCTCGGCCGAAGCGTGCGGGCGGTGACCCGCGGCAAGCGCGTCGACGGCGAGGTCGTGCTGGGCGAGGACCGCGAGGGCGAGCGCGAGCCGGCCGCCGAGGACGACCGGAGCTGCCCGAGCTGTCGGTGATGGCCTCGGGCTGCCTGGGGCTGATCTCGTTCCCGCGCGAGCCCGGGCCGGGTCAGCCGCGAGCGGATCGAGGAGCTCTACCCCGCGCTGCTGCCCGCCCTGCGGGATCACCCCGGGATCGGCTTCGCCCTCGTCCGCTCCGAGCGGGACGGGCCGATCGCGCTCGGCCCTCGCGGCTCCCACCGCCTCGCCGACGGCGAGATCGAGGGCGAGGACCCGCTGGCGCCGTTCGGCCCCAACGCGCCGCACCACCTGCGCCGCACCGACGGCTTCGAGCACTGCCCCGACATCGTCGTCAACAGCACCTACTGGGAGGACACCGACGAGGTGGCCGCCTTCGAGGAGCTGGTCGGCTCGCACGGCGGCATGGGGGGCGAGCAGTCCCACCCGTTCGCGCTCGCGCCCGCCGACTGGGCGATGCCGAGCGAGCCGATCGTCGGCGCCGAGGAGATGCACCGGTGGATGCGCCGCTGGCTCGCCGACCTCGGACACGACGCCTACCGGGACGCCCCGGAACCCGCCGACGACCCGATCCGAGAGGCGGCACAGACCTGAACATCTACGCCGGCGCGACGAGCGGCTCGGCCGGGAGTCTTCGTGTCGGCCAGAACGAGGCCATCACGATGAAGGCGGCGAACAGGAACGCCGTCTTCAACGCCTTGATCTGCGCGTCCTCGTAGCTCTCCACGATGGCGTCCACCTCCTCTTCGACGAGTTCGGGCTGCGCTGCTGCCCCCTGCCGGACCTCATCGGCGGTCACGAAGCTCACGTCCCCGCCGAGCCTGATCTCGAGCTGCTCCTGGACGCTCGCCGAAATACGCTCATCGTCCGCGACGTTATCCGTGAACGCACCGATCAGCCCGGTGATGAGGACGGCGCCGAGCAGGGCCGTGCCGACCGCGGAACCGAGCTGCATGGGCCGTGTTCTGGATGCCGCCTGCCTCGCTGCGGTCGGCGTCGGACACCGCCGACTGGACCACGTTCCCGAGCTGGGATACCGAGAGCCCCATCCCGATCCCGAGCACGGCCATCGCCGCCAGGAACCAAGCCGTGTCGAGCTCCGGCTCGACCACGGCCAAGAGCATGAGGGTCGAGAGCAGGACGATGGTGAGGCCGGTCCGCACAAGCGTGCGGGCGGAGAACCTCGCCGCCAGCCTCGAACCGGCGAGTGCGGCGACGAACAGGCCCACCGAGGCGGGCAGCATCCGCACCCCGGTCTCGAGGGCGTCGAACCCCTGCACGACCTGAAGGTAGAGGGGGACGCAGAAGAAGATCCCCATCAGGATCAGGTTCTGAGCCAGCAGCATCGCGGCGCCCCCGCGCAGCGCCGGGATGCCGAACAGGCCGAGGTGAAGCAAGCGGGTCTTCGGCCTCGCCGCTCGCGACGCCGCTCCCACGCTGCGAAGCCCGCGATCGCGAGCGCCCCCGCAGCGATGACGAACGGGGTGAGCGAGAACCCGAAGGGCTCGATCGGAGAGTTCCGCGGCTGCAGCCAGCCCCAGTTGCTCGCCTGAAGGACGCCGAAGACCATCAGCCCGAGGCCGAGCGCGATCAGCACCGAGCCGACCCAGTCCAGCCGCGGCGCCGGTCCCTCCCGGGCGGGAGTCGCGGAGCGCGCGTGACCCGAGCAGGATCCCCGCCCCAACCACGACCTCGCCGGCGAAGATGACGCGCCAGCTCAACTCGGTCGTCGCCCACCCGCCCAGGATCGGCCCGACGGCGATCCCTGCGCCGGCCACACCCCCGAGCACTCCGTAGGCCAGCGCCCTGTCCTTGCCCTCGAAGTTGCCCGCCACCAGCGCGACCAGCGCCGGCATCACCAGGGCCGCCCCGATTCCCTCGAGCACCGACCAGCCCAGGGTGAGCGTGGGCACGCTCCATGAGGCCGCGGTCAGGGCCGAGCCCATCGCATAGATGACGAGTCCGATCTGGAACGCCCGCCGCCGGCCCCAGAGGTCGCCGAGCTTGCCTCCGGTGAGCATCAGCGTGGCCATGACCAGGGCGTAGAGCGCGATCACCGCCTGGATCGTGGTCACCGTCGTATCGAAGTCCGCGACCAGCTGCGAGATGGACACGTTCATGACCGCTTGGTCGAGAACCATCAGGAACTGGGCGGCTCCGAGGACCGTGAGTACGCGCCATTTCGACATCAGCAGCATCCCCCCGACCGGCGCCAGGCGTCCGTCTGCCGCCGCGGCGCGCGCGATACTGGCGACCCGCCCTTGGACCCGAGATGTCGATGAGCCCGAACGAACCGGTCCCCGAGCAAGGCCGGGTCTTCCGGGCGCTTCGTGGCTCCCTGACCCGAAAGGTCGCTCACCGCCCGCAGGGCAGCGGTTGTGATCAGCGTCGTCACGGTGATCCTGACGCGTCGCCGGCGGGGTCGCCATCTGGCTTGTCGATCAGAGCTATTCCAGCCTCGGGGAAGGCATGTGGTGGGCGGTGCAGACGCTGACCACGGTGGGCTACGGCGACGTGGTGCCCGACAGCACCGCCGGGAAGCTGATCGCGACCGTCGTCATGCTCAACGGAATCGCGCTCCTGACGGTGGTCACGGCCGCGGTCACCGCCACGCTGATCGATCAAGTTCGTGGCGCGCGCGGTCGCGACGAACCTGAAGAACAGGCGCTCGACCCGGCGATCGCGCGGGCGCTGGACGACATCAGCTCGCGCTTGGCAGCGATCGAGGCCTCGATGTCGGCGTCGCGACACGATCGCGGCTAGTCCTCACGCTGAGCTTGCCGGTGGGGGCGGGGGGCGCTCCTCCTCGGAGGCCGCGGCGACCCGTTCCTCGCGCGACCCCTCCATCTGCGCGGCGAGCGCATGGGCCATCCCCTCGGGCGTGCCGGTCGCCACATGGTCCGGGAACTCGCGCACGACCTGGCGCCGCAGCGCCTCGACCCCGATCGCGAGGAACGCGATCAGCAGGATCGACGGGACCAGCCGGTCCGTTGCGACCACCGGGTTCCACCAGAACAGCAGGACCAGGGCCGCGGCCAGGCCCCCCCAGGCGTACCGTGGCTGGCGCAGGTACGGCGTCAGCGGCGTAGCGGATCGAGGTCGCGAGCTTCGTCGGCCCGGCGAGCCATGCCGCCAGCACCAGCACGATGCCGTAGATGACGATCGATTGGCCCGTCTCCTTGAGCAGCGAGGTCCCGATCTCCCACGTGTTGAGCACCGCCGTGTCGGCCGTGGCGGCTTCGCTGAGCGCGTCTGTGACCGCGGTGCCCCCCGCCGACCGGGCGATCAGCGCAAGCACGCCGACGAAGATGAACGAGAACCCGACCGCCCGCAGCGTCTCGCGCCGGCGGTCCGCGCCAGATAGATCGCCAGCGCGTAGAGCGCGAGCGCGAGGCCGGTGAGAACGTAGGCGAGCGTCCGCAGGAGCTTGACCCCCTTCTGGGCGAGGTCGAGCTCGTCCGACTCCATCAGCTTGATCTCGGAGGCCCCCGCCGGAAGCCTGTCGACGATGTCCGCGGGCAGGCCGATCGTCGCCACGACCTCGCTGATGAGGCTGGTCAGGTCCAAGGTCACCGTCCCGCCGGTGGTCGCGACGAACTTGCCCTCGTCGTCGAGCAGCGCGATCAGGCGCTCGTGCGCGGTCCGGTTCGCGTCTTCCCAGAGGCCCTGGGCAGCGGGCCGGGAGAGCACCTCCTGGGTGGCGCTGGTGGCCACCTGGCGCAGGGCGCCGGCTACCGGCGCCGCGAGCGGCGCGGCTTGAGGCGGCAGCGCGCTCGAGATCTCGCTCTCGACGTCGACGTTGTCGAAGATCGCGGTGACGATGAAGGCGCCCACGGCGTCCTGGATCGCCTCGTCCTCGAGCAGCTCGGTGCTGGTGTCGACCCAGGTGTCGGTCTCGAGCGCCTGGCGCTTTACCCAGAGGGCCAGGACCGACACGGTGGCGATGACCGTGGCCAGGATCAGCAGGACGACGGGCAGGGCCCGCCGGCGTGAGGGAGCGTCGTCGCTAGGGGTCGGCATCGGCTTTCTCCTTTTCCGGATCGGGTTCGGTTTCGGTCGCCGGGGCCTCCGCGGCCCGCGAGCGGGCGAGGTCGTTTGAGATCCGGACCGCCGCCGAGACGAGCGGGGCAGCCAGGATCAGGCCCACCGCTCCGAACAGGGCGCCGCCCGCGATCGTGACGACGAGCACCGCGAGCGGATGGATTCCGAGGGCAGCCCCCATCGCAAACGGCTGCACCAGCTGCTGCAGGATGCTATTTGCGAGCAGCTGGACCACGAGCATGCCGGCGGCGGCGTCGGTCCCCGCGCCGCCGAGGGCCAGGAGCACCGAGAAGGCGCCCGGCAGTCCACGCCCCGAGATAGGGGATGTAGCCGCCCAGGAAGGTGACCGCGGCGATCGTCCCGGCCAGCGGAACCCCGAGGATCAGCGCGCCGATCGTCACGACGACGGCATTGAAAGCCGCGACGAGCGTGACGCCCAGGAAGTAACCGCGCAGCGCCCCGAGCACCCGCTCGCTGATGACGTGGGCGACGGGGAGCGGCACGCCCAGATGGCGCTCGCCCCACGCACGGATCTTGGGCCCGTCGCCGAGGAGGAAGAACATGCTGAGGGCCGTGAGCGCGAGGAAGAACGCGAGCCCGGAAAGGGCGCTGATCCCCTGCGCCGAGGCCGTTGAGCAGGGCCGAGCCGGCGCCGTCGACCGAGTCGCTCGCCTCGTTCTTCGCGTCCGAGGCGGTCGTCGGGTCGACGCCCACGTCCTCGAGCCAGCCGGCGAGCTTGTCCTTGGCATCCCCGAGCTCGTCCCCGATCGCGGACGCCTCGCTGGTGATCCCACCGACCACCATGACGAAGAGGCCGGCGCCGACCGCGACCATGCCCAGCATGACCAGCGCCGCGCCCAACATGCGCGGGATTCGGTGGCGGTGCATCCACGCGACGAGCGGTGCCGCGACGGCGGCCACCACTGACGCCGTGATCACAGGGGCGACGATCGTCTGGGTTAGCGAAGCCAGCCAGACCGCGCCCACCAGGAACAGCGCGACGCCGACCAGGAGCCACGCCGTCAGGCCGATGTCCCGTAGCCACCCGGGGGCTGCGAACACGCCCGAGAGCTCGCTCGCGTCGATCTCGACGTAGTCGCCCTCGGCGGGCGCGGCGGCGGGCTCCCCCTGAGCCTCGCGCCTCCGCAGCCGTCCCCGGATCCTCATCGCCGCGAGCCTAGACCCGCATCCGGCGGCTAGGCATCACCCGGCTGGGGTGAATCCTCAGGATCCACATCCAGGAGCCCGGCGGCCCGCGCGCAGGCGACCGCCTCCGCGCGTGAGGACACCCCGAGCTTGCGATACACCGCTTGCGCCTGCGTCTTCACGGTGTTCGGCGACACGTATTGCCGATCCGCGATCTCGCGGAAGCTGAAATGAGTCGGCAGCGCGTGGAGCAGCCGGAGCTCGGCGGGCGTCAAGGGCCAGCGCCCACCGGCCGGGCCGCCGGACTCGACCTCGGCCTGGGCCTCGTCCAGCCACTCCCGCAGCACGGTCGCGTCGCCCGTTTGTCGCAGATATCGCCCGGCGTCGATCAGGTGGGTGCGCGCGGCGAGACCGTCGTCGAGCAGCACCAGCGCACGGGCGAGGGTGATCCGGACTTCGGCCTCGTACCACGGGCTCAGCTCGTTCAGCCCGGAGAGCAGCCGTACCGCCGTCTTGGCGTCGGCTCCGGCCGCCGCGGAGCGGCCTCTGCGCGCTCGAACCAGCGCCGAGACGGCGAAGACGAGGGCTTGGGTCGGGTAGTCGCCGAGCCCGTAGTGGTCGGTCTCGGTGACGGCGAGTCCGACCAGTCGCTCCGCCTCTCCCACGTCGCCCTCGTCGAGCGCCAGCAGGGCGAGCTGGGCGCGGCAGAGCGACTGGACGGACGGCATCGGTGAGGCGAGAATCCGGGCGCCCTCCGCCAGCGCGGGGCGCGCGCCCTCGCGATCGGAGGTCAAGTGGAGCGCCACCCCCTCGACCAGGCGGCACAGAGGTCGCCACGGGCTGTCGCTGGGCAGCGACGCGTGGGCTCCCTCGATATCGGCCAGCGACCCCGCGACGCCGTCGCGGGCGGCGCCGGCCGCGCGCATGATGCGCGCGGCCAGGATCAGCGCGTCGCCCTCGTTCGCCGCGGAGTCTTCGAGGAGCTCCAGAGCCACCCCGGTCCAGCGCTCGACCGCCGCGCCGTCGCCCTCCGCCAGGCAGCCGGCCGCCCGCGCGAGGCAGAGCCGTGGCGAGGCGGCGAGTTGCGCCTCGCTGAAGTTGGCGAGCCAGCCGCGGACCGTGGCGTGCCGGCCGCTGCTCTCGTATACCGCGGTGTTCGCCCAGATGACCTCGGCGGCCAGGTCGCGGTCGCCGGCCTCGATCGCGTGGGGCACCGCGCGATCGATATCGCCGCGTTCTCGATACCAGGCGCTCGCCCTCGTGCGGAGGCGCGACGCCACGGCCGTATCGCCCCGCAGCAACTCCGCCTGCAGCATCTCGCGGAGCAGCGCGTGGTAGCGGTAGATGCGGTCGCGGCCGTCGAGCGGGACGACCAGCAGGTTCGACCTGACGAGCTTGCGAAGCAGCTCCGCCGATCCCGCCCGGTTCAACACCGCATCGCAGACTTCTCCGGACATCCGATCCAGGATCGACGTGTGGATCAGGAAGTCGAGTGTGTCCGGGTCGAGACCGGCTAGGAACACGTCCCGCATGTAGTCGACGACGAGCCGATCGTCGCCGTGCAAGTCCGCGATGACCGCGTCGGTCGTCGGACCGCGCAACGACAGGGCGGCCAGATAGAGCCCGACAGGCCAGCCCTCGGTCCGGTCGACCAGTCGCGTCACCGAATCGGCTTCGAGTCCGAGCCCGCAGGCCTCGAGCACGTCCGACGCCTCCCGGGTCGTCATCACCAGCTCGCCGGCCCCAATCTCCGTGACCAGACGGTCCGCGCGCATGAGGCCGATTGGCAGCGGTGGTTCCGCCCGGCTTGCCAAGGCGAGCTGCGAGCCCGTGGGTATGGCCTGCGCGATCGCGGTGAGCGGCGCGACGCAGCCCTCGTCACGAATCAGATCGAGGTCGTCGAGGACGAGCACGAACGGCTGACGGCGCTCGCGCAGGGCCGTACAGAGGCGCGGCACGACCGCGCTCGACACACCACTGCGAGGGGTAGCGAGCGGCGCGAAGACCTCCTCGCCGATCGGCTCGATCCGGTCGAGGAGCGAGGCGATCGCGCCCAGCATCAGCGCGGGGTCGTTGTGCCGTTCGTCCAGGGTCAGCCACGCGCAGGGGCGGTCGTCGTGCTGGGTCCAGTCCGCGAGCGCCGTGGTCTTCCCGTAGCCGGCGGGCGCGACCAGCATCAGAACCGGCGTTTGCTTGGCGTCGGCGAACCGTGAGATCAGGCGATCACGGCGTACCAGTCCCGGACGGGCGGGGCGCCCGTCGCCCGGCAGCGTCGCAGCAGCCGGAGTGGGTGATGGCATCCTTGCGCCTTGGCTCATATCGACGCCAAGCCTCGTGCCCCCCGGTCCTCGTACCCTCCGGTATTCGGGTGCGCCGGCCCTGGCGCTCCATGGATTGTTGCGCAGTTCGCGCCCGGGCGGCGTCCGCGCCGGCTTTCTCCGTTCGACGCCGACCTTCTAGCCGCCGGGTGCCGGGCCCCAGGCCGGATAGTTCTCGTAGACGCCCGGCGTATCGGTGATGTTCACGACGTTGTCGCCGTCGGCGTCCATCACGCAGATGTCCTGGTTGTAATCGTCGGGCGGCTCCAAGAGCGTCCCCTGGTTCTCGCACATGAAGGAAATGCGGTCGCCCTCCGGCGAGAACCACGGCTTGTGGCCGCCGAACCCCGGGGTCGCGGCCCTGATCGTGTTGCGGTCCTCCCCGTTCGGGCGGATCGCCTGGATGTCCCCGTTGGGCGAGCTGTTGAAGAGGATCCACTCGCCGTCCGGCGACCAGGTGGGATGCTCGGCGTCCAGGTGCCAGGGCGTGAGGCGGCGGACGCGGTGATCGCCCCTCAGGCTGACGACGAACGCCGCCTGGGTGAAGCCCCCATCCGGGAACCGCAGCCGAGTGAACGCGATCCAGCGCCCATCCGGCGAGAACTTCGGCTCGACGTCGAACCCCCGGTCGTTCATCGGCAGCCGGCGCTGGTGCGTCCCGTTGGCGCGGATCGTCCACAGCCGGGTCTCGAACTTGGGGTCGTCGAGACGCCTCGGCGAGTAATTGAAGGCGAGCCGTTTCCCGTTCGGCGACCACGACGGGGTGTCGTGGACGCCGCGGCCGGACGTGATGAAGTGGAAGTCGCTCCCGTCCGGCTTCAGGACGGCGATGTGGGTGTCGAGGTCGCGCTGGATGACGTCGATCGCGATCCGCCTCCCGTCCGCGCGGAAATCCGAGAAGTACGCGTGGCGCCCGTTGATCTCGGTGAGGTCGCTGCCATCGGGCTCGACGCGCATCAGCGGTCCCGCCAAACCCGTGTCGAAGTCGTCGGCGCGGAACACGATCGGGCCGTCGGACCCGGGGAACGTTCCCTGCGACGTCCCCACCGCGGCCACGGCAATGAGCAGCGACAAGGCAACCGTGACAGTGAAACGTCGCATCGTTCTCCCCCGCGTTCGAAGTCCGATGGCGACCCTACACCCGGCCTCGCCCAGGCACAACTGACGAAGGGCTCCGCGCTCCCTCAGCAGCTCGGCGGCGGCGCGCCCAGGAACGGGTCCGAGTCCAGCGAGCCGCCGACCACCAGGGTCCGGCCGAGCCCAGGGCCGTCCGCACTCCCCCACCAGTTCCGCTCCGCGCTGACGTCGTAGGCGATGACGTTGGCGGCCAGCGGCCCGCCGGCGATGCAGTTGCCGCCCCGGCTGCCGAGCGCGCCGCCGCCGAGGTCGATCCAGCTGCTCCCGGTGGTGCCGAGGTCCTCGAAGGCCACGTCGGCGAGGCTCAGCCCCAGGCCGCCGTGGGCATCGCTGAGGTCCGAGCGCTGGATCCTGACCGCGAGGCTGTCCAGGCCGTTGAACGTGCCTGCGAAGACGTTCGAGCCGCGGTTGCCGGTGATCTCGCTGCGATCCACGTCGAGCGACATCGAGGCGGCCGGCCCGTCGCCGCCCTGAACGACGTTGCTGCCGAAGGTGATCCCGTTGTTGGCGCAGTCCGTCAGCTCGCTGTCGCGGACCTTGGCGCGCAGGACGCCCCCGGCGGCGCCGTTCCCGACGAGCAGGCAGTCGCCGTTGTTGCCCGGGATCAGCACCGTGTTGCCGAACCCGGTCGAGCGGGTCGCAACGACGCGGTTGAGCGTCATGGCGAGGCGCCCGCCGGCGCCGAAGTTGAGCAACTCGAGGATGTCGCCCGGCGGCCCCGAGAAGCTGCTGTCGCGGATCGTCATCCGCGCCCGGGCCCCGTCCCCCATGTTCACCATCTCGACCCCGTTGGCCGAGAAGCCACCGAGCCCGCGGGGGTTGCTGTAGCGGTTGCGGCTCACCGTGACGCGCATCCGGGAGGGCCCGTCCAGGTTCGCGAACACGCCCTCGCTGTCGGCCCCGTCAACCACCACGCCCGAGTCCTCCTCGTTGCCCAGGTTCGTCTGGCGGTTGCGGTCGAGGCGCGCGACCATCCGCGACCGGTCGCGGGTCTGGAGCCCGAACGCGAGCAGTGACTCGAACGTCTCGCCCTGGCGCAGGGCCGAGACGGCGTTGCGCCGGATCCGCGCGCGGACGTGCGCCCGCCCGGAGGCGCGCACGTCGATCCCGTCGCCGCAGTCGGCGTGGTGGACCCGGTTTCGCGCCACGAGCACGTCGCGCCTGCCCCGGTCTGCGTCGATCATGATCCCGGCCCACCCGTTCACCAATCCCTCGGTGATCGGGAGGCCGACGCCGGGCGCGGTGGTCGGCACCACGAACTCCGGGATGTGGAAGCCCACGGTGCAGGAGACGTTGTGCCCGGAGACGTCGTTGCCGACGATCCTGACGCCACTGACGTTCGTCCCGTAGATCCCGCCGCGCCACGGATCCACGATCTCGAGGTTGCGGACGGTGACGCGCCGGGCGAGGACGACCGCGTCGCCTGAATTGCGGCGCGGCCGGCTGTTCGTGATGACCGCCCCACGAGCGCCGACCAGACGCTGGCGCGGCTTCAGGGCGATGCCGCCGTCGAGCGGCGGTGTCCCCGCCCGTGGTCCCAGGACGGCGATCCGATCCCCGCGGCGCGAGCGGCGCTCGGCATCGCGTAGCGAGTCGAGCGGGGCGGCACGCGCGCCGTTGCCACCCGGCGCCGTGCCGGCCTTGACGAACCAGGTGCGCTCGGCGCCCGCGGCCGGAGGCGCCACGGCACCGAGCGCGAGAAGCGCCAGCGCCGCGACGATCCGGGCGTCCATCGGAGGCTTGCTCCTACGGCAGCGGATTCGCCTGGAAGAACGCCCACATCCGGTTGCGCTGGTCCTGGCCCTTGGCGCCCGAGGGCCAGTTGTGAGAGGTGTTGCTGACCACTCGCGAGAGGACCTGGGTCCCCGCAGCGCAGCTGTACGTGTCCAGCGTGCCGTGGGCGTCCGTGGTGCGCGCCGGGGTCGGCGAGCAGTCGTCGTAGCCGAGCCACTCGTTGGTGTTCTGGGCCAGGCCGGCGTAGGTGAAGTCGTACTGCCCCGCGAACAGGCCGACCGAGATCGGGCGGCTCGGCGTGCAGGGGAGCGTGCTGGCCAGGGCCGGGGTACCGCCCCCGTACGAGGTCACCGAGGCGAACTTGTCCGCGGCCTCGCAGGCAACGCGCTGGCTCATCACCGCGCCGTTCGACCAGCCGTCTGCGTGCACCCGGCGCGGATCCACGCACCAGCGGGCGGCGATGTCGTCCACCACCTGGCGCAGGAAGCCGACGTCGGGCGAGCTCGGGCTGTACGGGTCCCAGGCGCCCGAGTACGACGAGGGCCTGCCGTTCGGGTAGGCGACGATGAAGTTGTGGGCGTCGGCATAGCCGCTCCACCCCGTGAACAGCTCGTCCTGGCGGCCACTGCTGCCGAATCCGTGCAGGCTGAGCAGCAGCGGAACCTCGGAGCCCGCCAGGCCCTGGGGGACGTGCAGCTCGTAGGAGCGGCTGCCGAGCGCTCGGTTGACGGTCCCGTTGGTGGCGTCCAGCGTGCACCCGGGCGTGGCCGCCGCTGCGGGCGAAGCCCCGGGCGCGGCGAGGACGGCGACGGCGGCAAGCGAGCCGAGCAGGAGGCGGGGGCGCATTCTCTGATTCCTCTCCTTCTGGTGAAATTGGTCAGCGATCTGACCGCATGACGGCGGGCACCGTAGCACAACGGCGCCCATCCGACAAGCCCTCTGACCACTTTCCCTCGGGATCCACTACCTTCCGCCCCGTGAGCGAGCGCCTCTACCGCGAAAAGACGGCCGACGAACGCCGCAGCGACCGCCGGGCGAAGCTGCTCGACGCGGCGGTCGAGGCGTTCGGGAACGACGGCTACGGAGCGACCTCGATCGAGCAGCTCTGCGCGCGGGCCGGCATCTCCACCCGGAACTTCTACGAGGAGTTCGCGAGCCGCGAGGAGCTGCTGGTCGCGCTCCACGACGACCTCAACTCGCGCGCGCTGGAGGCGGTGGTGGCGGCGATCGGAGTCATCGATCCCAACGACCTCGAGGCCCGGGCCGACGCCGGCGTCCGCGCGTACTTCACCGTCATGACCAGCGACCGCCGCTGGGCCCGGATCGCCCTGGTCGAATCCGTCGGGGTCAGCGCCGAGGCCGAGGCCCACCGGCGCGCGGCGATCGACCGCTTCGCCGACCTGCTCGAGCTCGAGTCGGCCCGGCTCGCCGCCGAGGGCCTGGTCCCGAAGCGCGACTTCCGGCTGACCGCGACCGCGCTGGTCGGAGCGATCAACGGCCTGATCAACACCTGGACCGCCGACGACGAGTGGCAGGCCCACGTCGACGACGTGATCGCCGAGGCGGCCCGCCTGATCGTGCGAGCGATCCGCGACTGACGCCCGATTTCCTACGGAGCGGTACCTTTTCCGCGTGGTCCCACGCATCGCGCCCGGCACCCGCCGGGACATCGGTCTTCTGAACTATGGAATCGCCCGGGTGGTCGGCGCCGCGACCGGTGGCCGGCCGCCGAACGTGATGACCACGATTGCCCGTCACCGCGGCCTCTTCCGCAGGTGGCTCTTCTTCGCGGGCGGGCTGATGCCGGGTGGCAAGCTCCCCCGCGCCGACACCGAGCTGCTGATCCTGCGCGTCGCCCACAACACCTCGTGCGACTACGAGTGGCACCACCACGAGCGGATCGGACGCACCGCCGGCCTGAGCGCCGAGGACATCGAACGGGTCCGCGAAGGCGCCGACGCCGAGGGCTGGTCGCCCCGGCAGGCGCTGCTGCTGCGCGCCTGCGACGAGCTCCACGCCGAGCAGAAGGTCTCCGACGCGACCTGGGACGAGCTGCGGCCGCTGCTCGCCGACCGTGAGCTGATCGAGCTCTGCATGTTGGTGGGCCACTACGAGATGCTCGCGATGACCCTGAACTCGCTCGAGGTCGAGCACGACCCGCAGCCGATCGGCGCGCCCCGCCTGGCGCGCGTGCTCAGGTAGATGCCACCGCAGACCGTCGAGGGCAAGCGCGTCCTGATCACCGGCGCCGCCAGCGGGATCGGCCGGGCGACCGCCGTCGCATCGGCCCGCCGCGGCGCCGAGCTCTTCCTCACGGACGTCAACGACGCTTCCCTGCAGGCCGCGGCGGACGAGATCCGAGCCGCCGGGGGCACGGTCCATTACGCCACGGCGCTCGACATCTCCGACTACGCAGCCGTGGCCGCCATGGCCGACGAGATCCACGCCGAACACGGCAGCCTCGACATCGTCATGAACGTCGCCGGCATCGCGGTTTGGGGTGCGGTCGAGCACCTCTCCCACGAGCAGTGGCGACGCGTCGTTGACGTCAACCTGATGGGCCCGATCCACGTGGTCGAGAGCTTCGTGCCGGCGATGATCGCCGCGGGGCGCGGCGGCCACCTGGTCAACGTGTCCTCCGCCGCGGGGCTGTTCGGCCTGCCGTGGCACGCCCCCTACAGCGCGACGAAGTTCGGACTCCGCGGGATGTCGGAGGTCCTGCGGTTCGACCTGCGCCGCCACGACATCGGGGTCAGCCTCGTCTGCCCCGGCGCGGTCGACACCGGGCTGGTCGGAACGCTCGAGATCGCCGGCGTCGACCGCACCAAGCCCTCGATCCAAAAGGCCACCTCGGGGTTCCAGCGCCACGCCGCGACGCCGGAGCAGGCAGCCGACCGAATCCTCGCCGGGATCGAGCGCAATCGCTACTGGGTCTACACGTCGCGCGACATCCAGGTCGCCAACTTCCTCCACCGGCGCTTCGAGACCTTCTATGCGCTGATAATGCGCGCGGTGAACAAGCGGTTCACCGCGATCATGGGGGCACGTTGACGATGGCATGGCGCCGGGGGGTGGCATTCGCCGCGGTCGCGGCGTGCCTTGGCTTCGCCGCGAGCGCCAACGCGGCCGAGACCAGCCAGGACGTCCGCTTCACCGCGTCCGACGGGGTCTCGCTGCAGACGACGATCACAGGCGAGGCGCCGCTAGCCCCCCGCCCGACGATCGTCGAGTTCAGTCCGTACGGCCGCAACACCGGGACCTTCGACGGGGGTCCCGCCTACAACCACCTGCTCGTCCAGATCCGCGGCACGGGCGACAGCGACGGCCGTTTCGACGCACTCGGGCCGCGCACTCAGCTGGACGTCGCGCAGGTCCTGCGCTGGGCGTGCGCCCAGCCGTGGAGCGACGGGCGCCTCGGCCTCAACGGCTTCTCGGCGAGCGCGATCACGATCTACAACTCGCTGCACCGGACCCTTCCGTGCGTCGAGACCGCTGTGCTCAAGTCGGGCACGCACGAGCTCTACCGCGATCTGATCTACCCGGGCGCGATCAGCAATCTGGTCCCGAGCTTCGGGGTCATGGCGCTGATCGGCGCGCCGGCACTCGCGCAATCGTTCGACCGCCTCGCGCGGGATCCGCTGTCCGGGTTCGACCTGACCCAGGGCCTCATCGGCGCCGGGCTCGAAGGCCTGGCGCACTCCAGCCTCGACGTCTGGTGGCGCCAGCGCGGCTTCCGCGGCGACGTCAACGACCTCCCGGTCCTGATGGTCAACGGCTTCTACGACGTCGAGTCGCGCGGCGCCTTCCAGGGCTATCAGGAGCTCCGGGACGACGGCGCCCATCTGGTCGTGATCGGCGCCCACGACGGCGCGCCGGTCGACACCGACGCCGGCGCGGGCGAGATGCGGGCCTGGTTCGACCGCTACCTCCGCGGCGTACCGAACGGGGTTGAGGACGAGCCGCGCGTGAAGCTGTGGATGTCCGACGGCGACCGCGAGGAGATGCTCGCCGGCGAGTACGTTCGCTACGACGGCGCCGACTGGCCGCTCCCGGGAACCCGCTGGGAGTCGCTGGTCCTCGACCCGGCGCCGAGCGGCACCGCGAGCTCGCTCAACGACGGCTCACTCGGGCTCCGTCGGAAAACTGACGTCGCGCAGCAGTCGTATCCCGCGATCCCGTCGCTGCCGACGAACAGCGACCCGCCGAACGCCGCGATCGTCGGCGCGAGCGGTCTCAACATCCTGACCGCCTCCGTCCCCGCGCTCGGCGACATGACGCTGGCCGAGCCGCTTGGCCTCTCCTACACGACGAGGCCGCTCACCGAAGACGTCCTCGCCGCCGGGCCGGCCAGCCTCGAGGTCACGCTCTCGAGCACCGCGCCGCAGACCGCGATCTGGGCGGTCATCTCCGACGTTTCGCCCGACGGCACGCCGCACCCGGTGGCGAGCGGCCGTCTCAACTCGGACTTCCCCCTGATCAACCGCGAGCGTTCGCTGGAAGATCCGGCGACCGGCGCCATCGTCCAGCCGTACGGGGTCTACTCACAGTCCCGGCCGGCGCCGGCCGGCACGGCGAGGCGCTACCGGGTCGAGCTCTGGCCGATCGGCAACCGCTTCCAGGCCGGCCACCGGATCCGCCTGCACATCCTCGGCGCGTCGGCGGCGTCGCTGCCCGGAGCACCCGCGATCAACACCGTCACGGCCGGCGGCTCCCGCTCGCGACTCCTGTTCCCGGTCCTGCCGGGCAGCGACCTGCGGGCGGCGCTGGGCCCGTGAGCCGCGCCCTCGCCGCCCTAGCTGCGCTGGCCGCGCTGACGTTGCCGGCCGCCGCCGCGGCCGCGCCCCCGCCGACGCTGCCGCCCGCCGGCTATCAGAGCGTCTCCGAGGAGGTGCTGATCGAGATGGACGACGGCGTCAAGCTCGGCGCCACCGTCGCCAGGCCGTCGCTGGACGGCGAGACGCCGGTCCCGGGCCGCTTCCCGGTCGTGCTCGGGCTGACCCCCTACGGCCGTAACGGCGTCGGCGGCACGATCGCCCCACAGGAGTGGGCGACGCGCGGGATGGTCGGCGCCGTCGTCGACGTCCGCGGGACCGGGGGCAGCGGCGGCGACCTCAGCGGCAACTACTTCTCCCCCCGCGAGGCGCGCGACGGGTACAGGGTGGTCGAGTACTTCGGCACTCGGCCGTACTCGAGCGGCAAGGTCGGCATGGCCGGCGGCTCTTACGTTGGGATCACCCAATACCTGACCGCCCAGCGGCAACCCCCGCATCTGGCGGCGATCGCGCCCGCGGTCGCGCTCTCGGACCTCTACCGGGACGGCTTCGCCCACGGCGGGATCCCGAACCTCTTCTTCGACCTCCAGTACATCGGCGTCCAGGGTGCGCCCGGGACGGTCGGGCCGAACACCGACCCCGACCTGCTCCTCGACACGATCGAGGCGAAGCTCGGCCAGTCGCCACCCGGCACGATCGCGTTCGACTACCTCGCCCGTCCCAACGACGACCCGTTCTACCGCGCGCGCTCGCCGATCTACCGGGCTGACCGGATCGAGGTCCCGGCGCTGATCCTCGGCGGCTGGCAGGATGGCCTGCTGCGCGGCGCGCCGGAGATGTACCGGCGGCTCGCGGATCGCGAAGGCGTCGAGACCCGCCTCTACCTCGACCCCTGCACGCACAAGGGCTGCGGCCCCCCGTTCGCGCCGCTCACGAACCCACCGGGGGTGTACAACGCGTTCGCGCTCACGTTCGAGTTCATGCGAAAGCACCTGCTGGGCGAACGCGCCCCCGCTCGCCCCCCCGTCGAGTACTACCTCCAGGAGGGCGACGCCTACCAGAGCGCCCCGCGCTGGCCGCCGCCGCGCACCACGTTCAAGCGCTACCGCCTCGACGCCGGCGAGGCGCTCCGCGCGCCCGGCGAGCCGACCTCGACCGGAACGGGCGCCTACGTGACGAACCCGTTGACGGGCCTCGGCTCTGCGCTCAACAAGTTCGGGACGGTTGCGATCAGCCCCTTCCTGCCGCTCGACCAGCGGCTCGAGGGCCCGAACGGCCTCACGTTCCGGACGGCGCCGGCCGGCGAGGAGATCGACCTCACGGGTCCGATCGGCCTGCGCCTGGTCGCCGCGTCGAGCGCCACCGACACCGACTGGTACGCGAAGCTCGCGGACGTGGCGCCGGACGGGACCGAGTCGCCGATCACCGAGGGCGCCCTGCGCGCGTCCCACCGGGCGCTCGACCCGGCCAGGAGCCTGCCCGGTCGCCCGTACCACCCGCACGTCAACCCGCGCCCGATCGAGCCGGGCCGCTTCTACTCCTATGAGGTCGAGATCTGGCCCACCGCCTACCGCCTGGCGGCGGGCCATCGCCTGCAACTGCGCGTGACCTCGTCCGACCTGCCGACCCACTTCCCGGGCAACTTCAGGATCGATCTCGACCGCCCTGAGGATCTCCAGGTCGACCTGTTCGGCCCGACCACCAACACGATCCGGTTCGGCCAGAGCTACCTGACGCTGCCCGTTCGCTTCTAGATCACTGATTCCTGATCCGCGTGCGCCCAGGGGCGCACGGGACCGAGCCCGGGCGTGAACGTGGGACGAAGCCTGTACCGGTTGGTACAGGCGAGGAGCACGGGCGCGATCCGGCGACGGTATCCGTGCGTCATCTGGGCGTGCGGGGATTGGGGATCATTGATCTAGTCCGCCACGGTGACGTTCGTCAGCCAGGCGCTCGACAGTGACGGGATCTCGCGGGCCGACTCGACCCCGCGCACCGCGCGGCTGAGCCCGAGCCAGGTCGCGCCGGCGCCGGGCAGCGCGTTCAGCAGGGGGTCGGCGAGGGCCTGCCGGGCCTGATCGGGGTCCAGCTCGTCCGCGAGCTGCGTGTCGCCCGCGTCGAGCAGCGCGAGCCGGACGGAGGAGCTCGGCTCGGCCCGGAACTCGATCTGCTCGAGGGCCGGGCCCAGATCCACCGGGCTCGCCGTTCCCCACCAGCCCGTGTTGCGCGCCAGGAGCTGCCGGGTCAGATTGCGCTCGCGCGACTCGAACGGGCCGGTGCCGGTCGCGATCGGCCGCGCCAGCGCGGCGCCGTTTCCCGACCTGGGTCGCAGGGCCCGGGGCGAGACGATCCCGAGCTGTGGCGCGGCGAGCCGATCGCCGAACGCGCGGTCGGGAGCCGCGAGGATGAACCGGACCACGTCGAAGCGCGGCGCGAACGCGTCCTCCAGGTCGGGCAGGAGCCGGCGCCCCGCGGCCGTCGTCCGCCAGCGCCGGGCGTTCACCAGAACCGCCTCGGCGTTGAACGGGGTGCCGTCCTGGAAGCGGACCCCGGAGCGGAGCCGCAACGTCCAGATCGTGGCGTCGCCCGACGGCCGCGCGCTCCGCGCGAGCCCGGGAACCCGCCGGGTGTCGCCGTACGGCCCGGCCAGGCTGGCGATCAGCGGCTCGTGGATTTGACGGGTCACGAGCTGCTCGGCGCGCGAGCGCGCGGCGAGCGGGTCGATCCCGGACACCGGGTCGGCCACCGCCCAGACCAGGGTGCCGCCCTCGCCAAGCGGCTCGCCGGCGGTCAGGGCCGGCGTGCCCTCGTTCTCGTCGCCGCCGCAGCCGCCCAGCGCCACGACCGCAAGGGCGCAGACGAGCAACCCGGCGCGGGCACCGGCCCGGCTCGGTCGCGGCGACACGGGGCGAGTCCTTCTAGGAGTCGAGCTTGAGGATGACGATCGTGTTCAGCACGAACATGACCGCGAAGAAGATCGTCCAGCGGTCGAGGTTGCGCTCGACCAGGGAACCGCCGCCGAACGAGCTGCCGCTCTGCCCGATCCCGAAGGCGCCCGAGAGCCCCGCGTCCTTGCCCGAGTGCAGCAGCACCAGGAAGATCAGGATCACGGAGATCAGCACCTGGACGAAGTTCAAGATGCTCTCCATCGCGGCGTCAGTCTAGAGAGTCGAGCTCCTTGAGAATCTCGATCGCCTCGCGCCGCAGCTCCGCGTCGGCGCGGGCCCAATCCTCGCGCGAGAGCTTGCCCTGCTCGCGATCGAGCTCGGCGTCGCGGATCTCGCGGTACTTGGACTCCTTGCGCGCCTCCAGCTCGGCCCGCCGCGGGTCCTCGGTGGCCTCGGCGCCCTTCCCATTCCCGTCGTGGCCGCGCCGCAGCGGCACGGTGACGAACACCGCCACGGCAGCGACGACCAGGATCGCGAGCAGCACCTCCATCGCGGGCTGAGACTACGCGCGGCCCAGGTCGCGGGCGAGGCGCGCGGCGTGGACGTCCGCGACCCGGCGCCGCTGCCCGGCGGCCGCCGGCCACGCCGCGAGGAGGCCGCCGATAATGCCGGTCGCGCCGCCGATCCAGATCCAGATCACCATCGGGTTCACGTTGATGCGGAAGTCGACCGGCAGCTCGCCGTCCTCGTAGCGCGTCCGCAGGTTCTGGACCGCGATCCCCTGGAGCTCCGCGCGAACGGCCGAGATCTCCCGCATCCGCTCGATGTCGGCCGGGTCGGTGGGATCCGGCGCCTCGGCCGGCAGCGTCGCCCGGTCGATCTTGCGGTCCGCCCGCGAGATGAAGTCATCGACCGGCGTCAGGTCCGGGCGCATCGCCGTCCACAGGTCCTCGGCGGCGCCGCCGTTGCGGCCCACCTCGCTGGTCGCCTCGCCCTCGAAGAACGACGCCAGCGTCCCGGCCGAGCGGCCCGAGTAGTAGTTCCGCGACGGGTTCAGCACGGTTTCCTCACCGTCACGCTCGACGTTCAGGACGGCGCCGAACGTAAGCCGCTGCTCCTCTTCATCCACCGCGGTGAAGGCCCGTTCGTAGGTGACGTTGTAGTCGTCGACCTCCGTCGTGTCCCCCGGCAGCATCCGCACGTCGCGGCTGGTCTGGAAGCTCGACGAGGCGGCGACGGCCGAGAACGCGAGGATCACGCCCACGTGCACGATGTAGCCGCCGTAGCGGCGCCGGTTCCGCGCGACGAGGCGGCCCAGCGCCGCCGGCCACGAGCCGCCGGCAAGCGCCCGCTGCGCCGCCGCGCCGCGCGCGAACTCACCCGCGAGGCCGGCCAGCGCGAACGCCGCGAAGCCGAACATCAGCAGCGCCAGCGGCTCGTCGGCCGCGCTCGGTGAACACGGCGAGACCGAGCGTCACGACCACGGCGAACGCCGCGGGCGGGCCGAACAGCCGCAACGCCCGGCCGGCGCTGATCCGGCGCCAGGCGAGGAGCGGCCCGATCCCGGTGAACAGCACCACGCCGAGGGCGAGCGGGGTCACGTAGCGGTCGAACCACGGCGCGCCCAGCGACGAGCGCTCGCCGGTGATCGCCTCCGAGATCAGCGGGAAGAACGTGCCCCAGAAGATGATCAGGCAGAGGCCGACCAGGAGCAGGTTGTTGACGAGGAACACCGCCTCGCGCGAGGCGAGGGACTCCAGCCGCCGCTCGGCGCGCAGCTCGCGCTGGCGCGAGACGATCAGCACCGTCGAGCCGACGAGGACGACGGCGATCAGGCCCAGCAGCGGGCCACCGACAGTCGAGGCGCCGAACGCGTGGATGGACTCGAGGATCCCCGAGCGCACCAGGAACGTGCCGAGCAGGCAGAGCACGAACGTGCCGCAGATCAGCGACACGTTCCAGACCTTCAGCATGCCGCGGCGCTCCTGGACCATGATCGAGTGCAGGAACGCGGTACCCATCAGCCATGGCATCAGCGAGGCGTTCTCGACCGGGTCCCAGCCCCAGTAGCCGCCCCAGCCCAGCTCCATATAGGACCAGCCGGCCCCGAGCAGGATCCCGCAGGTCAGGAAGATCCAGGCGAGCAGCCCAAAGCGGCGGGTCGAGCGGATCCAGCTGGCGTCGAGCCGCCGGGCGACCAGGGCCCCGATCGCGAACGCGAACGGGATCGAGAACAGGACGTAGCCCGAGTAGAGCATCGGCGGGTGGATCGCCATCGCCGGGTGGCGCAGCAGCGGGTTGAGGCCCACGCCCTCCGCCGGCACGGGGCTGAGCCGGGCGAACGGGTTCGCGCCGCCCGCCACGAGCATCAGACCGCAGAAGAAGACGCCGAGGCCGCACAGCACGGCCGTCGCCCATGGCACGACCTCGCGGTGCTTGCGCCGCGTCGCGAACAGGACGCCGCTCGCCGCCAGCGAGAGGACCCAGGCCCAGAGCAGCAGCGAGCCGCCCTGGCTGCCCCACATCGCGGTCATCTTGTAGAGCGTCGGGGTGGTGGTCGAGGAATGGTCGGCCACGAGCTCGACCGAGAAGTCGTCGCGCAGGAACGCCGCCTCGAGCACGACCACGCAGATCGTGAGGAGGACGGCCGCCGAGTAGACGGCGCGGCGCGAGGAGTCGACCCACCGGCGGTCGCCGGTGAAGCCGCCGTAGAGGGCTGCGCCGGCGCCGTAGAGGAATGCGACCAGCCCGCCGACGAGGCAGGCGACGCCGAGCTCGATCAAGACGACTCGGGGTCGTAGATGACGCCCTCGGGGTCCTGCTCAGCCTCGAACTTCGAGGGGCACTTGGTGATCAGCTCGTCCTTCTCGGCAACCAGCACGCCGTCCGTGTACGTGCCCTTCACGATCACCTCGCGGCCCTCGCGAAACGGGTCCGGCACCTGACCGGTGTAGTCCACCGGCACGACCTTGGACGCGTCCTCGCGGTCCGCGATCTCGAAGCGCATGTCGGTGCCGTCGCGCTCGATCGAGCCGGCCACGACCTTGCCGAACACCTGCGACGACCCGGTCACGTCGCCGGCCAGGAGATCAGCCGGCGACCGGGCCTCGCTGGAGGCGTTGAACGACGTGTAGACGAGCGCGCTCGCGAGCAGCACCGCGGCCGCGAGCGCGACCACGAGGCGGATCCTGCGCTTGCGATCCGGGTCCATCGGGACCCCCGATTATCGCAGGGGCGGTCGCGCTTCCGGCTACAGCTCCCGCTCGAACACGATCTCGCCGCGGTCGACCGACGCGCGCGTTCCGGGCGTCTCCGACGGGTCCATCCCATCCAGCGCGGCCTCGGAGTCCGCCAGGTCCTGCGCGGAGTCGAAGAACTGCACGACGACCGCGGTCCGCTGGTCGGGGTCGTGCACGACCTTGATGGCCTTCGCCTTGACCCCCTCCGGCGGACCCTGGTCCTCGCCGCGGTCCTCGATCCGGCTTCCCAGATTGCCGGGGTCCACGTCGGTGAACCTGACGACTCTCATGTGCATGCTGTCCTCCTTCGGTCGGTTCACCCGAACCTATCGCTCGCTATCGTCGTCGGCAATGGCTTCGGACCCCGTCCTGATCATCACCGGCGCCTCGTCCGGCATCGGCGCCGAGACTGCCCGACAGGCCGCCGCGGCGGGTTACCGGTTGGTGCTCGGCGCCCGCCGGGAGGAGCCGCTCAAGGAGCTCGCGGACGAGCTGGGCGGCTCCGAGCGGGCGGTCGCCGTTCGCTGTGACGTAACGGAGTGGCCGGACTGCGAGGCGCTCGCCGCCGCCGCGACCGATGCGTTCGGCGGCTTCGACGCGGTGTTCGCCAACGCCGGCTTCGGCGCGACGCGCGGCTTCCTCTCCGAATCGCCCGAGCACTGGCGGGCGATGGTCCTGACCAACGTCCTCGGCGTCGCGCAGACGATCCGCGCCACGCTCCCGCACCTGCTGGAGAAGGGGACCGGCCACTTCCTGATCACGGGCTCGGTCGCCGGGCGGCGGGCATTGCCCGGCTCGCTCTACTCCTCGACCAAGTGGGCCGTGACCGGCATCGGCGAGTCGCTGCGCCAGGAGCTGCGCCAGATGCACGACAACACGCGGATCCGGGTCACCCTGATCGAGCCCGGGATGGTGGACACCCCGTTCTTCGACAACCGGCCGGGGCCCGACAACGCGCTGCACGACGCCGACATCGCCCGCGCTGTGATCTACGCGCTCTCGCAACCGGAGCACGTCGACGTCAACGAGATCCTGATCCGGCCGACCCAGCAGCCGCTCTAGAACCTGGGCCTGCCCTCGCTGATCCGCTCGAGCCCGTCGTCGGGGATCGGCTCCCAGGCCGCGGCGTAGGCGACGTACGTCCGGAAGCTCGGGCGCACGCCAGGATCGCCGTCGAAGGCGCCCATCCGCACGCTCATCTGCCGCGGGTTCTCGGGATTGCGGCTGAACAGGTGCGCTCCGCACTCGCGGCAGAAGCACTTCTCGAACCCGCCCTCGGGATGCCGCCAGGAGCCGATCAGCTCGTCGCCCGCGAGCAGGCGGAAGGTGTCGCCATCGATCCGCGCCTGGGCGGACGAGCCCGTGCCGGTGCGCCGCTGGCAACGGGTGCAGTGGCAGTAGCCGGCCTCGCGCGGCGGCCCGGTCAGTTCGAACCGGACGCCGCCGCACAGGCAACCCCCGGTCAGTGGTGGCTCGGCCATCAGCCTCTAACAATAGGCTGCCGCGCGATGAGCGACGTGGCGTTTGCGGGCGTTGTCCGCCAGGCCGAGATGGTTCGCCGGGGGGACATCACGCCCAGCGAACTGGTCGAGATCTACCTCGACCGCATCGAGCGCCTCGAACCGGAGCTGAACTCCTACCGCGTCGTCCTCGCCGACCGCGCCCGGGCCGACGCCAAGCGGGTCGAGGAACGTCTCGCGGCGGGCGAGGGCGAGCGCATGGCGCTCGCGGGAGTGCCGATCGCGCTGAAGGACACCGAGGACCTCGAGGGCGAGGTCACGTGCTGGGGGACCGCGGGCTTCGACGAGCCGGCCGCCGCCGACGGCGAGATGGTCCGCCGCGTGCGCGAGGCAGGCGCCGTCGTGATCGGCAAGACGAATCTGCCCGAGCTTGCGATCTGCGGCTTCACCGAGACGGAGGCGTGGGGCATCACCCGCAACCCGTGGAACACCGACCACACGCCGGGGGGCTCGAGCGGCGGGTCGGGCGCGGCGCTGGCGGCCGGGCTGTGCGCCGGCGCCTCGGCCTCCGACGGCGCCGGCTCGATCAGGATCCCCGCCGCACTCTGCGGCCTGTTCGGGATGAAGCCGCAGCGCGACCGGATCTCGCTGGCTCCGTTCCGCGAGCACTGGCACGGACTGTCGGTCGTCGGCTCGCTCGCCCGGTCGGTGGCCGATTCGGCCCTGTGGCTGGACGTCTGCCACGGCGGGGTCGTCGGCGGCCCGCCGCCCCCGGAGCACACGTTCCTGCAGGCCGCTCGCGCCAAGCCCGGGCACCTGCGCATCGCCTACTCGACCAAGCCGCCGCGGCTGAGCGCGCCCGCGATCGTCCGCGACGAGGTCAAGCTCGCGGTCGAGGCCACCGCGGGCCTGTTGCGGTCGCTCGGCCACACGGTCGAGGCGCGCGACCCCGACTGGGGCCTGGTCGGCAACAACGTCTTCCCGCGCTATCTCAACGGGATCACCGTCGAGGTGGACCGCGTGCCGCACCCGGACCGGCTCGAGCAGCGCACCCGGCAGTTCGGGCGGGCCGGTCGCGTGGTCGGCGGCCGGATCATCCGTGGCGCCCGCCGGGCCGAGGCGCGCGACGCGCGGCGCATCCTCTCCGTGTTCGACGGCTGCGACGTGCTCCTCACGCCCACCGTGGGCGAGACGGCGGTTGCGGTCGGGCGCTGGGCGGGCAAGGGCGCCGTGCGAACGGCGGTCGGGATGAGCCGGGCCTACCCGTACTGCGCGCCGTGGAACCACCTGGGCAACCCGGCGGCCTCGGTGCCCGCCGGATTCACGCCCGGCGGCGATCCGCTGTCCGTGCAGCTCGTCGGCCGGCCCAACGACGAGGCGACGCTGTTCTCGCTCGCCGCGCAGCTCGAGTCCGAGCGCCCGTGGGCGGACCGGCTGCCGCCGGTGTCGTAGCGCCGGCCGATGCCCGAGCTGATCGCCCAGATCACCGACTCCCACGTCGGAGTCGGCCCCGGGGACACCGCGTCGGTCGCAGCGCTCGAGGCCGCCGTCGAAGCGATCGGGCAGCTCGACCCGCCGCCGGTCGCGGTTCTGTTCACCGGCGACCTCACCGCCAACGGCCGGCTCGAGGAGTACGAGCGGGTCCGCGAGCTGCTCGCCCCGCTCGCGATGCCGGTCCATCCGCTGATGGGAAACCACGACGACCGCGAGGCGTTCCGCGCCGGATTCGCCGACCACCCCGGCGTCGTCGCGGATCCCGAGTTCGTGCAGTACACGGCGCAGTGCGGGCCGGTGACGGTGATCTGCTGCGACACCCACGATCCCGACTGGTACGGCGGCCGCCTCGGGCCCGATCGGCTCGAGTGGCTCGCGACGGAGCTCCAGCGCACCGCCGGGTCGCCCACGGTGGTGGCGATGCACCACCCTCCGCTCCTCACCGGGATCCACGAGTTCGACGCCAAGATCCCGCTCGCGCCGGAGGACCGTTCCGCGGTCGCCGCGCTCAGGCCGCAGCCGGACCTGATCGTGGCCGGCCACATCCACCTGCCGGTCCGCGGCATGCTCGGCCCCACCCCGGTCTTCGTCTGCCCCAGCGTGGACCTGCAGGCCGCGTTCGACCTCCGCCGCGAGGTTCCGGTGAGGCTGGTCCCGGACCCGCCCGCGTACGCGGTCCACATCCACGGCGCGGACCCCAGTCTGATCAGTCTCGTCAGACCGCTCCCCGGGCGCCGCCCGACCGATTAGGCTCCCGCGACCGGAATTCGCGGAGCGGGGAGAGGCCATGGCGAGAGGACGAGGATCGTGACCGTGGCCGCAGCGATCGCGGCCGCGGTGCTCGGCTGGCGGGATGCAGCTCGGCCGACAGCAAGAACGACTACGTCGACACGGTCAACGAGATCCAGACCAGCGCCCTCGACGCCTTCAACCAGGCGGCGAGCTCTGCACGCCCCGGAACAAGCAGGGCGATGGTCGAGCAGCTGGAGGCCGGCGAGGTTGCACTGGCCGACGCGGTCACCGAGCTCGAGTCGGTCGAGGTGCCCGAGGAGGCTCAGGCCGGGCATCCCGAGCTGGTCGCCGGCATCGACGATCTGCGCGCCCTGTTCGAGAAGACGGCGAAGCCGAGGTCGGAGGCCGACAGCGGCGGCCGAGGCGTTCACGCGCACGTCTCGGCGCTCGGCCTCGGAGGGCGCCGTGATCGGCACCCAGATCGACGAGGCGATCCGCCACGATCAACCAGGACCTGGGCGCCGAGCTGACTACAGCTCCAGCTCGTACTGCTGGTAGGTGATCGTCGGGCCCCAGTCGGAGCGCTCCCTCGCGCCGACCACCCGGAACCCTGCGTCGCGGTAGATCCGGGCCGCCGCGCGGAGCGCGCTGAACGTGTCCAGCTCGAGCCGGCGCATGCCGAGCTCGCGGGCGCGCTCGACGGCCTCGCCCACGAGCCGGCGACCGAGGCCCGCGCCGCGCAGCTCGGGCGCGAGCAGCACCCAGCGCAGCTTGCCCACACCCTCGCCCTCGTCGGTGAGCGCGACCGAGCCGCCGAACCCGCCGTCGTGCTCGACGATCCAGACGCCACCGCCCTCGGGCCAGCCCCGGGCGACGGCCTCCTCGACGCTCTTCGCGACCTGCGCGACGAACTCGTCGTTGCGATCGTGCTCGGCGGGATAGAGCCGCGCGTGCAGATCGGCGATCGCCTCGGCATCGCCGGGGCGCAGGTCGCGGCGGATCTCGTACCGGGTCCGGGGACGGACGGAGCGGTGGTCGAGGCCGTTCTCTCGGCGGACGTCGCGGATCAGCATGCGGTGCATGGTGCCGCGTCCGATTGATCGCTGCAAGACAGAGTTGCGAAGGGATTGATCGTGATTTACGCTCAATCGTGCCCATGGAGCTCCGCCAGCTCAGGTACCTCGAGGCGGTCGCGCGCCACGGCCACTTCACGCGCGCCGCCGAGGAGCTCCACGTGGCCCAGTCGGCGGTCTCGCACCAGATCCGGCGGCTCGAGCAGGAACTGGGCATCGAGCTGCTCGAGCGGACCACCCGGTCCGTCGAGCTCACGGCCGCCGGCAGGGTGGCGGTCGCGCGCGCGAGCGCGGTGCTGGCCGAGGCCGACGGCATCGCGGGCGAGCTCGACGACCTTCGCGGCCTCGTCCGCGGCACGATCCTGATCGGGGCGCTCCTGCCGGCAGGTCCCCTCGACCTCCCGGCGCTGCTGGCCGAGTTCAGCCGGCGGTACCCGGGCATCGAGATCGAGTTCCGCGAGGGCACATCGGCCTACATGCGAGAGCAGCTCGCCGCTGGGGAGCTGGACGTGGCGTTCGTGCTCGAGGCGGAGCCGCAGCCGCCGGAGCTCGGCCGCCTCGAGCTGTCGGAGGCCGAGATGGTGCTCGCGATGAGCCCGTCGCATCCGCTCGCAGCGAAGGCGCCGCTGCCGATCGAAAAGCTCGACGGCGAGAACCTGATCGCGTTCCGGCGCGGGTCCTCGGTGCGCCTGGCGCTGGACCGGGCGCTGGACCGGGTCGGCGCGAAGCCCCGCATCGCGCTCGAGGGGCTCCGACCTGTTGCTGATCCGCGCCCTCGCCGCGCAGGGATTCGGCGTCTCGGTGCTCCCGCGCTCGTTCGCCGAGTTCCCGGGTCCGCCCCTGGCGATCCGGCCGCTCCGGCCGGCGATCCGCCTGCCCGTGGTGCTCCTCTGGCGCAAACGCCGGTCTCAGCCTCCGGCCGCGCGGGCGTTCCTGGACTTCATCGCCGACTCGGTCGGCCGATCCGGGATGATCGACGCCTGACCGACGAGGCCCCGCACATCGGCACGGTCGAGGTCGGCGACCTGACCCTCCAGTACCGCGAGCTCGGCTCGGGCCCGCCGGTGCTGCTCCTGCACGGCTGGCCGACGTCCTCGTTCCTCTGGCGCGAGGTGATGAGGCCGATCGCGGTGGAGAACCGCGCGATCGCGGTCGACCTGCCCGGCTTCGGCGGCTCGTCGAAGCCGACCGGCACCAGCTACAGCTTCCGGTTCTTCGAGGAGGCGATCGACGGGTTCCTCGCCGAGCTGGGCGTCGACCGCCTGTCGCTGGCCGTGCACGACCTCGGCGGACCGATCGGCGTCCACTGGGCGATCGCGAGGAGGGAGCGGGTCGAGCGCCTGGCGCTGCTCAACACGCTGCTCTACTCGCGCCTGTCGCTGGCGGCCATCGCGTTCGTGGTCGGCGCCCGCGTTCCCGGCGTGCGGGGCGTCCTCACGAGCGACCGCGGCCTCGACCTCGCGATGAAGGTCGGCATGGCCAACCGGGAGCGCCTGACGGACGAGGTGCGAAGGGCGGTGCGCGAGCCGTTCGCCACCAGCGACGCCCGCCGCGCCCTGGCCAAGGCCGGGTGCGGGCTGAGCCCCAAGGGGCTGGGCGACATCGAGCGGGCGATGCCCGAGCTCGAGTGGCCGGTGCGGGTGATCTACGGCGAGCGCGACCGGATCCTGCCCGACGTCGCGAAGACGATGGCCAAGGTGAAGCGCGACGTGCCCCACGCGGAGGTCACGTCGTTGCCGGCCTGCGGCCACTTCCTCCAGGAGGACGATCCCGAGCAGGTGGGCTCGCTGCTGGCCGCGTTCTTCAGCCAGGCCTGATCCGGGCCGGCGGAGGCGCCGGGACGGCGCAGGGCTGGGCCTCGAGCGCGCCGCCCCTGGCTCGGATCGTGAGGCAATCGGCGCGCACCGCGGGCGGCACGGCCGGGGCGAGCGTGCGGCCCGCCGGCGGGGGCAGCTGGATCGCCGCCCGGCCCCGCAGCCGCTCCCTCGCGAGCAGCGGCGGTCGGGCCGGGCTCGCGCAGTCCTCGCCCAACTCGAGCGGCGGCGGTGGTGCGGGGCGAACTGCGGGACGGATCCGGTACAGCGTGCGCCCGGGGCGGACGATCCGCTCGTAAGTGGGAGCAGCGGCCGGCGCCAGGGCGCGAGCCTCGCACGCGGCGACCGAGGCCAGCTCGGCATCGTGGACCACCCGGTCCGGCGCCTCTCCGGAGATCGCGAACGCCGCGGGCACCACGAGCAGGGCGCCGACGAGCGTCAGGCCGGCGTAGCGCAGGCGCCGGCGGAGCCGTAGGCGCGGCTCGTCCCTGGCAACCTGCAGGAATCGCTCCGCGAGCTCATCGCGAAGGCCCGCGATCGGGTCCCGTCGGTGCGAATCGTCCCCGCCGGTCATGCACGGCCCTCCTGGATCGCCGGGTTTGCCTCGAGCGCGGCCGAAAGGGATCGCAGCCCGCGCGAGACGCGGGCCCGCGCCGCCTGCTCGGATATCTCCAGGCGCTGCGCCACCTCGGCGTAGGAGAGCTCCTCGACCACGCGCAGCCACAGGGCCTCGCGCTGCGCGCGCGAGACGCGAACCAGCTCATGGCGCAGGGCGCTCCGAAGGCCGTCCAGCTCGGCGAGCCCCTCAATTGCCGCACGGCGCTCGTCATCGAGCCGCGGCGCCTCGATCCGGAGGCGCTCCATCGCGCGCAGCCGCACGTTGCCGTTGCGGAAGTAGCGGGCGAGCTGACGGCGAGCGATGCGGTAGATCCAGGCCTCCGCTTCGGCCGCCGATGTGCCGCGAAAACGCCCGCGCGCGGTGTAAGCCTGGGCAAAGCTCTCGGCGGCCAGCTCGAGCGCGATCTCGGGGTCGAAGACACGACGTGCGAGGAACGCGAGGACCGACTCGAAATGGTCACGGTAGAACTCGGCGAAGGCCTCGGGCTCGCGTGTCGATCGTCGCAGCGCATCCGCGCCGCCGGTATCAGCCATGCCTATTAGGTGCCGCGAGGCGACCGTATTGTGACGCCGAGTTGCTCGCCGAGGAACTCGCGGATCTCGGTGCCGGCCGCGCCGTTCGGGGAATAGAGCGCATCCACGTGCCCCCCGTTCCGGTCCAGGTACCACTCGGAGTCCGGGAAGAAGCTCGCGACCTTCCGGCCCTCCCACGGGGTCGTGATGTCGTCCATCTCGCCGGAGACGACCAGCACCGGCGCCTCGGTGGGCTGCTGGGTCTCGGGGTCGACCGGCGGCTCGTAGATCGCGGGCAGCGGCGGCCAGGTGAGGCACGCGAGGTACGCGGTGCCCGGCGAGTAGGCGATCTCGCGCGTCGTGAACGGCTCGAACGTGTCCTGCGGGTACTCGCGGATCGCCCGCTCGAGCTGCGCGCGGCGCTCCGCCTCCGACGCCTGCTTGTCCCAGATCATCGGGTAGTCGTTGCAGCTCACAACCCACTGCCCGGCGGTCTGGTAGCGGTCGTTGTTGCGGATCCCGACGCGAGCGGGGGCGATCAGCTTCTCCCACGCCGTCGGGTCGCCCGCCACGAGGTCGCTCAGCGCGCGGTCGAGCTGCAGGTAGCTCTCGGGCGGGCTGCCGGAGGCGTCGATCAGCGCCGTGACCGCATCGATCACCGGCCGGCGCTGCTCCCGCAGAGTTTCGAGCCCCTCCTCGAGCCGCGCGATGGCGTCGCCCCTGCAGCCCGGTGCGCGGTCGCAGGCGAGCCCCAGCGACCGGATCCCGGTCCGGGGCAGGCTCGGATACCACGGGTCCTCGCCGAAGGCGGGATAGGCGGAGTCGAGGACCAGCGCCTCGAGGCGGTCGCCGTGGCGGTAGGCGTATGACTGGGCCAGGAACGTCCCGTAGGAGTCGCCGTAGAGCGCGATCCGCTCGTACCCGAGCGCCTGGCGGACCGCATCTATGTCGTCGGCCGCCGCCGCCGTCCGATAGGAGACGAACCGCTTCCCAAGCCGCCGGGCGCACTCCGCAACGGTCACGAACTCGGGGCCCTCGCCCGCCTGGAGGTCCGGGCAGTCGTATTGCTTCGAGAGCCCCTGGCCACGCTGGTCAACCAGCACCATGTCGTGGTGCTCGAGCAGCGGGCGCATCAGCCTGTAGTAGGTGCCGCCCGTGCCGGTCGAGGAGTAGCCGGGGCCGCCCTCGACCAGGAAGATCGCCCCCTTTGACGGCGAGTCGAGGTCGCGTCGCGGCATGACCGCGAACCCGATCTCGGTTGTCCCGTAGCTCGGGTCCGCTCGCTCGAACGGGACCTCGATCGTGCCGCAGCGATAGCCGGGCTTCTTGGGCAGCTCGTCGCAGCGCTCGAGGTCGGAGAAGCGCGATCGAGCCGAACTCGGGGTCGGGCGCCGGCACCGACGCCGGCTCAGCCTCGCCGTCATCGCCTCCTCCGCACGCGGACAGGGCGAGGGCCGCGGCGGCGAGCGCGAGCGCCGGCCTCACTTCGGCGGCAGCGACGACGCGAACCCGACGCCGGCCTCGACCCAGCCGGCGAGGTCCGCGGGATCGGAGAGCGCCGGCGCCTCGACCACCACGAAGCCCTTCATCGGGCGGCCGGTCGTGTCGAACGGGCGGGTGTGCTCCTCCGTCAGCGCCTTCTCGACCTCCTCCGGCTCGAGTCGCACGATGAGGCTGTCGCCGAGGATCCCGCAGGCCATGTTGCCCGCCACCATCCAGGCGACGCCGCCGAACATCTTGCGCTCGGTCACGTCCCCGCGGTGCATGACCAGGTCGCGCACCCGCTCCGCCAAAGCCTCCTCATAGGCCACCGCCCGAGCCTACTCCGCAGCTAGGTCCGTGCCGGCCGGTCGCCCACCCAGTAGCGCGGGCCCGGGCCGAGGGTGGCGGCGCGATCGTCCGGGTTCGAGAGCTTGCAGCGGTCGAGCGAGAGGCACCCGCATCCGATGCACTCGGTCAGGCCCGCGCGGAGCCGCTCGAGCTCGGCGATTCGGTCGTCGATCCGGGATGTCCACTTGCTCGAGAGCCGCGACCAGTCGCGACGGGTCGGCGCCCGGTCGGGCGGGAGCTTCGCCAGCTCGGCGCCGATCTCGCCGAGGCTCAAACCGATCCGCTGGGCGAACACGATGAAGGCGATCCGCCGGAGCACCGGCCGCTCATAGCGCCGATGGCCCGAGCCTGCGCGCTCCGAGGTGATCAGGCCGCGCTCCTCGTAGAAGCGGAGCGCCGACGCCGCCACGCCGCTGCGCCGCGCGACCTCGCCGATCGTCATCAGCTCCGTCATGCCACAAGCGAATCACACATTCGGCTTGACTTCAAGTTCACTTGAACTTGTAGCGTGGAGACAGACACCACGAGAAGGAGCCGCCGATGACCCCCAGCACGACCACGAACGAGCAGACCGCGAGCGAGCGGATCACCGAGGAGGTCACCTCCTGGCCGGGCGTCACCGCCGGCCCGGGCTCGCGGGGCGAGTTCTCGTTCCAGGTCGGGCGCCGAGAGATCGGCCACCTGCACGGCGACCACGCGCTCCACCTGGGCTTCCCGAAGAAGGTCTGGCACGAGCTCCACGAGCAGGGGCGGATCGACTACCACCCCGTGTTCCCCGGCAAGCCGGGCTACGCGTCGCGCAGGATCGAGACCGACGACGACATCCGCGACGCGATCGCGATGCTGCGAATGAACTACGACCGCGCGATCGCAACCCACGGGCTCCCCGACTAGCTGCCCGAAACCGCGAAAGACGGATTTCCGGACACTATGTCCGGTTTTACGTCTTTGGCTGCCAGAACGCGAGCTCGCCGCCGACCGGCGTGGTGATCACGCTGCGCCAGCCCACCGGGCCCTCGCGCGGGCCCAGCATCACCGCCGCGCCCAGGTCCTGCGCCCGCTCGGTGGCCCGGGCCACGTCGTCCACCTCGACGTACGGCAGCCACAGCGGGCGCGGCACCGGGCACTCCACGACGCCACCTCCGCCGAAGCCGCCGCCGAGGGCGAGCGCCGTGTACGACTGGCGCCCACGGATGATGCGCTCCGCGCGCCAGCCGCACAGCTCGGCGTAGAACGCGCTCGCCCCCGCGAGGTCGCCGGTGTGCAGCTCGAGGTGGACTACGGGCTTGGGAGGTTCCGGCATCACCCCCAATGACCGGCGCGGGCGTGAGAACTCATCGCAGCGATGAGTTCCCAACGCCGCGGGTGTCTACTGTTGCGGATGATGAGCCCCCCGGCGGAGACCTCGGCTCTACGGGAGCGAGAGCTGCTTGCGGCGGCACGCGAGGGCGACGAGCATGCGTTCTCGCGGCTGGTCGAGCCGCGGCGCGGCGAGCTTCACGCCCACTGCTACCGCATGCTGGGCTCGGTCCAGGACGCCGAGGACGCGCTCCAGGAGGCCATGCTCCGTGCCTGGAAGGGGCTCCCCCGCTTCGAGGGCCGCAGCTCGCTTCGGTCCTGGCTCTACACGATCTCCACCAACACCTGCCTGAACGCGATCGAGCGGCGACCGAAGCGCGTGCTGCCGATTGACTACGGGCCGCAGGCCGACCCCCACATCCGCGCCGCGAAGCCCAGCGAGGGCGCGCCGATCGTCGAGTCGGTCTGGATCGAGCCCTACGCCGACGAGCACATGGAGCTTCCCGACAGCCTCGCCGGCCCGGAGGCGACCTATGAGCAGCGGGAGAGCGTCGAGCTTGCGTTCGTCGCCGCCCTCCAGCACCTGCCGGCGAACCAGCGCGCGGTGCTGATCCTCCGGGCGGTGCTGGGCTTCTCGGCCCAGGAGGTCGCCGACACCCTCGACACGTCGGTCGCATCGGTCAACAGCGCGCTCCAGCGCGCCCGCAAGACGGTGGACGACAAGCTTCCCGACCAGAGCCAGCAGGAGACCCTGCGGGCGCTCGGCGACGATCAGCTTCGCGCGCTGGTCGAGAGCTACTCGTCCGCGCTCGAGAGCGGCGACGTCGAGCGGGTGATCGCGCTCCTGACCGAGGACGCGACGTGGTCGATGCCGCCGCTCACCAACTGGTACCGCGGCCTCGAGGCGTTGCGGGGCTTCCTGTCCCTGGGCCCGATCCCGGAGCGCTGGCGCCACGTCCCGACGCACGCGAACGGCCAGGCTGCGGTCGGGTGCTACATGTGGGAGGAGGCGGCGGGCGCCTTCCAGTACTTCTGCGTCGACGTCCTCACCCTGCGCGGCGACAGGATCGCCGGCGTCACGGCCTTCATCGACCCCGAGGGGTATCGGCGCTTCGATCTGCCAGCCGAGGTGCCGGCTTAGGCCTTCGCGCGCTTCCGCGCGGACTTGAGCTCTCGCCTCAGCCCGGCCGTCTCGCGCTTCGCGTCGGCGAGCGCCGCCTTGACGCGGCGCACGTCAGCCGCCGCCTTCTCGACCTCGGCCTGACGGCGTTGCTCCCGTCCCTCGGCTTCTGCCAGCCGGCGTTCGACGCGCTTCGCCTCGCGCGCCGCCTGCGCCGCGCTCCGCTTCCTGGCCGAGTCCTTCTCACTGGGCGCGCTGCTCCGCTTGCCGGCGGCGGCCGGCCCGCCAGTCAGCAGCGGGCCGATCGTCGCCCCGGTCTGCTCGCGCTCGAGCCGGCCGGCCACCACCCGCTCGCGCAGGTCCGGGTCGGCCGCCGCCGCGCGGAGGGTGCCGTCGACCAGGTCGAGCGCCGGCTTCGTCGCCGGGTGGCCCGCGTCGCGCGCCTCCCGCTCGGCGGCCTCGATCACGGCCTCGGCGGCCTTCCGCTCGCGCGCCGCCGCGGCGCGCCACTTCTCCACGTCGCCGCCCTCGAGGGCCCGCGCCTGTGCCTTCTCGAGCGCCTCGCTCGCCTTCGCGAACTCGCGCAGGATCTTCGGTTTCGTCAGGGCCGTGGCGTTCAGGAGCCACGCCGCCGTGCTCGGCCGCCGCAGCTTCTTGACCCGGTCGGCCTCCTCGCGCTCACCCTCGTCCCGCAGGTTCTTCGCGAGCGCGTCGCGCGCGGCGACGAACTCGCTCGGGTGAGCGCCGTAGAGGTCGTCGAGCAACGAGCTCAGGCGTTCTCGTCGATCACCGACAGGACGTTGCCCGCCGGGTCCTTGAACCATGCGATCAGCGGGCCCTCGCCGCGGAACACGCCCTTCTCGTCGGTCTCGATCGGCGTTCCCTCGTAGCGCTCGAACTCGACTCCGCGCTGGGTCAGTGCGTCGACGGTCGCCTCGACGTCCTCGACCTGGAAGTTGAGGACCGTGAACGTGGCCGGCTCATGATCGTCCTTCGGATACATGAACACCCGCTGGCCGCCGACCAGTTCGAGGCCGAGCCCGGCCGGGTTGTCCGAGAGCTTGACCCCGAGCGTCTCGCCGTAGAAGCGCTTCGCGGCGTCCAGGTCGTTGACCGAGTAGCCGCTGAAGGCCTTCGTGTCGTTGAGCATGTCGCTCCTCCTCGTTTTCGTTTCGCCAATAGGGACCCGCGCGCGGGTCGCAACTCATCGGTCCCGCAGCCAGGCGCGCACCGCGTCCGCGATCGGCTCCATCGTCCGCAGGGTATGTGTCCCGGGGACCAGCACGACCTTTCGGTTCGGGCCCTCCGGCGGGATCCCGAACTGGTCGCTCTCCCCCTGCACCACCAGGGTCGGCACCGTCAACGCCTCCAGCTCGGGCAGGCGATCGGGAGCCGGCGGCTTGCCCTTGCGCTGGGGCGGCTGCAGTGGGAACGCGATGCACAGAACCGCCGCGGCGCCCAGCGCCTCCGCCGTCCGGCAGGCGACCCGGGCGCCGAGCGAGCGCCCGCCGGCGATCAGCTCGAGCCCGGCGAGCTCGCCGGCGGTCAGGTGCTCGACGACCGCGGTCCAGGCGACGTCGAGGTGCTTGGCAGGGGCGGGCGAGCGCCGGCCGGCGACCCGGTAGGGCTGCTCGACCAGCGCCACGGTGACGCCGATGTCGAGCGCGACCTCCTTGGCCGTCTGGATGTCCTTCGACTCCACCCCGCCCCCGGCGCCGTGGCCCAGCACCAGCGCCGCGCCGGAATCGGCCACGGAGTCCAGATGAGCCCGCGCCGGGCCGTGCGGGGTCTCGACCTCGATCACCACCAGTCCAGAGACTAATGCGAGAGCGTGATACGGTTTCCGTATGACCGTATCCGGTGTGGGCCCGCTTGCCGAGCTGGGAGCCGCGGACGCCGAGGAGCTCGACCCCTACGCGGAGCGGATCCTCGAGGCGGCGTACGAGGAGTTCCTCGACCACGGCCTGCGGCGCACCTCGATGGACGACATCGCGCGCCGTGCCGGGGTGGGCCGCGCCACCCTCTTCCGCCGGTTCGCCGGCCGCGACGCGCTGGTGCGAGCGCTCGTCGCGCGCGAGGTCCGCGGCACGATCGCGGTCGTCGACCACGAGATCATGCGGGTGACCGACCCCGAGGAGCAGGTGACAGCCGGGTTCCTCGCGTTCCTCGAGCACCTGCGCTCGCACCCGCTGCTCCGGCGGCTCCTGGTCACCGACCCCGCCGACGTGCTCCCGCTGCTCACCGTCGAGGCCGACGTCCCGCTGGCGGCCGTGCGCAGCTACATCGTTTCCCAGCTGGAGCGCACGCGCGCCGACGGCGCCTCGATCATCGCCGACCCCGACGAGCTCGCGGAGCTGCTCGCCCGCCTCGCGCTCTCCTTCGTGCTCACGCCGCGCAGCGTGCTCCCGCTCGACGACGCCACCCGCATGCCGGAGACGGTGCGGACCACCCTGGTGCCCCTGATCCTCGGGCGCGAGCCCTCGGGGAAGGCCTGATGCAGACCCCCACCGCCGAGCGCCCCCCGGGGCTGCCCCGCGTGTTCGCCGACCTCGGCGACGAGATCAGGCGCCGGCCCTCCCTGCCCCCGGGTGAGACGAGCTTCAGCCCGCTGCGGACCCACCGCTTCCAGCGCGACACGCTGGCGATGACGCTCGCCTACCGCGAGCGCTACGGCAACGTCTACACGCTCCGCATGTTCCACCGGCTGACCGTGGTGATGCTGGGGCCGGCGGCCAACCACTTCGTCACGGTCACCGGGGCGGACAACTTCAGCTGGCGGCGCGGGATGTTCGGCGAGCAGCTGATCCCGCTGATCGGCGACGGGCTGATCACCACGGACGGCGAGTACCACGACCGTGCGCGCCGGATCATGATGCCGGCGTTCCATGCCAAGCGCATGGACACCGCGGTCGCGGTGATGCTCGACGAGGCCGAGCGCGCCCTCGCGCCGTGGCAGACCGGCGACGAGGTCGACGTCTACCACTGGATCCGCGACCTCTCGATGAGCATCGCGATGCGGGCGCTGCTGGGGCTCGACCCGCGCGAGGGCGGCCGCGGCCACGAGGCCGCCGAGGCGTTCGAGCGCGGGCTCGCGTTCTACGACACCGAGACCTGGCTGATGCTGCTGCGCGGCCCGGGGTCGCCTTGGGCACGGATGCAGCGGGCCCGGCGCGAGCTCGACCGGATCGTCTACGCCGAGATCGCGCGCCGCCGCGGCGAGGGCTCAGAGGGCGACGACGTCTTCTCGATGCTGCTCCAGACACGCGACGAGGACGGCGAGGGCTTCACCGACCGCGAGCTGCGCGACCAGCTCATGCACCTGCTGTTCGGCGGCCACGACACGTCCTCCTCCACCCTCTCCTTCCTGCTGTACGAGCTGGCGCGCCATCCCGATGCCCTCGCGCGGGTGCTGGCCGAGCAGGACCGCGTGCTCGCCGGCCGCCCGCCGACGTTCGAGCAGCTCGCGAAGGAGCTGCCCGAGCTGGACATGGCCCTGGACGAGACGCTGCGCCTCTACCCGCCCGTCTGGTTCGGCCCGAGGATGGCTGTCAAGGACTTCGAGTTCGACGGCTACCGCATCCCGGCCGGCACCCACATCATGCACACGTCGTGGGCGAGCCACCGGCTGCCGGACGTCTTCCCGGAGCCCGACGCCTTCAGGCCGGAGCGGTTCACCCCGGACGCGCGGCGCGAGCTGCCGAAGGGCGCCTACATCCCGTTCGGCGGCGGCCAGCGGATCTGCATCGGCAAGCGCTTCGGCCAGCTCGTCGTCAAGGCGGTCGCCACCAGCATCCTCCAGCGGTTCCGCTGCGAGCTTCGGCCCGGGTACGAGCTCGAGGTCGACAAGCTGCCGACGCTGAGCCCGCGCGGCGACCTGCCCGTGCTTGTATCTAGACGCTGATGGAGTCGAAGCTCTACGTGATCCTCGGTTCGCACGCCTGCCGAACCGGGATGCTGATGCTGGAGCACAAGGGAATCGACTACCGGAGGGTGACGCTCCCCAGCGGCATGCACCCGCTGTTCGTCCGGCTCGCTGGCTTCCCCGGCAACAACAAGCCGTTTCGCAAGGTCGACGGCCGGAATCACCGGAGGCTGGGGATCGCGGACCGCCTGGGGACGGTCCCGGCCCTGCGCATGGGGAACGCCCGGGTCCAGACCAACCGCGCGATCGCGCGCTTCCTCGACGAGATCTGTCCCGAGCCGCCGCTGTTCCCGGCCGAGCCCGACGCGCGGAGCGAGGTCGAGGAGGCCGAGGCCTGGGGCGACGACGTCTTTCAGATGGCGGCGCGGCGGACCGTGCTCAGCAGCGCGCTCCACGGCGGCGACGGGCTCGCCAACCGCGGCGGCGACGGGCGCCTCGGCCCACTGCTCTTCAGGAACGATCGCGTCAGGCTGGTCGCCACCAGGTACTTCGGCCGTATGGCGTTCTCGATCGACGAGGACGCCGAGCGCAGACTGCTGGCGTCCCTGCCCGAGATGCTCGACCGTATCGACGCCTGGATCGAGGGCGGCGTGATGAACGGCGAGGGGCTCAACGCGGCCGACTTCATGATCGCGCCGAGCCTCGCCCTGCTCTGCTACCGCGACGAGGTGCGGCCCGAGATCGAGCGCCGGCCCGCGATCCGCCTGGTCGACCGGCTGCTGCCGGAGCCGGCGGCCGCAGCAGCCGCTTAGACCGGCTTCGTCGCCATCGCCCAGATCGCGACCACGTAGGCGGCGATCAGTAGCAAGGTCAGCCAGGCGGCGATGGCGGGGCCACGGCTCGAGGCGACGTCGCCCCCGGCCCCCGCACGCCGGACCGCGAGCCCGGCGGCGACGGTGGCCGCGACCAGCGCCAGCGCGCCGGCATCGGTGACGAGGAAGCCGATCGTGACCCAGGCTGCCTCGGAGTCCTCGAGCCCCTCCTTGTCGAGCAGCCATTGGGCGGAGATCCGCATCACCAGGAACGACGGCACCGCTGCGAACAGGAGCGCGCGAAAGCCCACCCGCGCCGCGTCGCCGGAGCCGGCGCGCCGGGCTGAGAACAGGTAGTAGGCGGCCAGGGAGAGGCTCCCGACCAGCACCATCGCGCCCAGCAGGTGGAGGAAGAGCGGGAGGCTCCAATCGTCCGGACGGATGGTGGCGAGCACGTTCACGCCCCCGGCTTCCAGACCATCAGCACGAGGATCACGACGATCGAGGCAACCCGGAGCCACTCCCATCGGCTCAGCGCGGCGACGGCGCCCGAATCGAGCTGCGCGAGCACCTCGGTGCGCGCCCGCGCCCCGAACGCGCTCGCCGCGATCAGCAGGGCGAGCGCCCCCAGGATCCAGCCGTCCCAGAGCTCGTACCCGTCGATGTAGAGCGCGAGCCAGACGCCGAAGATGAGCAGCAGCGCGCCGCTCACGTTCCAGGCGGCGTCGGCGACGCGGAATCCGCCCCGGCTCGGTGGGACGCCCAGCACCCAGGCCATGAAGAACGCCAGGGTCACGAACGTGATGAAGGCGCCGAGGAGGTGGAGGAACAGCAGCGTGTCGTACACGGCGGCGAAAGATAAACGCCGCCCGGCCTGCGCGGCCGGGCGGCGTCTCCGGGGTGGTTGCGGCCTGTCGTCAGCGGGCTAGAGGCGCGCGCACTGGTCCTCCTTGTTGCCGTGGACGACGTTGGCGCCGCCGGTCGGCCTCGGAGTGTTCTGCTTGCACTGCAGGTTCCCGTCGACGACGTTGCGGCGGATCTCGACGCCGCCGGTGTTCTGGAACGCCTGGATGTCCCCGCCGACGCGGTTTCGCAGCGCTTCGAGCGACGCCGAGTTCGAATCGAACAGGATGTCGGCGTTCACCCGGCTGTCCGCGACCTTGGCCGCGCGGCCCTGCACGATCTGGACGCTGCCGCCGATGCGCGAGCCGTCGAGGACGCTCACGCGGCGTGCGTTCTCGCCCTGGACATTGCCGATCACGCGCACGCCGAGCGCGCGCAGCGTGGCGCCGCGCTCGACCTTGACGGTCCCCTGGGCGGTCGTGCCCTTGAGCGTGCACGCGGCGCCCTGTGGGACGCGGACGTTGTCGTGGGTCACGGCGCCGATCGTGCCGCGACAGGTCTTCTCCTCGGCCATGGCCGACGCCGGCATCGCGGCGCCCGCCACGACGGCGAGCGGCACCAGCCAGATCCTCGTCTTGGTTCCCATCTTGTTCTCCTTGGGTCGGTTTGCGGGACCCGGCCACTCGACCGGACCCGCATGGGCCTTGGCTGAGAGCGGGATGAGATTTCGCTCAGGCGCCGGCCGCCGACCTGAGAGGGATCTCAGCGGAGCCTCACGGGCCTCTCAGGGGACGGGAGCAACGTCGGTTGCGTCAACGCAAACCCTCCGGAAAGGAGCAGGCAATGACCTCCAACAGGATCACAGCGCTCGCAGTCGGCGGCGCGTTCGCGCTCGGCGCGCTGGGCAGCAGCGCCCTCGGCGACGAGGGCATGAGCTGGAAGGACCTGGAAGCGATCCAGGTCGCGCAGGCACGACGACCGCGCCCACGAGGACCGGAAGCGCGACGACCGGCGCGACGACGACCAGCAGACGCGCATCGACATCCGCGACGAGGACGACGTCGACGCCGAGCCGCGCGACGATGACGACGACGGCGACGGCAGCGGTGGCTCCAACTCAGGTGGCCGCGACGGCAACGGCGGCACCAACTCGGGTGGCACCGACGACGGCGGGGCCGACCACACCGGCACCGGCGGCGACCGGCCCTCGGGCGGGGACTCGATCGACGACTCCCCGGCTCCGGTCGCGGCTCCCGCACCGGCGCCGGCCCCCGTCTACGACGACGGGTACTCGGACGACGGCGGCGCCTACTACGGCGGCGGCGGATCCGACTACGGCGATTCCTGAGCGGACTCGGGCCGGCTGAGAAATCTCTCAGCCGGCCCTCAGGCCCGTCTCAGGGCCCCGGGGAACCCTGAATTGAAAGCAAGCAACGGTCGGTGAGGCCGGCCACGACTTGAGAGAGGACAGAGCAGATGCCAGGAGCAACCACGTTCGACCGGATCCTCGTGATCGCGGTGAGCACGCTGATCGCGCTGTTCGCGTTCGGCACGGTGAGCACGCTCGTCACCACCGCCGCGGCCGACGACGCCGCCGGCAAGCGCGACGACGACGCTCGCGAGCTGATCGCCCAGGACGAGGACGACGACGACGCGCGCGACAACCTGCGCGACGGCTCGCGCAGCGGTAGCCGCGACGGCTCCCGCAGGGGTTCGCGCAACGGCAGCCGCGACGGCTCGCGCGACAGGAGCCGCAACGGCAGCCGGGGCGACTCGCGTGACTCGGAGTCCAACAGCCGCACGGGCACGACCCGCGGCACGGGCAAGAGCCACTCGAAGTCGAACTCCCGATGACCCTCGCCCAAGAGATCCGCAGCTCCCAGCTCGCAACGAGCTGGGAGCTCGCGGAGGGCGACGAGATCGCGCCCGGCCGCACCGCCTTGAAGCGCCTGGGCGGCGGCCGGCGCTACGACGCGTACCTGGCGTTCGACGACCGGATGCACGCCGTGGTCGTCTGCAAGGTCGTGCGGCCCCATCTGGTCGAGGACGAGCGCACCCTCCGGGGGCTGGCCGAGGAGTGGGACGTGGTCTCGCGGCTCAGCCACCCCGTGATCGTGCGCGGCTTCGACGCCGTCCTCGGCGGCCCGCGGCCGCATCTGGTGCTGGAGCACCTGGAGGGCCCGCGCCTCTCGACCCTCGTGCGCCGCTACGGACCGCTACCGGCCGAGCAGCTCGTGCCGCTCGGCGTGCAGCTCTGCTCGGCCATCCACTATCTCGGCAACGAGGGCGTCGTCCACCTGGACGTGAAGCCCTCGAACACGATCATGGGCGCGCCGCCCCGGATGATCGACCTGAGCGTCGCGCTGGCGACCGAGGAGGCCGCGGGGCTGCGCACCCGGGTCGGCACCGACGCCTACATGGCGCCCGAGCAGTGCGACCCCGAGCGGCTGGGCCCGGTCGGCCCGGCGGCCGACGTGTGGGGTCTCGGTGTCACCCTGTACCGGGCGGCGACCGGCGAGCTGCCCTACCCGGAGCCGGGCGAGGACGAGAGCGCGCCGCTCGAGGAGCGCTATCCGCAGCTCGCGGAGCGGGCGCTGCCGCTCGAGGCACGGATCCCAGCCGAGGTCGCAGACGCGATCATGTCCTGCCTCGCGTTCGAGCCCGAGCTGCGCCCGACGCCCGCCGAGCTGGCGGATCGGCTCGAGCCCGTGCTCGGCGCCCTGCCGAAGCCACGGCTCGCAAGGCTGAAGCCGCGGCTCTAGATAAGAGAGTTCTCAGGTGAGGCTCATTCGCGTCTCACCGCTCCGACGCACGATTCCCCGGTGAAGGTCGTCATCGGCATCGCGGTGGTCGCCGTCGCGGCCGGTGCATGGCTGATCCCGACCGTGTTCGGCGACGAGAGCGAGCCGTCGATCGCTCCCGTCCGGATCTCGATTCCCGACGAGGTCGCCGCCGAGCGCAAGGCCGAGCGCCGGCGGATGCAGCGGCAGCGCCGCCGGGAGCGGGAGCGCGAGCAGCGGGCGGAGGCGCAACCGCCTTCGCCGGTCGCGCCCGCCCCGGCCCCCGTGACCCCCGCGCCCCAGCCCGCGCCGGTTCCCGCGCCCGCCCCGGTGCCGGTGCCGGAGGACGACGGAGAGGACGATGATGAGGGCGGGGATGATGAGTCCGGAGACGACTGAGCGAATGGCCGAGGAGAAACAGGCACCGGATGCGATGGGACCCGCGGCGGAGCCGACCCGGCGGCCTCCCCTGACCGCGCGTCTGACGGCCGGCCTCCGCGCCCGCCTCCTCGCGTCCTACGTGATCCTGCTCGTGATCGCGTCGGTGGCATCCGTGATCGCCGCGCGCCAGATCCTTCTCGTCCGGCTCGATGACCGGGTCGGCGAGGATCTGCAGCAGGAGGTCGAGGAGTTCCGCGCCCTCGCTGAGCACGGCGTCGACCCGGAGACAGGACGACGGTTCTCGCGGAACGTCGATGCGCTGTTTCGCACGTACCGCGAGCGGAACGTCCCCGACGACGACGAGGAGCTGATCATGGTCCCGCGACGGGGAGAGGCGGAGCGCCTGGGCGGCGACAACACCTCCGAGTTCACATTCGGCGACTTCATCGAGGACTGGCGCAGCCTCGGTTCGGTCGAGCGGGGCGAGATCGAGACGCCGGCGGGCGAGGTCCGCTACGTCGCCGTGCCGGTGAACGCCCCGGACGGGGGACCATCGCTTGGGACCTTCGTGGTTTCGATCTTCATGGCGGACGAGCAGGAGCAGGTGGAGGACGCCGTCAGCGTGATCGCCCTGGTCAGCGGCGCCGTGCTGCTGCTCGGGTCGATCGTCGCCTTCCTGATCGTCGGCCGGGTGCTGACGCCGATCCGGGAGCTTCGGGACGCCGCCCGGTCGGTCTCCGGCACACAGCTCGACCGGAGGATCGAGGTGGAGGGAAGCGACGAGTTGGCCGAGCTCGCGCGGACGTTCAACGGGATGCTGGACAGGCTGGCGGTCGCGTTCGCGAGCCAGCGGGAGTTCATCCGCGACGTGAGCCACGAGCTCAGGACGCCGGTCGCCGTGTCGCGCGGCCACCTCGAGCTGCTCGCCCAGGGTCACATCAAGGGCGACGCGGAGCGCCGCGAGGCGATCGGGCTGGTGACGGGCGAGCTCGACCGAATGAGCCGGTTCGTCGACGAGCTTCTCCTCCTGGCCAAGGCCGAGAACCCCGACTTCCTGCGGCTCGAGACGGTGCCTCTGGACGAGTTCGCCGACGAGGTGCTGACCAAGGCGCGGGCCACCGCCGATCGGCCGTGGCGGCTCGACGCCAGCTCACCGCGCCTGATCGTCGCCGATCGCCAGCGACTCACCCAGGCGGTCATGAATCTCGTCCAGAACGCTGTTGCTCACACCGAGCTCGACGAGGAGATCGGGATCGGGGTCGAGATCGAGGCGGACGACGCCGTGATCTCGGTAAGGGATGCCGGCGTCGGGATCCCGGCCAGCGAACAGCGTCAGATCTTCGGGCGCTTCGCCCGCGGCGGCCACAGCCGTGGGCGCTATGACGGAACCGGGATCGGCCTGGCGATCGTGCGGGCGATCGCCGAGGCGCACGGAGGACGCGTGCGGGTTGCGAGCCGCTCCGGCGAGGGCGCAAGGTTCGACATCATCATCCCGGTCGAGCAGCCGATGCCGGACGCGGGAGCGGAGACTGTGGAGGTGATGCGCCCGTGAGCAGGATCCTGATCGTCGAGGACGAGCCCAGGTTCGCGAGCTTCCTCGAAAAGGGGCTCGCCGCGAACGGCTATGCGACCACGGTCGCCCCCGACGGGACCACGGCGACCGCGATCGCCGACGACGAGGAGTTCGACCTGATGATCCTCGACCTCGGGCTGCCCGACGTGGACGGCATCGAGGTGCTGCGCCTGATGCGCCGGCGCGGGGCGATGCTGCCGGTGATCATCCTCACCGCCCGCGACGACACCGACGACAAGGTGTCCGGGCTCGACGCGGGCGCGGCCGACTACATCACGAAGCCGTTCAGCCTCGAGGAGCTGCTCGCGCGTGTGCGCGCCCGCCTGCGCGACGAGTCGCGGGTTGAGGTGACCGTGCTCGAGGCCGGCGACGTCGCCCTCGACCTGCGCACCCGGCGCGCGACGGTGGCCGGCGCCACGGTGCCGCTCACCGCGCGCGAGTTCACGATGCTCGAGACGTTCATGCGCCACCAGGACCAGGTGCTCTCGAAGGAGCAGCTGCTCTCGCACGTGTGGGGCTACGACTTCGACCCCGGCTCGAACGTGGTCGAGGTCTACGTCGGCTATCTCCGCAAGAAGCTCGGCGACGACCTGATCGAGACGGTGCGCGGCATGGGCTACCGGCTCAAGGAGAAGGGAGAGACGGCGGCGTCGTGACCTGCGCGGCCAGCCGTTTCGGAGCGATCAGGCAGTAGCTGGTCGCGATCAGCTCCGCGACCTCCTCCCAGTCGGCGTCCGGGTCGTCGAGGCGGATGCCCACCCACCCCTTGTGGCCGACGTAGGGCGGCAGGTAGAACGGACCCTCGTCCTGGGCCAGCAGCGCCTCGCGCTCGATCGGGTCGGCCTTCACCGTGGCCGAGGACCCATCCGAAGCCGCCGTGCAGAAGATCTTCCCGCGCCCCGAGCCGACGCGAAAGGTGGGGTGCCCCCATGCCTCGAGCTCGAACGCGGACGGCAGCGCCAGGCAGAGCGCTCGCACCTGCGCGATCTGGCTCACGACGTCTCCATGCCGGCGGCCGCCAGCGCCTCGGCATGGTCGCCGCTGTTGTAGGTCTCGAAGAGCCTGCGCACCAGCTCCACGTTCTCCGCCGCCATCTGCCGGGCAGTATGCCGAGGGTAGGGTTGCCCGAGTGGCGGCCACCGAGCTCAAGCGGATCGAGGGCTTCGCCTATCGGGAGGCGCTGCCGACGGCAGGGGCGGAGAGGACGCCGGTGCTCTGCGTGCACGGGTTCCCGCAGAGCTCGTACATGTGGCGGCACCTGCTCCCCGCGCTCGCCGACGCCGGTCACCGCGCGCTGGCGCCCGACCTCCCCGGCTATGGCGACTCGCCGCCGGACCCGCCCGGCACCTGGGAGCGGCACGTCGAGGCGGTCGAGCGCTTCCGTAGCGCTGTCGGCCTGGAGCGCGCGGCGCTCGTCGTCCATGACTGGGGTGGGCTGATCGGCCTGCGCTGGGCCTGCGACCACCCGGACGCCGTCGCGGCGCTCGTGATCAGCAACACCGGCTTCTTCCCCGACGGCGAGTGGCACGAGATGGGCCAGACGATGCGCACCGAGGGCCAGGGGGAGGCGCTGATGGACAGCGTCTCCAGGGAGGGCCTCGCCGCGCTGCTCGGCGGCCTGGGCACCGGAATCGACGACGCCGCGGTGGACGAGTACTGGAAGGGCTTCGCCAGCAAGGAGGGGCGCCACGGCATGCTCGACCTGTTCCGGTCGGGCGACTTCGAGAAGCTCGCTCCCTACCGCGGGAAGCTTGCCGCGCTCGGCGTCCCGGCCCTCGTCATCTGGGGCGACCTCGACGAGTACGTGCCGCAGACCGGGGCCGACCGGTTCGTCGGGGAAATCCCCGGCGCGAAGCCGGTCCACCTCACGACCGCCGGCCACTTCGTGTTCGAGGACGAACCCGGCCGCTGCGCGGACGAGGTCATCCCCTTCCTCTCAGAAGTCGGCGAGTCCTAGCCGCCCCGGCGCGCTGCGATCCCCGTGAGAGTCGCCGCGGCGACGCCGGCCGCCGTCATCGCGGCGACGTCGGCGGTCCCCCAGCCACCCGGCACCGTTTCGACCACATCGGCGCCGACCAGGTGCAGCTCCGCGGCCGTCACGCGCACCGCGGCGAGCAGCTCGCGCGGCTCCAGGCCACCGGGCTCGGGCGTTCCCGTCAGGCCCGCGAAGGCGGGATCGAGCACGTCGATGTCGACGCTCAGGTACGTGGGCTCGGCACCCGCGATGCCGATCACCTCGCGCATCACGTCATCAATGCCCCGGGTGCGCACGTCCTCGGCGGTGAAGTGGGTGATCCCGGCCTCGGCCTGCCACTCGAACACGGCCCGCTCCGGCCACATCCCGCGCAGCCCGACCTGCGCGTAGCGAACCGGATCCACGTGCCCCTCCTCCACCAGCGCCCGCATCATGGTGCCGTGGTTGTCGGTGTGGAGGTAGGTCTCGGGCGCCGTGTCGGTGTGCGTGTCGAAGTGGATCAGGCCCAGGGGGCCGTGCTTCTCCGCGCACGCCCGCAGCGCCGGCAGGGTGATCGAGTGGTCGCCGCCCAGCACCAGCGGCATCGCGCCGGCCGCGACGATCTCGCCGACTGTCGTCTCGATCGCCGCCCGCGACGCCTCCACCTCGAACGGGACCACCGGCGCGTCGCCGTAGTCCAGCAGCCGCAGCCGCTCACTCGCGTCGACGCCGGTGCCCACCTCCGGCCCCAGCGGCCGGCTCGCCACCCGGATCGCCCGCGGCCCGTCGCGGCTGCCCGGCCGGTCGCTCGCCAGCCAGTCGAACGGCGCGCCCACCACCGCCACGTCGACGCCCTCCAGGTCCGCCGCATCCTCGGACCAGGGCAGTTCGGCGAAGCTCGCGAGCCCCGCATAGGGCGGCTTGCGGCCTGGCTCGGACCAGCGGCCGGCGGGATCGATCGTCACAGCGAAATCTCTCCTTGACCTCGGCCGGAGAGTAGTCGAGGATCGACTCGAACAAGAAACGGCTACATCGGCTCGGGAGGGAGACGAAATGGAGGCCAGCCAAACCACGACGACGCCAGCACCTGCGACTGTGGAACCGGTAGCGCCCGCGACACCACCGGTTCCCCTTGACCCGGAGGGCAAGGCGCTTCAGCTCGAGGCCGAGAAGGCCGCGTATCGCAAGACGATCGCCGAGTCGCAGAAGGCGACAGTTGAGGCTCAAGCGGGAGCTCTGACCGCGGGTCTCCCGGAGACCAAGACCGAGCCGCTTAAGGGCGACATCACCGTCGGCGAGAAGGTGGGCCTGATTTCAGAGCGCCTCGCCTACGAGTTGATCGGTGACGAGGCAAAGGCCGTCGCCAAACGGATCAGCGACACGCTCAGCGACAGTGCGCGGGTGCTGATCGTGGAGGACCGCGATCTGGCGGCCTCTGACTGGCCCTTCCATCTCGTGGGGATCCAGCTCGCGACATACCAGGACGCCCTGAAGAAAGCCAACAGCATGCTGGCCCGGGCGGAAAAGGCCGAGGCCCCGGCCGAGGTACTGCGCGCAGGCGAGCTCGAGGGCGTGGCGGCGAGTGTTGACAGGTTCGGTCTCCTGATAGCGCCGGCGGTGGGAGCCACGGCCTCGATCGCCAAGGCGGTCGTCGGCGCCGCCGCGGATATCGCCGCGTTCTTCCGCTCCGACTACTCGATCGCCGCAAAGGAGTTCGACGTCGGCACGACCGCTGCCGTGGCCGAGGTCAGCCGCCACTTGGCAGCTGCCGGCTGTCATGTCGAGGTCGACCGTTTCCTCAGGCTCGGAGACACCGGAGTCTTTGCGTCGTTCCAGCAGGCGCTGGCGCTCAGGATGAGCGTCAAGCGGCGTGCGACCACGCTCAAGTCGGCGCACGTGGAGCCCGCGACACGCAAGGTCCAAGCGCTGCGTGCGGAGCAGACCACCAAGTCGAACGCCCGAAACGCAGCGAAGACGGCGAGCGTTCGGACCCGCCTCGAGAAGGAAGAGGCGAAGCTCGAGAAGCAGATCGCGGAAACGGAGGCTGACGCCGGCCCCATCGCCGGGGCGGTCGCCTCGGCCGAGTCATTGGTTGCCGGCTTCGACGCCCTGGTTGAGAAGTACACAACCGTGCCCGACGCCGGCGGAGTTCCGCCCCTGGCGGGTGCCGCCCTCCGTGAACGGCTGCATGGGAACCCTTTGCAGTTCTCGCATGTCCTTTACGTCGGCATCGAGTCGGAGAGCGGAGAGGTCGCGACGAAGAAGTCGTTGTGGCCGTCGTGGAACACGATGACGTTCATCGGCGGCGCGCAGCTCTCGTACCTGCTCGCCAAGACCAGCGGGGAAGTCGTGCTCGCCGGGAGCGAGTCGTTGGTGGCGAGCGTGGCGCTGAAGCTGGCAAGCGGGAACATGGGCGCGGTCAAGCGAATAAAGCTCTAGGCAGGCGAAGCATCGGGCCGCCGCGGCGGCCCGATGCGTTCGCTGGTTTGGTCGTCCGCTCAGCCGCCGAAGCGCAGCTGCCCGCGGATCTCGCCGCCCGGGAATAGGTCCGAGTGGACGTTCGCGTAGACGACTCCGGCGCGCACCGCGCGACGGAGCTCGTCGATCGCTCCCGCCTCGATTCCCTGCGTCGCGATCTCGAGGACGTCGTCCTCGGTGATCGTCCCGGTCAGCGTCGCCGATCCGGCCGGACACAGCGTGTCGAAGCCGGGCGGTCCGTTGCCCAGGTTCGTGCAGAGGAAGACGACGATGCCGCCGTTCACTCCCTTCTGCGCGAAGTGCAGGTGAGCCTGGCTCACCTCGGGCACGCCTCGGTAGCTCAACTCCCACCTGATCGGCCCGTTCCGCGTCACCTTGGCCTCGAACTTGCCGGCAGCCGATGTGGAGATTGCCGGCACCTCCTCGAAGCCCTTCAGCCGGGTCTTGGCGTTGGGGTTGTTGACCGCGATCGCCGAGGCGATCACGACCACGCTTGCAACCCCGATGGCCACGGCCCCGCCGATCCGCCATTTGGTCGCTCGCATCCGCCCTCCTTTCGGATTGCGGCGAGACCGCAGTTGTCCCGCCGCGGCTTGCGACCACCAACCTATGCGAGCGAGCGGCGCGGGTCAACCGCTGGAGGCGGCGACCGGAACTCAAGCGGACGACGGGTCTCGAACCCGCGACCTTCGGCTTGGGAAGCCGACGCTCTACCAACTGAGCTACGTCCGCGCGGCGTCCATTCTAGGCGCGCTCCATCCCTAGCTGATCACGAAATACGCCACGGTGCAGGCCGCCGTCACGTTGGTGTTGAGGAAGATCTGGAAGGTATCGGCCGCGTTGTTCTTGATCACGTGGCTGAGCCTCGCCGTCGCACCCGGATCTGACATCAGAGTGCAAAGGATCTTCGAGGTCGGAGTGATGTCGACCCCGGGATTCACCGTGACGGCGCCGAAGCCGGAGGGGATCGTCGCGATCCCCGAGGTCGAGAACTGGACCGGTCCGCTGGCCCGCAGGGCGACCGCCCCGCCCGTGCCGTTAAAGCTGCCGCCAGTCGCGGACGTTTTCGACGCGGAGCCGAGCACCCCCGTACCGCCGGTGGCCGCATCGGCGCGCCCGAATACGCCCACACCCTGCGTGCTGGCGGTCTCGCCCTCGACGCCGGCGCCGACGCCGGAGGTTGAGTTGTGAAAACCCTGGACAGCGCGGCCGATCGGACTGCGGGTCTGCCCGAAGACGCCGACGCCAGCGCCGGACGTTGCCGTATTGAAGCCCTCGACGCCGACCCCGTCAGGGCTGCTGACGGCGCCCGATACTCCAGCTCCATCGCCGGTGTTGGGCCCGTGCTCTCCACGGACGCCCACGCCGCCGGGACTCGACGTTTCCCCAAAGACCCCGTAAGCGTCCCCGGACGTCGCGAGATTCAAGCCCGTAACGCCGCGGCCACCCCCTGCACTGCTCTGCCCGATGACTCCGGTGACGCCCACTCCGGTGACGCCGCGGCTGCTCGTCCCGTTCGCCTGGGCGAAGACGCCGGACTTGTTGGTGCCGGATCCGGTCGAGATGGCGCGAATCGACGTGGCGCCATTGCAGGTCACCGAGGTGGAGGCACTCGTCGGGTTGTTGACGTTCCTGTGCACGGCCTCCGGGTCGGTCTCGGCCAGGGCCGTCTCGGGACGCGCGAGCGTGGTCGCCGCAGCCGCCGCCAGGCCTCCGAACATGCCGGCTACCAGCCCGCGCCGGGTCTGCGGTGCATCCGTCGTGAGTGCCATCGGTTCCTCCCTATTCGGCGCGGCCGGGATGGCCGCGAGCAGTGGGCCGATCGTACCCCTGAGTGGGTGCTAGCCGTGCAGCTTCGAGTCGGCGACCTCGCGCCCGTGAGCGTCCAGCAACCGGACCTCGGCGACGTCGTGGTAGTCGATGTCGGGAGTAACGGCCCCGACGCTGCCGTGACCCTCGGTCACCGCCACCTCGCGCAGCGGCAGGCGGTCGCCCGCCTCGGTTACGACCTGGAGGCGATAGCTGCCGTCCTCGACGCCGTCGTAGATCACGGCGAAGACCCAGGAGGCGCGCCCCTGGTAGCCGTAGACGTAGCCCACGTGGCCGCCGCCCGGGGCGTTGAGGTGCGCTGCGTCGAAGTACTCGCCGTTGGCGACCGCCAGCGTCTCGCGGTAGGAGTCCGCGAGGTCGCGGTCGTCGTCGAGCGCGACCCACACCGCGGCCGCCGTGACGGCGGCCGCCGCCAGCGCCGCGACTGCCGGGACCGCGATCCGCGGCCACGCACGGCGCCGCGGCTCCGGCGCGAGCTGTTCGGCGACCCGGTCCTCGAACCCGGCGGGGGGCTCGGCGGACGGCGCGAGCATCAGCAGTTCGTCGGCGAGGCTGCTGAGGCGCTCGACGTCGGCGCGGCAGCCCGCGCAGGTGGCCAGGTGGTCGAGCGCCCAGGCGCGGTCCTCGCCGTCGGCGACGCCGAGCGCGACCTCGTCGGCCAGCGCGCGCAGGCGCTCGCAGTCGGCGTCGCTCATCGGCCCTCGTCTCCCAGCTCGCCCCCGGCGGCCGTGTCCTTGGCGCTCAGCTTCCTCATCGCAGTCCTGATCCTTGTCTTTGCCGTCCCTAGCGGGATGTCCTCGATCGCGCTGATCTCACGCGCGGTGTAGCCGAACAGCGCCGCCAGGAGCAGCGCCCGACGCTGCTCCTCTGGCACCTCGGCGAGTACCTCGCGAAGCTCGCTCCCCTCCCCGCCGGTGCCGAGCCCGCCGCGGTCCACAGCGCCCGCTCGGACTGCTGGATCGCGCCCGGGTCGAGCGGCTCCGCGCGATGCGCGCGCAGGTGGTCGATCGCGAGGTTGCGGGTGATCGTCAAGAGCCAGGTCGCGACGCGGCCGCGCCGGGCGTCGTAGGAGCCGGCGTGGCGCCAGGCGCGGGCGAAGGCCTCCTGGGCGATCTCCTCGGCCGCCGCCGGGTCGCCCACCATGGTCACCGCCAGGCCGAACACCCGCGCCTGATAGCGCCGCACGAACGCGGTTGCCGCGTCCGTGTCGCCGGCCGCGAAGCCGGCCACAAGCGCCTCGTCGGATAGTGGCCACATCAGGTTCTACGAGGATCGCGCACTAAGAGATTGCGCGCGCCGCAATCCCCCGGGCATCCTCACGCGTAGCAAGGGACAGAAAGTGTAGATCGAAAGCCGTCCGAGGAGGAAATCCGTGGTCAGAAAGTCCCTGCTTCTGGTCGCAATCGTGATCCCGCTGGCGCTCGCCGCGTGCGGGGACGACGATGACGACGACAGCGCCGCGCCCGACGCGATCACCACCGAGACGACCACGCCCGACGACACCGCCGAGACCGACGGCGGCGGTGGCGAGACGATCACGATCAGCGAGACCGAGTTCGCGCTCGACCCGGCCGACCCGACCGCCGCGGCCGGCGAGGTGACGATCACCGCCGTGAACGACGGCGCCACGCTTCACAACCTCGAGGTCGAGGGGAACGGCATCGAGGAGATCACGGACGATCTCGATCCCGGTCAGAGCGACGATCTCGTGCTCGAGCTAGAGCCGGGCACGTACGAGATCTACTGCGCGATCGGGAGCCACAGGGACCAGGGCATGGACGGGGAGTTGACCGTCGAGTAGCCAGGGCAAGACCGGGCGCGGGCCGTTTTGACCCCCCGGCGGCTCGCGCCCCTCCCCCTTAGGAACCGCTTCACCAGCCAACTAGCCTTCGGGCGGTGAGCGCGAAGTCGTTTGCCGCCGTGATCGCCGTGCTCGGCGTCGTCGCCCTGCTCGCCTTCGGCGTCCTCAACAAGAGCGGCAAGCAGCTCGAGGTGGGCGAGGCGGCGCCGGTGGCGGAGCTGCGAGCTGATGACCGGCGGCGACACGACGGGTCTGACCTCCTCGCTCGCCGACTTCCGCGGCCAGTGGGTGCTGCTCAACATCTGGGCCTCGTGGTGCGGGCCGTGCGAGACCGAGGCGCCTGACCTGGTCGCGTTCCAGAAGGAGCACCTGGCTCGCGGCGAGTTCACGATCCTCGGGATCCAGACCCAGGACGGCACCGACGACGGCCGCGCGTTCATCGAGGAGTACGGCCTCAACTACCCGTCGCTCCGCGACGGCTCCGGCGACTACGCCGACGACCTCGGCTCCACCGGCGTCCCCGAGACCCTCCTGATCGACCCCAACGGCGACGTCGCCTACATCCGCCGCGGCGAGGTCGACGCCGAGCTGCTCGAGGCCGAGGTGGCGCCGCTGATCACGGCGGCGACCGTCGAACCCACCGACTCATGACGCCCCCGCCCCCTCACCGAGCGTCGACTAATCGTCGCCTCAGGCCAGTAACTCGACGCTCGATTGCGGCCGCGGCGCTGGCGCTCGTGCTCCTCACGGCGCCACCGGCCCCGGCCCAGACAGCCGAGCCGCAGACCACCCTTCCCGACATCGAGGACGAGGTCATGTGCCCGGTCTGCGGCACCACCCTCGAGCTCGCCTCGGAGTCGCCGCAGGCAATCCGCGAGCGCGAGTACATCCGCACACTGATCGCCCAGGGTCAGACGAAGGACGAGATCAAGGACGCCCTGGTGGCCGAGTTCGGCGACGAGGTGCTGGCGCTCCCCGACGACGAGGGGTTCGACCTGGCGGCTTGGTTGGTGCCGGGGGTGGTGATCCTGGGGGCGGGGGTTGCGATCTTCGTGGGGGTCAGGCGCTGGCGGGCGGTGGACCAAAAGCTTGCGTCCCCGACAGAGGCCCTCAACAGTGCGGATCGCGAGCGCCTCGAGATGGACCTTGAGCGATACGACCGGTGAAGCTCAGTGGCTGAGACCGAGCGCAGCCACCGAGGCTGATCCGAGGCGTCCGTCGGCGGCTGTGGGCTGAGAACAACGAAGCGCAACGTCGTGGATGCCTTTGTCCAAGCGCTGCGTAACGAGCGTCGAACTGAAGCCGTCCGTAGCCCCCAGACTGGTGTTGTCGGTCGGATCGTTCCCGGGGGACGCACCGGCCTGAGTATTGACACCATCGACCGCGATCCGACAGGTGAGTCGGGCGGCAGGTGCCTCGGCGAAGAAGTCGCCAGTCGCGATCACTAGCAAGCGACTCGCGCTTCCAAGGTCGATGGATACCTCAGCACACGGAACGAAGTCCACAGCTGTTGGGTCGCAGTCCCCTTGCTCACCTGCGAGGGGTGCAAATTGCGACGCACGAAGGTCGGCCTCATCGATATCGCCGCCGCCAAGAGAATCACGGAGCACGTCCTTGCCCCTAACGGCCTCGCCATTCTTCAGATCGGCACTGCGGATCGAGTTGTTCTCAATCCCACTCGAACCGATCTTGCTCGCGGCGTAGGCGCCGCCGCCACCGATCACCCCAACCAACGCGAGCGTGGCCACAACGTTGGCGTAGGTGAGATGTTCTCGTACCTTCATCAGCTCTCCCGCCGCGAATCGTAGGTCAGCGATCGAGCACTGTGATCGCTCGTGCCCTCGATCGGACCGGCGCCTTGTAGGGCCAGTCTGCCTCGCGTGCCACCTTCACTCGGAACCTGAATCGCACGTCGTACTGGTAGAACCGCCCGAACCGGTAGGCGATGCGGTACCGCCCGCTCGGTTTCGAGCGGAAGCCCTGTCCCACCGTCTGGTACGTGTTCTTGTCCTGCTTGACCTGGAGCTCGAGCAGCTTGCCCCCGGTCGGGATCCGCGCCCCGAGACGACCGAGCTTCCCGCGGAAGACCACGCGCCCGCCCTCGGGCACCCGCGATTTCGAGGTCCGTAGCGACGCCTTTGTGCGCACCGCGAGTCTGCCGCCAAGCGCCTGCGTCGACAGGTAGCGCTGCGTTCCGGCGTAGGTCGCGGTGACCCTCCGTGAGGGTCCGGCCGGCAGGCGCGTGTGCCAATGCCCGCGATCGTCGGTTTGAACGTTCGTGATCCGCTCGCGGATAAGCGCCCCTTCGCCGAAGAACTCGGTGACTACAACTTCCTGGTCTGGAATCGGCTTGCCGGACGCCTCGCGCAGGATCCCCGCTACCCGCGAGCGCTTGCCGTACCGGATCGTCATGCGCTTCGACCCGCCGGGCTCGAGTACCGCGGTGAGATCGACGCCCGCCTTGAGCGGGAATTCCAAGCGCATCTGCAAGCCGTCCTGACGACGAGTCGTTTCGACCACGTTGCCGGCCACGTCCGTCGCAAGAGCGCGGAACTCATAGATGCCGGGCAAAACCGATGTCGAGTCAACCCGGGCTTGGAGCTCACCCCCGGTCAGCACCGTGTCCAGCGGGATCCAGGTCGCTGCCCCTTCGGCGCGGTAGAAGATCTGCCCGCCCTCGACACCGGAGTGAGCATCAGAGACGACAGCGTGAATCAACTCCGGATCCGCTGGGTCCTGAGCGTTTGTAAACCCCAGTGTTGGCGTCCCGTTGTCGACCTGGACGGCCCGGACCTCGCACGTTTCGTTTCCGGCGAAGTCGGACGCACAAACCGAAACGGTGTTGTTGCCATCTCGGAATGGAGCAGCGAGTGTGCTTGCACTGACCGTCTGTGTCGTGATTTCGGGCTCGCAAGGTCCCAGGGTCGCGGCTTGAGCTGAACCGGGGATCACCCCATCGCAGGTTCCAGCAGTCCTGGTTATCTCAACTCCATTTACGCGGATGAACAGCTCTCTCGCACCGGAGCCGACATCGTCAACGCTGTAATCAACGACTTGCTCGCCCCGCCTCCACCCCCCTCCCAGCAGCGACCCACTCACCGCCACCTCCGGATCCGCATAGTCCGCCAGGGTCATTCGCACGCTGCGCACCCACGTCTTCGCCGCGTTGCTCTCGTCGCAGCCCTTGTCCTCGTCGCACCCGAGGACGGCGACGAGCTGTGCCTGGCGGGCGCCGTCCCAACTTTCGACGTGGAACGCGCCGGGTGACCCGTCACCTGTCGCGATCCGGCGCACCTCGCGGCCGAACTCGTCGGCCATGAAGAGGCGGGCGTAGTGGCCCGCGGCCCGGCGGAGCTTGGCTTCAACACGGATTCCGACGAATCCCGTCGCCTCCGGGGCGATCCAGCGCACCGACCCCTCGCGCCCCTTCTCGGCGCGGAGGCGGTTGTTGATCTGGATCGCGTTCTCGGACGCTGCCTCGGCGCAGGCGGTGGTGATCCCGTAGGGCCGGGGCTCGTGAAGCTGCGCGTCGGCGTGGCTGCGGTTCAGCGGGTGGCACTGGACGACGTCGTAGGTCGCGCCGGCGCTGAGAGCTGCCTGAGGAAGCAGCAGCGACGCGGTGATCGCGCCCGCCAATGCGAAAAACCGAACGGCGCTCAAGGCCCGAACTCCTGCTGAACCGCGGACTCGGTGGTATCGGCGTCCCCGGAACCACTGACCGGGGCCGACGGTGCGGGCGCGGCGGCCGACTCGACGCCGAACTCCTGATCGACCGGCGGGGCGTTCGGAGCGACCGCGGGCGAGCTGCCTCCGGCGCTTCCGTCTCGCGCGTCATTGCGGCCGGACGAACCCTTTGGCGACGGCTGGTCGCTCGGCGAGGCCGCCGGACGATCCGGAACCCGCACGGGGGAGCGATCGGCATCGACGATCCGCTCGCTCGCGCCCCTCGGCGGGTCCGCCCCCGGCGAGCCGCCGATCGAGATCGGCCCGACGCCCGCCACCACGCACGCGGTCGCCGCGATCCCCCCGCCCAAACAGGCGAGGGCAACCTTGCCGGCGGTGCCGAGGCCGGCGAGCTTCGCGGCCACGCTTGCTCCGGCGATTCCAGTGCCGCGGGCGGCGGTAGCGGCGCTCACCACCTCCGAGGGATCGGACCGCGACGCCGCGCTGATTACGGATTCGCGAACCCGGTCGGCCGCCGCGACCGTCCGCTCGACGAGCGTCGCGTTGGGATCGAGCGCCTCCAAGGCGCCCGGGATGAGCAGCGCCGAGCCGAGGTCGTGGAGGTGGCCGGTGAGCTTGCCGACGAACTCGTGGCAATGGCGGCAGTGGGCGAGGTGATGCTCGGCCTGAAGGGCCTGCTCTTCGTTGGCGAGCCCGGATGCGTACGTCTTGAGGAGCGGCTCGCGCTCCTCGCACCATCTTCCCTCCTCGACCAGCTTGAGCTTCGCGCTCAGCTCGTCGACGCCCCTGGTGATCTCCTTGCGGTAGGCGCGCGGCGAGAGCCCCTCAACCATGCTGCAGACCTCGCCGGGCTCGAGCCCCCAGCCGTACCGCAGCAGCATCACCGCGCGGCGCCTGGGTGGCAGGCTGGCGAGTAGGTCCCGGGTGATTCGCGACGACTCCTGGGCGGTCGCGGAGTCCTCGGGCGTGGCGGTCACGTCGGCGACTGCGCCCGCCGCTTCGATCGGCGCGATCGGCTTGCGCTTGCGCCGCCGCAGCTCCTTGCTCGCGTGGTTGGCGACCGCCGTCAGGAGGTAGCTGCGGATCTCGTCGTCGTTGAGCTCGACGTGCCGGCGCTCGAGGGCGCGGAGCGTGCCGAGCCACGCGCTCGAGTAGAGGTCGTCGATCTCGTCGTCGCCGAACGCGGCGCCGTAGGCGCGCCGGACCAGTCCGATCGCCGGACGCCGGAGATCCTCGAACAGGCGCGTAGCACGGCGATGCCAAGCGGCGCGCTCGGCATCGCTGAGTCGCGCCGTCGCGGCCCGCTTGATGCCGATCGAGGTCCCGGAGCCCATCCCTTTCGCACACTCGAAACCCCGCGGGGAACCACAGCGCCCCTCCGCCCGAGCGTGTGCTCATGAAACTAGGTAGTCGCGGGGATCCCTGGCGACACGAATTTCGCGAAAGGGCGCAAATAGCGCATCTTTTCTGCGGTGTCATACGCTCTACTACACTGTCATGCAATGGCCTCCAACCTGTTCTCAGCCCGGATGAACCCCGAGCTTCTCGCTCGCCTGCAGCGCCGCAGCGAGCTGGAGGGGACGAACCGCTCGCGTCTGGCCGAGCGCTACGTCGAGGAGGGCCTGCGGATGGACGAGCACGCGGGCATTGTGTTTCGCCCATCGTGGAGCGGCCGGCAGGCGGCGCTTGCGGGCGGACCGAAGATCACAAGCGTCGTCATGGTTGCGCAGGGCTACGGGTCCAAGGGCGAGAAGCTCGTCGCTGATCTCACCGACCACTTCATGCTGACGCCCCAGCAGATCCGAACCGCGCTCGCCTACTACGAGTCGTACCCCAGCGAGGTCGACGAATGGCTGCGAGTGAACGACGAGGAGAGCGAAGAGGCGTACGCCGCCTGGCAGAAGGAGCAGGCGGCGAAGACTTGAAGCTGCTGCTCGACGAGCAGATCAGTCCGCGAGTCGCTGAGCGGCTCAACGAACTGGGAGTGGATGCGCTGGCCGCAGCCGCCGATCCATCGCTGGCCGGCAGCGCAGATCGCAGAATCTTCGCCGCTGCTCAAACGGCCGGCCGCGTCTTCGTCACCTACGACAAGCGGGATTTCTACCGCGAGATCCGGGACCATGCGGCGCGCGGCGCGGACCACCACGGGCTCATCGTTGTCAGCGTCAAGAGGTTGCCACCAGGCCATGTCGGCCGCGTCGCAAGGGCCCTCGCCTCATTCGTCAAGAGCTCCGATCACCAGCCGAGCTTCGTGGCCTGGATCCCGCGCTAACCTGCGCCGCCGATGCCGGCCGAAGGCTCCCCCGCCCCCGATTTCACCCTCCCCGACCAGGACGGGAACGAGGTCTCGCTTGGGGATCTGAAGGGTCAGACCGTCGTCCTCTACTTCTATCCGCGGGCCGACACGCCGGGTTGCACCACCCAGGCCTGCGGCGTCCGCGACCGGACGGGCGACTACCTGGACGCCGGCGCGCGGGTGATCGGCATCTCGCCCGATCCCGTCGCCGCGGTCAGGAAGTTCGCCGACAAGCACTCGCTCGGTTTCACGCTGCTGGCCGACGAGGACCACTCGGTCGCCGACGCGTACGGCGTGTGGGTCGAGAAGTCGATGTACGGCAAGAAGTACATGGGCGTGCAGCGATCGACGTTCATCATCGGGCCCGACGGGAAGGTCGCGAAGGCCTTCCCCAAGGTCTCACCGAAGACGCACGACGACGTCGTGCTCGCGGCGCTTGCCGAGCTGTAACGGCCGGCGCGGGGGCCGGGATGAGCGCCGCGACCGCGATTCGGATCGCATGATCGGCTCGGCCTGCTTCGCGGTCGCCGCGACGCCGGGCTACGCGTCGATCAGCGAGCACGGGGTTGATGTGGGCCGCGGCGCCGGCTCGGACGATGCCGAGCGTTGCCAACGGGCGCTGGCCGTTGTAGGGTCGGTTCCGATCGACGACCCGCAGGGGGAACGATGGATTCGGACAGGGGAATGGGCGCGACCAAGCCGGCGCTGGCCCGACTTGGCATCGCGACGCTGGCCCTGACCGGGGCCGTGGCGGGCGTGGCGCTGGCCGCGTCCACCAACTTCGTCGAGCCCGCCTCGAGCCCCGAGGCGACCGGGCTCGGCCCCGGGTCCCTGGTGATGGCCGACCTCGACGGGGACGGCGATCAAGATGTGGCGACATCGAACATCAGCTCCGGCACGGTGACGGTGCTGAAGAACAACGGCGCCGGCAACTTCTTTCAGCCCCCGTCCAGCCCGGAGACGGTCGGCAGCTTCCCGCAGGGAATCGCCGCGCCCGACGTCGACCTCGACGGCGATCTCGACCTGGCGGTCGCGAGCCAGACCGGCAACAGCCTGACGATCCTAAAGAACACCGGCACCGGCAACTTCGTGCAGCCGCCATCGAGCCCCGAGCCGGCCGGCGCCGTTCCGGTGACCATCGCCGCCGGCGACTTCGACGGTGACGTCGACGTCGACCTGGCGGTCGCGAACGCGGACGACTCGGTCAATCCCGGAGTCGTGACGATCCTGCGCAACAACGGGGGTGGCCAGTACGTGATCCCCGCGACGAGCCCGGAGCCCGTCGGCTTCAAGCCGATCTCCTTGGCCACCGCCGATTTCAACTCCGACGGCAACCTCGACCTCGCGGTCGCAAACCAGCAATCGCACAACGTGACCATCCTCCAGAACACCGGTAGCGGGGTGAACTTCGTCCAGGCCGCCGGGAGCCCCTATCCCGCCGGAACGTTCCCTCAGGGGGTCGTCACGGGCGACCTCGACACCGACGGCGACATCGAGTTCGCGGTCGTCAACCAGGGCTCGAACAACGTGACGGTTTACAAGAACACCGGACCCGGCAAGTTCTTCCAGCCCCCGTGGAGCCCGCAACCGGTCGGCATGCGTCCGCTGCGCGAGCCCGCGATCGCGGACTTCGACGGGGACATCGACTTCGACCTCGCTGTCACCAACGCGGACGACGACACCGTCACGATCCTGCGGAACAACGGCTACGGCAACTACGCCCCGCCGCCCTCGAGCCCGGAGGGGACGGGAGACACCCCCAGGGGCGTCGCCGCCGGCGATCTCGACGGGGACGGTGACGCGGACCTCGCGATCGGCAACGCCGGCTCGCACAACGTCACGATCCTGCGCAATCGCTGAGCCGCGCTGCGGCAGGATCGCTTCGGGCTCCGCGCTACGGCAGCGGGGCGAACAGGTTGGCCTCGACGCCGTCAGGGTCGGCGACCAGCGCGTAGCGCTGGCCCCAGAACGCGTCCCACGGCTCCTTGGTCCCGGTGTACCCCTTGGCGACGAGCCGCTCGTAGGTGGCGTCGACCTCGGCCGGCGAGTCGCAGAGGAACGCGAGCGCGATGCGAGCATCGCCGCTCGGCACCGTCCACCCCGGGTGGAACGAATGGATCGTCTCAACTGTGTCGAACGCGAGGCGCATCCCGCCGGGCAGCTCGACCTCCACGTGCGGCTCGGAGTCCTTCTCGGCCGGGATCTCGAGGCCCAGCTCGCGGTAGAAGGCGAGCGAGCGCGCCATGTCGTTCACGACCACTCCGATCACGTCGAGCTTGATGGTCATCGTTTGTCCTCCTCGTCGAACGGCTAACAATGGACTGGGCCCATGCTCGACGACGCCGACACGCCGGTCTTGAACGTTTCGGACGTCTCGGGGCTCGGCTATCGCGAGGTCGCGCCGCCGGCGCCGCTGGAGCCGTTCGTGGAATGCCTCTGGGTCGCCGGCAAGCAGGAGCTGCGCACGGAGAACGACCGACGGATCCTGCCGGACGGGCGCATGGACCTGGTCTGGATCCGCGGGGCCGGGGTGCTCGTCGCCGGTCCCCAGACCCGTTTCACGGTGCGTGCCATGCCGGCGCCGCTGGTCGCCGTCGGCGTCCGCTTCCATCCCGGCGTCGCGCCCGGCCTGCTGCGGCTCCCGGCCGCCGAGTTCGTCGACGGCCACGTCCCGCTTGCCGCCGTCGACTCGTCGCTCGCGGCGCGGCTCGAGCCCGCGCTCGACGCGTCGCGCACGCTGGGCTGGGCTTTCGACGTCCTGAACCGCGAGCTGCTCCGCCACGTCGACCGCCTCGCGGAGCTCGACGCCGCGGTCTCGGAGGCCGCCACGATGTTGAGCCACTCGTCGGCGAGCGTCGCGGAGGTCTCGGTAAGGGTCCACATGAGCGAGCGCCAGCTCAGGCGCCGGTTCGCCGAGCGGGTCGGCTACGGCCCGAAGACGCTGCAGCGCGTGCTGCGCTTCCAGCGCCTCGTCGCGATCCTGGGCGAGCCCGACGCGGCGCTCGCTCGCGCCGCGCTGGACGCGGGCTACGCGGACCAGGCACACCTGACACGCGAGTGCCGCGAGCTGTCGGGGCTCACGCCGGCCGAGCTGGTGCGCTGGCTGCGATGAGAATCGCCCCGCCCCGGAGTCTTACTCCACGAAACCCAGACGAAGGAGAACCCGATGAGCAAGCTGTTCGTGACCGAGTTCGTGAGCCTGAACGGCGTCATGGAGGCGCCCGGCGGCGAGCACACCCACCCCCACACCGGCTGGACCTTCAAGTCGCACTACGGCGACGACCACTACGCCTACAAGGGCGAGGAGCTCGACGAGACCGAGTCGCTGCTGCTCGGCCGCAAGACGTACGAGGGTTTCGCGGCGGCCTGGCCCGAGCGCGGCGGCAAGGGCGACCCGTTCGCCGACAAGTTCAACTCGATGCCGAAGTACGTCGTCTCCTCGACCCTGACCGACCCCGAGTGGAATAACACGACGGTGCTGTCGGGCGATCCGGTCGAGGAGGTGCGCAACCTGAAGGAGGGCTCTGACGGGACGATCGCGATCCATGGCAGCGCCCAGCTCACCCACGCGCTGACCGAGGCCGACCTGATCGACGAGTACCGCGTGATGGTCCACCCGGTCCTGATCGCCGACGGCCTGCGGATGTTCCCCGACCCCGACGACATGAAGAAGCTGAAGCTCACGGACGTCCGCGGCTACGACTCGGGCGTCGCGCTGCTGGTCTACGTGCCCGCTGAGAGCTGAGGATGGCGAGCGCCACCTCGGCCGACGGGACCCAGATCGGGTACGACCGGGTGGGCGAGGGCCCACCCGTCGTCCTGGTCGCAGGCGCGACCCAGCACCGGGCGGTCGACCAGACCACGCCCGAGCTGGCGCGGCTGCTGGCCGAGGGCGGGTTCTCGGTCGTCAACTACGACCGGCGCGGGCGCGGCGAATCGGGCGACACGCTCCCCTACGCGCCCGAGCGCGAGTACGAGGACCTGGAGGCGGTGATCGCCGATGCCGGCGGCGAGGCGAGCGTGTTCGGCATGTCGTCGGGCGCTGTCCTCGCGGTCGAGGCGGCGGCCCGCGGCGTCCCGATGACGAAGCTCGTGATGTACGAGGCGCCGCTGCGCGTGGACGCGGACGGCCCGCCCCCGGTCCCTGACTACGTGGAGACGATCGAGGGAATCCTCAGGGACGGCGAGCCGGGCGACGCGATGGCCTACTTCATGGCGATGGTCGGCCAGCCCGCCGAGGAGGTCGCGGCCTTCCGCGAGACGCCGGTCTTCGCCGCCTTCCAGGCGGTCGAGCACACGCTCGCCTACGACGGGCGGATCATGGCGCCGTACTCGCTCGGCGAGCCGATCCCGCCCGGACAGTGGTCCGCGGCGCTCCAGCCGACGCTGGTCCTCGACGGCGGCGACAGCCCGGATTGGTTCGCCAACGCGGCGCAGGCCGCGTCGGAGGCACTGCCGAACGCCGAGCGGCGCACGCTCCCGGGCCAAACGCACTCGTTCGAGCCAGCGGTGCTGGCGCCGGTGCTGCTGGAGTTCCTGGGCTGAGAGGCCGATCGGGCGTAGACTCGGCTCAGGTGGAGGACCGTAGGAGCGCATCGCGACTGAGCTTCACGGCCTCGCTCTGCGCGCTGGTCGCGGTGGGACTACAGGTCCCGGCGCTCGCCGGGGCCTGGACCGCGCCGGTCACCCTCTCCGCGGGCGGGGAGGACTCCTCCGGCGCCCAAGTCGCGGTCGACGCCGACGGGGATGCCGTCTTCACCTGGGTGCGCTCCGACGGGACGAACGACCGGATCCAGGCCCGGGCGCGCTCCGCCGCCGGGGTCCTGAGCCCGGTGCAGACGCTCTCGGGCCCAGGGCGGGACGCGTCCGATCCGCAGGTCGCGGTCGACGCCGACGGCGACGCCGTCTTCACCTGGCTCCGCTTCGACGGGGTGACGTTCAGGGTTCAGGCCCGGGCGCGCTCCGCCGCCGGTGTCCTGAGCGCCGTGCAGGACCTGTCGGACAACACGGGGAGCGGGGTCCAGCCCCAGGTCGCGGTTGACACGGACGGGGACGCCGTCTTCACCTGGTCGCACTTCGACGGGACGCACTTCCGGATCCAGGGCCGGGCGCGTTCCGCCGCAGGCGTCCTGAGCCCGGTGCAGACCCTGTCCGCTGCCGGGCAGACCGCGTTCGGCCACCAGGTTGCGGTGGACGCCACCGGCGACGCCGTCTTCGCCTGGCACCGCTTCGACGGGACCGCGCAGCGGATCCAGGCCCGGGCCCGCTCGGCCGCGGGCGCCCTGGGCCCGGTGCAGACCCTCTCGGGCGCCGGGCAGACGGCGAGCAGCCCGCAGCTCGATCTCGACCCCGACGGCGACGCGGTGATCACCTGGGTGCGCTTCGACGGGACCGACAACCGGATCCAGGCCCTAGCCCGCTCCGCCGCAGGGGTCCTGAGCCCGGTGCAGACGCTCTCCGCGGCCGGGGAGGACGCGTTCGAGCATCAGGTGGCGGTCGATGCCACCGGCGACGCCGTGTTCACCTGGTCACGGTTCATCGGGACGCACACCCGGGTCCAGACCCGGGCTCGCTCGGCCGCCGGGGTCCTGAGCGCCGTGCAGACCCTCTCGGACCCCGGGGCCAACGCGTCCGGCCCCCAGGTCGGCGTCGATACCGACGGCGACGCGGTGTTCGCCTGGAGGCGCCCCGACGTCGGGGCGAACTTCCGGGTGCAGGGCCGGGCGCGCTCCGCGGCCGGGATCCTGGGCGCCGTGCAGACCCTCTCGAGCGCCGGGCAGAGCGCGTCGAGCCCCGACCTCGGGGTTGATGCGGACGGCGACGCGATCGCCACCTGGAGCCGCTCCGACGGGACCAACGAGCGGGTCCAGGCCTCAGCCGGGCCGTAGGGCGCTCAGCCGGCCGAGTCAAGCGAGCGCATGGCCCCTTCCTCGTTCAGGAAGAAGTCGGCGATCGCGACCTTGTCGCCGCGAAACGTGATGACCGCCGCGCTCGGGCCGCCGACCTCGTTGCCGCCGGCGACCGCGCAGCCCCGCCAGTGGCCCCTGACCAGCATCCGGTCGGCGTCGATCTCGCGGATCTCGTCCTCCTCGATCGTGAACTCCGCCCAGGTCCTGGTGACCTCCGCGAACCACTCCTCGAGGCCCTCGACCCCCCGGTAGCTCCGCTGCCAGACCGAGACCAGCGGGCGCAGCTCCACGTCGGGAGCGACCAGCTCGGTCAGGCGGGGCAGGTCGCGCGCCGCGAACGCCTCGAACGCCCGCCGGCACGCCTCCTCACGATCGACTGCCACGTCCCGCATTCTTTCACCGGGCGGGCGGATGCGCGCGGCAAAACGCCCGCACCGCACCGTTGAACTCAGCGGGTTGCTCGAGGTTCGCCATGTGGCCGGCGCCAGGAATCACGACGAGCTCCGCGCCGGGGATCGCCTCCTCGAACTGGCGCGCGACGGTGGCGACCGGCGAGCGCGCGTCCTCCGCCCCCCAGACCAGGAGCGTCGGGACGGCGACCCGCGGCAGCAGGTCGCGCTGGTCCGTCGCCGCCATCGCCACGATCTCCTGCCGCAGCGAGTCCGGGCGGGTCTCGGCCATGATCGCCTCGAGCTCGGCGACGACCTCGGGCTCCGGCTCGGCCGCGAACAGGCCCGGCAGCGCCGACGCAGCGTCGAACTCCTCGGGCGGGGCCTCGAGGCTCCGCATCACCCCGGCGACCCGCGCCTCCACCTCCGCGGCCGGCAACGAGCCCTTCCAGCCCGCGTAGGTGTCGCAGAGGATCAGGGTGCCGACCAGGTCCGGGCGGCGGCGGTAGAGCTCCAGGACCAGCGTCCCGCCCCAGGAGAGCCCGCCGACGTGCGCGGGCGCCAGGTCGAGCGCCTCGATCAGGCCGGCCAGAGCGTCCGCGAAGTCGCCGAGGCCGAAGTCGGGCGGCAGGTCCGACGAGCCGCCCGAGCCCGGCTCGTCCCAGGCGACGACGGTGAACTCGTCCGCGAGGCCATCGAGCTGCGGGCCCCACTCGCGGCCGTCGGAGGCGCCGCCGTGGGCGAGCACGATCGCCGGCCCCGCGCCCGCGCGCCGGTAGGCGACGTCGAGCCCGTTGACGGTCACGACCGGCATGGCGCGAACCTACCCCGCGCGGGCGATGAACACGCGGTGTCCCGGGGCGAAGGCGCCGCCGCCGTAGCCGCGGCGGATCTGGACGCGGAACCGGGCCTCACGCAGCATCTTGTCGATCTCGCGGGTGTGCCAGAGGCGCAGCCGGTGGACCTCCTCGGTGCGGCGGTAGGTGGCGCCGCCGCCGATCCGCCGGAACGTCGTGATCCGCCGCTGCAGGCGCGGGCCGGCCTCGGTCGCCGTGTAGAGGATCGCCCAGTCGTCGCCGACTCGGTAGGCCGAGTCCTCGCCGCCGGGCACGCGGCCGGGGATCGCCAGGTCGAAGATGAAGATGCCGTTCGGGCGCAGCGCGCCGCGGACCCGCCGGAAGACCTCCTCGAGCTCGTTCTTGGTCCCGCGGGCGGAGCCGACGTAGCCCAGGACCTCGCCGATCGCGATCACGGCATCGCACTCCGGCAGCTGCGTCTCGGCCCAGGAGCCGACGCGGAAGCTGGCGGCCGGCGCGCGGGCGCGGGCGAGCTCGACCATCGCGCGCGAGGCGTCGATGCCGAGCACGCGGTGCCCCGCCTCGGTGAGGACCTGCGCGGTCGCGCCCGAGCCCGAGCCGAGCTCGACGACGTGGCCGCGCTCGATCCCGCGCTCGGCGAGCATCTGCGCCACGACCGGGGCCGCCTGCTCCGCGAGCTGGAGGAAGCCCGCGTCGTGGACGTAGGCGAGGTCCTTGCCGTAGTCGGCCAACCCGCCCCCCTCAGGCCACCGACACGTAGACGAGGAAGGCGCAGAACAGCGCCGACCAGGCGACGATCGCGGGCCAGCGGAACTTGCCGATCCGGCTGAGCGCGAAGTACGCGAGGACACCGCCCGCGAGCCCCAGGCAGCCGGAGATGATCGCGTAGCGGTCGAGGTCCCAGTCGGTCAGCGCCAAGCCGAAGGCGATCGGGATCGTGGACTGGAAGACCATCGCGCCGGTGATATTGCCAAGCGCGAGCGAGTCCTTGCCATCGCGCACCCAGAAGAAGCTGTTGGCCTTCTCCGGCAGCTCGGTGGCGAGCGGCGCGAGGATCAGCGACAGGACCAGGGGATCGATCTCCGCGTCCGCGGCGACGTGGAGCAGCTCCTCGACGAACAGATGCGCGCCGCCGACGATCGCGCCGAGCCCGATCGCGAACTGCACGACGATCAGCGACCGCGGCGGGTCGTCGGCCGGCGTCGCGTCGAGGTAGAGCGGCGTCCGTGCGACCATGCGGCCCAAGACCAGCGGCCCGATCGTGTCCACATCCTGGACCTCGCCACCGCCGTGGAGCGTGCGGCGCACGTAGTAGAAGTACGCGACCACGAAGCCGACGGCGAGCGGGATCTGCACGGCGTTCGACAGCTCGGCGGCGCCGATCGCGACGCCGAGTGCGAAGAACAGCAGGAAGAAGGCGAGGTCGCGCTCGAGCGTGGGCTTGTGCGCGCGCAGCTCCGTGCCCTGCGGGCGGCGCCGGCGATAGATCAGCGCCGAGGTGCCGACCAGGGCCATCGCGATCGTCGCCAGCAGGAACGGCGCGCCGATGATGGCGCCGATCGCGACCTCCTCGGAACCCTCCGCGCCGCCGATGATCGCGACGATCGGGATCAGCGTCTCGGGCATGGCCGTGCCCACGGCGGCGAGCAGGCTGCCGACCGCGCCCTGGCCCATCGCGAGCCGGTGCCCCGCCCACTCGACCGCGTTGGTGAAAACCAGCGCCCCGGCGAGGATCACGGCGAAGCTCGCCAGCAGCAGGACCAGGTCGCGCACGGATCCAGGCTACGCGTAGTAGAAGGTGAGGCCGAGGATCGCGTACACCGCGAGCAGCTGCACGCCCTCGAACCAGTTCGTCTCCCCGTCGTGGGTCACGTACTGGGCGATCAGGATCGCGAGCAGGATCCCCCCGAGCTCGAAGCCGTTGAACACGAGCGGCATCGGGCCCGGGCCGATGAAGAGCGAGCAGACGACCAGCAGCGGCGCCACGAACAGCGCGATCTGCGCGCTCGAGCCGATCGAGATGTTGACCGCCAGGTCCATCTTGTTCTTGTAGGCGACGAGCACGGCGACCCAGTGCTCGGCCGCGTTGCCGACGATCGCGACGACGATCACGCCGATGAAGAACTCGGAGAGCCCGACCGCCTCCGACGCCTCGGAGATCGAGCCGACCAGGATCTCCGACATCAGGCCGACCGCGAGCCCGGCGACGAACAGCATCCCCACCGAGCGGCGCACCGACCAGCCGAACCCCTCGTGCTCCTCCTCGGCGTACGGCGGGTTGAACAGGTCGCGGTGGGTGCGGAGCGAGAAGACGAGGCCCAGGACGTAGGTCGCCATCAGGACGATCGCGACCGCCAGCGAGAGATCCTCGACGGTCGAGCCGAAGTCGACGATCTCGGCGTTCACCGGCGGCAGCCCGCCGGCGTCGATCATCTGGAACAGCGCCGGCCCCACCAGCGCCGCCGCGGCCAGCATCAGCATCGACGACTGGGTGTTCGCGGCGGTCGCGTTGAACGTCTGCTTGTCGCGGCCGATGCCGCCGATCAGCATCGACGCGCCGAGCACCAGCAGGACGTTGCCGATGATCGAGCCCGCGATCGAGGCCTTGACGACCTCGTGCAGGCCCTCCGAGAGGGCGAACAGGGCGATGATCAGCTCGGGCGCGTTGCCGAACGTCACGTTCAGGAGTCCGCCGATGCCGGGCCCCGCCTTCGCCGCGAGCTCCTCCGTCGCCGCCCCCATCAGCGCGGCCGTGGGGATGATCCCGAGCGCCGCCACCGCGAAGATCAGCCCGGCCTCGGCGTGGCTCAGCTCGAGCACCAGGGCGAGCGGGATGAACGGCGTCAGCAGGTACGGCCAGCCCTGCGCTGAGATTAGGAAGCGGCCCACGGGGCCGCAAGACTATTGCGGGCTACTGCTCGAGGCAGCCCAGGATGTCCTCGGACGTGGTCGCCTCGGCGACGCAGTCCTGGACCTGCGGATCCGTGGCCACGCCGGGGTCGACGGGCGGGCCGCCGCCGCCGGTGGGGATGCTCGGGACGAGGAGCCCACCCTCGAGCGCCTGGATGATCTGCGCCTCGCTGGCTCCGAACTGGGACAGGAGATCGTCGAGCGGCTGGGTGTCGGTCGGCGCCTCGATCGTCTGTGGCTCGTTCGGCTGCGAGATCCCGACCGAGAGCGTGATATCGAGGCCCTCGACGCCGCTCGCGGCGAGCGCGGGGACCTCGTCGGCCGTGAAGCCGAGATCGATCCGGCGGAAGCTGTTGTCCTCCTCGGACACGAACACGTCGACGGTGACGTTGAAGCCCTCGAGCTGTGAGGCGTCGAACGGGACCGCGGCGTCACCCGCCGCGCTCTCGGCCAGGCCCGCGAAGTCGAGATCGCCGGAGATGTGGGTGGTCGACTCGCCCTCGACGTCCTCGGTGCCCTCGTTCTCGAGGTTGTCGAGCGCCTCGATGAACTGGTCGCCGGCCGCCGGATCCTGCGTGGTCTCGCCGGCGCTCTGCGCCGTCTCGAGCAGCGGCTCGATCTGCGCGTAGAGCTTGTCGCTCGCCGCGTAGGTGGTGTCGTTGTAGGTCACGAACAGGCTGTCGTCGGCAATGCCGAAACCGCCGGCGAAGTCGAACGACACCGAGCCGCCCGGGAGCCCCGGGATCCCCTCGGCGCTGACGTTCGCGTCCGCGTCGAGCTGCAGCTCGACCGGCTCGCCCTCGACCGCCGTGAAGGGACCGCCGACGGTGGCGTCGAGGGTGCCGCTGGTGACGCCCTCGATCGACCCATTGAGGCCGATGCTGATCACGCCGCTGTCGTACTGCGTTTCCGTGCTGAACGCCTCCTGCAGGAGCGCGGCGGGATCCTCGTCCCCGCCGTCGTCGCCACAGGCGGCGATTGCGAACGGAGCCGCGAGCACGACGGCGCAGACGGCGAGAAGCTTTCGGGTGCGATTCAAGTTCAAGTCCCTTCGAAACTGAGTGATCCCTGGCCGCCGCAGGGTAGCGAACGGCCGACTGCGCAAGGGCCGGTTCGGCCCGCCGCGCTACGCTCGTCGGCCCACCTTGACCGCCCCCCGAACCATCCTCTACACGGGCAAGGGCGGCGTCGGCAAGACCTCGGTCGCCGCCGCCACCGCACGCCTGTGCGCCGCGCGCGGCCTGCGCACCGTGGTGCTCTCGACCGACCCCGCGCACAGCCTCTCCGACTCGCTCGAGGCCCCGCTCGGCCCCGACCCGACCCCGGTCGCCGAGCGTCTGTGGGGTCAGGAGGTCCAGGCCCAGCGCGAGATGGAGGCCAACTGGGGCCGGGTCCAGGAGTGGCTGGCGGGACTGCTCGCCGACCGCGGCGTGATGGACATCGCGGCCGAGGAGCTGACGGTGCCGCCGGGGATGGACGAGCTCTTCAGCCTGCTCCAGATCAAGACCCATCACGAGTCCGGCGACTACGACGTGGTGATCGTGGACTGCGCCCCCACCGGCGAGACCCTGCGGCTGCTCTCGTTCCCCGAGATCGCCCAGTGGTGGCTGGAGAAGGTGTTCCCGGTCGAGCGGAAGATGGTCGCGGCCGCGCGGCCGCTGGCGAAGACGTTCCTCGACGTGGACCTGCCGGGTGCGGACGTTTTCGGCGAGGTCAACCAGCTGGTCCGCAACCTGGTTGCGATGAACGAGATCCTCCGTAACACACAGACCGCTTCGATCCGCCTGGTGATGAACGCCGACCGGATGGTGGTGAACGAGGCCCAGCGGACGTTCACGTACCTGAACCTCTACGGCTACCTGACCGACGCGGTGGTCGTGAACCGCCTGTTCCCCGACGAGGTCGGGGACGGCTATTTCGGCGAGTGGCGCCGGCGCCAGGGCGAGCGGCTCGAGGAGATCGAGCAGGGCTTTGCGCCGGTCCCGGTGCTGCGCGCGCGGTACTTCGACGAGGAGGTGGTCGGCGCGCCGATGCTCGACCGGCTCGGCGCCGAGCTGTTCGGCGATGGCGACCCGGCGGCAACGCTCTACTCCGAGCTCGCGCAGCAGATCGAGCAGGACGCCGAGGGCGTGACCACGATCCGGATCCAGGTGCCGTTCGCGGACCGCTCGGAGCTGTCGCTGAAGCAGATCGGCTCGGAGCTGGTCGTGGCGGCGGGGCGCGAGAAGCGGACTATCATCCTGCCCCCCGCCCTCGCCCGCCGCAGCCCGTCCGGGGCACGGCTCGAGGACGGCTCGCTCGAGGTGAGCTTCAGCGCCGATGACGGCTCCAGACCCACAGAACGAGAGCGGTCCGAGAGCCGCTCAGCAGAGCCCGTCTGAGGCGCTCCGCGACCTGCTCGAGTCGCACGGGTCCGGAGGCGACCTGCGCTGCGTCGAGCTGTGCCCGATCTGCCGCGCCGCCGACGTGCTGCGCGCGACCGCGCCCGACGACATCAAGGACCAGTGGCAGGTGGTCCAGCGCGAGGCGCTGCTGACGATGAAGGCCGCGATCGACCGCTACGTCGAGCGCCTCGAGGACGAGCCGGCCGAGCGCGGCCCGAGGGTCGAGGACATCCCGATCGAGTAGTGACCGCCGTCACGTTCGCGCGGGCGGATCGGAGTAGCATCGGACCTGCACCGAGGGGAGTACGTCCCAGGAGGGAAAACGAGGGGAAGGAAGGCGCGCGACGCCGGAGGACCCGCATGACGGGGGCTGGCCGAACAGGCTACCGGCGGCGGCCATCGCGCTCGCGGGCGCAGCCATCGCGCTCGCCTCGCATCCGGGGGCGGCGGCGTCGCGGCGCCGCCCGCTAACGAAGCTTCGCCGGACGCGCAGGTGCTTGAGCGAGAGCCACCGTTCGAGGTGACGGGGACCAACGCCGAGGCGACTGCCGAGCCCGGTGAACCCAACCACGCCGGCGAGTGACGGCGGCGCATCGGTCTGGTTCCGCTGGACGCCGACGGACGGACGGGTTTGCGCGGATCTCGACGTGCCGGAGCGACTTCGACACGCTGCTCGGCGTCTACACGGGCGCGTCGGTGGACGGACTGACGGAGGTGGCGAGCGACGACCACGGGTGCTTCCCTCCAACCAAGCGGAGCACCGCGTTCCTGTGGGTGGACGCCGGGACCACGTACAACATCGCCGTCGACGGATACCAGGGCGCCGAGGGAGCGATCGCGCTCACCGTCGCCCTGCGGGTCCTGCCAACGACGACTTCGCGGACGCGCAGTTGCTCGACGGCTCGCCGCCGATCGAGAGTGTCGGATCCAACTTCGGCGCGTCGGCCGAGCCGGGCGAGCCTGACCACGACGGGCTCACGGTCGGCGGCGCCGACCGTCTGGTACCGCTGGACGGCGAGCGCAGCGCTCCGGTCACGTTCGAGGTCTGCGGCAACGACTTCGACTCGGTGCTCGGCGTGTACACGGGCTCGCGCGTCGACGAGTTGACGCGGGTCGCGTTGAACGACCAGAGCCCCTGCGGCCGTCCGTGTATCCGGGCAGCAGGGTGACCTTCCCCGCGGTGGCCGGCGAGACCTATGGCATCGCAATCGACGGGTTCGCGTTCGAGCGCATGGGTTCTTCCACCTGCGGGTGCCGAAGCGCCCGGCCAACGACAACTTCGCGGACGCCGAGGAGTTGAGCGGGCTCCTCCCGCTGACGCAGGCCGGCAGCAACGTCGACGCGACCAAGGAGCCGGGCGAGCCCGACCACGCCGGCGGCGCCGGAGGCTCGTCGGTCTGGTACCGCTGGACCGCCGCGGCGAGCGGCCCGGTCACGATCGACACCTGCGCGAGCGATTTCGACACCCTGCTCGGCGTCTACACCGGTTCGGGCTGGGGGATCTGAGTGCGGTCGCCTCGGACGACGACGGCTGCGCGGGCGGCGGGGCGCAGCAGGGTCTCGTTCACCGCGACCGCGGGGACGACGTACGTGATCGCTGTGGACGGCTTCCCGGACGCAGCCGGCATCGGGACCGGCTCGATCGCGCTGGGCATCGAGGAGAGCGCCTCCTCGCCGCCGCCGGCTCCGGTCCTGAGCGGCACCGACCCGCCGTCCCCCGCGAACGACAGCTCACCCCGCGTCCTCGGCCAAGCCCAGGCGGGCACGACCGTACGCCTCTACCGCAACGACCCGACATGCACCGGGCCGGCCGACGCGACCGGGTCGGCGGCCGCGCTCGCCGGCGCCGGAATCGAGATCGGAGTCCGGGACGACTCCACCACGGCGATCAGAGCGAGGGCCGTGGCCGGGGACGCCGCCTCCGCCTGCTCGGAACGGATCACGTACGTCGAGGACTCCACCCTGCCCCCCAAGTCGCCGAGATGCGGCGGGCGGCGGGTCACGATCCGGGGCACGGACGGCCGCGACGTGATCAGGGGCACGAATCACCGCGATGTGATCGCCGGGCGTGGCGGCGCCGACAGGATCCGTGGCCTTCACGGCTATGACCTCCTCTGCGGCGGCCGCGGCGCGGACGTGCTGATCGGCGGCCCCGGCCGAGACAGGCTCTTGGGCGGGCCCGGGAACGACGTCGAGCGCCAGGGAAAGGGAGGGCGGTGAGCGTCCCACGCTCGACCGGACGGCTCGTCGCGGCGATCGTCGCGGCGCTCGCGCTCGGCGCGCTCTCGGCGGAGTCCGCAGTGGCGGCGCCGCCGCCGAACGACGACTTCGCGAACGCCGAGGCTCTCAGCGGGACGCTGCCGATCACGACCACCGGGACGAACGTCGACGCGACCCTCGAGCCCGGCGAGCCCACAGGATTCCCGGGCGGAGCGTCCGTCTGGTACAGCTGGACGCCGACCACCAACGACCAGGCGACCATCGACCTCTGCGGCAGCGACTTCGACACGGTCGTCGCGGTCTACACCGGCGTGGAGCTCCTGGACCTGACGTTCGAGGGCGCCGACGACGACTCATGCGGGACCTTCGCGGCGGGCAGCAAGATCTCCCTCACCAATCCGACGGCCGGGACGACCTACTGGATCGCGGTCGACGGCTTTGACGGCGTGACGGGCTCGATCTCGCTCGAGATCCGGCAACCGATCCCGCCGCCAAACGACGACTTCGCCGACGCCGAGCAGCTGACGGGCCCGACGCCGATCGTCGCCGACGGGTCGAACGTCGAGGCCTCGAAGGAACCGGGTGAGCCCGACCACGCGGGCGTTCCGGGCGGCGCGTCGATCTGGTACAGCTGGACGCCGGACGCGAACGCGCAGGTCGAGGTCGAAGACTGCGGGGGCGCGACCCAGGGCGGCCCGATCGCCGTCTACACGGGCGCCACCGTGGATGCGCTGACCGAGGTCACGAGCGGAAGCGGGAACGCGGTCTGCGGGTTCTCGGACGGGACGAGGGTGTCGTTCACCGCCACCGCCGGCGAGACGTACCTGATCGCGCTTGACGGGTTCAACTTCGGCTCAGCCATCACCTTCCAGGGGTCGACGAGGCTCCGGATCCTCGCGATCGACCCACCGGCGAACGACGACTTCGCCAACTCGGGGCTGCTCTCGGGCGACCTCCCGCTGACCGAGACCGGGACGAACGTCGGCGCGATCAAGGAAGCCGGCGAGCCCGATCACGCCGGCAACCCGGGCGGCGCCTCGGTCTGGTACCGCTGGACTCCGGCGGCGAGCGGCCCGGTGTCCATCAACACCTGCGGCAGCGACTTCGACACGCTGCTCGCCGTCTACACCGGCTCCGGCCTGGCGACGCTCTCCGAGGTCGCGAGCAGCGACGACGGCACATGCGGTTCTCAGAGCAGCGTCGAGTTCGCGGCGGTGGCCGGCGAGACCTATCGGATCGCCGTCGACGGGTTCCGCGGCCCGGGCGGCGTCGAGCGCGGCTCGATCTCGCTCACCATCGACGTGGCCCACGAGCCGCCGCCGAACGACGACTTCGAGGACGCCGAGGCGGTAACCGGCGCGCTCCCCGTAGAGGTCCAGGGGGAGAACCTGGGAGCGACCAAGCAGATCGGGGAACCGGACCACGGGGGCAACCCCGGCGGTGCCTCGGTCTGGTACGAGTGGACGGCTGCGGCGAGCGGGCAGGTCGCGATCGACACCTGCGGGGCGGACTTCGACACGCTCATGGGCGTGTACACGGGCTCGGCTCTCGACGCCCTGACCGAGGTCGGTGGGGACGACGACGGCTGCGGGGAAACCGGCGCGGGCAGCCTCGTGACCTTCGTGGCGGATGCCGGCGTCACATACCGGATCGCGGTCGACGGCTGGAGCCCGCCCTCGCCGTCGCCGGCGAGGGGTCACATCGTCCTGCGGATCGCTCCCGGCGACGGCGGCCCGCCGAACGACGACTTCGCCGATGCCGAACCCCTCGCAGGCAGCCTCCCGATCCCGGCCGCCGGCACGACCGCTCGAGCGACGAAGGAGCCAGGCGAACCCGACCACGCGGGCGATCCCGGCGGCCACTCGGTCTGGTACCGGTGGACCGCGCAGGCCAGCGGGCCCATCACCGTCGATGCCTGCGGCAGCGGCTTCGACACGGTCCTGGCCGTATACACGGGCTCGGCTCTCGACGCCCTGAACCTGCTGGAGGGCCGGAATCGAGGGAATTTCGACCTGAGGTATGGCGGCTGCATCGTCTCGTTCCGGGCGCTGGCCGGCGAGACCTATCGGATCGCGATCGACGCCAGCACCGAGTTCGGAGCCACCGGTCCAGGCCCCGTCGCCCTCGTTGTCCGGGACGCGACCGGACCAGCCAACGACGACTTCGCGAACGCCAAACAGCTCGACCCGCGGACGCCGATCCATGTGACCGGGCACAACGTGGAAGCGACCAAGGAGCTCGGCGAGCCCGACCACGGCGGCGACCCCGGCGGCGCCTCGGTCTGGTACCGGTGGACACCGTCGGTCAGCGGTCCGGTGACGGTCGCGATCTGCAACACAGGCTTTGACAACCTGCTTGCCGTCTATACGGGCTCCGCGGTCGGAGACCTCGACCTGGTCGCCAGCAACGCCTTCGGCTGCGAGGTGGGATTCACAGCCGAGGCCGGCCAGACCTACTCGATCGCCGTCGACGGGTTCCGCGATCCCAGCGGCGCCATCGCCCGTGGCGACCTCGAGCTCGAAATCCGCCGCGCGAACCCACCGCCGAACGACCAGTTCGCCGACGCCGAGCTCCTGGCCGGGCCGCTGCCGATCACGACCACCGGCACCAACGTCGACGCGACGAAGAGCGCCGTCGAGCCGAACCACAACGGGAACCGTGGCGGCGCCTCGGTCTGGTACCGCTGGACGCCGGCCACCAGCGGCACAGCCGCGATCGACCTCTGCGACAGTGGCTTCGACACCGTGCTCGCCGTCTATACGGGCTCGGCCGAGGACAGCCTGAGCGAGGTCGCGAGCAACGACGACGGGTGCGGCACCACACGGAGCCGGATTACGCTCGGAGTGACGGCGGGCACCACCTACCGGATCGCCGTGGACGGATTCTTCGGCAGCACCGGGCCGATCTCGCTGCGAATCCATGAGCCGCCGGCCGCGGACGGAGCCACGAGCTGCGGAGCCGGGGAACGCGCCCTCGGCGGAGGCGCGGGCACTGCCGCCGCCACGCTGGGCACAGCCCATGACGACACGCTCCAGGCGAGTGCCCCGGCCGGAACCGGCGACCTCGCCGACGGCGACTTGGCGACCGGCTGGGGGGCGTCGGTCGCGAACCACACGAGCGCCCCGCAGAACCACAAGATCCTGGCGGTCTGCTCGCCCAGCGCCGACGCGACGGTCGAGGCCGAGCCGCTGACCGTCCCGGCCGGCGTGGCCGGGGACGGGCTCGCGACCTGCCCGGCGGGAACTCGGGTCGTGGGCGGCGGGGTCCTGGCACCGGGAACGAGCGGACGGCATGAGCATTCGGTGCAGGCCACGAGCCCGGTCGACGACACCGGCTCGCCGCTGTTCACAGGCGAGGGCGACGTGGCGGTGAGCTGGCGTGCCTCGGTGGCGAACCACACGCCGTCGGCGCAGACGTACACCGTGTACGCGCTCTGCTCCCCGACGTCGGACGCGACGGTCGCGGAGAATCAGTTCTCGGCGGACACCGGCGCGGTAGCCGACGGGGCGGCAACCTGCCCCGCGGGGCAGCGCGCCCTGGGTGGCGGGATCACGCCACTCAACACGGACCACCAGTACCTGAACACGGTCCAGGCGAGCGCGCCCGTCGACACGAGCCTTTCGATCGCCGGGACCGAAACGGGCGACATCCCCAAGGCGTGGTACGCCGCCGTGGCCAACCGGCAGGGCGGGACGGGCGGGACGCCATACCGCACCCTCGCGCTGTGCGGGACGCTCGCCGACGCCACGGTCGCGGCGGCGCCGCTTCAGGTGCCCCTCCCAAGCCCGCAGAACGACGACCTGGCGGACGCCCACCCGCTCGAGGGGGACCTGCCGCTCCGCGTGAGCGGTACAAACCGCCGGGCGACGAAGGAACCGGGCGAGCCCGACCATGCCGGGAACCCGGGCGGCGCGTCGGTGTGGTTCCGCTGGACCGCACCCGACGCCGATCCGGTCACGCTGGCCACGTGCGGCAGCGACTTCGACACGCTGCTGGGCGTCTACTCCGGCTCCGACGTTGCCGGCCTCACCGAGGTCGCCGGCGACGACAACGGATGCGGCGCGCAGAGTCGCGTGACGTTCACGCCCACGGCCGGCCAGACCTATCGCATCGCGGTCGACGGCAAGCGGGTGGGGGGAACGCCTGCGACCGGGCAGGTCCTGTTCCGCGTCCACGACGCGGCCCCGCCCGCCAACGACGACCTCGACGCTGCCCAGGCGATCACCGGCTCGCTCCCGGTTGCGGCGACGGGTCACAACCTCACCGCGACGAAGGAGCCCGGGTGAGCCCGATCACGCGGGCGATCCCGGCGGCGCCTCGGTGTGGTACCGGTGGACGGCCGGCGCCGACGGGCCGGTGGCTGTCGACGCCTGCCGAAGCGACTTCGATACGGCTCTCGGCGTCTATTCGGGCTCCACGGTCGCTGCCCTGACCGAGGTCGCGACCAACGACGACGGGTGTGGCACTCGGAGCCGCCTCGCGTTCCAGGCGCAGGCGGGTCAGAGCTACCTGATCGCGGTCGACGGCCAGCGTCGGTCGGCGCCGGCGCCCGAAACCGGATCGATCGAGGTTCGCTTGCGCGCGGCCCATCCGCCGGTGAACGACGCCTTCGCGACCCCGCAGGACCTCACCGGCGAGCCACCGATCGCGATCGAGGACTCGAACTTCGACGCCACCAGGGAGCCGGGTGAGCCCGAGCACGGCGGCCCCGGCGGCGCCTCGCTCTGGTACCGCTGGACTCCGGCGCGGATCGGGCCGGTGGTGGTCGAGACCTGCGGGTCGCAGCTCGACACGCTGCTCGGCGTCTATCAGGGCGCGGCGCTCGGCTCCCTGACCGAGATCGGAACCGACGACGACAGCTGTGGCGCCGGCAGCCGGGTTCGGTTCGATGCACAGGCAGGCGAGACGTATCGGATCGCGCTCGACGGGAAGCGCAGCGTCACCGGCGTCGCGACGCTCCGGATCGAGGGCTTCACGACGGCGCCCGCCGCGCCGGTGTTGGAGGCGACGCAGCCCGGCTCGCCCGCGAACGACAACACGCCGCACGTAATCGGAAGCGCGCCGGGCGCGGCCACCGTAAGCCTTTATCTCAACGACGCCGCGTGCTCCGGATCGGCCGCGGCCACCGGCTCGGCCGCCGAGTTCGAGGGCGCGGGGATCGCGATCGACGTGGTGGACGACGCAAGCACGGAGATTCGAGCGCGGGCGTTCAGCTCACTGGGGAACGCATCGCCCTGCTCGGAACCGCTCACGTACGTCGAGGACTCGACCCCGCCCGGTCCGCCGACGCTCAGCGGAACCACTCCCTCCTCGCCGGCCGATGACAGCACGCCCCGAGTGCTCGGGGACGCCGAGACCGGATCAACGGTGCGGCTCTACGCGAACGCGTCGTGCACCGGCGCCGCCACCTCGACGGGCACGGCGGCGGCCCTCGCGAGCCCGGGCATCTCCGTCCCGGTCGCCGACAACGCGACCACGCAGATCAGCGCGCGCTCGGTCGACACGGCCGGAAACGCCTCCATCTGCTCGGTGCCGATCGCGTACGTCGAGCGCTCCTCCCGGCGCTGTCACGGCGAGGCCGCAACGATTGCCGGTACCAAGCGCGACGACGTGCTGGTCGGCACCCGCGAGCCCGACGTGATCGCCGCAGCCGGCGGCGACGACGTCGTGCGGGGACTCAAGGGCGATGATCTTGTCTGCGGGGGCGGCGGGGCTGACACGCTGCGGGGCGGCCCCGGAGCCGACGAGCTTCGCGGTGAGCGCGGCCGCGACCTCCTGATCGGCGGCCGCGGCGCCGATCAGCTGGCCGGCGGCCCCGGACGCGACGAGAAGCGGCAGTAGCGATGCGGGCCCGTCCATCGAAGCACGCTCGATGGGCAGCGATCCCGGTCGCGGTGACTGGGCTCTGCGGGCTAGTTGCCGCAACCGCGGGCAGCGCGGCCCAGGGACCGCAAGCCGCCCCCGCCGCCGGCGGCGACCGACCGAGCGCAGCCGCGCTCGAGCGGGAACTGGGGCCCGGTGTCGACGTCAAGCTCCACCGGGAGACCGGGTTCGTCCGCTTCATCGGGACGGAGCCGGGCCAGCCGATCGACCGCCCGGACGGCGTGGCTCGCGGGGCCTCGCCGGATGCCATCGCCCGCGCGTTCGTCGAGGAGCAAGGCAAGGAGCTGGGCTTCGTAGACGGCGCCGAGTCGGCCCGGGTGACACGAACGGTCGCGACTCCGTACGGCGCCGCGGTCCGTCTGCGCCAGACCGTCGGCGGCGTCCCGGTCCTGGGCGGCGAGCTGACGCTGAACCTCGATCGGGACGGCGACGTGCTCTCGGCGCTCGGCGAGGCCGAGCCCGTGGCGGGAATCGACGTGAGCCCGGCGGTTCAACCGGAGGACGCGCGCGAGTCCGCGCGCGCGGCGGTAGCGAAGGGCGCCGGGGTGGCTCCCGGGGCGCTGGAGGTCGGCGAGCCGCGGCTGGCCATCTACGACTCGCGCCTGCTCGGCGGTCCCGGACTGGGCGCGCCGGCACTCGTCTGGAGGGTGCAGGTCGCGGCGACCGACGGGCAACCGGTCAAGCAGCTCGTGCTCGTCGACGCGCACCTCGGAGTCGTCGCCGAGGCGATCAACGAGATCCACGCGGCACTCGATCGCCGGGTCTGCGACGCCGCGAACACATCCGATCGGTATCCGTGCGAGCCGCCGTTCGACCGCGCCGAGGGCGATGCACCGACCGGCCAGCCCGACATCGACAACGCCTACGACTACTCGGGCGACACCTACGACTTCTTCTTCGACCGCTTCGGCTACGACAGCCTGGACGGCGCCGGGTTCCCGCTCCACTCGACCGTGCGCTGGTGCGACCCATTCTTCGGGTGCCCGTTCCCCAATGCCTTCTGGGACGGGTCCCAGATGGTCTACGGCGAGGGATTCGCGGTCGACGACGTCGTCGGGCACGAGCTGTCGCACGGGCTGACCGAGTTCAACTCGAACCTCTTCTACCACTACCAGTCGGGAGCGATCAACGAGTCGCTTTCCGATGTCTTCGGGGAGTTGATCGACCTCACCAACGGCAGCGGCAACGACTCACCGGGGGTCCGCTGGTTGGTCGGCGAGGAGCTCGGCGCGATCCGCAACATGGAGAACCCACCGGCCTTCTTCGACCCCGACCAGATGACCAGCCCGCACTACTTCCCCGGCCCCGACGACGAGGGCGGTGTCCATTTCAACAGCGGCGTCAACAACAAGGCGACCTACCTGATGACCGACGGCGCGACGTTCAACGGTCAGACGGTGACCGGGCTCGGGATCGACAAGGTGGCGCGCCTCTACTTCACCGTCGAGACCGCGATGCTCACCTCCGCCAGCGACTACCGGGACCTCGGCAGCGCGCTCAACCAGGCGTGCGCGAACCTGATCGGCATCGAGGGGTTCACCGCGGCGGACTGCGTCGAGGTCGACGAGGCGACGCTGGCGACCGAGATGCACCTGGACCCGCCGGCGGCCTCCGCGCCGGAGGCACCCGTATGCGGCCAGTCTGAGTCGGTGATCGACATCTTCAGCGATGACCTCGAGAACCCCGCCAGCGGGAACTGGGCTCACGCCCCGATCGCGGGAGAGGACCATTGGTATTACCCGCAGAACGACAACCCGTTCGGCTTCCCCGCCACCTACGCAACCAGCGGCACGACGAACTTCTGGGGGTACAACGCCCCGGTCGTCGGCGACTCGGCGATCGAGCTCACGCACGACGTCTCGGTGCCGGCCGGCACGACGTACCTGCGCTTCAACCACGCCTACGCGTTCGAGTTCAGCAGCAGCGTCTTCTGGGACGGAGGCGTCGTCGAGTACAGCACCGACGGCGGCTCCACCTGGAACGACGCCAACGCGCTGGGGATGGACAACGGCTACGGCGGCACGATCACGGATCAGGGCGTGAACCCGCTGGCCGGACGCAAGGCCTTCACGGCGGAGTCGAAGGGCTACATCTCGAGCCGGATCGACCTGTCGAGCCTCGCGGGCCAGGATGTTCGCTTCCGCTTCCGGATCGGCACGGACGACACCGTCGACAACTACGGGTGGTTCATCGACGACGTCGAGGTCTACCGCTGTGCGAGTACGCCGGACGCGCCCACTGTGGGCGGGACCGATCCCGACTCACCGGCAAACGACAACTCCCCGCTTGTCCACGGGATCGCGCCGGAGCACACGACGGTCAACCTGTTCGCCGGCGGCGCCTGCGCGGGCGCGCCGACCGCGTCCGGGAGCGCCGCCGCGTTCGCCGGTCCCGGCATCTCGATTTCGGTGGCCGATGACTCGGAAAGCCTGATCAGGGCCCAGGCCACCGACGGTCCGCTGACATCGCCGTGCTCGGATCCGATCTCGTACGTCGAGGACTCGACCGCATCGGCGGCGCCGCGCCTCGACGCGACCGACCCCTCCTCGCCCTCCAGCGATCGCCGGCCCAGGGTGGTTGGACGCGCGGAGCCCGGAAGCAGGGTCGAGCTGTTCACCAACGGCTCCTGCTCGGGCGAGCCCGCGGCGTCAGGCTCCGCCGCCGCGCTGCGGGACCCGGGCCTGGCGATCTCGGTCGCCGACGGCTCGACGACGACGATCACCGCGATCGCCACCGACGCCGCGGGCAACTCCTCGCCGTGCTCGAAGCCGATCCTCTACGCCGAGCGGACCTTCTGCGCGGGCCGAGTGGCTACGGCGGTGGGAACCTCGGCGCGCGACGTGATCGAAGGAACCCCGGGACGCGACGTGATCGCGGGCCGAGGCGGCAACGACGTCCTCCGCGGCCTGCGTGGCGGCGACCGGCTCTGCGGGGGGGCCGGGAAAGACAGGCTGGCGGGCGGCCCTGGCCGCGACCGGCTGCGGGGCGGATCTGGCCGAGACGCGCTCGACGGCGGTCCTGGACGCGACGTCGAACTGCGGTAGCGGAGGGCGGCTGCGCCTCGCAACGCGGCCCGCAGTGTGAGGTACGTCACACGAGCACGGCAGTCCACGTACGTAACCTTCGATACGTGGGTGGAGTTTGCGCCAGCTGTGGGACCGCGAATCCGGAGCGGGCCCGCTTCTGCATGTCGTGCGGGGCCGGGCTCGCCTCGAACTGCCCGAACTGCGGCGCCGAGAACCCGCCCGAGGCGAAGTTCTGCATCGAGTGCGGCACCGGGCTCGGCGGTGCCACCGCGGCGCCGCGCCGCGCCCGCCGGGGCCGGCGCCGCCCGAGCACCTGCGCCCGGCGCAGCTGCCGGAGGAGCGGCGTAAGGCGACGGTGTTGTTCGCCGACCTCTCCGGCTACACCGCCGTGGCCGAGCGGATGGACCCGGAGGCCGTCAAGTCGATGGTCGACGGCGCCCTTCAGCGTCTGGGCGAAGAGGTGACCCGCTTCGGCGGCACCGTCGACAAGTTCATCGGCGACAACGTGATGGCCGTGTTCGGCGCCCCGGTCTCGCACGAGGACGACCCGGAGCGAGCCGTTCGCGCCGGCCTCGCGATGCAGGCGGCGATGGCGGAGATCAACGACCGACATCCCGGACGACGAGTTCGCGCTGCGCGTCGGCATCAACTCGGGCGAGGTCCTGGCCGGCCAGGTGGGCGACGGCTACACGGTGATGGGCGACGCGGTGAACGTCGCCTCGCGCCTGCAATCCGCCGCGCGCCCGGGCACCGTCACCGTCGGCGAGACCACCCACAGGCTGACCCGCACCGCGATCGAGTACGTCGAGCTGGAGCCGCTGCGCCTGAAGGGCAAGGCCGAGCCCGTCCCCGCCTGGGAGGCGGTGCGCGTCGTCGTCAGCGGCACGATCGTCACCCGCGCGTCGACGCCGCTGATCGGCCGCGAGGACGAGTCGGAGCTCCTGAGCTCGCTCTTCGACCGGGTGGTGCGCGAGGAGCGCTCGCACCTGGTCACCGTGATCGGCCAGGCCGGCGTCGGCAAGAGCCGTCTCCTGCGCGAGCTCGCGGCCGAGGTATCCGAGCGCCAGGACTCGCCGCTGATGCGCGTGGGCCGCTGCCCGGCGTACGGCTCGGGCCTCGCCTACTGGGCGCTCGGCGAGGTCGTCCGCGAGCAGTTCCAGATCGTCGACACGGACGATTCCGACGCCGCCTGGGCGAAGCTGCGCTCCGGCTTCGAGAAGCTGTTCGCGGAGAGCAGCGCCGAGAGCGAGGAGCCGCCCGAGCGCTTGGCGGCGACGATCGCCCGTCCGCTCGGCGTCGAGGTTCCGGACGACGTCGTCGACGACATGCTGCCCGATGGCGAGGACCCGCAGCAGACGCGCGCCCGGCTGTTCAGCGCCGTGCGCTCGCTGGTCGAGGCCGCGAGCCGCATCCACCCGCTGGTGCTGGCGATCGAGGACATCCACTGGGCCGACGAGGGGATGCTCGACCTGATCGAGTACCTCGCGCGCTGGGTGCGCGGCCCGGTCCTCGCTGGTCTGCCTGGCGCGCGACGAGCTGCTCGACCGCCGGCCCGGCTGGGGCGGCGGCCGGCGCAACGCGACCACGATCACGCTCGAGCCGCTCGGCCCCGAGCGGCGCCCACGAGCTGGTCGACCGCGCTGCTGCCCGCCAGATGGCGAGGACCGCGACGCCGCGGGTGGTGCGCGCAGGTCGCCGAGCGCTCCGGCGGCAACCCGCTGTTCGCGGAGGAGATGGTCAACCGCATCCTCGAGGAGGGCGGCGCCGCCGGCGAGGCGCTGCCGGAGACGGTGCACGCGGTGCTGGCGGCGCGCCTCGACTCGCTGACGCGCCGGCCGAGCGGACGCTGATCCAGCACGCCGCGGTCGTCGGCGAGACGTTCTGGCGAGGGCTCGGTGGCCGCCGCGGGCGGCGGACGCCGACGTCGACGAGCTGCTCGGCTCGCTCGCCGACAAGGACCTGATCGTCTCCAGCGCCGGCAGCCGGCTGGCGGGCGAGCGCGAGTTCGCGTTCAAGCACGTCCTGATCCGCGACGTCGCCTACGCGACCCTCCCGAAGACCGTCCGCGCCCGCAAGCACGCCGAGGTCGCGACGTTCATCGAGGAGCGCTCTCCCGACCGGACCGAGGCCGTGATCGCGATGGTCGCCGACCACCTCGGCCACGCCGCGACGATCGGCGCCGACGCGGGCCTCGACCCCGAGCGAGCTCGCACAAGATCCGCGACCGCGCGCACGACGGCGCTCGAGCAGGCGGGCGACGTCGCCGCCGGGCTCTACTCGAACCAGGAGGCGCTGGGCCCACTACGAGGCGGCGCTGGGCCTGGACGGCGAGCACGGCGACGACTGCGAGCACCCCGACGTCCGCGCCCGGATCGCCGAGAAGCTGGGCGACGTCGCCCTGCGCCTGGGCCGCGTGGACCACGCGGTCGAGCTGTGGGAGGAGTGCCTCGAGTACCACCGCGGCCAGGAGGACCTGGCGCGGGTGGGCGACCTGCACCGCAAGATCGGCGCCGGCCTCTGGAACAAGGGCGACCGCGAGGGCTCGATCGGCCACTACCAGCGCGGCATCGACCTGCTGAAGGACGGCCCGCCCTGCCTGGAGCTGGTCCGCCTCTACGAGGAGGCCGCCTCGCTCTACATGCACACCGGCGACAACATGCTGGCGATCTACGCGTCGGAGAAGGCTCTGCGCCTGGCCGAGCGGCTCGAGCGAGTCGGCGGCGGCGAGCCGCGCCCACGGCATCTTCGGCCGTGTCTTCGGCCGGATCGGCGACTCCGAGCGCGCGCGCGAGAACCTCGAGCGCTCGGTCGAGCTGGCGCGCGAGTCCGACCCCTCCGAGGCGATCCGGGCGCTGCTGGCGCTGGGCTACCACTTCGAGATCTCCGAGGCCGACTACGCGGCGGCGGCCGACGCCTACGGCGAGGGCGCTGCAGACGGCCGAGCGGATCGGCGACCTACCCTCGCAGGTGGAGCTGCACGCGTCGCTCTCGACAGCTCGCGCTCCACCGCGGCGAGTGGGACGCGGTCGAGTCCGGGACCGAGACGGTCGCGGCGCTGGTCGAGCGCGAGGGCCTGACCGGCAAGCTCTGCTTCCCGCACCTGCTGCGCGGGCGCGCTGCGCTGGCGCGACGGCGACCTCGAGGGCGCCGAGCGCTCGCTGCGGCGCGCCGCCGAGCTGGCCGAGCAGGTCGGGCGCTCGGAGATCGGCTTCCAGGCGCTGCATTGGCTGGCGACCGCGCTGCGCGACCGCGGCGAGTACGCCGATGCCGACCAGGCGCTGGCGACCGCGCTCGACACCTGCGAGCGGGCCGGCCTGGTCGCCCAGTCGGTGGAGGCGACAGCGGCCCGCGCGATCAACCAGGCGCTCTGGGGCCGCCCGGAGCCGGCCCTCGGGCTCGCCGAGGAGGCGAGCGGGCTGGCCGAGCGGCTGCGCTATCCGGTCGGCAGCGCCGCGGCGCTGGAGGCGCGGGGGGTCGCCACCGGCGACGCCGGCCGTCGCTGGCCGAGGCGCGCGAGGCCTGGCAGGAGCTCGGCCGCCCGGTCGACGCCGAGCGCGCCGAGCGCCTGAGCGAGTCGATCGCCCGGCCTAGGCGAGGCCCTCCTTCTCGTACTCGCGCAGGAAGCCCTCGAACAGGCGCATGTGGCCCTGCTCGTCGTGGAGGATCGCGATCGTCATGTCGTTGGTCACCGGGTCGACGCCGTCGGTGAACTCGATGATCCGGGAGTAGTGCTCGATCGCGCCCGCCTCGGCCTCGATCACGCCCTTGATCACGTGCACGATGTCGACCTGGTCGTCGGCGGCTGCAGGGACGACTGCTCGGCGTCGAACTCCTCTGAGCCGGGCACCACCCCGTAGAGCTCCTTGATCCGCTGCCGCGAACTGCTGGGCGTGGCCCGAGCTCCTCCTGGATGTCGGCCTCGAGCGACTCCTTGACCTCCTGGGCGCGAACGCCGTCAGGGTTGACCGAGTTGGCGATGTAGCTCATCACGGTCTCGATCTCCATCCAGTAGGCCTTCTTCAGGAGCTCGATCACCTCCTCGCGCTTCTCGGTGTTCTCCTCGGCGAGGATGTCTGCACTGCCGACTGCTGCCTGGGTCACTCGGATCGCTCCTTGGTTCGTGCTCTGATCGTTGAAACGCAGTATCCGGTTTCCCGTTTCCCGGGCCCGCAACCCCGCGCTCGTACAATCGGGCCATGCCGCGCGCCCTGGCCAGCGACGGAGTCGAGCTCCACTGGGAGGAGCGCGGCGCCGGGCCGACGGTTGTCCTGGTCGCGCACTGGTCGCTGCACCCGATGCTGTGGGATCCAATCATCGGCGAGCTCGAGCGCGACCATCGGATCGTCCGCTACGACGAGCGGGGAACCGGGGAGTCGGACCGCGTCGGGCCCTACGACATCGAGACGGCGTCGGCGGACCTCGAGGCCGTGCGTCGAGGCGGCGGGCGGCACGCCCGTGGTCGCGATCGGCCTCATGGACGGCGAGAACAAGGCGGTCCGCGTGGCCGCGCGGAGGCCCGATCTGATCTCCCACGTGATCGGGCCCGGCGGCGCCCCGCTCTCCCGCCATGTGCTCGCGGAGTCCGACGCGATGATCGGATCCAACACCGTGGTCGGCGCGTTCATGCAGCAGCTCGAGATCGACTACCGGGGTGCCCTGCGCGCGGTGGTCGAGGCGGCGAACCCGGAGATGCCACAGGACGAGGTTCGGGCCCGGGTGAACGGGCAGGCCGACCACGTCCCGATGGAGGTCGCCGCCGCCCGCGTCCGCGCCTGGGCCGAGGACGAGGACGCCGCCGAGGCCGGCCGCGAGCTCGGCGACCGTCTGGTGATCCTTCTGTCCGAATCGATCACCGGCGGCTGGTGGCCCGGGCCGGACCTGATGAAGCCGTTGCTTTCCGACTACTTCCCCGAGGCGGTCGTCGCCACCGTGGATGACGGCATCATCACGCGCCCGGACCTGACCGCCGGATTCGTCCGCGAGCGCACCACGGCGGACGTAGCCTGAGTGGAGCGCCTCGCTCGGCTGGGACCCGGCGAGCGCATGGCGGCCCTGGGCGCCGCCGCGATGCCGCTGAGCCTGCTCTTCCCCTGGTACGGGTTCAAGCTCGGGAGCCCGCTCTCGGCGACCGCGCTGGACTCGTTCAACTTCGCCCACGCGGCCCTGCTCCTGACCGCCGCGGCGGTGATCTTCATGCTGATCACGAACCAGGGCCGGCGCCTGCCGCGGCCGTTGAGCGAGGGCGCGCTGCTGATCGCCGCGGGCGTCTGGTCGTGCGCGCTGCTCGCCTACCTGGTGGCGGACCCGCCGGACGAGCTGATCGACATCGCCGCGATCGGGGGCGTCCGGGTCCGCTACGGCGTGTTCGTCGCCGGCGGCGGTGCCGCGGCGATGATCATCGGCGGCGTGCGCGCGCGTCACGAGGCACCGAGCGCACCCGCGGCGGAGGCGCCGCAACCGGCGCCGGAGCCGGCGGGAAAATGAGACGGAGCGCCGCTATGTAGGTGCGTTGCGGCGCTCCGTCTCGGCATCGGAGGTGCCCCTCAGATCAAGCCCGAAGACCCGATCGCGGGTATCGGGAAGCCCATCGGCAGTCGCGGCGCGGGGACTCGCGCCCACGCCCCCGATCTGGCCGTCTGTTCTAGGGAAGGTCCGCGACGAGCCGGCGGTCGTGCTCGTACGAGAGCAGCCCGGCAGCCTCGGCGGGCGTGACCCAGCGCAGCTCGTCGACCTCGTCGTTGGGCTCGAAGTCCCCGTCCAGGGGGCGCATCAGCCAGTAGCGGACCAGCTTGCGGCGGTCCTTGCGGTCGAGGTAGCTCGCGCTCTCGAGCTCGGCGCCGAGCTCGCACCGCATCCCGGTCTCCTCGCGCACCTCGCGCAGCGCGGCCGCCTCCCAGTCCTCGCCCGGGTGGAGCTTGCCCTTGGGCAGCGACCAGTCGTCATAGCGGGGACGGTGCACGACGGCGAGCTCGACGCCACCGCCGTCGCGGTCTCGGACGACCAGCGCACCCGCGGCTCGGATCTGTGGGATCGCCCCCATCCGGGGCACTTTCACACAACGCCGCAACTTCCGTCTGCTATGAGTGTTCGCTCATAAAATCATGAAGAAACACTCACAACCCACCCCACTGCCCGTCCGTGAAGCCGCGCTCGGCGTCCTGTTCGCGACGCTCGGCGCCCTCGCGGTGATCGCAACCCTCTCCCTGCTGACGCTGCTCGCGCCGAAAGCCAGTGCGGCGGCGCTCGGCTCGCTCGACCACTCGTTCCCGGTCCCGTCGCGCCACACGTACGGCGACGGCGTCGGCGCCGGCCGCGGGCATCAGGGCCAGGACCTGTTCGCGAAGTGCGGGAAGCGCGTCCTCGCTGCCCGCGGCGGGCGTGTGCAGTTCCGCGACCGCGACGGGTCGGCCGGCAACTACCTGGTGATCGACGGCCGCCGGACCCGCACCGACTACGTCTACATGCACCTGCGCGGCAACGCCCTCGCGCGCCGGGGCGAGCGCGTCGCGAACGGCGAGCGCATCGCCAAGGTCGGACACTCGGGCAACGCCTCGGGCTGCCACCTGCATTTCGAGATGTGGTCGGAGCCCGGCTGGTACGAGGGCGGGCGCCACATGCGCTCGGTCACCAAGCACCTGCGGGCCTGGGACCGCGCCGACGGCTGAGCCGGTCGCTCGGCGCACCGCGAACGACGGAAAACCGGACACAGTGTCCGGTTTTCCGTCTCTCGCGATCTAGAGTGGGCGGTGAGATGGTCGCCCGGCCGCTCGACAGCCTGCTCGACTTCACGGTCGTCGGCGGGTTCACCTCGGCCGGCTACCGGATCCGCCAGGGCTCGTTCGCCCGCACCCCGGACCTGACCGGCCGGGCGGTCCTGGTCACGGGCGCCAGCTCGGGCCTGGGCGCCGCCACCTGCGAGCTGCTCGCGGAGGCGGGCGCCACCGTTCACATGCTGGTCCGGAGCCCGGCCAAGGGCGAGAACGTCCGCTCCGCGATCGCGGAGCGCACGGGCAGCGACCGGTTGCTGGTGTGGGAATGCGACGTCTCGCGGCCCGGCGCGATCCGCGAGTTCGCGGCGGCGTTCCTCGCCGAGGCCGGCGCCCTCGACGCGCTCGTCAACAACGCCGGCGTGATGGCGCCCGAGCGCACGCACACCCCTGAGGGAATCGAGCTGACCTTCGCGACCAACGTCGTCGGGCCGTTCCTGCTGACCGCGCTGCTTCTCCCGGCGCTGCGAGCCGGCGCGCCGGGGCGCGTGGTCAACGTCTCGTCGGGCGGCATGTACTCGGCCCGGCTGGACGGCGACGACCCGCAGCTCGAGCTCCACGAGTTCGACCCCGCCCGGTTCTATGCCCACACCAAGCGCTGCGAGGTCGTGTTGACCGAGCTCTGGCAGGAGCACCTGGCAGGCGGCGCCGTGACCGCGCACGCGATGCACCCCGGGTGGGCCGACACGCCGGGCGTGCGCGAGTCGCTGCCCCGGTTCCGCCGCGTGATGGGGCCGCTCCTGCGCGACGAGCGCCAGGGCGCGGACACGATCGCATGGCTGTGCTGGGCCGCGGAGCCGATCGCCGAGCCCGGGCGCTTCTGGCACGACCGCCGCGCCCGCCCCACGCACCGCGTCCCGTGGACGCGAGAGCGCGGCCAAGACCGGCGGCGACTGTGGGAGGAATGCGAACGCCTCAGCGGCGAAGCCGTCAGGCCGGCTCGGGCTTAGCGTCCGCCGCCGGCTCCTTGAACTCGCGCCGGTAGTCGAGGAACTCGCGGATCACGATCTGCAGCGAGGCCGCGGTCGGAATCGCCAAGAGCGCCCCCGGCACGCCGAACAGCGTCGAGCCGAACAGCACCGCGACCAGGATCACGAGCGGCTCGACCGCCACCGCGCGACGCTGGATCTGGGGCTGGATCACGTAGTTCTCGATCTGCTGGTAGACGATCGCGTAGACGATCCAAACGATCAGCCCGACCGGGAAGTTGACGAACAGCATCACGATCCCGACGAAGAAGGCGGCGATCGTGGCGCCGACGACCGGGACCAGGTCGCCGAACGCGACGACCAGCGCCAGCGGCGCGGCGAAGGGCGCATCGAGGATCGTCAGGACGATGAAGGCGGCGGTGCCGGCCAGCGTCGCCTGGATCAGCGCCCCGCCGACGTAGCTGCCGATCGCGTTGCCGATCGAGTCGAACGCCCGGCGCATCCGCTCGCGGTGCCGGTCGTCCTGCGACCGTAGGAACGCCTCGAGGTATCGGCCCCCGCTGGAGACCATGAAGATCGACAGGATCATGATCGTGACGAGCGCGAAGATCGAGTTGACCAGGCCGACGCCGATGTCGCTGAGGACGTTCGCGGCGTCGCCGATCTTGCCCGGCAACTTCGCGGCCTCGTCCTCGAGCTTCGAGACGATGTCGTAGTCCTCGTTGAGGTTCGCGAGCGTCTCGTTGTCGTTCACGAACTCCTCGAGGTCGGTGACGTAGCCGGGGACGTCCTGCGCGAGGTCCTCGGCCTGCCCGACCAGCGGCGGGATCAGCAGGGCGGCCATGACGATCGGCACGGCGATCAGGGTCGCGTAGACCGCGGCGATCGCGAGGCCACGGGGCATGTGGCGGCTCAGCACCCGAACCGGCCCGGATACGGCGACGGCGATGAACGCGGCGATCACCAGCCAGGCGATCGGCTTGCGCAGGAGGTACGTGACGTACACCGCGATCGCGACCGCGAGCACGATCAGAGTCGTGCGGAGCACGGAGCGCGAATCCCAGTCCCACTGACGAAGGGCGGCCATCATCCGCCTTCTATTCGGCGGTGATCAGCCCATTCCTATGCCTGGGCGGGCCTCTAGATCGCGGCGCGCGCCGCCCAGACCATCCGGCCGAGCTTCTCGGCGAGGGTCGCGGGGGTCCAGCGCTCGGGGTCGCGCAGCAGCGTGCGTGCGCCGACCTGGGCGAGGCCCACGATCGTCTGCCCCAGCAGCTGGGCGAATGCCTCGGCTTCCTCGTCTTCGAGCTCGGTGAGGCCGTCTACCCAGCGGTGGGTGATGGTCGCGGCGAGCTGCGCCTGGCGCTCGAGCCCGCGCGCGATGCGGGCTGCGACGACCTCGTTGCCGCCGCCCTCGCCGAGGAACACGACGCGGTAGATATCAGGCGATTCAACGACGGCCGTCAAGAAAGCCTCGAAGCCGCGAATCAGGGCGCCCTCAGGGTCGGTCGAGCCACCGTGGGTGCGGAGCGCGGCCTCCGTCTCGCGCAGGACTCGCTCCTCCTCGCGATCGAGCATCGCGGTGAACAGCTCGTCCTTGGAGGCGAAGCAGTCGTAGACGACGGGCTTCGACACGCCGGCGGCCGCGGCGATCGCGTCCATCGAGGTGCCCTCGAACCCGTTGCTGAGGAAGAGGTCGTGGGCGGCGTCGAGCACCAGCGGCCGGCGGCGCTCGGGGCCCAGGTGCGCCGCACGCTTTCGCCGAGGTTGCGGAGTTGACTGACGCACGGCCATTCCTACCTATGGTAGCATTTTCCTACCCACAGTAGAAAACTTGATTGGAGCTGATCACTTGACGACCGCTACCGCCCCCGCCGACGCCTCCGAGGTCGCCGACGCCATCGCGTCGGACGAGACCCCGCCCTTCTCGCTCGAGCTTTCGCAGGACCAGAAGGACATCCGCGACTGGGTTCACGGCTTCGCCGAGAACGTCGTCCGCCCCGCTGCCCACGAGTGGGACGAGCGCGAGGAGACGCCGTGGCCGATCATCCAGGAGGCCGCGAAGATCGGGCTCTACGGCTTCGAGGGCATGGCCCAGTTCTTCGCCGATCCCTCCGGCCTGACGCTCCCGCTTGTGAACGAGGAGCTGTTCTGGGGCGACGCCGGGATCGGCCTCGCGATCCAGGGCACCGGCCTCGCGGTCGCTGCGATCTTCGGCCAGGGCACGCCCGAGCAGATGGGTGAGTGGGTCCCGCAGTGCTACGGCAGCGTCGACGAGCCCAAGCTCGGCGCCTTCTGTGCCTCCGAGCCCGACGCCGGCTCCGACGTATCCGCCGTCCGCACCGTCGCCAAGTACGACGACGCCAAGGACGAGTGGGTCCTGAACGGCCAGAAGGCCTGGGCGACCAACGGCGGCATCGCCGACGTCCACGTCGTGATCGCATCGGTCGACCGCGAGCTCGGCTCGCGCGGCCACGCCGCCTTCGTCATCGGGCCCAACACGCCCGGCTGCGAGCAGGGCGCGAAGGTGAAGAAGCATGGGCTGCGCGCGTCGCACACGGCCGACGTCCACCTCGACGACTGCCGGATCCCGGGCTCGCAGCTGCTGGGCGGCAAGGAGAAGCTCGACGAGCGCCTCGCCCGCGTGCGCGAGGGCAAGAAGGGGAAGTCGCAGGCCGCGATGCAGACGTTCGAGGCCACGCGCCCGATCGTCGGCGCGCAGGCCGTCGGCGTCGCCCGCGGCGCTTACGAGTACGCGCTCGACTACGCCAAGGAGCGCGTCCAGTTCGGCCGCCCGATCATCGAGAACCAGGCGATCGCCTTCACGCTGGCCAACATGAAGCTCGAGATCGACGCCTCGCGCCTGCTCGTCTGGCGGGCCGCGTGGATGGGCAAGACGGGCCAGACCTTCGAGAACGCCGAGGGCTCGATGTCGAAGCTCAAGGCCGGCGAGGTCGCGGTCTGGGTGACCGAGCGCGCGATGCAGATCCTCGGCGGCAACGGCTACACCCGCGAGTTCCCGGTCGAGCGGATGCACCGCGACGCGAAGATCTACGACATCTTCGAGGGCACGGCGGAGATCCAGCGCCTGGTGATCGCGCGCGCGATCTCAGGCGTGAAGATCGTCTAGCGGCGCGTCGCCTCCCAGATCGCCGGCGCCCGCGTCCGCGGGGGCCAGCACGTCCTCGCGGCTGTAGTGGCCGACGACGTCGAACATGCGCTTCGCCTTGAGGCCGGCGCCGAGGTCGCAGTCGGCGAAGACGATTCCCTCCTCGTCGTAGAGCGGGCCCGCGATCACCTTTCCCTGGCGGGGTTCGACGATCGCGGCGCCGCCGCGCCCGAACACCTCCTGGCCCTCGGGCAACGGCGCCGGGAAGTCGGACGGGAAGGCGGACGCCGGGATGTACTGCGGAACCGACACCACGAACGCCCCGGACTCGATCGCGATGTGCCGCATCGAGGCGAGCCAGCCCTCGCTGTCGTCGGCCGTCGGCGCGACCCAGATCTGCGGCCCGCCCCGATAGACGGCGTAGCGGGCGAGCGGCATCCGGTTCTCCCAGCAGATCAGGCCGCCCACCCGCCCGGCCTTGGTCTCGACGACGTCGAGGTCGTCGCCGGCGCCGACCCCGTGGAAGATCCGCTCGTGCATCGTCGGCATCAGCTTCCGGTGCTTGAGCAGGACGCCGTCGGGACCGAGGACCAGGAGCGTGTTGTAGAGCGATCCGGGTCGCTCGCTCTCGCGCTCGTTGACGCCGACCGCGCAGAGGATGTCGAGCTCGGCGCAGCGCTCGACCAGCCGGTCGACGAGCGGTCCCGGCACGTCAACCGAGTTCTCCCAGAGCCGGAGCCAGAGCTCGTCCCAGCCCGAGAACGAGGCCGCGTCGTGCGCCCACGCCGAGCCCGGGTAGAGCGGCACGAACGTCTCCGGCAGGACGGCGAGCTGGGCCCCCTCCTCGGCCGCGTCGCCGAGCAGGTCGCACGCCTTCTCGATCGTCGCGTCGGCGTCGAGGATGACGGGCGTGGCCTGGATCGCCGCAACCCGGGTCTGCCCGAAGCTCACCATCGGTTACTTCCCGCGGCGCCAGGATTTGAACGCGCGGCTGCTCCAGCCGAGGCCGGACCGCTTCGGCGCCGCTCCCAGGCGCCGGCCCCCGTAAACGACCTTGCCCTTCCTGCGCTGGTAGCTGAGCCACGCTACCGTGTCGCGCTGACCGCGTCCTGGCTTCGCCCAGTCACAGACCCCGCGCGGGAACGCCTCCTGGAGCTGCGCCCACTGGGCGTCGGTGAAGTTCATCGGGTAGTACAGGGTGCGCCGCAGCGGCCGCAGCCGGCAGGCGCCGATGTCCGATGCGATCCCGTCGCCGGCGACCGTCCGGGGCGTGCCGAACCGGGTCTGCGCGAGGGGGATGTCGCAGAGCGCGGGAGTGTCGACCCCGGGGATCACCTCGCAGCGGTTCTGGATGTCGGCCGGCCGGTCCTCCACGATCTTGCGGGCGAGCGGGATCCGCCGTCGATCGCGCTCGACGGAGGCCAGCCAGCGATCCATGGCCAAGAACGAGTCGGGCGCGAAGCTGGGGTCGCCGAGAATGGGCGTCGGGCCGAACCACATCACGTAGTTGCCGAGATGGCCCTGCTCGCGCTCGAGCCGGGCCCGCATGAACCAGGCGTGGCTGTAGTCGTGGGCGAGGCCCGGATCGGGCCCGCCGAGGTTGATGATCGCGACCTGGTCGAGGTTGTTCGCCTGGTTGAAGGCGCCGCTGCGGTAGGCGTTGCGGAGCGCCCGTGTGTCCGCCCGCAGGCGGTTCGCGGTGGGCGAGAGGTCGACGATCGAGAGGCCGCCGACCGCCGCGTTGAGCGCGACGAACTGATCGGCGGTGATCGCCCCCGACTGGAGCGCCCGCAGCCCGTACTGCACGCCGACGTTGCTGAAGGGCATGCCGGCCCAGCCGCGTCCGTTCTGCCGCTCGATCGGGGTCCACACGTGGCGGGGACGCGGACCGAGGACGTTGATCATGTACGAGAGGACGTCGCAGCGGACCCCGTCCGGGTTCGTCGCCGGGTCGTAGCGCTGCGCCTCGGTCACGCCGTAACACGGGTTGGTCGGGGTGATCGCGCTCTTGAACAACCCCTCGTCGGCGGTGATCGCGTTGATGTGCGAGACGTGGCCCTCGACGTCGGCCCACTGCGTCGGCAGCCAGACGATTCCCGGCCCCCACCGAGAGGGATCCTCGAAGTAGAGGCGCAGCATGTGGTAGTCGGCGAATTGGGTGCCCGGCGAGAACGTGTCGGGGTACGAGCACTGGGGCGTGAGCCCCTGGTAGATGCCCGGGTATGCGTTCGCCACCTGCTGCTGCGTGACCGACCCGCCCGAGCAACCGCTGGCGATCGTGTAGCGGAGCGGGCCGCGCGTCTCGACGACGCGCTCCTTCACCATCGCCAGGGATTCCGCCTGGACCGCGATGTTGCAGTTGTGCGAGTTGTTGTCGAGCGCGGTCGAGGCGACCGCGAAGCCTCGGGCCAGCGCGACGCCGCCCACGTCGCCGCCCTCGACCCCCGGGATCCCGGTCGATGAGGCGCCGAACACGGCCGGCGCCTCGCCGGCGCCGTAGCTGGCGCCGCAGCCGTAGCCGTGCGTGATCAGGAGCTTCCGGTTCCAGTGCTCCTGCGCCGCCCACGGCTTCCAGCGCTTGCCGGGCTCGTACAGCGTGGCGACCTTGTACTGGTCGCGATCCTGGTAGCCGACCTCGAGGCGGACGATGAACGGCACCGTGACCCCCTCGTCGGTGGTCGTGGTCGCGACGTCCGCCGGCGGGCTGCCGGGGTCGTAGGGCTGGAGCCCTTCCTGGTCGGTCGGCTTGTAGAAGAACGAGTAGGAGGGCCGCTGGTTGCACTTGCGGTCGACCGCGCCGTCCTGGCAGACCCAGGGCTTGATCTGCGGGCCGGAGAACACGGGCCCGCCGTTGGGGTGGTTCGTGATCCGGGTCCTCGCGACCGCGCCGTTCCCAACCTGAGCGGTGAGCACGTTCCGGCCGTTTCGCAGGCGCTTCACGATCCCCTGGTAGCGCCCGTTCGGGCGCTTCTTGAAGCGCCGGTCGACGGCCCGGCCGTTGAGGTCCACGTGCAGCCGCCGATACGCACCGCGGGGCGCCTTGATCTCGACCAGGGCGTCGCCGCCCGAGATCAGGTCGGCCCGGTTGGACAGCACCTTGATCTTCGGCGCGGCCTCGGCCTGAGCCGCGCCGGCCAGCACGACCACAACGGCCGCGAGCCCCAGTCCCCATCTCGGACGCATCGTTCCGGGAACCCTCTCACGTCCGCGCCCGGACCGCGCCGGGTCACTCATGCATAGGGTTCGGGCGTGGCGGCGACGCTCTATTCCCTCGCGCTCTCGCACCCGAGCCGGGCGGCGCATCTGATGCTCGAGCACAAGGGAATCGAGCATCGCGTCGTGGATCTGCTGCCGGGGATGCACCCCGCGCTCGTCCGCGCGCGAGGTTTCCGGGGCGGGACGGTGCCGGCGCTGCGGATCGACGGCCGGCGGATCCAGGGCTCGCTCCGGATCTCTAGGGCGTTGGACGAGATCAAGCCCGAGCGGCCGCTGTTCCCCGCCGATCCGGAGCACCGCCGGGCGGTGGAGGAGGCGGAGGCGTGGGCCGAGGACGAGCTGCAGTCCGCGCCCCGGATCGCGTTTCGCTGGTGCGCCCGCAACAACCGCGCCAGCCGCCGCTGGATCGCCGAGCGGGAGGACCTGCCGCTGCCCGGCATGGTCGCGGAGCTGAACCGGCCGATCATCGCGCGGCTGGCGAACATGGTCGGCGCCGACGACGATGGCGTCCGCGCGATGCTCGATTCGCTGCCCGGGATGCTCGACCGCGTCGACGCGCTGATCACCGACGGCGTGGTCTGCGGGCGCGAGCGGAACGCCGCCGACTTCCAGATCCTCACGACCGTGCGGACGCTGCTGACGATGGACGACCTGCGCGCCTTCGTGACGGGCCGGCCGTGTGAGGCGCCCGCGCGGGCGCTCTGGCCCGACCCGGTCGAGCCGGTGCCCGGCGCGCTGCGGGACGCCTGGCTCCAGTCCGCGGCGGGCGGGGCCTGAGCCGGCGGCCCAGGCCCGCGCCGCAAGCAGATCCTGCTCAGCTGCCGCTGTCGTACTTGAACGAGAGGCCGAGCCGGACCCGGAAGGTCGCGACCTTGCCGTCCTCGATCGTGACGTCCTGGCGGACCACCTCGGCGACGCGGAGGTCGCGGACGGTCGCGCCCGCGGTCTCGACGGCGCTCTTTGCGGCCGCCTCCCAGGACTCGCTGCTGACGCCGATCACCTCGGTGACCCTGTAGACGCTGTCTGCCATCTCCCGGCTCCTTTCGCTGGATTCCACGCTCGACCCTATCCGCCCAGATCGTCCGCGACCGCATAGGCAACGCGGGCCGCCTCGGCGACCGTGTCCCAGTGCAGGTTCTCGGGCGTGTCCGAGGGCAGGTGGTAGTGGGTCAGGTAGTGGTAGTCGTTGACGGAGCTCACGTTGGCGGTGGGGTAGCCGTTGCGAGCCGGGATCACCGCGTCGGTCGAGGCGCGGGCACGAAACCCGCGCTCGAGGCGCAGGCCGCGGCGCTCGGCGAGGCCAAAGACCCGGTCCCGGAAGCCCTCGTCGAAGTGCTCCATCCAGACCGGCCCCTCGCCCTCGAGCATCACCAGCCGGGGCGACCCGACCGTGTCGAGGTTGAGGAAGAAGGTCGAGTCCGCAGGCAACTCGCCGCGGTGGCGCTCCATGAAGCCGCGGATCCCGTCCTGGAGCGTCTCCTCGGCGCCGGCCGAGACCAGCCAGACGCGCAGCCCTGAGACGGGCCTCTCGCGCAGCATCTCGGCGAGCGCGACCAGGCAGCCGACCGCCGACAGGTTGTCGTTGGCGCCGGGGACTACCTGGCTGCGCCACATGTCGCCGAGGACCACCGCGCTCGCGGCGCCGAGCGCGATCCCGGCCCTCGCCGGCCCGCGGCGGCCGCTGAGCGCGGCGAGGACGCCGGCCGCCGGCCCCGCCAGGGCGCCCCACCACTGCGGGGGCTGCGTCTTGATATTCGGGATCACCTGGGGAAAGCGCTTGTGAAAGGCGGCCACCGCGGTCTGGTCGAACATGAAGCCGGTCTGCGCGGCGTCGTGGTGCGCGAGGACGACCAGGGTTCGTGGCGCGTCGGCCTCGCCGAGCCGCGCGACGACGTTGACGGTCTTCCGCTCGCGGCGTACCGCGCGCCGCACGACGCGCGGCCCGTTCTGGATCTCGTCCACCAGCCCCGCGAGCGCCAGGGCCGAGAGCGTGCCGCCCAGCAGGCGGCGGCCGCCCAGGGTGAGCGCGGCGCCGGCGGCGCCGAGGACGCTCAGCGAGGTCGCGGTCGGCGGGAACGTGCCCCACGAAGACTCGTCCTCGAGCGCGACCTCGCCGACGCCCGCAGCCCGCAGCCGCTCGGCCAGCCACTCGGCCGCCTCGCGCTCGCCCGGGGAGCACGGCGGGCGCTCGAGCGCCGCCAGCCTTTCGATCACCTCGTGCAGGGTGTCCGCGGGCGGCGCGGGAATTTCGGTGGCGGTTTCGGACTGGGGGCCGATAAGGCGCGAAACCCTACCGACCCCCGTACCGAATCAGGCCTCTACCGGTTCGGCGCGAACCGTGGCGGCGCCGATCTCCGTGTGCGCCCTGCTGTCGCGGCCGCGGATCAGGAACAGCGTGGCGATCACGCCCAGCAGCCCGATCCCGGCGCCGACCATGAACGCGTCCGCGTAGCCCTCGGTGAGCGCCGCGGGACCGGTCTGGCCGGTGGCGGCCAGGTCGCCGATCGTCGAGAAGGCGATCGAGGACAGCACCGCCAGGCCCAGCGCGCCGCCGATCTGCTGCGACGTGTTGATCAGCCCGCTGGCGAGGCCGGCCTCGTGGTCCGGAACGCCACTCACCGCGGCGATCGTCTGCGGCACGAAGGCGAACCCAAGCCCCACTGCGGCCAGCAGCGACGGGCCGAGCACGTCAACGACGAAGCTGCCGCCCGGCGAGATCTGGCTGAACCAGATCAGCCCACCAGAGACGAACAGCATGCCCAGCGCCAGGATCGGCTTGAACCCGACCCGGGTGACGAGCTGGGACGCCACTCCCGCGGAGATGATGATCGAGACGGCCAGCGGCAGGTACGCGAGCCCGGCCTCGATCGCGCTGAAGCCCAGCACGTTCTGCATGTAGAGCGAGATGAAGAAGAACATGCTGAACAGCGACGCGCCGGTCAGGATCCCGACCACGTTCGCCCCGGTCAGGGTGCGGTTGCGGAAGATCGAGAACGGCATCAGCGGTGCCTTCGAGCGCAGCTCGATCGCGACGAAGGCGGCGAGGAGGCCGGCCGCGAGGGCCAGCAGCCCGATCGTCTGGCTGGAGCCCCAGCCGGCGTCGGGCGCCTCGACCAGCGCATAGACCAGTATCGAGAGCCCGGCGGTGACGCTGAGGGCGCCGGGGATGTCGAACGTGCGCGTCGCCGAGTCCGCGCGACTCTCCAGGATCAGGCGCGGGGCCAGCAGGGCGGCGCCGATGCCGATCGGCACGTTGACCCACAGGACCCATTCCCAACCGGCGTACTCCGTGAGCAGGCCGCCGAGCAGCACGCCGGCAGCACCGCCGGAGCCCGCAACCGCGCCCCACACGCCGAGCGCCTTGTTGCGCTCGGCGCCGTCGGAGAACGTGGTCGTGATGATCGACAGGGCGGCCGGGGACAGCAGCGCTGCGCCGAGGCCCTGGACCGCCCGCGCCGCGATCAGCGTGCCTTCGGATTCCGCGAACCCGCCGACCAGCGACGCGGCCGCGAACAAAATCAAGCCGCCGATGAAGACCCGACGGCGTCCCAGGAGGTCCGCGAGGCGACCGCCCAGGAGCAGGAAGCCCCCGAAGGTGAGTACGTACGCGCTCACGACCCACGAGAGGTTGTCCTGCGAGATGTTCAGCGACTCGCCGATCGTCGGCAGCGCGACGTTGGTGATCGATGCATCGAGGACGACGACGAACTGCGCGATGCACAGCAGCGCCAGCGCGATCCACCTCTTGTCCATGTATTCCTGCCGGTCCGTCATTTGCGTCCTCCTGATGTGGTGTCCTGTGCTTGCCTGATGCGTATAATGGAACTGGAACTCCGGTTCCGGTTAACCACTATACGGAATTTGGATTCCGTTTGCATTCCGGGTTCGTCAATAGGACGAACGAGGGACCGCACAATCGACAGCCGACGATGAAACCGACAGCGACCGCCATCCCCAGACCCCCACGGGCTGACGCCGTCCGCAATCGCGAGGCGGTGATCCACGGCGCCCGCAAGGTGATGGGCAAGAACGGGCTCGAGGCCGGGATGGACGAGATCGCCCGCGCCGCGAAGGTCGGCGTCGGCACGGTCTACCGGCACTTCCCCAACAAGGGCGACCTGATCGAGGCCCTCGCCGACTACCGGTTCGAGAGCCTCGCGGACTATGCGCGCGAGGCGCTCGCCGAGCACGACGCCGGCGCCGCGTTCGAGCGCTTCCTCTGGCGCGCCGCGGAGCTCCAGGCGTCGGACCAGGCGCTGTCCGAGGTGATGCGCGGCTGGGGCACGGTGATGGCCGACGCCGCCGAGCGCGTCGGCATCCTCGAGCTCACGCGCCAGGTGCTGACCCGCGCCCAGGATGCGGGCGCGATCCGAGCCGACATCGAGGCCGAGGACGTCCCGATGGTGATGTGCGGCGTCGGGACGACCACGAACCACCCCGCGCCGTTCATCGGCGGCGAGGCCTGGCGGCGCTTCATGACGATCGTGCTGGACGGGATGCGCTCGCCCACGCCGAGCGAGCTGCCCGACCGCGACTAGCGCGTCAGCGCTTCGAGCGCCTGGACGATCGAGCCGTAGGGCGCGCCGGTAGCGCGCTCGAGGCCGATCTCGCAAGTCCGGTTGGTCGAGACGAAGGCGTCGAACGGGCCGCGCTCTGCGAGCTCCTCCGCCTGCGGCGCGGTCGCCGACGCCGTCAGCTCCGGATGGAGCATCCCGCGGTCGCCGGCGAAGCCGCAGCAGGTCGCCGAGACGGGCACCACGACCTCCCCGGCCAGCTCGCCGGCGAGCGCCTCGAGCCGGCGGGCGAGGCCGAGATGCCGGGTGGCGCAGGTTGGATGGACGGCGACCCTGCCGAGCCGCCGGCGCTCGGTGAGCTCCGGCAGCAGGCGCTCGAGCCATTCGACCGAGTCCAAGATCTCGAGCTGGGAGTGGTGCTCGCGGAGATCCTCCGGCAGCGCCGCCGCCGCTTCGGCGCCGAGCCCGAGCGTGCACGAGCTTGCGTCCGAGACGATCGGAAGCGTCCCCTCCCCGCTCCACCGCCACAGGGATTCGATCGTCCGCGTCGCCATCCGCGCGTGCGCGTCGCGGTGGCCCTTCGAGCTGAACGGAACCCCGCAGCAGCTCCCGGCCACGTCCGGAGGGATCCAGACCGGCCGACCGGCGCGAGCGGAGACCGCCACCAGCGCGGCGGACAGGCTTAGCCCCGGCGCGGCGCGCTTCGAGCGCCCCATGATGCGGTTAGTGCAGGAGGGGAAGTACACCGCCGCGGCACCCTCGCGGCTGGTTTCGGGCAGGCGCGGCGCCGGCTTCGGCATCGCCCCGCGCCCCAGCCGGTCGGCGATCGGCCCGGCCCGGAGCCCCGTCCGTGATACCCGCTCCACCCACTTCCAGCGGCCGGCCACGGCGGTCGCCAGCCGCTCCGACCGGGCCGAGTGCCGGCCGGCGCGCAGCTCCTTCACGAGCTTCCCGGTGTCGATCGCCAGCGGACACGTGAGCGCGCACGTGCCGTCGGCCGCGCAGGTGTCAAGGCCGTCGTACTCGTACTCCCGCTCGAGGACGGCGGCGACCGGCGAGCCCGGCGGCTGGCGCGCGAGCTCACGGCGCAGGACGATCCGCTGGCGCGGGGTCGTGGTGAGGTCGCGGCTCGGGCACGCCGGCTCGCAGAATCCGCACTCGACGCAGTGGTTCGCGACCTCCTCGATCTCCGGCGTGGTGACCAGGTTGCGCAGGTGGACGCCGGGGTCGCGATTCAGGAGGACGCCTGGGGCGAGGACGCCGTCGGGGTCGGCCAGCTGCTTGACCCGCCACATCAGCTCCGTCGCCCGGTGCCCCCACTCGCGCTCGACGTACGGCGCCATGTTCACCCCGGTGCCGTGCTCGGCCTTCAGCGAGCCGTCGTACTTGCCCAGGATCAGCTCGACCAGACCCTCCATGAACGCCTCGTAGCGCTCGAGGTCCTCGGGCTTCGCGAAGTCCGGGGTGAGCATGAAGTGGAGGTTTCCCGCGGAAGCGTGGCCCGCGACGCCGGTGAGGAAGCCGTGCTCGCCGAGCAGCGCCTGCATGTCGCGGGCCGCGTCGGCGATCCGGGCCGGGGGCACGCAGACGTCCTCGACGATCAGCGCCGTACCGGGCAGGCGCAGGCGCCCGATCAGGCCGTGGAGTCCCTCGCGCACCCGCCAGTCGAGCTCGATCGCCTCGGGATCCCGGTGCCACTCGGCGGGCCGGATCAGGTTCGGCTCCCCCACGGCCTCCAGCGCCGCGCGCTCGCCGGCGAGCAACTGCTCTTCGTCGTCGCCGCCGAGCTCGACCAGCAGCACGGCGGACTCCGGCGGCAGCTGCTGCCAGTCCTGCGGCGTGCCCGGGATGTTCATGCTCGCGACCATCAGCGCCGGCGCGACCATCAGCTCGACCGCCCTTGCGCCCAGCTCGACGAGGCGGGGCACCGGCTCGCAGGCCTCGTCGATGCCGGCGAAGTGGAGCCAGGCGGTGGTGGTGGCGGGCGGCACCGGAACGGTCTCGAACACCGCCTCGCAGACCAGCCCGAGGGTGCCCTCGGAGCCCACGATCAGCCGCCGGAAGATCTCGAGCGGCTCGTCGGCGTCGAGGAACGCGCAGAGCCGGTAGCCGGTGGTGTTCTTGATCTCGAACTTGCGGCGGATGCGCTCGGTCAGGTCGGTGTCCGCGCGGACCTCGTCGCGGATCGCTGCCAGGCCCTCCGCGAGCCGCGGCTCGGCCTGCGCGAAGCGCTCGGCCGCGCCGGGCTCGGCTGTGTCGATCAGGGTCCCGCCGGCCGTCAGGATGGTCATCTCCACGACGGTGGAATACGCGTCAGCCCAGGTCCCGCAGCGCATGCCGCCGGAGTTGTTGGCAATCACGCCGCCGACGGTGGCGATGTCGGTCGAGGCGGGATCGGGACCGAGCCGGCGGCCGGCGGGCGCGAGCACCCGGTTCGCGTGGCCGAGCACGGTGCCCGGCTTGATCCGCGCTCGCGCCCCGTCGTCGAGCACCTCCACCCCGCGCCAGTGGCGGCGCACGTCGATCAGGATCCCGTCGCCCTGGCCCTGGCCGTTGAGGCTCGTGCCGCCGGCGCGGAACGTCACCGGGATGCCGTGCTCGCGCCCGTACTCGATCACGCATGCGACATCGTGCGCGTCGCGCGGCTGCACGACGGCCTTCGGGATCAGGCGGTAGGGGCTCGCGTCGGACGCGTAGCGGATCAGGTCGGTCGCCCGGCCCAGAACCGCGTCCTCGCCGAGCAGGCGCGTCAGGTCGGTACGGAGCGGCTCGGGGGTGCCGCCGGCGACCCAGTCGGCGGCGCGGTCGGGAGTTAGAACAGCCACATCCCGGGGGCGATCGGCACCTCGATGAGCCGCGGCTCGGGGGCGCCGATCGCATCGCGCAGGGCCTCGGCCAGCTCGTCGCGCCCGCCGGTGACCTCGCGGGATGGGACGCCGTAGCCCTCCGCGACGGCGATGCAGCTCAGCGACGGCAGGTCGAGGCCCGGGGCGGCGCTGACCCCTTCGACGTCCGCGAACCACTTGAGGATCGCGTACTCGGCGTTGCGGAGGACGAGGACGGTGAGCGGCACGGAGTACGCGGCGGCGCTCCAGAGCGCGGTGATCGCGTACTGGGCCGAGCCCTCGCCGACCACGCAGACCACCGGCCGGTCCGGCTGCGCGAGCTGGACGCCCACCGCGGCCGCGAGCCCGAACCCGAGCCCGCCGCCGGCGCCGAAGTAGTAGCTGCCGGAACGCGAGAGTCGCAGCTGATGCCGCACGGCGAGCGTGGACGAGGGCGCCTCGAGGACGACGATCCCCTCCTCGGGGAACGCCTCCGCCAGCGCGTTGGCGGCCGCCGTCCCGGTGATCGGGTCGGACTCCTCGCCCGGCGCCGGATCGGGCCAGGGCTCGCCCGTGTCGCGCGCGGCCGCTTCGCCCACCGCGCCGAGCAGGTGGAGGAGGGCAAGTCTCACGTCGCCGATGATCGCGTCGCCCATCGGCGCCCGGACGGCCTCGTCGGGGTCGCTGGTGATCTGAACGAGGCGCGTGCCCTCGGGCAAGAGGGGGCCGGGAATGTTCGGGTAGTACGGGAAGACGGACGAGCCGACGACCAGGACCAGGTCGTGGCCCTTGAGCGCCTCCGCGACGGGGCCGATCGCGGGCGGCAACGTGCCCCGGAAGTTGGGGTGTCCCTCCGGGAAGCCGAGGCGGCCGCCACCCGTGGGCGGGATCGCCATCACCGGCAGCTGCTGGCGCTCGACCAGGGCGACCGCGGCGTCCCAGGCGCCCGCGGCGTCGATGTCCGGGCCGGCCACGAGCAGCGGGCTCGTCGCCGCCTCGAGAGCCGCGGCAAGCGCGTTCATCGCATCCGGGTCGGGGGCGGATGCGGCGGCGACCGTGCGCTCGAGCACCGCGCGCGCGTCGCCCTCGTCGACCTCTGCCTGCCAATCGTCCATCGGGATCGAGACGAACGCCGGGCCCTTGGCCGGCGTGTTGGCCACGTGGATTGCGCGGCCCAGTGCCAGCGGCACGTCGTCCGCGCGCGGCGGCTCGTAGCTCCATTTGACCAGCGGGTGCGGCATCCGCGTCGCGTCGCGGTTCGTCAGGTTCGCCTGCAGCGTGATCAGCTCGCGCGCCTGCTGGCCCGCGGTCACGAGGAGCGGCGTGTGGTTCGCCTGAGCGTTGAAGATCGCCCCCATCCCATTGCCGACCCCGGGGGCGGTGTGCAGGTTGACGTGCCCCACCGTGCCGCTCGCCTGGGCGTACCCGTCGGCCATGCCCACCGCCACCGCCTCCTGCAATCCGAGCACGTAGCGGAAGTCGTCCGGGAACTCGGCCAGCATCGGCAACTCGGTCGATCCCGGGTTGCCGAACATCGTCGTCATCCCGCGCCGGCGCAGCAGGTCGTACGTGGCCTCACGAACAGTCGCCACGCACGGAGACTATGCGAGGTCAGGCGGCGCCGCCGGCCCCGCGGCGCTCGCTGCGGCGGACCTCGACGAACGCGAGCCCGAGCCGGCGCAGGACCTCGACCCTCCCCGAGCGACGGATTTCCGGACACTGTGTCCGGTTTTCCGTCGTTCGCGGTGGGGGCATCGGGATAGGGTGCGCGCCGTGGCCGAGAAGCTCACCGCTGCCGATGCCGCCGCTCGGCTGAAAGCCACCGACACGCTCGGGATCCCGCTGGCGACCGGGCCAGCCGCCGGCGTTCATGGCGGCGCTCGGCGAGCGCGACGACTGGGAGGACCTGAAGGTCTACGGCGCGCTGCTCGGCGTCGGGCACCAACCTCTTCAGCCACAGCAACGTCCACTACCTGTCGGGCTTCTTCGGCCCGTTCGAGCGGGCGCTGCGCGACCAGGGCGCGAACATCAGCTTCGCCGCGGCCGACTTCCGGCGCTTCGCGCCGCTCCTGGAGGAGCAGGCGCCGCGGGTGATGGCGACCGCCGCGGCGCCGCCCGACGCCGACGGCTGGTGCTCGCTCTCGCTGCACGCCGGCGGCACCTCCACGGAGCTGGTCCGCGCCGCGACGGACCCCGACCGGCTGCTGGTCGTCGAGGTCTCGCCGAACTACCCACGGACGTTCGGGATCGAGCCCGAGCACAAGCACGCCCTTCAGGTGGACGAGATCGACATCCTGGTCGAGTCGGATGGGGCGCGCCCTGCCGCTGCCCGAGGCCGAGCCCGGCGAGGCCGACCGCGCGATCGCCCACCACGCGACGCGAGTTCATCGCCGACGGCGCGACGCTGCAGACCGGGATCGGCAGCGATCCCGTCGGCGATCGCGGCCGAGCTTGCCGACCGGCGACGGCGGCGACTACGGCGTCCACTCGGAGATGTTCACCAACGGGCTGATGGCGCTGCACGAGGCGGGCAAGGTCTCGAACACGCACAAGGGCTGCTACGAGGGCGTCTCGGTCGCGACCTTCGCCGCGGGGAGCGAGGCGCTGTACGAATGGCTCCACGAGAACCGCGACGTCGCCTTCCTGCCCGTCGACCTGGTCAACTCGGCCGAGGCGATCGCCCGCAACCGCAAGATGGTCACGATCAACGGCGCGCTCGCGATCGACATCCAGGGCCAGGTCGTCGCCGACACCATCAGCGGCGCGCAGTTCTCCGGGATCGGCGGCCACGAGGACTTCATCGCGGGGCCGGCGCTTGACCTCGAGGACCGCTCGCTCCTGTGCTTTCCCTCCACCTACACGCACGACGGCGAGCTGCGCTCGCGGATCGTGCCGTGGTTCGACGCAGGCGCCGTGATCACGACGCCGCGCCACCAGGTGGACGTGGTCGTGACCGAGCACGGCGCCGCCGAGCTGCAGGGCAAGACCGTGCACCAGCGCGGCGAGGAGCTGGCCGCGATCGCCCACCCCGACTTCCGCGACGAATTGCTGGCCGCCGCCGAGCGCGCCTCCGGCGGCCGCGCCCCGTTTGTTACCGAGCGGTAGGATTCGCCGATGCCACGCCTCCCCGGTCCAGGGAACATCCTCGGGCGCGTAGACACGGTCCTGAAGAACGTCGACACCGTCCTGGGCCGCGTCGACGGGACGCTCTCGAGCGTCGACGGCACGCTCGGCGAGGTGAGCGGCACCCTCACCACGGTCGACGGCACGCTGACGACCGTCAGCGGCACGCTGACCAAGGTCGACGGGACCCTGACCGAGGTCAGCGGCACCCTCGGCGAGGTGAAGGGCACGCTGGGGGACGTCGCGGGCACCCTCGGCGACGTGAAGGGGCTCCTCACCGAGCTCGAGCAGGAGATGGCGCTCCTCAAGCAGGTGCCGGAGATCGCCGCGCAGGTGCGCGAGATCCACCAGCTCGTCAGCGCGCGCTGAGCGGCAGCCACCGCGGCGCCAGGCCGGCGGCGTCCACACGCCGCGCGACGTCGAGCGCCAGCGGCGCGCCGTGCAGGTAGATGCCGGCGAGCCAGAACGGCACGCCGATCACCTCGGGGTCGGCGTAGGAGAACCAGCCCAGCTCGATCTCGGCCGCCTCCACCACGCAGCCGGCGAGCGCCAGCGCAACGCCGAACGGGAACAGGATCGCCCGCTCCTCGCGCATCGCGATCCGCGGGATCCACACGACCACATAGGCGACCGCGAGGGCCTCCGGGGCTCGTCTGGCGCGACGATGCCGCTGAGGCGCGTAGGCGCCGACGAACCAGGCGAAGTCGGCCGCAAGCCGCCCCGTTCCCGGGCTCGGCGGACGCCGCGCGCGGCCGCGAGGCGGCCGACCGGGATCGTGGCCAGCCACCAGGCTCGTCAGCAGCACCGCGAAGTTCAGCGGCACCCAGGCGGCCTGGTCCGCAGAGCCATGGGTCCGGGTAAGAGAGCAGCTCCGACTGGACGTGGAACTGGTCGCAGGCGGCGCCGAGCAGGCCGAGGCAGACCGCGAGGACCAGCCAAGCCCCGACCCGCTCACCTGCCCCCTCGAAGCGCATCGGCGGAAACTACCGAGCGCACTAGGGTTGATGCCGCAATGGACCTTCCCGACCACCTCGGCAGCCCGCTCACCCGCGTCGGCAAGCGCGGCCCAGAACGCGCTCGAGGTCGCCCGCTTCGGCGGTCTCGAGACCGGCGAGGAGGCCTCGCCCTACGAGGTCGTCGCCGAGCGGCCGATCTATCGCCTGCGCCACTACTTCCCGGGCGAGGACGGGCCGGGCCGGCGCGCCGGTTGTGCTGGTGCCGCCGATGATGCTGGCGACCGAGGTCTGGGACGTCTCCCCGAGCTCGACCGCGGTCGGCAGCCTGCACGAGGCGGGCGTCGACCCCTGGGTCGTGGACTTCGGCTCGCCCGAGCACGAGGAGGGCGGTCTGGAGCGCAACCTCGCCGACCACGTCCTGGCCGTATCCGACGCCGTCGACCGCGTCCGCGAGGCGACCGGCCGCGACGTCCACCTCGGCGGCTACTCGCAGGGCGGGATGTTCTGCCTACCAGGCGGCCGCGCTACGCCGCTCCGAAGGGTTGGCCAGCGTGATCACGTTCGGCAGCCCGGTGGACACCGCCGCCGCGATGCCGCTGGGGTTGCCCGAGGAGTTCGTCTCGCGCGCCGCCGGCGTCCTCGCCGACTCCACGCTGGCCCGCAACGCGGTGCCCGCGTGGATGTCGCGGCTGGGCTTCCGCATGCTCGACCCGGTCAAGGCGGCGCGCCAGCAGGTCGACTTCCTGCGCCAGCTCCACGACCGCGAGGCGCTGCTGCCGCGCGAGCGCCAGCGGCGCTTCCTGCAGGCAGAGGGCTGGGTCGCCTGGCCCGGGCCCGCGCTGGCCGACTTCATGCGCCAGTTCATCGCGCACAACCGCATGCTCGAGGGCGGCTTCGTGATCGACGAGCGGCTCGTCACGCTGGCCGACATCGAGTGCCCGATCCTCACCGTCGTCGGCGAGGTCGACGAGATCGCCCCGGCCCCGGCGGTGCGGGCGATCGACCGCGCCGCCCCGCGCGCCGAGGTCTACGAGCTGACGCTCCAGGCCGGCCACTTCGGGCTGGTCGTCGGGCTCGAAGGCCAACGCGAAGACCTGGCCGACGGTCGCCGCCTGGACCCAATGGCGCGACGGAGCGCAGAGCTGCCCGAGGACGTACGCCGCACCGAGGTCGCGGCCGAGCTGGCCGAGAGCCCGGGAGCGGGAGCGCGAGCCGGCTACGGGCTGGGGCTCGCGGCCGGGGTCGGCGGCGAACCTCGCCCGCTCGGTGATCACCGGGGTGGGCCGCACCGCCGGCACCCTCCGCGCCCTCGGCGAGGAGGCGATCCGCGAGCTGCCGCGGCTGATCCGCCTGGACCAGGTCCGCCCGCGGACCCGGATCTCGCTCGGCAAGCTGCTGGACGAACAGGCCGGCGAGCACCCGGACCAGCGTGTTCTTCCTGTTCGAGGACCGCGCCCACACGCATGCGGCGGCGAAGCACCGCATCGACTCGATCGTCCGCGGCCTGATCTCGGTCGGCGTCCACCAGGGCGAGCACGTGGGAGTTCTCATGGACCCGCGCCCGACCGCGCTCACTGTCGTCGCCGCGCTGAACCGCCTCGGCGCGGTGGCGGTGCTGTTGCGCCCCGACGGGGACGCGGCCAGGGAGGCCGAACTCGGCGAGGCGCGCCGCGTCGTCTGCGATCCCGAGCACATCGAGGGCGCGCGCGAAACCGGCGTCCAGGTGCTCGTGCTGGGGGGCGGCGCCGGGCCCAGGGATCTCGGCCCGGGCGTGGTCGACATGGAGCGGATCGACCCCGACGAGGTCGAGCTGCCCGGCTGGTACAAGCCGAATCCCGGACGGGCCCGCGAGCTCGCCTTCATCCTGTTCACAGGCTCGGGCGAGCGCACCCGGCCGAACCGGATCACCAACCGGCGCTGGGTCCTCTCGGCGCTCGGAACCGCCTCGTCGGCCTCGCTGTCGGCTGGCGACACGGTCTACAGCGTCACCCCCGTCTATCACCCGTCGGGGCTGATGGTGAGCCTGGGCGGCGCGATCGCCGGCGGCTCCCGGATCGCGCTGGCGCGGTCGTTCGACCCCGCGACCTTCTGGGACGAGGTCCGCCGCTACGGCGTCACCGTCGGCTCCTACACCTGGACGATGCTGCGCGACCTCGTCGAGGCGCCGCCGCATCCGAACGAGCAGCACCACCCGGTGCGCATGTTCATGGGCTCTGGCATGCCGAGGGGCCTGTGGCGGCGGGTGATCGAGCGTTTCGGCCCCGCGGGCGTCGTCGAGTTCTACGCCTCGACCCAGGGCGAGGTCGTGCTTGCGAACGTCTCCGGTCTGAAGGTCGGCGCGATGGGCCGGCCGCTGCCCGGCTCGGCCCGGGTGAAGATCGCGGCCCTCGACCTCGAGCGGGGGCTCGAGTCCACGCCCAGCGGCTTCGCCCGCGAGTGCGACACCGGCGAGGTCGGGCGTCCTCGTCGCCGAGGTCGATCCCGAGGTGAACGCCACCACCGAGACGCCCCTGCGCGGGGTGTTCAAGCCCGACGACGCCTGGCTCGCCACCGGCGACCTCTTCCGCCGCGACCCCGACGGCGACTACTGGCTTCTGGACTCGATCTCGGCGCTGATCCGCACGGCGGAGGGGCCGGTGCCCCCCACCCCGATCCGCGATGCGCTCTGGACGCTGCCGGCGGTGGACATGGCCGTGTGCTTCGGAGTGCGGCCCACCGGTGCCGACCACGCCGTGGCGGTCGGCGCCGTCACCCTGCGCGAGGGCCAGGAGGTGGAGGCGGAGGAGGTCAGCGACGCGCTGGGGACATTGCAGCCGGAGGAGCGGCCGGCCTACGTACGCGTCGTCGACGAGCTTCCGGTCACGACCTGGTACCGCCCCGTCCATTCCTCCCTCCAGGCGATGGGTGTCCCGGACGGCCGCAACGGTCGTGCGTTCGCGCTGGCCGAGGACGGGACCTACAGCGAACTGACCCGCGCGTCAGTTTCCGCTTAGCCCACTAGAGTCCCCGCGATGACCGACTTCGAAACGCTCGATCTTCAGGTCGCCGACGGCGCCGCGACGATCACCCTCAACCGCCCCGACAAGCTCAACGCGTGGAACCTGCAGCTCGGCATCGAGCTGCGCGCGGCGGTCGAGGACCTCGCCGCCGACGAGTCCGTCCGCGCGGTCCTGGTCACCGGCGCCGGCCGCGCGTTCTCGTCCGGCGCCGACCTCTCGGAGCCCCGCGAGGAGGGGGCCGACGGCCTCCCGGACCTGAGCGCGCGGCTGAAGGACCGCTACCACCCGATCATCACGGGCCTCCGCGAGATGCCGAAGCCCGTGGTCTCGGCCGTCAACGGCCCCGCGGTCGGCATCGGATGCTCGCTCGCGCTGGCGGGCGATCTGGTCCTGGCCGCCGAGTCCTCCTACTTCCTGCTCGCTTTCGTGAACATCGGCCTGGTGCCCGACGGCGGCTCGACCGCGTTCATCCCGGCGCGGATCGGGCTCGCGCGGGCGATGGAGATGACGATGCTGGGCGAGCGGGTGCAGTCCGCGCAGGCGCTCGAGTGGGGGCTCGTGAACCGGGTCCTGCCCGACGACCAGCTCCGAGCCGAGGCCGACGCGCTGCTGGCGCGGCTCGCCAAGGGACCCACGCGGGCCTACGCGAACGGCAAGGCGCTGATCAACCGGCGCATGTACGCGGACCTCCACGGCCAGCTCGAGGCGGAGGCGGACTTCCAGGGCGAGCAGGGGCACTCGCCCGACTTCATCGAGGGCGTGCTCGCCTTCATGCAGAAGCGCGAGCCCAACTTCACCGGAAAGTAAGCCACCGGGCGATGGGCCTCGGCTGGGACGACGCCGACCTGCATGCGCTCGAGGTCCTGCGCCCGCTGCTGGACACGGGCGGCTACCTGCCGTGGACCGAGGGCGCACTGCGCCCCGCCGCGCTGGCCGCCGTGTGCAACGAGATCGTGTTCGCCGACCGCCGGTTGATCGTCGAGCTCGGGTCCGGGGTCAGCACCGTCGTGCTCGCGCGGCTGCTGCGCGAGCGGGGCGGGCAGCTCATCTCGCTGGAACATGAGCCAAGCTGGGCCGGGGTGGTGCGCTCGCAGCTCGACCGCGAGTCCCTCCGGGACGTCGCGCGGCTGATCGAGGCGCCCCTCGAGCCGCATCCGCTGGCCGTGGAGGGCGCATCGTGGTACCCGGCGGCCGCCGTGGACCAGCTGCCTGAGACCGGCATCGACCTGCTCCTCGTCGACGGGCCGCCCGGCTACGGCGACGGCATGGAGCGCAGCCGCTATCCGGCGCTGCCGGCGCTGGCCGACCGCCTCTCTCCCGCCGCGATGATCGTGCTCGACGACGCCCGCCGCGAGGGCGAGCGGGCCATCGTCGAGGCCTGGGGTCGCGAGTCGCCGGGATGGAACTTCGCGGTCGACGACGCCGCAGGGATCGCGATCGGGGTCAGCGCACAGCCTCTGTAGCCAGCAGCTCGGCCCGCGCGCGACGGCGGGTCCCGAACGCCTGCACCCGCCTGATTCTGCCGTCGTCGTAGTCCCAGACAACCGCGAGCGGGAACCGCATCACGAGCCCCGAGTATCGCCCGCGCGCGCGAAAGCGCCCACTGCCCATGAACCGATCTTCCGAGCGCTCGAACTCGGCGATCTCGAACCGGAAGCGATTCGCGACGTCGGGCACCTCCTGGAGCTGGGTGCGGTACTCCTCAAGTCCCCGCGTGTCGCGGGCACCCGGCAGGGGCAACCGGTTGAGCGCAACCACGTCGTCGTGGTAGGCGACTCCAAAGTTCTCGGTCTCCTCGACCTGGACGCAGTCGTCCCAGGAGATGATCCACTCCTGCAGCGCCGAGAGCGAGGCCTCGTCGTCCCCGCTTTCGAACGCGGTGCAGAACCGCCCCCACGCATCCTTGAACGCCTCGGACCGCTGCGACATTCCAGGGCAGTATCGCCCACGCCGGGCGGGCCGGGTAGCTAGTCCGCGCGGTCGCCGGCGGCCTCCCTGGCGAGCTCGAGCTCGCGGGAGACCACGGCCGTCTGGTTGTCGATCTCGAGACGCTTCTCCAGGATCGGGATCGCCTCGGCCGGACGGCCGGCCAGCCGCAGCGCGTTGCCGAGGTTGTAGAGGGCGTACGCGTAGGTGATGTCGCCGGATCCCTCGAGCGCGGCAACCGCCTGCTCGAGGATCGGGATCGCCTCGGCGTAGGCGCCCTCCTGGATCAGGTTGAAGCCCTGGTCGTTCAGCGCGTAGCCGTCGGCGGGCGGCGACGCGGACGGCTCACCGGACCCGGCGTCCTGCCGCGCCTCGCCGCCGCCGGAATCGGTCCGGTCGGCGGCGTCCCCGCCCTGGCCCGCGCCGGCGGCCTGCTGCTCGGGCGGCGGCGGGGTTTCCTCCTGCCCGCCGAATGAGTTCGCCAGCACGACTCCAAGGACGAGCGCGACCGCACACAGCGCGGCGACCGGCAGCCACCGGGGCGGGCGGCGCTCGGCGACCGCGATGCGCTCGACCGGCGCCGCCGGCGGGGCCTCAACGGGTTCGAGCAGCTCCAGCGCGGCCCGCGCCGAGGGCGGTCGCAGCCCCGGGTCCTGGGCGCCGAGGCGCTCGGCGAGCTCGAGCAGGCGCGGCGGCGGGTCGGCCCCGAGGCACTCGGAGAGCAGGATCCCGCAGGCGAACAGGTCGCTGCGCGCGTCGGCGGGCTCGCCGCGCCAGAGCTCGGGCGCCATGTAGCGAGCGGTGCCCGGGATCTGTCCCGTCCTCGTGATCGACGTCGCGTCCTGCGGCCGTGCCACGCCGAAGTCCGTGAGGCAGGCCCGCCCGTCGCGGGCCGAGCAGCACGTTGCCCGGCTTCACGTCGCGGTGGACGATCCCCGCGGCGTGGATGTGGGCGAGCGCGCGCAGAAGGTCGCCGGCGAGCCGCTCGGCGTCCGGCGCGTCGCCACGATCGAGCCGGTCCTGGAGCGAGCCGCCGGAGAGGTGGGCCATCACGAGGTACGGCCGCTCGACATCGGCGTCGAAGTCGTAGATCGAAACCAGGTTCGGGTGCGATAGGCCGGCGGCGATCCGCGCCTCGCGCCGGAAGCGCGCCAGCCACTGCCGGTCCTCGATCAGCCCCTCGGCGAGGACCTTCACCGCGACCGGGCGCTCGAGCAGCGTGTCGCTTGCCAGCCACACGGTTGCGGCGGCGCCGGTGCCGAGCGGGCGCTCGAGCTCGTAGCGCCCGCCACGGAGGCGGGCGCCCTCGAATATGTGCGTCGCGCTAGGCAGAGATCGACTCGACGAGCTGGCCGACCTGCTCTTCCCCGACGTTGCGGGCGATGTCGGCCTGGCTGACGATCCCCACCAGCCTGTGACCGTCGATCACCGGCAGCCTGCGGACCTTGTGCTCGGCCATCGTCTGCAGGGCCTCGTCGACCGGGTCGTCGGCGCCGATCGTGACCGGCTTGCCCTCGCCCAGGGCTCCGGCGGTGGTCGCCGCCGGGTCGCGGCCCTCGGCCAGCACCTTCACCACGATGTCCCGGTCGGTGAGCATCCCCTTCAGGCGGTCGTCCTCACCGCAGATCGGCATCGAGCCGACGTTGAGCTCCTTCAGCTTCTTCGCGGCGTCGAGCACGGTCTCGCTCTCGCCGATGCACTTGCAGTCAGAGCTCATCACGTCCCGAGCTGTCTGGCTCATCGTTTCCTCCTTGAATTCGGGTTCGCTCCCCCATACCCAGGATGCGCCTAGGATCACGCAATGGCCACGCGCTACCCCGTCGCCGGCAAGGTCGCGCTGGTGACCGGCGCCGCCAAGGGCATCGGATTCGAGACCGCGAAGCTGCTGCACCAGCGCGGCGCGAGCGTCGCGATCCTCGACCTCGACCGCGCCGACGCCGAGGCCGCTGCCGACGCGATCGGCGAGCGGACGCTGGCCCTCGAAGCCGACGTCACCGACGGGCGCGCGATGGAGCTCGCCGTGAGCGAGGTCGTCGAGCGCCTCGGCGGCCTCGACATCGCGGTGGCCAACGCGGGGATCGCCCCGAAGCCGAGGCCGATGAGCGTGATCGGCATCGAGGAGTTCGAGCGCGTGGTCGACGTCGACCTCTACGGCGTGTGGCGCACCGTGCGCCCGGCGCTACCGCAGATCATCGAGCGCCGCGGCCACATCGTGGTCGTCGCCTCCGTGTACGCGTTCCTGAACGGGGTGATGGCCGCGCCCTACGCGATGGCCAAGGCGGGCGTCGAGCAGCTCGGCCGGGCCCTGCGCGTGGAGCTGGCGCCGCACGGTGCGAGCGCGGGCGTCGCCTACTTCGGGTTCATCGACACGGACATGGTCCGGGACACGTTCGCCGACCCGATCGCGCAGCGCGTCGAGGAGGCTTTCCCGGCGTTCCTGACGAAGCGGCTCACCCCGCCCGTCGCCGGGGCCGCGATCGTGAACGGGATCGAGCGGCGGGCGCCGCGAATGATCGCGCCGCGCTGGTGGGGCGCCTGGTCCGCGATGCGCGGGCTGGTCAACCCGGTGTTCGACCGCTTCACGGCGCGCGACGATCAGATCGCCGACGCGGTCCGCGCGGCCGAGCGCAACCCGACGAGCTAGCCGCTCAGGATCGGCGCGATCAGATTGCGGGCCACGTCGCGGGCGGCATCCTCGTCGCCGAGCGGCAGCATGGTGGCCGGGATCAGTACGAAGCTCACGCCGATCCGGACGAGGATCTCGGCGGCCTGGTCGGCGTCGAGCGCGCCGACCTCGCCGCGCACCTGAGCCTCGCGCAGGAGCCCGGCGGTGAACGCGCGCGAGAGGGAGAAGATCATGGCGCCGTCGGCGTTGAGCGCCTCCAGCGCGGTCTCGGGCTCGTGGCGGGCGAAACGGTCGAGCAGCGGGTGCTCGCGGATCAGCCGCAGCGCAGTTGCGAAGCCGTCGGCGACCTGGTCCACGACCGGGTCCGAGCGGTCGACCGCCGCGTCGAGCTCGGCCAAACAGCGCTGGACCTCGCGGATCGCGAGCGCATCGATCAGGCGCTCGCGGTCGCCGAAGCGGCGATAGACCGTCATCCGCCCCATCCCGCCCCTCGCGGCGATGTCGTCCATGGTCAGCTTGTGCAGCCCCGACGCCGCGATCAGCTCGAGTGCGCTGTCGAGGATCCGCTCGCTCATCCGGTCGTCGGGCGGCGGCGCCGCGGCGGCCGCGCCGATCGCGCGCTCGATCAGGGAAGCGGTCGCCATCAGGCGGCCCGCGTGGCGGTGAGGTCGAACTTGGTGCCGACGCCGGAGGCGACCTCGCCGCGCATGATCGCGTCGTGGCGCCAGCGCAGGTAGTGCGGGCCGAACTCCTTGACCGACTTCGGCAGCACCGGCCCCGCCATCCGCGACGCCCGCGCCATCGCGCGGAACTCGAGGTCGTTGCCGCGCTTCCAGGGCACGCCGAGCTTGCGGCGGAACGCCGGCGGCATCATCCCGACCATGCCGATCCGCGCGGCGCGGCGGGCCGGCAGCCGGGCCGCCTTCCAGATCGGCTCCACGACGCCCCGCACGGGCGGTGGTGGTGGCTGCTTCAGCGCCTCGAGGACGTCGTCCACCGACTCGGTGCGCTCGAGCCGCTCGGCCACCATCCAGTCGAAGTAGTCGCCGAACTCGCTCCAGCGCTCGGGCAGGTCCCGGTCGCGGACGCCGAGCATACGGCCCATCGTTCGCCATTCCGCCCAGAACGGCTCGAGGTCGCGCTCGGGGATCGGGCGGATGAAGTGTTCGTTGCCGCGGACGATCGCGTCGGCGAGCGTCGCGTGGACCCAGGCGTAGGGCTCGGGCTCGAGCGCGTGATAGCTCTCGCCGTTCGCCATCGTGCCCTTGATCAGCTTGTGCATCTCGCGCACGCGGGCTCCGGTCTCGTGGGCCAGCCGCGGCCCGCCGAAGACCATGCAGGTGATGAAGTCGAGCGTGCGCAGCAGCCGGCTCCACGGGTCAGCCCGGAAGTTCGAGTGCTCGGCGACGCCGGCACCGACCACCGGGTGCGCGACCTGGAGCATGAGCGCGTATGGCGCCCCACCCCCGGCGGCGGAACGGATGTCGTTGGCGTAGGTCCAGACCGGGCCGCCCTCGCGCGGGGCGAGCTCGGCGGCCTCGTCGAGCGTGGGAAGAATGGGAGCCATGATACGCAAACCATAGCATGCGTACCATCGGCGTCAGGAGGGTGCGCTCGGGCCCCAGTCGTCGACGAACAGGTCGAGCGCGAGCTTGGCGTCGGGCGCCGAGTACTTCGAGAGGTCGGTGACGCCGGCCTCGGCCAGCACCTCGTCGTCGATGAAGGCGTTGCCCGTGCACTCGCGCGGGTCGCGGCTCACGATCTCGTAGGCGGCGTCGGCGTAGATCTCGGGGGTGCGCGCGGCGGCCATCGCCTGGTCGCCGCCGAGCAGGTTCTGGACCGCGGCGGTGGCGATGATCGTCCGCGGCCACAGGCAGTTGGCGCCGATCCCGTTCTCGGCCTCGTCGGCGGCCAGCCCCAGGGTCAGCATCGTCATTCCGAACTTCGAGAGCGTGTAGGCCGAGTTGCCCTTGAGCCACTTCGGGTCGGCCGAGAGCGGGGGCGAGAGCGTCAGGACGTGCGCGTGATTCGAGGAGCGCAGGTGGTCCAGCGCCGCCTTCGTCAGCACGAACGTGCCCCGGGCGTTGATCTGCTGCATCAGGTCGAAGCGCTTGACCTCGAGCTGCGCCATCGGGGCGAGGTTGATCGCCGAGGCGTTGTTGACGACGATGTCGATGCCGCCGAACTTCTCGGCGGTCTGCGCGACCGCGGCTGCCACCTGGTCGGCGTCGCGCACGTCGCCCACGATCGGCAGCGCGGTGCCCCCCACCTCCTCGATCTCCTCGGCCGCGGTGAACACCGTCCCCGGCAGCTTCGGGTGCGGCTCGGCGGTCTTCGCGATCAGCGCGACGTTCGCGCCGTCGGCGGCGATCCGCTTGGCAATCGCGAGGCCGATCCCCCGGCTCCCGCCCGACATGACGACGGTGCGACCCGCCAGTTTTGCTTCAGGCATGGCGCGGGAGCCTATCGCCGGGCGCACAGGCTGCCCGGCACGGGGCGCCGCCAGCGCTCGGCGCGCACCCGGTACGCGCGCTCGTCGAGGTAGTCCTGGGGATCGAGCAGGAAGTCGACGCGCGGCGGTTGCCGCAGACGGCTGAGCTGCTCGTCGAGCTCGTCGCGATACGCGGCCTGACCGGCGGAGATCACGGGTGCCCAGGCATCGGCGTGGGTGGGCAGGAAGACCTTCGGCCGGGCGTCGCGCACGTAACGGCGCGGCGGCGCGAGCCCGCCGACCGGCTGGTCGAAGCCCTGGATCGCGTTCGCCATCACGTCCACGCAGCCGGGAAAGCGCCGGAGGCTCCGCCGGATCGGCCGCTGCTGGTGGATCGGGCCGGCCGAGTCGCCCAAGAGCAGCGCGAACCGGCCGACGCGCAGGTGGTACATCCGGGTCCCGCCCTCGGGATCGCCGACATAGCCGAGGAACCGCAGGAGCTCGGCCGGGTCGGTGTTGAGGTGTTCGATGTACGGCGCCGGATCGAAGATCGGCAGGAACGGGTCGAGCGGGTTGTGCTGGCCGGGCGGGCCGGGCGCCGAGTGGATCCCCTTGAGCACGGTCATCCGGGGGAGGTCGCGGAAGATCCGGACGCGCACGCGCCGGCCGAACGCGGGCGCGTCCTGGCTGCCGGTGATGACGCAGCGGAACCGCTCCGCGTTGCCCTCGGCGGCCGCGTCCTCCTTGGCCTCGGCGCACTGTTCCTCGGATGCGAACACCGCCGCGCCGCTGCGCCCGGCCACGTAGCCCGCGTCGCCGGCATGGTCGAAATGGCCGTGGCCCAGCAGGATCGCCTCGGGCTCGAGCGCCGCCAGCTCCTCGCGCCCGAGCGGCAGATAGTCGGCGTGCAGGCCGAGGATCTCCCAGGCGTCGAACAGGAACAGGTGCCCGCCGACGGTGACGATGAACGAGGAGACGCCCGTCCAGTGGAGCGTGACGAACCGGGGGTCGTCGTACCGCGTGCCGAGCAGCCGCTCCCGCACCCGGCGCGCCGCCGGCGAGACCTCCACCTTCGCGGCGGGCGGCAGCCCGCGGAATTCCGCCATCGGCACCGGATCCGACTGGGCGGCCGACGCGTGCACAGACCCCAGGGCCAGCGCCGCAACCGTCGCGAGGAGGAGTCGCGGGGCCTTCACGCGCGCATTCTCGCGGGTCGGCGTAGGATCGAGCGCCAATGAGCAGCAACGGTTCGAAGCGAGAAGTGTCGGTCGGGATCGTCGGCGCCGGCTTCGGCGGTATCGGGATGGGGATCCGGCTGCGCCAGGAGGGGATCGAGGACTTCACGATCTTCGAGCGGGGCGAGACGGTCGGCGGCGTCTGGCGCGCGAACACCTATCCCGGCGCCGCCTGCGACGTGCCCTCGCACCTCTACTCGTTCTCGTTCGCGCACGGCTCGAACTGGTCGCGCCGCTACGCGCCCCAGCCGGAAATCCTCGACTACCTCGAGGAGGTCACGGACCGGTTCGGCCTCCGGCCGCACCTGCGCTTCAACACCGAGGCGACCGAGGCCCGGTTCGACCCCGAGGCGGGCAAGTGGACGCTCGATACGGACGACGGCGAGACGCACGAGTTCGACGTGCTCGTCACCGCCTGCGGCCAGCTCACGCGGCCGGCCACGCCGCACGTCGAGGGGATGGACGAGTTCGCCGGCGAGGTCTTCCACTCGGCCGAGTGGGACCACTCGCACGACCTGACCGGCGAGCGGGTGGCCGTGTTCGGCACCGGGGCGTCGGCGATCCAGTTCGTGCCGCGCGTCGCGCCGCTCGCGAGCGAGCTGACGATCTACCAGCGCACCGCCCCGTGGATCGTGCCGAAGACGGACCGAACGTACCCCGACTGGGAGCAGCGGATCTTCGAGCGCTTCCCGGCGCGCGTCGCCGCGTCGCGCGTCGGTCTGTTCACGCTCTTCGAGCTCGGGACCTACGGATTCACGGGCAACCACTGGGTGATCCGGCCGCTCGCGACACTGGCCGACGTGTATCGCAACCGTGAGCTCCCCGACCCCGAGCTGCGCGCGCTGGCGACGCCTGATTACGAGATCGGCTGCAAGCGCGTCCTGATCACCAGCGATTGGTACTCGACCCTGCGGCGCGAGAACGTCGAGCTCCTCGGCGGCGCTGCCCAGCGGGTGACGGCGTCCGGCGTCGTCGGGCCCGACGGGATCGAGCGCGAGACCGACACGATCATCTGGGGGACCGGCTTCGAGACGGCGCGGTTTACGAGCCCGCTCGACATCTACGGGCCGGAGGGCACGGAGATCGGCGAGGTGTGGGGCGATCGCCCAGAGGCCTTCCTCGGGCTCACCGTCTCAGGCTTTCCGAACCTGTTCATCCTCTACGGGCCGAACACGAACCACGGCTCGGGCTCGGGGCCCTACGCGCTCGAGTGCGGCTTCCGCTACATCATCGACGCGATCGGCCGCCTCCGCGACCAGGGGCTGCGGTGGATCGACCTCAAGCCTGAGACGCAGGCGGCCTGGCGCGAGGAGCTCGACCGCCGCAACCCGAGGACGATCTGGGTGAACGGTCGCTGCGCCTCCTGGTATGTCCACAACGGCCTCCAGACCAACAACTGGCCCGGCTCGTGGCTCGAATACCGGCGCAGGACGCAGAGGATCAACCCGGCGCACTACCGCGCCGCGGTCTAAGGATCCTCGAAGAGCATCGGCGCGCGGTTGTCGCCGTAGAGGCCGAAGTCCGGCTGCACCCAGCACGGGGCGAATCGCGCGTCGGGCGGGTTGCCGTTGTTGATCCCGGGGACGCTCTCGCCCTTGACGATCTCGTCCTCGTCGGGGTCGCCGCCGACGCCCGGCGCGTAGTCGGTGTTCTTGCAGTCGAAGTTCGGGAAGATCCCCTTGCTGGCAAGGCCGTAGCCGTTCAGGACGCCGTCGGCCAGGTAGCCGTGGCCGCGGTTGGTGTTGAGGCGGGACGGGTGGATCGAGAGCGACTCGGTCCCGAGCACGCTGAGCTGGCGCAGCATGTGGCGCGGCGCCGGATCGCCGGGCAGGCCGTCGGCGGCCCCGGACAGAGCGACCGCCGGTCCCGCCAGGAAGTCCGCGACGGTCGACTTCTGGTACTCGAGGTAGTCGAGGATCGGGTTCAGGTTGGCGAGGAACGGGTCGAGCTCGTCGATCACCGGGGCGAGCCCGTCGAGGAAGTCGCGCAGCGCGGGCAGGCCACGCATCGACGCGCGCTGCAGAGGTCCGAGGTCCTCGAAGAGCTCGCGCATGTTCGGCGCCAGCCGGCGGACGTTCTCGAGCGTCGGTGAGAGCTCGCGGGCGACCGGGATCAGGTCGAGGATCAGCGGGTTGGCATCGACGCGGAACGTCTCGAGGCGCTCGAGCGTGGCGCGGGTCTCGCGCTGGAAGGTGGGCAGGATCTGGAACGTCTCGGCCAGCGCCTCGTCCTCGGCCGCGAGCCCCTCGAACGTGTTGTTCTGGCCCCGAATCGCCTCGGTCAGCTCGCCGCGCCGCTCGCTGAGCGCCTCGAAGGTGATCCCGACGTCGCGCACGATCGCCCGCAGGGCGGTCTCCTGGCCGGCGAGGATCTCGAGCGTGTCGGTGGCGTCGGTGATGAACGGCGCCAGGTTGCCGAGCGCGTCGTTGAAGGCGAGGCCGCGATCCTGGATCGCGACCGACGCGCTCTGCTGCCAGCGCTGGAACGCCTCGCGCGTCTCGTCGTCGAGCGCGTTGAAGATCTCGTCGATCTGGGTCGCCTCGCGGGTCTGGCCGACGCCGAGGGTCCCGCCCTCGGGCAGCGCCTCGGCGGGCACCGCGCCCTCGGGCAGCTGGACCGACTCGCCGAGCGAGACCTGCGCCAGCTGCGGGTTCGCGTCCGAGCCCGGCTCGGTCCCCGAGGTCAGCTCGATGAAGGTCTCGCCGAGCAGCGTCTTCTGCCGCAGGATCGCCTCGGCGTCGGTCGAGATCGGCGCGTACTGCGGCTCGATCTCGACCTCGACCGCGGCGACATCGCGGCCCCTGAGCCGCACGTCCGGCGGCGCCAGCTCGATCGCCTTCACCTTGCCGACCGAGACGCCGCCGATCCGCACGTCGGACTCGATCGCGACCTGCGTGGCCTCGGGGAAGTAGACCCTGAACCGGTAGCTCTCCGGGTTGAGCGGTACCGGCCCGCCGAACGCGATCCAGAGGAACAGGATCAGGCCGAAGCACGAGAGCGCGAAGCCGGCGGCGACGAGGATGCGGATGACTGAGGGTGCCTGCTTCTCCATCGCTACTCGTTGCAGACCAGGTCGACGACGGGGTCGGTGAGGCCGGTGACGATCCGGCGGAACTGCTCGACGATCGGGTTCGCGTCCTCGACCAGCGAGGCCGCGTGCTCGCAGCCCATCGTCAGGTAGACGCGCCGGTAGAAGCCGTTGCCGTCGCCGGACGAGAACAGGTTCGAGGTGTTGTGGCCGAGCCAGGCAAGCCAGTAGAGGTAGCCCTCGTCGCGGCCCGGGTCGCCGGTCGGCTCGGCGCCGCCGGGGTTGTTCGACGCCATGTTCGCCAGGCGGTTCAGCTTCGAGGCAAGGACCGTGAGCCGCGGGGTCGCGGCGGCGAAGCGGGTCGCCCCACGGCGGATGTCGGGAGCGCGGTCGCGCGCCTCGCGCACGAACGGCCTGATCTCGTCCTCGAGCACCGGCGTCACCCGCTCGGCGAAGGTGCGGGTCGAGGCGTTGAGCTCGTCGAGGTTGCGGGCGAACGGACGCAGCTCGTTGAAGGTCGGGCCCATGATGTTCGCGAACTCCCGCATCGAGATCAGCGTCTCGCGGCCGACCGCCAGCGTCTCGGGCAGGAGGCTGACCAGCCGCTGGATGTCGGGGTCCTGCTCGGCGAGGGTGCCGAGGTACTGCGAGGCCGAGCCGACCAGCCGGGTCAGCTCGTGCTCGGCCTGTCCGACGCGGTTGGTGAGGACGTTCATGTTGTGGGTGAAGCGCGCGAGCTCCTCGCGGCGCTCGGCGACCGTGCGGTTGAGGACGCCGAGGTTGCGGTTGATCGGCCCGAGGCTGCCGAGCAGCTTCCCGAGCTCGCGATCGCGCCCGTCAAGTCCCGTTCCGGCGCCCACGAGGAGCAGCCGCAGGTATGCCTGCGTGTCCGCGTCGAGCGCCGCCAGGATCTCGTGGAAGTTGACGTCGGGTGCGGTGTTCGCCATCGGGACGACGTCGCCCTCGGCGTACTCGCCCGCCCCCCGTGTCCCCGGATCGAGCTCGAAGAACATCGACTTGAGCCCGGTCAGCGGCCGCATCAGGATCGTCGCGTCGCGGTAGATCGGCAGGAACTCGCGGTCGATCGCGAAGGTGACGACCCCCGCCCCGTCGATCAGCTCGACCTTCTCGACGTCGCCGACGCGGACCCCCGCGACGCGGATCGTCTGCCCCTGTCCGGGGACCACGGCCTGCGCCGTCTGGAACTCGGCCTTGAGCTCGAACGGCTTCTCCTCGAGGATCGGGATCCGCAGCCGCTGCTCCTGGAGGATCACGTAGGAGGTGACGGCGGCAAGCGTGAGCACGGCGGTCACCGCGATCACGTTGCGGAGCTGCTCGCGAATCAGGCGGGCCATCAGCGCATCGCCTCCACCGCGGCGCGGACGTCGATCTCGACCAGCCCGAGCAGGTCGACCGCCCGCTGCAGGCGGTCGATCTCGCGGTTCGCCTCGCGCCGGTCACCGGCCGCCAGCAGGTCAGCGACCGAGCCGAGGTCGGTGAGGTCGGACGCGAGCGAGCGCAGCCGCTCGGCTCCCGCGCCGCTGAGCGCGTCGAGCCCGATGCCCGCCGCCGGCACCGGCTGCTGCTCGGGCGGCGCGCTGACCCCGGCCTCAAGGTTGGGCGGCTCCTGCGTCTCGCAGGGAACCTCGGGCTTGTAGACCGACTTCGCCGAGTCGCCGATCCGGGGCATCGCGCCGAGGATCGGGAACGGGGTCAGGCCGAAGGCCGCATCGCGCCCGAGCCCGGGCGGGAAGCGGACGATGTTGCTGCCGCTGCCGCCCAGCACCCGCAGGTGCTGGCCGTTGGCGTCGCCCGAGCGGCTCTCCGACGACGACTGGGTGAACCCGTAGGCGGTCGTCTCGAACACCCGGCCGCCCGGCTCCAGCGGGTAGATGTCGAGCGGGTCGACGGGCTCGACGGTCGAGTGCGACCACGGGATCACGACCTCGTTGAAGCAGGACGAAAGCGCCCTGGTCTGCTTGAAGAACTCGGTGTTGCGCTGCGCGAGCTGGGCCAGCTTCGGCACCGTCGGGCGCAGCCGCGCGACCAGGCCGCGGAGCTCCGAGCGCGACATCAGCGCCCGCAGCTGCTTCAGCATCGGCAGCGCCGCGCGCAGCGTCTCCGGGCCCATGCGGGTGCCGGGCAGGGCCTCGATCGCGAACGCGCGCAGCGGCGGCAGCGCCCGGTTCAGCGCCTGGAAGGTGGGCTCGCCCTCCGCGAGGAAGTCGGGCAGGAGCTCGATCGCCCGGCCCAGAGCCTGGTCCTCGGCCGCGAACGAGCCGCTCACCACGCGGAAGTTCGTGACGAGGTCGCTCAGCGCCTCGCGGTCGCGCCCGAGGCCGCGCAGGACCCTGCCGAGCCCGCGGATCAGGCCGCTCAGGTCGTGCGGCTCGGTCCCGAGCGTCGACTCGTAGACCTGCGCCGAGTAGCGGTAGGAGACCGGGGCGCTCTTGAACAGGTCACGCAGCCCGTCGGCGCCTCCGTAGCTGATCAGCGAGTTGCCGAACTGGTCGAGCAGGGTCTGAAGCTGGGCGCGGACGTCGCTCTGGAGGGTGGTGAGGATCTGGTCGAGCTGGACCGAGTACGCGGTGCGCTCGAGCCCGAACTGATGGCCCTCCTCGGCCTCCGGCGCGCTCGGGCTGCCCGGTTGGAGGTCGATGAAGTAGTTGCCCTCGAGGAACAGCCGCGGGCGGATCTTGAAGTTGGCGTCCTCGCGGATCGGCAGCGCCTCGGGGTTCAGCTCCATCGTGACCGCCGCCGCGGGCTGCGACTCGCCACCCGAGGCGCCGCCGACCTGCTCGATCTCGGTCACCTTGCCGACGTTGACGCCGGCGATCCGGACCGGGTTGCTCGGCCGCAGGTACTGCGACGACTCGAACACGGCGGTCACCTCGTAACCGCTCGACCACGGCAGCTGCTTGGTGTAGGCGAGCACCGAGGCGATCGCGAGGACGATGACCAGGATCAGGCCGAGCGCCCAGTTCGGGATCCCGCGGGCCTCCATGCCCCTCATCTCGCCGCCCCTCACGGTCCCACCCGCTTCCAGGTCTGGGGCTGGCGCGAGGCGACCCGGCTGTCGAACAGCGTGCGGTTGCCGTCGGCGTCGTAGAACAGCGTCGTCGGGCCGCGCGAGCCGGCGAGGTCGGAGACCCGGTTCCCCGGGTCGGCCAGCGACTGGCCCGGGACCAGGTCCTGCCCGAGCGGGTAGCCGATCTGCCCCGGCTGACAGTCCGCGTTCCGCTGGCCGGTGGGCCCGTAGGCATGCGAGTTGATCAGCGGGAACTCGTAGGGGCGGAACTCGCCGCCGCCGACGATCCCGGCCTTGCCGTTGGCGCCGATCCCGGAGTAGCCCCCGAGCCCGGCCTCGACCTGGGCCGGCGCCGACGGGTAGCGGGTCAGCATCTGTCGCAGCGAGTGCCCGACCTGGTCGCGGTCGGTCAGCCCGCCCGGCAGGAACGTGAACCAGTAGGTCCAGTAGTTGCAGACGGTCTGCGCGGGGACCACGTACTCGGCGAGCGGCTTCGCCTCGCCGAAGGTCTGCCTCAGTCGCATCAGCGTGACCCGCGTCGTCGCCTGCGAGACGAGCTGGTTCAGCTCGCGCAGCACCCCGCGCAGCCGGCGGTTCACGGGCGGCTGGTCGCGCATCACGGGGGTGCCGATCTCGATCGAGTCGTTGAGGACGGGGAGCGTCGTGCGCAGGTCCTCGGCGCGCGGGCTGCATCTCGCGCGCGAAGACCTCGACGTTCGCCAGGAACTCGCGCTGCGCGGGCATCAGCCGGATCCCGGTCTCATAGGTCGGCGGGGCCTCGGAGATCGACTCCTTGAGCGCCTCCTCGTCGGAACTGATCGCGGCGAAGGCGATCGCCGCGTTCACGAACGACTGCGCCTGCTCGACCGCGACCGGCGCCTGGTACTGGGCCGTCCGGGCGAGGCCGTTGAAGAAGCGCCGCAGATTGACGTCGGGGTCGGCCAGGGCGCGCGCGACCGGGCGCAGGTTGGTGAACAGCGGCTCGAGCTCCGCGATCACGTCGTTCAGCGAGGAGCCGCGCGACGCGAAGGCGTTGCCGTAGCCGAACAGGTTCTTGCGCTGGGCCTTGCGGGTCCGGGTGTCGAACGTGTCGTTGATCGCGTCGAACTCAGTCTGCTCCTGGAAGCACCCGTTGGCGGCCTTGTCCGAACTCGTCGCGGCGAACGTCTTCGGGTCGTTCGGCAGCTTGCAGATCGCGCCGTCGTCGGTGCCGTCGAACAGGTGCCCCTCGGGAGCCGCGGGCCCGGTGCCGCGCACGACCTCGACGTACTTGAGCCCGAACGGCGAGCGGTAGCGAACGCGGAAGATCGAGTCCTGCGGGAGCGGCTTGGCACTCTCGTCGAACTTCAGGTTGAGCCGTGCGACCACGGGCTCGAGCTCGCCCGCGCCGGCGGCGTCGCCCTCCGGCGGCGACTCGTCGACCACGGGCTCGATCGACTCGACGACGCCCACCCGGGTGCCGCCGATCCGGATCTCGTTCGACTCCCGCAGCCGGGCCGAGTCCGGGACGTCGACCGAGACCCGGTAGGCGGGGACGAACGGCAGGCCCTTGTTCGCGTTGTAGGCGAGGAACACAGCCACGATCGCGATCAGCACGGTGACGGCGCCGACCATCACCGGCGATGCTGCGAGTGCTCCTAGCGCGCTCCGCCTCATGGCCCCAGCAGGAAGTCGAGGAGATCGTCAGCCGCCTTGTCCGCGCCCTTGCCGAGGCCGCCGAGCCCCTTCTTGCCCCCGCCCTTGCCGCCGAGCCCGAGGTCGTCGAGCGCGTTCTTCGGCAGGTCGAGCAGGTCCTCGAGGTCGTCCTGGATCTGGCCGGGGTCGATCGGAAGACCGTCGCCCGGGCCGGGGTCCGCGCCGGGGCCGCCCGGCGCTGTGCCACCGCGGTCGCCGCCGCGCCCGCCGCGCGCGGCGCGCGCCCGCTCGCGGCCGGAGGCGCCGCTCGCCCCGGCCGGGTCGCAGAGCTCGGCCCGCGCCCGCTCGGGCGCGGTACCGTTCGGGCAGACCGACGGGTCGTACGGGGGCAGGCCGAGGTCGTCGTTGATGCCCGGCTGGTTCGGGCCGAGCCAGGTGGCGCACCGCGGCAGCTCGAGGAAGTCGGTCGTGGTGGCGCCGGCGTCGGTGGGCACCCCGGGCTCGCCGGTGGTGACGCTGTGGCCGCTCGAGAACGCGCCGCAGGCCCCGCTGAAGACCTCCTGGAGCCCGATGTGGAGGGTGTGGCCGCCGCGGTCGAACTGGTTGATCGCAAGCGACTGGTAGTACGGGTAGTTGAGCAGCGCCTCGAAGCCGGTGTAACCCATCGTGTTGCGAGTCCCCGGCAGCTCGCTCGTCCGGCCCGTGGTCCGCGCCGCGAGGTCGTTGATCTCGACCACGCGCCGCGGGTCGTCGAGGTCGCGGACCAGGTCGGCGAGGATCTCGGCGGCAGCGGGGGCGTTGCGGCCGGCCTGGGCGAGGAGCTTGATCTCGTCACGGCCGCGTCGCAGCGCCCGCTCACCGACGACGGCAGCGTCGCCGAGGGTGTCGAGCGACCGCTCGGACGCGCGCTGGAAGCGCGGCAGGCTGACCGATAGCCGGTACAGCTCGGGCGCGGCGCCCCGGAGGTCGGTCAGGAGCGGGGTCTGCTCGCGCGCGGTCTCGCCGAGCTGCCTCAGGGTCGGCCCCAACTCGGCCACGTAGTCGTCGAAGCGGTCGAAGCCGGCCGAGACGTCCTCGCGGCGCTCGAGCGCGGTCCGGGCCACGTCCTCGGCCTCGTCGACGAAGCGCACGACCTGGTCGCGGACCCGGGCGAGCTCGCCCGAGACCCGCTCGGAGTTCACGTTCAGGTCGCGGATCAGCTCGTTCTGCCCGGCGAGGATCCCGGTCACCTCCTCGAGCTCGGTCAGTGCCGGGGCGCCGAGCCGGATCGCTTCGTTGAGCGCGTCGCCGTTGCCGGCGAGGGCGGTCCCGAACTCATTCAGGAGGAGCTGGAGGCGGAGCTTGAACGGCTCGCGCATCGTGTTCTGCACGAGGTCGGGCTGCACGTTCTGCGAGACCTGGCTCGCCGGGATCGTGGCGCCGTCGGGAAGCGGCTCGCCCGCCGGCGAGCAGTCGAGGAAGTACTCGCCGAGCAGCGACTGCGGCGAGGACTCGCACTCGGTCTCGTCGCCGAGCACTGCCAGGTCGCCGCTGACCTCGACCGTGACTACTGCACGCTTGTCCGCGTTCACGTCGAGGCTGGTGACCGAGCCCACGTTGACGCCGGACACCCGCATGTCCGACTCCTCGACGATCCCGAACGCGTTGTACATCTCGAGCTTGTAGGTCCGGGTGTCGTCGGCCCCGGCCACGGTCGCGACCAGGCCGGCGCCGGCGCCGACCGCGAGCAGGAAGAGGAGCGCCAGCCGCCTCATGGCCCCGGCAGCACCTTGGTCGGATCGCAGTCGCCGGGCACCCCGTCGGTGAGCGCGCCGTCGTCGGTGAACGGCACCGAATCGTCGGGCGGGTACCCGGGGCCGAGCGGCCGCTCGTTGCTGCCCGGGCAGCGGCGGACGTTGCCCGTGCTGAGCGCCGCGAACTGCTCGAGCGGCGAGTCCGGGTCGGTCAGGTCGGGGATCCCGGTGATCGTCGGCGTGAACGTGTTGAAGGTCGTGCCGACGCGGCCGACGCCGCCGAGCGCGTCGACGTAGCCCGAGTGGCTGAAGCCGTCGAACCAGCCGACCAGCTCCGGCGTGTAGGCGCGGAAGAAGGTCAGGTTGGCGTGGCCGTTGTGCAGCGAGCAGAGCGCCTCGCCGAAGCTGCCCTGCGTGTAGTCGTCATCGGCGGCGACCTCGAGGTCCGCGGGGTTCTCGGGGCCCGGGCCACAGTCGGGCGAGCCGGTCCCCACGGCGATCTGCCGCAGCGGCGGCTGCGCACGCTGGAGCTCGGTCAGGTCGTTGGCGGGCCCGGGCCGGTCGATGATCGCCGACAGGTCGCGGACGGTGGGCACCGCGTCGCGCGCCGTCGCCCGCAGCTCGATCAGGAACGGCAGCAGCTCGCGCGCGACCGGACGCGACGCGATCACCAGCGGCTGCACGTCGTCGAGCGCCGCGCGCAGGTTCACGAACGTGGTGTTGGCGTTGCGCAGGAATGGCGGCAGCAGACCGATCGCGCGCGCCAGCTCGAGCTTGCGGTCGCCGATCGCGTTCATCATCCGGTTCAGGTTTCCGACGAGCTGCGAAACGTCGGTCGAGCGGTCGGCAAGCGCCCCGGCGAACTGGGCGCCGTCGACGAGGAGCCGCTCGAGCGCTGCCTGGTCGGAACTGAGCTCGGCGAACACCCGCCGCCCGTGGTAGAGGAGCGGGTTCAGGTACTTGTAGCCCTTGTTCGCACGCTCGGCGACGCCCTCGTAGGCGCGCGCGAAGCCCTGGATCACCCGCTTGAAGTCCTTTACGGTCTTGCGGTCGAGGGTGTTGAAGAGCTGGTCGATGTCCACCTCGGCGACGGTCTCCGACTGGCTCATCACCCCGCCGTCGGGGATGGCCTCCGCCTCGACGTTCTCGGGCGGTGGCGTGAGCTGAACCTGGCGCTGGGCGACGCTCGAGAGCGAGGTCCAACGGACCGTCGCGACGGTCCCGCGCCGCAACGGCGCGTACTCCTCGTCGATCGAGAACCGCACCAGCGCCTGCCCGTCGGCCGCGAGGGTGATGTCGTTCACGGTGCCGACCGGGCGACCGCCAACCACAACCTTGTTGCCGGTGACGAGCTGGCTCGCGTTCTGGAACTCCGCGGTGATCTCGTAGTCGTCGCCGCCTGATCTGAAGGCCACGAACAGCAACGCGATCGCCGCGATCGCAAGCGCGACCAGGGCGGCGGTGCGCTGAGGGTGGCGCTCCTCGCTCTCTTTCATCCCAAACCCGCGGCGACCGTAGCCGGTGAGACGTGCGTACCGCAACACACAACCCCTGGCCGGTCGGCCAGTTGGACCGGCCGCGCAACTCAGCCGCGCAGCGTGGCGGTCGGTGCCTAGCCCTCGTTCAGCAGTACCGACAGGTATTGCGCCCCGAAGTCCGCTCCGAGGCCGGTGACCGCGATGTCCTTGCTGCCGTCGCCGTCGAAGTCGGCGACCACGGGCGTCTGCGGGCTCAACGCGACGCCGAAGCCGCCGGCGTTTGTGAACCCGCCGGCGCCGTTGCCGAGCTGGACGACCTCACGGCCGCCCGTCGTGTCGCTCGAGACGACGTCCAGGTTGCCGTGGGCGTCGAGGTCGGCCATCTCCCCGGATACCGGGTTGTAGCCGCCGTCCACGTAGGTGGCGGGCGGGTCCCGGCGATCGGTTCGATCCCTGATCAGACGCGCTCGAGCGCCCGCCTGGCGGGACCGCGGACCACGTTGCCGTCGAGGTCGAAGCGCGAGCCGTGACAGGGGCAGTGCCACTCGCGCGCTTCGGCGTCGAAGCCGACGACGCAGCGCAGGTGGGTGCAGATCGGGTCGAGCGCCCGGACCGTGCCGTCGTCGTCGCGGAACGCGGCGACCTTGCGCCCCTCGATCTCGACGATCGCGCCCTCGCCGGGAGCGAGTTCGTCGAGCGGGCCGGCGAACCGCATCGCGATGCGGTCGGTGACGAGACGCACCGGCGCCAGTGCGAGCCTGGCCGCTGCGCTCGCGAGCCCCGTGATCCGGTCGGCCCTCATCAACCCCGACCCTAACCTCACCGGCGCGCCGGGCGTTTGGGTACGGTAGCGTACACAGTAGATGCCGTCGCTCCGCTCGCGCTCCTCCCGACCGCTGTCGGCGCTGGTCGTCGTCGTTTGCACGATCGCACTCACGCCGCCGGCGGACATGGCTGCTGCGCAAACGCAGGAGCGCGGCCTGCTCGACTCGGCGCTTGGGATCCCGTGCCTGCCGGACGTGGGCGGCGTCCGGGTCTGCACCGGAACCGCCGCGACGCTGGTCGAGAGCTGGGACGGCGTTCCGCTCGACGTCGACCTCTACCTCCCTCCGGACGATGGCAAGCCCGACCCGCTGATCGTCGGCCTCCACGGCTTCGGGCTGACCAAGCTCGGCGCCTTCCTCGAGAACGACGACGACAACCCGGGCACCCAGGCGCTCGCCTACGCACGCCAGGGCTACGCGGTGATGGCGTACTCGGCGCGCGGCATCGGCTTCTCGTGCGGGCTCGCCGTGGTGCGCGAGCTGTACCCGGGATGCGACCGCGGCTGGGACCACCTCGCGGACGCCCGCTACGAGGTCCGGGACACCCAGCACCTCGCGGGACTTCTCGTCGACGAGGGCCTCGTGGAGCCGCGCCGGATCGGGGTCACTGGCGCGTCCTACGGCGGCGGCCAGTCGCTGATGCTGGCGACGCTGCGCGACCACGTGATGCTGCCGAGCGGCAGGCTCGTTCCGTGGACCAGCCCCGAGGGCGTGCCGATGCGGATCGCGGCGGCGGCGCCCCGGATCGGCTGGTCGGACCTCGCCTACGCCCTGGTGCCGACCGGGCGCACGCTCGACTACCGGACCCGCAACCGCTACGGCCGCTCCCCGGGGATCGTCAAGTACTCGTACCTCACCGGGCTCTACACCGTGGCCCTGACCGGCTACCTCGCGCCGCCGGGCGAGGATCCCGACGCGGACATCCAGACCTGGAAGGCCGAGCTCGAGCGCGGCGAGCCCTACGGCGTCGACGGGCCCATCGGTCACGCGCTGCGCCAGCTCACGCGCTACCACTCGGCCTACTACATGCTCGCCCGCCGGCCGCGTTCGTGGAAGCCGCCGGCGCCGATCGTCTCGTACAACTCGTGGACGGACGACATCATGCCCCCGCAGGAGGCGCTCCGCTACAGCGCCCTGCTCCGCGAGCGGTTCCCAAAGGCCCGCATGGGGACGATTCTCACGGCCGAGTTCGGGCACAACCGCGGCTCGCTGACCGTGGCGCCGCAGCTCGCCAACGACGCCCGCGACGCGCTGTTCGCCCGCTACCTGATGGGCGACCCCGACGCGCGGCCGCTCCGGGGTGCGCTGACCCAGACGCAGGGCTGCGGGGTCCCGGTGCAGGGCCCGTTCCAAACCGGGACGTGGCACGCCCAGCACCCGGGCGAGGTCCGGCTGCGCACCAGCACACCGCAGACGTTCACCTCGGCGGGCGGCAGCGCGGCGACCTCGATCCTCACCGATCCGTTCGCCGGCGGCGAGTGCCCGCGGACCGGCGCCGCGCGCGACCCGGGGGCGGCCACCTACGACGCCAGGCCCGCGACGGGCGACGGCTTCACGCTGATGGGGTCGCCCACGGTCGTCGCGCGGCTGCGCATCGAGGGCGCGTTCCCGCAGCTCGTGGCCCGCCTTTGGGACGTCGCGCCCGACGGCAGCCAGACCATGGTCCAGCACTCCCCCTACCGGCCGCGCCGCGGGCGCCAGGTCTTCCAGCTCCAGCCCAGCGGCTGGCACTTCGAACCGGGCCACTTCGCGCGCCTCGAGCTGCTCGGCCGCGACTTCCCCTACGCGCAGCCGTCGACCGGTACGTTCTCGATCGCGGCCCGGCGCCTCCGGCTCGAGCTCCCCGTGCGCGAGCGGCCCGACGGCGGGCAGGTCAAGCGCTTCACCCCACCTCGCATCCGCTGATCGGCCTATGTTCCGCCCCATGGAGGCAAATCCGTTCACCGAGGGTCCCGCCGAGCGCCTGCCGAGCGGGCGTCACCACCTGACGCCGGACGCGGTCGCCGCATCGCAGCAGGGGCGGATCATGTTCGCCATCGTCCAGGCCGCGGCGGCGAAGGGCTACGGCGCCACAACCGTGGCCGACGTGGTCGAGCGCGCCGGCGTATCGCGGCGCACCTTCTACGAGCACTTCCAGAGCAAGGAGGACTGCTTCCTCGCGGCCTACGACACCGGCGTCGAGATCGTGCTCGGCCGCATGCGCGAAGCGGCAGCCGAAATCGACGCGGACGACTGGCGCGCGGTGATGCGCTCGGACCTCGAGGCGTACCTCGGCGTGCTCGCGGAGCAGCCCGAATTCGCCTGGTCCATGCACATGGAGGTGCTGGCGGCGGGCCACGCCGCGCTCGAGCGGCGCGCGGCGATCTTCGGGATCTTCACGGCCCGCACGAAGGCGAACTACGAGCAGGCGCGCAGCGAGGACCCATCGCTGCCCGAGCTGCCCGACGAGGCCTTCGCGCTCCACAGCGGCGGCATGGACGACCTCGTCCGCGAGACGCTTCGCAACAAGGGCGCCAAGGCGCTGCCGGACCTGCTCGAGCCGGCGCTCGCAGCGACCCTCGCCCTGTTCGGCTCCGGCAGGCGCTGACCCAGGGCACGACTTTTCGCACTTGACCCTCATATACGGGGCGAACTGCGAAAAGTCGAGACGCCGCGAGGTGCCGCTTCGCTCCGAGTCGGGGTTTCGGCACGCAGAGCGCTCAGCAGTTGCTCGGCGGCGGCTGGCCGGCGAATCGGTCGCCGAGGTAGTCGATCGCCAGCGGCGCGCCGGTGACCGCGAAGGCGACGTGCTCGCCGAGCAGGCTGCGTTCGTACTGCACCGTCGCCCCCTCGCGGCAGTACTCGGCCACCATCTCGTCCGGGCCGCGCACAGGGATCAGCTCGTCGAGCGCGGAGTGGTAGACGAAGAGCGGCGCAGTGGGCGTGTCCTTGCCGAGGTTGTTCGCGCGCGCAACCTTCCGGACGCGCGGCACCGCGAGCGCGTCGGGCACCGTCGTGTACTGGCTCATCCGCTGGAACGGGTAGCCGGTGACGAGGTCGTCGGCGCACTCCTCGCCGATCTTCGCCACCATCGCGCGCCCTGCGTCGTTCAGCAGCGAGTCGATCCGCAGCTCGGGGAACTCCCGGCTGAGGCCGACCGAGACGGCGAAGTAGACGCCGGCGAAGGGGCCGCCGTCGATCTGGCGGGCGACCTGGAGCAGGTTGGGCGGCACGCCGCCCGCGGCGACGCCGTCAATCCGCAGGCGAGGCGCGTAGGTGGGTTGGAGCTCGGCGGCCCACGCGGTTGCCTGGCCGCCGCCCGAGTAGCCCCACAGGCCGACCTGGCTGCCGGCGAGCCCCGCCGGCCGGAAGCGCCGCGCCGCCCGGATCCCGTCGAGGGTGGCCTGGCCCGCCATCGGGCCCGCGCCGTACGCGTCACGGGGCCCCTCGAAGTCGGGGATCACCACCGCCCAGCCGAGGGTCAGGGCGAGCGCCGCCAGCGGGATCTCCTTGTTGGTGCCGGTCTGGAACGTGTAGGACGGATTGCAGTGGGGCGCGAGGCTGTCGATCGCGACCTGGTAGGAGACGAGCGGCCGCTTCCCCGGGTACGGCGTGCGCGGGACGACCACGGTGCCGATCACGTGCGCGGGCCGGCCCTTGCTGTCGTTAGAGCGGTAGACGACCTGCCAGGCGTCGTAGGGCAGCGGGATCCCAAGGCCGGTGATCGTCGCGGGCCGCGAGCGCAGGACCTCGCCCCGGGCCGCGTCGCGGAGCTTCGCGGGCCGGTCGTAGAACGGATCCTGCTCGGGCGGGACCAGCGCCCGCGCGGCGGCGGGCACCGCGGCGCAGGCCAGAAGGGCGAGCAGCGCCGCGATGGCACGGACGAGGGAGAGACGGGCCACTTCGGAAACAGTAGCGTACCCAGAAGTGGATTGCAACGGGTGTCCGGGACGGTAGGTTCCTGTCCTCGTGCCGGCCGTTCCCCGCCTCCCCTTCGTGCCGGACGTCCTGCGCCGGATCCGCGTCCCGCGCGACCTGGACGCGATCACGACCGCCGGCCCCGAGGCCCCCGGCGGCGGTTCGATCGGCGCCGAGGGCGTCGAGCGCATCTGGAACTCGGCGCTGTCGCTCTATCGCAGCGGCGTCCACCCCGCGCTCCAGGTCTGCGTCCGCCACCAGGGCGAGGTGGTGCTCGACCGGGCGATCGGGCACGCGCGGGGCAACGGGCCCGACGATCCCGAGGATGCGGAGAAGGTCGCCGCCACCACGGAGACCCCGTTCACCGTGTACTCGGCGAGCAAGGCGATCACGGCGTTCGTGACCCACAAGCTGATCGAGCGCGGGCTGCTGGCGCTCGACGACCCCGTCTGCAAGCACATCCCGGAGTACGACCGCCACGGCAAGGGCGAGATCACGATCGGCCAGGTGCTCTCGCACCGCGCCGGGGTGCCCAACCTGCCGCGCGAGGCGCTCCACCTCGAGTACGTGGGCGACCGCGAGTTCCTGCTCGAGGCGCTGTGCGACGCGAAGCCGTTCGCGGCACCCGGCAAGCGCCTCGCCTACCACGCGATCTCGGGCGGCTTCATCCTCGGCGAGGTGGTCGAGCGCGCCACCGGCATGACGATCCGCGAGGTCCTGGCCAAGGAGTTCCTCGATCCGCTCGGCTTTCGCTGGACCAACTACGGGGTCGCGCCCGAGGACGTCGAGCAGGTCGGACTCAACTACATGACCGGCGGACCGGTCCTGCCGCCGCTCTCGACGCTGCTCACCCGCGCGCTCGGCGCCTCGCCGGCCGAGGTGGTGGAAACGTCGAACGACCCGCGGTTCGTGACCGCGATCATCCCCGCCGGCAACACGGTGACGAACGCCCACGAGCTGTCGCGCTTCTTCGAGGTGATGCGCCGGGGCGGCGAGCTCGACGGCGTGCGGGTGATCGAGGCCGAGACCATTCGCACCGCTCTCACCGAGCAGTCGCACCTCGAGATCGACCTCTCGCTGGGCTTCCCCACGCGCTTCTCCTACGGCCTGATGCTGGGCGCCCGGGTGCTGAGCCTCTACGGGCGCGACACCCAGCGCGCGTTCGGCCACCTGGGCTACGTCAACATCCTCGGCTGGGCGGACCCCGAGCGGGCGCTCGCCGCCGCGATCGTCACCAGCGGCAAGCCGATCGTCTACCCGGAGATGCTGAGCTTCCTGGCGCTGTCCCAGCGGATCACCTCCGAGGCGCCCAAGGCAGCCGCCGAGGAGATGCTGGTCTGAGCTAGCGGGCCGCGCGCCTGAGCTTGCGGGCGAGGGTGCCCGGGTCGGACCGCAACGCGGCCGCCGCGGCGCCGGCGTGGGTCACATTGCGACCGCGCGCCAGATATACGGACGCGCCGTCGACCCAGACTCCGTCAGCGACCTCGTCGGCCGAGCCCGGCAGGCCGCCGGCGCGGTGCTTGCGGAGGTCGCTGAGTACGAACGAGACCCGGCCACCGCGGCCGAACCCGGCGCTCACCTCGTGCTTGCCGCCGGCGCACCAGCGCCAGATCCGCTTGCGCTTGACGGGCTGGCCGGCGCTGTCGAGCACGCGGCGCGCCTTGGCGCCGAGCCGGATCGCCGAGCCGAGCCCGCGGCCCGAGAGCCGGCGCTCGTTCCAGCCGCCACAGCTAACGGGATCGATCCCCACCGTGCGCTCCCACATCTGCAGGTAGGCCTCGGCGCCGCGGCCCATGTCGCGGACGATCTGCGGGCCGGCGAGCAACCGCAGGTCAGCGATCCAATCCGGGTAGAGGCCGTAGTGGGCGACGCCATCCTCGTTGAGGTCGAAGACCCGCTCGCCGGAGACCTGCTTGTCGAGCGTGACCTTCCCGTCGAACGACTTGAACGGGTAGACGAGCGGGTTGTCGGCCGCGCTTGAGCGCGGGCTGCCCTGGGACCCGAAGCCGTTCGCGTCGGCCCCGTAGCCGACGCCGAAGTACTGCTTGCCGAGCTTCTTGCGGACCGAGCGGAGGTGCTGCCACTTGTGGACGAAGCCCTCCGAGTCACCCGCGTACGGCGTCACGACGCCGCCGAGCTTGTAGATCCGGGGCAGCGCGTCCTCGGTCGACCAGCTGTGCGAGGAGAACATCCCCGGATAGTCGATCTTCTCGACCAGGTCGAGCGCCTGATTTCGCGCCAGGACGCTCATGTGGTCAGGGTCGAACACCATTTTTTGGTCCACGATCTCGCGGATCGCGTGCCGGCCCAGGTCCGAGAGGCCGCGCTGGTTGCAGTTCGGACCGTCGCCGTAGATCGGCAGCGGTGGGAGCGTGCCGAGCAGCTCGTCGAGGCCGATGCCGAAGATCTGGTCCTGGTCGGGGATCACGCCGGTCGCCGGCGTGTTGTCGTGGTAGTGCGGGTCCTCGCAGGGCCCCAGGTCCCAGAAGCCGCCACCGGTCAGGAACTGGGCACCGTTGATCGCCACGCCGAACTCGCCGCCGTCGCCGGCAACGCCGGTCAGCGCGTTGTCGAACTTGTTCGTGATCTCGAGCTGGCGAACGCCGAGCTTGTCGAGCTTGTCGAGCCAGAAGTCGATGTCGGCCTCGTCGCAGTTGGGGGAGCCGGGCGGGACCGGATTGAGGCGGCAGTTGAACGGCTCGGAGACCTCCATCCCCTGGATCACGGCGAGCTTGCCGCCGTTGATCACCCTCCGGGCCTGGAACGGGTTGCGGACGATCCGGAACCAGCCCTTGCCGGGCCCACCGGACTGGGCGTCGATGTAGTCCTCGAGCTCGCGGATCCGCCGCGCCTGCAGCAGCACGCTGTCCATCTCGTTGCAGGAGTTCTGCTTCAGCGGATAGACCTCGCACAGGACCCGGTTCTCGACGAAGAGGTTGACGAAGACCCGCAGCCCGCCCCGGTACGCGCGCTCGAGCCAGCGGTAATAGATGGACTCGTGCGTGAGGGAGGCCTGATGCGGCCAGTCGTTGAACGTCGGCCACCCGACGTGGTCGTGGCAGCGCGCCGGATCGCCGTAGAGGATGTTCTCGAGGATCGCGCCGCAGCCGTTGCCGACCTCGTGGTCAACGCAATCGCGCAACGCGAAGGGCGCGCCGTACCGGTGCCAGGGACGGCCGCAGTGGGCCAGGCCGCCGAGGAACTCGAAGGCCATGCCGTGCATGTGGCCCTCGAGGAGTCCCTTGACCTCGCCGTACTTCGGCGAGCCCTTGGCGGGCTTGCCCTTGACGTTCAGGTTGGCCTCCGGGTACTTCGCGCAGCCCCGCGCGCGCTTGAACTTGAACGCCTCCCCCTCGCCCGCCGGGACCGCCACCACCTGGTCGGCGTCGGAGACGGCGAGCTCGGCGCCGCTCGCGCGATTCTGAATCCGGAACGATCCACCGGACCCCGTGACGACCCACTCCGAGGCCGCGCTCGGCGTGGTCGCGACCGCCGTGGCGCCGCCGGCCTGCGCCAGGAAGTCGCGCGCCGGGCCGTAGAAGAGGTACATCCCGAGGTCCGTGGCCTGCATCCGGAACGGCTCCGCCGCGCCCTTGCGTGGCGCGGTGGCGCTGTAGCCCGCGCCCGTCTGGGCGACGAACTTCCCGCCCGCGGCGGGCTTCAATGCGAAGCAGCCGTGGACGATCGAGTAGCGCGTCAGCTTTGTCTCCGCCGCCGCCTCGGCCTTCCCGGCGGGTGCCGCGAGAGCGACGAACAGGGCGAGCGCGGCCGCGCCCCGTCCCCACGGCATCCTTGCCCCTCGCGACCTCATCGCCGCCGAGACTAGACCACGGGGGGCCGCAGCGCGCAGGTTCGGGACACCTGTACCAGCTAGACGGGCTCGCGCGCGCTGGGCTCGAGCACTCCCTCGAGCTCCTCGAGCGCCTCGCCCATGTAGATCGCGAGGCGCTGGAGGTGCGGCAGGGTGTCGCGGGCGCCCGTGAAGCCGAAGTTCAGGGTCCCCGCGTAGCTGACGCAGGTGATGTTCACCGCGTTGCCGTGAAGGAGCAGCGAGAGCGGGAACATCGCGTCGAGCCGGGCGCCGTTGAAGTAGAGCGGCTCGGGCGGGCCCGGGACGTTGGAGACGCCGACGTTGAACGGCAGCGGCGCGCGGCTACCCATGCCCACGACGAGCCCGGCGATGTACGGGCCGTTGATCAGCAGCGTGTAGTACATGCGGGCGTCGGCCGGCAGCTTCTGCAGGTGGTCCTTCGCCTCGGCCGTCGAGCGCCGGATCGCCTCCAGGCGCTCGAGCGGGCTGGCGATGTTGGTCCCCAGCTCGGCCACCATCATCCCGATCGCCGTGCCGCCGGTGGACTGGTCGTCGGCGTCGCGGAGGTTCACGGGAATGCCGGCGCTCAGGGGCCGGTCCGGCAGCTCCCCGTGCTCGCTCAGGTAGTGGCGCAGCGCGGTCCCGCTGAGGTACAGCACGACGTCGTTCAGGGTGCAGTCGGCGGCACGGGCGAGCGCCTTGATCCGGTCGAGCTCGTACTGCTGGGTGGCGAAGCGCCGCTGGCCCGCGAGCTGGCCGGAGAGCGCGGATCTCGGCGCGCGGTACGGCGCGGTGAGCGAGCGGTCATCCACCGCCGCCCGCCCAAGGTCGGCGGCCGCGCGGGACAGGCCGGCGACCGCCCGTGCCCCGCCGCGCGCCGCGCTCGCCACACGGCCCAGGCGCCCGCTCGGTTCCGCTTCGCGGCGAGGCCGCTTGCCGGCGGGGAGCGCCCAGAAGGCGGGCATGTCGCGCTGCTCCGGATCGGTCGAGAACGTCCGCAGCATCATCCGCATGCCGCTGACGCCGTCGATCAGCGAGTGGTGCATCTTCGTGTAGAGCGCGAACCGGTTGCCCTCGAGCCCTTCGATCAGGTGGGCTTCCCACAGTGGCCGGTGGAGGTCGAGCTGGTGGCCGTGGAGCCGCGAGACCAGGATCCCCAGCTCGCGCTGGCCGCCCGGGTGGGGCAGCGCGGAGTGGCGGACGTGGTAGTCGAGGTCGACCTCGCGCGTCTCGCGCATCAAGGGCAGCCGCGGCCCGATCAGCGGGCCCTCGACGAGCGTCTGGTTCCACGGCGGGTGGACGGTCTGCGTCGAGGCGCGCATCTCCTCGAGCATCCGCTTCAGGTAGTCGGGCGGCGCGTCGTCCGGGAGCGTGAACTCGAAGAGGCCGCCAACGTGCATCGGCGTGTCGCGCGACTCCAGCATCAGCCAGGCCAGGTCCAGCGGGGGCACTTGCTTGATCGCCACTCTTGCGCCGCTCCTCGATCGCTTTCGGCATGACCAGCCTATCCCCGGGCCACCGCGCAGCGCGACGATTCCTAGCGCGGGCTGAGAAGCTGCCCGGTCGTGAACACGCTGAGAGGACTCGACCAGAACGCCCGGATCGCCGTGGGCGCCCTCGTGGCCGTGCTCGCGATCATCGCGTTCCTGGTGGTCAGCGCGATCACGGGCCCGAAGGCCGAGGACGCGGTCGACGAGTTCCTGACCGCGCTGGCTGCCGGCGATTACGACGCAGCGGCGGCGCGCACGGACGGCGACCCGGAGCAGGTGGCGGCGGCGCTCGAGGCGAACGTCGAGGGGCTCGACGGCGCCGAGCTTGAGGCCGGCACCGACTCGGTCGCGGAGGACGGCGACGAGGCCGAGGCCGCCGTCCAAATGAGCTGGTCGGTGCCCGACATCGGCCCCTTCGAGTACACGAACGACCGGCTGCGCCTGAACCTCGACGACGACGAGTGGCTGATCGAGTGGAGCGAGCGCGTGGTCCACCCCCAGCTCGAGAGCGACGAGCGTCTGGGAACGGTCGAGATCCCGCCTCCCAGGGCGCCGATCGTGGATCACGAGGGGCGCGAGCTGGTCTCCGTACAGCCCGTCGTGGAGGTCGGCGTCGTCCCCGAGAACCTCGACGACGTCGACGCGGCGGTGGCTTCGATCGCCGAGCTGACGGACGCCGACGCCGAAACCTTCGCGGCCGCGATCGAGGCCGCCGAGCCCGAGAGCTTCGTGCCGGCGATCACCCTGCGCCAGGAGGAGTTCGACGCGATCGAGCAGGAGCTGAGCGCGATCCCCGGCACCGAGTTCGGCCAGCGCGAGCTGCCGCTGGCGCCGACCCGCGACTTCGCCCGCGCCCTGCTCGGCACGGTCGGCCCGGTGACCGAGGAGCAGATCGCCGAGTCGGACGGTGCGCTCGACATCGACGATCAGGTCGGGCAGGGCGGGCTCCAGGCGGCGTTCGAGGACCAGCTTGCCGGCACCCCGGAGCGCTCGGTCGTGATCCGCAACGCCGCCGGCGAGCCGGTCGAGACGCTCCAGGCCGTGGACGGCGACGCCGGCGAGGCGCTGCAGACGACGCTGGACCTGCAGGTCCAGAGCGCGGCCGAACGCGCCCTGGGCGGCATCGACGGCAACGCCGCGCTGGTCGCGCTGGAGCCGGCCACCGGCAACATCCTCGCCGTGGCGAACCGCCCGACCGAGGACGGCTTCAACCGTGCCCTCGCGGGCCGCTACCCGCCGGGCTCGACCTTCAAGGTGATCACCACCACCGCGCTGCTCGAGGACGGCCTCGACCCCGAGGAGACCGTGGACTGCCCCGCTCAGATCAACGCGGGCGGGCGCGAGTTCACGAACTTCGAGGGCTCGGCCGCCGGGGCGGTGCCGTTCTCGACGGACTTCGCCCAGTCGTGCAACACCGCGTTCGTCTCGCTGGCCGACCAGCTCGATCCCGAGGCGCTGGGCGACACCGCCGAGGAGTTCTACGGGTTCGGCGAGAGATACAAGCTCCCGGTCGAGTCGTTCAGCGGCGACGTGCCCCGAAGCCGCGACGAGGTCGAGGAGGCGGCCGCGATGATCGGCCAGGCGCGGATCCTGGCGAGCCCGCTGGCGATGGCCGGGGTGGCGGCCACCGTGCAGGACGGGACCTGGCGCCTGCCGCGGCTGATCGCCGAGGACCCCAGCGAGGAGGGCGAGCCGCTGCCGGCCGAGGACGCCGAGACGCTGCGGATCCTGATGCGCTCGGTCATCACCTCAGGCACCGGGACGGCCCTGATCAGCGTCCTCGGCGAGCCGATCGGCAAGTCCGGCACCGCCGAGTACGGCTCCGGCGATCCGCCGCCGACGCACGCCTGGTTCATCGCCGCGCGCGAGGACGTCGCGGTCGCGGTGATCGTCGAGGACGGAACGTCGGGCGGCGAGGTCGCCGCTCCGATCGTCGCCGACTTCCTGACGCGCCTGGGCTAGCGACAATGGTTCTCTTCCCCGCATCCGGGAAAGGGTCTTCCATGGACGAAGCGCGTGCGCTTGAGCGCCTGGCCCGGGAACGGTCCCGGATCGACCGTGCCCTGGACGAGCTGCGAAAGGACCGCGAGGGGGAGGACACCGGCCTCGACCAGCACCCGGCGGACGACGCCGGGCGGCTTCCGGGCGACGACGTGGACCTGACGCTGGTCGAGAGGCTTCGCGACGAGCTCGCCGCGGTCGAGCGCGCCGAGGAACGGATCGCGGCGGGCACCTACGGGCTCTCGGTCGAGAGCAGCGAGCCGATCCCCGAGGGCCGCCTCGAGGCCATCCCCTGGGCGGAGCGGACGGAGGAGGAGCAGGAGCGCTACGAGGGCTCGCGCTGATGGCGGGGATGCTCTGAGCCGAGGGCGATTACCCTCCCGGCAGTGGCAAACTCGAACCTCGACCTGGCGATCAACGCCCTCGTGCTGATCCGCAACTCGCAGCGCGCGATCGACGCCGCGCTGCGCCTGCCAGCGGAGGATCGCGCCGCGGTCGCCGACCAGGTCGAGGCGGTGCGTCGCAGCGTCGGGCAGGTGGCGAGCTCGCTCGCCGGGACGATCCCGGGCGCGCAGTCGCTGGCCGGCGCCGGGCAGGTCGCGGCCGGGGGGATCGCGCAGCGGCCCGAGTTCCGAGCGGTGACCGGGATGGTCAGCTTCTTCGCGAAGCAGGGGTCGGAGGTCCTCGGGGCGGTGGCCGGGGTCGCGGGCTCGCTCGGCGGCGGGCGGGACCGCTCGCTCGCGCTCTCGGAGCGCATCTCCAAGCGGCTTGCCGAGGTGGGCGTCGCCACGCGGGAGGACCTGGCGCGCGAGCTCGGCGTCGACCCGCGCTCGGCGGACTTCCAGGAAGCGCTCGAGCGAACGCTCGGGACCGGGCGCGCCGAGTGGTACGGGGCCGGCACCTACGGCCTCCCGCGCGACGAGCTCGAGGCGATGATCTCGAAGGCACGCAAGCTCAGCGAGGGTGAGCCGGTGTCCGCCCAGGACGCACCGGCGGAGCCGGGCGCGCCCTCGTTGCCCGCCCTGGGCAGCGCGATCGACGAGCTCAACTCCTCGCTCGACCAGCTCAGCGGCGCCGTTTCCGCCCGCACCGCCGGCGACGACGACGCCGCGGCTGACGGGGCCGGGTAGTCCACCATGGCGCTGCCCCCGGGCCCGCGCGCCCCGGCGACGGTCAACACCGCCAAGCTGATGCGCCGGCCGCTCGAGTCGCTGCTCGGCTGGCAGCGCCGGTACGGCGACGCGTTCACCGCGAAGTTCCTGATCTTCGGCACCGGTGTCTACGTGGCCGACCCGGCCGAGATCAAGTCGATGTTCACCGGCGACCAGTCGGATCTGCGGGCCGGCGAGGCGAACGCGCCGCTCGCCCCCTTCCTCGGCCGGCACTCGGTCCTGGTCCTGGACGGCGACGAGCACATGCGCCAGCGCAAGCTCCTGCTTCCCCCGTTCCAGGGCTCGGCGGTCAACTCCTTTCGCGAGGTCATCCGGGAGGTGGCCGACGCCGAGATCGGCCGCTGGCGGACCGGCGACGAGTTCCCGGTGCGCGAGCGGATGCGCGCGCTCACCTTCGAGGTGATCTGCCGCGCCGTGTTCGGCGTGACCGAGCCCGAGCGGGTCGAGCGGCTGCGCGCGGCGCTCCTGGCGGTGATCGACACCGGCTCGTTCTTCTTCGCTCCGAGCTGGCTGCGGGTCGACCTCGGCCGCTGGAGCCCATGGGGGATGTTCCAGCGCCGGCTGGCGGTGGCCGACGCGCTGATCTACGAGGAGATCGAGCGCCGCCGGCGCGAGCCCGACCTGGACGAGCGCACGGACGTCCTGTCGCTGCTCCTCCGCGCCCGCGACGAGGACGGCGAGCCCATGACCGACCCCGAGTTGCGCGACGAGTTGATGACGATGCTCGCCGCCGGCCACGAGACGACCGCCACCGGCCTCGCCTTCGCGTTCGACCTGCTGCCCCGCCACCCGGAGGTCGTCGAGCGCCTGCGCGACGCGGACGACGACTCCTACCTCGACGCGGTGGTCACCGAAACGCTGCGGATCCGCCCGGTGATCGACGCCGCCGAGCGCACGCTGGTGCGCCCGCGGACCGTCTGCGGCTACGACCTGCCGGCCGGGATCCGGGTGTACCCGGCGATCGCCTGCGTCCACTATCGCGAGGACCTCTACCCAGAGCCCGAGCGCTTCCGGCCCGAGCGCTTCCTCGACGGCGGCGCCGAGCCCTATGCCTGGCTGCCGTTCGGCGGCGGCATCCGGCGCTGCATCGGCGCGGCGCTCGCGCAGGCCGAGATGGCCGAGGTGATCCGCGCGGTCGTCGCAAGCGTGGACCTCGAGCCCATCCGAGCCGAGCCCGACCCGATCGTGATCCGCGGGATCACCATGGTCCCGCGATACGGCACGCCGGTGCGGGTCAGACGGCGGGCCGCGGTGCCGGCGCCGGCACCGCCGCGACGGCGTGCGCGCCCCCGTCCGCGTGCAGGATCTCCCCGCTGACCGCGCGGGAGAGGTCGGAGAGCAGGAACAGCGCGGCGTCGGCCACGGCGGTCGCGTCGCCGCGGTCCCAGCCGAGCGGCGCCGCGTCGCTCCAGTGCTCGGCGAGCCGATCGAAGCCCGGGATGCCGCCCGCGGCAGGAGTCGAGACAGGACCCGCGGCGACCAGGTTGACCCGGACCCCGCGCGGCCCCAGCTCGCGCGCGAGGTAGCGCGAGACACTCTCGAGGGCGCCCTTGGCGACTCCCATCCAGTCGTAGGCGGGCCAGGCCACGGAGGCGTCGAAGTCGAGGCCGACGACGCTTGCCCCGGCGCCGGTGCCGTTGCGGGCCGCCAGCAGGGGGTCGAGGGCGCGCACGAGCGCGCTGAGCGAGAACGCGCTGGTCTCGAACGCCCGCAGCGCGCTCGCGCGGGGCGTATCGAGGAAGCCGCCGCCAAGCGCGTCGCCGGGCGCGAAGGCGATCGCGTGCACGACCCCGTCCACCGCGCCCCAGCGCGCGCCCAGCTCGTGTCCGAGCGCGGTCAGGTCGTCCTCGGAGTCCACGTCAAGCTCGAGCACGTCGGGCGTTTCCGGCAGGGTGCGGGCGGCGCGCTCGGTCATCCGGCGTACGCGGCCGAAGCTCGTCAGCAGGATCTCGGCACCCTCGCGCTGGGCGCCCTCGGCGATCGCGTAGGCGATCGAATGGCGGTTGACGACGCCCGTGACGAGGATCCGCTTGCCCGGGAGGATTCCCGTCACAGCAGCACCTGCTCCGCGTAGAGCTCCTCGGCGACGCCGTTGGAGCGCGGCGCGGCCTCCGCCCGGTGGACGATCTGCACCCGCGCGCGCAGCGCCAGGCGGTCGCCCGAAACAACTCCCTTACCAGGGGGGCCAACATGCTTTCGCGACGGACGTCGCTCATTCGATACCAGGACGCGCCAACGGAGGGTCACGAGCTCGTGCCCTTCGTCGAGCGGCGTCGCCTCCTCCACCTCCGCCTCGACGCGGATCGTCTCCCCGATCGCGACGGGGCGCTTGAAGGTGACCGAGTCCAGGCCGCGCAGGGCGACGACCCGCTCGGGGTCGAATCCCACCAGCCCGATCGAGTAGGAGAGGACCAGCATCCCGTGCGCGATCCGCTCGCCGAAGCGGCTCGATGCCGCCCACTCGGCGTCGGCGTGCTGCGGGTGCCAATCGCCGGTGAGCGCGGCGAACGAGACCAGGTCGGTCTCGGTGATCGTGCGGGCGCGGCTCCGGAGAGTGGTGCCCGGCTCAAGTACCTGCATCTACTTCATCGCCTCCTCGGTCTCGAAACTACGGCTGATCAGCTCGCCGAACGCCACCGCCGCGCGGCGGTGGCCGAGGGCGGAGGGGTGCAGGCCATCGCCCGCGAAGTTCTCGGCCAGGCTCAGGCCCGGATGACCCGCCACGTCAAGCACCGCGGCGCCGTATTGCGCCGCGAGCCCGCGGGTCGCGTGGTTCAGCCGGACCAGGCCGTCCTCCAGCCGCGAGCGTGTGCGCGGGCCAAGCGGCAGGAAGTCCCAGCGCTCCGGCGCCGTCGCGGTGACGATCCGTACGCCGGGCAGCGCGCGGTTGAGCCCGGTCAGGATCGCGCTCATGTTGCGCGAGTAGGCGAGCGGGTCGAGCCGTTCGTAGAGCAGGTCGTTGGTGCCGCAGACGACCGTCACCAGGTCGGGCTCGAGCTGCAGCGCGCGCCCGAGCTGGGCGCGCACGTCGGCACTCGTCGCGCCGTCGGCGGCGAGGTTCTCGTACGCGAACTCATTGGAGTCGCGGCGGAGCGCGGCCGCGAGCCGGTCCGCCCAGCCCTCGCCCGGCGGGCACCCGGTGCCCGCGGTGAAGCTGTCGCCGAGCGCCACGTAGGAGTTCATCGCCGGCCCTCCAGCGAGCCGAGCGCCCAGGCGACGCGGCGCCGGGTCTCAACCGGCTCGATCACCTCGTCGACGAAACCGCTGGCGGCCGCCGCCGGGGCCGTGAGGTGCTCGCCGGCGTAGGCGCCGGCCAGGCGGTCGCGAAGCGTCTCGGGATCGTCGGCGGCGGCGATCTGCCGGCGCTCGACGATCCCCACGGCCTGGCGCGCGGCCATGATCCCGATCTCCGCCTCCGGCCAGGCGAAGACCATGTCCGCGCCGAGGCCGCGCGAGTTCATGGTGATGACGGCGCCGCCGTACGCCTTGCGCAGGATCACGGTCAGCTTCGGAACCCGGGCGCCGGCGAACGCGCGCAGCAGCTGCGCGCCGTAGCGGATCACGCCCGCGTCCTCCTGGCGGCTGCCCGGCATGAACCCGGGCGTGTCCACCAGCACCAGGAGCGGGAGCCCGAACCGGTCGCAGCGGTCCACGAACAGCGCCGCCTTCTCGGCGGCCTCGGCGTCGATCACGCCGCCCAGGCGCCGCGGCTGATTGGCGACGATTCCGACCGCGCGGCCCTCCACCCGCGCGAACGCGGTGACCATGTTCCGCGCCCAGCGCTCGTCCAGCTCCAGCGAGCGCCCATCGTCGGCCAGCGCCGAGATCACCTCGCGCACGTCATAGACCCGGCGCCCGTCGGCGGGGACGGCGGCACCGGGGTCGGCGGTGGGCGGCGGTACTGCGGCCACGGGCTCGGGCCCCGGGCCCAGGCGCCGCGGCAGGTACGAGAGCAGCTCCCGGGTCAGCGCGGCCGCCGCCGGCACGTCGGCCGCGACGAGCTGGCAGACGCCGTTGCCGCCGTGGACGGCGGGTCCGCCCAGCTCCTCCATGCCGATCTCCTCGCCGAGCGCCTCGCGCACGATCTGCGGCCCGGTGAGGAACATCCGCGCGGCGTCGGTCATGACCACGAAGTCGGTGAGGGCCGGCGAGTAGGCGCCGCCGCCGGCCGAGACCCCGGCGACGATCGACACCTGCGGCACGCGGTGCGAGAGCTCGACGCTGGCGCGGAAGATGCGTCCGTAGCCGGCGAGCGCCGCGTGGCCCTCCTGAAGCCGCGCCCCGCCGGACTCGACGAAACCCACCACGGGCGCCCCCGCGTCGCCCGCAAGCTCCATCACACGGACGATCGAGTCGGCGTGCGAGGCGCCCAGCGAGCCGCCCTTGTGGGCCGGATCCTGCGCGTAGCAGTAGAGCGGCTGCCCGGCGATCGAGCCGGCGCCCGCGAGGACGCCGTCGCCCGCGCCCGCCACCGCGCTTCGCAGCGGCATGAAGCTGCCCGGGTCGCACAGGTGCTCGAGGCGCTCGCGCGGCACGTCGGCAGCCGGCGCCTCGCGTGGAGCTGTCGCCGTCGCGCTCATGAGCTCAGGCAGAGGACCGCGTTGTGGCCGCCGAAGCCGAACGAGTTCGAGATCGCGACGCGCGGCGCGTCGTCCCGGCCGTTGCCCGAGGCCGTCGCGAGCGGCCGCGCCTCGTTCGGGACGTAGTCGAGGTCGAGCCCCTCGTCGGGCTCGCCGTACCCGAGCGTGGGCGGAGCGATCCCGCGGGCCAGCGCGCCCACCGTGGCGATCGCCTCGACCGCGCCGGCCGCGCCCAGCAGATGCCCGATCGCCGACTTCGTGGATGAGACCGGGACCCGGCTCGCAGCGTCGCCCAGCGCGAGCTTGAGCGCCTCGGTCTCCGAGCGGTCGTTGAGCGGCGTCGACGTGCCGTGGGCGTTGACGTAGTCGAGCTCGTCGGCGGTGACGCCCGCATCGTCCAGGGCGAGCGTGACCGCGCGCGCGGCCTCGCGGCCGACGGGATCGGGCGCCGTCAGGTGGTGGGCGTCCGACGTCGAGGCGTACCCGGTCACCTCGCCAAGAATCGTGGCGCCGCGGCGCTCGGCCGCCTCCGCCTCCTCCAGGACCAGCACGCCGGCGCCCTCGCCCATCACGAACCCGTCCCGGCGGGCGTCGAAGGGACGCGAGATGCCGGTCGGGGACGTGGCCGCCATCGAGCTGAACGCCGCGATCGCGATCGGGGTCAGCGTCGCCTCGGCGCCACCGCAAACCACGGCATCGGCGTCGTCCGAGCGGATCATCCGCATCGCGGCGCCGATCGAGTGCGCGCCGGCGGCGCAGGCCGAGACAACCCCGTACGTCTGGCCGTGGATGCCGTGGCGCATCGCGACCGCGGCCGCGGCGGCGTTGCCCATCATCAGCGGCACCGACAGCGGCGAGACCGCGCTCGCGCCGCGATCGCGGAGCACCCCCACCTGCTCCTCGAGCGAGCCCAGGCCGCCGATGCCGGTGCCGATCACGCAGCCGGTGCGGTCCGGGTCGGGCGTGGCGTCGCCGGACCAGCCGGCATTTGCCAGCGCCTCTTCGGCGGCGACGATCGCCAGCTGGGTGAAGCGGTCGGCGCGGCGCGCCTCCTTCTTCGACAGGTGCTCCAGCGGCTCGAAGCCGTCGCAGGCCCCAACGCCGTCGGCGATGCCGCACTCGCCCGCGATCCAGCGGTCGAGCAGGGCGTCCGCGCCGACCCCAAGCGGGGTCACGGCGCCGACGCCGGTGATGACAACGCGTCTGGTCATCCTGCCTTTGCGACCACCAGGTCGATGACCTGGCCGACGTTGGTGATGCCCTTCAGGTCGTCGCCCTCGAGCCGCACGCCGAACTCGTCCTCGACGATCTGCGCCAGCTCGACGAGGTCGAGCGAATCGACGTCCAGCGCCTCGAACTCCGCCTCGCGCGTGATCTCCCCGGGCTCGGCGCCGACCTCGGCGAGGCCGTCGAAGATCACCTTCTCTACCTGCTCGTTCTCAACCTTGGTTGTCATCCGTTGTTCCTTTCTTTGTTGTTACGCGCTGAGGCCGCCGTCGACGGTCAGCGTGGTTCCGGTCACATAGCTCGCCTCGTCCGAGACGAGAAAGCGCACGCAGGCGGCGATCTCGTCGGGCGTTCCCGCCCGGCGAGCAGGGATCGCTCCCAGCGCGTCGCCGTTCAGGTCCTCGGTCAGCTTCGTTTCGACCAGCCCCGGCGCGACCGCGTTGACGGTGATGCCCCGGCGAGCCACCTCGACCGCGACCGTCTTCGTCATCCCGATCAGCCCCGCCTTGGCGGCGGCGTAGTTCGCCTGGCCGGCGTTGGCGCGCGGCCCGACGATCGAGGCGACGTTCACGATCCGGCCGAACCGCGCCCGGAGCATCGGGCGCAGAGCTCGCCTGGTCGTGCGGAACGCAGCGGAGAGGTTCGTGTCCACCACCCGCGCCCAGGCCTCGTCGTCGATCTGGGGCGCGAGGTTGTCGTCGCGGACGCCGGCGTTGTTGACCAGGACCAGGACGGGCCCGTGCTCGGCCTCCATCGCGGCGAACGCCGCCTCCAGCGCCTCCGGGTCGCGGATGTCGCCGCCCAGCGGCACGGCCGTTCCCCCCGCGGCCGCGATCTCGCGGGCGAGCGCCTCGGCACCCTCGGCGTCGGAGCGATAGTTCACGCCCACGGTCCAGCCGTCGGCCGCCAGGGCGCGTGCGATCGCAGCGCCGATCCCGCGCGAGGCGCCGGTGACGATCGCGCAGCCCTCGGGGCGGCCGTTTGGCTCGCTCACTGGGAGGCCTCCCACTCGAGCACCGTCGCCGCCCAGGTCAGCCCGCCGCCGAACGCGCCCAGCAGCACCTGGTCGCCGGGCTCGATCCGGCCGTCGGCGAGCGCGGTCGCCAGCGCGATCGGCACCGACGCGGCCGAGGTGTTGCCGTACTTCGAGATGCACTCGACCACGCGCTCGGCATCGAGGCCGAGGCGCTGCGAAAGAGCGCGCAGGATGCGCGCATTGGCCTGGTGGTAGACGAACAGGTCGATCTCGTCGAGGCCGAGGCCCGCCGCGCTTGCCGCGGCGACGCTCGACTCCGCCATGCGGTTGACCGCCTCGCGGAAGGTGTCCTGGCCCTGCATCCGGATCAGCGCCTCGCCACGCTCGGCGGTGACCAGCTCCGCCCGCGCTCCGTCGCTGCCCATCACGAACGGCCCGATCCCGGCGCCGGCGGCCGGCCGCACGATCGCCGCTCCGGCGCCGTCGCCGAACAGAGCCGCGGTCGCCCGGTCATCCGGGTCGGTCAGCGAGCTCAGCCGCTCGGCGCCGACCACCAGAACGCTGTCGGCCCGACCTGATTCGACCTGTGCAACCGCCATCGAGAGCGCCCCGACGAAGCCCGTGCACGCGGCGCCGACGTCGAAGGCGCCGGCGCCGGTCGCGCCGATCCGCTCGGCCACGAGCGGCGCGAGGTTCGGCGTCAGGCGATCGTGGCTCATCGTCGCCACCAGCACCTGGTCGAGTTCGAGGGGGTCGCTCTCGACCTGTCGGAGGGCGCCCTGGGCGGCCGCGGCGGCCAGCCCCAGCAGGCTCTCGTCCTCGCCGAGGATCCGCCGCTCGCGCACCCCGGTGCGCTCGACGATCCAGCTCGGCTCGATGCCGAGCCGGGCGGCGATCGGGGCGTTCGTGACGGTCCGCCCGGGCACCGCCATCGCGACCGATCCGATCGCGGCGGCACGAAGCGGGTGGCCGGAGTCGGCGGGCGCCAGCGTCGGCGCGGGGGCCTCAAGCATGGCTGGCCTCCGGGGCGCGCGCGTTGCGCGCGACGAGCTTGGTCAGCACGTCGCCCGGTCCGGTCTCGATGAATCGCTCGACGCCCTCCTCGCGCAGGGCCCGCAGCGTCTGGCGCCAGCGAACGGGGCGCACCAGCGCCTCGGCCAGCTCCGCACGCGGCGAGGTGAAGCTGCGCGCGCTGGCGCACGAGATCACCGGGATGCGAGGCTCGCGGAAGCTCACGGAGGCCAGCTCTTCGCGAAAGCCCGCCACCGCCGGCTCCATCGCGGGCGAGTGAAAGGCCCCCGCGACCGGCAGCCGCAGCGCGCGCAGGCCCGCTGCGCGGGCTGCGCGCCGGCCGGCGTCCAGCGATTCCTCAGGGCCGGCGACGACGAGTTGCTCGGGAGCGTTGTCGTTCGCCACGGTCAGGTCGTGCGCGGTGGCGAGCTCGAGCGCGGCGTCGCGGTCGCCGAGCAGCGCGATCATGCCCCCGCCGCCGCGCTCGGCGGCGTCCTGCATCAGCTCACCGCGCCGGACGGCCAGGCGCAGGCCATCGTGGTGGTCCAGTGCTCCGGCGGCGGCAAGCGCCGCGAGCTCGCCGAGCGAATGGCCGGCGGCCCAGTCCGCGTCGTGGCGGCCGAGCCGCTCCCAGCCCGCGAGCGCGGCGGAGTAGATCGCCGGCTGCGCGTAGCGCGTGCCGTCGGAGACCCGCTCGAAGGGGTCGGAGCCCACCAGGTCGCAGGCAAGCTGGAGCAGGTCGGGCCGAGCCGCCTCGACCACGTGGCGCATGTCGGGCTCCTGGCTGCCCTGCCCTGGGAAGAGCAGCGCTGTCTTGGGCGAGTCGCTCATCTCGCCTGATACTTCCCCGCCACCGGCCGAAGGTCAGCGTCGCAGCGCCGGATACCCCCCGTTCGGCGGGGGCCTGGGCGCAGGCCGGGGGGTGGAACGGGCGTCCTACGTAATCAGCCCGAGACGCTGGGCGGCCTTCACGGCCTCGGCGCGGTTGCGAACCCCGAGCTTTCGGTAGATCGCCGAAGTGTGCTCCTTGACGGTGTGCGGCGACAGGAACAGCGTCTTCGCGATCTCGGCGTTGGTCGCGCCGTGCGAGATGTGGGTGACGACCTCGCGCTCGCGCGGGGACAGCGCCACGTCGCCGCCCTCCGGGGCGGGAACGAACACCTCCTGCCCGAGCGCGACCATGCGCACTGCGCGGACGACGTCGGCCGCGCCCCAGTCCTTCGAGACGAAGCCCGAGGCGCCCGCCGCTCGCGCGACCGCCGGCGAGATCCGCCCGGCGCCGGAGATCAGCAGCACCTTCAGCTCGGGATCCGCGCGCAACAGCTCCTCGGCGATCTCTGCTCCGGACTCGCCGGCGAGGAACAGGTCGACGAGCGCGACGTGCGGGCGAATTCGCGCGGCCTGTCGCGCGGCTTCCTCGCCGCTGGTGGCCGCGGCACAGCTCTCGACCCAGCTCTGCCGCTCGAGCAACAGCCGGAAGCCCCAATGGACGACGTCGTGGTCGTCGACCACGAGCACGCGGAGCTTCTCAGCGGGCGTCGCCATCGTCGTCTGCGACGCGGAGTCCGGAGGACGGAGCGGAGCCCCGCCGTTGTTGAGGCGGCTGATCCAGTGGGCAGACCAGGCGCACGCGCCAGCGACCGTCGCCGATCGGCCCGAACTCGAGCACGCCCTCGTGCTGGAGCGCCTCGATCGAAGCCAGCCGGAGGCCCAGGCCGGCGCCCGGGGGGGTCGCGCTTGCACCGTCGTTGGCAACCTCCAGCGTGAGCGCCCCGCCACGCTCACCCACCTCGACCGCGATCCGACTCGGCTGCGCGTGCTTGCCGATGTTGCGCAGCGCCTCCGCCAGGACCGACTGTGCCAGCGGCTCGATCCGGGGCGGCACGCGAACACCGGTCTGCCAGCCGACGTGGACCCGGTCATCCTCCGCGCCGAGCCGGCTGAGGAGCCGCCGCAGGGTGACCTTCGTCTCCCGCTCCGGCGGCGCCAGGGCCCGCTCGAGCGCCCCACGCAGCTCGCCCAGCACCAGCACCAGCTCGTCGTGCGCCCGCGCGCGATCCGGCTCCGTCAGGCCGCCCTCCGCACCGAGCACCAGCGAAAGGGCGAAGAGGCGCTGGATCACCTGCTCGTGCAGCTCGCGGGTCAGCGCGATCCGCTCGTCTAGGCGATGGGCGCGCTCGCGCTCTCGGGTCGCCTGGTCGACGCTGGCGACCAGTGCCGCGGCGCGTCCCAGCGTGCGCAGCGGCAGCCGCTCGCTCTCCTCCAGCTCGAACCGCTCGCCGTCCTGGTCGCCGAAGATGACCCCAAGCCAGCGGCCGCCCGCCGCCACCGGCACGCAGGCGATCGCCTCCGTCGCGACGACGCCGAGGAAGCGCTCCGGCACGTGCTCGGCGAGGTCGCCGGAGAACACGATCACGTCGTCGTCCTCGAGCGCCTTCTGAGCCACGGGCGTCTCGTTCAGCGTCCCTTCCAGGTGGCGGAGGATGCGCGGATCGACCCCGTGCGAGCCGACGACGCGAACCGACTGGTACGCCTCGTCATAGAGCAGCAGGGCGGCGCGGCGCAAGCGGGTCAGGCGGCAGACCGCAGCGCAGAGACGGTCGTAGAACTCACCGGCCGGGATCGAGCCGTGGTGCTCGCCGAGCAGTTCGACGAGCACGTCGATCGCCTGATCGCGCGCGGTTGGGGCTGGGGCGGACGGCGGCTCGATATGTGGTCTAACACGCCGGCCCGGCCCGGGTTACCGCGCGAACCCCCCGAACGTCGGGTCGGTGGAAGCGATCGGGCCGATCGGTGGGGTCCGAATGAACGGTTTGTCCCACAGGCAGGGAACCGGCGCGCACCTACCTCAAAATGGCTACAGTGCCCTACCTCAAACTGGTTAGTGATTCAGTGAGACTCAACGGTTAGGGAGGACGAGTTTAGATGGGTTCGTTGAAGCTGCGCACGCTTGTTGCACTCGGAGCGGCGATGGCCGCGTTGCTGGCGGTTCCGGCCGCCAACGCCGCCACGTCCGACTACCACCCCAACGCCGACTCGCGCACATTCGCCGGCTCGGCCGGCGGCTGGACCGAGTCGAGTGAATACACCAACGGCCTGTGCATCGCCGGGCTCACGTGTCCGGCCGTGGACAACTTCCACGCGTCCTCCGGCGGCGCCGGCGGCGCGGGCGACGGCTATCTGCGCACCGAGCTCGACGGGCTCCTGAGCCTGCTCTCGACGACGACTGCGACGTGGCAGAGCCCGACGTTCACCTACAACGGCGCGGAGGGAGAGGCGCCGGCGACGGTGAGCTTCACCTTCGATCGCCGCGTGGACGCGAGCGCGCTCCTGCAGCTTCTTCCGGAGGCCAACTACAGCGTCTTCATCGACAACGTCACCCTGGGCACGTCGCTCGCGGTGGTGGACGACGTCGAGATCCCCAACGTCGAGTCCTGGACCAGCCTCTCGGCGGTCTCGGTGGCGCCGGGGCAGCTGACGGTCGGCAACGAGTACCGGATCCGGATCCTGACCGAGCTCGACCTGCCGGTCGGGGTGATCCCGGACGCGCAGTTCGACTACGACAACGTGTTGCTGCGCGCCTCGACGGTGGATGATCCGCCGACCGACCTCGACGGCGACGGCGTGCCGGACGGCGACGACAACTGCCCGGCGATTCCGAACGCCGGCCAGGAGGACGCGGACGGCGACGGGATCGGTGACGTCTGCGACGACACCCCCGGCGACGGCGACCTCGACGGCGACGGCGTGCCGGACGGCGACGACAACTGCCCGGCGATTCCGAATCCCGACCAGGCGGATTCCGACGGCGACGGTATCGGCAACGTCTGCGACATGCCGGTGCCGGATGACGACGGCGACGGCATCCCGGACCCCGACGACAACTGCCCAACGGTGCCCAACCCCGATCAGGAGGACACTGACGGAGATGGCATCGGGGACGCGTGCGAGGTCGAGCTCGCGCCCTGCCAGGGCTCCAACGCACTGGAGGTGCGTGGCACCGACGGCAGCGACGAGCTGAACGGCAGCGGCAACCGCGACGCGATCTTCGGGGAGGGCGGCAACGACGACCTGCGCGCGCTCGCTTCGAAGGACTGCGTCAAGGGCGGCACCGGCAACGACAGCGTCCGTGGTGGCGCCGGAGTCGACCTCCTGAAGGGCGGCGCCGGTAACGACGAGGCCAAGGGTTCCGCCGGCAGGGACGAGGTTCTCGGCGGAGCGGGCGACGACATCCTCAACGGCGGCGCCGGCCGCGACCTGCTGAAGGGCGGCGTCGGCAACGACAGGATCAGGGCCGCCGACTTCCGCCCCGACAAGGTCAGGTGCGGCGCGGGCGCCGACAAGGCCAAGGTCGACGCGCGGGACAAGGTAGCCAGGAACTGCGAGACCGTGCAGGTGGTTCGCTAGCCCGCCCAACACGGAGATCGCTCGCGCGAAGACGCGGGAGGGGAGTCATTCCCCTCCCGCGTTTTCTTTGGCCTGCGTAGGCTAGATCGGAGTGGCGGTCACTTCGACGTCGATCAAGCGCACGTACTACGCGCTTCTGCTTGGCAACACGCTCGCGGCGTCGCTGATCTGGGGCATCAACACGATCTTCCTGCTCGACGCGGGGCTCAGCAACCTCGAGGCCTTCGCCGCCAACGCGTTCTTCACGGCCGGCATGGTCGTCTTCGAGGTGCCGACCGGGATCGTGGCCGACATGCGGGGCCGCCGCACGTCGTTCCTGCTCGGGACCGTCACCCTCGCGGTCACCACCGCGCTCTACGTGCTGCTCTGGCAGGTCGAGGCGCCGTTCTGGGCCTGGGCACTGGTCTCCGTGGGGCTGGGCCTCGGCTTCACGTTCTTCTCGGGCGCCGTCGAGGCGTGGCTGGTGGACGCCCTCGCCGCGACCCAGTTCGAGGGACCGCTGGAGTCCGTCCTCGCTCGCGGCCAGATCATCACGGGAGCGGCGATGCTGACCGGCTCGGTCGCCGGCGGCTTCCTCGCCGAGGCCGTCAGCCTGGGGTTCCCGTTCGTCCTCCGCGCCGTCGTGCTCGGCCTGATGTTCGCCACCGCGTTCTTCCTGATGCACGACGTCGGGTTCACTCCGCAGCGGGGCGGGCGCCCGATCGCGGAGATGAGGAAGCTCACGTCCGACTCGATCGAATACGGCTGGCGGGTGCCCGCCGTGAAGTACCTCATGCTGGCCGCCCCGTTCACGGGCGGCGTCGGCATCTACGTCTTCTACGCGCTGCAGCCGTACCTGCTGGAGCTCTACGGCGACCCCACCGCGTACGGCGTCGCGGGCCTGGTGGCGGCGATCGTCGCCGGCGCGCAGATCGTCGGCGGGCTGACGACGCCCGCGCTGCGCCGGATCTTCCACCGCCGTACCTCGGCGCTGATCGCCGCCGAGGTCCTGGGCGTCGCAGCGCTGCTTGGGATCGGACTGATCGAGAGCTTCGCGGCGGTGATCGTGCTGATCGCAGTCTGGGGCCTGCTGTTCGCCGCGTCCACTCCGATTCGCCAGGCGTACCTGAACGGGATGATCCCCTCGCAGCAGCGGGCCACGATCCTCTCGTTCGACTCGCTGATGTCGTCGAGCGGCGGCGTGGTCGCGCAACCGCTGCTCGGCAAGTCCGCCGACGTTTGGGGCTACCCCACGTCGTACGTGATCTCGGCCGGCATCTCGGCGCTCGCCCTGCCCTTCTTCCTCAAGTCCCGAGCCCAGAACCATCCCGCCGACACCGAGCGCTCGGCCCTCGCTCAGGCGGCGGCGCCCGCCTGAGCCTCGAGCTCGAGCAGGAACCGCTTGCGCTCGACCCCGCCGGCGTAGCCGGTGAGCTCGCCGCCGGCGCCGATCACCCGGTGGCAGGGGACGATGATGGAGATCGGATTCCGGCCGTTGGCCGCTCCCACCGCCCGCGACGCCGAGGGGCGGCCGATCCGCTCGGCGATCTCGCGGTAGCTCGCCGTCCGCCCATACGGGATCTCGGTCAGCGCGCCCCACACCCGTTCCTGGAACGGTGTCCCCAGCGGCGCCAGCGGGAGATCGAACTCCACCCGCTCGCCCGTGAAGTACTCGGCGAGCTGCTCGCGGACCTCCGCGAAGGGCTCATCGGCGGTCCTCGAACCGGCCGGGACGCTCCCGGGCCTGCGGCCGGTCTGCATGTGCAGCCCGCGCAGGCGCTCGCCGTCGCCGATCAGAAGCAGGTCCCCCACGGGGCTGGGGATCGTCGTGTGAATCAGGACGTCGCTCACGCTGTGTCTCCTTCGGTCGTTCGTGAATTCAACGACCGGCTTCGGCGAACCGTGAGATCGCGTGCAGGTTGAACTCCGCCATCTCGACCAGATCGGCGACATCGATGGACTCGTCGGCTCCGTGCACGCCGTCCAGGTAGACGCCGAGGTCCGTCGCGAACACCGGGGCGAAGCCGTAGGCGACGGTGCCGAACGCTCCCCGGACCCAGTGCGAGTCCGTGAACCCGGGGGTCACCAGCGGGAGCAGCTCCGCGCCGGGCAGGCGGTCCGCCACGTACTCCTCGCAGACCCGGTAGAGCGGGGTGTCGATCGGCGACTCGGTCCCGCCCTCCAGCGGCTCGAGGAGCTCGAGCTCGTACTCGAACTCGTTCCCCAGCGCCGCATCGACGTGGTCGCGGATGCCGGCCTCGTCCTGGCCCGGCAGCAGGCGGCAGTCGCAGACGACATCCGCATAGGGCGGGATCACGTTGGACGGCTCGTGGGTCTGGAGGCCCGTCGGCGTGACGGTCATGCGTGTCATCGGCGGGAGCATGTCGGCGAGGATGGGGTGCAGGCTGCCCGCCGCGGACAGCGCTGCCTCCTCCCCATCCGCGGTCGAGGCGCCCAGCGCGTCCAGGGCGCGCGCAACCACGGGGGTGATGCGCATCGGCGCCTCGGCCGCGAGCAGCCGCTCGACGGTCGCGGCGGCGTGCCTGAGCGGGTTGTCGGCCGCGGCCGGGACGGAGGCGTGGCCGGCGGTGCCGTGCACGCGGATACGCAGCGACGACACCTGCTTCTCGCCTACGGCGACGGTGACGACCCGGCGCCCGTCGGCCAGCTCGAGCAGGATCCCGCCGCCCTCGTTGAGCGCGTAGTCGCAGCGCAGGTCGGGGCGCTCGCGGACGAGCCAGGACATGCCGACGTCGGACGTGTTCCGCTCCTCGTCGGCCTCGGCCACGAGCAGCAGGTCGCCCGCGGGACGCGAGCCGCTGCGCCCGAACGCCGCCAGCGCGGCGCTCCGCGCGGCCAGCTCTCCCTTCATGTCGGCGGCGCCGCGGCCCACAAGCCTGCCGTTCCGGATTCGCCCCGCGAACGGGTGGCACCGTCCAGTCGGTGGTCGGCGCCGGCACCACGTCCGTATGGGCCATGAGCATCACCGAGGGCCCCTCCCCCCGTCCCTCGATCCTCGCCACCAGGTTGAGCCGGTCCGGATCGGGCCCGACCAGCTCGCAGCGGACTCCGGCGCCGCCCAGGTACTCGGCCAGCAGCTCGGCCGCCGGCGTCTCGTTGCCCGGCGGGTTCGAGGTGTCGAGGCGGATCAGCGCCTGCGCCAGCTCGACGACCTCGTCGCGAAGGCCCGGGTCGTTCACCAGCCGCCGCGCTCCGCAGCGAGCTGCCGCACGTGCTCGACCGGGAACTCGTCCTGCATCGTGCCGTCGAGCTTCTCCGCGGGCCGCGCCGCGACGAGGCAGTTGAGGACGGCCTCGTGCGCGGCCTCGTAGGCGGCCGCGAAGAACGGGTTGAGCTCCGGGTTGGGAACGCCGGCCCCGTCAACGGTCGAGAACGCGATGCCGATCTCACCGGACCAATGGGAGGCGTAGGACCCGGCGCGCGCGAGGCCCAGCAACGGGCGCAGCGCCAGGCGGCGCAGCTGCTGCGCGGTGAACGGCGCGTCCGTGGCACACACGGCGATGCACGAGCCGTCGCCGGCAGCGGGGCGCGGCGGCGCGTCCAGGGTCGTGCCCAGCACGTCCAGGTACTCGCGATCGCCGAAGTTGCAGAGCAGCAGGACGCCCACGTGGTGGCCCGAGACGGCGCGCGAGGCGGTGCCGATCCCGCCCGGGAACTCGAAGCACTGCATTCCGGTGCCCGCGCCGACGCTGCCTTCCACGACCTCCTCGCCGAGCGCCGCGAGCGCGCGGTCGACGTCGCCGGGCGTGATCGTCCGCGAATCGGCCAGATCCCCGTCGTCGCACTCGCCCACCACCGGCATCACGACGTTGTCCGGCCCGCGGCCCGAGGCCGTGATCGCCGCCTGGTAGACGGTGCCGACGGCATGCGTCCCGCACAGGTGGACCGCGGTCTCCATGTATCCGACCTCGTCGATCTCGAGCTTGGCCGTCAGCTCGCCGGTGCCGTTCACCACCGCCACGCCGGCCGGGGTCGGCAGGCTCGGCGGCGCGACCACCGTGACGCCGGTGCGCTCGCCGCTCTCGGCCTGGGCGTGCCCGACCGTAACCCCGGCCACGTCGGTGATCGCGTTCCGCGCGCCGGTCTCGAGCCGGCCGACCGGACCCGCGATGTCGCGCCAGCGCTCAGCCACTGGCACCGGCGGCCGTCTCAGCCCGGCCGAGCGTCGGGTCGTGGAGCAGGCAGGCGGCGAGCTGGTCGCGCCCTCCCGCTGGGATCAGCCCGGGGTCGACGCTGTCGCACGGCTCGAAGCGCCGCGGGCAGCGAGGGTGGAATCGGCAGCCAGTCGGAACGGCGGTCGGGTCGGGGAGCTCGCCCTTCAGCAGCTCGCGCCGGCCGCGACCCCCGACGGTCGGCACCGGCACCGCGTCTACAAGCGCCCGCGAGTAGGGGTGCTTCGGCTGCTCGATCACATCCGTCGCCGATCCCTGCTCGACGATCCGTCCCAGGTACATCACGCATATCCTGTCGCACAGCGACCACGCCACGCTCAGGTCGTGGGTGATGAAGAGGAGCGCCAGGCCGCGCCTTGCCCGGAGCTCGATCAGCACCTTCAGGATCTGCGAGCGGACCGATGCGTCCAGCATCGAGACGGGCTCGTCGCAGATCAGGCCACTCGGCTCGAGGACCAACGCGGCCGCGATCGCGACCCGCTGCCGCTGCCCGCCCGAGAGCTGATGCGGGTACCGGTCCAGGTACCGCTCGGGCTCGAGGCCCACGTCCTCAAGCGCACGCCGGACCCCGGTCTCGTGCTCCGCGGGCTCGATGCCCTGCACGATCAGGGGCTCGGTCACGATCGCCCGCACTCGCTGGCGGGGGTTGAGCGTCTGGTACGGGTCCTGGAAGATCATCTGCACGCGCCTGCGAAGCTCGCGGAGGCCCGCCTTCCCGCCAACCACATCGCCGTCGAGCGCGATCTTCCCGGCCGCGGGCTCGACCAGCCCGAGCATCGCGCGGGCGAGGGTCGACTTGCCGCATCCCGACTCGCCGACCACGCCAAGGACCTCGCCCGGTCGCCATGTCAGGGAGACGCCGTCGACCGCGCGCGCCTCGCCGCCCCGCGTGCGGAAGCGGACCTCTAGGTCGTGGACCTCCATGAGCGGCGGTTCGCTCATCGCCGGGCCGCCGCCGTCGACTCGATCGAGGGCCACGCCGCCCAGGGCGCGAAGTGGCAGGCGGCGGACTGCGCCGGGCGGACCTCGCGGAGCACCGGGTCGTCGGCGCGGCAGCGGGCCTCGGCGTACGGGCACCGCGGATGGAACCGGCAGCCCTCGGGTGGGTGACCGGGGTCCGGCGGGCCGCCCGGGATCGGCGCCGCCAGCTCGCGCCGCCCGCCGATCACGGGCAGAGTGTCCAGCAGCCGCTTCGTATAGGGGTGCTGGGGATCGGCGAAGACGGAGCCCACCGGGCCCGTCTCGACGACCCGGCCGGCGTACATCACGGCGATCCGGTCGCACGTCTCTGCCAGCACGCCGAGATCGTGCGAGATCAGGATCAGGGCCAGGCCGAGATCCTCGCGAAGGCGCTCGAGCAGCTCCAGCACCTGTGCCTGCATCACCACGTCGAGCGCGGTGGTGGGCTCGTCGGCGATCACGAGCGACGGCCCGCAGGCGAGCGCCAGAGCGATCATCACCCGCTGGCGCTGGCCCCCCGAGAGCTGGTGCGGGTAGCGCCGGGCCGCGGCCGCCGTGAGGCCGACCGTCTCGAACAGCTCGGCAATCCGCTTGCGCAGCTCGCTCGCGCTCGCGACCCGCTCGTGCAGGCGGATCGCCTCCTCGATCTGGGCGTCGATGCGCTCGACCGGATCGAGCGAGTTCATCGCGCCCTGGAAGACCAGCGAGAGGTGGCGCCAGCGCACCAGCTGCATCCCGGCCTCGGTGCGCTTGCCGATGTTGATCGGCTCCTCGACTCCTGGCGGGCGCAGCGTGATCGTCCCCGACTGCTCGAGCGTCGGCGGCAGCAGCCGCATCAGGGCCAGCGCCGTCGTCGTCTTGCCGCAGCCCGACTCGCCGGCCAGGCCCAGCGCCTCGCCCTGCGCGAGCGAGAGGTCGACGCCGTCGACGATCGCCCCGGTCCGATGGGCGACGCGCAGGTCGTTGACCTCGAGGAGCTCGGTCATACAACCTCCGTTACCACTCGGGCCAACATGCTTTCGCGACATAAGTCGCTCATTCGATCTCCCGGAGCCTCGGGTTGATGTGTTCCTCGAACAGGTGGCCCAGGATCGCCACCGACAGCACGAGCGTCGTGATGCACAGGCCCGGCGGGATCACGTACCACCACGCCTCGGCGCTCGGCGCCCCGGACTCGAAGGCGTTCTCGAGCATGGTCCCCCACGAGATCCGGGTCGGATCGCCGAGACCGAGGAACGACAGAGCCGCCTCCGAGAGGATCGCCACGGCGACGATCAGGACCGTGTTGGCGAAGATCAGCGGCAGGGTGTTCGGCAGGACGTGCGTCCTGATGATGTAGCCGTCGCTTGCGCCCAGCGCCCGGGCCCGTTCGACGAACGCCCGCTCGCGCAGGGTAAGCACCTGCGCCCGGACGATCCGCCCGGTCCCCGCCCACGATGTCAGGCCGATGACCACGATCAGGACGGTCAGCGACGGGTCGAGCAGGCGGGCGAGCACGATCATCAACGGCAGGGTCGGGATCACCAGGAACCAGTTCTCGAGCGCGTCGAGGATGCGGTCGGTCCAGCCGCCGTAGTAACCGCCCGCGAGGCCGACCGCCGATCCGAGCAGGGAGGAGATGAGCGCTGCCGCGAAGCCGACGACGATCGAGACCCGCGCCCCGACCAGCAGCTGCGAGAAGACGTCCGAGCCCTGCTCGGTCGTGCCGAGCCAGTGCTCCGAGCTCGGAGCGGCGAGAACGTCCAGGCTCGACGCGTTCGGGTCGTCCGGCGCGAGCACCGTGCCGAAGACCGCGAGGAACAGGAACAGGCCGAGGACCGCCAGGCCGAAGCGACCGCGGCCGGTGCCCAGGAGCAGGTCGCGCGGGCTCCGGTCGGTCATTTCGTCTGGACCCGCGGGTCGAGATAGAAGTACAGGCAGTCGGCGAGCAGGTTGGCGACGATCACGCCGACCGAGAACACGAGGAACGTGCCCTGGAGCACCGGGAAGTCCTTGTCGTTGATCGCGTTGAAGCTGAGCTCCCCGAGCCCGGGCCACGAGAAGATCGTCTCGATCGTGATCGCCCCGCCGGCGACCACCCCGAACTGGATCGCGGCGAGGGTCACCAGGGGCAGGAGCGCGTTGGGCACGGCGTGGCTGCGAACCACGCGGTCCCACGGCAACCCGGTGGCGCGCTTGACGGTGATGAAGTCCTCGGTCAGCACGTCCACCATCGACGAGCGCATGATCAGGAAGTACTGCCCCAGCAGCATCAGGGTCATGGCGGTCGCGGGCAGGATCAGATGCTCGGCGACGTCCAGGGCCTCGGCGAACCAGCTCGAGAATTCCACCCCCGGCGTCACCTGCTGGCCCGCGGGCAGGATCGGGATCCACCGGCGAAGACCAGGATCAGCAGGATCCCGATCCAGTACTCGGGCGCCGCGTAGGTGAACAGGCTGAAGTTCAGCAGCCGGTGGTCCGTCTTCTTGCCGCGCCGCGTGGCGGCGATCACCCCCAGCCAGGTGCCGATCAGCGTGGCCAGGAGCGTCCCCACCCCCACCAGCAGAAGCGTCCACGGCAGCGCCCTCTTGATCTCGTCCCAGACCGGCTCGCGCGAGCGCTGGCTGATCCCCAGGTCGAAGCGGGCGGTGTCGCCGACGTAGTCGGCGAACTGGCCCAGGATCGGCTTGTCGATCCCGTAGTCCTCCCGCAGCTTCTCGATCTCCTCCGGCGTCGAGTTGGGCAGCCGGGCGAGCTGCGTCGTCGGGTCGCCCATGACCCGGAACAGGAAGAAGTTGAAGACGAGGACGAAGACGAGCGTCAGCAACGCCGCCGCGACCTTGCCGGCGAGCCAGCGTCCACTCATCTCCGTCCTCTCCGCTCCGGCCTGGCCCCGGGCTACTCCTCGAGCTCCACCGGCTCCGCGTCGCGTCGCCGGCGCGAGCGCAGCAGCAGGAGGCCGCCGCCGATCACGACGACCGCGGCGATGATCCCGATCGCCGCGCCGCCCCCGCCACCGCATCGTCGCCGGAGGCTCCTTCGGCGGCCTCGAGCCCGAGCAGGCGGCCGTACGTGACCGCCTCGCAGATCAGGTCGCCGGTGTCGTCGGCGGGGCAAACCGGCCCGGACTTGAGATCGCGTCGGTGCGGTAGGCCTGCAGGTTCGGGTCCTCCGTCAGGACGATGTACGGCAGGTCCTCCTGGGTGATCGCGACCATCTCCGGATGAGCTCCTTGCGGGCCTCGGTGTCGAACTCGCCCGCCTGCTCGACGAAGAGCCGGTCGTACTCGGGGTTCGAGTAGAACGAGTCCGAGAGACGCGCCGATCTCGTCGGTCGTGAACAGGCTGAGCAGGAAGCTCGGGTCGTACGGATCCCCGCCCCAGCCCCAGATGAACGTGTCGAAGGCGGGCGCCGGAACGCCGTCGACCTTCTGCACGGTCAGCTCGGTCAGCTTGCCGACCCAAACGACCTGGACGTTGAACTCGACGCCGATCTCGGCCGCCTGCTCGGCGACGAGCTTCGCCGCCTGGATGTCCGACTGCGACTCCGAGCGCACGTAGAGGTCGAACGAGAGCTCCTGGTCGCCGTTGGTGCGCGGATCGTCGCCGTTGTCCTCCCAGCCCGCGTCGTCGAGCATCTGATTTGCGCAGCTCGACGTCCTGCGGGTAGAGCTGCTCCGGCACCTCGTAGAAGGACCGGTAGTACGACGGCAGGATGCCCGTGCCCGGGAACGACGTGCCGAGCGAGGAGATCTCCGTGATCCGCTCGAGGTCGAGGGAGTAGGCGATCGCCTGGCGGACCGTCTTGTCCTGCACCGCCGGGTTGAACTCGGCGTCCGGGCAGTTCTCCGCGGAGCACAGGTTGAACGCGAGCTCCGTGTACGACGGCGAGGCGCCACGCAGGGTCTCGATGTCCGGCTGCTCGCCCATCCGCTCGAACGTCGCCGGCTGCACCTCCAGGTCGAGGTCGATCTCGCCGAGCTGCAGCGCCCGCTCGACCGCGTCCTCGGTCCCGTACTTGATGAACTGGAGCTCGTCGTAGGCGGGCTCCTGGCCGGTCCATTCCGGGTTCCGCTCCATCCGGATGATCCGGCCACGCTCGAACTCCGTGACGATGTACGGGCCCGCAACCGACGATCGGGATCTCGGGCTGGAACGAGCCGGTGATGTCATCGAGCGACTCCTGGCCCCAGACGTGCTCGGGCAGGATGTAGACGAAGAGGCCGCCGACGATCCGGGCGTCCGGCTGCTTCGTCTTGATCACGACGGTCTGGTCGTCGGGCGTCTCGATCGAGGTGACGTTCGAGGTGTAGCCCGCGAACAGGTCGCCCTCCTCACCGAGCGTCTCGAACGAGTACTTGACGTCCGCCGAGGTGATCGGCTCGCCGTCGGACCAGTTGCGGTCGGCGAGGGTGAAGGTGACGGTCTTTTGGTCCTCGGAGACCTCCCAGCTCTCGGCGATGCCGGCCGTCGGCGAGAGGTCCTCCGGGGCGAAGCCGACGAGGAGGTCCCACGTGAGGCCCCAGACGGTGAAGTCCTCCTCGTCGAGGCCGACGAAGGGGTTGAGCGTCTGCGGGTCCTGGCCCCAGCCGACGCGGAGCACCGTGCCGTCGCCGGCCGTGCTCTCCGAGTCCGTCTCCTGCGCTCGTCGCCGGCAGCGCCACCGCGGCGGCCGCGATCGCCACGGCCACCGCCGCGACGCCCAGCTTGGTCCAGATGCTCCTGGAGCTCATGGTCTCCCCTCTCGTTTCATTGGTTTCGTGGCTCCACCGCCGGCTCGAGCACCTCGAGCGTCTTCGCGTCGCCGTCGATTGGCGCCCTGACACCCAGCGGCATCGTCGCCATGTGCTTGCCGTGCCCGAACGGGACGTTCGCGATCGCCGGGATGCCCAGCGGCGCGATCAGCTCGTCGAGCATCTCCTCGATCGAGAGGTTCGACTCCGGCGCGTCCGGCACGGTCTGGTTCTTCAGGTTGACGTTGGTCCCGAACGCGAAGCCGGCGGCGTTCGCGAGCTTGCCCGCCCGCACCAGGTGGTTGATCGCGGTGTCGATCAGATACGGCTCGGTGTTCAGGTCCTCGATCACGAGGATGCAGCCATCGGTCTCGACCTCGAACGGGGTGCCGATGCTCGCGCAGAGCAGGGTCAGGCAGCCCCCGACCAGCGGTGCCTCGGCCGCGCCGCCGCCGACGGTGAGGACGTAGGGATCCTCCGGATCCTCGAACACCCGCCCGAGCGGCTCGGGCTGGAACGCGCGGTGGAACCACTCCTCGGTCTCGGTGGTCAGCTCCTTCCGCTTGCGCGTGAAGCGCAGGAAGTTCGGCCCGTAGAAGGTGACCCAGCCGGCGTGCGCGGCGAGCGCGAGGTGCAGCGCGGTGATGTCGCTGAAGCCGCAGACGATTCGCGGATCGCCGACCGCCTCCCAGTCGATCAGGTCGTGGAGGCGCGCGACGCCGTAGCCGCCACAGAGCGCGTGGACCATGTCGATGCCGGGCTCTGACAGCGCCCACTGCAGGTCGGCGGCCCGCTCCTCGTCGGTGCCGGCGAGGTAGCCGTGGACCTTGCGGTGGTTCGGCCCGAGCACTACCTCGTGCCCGCGCGAGGTCGAAGTACTCGGTCGCCTGCTCGGTCTCCGAGCGGGTCTGCGGCGGGCTCGACGGCGCGACGACCGCGATCGTGGCGCGCTCGGGGAGCGCCGGGGGCTTCACGCGCTCAGCCTCCACGCCGGCCTCCCGCGATCGCCTCTTCGGTCAGCTCGGCCGGCGCGCGCAGCGAGCCCAGCACGAGCTCGACGTGTAGCTCGGCCACCTCGTCGAGCGTCAGCGGCCCCGCGGGGTCGAACCACAGCGCGACCCCGGTGCACTGCAGGAGGATCGCGTAGGCGGCCACCCGGGCGTCGGAGGCGCGCAGCGAGCCGTCGCGGATCCCGTCGCGGATCAGCTCGATGAAGATCGCCTGGTAGGTGTCGCGCTGGGCGATCAGCGCCTCGCGCGGCCCGTCGGCGAGCGCGCGGATCTCGCTGTCGGTCACGAACGCCGCCCGGCGGTGGAGGCCGTGGAAGACCACGTGCTCGCGAACCGCGGCGGCGAGGCTTCAGCGCCGGGCGGTCGTGGGCAGCCATCGCGGTTTGGACCTTCTCGGTCAGGCGCTCCATGAAATCGTCCTGGAGCCCGACCAGGATTGCCTCCTTCGACGGATACCAGTGGTAGATCGCGGCCGGCTGGACCTCGGCGGCGGCCGCGATCGCGCGCATCGAGGTGGCGTGGTAGCCGAGCCGCGCGAATAGCTCGAGCGCCGCGGCATGGATCGCCGCCCGTGTCTCGGGGCCGCGCGCTCGGCGGCGACCGCCGGCGGCGCGGGGACGGTTGCGGCGCGATCAGCCAAGGTGGAGCAGCTCCTTGGTCTGCTCCTGGGTCGCGACCTCGCGCCCCAGCGTCCCGCCAGCCCGACGGCCATCTCCACGAGGGCCGCGTTCGACGCCGCGTGCACGCCCTTCGAGATGTAGGCGACGTCCTCGAGGCCGGTGCGGATTCCGGGCGCGCCCTTGAGCAGGGCCAGGCCCAGCATCCGCTGGTGATGGCGCCCGATGCAGGTCACCGTCCAGAACGTCCCCTCGGGCAGCGGCCGCAGCATCGCGTCGAGCGCCTCCGGCGACGCGTCGATCCCGCCGGGCACGCCGAAGACGAGGTTGATCCGCATCGGCGGTTCGAGGATTCCCTCGTCGAGCCAGCGCACCGCGCTGATTACATGGCCCACGTCGAACGCCTCGACCTCGAGCGCGATCCCGGCCTCGGTCGCGCGGGCCACGATGCCCCGCCCGGCGGGCGGCGGGGTGATGAACGTCTCGTCGCCGAAGTTCATCGAGCCCGACTCGACGCCCGAGATGTCGGGCTTCGCCTCGAGCCCGGTCGTTCGTTCCTCGATCGTCATGTCGTTGGCGCCGCCGGTCGAGACCATCGTCAGCAGCTCCGAGCCGGCGCGGATCCGGTCGATCACGTCCACGAACAGCTCCGGTCGCCCGCTCGGGGTGCCGTCGTCCTCGCGCACGTGCAGGTGCACGACGGTCGCCCCCGCTCCGGCCGCCTCGATCGAGGAGTTCGCGATCTCCTCCGTCGTGTACGGGATGTTCGGGTTGTTCACGCGGAACACGTCGGCGCCGGTCACCGCGACCGTCAGCACGACCGGATTGCTGTTCCAAGTCATTGGGAGACCTCCGTCAGTGATTCCCGCTCGTCGTCCGTGATCGGCCTGGATTTCCGGGCCGCCGAGTCCCAGAGGACGATCCCGAACTCCGCCTCCACCAACACCTCGTCCGCGTCGTCCAGGATCCGCTCGCCGGTGGTGATGCTGGAACCGCCCAGCTCGCGCGCGGCGCACTCGACGGTCACCTCCTCGAGGGCCGGGCTGATCTCGCGCTGGAACGTGACGGCGCAGCGCCCCACCACGTACTCGTCGCGGGCGATGCCGTGGCTCTTCAGGAAGGCGTCGCGCCCAGCCTCCAGGTAGAGGAACACGGCCGTGTGCCCCACGTGCCCGAGCGCGTCGAGGTCGCCCCAGCGGGTCTGGACCGGGTGCCGGATCACGCGGGCGCTCCGTTCGTCGCGCCCAGCGCCTCGGCCAGGGCCGGCGAGCCCCGCACCAGCTCCAGGGCGTAGGCGCCGCGGTCTGGCGAGTAGCCGGTGCCGACCACCATCCGGGCGCTCGAGGAGAGGCCGTCCGAGGTCAGCGCCACCGCCGAGAAGCTCGTGGCCATCGAGAAGAACAGGCACGTCCCGTCGTCCGCGGTCAGCAGGATGGCCGCGGGCTCGCAGCCGGTCGCGTTCACGACCACGACGGTCAGGTCGGCCGGGCCGGCTCCGGCGGCGCGGGTCGCCTCGTGCGCGGCGACGGGATCCCGCAGGTCGGTCGCGACGCCGATGTCGGCGAGCCCCAGAGCGGTTGCCCTCTCGACCGCGGCACGGTCGACGTCGACGACCACCAGCGCCGCGTCCGGCGCGGAGTCGCGAGCGGCCGCCAGTGCGAGCTTGCCGGCGTGGCCGGCGCCGAGCACGCAAACCGTGCGCGCCCCCGCGGCCAGCTCCCGGACGTGGGAGGCGGCCGCGCACACGTCGAAGACGTCGAGCGCCGCGGCCGGCGGCAGGTCGTCCGGCATCGGAGCCCACGGCGCACGACCTGCGATGTAAGCGGCTCCGGACACGTCCACCTGCGCCGAGTCCGGGTCGAGATGCGTCACTCGCTCCAGGCGGAGCGGCGTCAGCGTGAGCGATCCGAGCGTCACGATGCGCTCGCCGGCGGCGGGTTTGGACGAGACCCGCTCGCCGACGGCCGAAACGGTTCCGACCAGGACCCCGCCCGAGTCGGTCTCCGGGTTGTGCATCTTGCCGCGCGCGGCGACGATCTCGAGGATGCGATCGGCCATGGCATCCGCATCGCCGCCGGCCGCGGTGTGGATCTGGCGGTGCGAGGTGGAGTCGAGGCAGAGCCGCTCGACCGCGACCTCGATCTCGTACGGCCGGCACGGGGCCGAGGCGTCAACTCGCACAGCCGGCTGGGGCAGGGCGTCGGGTGGGTCGAGCACCCTGTCGGCCCCCAGCTGCTGCGCGAATTCGACCGTGGAGTCTTCCTTCATGAACGGTCGTTAGGAACCTACGCCGACCGGCAGTCCCGAGTCAATGGCCAAACCCGGCCAAACTTGCCGGGAGCGTTACTCCGTTCCGTACGAGCGTTCAGGGAGGGCCGGCGGCTGTGGTAAGACGGCTCCGCCGTGGGTCTCGCGATGCCAATCGTCTGGAGCGACCTGCACCGGCTGCACGAGCCGGGCGGCGAGGTCTGGGTCGGCGTCCGGACGCCCGGCACCGAGTTGCCCGAGCGCGCCGACCGGATCCGCGCGGCACTGAAGGCCGAGGGCGCGCGGTTCGTCGACGCGGAGGCGGCTCCGGACGACGCCGTGCTGCGCGTCCACGACGCGGCGCTGCTCGAGTACCTGGCCGGGGCGTGGGACGAGTGGGAGGCGGCCGGGCTGACGGACGACCCGGGGCAGGACCGCGTCGTGCCCTACGTCTTCCCACACCCCGGCCTGCTCGCCGGCCTCGAACCGGCGGTCCCGGCGGCCGCCTCCGCGCGAGCCGGCAGCTTCGCCTACGACACGATGACGCTGATCGGGCCCGGCACCTGGAGGGCGGCCCGGGCCGCGGTCGACGCCGCGATCACCGCGGCCGACCTGGTGCTCGCCGGCGAGCGCGCCGCCTACGCGCTGTGCAGGCCCCCCGGCCACCACGCGACCCGCGCCGCGTTTGGCGGCTCGTGCTATCTCAACAACACGGCCGCTGCGGCCGCGCATCTCCAGGACGCGCTCGGCTCACCGGTGGCCGTGATCGATATCGACGCCCACCACGGCAACGGGACCCAGGAGATCTTCTATCGCGACCCGGGCCTGCTCGTCGCCTCGGCCCACGTTGACCCCGGCGCCGGCTGGTTTCCCCATTTCCTCGGCTTCGCCGCCGAGTCCGGCGCCGGCTCCGGCGAGGGCGCCAACCGCAACCTGCCGCTGCCGCCCGGCTCCGGCGACGAGCACTGGCTCGAGGCGGTCGCGGCGCTCGCCGACTGGGCGCGTGAGGGTGGCGCGCGGGCGCTGGTCGTCGCCCTCGGGGTGGACGCCGCCGGCGGCGACCCGGAGAGCCCACTCCAGGTCAGCGCCGACGGCTTTCGTGGCGCCGGGCGGAGGCTCGGCGCGCTGGGCCTGCCGACGGTGCTCGTCCAGGAGGGCGGCTACGACCTGGACGCGATCGGCGACCTCGTCCACGCGACGCTGGCCGGGTTCGAGACCGGCTAGCGATCTAGGGCCGCTCGCCGGGCAACAGGCTCGGCGCAAAACGCTCCCCGCGCTCGAGCAGCGAGGCTCGAATCAGCGCGGTCGCGCCGAATCGCTCCCGGACCTCGTCGAGCGCGACGTCGAGCGCGCTGCGGCGCGAGTCGAGCGGGAGTTCGAGCTGCACGCCACCCCGCTCGCCGGCCAGGTTGGCGACGGTCACCCCGAGCAGGGTGATGCCGCGGCGCTCGATCATCGGCCTGGCCGCGCCGAGCAGAGCGCGCGCCGTCGCGAGAATCGGGCCGGTCGCCGCCGTCGCGTGGTGCAGGGTCCGCGACCGCGTGGCTCGCGAGAAGTCGCCGAACCGCAGCCGGAGGATCACCGTGCGCCCCGCGTGCCCGGCGGCCCGCATCCGCCGGGTCACCCGGTCGACCAGCGAGACGAGGACGACGTCGATCTCGTCTGGCGATCGCGGGCGGCGGCCGAGCGCGCTCTGTGAGCCGACCGAGCGGCGGCGGCGTCGCGTCCGGACCCGCCGCGGATCGCGTGCGCGGGCGAGCGCGTGAACGCTGCGGCCGGATGCGCGCCCGAGAATCGCGACCAGCTCCTCCTCGGTCAGCCGGGCGAGGTCGCCGACGGTCGTGATCCGGTAGTCGGAGAGCTTCGCCGCGGTGCTGACCCCCACGCCCCAGAGCCTGCGCACCGGCAGCGGACGCAGGAATGCGAGTTCGCGCCCGGGCCGCACCAGGAGGAGGCCGTCCGGCTTGGCGACCCCGCTCGCCACCTTCGCGAGGGCCTTCGTGCCGGCGATCCCGACCGTGAGCGGCAATCCCACCCGCTCGCGGACGTCGCGGCGCAGCCGGACCGCGATCGCCAGCGGCGATCCCGAGATCCGCCCGAGGCCGCGGACGTCGAGGAACGCCTCCTCCATCGAGAGCCCCTCCACCAGCGGCGCCGCCTCCCGGAACACCTCGAACAGCGCGCGGCCGGCGGCGACGTAGGCGGTGAAACGCGGGGGCACGAAGACGGCGTCGGGGCACAGCCGCCGCGCCTGCGCGGCGCCCATCGCCGAGCGCACACCGCGGGCCCGCGCCTCGTAGCTGGCCGCCATCACGACCCCCGGGCCGACGATCACCGGGCGGTTGCGAAGCGCCGGGTCGTCGCGCTGCTCGACCGAGGCGAAGAACGAATCCACGTCGGCGTGCAGGATCGTGGCATCGTCGTACACGAACATATGTTCGCATACCGCGCAACCCTGTTTCGGCGATGCTGTTACCGTCAGCGTCGTAATACGCGGGCAAAGGGCCCGCAGCAAGTGTCGCGGCGTGTCTCGTTTCATCATCGGTCCGAGTCGTTCGCAGCACAGGAAGAAGGACAGATGGGAAGCGGAACAGTCAAATGGTTCAACGACGAGAAGGGCTTCGGATTCATCAGCCCCGACGATGGTTCGAAGGACCTCTTCGTGCACCAGAGCGCGATCGCCGGCGACGGCTTTCGCTCCGTGAACGAGGGTGACAAGGTCACCTTCGACACCGAGGCGAGCGAGAAGGGCCCGCGGGCGATCAACGTCCAGACGGTCTAAGCAGCCTTTGCGTGGAGGGCCCGCCGGGATTCCCGGCGGGCCCTTTTTCTTGCCCGCGTCCGGGGGATAACCGAACCGCGACACGCGTGCCTGCCCCCTTTCCCCGGCCGGCCCCGACTGGGACGCTTGTGGCATGTTCGACGGTCAGTTTCAGGTCCTCACGGTTTCGGCGGCGTCCGCCCGCGAGCACGTGATCGAGCTCGAGGCCGAGCGCGCTCTGGCCGAGGCCACGGGCGTCGCGACGATCGACTCCTACATCGACGACCTCGACTGGGAACTGGACGCCTGGCGCCGGGTCTACGTCACGTCGGCCGTGACCGAGATCGCGACCCTGCGCGGCGAGCTCCACGGCCGGCTGACCGACGAGTAGCCGCGCTCACGGCCAGGGCGGCGCGTCCGGGCGCCGCGGGATCAGCCCCGACCGGACCATGCGCGGCCAGCCGCGCGGATGCCGCGCCATCATCCGCATCACAGCCGAGAGATCCCAGTACGAGTCGCGCCGCACGATCAGCCCGTCGTCTGAGACCCGGAACCGGTCGACCGCCGGCCACTCGAGCCTCGCGCCGCCGAACGTCGCGTGAAAGGTGAACGCGACGTAGAGGGAATCGAGGTCACCCGACCAGTCGTGGACCTCGGTCGTGAGGTCGGGCGAGAGCACGAACACCCTGCTGAACGCCTTCCAGCACTCCTCGCGCCCACGGAGCGAGCCCAGCATCGGCTGGTGGAGCTCGATGTCATCGGACCAGAGCTCGGCAAGGGCGCCCACCCCGTCCCCGGCCCAGGCGCGCTCGAACCGCTCGACGAACTCGGCCGGCTCGATCGTCATCCGGGCTCGTCGCTCTACGCGTCGAGCTGGCGGCGCATCGCCAGCGTGTCCATGTACGTGTGCTTCGAGCGGATCAGGCCGTCGCGAGCGGTGATCACGTCCACGCCGTCCACATCCACCGAGCGGCCCGCCGGCTCGACGATCTCGCCGAGGAGCGGGAACGGCTTGACCAGCTCCGCCGTGAAGCGGAACTCGTGGACGATCAGCTCGCCCTGGACGCGCAGCGAGCGCTCCGCGAACCACATGTCCTTCCACGCGTCGAAGAAGTACGCGAACTGGGCGCGGCAGGCGTCCGGGCCAACCGCCGCCTCGAAGCCCTCGGCATGGAGCTGGAACACCATGTCCTCGCCCTGCATCGCCAGGATCGCCTCGAGATCGTGCTCGTTCCAGGCATCGCCGTAGCGCTGGGCGAGCGCCTCCGTCGTCAACTGCTCGGTCTGCTGCATCGCGGGTCCTTTCGTGGGAGTGTCAATCGGTCATCGCGGCGACGTCGATCGCCGTCGCGCCCGCGGTGATCGCCAGCGCCTGGACCGCGGTCATGCCGTTGAGCTCGCCGCGCGCGACCATCATCGCGCCCATCGCAGTGTCGGCCGAGTCGCAGAGCAGCCAGAGGCGATGCCACAGCTCGCGCGCCTCGCCGCTCGACGCCAGATACCCGGTCCCGAGCGAGACCGCGCGGACTCCGAAGACCCGGTTCATGTAGATCAGCGCCGCCGAGTCGTCGGTCCGCGGCAGGCCGAAGATCCGGTTCATGGTGCGCGGCGCGAACCACGCGAAGGCGCCGAGGGCGATCCGGAACCAGGCGAGCGCCCGCATCGACCGCTGGGGCGTGTCTTGTAACGCTTGCAAGAGTCGCCCCAAGGTAACACACCGCCGCGACTCTTGCAACGATTCCAAGAGTGACCGCCCCACCCGACGACCCCGACGCGCTGGACCCGCGCCGACAGCGAACGATCGAAGCGCTGCTCCGCGCGGCCGAGGAGCTGTTCGCCGAGCGCTCGCCGGCGGAGGTGACGCTCGACGAGATCGGCGAGCGGGCCGGCGTCGCGGTCGGCTCGATCTACAACAACTTCGGCTCCAAGGCCGCGCTGCACGCCGCTGTCGTCGACCGCGCCCTCGACGTCGATCGCGAGTACATGGATCGCGCCTACACCCCTGACCGCTCGCCGATCGAGCAGCTCGAGGCGGCCGCCGAGCAGTACCTGCGCTTCTATCTCGACCACCCGGAGTACTTCCGCATGCTCGCCTTCCCCGCCCCGGCCGGCAACTACCCCGCGGCCGAGCAGACCGCTCAGCGCATGGCGCGCCGCGTCGACGAGCAGAACGCCCGCATGGTGGACGCGATCGAGCGCGGCATCGCCGACGGCAGCCTCCGGCCCGTCGACGCGCGCGAGACGGCGACGTTCCTGTGGGCGAGCTTCAACGGGATGATCAGCCTCGCCTGGCGCCCCGACGATCTGCGGCGCTCGGAGCGCGAGCTCGCCGCGCTGCTGCGAAGCGCCGCGGATGTCGTCAGCCTGGGCCTGCGCGATCAGCAGGCGTCGTAGACGTAGCGCGGCGACCCCGGCCTGCTCACCAGCCGGTCGCGGAGCACGACCGTGAGCGAGTCGCCAACGGTGTCGCACGCGGCGTCGAAGTCCCTGCGCCTGTACTCGACGACGATCACCTCGTCGCCGTGCACGTGGCGGTAGCGGCCGCACTCGTGGTAGCGGGCGCACTCCTCGGCGATCGCGTAGTCGAAGCCCGCCTCGCGCGCCTGCCGCACGGTCACGTCGGCGGTGTTCTTCTGGCCGACCGCGAGGCCGTCCGCATGGGAGCGCCGGGCGAGGCGCTCGGCGAAGGCCAGGGCATCCGCCTTGCCGAACGGCACCCTGCGCTCGAGCGGGGTCCCGTCGAAGCGCGTCCAGGAGTCCAGGTTGTCGTACTCCACCGCCTCGTAGCCCTTGGCCGCGCACTCGTCGGTCATCGGCGCCACCCAGCGCGCGGCCCGCTTGCGCTTCTTCGCCGTGCTGATGTCGATCAGGTACTCGCCGCCCCAGTTCGGGTCGTCGCCGAGCCGCTCGAGGACCAGGCGCCGGGGCCAGTTCGAGTGCTCGTCGGGCCGATCGACGCCGGGCTCGTCCGCCTGGGTCTGGAAGGCGTTCACGTAACAGATCGAATAGACCGGGTCCGCGGCTGCCGGGCTGGCGAACCAGTCGCGGGACACGACCGTGACGCCGTCCGGCAACGGGTAGTGGCCGCCGATCTGGTAGTCGAAGATCGCGTTGGGCGGCGGCGCGGTCAGACCGCGAGCGACGGCCCGCCGGTCCTCGCCCGCGACGAGGAGGGCGAATGCCGCGACGCCCGCGAGGGCCACCGCGCCCAGTCTTCGGAATGCCGTCGGGGCTCGACTCATCCACCATGAAGGGTGGCACGAGTCGCGCGCGACGAGAGGGGACGCGCGGATGTGACCGCCGCGTGCTCGGAGCGTGTGGTCAGATACAGCCATGACGGCGATGAGACTCGGTGTGGTCGGTGCAGGGTTCATGGGCTCCGGGATCGCGGAGGCTGCCGCCCGGGCGGGCATCGGCGTGACGCTTTACGAGCCCGAGGCGGCGGCGCTCGAACGCTCGCACGAGCGGATCGAGAAGTCCGTGGGCCGGGCGGTCGAGGCGGGCAAGCTCCCGGCGGCCGACGCGGACGCGCTCGTCGGGCGGATCGAGCCGACGACCGAGTTCGAGGCCCTCGCGGCGGCGGAGATCGTGGTCGAGGCGGTGTTCGAGGACCCTGCGGTGAAGGGCCCGATCTTCCAGCGCCTCGACGAACTCCTCGACGAGGGGGCGATCATCGCCTCGAACACGTCCTCGATCCCGATCGCGCAGCTCGCGTCCTGGACCGAGCGGCGCGACCGCGTGCTCGGGCTCCACTTCTTCAGCCCGGTGCCGGTGATGAAGCTGGTCGAGGTCGTCGTCGGGCTCGAGACGTCGGACGACACCGTCGCCCGCGCCGAGGAGTTCGCCAGGACGATCGAGAAGCAGCCGATCCGCACCAAGGACCGCTCGGGCTTCATCGTGAACATGCTGCTCGTCCCGTACCTGATGGCGGCGGTGCGGATGTACGAGGAGGAGTTCGCATCGCGGGAGGCGATCGACGAGGGCATGCGCCTCGGCTGCGGGCACCCGATGGGGCCGCTGACGCTCTGCGACTTCATCGGCCTCGACGTCCTCTACGCCGTCTGCGACTCGCTCTACGAGGAGTTCAAGCGCCCCGAGTACGCGCCGCCGCCGCTGCTGAAGCGTATGGTGGTCTCCGGCCAGCACGGGCGCAAGACCGGGCGCGGCTTCTACGAGTACGACTGACGGTGTCGCAAACGGCCTTCTTCGACCGGCTGGCACGGGACCTCGCCGCCGAGGCGGGGGGCTTCGTCGGTGGCCCGCGGCAGTCGTTCGAGGCGGTCGGTCGCGATGCGCTGTTGACGCTGGTCGAACGGGGACTGGCCCCGGCCCACAACCTCCTGGACTTTGGCTGCGGACCGCTGCGGGTCGGCTACTGGCTGGTTCGCTTTCTGGACCCGGGCCGCTATCACGGAATCGAGCCCGACTCTTCACGTGTCGAGGCCGGCAAGCGCGTGGCTCTTACGCCCGAGCTGATCGCGTTCAAGAAGCCTCGGTTCGCAGACAACGAAGACTGCGACATGGGCGTCTTCGAGACGACGTTCGACTTCGTCATCGCCCGCTCGGTCTTCACGCACATGACCCCCGGGCTGCTGAGCGATTCGCTGACCTCGTTTCGTGACAACTCGTCAGACGAGGGACTGCTCCTGGCGTCCTACTGGCGTAGCCAAGGCACGTACGCGCCGCGAAAGGCGACGCTCGGCGATGAGCTCGCCAACGACGACCGGCAGTGGCTGCAGACGGTCACATACTCGTTCGGACACATCCGCAAGCTCGCCGACGACCTCGGCCTCGAGGCCGAGGAGCTGAGCCGGCGGCCTCTGAACAGACAGGTCTGGCTGTGCTTCCGCAAGACCTGACGTACGACCAGGCCTCTAGGCTGCGGCCGGATCGCGCGGCATCCGCAACCGTGCGTAGAGCTCGAGCGGCGCCTCGGCGCCGTACCGCTCGCGGGCCTCGCCCGGGCTGAGCGTCTCGGGCCGGCGCGGCGGGACACCGCGCAGGACCGGCTCAGCCACCGGCTTCGTCGCCGGCGAGATGAAGCCGAGCAGCTCAACCGCCACCCGGGAGTTGAGGGCGACCAGGGCGAACGCCACTCGCATCAGCGGGCGGATGAGCGCATCGACGATCGCGGGCTGGCGCAGGCCCGCGAGCTTCCGCATCCAGCGCGGCATGGTCGCGATCGTCGCCCGCCGCAGGACCTGGTTCACGACCCAGGCACCCGGCCGCGCGATCCACGGCAGCGTCGGGAACATGACCTCGGCGTTCAGCAGGTGGTCCATCATCGCCTGCGCCGCCTCGGACGCCGCCAGCCGCGGCCGCTCGCGCTCGAAGTACTCCCGGATTCCCTCGCGCGAGCGCGGCACGTCGTGCGGATCGCAGGTCTGCAGCTCGGCGGCGACGGCGCATTCCTCCCAGTAGCGCGCCTCGTCCTCGGGACTGAGCCTGCCCGGGCCGTAACGCTCGTACGCGTACAGGATCGAGTGCCAGGCGGTGAGGTGGATCCAGAGCTGCGAATCCGGGTCGTTGGCGTCGAATGTCCGGCCGCTGATCGGCTCGATCCCCACCGCCTTCGCGTGGACCTTGACGAGGATCTCCGAGGCCTTGATCGCCGAGCGGGTGTCGCCGAAGGCGATCGTGGCGAAATAGCGCAGCGTCCGGTCGTAGCGAATGCGCGGCTGGTAGCGGACCTTGTTCGTCTGTTCGACCGCGGCGAGCAGGAACGGGTCGAGCTCCTCGACCACTACCGAGCGCTGAAACCCGATCGTCAGCGATGTCGGATACGTCCAGACGCGCCAGGTAACGGAGTCCGGGCCGAAGAACCCGTAGTCCTCGTGCGGCTCGACCGCGGCTGCCATGGCGGCAGCATAGCAAATGCTACGGAACCGTAGGATTCGATGAGTTCGGGCCGCCCGCACGGTCCCCTGGGTGATGTTGTACAACGAGAAGTCCTGAAGAAATCGCAGCGAGGAGGCGAAGCGAGATGGCGGAGACGCAGGACACCAAGCACCGGACGGGCACGCGCGAGGAGTGGCAGGCGGCGCGGGACGAGCTCGCGAAGCTCGAGGCCGAGGTGGCGGAGCGCAACGAGGAGGCCATGAAGAAGCGGCGGGAGCTCCCCTGGGTTCCGGTCGAGAAGGAGTACGTGTTCGAGACCCAGGACGGGAAGAAGACGCTCGTCGAGCTGTTCGAGGGACGCTCGCAGCTGCTCGCCTACAACGTCATGTACGGGCCCGACTACGCGGTTGGGGCCTGCCCGGGCTGCACCAGCCTGGCGGACGAGCTCGATGGAACCCGGATCCACCTCGGCCACAAGGACGTCACGCTGATCTGCTTCTCGCGGGCGCCGATCGACCGGCTCACCGCGTACAAGGAGCGGATAGGCTGGGAGTTCCCGTACGTGTCGACCCACGACACCGACTTCCCCTGGGACTTCGGCCTCGCGTTGACCGAGGAGCAGGCGATGGAGATCCCGGAGGTGCAGGAGATGATCGCCTCGCCGCCCGACTGGCTCCAGGAGTGGTCCGAGATGGTCGGGGCCGACCTGAAGGACGGCCTGCGCGAGGGGCCGAGCTGGATCGCCTTCGCGCTCGAGGACGGGGTCGTCTACCACACCTACACGGTCATGGCGCCCGACCCGTTCGTCGCGCCGTACCACGCGTTCCTGCAGGAGCGGACGCCGAAGGAGCCTCAGGACATGTTCCGCATCTGGCGGAAGGACGAGTACCCGGACTGAGCGCGAGCTACGGGACGATCGCCTGCGGGGGCGGCGTCCTGGAGAGCGGCCCGTAGTTGACCGGCCAGCGCGGCTCGTGGAACGGGTCGTGCAGAAACCCGAAGTCGAGGTGGGCGGCGGTGTAGTTGGTCGCGAGGTTGCGCATGTACCGGGCCGCCTGCGTTGACGTCTTGCCCGCGCAGGGCCCGGGCACGTGGCCGACCTCTCCGTTGCACAGCGCAACCTGGCCGGCGACGTGCGGCGCGGCCATGCTCGTGCCGGAGATCGTCTTGTAGTCCGGCTCCGTCGGCCCGCCGAGCCACGTCGACCTGATGCAGACGCCCGGGGCGGCGACCGTGCGCGACAGGCTCGCGTCGCCCCAACCGTGGTTCGAGAAGGTCGCGTCCTCGTCGTCGGTCTCCTCCCAGCCGCAGTCCGTCGGGGGGCCAAGGGTGCCGGGCCGGCCGTCGGTGTCGGCCATCGCCGTCACCGTGAGGACCTGAGGGAACGCAGCCGGGTGCACCGACCACGTGCTGTATTCGAACATGCCGCCGTCATTCCCCGCCGCGACCACGTAGTCGATGCTCGAGCGACGCACCGACCGGCAGATCGCCTTGTGCATCGCGTCGGTGGTCGTCGCGCAGGTCCCCACCGGAGGGGCCGGGCCCTGGATGCTCATGTTCGCGACGCCGATGTTCAGGTCGTCGGCGTGGTTCGTGATCCAGTTGATCCCGCACACGATGTTCTCGGTGCCGGCGGAGCCTCCCCAGTTGAGAACCTTCACCGCGATCAGCTCCGTGCCCGGCGCCACACCCACCACCCCGAAGCCGTTGTTTAAGGCGGCGATGGTGCCGGCGACATGGGTGCCGTGTCCGTGGTCGTCGTCCGATCTCCCGTCGCCCTGAATGCAGTCCTTGCCGTTGATGGCGTTGAGATCGGGGTGCCCGAGGTTGATCCCGGTGTCCAGCACCGCGACGCTGGTCGTGCTGGCGCCGCGGACGTACTGGCCGCCCTGCGCGGCCAGCACCCGCCGGATCCCTGGCGGGGGCAGCGGCTCGCCCGCGGCCGGCGGCACCCACCCGGCGGCGCTGACGGGACGGTTCTCGTCCACCAGGGCAACCGCGGGATCCGCCTCGAGCTGGTCCACCTGTTCGCCGGTCAGGTCGGCCGAGAAGCCCTTGATCGCGCCCGAGTACCGATGCTCGGTCTCGAAGCCGAGCCGGGCCACGCGCGCGGCGGTCGCGTCACCGGGGTCGGCGACCCCGCCGCGATAGAGGACGACGTAGCTCCGTTCGCCCCCGTCGGCACCGTCCACCTGGGCGCCCGCCGAGGCCCCCGTGCCGAGCACGAGACCGGCTGCGACCCCGAGCCAAGCGACCGGGACGCCCAGCCTCAGCGGTCTGACGTCCTTGCCGATCCCCCGCATACGCCCTGAAGGATATTCGAGGATGCAAACGATGGCCGGCGGCCCGTCGGTCTGGGAGAGTGCGTCAATCACTCTCAGCCCCGAGATCAAGGCGGTCCTCGACCGGCGCTTCCCGCTCCCCGACGGTGAGGTGCGGCCCGATCTGCCGCCGGAGCTGCAGCGCACCCTGCTGTTCGCGGGTCTCGATCCCAGCCGCCCCGACCCGGCCGACCGCCTGGTCGTGGAGGCCATCGCCGCCTCCCTCCGCGCCGGCTTCGCCGCCGAGAGCCTCCTGCCGGTCGCCCAGGCCTACGCGCGCGGCCTCGGGCGGATCGTGGGAGCCGAGGCCGACAACTTCCGCAGGCTGCTCCGCGAGATTCCCGCGGGGGAGCGGGCGGCGCAGCTCGATCACATGCTGGGCGAGACCCTGCCGAGCGTGCACGACGTGTTCGCGGCGCTCCACACCGCCATGCTCCGGGAGGCCCTGCGCGACGCACTCAGCGCCGAGAGCCTGAGCGAGCAGGATCAACCGGATCGTGTCGTTGCCCTCGTCGACCTCTGCCACTCGACGCCGTGGCTGGCGACAGCCGACCGGTCGTCGATGCGGCTCATGGTCGACGCGCTCTACGAGGCCGGGCGGGCGGCCGAGCTTGGCCGTGAGGTCTGGACCGTGAAGTACGTCGGCGACGGCGCGTTCCTGGTTGGCCGCGACGTCGCCGAGGTGACCGACGCGGCGCTCGAGTCGATCGCCGCGCTCGAGGAGGCACTCCCGCTGCAGGCCCGTGCCGGGCTGGCGCGCGGCCCGGTCGTGCGTCGCGCGGGCGACTACTTCGGGCCGGTGGTCAACCTCGCGCAGCGTCTGACGACGGCGGCCCCGCCGAGCACGATCGCGGTCGCCGAGCCCGCCGCCTCGGACCTGGACGGCAGCATCGTCAGGGAGCGGGACCGGGTCGAGCTGCGCGGCATCGAGGGGCTGGTCGACGTCGCGTTCGTCCGGCCGCCGGGCTGAGCCGCTCCGCGCGTATCCTCCCGACCGTGGTTCCCGAAGCGGAGCTTCAGGAGACCGAGGCGGGGCTCGTCCCGGCGAGCACGGGCTGGTTCGTCATGAACGCCCGCGACGCGCGCTGGTTCGACAATCCGGGGCGGGGACACAGCCTGCCGCTTACCGGTTACGACGAGTACGAGGCGGAGACGTTCTTCCCGATGCTCGGGATGGCGATCCGCGTCGTGCCTCCGGGGAAGCCGACCGACACCTACCACTGGGAGACCGAGCAGGAGGACTTCCTCGTCCTCGCGGGCGAGGCGCTGCTGATCGTCGAGGGGCTGGAGCGTCCGCTGAAGCAGTGGGACTTCGTTCACTGCCCGCCCGAGACGCGACACGCCTTCGTCGGAGCCGGCGACGGCCCGTGCGTCCTCCTGTGCGTCAGCTCGCGGCAGTTCCAGAAGGACGGGCCATGGGGCTTCTATTGCACCGACGAGGCCGCGGCTCGCCACAACGCGAGCGCGCCCGAGGAGACGCAGGACCACGAGCTCGCGTACCGCCGGTTCGAAGCGCCCCGGCCGACGCGCTACCGCGACGGTCTGCTGCCCGAATAGCGCGCCTCTGCCAGCTACTCCGTCCGGCGCACCGTGCAGGACGAGTCGATCCGAAGCAGCCGGGAGATGCCGTCGCGATGCTCCGCGACCCAGGTGTACGCCCGCTGCGTGACTCCGGGGAACCGGGCGAACAGGAACGCGAGCGGCCCTCCTCCGGGCAGCAGGCGCGCCAGCGGCTCGGCCGCAGCCCCCGCCGATCGAACCTCCCCCGACGGGAGCACCAGGTGCCACGAATCGAGGCGGCGCTCCGGCGGGACGGCCACCAGCAGCCGCTCGCCCTCGGCGCTCTGGATCGCAACCGGGCGCAGGGCCTTGCGGCGGTCCCAGAGCAGGATCTTGTCGAGGGACCACCTGCAGAACCCGCAGTCCTCGTCGTAGAGCACGGGCCACTGCCGCGGCGCGTCGGTCATGCGGCGGATGATGCCGATCTCGACCGCAACCAACACGAGCGCCGGCGGCACCGTGCCCGGGAGCGAGTCCACCACCAGGAGGAGCTGGTTGAACGCCAGCGCAACGACGAACGTCGCGAGCGCGGCGAGCACCTGCGGCCGCCGCTCGACGGCGAGGATCCCGCCGACGAGCCCGGCGACGAAGAAGTCGCCGTAGTCGGTCGAGACGTCCCCGATCTCGGCGACCTGAAGCCGCGGGAGACCAGCGGGGGCCGCCGCGTTGAACTGCGCGTTCTGCTCGGCGAAGAAGTCGCCGAAAATGAAGACGGCGTCGATCGTGGCCATCGCGAGGACGCCGGCCTTGAGGAGCACGAGCGGAGTGGCGCCGGCGAGCAGCCGCCCGACCGTCACGCAGGAGCCGACGATCAGGGCAAGCCTGCCGACGCGCCCGGCCGGGTCGTCGGGCGCAACGATGGCCGCGGCAAGCATCGGAACGACCAGGGCCGCCATCCAGGGCCGCGCCCCGTGCGCCGCCCAGCCGAGCGCGAGCGCGCACCCCGGCGGCACCAGCACCAGCGCGATCCAGGTCAGGGCCTCGGCGCTCTCGGCCGCGACGGTGATCGCCACGACCGTCGCGACGACCGACAGGGGCGCGACGAGGGACCAGCCCCGGCCTCCGAATCGCCGCAGCACCAGCGGCAATCCCGCCGCCGGGAGCGCGACGCAGAGCGCCTGGGCGGCATCGAGCAGCGACGTGTCGAGCTCGAAGTACACGGCCGACAGCGTTGCAAGCGGCAAGCCGCCGTCGATGTCATCGTTGCCGCGTGACGCCGAGGGTCAGGATCGTCGCGCGCCGGGTGGTGGTCCTCGCCGTCGTCGGCCTCCAGGTCGTGCTGGCGGCGCGGGGCTACTGGGCAGACCACAAGGAGTTCGCCTTCCAGATGTTCCCCGAGTCGAGCACCTGGAGCGCCGACATCGTCAGGGTGACCGCCGACGGCCAGCGCGTCCCGATCGATTCACCGTGGGCGGGATATCGCTGGGAGCGGCTGGTACAGGACCGGGGACTCAGCTACCCGGGGGTGCGCCAACACGCCGACGCTGGCCTCGACAACCAGCTCGCGTTCCTCGAGTCCGCCCTCGACTGGGTCGCCGACAACACCCCCCGCGATGGCCAGACCAGGTATCTGGAGGCAACCGTCACCTCCTGGCACAACGACGACCCGCCGGAGGTCCAGGTCATGCGGAGCGACGAGCGCGAGGGCGTGGGATGAGCGCGCTTGGGAGGCTCGACGACCTGCTCGGCCGCGCGGTCAGCCTGCGAGCCCTGGCGCTGCTTCGCGTGCTCGCCGGCCCCATCGTGCTCCTTCACCTGCAGCCGTTCCTCGCCGACGCGTCGGGCGGCGAGACGTACAGGGACGCCTTCTACGAGCCGTACGCGAACTGGTATCCCGAGCTTCCCGAGGCGGTGTACGTCGGGCTGCTGTGGCTCGCGGCCGTGTCGGCGGTCGCGATGTCGGTCGGCTTCCTCACCCGCGTCGCGACGGCGGCCACGTTCGCGCTCGTCACCTACAACGTCTTCCTCTCCACCACCCACTTCCACAACAACCGCGCCTACCTCATCATCGTCCTTGGGCTCCTGGCGGTGGCTCCGTGCGGGCGCGAGCTGTCCATCGACGCGTGGATCCGGCGCCGCCGAGGACGACCGGCGCTAGGCACGTCAGCGCCGGGCTGGCCGCTCTGGCTGCTGCGGTTCGAATGCGCAGCGATCTACGGCGCGTCGGGCCTCTCGAAGCTCGTCGACCCCGATTGGTTCGGCGGCACCGTCACCTGGCAGCGCGTCGTGCGGGCTCGCGACGACCTCGAGGCGTGGCCGCTGCCGGACTGGGCGATCACGGTGCTGACCGACCAGGGCTTCCACGTCGCCGCGGCGAAGCTCATCGTGCTCACCGAGCTGTTCATCGCACTCGGGCTCTGGTGGCGCGGAACGCGCTACGCGGCCGTCTGGGTCGCGGTCGTCTTCCACCTCAGCATCGAGACGTCCGCGTCGGTGCAGGTCTTCTCGCTGCTGGGCATCGCGGTGCTCGTGGTCTGGGCCGCTCCCTCCACCCGGGACCGGGTGCTTCGCTTCGACCCGGCCCGCCACCGGCGCCTGGGCACGGCCGTTGGCGCGCTTGACTGGCTGGCGCGCTTCCGGGTCAGGCCTGGGCCGGCCGGCTCGGAGGTGGAGGTCAGGGACCGCGACGGCACCGTGCTACGGGGGTGGCCGGCCGTCGCGCTCACGCTCAGCCGCCTGCCCCTGACCGCCTGGTTCGCGCTGCCGGCGCTCCTCCTTCCCTCGGTGCGCCGCGCGCGTCGCGCGGGCCGCGAGATGATGCCCGCTCCCGTGGCCGCGAGCGAACAGTGATTGCGAAGCGCCTGTGGAGGGCCGGCATCGCGCTTGCGGTCGCGCTGTCCTTCGCGTTCGTGGCGGTGGCGCCGCCCGAGCACTGCCCGTCGGTGACCGCTCCGCAGCTCCGCGACTCGGCGCAGGCCGCGGTCGACTGGTTCGTTCGCAACCAGGACGCGGACGGGACCTGGCTCTACCAGTACAACGCGGACGAGGACCTGGTCCCGCCCGAGTACAACGTGGTTCGCCACTCCGGGGTGACGATGGGCCTCTACCAGGCCGCCGAAGCGGGGCTGCCGGGAGCCCTGGACTCGGCCGACCGGGGCACCGCGTGGGCGCTCGACACGCTTCACGAGGCCGACGGCTGGGTGGCGGTCGAATACCTGGGCGAGGTCCCCGTCGGCGCGAGCGCGCTGCTCGTCGCCGGACTCGCGATCCGCAGGGACGCCACCGGCGAGGACCGGTACGACGGCGTCCTGCGCCGGCTCGGACGCTTCCTGCTCGCCCAGACCGAGCCGAGCGGCGCTGTGCTCTCGCAATACGACGCAACGACCGAGGCGCCGGTGCCGGGCGAGTACTCCGACTACTACACCGGGGAGGCCTACTGGGCCCTGGCGCTGCTGCACCGGGCCTTCCCCGAGGAGGGATGGGACGAGGCGGCGGACCGGATCGGGGCGTATCTGGCGACGTCGCGCGACGAGGTCGAGGACCACTGGCCGGCGCTCCCCGACCACTGGGCCGCCTACGGCGCGGCCGAAACCGTCGATTTCCCCGATCGGGGCGACCCGCCGCTCACCGGGGCGGAGGTCGACTACGGGCGGAGACAGGCGGAGCTGTTCGGCAGCGCGACCCGCTGGGTCAGCCAGCAGTTCGGGCCGTGGGGCGAGGTGGTCCGCGGCGGCGATACGCCGCGCGGTGGTGGCTACGGGGTGATCGGCGAGGCTCTTACCGGCTGGTGGCTTGTCACGCAGGCGGAGCCGAGGATGGCGGGCCTCTCCGAGCCGATCGCCGAGCGCGCGGCATGCATCGCCGGGCTCGCCATGGATGAGCAGTCGGACTCCAGGGACGCGGCGAGCGCCGCCAGCCCCGACCGGGTCGAGGGCGCATGGTTCCTCGACGGCGAGACCCGGATGGACGACCAGCAGCACGCTCTTGCCGGCCTGCTGCGAACGATCCCGATCGTCGAGGCGAGCGCGGTCTCGGGCTCGGGCGACTCGCTCGACGAGGACGACGACTCGCCGTCGGGCTGGCTCTGGGCCGCGGCCCTGATCCTGGCGCTCAACCCCGCCCGGGCCGCGTTCGGGATCCCGCGCTCCGGGCGCTCGTCACAGGATTCCGTCCGCCTGGCGGCGATCGGCGGCGCGCTCGGCGGGCTCGCCGTGTGCGTGGTGTCCGCGCTCGCGGACCCGCTCCTGGACGCGCTCGACGTCAGCGATCCCTCGTTCCGCGTTGCCGCCGGGATCGTGGCAGTGATCGCGGGCGCCGGCGACCTCTTCCGCCGGCCTCCCCCACCCGAGCCCTCCCTGCCCGGCCGGCGCGCCGCGCTGGTCCCGGTGGCCGTCCCGGTCGTCGCCCGGCCCGCCCTGATCGTGCTGGCGCTTGGGGCGGGCGCCGACCAGGGACTCCTCGTAACCGCCGCCGCGATGACGGCCGGCGTTGCGCTCCTGGCCGGGCTGGTCGCAATCACGTCCGGCGAAGGGCCCGCGGGACGACTCCTGAGGTGGGCGGGCCGCCTGCTCGCGGCCGGGCTCGTCGCGTGCGGCGTCGTCCTCGGGATCGACGGGGTCCTGGACGTCTAGCCACGAGAGCGCTGGCGCCGAGGCGGTGCCGAGGCATCGCTAGAGTCGGCCGCCCACCCCCAACCCCCGAAAAGGAGCGGCCATGCCCGAGCGCGACGGCTACATCCCCGGCGTCCCCTGCTGGATCGACACGAGCCAGCCCGACCCCGAATCGGTCCTCGACTTCTACAGCGGAATCTTCGGCTGGGAGTTCGAGAACGTCCTGCCGCCCGATTCCCCGGGCCACTACTTCGTCGGCCGGATCCGCGGCCTCGACGCCGCCGCGGTCGGCTCGATCCCCGAGGGCGCACCGAGCATGGCGGTCTGGAACACGTACGTCTGGGTCGAGAGCGCCGACGAGACGGCGGCAAAGGTCCGCAGCGCCGGCGGGACCGTGATCACCGAGCCTTTCGACGTCATGGACTCCGGGCGATTGGCGGTGTTCAGCGACCCCGAGGGGGCCGTGTGCTGCGTCTGGCAGGCGAACGAGCACAAGGGCGCGCGAATCGTCAACGAGCACGGCTCGGTGAACTTCAACAGCCTCAACACGCGCGACCCCGAGGGCGCCAAGGCGTTCTACGGCGCGGTCTTCGGCTGGACGACGCTCGCGCTGCCGGGCGGCGCCGAGATGTGGACGCTCCCCGGATACGGCGACCACCTGGCGGAGTTCACCCCGGGCTTGCGCGAGCAGGTCGCGGAGGTCGGCGGCCCCGAGGGCTTCGAGGACGTGGTCGCGAGCATCAACGCGATCCCGGACGACCAGCCCGACACCCCGCCGCACTGGAGCGTCACCTTCGCGGTCGACGACGCGGACGCCGTCGCCGCCAAGGCGTCCGAGCTCGGCGGCAATGTCGTCGTCCCGCCGTTCGACGCTCCCTGGGTCCGGATGACCATCCTCAGCGACCCGGCCGGCGCGACGTTCGTCGCCAGCAAGTTCGTGGCCGAGAACAGGGACCTCGCCATGTAGGAAGGCCCGCGGTGGCGGGCCTTCCCGGCTCGGCGCGCGCCGTCTCCTCAGCCTGGGGGCATCTCGTCGAACTGCGGCGCGTCGTCCCCGATGTGGTGCCAGCTCGCCTTGTACGCGACCTGCTGGTGGAAGCTCGGCTGCATGTCGAGGTCGCTCATCAGCCCGGCCGCCACGAAGTACACCGCGCCGAGGTCGTCGAAGATGCTGGACCCGCAGTTGCTGCAGAAGTTGCGCGGCGCGAGGTGGCTCTCGTACGTCTTGACCAGGTCCTCGCCCTTGGTGTAGCTGTAGTTCTCCTTGGCCACGACCACCCCCGCGAGGCTCGAGCCCGTCCAGTGCTGGCAGCGGGTGCAGTGGCAGTAACCCATGGCCTGGGGGTCCTGCACCTCGTACTCCACCCCACCGCACAGGCAGGTTCCCTTGAGCGTTTCAGACATCACACCCCTCCTTGAGTTGGCGTTGAACGATCAACGCCCACGCTACCACCGGCGACGTGCTAGACGACGCTCTCCTCGATGACCTCGTCGGGCTGCTCCGTTGCGGCCGCAGTCAGCGCGCCGCTGCCGGTGGCGACCGAGTGCCGGGGCGCCTCGCCCGTGTGCTCGTCGATCACGAACAGGGGCCGTCCCTTCACCTGTTCGAAGATGCGCCCCACATAGAGCCCCACCACGCCGAGGCTGACGATGATGAAACCCGTGAGCAGGAGCAGCAGAACCGCGAGGCTCGTGTAGCCACTAGGCGTATCGCCCGTGGCGTACACGTAGATGTCGTACACCGCAAGCCCAAATCCTCCGAGTGCGATGACGAAGCCGAGCGTCACGACCCAGCGCAGCAGCACCGTCGTTCGGAACGCCACTCCGCTCATGGCCACTCCGAACAGGCGGCGCATGTCGTAGGAGCTTCGTCCCTCCGTACGGGATTGATGCTCGAACTCGATGCTGGTGCGGTCGAAGCCGAGCCAGTCGAGCATCAGGAGGTACTCACGATCCTTGTCCCGGAGTGAGAGCAGGGCGTTGACCACCTTGCGGGACACCATGCTCATCGTCCCGTGGTCGGCCGGCGACTGGGTCTCGAGCGTGAGGTACCGGTAGAGGCGACTGGCGAGTCTCCGTCCGATCGGGTGCTTCCGGCTCGTCCGGCTGGTTTGGACGATCTCGAAGCCGCCCTGGGCCTCCTCGTAGAGCCGTGGGATCAGCTCCGGGGGCTCCTCCAGGTCGCAGTCCATGACGACGACCCACCGGCCACTCGACTGAGCGAGCCCGGCGGTTATCGCGGCGTGCTGGCCGAAGTTGCGGCTCAGCCGGTACGCCTTCACCGCGGAGTCGTGGGCGGCGATCTCGCGGAGGGTCTCCCAGGCGCCGTCCGGGCTTCGGTCATCGACGAAGATCAGCTCAAAGCTGGCGGCGATCGATTCGAGGCTCGCACGGAGCCGGCGGTGCAGCTCGGCCACGCAGGAGGCGCAGCCATACACCGGCACGACAACGCTGAGCTCGACGTCTGTGTCGCTCATCCTCATAACCCAGTCCCGTCCCCCGGCGCGCACGCCGGTCCGACCGGATCCTAGCGTTGGCCGTCGTGGGCCGCCGCACTTCCAATCTCGGCGGGACGACGCGCGACCATCAAGAGCGAGCCGCCCACGGGCAGCCGGACGCCGCGCCTGATCGCGGCGAGATCCACCGAAAGCGCGACACGCAGAACGGAACGCACGAACCGTGAGGGGGTCAGCTCGTTGCGTGGGTCGTAGCTGTCGATCCGACGTTGAACGAGGCGGGAGACCAGCAGCACCGGCAGGAGCGTCGTGACGAAGGACGTGCTGTGGACGAGCTCAAACCCGGCCGCTCTCACCACGTCCAGAAGGTCGCGCTTGCGATAGCGGCGCCGGTGCAGGGCGAAGTCGTCGGCCGCGCTCCAGAGCCAGCGATGCTGCGGCACCGCGATGATCAGGCCGCCGCCGGGACGCAATGTTCGAAACGCCTCGGCGAGCACCTTCTCGTCGTCGTCCATGTGCTCGAGGACATCGAGGAAGCACACCAGGTCGTACTCCCGCTCGAAGGGGAGCCTGTTGGCGTCAAGCTGCAGGAGCTCGACTCCGTTCAGCCGCCGGCTCGCGATGTCAAGGCAGGGAGGGAACGCATCGGCCCCGGTCAGCGACAGCTGGGGTGTGGCCTGTCCCAACGCAGCCAGTACCGTGCCTACGCCACAGCCGACCTCGAGCAGGTCCTTGGCGGAGGGAAAGAATTTCGTGATGACCCAAACGACCAGTTCGTTGCGCGCCTCGAACCACGGGTGGCCCACCTCGAGGTCGGCGAGGTCGGCGAAGACCTCGGGATCGAAGCTCGCGCTGAACTCCTCCAGCGCCGGAGCGAGGACGGTGAAGCGTCCCTGCTCGGGCTGCCGGCCGCAGGAGGGACACTGCCAGTCGTCGCGCTCAAACCGGTGTTCGCAGAAGGGGCAGAGCTTCATTGGTGGCCGTGGAGCCTAAGGGGGCCGGCTCGGACGGGCCGCTTTACGGAAGCGTCTACCTCTACGAGCTCGCGATGGGGGGCCTCTACGGCCGTCACTACTTCGCCCGGCAACGCGTCCTCGCCGATCTCATACCCGATGGAGCGAGCCTCGTCGAGCTCTGCGCCGGGCCCGGTCTTCTGTATCGCCGCCATCTCCGCGAGCGGGGCATCCGCTACACCGGCATCGACCTCAGCCAGAAATTCGTCGCGGCAATCCGCCGCACCGGAGCTGCCGCGCTCGCCTGGGATTTACGCGATGATCGTCCGCTCCCAGCGGCGGATTACGTCTTGATGCAGGCCAGCCTCTACCAGTTCCTCCCCGACCCGAACCCCGTGCTCGAGCGAATGCTCTCGGCGGCCGGCCGCAGCGTGATCGTCGCCGAGCCGATCCGCAACCTCCAGGACAGCCGCTCCAGGGTCGTGCGAGCCCTCGCGGGCTTCCTGACGAGGACCGGAGACGCCTCTCATCCCCAGCGCTTCACCGAGGCCAGCCTGGACGCGGTCGTTGCCCAATACGCGGAGCGCGTCGAGGACGAGTTTCTCGTGCCCGGGGGCCGCGAGAAGGTGGTCGTATTCGATGCCCGGTAGCGGCGAGGCCTCCGAGGTGAAGGAGAGCCCGGAGTTCCTCCCGTTCAACCGGCCTCATCTCACCGGGAACGAGAGCCGCTACATCGCGGAGGCGCTGGCCGGCCGGCAACTCGCCGGCAAGGGGCCGTTCGCCGCCCGCTGCTCGAAATGGCTCGAGGAGCGGCACGGGTGCGACCGGGCGTTGATCACACACTCGTGCACCGGCGCCCTGGAGATGTGCGCGCTCCTCGCGGCGGAGGCGCCGGGCGCCGAGGTGGTGATGCCGTCGTTCGGCTACGTGACCGCCGCAAACGTGTTCGTGATGCGCGGCGCCGTGCCCGTCTTCGTCAACGTACGTCCCGACTCTCTGACGGTCGATCCCGACGAGGTCGAGGCTGCGCTGACCCCCCGCACCTCCGCGATCGTCGCGGTTCACTACGCGGGCGGGGCTTGCGATCTCGACCGGCTGCGCGAGATCGCCGCCCGCAACAAGGTCGTCTTGATCGAGGATGCCGCGCAGGCGCTGCTTGCGTCCTATCGCGGCAGCCCCCTCGGCAGCGTGGGGCAGCTCGGGACCCTCAGCTTTCACGACACGAAGAACGTGATCTGCGGGGAGGGGGGCGCGTTGCTGGTCAACGATCCGGAGCTGGTGGAGCGCGCCGAGGTCCTGCACGAGAAGGGCACCAACCGTCTGCGGTTCCTGCGCGGCGAGGTGGACAAGTACACCTGGGTCGACCTCGGCTCCTCGTACGTCCTTGGCGAGGTCCCCGCGGCATTCCTGTGGGCGCAGCTCGAGATGGCCGACGAGATCACACGCCGACGGCTCGCGATCTGGAACCGGTACCACGCGGCGCTCGAACCGCTCGAGCAGGCCGGGAAGCTGCGGCGGCCGCGCTTCGTGGAAGGCTCGGAGCACAACGGGCACATCTACTACGTGCAGCTCGACGGTCAGGGCAGTCGTGACCGGTTTCTCGCTCGGCTGCGCGACGACGGCGTCCAGGGGACCTTTCACTATGTCCCCCTCCACTCCTCACCGGGTGGAAAGCGCTTCGGGCGGGCCGCCGGGGACCTATCCGCCACCGACGAGCTGGCCGGCCGGCTCGCTCGCCTGCCGCTCTGGGCCGACATGACGAGCTCCGACTCCGATCGCGTGATCGAGGCGGTCTTTCGCGCGCTGGAGTGAGTGCCTAGGCCCCGTCCTTGGGGACGAGCCGGACCACGATCAAGGCACCCTCGCCTCGCGCGACCGGCTCGAAATCGAAGCGTGCCCGGATCTCCTCGAGCGCTCTGGTCGCGAGCGGGCCCAGGCGCTCGCCCTCGGGCACGCTTGCGTAGAGCTGCTGGAAGAGCAGGCTCTCCGACGGGGTCTCGCCCGGACGCAAGGGGCGCTGCAACAGCAGCGGCGTGCCCGCCTCGAGCTCCTCGATCGCGTCCTCGACGGGAGGCAGCGACACCGAGAGCTCGACCTCGTCCTGAGTGGGATAGCTGATCGGCAGCAGGTTGGCTCGGTCGGTCCGCAGCAGCGCTTCCTCGCCGAGGTCGGGCTCGGTGAGGACCAGAGCCCGGTCCGGAGGGAAGTGCTCTTCGATCAATGCCTCGGCGGAGAGCGCGCGATCGTCGACCGGCGGCGAATCCCACATCAGCCGGAGGTCTTCGCCGAGGGACGGGCCGCCGGGCAGGAGATGACCCAGCGCCGTCCTCGGGAGCCTGTGATTTCCCCAGCCCCAGCTTCCGAAGACGAGCATCACGGCCACCAGCGCTCCGACCCCGACCGTCGCGCGTCGCCAGGGCAGGGAGAGCTGCGTCTCGCGCCGGAACGCGACGGAGATCCACAGTGCGCTCACGAGCAGGGCCGGGAACGCGATGTAGAGGAGCGAGCTCTCGATGACGGAATGAGAGACGAAATACGAGAGCGAACCGATCCCGGTCGCGGACATGCCGACCACCGCAACCAGCCAGCGCCGCTGCGCCGGCTGCCCGGAGCCCGGGGTCCTGGCCCAAACCATCGCGCCGATTCCCGATGCGACGTAAACCCCACCCACGAGCCAGACCACGGACCACGGCTGTGCTCCGCCCGCGAGCTGGTCCGCCACGATGTCCGACCACGCGCGGAAGAGGGACAGGTACGAACCCCAGTCGGGCCACTCGCCTCCAAACGCACGCGTCAACAGCGCGAAGATCGCATGCGCGACCACGCAGCTCACGAGCAGCAGGCCGAGGCTCCTCGCGATGTGCGCGAGGCCGGCTCGAACCGAGCGGGAATCGATGGCTTCCGTGACAACCAGCGCGAGATAGACCGCGCCGCAATAGGCCACCGCCTCGAGGCTCCACACGGAGAAGAGGGCGAAGGCCGCGAGCACCCACGGGGACCGCGTCGCCGCAGGCGCGCGTCCGCTCGCGAAGACGGCCACGGCCACCAGCGCAAAGGGCGGGAGAAAGCGCAGCCCCGACACATTCGGGAACAGCGAGGGCGATGCAACCGGCGCGAGCACGGTCAGGGGCACGGCCAGCGCGACGGTGGCCGCCGCGATCCACCGCGGCACGTCGGCCAGGCGGATGATCCACCAACCGAGTCCCACCACAACCGCCGTCGAGAGGCAGAGGAGGAAGCCGAAGGGCCCGTAGCCGAGCGGTGCGAGCTGGAACCATCCGGCGATCAGGTAGTTGCTGCCGATCCCGTACAGCGAGTTGGCGTCAACCAGAAGCGCACGGCCGTGAAGGACGTCGTTGGCCGGGCCGAGGTAGAAGTGCTGATGGAACTGCGCGATCGGGCCGAGCGCGTCCGCGGGAACGTCGAACCCCGTGGACACGGCGAAGTCGGCGCCCCAATAGCCGGTCACGTCGAAGACCAGCAGGGTCGCGATCGCAAGCAGGCCGACGTCGAGCCCGATGGCGACCAGACGCGGTGTTCCGGGCAGATCGATCGGGCGCCAGAGGAGGCCGACTCCAGCAGCTACGGCCAGCGCCAGAACCGCCTCTCCGCGTGTGACGTCCGCCGGGGCGAAGAGGAGCGCAACGGCCCCGATCAACAGCGCGACCAACAGCGCCACGCGACTCGCGGGCGCATCGGAGTACCAGCGGTGGAGCAGGCGGCCGCCGGCCGTGGAATCCAATCTGCCGGGCAGCCACCAAACGGCAGCAGCCGCCAGCAGCCCGCCGACGAGTCCACAGCGGACACCGCTTCGCCGGGCACGTCCCCGAGATCGGCCAGGCGCATGGCGCAGAGCAGGGCGACGAGACCGCTACCGACGCCGAGCGCGACGGCGCCGTAGCCCCCCGCCGGCTGATCGCGAGCCGCGACAGGGATGCGTAGCGCGAACCAGGCGGCGACCGGCAGCAGGACGCCGAAGCCGAGCAGATACGCGGTAAACGTCGATCCCGCCGACTGCCCGATCAGGCCGGCCAGACCGGCGCCCGCAAGCCCAAGGCCGGCTGACAGGCAGACGCCCAGCGCGACCGCTGCGGTGCCGACGCGCTCTTCACGCATCAAGGCAGGCTCGTGCGCCGGAGAGGTGGGATGAGTCCCTGGAGCCAAACGCGGAGCGGCATGATAGATCCCTTCCGGGGTACCCCGAGCCATACGCTTGAACCCACGACCTGCGGTCGAGAAAGAGACGGAACCGGCTCGCGCCCGAGCTCGGGGTGGTACAACCGTGCCGCCGTGCGGAGGATTGAGATCGGATCGGGGGTGGCCGTGGTGGCCGTGGCGACGGCGCTCGCGCTCTGGCTTGCGCCTGCGGCGAGCGCCGGCGGGACGCCGTTCGAGGCGCGCGGAAGCGCCAAGCAGGTCTACGCCACGGGGCTCGAGCCGAACGCGAAGGCGAAGCTGATCCGAAACGGCCGGGCGCTCCGGACGGGTCGAGCCAACGACCTCGGCGGCCTGCTCTACCGCAACGTCAAGCCGGGCAACGGCTATCGCGTGCGCTCGGCAGGCGCCACGAGCACAAAGCTCACCGTCCTCACCGAGCGCTCGGCGCCGCCGGACGAGAGCGTCTACGACCAGGCAGTGGAACCGGATGGCTACGGCTACATGACGATGCGCGACGGCACGAAGCTCGCCTACTACACACATCCCCCCGAGGACGTCGGCAAGGTGCTCGGCATCGACCTGCCCCCGCTTCCCCCGGGGCCGCGGCCGACGCTGATCGAGTACGCGGGCTATGGCTACGCGAACCCGGACGGCCCCGAAAGCGGGATCTCGCTCGTCGGCAACCTGATGGGCTTCAACGTCGTCAACGTGAACATGCGCGGCACCGGCTGCTCCGGTGGGGCATTCGACTTCTTCGAGCCGCTGCAGGCACTCGACGGCTACGACATCGTCGAGACGGTCTCGAGGCAGCCGTGGGTGGCGAACGGCAAGGTCGGAATGATGGGGATCTCCTACGGCGGCATCAGCCAGCTGTTCGTCGGCGCGACGAGGCCACCGAGCCTCGCGGCCGTGGCGCCGCTCTCGCTGATCGACCAGGTGCAGACGACGCTCTTTCCCGGTGGCATCCTCAACACGGGCTTCGCCCTCGAGTGGGCGAAGGACCGCATCCACGACGCCAAGCCCGCCGGCCCGGACGCGGGCCAGGGGTGGGCGTACGAGCAGATCCAGAACGGCGACGAGACCTGCGCGAGCAACCAGGTCATGCACGGCGAGGCCGTGAACCTGCTGCGGAAGATCCGCCGGAACAGCACCTACAAGCCGAGGGTCGCCGACCCGCTCTCGCCGGCCACCTTCGTCGACCAGATCAACGTGCCCGCCTTCGTCGCCTGCCAGTGGACCGACGAGCAGACCGGCGGGCACTGCGCGAACATGGCCGACCGCTTCACGGGCACCGACAGGAAGTGGTTCACGTTCACCAACGGGACCCACGTGGACTCGCTGGCGCCCGAGACCTTCAACCGCTGGTTCGACTTCCTCAACATCTACGTCGCGAAGCAGCCGCCGGCGCTGAACCCGTTCCTCCCGGTCCTCAAGGCCGCCGCGCCGCTCGTGTACGAGGCGGCGTTCGGCATCCCCGGCGTGACCCTGCCCCCCGACCCGATCCAGCAGGAGCTCACCCTGGACTCGGCCCAGGCCGCCTTCGAGGCGCAGCAAACGGTCCGGATCCTGTTCGAGAACGGCTCCGGGGGAGAGTCGCCGGGCCAGCCCTACCCCGGCTTCGAGGAGTCGTTCGACTCGCTGCCGGTGCCGGGCACGCAGGCGCGCTCGTGGTTCTTCGCCGAGGACGGGAAGCTCGGTGACGCCCGGCCGCAGGGTGGCAGCAGGAAGTCGTTCAAGGCCGACCCGCGCTCGACCGACCCGACCAACTTCACCGGCGACACCGGCACGGGCGGCCTGTGGAACGCGCTTCCCGACTACCACTGGGACGAGCACCCGGCGGGCACGGCAGCCTCCTTCATCACCGACCCGCTCATCCAGGACACCGCCGTCGTCGGCGCCGGCAAGGTCGTGATCATGGCCCGCTCGGCGCGTCCCGACGTCGACCTCCAGGCCACGATCAGCGAGGTGCGCCCGGACGGCAAGGAGGTCTTCGTCCAGGGCGGCTGGGTGCGCGCGAGCATGCGGAAGCTCGACAGCGAGAAGAGCACCAACCTGGAGCCGGTCCTGAGCCTCCGCAAGCGGCACGTCCGGCCCATGCCGCATAAGCGCTTCACCCAGGTGACGATCCCGCTCTACTACGAAGGGCACCCCTACCGCGCCGGGTCGCAAATCCGGGTGACGATCTCAGGCGTCCACGGCGATCAGCCGATCTGGGCCTTCGACAAGGCAAGGCCGGAGGAGGGCAAGACGCGCGTGACGATCGCCTCGTCGCGGCGCAAGCCGTCGCGGCTGGTGCTCCCCGTGGTCCCGGGCGTCGAGGTCCCCGACGAGCTCCCGCCCTGCCCGGGCCTGCGCGGCCAGCCGTGCCGGGCGTTCGGCGCGGGCTGAGCTCTCTTTCAGGAGCGCTCGAAGTCGGCGGTCATGTAAAGGGCCGTCTGGAACACCTCGTCCGGGATGCCCTTGTAAGCCGGGGCGTCCCCCTCGAGCCACGTGAGCGAGAGGACATCCCCGTCGAGCGACCAGCGATGGGCGTTGCTGGAACCGTCCCCGTGCGTGACGACCACGGTGTCTCCCTCGACCTCGTACTCGGCGTCATAGTCGATCAGCCTGGGCCCACCGCCCTCCGCCTGGCCGCTGAGGTCCCAGTCGCCCTTGACGTCGAGGATCAGGCTCGTCGGAGCATCCGAGATCGGCGCGCTCTTCTCGAAGTCGTCGACCCATTTGCCCAGACCCTGCTCTTGCAGGGTCTTCGCCATGTCGTCCACCGTGATCGGCTCCGTCCGCCAGGTCCCGTCGAGGGGGGTGGTCTCGGCGGCCGAGGTGGTGGTGGTGGCGGCGGCGTCGCTTTGAGTGGTTGTCGTTGCGGGAGCGGCCTCGTCCCCATCGTCCGACCCGCAGCCCGCCAGGGCAAGCGCCAACCCGACCAGCACCACGCGAAACATCCGCACTTCCGTCCCTCCGTTCTCGCAGCAAAACCGTCGCCCGATCCTCTCACAAGGGACCGTTGATACCCCGGAGCCCTGAGTTGGGAGGATCCCGGTCGTGAAGCGTCAGCAGGAGACTGGCGAGGAATGAAGCGGGTGGGCGTCATCGGCGCCGGCTTTGCCGGTCTCGCCGCCGCCGACGCCCTGCGCGCCGGCGGAGCGGAAGTAACCGTGCTCGAGGCGCGCGACCGCGTGGGGGGACGCGTGTGGTCGGTGCCGTTCGGGGACGACGCGGTGGTCGAGCGGGGCGCCGAGTTCATCCTGCCCGGTTACGACTCGATGAATGCCCTGGCCGCGCGCTTCGGGATCCCGCTGGTGCTCAAGGGGACGCCCTACGGGCGGCGCATGCCGATCGGCGAGGAGGCCGTGCCCCAGACTGATCTCGAGAGCGCATTCGACCGCCTTGCCGCGGGCGAGGTCGCGGACGCCGCAAGCGCTGCCGACGCGATCGCCACCCTGGACCTGGACCCACCCCTCACGAGGCTGATTCAGACGCGTGTCGCGATCTCCAACGGCCATCCCGCCGACGACCTCGAGGCCTCGGTGCTCGACGAGGGCGCCTCGACCTTCGGCGATTTCGACAACCACACGCTGGAGGGCGGCAACATGCGGCTCGCCGAGGCGCTCGCGGCCGAGCTCGGCGCAGCCGTGCACCTTTCATCCCCCGTGCGGAGGGTGCGCTGGTCTCCGGACGCGGTGAACATCACCACCGATGAGGATGAGATCGAGGTGGACGCGGTGGTGGTCGCGATTCCGACCGCGCCGCTGGCCGAGATCGAGTTCGATCCCCCGCTCGAGGGCCCGACCGCGGAGGCACTGCGCGCGGTCACCTACGGTCAGAACTCGAAGCTCTTCCTGCGCCTGCGCTCGCCCGCGCCGCCGAGCGCGATCATGTCGGTTGCCGGACACTTCTGGACCTATACGCAGCTGGGCGCGGACGGCCAGCCCGCTCCCTTCGTGACCGGCTACACGGGCACGATGTCCGCGATCGACGACCTCGGCGGCTCGGCCGAGTCCGAGCGCTGGGTCGCGGCGCTAATCGCGCTTCGCGAGGACCTCGAGCCGGAACCCGAGAGCGCCCTGCTCTCGAGCTGGGACGACGACCCGTGGGTGCGGGGCTCCTACTCGGCTCGCACGCTCTCGTCGCCGCTACGCGACGACGACCTGGCGAGGCCGATCGGCCCCCTGTTCTTCGCGGGCGAGCACACGGCCGGCGAGTGGCACGGGCTGATGGAGGGGGCGCTCCGGGGCGGACAGCGCGCGGCCGAACAGGTCCTCTCGGGACGTTCGGCGACGGCGCGTCGCTGAGCTAGCCGCTCTTGAGGGCGGCGGCGAGTCGAAGCAGGTCGCTGTAGACACCTTGTCCGGCCAGCTCCCGACCGGCGCCGGGGCCGGCGATCGTGATCTCCCCGATCGGCTCGACCTGCGCGATGATCGCGTTTGTGGCGCCGCCGAATCGGGCCAGTGGGTCGTCCTCGGACATCGGGCGCGCCTCGACCGTGAAGCGCCCGGCCTCCGGATCGAGGGTGACCAGTTCCTTCACCTGGTCGCCTGGCCGTAGTCGTAGTTCTGAGAGGCCGCGCCGCTCGACATCGTTCACGCTCAGCTTGATGCCGAAGACGAGCGCGGCCAGGATCATCAGCTTGGCCACCGAGTCGTGGCCGTCGACGTCGGCGCTCGGATCACGCTCGGCGAGGCCGATCTCGCGGGCCATCTCCAGCGCACGCTCGTAGGTCTCCCCGGCTCCCACCTGCGAGCAAATGAAGTTGACGGTTGCGTTGACGACGCCACGCAGCCGGCGCGGGGTTGAGCCCGAGATCCCTTCGGTCAGCGACGAGAGCACCGGCGTCCCCGACATCACCGTCGACTCGGCCCGGAGCTCCGTGCCTGATTCGCGCGCAAGCGCCACGAGTTCCGTCCCACCGACCGCAACCGGCCACTTGTTCGAGGTCGCCACGGCCACTCCCCGACGGAGGGCATTCCGCATATGAGACAGCCCCGGCTCGCCGTCGGCCGGGCTCTGGGAGACCTCGACCAAGATGTCGACGTCGACGTCGCGCAAGCCGTCAGCCGGCGTCGGCCAACGCTGGACTCGCTCGAGGTCCGCCAGCGACCCACCCGTCGCCTTCGCGTCGAGCAACTCATGGATCGCGAAGCCCTCCGGACGGTGGACCAACCCGGACCGCGAGTCCGCGGCGGCCACCACCTGCAGGGCCAAACGACCGGGGTCGCGCCGCAACGCATCCAGCAGCCATCGTCCGACCGTGCCCATACCAACGACCGCGATTCGCGTTGGCGATTGGATGTCTCGCACGTCGCGAACCTAGCGCGAGCCGCTAGCTTCGGGCCCACCTGATGCGCCTCGGCCTCTACTTCCCGCTCTTCGACGAGCTCGCCGATCCGGCGCTTGTCGCCCGTCTGTGCGCGGAGGCCGAGGAGGCCGGCTGGGAGGGAGTGTTCGTGTGGGACCACGTGCGGTGGCGCGAGCCCGTTGTCGACGTGGCCGACACGCAGATCACCCTGGCCGCAATCGCCAGCGCGACCGAGCGCATCCGGCTCGGCCCGTTGATCACGCCGCTCGCCCGGCGCCGGCCGGTCAAGGTCGCGCGCGAAACCGCCACTCTCGATCGCCTGAGCGACGGCCGGCTGACGCTTGGCGTCGGGCTCGGAAGCGACCGGTTCGGCAGCGAATACTCGATCACGGGCGAGGAGCTCGACGACCGCAAGCGCGCCCAGATGCTCGATGAGGCGCTCGACATTCTCCAGGCCGCCTGGTCTGGAGAGCTCGTGCAACACCGCGGCGAGCACTACACGGTCGACGCCATGCGCTTTCTGCCCCGTCCCGTGCAGCGACCGGGCCCACCGATCTGGGCGGCCGGGTTCTACGGCAACGCAAGGCCGCTGCGCCGGGCGATCCGCTATCAGGGCTTCTTTCCGGTCGGTCTCGAAAACCCCGACCAGCTTGCGGAGGTCGTCGCCGGCCTCGACCGGCTGCGCCGCGAGGAGGGAAAGGACGCAGCGGAGCCGTTCGACGTCGCGGTCGAGCTCGAGCCAGGCAGCGATCCGGCGCCCTTCGCCGCGGCCGGTGCCACCTGGGGCCTCGTCGCGTTTCCCTGGGATTCGATGTCCGTCGACCGGGTCCGCGGCGTGATTCGCGAGGGACCAACGCTGTATAAGCGATCTTCATCTTCCGCCTAGAACTCATGGAGCAACCAATGACAACGCAGTCCCAGCAAGAGCTGTCCGTCTCATCGACCGACGAACTTCGTTCGCGAGCCCGCGCGGCGCTCGAGAACTGCGGTGTCGATCTTTCCTCGCTCGGGGCTGGGCCGTCCGTGAGTGCGCGCTCGCCGATCACGGGTGAAGACTTGTTCGATGTACCCGCCGCAGGACGGGCCGAAGTGGAGGCGGCGATCGCCGAGACCCAGCAGGCTTTTCGTGAGTGGCGTGCCGTCCCGGCGCCCGTCCGGGGTGCGTTCGTCAAGCGTCTGGGCGAGCTCCTGGGCGAACACAAGGCGGACGTCGCGGAGCTGGTCACGATCGAGGCCGGGAAGATCCGCTCGGAGTCACTCGGCGAGGTGCAGGAGGCCATCGACATCTGCGACTTCGCGGTCGGGTTGTCGCGCCAGCTCGATGGGCGGACGATGCCGTCCGAGCGACCGGGCCACCGGTTGATGGAGACGTGGCACCCGCTCGGCGTGGTCGGCGTCATCACCGCGTTCAACTTCCCGTGCGCCGTATGGGCCTGGAACGCGGCGGTCGCCTTCGTCTGCGGCGACACCATCGTGTGGAAGCCCTCGCCGATGACCCCTCTCACCTCGATGGCGTGTCAGGCCTTGGTGGAGCGCGCCGCTTCGGAGCGCGATGCGCCGGCCGCTGTCCAGCGGCTCGTGATCGCCGACGCCGAGGACGGCCAGGCGCTCGTGGACAGCCCCGACGTCGCGCTCGTGAGCGCAACCGGATCGGAGCGTATGGGGGCAGAGGTGGCGCCACGGGTGGCCGCTCGCATGGGGCGAGCGCTGCTCGAGCTCGGGGGGAACAACGCGGCGATCGTGGCGCCCTCGGCCGATCTCGAGCTCGCCCGGCGGGGAATCGTCTTCGCCGCCGCGGGAACCGCCGGCCAGCGCTGCACGACGCTGCGCCGGGTGATCTCACACGACGACGTCGTCGAGGACCTGGTCGCCGGGCTGAGCGACGTGTTCGCTCGGCTCCCGATCGGCGACCCGAGCGACGACGGGACGTTGGTCGGTCCGCTGATCAACGAGCGCTCGTACCAGGGGATGGTCGCGGCGCTCGAGGAGGCGCAGTCGGACGGAGGCGAACTGATCGTGGGCGGCGGCCGGCGTGACGCCGCGGGCTACCCGAATGCCTATTACGTCGAGCCCGCGATAGTCCGCATGCACGGCCAGACGGAGCTGGTGCGCCGCGAGACGTTCGCCCCCATCCTCTACGTCATGACCTACGACGACCTCGACGACGCGATCGCGCTCCACAACGGCGTTCCCCAGGGGCTGTCGTCCAGCATCTTCACCGGCGATCAGCGAGAGGCCGAGCGCTTCCTTTCCTCGGAGGGCTCCGACTGCGGGATCGTCAACGTGAACATCGGGACCTCCGGCGCCGAGATCGGCGGCGCGTTCGGCGGTGAGAAGTCCACCGGAGGAGGCCGCGAGTCCGGCTCCGATGCCTGGCGCGCCTACATGCGCCGGGCAACCAACACCGTCAACTACTCGGACGAGCTGCCGCTGGCCCAGGGCGTGGAATTTGGGTGAGATTCGCGCCCTCTTGCTGACGCGCCTGGGATAGAAGGCGGCCTTGGCGGCGACCGAGACACAGGAGCAGGTGCTCGAGCGCCACTTCCGCGAGGGGGTGGCTGCGCTCAGCGGCAGTGGGACTGACGGTGTGGAGCTCGATCAGCCGGTCCGCGACGGCACCCGGCTGACCGGACGGATGGCCCTCGCGTTGTTCGATGCGATGGCGGCCAGCAGGAATCTCGACCTGGCCGCCCGCCATCTGCGGAAGGAGGGCCCCGGCGTCTACACGATCGGATCCGCGGGCCACGAGTCGAACGCCGCGATCGCAGCGGCGCTCAGGCCCACCGATCCAGCCCTGCTCCATTACCGATCGGGCGGGTTCTACTGCGCGCGGGCGCAGCAGGTCCCGGGCTCCACCCCACTCCGCGACATCCTCCTCGGCCTGGTCGCCGCGGCGGATGAGCCGATCTCCGGCGGACGGCACAAGGTGTTCGGCAACCACGCGCTCGCGGTGATCCCTCAGACCTCGACGATCGCGTCTCATCTGCCGCGTGCGATGGGGGTCGGGTTCGCGATCGAGCGCGCGAAACGGATCGATGTCACCCCTGCGTGGCCGGTGGATGCGATCGTGGTCTCGTCATTCGGCGATGCTTCGCTCAACCACTCGACCGCCCTGGGAGCGTTGAACGCCGCCGAGTACAACGTGCACCAGGGGCTGCGGATGCCGGTGCTGTTCTGCTGCGAGGACAACGGCTTCGGCATCAGCGTCCGCACGCCTCGCGACTGGGTGAAGGAAGCCTGGTCGAATCGTCCACATCTCCGCTATTTCAGCGCCGAGGGGACTGACATCGCAGGCGCATACGACACGGCTCTGGACGCAGCCGAGTACGTGCGCAGCTCGCGCCGCCCCGCGTTCCTGCACCTGCGCTGCGTTCGCTTCCTCGGCCATGCGGGCAGCGACGCCGAGATCGGCTATCGCAGCCGTGACGAGATCGGAGAGGCGCTCGAGCGCGATCCCCTCGTCCACGCGGCGCGCCTGCTCGCGGAGGCCGGGGTCGCCGAGCCCGACGACCTGCTTGCCAGGTACGACGAGGTAGCAGCGGACGTGCGGCGCCTGGCGGACGAAGCCGCCAACGAGCGGCGGCTTGGGAGCACATCAGAGGTGATGGAGCCGATCGCTCGACGGCGGCCGGAAGAGATCGCGTCGGACGTGGGCCGAGCGGCGAGTTCTGACGCGAGAGCGAAGGCCTTCGGAGGCAAGCTCCCCGAGGACGCAGGCCCGCTGACCTTGGCCGAGTCGATCAACGCGACATTGACCGATGCGCTCGCGGCCCGGCCGGAGGTGCTGGTGTTCGGCGAGGACGTCGGCCGCAAGGGTGGCGTCTATGGCGTAACCCGTGGACTGCAGCGCCGTTTCGGCATCACTCGCGTGTTCGACACGCTTCTCGACGAGCAGACGATCCTCGGCGTCGCGCTCGGCTGCGGCGTCTCCGGCCTGCTTCCGGTCCCTGAGATCCAGTACCTGGCCTACCTGCACAACGCCGAGGATCAGCTTCGCGGCGAGGCCGCGACCTTGCCGTTCTTCTCGAATGGCCAGTACCAGAACCCGATGGTGCTGCGGATCGCCGGACTCGGCTACCAGAAGGGCTTCGGCGGCCATTTCCACAACGACGACGCCGTGGCGGTCCTCCGAGACATACCGGGGATCGTCGTCGCGTCTCCGGCACGGCCGGACGACGCGGCGGCAATGCTCCGCGCCTGTCTGGCGGCAGCGTCCGCTGACGGATCAACGTGCGTTTTTCTGGAGCCGATCGCGCTCTACCACACCCGAGACCTGCTCAGCCCGGATGATGGTGGCTGGGTCGCGCCGTATACCCCGCCCGGCGAATGGTCGGCCGCTCATGCCCCAATCGGCTCGGGGCGCGTACACGGTGACGGCGGCGACCTGACGATCGTCACATTCGCGAACGGCACCTACATGTCGCTGCGCGTCGCGCAGCGACTCGCCGACGATGGAATCGAGGTGCGCGTGATGGACATGCGCTGGCTTGCCCCACTGCCGGTTGCCGACATCCTCCGTGAGGCCAAAGCGACCGGACGCGTGCTGATCGTAGATGAGACGCGCCGGAGCGGCGGGGTCTCCGAGGGCGTCGTCGGCGCGCTCGTCGACGCGAGCTTCGAGGGGAAGATCACGCGGGTGACGAGCCAGGACTCGTTCATTCCACTGGGGGAAGCCGCTGATCACGTCTTACTGCAAGAAGCGGAGATCGATGCGGCCGCGCGTGCGCTCGTGGGCTCTGTGGACGACTAGGCGACGGGCAGCAGCGGAGCGTCGGCGCGCGCCTCCGCGTGGGGCTCGCCCGCCAGCAGCTGACCCGCCGAGGTGGCGAGGAAGGCGTCGAGCGACACCTCTTCCTGGCGGACGAGGCCCGAGTCGGGCAGCGCGCCCTGGGCAAGCAACTCGACCATCCCGACCGCCCCCGCGGCTGTCGTCCACGCGATGGCGGTCCGCGTGGCGCCGGCCACGATCCGCGGGCGGTACACGCGGACGAACTCTTCGCGGGCCCGGCGTCCCTCGCTGTTTCCCTCGGCAGCCGCGTAGAGGACCACCAGATCGTCCCGGACCGGAGGGTAGGCGTCCGCGAGGAGCCGCACGGCCTCCTCTCGCTGCCGGCCGAGGCCAAGCTCCTGCAGCATGAACCGCATCAGGTGGCGGTGACCGGGAAACCGGATCGTCTTGTAGTCGAGGCTGTCGACACGTCCGGCGAACGTTTCGCACATCGTCCCGAGGCCGCCGGAGGTGGTGAATGCCTCATAGCGCGTGCCGTCGATCACGATCGTCTCCAGGTCCGTGAGCGACGGCACGGTCACGAGCTCGCCTCCACGCAGCTGCTCGCAGTCGTTCAGATACTCGTTGACGATCCCGTCAGGAGACCAGTTGCACGCATAGCCGAGCGCATTGTTCGGGGTGCGCGGCAGAGCGCCCACGCGCAGCTGGATCCGATCGACGGTCTCGAGGCTGGCCGCGAGCGCACCGCCAACGAGGCAGATGAACCCTGGAGCGAGACCGCAGCGCGGCACGAAGACCGTGGTCGAGCTTGCCGCGAGCTGCCTTACGGTGCGCGAGGCGGCGACGTCCTCTGACAGATCCAGGTAGTGCACCCCGGCGGAGTGCGCCGCCGTGGCAATCGCAGCGGTCAGGTAGTAGGGCAGGCATGAGACGACCGCGTCGACGTCCGCGAACAGCTCCTCGAGCGCATCGGGATCCCTGACGTCCATGACCGACGCCCGTTCACCGTTCGCCCTGCTCTCGTCGGAGTCGACTTCCCGCACCTCGAACCCGCGCTCGACAAGCATGTCGGCGATCAGCCGCCCGACATTGCCAAGGCCGACGACGGCGATCCGATCGACGCGGGAGTCGAGGGTGCGTGGCGAATTCATGCCCTGGAGTGTGGCAGCGGGGCGCGTCGAAAAGCGAAACCCACCGCATCTGCAGGGCGCTCATCCGCTCAACCGCCGAGCGGAGAGGGCGGGATGGCGGTGGTTCCTCGTACCTCCGGGATCGAGAGCACGACCTCGTCGACGTCGCAATACGACCATTGCTCGCCGGGTTCGAGTGACCTGATGATCGGGTGGCCGGTCTCGGCGAAGTGCCTGGTGGCGTGGCGGTTCGGGGAATCGTCGCAGCAGCCGACCTTCCCGCACACCAGGCAGATGCGCAGATGCAACCACGGGTCTCCAGTCCTGAGGCATTCCTCGCAGCCCTCGACGGACTCGGGCAGCTCGGTGACCCTGACCTGGTCGAGATGTGTGCATTTGTCGCTCATGAGTAGCTCCTCGATATCTTGCTATCGGCAGGGAGCTTCCTCGCGCCCCAGCCGGCCGGGGTTGTGGCCCGTAGCTCCCAGATCGCGACCGCGGTCAAGAGCCCGGTGACGATCGCGGTGAGCGCGAGCGTCGAGAGCTGAGTCGCGAGCGGCGCGAGCGCGATGATCAGCGCGGCGGCTGCCAGGCGCTTCGCGCTGGCCGTGCCGGTCGGTTCTCCACTGAAAGAGGCTCTCGCCGAGCAGGAAGAGCGCGGGCCCGCCGAGGAGGATCGCCAGGCCGACGCCGTGCTGGGGGTCGTGCGGATGGGCGATCAGCAGGTCGACTGCCGGCGGCCGTCGCGATGATCCCCGCGACGATCAGCAGGTGGAGATAGGTGTAGGCGTCGCGCGCGACGCGGCCCGGGTCGTCGCTCGCGGTCATGGCGGCGTGTGAGCGTTCCGCCGGAGCTGCCGAAGTAGAGCCACCACAGCGCCACGGTCTCCAGGAACGCGACCACGAGGCACGCAACGACCGTCGGCGTCAGGCCGGCGTCCGCCGCGGTGGCCCCGGTGACGACGATCGATTCGCCGAGCGCGATGATGATGAAGAGCTGGCAGCGCTCGGCGAAGTGGCCGCCCTCGATATCCCAGTCGGTCGTCGCGGCGCGGCCGCGACCCGGAAGCCAATAGCGAGCCACGGGCGCGACGAGCTCCAGCGCGAGCGCGGGGATCCACAGGAGCAGCCGCTGGTCGGGGTCGAGGGTTGCGCCGGCCAGCCACAGCACGCCGGAAACGAGGCTCCACAGCGAGCAGCCGCTCGAACACGTCGCGGAGGCGGTGGTCGCGGGCGAGCAGCGTCATCGCGGCGGCGTTCCGCCCCACCTGCAGCGCAACGTAGCTCGCCGCGAAGAGCATGCCGTGGTCGCCGAACGCCTCGGGCAGCGCCGCGGCCATGAGCAGGCTCGCGAGCATCACCCCGGTGAGGATCGTCCGGACCGCGGGCGAGGCGGGGTCGAACCAGTTCGCCATCCAGGTCGTGTAGATCCACGCCCACCAGACGACGACCAGCAGGAACGCGGCCTGCGCCAGGCCGGCGACCGAGAGGTCGTCGAGGATCAGGTGCGAGAGCTGCGTGATCGCGAAGACGTAGACGAGGTCGAAGAAGAGCTCGACCGTCGTCGTCCGCTGCGGCCCCTCCTCGCCGCGCGCGCGCAGATGGCGCAGCGGCGAGGACGGGGACGGAGCGGTCACGGGCTACGCCCTGGCGGGCTGGGCCTGCCAGTCGCTGGAAGCGGATCTCGCCGAGGTGGACCGCGTTGTCCGGAACCAGCGAGCGCTCTTCGAGCACGGCTCCGAAGTAGCGGGCCTCGGGATCGGCGACGACGGTCCGCGAGTCGCCCATCGCCGCGAGAGCATCGCGCGATGAACTCGTCGAAGCGGAACTGCTCCGGACCGCCGATCTCGACGATGCCGTCGGCCGGCGGCCGCTGGCTGACCTCGCACACCGCGGCGGCGACGTCGTCCGCCGCCATCGGCTGAAACAGCACGTGGGGCAACCGAACGACGTCACCGTCCGTCGCCTCGTCCGCGATCCGCTTCACGAACTCGAAGAACTGCGTGGCGCGGACGACCGTGTACGGGATCGAGGCTCCGTCGATCAGCTTCTCCTGGGCGACCTTCGCCCGGAGGTAGCCGCTGTCGGGGAGGCGGTCCGCCCCGACCACGGACAGGGCGACGTAGTGCCGAACGCCGGCCTCGGCCGCGGCCGCCAGCAGGTTGGTGGTGGAGGTCGTGAAGAAATCCATCACCGCCTCGTCCTCGAACGAGGGCGAGTTCGACACGTCGATGAGCACCGCGGCGCCCTCGAGCACCTCGGCGAGCCCCTCGCCGGTGAGCGTGTTGACGCCGGTGTCGGGCGACGCGGCGACGGCCTCGTGATCCTCCTCGTCGAGGCCGGCGACGACCTTCGAACCGATCAGGCCGGTTCCGCCGATGACAACGATCTTCATGAGTGTTCCTTTCGTTCGCTGGCTTTCAGTACGCGCGCGAGCGACGCGGCTCGACCTCGGCAAGGGCCTCGGTCAGGCTGCGCACGCCGACCACGACCGGGGTGCCGTCGTGGCGGGGCGCGAACCGCAGCTTCAGCTCGCCGTCGTCGAGGAACGTGTAGGCGATCTGCTGGCCGCCCGCCCAGAGCTCGGCAACGCCATGCTCGGCCTCCTCGGCGCTGATGGTGATGACCTTGATCTCATGCATGGCTCTTGACTCGCAGTGGAGCGCCTCGCGCAGCACCGAGATCGGCCTGGGCGATCGCAGCGCGCGTCGCATGCGTGGCGCTGAGCGGGTTGAGCATCATGAAGTCGTGGGTGATGCCGTCGTAACGGACGGTCGTCACCTCGACTCCGGCCGCCCGCAGGCGCGCCGCGTAGGCCTCGCCCTCGTCCCGAAGCACATCCGCCTCGTCGACGATCACGAACGCCGGCGGGAGCCCGGCGAGCTGCTCGTCGCTGGCACGGAGCGGCGACGCGTACGGCTCCGACCGTCGCCCGACGTCGGGCGCGTAGGCGTCCCAGAACCACTCCATCGCCTTCGCGGTGAGGAAGTAGCCCTCGGCGAACTGCTCGTAGGAGCCCGTGTCCATGGCGGCGTCGGTGACCGGGTAGTACATCGACTGATGGACGAAGCGCACGTCGCCTCGATCGTTCGCCATCAGCGCCAGCGCGGCGGTCATGTTGCCGCCGACCGAGTCGCCGGCGACCGCGATGCGATCGGGGTCGAGGTCGTGGGCGGCGCCCTCGCGCTGGATCCACTGGGCGGTCGCGTATCCCTGCTCGATCGCGACGGGATAGTGCGCCTCCGGCGAGCGGTCGTACTCGACGAAGACGACCGCCGCGCCGACGCCGACGGCCAGCTCGCGGACGAGCCGGTCGTGCGTGTCGGCGTTGCCCAGCACCCAGCCGCCGCCGTGCATGTAGAGGATCACCGGCAGCGACGCCGATCGGCGCCGGCGGGCCGGACGATGCGCACCTTGACGTCGCCGACGAGCGCGGGACGGGGACCGTCACCCATCGATCCTCGACGGGCAGCTTGTCGATCGGTGCGGCCTGGACGTCGTCGAGCACCTTCCGGGCCTCGGCCGGGGTGAGCTCGTAGAGAAACGGCGGGTTGGCCGTCGCCTCGACGAACTCCTGCGAGGCCTGCTCGAGCACGACGGGCGGCTGGGTGGTGGTGACTGACATGGTCTACTCCTGTTCGTGTGGCTTGGGATTGGAATCGGGCCGTAGGCGCTGACGGGCACCGCCGCGGCCTCGAGGATCAGATCGGCGGTCGCTTCGGGCTGTGAGACGGAGATCGCATGCGAGGCGCCCGGGATCTCGACCGTGCGCCGCGCGCCGGCGCGTTCAGCCATGAAGCGCTGGAGGGCGGCGGGGATGATGAGGTCCTTCTCGCCGATCAGGAACCAGGAGGGCACCTGCTTCCACAGCGGATGCTCGCCGGAGGGCTCAGTGGAGCGCCTCCTGCGTGGCCGGTCGTTGCGTGACCGCCATCCGGGCGGCCTGCGCCTCCGGCACGTCAGGCGCAGAAGTGGTCGTGGAACAGCTCCTGCGCGATCGCAAGGTCGGTCGTGCCGTCGCTGCGCGGAGTCGGGTCGCACCACGTCGCCAGTCGTGCTGCCCGGGAACTTCGCCGCGAGCGTAAAGGCGCTCTCGCCGGCGTCCGGCGCGAAGCCGTTGACGTAGACGAGACCGGTGATCTCGCCGACGTCGGCGGCGACGTTCGAGATCACGGCGCCGCCGTAGGAGTGGGCGGCGAGGACGATTGGCCCGTCGATCGACCGGACCAGGTCGCTGACCACTTCGGCGTCGGCGGCGACGCTTCGCAGCGGGTTGGCGGCGGCGATCACGGTGTGGCCGGCGTCCTCGAGCGGGTCGATGACGCCGTCCCAACTCGACGAGTCGGCGAAGGCGCCATGGACGAGAACGATCGTGGGGGGCATGGTGAGGTCCTTTCGGTTGGTGGTCTCTGACCTGCAGCGAGCGTCTCGCGGGGGCGCTGCCTTCGCATCCGCCAGGCACGCCAGTCGGACTGGCCAGTCGGGTCGCAAACGCATTGCTCTCACGCCATGGACACGCGAATCAAGCTCAGGGGCCGTGATGCGGAGTGCGCGGTCCTCGACCAACTGCTTGACGCGACGCGCTCGGGGGAGAGCGGGGCGCTCGTCGTGCGCGGGGAGCCGGGCATCGGCAAGACCGCGCTGTTGGAATACGCGATCGAAGCGGCAGCGGACGCTGCGGCTGTTGCGGGCGGCCGGAGTGCAGTCCGAGATGGAGCTCGCGTTCGCCGGCCTTCACCAGTTGTGCGGGCCGCTGCTCGATCGGCTCGACCGTCTGCCCGAACCGCAGAAGCGAGGCTCTGCGCGTGGCGTTCGGGATCACCGGCGGCGACGCGCCGGATCGCTTCGTCGTCGGTCTGGCGGCGCTCAGCCTGCTCTCGGATGCGGCCGAGGAGCAGCCGCTCCTATGCGCGGTCGACGACGCGCAGTGGCTGGACGACGAGTCCGCGCTTGCGCTGGCGTTCGTCGCGCGCCGGCTGCTCGCGGAATCCGTCGCGATGGTATTCGTGACCCGCGAGCCGAGCCAGGAACTCAGCGGTTTGCCGGAGCTCGTGCTCGAGGGCCTGGATGCCGACGACGCCAGGGCGCTGCTCGGCCTCCGGGATCCTTGGGGTCGTCGACGAACAGGTCCGCGATCGGTTTGTAGCCGAGACACGCGGCAACCCCCTCGCCTTGTTCGAGCTTCCCCGCGGGGTGTCCGCGGCCGAGCTCGCCGGCGGTTTCGGCGTTCCGGACGGCGTGCCGCTGACGGATCGAATCGAGGAGAGCTTCCTGAGGCGACTCGATTCACTGCCGCGCCCAGACCCGGCGGCTCGCTGCTCACGGCAGCGGCTGAGCCGGTTGGCGACCCGGCGCTGTTGTGGCGCGCGGCCGAGCGCTCGGGCTTGGGAGCGGAGGCGGCCGAGCCGGCGCAGACAGCCGGTTTGATCGAGCTTGGCGCAAGGGTCCGATTTCGCCACCCGTTGGTGCGCTCGGCCGTCTACAGCGCGGCAGCCGTGCCGGACCGGCGGGAGGCGCACCGAGCGCTCGCCGAGGCGACCGATCCGGCGGCGGACCCGATCGGCGTGCGTGGCACCGCGCGCAGGCGGCCGGCGCGGCCCGACGAGGAGGTGGCCGGCGAGCTCGAGCGCTCGGCTGACCGGGCACGGGCTCGCGGCGGCGTAGCGGCGGCCGCCGCCTTCCTGGAGCGAGCGGCCGAGCTGACACCGGACGCGGCCCGTCGCGGCGGGCGGGCGCTGGCCGCCGCCAGGCCAAGTTCGAGGCTGGCGGCGCCGGAGGCCGCGAACGAGCTTCTGGCGATCGCGGAGCTGTGCCCGCTCGACGAGCTCCAGCGCGCGCGGCTCGCCCGCCTGCGCGCGCAGATCGCGTACGCGCGCAGGCGCGGCAGCGACGCTCCGCCCATGCTGCTCGATGCGGCCAGGCAGCTGGATGCCGCTCGATCCCGCGCTTGGCGCGCGAGACGTACCTCGAAGCGCTCGGCGCGGCGATGTACGCCGGGCGCCTGTGCGTCGACGCGGCGGCGTGCGGAAGGCGGCCGAGGCGGCCCGGGCCGCGCCTGCGGCGCCCGCAGCCCCCGCGGTCGATCGACCTGCTGCTCGACGGAATGGCGTCGCGATTCACTGACGGGCCTAGGCGCTGGCGCGTGCGCCCGCTGCGGCGCGCGCTCGAGGCGTTCAGGAACGAGGCCCTGGACGGTAACCGGCGAGACCATGCGCTGGCTCTGCTGTGTCCGGTCGTCCAGGCGATGACCTTGCACGAGCTGTGGGACGACGACGCGTTCCATGAGCTCGCCGACGCGTGCGGTGCGACTGGCTCGGGAGGCAGGCGCGCTGACCATGCTGCCGCTTGTCGCTGCCGTACCTCGCGGGCGTGCGCCTGTGGGCGCGGGGAGTTCGCCGCGGCCGAAGCGCTGACTCGAGGAGGCGGACGCGATCGCCGACGCGACCGGCAACGTCGCGCCTCATCGTTCGGCCAGGCTCGCTCTGGCGGCTTGGCGCGGAGCGCGAGGTCGAGGCGCTGGAGCAGATCGACGCCGGCCTCGAGGACGCGACCGCCCGAGGCGAGGGGAGGGTGCTGGCTCTCGCCGGCTATGCCACGCGCGGTGCTCTACAACGGCTCGGGCCGCTACGAGGCGGCCCTCGACGCGCGCCGAGCGGGCGAGCGAGGACGACGACCAGCGGCTACGTCGGCTGGTCGCTGGTCGAGCTCGTCGAGGCGGAAGCGCGCTGCGGGCAGACCCGAGGTGGCCGCCGAAGCGCTGCGCGAGACTCGAGGAACGCGCACGCGCCGCGGACACCGACTGGGCCCTCGGCGTCGTGGCGCGCTCACGGGCGCTGGTCAGCGAGGGGGACGCGGCCGACGCCCTCTACCGCGAGGCGATCGAGCGGCTCGAGCGCACCCGCATCGCCGCTCGAGCTCGCCCGCGCTCAGCTCATCTACGGCGAATGGCTGCGCCGCGAGAATCGCGCGGGTGGACGCGCGCGAGCAACTGCGCGACGGCCCACGAGACGTTCAGCCGCTTCGGAGCCGAGGCGTTCGCGGAGCGCGCTCGTCGCGAACTCGAGGCCACCGGGGAAACCGCGCACAGGCGCAGCGTGGAGACGCGGGACGACCTCACGCCTCAGGAAGCTCAGATCGCCCTACTCGCCCGTGACGGGCTCTCCAACCCGGACATCGGCGCCCAGCTGTTCATCAGCCCGCGAACGGTCCAGTACCACCTGCACAAGGTCTACGCGAAGCTCAACATCAGCTCGCGAAACCAGCTCGGGCAGGTCCTGACCAGCAAGCAGGACTAGCCGACTGGCGACCCGCACTGGCCGGTTGGCGGATTCGATCGAGCGGCAGGGGCGTGATCCTCCCGTCCACGACAAAGCGTGGTCAAACGGGAAGGTGTATCCATGAGTGCGACGGAAGTGGCATCGATGACCGACAAGCCGGCCGAAGGCGAGACTGGGATCAGCGACCGCGAGCAGCGACAGGTTGAGCAGGCCAACGCGAGCGGGAAGACGCCCGTCGTCTTCATCCACGGCCTCTGGCTGCTGCCCTCGAGCTGGGACAACTGGGTGGAGTTCTTCGAGGCGAACGGATACGCCGGGCTGACGCCCGACTGGCCCGACGATCCCGAGACCGTCGAGGAGGCGCGGGCGAACCCCGACGTGTTCGCGAAGAAGACGCTCAAGCAGGTCGCCGACCACACGGCCGAGGTGATCGGCGCTCTCGACAAGAAGCCGGCGGTGATGGGACACTCGACGGGCGGCCTGCTGGCCCAGCTGGTCGCCGACCGCGGGCTCTCCGCCGCGACGGTCGCGATCGATCCGGGTCCGTTCCGCGGTGTGCTGCCGCTGCCGGTCTCAGCCCTCCGCGCGGCGCTGCCGGTGCTGAAGAACCCGCTCAACCGCGGACGTGCGGTCACCCTGACGTTCGACGAGTTCAAGTACGGCTGGACCAATGCGTTCGGCGATGACGAGGAGGCGCGGCGGCTCTATGAGACCTACCACGTCGCCGCACCGGGCTCGGCGCTGATGCAGATGGCCAACGCGAACGTGAACCCGTTCAGCGAGGCGAAGCTCGACGTCCGCAACCCGGACCGCGGCCCGCTTCTGATCATCGACGGCGCGAAGGACCACACGGTGCCGTGGGCGATCGCGAATGCGTCCTACAAGCGCCAGCGCCACAACAAGGCGGTAACCGAGATCGAGAAGATCCCGAACCGCGGCCATTCGCTGACGATCGACAGCGGCTGGCGCGAGGTCGCCCAGGTCGCCCTCGACTTCGTGCAGCGGTTCGTCTAATCGTCAGGGTCCGGTCGGCCCGAAGCGCTCGGTCCGGATTCGTTCCGGCGCGAGCCCCGCGGCGGTCAGCAGCCGCGCCGCCGCCTCGACGAACCCGTTGGTACCGCAGACGAACGCGACATCAGCGCCGGCCGCGCGGTGCGCGAGCATCGCGGCGTCGATCCGCCCGGTGTGGCCGGTCCAGCCGACCGGTGCCTTCCGTGTATAGGTGAGCGTCGTCTCGTCGCCGAGCTCGTCCGCGTAGATCAGGTCGTCGGCGCCGCGGACCGAGTAGACCAGGTGCATCTGCCGCTCCGGGCAGACGCGACGGCGGTGGCGGAGCATCGCCATCAACGGCACGACGCCCGAGCCGCCGCCGACGAGCAGCGCCGACTCCTCGCCGCGCCAGACGAAATAGGAGGCGAACGGGCCGCGCACCTCGACCTGGTCGCCCTCCTCGACGACCTCGTGGAAGTACGGGCTGACCTCGCCCTCGTCGAGCAGGTCGATCGTGAGTTCGATCTCGCCTGCGTCGAGGGGCGACGAGGCGATCGAGTACGAGCGCTGAGCGGTGTAGCCGTCGGGGGCGGTGAGGCGGACGTCGTAGTGCTGGCCGGGGAGATGGGGCATCCACATCGGCACCTGGAGCCGAAAGGACTTGACCCGCGGCGTCTCTCGCCTGACCGACTTGACGGTTGCGATCTGCCACCGGCCAGGGGCCTTCGGAGACGCGGGAGGCATGACTGCGGGGCTCAGTCCGTCCAATAGCGCTCCTCCTTCCAGGGGTCGCCGCGATTGTGGTAGCCGTTGGCCTCCCAGAAGCCGGGCTCGTCGTGATCCATGACCCGCAGGCCGGCGATCCACTTCGCGCTCTTCCAGAAGTACAGGTGCGGGACGAGGAGCCGGGCCGGGCCGCCGTGCTCTCGCGGCAGCGGCTCGCCCTCGTGCTCGGTCACCACCCACGCCTTGCCGTCGGTCACGTCCTCGATCGCGAGGTTGGTGGTGTAGCCGCCGAAGGAGTAGGCCATCGCGTAGGCGCCTAGGGGCTCTGCCGACTCGAGCAGCAGGTCGACCGAGACCCCGCGGAAGCTCGTGCCGAGCTTCGACCACTTGGTGACGCAGTGGATGTCGCAGGGCACTTCCTCGAACGGCAGCTCATTGAACTCCTCGCAGGGTCGGCGGGGGTGAAGGCGATCATGTTGTGCACCGGGCCGACGCGCGCGCGACGGTCCTGGCGGTGGACGGCGTCGTAGGCGAGCGCGTTCGCCTTGGCGAGGTTGCGCACCACCCGCACGGCGGCCGGGAACGAGTACACGCCGGGGGGGAACCAGCCGGCGAACGCGCCGGCCACGTTCACGTAGCCGTTGACCGCCACGACCATCGGCTCGTTGATCGTCACCCACATGTCGACCTGCTTGCCGTAGCGCCAGGCCGCCCACGCGGCGAAGCGCCGAAGGCCCTGACCGTGCGCCCGTCGAGCCAGCCGCCGCGCTCCACGCCGGCGGCGGGTCGTCGGGGCCGACGCCCGCGAAGGCGTCGCGCACGCCGATCGGATCGTGCAGCCAGGTCGGCAGCGTGAAGTGGTTGAGCGTGACCACAGGCGTCATGCCGCGGCGGCGGATCGCACGCAGCTCGGCCGCGTAGTGGCGCACCGCGGCCTGGTTCGCCAGGCGGTCGAGCTGGCGCGGCGTGCGCGCCCCGCCCACCGAGCGCGGGAACAGGCGGCTCCACTCGATCGAGAGGCGGAAGGCGTTCGTGCCGAGCCGGTTGCGCGCGAGCGCCGCGTCGCGCCTGAACAGGCGCCAGTGCCCGGGCCCGCGCTCGACCAGGTCGCCGCTCACGTGGCGCTCGGCGATGTTGGCCGGGTCGTGGCTCCAGACCCACCAGTCGCTGCGCGTGTCGGCGTTCGCCGGCCGGCCGCCGGCCTCGGTCTGGAAGGCGGCGATCGCGGTCCCCCAGAGGAAGTCCCTCGGGAAGTCGCGCGCCGTCGCGGTGGACGGCAGGGCGAGCGCTAGCAGCACGGACAGCATCAGGGCGCGGCGCACGATGCGCGCAGTCTAAGCGCCTCCAGCCATCCGTCCAGGGATCCCCGCCGGCCTGCGTTCCGGCGGGCGGAAGGCCGATGGCAAGAGGTGTGGACCCCTTCCGCAAGGCTGCTGCTTGCATCGTCGGCGGTGGCGCTGACATTGCTCGTGGCCGCCGCTCCGGCCGGCGCACACCACTCGCTTGACGGCACGCTCCAGGGCGTCCACGCGGACTACTTCGACCAGGGCTCGTCGGCGACCCGCTGGCAGCTCGACACCGGGTCCGGCAAGGTCGACGTGCTGCCCACCACGCTGCCGGCGCTGAGCCGCGGAGAACGCCGCCGTGGCGGTCGACGACAGCGACCCCGGCGGTGGCGTGGCCGGGCCGGTGACCGCGGCCGCGCCGCAGGCGGCACCCGTGCTCGGCGGCCGCAAGACGGCCGTGATCGCCTTCAACTTCGCCACCAACCCGACCACCCAGCCGTGGACGATCCCCGAGATCCGCTCGAGCATCTTCACGGCCGGCGACTCCACGAGCGCCTTCTTTCGGGAGGAGAGCTACAACCAGCTCTGGCTGACCGGCAGGACGGGCAACCTCGACGGCGACGTCTACGGCTGGTACACGCTGCCGGTCGCCCCGGTCGGCTGCCAGAGCCCCACCAACGCGTATCGCAACTGGGCCACGCTGGCGAAGAACGCCGCCGCGGCCAATGGGTTCAACGAGAACGACTACCAGCACGTCATGTACGTGTTCCCGTCCGGATCCGACTGCGAGTGGGCCGGGCTCGCCTACATGCCCGGCAGGGAGTCCTGGATCAACGCCGACCTGAGCGTCCGCGTGACCGGCCACGAGCTCGGCCACAACCTCGGCATCCACCACGCCGGCAGCTGGTACTGCACCGGCGCCAGCGGCCAGGCGGTGCCGATCTCCTCGACTGCACGCTCAACGAGTACAACGACCCGTTCGACGTGATGGGCGACTGGGGCAGCCGCCACTCCAACGGCTGGCACCTCGAGCAGCTCGGGCTGCTGCAGGCCTCGAACGTGCAGACGGTGAGCGCCACCGGCACCTACTCGATCAGCTCCGCGCTCGACTCGACGACCGACCCGACGACGCTGCGCATCCCGCGCGACCTACGGCGCCGGCGGGGCGGTCCTGAACTGGTACGACCTCGAGATCCGCAGGCCGGGGGCGTCTTCGAGAGCTTCCCGGGCGCGCTGGGCTCGCGCTCGGCGGCGTCAGCATCCGCGCGGTCGACGACCCGGCCGAGCTGACGCAGTCGCGCCTGCTCGACACGGACGCCGGCGGCAGCATCGCGGACGGCCCGCTGCAGCCCGGCAAGACCTTCAGCGACGGGCGGATCAGCGTCAGGACCATGTCGCGCCGGCGGCGGGGCGGCGACGGTCGCCGTCGACATGTCGGCGCCCCCACTGGACCAGCAGGCGCCGAGCGCGCCCACCGGCCTGTCGCACACGTTCCCCGGCACCGGGCGTGCGGCTGGCTTGGAGCGGCAGCGGCGACAACGTCGGGGTGCGCTCCTACGCGGTGTTCCGCGACGGCGTCCAGGTGGGCAGCTCGCCGTCGCCGAGCTTCGACGACGCGTCCGTGCTGCCCGGCCAGCACGTCTACACCGTCTACGCGGACGACGATGCCGGGAACCGCAGCGCGCCCTCGGCGCGCTACGTCGTGACGGTCCGCAGTGGCGCAGTCCACGCGAACTCCAGCGGCGTTCGGTGGACCGCGCCGGCCCACGCTGCGCGTGGCGCGCAAGCGCGTACGCGGCAGGCCGCCTGCTGCTCACCGCGAGGGCCCGCGACGACGCGGGCATCGCGCGGGTCGAGCTGCGCATCGACGGGCGCCGCGTGACGGCCCGCCGGTCGGGCCAGCTGAGCTACCGCTGGCGGCTGCGCAAGGGGCCGCCACCGCTTCGTCGTGGTCGCCTACGACAAGCGCGGCAACCGCTCCGTGCACCAGCTGCGCCTGCGCGTCCGCGCGCTTAGGATCCGCGCATGACGCGTGGCACCTGGCTGGCGCTGGGGGCGATGGCGATCTCGGTGTTCGTGATCGCCAACGACGTGACCGCGCTCAGCGTCGCGTTGCCCGAGATCGAGAAGGAGTTCGACACCGACGTCTCCACCGTGCAGTGGGTGATCAACGCCTACGCGCTGGTGTTCGGCGTGCTGATCGTGACCGGCGGGCGGCTGGCGGACATGCTCGGCCGGCGGCGCATGTTCTTCATCGGCGCGGCGATCTTCGCGGCCTTCTCGCTGCTCGCCGGCGCCGCCCAGGACGAGCTCTGGCTGATCGCCTGCCGCGCGCTGATGGGGGTCGGCGGGGCGCTGATGTGGCCGGCCGTGCTCGGCATGACCTTCGACATCCTGCCCGAGGACAAGGCCGGGCTCGCCGGCGGGCTGATCCTCGGCGCGGCCGGCTTCGGCAACGCGGCCGGCCCGCTGCTCGGCGGCGTGCTGACCGACGCGCTCAGCTGGCGCTGGATCCTGTTCGTGAACGTGCCGATCGCGGCGCTGCGCCTGCTTCGTGACCTGGCGCAGCGTGCGCGAGAGCCGCGGCGGCGGCGCCGACGGAGGGCATCGACGTGCCGGGCGTGGTCACGCTCTCGGTCGGACTGGTGGCGCTGCTGCTCGCGCTCGACCAGGTCACCGACTGGGGCTGGGGCGACCCGCGCATCCTCGCGCTGTTCGCCGGCTGCGCGCTGCTGCTGGTGGCGTTCGTCGTGATCGAGCGCCGCGCCGGCGCACGGGCGCTGTGCCGCGCGACGTGATGGCCAACCCCGCGTTCCGCGCGGCCTGCCTGGCGACGCTGCTGATGTCGGCGGTCGTTCTTCGTCGGTGCTGCTCTACCTGCCGCAGTTCATGCAGAAGATCCTCGGCTGGGACCCGGTCGAGGCCGGGCGCCGGGCTGCTGCCGCTGATGGGCGTGTTCGCGGTCACGTCGTTCGCCGCGGGGCCGCTCTACGAGCGCCTGGGAGCGAAGATCGATGGTCACCGCCGGCGCGGTCTGCCTCACGGTCGGGCACCTTCCTGATCTCGCTGGTCGGCGCCGACTCGGGCTGGGGCGAGCTGGTGCCGGGCATGGTCGTCACCGGCCTCGGCGTCGGGCTCTTCTACTCGTCGATCACGACCGCGGCGGTCACGGCGCTCGACCCGTCGCGCTCGAGCCTCGCCGGGGGCATCGTCTACATGTTCCAGGTGGCCGGCGGCTCGGTCGGGCTCGGCCTGACGACGACCGTCTTCACGACGGCCTCCCAGGACAAGCTCCAGAGCGCGGCCGACGCGGCCTGCGCGAGCGCGAGATCGAGGACGTGCAGGGCGTGCTGGCCGGGACCGAGTCGGCCGCCTAGGTGATCGCCGACCAGAGCGCCGCGCGGCGAGCGCTGGTCGAGCTGGTGCGCGAGGCGTTCGCGTCGGGGCTGACGTGGTCGTTCCGGCTGGTGGCGGTGCTGGCGCTGGGCGGGCTGGTGGTGGCGGTGCTGTTCGTGGGCGGCTCGCTGCTGGCGCGCGGCGGCTCCGCCGGCGAGCCGGGCGAACTGCAGCACGAGCGGGCGGCCGGGGCGGCCCGATGGCGAGCGTGGGCCCTCAGCTGCGCGGTCATGATTCGCCGCGAACTCGCGGCCCACACGCCGAGAGGAGAGGCTCGGGCCAGCCCTTCATTGCTGCAGTTTCGGCCGCGGATCGAGCAGCCCGAGCGCCGCCTCGCGCGTCGCCGCGGATGCGCGCCAGCGTCTCGGTGTCGGGCGCGCCGGCGGCTCCACGGTCGTGCCGCCGCGCGTGTCCCAGCGGCGCGCGACCTCGTCGGGCGGCTCGCCGGTCAGCAGCGCCGCCGCCTGGGCGGCGGCGCCCAGCGCGACCAGCTCCTCGGCCGTCGGGCACCAGGACGGCGCGCCCCGACAGCCGCGCGACCGTGGCCTGCCACACGCGCCCGCGGGCGCCGCCGCCGATCAGCACGACCGGCGCGTCCGGGTCGAGGCCCGAGCCGACCGCGGCCGAGCAGCTCGAGCGCCTCCACCAGCGAGGCGACCGCGCCCTCGTAGGCGGCCAGCAGGATCTGGCCGGGCTCGGTGTCGTGGCGCAGGCCGGCGATCGTGCCGGCCGCGCGCGGCAGGTTGGGCGTGCGCTCGCCGTCGAGGTAGGGCAGCACGGTCACCTCGGTCGCGCTCCGCGACCGCCTCGCGCTCGAGGCCGAGCCAGTCGGCCACGCGGTCGACGGCGAGCGTGCAGTTGAGCGTCGCCGCGAGCGGCAGGAAGCCGCCGGCCGCGTCGGCGAAGCCGGCGATCAGGCCGCTCGGGTCGACGGCCCGCTCGCTCATCGCCGCGTAGGCGGTGCCGGACGTGCCGAGGCTGATCGCCGGCTCGCCCGGCCGCAGGCCGAGGCCGAGCGCGGCGCCCATGTTGTCGCCGGTGCCCGGGCCCGACGAGGGCGCCCGCCGGCAGCCCCAGCGTCGGCCGGCGACCACCTCGCCGGCGGCGCTCGCGCGGCCCGAGCACGTCGGGCAGCAGCGCGCGGTCGAGCGTCGACCAGCTCGAGCACCTCGGCCACGTAGTCCTCGTCGCGGGTCGACCACCAGCCGGTGCCGGAGGCGTCGCCGCGGTCGGTCGCGCCGCGGCCGCAGAGCCGCTCGGTGAGCCAGTCGTGCGGGAGCCGGATCGCGCGCGGGCCGCGGCCGACGTCGGGCTCGGTGCGCCGCAGCCAGGCCCAGCGCGTGACGGTGAACGAGGGCACCGGCACCACGCCGACGCGCTCGGCCCAGGCCTCGGCGCCCAGCTCGTCGCGCAGGCGCGGCGCGTCGGGCGCCGAGCGCGTGTCGTTCCAGAGCACCGCCGGGCGCAGCGGCCGGCCCGTCGGCGTCGGTCACCACCAGCCCGTGCTGCTGGCCCGCCACCGAGATCGCGCCGACCTCGCCGGCGCGGCCGGTCTCGGCCAGCGCGGCGCCCAGCGCCTCCCACCAGACCGCCGGGTCGGTCTCGCGCGCGCCGCCGGTGCCGGTCACCTCGTGCGGCGCCCGGCCGCTGGCCACCACGCGCCCGTCGTCGGGGTCCACGACGAGCACCTTGGTGGCCTGCGTCGAGCAGTCCACGCCGGCCGACCAATTGACCAGCTCGCCGACACGCGGGCTAGTTTGTTTATTGCCCCAACTAATTGCAAGGAGAGCGCGTTGACAGACCTGAGACCGACGCCGGAGGACAAGTTCACGTTCGGGCTCTGGACCGTCGGCCACAAGGGCAACGACCCGTTCGGCGCCGAGACGCGCCCCGGGCTGAGCGCCGCCCGACACCGTTCGCAAGCTCGCCGAGCTGGGCGCCTACGGGGTCTGCTTCCACGACGACGACCTGCTGCCGCCCGACGCCGCGACGCCGAGCGCGAGCGCATCAAGGCCGACTTCCGTCAAGGCGCTCGACGAGACCGGCATGAAGGTCTCGATGGCCACCACCAACCTGTTCACGCACCCGGTCTTCAAGGACGGCGCGTTCACCGCCAACGACCGCGAGGTGCGCCGCTACGCCCTCCAGAAGGTGATGCGCGCGATCGACGTGGGCGCGGAGCTGGGCGCGCCGGTCTACGTCTTCTGGGGCGGGCGCGAGGGCGTGGAGGCGGACGCCGCCAAGCCGGCCGCGCGACGCGCTCGAGCGCTACCGCGAGGCGATCGACTTCCTCTGCGGCTACGTGCGCGACCGCGGCTACGACATGCGCTTCGCGCTCGAGCCGAAGCCGAACGAGCCGCGCGGCGACATCTTCCTGCCCACCGTCGGCCACATGCTCGCGTTCATCGAGCGGCTCGAGCACCCGGAGATGGTCGGGGTCAACCCCGAGGTGGCGCACGACACGATGGCCGGGCTGTCCTTCCTGCACGGCGTCGCGCAGGCGCTCTGGGCCGGCAAGCTCTTCCACATCGACCTGAACGCGCAGCGGATCGGGCGCTACGACCAGGACTTCCGCTTCGGCGCCGTCGGCCTCAAGGACGCCTTCTTCCTCGTCAAGCTGCTGGAGGACGTCCGGCTACGACGGCGCGCGCCACTTCGACGCGCGCGCCGCTGCGCGTGGAGTCGGAGGAGGGCATCTGGGACTTCGCCTCCGGCTGCATGCGCACCTACCTGGCGCTCAAGGAGCGCGCCGCGCAGTGGGGCGTCGGACGCGGACATCGCCGCGGCCGAGGCGGACGCCAAGGTGCCCGAGCTGGCGCTCGACACCGTCGGCGCCGTACTCGCCCGAGCGCGCGGACGAGCTGCTCGCCGAGAGCCACGACCTCGACGCGCTGGGCGCGCGCGAGTGCCGCAACGAGCGCCTCGACCAGCTCGCGGTCGACCTGATCCTGGGCCTGCGATGAAGCCGGTGCGCGAGCACAACCTCGGGCTGGTGCTGCGCCAGGTGGCCGATCAGGGCCCGCGCTCGCGCGCGACGCTGGCGCTGGAGACCGGGCTCAACAAGAGCACCGTGTCGAGCCTCGTGGCGGACCTGATCGACGCCGGCCTGCTGCGCGACTCGCCGGTGGAGGAGCGCCCGGCAAAGGTCGGCCGCCCGCCGCAGAGCGTGGAGCTCGACCCCGACGGGCCGTTCGTGCTCGGGCTCGAGATCAACGTCGACTACCTGGCCGTGTGGGCGACCGACCTGGCCGGGGCGGTGCAAGCACCGGTCGTTCGTCGCCAACGACAACCGCGTCGGTCTCGCCCGAGGAGGTGATCGGCCGCGCTGGCCCGGCTCGCCGAGCAGGCGCTGGACAGCGTTCGCCGGTGGCCGGCAGCCGATGCTCGCGACGGTGGCGGTGCCCGGACTGGTGGACCCCGACGGGGAGCTGGCGGTGGCGCCGAACCTGGGCTGGGCGGACGTGCACGGTGGCGAGCCTGCTCAACGAGGCGCTCGAGGACCCGCCCTACCGGTGCGCGTGGAGAACGAGGCGAACCTGGGCGCGGTCGCGGAGCTGGTCGAGGGCGCCGGGCGCGGGCTGCAGCGACTTCGTCTACGTGTCGGGCGAGATCGGAATCGGCGCCGGCGTGGTGCTGCGCGGCGAGCTGTTCCGCGGCGCCTCCGGATTCGCGGGCGAGTTCGGGCACCTCACGATCGACCCGTTCGGGCCGCCCTGCGGGTGCGGCGGGCGCGGCTGCCTCGAGCGGCTGGCCGGGCAGGACGCGCTGCTGCGCCTGGCCGGCTGGGATGCGCGCATGCGCTGCGAGGGCGCCGCGGCCCGAGTGGCCCGGCGCGATGCTCGCGGACAGCGCCCGCGCGGGCCACGCGCGGACGCTCGAGGCGCTCAGCCAGGTCGGGCACACGCTCGGCATCGCGATCGCGTCGCTCGCCAACCTGCTCGACCCCGAGGCGGTGCTGCTGGGCGGCTACCTGGCGCCGCTCTCGGAGTGGCTGAGGGTGCCGATCGAGGGCGAGCTGGAGACGCGCGCGCTGGCCGGGCGCCGGATGCGCTGCCGCGTGCTGCCGGCCCGGCTGGGCGGCGAGGCCGCGGTGCGCGGCGCGGTCGCGCTGAGCAGGCGGGCGGCGCTCGAGGAGGCGGCGACCCTGCCGGCGCGGCGGCGCTCGTAACCGACTAACGCGTTTAGACGGTAACATGCGCGGGCAGGCTTCCCCCATGGCCGCCCTCACCGTCCTCGGAGTCCCCACCAGCGCCGGCGCCTTCACGCCGGGCCAGGAGAGGCGCCGGCGGCGCTGCGCGAGGCCGGCCTGGTGGCGGCCCTGGCCGAGCGCGGGGTCGAGGTGCGCGACCTGGGCGACTCGCCGTGTGGCGCTGGCGCCCCGACCCGCGAGCGGCTGCGGGCGCAGAACCTCGACGCGGTCGTGGAGATCGCGCGCGGGACACGGCGGGGCGCGTCGAGCGGGCGCTCGGCGAGCACGGCGCTCCGCTGCTGGTGCTGGGCGGCGACTGCTCGATCGAGCTCGGCGCGGTGGCCGGCCACCTGGCGCAGCGACGCGAGCGTGGGCCTCGTCTACTTCGACCTGCATCCGGACCTGAACACGCCCGCGAGCGTCACCGAGGGCACCTTCGACTGGATGGGCATGGCGCACGCGCTGGGCGTGGACGGCGCGGAGCCGGAGCTGGCCGGGATCGGCCGAGGACGCCCCTGCTGCATGATGACCAGGTGCTGTTCCTGTCCTACGGCCCGCGAGCGGCACGTCCCGTTCGAGCTGGACGTGATGGTGCGCCGCGGTCTGGCCGGATCCCCGCTGGACGAGGTCGGGGCCGATCCCGAGGGCGCGGCCAAGCGAGCGCTCGCCGGCTTCGCGACCCGCTTCGAAAGGCTGCTCGTCCACTTCGACGTCGACGTCGTCGACTTCAACGACGCGCAGCTCTCCGGAGGACGCCGTGCGCGGCGACGGACTCACGCTCGACACCGCGATGCGCGCGCTCGGCGTGCTGGCGGCGAGCGAGCGGCTGAGCGCCCTGACGGTGACCGAGCTGAACCCGGAGCACGGCGACGAGCAGGGGAGCAGCTGAGGCGGTTCGTCGGCCGGCTGGCCGACTGCCTGGCCGCCGGGCCGCCCTTGCGCTCGGCATGAGCTCCGGCTCGGAGGCAACCGCCACC
>CAVRWJ010000004.1:0-645290 GCA_963724915.1 uncultured bacterium
CCCCTAGTCGTGCGACGTCAGGCCTGCAAGGTTGCTGTTCGGTTTCACAGACACGTCCACCTCGGGCCCCGCCTCGCCCCGACCAGCCCGATCGTCCGGGCGCTGTCCATGGCTCCACAATGCGGCCTCCACGGCTCTCCGGGATGGCCCAATGGCCCTTGATAAGAGCCGTACGGCTAGCGGTGAGGACGTAGCCTTTGCGGGACGGTCAGGAACAGTGGCGGTTCCCGTCCGGTCAGGCAGTCAGAGCAAGATGTGTTAGGTGACCAGAGTTGAAGATCGACAAGCCGCTTCGCAGAGCTGACACTGGCGGAATGCGAGAGGCTGCTGGCTGCGCACAAGGCCGGCCGAGTCGGTCTGATGCACCTCTGGACCGCAGATCCTGCCGTGACTACGCCTACTCCGCCAAGACGATTGTCTTTCGTTCGTCACCGTATGGTGTCCTGTCCTCGCTGGAACGGCACACGCGAGTCGCATTCGAGATCGACGACGTCGACGAAGAGCGGGAGTCGGGCTGGAGTGTCTGGTCCTGGGATCAGCGGAGCGGGTGGCGCGGGAGTACACGTTGACCTCGTTGTGGAAGAACGGCCCCGTTCCATGGGCCGAGGGCACGCGCGACTGTTCGTAGTCGTCACGCCCGAAACGATCACTGGACGGACTGTCGGGCCGCCTCCCGCGGGATGAGCGAACGCGCTAGCGCAAGGCGCTCCTGAGGTGCCGAGCGTGAACCGATAGGTGTCGCCCGCATGCATTGTATTCGTCTCTGTCGTCCAAACAAACCGATCGGCGGGACAGCTCTGGCCTGCAGCTGCAGCACCATGGCTGTCGATGTCGGATCCACAGGAGTCCCGTGGTTTCGTGGCTGGTCTGAAACCTGACCTGTCCAGGCTCGGTGGAAGACGCCGGGTGTAGCCGGGGCTTGCCCTACGAGTTTCCAGACCGTGTAGCAGCGCGGCGAGAAGGTCGACTGTACCCGCCATCGCGCCGAGGTGGATACCTTCCCGCGTTGTCCCCCGTTGGATGTCGGCCAGATCGCTGTCCAGCGCCTCATTGAACATCGACCATGAGCGGGTCCGGTCGGCCCGGGCGAGCAGCCAGGAACAGACGGGACGGCTGAGGGTAGATCCATGGCTTGTCCTGGCCAGGTAGAAATCGACGGTACGGCGTACCGCTGCTTTGTCGAGCTGGTAGCCCAGCCGTCCCAGAGTCTCGCGAAGATCCTCGGCCGAGAGCAGATAGAACAACATGAGGACGTCGGGCTGCTTCGATGCCCGATAGTTGTTGGGACTGTCGCCCTCGGCAGCGAGGATCAGATCCAGTCGGCCGATGTCGTCGTAACGGGATCGGTAGCCGTCCCAGTCGAACTCGGCCAGCTGCTCATAGCCATCGAACTGGCTGATCACTCCGTCGGCATGGAAAGGGACTCGAAGCCGTCTGGACAGCCGGTCCCAGCGGTCCAGCTCGTCGGCCCGGATGCTCAGCCGCCGATAGGTCTTGCCGTCGTCGTCCCGGTTCAGGTGGTTAAGCAGAGTTGCGGTGCGGCGAAGGATCCAGGCGAGCAGGATGTTGGTGTACGCATTGTTCCGAACCCCCGAGCCAGGCTGTCCCGGGTAGCCATCATGGAATTCGTCGGGTCCCATCACCGAGTCGATGTCGTACCGGTCCTCCTGCGCATCGTAAATGGCCATACTCGCGAAGCATCGCGCCACGTCGACGACCAGGTCGATCCCCGCGTCGGCGAGGAACGACTCGTCCCCGCTGGCCTCGGCGTACTGGATGATGCTGTACGCGACGGCTAGACCGACATGCCGCTGGCGGCGGGAGTTATCAGGCTGCCAGGAACGGGTGCGGGGATTGAATAGTTGTGTAGGGGTTTCGTCGCGACCGTCGCTCCCGCTCTGCCACGGAAACAGCGCCCCCTCCAGGCCAGCTGCCCGCGCAGCCGCCCGTGCGGCCCCCAGCCGGCGATAGCGATAGAGAAGTCTCGCCCGGGTGATGGCCGGCTGACGCAGAGTGAGAATCGGATGAACGAAGATCTCGTCCCAGAAGATGTGTCCGCGATATCCCTCGCCGCTTAAACCCCGCGCCGGCAGCCCGGCATCGACGTCTGGATCGGCGGGCGCTACCTGCAGTACATGGAAGGTGTGCAGCGTCAAAGCTGTGCGGGCCCGCTCGCTGGCCTGGACAGTCACACCGAACTGCCGCCATATCTCCGACCAGGCACGGGTGTGATCGGCGAGCATGTCGGCGAACGTGCTGGCCGAGCCCGCCCAGGAGACGACCGCCAAAGCTGGCGTGGAGATCGCTGGATCGCGTGAGGTGGCGATCGCCACGATCTTCTCCACCGTGACCGGCATTCCTGGCGCGAGGTTCACAGAGAACTCCTGCCCGACCTCATCGGCGCCGGTGTCACAGGAGTGACGGTCCACCGTCACGGGCTGGCCATCACAGAGAACCTGGGTTCGAGCGGCCATCGCCAACGTAATCCGTGACTGGCTGGTAATTGTCTCCAGCAGCACAGTGTCATCACCGATCTCGTCGGCGCGTACGGTTTGCAGGTGCTGGTTGGCCAAGTCGGCGTCCGCGCGGACTCCGGCGTTCACTACGCCGCCGTCCAGCGCCGACTGCACCCGGACGCGCCCCGACCAGTTCTCCGCCTCGAATGTGGTCCTCAGTGCCGCCAGATGTCGCACGTGCTGAGACACAAAGCGCTCGGAGGTTACGCGAGTGACATGACCCGCCCCATCACGCAACCGCACCAACCGCGTTAAGACCCCGCGCCGCAGATCCAAGTCTTGCCGGTACTCGACAACCTCAGGAGAGCCAGGCGTGAACCAGTCCCCTTCCCCCAACGCAAACCGCAACGGCAGCCAGTTGGGTGCGTTGACCAGGTGCTCATCTTCGACCAACCTCCCATCCAGCGAGGTGTGCACGCGGTTGTAGACCCCGGCGAGATACGTACCCGGATAATGCACCTGGTCGGCCCTGCACTCAGGCGCGGCCCCACGCGTGCCGAGGTAACCATTGGCGAGGGTGCACAATGCCTCGCGGGTTCCTTCCTGGGCAGCATCGAACCCGTGGTAAGTCAGGACCCAGGGCCCCGACTCTGCGGAAGCTCCCGCACGCCACGTTGCGTCCAAGGCCTTCATCAGTGCGGGCGCCGACAGACGCTCAAGATCCAGGCTGGCCAGGTCGGCCACGACGATGTCGGCTCCTGCGCCGTCAAGTCGGGTGCGGGTGCCGGTCCGGTCTACGCCCACCACCAAGGCGAAGCCGCCCTGACGTGCCGCGGCCACTCCAGCGACGGCGTCTTCCACCACCATGCACTTCGTGGGTGATACCGCCAGCCGGTGCGCCGCCTCAAGGAACATTGCTGGATCTGGTTTTCCCGGCAGCCCCAGCCGTTCAGCATCGTTGCCGTCAACTACGACATCGAAGAGCTCGAAGACCCCAGCAGCCGTCAAGACCGAGGCGCTGTTGCGACTTGCCGTCACCAGGGCGATCGGCATCCCGCGTTCGCGCAAGCGGTTCAACAGCGTGACCGTCGAAGGAAATGCCCGAACGCCACCCTTCGCCAACAGCCGGACGAACAGCTGCTGTTTGCGGTTCGCCAGCCCATGGACCGTACGCCGGGTCGGCGGATCGGTAGGTTTTCCGTCCGGCAGGGACAGCCCTCGGGCGCCGAGCACAGCTCGAACCCCATCTTCGCGAGCACGGCCATCGACCAGGCGGCGGTACTCATCCACCGGGTCGAACACCATCGCCGCCCCCGCCCCGCCCGACAGCACCGGGAGCACCTGGTCGAACATTTGGCGCCACGCCTCGGCGTGCACACCAGCGGTGTCGGTCACGACCCCGTCCATGTCGAAGATCGCCGCGCGAACGACCTCGGTGGAGACTGGGTCGGCCAGTTTCGCGATGGTGGGCGGATCGACCGGCCGCGTGGTCACGCCCGGCCTTTGAGATCGGACCGGCTGTCGGCCGATGACAGCGTTCGTCGAAACATCGGTGGCTCCGTGGCAAGGTGCCGCTGGGATTTTCTCCACTATCGTCACGCGCTTTGTTAGACGCCAGGGCCCGAGGTCACATGTTCCTTGGGGCTGGACGCGGTGCCAGCGAGCTGCAGAGAGGCCTAAAGACCCGTGCGGCAGGGTCCTGCGTGGGATGGAATCACGGAGTGGGAACTCATCAGGTACCGCCAGACTCGATTTCGAACTCTGGTCTGACAGAGGAGCTGGACCAGCGGATCGGCACCGCCGCTACTCACGCTGTCCGCAACGTGCCCGTGGCCAAGCCCGAGGAGCGTGTCGGGTCAGTATTGGACGGGATGCGCGGGTCCACCTTCGACAGCGCCGTCGTGGTGGCCGTGTGCACCAACGGGCGTCTGGTGGGCCTCGCCCCGATCGAGAGGCTGCTGGCGGCGCCGGCGGACGCCGTGCTGGCTGACGTGATGGACAGCGACCCGCCTGTGGTGGCCCCGGGCACGCACCAGGAGCGGGCCGCATGGCTAGCGTCGCAGCGGGCAGAACCCGGCTTGGCGGTGGTCGACGAACACGGCCACTTCCAAGGCCTCATCCCTCCCCACCGGCTCGCCGCCATCCTGCTCGCCGAGCACGACGAGGATCTCGACCGGCTCGGCGGCTTCTTGGCCTCTACTGCTGACGCCCGAACCGCCAGCCAGGAAACAGTAGGCCGACGTCTGTGGCATCGGATGCCGTGGCTGGCCGTCGGCTTGGCCGGCGCGATGGCCTCGGCCGGCCTGCTGGCTGGCATCGAGGACCAAATGGCCACCAACCTCGCGGTCGCCTACTTCATCCCCGGAATCGTGTACTTGGCCGACGCGGTCGGCACCCAGACCGAGACCTTGGCGATCCGCGGTCTATCCGTGGGAGTCGGGATTGGCCGCATCGCCCGCCGTGAGGCGCTCACCGGCCTGCTCGTCGGCTGCCTTCTCGCGGCCGCGATGCTGCCCCTCATCAGCTGGCTGTGGCACGATCCCGCGCTCGCTGTCGCGGTGTCGGTATCGGTGCTGGCCGCCAGCACGATCGCCACTCTGGTCGCCATGGCCCTGCCCTGGTTGCTGCATCGCCTCGGCCGCGACCCGGCGTTCGGGTCCGGGCCGCTGGCTACCGTTATCCAAGACCTGCTGTCCATCGTGATCTACCTGGCCGCGGTCACTGTGCTGCTGTGACTGCTAGCAGAACACCGACCAATCGCATGGACTGAAGCCCATCGGCATGGAACGGCTGAGAAAGATCCCGCATGACCGTCCGCGTCCACCGTGTGGAGGGCGCGGACGGTGTCTGCGCTGACTCGGTCGTGCCTGCTACCGGGTACCGCTGAGGCTGGGCGTCTTGTCGTTAGTCGAGACCTCCGCTGCCGCCCCTACCGGGCGAGGCAGCCCGGCCCGGTCCGGCTTGCCGATCACGTACGCCAAAACGGCGACGAACGCGAAACCAAGCAGTCCCAACACCAACTCCACGACGAGCCAGGTCTTGCTGGGCAGGTCCGCGGTGTTCACAATGGCACCGATCCACGCGATGAAGATCGCAACCGCTGCTGCCGACATCAACAAGATCGCCAACCCAACCAGCGCCACCAACACTGACGCCATGGCGCCAGACTGGATTCCGACAACGTCGGGTCCGTCCATGATCAACACGTCGGTTCCGAACGCCAGCGCCGCGGCGACGCCGCACAGCACCAGTCCGACCACAAGCGCAAACAGGCTCCCGAAGAAGAGCCTCGTAATGGTTGTTCTGGTCATTAATGACCACCTCCACTCTCATCGTGATCCGCCTGTTTCGGTCCACGACAGAGCCGATGGTCCGTCGGCATGCGGGACCAACGCCACCAATAGACCAGCCAAAACCCACGACGCCCGACCGGGGCCCTTCGACCCTTTCGCTCACCGGCTGGAGGACGGCACGATGGCGTGCGTGGCTATGACAGTGCTGCGAGGCCCTGCTTTGGCGTGGACCGCGTGATGTCTGCGCTAGGGCTGACCAGCGCAGAGGCGGAGGCCAGGCTCGGCCAAGTCGGTCCCAACACGATCTCCACCCGCCCCCGCGTCCGCCTGATCAGCCGTGATCGGCCAACCAGCTCCGGGACCCGCTGCTCATCGTGCTGATCTGCGGCGCGGTCCTCACCGTCTGCTCGGCGATCTGGTCCGACGCTGCGGTGATCATGCGGTGATCGTTGTGAACACCACGGTCGGCGTGGTCCAGGAGATCCGGGCGGACCGGGCGATCACCGCCCTGACCGACCTGAGCGCGCCGCGAGGCCCGGGTGATCCGGGACGGTGCGTGAGTGACAGATCCCGGCCGCGGACGTCGTCCCCGGTGATCTGCTGGTGCTGGCCGAGGGCGACATGGTGCGCCGCCGACGCCGACGTGATCGAGCCGGCCGCGCTGCTGGTGGACGAGTCGAGCCTGACCGGTGAGTCCGTGCCGGTCGACAAGAGTCCGGCGGCCACCGAGCACCGCCGCCCGACTGGTGTCGGCCGGCACGGTGGTGGTCCGTGGTCGGGCGCGGGCTATGGCCTACGGCCACCGGCCGCGGACAGCGCCACCGGCCGGCTCGCGCTGCTTTGCTCGACGGTCGGGACACTGACACTCCGCTGCAGCGGCGGCTCGGGGGCTCAGTCCGGGTGCATCGCAGCGGTCGCCTCTGGCGCTGTGCCTGCTGGTCGCTGTCCTGGGTCTGTCGCGGGGCCAGCCATGGGAGCTAGTGATCGTCACCGCAATCAGCCTGATGGTGGCCGCGGTCCCAGAGTCGCTGCCGGCCGTCATCATGCTGAGCCTGGCCCTCGGGCGCCCGACGGATGGCCGCGCACCATGCCATCGTCCGCCGATTGCCTGCCGTGGAAACGCTGGGTTCGGTGTCAGTCATCGCCACCGACAAGACCGGCACCCTCACCGAGGGCCGGATGGTGGCCGGCGGCTGTGGACGCCGACCGGGACGGCGCGGTCACCGGAGCCGGGTACGCACCCGACGGGCACGGTCATGCCGCCACGATCGACCGGTGTCCGCAGCCGACGCACCCGACTTGGCGACGCTGCTGCGCGCCGCCATGCTGTGCTCCGACGCCGCTCTGGCGCCCACCCGGCGACGATCGGCCGGACTGGCGCGTGCTGGGCGACCCAACCGAGGCCGCGTTGCTGGCCGCGGCGCCAAGCTCGGACTGCGGCTTGCCCGACCTGTCCGCGGACCGCCCCGCGGGTGGCGGAGTTCCCCTTCGACAGCCTCCGCAAGCGAATGACAACCGTGCACCGCCTCCGGCGACGCCTTCGAGGTGATCTGCAAGGGCGCGCCTGAGCTGCTGCTGCACGCCAACCTGATGGCCGACGACCCGGTCAGCCTTGCAGCGGGCCGCCGTCGTCGCCGACGAACTGGCCGCCGATGGATTGCGGGTGCTCGCGGTCGCAGCCCGCGTCGCCGCCGACCCAGCCGACGACAGCCGAGGATGCCGAGACCGACCTGCGCCTGCTCGGCCTCGTCGGAATCGCCGACCCCGCCGAGACGTCCGCGCGCGAGCACGTCGCCGCTATCCGCGACGCCGGTATCGACCTCGTGCTGATCACCGGTGATCATCCCGCCACCGCCCGGTGCATCGCCCAGAGGTCGGCATTGGCCGACGAAACGGCTGAGGTCGTCGACGCCGCGAGCGCGTCGGACGAAGCGCTCAGTCGAGCCCCGGTGTTCGCCCGGGCCACTCCGGAGCAGAAGGTCGCCATCATCGACGGCCCGGCAGGACGCCGGCCAGGTGGTCGCGATGATCGGCGACGGCGTCAACGACGGGCCCGCCCTGAGCCGCGCCGACATCGGCGTCGCCATGGGCCAACGCGGCACCGAGGTCGCCCGGCAGGCCGCCGACCTGGTGCTCGCCGACGACGAGCTCGGCCACCGTCGGTCGCCGCCGATCGAGGAGGGGCGGCGAATATACGCCAACGTGCGCCGGTTCCTGCTCTACGGCCTGTCCGGCGGCGCCGCCGAGATCCTGGTGATGCTCGTCGGGCCCGTTCCTCGGCATGCCGCTGCCGCTGCTCCCGGCCCAGATCCTCTGGATCAACCTGCTCACCCACGGCCTGCCCGGCGTCGCGCTGGGCGCCGAACCGGCCGAGGCGCATGTCGATGACTCAGCCGCCGCGCCCGCCGGCGCAGAGCGTGCTCGGTGACAGCCTGTGGCAGCGCATCCTCCGGATTGCGGTGCTGCTGGCCGGGGTCAGCCTGGCGGCCGGAATCTGGGCGCAGTATCGCGGCGCTGAATGGCAGACAATGATCTTCGTCACGCTCGGGTTCAGCCAGCTCGGGGTGGCACTGGCGCTGCGGGCACGGCCGAGGACATGGAGCAACCCGTTCCTCATTGCCGCGGTAGCTGCGGCCGCGCTCCTGCAGCTGGCTGGCGTGTACGTACCCTTCCTGGCCGCCATACTCGGGACCGAACCGCTGCCCGCCACGGACCTGGCCGTGGCCGCAGGCCTGTCGGTTGCCGGATATATCGGCATCCATCTCGACCGTCGTGTGCATCCGCGGTAAGACCGGCAGCGCCGGCAGTGTGCCTCTCACACCGGGTCAACGGATACGTGCTCGGGTAAGGCGACAACGCGATGATGTCCCTGTCGCACGTGTGATGGTGACGGTGCAGAGTCTTCGGATGCGGTCGCTACTTTGGAGCAAGCTCTAGGCGATGGGCTCGGCAATCGTCTGCTCCGAAACCTCAAGGGCGGGCTCGAGGGCAGCCGGAACGGCGACAAGCGGGCAGGCAGCGTGGCTGAGGCAATAGTGGCCTACCGAGCCTGCGATGAGGCGTCCGAGTCCCACATGTTCCGGCGTCCCGATGACGAGCAGCGACGCATTCCTGGACTGTCGGACCAAGACGGGTCCGGCGTCGCCGCGGGCGAACTGGATCAGCCAATCCGGGCGTGGGTTGATCTCGTCGAATACCGCCGTAATGCTGGCGCGGTAACGCGCATCAACCTCGTCGAAGGACAAGTGCCGTTCCGCCTCACTGTCGAGGTCTGGGCTGCGGACCCCGAATGGCCAACTCAGCGCATGCACTGCGCGCAGCACCAGCGCCCGTACGGCGGGCATGATCAGATGCCCAACGTAGAGCGGCACGGGCCGATCTCGAGTCGTCGAGCCCAACGACAGATTTCATGGGTACTCATGTTCAGGCTCCTCAGCTTGTGACTGACTTCAGCGTTGCCCCTCCGGTTGACCGGCGCCAGATCCATTCGTCTCTTAGAAGTCGGGCACGTAGCCCCTCAGGGCACGGCGGCCCAGATGATCAAACCGCTCAGGGACCACGACCGGCTTCGGCCGTTTCTCGCCCAGAGTGGCACCCCAACGCTCGGCCCGCTCCTCCTCACCGGGTAACAGGTGATCGTGTCGATCCACGAGGAAGCTGATCGGTTCAACCACCAACTCAAACCCGTGCTGACGCAGCATGGCAGCGATGCCCTTGGAGGCCCTACCGGTGACAAATGCGTACCCCTGCAGGCGGGTGTCGAATGCGGCTGCGTGACCGCTGCCTAGGCCAAGCGTGTCAAGCCATACCCGCAGGCTCACGCCGCCGGCATCAGGCTCGACCTTCAGCTGGTCGGCCTTTACTCCGGGTGCGCTAATAGCGGCCTCCCGGGTGTCGGGCCGACTCATACCATGCGCGTGCGTCGGCCCGCCGGCCACAATCAGGTCGTAGCGACCGACATGCTCATACCGTGCGCCGGCAACCGAGACAACCTGAACCGCGTACGCCGAGCGAAGGCCGCGGGCGATCGCCTCCGCGATCCGGTGGGTATTCCCATACATCGACTCGTAGACCACGAGAGCGCGCATCGCTGCACCTTCTTTCGTCAGACGTCGTGTCTGAACAACTGCGAACCGCGGCGACGACCGGCTGTACGTGCCGTCCGACCAGATCGACGCGGTGCGGCACTACACGGGTGGCGAGGCGCCGTCGCTCAACCGGCTCGGCGGCGACGGGTGGCAGCGGACCAAGGCGCGGGTGCGTGCCGCGGTGGTCGAGATCGCGCAGGAGCTCGTGGTGCTGTACCAGAAGCGACTGCACAGCGAGGGCCACGCGTTCGAGGGCGACACGCCGTGGCAGCGCGAGTTCGAGGACGCGTTCCCGTACCAGGAGACGCCCGACCAGCTGGCGGCCATCGTCGACGTGAAGGCCGACATGGAGCGCGGCTCGCCGATGGACCGGCTCGTGTGCGGCGACGTCGGGTTCGGCAAGACCGAGGTCGCGCTGCGGGCCGCGTTCAAGGCGGTGCAGGACGGCAAGCAGGTGGCGGTGCTCGTACCGACGACGCTGCTCGCGCAGCAGCACCACCAGACGTTCTCGGACCGCTTCGCCGGCTATCCCGTGCGCGTCGAGGCGCTGTCGCGGTTCCTCACACCGACCCAGCGAGCGCGACGTGGTCGACGGTGTGCGGTCCGGCGCCGTCGACGTGGTGATCGGCACGCACCGGCTGTTGTCCGCCGACGTGCGAGTTCAAGCAGCTCGGGCTGCTCGTCGTCGACGAGGAGCAGCGCTTCGGCGTGTCCGCCAAGGAGCAGATCAAGCAGCTGCGCACCGACGTCGACGTGCTCACCCTGTCGGCGACGCCGATCCCGCGCACGCTCGAGATGTCGCTCACCGGCATCCGCGACCTCACCCTCCTCCACACGCCGCCCGCTGATCGCCAACCGATCCTCACCTACGTCGGCGAGCACGACGATCGTGCGGTGGGGGAGGCCATCCGCCGCGAGCTCCTGCGTGAGGGCCAGGTCTTCTTCGTGCACAACCGGGTGCAGGACATCGAGGACGTCGCGGCGGGGTTGAAGGAGCTGGTGCCCGAGGCGCGCATCGCCGTCGCGCACGGACAGATGGACGAGGGGTCGCTCGAGAGCGTCGTCATCGACTTCTGGGACGGCGAGTACGACGTGCTCGTGTGCACGACGATCATCGAGTCGGGCATCGACATGCCGACGGTGAACACGCTCGTGGTCGACCGCGCCGACATGCTCGGGCTCGGGCAGCTGCACCAGCTGCGCGGTCGTGTCGGGCGCGCGGGGCAGCGCGCGTACGCCTACCTGTTCTTCCCACCCGAGCGGCGGCTGAGCGACGAGGCCTACGAGCGACTCAAGACGATCGGCGAGGCGACCGAGCTCGGGTCCGGGTTCAAGATCGCGATGCGCGACCTCGAGATCCGCGGCGCGGGCAACCTGCTCGGCACCGGGCAGTCGGGGCACATCGCCGCGGTCGGCTACGACCTGTACTGCCAGATGGTGACCGAGGTCGTGGCCGAGCTGAAGGGCGAGCCGGTGCGGGAGCCGGCCGAGGTCAAGCTCGAGCTGCCGGTCGACGCCAACCTGCCCAAGGCGTACGTGCCGAAGGAGGAGCTGCGGCTCGAGGCGTACCGGCGGCTGGCGGCGGTGGAGTCGTCGGCCGACGTCGACGACATCCGGGCCGAGTGGGAGGACCGCTACGGCCCGGTGCCCGAGCCGGCCGCGGCGCTGCTGGAGGTCGCGCTGCTGCGAGCCGAGTGCGTGCGGCTCGGGCTGCGCGAGGTCAACGTCGTGAAGGTGACCGGCATGGGTGCGCCGACGTGGACGGCGCGGCTGTCGCCGCTCACGCTCAAGACGTCACAGCAGATCCGGCTCAAGCGACTGTTCAAGGGCGCGGTGTACAAGGAAGCCGACGAGCTCGCGGTCGTCCCCGTCAAGGCCGGCCCCGCCGTCGCCGCCGAGCTCGTCTCCCTCCTCCGCACCCTGGTCCCGCTCGAGTCTGTAGAGCCCGAGGCAATAGGGGTCGGTCCGTAGGAGGTTGGGAGTGGCGATGCGCATCCTCGTGACCAATGACGACGGCGTCGATGCCGTCGGTCTCCACGTGCTCGCCGCCGGTCTGGTCGACCTCGGCGACGTCGTCGTCGCCGCGCCCGACCGTGAGTACTCCGGTGCCGGCGCTGCGCTCGGCACGCTGCACCTCATCCGACCCGAGGTGCGTCGGGTCGAGATCGAGGGCGTACCCGAGGCGTGGTCGGTCACCGGGCCGCCCGGCGCTGTGCGTGATGTTCGCCCGGCTCGGCGTGTTCGGCGCACCGTTCGACCTCGTCGTGTCGGGGATCAACCCGGGGGCCAACTCGGGCCGTGCGATCTACCACTCGGGCACCGTCGGCGCGGCGCTCACCGCCCGCAACGGCGGCGTGTCGGGCGTCGCCGTGAGCCAGGCCGTCGCCGGCTTCGGCGTCGAGGGCCAGGGCTGGGACGAGATGCTCGCCGACCAGCAGTGGGACACCGCCGCCGAGGTTGGCGCGAGGGTGGTTGCGCGCGATGCTCGACCGACCGCCAGCCGATCCGATCGTGCTCAACGTCAACGTGCCGAACCGGCGCTCGATCGAGCTCGCCGGATGGCGACGGCAGACGTGGCGCTCCTGCCGCCGCGGACGCTGCGCCAGCGCCGAGCTCATCCCGAAGGTCGGTCACGACGACGCCTTCGACGTGCGGATGGACTGGGGTGATCCGATCGAGCTGCCGCGTCGACACCGACAGCGGCGCGGTCGAAGCCGGCTACATCGCGATCACCGCGCTGACCCGGCTCGCCGACGACATGTCGGTCGACCTCGACGCAGTGACCACCGCACTCGACGTGCGGTAGCGCGCCGAGCGCTGTTGCCTGGGGCTTGGTAGAGACTTCGCCGCTCGGCGCCGCCCGTCCCGCGAGGGACGGGCCGGACGGCACCGAGGCGAAGTCAGGGCTCGGTGACGAGCAGGTTGTCCCAGAGTGCGACGACCGGTGCGTTGGGGCCGCGGAGCCCGAGAGGTATTCTGCGTATCGCGACGGCATGTTCGGCCTGATCCCCGACTCGTCGGTGATCGAGGCGTTCGAGGAGGCGGGCGGCAAGGGCAAGCCGAAGCTCGGGCAGGTCCACGTGTGCCTCGCCGACTCCGAGGAGAAGGCGCGCAAGACCGCGCTCGAGTGGTGGCCGAACGCGGTCGCGGGCGGCAACCTCCCGTGGGAGCTGCCGCTGCCGTCGCACTTCGAGTCGGCGACCGAGTGGGCCGACGAGGACGCGATCGCCGAGGAGATCGTCTGCGCGACCGAGCCCGAGCCGTTCGTGGAGGCGATCTCCGAGTACGTGGACGCCGGCTACGACCACGTCTACTTCCACCAGGTCGGCCCCGAGCAGGAGCGCTTCCTAGAGTTCTCCGAGAGAAGCTTTGCCGGCGCTCGAGAGAGCTTCGAGCGTAGAATCGCCTCCGTGAGCGAGACGCTCAGCGAGGGGATCTGGACCGGGGAGGACAACTCCGAGGCCACCGCTGCCTGGGACGGGCCGCTGTTCGAGGTCTGGCGCGACTACCGCGAGCTGATCGAGGGGGGACTGGTCCCTCACGGCGAGCGCGCGCTGGAGCTCTATCCGCCGCCTGCCGGCGGCCGCTGCCTCGACATCGGCTGCGGGTTCGGCGACACCACGTTCCGGATGGCCGAGCTCGTCGGCGAGGCGGCCATGCCCACGGCGTCGACGTCGCGCCGCGGATGATCGAGATCGCCCAGAGGACCTCGAGCGCGAGGGGACGCCGAACGTGAGCTTCGGCGTCGCCGACTGCGAGAGCGACGACCTCGGCGAGCACCTACGACTACGCCTTCGGCCGCTGCGGCACGATGTTCTTCGCCAACCCCGTCCCCGCCTTCCGCAACGTCCTGGCGCACCTCAAGCCCGGCGGACTGCTCAACATCGTCGTCTGGCGCCGCAAGCTCGACAACGAGTGGCTCCACAAGGCGGAGCTGATCGTCGAGAAGTACCTGGAGCACCCGGAGGAGACCGACGAGCCCACCTGCGGGCCGGGGCCGTTCGCGATGGCGAACGCGGACACCGTAAGCGACATGCTCAAGTACGGCGGCTACGAGGACGTCCGCCTGCGCGGTGCGACCTGCCGTTCAGGTTCGGCAAGGACCTCGACGAGGCGGTCGCCTACAACATGGCGATCGGCCCCGCGGCCGAGATCCTGCGCCTCTGGGGCGACCGGGTGGACGACATCCGGCCGACGATCGAGAAGGACCTCTACGAGGGGCTCGCCGAGTTCGTCCAGGACGACGGCACGGTCGTCGGCCCCTCGTCGACCTGGGTCGTCACCGGCCGCGTTCCGGCGTAGCCGCGCCAAGTTCGCCACACTCCGCACATGGCGAGAGCCGACGAGGAACCCCGCGCGGGCGAGGCGCGGCCGGAGCGCCCGCGCGGCACCGCCGCGCGCACACGACCGCGCGCGACCTCGAGCGCTACGCGGGCCTGTTCGCCGCGCGCACGCGGGTGATGCGCTCGTCGGCGATGCGCGACCTGATGGAGATCACCGCGCGGCCCGAGGTGATCTCGCTTGCGGGCGGGCTCCCGGACACGCGACGTTCCCGCCCGCGTCGTTCGCCGCGCAGATGACCCGGATCGCCCAGGAGTCGTCGGCCGAGGCGCTCCAGTACGGGCCGACCGAGGGCTTCGAGCGGACGAAGGAGTGCATCCGCGAGGTGATGCGCGCCGAGGGGATGGAGCCCGACCTCGACGACATCATCGTCACCACGGGCGGCCAGCAGGCGATCGACCTGGTCGCGAAGACGCTGGTCGACCCCGGCGACGTCGTGATCGCCGAGGCGCCGACCTACCCGGGCGCCGTGCCGGTGTTCTGCTCGTACGAGGCCGAGACGATCCAGGTCGCCGTGGACGGCGACGGGATGATCATCGAGGAGCTCGAGGCGCACGCTCGACCGCGCTCGCCGCCGAGGGCCGGCGGCCGAAGTTCATCTACAGCGTGCCCGACCTTCCAGAACCCGGCCGGCCAGACGCTCTCGGCCGAGCGGCGGCGGCGGCTGGTGGACCTCGTCCGCGAGCGCGAGCTGCTGCTGGTCGAGGACAACCCCTACGGGCTGCTGCGCTACGAGGGCGAGCCGCAGGAGTCGCTCTACAAGCTCGACGGCGGCGACTACGTCATCTACCTCGGCACGTTCTCGAAGATCCTCTCCCCCGGCATCCGCCTCGGCTGGCTCTGCGCGCCGCCGCCGGTGATGGAGAAGGTGGTGCTCGGCAAGCAGGCGTCGGACCTCTGCACCTCGACCCTCAGCCAGTACTTCGTCGACGAGTACTTCGGCGAGGGGCGCTGGCGCGAGTACATCGCCTCGCTCTGCGACGTCTACCGCGGCGCGCCGCGACGCGATGCTCGAGGCGCTCGACGCGTACTTCCCGGAGGCGGCGACCTGGTCGCGCCCCGAGGGCGGGCTGTTCCTGTGGGCGACGCTGCCGAGCTACATCGACACCACCGACCTGCTGGCGCGGGCGCTGCGCGAGAACGTCGCGTTCGTCCCCGGCGCGGCGGCGTTCGTCGACGGCCGCGGCGGCAGCTCGATGCGGCTGAACTTCTCGGCCTCGGACGAGGACGAGATCCGCGAGGGGATCAAGCGGATCGGGCGGGTCGTCGAGCGAGCAGGTCGAGCTCTACGGCGCGATCACGCGGGAGCACCGGCGCGCGTTCCGCCAGCGCCGGACGACCGAGCGCAGGGCGGGGACGTCGTGCCGATGCGCGCCGGCGGGAGGACGGGTGAAGGTCGCGGTGCTGAAGGGCGGGCGGTCGCTCGAGCGGCAGGTGTCGCTGCGAAGCGGCGCCCGGGTCGAGGACGCGCTCGCCGCGCGCGGGCACGAGGTGGTCGGCGTCGACGCGGGCGACGACCTCGTGCGCACGCTCAAGGAGGAGCGCCCCGACGTCGCGTTCGTCGCGCTCCACGGCGCCGACGGCGAGGACGGGACCGTCCAGGAGCTGCTCGAGATCCTCGCGATCCCCTACACCGGGCCCGGGCGTGACGCGCCTGCCGGCGCTCGGCCGACAAGGCGGCCGCCAAGCAGGAGCTGCGCGCGGCCGGGATCGGCACGCCCGGACTGGGTCTCGTTCTCGCAGACGGCGTTCGCCGAGCTCGGCGCCGCCGACGCGCTCGAGGAGATCGAGGAGCGCCTGGGGTTCCCGCTCGTGGTGAAGCCGGCGCGCGGCGGCTCTTCGCTGGGCGTCCGCTTCGCCGCCGCCCGCGACGACGTGCCGCAGGCGATCGTCTCCGCCCTCTCCTACGACGACCGGGTGCTGCTCGAGCAGCACGTCGACGGGCGCGAGCTGTCGGTCGGCGATGCTCGACGGCGAGCCGCTGCCGATCGTCGAGATCCGCCCGCGCGACGAGGACCGCTACTCCTACGAGGCGCGCTACGAGATCGGGCGCACCGAGTTCATCTGCCCGGCGGAGCTGGCGGACGCCGACGCCGAGGCGGTGCGCGAGGCGGCCGCCCGGCACCTGGGAGGCGCTCGGCTGCGAGGGCTTCGCGCGGGTTGACCTGATCCTCGGCGACGACGGGCCGAGGTGCTCGAGGTGAACGCGGTGCCCGGGCCTCACCGACACCTCGCTGTTCCCGATGGCGGCCGAGGCGGCCGGGATCGGGTTCGAGCGAGCTCTGCGAGCGGCATCGCCGCGCTCGCGGGCGCCCGGGTGCGCGGCCGGGTCGAGCGCCGGCCGCGACTCGCGGCCCGCTGGCCGCGACCGTCGCCAGCCATCAGCGTCGCACGGCCTCGTCGTCGGCTCGAGGCCCGCCCTCGCGCGTCAGCGAGTACCAGGTGCCGAACGCGGTGCGCGTGCTGGATCGCGCCGCGCGACGCGCGCGCGCGGCGGCTGCGCCGCGTTCGGGCCGGCCGCCGCATCAGCGCCTCGATCATGGTCTCCATCGCGTCACGGCCCGCCTCGACCGGGGCGGCGCCATCGGCCGGCACGAGCGCGGCGTCGCGGCGGGTGTTCACGAACATCTGCACGTCGGACGCCGTACCAGGCGTAGACCTCGGCGAGCGCGGCGTGCAGGCGTTCGTCGGGGTCGGCGATGCTCGCCCGCGCGCCGGCGTCGGGCGGCGGGTGGAGCGAGGCCCAGTGGGCCGAGCAGGCGCCGAACAGCGCCTCCTCGCTCGGGAAGTGGCGGTAGACGGTCGCGCGCTGGACGCCGGCCTTCTCGGCGACCGCGCTGATCGTCGTCCGCGCCGGGCCCGATCGATGCCGTGCAGCTTCATCGCCGCCTCGGCGATCCGCTGCCGGGTCTCGGCCTCGGCTTCGGCCCGGCGGCGCTTGCGTGTAGGCGCGGGTCTTGCTTTCGAGTAGCCATCGCTGTTCAATCAATCTTGACAGATCGGCCGGACCTGTGGTAGGTTCGCCGCACAGCAGCTGTTCAACGAATTGCTCAGGAGGATGTTCCATGGAAGTCCAGCACCGCAGAGCTCAGGCGCTTCGACCACACCCAGGGCCCGCGGATCGTCGGGCCCGCAGGACGGCAAGTACGCGCAGCTGATGACGATCGGCGCCCGGATGATGGCCTGGACCGAGGAGACCGGCGGCGGGTTCTCGCTGGTCGAGCACCCGATGCCTCCCCGGCTCTCGCCGCGCCGGTCCACAAGCACTCGCGCGAGGACGAGTACAGCTTCGTGCTCGAGGGCCGGATGGGCGCGCTGCTCGGCGACGACGTCGTCTACGCCGAGGCCGGCGACCTGGCGTTCAAGCCGCGCGACCAGTGGCACACGTTCTGGAACGCGGGCGACGAGCCCTGCCGGATCCTCGAGATCATCTGCCCCGGCGGCTTCGAGCACTTCTTCGACGAGCTCGACGACTTGCTCAAGCAGCCGGACTTCTCACCGGAGAAGCTCGGTCCGCTCGGCGACGAAGTACGGGCTCGAGTTCCAGCCCGAGCAGCGTGCCCGCAGCTCTGCGAGGAGCACGGGCTGAGCTTCCCGCTGGGCTAGGGCTGCGGTGCCGTCAGGCGCGCGGCGAGGCCAGGCCGGTGGCGTCGAGCCGGCCGCGCAGGACCGTGCGCTCGCCGACCTCCCAGGCCTCGCGCTCGTCCCGCGGCGCGGTCGAGCGCGGCGTCGGAGGCGATCACGTGCACCTCGCGCTCCTTGGCGAGGTCGGAGAGGCGCGCCGCCTCGTTCACCGGGTCGCCGATCACCGTGTACTCGAAGCGCTGCTCGGAGCCGACGTTGCCGGCGACCGCCCGGCCGGCGGAGACGCCGATGCCGAAGCCGATCTCGGGGACCTCGCGCTCGAGGCGCTCGGCCAGCAGCGCGCGCGGCGCAGAGCGCCTGGCCCGCCGGGTCGGCGCTCGCGATCGGGCGCGCCGAACACGCCGAGCGCCGCGTCGCCCTCGAACTTGTTGACGAGGCCACCCTCGGACTCGATCGCCTCGATCACGACGCGGAAGAACTTGTTCAGCAGCCGCACGACCTCGGTCGGCGGCATCGCGAGCGCCATCGAGGTCGAGCCGGTCAGGTCCACGAAGAGGGCGCCGATCTCGCGCTCCTCGCCGCCGAGGCGGGTGCCGTCGCGCAGCGCCGCGCGCGCGACGTCGTGGCCGACCTGGCGGCCGAAGAGGTCGCGGATCCGCTCGCGCTCGCGCAGGCCCTCGGCCATGCGGTTGAAGCCCGCCTGGAGCCGCCCGACCTCGCTGGCGTCGTCGATCGCCACCTCGACGTCGAGGTCCCCTCGCCGCCACCCGCTCGACCGCGTCGCGCGACGGCGGTCAGCGGGTCGGTGATCGCGCGCGATGCGATCAGTGTCGCGAGCAGGCCGACGGCGAGCGCGACACGAGCCGAGGAACACGCAGGCCGCCGCCACGGCTTCGAGGTCGACGTCCGTGCTTGGTCAGGCCGACGATCCCGACGACGAGAACGCTCATCACCGGGCACCGCGGTGCCGAGGCTCCAGGCGAAGAGCAGGCGGTCGCGGACGCTCGGCGCGTAGGTGCGCTCGGGCTGGCGCGCCGCCAGGGCGCGCGCCGTGATCGGCCGCATGATGCGCTCGGTGATCAGGTAGGCGAGCGGCCGCGGTCGTGTCGCCGCCGAGCCAGACCGCGGTCGTGATCAGCGCCGCCGTGTCGAAGCCGTGGTCGAGGTTGAGAAGCCGCCGATCACGCCGCCGATCACCCAGGCCGACGGCGGTGAGCACTGCGGTGAAGCGTCGGCATGCCCGAGGGTCATCCGGTGCTCGTCGCTCGGTCGGCTCGCGGTCCTCGATCAGCCAGGCGAGCGCGGCGCGCGCGGCGGCGCTTCATCGCCACGGTCAGGATCACGCCGCCGAGGACGAGGGACGCCGACGATCACGAGCGGCAGGTTCTCCTCGCCGAGCTGCTCGCGCTCGTCGGACGCCGAAGAAGACCGCTGCGAGGAACCCGATCGCCATGAACACGACCGCCGACGCCGATCGCGTTCGCCAGCCAGCCCATGCCGACCAGGCGCTTGGTGGTGGTGTGGACGAGGCGCTCGCCGGCGCTCAGCTCTGGCCGCACCGTGCGGCATGTCATGCCGGCACCGCCACGGGCGCCTCGCGCCGGGCGAGGCCGACGCGCGCGCCGCGGGCGGGCGTGACGGTGATGTTGCGCCGCCGCGCCGGCTCGTGATCGGGGGCGTCGCGGCTTCAGCTCATAGGCGCGCACCACCTCGCGGAGGACGATCCGCATCTCGAGCATCGCGAAGCTCATCCCGATGCAGCGCCGGCGGCCGCCGCCGAACGGGATCCAGGTGTAGGTGCCGGGCTTGGCGTCGAGGAAGCGCTCGGGCCGGAACGCGTACGGCTCGGGATAGATGTCCGGGTCGTGGTGGACCAGGTAGGCGTTGGCGACCGAGGCGACACACCGGGTCGTAGTCGCAGCCGCCGACCTCGATCGGCTTCACCACGAGCCGCGGCGCCGTGTTCGGCAGCACCGGCCGGTGGCGCAGGGTCTCCTGGATCGTCGCGACGAGCGTAGTCGTCGCTCTCCCCGGCGTCGAGCCTCCTCGCGCAGCCGCGCGAGCACCGCCGGCTCGCGGCTGAGGCGCTCGAACGCCCACGCGAGCGTGGACGCCGTGGTCTCGTGGCCGGCGACAAGCAGCGTCATCAGCTCGTCGCGAAGCTCCTGCTGCGACATCTCGCGAGCCGTCCTCGTGGCGCGCCTCGAGCAGCATCGCGAGGACGTCGTCGCGGTCGCCGTCCTCGGCGCGGCGCTCGCTCGATCTGCTCGAAGATCAGCCGGTCGGTCTCCTCGCGCAGGTCGAGGAACCCCTTGAGCGGGCCGGCGCGGTTGAAGCAGCCGCATCGGTCCAGTCGTCGATGTCGCATGTTCTCATCGCGCGGCGGAATCATCGTGATCGGCTTCTCGCCGAACGCGAGGAACTCGGTCAGGCTCGTCGCGCAGCGCGTCGAGGCGCGGGCCCGGGTCGAGGCCGAAGACGGCGCGCAGGATGATCTCCATCGTCAGCGCGCTGAGGCGGGGATGGAGGCCGCCATCCGCCTCGCCCGCCCATGAGGCGACCTCGTCGGCGGTCACCCGCGTGACCAGGTCCTCGAGCCGCTCCATCCGCTCGCCGTGGAACGCCGGGAGGATCAGCTTGCGCTGCTCCATGTGCGCGTCCTCGTCGAGCAGGATCACCGAGTTCCAGCCGACGACCGGCATCAGCACCTTGGCGCCCTCGCCCGGGTGCAGGACGTCGGGCGGCGCCGTGTAGATCTCCTTGATCTCGTCCGGGTCGGTGAGGATCACGAACGCCCCGCTGAACGGCAGGCGCATCGTGAAGCGCTTGCCGTAGCGGCGTCGCCAGCGTTCGAGCGACGCGAGCGGGCGCGTCCAGAACGCGAGGAACTGGATCTGCGGCGGCAGGTTCGGCCCGGGGGGAAGGCTCATGCGGCTCCGGTCGCTCGAGGGCTCATGGTCAGGCTCCCCCCGATCGCCCGTGCCTAGTGTGACGTGGCGCACACAGCGGTGCGCCGGCCGCTATTCCTCGCCTGCGGCGAAGTCCTCGGGCGTGACCTGGTCGAGGAAGTCCTTGAACTTCTCGACCACCTCGTCCTGGTCCTCGACCTCGTGCTCGAACTCGATCGACGACTCCTCGATCACGTCGTCGGCGGCGAAGATCGGGGCCTGGCAGCGCACGGCCAGCGCGATCGCGTCGGACGGGCGCGAGTCGATCTCGATCTCCGAGCCGTTGACCGAGATCGTGATCGACGCGTAGAAGGTGTTGTCGCGCAGCTCGGTGACCGAGACGCGCTCGCACTTGGCGTCGAGCTGCTCGAGCAGGTCCATGAGCAGGTCGTGCGTCATCGGCCGCGGCGTCGAGGCGCCCTGGAGGCGCATCAGGATCGCGGCGGCCTCGGGGTGGCCGATCCAGATCGGCAGGAAGCGGTTGCCGTCGGTGGTCTTGAGCAGGACGATCGGCTGCTTGCCGACCATGTCGAAGCTCACGCCGTAAATCTGCATCCGCTGCATGTCGGCTCCCCGAGGGGTCACGCTTCGGAGTATAGGTGCGGGTTTGGGGCGCCCTTGAGCCCGGCTCAGGCGCGGAGCGCCTCGTCCACGCGCCCGAGGCCCTTCGCGATCGAGCGGCGCAGCTGCATCGCCACCGCGGCCGCCAGGCCGGGCACCGCCGCGTCGAACATGATCTCGTAGTCGAGGTGGGTGCCGCCGCTGCCGGTCGGGCTGAACCGAATCGTGCCGTGGTGGTCGCGCATCGGGCTGCCCTTGGTGATCTCGTACTCGATCCGCTCGTTCGGCACGACGGCGGTCACCGTCTCCTCGAACGGGAGCAGGCCCCAGAAGCTGAGCCGGCGGACCGAGCCGACGCCGTTCCGCTCCGCCTCGCCGTCGCGGACGTGCTCGACCCGCGCCGGCGCGAACAGGACGCGGAGGTTCTCGTGGTCGGAGAGGTGGGCGAAGACGCGCTCGGGCGGCGCGGCGAAGTCCTTTTGGACGCGGACGGTCTGCACGGTCAGCCGGCCAGCGGCTTCGCGTCGAACGTCTGGCCGGCCGCGCGCAGGCGCTCGGCCAGGCGGAGGCCGATGCCCGTCGCCGGGCGTCAGGACGCCGGCGCGGTCGGGGAGCTGCTCGCCGTCGAGCGCGAGCGCGAGGCCTGCCTCGCCCAGCATCACGCTCGTCGCCCCGTACCCGGGGTCGCCCTTGGCCTTCGACGTCGCAGACCCAGCGCTCGCCGGCCGGCGTCCGGCCGTGGATCTCGATCTCGTAGAAGCCGTTGCGGACCAGTCGTCCTTCGGGCCCTCCCCGGGGTCGGGCAGGACGCGGTCGAGCAGCCACCGCGAGGGCGGCAAGGCGAGCCCTCCGGCGAGCGCGGCGAGCCCGCCGACCGACCCCGAGGGCCTTCGCGCGGCCCGAGAGGCCGGAGCCCGTCGCCATCACCTCGCGGTAGCGGAGGCCCTTGCCGTACGCCCACGACTGCAGCGCGTTCGAGCGGCGCACGACCCTCGTGTTGACCGCCGCCATCACGAACGGCCCGAGCCAGGTGCCGAGCTCGTCCGAGTGCTCGGCGCCGCGAAGATCGCGCTCGTCGCCCAGGTCGGGTTCCGCGTCGCGGTCGGGGGACAGCGCGTAGGGGTCGTTCATCACCTTGAGCACGAGCGGTCGCGCTTGATCTCGTCGACGGTGCCCTGAGCGACGCGATCGTCCCGCCGCTGGCGCCGCCCGCGATCCGGCGGACGACGAGCGTCGCCTCGGCCAGCTCGCCGGCGGCGTCGTGGAGCACGAGGACGCCGATGTCGGACGGGACCGAGTCGAAGCCGCAGGTGTGGACGATCCGCGCGCCGCTCTCGCGCGCCGGCGTCGTCGAAGCGGTCGATGGCTTCGCGCATGAAGAGCGTCTCGCCGGTCAGGTCGGCGTAGTGGGTGCCGGCCTTCGCGCAGGCCTCGACGAGCGGGAGCCCGTACTTGCGATACGGGCCCGACGGTGGTCGCGACCGCGGTCGTCCGCTCGGCGAGCTCGGTCAGCGCCGCCGAGTCCTGCGAGTCGGCGACGATCAGCGGCCAGTCCGCCGCGCGCGGGCCCAGCTCGGCACGAACCCGTTCGAGCTTCTCCTGCGAGCGGCCGCCGAGCGCGATGCGCGCCTCGTCAGGCCCGGCCTTCGCCAGGTACTCGGCAGTCAGCTTGCCGACGAAGCCGGTGGCTCCGTAGAGGACGAGATCGAGGTCGGGCATGGGCGATCCTGGATTCGAACCAGGGACCTCATCCTTATCAGAGATGCGCTCTAACCAACTGAGCTAATCGCCCGGCGGCGGACGATTGTAGAAACGCGGCGGGATAGCCTCCGGGCGATGCCGCGCCGCCCCGACATGCCGCCGCTCGACCGCGCGGCGCTGGCGGCCGACCCGATCGAGCAGTTCGCGCGACTGGTGGGAGCTGGCCGAGCGCGAGGTGCCGCTGCCGGACGCGATGACGCTGGCGACGGTCGACTCCGGACGGCGCGCCGGACGCGCGGATGGTCCTGCTGAAGGGCTTCGGCGCCGACGGCTTCCGCTTCTTCACGAACTACGAGTCGGCCAAGGGCGAGCAGCTCGACGCCGCCGGGCGCGGCGGCGCTCGTCATCTACTGGCGCGAGCTCGACCGCCAGGTGCGGGTCCGGGGCCCGGTCGAGCGGCTGCCGCGCGGCCGACTCCGACGCCTACTTCGCGACCCGGCCGCGCGACTCGCCAGCTCGGCGCCTGGGCCTCGCCGCAGAGCCGGCCGCTTGCCGACCGGGCCGAGCTGGACGCGCGCCTGCGCGAGGTCGAGGAGCGCTTCGGCGAGCGGCGAGATCCCGCGGCCTGCCCACTGGGGCGGCTACCTGCTGCGCCACGAGCTCGGTCGAGTTCTGGCAGGGGCAGGTCGGCCGCCTGCACGACCGCTTCCTCTACTCGCGTGAGGGCGGCGGCTGGCGGATCGAGCGGCTGGGGCCGTGAGTGGACGGCGTCGGCTCGGCGGAGTGCTCGAGAGCGGCGCTCTACTACCCGCACTCGCGAGCGCGACGAGGTCCTCGCCTTCTACGACGAGACGCTCGGGCTGCGGCGCGTCGCGGGCTGGGACGACGGCACCGCCTACCGGCTCGGCGCGGGCGTGCTGCTGCTGTTCGACCGCGACCTGCTGGCCGAACGCGACGGGCCGGTTGCCGACCACGGCGCCGACGGGCGCGGGCCACGTCTGCTTCTCGCCGAGCCCGGGGCTACGACGAGCGTGCGCGAGCGGCTCGCCGCGGCGGACGTCGAGATCACCCACGACCACGAGTGGCCGGGCGGCAGGCGCTCGTTCTACTTCAAGGATCCGGCCGGCAACCTGCTCGAGGTCGCCGACTCGCGACCTCTGGCCGGGCTAGCCGCCGGTGCGCTCGGCGGCGCTGGCCTCCGCGAACTCGAGCAGGTCGTCGAGCCCGTCGAAGCGGATCTCGGCCTGAGCGCGCCCTTCTTGCCGGTGGCGCGGACGCGGACGCCGTGGCCGAGCGCCTGCTCGAGCGCGTCCTCGGCCTGCTGCAGCGCCTCGACCAGGTCGGCGTCGGGCGCCGCCTTCAGCTTCGGCCGGCCCCCGCCGCCCGGCGCGGCGCTCGGTCTCGCGCACCGACCAGCCGTGGCGGGCGGCGTCGCGCGCCAGGGGGCGGCGCTCGTCGGCCGACTTGGCGATCAGGATCGCGCGGCCGTGGCCCTCGCTGAGCTCGCCGGCCTCGAGCAGCTCGAGCGCCTCGTCGGGCAGGTCGAGGATCCGGATCAGGTTCGAGAGCGAGGAGCGGCTGCGGCCGAGGCGCTTGCCGAGCTCCTCCTTCGGTCAGCCCGAGGTCCTCGACCAGGGTCGGCGCAGGCGCGGGCCTCGTCGACCGGGTTGAGCTGCTCGCGGGCGACGTTCTCGATCAGCGCCGTCTGCAGGCGCTGGGCCTCGTCCTCGTCGCGCAGCAGCACGGGCACGGTCTCGAGCCCGGCCTCGCGTGGCGGCACGCCAGCGGCGCTCGCCGGCGATGATCTCGTAGCGGCCGTCGGTGAGCGGGCGCACGATCAGCGGCTGGATCACGCCCGGCCTCGCGCAGCGAGTCGGCGAGCGCGGCGATCGACTCGGCGTCGAAGCGCCGGCGCGGCTGGCCGGGTTCGGCAGGACGAGCTCGACCGGGACGTCGCGCAGGAGCGGCTCGGCGAGCTCGCCCGGCTGCGGCAGGATCGCGGCCAGGCCCCGCCCCATCCCGCGTTGTTCGGCGTGCTCACTGTGGAACCTCCATCAGCGTCCGGCTCGACGCGTCGACGCGGACGCGGTCGGCCTGCTCGCGCTCGGCGAGCTCGCGTGCGAGCTCCTGGTAGGCGCGCGATCCGCGCGAGCCGGGGCGTGCTCGGTGACCGGCAACTCCGAAGCTCGGGCGCCTCGGCGACGCGGACGCTGCGGGGGATCACGGTATCGAACACCAGTTCGGGGAAGTGGGCTCTCAATTCGGCCTCCACGTCGTGCGCCAGGCGGGTCCTCTCGTCGTGCATGGTGATCACCACGCCGGTCAGAACCAGCGCCGGGTTCAGCTCCTGCGGATCGAGGTCGAGCGTCTCGAGGAACTGGACCAGGCCCTCGAGCGCCAGGTACTCCGCCTGGACCGGGACGAGGACCCGGTCGGCGGCGGCGAGCGCGTTCACCGTCACCGGCCCCAGCGACGGCGGGCAGTCGAGCAGGGTCAGCGCGAAGCGCTCGCGCACCGGGCCGAGGCCCGTCGCGAAGCCGCGTCTCCATCCGCTCGAGCCGCGGCAGCTCGACCGAGGCGCCCGCGAGGTCGCGGCTGGCCGGGACGACCCAGAGGTTGTCGGGCCCGGCCGGCCGCGCCGCCTCGGCGACCGAGCTCGTCGCCGACGAGGCAGTCGTAGGAGGAGGGCGTCAGCGTCGCGGTCGAGCCCGAGCGCGACGGTCGCGTTGGCCTGCTGGTCGAGGTCCACGAGCAGCACCTGGTTGCCCTGCGCGGCGACGCACGAGGCGACGTTGACGGCGGTCGTGGTCTTCCCCACCCCGCCCTTCTGGTTGGCGATCGCGTAGACGGCGCCCATAGTCAGTCCTGCCGCGCGCGCAGGCGTCGCAGGGTCCGCAGCGGCTGCCGCGATGCGGAATCCGGCGTCAGGCGCGCCGAAGGGGCGCTTCTTCGCCATGCCCGGGCGGCGCGGCAGGTCGTGCGGGCGTCCGGCCGGTCTTGCGGAGCGACGTGGAGGTGCCGGTGCTCGTAGCCGGCGCTCTCCCCCACCTCGAGGACCTTCCGCGGCGCCATCGCGAGGCGCTCGCTCGCGCGCTGCGAGCTCGGCCTCCTCCTCGGGGTCGCGGCGGCCCTTCCAGGCGACCAGCGTGCCGCCCTCGCGGAGCAGCGGCGAGGCGAGCTCGGCCAGGGTCGCGAGCCGCGCCGACGGCGCGGGCGGTGACGACGTCGTAGGCCTCGCGCGCCGGCGCCGCGCCGCGTGCTCCTCCGAGCGGGCGTGGACGACTCGGCGTTCGTCGATCCCGGCCGCGCGCCGCGGCGTCGCGCATGAAGTCGCACTTGCGCGCGACCGACTCGATCAGGTCGACGCGCGCCTGCGGGCAGCGCGACGGCGAGGACGAGGCCGGGGAAGCCGGCGCCGGCGCCGACGTCGGCGATCGCGCGCGGCGCGCGGAGCTGCGGGGACCTCGAGGCCGGTGAGCGAGTCGGCGACGTGGGCGCGCCAGGCCTCGGCGCGGGTCGCGGACCGAGCTCAGCGAGCGCGGGTCGGCGGCGAGCAGCTCGAGCACCCGCTCGAGCTTCGGCGCGCGCCTCGCGGCGGCGAGCTCGGCGGCGTCCTAGCTCGTCGGTCGTCGCCGCCGGAGTCGACGAGCGGGGCGACGATCACGCAGCGGTCGGGCTCGTCGCCCTCGCTGAAGGTCTCGACGCCGGCGCGGTCGTCGAGGTGGTCGTGGACGACCTTGCGCTCGGTGGGGGTCATCGGCTCGAGCTCGATCTCCTTGCCGGTCTCGGTCGCGCGCTCGGCGGCGCGGTCGGCCTGCTGCTCGAGCTGCTCGCGGCGGCGTTCGCGGTAGCCGGCGGCGTCGACGATCACGCGCTTGCGGTCGGTCATCCCGCGCTGCGCGGCGCGGTAGCAGACGAACTGAACGGCGTCGATCGTCTGGCCGCGGCGGCCGATCAGGCGGCCGACGTCCTCGCCGTCGATCGGCCGGTGATCTGGCGCTCGTCCTCGGTGACCTCGACCGTCGCGTCGAGCTCGAGCGCGTCGACGACCCGCTCGAGGATCGCGCGCACGCGCTCGGCCGGCTCGGCCGGAATCGCCTCGCCTCCACGGCGCGACTCTACAGAGCCGGCGGGAAGGACCTGCACGGCCGGCGAACGGTGGAAGCAGGGCGTGCTGCGCTCAGCGCCGCTTCTTCTTCTTGCGCGGCGGCGGCGGCGGCGGCTTGGCGTCGCCTCGATCTCCTCGACCGGTCGGGGACCGGCGGCGGCGGGAAGAACGCTTGACGCACGACGCTGCTGCCCGAGCGTCCAGACGTTGGTCGAGATCCAGTAGACGGCGAGGCCGGCCGGGAAGGTGATCACGAACGGCGCGAACACGAACGGCAGGACGAACATGATGATCCGCTGCGTGCCCTCGGCGCTGGCGCGGCCATCGACCGGGCCGGCGCCGAGCTGGGTGACGATGAAGAGGATGATCAGCGCGACCAGCGCGGCCGCCGGTCGGGCTTCTCGGTCAGGTCGTTGATGAAGAAGAAGCTGACCGGCGGGTCGCTCGTCATACGTCCTCTGAAAGCGTCGCCGTTGCAGCAGCTGGTAGAGCGCGAGGAAGACCGGCAGCTGGAGGAGCAGCGGGAAGCAGGAGGCGAGCGGGTTGATCTTGTTCTCCTGGTAGAACGCGATCATCTCGCGCTGCTGGCGCTGCTTGTCGTCCTTGTAGCGCTCCTGGAGCTCCTTGATCTGCGGCGCGAGCGCCTGGAGCGCGCGCATCGAGCGGATCTGCGTGACCGACAGCGGCAGGATCGCCAGGCGGGTCGTGAACGTCAGCGCGACGATCGACCAGCCCCAGCCGAGGCCGACGTCGTCGTGGAAGAGCAGGATCACCCACTCGGCGGCGTCGATCAGCGGCTGGAGGATGTTGGCGACGATCACGCCGCGGCGCTCCGGCTCGTGCGCGTCGCGCGCCGTGCGCGTGGGCGTGGCGCGCCGCGGGCGCGGAACAGGCGGCGATCGGAGACCGGGTCGCAGCCGCCGTGGCTCCAGGGGTTGCAGCGCAGGAGGCGCCAGCCGGCGACGATCGTGCCGCGCACGACGCCGAGCTCACGCACGGCCTCCTCGGCGTAGGCGGAGCAGGTCGGCTCGTACTTGCAGCGCGCTGGGCAGCGGCGGGCGAGATGAACCGCGGGTAGAGGCGGAGCGGGCAGCAGGAAGACTCGCGAGCACGGCTGCGCGCGAGCGCGTTTCACGTGTTACGCGCTTCCCGCACTCCCGGAGCCTCGCGCGAAGAGCTCCGTGAGCGCGCGTCTCGGACGCCGGTCGTGCCCTCGCGCTCGACCAGGCCGGCGAGCGTCGGGGCGGGCGACGAGCACGAAGTCGTAGCCCTCGGGCAGGCGCTCGCCGAGGCGCCCAGAAGCCTCGCGCATGGCGCGCTTGACCGTGTTGCGCTCGACCGCCCCGCCGACCTTGCGCGCCGACCGAGACGCCGAGGCGGACGTCCTCGTCGCTCGTCGTCGCTCCTCGCGCGGGAACGCGTAGAGGACGAGGAAGCGGTTCGCGTGCGAGCGGCCGTCGCGGTAGACGCGGTCGAAGTCGCCACTGCGCGAGAGCCGGCCCCGCTTGCGCCGCCGGTCGCCCGCGCCCGGCGGCATCACGGGGGCTGAGGCGCTTGCGGCCCTTGCGCCGGCGGCGCTTGATCACGTCGCGGCCGGCGCGCGTGCGCATCCGGGCGCGAAAGCCGTGCGTCTTCGCGCGCTTTCGCTTCTTCGGCTGCCAGGTGCGCTTCATGATCGAGGTGCCCGTCGGGGCGCGGGCGGTAGCGCCGCGCGGGCGTCGGCCAGTATAGAGACACGACGCGGCGGGCCCGGGCCGTCTCGACGCCTCCGTGGCTTTGCCGCGATTTGCGGCGTGCCCCGCGGGCCGCGCCCGAGGCCGGCGCCTATGGTCGGCCGCCGTGGCGCGGCGCCGGGACCTCGCCGCAGGACGACCCCTGCCGCGATCTGGAGCGCGTCCGCGCGGAGCTCCGGCCCTCGCTCCCCGCCGCCACGTTCGACCTCTGGCTCGAGCCCCTGCGCGCGGTCGGCGCCAGGGCCGAGACGCTGTACTCTGACCGCGCCCGGCGCGGGTCCGCGACTGGGTCGAGCGGCGCTACCGTCGACCAGCCGAGGCGGCGCTGCGGCGCGTGGCGCCGGCTTCAGCGGATCGTCCTGGTCGAGGCCGCGGCCGAGGCGCTCGGCGCGGGCGAGGGCACGCGGCGCGCCGCTCGGTGGCCGAGCCGCTGCCCGATCGACCCGGCGCACACCTTCGACCGCTTCGTGATCGGCCCCGGCAGCCGCTTCGCCCACTCCGCCGCGCTCGCGGTGGCCGAGCTGCCGGGCGAGGCCTACAACCCGCTCTTCCTCTACGGGCCGCCGGGGCTGGGCAAGACCCACCTGCTGGGCTCGATCGCCAGCTACCTGCCGCGCCACCACCCCGAGCTCGACCGTCCTCTACACGACCGCCGAGCGGTTCACGACCGAGTTCGTCGCCTCGCTGCGCGACGCGAGGGGCCCGAGCGCTTCAAGGAGCGCTACCGCGGGCTCGACGCGCTCCTGATCGACGACGTCCAGGTCCTCGAGGGCAAGCCGCGGACCGAGGAGGAGTTCTTCCACACCTTCAACGCGCTGTTCTCGGCCGGCAACCAGATCGTGCTCTCGAGCGACCGCCCGCCGGAGGCGCTCGCACGCGCTCAGCGAGCGCATGCGCGACCGCTTCGCCTGGGGCCTCGACGGTCGAGATCCAGCGGCCCGACCTGCGCGACCCGGGTCGCGCTGCTCCGGCGGCTCGCCGCCGAGCGCGGTCGACCAGCTGCCCGAGCCCGACGTCCTGCGCGAGATCGCCACCCGCGTCCCCGGCAACCTGCGCCGGCTCGAGGGCGCGCTGACCCGCGTCCTCGCGTTCTCGTCCGTCTTCGGCGAGCCGCCGCCGGCGCCGCGCTCGGTCCGCGCGCTGCCGCTCGAGCGCCCACGGCGTCGGGCGCGGGCTCAGCGCCGCCACCGCTCCGACCGTCGACTCGCGATCCAGGGGGCCGTCTGCCTCCGTCCTCGGCGTCCCCCGGGCCGACATGCTCTCGGCGCAAGCGCACGCCCGCGGGTCGCGCGGGCGCGGCAGCTCGCGATGTACCTCGCCCGCGAGCTGACCGCCCTCTCGCTGGCCGAGATCGCCCGCGAGTTCGACCGCGACCACTCGACGGTCCTCCACGCGATCCGCGCCGTCGAGCAGCGCAACGAGCCCGGCTCCGACGCTCGCCGGACGATATCCACAGCGTCCGCGCAGCGCCTTGGAGCAACTCGACCCGCCCGACCGGTCACCGCGCCGCCGCCCGTCCCCACCCGACCGGGTCCTCCACAGCCGTCGTCAACACCCCGTCCCGCACCGTCGCACAGCCGGCGAACCGGAGTTCTCCACACTCTTCCACGACCCTAATACATCTGATCCAGATAGGAAGATGAAGCGACTCCGATGAAACTCAAAGCTCCCACGCGACTCCTTCCTCGACCGCGCTCCAGCACGCCGGCCGGGCGGTCTCCGCCCGCACGCACCCTGCCCTCGCTCGGCGGGATCCTGCTCGACGGCCGAGGACGGCGAGCTGACGCTGCGCGCGACCGACATGGAGATGGGCTCGCGCTGACGCGTCGAGCTCGACGCCGAGGTCGAGCGCGACGGGCAGCGTCCTGCTGCCGGGCCGGCTGCTGGCCGACATCGCCCGCAGCCTGCCGCAGGGCGACGTCGACGCTCGAGCGGCGCACGGAGCAGCGCGACGTCGAGCTGACCGCCGGCGACGCCCGCTTCCACCTGCGCCTGCTCGACGCCGAGGACTTCCCGCGCCTGCCCGAGGTCGGAGGGCGAGCCGCGACGATGCCGGCGGCGCCGCTCGCCGAGACCGTCGACCGGGTGGCGCGCGCCGCCTCCCGCGACGAGGTGCGGCCGATCCTCACCGGGATCATGGTCAGCGTCGAGGGCGTCGACCCTGACGATGGTCGCCACCGACTCCTACCGGCTCGTCGGTCAAGCGCACCGAGCTCGAGGCGCCGCTGGCCAGGCCGCTCGAGGCGAACGTGCCGGCGCGGGCGATGCGCGAGCTGCGCGCCGGTCGTCTCCCGAACGGGGTCGAGAGCGGTCGAGATCGCGTGCTCGGCAACCAGGTCGTCTTCCGGGTCGACGGCGTCGCGCTCTCGTCGCGGCTGATCGAGGGCCAGTTCCCGAACTACCGGCAGCTGCATCCCGGACGCGTTCGACCACGACGTGCGGCTGCCGCGCGAGGAGCTGCTCGACGTGACCCGCCGGATCCGCCACCTCGCCCAGCGCAACGCGCCGCTCAAGCTCGCGTTCGCCGAGGGCGAGCTGACGGTCGCGGCCGAGACGCCGGAGATCGGCGACGCCAGCGAGTCGATGCCCGCGCCGTTCGAGGGCGAGGCGATGGAGATCGCCTTCAACCCGCAGTTCTTCATCGAGGGGATCGAGAGCGTCGAGGCCGAGGAGCTGGTCCTGCGCTCACCTCGCCGCTGCGCCCGGGCCTGCTGCAGCCGGCCGGCTCCGAGGACTTCTCCTACCTCGTGATGCCGATCCGGCTGACCGTCTGAGGGCCGGATGCGGCCGCGCAGGTGCGGGTCGTCGTCGCTCGACCCGCTCGCCTTCCGCAACCTCGCCGACGGCGGCGGTCGAGCTCGGCGCCGGGGTGACGTCGTCCACGGGCCCAACGGCGCCGGCAAGACGAACCTGCTCGAGGCGATCTTCTTCGCGCTCACCGGGCGCTCGCCGCGGACCCGGCGCGAGCGCGAGACGATCGCGTTCGGCGAGCCGCTGGCGCGGGTCGAGGCGGCGCTCGAGCCGACCGACGGGCGGAGCGGCGCGACCGTTCGATGCTGGCGTCGATCTCGAGCGGCGAGGCGCGGCGGCGCCTGGTCGACGGCTCGCCGGCGCCGGCCGAGGACGACCGCGCGCCGGCCGGCGATCGCGGTCGTTCATGCCGGACCGGCTCGCGCTGGTCAAGGGCCCGCCGAGCCCGCGCCGCGCCCACCTCGACGGCTTCGCCGCGGCGCTGCGCCCGGCCCGCGCCGAGGCCCGGCGCGCCTACGGCGCGCGCGCTGGCCCAGCGCAACGACCTGCTCGCCCGGATCCGCGCCGGCGCGCGACCCCGGCTCCCTCGACGCCTGGGACCGCGGAGCTGGCCGAGCGCCGGCGCCGCTGGTCGAGGCGCGCGGCGAGGCCGCGGCGCGAGCTGGCGCGCCGTTCGCCGCGGCCGCCGAGGAGCTCGGGCTCGGCCGGCGGCGCGAGATCGCCTACCGGCCGCGGACCGGCGAGCCGACGCCGAGGGGATCCTCGCCGAGCTGGCGCGAGCGCCGCGACGCCGACGTCGGCCGCGGCTTCAGCGGCTACGGGCCCGCACCGCGACGAGGTCGAGATCTCGCTTCGGCGGCCGCTCGCTGCGCCGCTACGGCTCGCAGGGCCAGCAGCGGATCGGCCTGCTGGCGCTGCTCTTCGCCGAGCGCGAGGCGCTGCGGGCGGCGCGGCGGCAGCTGCCGCTGATGCTGCTCGACGACGTGATGAGCGAGCTCGACCCGGAGCGCCGCGAGCGGCTTGTGCGAGATGCTCGCGGCGGCGGCGGGCAGGCGCTGATCACCGCGACCGAGGCCGCGCACGTCCCGGCCGGCGGCGACGGCGCGCGAGCTGGCGATCGCGCGACGGCGCCGTCATCCGCGACGTCGCGGCGCGGCGGAGGCGGCCGATGAGCGCCCGGCGTCGCGAGACGCGGCCGCGCCGCGCTCGCTCGGCGGGGCGCTCGAGCGCGGTGCTCGCCGAGGCGCCCCGCGGACGCTGCTCGCCGAGGTCCAGGGGGCCTGGCCGCGGGCCTGCGGCGAGGCGATCGCGGCGCACGCGGAGCCGGTCGCCGAGCGCGACGGGCTGGTCACGATCGCCTGCGCGAGCGCGCCTGGGCGCAGGAGCTCGAGCTGATGGGGGAGGAGCTGCTGGAGCGGCTCGGCGAGCGCTCGGTCGGCGCCGAGCGGCGCGGCGGCTGCGATTCACCGCCGACCTCGCCGCCACCGCTGAGACCCGTCACGATTCGCTGACTCGCGCAAAATTGTGCGCGATTTGCAGGGATTTCGTGACGATCTGCGCGCGGGTTCCGGCCCGCCGTCGCCTGATATCCTTATGTCAACTGACCGGTGAGCCCCGGATCGGGTCGGCAACGACCGCCAGCCCCTCGAGCGCGGGTAGCTCTGCGGCTTTCTGCCGCCGCCGGACGCGGGATCATGAAGCTGAGCGGAAAGGAACGAGCGCAGCGACGCCAAGGCGAAGAAGAAGGCGCCCAAGGGCGCAAGAAGAAGGGGAAGGGCGGCAGCTACGGCGCCGCCGACATCACCGTCCTCGAGGGCCTCGAGGCGGTCCGCAAGCGCCCCGGCATGTACATCGGCTCGACCGGCGTCCGCGGCCTCCACCACCTCGTCTACGAGGTCGTCGACAACTCCGTCGACGAGGCGCTCGCCGGCCACTGCGACCACGTCGACGGTCACGATCCACCCCGACAACTCGGTCACCGTCGTCGACAACGGCCGCGGCATCCCGGTCGAGGCACCCTGGAGGAGAAGCGGCCCGGCGGCCGAGGTCGTCCTCACCGTCCTCCACGCCGGCGGCAAGTTCGGCGACGGCGGCGGCTACAAGGTCTCCGGCGGGCTGCACGGCGTCGGCGTCTCGGTCGTCAACGCGCTCTCCGAGCGCCTCCACCTCGAGGTCCGCCGCGAGGGCAACGTCTGGACCCAGGACTACGAGCGCGGCGAGCCCAGGGCGAGCTGGAGCAAGGGCGAGAAGTCGAAGGAGACCGGGACGCAGATCTCGTTCCTGCCCGACTCCGAGATCTTCGACGAGCTCGAGTACGACTTCGCGACGCTCGCCGAGCGGATGCGGGAGACCGCGTTCCTGACCCGCGGCCTGCGGATCAAGCTGACCGACGAGCGCGGCGAGGGCCAGAGCGAGGAGTTCTACGCCGAGGGCGGGATCGTCGACTTCGTCGCCCACCTGAACGCGGCCAAGGACGCGCTGCACAAGAAGACCGTCTACTTCGAGGGCGAGACCGACGACGGCGCAGCTCGAGGTCGCGATGCAGTGGAACACCGGCTACCAGGAGTCGATCTTCTCCTTCGCCAACAACATCAACACCCACGAGGGCGGCTCGCACCTCTCCGGCTTCCGCTCGGCGCTGACGCGGACGCTGAACGCCTACGCGCGCGAGAAGGGCCTGCTCAAGGAGAAGGATCCGAACCTCTCCGGCGACGACGTCCGCGAGGGCCTGACCGCGGTGATCTCGGTGAAGCTCCAGGACCCGCAGTTCGAGGGCCAGACGAAGACGAAGCTCGGCAACCCGCCGATCGAGGGCTTCGTCCAGGGGATCGTCAACCGCAAGCTCGGCGAGTTCCTCGAGGAGAACCCGACGGACGCGCGGCGGATCGTGATGAAGTCGATCGACGCCGCCCGCGCCCGCGCCGCGGCGCGCAAGGCGCGCGACCTGACCCGGCGCAAGTCGGCGCTCGAGAACTCGACCCTGCCCGGCAAGCTCGCCGACTGCACGGTCCGGGACCCGCGCTGACCGAGCTGTTCATCGTCGAGGGCGACTCGGCGGGCGGCTCCGCCAAGCAGGCGCGCGACCGCTCGACCCAGGCGGTGCTGCCGCTGTTCGGGAAGATCATCAACGTCGAGAAGAACCGGATCGACAAGGTGCTCGCCAACGACGCGGTGCAGTCCCTGATCACGGCGATCGGCACCGGCGTCCACGAGGAGTTCAAGATCGAGGACGCGCGCTACCACAAGCTCGTGATCGCGACCGACGCGGACGTCGACGGCGCCCACATCCGGACGCTGATCCTGACCTTCTTCTACCGCCAGATGCCGGAGCTGATCGAGCGCGGCTACGTCTACATCGCCAAGCCGCCGCTCTACCGCGGCGAAGAACGGCAACGCAGCGCGCTACCTCGAGAAGGAGTCCGAGCTCGAGGCGTTCCTGCTGCGCGACAAGCTCGAGAAGTTCGAGCTCACCGACGCCGCGGGCAAGACGACGAAGCTGACGCGCGGCGCGCTGGCAGCGCTTCAACCGCTCCTACAAGGAGTACGAGGGCTGGGTCAGCTCGCTGCAGGCCGACTTACGGCCACGAGCGCGTCGCGCTTCCTGGCCGAGTCGCAGATCCTCGACGCCGGCGCGGCGACGCTCGCCGGCGTCCGCGAAGCTGATCGAGGCGGACGATCCCGAGGACGAGCCGTACGAGACCGAGCTCGCCGCGGTCGAGCGACGAGCAGCTCGATCAAGGCGATGCACCGCAGAGCGGCCTGGCGCGCACCCATGACCTGCCGCCGCGCTGTTCGAGTCGACCGAGTACCGCAAGCTGGTCGAGCGTCCACGCCGCGCTGCTGAAGCAGGTCGGGACGCCGCCCTTCAGCGTCGGCGCTCGGAGACGAAGGCCAGGACGCCGAGTCGTTCGGGGCGCTGCGCACGGCGGTCCTCGACCTCGCCAAGGACGGGGTCACGCTGCAGCGCTTCAAGGGCCTGGGCGAGATGAACGCCGAGCAGCTGCGCGAGACGACGATGGACCCCGCGAGCCGCACCCTGCAGCAGGTGACGATCGACGACGCCGCGATGGCCGAGCGGATCTTCAGCGACCTGATGGGCGACAAGGTCGAGCCGCGCAAGGAGTTCATCGACCGGCACGCGCAGGACGGCTCGCTTCATCGATGTCTAGACGTAGGAGGACCGGCTGATGGAGGAGGCGGCGGCCTGGAGGCCCTGACCGGGCGCATCGAGGAGCGCGAGCTGACGACGGAGATGCGCTAGCTCCTACCTCGATTACGCGATGAGCGTGATCGTCGGCCGGGCGCTGCCCGACGCCCGCGACGGGCTCAAGCCCGTGCACCGCCGCGTGCTCTACGCGATGCACGACCTCGGCCTGCAGCCGAACCGCCGCTACCGCAAGTGCGCGTTCATCGTCGGCGAGGTGATGGGCAAGTACCACCCGCACGGCGACCATCGATCTACGACACCCTCGTCCGCCTCGCCCAGGACTTCGCCCTGCGCAACCCGCTGGTCGACGGCCAGGGCAACTTCGGCTCGATCGACGACGACCCGGCCGCCGCCATGCGGTACACCGAGGCGCGGCTCGAGCGCCTCGCGACCGAGATGCTGCGCGACATCGACGCCGACACCGTCGACTTCGGTCCCAACTACGACGAGACGACCAAGGAGCCGCTGGTGCTGCCCGTCGCGCTTCCCGAACCTGCTCGTCAACGGCTCGACCGGGATCGCGGTCGGGATGGCGACGAACATCCCGCCGCACAACCTGCGCGAGGTGATCGGCGCGTCCAGGCCTACATCGAGAACCCGGACATCGACCTCGCCGGCCTGATGGAGCACGTCAAGGGCCCGGACTTCCCCGGCGGCGGCATCATGAGCGGCTCGGGGATCCGCGACGCCTACGCCTCGGGCCGCGGCGCGATCCGGGTCCGCGCCCGGGCCCACATCGAGCCGCTGCGCGGCGGCAAGGAGGCGATCATCGTCTCCGAGCTGCCGTACATGGTCAAGAAGGGCGGCGACGGCGGCCTGATCACGAAGATCGCCGACCTCGTCCGCGAGAAGAAGATCACCGAGATCTCGGACCTGCGCGACGAGTCGGATCGCTCCGGCATGCGGCTGGTGATCGAGCTGAAGCGCGGCGGCGACCCGGCGGGTCGCGCTGAACAAGCTCTACAAGCACACCCAGATGCAGACCTCGTTCGGGGTCAACATGGTCGCGCTCGTCGACGGCGTGCCGCGGACGCTCTGCCTGAAGGAGCTGATCGAGCCACTACGTCGACCACCAGCGCGAGGTCGTCATCCGCCGGACCCAGTACCAGCTGCGCCAGGCCGAGGCCCGCGCCCACGTGCTCGAGGGCCTCTTGATCGCGCTCGACAACCTCGACGCGGTGATCGCGCTGATCCGCGGCTCGGCCGATCCCGAGGAGGCGCGCGAGCGGCCTGAGGAGAAGTTCGAGCTCTCCGAGATCCAGGCCCAGGCGATCCTGGACATGCGCCTGCAGCGGCTCACGGCGCTGGAGTCCGACAAGGTTCGCTCCGAGCACGCCGAGCTGATGGAGACGATCGCCGAGCTGCGCGCCGATCCTCGGCGACCCGGCCCGGGTCAATGCCCTGATCACCGACGAGCTTGCCGAGATCGAGGAGCGCTACGGCGACGAGCGCCGCACCGAGATCACGCACTTCGAGGGCGACCTCAACGTCGAGGACGTGATCGCCGACCAGCAGATGGTGGTCTCGCTGACTCACTCCGGCTACGCGAAGCGGCTGCCGCTCGCGACCTATCGCCAGCAGCGCCGAGGCGGCGTGGGCGTGATGGGGATGAACCTGAAGGAGGACGACTACATCGAGCACCTGCACATCTGCTCGACGCACGACTTCCTGCTGTTCTTCACCAACCGCGGCAAGGTCTACCGGCTCAAGGTCTACGAGCTGCCGGAGGGCGCGCGCACAGCGAAGGGGCAGGCGCTGGTAAACGTGCTGCCGCTGCGGGACGACGAGCGGGTGATGGCGGTGATCCCCACGCGCGACTTCAAGGAGGACAAGTTCCTCGTCTTCGCGACGGCGAAGGGACAGATCAAGAAGACCGAGTTCCTGGCCTACAACACCAAGATCAAGGCCGACGGGATCATCGCGATCAAGGTTCGCGACGATGACGAGCTGGTCCAGGTCCGCCTGACCTCGGGCGACGACGACATCCTCATGGTCTCGAAGTCCGGCCACGCCTCGCGCTTCAACGAGTCGAAGGTCCGGCCGATGGGCCGCGGTACCGGCGGCGTCAGGGGTATGAACGTCAGTGGCAAGATCGGCCGTGAACAGGACCGGGTGCTGGCGATGGACATCGCGCGCGACGAGGCCGAGCTGTTCGTCGTCACCGAGAACGGCTACGGCAAGCGCACCGCGGTCACCGAATACCCAGTCAAGGGCCGTGGCACCAAGGGCGTCCTGACGATCAGGCTGACCGAGAAGAAGGGTGGCCTGGCCGGTGCGATGATCGTCCGCGAGCACCAGGACCTGCTGTTCATCTCGCAGAACGGGATGGTCCAGCGCACCAACGCCGGCGGCATCTCGCAGATGGGCCGCGCGACCCAGGGCGTCAAGGTCATGAACATCAAGGACGACGACCGGGTCAGCGCGGTCGCGCTGGTGGTCGAGTCCACCGCCAACGGCTCCGACGTCGCGGTCGAGGCCGACGAGGTGGCGGAAGCGGCGGCCGAGGGCGCACAGCCCGCCGCTCCGACCGACGAGGACTGAGAACCCCGACCTCCGCGTTTGCTTGAATCAGGATCACCAGAGAAAGGAGGTGGTCCTAATTCCAATGCTTTGCGGGACTCTGGAGGTGCCGGAGCACTAGGACGGCAGTGCGGGCCGCCTGGTGAAATCCACACCGGGCACCGGCGAGTCAAGAGGCGGGAGGTCGTCCCACCCGCTGCCAATCGACACTCGCTGAATTCGCACAAGCAGATACGTAGAGGGCCGCCTTCGGGCGGCCCTTTGCGTTTTATTACCGTGACGATCCGTCGCCGCGTTAGTAGTACCGGTGACATGAGCAGGCTCGCGACCGCAGCAGCGCTGTTGGCGCTCGTGCTCGCATCCGGGTGCGACGATGACGACGCCGTGCCTGCCGCCGACCCCGAGCCGATCTCTCACGACGCCGGGGATCTCTGGGGTCACGAGTTCAAGTCAACCGCGATCACCGAGGGCGGGGAGCCGCGCCCGCTCGTTCCGGACACCCGGGTGACAGTGACCTTTGACAAATCCGACAGCCGCCAGGACATCGGCTTCAGCGCGGGGTGCAACAGCGCCGGCGGGCCGGTCGAGGTCGAGGACCAGACGCTGCGGGTCGGTCGGATCGCGTCGACCCTGATCGGCTGCGAGCCCGATCTCGCCCGTCAGGACGAGTGGCTGTTCACGTTCTTCGAGAGCGATCCGCAGTGGGAGCTCGCGGGCGACAGCCTGACGCTGACCTCTGGCGACACCCGCATCGAGCTCGCGGAGGCCGGCTAAGCCGCGGCCAGCAGGTACTGCTCCCACGCGTCCGGGACGCGTGGGCTGGCGATGCGGATGAAGACCGTCGGGCCGGGGGGCTTCGGGTGGGCGCGCAACGGCATGTGCGCCTCGTGCGGCATGCGGTTTCCCTTGCGCCGGTTGCACGGCGCGCAGGCGGCGACGATGTTGTCCCAGGCCGACGTGCCGCCGCGGCTGCGGGGGATCACGTGGTCGACCGTCAGGCCGTGCGACTCGCGCCCGCAGTACTGGCAGGTGTAGGCGTCGCGGGCAAGCACGGCCTTGCGGGTGATCTTGCGGCGATGGACGTCGCGCGGGACACGGACGTAGCGGATCAGGCGGATCACGCAGGGGGCCTCGATCACGAGCCGTTCCGAATGGAGCGCTCCCTCGCCGCGCTCGAGGATCTCGGCGCGTTCCTTCAAGACGAGGACGGTCGCCCGCCGCATCGTGCAGACGTTGATCGGCTCGTAGCTCGCGTTGAGCACGAGAACCCGCCCGCGCGGCCGGCCGTGCATACGCCCGCCATGCATCCGGCCGGCGAGGGAAACGACGTTGTCCCTCCCGGCGAAACGTACGTCAGGGTCGGCCACGCTGCTCATGGCGTCGCGAATTCTAGGCGCTAGGGAAGTTGGTCTGGTGAAATCGGGTAACTACCGAGCACACGGACGTTCTCGGCCTTGTCGCGCAGCGCCCCGATCGCCTCGGCCACCACCGGGTCGGTATCGGCGCCGTCGAGGTCGACGAAGAACATGTAGCGGCCGAGTCCGCGGCGGAGCGGGCGCGACTCGATCCGCACCAGGTTGACCTCGCGGTCCGAGAACTCGGTGAGCGCCTCGACCAGCGCTCCGGGATGGTCCGCGCCCAGCTCGGAGAAGATCAGCGTCGTTCGCCACTCGCCGTTGCCCTCCGCCCGGATCCCCTCCGGGGCGATCCACACGAAGCGCGTGACGTTGTCGGGCTCGTCCTCGACGCCCTCGCGCAGGACGACACAGCCGTAGACCTCCGCCGCCGACGCGGCGGCGATCGCGGCCCAGGGCCGGTCGCTCTCCGAGACCTCGCGCACCGCGTCCGCCGTGCTGGCGGCCGGTCGTACCTCGGTGCCCGGCAGCTCCTCGCGCAGGAACCGCGCGCACTGCGCGCTCGGCTGCGGGTGGCTGACGACCGCCTCGATCGCGCTCAGCTCGACCTCCGTTCTGGCGATCAGGGCGTGGCGGATCGGGTGATCGTGCTCGCCGGCAATCGTCACCCCACGCGCGTCGAACGCCAGGGTGTCCAGTGTGGGGCGGACCGAACCCTCGATCGCGTTCTCGAACGGGACCAGCGCGCGGTCGGCCTCGCCGGAGGCGACCGCGAGGATCGCGTCGTGGACGGTCGCGGTGGGCTGGGCGGCGATCTCGGTCCCGGCGGTCGCGGCGCGCAGCGCGTCCTCCGAAAAGGTCCCGGCGGGTCCGAGGAAGGCGACGCGGAGCGGCGGCATGGGGCGGAAGTAGTACTAGAGGGGGCGCGACGCGTCTGCGTCGCCGCTACATCGAGCCAATCGCGACGACGCTCAGCTGAACGTCCGCGTAGGAGGCGGGAAAGCCATCCCCAGCTCCCTTGCACTGGAACTTGATGCTTGTCGGCGTCCCAACGTCGATGATGCGGGTCATGGCGAAGTTGCTCGAGCCGGAGGTGTTCCCGGTTGGCCCGACGTAGACGTCGCCCTGAGAGAAGCCGTCGCGCAGGAACCGGCAGTATCCGTACCAGCCCCCCCACCGGGCGGACGCGACCGCGAGCAGGCGAGTGTTACGCGGCGGTGCAAAGAAGAGTGACGCGCAGTCGACGTACGCGCCCTCACCGCTGCACCCCGTGTGGTTGACCGTCGATCGGCCCATCCCGGCGATGTCCGCCTCCGCAACCCGGTCGAGTGTGGCCAGGTCGAAGTCGTTGCCTGTCAGCGAATCGTCGGCCACCTCGCTCGATCCGACGGAGCCTGCCGCCAAGTCATGGAAATCGAGGCCGCCGCCCGCGAGGGCGTCGTTACGGACGTCCGTCGTGCGGACGGCGTCCCGGCCGATGTCGGCGGACTTGACCTGGCCCTCGACGATGTCGTCGGAGTAGACGGTGTTCGTGCCGACCAGTGCGTAGGCGGTGCCGCCCGTGAGGATCAGGAACAGCGCCAGCAGAGCGACGTGCTGGTCGCGCAGATAGGCCGTGAGCCGCGCGGGCAGCGACATCTCAGTTCGGCCCCAGGAGGACGGTGCTGACCTGAACCTCGCCGAAGCTGACGGTGCCGGAGCCTTCCTTTGCGCATTCAACTCCGAAGTCGACGTTCCCTGGTCCGTAGGGGCCGACAACCGCCGTCAGCGCCCAATTCGAATCGGGCGCTATGAATTGGTAGGTGTCGGGCAGCGCCTGGATGCTGGTGGCCAGTCGGCAGGCGCCCACGGCCGCGCCAGTTCGGCCCGAGGTGCCCGCCGCGACGACGAGAACGCGGGTCGATCTCGGCAGGCTCTGACCGATGTAGCCGCAGTCGACGTAGGTCGTGTCGCTCGGCGAACAACCGGCGTGGTTGATTCTCGAGGCGCCCCTCCCACCGAGATCCGCCACCGGGACGGTGCTGAAGCTGCTCTCGACGACGTCCTGGCCGGTCAGGGAGCTGTCGAAGACCTCGCTCGACCGGACCGATCCGGGCCTGAGGTCGACCGCACCGAGGCCTCCCGCCGAGAGCGTGTCGTCACGCACGTCGGCGGAGTAGACGCCGTTGTCCTGGACGTCGACGCTCCTCACGTTTCCATCGACGATGTCGTCGGAGAAGACCGTGTTGGTCCCGGCGAGCGCGTACGCCGTGCCCCCCGTCAACACCAGGAACAGCGCCAGGAGCGCTAGATGGTGCTGGCGCACATACGCAGCGATGCGCCCTGAGATCGCCGTTCCCTCGACGCTACGTCGCGGCATGAAGCATCCGTTCTCCATTCCCCTCGCGAGATTTTCCCTGCCCTGGACCCTACTACTCGAAGATGACCGAGTAGGTCGACTCGTTGTTGTCGATGATCGACTCGCCCGGGACCGGGATCACCGTGACGGTCAGCGTCAGCTGCTCGTCGGTCGGGATCTCGCCCTCGATCGCGAGCTCGGCCGACGCCGTCTGCCCGGCCTTGATCTGCGGGATCGTGCCCTGGCCCTTGATCGTGTCCGTGCTGCCCAGGAGCTCGAACGTCACCGGCACCTCCTGCTCGTTCGCCGTGCCGCCGTTCAGGACCGCGATCTCGATCGCCGTCGGGATCTGGCCGAGCGTGTTGAGCGTGTCCGGCGTCAACGGCACGTTGCCGGGCTTCAGCACCGTCGACGACAGCTCCGTCCCGCGGTCGGCCCCGCCGGCGGCGCCAGTGGACCCAGCGACCTGGGCGAGCTCGGCGGCAACCTGGAGAGGGTCGAGCCAGATGTCGGTGTTAGTCAGGAACACGCTCTGGGGAACCTCGCCCGGCAGCTCCTCCTCGGCGAGCACCTCCTCGATCCCCGCCTGGGCGCGCGCGTAGAGGACGTCGCTCGCCAGGAACTGGCGCATGTCTGCCGAGATCTGCTCGAGCGCGTCCACCCGCCCCTCGTCGCCGAGGGCGGTCGGGATCTGCTCGACGATGTTGTTCAGCGCGTCGCGGCGCAGCTCGAAGGCGAGGATCAGGTCCTCCTGCGCCTCGGACAGGTCGCCCGGCGTGTCGAGGCCCTCCGTGCGGTTCAGCACGTCCTCGCCGGTGCCGCGGCTCGACCCGAGCTGCGCCTCGAACTCGGAGATCGTGGTCTCGCCCGGGTCCTCGAGCCGCTGGAAGAACTCGGTCGAGAGCTGGTTCGACGTGCTGACGAGTGCCGAGAGGTCGCGCAGGTAGTTCTCGAAGCTCCTCTCCTTGCGCGCGTCGAGGCAGCCGCGGATCGCGAACAGGAGGAGAACGATCACGACGGCGCCGACCGCCAGCGCGATCAGGCGACGCTTCAACAGGTCCCCGGGCGGCTGGCTGGGCGGCATTGTCCGCTGGGCCCGGCTGGGAGCCGGCCGGCGGCGCCGAGGCGGTGCGAAGGGATCGTCGGCGTCGGAGAATTCCACTGGAAGAACGTGGTTCGGACCGCTCCGGGGCGGCCGCTTGCGGGCCCAAGTATTACCGCAGGCTCGGTCGCAGGGAGAGGAATCGGCCTGGCAGCGCCGAACGCGGGTTTGAAGTGTCGGCAGAACTTGTGATGGGGCGGTTCCGGATCGAGGAGCGGATCGGCTCCGGGGGAATGGGCACGGTCTACCGTGCCTTCGACGAGCGGCTCCAGCGCTCGGTAGCGGTCAAGGAGATCGAGTGCGCGGGAGCCGAGCGGGTGCTGCGCGAGGCGCAGGCCGCGGCGCGCCTGAACCACGCCGCGATCGTCACCCTCTACGAGCTGGGGGAGCGCGACGGCCACGCTCTGCTGGTCAGCGAGCTGGTCGAGGGCAGGACCCTTGACCACGCATCGAGCGAGGGCGCGATCTCGGACCGAGACGTGGCCGAGATCGGCACCGACCTCTGCGATGCCCTGACCCACGCGCACGGGCGGGGTGTGGTCCACCGCGACGTGAAGCCTTCGAACGTGATCGTCCGCCCCTGGGACGCCGGCGGCCGGCGGGCGAAGCTCATGGACTTCGGGATCGCCGCGCTCGCCGGAGCGCCGTCCCTTACCGGCACCGGCGAGGTCGTCGGGACGCTCGCGTACATGGCGCCCGAGCAGGCGGAGGGGACGCACGCCGGCCCCGAGGCGGACGTCTACTCGCTGGGCCTGTCGCTCTTTGAGGCCTGGGCCGGGGAGAACCCCGTGGCCCGCCGCTCGGCCGCCGCGACCGCCCGCCAGATCGGCCAGCCCGTGCCCTCGCTCGCCCTGCTGCGCCCCGACCTGCCCGATCCCCTCATCACCCAGATCGACGCCTGCCTGGACCCGGATCCGCGCAACCGGCCGTCGCTCGAACGCCTGCACCGAGTGCTCGACCGCGTCGCTCTCGAGCTGGACGACGAATGCGCGGTGCCCGCGCCCGACGGCGTCGAGCTGCCGCTCCCGGCGCGCTCGATGCCCCGGATCGCCGCGCTGGTCGGCACCGGGGTGGCCCTCGCCACGGTCGCGGGCCCGCTTGGGATGCCTGGCGCAGCGCTCGTTGCCGCACTCCTCGTCCTGCCGGCCCTTGCCCTTGTCGCGAACCCGCTGCTGGCCGTCCTGCCGCTCGCGGCGATTCCGCTGGGCGCCATCGGTGCGCTCGCCGCCGTACCGGCGGTGATCGCGCTGCTCGCCTCTCGGACGCGCGAGCGGGCGATCCTCGGCGGCGTCGCCTTCAGCGCCTATCTCGCGGGGGCGATCGCCCTCGCGGCCGGCCCCCGCCTGCGGATCGCCGGACCGGCGCCCGACGGCTGGGAGGAATCGGCCGGGACCGCGCTCGGCGACGTTGCGCTCCCCCTGGTCGAGCCCACCGCGCTATTGGGTGTCGTCGTGCTTGCGGCCGCCACGGTGGTCCTCGGCCTGATGCTGCGCGCGCACCCGGCCCTGGCCCTGATCGGCGCGATGATCTGGTCGGCCGGCCTCGCGGCCGGCCTCGAGGTCGTCGGCAACGGCGCTCAGGGTGGTAATGCCAGCGTGGTTGTGGCGGCCGCGGGCCTTGCCGTGGCGATCGAGGCTGCGCGCAGGCACCACGAGCTCCGCGCACTTGAGCCACGCCCGCAGCCGCTCGCGAGCGCCCAGCCCGCCCTTCACGGCGGGGGCTAGCAGCGCCCTCTCCCCTAGGATTCCGGGCCACGCTACGAGTCCGGGCGCGACCCGGAGCCCCCGCCGCGTGCGTGAGCCAAGGAGAGCACGATCAGCGTCCTGCGCAACCTCGAAGCCCGAATAGAGAACCTCGTGGAGGGCGTGTTCTCGCGCGCCTTCTCGTCGCAGGTCCAGCCCGTCGAGATCGCGCGCAAGCTGGCGAAGGAGATGGACGCCCACCGGACGGCCTCGGTCTCGCGCGTCTACGTGCCCAACCAGTACACGGTCTGGCTCGGCACCGAGGACCGCGAGCGCCTGGAGGGATATGAGCGCTCGCTCGAGCAGGAGCTCTCGTCCTACCTGCTCGAGCACGCCCGTCGCCACGACTACGCGCTGCTCACGCGGCCCGAGGTGAAGCTCGAGTCGGACGAGCGCCTGCGCCTGGGCGAGTTCGGCATCCAGACCCGGCTCGTGAAGCCCGCCCAGCACCAGGGCGAGGCGCCCGAGCAGGGCGAGCAGGGGCACACGATGGTCTACTCGGTCCCGCCCAAGGAGCAGAAGCCGCCGCGCGGCGCCCAGAAGCGCACGGCGCACCTGACCGAGACCAAGGCGATCGTCTCGCTCGACGACCGCCGTTACGTGCTCGACGGGCCGGTTGCAGTGCTCGGCCGCTCGCGAGAGGCCGACTGCGTGCTCGCCGACCCGAACGTCTCCCGCAAGCACGCCGAGCTGAAGCGCGCGTCGACCGGAGACTGGACGATTTCCGACCTCGGCTCGACGAACGGCGTCAAGGTCAACGGCCGCCAGGTCGATTCGGCCCGCCTCACGCCGGGCGACCAGATCCAGATCGGCACGACCTACTTCACCTTCGACATCGAGGCGTAAAGGGCCGCGCGGATGGATACCGAGCCGATCGCGGTCGGGCTCAAGTTCGGCTTCCTCGCCGTGCTCTACCTGTTCCTGCTCTGGGTGGCGCGGAGCGCGATGAAGGAGCTGAAGCGCACCGCAACGCCGGCGCCCGAGGCGACCGGGTTCCACCAGGCCGCCGGCCCCGGCGGCCGGGCGCCCTCCACCGACGCCTGGCTGGTGGTGGTGAAGGGCGGCGGGCTCGAGCCCGGCGAGCGGCTCGACCTGTTCGGCGGGCTCACGATCGGCCGCGCGGCCGAGGCCGACGTGCGGATCGAGGACCGCTTCGCGTCCGGCATCCACTCCCGGATCTACTCCCGCGGGCCCTCCTACTTCGTTGAGGACATGGGCTCGACGAACGGGACCTTCCTGAACGGGGGGCAGCTCCGCGGCGAGGCGGTCCTGAACGACCTCGACGAGGTCCGGATCGGCGACACCGAGTTCCGCTTCGAACTCGATGTGCCCGGGGGCACCTGATGGCCCTCCGGGTAGCCGAGCACTCCTATCGCAGCGATACCGGCCGGCAGCGGACGGCCAACGAGGACTCGTATTTCGCCCGCTCGCCGCTGTTCGCGGTCGCCGACGGGATGGGCGGCGCGCAGGCGGGCGAGGTGGCGTCGCGGATGGCGGCCGAGGCGTTCGAGCCCGCGGAGCGCGGCGAAGAGCCGGCCGAGGCCTTCCTTCGCTCGATCGTTGAGGACGCCAACCGCCAGATCCACTCGCTCGCCCAGCACGACGCCTCGCGCTCCGGCATGGGGACGACGCTGACCTCGGCGCTGGTCGAGGGCGACGAGATCGCGATCGCCCACGTGGGCGACAGCCGCGCCTACCGCCTCCGCGACGGCGAGCTCAAGCTGCTGACCTCCGACCACTCGCTGGTCGAGGAGCTCCGCCGGCAGGGGCGCCTGACGGACGCCCAGGCGGAGGACCACCCGCAGCGCTCGATCATCACCCGTGCGCTGGGGCCCGAGCCGGAGGTGGAGGTCGACACGATGACCTACTCGGCCCGGCCGGGCGACGTCTATCTACTCTGCTCCGACGGGCTGACGACCATGCTCAAGGAGGAGCGCGTCGGGGAGATCCTGATGGACGCCCCGTCGCTCGACGAGGCCACCGACCAGCTCGTGACCGAGGCGAACGAGGCCGGCGGACGCGACAACATCACCGTGATCGCCGTCCGGCTTGAGGGCGCTCCGGTCGCCGAGCCCGAGCCCGACGCGACCCTGGTCGGGCCCACTGCCGCCGGTGCCGGGCTGACCGGCGAGCGAGTTCGAGCCGAGGCGCAGCGCAGCCGCGCCAGCCTGGGCGGCGCCGCCTCGGTGCCGGCCTCCCGGCGCGACCCGCACAGGCCCCGGCGCTCGCGCACCGCTCTGAAGGTGCTGGCCGCGGTCGTGATCCTTGCCGGCATCGGGGTCGCGGCCGTGCTCGGTGCGCGCTCCGTCTACTTCCTCGGCACCGACGAGGGCGGGCGGCTGGCGCTCTACCGCGGGCTGCCGTACGACCTGCCGCTCGAGATCGCGCTCTACGACGAGGTGCTCTCGTCCCCGACCAGCGTCGAGTCGCTGCCCGAGGAGCGCCGCGACGAGGCGACCAACCACGAGCTGCGCTCGCGCGAGGACGCGCTGGACCTGCTCGACAACCTCGAACAGGCGGCGCGCGCCCCGGCGGCGACGAGCGCGCCCGAGGAGGAGGCACAGCAGCCGGAGCAGCAACAGCAGCAGCAGGGGAGCCGGGACCAGCCGCGGAATCGCGACAACCAGGGATGAGCGCGCGCAACCGCGAGCTGTTCGCGCTGATCCCGGTCGCGCTGCTGGTCACCGCCGGGTTCGCGGCCGTGTTCGCCGTCCGCTCGGACGAGATCTCCGACGTCAGCCTGATCTACGGCGGCTACTTCCTCGCGATCTGCCTGGCGACGCACATCTTCCTGCGGGTCGCGTTGCCGAACGCCGATCCCTACCTGTTCCCGCTGTGCGCGGCGCTCGCCGCGGTCGGGCTGGTCGTGCTCTACCGGATCGATGAGACCCTCGCCGTCGAGCAGGCCAGCGTCTTCCTGCTCGGCCTCGGGGCGTTCGCCGCGACGATCGTGTTCCTGCGCGACTACCACGTGCTCGAGCGCTACCGCTACCTGATCGCGATCGCCTCGCTCGCGCTGTTGATGGCGCCGCGGCTGCCGGGGATCGGCTCGCAGGTGAACGGCGCGTTCCTGGCGGTCGACCTGGGCCCGCTGTCCTTCCAGCCGGCGGAGATCGCGAAGATCGGCGTGGTCGTGTTCCTCGCCAGCTACCTGAGCGAGAACCGCGAGCTGCTCTCGGTGGCCGCGCGCCGGGTCGCGGGGCTCACGATCCCGCCGCTGAAGCACTTCGGACCGCTGCTCGTGGTGTGGGGGGCGGCGATGGTGATGCTCGTCTTCATCCGCGACCTCGGCAGCTCGCTGATGTTCTTCGGCGCCTTCCTGGCGCTGCTCTACGTGGCCACCAACCGTTTCTCCTACGTCCTGGCGGGGCTCGCGATGTTCCTGGTCGGGGCGACCTTCTTCGCGAGCACCGGTCCGTCGCACGTCCAGGACCGGATCGACATCTGGACGAACACGTTCGACCGCAACCCCTGTGACCTGACCCGGGAGGAGCTCGCCGCGGGCGAGGACTGCGGGGTCGGCCAGATCCGCCAGTCGCTCTACACGCAGGCCGAGGGGGGCCTGTTCGGCGAGGGGCTCGGCGAGTCGCTCCTGAAGCTCCCGGGGCCGTTCTTCCCGGAGACGTGCAAGGAGGGCTTCCCGTTCTGCGGCTCGATCCTGCCCGAGCCGCACACGGACTTCATCTTCGCGGTGATCGTCGCCGAGCTCGGGCTGTTCGGCGCCTGCGGGCTGATCGCGCTGTACGCCCTGATCGGCGCTCGGGCGTTCAAGACCGCGGTGATGGCGCGCGACGGGTTCTCGAAGCTGCTCGCGACCGGGCTCGGCGCGGTCTTCTGCCTGCAGGCGTTCGTGATCATCGGCGGGGTCACGAACCTGATCCCGCTGACCGGCGTAACGCTGCCCTTCGTCTCCTACGGCGGCAGCTCGATCGTGGCGAACATGATCCTGCTCGCGCTGCTGCTGCTCGTCTCCGACAACGCGCGGCGGCCGCCGGGCGAGGGAGGCGTCGCGTGAACGCCCAGATCGTGCGCCTCTACGCCGTAGTCCTGCTGCTGTTCGTGGGCCTTGTCGCCTTCACGTCGCGCTGGGCGGTGCTGGAGGCGGACACGCTCGACGAGGAGTCCGACAACCGCCGGCCACTGATCGAGGAGCAGCAGATCGAGCGCGGCACGATCACCACAGCGGACGGGACGCTGATCGCCGAGTCCGAGCGAGCGGGCGGCGGCGTCTTCGTACGCAAATACCCCGCGGGCGCGCTATTCGGCAACCCCGTGGGTTACTCGTTCGTGGACGTCGGCCGGACCGGGATCGAGCAGGCCGAGAACGAGCTCCTCTCCGGCGAGCAGAACGAGTTCGCGTCGATCATCGACCAGCTCTCGGGCACGACGCGCGCGGGCGCGGACATCACGCTCACGCTCGACGCGAGCTCGCAGCAGGTGGCCGTGGACTCGCTCCAGAGCGCGGTGTCGAGCAGCGGCGCGAAGGGCGGCGCGGTGGTCGCGATCGAGCCCGACACGGGCGCGATCAAGGTGATGGCGTCCGTGCCCGGGTTCGACCCGAACAGCGTCCAGGACGAGGAGACCTTCTCCGCGCTGTCCGAGGAGGGGACGAACTCGCCGCTGTTCAACCGCTCGACGCAGGCCACCTACCCGCCCGGATCGACGATGAAGGTCGTGACCGCGAGCGCGGCGCTCGACTCCGGCGAGTTCGAGACGTCGACGACGCTGAACGCCGACTCGCCCAAGGAGATCTCGGGCGCTCCCCTCGCCAACTCCGGCGATCAGAGCTTCGGGACGATCGACATGACGACCGCGCTGACGAACTCGGTCAACACGTACTGGGCCCAGGTGGGCGAGCAGCTCGGCCCCGACATCTACTTCGAGTACATGAACCGCTTCGGCTTCAACACCGACCCCGAGCTGAACTACCCGGACGACCAGATGGCGCCGAGCGGCGTATACGAGGGCGGGAAGCTGCTCGACTCGAGCGACCTGATCGACGTCGGCCGCGTCGCGATCGGCCAGGAGCGACTGCTCGCGACACCGCTGCAGATGGCGGAGGTCGCCGCGACGGTCGCCAACGGCGGCACGCTGATGAGGCCGACCTTCCTGCAGTCGGCGACCGATCCCGACGGCCGCGAGATCGAGGACCTCGACCCGGACGAGCAGTCCGAGGTGATGAGCGAGGAGACCGCCGCCGCGGTCACCGACATGATGACCCAGGTGGCGAGCATCGGGACCGCTGCGAACCTGTCGACCTCGCTGGGCACGCTCGCGGGCAAGACCGGCACGGCCGAGCTCAACATCGAACAGTCGCTGAACCAGCCCTGGTTCATCGGCTTCGCCCCGGCCGAGGACCCGCAGCTCGCGATCGCCGCGACCCTCGAGCCCTGCGTCGGGTGCTTCGGCGCCGACAACGCCGGCCCGGTGGCGATGGCAGTCCTCGACTCGTTCGCGGGCCAATGAGGCGGAGCGGAGCGAAGCCGAATCCCGCCGTTGTTGAGGCGGCTTGCGTATGAAGCTCGAGCCCGGACAGAGGGTCGGCGACCGCTACACGCTGATCGAGCGCATCGGCTCGGGCGGGATGGCCGACGTGTGGTCGGCCGACGATTCGATGCTGGGCCGGCAGGTGGCCCTGAAGTTCCTGCACGAGCGCTTCGCCCAGGACCAGCAGTTCGTCGAGCGGTTCCGGCGCGAGGCGCAGGCGGCGGCCGGCCTCCAGCACCCGAACGTCGTCGGCGTCTACGACCGCGGCGAGCACGACGGGCGCCACTGGATCGCCATGGAGTACGTGCAGGGAGCCTCGCTCAAGGACCTGATCGGCCGCGGCCTCTCGCTCGCCGAGGCGGTGGAGATCGTTCGCCAGATCCTCGCCGGAGCGCGGTTCGCGCACGAGCGCGGGATCGTCCACCGCGACCTGAAGCCCCACAACGTGCTGGTGGACGCCGAAGGCCGGGCCCGGGTGGCCGACTTCGGCATCGCCCGCGCCGGCGCGTCCGAGATCACCCAGACGGGATCGGTGCTGGGGACCGCGCAGTATCTCTCGCCCGAGCAGGCGCAGGGACTCGAGGTCAAGGAGACGTCGGACCTCTACTCGATCGGGGTGATCCTGTACGAGGCACTGACCGGGCAGGTCCCCTTCCAGGCCGAGACCGCGGTGGCGATCGCGCTGAAGCAGGTGTCCGAGCGGCCACGCCGGCCCAGCGAGCTGAACCCGCAGGTCCCCCCGGCGTTCGATGCGGTTGTCCTCAAGGCGCTCGCCAAGGACCCGGAGAACCGGTTCCAGTCGGCCGGCGAGTTCCTGCGCGCGCTCGACGCGGCCGAGAGCGATCCGTCCGGCGGCGCGCTCGGCGACACCGCGGCCTATGCGGCAGCAGCCGCCCCGCCCGCGCCCGCCGATGACGACGACGCGGACTCGCGCCGGCGCCGGAAGCTGATCGCGCTCGGCGTCGTCGCCGCGCTGATCGCGGCCGTGGTCGCCTTCGCGCTGACCCGCTCGGAACAGGTAAACGTGCCGACCGTGATCGGCGAGACGCAGGACGAGGCGACGCGGATCCTCGAGGACGCCGGCTTCGAGGTGCTGCCCTCCACCTTCGAGAGCTGCGACGAGCCGCGGACGGTCGCCGAGCAGGACCCGCGCGCCGGCAGCGAGGCGGACGAGGGCTCGACCGTCGAGATCTCGGTCAGCCTGGGGCTCCGTGTCGCGGTGCCCGACGTCAGGGGCAAGCCGCTCGCCGATGCGACCCAGATCATCTCCGAGGCTGAGCTGCAGCCCGACGATCGCCGGGTCTTCTCGGAGAGCGTTGCCAAGGACCGAGTCGTCAGGACCGATCCCGCGGTGGGCGAGGAGGTGATGTGTGACTCGGTGGTCCGCGTCTATGCGTCGAAGGGCCCCGACCTGGCGCCGGTGCCCGACGTGCTCGGCCAGACGGAGTCGTCCGCCGAGGCGGAGCTGCGCGATGCGGGATTCGTCCCGAACGTGGAGACCGAGAACTCCGACGAGCCCGAGGGGACCGTGATCGCCCAGGACCCGGGCCCGGGCGGTGCGGTGCGGACGGGCACCCAGGTGATCATCACGGTGTCGAACGGCGCGGGGTCGGTGGTGGTCCCGAACGTCGAGGGCCAGCCGCGCGACACCGCCATCTCGACACTTCAGGCACGAGGCGTGACGAACATCAACGTGATCGAGCAGGACACGGACGACCCGACCCAGGACGACCGCGTGACCGATCAGGCGCCGTCGGCAGGCACCAGGATCCGCCAGGGAGACCAGGTAACGATCTTCGTCGCGGTGTTCGTCGAGCCGCCGCCGGAGGAGCCGCCCCCAATCGGCGAGCCGACGCCACGCCTGCCGGGGCTGCGGCCGTGAGGGTCGCCGTCCTCTCCGGCGGGCGCTCGTCCGAGCACGAGGTCTCGCTGCGCTCCGGCGCCTCGGTCGCCGAGGGCCTCGAGGCGGCCGGGCACGAGGTGGTCAGGATCCTGCTCGAGCGCGACGGCCGCTGGCTCCTGGACGGCGCCGAGCTCGAGCTGCGCGCCGGCGGCGGCCTGGCCGGCGTGGACGTGGCGTTCCCCGTCCTCCACGGGCCGTTCGGGGAGGACGGGACGGTCCAGGGCCTGCTCGAGGTCCTCGACGTCGCCTACGCCGGACCGAGCGTGCTGGCCGCCGCCGTCGCGATGGACAAGCTCGTGTGCAAGCAGCTGCTCGCGTTCCACGGCCTCCCGCAGGTGGGCTTCTGCCAGGCCGGCGAGCCCGGCTGGCGCGAGCAGGCCGCGGCGCTGGGCATGCCGGTGTGGGTCAAGCCCTCGCGCCTGGGCTCGAGCGTCGGCATCAGCAAGGTCGCGTCCGCCGAGCGCGAGCTGGACGAGGCCGTCGAGCTGGCGCGCGGCCACGACCCGCGCGTGATCATCGAGGCGCACGCCGAGGGCCGCGAGGTGGAGTGCTCCGTGATCGGCAATTCGGAGCCCGAGACGTCGCTGCCCGGCGAGATCGTCACCCGCGGCGCCGAGTGGTACGACTACGAGGCGAAGTACTCGGAGGGCGGGATGGAGCTGGCGGTGCCGGCGCCGATCCCAGAGGACGCGATCGCGACCGTCCGCGAGCTGGCGGCCGAGGTCTACCGGGCGATCGACGGCCGCGGCCTCGCCCGCTGCGACTTCTTCGTGCTCGACTCGGGCGATGTGCTGGTGAACGAGATCAACACGATCCCCGGCTTCACCGAGACCAGCGTCTTCGGCAAGCTCTGGGAGGCCTCGGGCCTCCCCTATCCGGACCTCTGCGACCGGCTGGTCCAGCTCGCGGTCGAGCGCCACCGCGAGGAGCGCTCGCACGCGTTCTAGGAGAGCAGTGCGACGTCGCTGATCGTGGCGAAGAAGCCGGCGTCCTCCGGGTTCTCGGTCAGATCGGTGATCCAGATGAGGTAGAAGCGTGAGTCGTTGGTGTTGAGCGGCACCGTCGTCTCGTCCTCGTCCACGGTGAACGGCGAGGAGATCGGCTCCCCCCATCCCGCAAGGTCCTCCGGCGGCCCATCGGCCGCGGCGTAGATCACCCCGCCCCAGCCCGGGTTCTCGGTCGTGATCTGCAGGTCGCGCCCCGCAACGACGTCTCCGGCATCGACGATCAGGCCGACGCCGCTCTTGCCGTTGTCGACCATCGCCGCCGCTCCCGTGTAGGTCTCGGTCAGCCAGGACGTCGTCGTCGGATCACCGTCCAGGGCCAAGCCCACCTCGTCCGGGTGCTCGCCCTCTCCGGTGCCCTCCGGATCGAAATCGATTGCCTCCTGGAGCTCGAACTCGTCGCCGGACCCCTGCGCGATCGGGTCATCCCGCACGTCAGCGCCGCGCTTCGCGCCCTCGCCTCCGAGCTCGACCAGCGCCAGGGCCACCAGCACGCCGGCCAGGACGAGCAGGATGCCGGCGATCGAGACCGTGCGCGAGCTGAGCAGGCGCTGGCGGGCCGGCACCGAGTCGAGCACCGTGGTGGTGTCACCGGTGCCGCCGCCGGAGCGCGCGATCTCCACCTCCAGCGCGCCCTCGAGATCGGCCAGCATCGCCCCCATGTCCGGGTAGCGCTTCTTCGGCTCCTTCTGGGTCGCGCGCTCGACCACCGAGGCGAGCGCCGCCGACACGCCCGGCCGCCGTTTCTGCACGTCGGGCATCGGGTCGTTGACGTGCTTCATCGCGACCCCGACGAGCGTCTCCGCCTTGAACGGGACGTCGCCGATCAGCATCTCGAACAGCAGGATCCCGAGCGAGTAGATGTCCGAGCGGGCGTCGACCTCGCGGCCCATCGCCTGCTCGGGCGAGACGTAGTCCGTGGTGCCCAGCACACGGCCGGTCTTGGTGAGGCCGTCGGCCTGCATGGAGAGCGCGATCCCGAAGTCCGTGACCTTGGCGCGGCCCTCGGCGTCGATCAGGATGTTCTGCGGCTTCACGTCGCGATGAACCATGTGGGCGAGGTGGGCGGCCTGGAGGCCGCGCCCGATCTCGATGGAGTAGGCCGCAGCCTCGTCGAGCGGCAGGCGGCCGAAGCGGTCGATCCGCTCCTTGAGCGTCTCGCCCTCGACGTACTCGAAGACGATGTAGGGATGGCCGGCGTCGTCGCCGGCGTCGATCACCGCGACCACGTTGGGGTGTGCGAGCTGGGCGACGGCGCGCGACTCGCGCCGGAACCGCTCGAGCTGGTCCGGCTGGTCGTGCATCTCGCGGTGCAGGACCTTGATCGCGACGCGGCGCTGAAGGGTCTCGTCGAGCGCCAGGTAGACCGTGGACATGCCGCCGGAGCCGAGCTTCGACTCCAGGCGGTAGCGGCCGCTCAGGACCGTCCCGATCAGGCCCGTCCCGCTGGCCGGGGGCGGTGTGGCGTCGGCGCTCATCCGCCTCGATCCTATGACCCCGGCTCGCCCGACGAGAAGCCGCCGCGAAGTCTCGGGTTGAGAAGCACCCTTAGGTGTTCGCGGCCTCCAGGCCCCTGATCAGCTCGACCAGCTCCGGTGCCGCCTTTTCGGGCGAGCCCGAGTCGAACGGCGGGTCCGGGTCGTACTCGATTCCGAGCTGCACAGCCTTGGCGACGTTCTCATCGAAGAGCCGCGCCACGAGCGTCAGCGCCATGTCGATCCCGGCCGAGACGCCGGCGGCGGTGATCACCTTGCCGTCCTCGACGAACCGTTCGGCGACGGGCTCCGCGCCGAACTCGGGCAGCCTGTCGCGATACGCCCAGTGCGTCGTGGCGCGCTTGCCCTGCAGCACTCCGGCCGCGCCCAGAACCAGCGAGCCGGTGCAGACCGAAGTCGTATACGTCGAGTGCTCGTGGGCGTGGCGCACCCAGTCGAGCACGCGCTCGTCCTCCATCAGCGGCCGGTTGCCCTCGCCGCCGGGGATCAGGAAGACGTCGGGCTCGGGGTGATCCTCGATGACCGCGTCGGCGTGGAGGCCGAGGCGTCCGGTGTCGGTCCGCAGCAGGCCGACCTCGGTCGAGACGAACACGAGCTCGGCGCCGGGCAACCGCGAGAGGACCTCGTACGGGCCGATCGCGTCGAGGGCGGTGAGCTTGTCGAAGATGAGGATGGCGATTTGCATGGGCTGATCCTCCCACCTAGGCGACGGTTCCGACACGCCGCGTGCCCGGATGATGCGCCGCCAGCAGCTCGGCCGCCGCGCCGGCGTCCTCGTCCGCGACGACGCAGACGAAGCCGAGCCCCATGTTGAAGACCTCGTACATCTCCGCGTCCCCGATTCCGCCCAGCTCCCGGATCAGGTCGAAGACCGGCGGGACCTCGAGCGGCTCCAAGATCTCGTAGGCCACGTCGTCGCGGAGGCGATTCAGGTTGTTGATGCCGTCGCCGGTGATGTGGGCGAGCCCGCGCACGTCCACCTCCGAGCCGAGCAGCTCGAGGATCGCGCGCACGTAGATGGTCGTCGGCTCGAGCAGCACGTCGCCCAGCGGCGCTCCGAGGCGGGTGTCGTCGAACGGCACGTCGGCCAGGACCCTGCGCGCCAGCGTGTAGCCGTTCGAGTGGAGGCCGGAGGAGGGGAGGCCGATCAGGGCGTCGCCGGCCTCGATCCGCGTCCCGGTGACGATCGCGTCGAGCCCGACGAGGCCGATCGCCGAGCCGCCGAGCTCCCAGCCCTTCACCACGTCGCCCACCTGGGCGATCTCACCGCCGGGGATCTCGATCCCCGCCAGCTCGGCGCCGGCGCGCAGGCCCTGGCCGATCTGCCCGCAGACCTCCGCGTCGGCCTCCCGGCAGAGGATGAAGTCGAGCATCGCGATCGGCTCGGCGCCGACGCAGATCAGGTCGTTGACGTTCATCGCGATGCAATCGATCCCGATCGTGTCGAAGCGCCCGAGCTGCTCGGCGACCACCATCTTCGTCCCGACGCCGTCGGTGCCGAACGCGATGCCGGTCTGATCGTCGAGGCGCAGGACGCTGGCGTAGTGGCCCGGCAGCGGCACCACGCGCGAGGGCTTGCCGGTGTCGATCTTCGCCAGGTGCGCGACGAGCGCGGCGACGGCGGAGTCGGCGCCCGCCTGGCTGACGCCGGCGGCGGAGTAGGCGTCCTGGCTCACGCGGTCATTCAACAGCAAGGCGCTACGCTCGGTTGTACATCGAGCGATCCGGGGGAGACGAGATGCGATCGATTCGGATGGGCAACGCGTTGGCGACGGGCGCCGTGGCCACTGCATTTGCAGTCGCCGCCGGCTCGGCCGGTGCGGACATCACCTGGGGCACGAGCTTGAAGCTCAAGCATCGCGCTCCCGCCGGCGGAGATGAGGTGTTCTACGGGAAGGTCGGATCCCAGCTGCCCGACTGCCGCCGCGGGCGCGATGTCAGGCTGCTGTTCGACGATCCCGCGAGGCCGAACTTCAGATGGAAGGAAATCGGCCAGGACCGCTCCTCGCGACGCGGGAAGTGGAAGGTCAAACTGCCGGGCACCGAGGTTCCACCGGGGAACTATTGGGCGAAGATCAAGGGGGGTAAGGACGTGCCGGACGGCAGGTGCTTGCCCGCCAAAGCCCCCGGCTACATCACCCTCAAGTAAGCCGCCTGACGACCACTGCGGCCAACCCGACCCGGTACGCCGCGTAGGGCCACAGCGCGCGATCGCGCTCGACCAGGCTGATCAGCCGCTGCGACGCGAGCGTCGAGGCGAACGACGTGGCCGCGCCGATCGCCAGCGCCCGGCCGGTCCCCGGGGTGACCCCACGCCGGCGAAGGCGGACGCCCTTCAGGACGGTGGCGCCGACGATCACCGGCAGCGCCACGGTCCGCGAGAGCAGGTTCGAGTGCTCGCGGGTGAAACCGCGGTAGCGCGCGGCCGTCAAGGTTGCGCCGTTACGGGACACGCCCGGGATCAGCGCTGCCGCCTGAGCCACGCCGAGCGCCAGGCCGTCGCGCGGCCGCCGCATCGCCGCGGCCGCGTCGCTGAGGTGAGCGGTCGGCGGCAACCATCGCCACCGACCCTGCGACCAGCCCCGCCGCGGTGACCCCGGGCGTCCCGAGCGCTTCGATCCGCCGCTCGAGCGCGAGCCCGGCGATCGCCGGCGGGATGAACGAGAGGGCGACAACCGCCGCGCGCCGGGCGTCGAAGCCGCCGATCTCGCGCGCGATCTCATGGCGCAGCCCGACCAGCAGCGCCGCCGCGGTGCCGGCGTGCAGCGCGACCTCGAAGCTCTTGCGGGCCTCGGGGTCCAGCTCCTGCCAGCGCCAGCCCGCGAGCCAGGGGACGAGCGCGATGTGGGCCGAGCTCGAGACCGGCAGCAGCTCGGTCGGTCCCTGGATCGCGCCAAGAGCGGCGGCGCGGCCCGGACTCAGCTCGAGCGATGCCGGGCCAGCCGGCAAGCCGTCACCCTTCGGTCTCGGTTGCGGGAGCGGCGGGCGGGTCGCCCGAGCCGCGGCGCTTGATCAGCCAGTAGATGAGCCCGCCGACGACCGCCGCGACGACGGCGTAGTCGAGGTAGTGGAGGTTGTCGCGCCACTCCTCCCAGCTGTCGCCGACCTCACGGCCGATCAGGCCGAGCATCAGGACCCACGGGACGCATCCCGCAAGCGTCAGCCAGGTGAACCGCCAGAACGGCATCCTGGCGACGCCGGCCGGCAGGGAGATGAAGGTGCGGATGATCGGCAGCATCCGCGTGAAGAACACGGTCGCGTCGCCGTGGCGCTCGAACCAGCTGTCGGCCCAGGCCAGGTGCTTCGGGTTGATGTGGATCAGCCGGTTCTTCTCGAGCAGCTCGAGCCGGCCGTAGTAGCCCGCCGCCCAGGCGATCCACGAACCGACGACGTTGCCGAGCACGCCCGCCGCGACGATCCCGAACATGGTCATGTCGCCCTCGGAGACGTTGAAGCCCGCGAACAGCATGATCGCCTCGCTCGGCACCGGGATGCAGGCGCTCTCGAGCAGCATCAGGACGAAGACGCCGATCAGGCCGACCGAGTCGATGAACTCGGTGGCCGCATCGACGATCGGGTCGAGGATGAAGTCGGTGACCGAGGCGAGTGGGAAGGGCGGGGAAATCATGTGCGGGGGCGGTGCGCGAGGATAGCTTGCCACGTGGCCCGAGTCCTCTACGTCATCAGTCGCCGCAACACGTTCACGCGAATCGACCGCGACGCGCTCGCGGAGCGTCACGAGGTGGTCGACTACTACCAGCCGGGCTTCCGCGCACGGCCGACCGAGCTGTGGCGCGCGGTCGGCGATTGCGACGTGGTGGTCGGCTGGTTCGCCTCCTGGCACACCGCGCTGGCGCTGCGCTTCGCCCGCTCCCGCGGCAAGCCCTCGGTGCTGATCTTCGGCGGCTTCGACACGGCGGCGATGCCCGAGATCGGCTACGGCTCGCAGCGCGGCGGCGTGCGCCGGCGCCTGGTCAGCTCGACCGCCGGCCTCGCGACTCGGCTGGTCACGAACTCGAACTACTCGCTCGGTGAGATCGAGCGCAACGTCGCCGGCGTCGACCCCGCGCGCGTCACCGTGGTCCACCACGGCATCCCCGACCGCTTCGGGAACAGCCGCGGCGCGCCGCGCGAGCGCATGGCGCTCACGGTCGGCGCGGTCTACTCCGTCAACCTCGCGCGCAAGGGCCACGGACCGTTCGTCGAGGCGGCGCGGGAGCTGCCCGACGTCGAGTTCGTGCTGGCCGGCGAGTGGTGGGACGAGACCGGCGAGCGGCTCGCGGCCGAGGCGGCGCCGAACGTGCGGGTGACCGGGCTGGCTCACCGACGAGGAGCTGGACGCGCTGTTCGCTCGGCGGCGGTCTACGTGCAGGCGTCGCTGCACGAGGGATTCGGGCTCTCGCTGGCCGAGGCGATGCTGGCCGGCGCGGTGCCGGTCGTGACGTCCGCGGGCGCGCTGCCGGAGGTCGTGGGCGGCACCGGCGTCACGATCGCCGAGCCGACGCCGGGCGCCATTGCAACGGGCGTTCGCGAGGCGCTCGAGCTTGGCCCCGCGGCGGGCCTCGAGGCGCGCGCGCGAGTCCGCACCGAGTTCCCCTACGAGAAGCGCCGCGACGGCCTGCTGCCCGAGGTGGACCGGGCGCTCGCGGGCGAGCGCTCCTAGGGTCAGGCCGCGAGGTCGGACCGGCGGTGGGCCGGCGCGAGCACGTAGGGCCCGGCGTCCGGGGTGGCAACCACGGAGAACGGGCCGTCGTCGCTCATCGCGAGCGCCGCGTCCAGCCGGTACTCGGGCCGAACGGTCGAGTTGAGCCAACGCTCCAGGGCCTCGATGCAGGCATCGAGGCCGTACGAGCTCTGCGCCGTATCGGTGACGCACACCTCGATGTCGCCGCCCTCCCCGTCCGCGCCGTTCTCGAGGATCGCCGTGATGGTGCAACGGCCCGGGCCGATGCCCGAGATGGTCACGGTGACGTCGAATGGGCTCGGCTCGGCGGCCAGATCCCCCATCTGGCTGCAAGGTAGATCGCGCGACGGACGACATCCTCGCCCTACACTTGGTCGCCTATGAGCCGGTTCACCCACCCGGCCGTGCGGCACCGAGCGCTGCAGTTCGCCGCCGATGCAGTGCTCGCCGCCATCGCCTTCGCGCTCGCCTTCGTCCTGCGCTTCCTCGACGTGGGCGGAATCCCCGAGCGCTACCAGGAGATGCTCTGGCAGTCGATCGCGTTCGTCGCACTCGGCAAGGCGCTGATCTTCACCCTGCTCGGCCTGCACTCGAAGTGGTGGCGCTACTTCCTGACGCGCGACTTCCCCTCCCTCCTGCGCGCGACCGCGCTGGCCAGCGCCGCCCTGGTCGTGGTCTTCACGGTCGTCCAGCCGTTCGACGACAACCTGCCGCGCTCCATCGCGGTCTTCGACTTCATCCTCACCACCGGCCTCCTCGCCGGTGCGCGGATCGTCACCCGGCTCTGGATCGAGCGGCCCGAGCGGGCGGCGCGCGAGCGCAAGACCCGCAAGTCGCTGATCGTGGGCGCCGGCTCGGGCGGCCAGATGGTGGTGCGCGAGCTGCAGCTCAACCCGGCCCTCGGCGTGCGGGCGATCGGCTTCGTCGACGACGACCCGCGCAAGCGCGGGATGGGGCTGCTGGGACTGCGCGTGCTCGGGACCACCGGCCAGATCGCGGAGCTGCTCGAGAAGCACCGGCCGGACGAGGTCGTGATCGCGATCCCCTCGGCGCCGGGCGAGCTCCGCGCCAATGTCGTGGCTGCCTGCCGCGAGCGCCAGATCCCGGTGCGCACGCTGCCGACGGTATTCGAGCTGCTGCGCGGCGGCGTCCAGCTGACCCGCCAGCTGCGCGAGGTTCAGGTGGAGGACGTGCTCGGCCGCGACCCGGTGCGGATGGAGCTGGACCGGGTCGGCGCCTACCTCGAGGACCGGGTGATCCTGGTCACCGGCGCCGGCGGCTCGATCGGCGCCGAGCTCTCCCGGCAGATCGCGCGCGTCAACCCGCGCCTGTTGATCCTGCTCGACCACGCCGAGGACAACCTGTTCCAGATCGAGCGCGAGATGACCGAGCACTGGCACTTCAGCCGCTGCGAGGCGGTGCTGGCCGACTGCAAGGAGGGCGACCGCATGCTCGAGGTGATGCAGCGGTTCCGGCCGGACGTGGTGTTCCACGCCGCCGCCTACAAGCACGTCGGCCTGATGGAGATGAACCCGCTGGAGGCGATCCGCAACAACGCGATGGCCACCCAGGTCACGGCCGAGACGGCCGCGGCCGCCGGCGTCAGCCGGTTCGTGCTCGTCTCCACGGACAAGGCGGTGAACCCGCACACAGTGATGGGTGCGTCGAAGGCGATGGCCGAGTGGATCGTGGCCGCCGCGGGACAGCGCCACGCGACGACGCGCTTCGTGATCGTCCGCTTCGGCAACGTGCTGGGCTCGTCGGGCAGCGTGGTGCCGATCTTCCGCTCGCAGATCGAGAAGGGCGGCCCGGTCACGGTCACGCACCCGGACATGTCGCGGTACTTCATGACGATCCCCGAGGCCGTGCAGCTGGTGATCAAGGCCGGCGACCTGGGGGCCGAGTCGGGCGAGGTGTTCGTGCTCGAGATGGGGGAGCCGGTGCGGATCGTCGACCTGGCGCGCAACATGATCCATCTCGCGGGCTACGAGCCCGACGTGGACATCGCGATCGAGTTCACCGGCCCGCGCCGGGGCGAGAAGATCCACGAGGAGCTGTTCAACCCCGACGAGCGCTCACAGCCCACCAGCGCCGAGCGGATCGTCCGTGCCGTGCGCGCCCGGCCGCTCGATCCCGACTGGGTCGAGACGACGGTGGAGCGCCTCACCAACCTGGTGGCCGCGGGCGACGAGGCCGGCCTGGCCGCGAGGGTCGTCGAGCTGATCGCCGACCGCCCGGCCGCGAGCTCCGTAGAGCTTTAGCGGCCACCTTCGCACGTAAACTGCGCCGCCGTGGATCTGATCGAGGACATCGGGCCGATCCTCGGGATCGTCGCCTTCCTCGGGTTCGCGATCCTGGCCCTCCTGATCGTTCTGCAGGCGCGCGAGGTCCGCCGCCTGCGCGAATGGGCCGGCCGCGCGCCGGAGCGCGCGCTCGAAGCTGACGAGGGCGACAAGGCCGCCGCTGAGGCTCGTGGCGAGGATGCGGCCGAGGAGGAGAAGGAGCCGGGCCGGATCGCCGCACTCCGGGCGCGAGTCGCGGGAGCGGTGGGGCCGCGCTGGGAGGGGCTCGACCGCCGTTCGCCGATCGACCCGCGCTGGTTCCTGGCCGCGCTGCTCGCGGGCGTGATCGCGGTGGGCGTCGTCACGAGCGGCTTCGGCCTGGTTGGTGACGACGACGCGACGCCGACCGAGGAGAGCAGCCGCGGCGGAGGCGGAAGCGACGAGCCGAAGGAGCCGAAGCTGACGGTCGCCGTGCTGAACGCGACCCAGGTCGACGACCCCGTCGCGCCGGTTGACGCGGTGGCCGGGATCGCCGACGTCGTCGCCGAGCAGGTCGTGAAGCCCGCGGACTTCAAGGTCGGCGAGCGCACGAACGCGCCCGCCGGCGAGGAGAAGAGCGTGATCATGTTCCAGCCCGACGCGGAGGCCGGCGCGGAGGAGCTGGCCGCGGCGGTCGAGCCTGAGCTGGGCACCACGGAGATCCTGCCGATCACGGACGAGATCGACTCCCTGGTCGGCGACGCGGACCTCGTGCTGCTCGTCGGACAGGACGACGCCGACTTCGGCCAGGACGCCACCGACACCGCCGTCCCCTAGGGCCGCCGCGATGGGCAACGACCTGCTTCCCTGGACCGAGGTCGCGGCGCTGGTCGCCACCGCCTCGGTGGTCGGGATCTTCCTGCTGCTGCCGCTCTACCTCTCGCAGCGCCGTGACGTGCAGCGGCTGCGCGCCTGGATGGCGCAGAACCCGGAGTACGCGATGACGGACCTCGCGCTGTCGGAGTCGCGGCTCGACAAGACCGAGGTCGAGCTCGAGCGGATCTACGAGGAGCGCGGCCAGCCGGTGCCGGGCACCGGCGAGCACCCCGCCACGGAGGTGCAGCCGGGCACGACGCCGCCGGGAGCGCTGCCCGCGGCAACGCGCGTGACCAGCGAGCGCCCGGCGCTGGAGCGCATCACGATGGAGCGGTCGGCGCTCGAACCGCATCCCCAGCTCCGCCGGTTCGGCGCCTTCGCGACCCAGCCGCGCTGGCTAGCGGCGCTGGCGGTCGCCGCGTTCGTCACTGCGGCCGGGGCGATCATCGTCGTCCAGCAGGGGCTGCTGGAGGACGACGAGCCCCCGGCGGCCACCGTCGACCCCTCCGGGATCGAGGTGGCGGTGCTGAACACGACGTCGGCCGGCGGCCTCGCCGGGAAGGTCTCGAGGCAGATCGAGAACGCCGGCTACCTGCCCGGCGCGGTCGAGAGTTTCGTCCGCGAGACCGACCAGACGGTGGTCATGTATCAGCGGGGCCAGGAGAAGGCGGCGAAGCGCGTTGCCCGTGAGCTCGCCGTCGACGGCGCCGTGCCGGCCGTCCAGAGGATCGACCGCGACGTCCAGGCGGCGGCCCCCACCGCGGACGTGGTGGTGATTCTCGGCCAGGATCGCGTCGCCGGGTGAGCCCGCAGTGGCGTGAGGGCGGGTGGGGCCGGCGCTGCTGGTCGCGCTGCTCGTCGCCTCGCTGATCGCAGGGGTGCTCGTCTACCACGCGCGGACGGCCAACCTGGCGCTCGAGGTACCTCGGATCGACCGCCTGCTGGGCGAGGGGGGCGATGCCGAGATCCCGGTCGAGCTGGAGTTCTTCGTCCGCTTCGACGAGCCGCACGCACAGGTGGAGATCGTCGGCAGCGGGGACGTCACGGTCAGGACGCTCGCGGACGACGTCGAGCTGGTCGCCGAGGAGCGGATCGTCTGCACGTGGGACGGCAGCGACGACGACGGCGACCCCGTCGCGCCCGGCAACTTCCGTCTCCGGGTCGTCCTGCCGGAGCAGGACCGCGACATGGTGTTCCCGCAGCGGATCGCGGTTCGGCGGACGCCCGACGACAGCGAGGTCGTGATCGCCACGGGCGCGCCGTGCGTGCGCGAGGCGAGCGGGGCGGACCTCGAATGAGCGCGTCGACCCTGCAGGTCATCGGCGCCCTGCTGGCGTGCGGCGGCGCCGGCGCCGGGCTGCTCCTGCGCGACCCGCGCGCCCGCTACGCGGCGATCGGGCTCGGGCTCGCCGCCGCGGTCGGTCTGATCGCCGGCGAGGTCTGGGAGCAGGAGCGCTTCGAGGACCTGCGCTCGCAGCCGGGGGTGGTGGTGCTGGCGCTGATCCTGGGCGGGATGGCGCTTGGCGCGACCGGGGCGACGTTCGTCCGCAACCCCGGATTCTTCGCGATCGCCGCCTTCGCCGTGTTGCCCCTGCGGCTGCCCGTGCAGGTGGGCGACGAGACGAACTTCCTCCTGGTCCCGCTCTACGGCGTGATCGCCGGCGGTTGGCTGCGCGGGGCCTGGCTCGTCTGGCGCGGGCGTGCGGGAGAGCTCCAGACAGACAGCTCACCCCGGACGGGCGAGTCTCCCGCGGCGCGCTGGCTCTGCGTGGCGCTCGCGGCCTCGCTGGTGGTCTACGCGCTCGGCATGGACTGGTCGGCGGATCCGCGGAATGCGATCGTGACCGTCGCGTTCTTCCTGACGCCGTTCGCCGCGCTGCTCGCGCTGCTGCGCGACCTGCGCTGGAATCGGAAGCTGGTGGTGCAGGTCCTGGCGGCCTTCGTCGTCGTTTGCACGGTCTTCGCCGCGCTCGCCCTGTGGCAATACCTGAGCCGCGACCTGCTGCTGAACAAGGGACTCCAGGACGCGAACCAGCTCCACCTCTACTTCCGCGTCAACTCGGTCTTCCGCGACCCCAACGTGCTCGGCCGCTACCTGGCGCTCGCGATCGTCGCGCTGGGCGCCTGGATCGCCTGGCGGCGGCCCCCACGCCAGGCGCTCGCGGGGACGCTGGTGGCCGGCTTCCTCCTGGTCGCCCTCTCGTTCACGTTCTCGCAGACGAGCTTCGCCGCTCTGATCGCCGGCCTCGCCCTGCTGATCTGGCTGCGGCTTGGCCTGCGCGGGGCGGCGGCGGCAGGCGTTCTCGTGCTGGCCGCGGTCGCGGCGATGGCCCTGGTCGGCGTCCCGAAGGACGATTCGATCCAGCGCGAGCGCGACGACCTCGGCGAGGCCTCGAGCGGCCGGACCAGCCTGATCTCGGGCGGCATCGAGCTGTTTGGGGACAAACCGGTGGCCGGATGGGGCTCCGGCGCGTTCGCGGTCTCGTTCCGCCGCGAGATCGACCGGATCGAGAAGCCCGTGTCGCATACCGAACCGGTCACGGTCGCCGCCGAGCAGGGGATGCTGGGGCTGCTGCCCTACGCGGCGGTGCTGCTGTTCTCGGGCCTGGTGGTGATCCGACCCTGGCCCGCCCGGGACCCGGCCCGGGCCGGGGTCGCCGCCTGCTACGCCGCGCTTCTCGTGCACTCACTCGGCTATGCCGGCTTCGCGATCGATCCCGCGACCTGGGGGCTGCTGGCGCTCGCGCTCGCGCTGCGCGATTGACGTGACCGGGATGGGCGGCTGATGTTCGAGAACCTGCGCAGGCTGGCGACGACCGGCGCGGCCTACACCGCCGCGAGCATCCTCTCGAAGCTGATCGCGGTCTTCCTGCTGCCGGTCTACACGGCGTACCTGAGCCCGGAGGACTACGGCGCGGCCGAGGTGATGATCGCCTCGCTGGTGGCGGCGTCGATCGTCGTCCGGCTCGGCGTCATCGAGGCGCTGCTGCGCTTCTACTACCTCGCCGACGAGAACCCGGACGCGGTGGTCCGCACCGGGTTCGCGTCGCTGTTCTGGACCACGACCGCCGCGGCGCTGATCGCCCTTCCGTTCGCCGAGCAGCTCTCCGAGCTGTTCCTCGACCGCCCCGATGCCGGGCTCATGCGCCTCGCGATCCTCGGGCTCTGGCAGCTCACGCTCTGGGAGTACGCGCTGACCCTGCTGCGGCTGGACGAGCGGGCGCGGGCGTACTTCGAGTTCACGATCGCCGCTGTGCTGGTGACGATCCCGGTCACGGTCGCGCTGGTCGTCTGGACCGACCTCGGCGCGTCGGCGATCCTGCTCGGCAATTTCGGCACCGGCGTCCTGCTCCTGCTCGGCCGGCTGTGGGTCGAGCGCCGGCGCCTCGGGTTCACGGTGGACGGGGGCCTGCTGCGCCGGATGGTCCGCTTCGGGCTGCCGACGATGCCGGCGGAGCTGACGCTCTACTCACTCAACTTCATCGACCGCCTGCTCCTCATTCGGCTCTCGGGCTCGGCCGAGGAGGGCGCCGCGGCGGTCGGCCTCTACGCGATCGCGGTCAAGTTCGCGAACGGGATGCAGGTCCTCGTCCGCGGCTTCCACCTGGCGTGGCCGCCGCTCGCCTACTCGATCCAGGACGACGACGAGGCGCGGAACAGCTACGCCCTGATCGTCACCTGGTTCGTCGCGCTGTGCTCGTTCGCCGTCGTCGGGCTCTGGCTTCTCGCCCCCTGGCTCGTCCGGCTCCTCGCCGACGAGGACTACTTCGCCGCGCACGAGGCTGTCGGGCCGCTCGCCGCCGGCACGGCGCTCTACGCGTTGTACCTGGTGCTGGTCGTGATCCTGGGCCGCACGGGGCGGACCGAGTTCTCGTTCCCGGCGACGGCCGTGGCGATGGTGGTCAACGTCGGGCTCAACATCCTGCTCATCCCGGACCACGGGATCATCGGCGCCGGCGTCGCGCTCGTCGTCTCGTACGCGGTGGTGGTGGTGCTGATGCACGCGATCACGCGACGGCTCTTCTTCGTGCCGTACGAGTGGGGGCGGCTGGCGCTTGCCGTCGGCCTTGCCGCGGCGCTGATCGCGGTCGGGGAGCTCGCCGTGGCGCAGGAGGGTGTCGGCGGCTTCCTGTTGACGGTGGGCCTGTGCGCCGCGTACCCGCTTGGGCTATTCGCGACTCGGTTCCTGACCGCCGAGGAGAGCGAGCGCCTCGGCCGGCTGTTCGGCCGCGTACTCACCGGACGCCGCGAGGACCGCGACCTCGACACGATCGAGCAGGCCCAGCGCGACTCCGACCGCGGCGGCGCCTAAGGCCCCCGGAGTGCTGCATGGCAAGCGGCACCTCGGCGAGAGATACTGCGCGGGCGATGTCGCAGGAGAACGTGGAGGCTGTCAGCGGAATCTACGGCGCCATCTCCGGCGGCCGGGAGCCACCCCGGGAGCTCTTCGGCTCGGAGTTCGAGATGGACGTGAGCGAGGTCGCCCCCGACTTTGGACTGATGCGGGGAGCGGAAGCTGCGTACGGGGCGATGGCGACCTACTGGGAGATGTTCGAGGACTTCCACATCGAGGTCAGGGAGGTGATTCACGCCGATAGAACGCGAGTGGTCACCGCTGTCCGCGACGGGGGTCGAATGAAGGGAAGCGAAGCCGAGGTGTGGAACGACTACTTCAACGTTTGGCTGTTCAGCGGTGCACAAATCGTGCGCCAGTCCGTTCATCTCGACAGGCGTCGGGCCCTCGAAGCCGCCGGGCTCTCGGAATAGCCCCTCTGGGCGAAAAAGCGATAGCAGTGGCTATCGGTGTGATAGCGCTCGCTTCCAACTGATCGCGGAGTACCCACGCTCCTCCGCGGCGGCGGATTTCGCCGATCTCGCCTGGACCCGCAGGGCGCTAGCGGATGCCGGCCGCGTGGGCGTGTTCGCCCGGGGGCGGGAGCTCGCACTTCCAGGCGGTCGAGATGTGCTCGAAGTCGAGCGGCTCGTAGAGCCCGCGGGCGATCTCGGGGGCCGCGAACAGGTAGACCGCTCGCACGGTGGCCCGGAGCGCGGCGGCGACCGCGCCGAGGACGGCCGCGGTGGCGTGACCGCGGTGGCGGGCGCGGTTGAGCGTCGCGACGTCCTCGATCGCGGCGATGTCGCCGCGCAGGTACATGTCGGCGACGGCCATCGGCGACGCGCCATCGAAGCCGCCGAACGTGAGGCGCGCCGCTGCCCGGGCGCGGAGGTCGTCGTAGCGGTCGAACTGCTCGATGCTCGCCGGCGGCAGGCCCTGCTCGACACCGAGCCGCCCCTTCAGACGGCGCATCGCCGGTCCCTCCAGCGGACGGGCCCCGGCCGGGACGCGCTCCGGCGGCAGCCGGCAGATCATCAGCCAGAGCTCGGTCACGTTCCAGCCCTCGCGGGCGAGCGAGTACGCCAGCTCGCGGTTCGCCTCGCTGTGGGCAAGGAACGCCTCGCGGTGGCGCAGCTCGGGATGCCACTTCGACGGCAGCCCGGCCAGCTCGATCAGGTCCTCGGGGCTCACCGGATCGCCATCGGGCTCGACCTGCACACGGGACGCGTCCCAGACCATGGGCAGCTCGGCGTTCGCGCACACGAACCCGCTCGGGGTGCGCTCGAACCGCGTCGAGGCCGCGCGGTAGAGCAGGCGCTCGAGCTCGAACGCCGCGAGCACCTCGGACGTCGGGCTCACAAGCGATCTCCCTCGGCATCGAGCTGCCGGTTGCGCTCCTCGGCGGCCTCGCGGAGCCCCGGCCCCTGCGGCCGTAGGGCCTTGCGTGCGTGGAGCCAATACCAGCTCGGCTCCGGCCCCGGGAGCACGGCCGCGAAGGCGGCCCTGACCGCGTAGTTCCAGGCGGTGAGGACGCGCACCACGAAAGCGGCGGCCGCGCCGTGGTGCTTGCGCATGTAGAGATCGCGGTTGCGGTGGAACTCGACCACGCGCCGCTCGCCCGACGAGCGGTCGAACGTGAGCTGCTCGTGGTGGACCGCCTGCGCCTCGGGCACGTGCAGGATCTCCCAGCCGGCGTCACCGAGCCGCTTCTGGAAGTCCGTCTCGTCCGAGTAGACGAAGAACGCGCGATCGAGATAGCCGACCTGCTCGGCCGCCCCCCGGCGCACGAGCATCGCCGACGATTGGACCCAGCCGACCCGTCGCGCTCCCGGCCCGTGCCCGCTCTGCGTGACCAGCAGGCGGTGCAGGAACAGGGCCTGGGCGAGCGCGGTGCCGACTCCGGGAAGCCGCCACGCACAGGCCGACGCCGAGCCGTCGGGCGCCAGCAGCTGGGCGCCGGCGACGGCGGCGCCGGGGTTCGCCTCGAGCGCGCCCACCAGCGTCTCGATCGCGCCGGGGCGGAGCTCGGAGTCCTCGTTCAGGAGCAGACACAGCTCGCCGCGGGCCTCCCGCAGCAGCGCGGTGTCGTTCTCGGCCTTGCCCGCGCGGTGCTCCTGAGCGATCACCCGCAGGGCCTCGCCGAGCCCGCTGTCGCCCGCGTTCCACTCGAGCGCCGCGCCCACCGAACCGTCGTCGGACGCGTTGTCGAGCAGCAGCGCCTCCACCTCGAGGGACTCGGGCACCGTTTCCCGGATCGCCTCGAGGCAGCGCAGCAGATGCTCGCGCCCATTCGTGTTGACGATGCAGAGGGAGAGGTCCACCGGCGAGAATCGTTGTCCATGCGCGTCCAGATCGTCGACCCGTCGGCGCAGACACCACCCTATGACCGCTCGCTCGCGGCCGCGCTCGCGCGGGCCGGGGCGGACGTCGAGCTGGTTACATCCCACTTCATCCACGGCCCGATGGCGCCGCCGGACGGGTACGAGGTGACCGAGTCGTTCTACCCGCGCTCGTCGCGGCTGGCGAGCAATTCGCTCCAGCGCCGAGGCCTCGGCGCGCTCGAGCACCTGCCCGGAATGCTGCGCCACCGCCGGGCCGCCGCGGCCGCCGACGTCGTCCACTACCAGTGGCTGACGGCGCCGGCGCTCGACGCCCGGCTCCTGCCGCGAGGCCCCGCGCTAGTGATGACGGCGCACGGGTTCCTGCGCCAGGCCGAGGGCGGGCCGGCGGGCGACGAAGCCCTGCGGCGGATGGACGCCGTAGTTGCACTGTCCGAATACGGCGCCGAGCGCCTGCGGAGCAGCGGGACCGTGGCGCCGGACCGGCTGCACGTGATCCCGCACGGCGCCTTCGACTACCTGACGAAGCTCCCGGACGAGCGCCCGCTGCCGCCCGAGCTCGAGGGCGTCGAGGGCAGCGTGATCCTCTGCTTCGGGCTGATCCGGCCGTACAAGGGGGTGGACGTCCTGCTTCGCGCGTTCGCCGAGCTCGACGGCCCCGAGCTGTGGATCGTGGGTCGGCCGCTCGGGGCCGACGTGTCCGAGCTGGAGCGGCTGGCGGCGGCCGCGCCCGGCCGGGTTCGGTTCGTGACGCGCTACGTCGAGGACGCGGAGGTGCCGGCGATCATGCGCCGCGCGGACATCGTCGTCCTCCCGTACCGCGACGCGGAGCAGTCCGGCGTGCTCTACACGGCCCTGCCCTTCGGCAAGCCGATCGTCGCGAGCGCGGTCGGCGGCTTCCCCGAGGTGATCCAGGGCCACGGTGCCGGGCGGCTCGTCCCTCCGGGCGACCCCGACGCGCTCGCGGCGTGCCTGCGCGAACTGCTCGCGCAGCCCGCCGAGCGCGAGCGCCTGGGGGCTGCGGCACTGGCGGCCGCCGAGGGCCCGTACTCCTGGGACTCGGTCGCGAAACGGACCCTGGATCTCTACCGACGGCTGCTGTCTCGATAATCCAGCGATGCTGGTCGTCGAGATCGCCTTCTGGCTCTGCGTGGCGCTGCTCGTGCACACGCACGTCGCATACCCGCTTTCGCTGGCGCTGCTGGCGCGAATGCGTTCGGGCAAGCCGGCGGGAACGACCGGGGACTGGCAGCCGAGCGTGTCGCTGATCGTCGCCGCCCACGACGAGGAGGGGGTGATCGAGCGCCGCATCCAGAACGCGCTCGAGTCGGACTACCCGCGCGAGCTCCTCGAGGTGATCGTCGCCTCGGACGGCTCCGAGGACCGGACGGTCGAGCTCGCGGAGGCGGCCGGGGCGGACCTCGTCCTCGACCTCTCCCGGCGCGGCAAGGTCGAGGCCCAGAACGCCGCCGTGCAGCAGGCCGGGGGCGAGGTGCTGGCGTTCTCCGACGCGAACTCGTTCTGGCAACCCGATGCGCTGCGGCGGCTGGTCGACCGCCTTGCGGACGCTGAGGTCGGCTATGTCTGCGGGCAGGTGCGGTTCACCGGCGCCGCGGGCGAGAACCAGGAGGGCGCGTACTGGCGCTACGAGATGGCCGTGCGCGGGCTCGAGTCGCGGCTCGGCAGCATCACCGCCGGCAACGGCGCGATCTACGCCGTCCGCCGCGGTGCCTACGTCGAGATGCCCTCCGACCGCGGGCACGACCTCTGTCTGCCCTACCTGACCGTGCGCAACGGCCTCCGCGCTGTCTATGAGCCGGAGGCTCGCGCCCAGGAGCGGATGGCGCCGACGATGAGCGGCGAGTGGGAGCGCAAGCGGCGGATGATGAACCGCACCTGGGGCGTCCTCCTGCACGACCGCATGCTCTCGCCCCGTGGCTACGGCCCGCTCTACGCCTACGAGATGCTCTCGCACCGCGGGCTCCGCTACGCCTCGCCGTTCCTGCACCTGATCGCACTGGGCGCAAACGTCGCGCTGCTCGCCGAGGGCCCCGTCTATGCGGTCACGCTTGGCCTGCAGCTCGCCCTGCTCGCGGCGGCTGCGCTCGGCACGGTGATCCCGGCGCGGCCGCTGCGGATCGCCTCGTACTACGTGTCGGTGACCGCCTCGATCGCCGCGGGCCTGATCGACCGCATCCGCTCCGGCCCGGCGACCACCTGGGAGCCGGTGGAGGGGACCCGGTAGTGCCGCGCCTGGTGGATCTGTTCCTGGCGACGGTCGGACTGATCCTGACCTCGCCCTTCCTGCTCGCCGCCGCGCTCGCGATCAAGCTCGACTCTCGCGGCCCGGTCTTCTACCGCCAGCAGCGGGTCGGCCGGGACGGAGCGATGTTCGAGATGTGGAAGCTCCGGACGATGACCCACGGGGCGCCGCTCGGCGGCGTTTGGGATCCGCTGACCGAGGACGATCCGCGGATCACCAGGGTCGGCGCCTGGCTGCGCAAGACCTCGCTCGACGAGCTCCCCAACCTGTTCAACGTCCTGCGCGGCGAGATGGCGATCGTCGGCCCGCGCCCGACGATCATCGAGCAGGTGGAGGAGTACACCGCGGCGCAGCGCCGGCGCCTCGAGGTGAAGCCGGGCCTGACCGGGTGGGCGCAGGTGAACGGACGCGCGTCGCTGCCGTGGGAGGAGCGGATCGAGCTCGACGTCTGGTACGTGGACAACCGCAGCGCCCGGCTCGACGCCCGCATCATCGGCCGGACAGTCGGGCTCCTGGTGACGGGCAGAGGGTTGTACGAGGCGTGAGCGAGTTCCTGACGACAGCCGAACCCGACGCCTGGAACGCCGCGCTCGCGCCCGAGCGGAGCGCGTTCGGGAGCCTCGGCTTCGCGCGCGCCCAGGAGCGGGCGGGGATCGGCGAGCACCGGTTGCTGGTCGCGGAGGTTGACGGTGCCCGGGTCGCCTATCCGCTGCAGCTCCGCTCTCTGGCCGCTCTGCCGTTCGCCCCCGCGCTGCGGATGGCCCATTGGGACGCCGCGTCCCCGCCGTTCACCGGACCGCTCGTCGACGACGGCGAGCTGCGCGGGACGCTCATGCTCACGGCCGCGACGGAGATCGTTGCGCTGCTCGCCGCGGAGGGGGTGGTTGCCGAATTCGCCCATCTCCATCCGTTCAGCGCTGCCCCGCAGCTGTTGACGGGCGTCGAACCGGACCGTGAGATCGTCTGGGTCGACCTCACGATCGACCCGGAGCGGCTGTGGCGTGTCTCGTACTCGAAGGCCTGCCGCAAGAACGTCAACCGCGCCGAGCGCGAGGGCGTCACCGTGCGCGCAGCCCGCGACGAGACCGACATCGCCGAGTTCCACCGGATCTACACGCAGACCATGGAGCGCAACGAGGCGCTCGAGTCGTACTTCTTCGACCGAGCCTACTTCCAGGCGATCTTCGAAGAGATGCCGGAGGGCGCCCGCTTCGCCCTGGCCGAGCACGAGGGCCGCGTGATCGCGGCCACCCTCTACCTGCACGACGCGGACGACGTCTACTCGTACCTCGGCGGCGCCGATCACGACCACCAGCAACTGCGTCCCACCAACGCGGTCGTCCACGAGACGATTCGCTGGGCGCGAGAGGCGGGCAAGCGGCGGCTGATCCTGGGGGGCGGCTACCGCCCGGACGACGGCATCTTCCACTTCAAGGCGAGCTTCTCGCCGTTGCGGGCCACGCTCCAGCTCGCCCGCCGCATCCACCTCCGCGACGACTACGATGCGCTCGTCGCCGCGTGGCGCGCGCACCACGGCGACCGCGCCGCTGACAGCGGCTTCTTCCCGCTCTTCAGGGCGACGCCCTAGCCGGTGCGCCCGATGCCGCCGTCGCCCGGGTCGATCCCGCCGTTGCGATCGATCCGGCCCTGCACCCGCTGGCGGAGCCTGTAGAGCTGGCCGTTCAGGGCGTCTCCGGGGCACTCGGTCAGGTTGGTCCGGCGGTGACCGACGATGCGCTGCATCTGGAAGCGGTCGCCCTTCTCGTAGCGGCTCGTCGCGCCCCCCGAGGACACCATCCGCGCCATGCCCTCGGTCGTCCGCCCGTGGGTCACGAGCTTCCAGGCCAGCCAGCGGGTGAGGCCGCGCATCGCGGGCTTGCCGATGTCCTTTTTCGTGTGCGTCCCCATCACGGCGACGCCGCTGGTCTGCGCGTTCACGCCCTGCGCGTGGGCGCCGATCACGGGGCGGCCGAGACCCCCGTCGCGTCCCGCGTAGATCGTGCCGAAGCGGTCGACGAGCGCGTTGTAGCCGATGTCGTCCCAGCCCAGAGCGTTGCGGTGGTAGCGGCAGATGGCGAGCACGACGCTCGGCGCCTCGGCCCGCGTGTACTTGTTCGAGCCGACCGTGTGGTGGACCACCGTCGAGCGGACCTGGCCGTAGCTCGCCTTGCGGCGAGGCTCGCAGCCGCCGTCGGAGAGGTCGGCGCCCCAGGCCCGGCGCGAGACGACGTCGGGCTTTCCGGCGTCGCCTGCTGCCGCTCTCGCGGCGACCGTGGGGACGTCCACGTAGTGCAGCGTGCCCTGCGGCCGCCACCCTCGGGTGCGGAGCTGGAGCTCGTCGGCCCCGCCGAGCCAGGCGGGGTCGCCGTTCGCGATCTCGATCCACTTCGTCCACTCGCCACCCGACTCGCGACCGCGCAGCTCGAGTGACCGCATCTCGCCCGCCAGGCCGGCGGCATCGAAGCGCGCGGGCGCCACGATCACGCCGCTGCGGTGGGTGACGGGCCCCTCGCCCCCGTGTCCGCCGGCCGCCGCGGCCCTGCCGTTGCCGGCGATGCGCTCGACCGCGGGCAGCGCCTGCTCGAAGTCGCGGGCACCGGGCCGGTCAGCCTCGGCCGGGCGCGCCGGCGCGAGCGCCCAGCCGGCCGCGACCAGCGCGACCAGCGCGAACAGCCGCGCCAGCGCCCGGGGGAGGTCAATCGCTTGTCCACGGGGAAACGACAAAAGTCCTGCTCAGAGCCCCAACACGGGGCATCCCCCATAGCTTCGATCAGGTTACGCAGATCCCCTGGCACGCACGATGCCGTGCAGGCGTGGCGCAGGCGCGGATTCGCCCCACGCCCCTTCTAGGCGAGCGGGACCGCCTCGGGACCCTGGTTGCGGTAGACGTCGCGGAAGGTGCGGAGCAGGTCGAGCGTCGCGGCGCCCTCGTACTTGTCGCATCCCGCGAGCTGGGTCCAGGCCGTGATGGCGACCTCGTATGGCATCTCGGGGTTCGGGAACATCAGCACCCCCTGGGGCGACTCCTCGAACACGCCCTTGATCTCGAGCTGCTCCTGCTCGGACAGCTCAGGCGAGTACTGGATCTCGACACGCCCGTGCTCGAGCGAGTGGACCGCGCGCGAGATCGCCGGGAAGTTGAGGTAGGCGCCGTCGGCCAGCGCGCCCGACGCCGTCTCGTTGCCGTTGCCGTAGTGGTCGCCCGAGGTCGGTGGGTTGGTCCCGTAGTCCTGCTTCTTGTCCTCGTCCGTGAAGTGGGTCTGGCCCTCGTTCTCGAGGTTGAGCTGGAGCTCGCAGCCGGCGGCCCTCGCCGCCTCCTCGAGGATCGCGGTCTGCTGCTCGGGCGGGGCGATCCCCTCCCGGTCGTCGGGCTGCATCTCGTCGGGCACGAACCCCAGTTGGGGCTGAATGTAAGCCAGTTCCGGGTATTGGTCAGGGTCGGTGGGTTCGTCCCCGCCCCCGCCCCCGGCCCCGGTGATCGCGACGACGATCCCGGCGACGATCGCGACCACGATCAGGCCCGCGACCGCGTAGCCGAGGTAGAGCCGGCGCTTGTCGGCGCTCGCGGCCTGCTGCTGCGCCGCAAGCCGCTCCTGGCGCATGCGCTCGCGCTCTTCCCGCCGGGTCGTCATGGCCGCGTGAGGCTAGCGAACCGGAATTTCCGGAACCTTAATCTCGTAGAGCTCGCTCAGGAACTCGTCGAGCAGGTCGTCCAGGCGGCTGGGACTCAGGCGCCACTCGAGGATCGAGTTGGCGTCGACCAGGCGGGCGTTCGACAGCTCTTCCACCAGCATCCCGGCGTCGGAGAACGGGTGCAGGGGATCGGACGGGTGGCCGATCACAAGCGCCGGCTCGTTGATCTGGGCGCGCTCGAGGTGCGGCGGCGCCGAACGGTGGAAGAGGATCCCCTCGAGCACCGCGGAGGACGGCGCGGGGTCCTGGCGCAGCCAGTCGAGGCCGATGTCGACCAGGTAGTTGGTGCGCGGCACCCGGCTCAGGAACGCGGCAAGCGGCGTCAGCAGGGGACGGCCGAAGCGCAGCGCCAGGAGCACCGGCGTGAAGGCCAGCGCAGCGCCGAGCAGCGCATTGTCCAGCACCGGCATCTCGACCAGGAGCCCGCGCGCCTTGCCGGGATGGGCGACCGCGAACTCGAGCGTTGCGTTCGCGCCCAGCGAGGTGCCGCCCACGACGGGCCGGTCGAGCTCGAGGTAGTCGATCAGCGCTGCAAGCTGCTGGCCGAAGGCGGGCATGTTGTAGAGGCGCATGTCCTCGGGCCGGTCGGAGCGTCCGTGGCCCAGCACGTCCACCGTGATCACCCGGTAGCCGCGGGAGGCCATCTCGTCGGCGAGCCGGTCGAACATGCGGCGGTTCATCAGCAGGCCGTGCATCAGCACCAGCGCCCGCTCGCCCTCGCCGTAGTCGGAGTAGGAGAGGCGGTGGCCCTGCCACTCGAGCTCGCCGTTGGTGAACGCCATCAGGTGCGCTCTTCAACACGGGCGGGGGATCGCTCCCACGGCCGCGAGGCGCGCAGCGCGCTCAGCACGGCCCGGGTGCCGGGCGCCCGGTTGAGGGCGTAGAAGTGGATTCCCGGCGCGCCGCCGGCCAGGAGCTCCTCGCACTGACGCGAGGCGTAGGCGACGCCCAGGAGCGCCTCGGCCTCCTCGTCCCCGCCGAGCGCCGCCATCGCCTCGTCCAGCTCGGGCGGGATCGTGGCGTCGCAGAGCGCGCAGATCCGCGCGACCTGGGCGTAGCTGGCGATCGGGATCACGCCCGGGATGATCGGCACGTCGATGCCGCTCTCGCGAGCGAGCGCGACGAAGTCCCAGTACATGGCGTTGTCGAAGAAGAGCTGGGTGATCAGGAAGCTGGCGCCGGAATCGACCTTCGTCTTGAGGTAGCGCAGGTCGTCCTCGATCGTCTCCGCCTCGGGGTGCTTCTCCGGAAAGCAGGCGCCACCAAGCGTGAAGTCCCATCGCTCGGCCGCGTGGATGAACTCGGTCAGCTCGGCGGCGCTGCCGAGGCCGCCGGCGGGCTGGGCGAACTCGGTCTCGCCGCGCGGCGGGTCGCCGCGCAGCGCCAGCACGTTCTGGATGCCCGCGTCCCGGAACCGGTCGAGGATCTCCTCGAGGCCCTCGCGCGTCTCGCCGACGCAGCTGAGGTGGGCCATGGTCTCGATCCCGTACTCGCGCTTGATCCTCGTCGCGATCTCGACCGTGCCGTCGCGCGTGCCGCCGCCTGCGCCGTAGGTGACCGAGACGTAGTCGGGCTCGAGCGGACGGAGCGCTTCGACCGTCTCGAACAGCTGGGCGACGCCCTCCTCGGTCTTCGGCGGGAAGAACTCGAAGGAGAAGACGGGGTCCGGCGTGGTCAGCAGTGCGTCGGTGATGCGCATCGGCGGCGAATGGTATTCAGGCGCGCAGGCGCGCCTAGCCGCCGGCGCTCACGCGGTAGCGCTCGAGCGCTGCGCGGCGGACGTCCGCCGCGCAGAACGGGACCCGGTTCCAGCGCTCGCGCGAGAACGCCTTCGTGTAGTCGTTCGCGTGGGGCGAGCTCTGGTTCTCGCTCTGTGAGTACGAGACGAAGGTCAGCGCCCGCGCGGGGCAGCCGTGCCGGCGGAACTGCATCGCGGCGATGAAGCTGGTGCCGTGGGGGATGTTGGAGTAGCCCGCGGCAGGGTCCCAGGCCGAGCTGATCGCATTGAACACTCCGTAGGTGCCGGGGCCGCCGTGGATCGGGATCCGCTCGCCGCTGCGCTCCTCGTACTGGAACTCCCCGAGCGGGGCGTCGAGCGGAATGCCCGCGCCCTGGAGGTCCGCCACGGCGGTCTGCAGCGCCTGGCCGACCACCGGGTTCGCGGTGTTGAGCCCGCTCGGGGTGTTCACCGGGTCGGCGGCGCTGAACGGAGTCGTGAACGCCGTCTCGAACCCGGTGTAGTTGCCGGACGAGGTGCCGGTCGGCAGCGACTGGAAGTTGGCGAGCAGGTTCCGCACGAAGCGCTGGAAGAGGATCGCCCCGCGCGAGCGCAGCTCGTTGCGCCCGTCCCACTCGGCGAGCGCCGAGCAGGCGCCGGCTGCGACCAGCGCCGGCTGCCCCTCGCAGTAGGTGACCAGCTCGTCGCGCCACAGCTCGCCGGCGTACTGGCGGTTGTCCAGCGCAACCCTGGCGAGCCGCCTGAGGGTGAATCCCTTCCCCTTCAACCCGTCGGTCCCCGCCAGCCGCTCCTGCACCATCACGAGCCCGAGCCGCGTCCGCAGGGAGCGGACCGTGCCCTCGTCGCCGATGATCCGCTCGAAGCCGGTCAGCGGTTCCGCGGGGTTCGACGCCCAATGGCTGTCGTTGCCGTTGGTCACGTAGTCGCGACGCACCAGCTCCGGAATCTCGTCGGGCGGGAAGATGCCGGGCGCGACCGCGTCCGGATCGTCGTCCCAGTCGCACTCGATGCGCGTGCCGTCGAGGACGGGGATCCCGGTCAGGGGGAACAGCACCAGGCCGAGCGGGCCGGAGCAGCCGGTGGCCTTCGAGTCGGGCACGTTCGGGATCGCGCCGTCCATCGAGTAGTAGGCGCGGCCCCTGCGGTCGGCGGCGATCGAGTTGACCCAGGGGATGCCCTGGAACCTGTCCTGGATGCGGTCGTACTGGGTGACGCTCTGCGCCTTGTTGTTCTTGGCGAAGTGGTTCAGGTAGCGGAAGTTCTGGAAGTTCACGTCCTTCAGCGCGAAGCCCTGCACCGGGGTCCACGGGAACAGCGGCAACCCCAGCAGCGAGGTGAACATCGGGCCGAACTCGGTGTCGTAGAGCGTCCGCGTCCGCGGCTCGAGATCGCCCTCCGCGTTCAGCGCCTTCACCGTGACGTCGGTCGCCTCCATGTCCACGAACTCGCCGTCGAGCAGGTACTGGTGCGGGTCGAGCGGGTTGATCGTCAGCTCGTAGGGGCTGAAGCGCCACGCGCTCGCGACCGTGTGCGACCAGGCGAGGCCCCGGGTGTGCCCGATCAGCACCAGCGGGACGCCGTAGAGCCCCGCGCCGGACACGTCCACCTTGCCCGGGATCGTGAGGTGCATCTGGTAGAGCCGCTCGGCGCCGTCCCAGGGGAAATGCGGGTTGCCGAGCACCATCCCCATGCCGTTTGCCGTCGCCTCCGAGCCGAGCCCGTACGCGTTCGAGCCCGAGTCGAGCGGGAAGAAGCCGTCGGCGCGCCCCTCGCGGAGGTCGTCGAGCGCCTGCTCCTGCTGCCGCTCCGCCGCCGGCGCCGCGATCGGCACGACGGGAGCGGCTTGGGCGATGCCCGCGATCGCCGCCCCGGAGCTGGCGAGGATCCCGAGCTGGAAGAAGCGCCGGTAGGCGTCGATCTCTCTGATCGGCCGGACCCATTCGGCGCCGCGGCACCGCGGGTCGGGGAGGTTCGCGACGCCCGTGTCGCGCAGGTAGGCGTTGTAGCCCGCCACGTAGCCGCGGACTCCCTTGCGGACGAACGGCAGCGGTCCCTCGGGCGCGTCGGCCCGCATCAGCCGCTCGACCAGCCGCTGCTCCTTGATCTTCTGGAAGTAGAAGTCGGAGTCGAGGTTGTTGTAGCGCGCGCCGTTGCCGGAGAACACCCACGACTCGCCCGGCCCGAAGAACCGCGACCGCTGCGCGCGCACCGTCACGTAGCTGTCGGCGATCGTGCAGATGTTGTCCTCGGCGAACGCATAGCCCACGCCGAAGCCGAGGTCGGCGATCGACTTCGCCTTGATGTGCGGCACCCCGTACTTGGTGCGGGTGACATTGGCGTCGTAGGCGCCGGCGGCCCCGGGCAGCGCAAGCAGCGCGGCGAGCGCGAGCAGCGACAGTGACGTCAGCCGGTTCCCCATCCCGCGGGCATGGTAGATCAGTCCCCTACCGGGGGGGCCAGTTAGTTTCGCGACATAAGTCGCTCATGAGACACACTGGCGTTACCGCTTGGCGCCGGTCGGGGTAGTTCCCGCATGGCGCAGGAAGGCACGCGGGCGGTCGAGGCAACGCGCGAGGCGAGCTTCCTCCTCGCTGTTCCCGAGAAGCGCCTTCTGCGCTGGATCGCGGCGCGGCTGCCGCGCTGGGTGCTGCCCGACGACATGACGGCGCTGGGCGTGCTCGCGGCGTTCGGCGTCTGCGCGGCGTACCAGCTCTCGAACGAGGCGGACGCCTGGCTGTGGGTTGCCAGTGGCCTGCTCGTCGTCCAGTGGCTGGGCGACTCGCTCGACGGCACGCTCGCCCGTGTCCGCGGCATCGAGCGGCCCCGCTACGGCTACTACCTCGACCACCTGGTGGATGCGATCGCCACCGCCGCGATCGGCATCGGCCTGGGCCTCTCGCCCTACATGCTGCTCTCGGTCGGGACCCTGATCGTCGTCGCCTACCTGGTGCTGTCGATCAACGTCTATCTCGAGAGTCAGGCTTTCGGCCTCTTTAAGATCGGCTACGGCAGGCTCGGCCCGACCGAGATCCGGCTGGTGCTGATCGCGCTGAACACCCTGCTGGTCCTCGGCGCCGGCCTCGACTTCGGCGTCGGCCAGCTCGACCTCACGGTGTTTGACGCCATCGGGCTGGGGATCGCCGGCGGGATGATCGCGATGCTCGCCGGCAGGGCCGTTCGCAACCTCCGCGAGCTGGCGAAGGCCGAGCCGGCCGCGTCGCGCCGCGGCTGAAATCACCTCAAATTTGCCCAAATTGCGGCAACGAGACCGACGGCCCCCTTGACGCGCCCCCGGCCGCCATCTAGGTTGCGCGAACAGCGATCCGGCAGAGAGAAGTCACCACAAAGCCAAGTGGCAGACACTCTCGAAGGTGACTCGCAAAGCTTCATCGCGCGAAGGCTACGCGCGAGGCAGGCAGAGCTGAGTCATCACCGGGTCGCTCTTTCGTTCCCCGGCCTCAGGTTCTTCACCGAGCCGTCCGGCCCGCTTCGTACCGTGGCAGTGCGGCTCAACCCGCCGCCGGCCCATCGAGCTGTCTGCCGCTCGCAGGTCGAGCGACCGGGGCGCGTTTTGGAGAGCAGGGTGCCGCAGGTTCCCCCGGGAAACGGCCTGCGGCTAGCCCGCCCGCTCTCCTCTACTTCTTCGGCTTGACGCGCCAGACGTGCTTGGCCGGGCTCGGATCGCTGACCCCGTCGGCGACCGCGCGCACCTTGAACACGTGCCGCCCAAGCCCGAGCTTCCGATAGGTCTGAGGCGAGGCGCAGTCCTCCCACGCGCCACCGTCGAGCTTGCACTCGAACTCGGCGCCGTCCGGAATCGATTCGAACTTGAACTTGGCCTTCCTCTTCCTGGTCTTGGCCTTCGGCGCCTTGGTGATCTCGGTGTCGGGTTCCACGGGAGGCTCCGGCCCGGCGCCAACGCCGAGGTAGGCAAGCGAGCTCCCGAGCACCTCCTCGCGCGCGGCCGGGTCGGAGATCCCCTCGAAGCCGAACGTCCAGTAGATCGTGTCCTCGGTCGCCACGCCGGGCCCGTCCAACCAGCCGACCGAGTCGCGGATCGTCCAGGACCGTTGCGTGTCCTCCTCGGAGCCGGGCGGCGGCGGTCCGGCCACGAAGCCGCCGTCGCCGGCCTCGAAGTCGATCGTCTCCGTCGCGGCGCCGTTCTCGGTCACGACGACGTCGTCGACGAAGACGCCCAGGCCGTCGAACGCGAAGTCCTGGACGTACGAGATCGAGACCTCGACCTCGGAGCCCGCGTACGCCGAGAGGTCGATCATCCAATCCTGGAAGCCGGCCGAATTGCCGGTCGCACCGTGCCATTCGCCGGTCGTGCCCTGGTTCGAGCACTCCTCGCCGGGCGTGATCACGGTCTGGTAGCGGTCCAGGAACGGGTGGATCGAGCGCCAGTCGATCACGCACGACAGGCCCGTGTCGTCGTGGGTGTTCCCGTTCTCGTCGGGGAGGGTGGTCCAGTCGTCCTGGCCCACGGTGTGCGCCTCGACGATCACGTAGTCGAAGTCCACCTCCGTGTCGTAGGAGATCTTGAACGAGATGTCGGCGAGCTGGCCGGCCGCCAGGTCGGTCAGGTCGATCGTCTTGCGGAGCCGCTGCCAGCCGCCGTCCTCGGATCCCGCGACCGCGTACATGGTGCCGCTGGTCGGGTCGAATGCCGCCGGCGCGCCCACGATCTCCACCGAGCGCTCGCTGGCGAACTGCGGGTACTCGTCCTCGGGCAGCACGCTCGAGGTGACGAGCGCCGTCGCGACGTCCTGCTGGTTCGCGGCGCTCCCGGCCCCGTTCAGGCCGAACGTCGCGGTCCCGTACGGGGCGCCCGCCAGCCCCAGCTCGACCGTGCCCGGGTCCTCCGGGGTCGTGATGTGCGTATAGGCGCCGAGCCAGTACTGCAGGAAGTCGTTCGACAGCGGGATGCAGTTGTTTGCCGCCGCCGTACCGCCGGGCGGGCAGTACGGGGGTTGCCCCTGGACGTTGAACACGTACGGCGTCGACGCCATGATCTCGGCGTTCTGGCCCGTGTGGAGCAGCTTGCCGCCGCCGTTCACGAAGTCGCGGACGGCGAGGATCATGTCGTTCGCAGCGCGTGAGGCGCCCGACCCACCCGGGGCCGCGGGCTCACGGGTGACGAAGTCGTCGCCCGTGTACCAGATCACTGCGTCGTAGTGGCTCAGCACGCCGAGCGGATCCGGGGCCCGCCGGCCCTGCTCGTCGAAGTCGTAGACGTCGTGTGCGATCCCGAGGTCGGTGAGCGCGTCCGTGTAGTAGCCGGTGTAGAACGGCCCGGCGGTGCTCGGATAGTCCGGGATGTTCACCTGCCCGCTGTAGTCCTCGACCGCGAGCACCAGCACGGGGGCGCCGGAATCCGACTCGACGGTGTAGTGGAACGACTGCGAGCGCTCGCCGCCCGCCTCGAACCACACGCGGACGTTGTCGCCGGGCAGGGCGCCGCTCACCTCGCCGCGCACGCGGCGGTAGTAGACATCCCCGTCGTCGTCGTAGCGCTCGCCGCCGTCCCACTCGGGGGCCGGAGCCGACTGCGGGGCGCCGCCGTTGATCCGCCAGTGGAGCGTGACATCGCCCAGCTCACGCTTGACGACGGCTCCCACCGGTTGCGGGTCGCCGAACGAGGTCGGGAACCGGTCGACCTCGAAGCTCGCCGCCTCCCGGTCGAGGTGCGAAACCGGGTTCGCCGGGTCGCCGGCCGAATGGGCCACGTCGAGCGCGAACGGAACGTTCTTCTCGAACGCGTCCTGGACGTCGGACTCGGAGTCCTGGAACATGAACACGCTGTCGCCGCCGCCGCGGTCGGGGTCGGAGACGTCCATCTCCGGCGTCCACGCCAGGGTGTCGTAGCGCGCGTACGCGTGGTCAGTCGTCTCGCCGTTGGTCGTGTAGAGCTCGGAGCCCGTGTCCGGGTCGTAGGGGTTCGGCGCGCCGGGCTCGACCCCTTCGATCGCCGGGTCGGCGTCGGTGCCGGACAGCGCGCGGAAGATCGGGTCGTCCGCCGCCGTGGTCTGCACCTGCCAGCCGTACGGATAGAGCAGGAGCTCGGCCGCGGAGTGGTAGTTGACCATGAACTCGAAGCCGACGTCGCGGAGCACGCCGTCCATCGCCTGCGTCTCGGGCTCGGAGTTCGGCGCCGTCCCGCGATACGTGTCGTTGGCGGGATCGCTCGAGGAGCCCTCGTCGTCGTAGTTCCACTTCTCGGCGAAGTTGCGGTTCGGGTCGACGCCGTCGCCGATCGTGATCTCGCCGTCGCCGTTGTTGTCGCGCAGGTTCTTGCGCCACAGGCGGTTGTCCGGCGTGTAGGTGAAGTCGTAGCCGTCCGGGTTGGCAGTGACGATGAACCAGAGTTCGTAGCGGTTGACGAGATCCGTTAGCTCCTCGGACTGCACGGGGCCGTCGGCGCCTGCCACGGGCGCGCCGTCGGTGCCGAGCGCATCGCCCGCCGCGCCGTAGTTGTCGACGTAGAGATGGGCGAGCCGGCGGACCATCTCGGGGGTGATCCACTCGCGGGCGTGCTGCGCGGCGGAGTAGAGGACCGCGGGCTTCGCCCCCGGCGGGTTCGACTGCTCGCGCGCGTCGCGCGTCACACGCAGGGCAAGGATCGGAGCGTTGTTCAGGCTTCGGCCGATCACGACCGGCTGGACGATGTCCGGGTGCTGCGCGGCCAGCGACACCATCTCCTGGTACAGCGTCTGCCGCGGGTCGCCGTTCTCGTCGCGGCCGACGTAACACGTCGTTGGGGTGCACTCGTCGTTCCAGTACGGGCGGTAGACGTCGTAGGAGCCGTCCGGGTTGACGGAGGCCCGCAGGGCCTGGAGGGCGGTCCGGCCCTGGGCGTCCCGCTTCAGGCGGAGCTTCACGCCCTGCTTGCGGACGGCCTGCGCCTGCGTCTTGGACGCGACAACCTCGATCTTCCGGCCGTCGTGCCCCTCGGTCGTGTCGAAGCCGCTCGTGGCGAGCACCTGGAGGTTCTCGGCGGTGGCGCGGGCATCGTAGGCGTTCAGCCTGTCCCCCGCGGCGGACGCGCTGCTCGTCAGCGTCAGCGCGCAGATCCCAATCAACATCCCCCGACCGAAAGCCTTGCTCATCACCTCTCCTGGGTTGGACAATCCTCCGGAGTCCCCGTTTCCGCCCAGGCGCCCGCCTAAACACTTTTCAGGGAACCGTTGGCGCGACTCGGCGCGTACCATCCGCAGGATGGCGGCGACACCCGATCTCGATCCGTCCGGGGTTGCGGCGGTCGGCGGCGCCGTCCGCGAGAACGTGCGGCGCGCGGTCAAGGTCTCCGACGAGGTCGTCCGCGACGTGATCGTGGCGCTGATCGCCGAGGGCCACGTGCTGATCGAGGATCACCCCGGGGTTGGCAAGACCGCCCTGGCGCGCGCCCTCGCCCGCTCGCTCGAGGCGGAGTACGCGCGGATCCAGTGCACGGCCGACCTGCTCCCCGCGGACGTCGTCGGCGCCAACGTCTTCAACCAGCGCGAGGCCGCGTTCGAGTTTCACCCGGGGCCGGTGTTCGCCAACGTCGTGCTGGTCGACGAGATCAACCGGACGTCGCCGAAGACGCAGTCGGGCCTGCTCGAGTGCATGCAGGAGCGTCGCGTGACGATGGACGGCCAGCCGCACGAGCTCGCGCGGCCGTTCCTGGTGCTCGCCACCCAGAACCCGAGCGAGTACGAGGGCACCTATCCGCTGCCGGAGGCGCAGCTCGACCGCTTCATGGTGCGCGTCTCGATGGGGTACCCGGGCGCCGAGCAGGAGGCGGCGATGCTGCACGAGCACGCGGCCCACGACCGGGTGCTCGACCTGGGGCCCGTGACCGACGTTGCCACGATCCGCGCCGCGCAGCGCGGCGCCACCGCGGTCCACGCGTCCGAGGCCGGTGCGGCGCTACGTCGTGGCGGTCTGCGAGGCGACGCGGACTGACGAGCGCGTCGAGCTGGGCGCCAGCCCGCGGGCGGGGTTGATGCTGTTTCGCGCCGCGAAGGCCCTCGCCGCGCTCGAGGAGCGCGACCACGTACTGCCCGACGACGTCCAGGCGCTGGCGCCGGCCGTGCTGGCGCACCGGCTCGTCCTGACGCCGGAGGCGATCGCGCCGGGCGGGGCCGCTGGCGCGGTGGACGAGGCGCTCGAGCGCGTGCCCGCGCTCTAGGAAGCCGGCGTGAGCCCCGCAGCCGCGACCGCCGGCCTGGGGATCGTCCTGTCGCGGTCGGCGCCGCGTTCGCGTCGCCGTCCCTCGTCGTGCCCGGCATCGCCCTCGTCGCGCTGGCACTCGTCGCGGTCGTGTGGACCGAGGTCGCGGCGCGCGGAGCGTCGGTGGTGCGGTCTCCCGGTCCCGCCCGGATCGTCGAGGGCGACGCCTATCCGCTGCGCCTGGAGCTGCGCACCGGGCCGCTGCCGCCCCCGGGCGGCGAGCTCGACGATCCGCTGCTGGACCACCCGGTGGCGATCGGGCCGTTGCGGACCGAGCGCGGCTCGAGCTCGACCTGCGGATGCCCCGGCGGGGACGCCGTGGCGCTCGGCGGCGGCACCTGGACCATCCGCGACCCGCTTGGCCTGCACTCCCGGCGCGTCGCGGCGCGCCCGCCGGCGAGCTGCTGATCCTGCCGCGCATCGAGCCGGTTGAGGCCGGGTCGGTGGGGGTGGCCGGGCTCGGAGCCGGCTCGGCCAACGCCGGCGACGACGGCGCGTCATCGATCCGCGAGGCGCGCGCCGTTGAGTTCGACGTCGACGGGCTGCGCCCGTACCGCGAGGGCAGCCCCGCCTCCCGGATCCACTGGCCGGCGGTCGCGCGCAGCGGCGAGATGTACGAGCGCCGGATGGTCGCCGGGGCGGAGGTCGTGCCGCTCGTCGTGCTGGACGCCGAGCATCCGGATGACGAGGAGTCGCTCGATCGCGCGGTAAGCGCCACCGCGTCGCTCTGCGTCCACCTCGCGCCGGCGACGCGGCTGCGCCTTGCTGTTGCCCGGCCATCGGACGCCGAGCGCGCTCGACCAGCGCCTGCGCGCCTGGCCCGCTCTGCACGCGCGACTCGCGGTCGTCGCGGCGGGCGTGCCGACGTCGGCCCGGCGCGGACGGCGAGTCGCGGCAGCGTCTTGTGGGTCACGGGCGGCGCGCCCTCGCGCGCGCTCGGGCTTGCCCGCGGGATTCGGTCCCGGTCCGCACTACGTCGTCACGGCCCGCCCGCCGGGCTCGGGCGCGGTTGCGTTCCGGGTGGCGGGGTGCTGCGCGATGACCGTCGCCCAAGCCCGGAGGCGAGCTCACCCGGAGCGCGGCATGACGGCGCGTGAGCGAGCAGGCAGGCTGGCCGGGTTCGCAATCCTGGCGGCGTTCGCCTCGTATCACTGGTTCGCGCTGATCGCGGACCCGCCGCTGTGGCGCTGGGCGGTCTGCGTTGCGGTCGCCCTCGCGTGCGGCGGTCGCGCTCGGGCGCTCGCACGGATCAACGGCCGCCGGCCCGTCGTTGTCGTCCTGGCAATCGCCGCCGGCCGGCGCGCTGTTCGCCGGGGCCGTCGCCGTCGGGGTGCCCGGCAGGCTGCTCGATCCGGGCTGCGTGGGGAGAGCTTCGCGGCGAGCTCGAACGCAGGGCTCGCCGGCATCAGCCAGGCCGAGCTTGCCGTACGAGGCGCCCGCGCGGTGGACGCTTCTGGGGATCCTGCTCGCGGCGCCACTCGTCCTCACGGCGGCGGCGCTCTGTGCGTTCTGGCCGTCCCGGTCCCCCGGCAGGCTCCGGCGCGGGGTCGCGCTGGCGCTCCTGATCGTGCTCTACGCGCTGGCCGTCACCTGGGAGTCGCCGAGCTCGGAGCTCGTCCACGGGTTCGGCCTCCTGCTCTGCATCGCGGCGTTCGCCTGGCTCGGGCGCCTGCCGGGCTCGAAGCCCCTTGCCGCGGCGGCGGCGGTGGTGATCGCCGGCCTCGTGGCCCTTCCCGCGGCCGCGCGCGTGGACAGCTCGGATCCGCCCATCAACTACGGGAACTGGAGCGTGTTCGGCGACGAGCGGATCGCGAGCTTCGACTGGGACCACAGCTACGGGCCGCTCGACTGGCCGCAGCGCGGGACCGAGCTCTTCGAGGTGCGCGGGGCAGACGCCCCGCTGTACTGGAGGACGGCCGTGCTGGAGGACTTCGGCGGGGCGGTCTGGTTCCGCGGCGACGGCGCGGCGGGGTTCGGCGTGGCCGGGACGGGAGCGATCGAGCTGGCGGGCGCGACGGAGGAGATGGTCGCCGCGCACGGACGTTGGGTGGAGGAGGTGGACGTCTCGATCCTCGGACTCCGCTCACCGCTGTTGGTGGCGCCGGGAACGGCGCGGGCGGTGGAGGGGGTGGACGTCCAACTCAGCGTGCCTGACGGGACGACCCAGGTGGCCGACGACGCGCTCACCCAGGATGCGTCGTACACGGTGACCTCGTATGCCCCGGATCCCTCGGCGCGCCTGCTGAAGCGCCGCGACGACGGGCACTACCCGCGCGCCCTCGAGTCGTACACGACGATGCTCATCCCAACGGCCGATGACGACACCGGCGTCGCCCCGGCGGCGGCCGCCGACCGGCACGCTCGATTTCGTGACGACGCCGCTGCGCGGGTCCGAACGGCGCTCGAGCTTCGGTTCGGATCCGGGAACCCTGGTCGCGGGCACCCCGTACGAGCGGGTGCGCTCGCTCGCGCTGCGGCTGACCCGCGACGCCGCCGGGAACTACCAGGCCGTCGCGGCCGTCGAGCGCCATCTCCTCGAGAACTACACCTACGAGCAGGAGGTCCCCGAGCACACACCGACCCGCTCCCGGCATTCCTGTTTCACGATCGCGCGGGGTATTGCCAGCAGTTCTCGGGCGCGATGGCGATGATGCTGCAGGTTCGCGGGGATCCCGAGCCGGGTGGTCACCGGCTTCGCCCCCGGGCTACCGGACCCCGACACCGGCGCGTATCTGGTGCGCGACACGGATGCGCACTCCTGGGTCGAGGTTTGGTTCCCGGAGGTGGGTTGGGTCACGGTGGATCCGACGCCGAGCGCCGCCCCGGCGCGAACCGAGCTCGCGCTGAGCGCCGACGCGGCGGGAAGCAGCACCGCGACCGCGCTCGGCCGTGCGTTCTCGATCGAGGAGTCGGCCCAGTCGGGTCCGCTCCGCGACGTCAATACCTCGAGGGACGACGGGTCCCCGCTCGCCGGACTCTCCGGGTTCCTGCTCCTGATCGCGGCGGGCGCCTGCGGGTTCGAGTACTGGCGCCGGCGCCGGCGCCTGCTCTCTTCCGAGGGTGCGGGCCCCCAGCTGCGCGAGCTCGAACGCGCGCTGCCGCTGCTCGGTCTGGCGCCGGCGCGCGGAAGGACGCTGCTCGGGATCGAGCGGGAGCTCGCGGCGACGGTCGGCACCGATGCGGCGCGCTATCCGGCGGCCCTTCGCGCCAACCGCTACCGGCGAGGCAACCCGCGCCGGCCGGGGTCGGGCGAGCGCCGGGCGCTGCGCTGGGCGCTGGCGCGCGGGAAGGGGCTGCGCGGGCGCCTCCGGGCGCTCCGCACGATCCCGCCGGGCGGTCCGCGCCGCTAGATGCCGGCGAGATACTGTCGGGGCCTCAGGCACACGGACCGGGAGGAACGATGACCACGCAGGCCACGCTTGACTCGAGCTTCACGGGCGAGCTGATCCGCCCCGACGACCCGGGGTACGAGGAGGCGCGAAAGCTCTTCAACGGGATGATCGACAGGCGCCCCGCGCTGATCGCGCGCTGCGCCGATGCCGCCGACGTGCAGGCGGCGCTCGCCTACGCGCGCGAGCAGGGTCTGACGGTCGCGGTCCGCGGTGGTGGTCACTCGACCGCCGGACACTCCTCCTGCGACGACGGGATCGTGATCGACGTCGGCCCGATGAAGGGCGTGGAGATCGATGCGGATGCCCGGACCGGCCGCTTCGGCGCCGGCCTCAACTGGGGCGAGCTCGACGCCGCCACCCAGGAGCACGGCCTGGCCGTCACCGGCGGGCGCGTGACGCACACCGGCGTCGCCGGCCTGACGCTCGGGAGCGGCTCCGGCTGGATCGACCGCAAGTACGGGCTGACCTGCGAGAGCCTGATCTCGGCCGAGATCGTGACTGCTGACGGCACCGTGGTCCGTGCGAGCGCGGACGAGAACCCGGATCTCTTCTGGGGTCTCAGAGGCGGCGGCGGCAACTTCGGCGTCGTCACCGAGTTCGAGTTCCGGCTGCACCCGGTCGGGCCGATCGTCTACGGGGGGATGGTCATGCACCCGCGCTCCGCCGCGCCCGAGCTCCTGCGCTTCTATCGCGACTTCATGGCCGCGGCCCCGGACGAGGCCGGCGGCGGCATCGCCCTGCTCACCGCGCCGCCCGAGGAGTTCGTCCCGGAGGAGGCGAGGGGAAGCCCGCGACGGGGCTGATCATGGTCTATGTGGGTGACCCCGAGGAGGGTGAGGACGTCCTGCGCCCGCTCGTCGAATGGGGCGATCCGCTGGTCAAGATGGTCCAGCCCATGCCCTACGCGGCGGTGCAGCAGATGATCGACGGCGGGAATCCGTGGGGGATCGGCGAGTACTTCAAGGTCGACTACCTGCGCGAGCTGCCGGACGAGGCGATCGACGCCGCGGTCGAGGCTGCCGCGGCCGAGAAGTCGCCGTTCACGCAGGTGATCATCGCGCCCCTGGGTGGCGCGCTCGCGCGCACCGACACGAGCTCGATGGCGCTCGAGACCCCGAAGGCGCCGTGGTTCTACTTCTATCTCGCGATGTTCTGGGACCCCGCGGACGCGGACCGGGAACGGGAGTTGGCGCTCTCCTTCATGGACACGATGCGCCCGTGGGCGGTGGAGAAGGCACCGCCGAACTTCATCAGCGAGGACGAGGGCGCGGCGCGGCTGCGCGCCTCCTACGGCGACGAGAAGTTCGAGCGGCTCGTGGCGCTGAAGGACAAGTACGACCCGGACAACGTCTTCGCGCTGAACCAGAACATCCCGCCGAGCAAGACCCCCGCGTAGCGTGGCCACCGCGGCAACCCCCGTCACCGCACCGCGCCTGTTCAACCCGGCCGCGTTCGACGGCGGCGACTTCGACGAGCCCACGAGCCGCCTGTTCGAAGCCACGATCGCATGGTTCGAGGGCCGCGGGAAGGCGCGTCTGGCGGCCGACGAGGACGCCGCCGAGTGGTACGCGGAGTTCGTCGAGTTCCTGGCAAGCGAGCGCGCGCTCGCGATCCTGCTGACGCCGGCCCGCGACGCGGCGGGCGATCCCGACAAGCGCTGGGACACCGCCCGCAACGCCGTGTTCAACGAGATCCTCGGGTTCTACGGGCTCCCCTACTGGTACGCGTGGCAGGTCACGATCCTCGGGCTCGGCCCGATCTGGCAGAGCGAGAACGACCGGGCGCGCGAGCGCGCCGCGGAGCTGCTGGAGGAGGGGCGCGTGTTTGCCTTCGGGCTCTCCGAGCGGGAGCACGGCGCCGACATCTACTCGACCGACATGGTCCTGACGCCGGACGGCGAGGGCTTTCGGGCCACCGGCGGCAAGTACTACATCGGCAACGGCAACGTCGCCGGGATGGTTTCCGTGTTCGGCCGCCGCGCGGACCTCGATCCGCCCGACGGCTACGTCTTCTTCGCCGCCGACAGCGGCCACCCGGCGTACAAGCTCCGCAAGAACGTCGTCCGCTCGCAGATGTACGTGAGCGCGTTCGACCTCGACGACTACCCGGTGCGGCCCGAGGACGTCCTGCACACCGGAGTCGAGGCGTTCGAGGCCGCGCTCAACACGATCAACGTGGGCAAGTTCAACCTGGGGTTCTGCGCGATCGGGATGGCGGAGCACTGCTTCTACGAGACGATCACGCAGGCCGAGAACCGGGTGCTGTTCGGCAAGCGGGTGACCGAGTTCGGCCAGGTGCGGCGGATCATGCGCGACGCGTACGGCCGCCTGCTCGCGACGAAGCTGTACTCGCGGCGCGCGGTTGACTACGTGCGCTCCGCCGGCCTCGAGGATCGCCGCTACCTGCTCTACACGCCGATCAACAAGATGCGGGTGACGACGGAGGGCGAGCGGATCGTCAGCCTGCTGGGCGAGGTGATCTCGGCGAAGGGCTTCGAGCGCGACTCGTACTTCGAGCGCGCCAAGAACATCATCGGCGGCCTGCCGAAGCTCGAGGGCACGGTCCACGTGAACCTCGCGCTCGTCCTCAAATTCCTCCCCCGGTACCTATTCGGCCAGGAATCGCTCGAGGCGGCACCGCAGCGCGGCGACGCCGCGGACGACGCGTTCCTGTTCCGGCAGGGGCCGACCCGCGGCCTCAGCCGGATCGCCTTCCCGGACTGGCGCCCGGTGTTCGACGAGTTCGCGGCGACGCCGAACGTCGCGCGGTTCCGCGAGCAGGCGGAGGGCCTGGTCACGCTCGTGCAGACGGCCCCCCTGACGGAGGACCAGGCGACGGGCGACCTCGACTTTCAGCAAACGCTGGCGCAGCTCTTCACGCTCGTCCCGTACGGGCAGCTGATCCTCGAGCAGGCTCGGCTGGCGAGCACGCCCGATGAGGTCGCCGACCTCATCTTCGAGATCCTGGTGCGCGATTTCAGCGCCCTGGCGATCGAGCTTCACGGCAAGTCCTCGTCAACGCCCGAGCAGCAGCGCTGGGCGCTCGATCACATCCGCAAGCCGGTGATCGACGACGCGCGCGACGAGCTCATCGACGCGGAGATCCGCGCGCTCGCCGGCGCCTACGTGATGCCGGACTAGGGCTCGGCCCATGCTCGATCACATCGGAATCAACGTGTCGGACTACGACCGCAGCCGCGACTTCTACGAGCGGGCGCTGGCACCGCTGGGGTTCTCGCTCCTGATGGAGCCGGTGCCCCGCTTCGGCGGCTTCGGCAGCGAGGGCAAGCCGTGGTTCTGGATCACCGACCAGCGCGAGCCCGCCACTCAGAACGTCCACGTGGCGTTCGCCGCGCCGGATCGGGCGACCGTGGACGCGTTCCACGCCGCCGCGCTCGAGGCCGGCGGCACCGACAACGGCGCCCCGGGACTGCGCGAGATCTACCACCCCACCTACTACGGCGCCTTCGTCCTCGACCCGGACGGAAACAACATCGAGGCCTGTAGCCACCGCCCGGAGTAGGGGCCAAGCTCAGACGTCAGCAGCGCGACGCCGGGCGTCGGCGAGCCGAGCGAACCGCGGGTCGTCCTCCTCGAGCAGCTCGCCCAGGGCGCTACGGGTTGCAGTCAGGTCGAGCGTGCCGGCGGCGATCATCGCCTCGATGTCCGCCCAGTCGCGGGTGCGGTCGAACATGGCCTTGAACGCAGCCAGCTCGACTGGCCCGAGCACCGGGATCTCCGTCCCCGCGAACGGGACGATGCGGGTGTTGCGCGCCGCCCGTTGGTGCAGCGGCACGTAGTCGAAGAAGAGGTCCACCGGGGTCTCGTCCCACCAGAGCCGGATCTGCCCTTCGCGCTCGATCGTCTCGGCGGTTCCGTCGGGCTGAGCGACGCCCTTTGGGAGCGCCGCCAGCGCCGGCCTGCACTCCGCGCTGGGAACGAAGACGTTGATGTCGATGTCGCCCGTCGCCCTGGGATCGAGCGTCCAGTAGGCGAGGGCGATCGCGCCGCCGAACGCGTGCGGGATCCGGGCGCCGCTCAACGCGCTGTGCAGCTCGACCAGCCGCTCCGGCAGGGTCGTCATTCCGCGTCACGCCGTGGCAGCCGGGGGAAGTGCAGGACCGGCGCCGGCCTGGCAGGGAGCGCCTCGGCGAGGGCCAGCACGTCGGCGAACCCGCGGGCCACGCGCGCGTGCTGACGCGCCGAGGGGCGCACGAGCGGTTCCACGCCGGGGACCACGGTCAGCCGCGCCCCGGCCGCGGCGAGTAGTCGGTCGAGGGTCTCGACCGAGGGCTGCTTGCGGCCGCGCTCGTACGCCGAAATCGTCGCCTGGGAGGTGCCGGTCCGGCGCGCGAGTTCCGCCTGACTCAGCCGTGCGCGCAGCCGCGCTTGGCGGAGGGCGAGGGGTATATCCATGCGTGGATTATATCCACATGGATATAGCAGCCCCGGGTCTTCACGACCGCGCCCGCGACCACTCGGCCTTGTGCTCGCGCTTCGCCGCCTGGTAATCCTCCAGTGCGGCGGCCGAGTCGACGTCTCCCAGGGTGGGATGCGGCGGCACCAGGCCCTCGGCGACCTCGACCCCGAAGCGCTTCGCCAGCACGGCGCCGAGCGCCTTGATCTTCATCTCGCCGAAGCCGGGCAGCGCCGCGATCCTCGAGCGCAGTGCCTCCGCGTCGGGCGCGTCCGTCCAGACCCGCGCGGCGTCGCCGCCATACTCGTCGCGGACGTGCACGGCGAGCTCGTGCACCCGCTTCGCCATGCTTCCCGGGTAGCGGTGGATCGCGGGCTTCTGGCGGAAGACCGGATCGAGGTCGGTGCTCGCCAGCGTTTGGGCGTCGATCGAGCCCAGCCGCCGCTTCAGGTCCAGCGGGCCCGAGAACGCCTTCTGCACGGTCACCTGCTGGTCCAGTGCGAACCCGACGAGCAGCGCCATCGGGTCGGATGCGATCAGCTCGTTGGCCTCATCGGACTCGGTGAAGTGCAGGCGATCGGGCACACCCTGATCCTAGATCAGTGATCTAGGGCGTCAGCTCGCGGACCACTTCCCCCGCCGGCCGGATCTCGGTGATGCGGGCGATGCACTCTCCGGCGTAGAGCGGTCCGGCGTCGACCAGGTTTGGCGGGCCGTCAACCGTCGCAGCGGCGGGTCCGAATATCGGCCGGCTCGGCGCTTGCGTCGCCGCGAGGCGGAACTGCATCGACACCGGCACACGGGCGAGGGCGGGCGCGGTCGCGCGATGGATCAGGCGCAGCCACCCGGGACCCCGGGGATCCCGCTTCAGCCAGCGCGCCGTGGCGGCGTTCGGAACAACGCGATGCGGCGCCGGCCAACCGGCCCCGAACAGCTCGGTGAGGATCGTCTCCCGGGCCTCGAGCAGCCGGGCCTTGTAGGCGGGGTGGCCGCCGCTCTCCTCCGTCATCAGGAAGCGGGTCCCGCAGACCACGGCCTCCGCGCCCGCGTCGAGACGGGCCTTGACGTCGGCTGCATCAGCGACGCCGCCCGCCGTGAGCACCGGATAGTCGTCGGGCACCGCGTTCCGGACTCGAGCGAGCAGCTCCGCCGCCGGCAACGTGCCGCGAACGTGGCCACCCGCTTCCACGCCCTGGGCGATGACGGCGTCGGCCCCGGCTTCGCGAGCCGCGACGGCCTCCTCGACCGACCCGCACTGGTGGATCCAGGTCCTGGCGGTCCGGCGTTGCGGGCGACCCCAGAAGGTGACCACCACGTCGGCCTCGGATGCTGCCGTGAAGTGGCTCTGGCGCGCGAACGGAAGCAGCAGGTTCACCGCCAGCGGCCGGTCGGTCAGGCGGCGAGCCGCCGCGATCTCGCGGCCCAGGTCGTCGGGGGCGAGGAGGCCGATCGTGCCAAGGCCTCCGGCCGCGGAGGTCGCACCGGCGAGCTGGTGCGCGGCCAACCCCCCGCCCATACCTGCCTGAACGACGGGCAGCTCAACCCCCAGTTGCCGCAGCAGACCTCCCACTCGGCGAGCCTACCGCCGGTACGAAAGAGCCGGCCCGCTGTGGCGGGCCGGCTCTCGGTGCGCGTGCTCTGCTGACGCTCGACGAGGTCTAGCCGACGATCGTCTTGCTGGTGTCCGCCTTGCACTCGCTGGTGCGCTTGGCCTTGGCGTAGATCAGCTCGCCCTGGAGGCCCGGGTTGCCGATCGACCACTGGTAGCGGTCGCCGTTGAAGGAGGCGTTGTCGCTCCCCTGCTTGAGGTCGTCACCGCCGCCCTGGGCACCGACCTGGATGAAGACGCTGACCTTGCGGTCCTCGGCGCAGTTGACGGGGTCGGAGCTCTTGACGTACCCGTAGACCTCGCCGCCGCCCTTGATCGTGACCTTAGTGTCGGCCCGGTCGGCCGCGGTCGCGCTGGTGGCGAACACTCCGCTGATCGCGATTGCCGCCGTTGCCATGAACATCTTGACTCGCATTGAACTCACCTTTCGGGGTGTGGATTGACGATGAGTTCAGGATCGCCGCAGCGGCTGTCCGCTACCAGAGGCCCAAGGAACCGTCGTTGCCCGACCGGGGGGTGGTCGTGATCACCCCTGGGTGGTGGTTCCTAGGAGGCGGCGTCCCAGCGCCCGTCGGCCTTGGCCCGCTCGACCTCGGCGAGCCCGGAGGGCCGCATCCGTCCGGCGACGGTCAGAGCGGCGACCTTCTCGACGTTGATCCGCGACCACTTGCTCCGCGCCCGCCGCGGCGTGTACCGCTGCAGGTAATGGTCGTCGTCGAGCGCCTCACGGCGGCTGTCGATCCACCCGAAGCACAGGCAGGCGTCGAGCGCCTCGGCGATCGTCACGCTCGTCTTCCCGCTGCCCTTCTTTGCGATCTTCAGCCACACCCCCTCCGCCGAATCGTGGTTCGCCTCGAGCCACGCCTCCCACTCCGCGGCGGAGGCGAGGCTGAGGTGTGGCAGTCCGTCGTTGGCAGCCATGCGCGCCAGGCTAGCCGTAGCGCTACGGTGCCGACATGGCGCGACTTCTGGAGCTCGGGGGGAAGCGGCTGCCGTTCCTGCGCTGGTCGTTCCTGCGCATGGTGCTCGGGACGAAGCGGCTGACGACCGAGTGGCAGGTTGGCGACGGGCGCGAGCAGGCGCTCGGGGATCACGTCCTCGCCAACGCCCGCGCGGGGGACCTCGATGACGCAATCCGCGCGGTCGACGAGTTCTGTTACGAGCAGAGCTTCATGATGAACGTGGGGGACGAGAAGGGCGAGATCCTCGACGCGGCGATCCGCCGGGCGGCACCGCGGCGGCTGCTCGAGCTCGGCACCTACTGCGGGTACAGCGCCCTGCGGACCGCGCGCGTGATGCCGGACGGCGCGCATCTGACGTCACTGGAGTTCAGCGCCGACAACGCCGCGATCGCGCGGCGGATTCTCGAGCACGCGGGCGTGGCGAACCTCGTCAGCGTCGTGCACGGGACGATCGGCGACGGTGGCGCCACCATGGCGGCGCTCGAGTCCGGGCACGGCTTCGGGGACGGGGCGGTCGACTTCGTGTTCCTCGACCACGCCAAGGAGGCCTATCTGCCCGACCTCGAGCGGATCGCCGCTGCCGGCTGGCTCCACGCCGGCTCGGTCGTGGTCGCCGACAACGTGAAGTTCCCCGGCGTCCCCGACTATCGCGAGTTCATGCAGGAACACGAGGGGCGCGACTGGCGAACCGTCGAGCATGAGGCGCACGTGGAGTATCAGACGCTGATCAAGGACCTCGTGCTCGAGTCGGAGTACCTCGGCGCCGGCGAGGCGGGCTAGCCGGACGCGGTCTTGGTCGGGCTGGCCGCGGGCGAGCGCGGGTCGACGAGGATCTTCGCGTGGCCCTCGGGGTTCGCGAGCTCGTCGAACGCGGCCTCCACCCCGGCGAGGCCGACCGTGCCAGTGATGAGCGGGCGCGGATCGATCGTGCCCTCGCCGAGCATGTGCAGGGTGTCGCGGAACTCGAGCGGCGTGTAGCCGAGCACGAAGCGCAGGTCGATCTCCTTGTTGATCGCCATCGCCGGGGCGAAGGTGTCAGGGCCGACGCAGACGCCGACGACGATGACCCTCGAGTAGATCGGGGCGTCGTCGACGATCGACGAGATCATGCCGGGAACACCCACGCACTCGAACACGACCGGTGCGCTGGGCTTGGCGCCGAGCCTCTCGCCGAGGCGCCACACGTGCCACCAGCCCGTCGGGAGGACGTCCAGCTTCTCCTTCGTCCCGACGCCGAGCTCGAAGAGGTCCTCGGCGTTGGTCAGGTGGCCGTGCTCACCGGCGCTCGCGAAGGGCGAGCCCGCCGCGGGATCGATCACGAGGTCGGCGCCGCAACGGGCGGCGAGGTCGCGGCGGGCGGGTGAGAAGTCGCTGGCGACGACGTGGCGCACTCCCTTGGCCTTGAGGCAGAGGATCACGGCCAGGCCGATCGGGCCGCAACCGATCACGAGCGCGACGTCCTTCTTGCGGATGTCGCTTCGCTGAACGGCGTGCCATCCGACCGCCATCGGCTCGGTCAGAGCCGCAACGTCGGCGGGCAGGCCGTTGGGAACGGGCATCATCATGGACTCCTGGACGAGCAGCTGCTCGGCATAGCCGCCCCGGGCGTTGAGCGACAGGCCGACCGGGTCGATGCCGTCCCGCGTCCGTAGGAGCGGCAGGGCGACGACCGGCGTGCCGGTGGGGATCCTCCGCCTGGTCCTGGGCCCGTACTCGGCGATCGCTCCCGAGAACTCGTGCCCGAAGACGATCGGCTGATCGGAACGGCCGAAGCGCTCGTAGCCGATCTTTCGCGAGAGCTCGGCCCACGAGTCCATGCCGTGCCGGGCGTGCAGGTCCGACCCGCAGATGCCACAGCGCACGACCTCGAGACGGACCTGGCCCTGGGCCGGCGTGGGATCGTCGAGGTCCGCGACGGCGAGCACGGCGTGGTGGCAGGTGACCGCCTTCATCGCGGGTCACTGTTGCATGTAGGCGCGATACTCCGCGGGGATGTCGCAGGAGAACGTCGACATCGTGCGCCGTGGCTACGAGCTGTACTCGGCAGGCGATCTCGAAGGAGTGGCTGCCCTGTTCTCGCCGACGGCCGAGGTCGCCGACGGTGGAGGCCTGGGGGTGTCGGGCACCGCATCCGGGACCCGCTCGGGGCCCGAGGGCTTCCTGCGGGCGACCGCGGAGGTCCTTGAGGCGTTCGAGGACTATCGCGTCGAGACGGGGGAGTTCATCGACGCCGGGGAGACCGTCGTCGTGCCCGTTCGGATCTCAGGCCGGGGACGGGCGAGTGGCGCGATCCTCGACACCCACCTCGCGCACCTCTGGGTGATCCGTGACGGTCGGGTGGTCCGTGGCGAGGTGTACCGGACGACTGAGGAGGCGCTCGAAGCCGCAGGGCTGGGGGACTAGAGGCGGGCCCGGGCTACGTGAGGTCGCCGTCGGCGATCGCAAGCACCTCGTCGAGGATCGCCAGTCCGTCCGCCGCCTGGTCGTCGCTCAGGTTCAACGGGGGAGCGATGTTGATCCGGTTGCCGAACACGAAGGTGATCAGCCCGCGATCCAGGCACGCCGCGTTGAGCGCCGCCATCGGGGCTGCCGACGGGCCGCTCGCCGCGTACGGCACCAGCGGCTCCCGCGTAGGGCGATCCCGGACGAGCTCCAGGGCCCACAACGCGCCGATGCCCCGCACGTCACCCACCGACGGGTGCTTCTCGGCCAGCGCGCGCAGGCCCGGTCCGAGTACGTCCGTTCCAAGCCGCGCCGACGAGGCGACCAGGCCCTCGTCGTGCATCACGTCGAGCGCGCCGACTGCTGCCGCACAGGCGAGAGGATGCCCTGCGTACGTCAGCCCGCCGGGATAGGGCCGCTCCACGAACGTGTCGTAGATCGCATCGCCAACGAGGACGGCGCCGAGCGGCACATACCCCGAGTTCACACCCTTGGCGAACGCCATCAGATCCGGCGCAACGCGCGCATGGTCGATGCCGAACCACTCACCGGTGCGGCCGAAGCCGACCAGCACCTCGTCCGCGATGTACACGATCCCGTGCTCCGTGCACAGCTCTCGGACCCCTTCGAGATAGCCCGGCGGAGGTGGGATGACCCCCGACCCGCCGACCACCGACTCGAGAACGAGCGCGGCGATCGTGTTCGGGCCCTCGAGCTCGATCACCTGCCGAAGGTGCGCCAGAGCCCGTTCGCACTCTTCGCTTGGCGTCGAAGCGTCGAACGCCGACCGATACAGATGGGGGCCGAAGAAGTGAACGACCCCGGCCGCGCCGGTATCGGTGGCCCAGCGGCGATGATCGCCGGTGAGATGCATCGAGGTGGTCGTGCCCCCGTGGTACGAGCGATACGCGACGAGCAGCTTCGGGCGCCCGGTGTGAACGCGCGCCATCCGGGTCGCGTGCTCGATCGCCTCCGTGCCGCCGTTGGTGAACATCACGTGGTTCAACCCGGTCGGTGCGACGTCGATGATCCGCCTCGCCGCCTCGCCGCGTACGTCGCTCGCCCAGATCGGGGCGAGCGTGCACAGGCGGTCGGCCTGTTCCTTGATCGCAGCGACTACCCGGGGGTGCTGGTGCCCGACGTTCGTGAACACGAGTTGCGAGCTGAAGTCGAGGTAGCGCCGTCCGTCCTGATCCTGGAGGTAGCTGCCTTCGCCACCGACGAACGCCGGGACATTCCGCGGGGTCTGTGCCACCAGGGATGGAAGATCAGATGATCGAGCTGCGACGCATCCGATGGCGCCTCCATGTTCAGCCCTCGACCCGGCCCCAGCTCTGGATCAGCGTGAAGGTCGTGCCCCATCTCTTCGGAGAGGCCAGTTCGGCCTCGGCCTCCTTGCGGAGCGCGTCGAGGTCACCCTCGCTCAGCGCCTCGAGGAGTCGCGACTCGAGCGCGACGCTGAACTGAAGCGGGAGACGCAGGTAGGGGTGTCCGGGCTTGAGGGCGACGAGGTGGGCATCGATCTCCGGCTCTTCGATCCCGGCTTCCCGAAGCAGGTCGGGAAGATCGCGCCCGGCCTCGCCTCCGAGGGTGGCGAAGATGTCGGCGAGCAATCCGATCAGTCGCTCGGCTGCCGGCGCGGGAGGATTGAAATGCCACGAGCCCAGGTCCCATTCCTCCAGAACCAGGCAGCCCCCGGGCTTGAGCAGCCGGCGGTGCGCGGACGCCTGCTCGCGTCCTCGCCCGAGTGGAGCGATCAGGTAGCGGCCGTGGACAAGATCGAAGGATCGCGGCTCGAGGCGGCTCTCGAAGACGTCATCGACCACGAGCTCCACGTTCGAGATCCCCTCGGCCTCGAGGAACGAACGGGCGGCCGCCAGCAGGTTCTCGTCGACATCGCCCCCGACGATGCTGCCGGAGGGCCCGACCCATTCGGCCAGGATCCGAAGCCAGCCCAACGCTCCGCAGCCGGCGTCGAGCGCGCGCGCCCCGGTGCCGCCGTCCAGACTGGCCAGGAGCTGGCGGCCCGCGGGCTCCCAGACGCGGGACTGCAGCTGCAACCGCTCCAACTCCGAGGGCTGGTCGGCCAGCAGGTACTCCCCCTGAGACACCCCCTCAGTATCCCCCTGCCGGCGTCAGGATGACCACCGGGATCTTGCGCTCAGTGCGAGCCTGATAGACGGCGTAGTCAGCGTAGGTATCGACGACCAGCGGCCAGAGCCGCTCGCGCTCCTCATCGGTGGCCTCGTGGGCGATGATCTCCAACTTCCTGTTGCCGATCTGGATGGTTGTGCGCGGGTTCGCGCGGAGGTTGAACACCCACGACGGAGTCTTCGGCGATCCACCCTGGGAGCCGACGATGATCACGTCGTCGCCGTCGCGCGTATAGACCAAGGGCGTGGTGCGCTTCGTGCCGCTCTTTGCGCCGACGTGATCGACCAAGGCGATCGGCTTGATGTTGCCGATCGCCCCGCCGATGCGGCCGCCGGTGCGCCGGTAGAGGAAGACGTTCAAGGCCGTGAACCGGTTCATGATCCGCAGCCCGAAGGATCCAGGCGGCGGTCCTTTGGGTGGAGATGGCACGAACGCGGGGCCTACGCGGTGGTACTCACTTCAGTGAGGACTCTCGCCCTGCGAGACGTAGATGTACTTGTCGTCGTCGACCGGCTGGCGGACGCGCTGCGCGCGGACTCCGGCCTTCCTCCGGGCATCCTCGAATCGTGTAAAGGCACCCAGCCATGTCTGCAGGTCAGTGATCGGGTGCTCGATATGCAGCGTCGCCATTTGCGCCCCTTCATCGGTCGACACGAACGCGCGCCAGCATATGTTGGGAGTGGAGCTAGATGACTTCGACGCTAGACGGGGCGCAACGGTTCCAGGCCGTCCCAGCCCTCGGCGCCGCCGCTGACCAACTCGAAGAAATCACGCAACCCCGGAACGTCGTCATGGATCTCGATGTCGTGTCCCAGCGATGCGGAGGCGTCATGGAACGTGTTGTGTGTTTCGCTGAGCTCAGCGCTCAGATACTGCTGCAGACCTCGCTCGTCGAGCGATTTCCGCACCTCGGGCGCCTCCGCCGGCGACACGACGTAGGCGACGTGGTGGATACGCGGACGAGGACCTGAAAACCGCTCCTCGACCCGGTCGGGCGCCGCGCTGATGATCTCCATCAGCTCGATCGCGCCTCTGCCGCAGCAGCCGAAGGCTGAGTTGTGGACGAGCTCCGCCGGCTCGCCGCGCGAGAGAACGTTCTCCAACGGCACGTTGTCGACGAGGAAGAACGGTCCGGCGCCGAGTTGGTCGACCAGGCAGTTCACGGTCGCCTCGATGCTCTCGACGACATAGGCGTGGTGGTGCGGCTGGCCGAGCTGCGGTCTGAACAGAGCCTCCGGCACGGTCTCTCCTATCGGTAGCGGTGGAGCACGATGCGAGACACTGGGACGCGGTGTCGCAGGAGAACGTCGAACTGGTGCGCCGACTCTACGCGGAGCTTGCGAGCGAGGGCTCCACACAGGAGTTCGAGCAGCGCATGTCCGATGACGCTCTCGGCCGCTTCTTGAGTCCGGAGATCGAGTGGGCCCCGGTGACCGAGTCGTTGCTTGCCGTCGACAGTTACCGCGGCTTTGACGGCGTGCGGCGCTTCTGGGGTGAGTTCCTTTCGGCTTGGGAGAGGTATCGGGTTGAGACGCTGCGGTTCGACGACGCCGGTGATCAGGTCGCGGTCGTCGTCCACATCGTCGGCCGGACGCACGAGCTCGAAGTCGATGAGACCCGGTCCTCGCTCCTGACCGTCCGCGATGGCCGGGTCGTCCGCGTCGAATCCTTTGCCGACCCCGACGGGGCGCGCCAGGCCGCCGGGTTTCCGCCGTAGGTCGCGCTCGTTGCGATTGCGACGATCGGCGGCTAGGATCGGCTTCGTTCGTTTGGGGGAAAGGCGAGGTCGTGAACGGTCCGGGCCTCCGAGGAGGTCGCTCATGCGATGAAGACATGGCACGGCGACGATGCCTGGCGCTCACCGCCTCCGTCGTCGTTGCCACACTCGTGGCCTCGTGCTCCAACGATGAGGGGAGCCCTCCACCAACCACGCAGACCTCCAAGACAGAGGCCACCGCCACGACGACCGCCGGGGCCACGGAGGGCGAGCGCCCGGACTACGAGGCAGTTCGTTTCCGGGCTGAAGGCGGAGTCGAGCTCGCGGGCCGGCTCTGGGGGGAAGGAGACGTCGCCGTCATCCTCGCCCACGGCTTCAGCCAGGATGAGGCACAGGAAGGCTGGCCGCCATTTCCCGCCGTCCTCGCCGAACACGGGTACCTCGCTCTGACTTTCAACTTCCGGGGGTTCTGCGACAGCAGGGACTGCTCCGATGGCCTTGTAGAGCTCAAGAACAACTGGCGAGACGCGATGGCCGCGGTTGCCCTCTTGGAGGAGCGAGGCGCGGAGAAGATCTTCCTGATCGGAGCGAGCATGGGCGGGCTTGCCGTTCTCCGCGCGGCCCGGACGCCGGGTGTCGACGTAGCGGGGGTGGTCTCTCTGTCGACCCCCCAGTTCCCGTCGAAGTACTACATGGGAGAACCGCAAGCGAACGACGTGACATCCGCGCGGCTGAAGCAGATCGACGAACCGACGCTCTTCATAGCCGGCAAGGACGACGTCCAACTGCCCGGGTCGGCACCATTGCTGCCGGGGATCGAGAGCGTCCGGTTCGCCGCGGACGCGCAGAGGATGTTCGCGGCGGCCGAGGAGCCGAAGCAGCTCGCGCTGGTCGACTCCAATGTGCACAGTTCCGGGCTCGTCACGACCGCCCCGGACGACATCGTCAAGGAAACCAGGGCGCTGATCTTCCGTTTCCTGGAAGCCAACGGTTGATGGAGCTAGCCGGACGACTGTCGAACCGCTCGTTCGTCGCGGGCCTCCGAACCCTCCTGAAAGAGGCGAACGCTGAGCGCCCCTAACAGCAGGACTGCGAGCGAGAACGGATACCCAAACGCGGCCGTCCACATCAGAGGCGTCAGCGTCACCAGGGCCAAGAGGATTACCAGCCACGCCGACCAAGGCCGGAGCACCCGGCCGGTCCGTAGCGCGATCAGGCCGATAGGCAACCCGACCATGGCGACGGCGACGCCCGCAGCGGGCGCCCCAAACGCCCAGGACACGTCGAAGTAGATCTGCGCAGTGTCTGGTGTGAGCTGACCGTCGCCGGCGCTCAACGCTCCGGCCATGTTGATCGTCTCAGCTCCGAGACCCACCACCGCGATGACGACGCAGCCGGCGAAGGCCACCAGCGGCAGTCCGCTGCCGTTCGAGCCCTCGGCGGCCGCAAGACGCTCGCGCAGTACCGCCCCAAACCAGACCAGGAAGAGCAGGGAGATGACGCTCACCGTTCCGCCGATCATGATCTCGCTCGAGCTTTGCTCGTAGAACGAAACGATCTCCTCGCTCCCGGCGTCCTGGTCCGGTTGCTCGAAAGCCCAGAGCGCGCTCCCGGCAGCGAACAGGATGGCGGCGATCAGGCCGGAGAGGGGCGCAAAGCGGGGCAGCCGATCCACGGCCCAACTCTAGTCCGCGACGCAGGCAACCACGTCAGTGGAGCTGGTCGGACTCGACCGACGACCTCCTGGGTGCGAGCGCGACCCGCCGCGGATGTCCGCGGATACGTCTGGGTGTCGGTGGATTTGGCCACCAGAACGCTCTTGGTGCGCATTGGAAGCTGGCCGATTCCGATCGAAGGGAGCGCCATCCTGACCTTGGTTGGCTTACTGCTCATCCTCCGCAGCACAAGCCTCGTCCCTACGCTCGCTTGTGCTGTTCGCCATTCGGCTCATCGTTGCGCGATGTAAGGTCGGATCGGCATGCCGAGTAGTGAGGAGTTCAGGTTCCCATCTCGGAGTTCGCCGGTGGCTGGAACGATCGAAAATGGTGGGGATCTTGGATCCGATCAAGGCTGACTACCTGGTAATCGGAGCGGGGGCCACGGGGATGGCATTCACTGACGCGCTGATCGCCGACTCGGCCGCGACCGTAATCCTGGCCGATCGCCGTCACGCGCCGGGCGGGCACTGGAACGAGGCCTATCCGTTCGTCCGACTCCACCAGCCATCGGCCTTCTATGGGGTGAACTCGTTGTCACTGGGCCACGATCGGATCGACGAGTCCGGCCTCAACGCGGGCTTCTACGAGCAGGCCAGCGGGCCCGAGATCTGTAACTACTTCCGGCGCGCGCTGGACCACCTGCTCGCCTCCGGGCAGGTCACCTGGCGCGGGAGCCACGAGTACGTCGGGATGGACGGCAACGGGCATCGGTTGTCGTCGCGCGTGACCGGCCACGAGACAGCGGTGCGGGTACGGAAGGTGGTGGATGCCACTTACCTGGACACCGAGCTCCCGGCCCGCCACGAACCCGGCTTCGAGGTGGACCCGGGTGTCCGGGTCGTTACCCCGAACCAGCTGGTTGAGCTGACCGATCCGGCCGACAGGTTCACTGTCCTAGGTGCGGGCAAGACCGCGATGGACACCTGCACCTGGCTGCTCGGTCAATCGGTCGCTCCCGAGGACATCCGGTGGGTACGACCGCGTGATGCCTGGACGCTCGACCGCACCTTCACGCAGCCGCTGGACCTGGTCGCCGGCATGTGCGAAGGGCTGGCGGATGCTTATGAGGCGGCCGCCGAGGCCTCGGACCTCGAGGACCTTCACGCTCGTGCCGAGGCGTGCGACCAGCTCCATCGCCTCGACCCCGAGGTTGAGCCGGACATGTTCCACGGTGCGACGCTGAGCGCGGCGGAGCGAGAGCAGCTGTGCCGCATCACACAGGTGATCCGTAAGGGCCGCGTCCGCCGGGTTGGGATCGACGCGCTGGTGCTAGACGAGGGCACCGTCCCCACAACGCGAGGAGAAACCCACGTCGACTGCACCGCACGCGGACTGGGCTGGGCGCCACCGCGCCCGATCTTCGAGGGGGACCGGATCACCCCGCAGCCCACGCGCATGGGGATGCTGCCGTTCAGCGCCGCACTGATCGGTTTCCTCGAGACCAGCCAGCGCGACGACGAGGAGAAGAACCGGCTTGTCCGCCCGAACCCGACCCCGCGCACGCGCAACCGCCTGGATTGGGCATGGTCGATCTACCTCGGTGCCGTCAACGAGGCGGCCTGGGGTCCGGAGGAGGACATTCAGACATGGCTGCAGGGGTCGCGGGTAAACATCGGGCGAGCCGTGCGTGCCCACCTCGACGATGAACGAATGCAGGCAGCGCTGGCCCGTGTCGTCACGCACATGGGCGGGGCGATTGCAAACCTCGGGCGCTTGCTGCAGGATCGCGCAAGTTAAGCCCTGGCAGGATCGAGAGATCTGCACAAATAAAGGCCTTTCGAAAGTGGAGCTAGCCGGACTCGAACCGGCGACCTCCTGGGTGCGATGCAGGCTGGCTATGACGGCTGCAAGCGGCGGCATTCGGCTCTAGCAAGCGGAATTCAGGGAAATTGCTCCCTGGGGATCTAGGCGCAGATGTCTCTAGATGTAAACGGATATCGCTGCGCTTGGGCACCAGAACGATCGTGGTGCCGATCGGGGATCGCGGCTGTGCTGGCGCTGAGGGCGTGCTTTACAGGTTGCGCAGGATCGTCACGTTGTCGGTAAGCGTGTTCGCTATTGCGAGGTCCGGGTCCCCATCTCCGTCGAGGTCGGCGGCGGCGACCGAGAACGGGTCGCCGCCGACCGGCTCGGGGCTGGTCGCCGGTTGGAAGAAGTTGCCGACGCCGTTGTTGGCCAGGATCGTCGCGTTGTCAGAGTTGCGGTTCGCGACCGCCAGATCCCGGTCGCCATCCCCGTCGAAGTCGGCGGCGGCGACCGAGACAGGGCCGTCGCCGGCTGCCTCGGGGCTCGTCGCCGGCTGCCCGAAGGCGGCGCTGCCGTTGTTCTTGAGGACCGTCACGTTGTCGGAATTCGGGTGCGCGAACGCGAGGTCCTGGTCCCCGTCGCCGTCGAGGTCGGCGGCGGCAACCGAGTGTGGAGCGTCGCCGACCGCTGCGGGGATCCGGTCCTGAACGAAGTTGCCGGCGCCGACATGGAGCAGGACCGTCACGTCGTCGGAGTCCTCGTTCGCGATCGCGAGGTCAGGGTCTCCGTCGCCGTCGAGGTCCGCAGCGGCGACCGATTGCGGGCTGGCGCCGGCCGGCTCAGGGCCCGCGGCCGGCTGGAAGAAGTTGCCGGCGCCGTTGTTGCGCAGGATCGTCACGTGGTTGGAGTCCTCGTTCGGGACCGCGAGGTCCTGGTCCCCGTCGCCGTCGAAGTCGGCGGCGGCGAGCGATTGCGGGGTATCGCCGACCGCCTCGGGGCTCGAGGCCGGCTGGAAGAAGTTGCCGGTGCCGTTATTGCGGAGGATCGTCACGTTGTTGGAGCTACCGTTCGCGGTCGCGAGGTCCTGGTCTCCGTCGCCGTCGAAGTCGGCTGCGACGACCTGGTTCGGGGTGAGCCCCGTCGCCTCGGGGCTCGTCGCCGGCTGGACGAAGTTGCCGACACCGTTATTGCGGAGGATCGTCACGTTGTCGGGGCCGACGTTTGCAACCGCGAGGTCCTGATCTCCGTCCCCGTCGAGGTCGGCGGCTGCAACCGAAACCGGGATAGCGAGAGCGCCGACCGCCTCGGGGCTGGTCGCCGGCTGGACGAAGTTCGTCGATGCCGCGAGCGCTGTGGCCGCAAGGGTGAAGACCCCGGCCGCCACGCTCACGAGCGCCCAGCGCCCGCGGTGCCGAATGGATCGTTGCCCACTCGCACGCTCAAGACCTGGCCGATCGATCGGCCGCACCCCGTCTCCTCCCGCTCGCTCAAGCTGAGCGTACTTCAGCCGACACGACCGGTCAAGGGCCGTTGATAGGGGGCCGGCTCGCGTAGCGCGCGGACGGCGATCCGCGACAGCGCCTTCCTTGCGGGCCTTTCGGCGATGGAGCTAAGGGGACTCGAACCCCTGACCTCCTGGGTGCGATCCAGGCGCTCTTCCATCTGAGCTATAGCCCCGCGACGCCGAGCTGCCGGCGCCGGGCAAGGATAGCCCGCTATGAGCCGCCGGTGTCCTGGGCAAGGACGACCTGCGCCAGGTAGCTCTCGCGCACCGAGTCGGGCTGGCGCAGCATCCAGACGACGTCCGGGCGGATCGGTCCCGGTTTCCGGATGACATCGCGCACGTAGCTCGCGCGGACCGATTCGGGCTGGCGCAGCATCCAGAGGACCTCGAGGCCTGGCGGCTCGGCGCCCCTCTCGAGCACCGCGCGGATGTATCCCTCTCGAACTGGGTCCGCCTGGAGCAGCATCCAGACGCGCTGCTCGGCTTCGCCGTCGCCGCGATCGAGGACGTCGGCGACATAGGAGCGGCGCACGGCGAGGGGGAGCGAGAGCATCCAGCGCGCCGCCGGGTCATCCGTCGCCGTCGCCGCGGCTCGTGCGACCAGGTTCGGGGCGAGGAGGATCTCGCGCTTCACGGCTGCCAGCACAGGACCGGATTGTTCCGTTAAAGGCGGATGGGGCCGAACGCCGATCTAAGCTCGTGCAGTGAGCTTTCGCGGCCGCCTGGCCCTGTTCTTCCTGCTCATCGTGGTGATTCCGATCGCCGCGATCGCGCTGCTGGTCGTGGACGTGACCCGGGATTCGGAGGACGGCAAGGCGGATGCCGCGCTGTCGACCGCGCTGACCACCGCGCTCTCGCACTACGAGGCCGACGTCCTCGAGGCGCAGGCGCAGGCGACCGAGCTGCTGACCGATCCGGGGGTCGAGCCCGCGTTGCGCTCCGGTGACGAGGCCGAGATCGAACGCGTCGCGGCGGCCGCGGGCAGGGCTCGCGGCCTCGAGTACCTGACGATCACGACGCCCGATGGCGGCGAGATCACGGCGATCGGCTCGTCCTCCACGGTAGCCACCGCGAGCGTCCCCGCGAACGTGGAGGGCAGCGGCGCGTACGAGCTCCGCGCGTCCGTCACTGGCCCCACCGAGTACGTGGAGGAGGTCGCGGAGCTGACCGGGCTGGAGGTGGCCCTCGTCAGCGACGGGGAGGTCGTCGCCGGACCGCGCGCGGCCGGTGGCGTCGAGCTTCCGCCGGCGGGCGACCCGGCCGACGTCGAGCTCGGGGGCGAGACGATGCGGGCCGCCGCCGGAGAGCTGCCCGAGCCCGAACCGACCGAGGTGGTCCTGCTCACCGAGACCGAGACCGGCGGGTTCCTCGACTCGAGCCCGCGGATCGCCCTCGCTCTTGTGGCGTTCGTCGCAGTCGCGCTGGCGTTCATCTACTTCGTGTTCCGCACCCTCCAGGGCCAGATCGGCTCGATGCTGGAGGCCGCCCGCCGGATCGGAGACGGCGACTTCTCGGGCCGCGTGCCGGTCGTCGGCCGCGACGAGATGGCCGGCCTCGCGAGCGAGTTCAACCGGATGAGCGACCGGCTCGAGGCGCAGATCGAGCAGCTGCGCCGGCAGCGCACCGAGCTCGACCGGTCGGTCACCCGCCTGGGTGAGGCGGTCGCCTCAGGGCTCGATCTCGAAGCGCAGCTCGCGATCGTCGCGGAGACTGCGCTGGGCGGCTGCGCCGCGGAGTACGCCGCCATCGCGCTCCTCGACGGGACCGTGATCGAGCGGCCCGAGGGCTTCAGCGGGCAGGCGCGCGTGGCGGCCGACGCGGCGCAGAAGCGGGCCGGGGCCGAGGGCTCGCGGGTAGCGAGCCGGCGCGACGATGGTCACGGGCTGGCCGCCCCGCTCGTGCACAGCGGCGAGACGCAGGGCACGCTCGCCGTCGGCCGCACCGGCGAGGAGTTCGACGCCCACGAGCGCGACGTGTTCATCTACCTCCTCGAGCGGGCGGCCGCGTCGGTCGAGAACATCAGCGAGCACGAACGGGTTTCCGAGCAGGCGGTTACCGATGAGCTCACGGGCCTCGCCAACAACCGGGCGTTCCGGGAGACGATCGACCGCGAGGCGGCACGCGCCGAGCGGTTCAAGCACGAGCTGTCGCTGATCATCCTCGACATCGACAACTTCAAGCAGGTCAACGACCGGTACGGGCACCTGCAGGGCGACGAGGTGCTGCGCGCGCTCGGCCGGATCCTGGAGTCCGAGCCGCGCGCGATCGACGAGGCCGCCCGCTACGGGGGCGAGGAGTTCGTCGTAGCGTTGCCGGAGACCGGCTCGGAGGGCGCCGTGGAGCTGGCGGAGCGCATCCGCGCGCGCCTCGAGGAGGAACCGATCGAATCCGTGGACGACGGCGAGCCCCTGTCGGTGACGGCCAGCTTCGGAACCGCGACGCTCCCGGCGTCGGCAGCGACCGTGCGCGAGCTGTTCGAGGCCGCCGACGAAGCGCTCTACGAAGCCAAACGGCAAGGTAAGAACCGCGTCGTCACCGCGCCCGCGGCGGTGCGTTCGCGTCAGTAGTCTTCCCGCAGGGCCGATGCGATGGGAATCTTCGACGACGCCATCCGCCAGCACCTCGACCTGAAGCGCCGCCAGGGCGCCGACGAGTCGGAGCTGCAGCAGCTCGAGGACGAGGCCTTCGGGCCCCCCGCGCGACCCGGCGACCCTGATTTCCCCGAGACCGGTGAGGCAGCGGCCAACGGCGACGCGGCGGTGGAAGCGCCGCCGGAGCCCGCGCAGGCGTCCTCGGAGCCTGAGGAGGCCGAGGCGCCGGCGGAGGCGGAGCCCGTTGCCGAGCCGACCGACGAGGCGCCCCCGCACGGCGATGCCCTGCTCGCCGACCCGGACGCCGAGCCCGAGCCGCCGCCTGCCGACGAGGGGCCGGTCGAGGACTCCGGCGCCGCCGGGTTCACCACGACCGAGCGCGAGGCAATCGCCGACCAGCCCACCGAGTTCTTCGATCAGCCGCCCGAGCCGCTCGACCTGGGCGAGCTCGACCTGGACCTGAAGGACGAGCTCGACGACGTTGGGGCGCTCGACGACGAGCCGTCAGCCGGTGATGAGGCCAGCGACGAGCCGGAGCCGGTTGACGAAGCGCCCGCGGTCGCGGACGAGCCCACGCCGATCGAGGAGCTCGAGGTCGCCGACGAGACGGAGCCCGCCGGTGGCGAGGACGGCGAGGACGTCCTGGAGGAGACGCCCGAGTTCCTCCGCGACAACCCGGACGACGACGAGCTCTGGTTCGAGCAGGGCCAGCCGAAGGACTTCGACTTCTGAGGGTCCGATAAGCGGCGCATTTCTGCGTCCTCGGCCGATCGCCTCGCTCACTTGGGATCTAGCCAAGCTCGCTTCGGCGATCGACCTGCGTCCTAGAACTGCTTGCTTCTCGGACCCTCAGGCCCTAGCTGGCGGCGGCGGGGGTCTCGATGTAGCCGCGGGTGCGGGCGGCGTCGACGACGCGCTCGATCCCGACCAGGTAGGCGGCCTCGCGCAGGTCGAGGCCCTCTTCCTTCGCGCGCTTCGAGACCTCGCGGAACGACTTGCGCATCACGTTGCCGAGCTTGTCGTTGACCTCGCGCTCGTCCCAGCGGAAGTGCTGGAGGTTCTGTACCCACTCGAAGTACGAGACGACGACGCCGCCGGCATTCGCCATCACGTCCGGGATCACGTAGGTCTCGTTCTCGCGCAGGATGACGTCGGCGGCCGGGGTGGTGGGGCTGTTGGCGCCCTCGACCAGCACCTTGCACTGCATCCGGTGCGCGTTGCCCTCGTGGATCATGCCACCGAGCGCTGCCGGGATGAAGACGTCGCATGGGACGGCGATCAGGTCGTCCGCGTCGATCGTCTCGGCGCCTGGGAACTCGGTGATGTCGCCGCCCTCGGTCAGGTGCTTGTGGAGGGCGTCGGCGTCGATGCCCTCGTCGTTGCGGATCGCGCCGTGGACGTCGGAGACGGCGATCATCTTCGAGCCGAGCTGCTGCATGATCCGGGCTGCCCACGAGCCGACGTTGCCGTAGCCCTGGACGACGAACTTGGTGTCGGCGGGCGAGAGGCCCAGCGCCGGCGCTGCCTCGCGGAACATGTAGACGCAGCCGCGCCCGGTCGCCGCCTCGCGCCCGTGCGAGCCCTCGAGCGAGAGCGGCTTGCCGGTGCAGATCGCGGGCGTGTGGCCGTGGAGCTTGCCGTACTCGTCCATCATCCAGGCCATCGTCTGGGCGTTGGTGTTGACGTCGGGCGCCGGGATGTCGCGGGTGGGGCCCAGCACCTTCTCGATCTTGTCCATGAACGAGCGGGTGATCTTCTGAAGCTCGGCCTGCGAGAGGTCGCCTGCCGGGCAGTTGATACCGCCCTTGGCGCCGCCGAACGGGATGTTGGCGACCGCTGTCTTCCAGGTCATCAGCGACGCCAGCGCGCGCACCTCGTCCACGTCCACCTCGGGGTGGAAGCGGACGCCGCCCTTGTAGGGGCCGCGGGCGCCGTTGTGCTGGATCCGGTAGCCGGAGAAGACGTGGATCTTGCCGTCGGAGAGCTTGACGGGGATCTGGACGGTGACCTCGCGGTAGGGGGTCCAGAAGACGACGCGGACGTCGTCCTCGAGACCCATGTGGTCGGCCGCCTTGTTGAAGTAATGGTGGACGATGTCGAGGTTCGAGACCTCGGCGCGCTGGCCCGGCTTGTGGCCGCCGCTCGCCTCCGCCTGCCGCTGCTCCTCCTCGATGGCCATCGGCGAACGGTCGATGTCCTCTGAGGTCTCGGTCGCGGTCTCGGTTTCGGCCATCGTCTCCTCCCAGGAATGCCTGCGCTCTGATCCTCTCACAACGTCGCTGTCGACTCACGCAGGCGGGTGAACGGGCCGTGAACCGACCTACAATCAGGCGCGAGGGGCCATAGCTCAGTTGGTAGAGCGCCGCCTTTGCAAGGCGGAGGCCGCCGGTTCGAATCCGGCTGGCTCCATCTCAATGGTTGCTTGCTTCCAGGGAAGACAGCCAGCCGAAGGGACGGCGGGACTCGTCCTCGTCGTCCACTGCGGGCGCCAAACGCCTACTCGCTCAGTCCGGCGGATTCGAGGGCGCGGTTCTTCTCCGTATGGCTTGAGAAATGAACGATCCGCCCATTGCGAAAGGTGGCGACGTGAAACAAGCGGTTCCACACCTCGGCATCGCTCCCTTTCATCCGCCCGCCATCCTCGACGGCGGTGACGATTCGGTCCTCGTCCGCGTGTAGCACCTCGATGACCTCGACGTGGAAATCCTCGAACGTCTGCCAGTAGTCGCGCAGAAGTTCCTGTGCGGCTTCGCGTCCCCGGATGACTCCGAACTCCACCGACACATCTCGTACATCCAGCTCGACGTCAGGGTCGAACAGCTCTTGGGGCCACTCCAACCTGGCATTTACCCTCTCGTACGCCCGCCGCAGTGTCTCGAGGTTCTCCTCCGACATCGCCCCCGCAGTATCTCAGCGGACCAGTCGTGCTTCCCATGCGGAGGAGCATGGATTGGAAGGCGGCGCCCTACCGGCATCGCCCTCGCCGTACTCAGTCTCGCCCTCGCCCAGCTCACCGCCTCGGACTTATGGTTCAGCCCGGGGCCCAAGTGTCTGGAAAGGAGCGCGTGCTATGAGCACCGACACTGGCAAGGTGGTCGTGAACAGGGCGATGTCGCTTGACGGCTTCATCGCCGGTCCCGGCCACACGATGGACTGGATCGTTGATTTCCTGACAGCGGACGCATTCCCTGAAGTCATGGCGGCCACTGGTGCGATGCTTATCGGCCGGGGTACCTACGAGGTTGCCAAGCAGATGCCCGATGAGGAGCGCACCTACGAGGGCGGAGCCGAGTTTGTCCTCACCCACGAGCCTCCCGACAGGCCGGACCCGAACGTCACATTCCTCACCTGTGATATCGCGGAAGCCGTCGCCACGGCGCTAAGGGCCGCGGGCGGTAAGAACCTGGAGATCCTCGGCGCCGACCTGGCCAGCCAGTGCCTGCAGCGAGGGCTCGTCGACGAGATCCTGGTCTATGTCCTACCGGTGCTCTTGGGCGACGGGGTCCGCTTTTCGACCCCGACCCTCCACAGGATCGACCTCGAACCATTCAGCAACAGCCAGTCGGGCGCCGTCACCATGCTCCGCTTCCGCGTGCCTCGCGCCTAGAGCGTGCTCTAACTCGGCCATCCGAAACCAGCGTCATCGTCGAGGCCTAACCAGACGGGAGCTTCTGAGTTTCGCGCGAAGGAGAAGCGAGTGGCGGGCGCGGAGCTAGGCCGAATCGGCCTCGGATTCGGCGGCGGCAAGCGCTTCGTCGACGTTCGAGGACGCACGAAGCCCAGCAGCTTCGAGGGTGTCGCCCTCGAGCCCCAGCGCATGAAGGGCTCTGCTCAGCGTCATGTGATCCTCCACGCGAAAGAAGCGCCCGTGCCGCAGCCAAAGGCACTGATAGAGACTGCCCTCGAGGCTCATCCCGCTCTCTCGCCCCTCCGCTCGCAACTCGAGGCAGGCCATGACGCGATCATTGCCAACTTCGATCAGCTCTTGGATTGTCCACTCGTAGCGAAGCCAGGCCTCGCGAAATCGGGCCAGGAATTCCGAGAACTCCTCCTGGCCGTGGCAGGGATGAGCCTCTGGGAACTTCCGCACCGGGTAGTAATCGACGTCGGGGTCGCAGAACTCTGCGACCGTCGCTTGGATGTCATCGGGAAGGGCCTCCACCCACCGGCGAGCGATTTCTACGTTTTCGGTCGACACGGGCTCCAGTATTGCGCCGCCCGCCCGCTCTCGTTTACGCGTGAATGGAGCACTCAGCGTGTGTTGCGCATCGCTGCCGTGAGTTCGGCCTGAAGTCGGCGCTTCGACAGTTGTCCCGCTAACTCCATCACATCTCTATGAGTCGACGGCGAACCTGCCTAGCCGGCCGCCTCGAAGCGGATCGAAACGGCCACGTCGTCGGTTGCCGCGAACTCGAGCAGCCGCTCGCCCTCGGCGGCGACGGCCTCGCGGTCCGCCTTCCGCCACGTCCCCCACGGGGCGATCGCGAGCGTCAGCGACCCCTTCTCGCGCTCGAACCTCCAGGTGCCGTTCCCGAACCCGTCCACCAGCACCGCGCCCTTCCAGTACAGCCGGCTGCCCCCGCCCGGCGCGACCACCCGGCCGCGGTCGTCGTGGGAGAGCAGGGCGTTGTCGTACTCGGGGAGGAAGCGGGGCGGCGCCGGCAGCTCCGGGTCGAACAGCTCGCCGTCCTCGACGTCGAGCAGCTCGGTCCCGTTCTCGTCCGTGAACGTACGCAGCTTCGGGCGCAGCCGGTCGATCACCTCGCGAAGGCCGGTCTTGTAGCACCACGCCCGCACGTCCTTGGGCGCCGCCGGGCCGAACGCGCGCAGGTAGCGGACGATCGCCTCGGCCGGGTCGTCGTCATCGCCGAGCGGGCTGCCCAGGAACGTCTCGACCCGCGCCATCGTCGCGCGGTGGGTGGCGCCCCAGGTGCCGCGCGGCGGGACCTGAAGCAGCGGCACCAGGCACGACGCTGCGAGCCCGAGCGATTCGGGCGCGACGCCGGGCCAGCGCGCGGCGAGGGCGCGGCCGAGATCGGCGCGCGTCATCGGCTCGGCGGCGAGCGCGTCCTCGGCCGCCGCGGCGAGCTCGTCTCGATCGATCCCCGCGGTGTCCTGCCCGAACTGCTGGGCGGTCAGCGCCGCGCGGATCACCGAGTCCATCACCGGCCGCAGCGCCAGGCAGTCGCGCGCCGTGACGAGGTGGATCGTGCCCCGCATCAGCCAGACCCGTACGGCGCGGCGATCGCCCACCAGCGCCGAGAGCTCCTCCGGGTCGAACCCCTCGAGCCTGCTCCACAGGCTGAAGTACGGGTCCAACGGGTTCTGCGCCTGCATCCCGACCAGGTGCTCGAGCGCGTCCGGCGCCGGCATCGGCCGCCGCTCGAGCAGGAGCTGGCGCCCGAGCAGGGTGCGGTTGAGCTCCCGCCTCGTCAGCACCGCACCCGCCATCAGCGGGCGAGACTAGCCAGCCGTCAGCCGAGGCGCGCGAGCGGCTTCATCATCCGCTGCGCGAAGCGCGGCGGGAACGTCATCACGGTCTGGTCCTCGTGGCGAGCGAGGAAGCCGGCAGCCCACTTCGCGCCGCGCCAGCTTTTCGGGATTCCGCCCTTCATGAACAGCCCGTCACGAGCGGCCGCGGCGCTGTCGGTCAGGAACTCCTCGAGGTCGAGCGCCGGCACCGCTCGGCAGCCGAGGTGGGCTTCGCCGGAGCTCTTGTTCTCGAGCCCGTGCACGACCCCGGGTGCAACGGTCACCTCGCCGTCCTCGGGGCGCAGGGTCCGCCACTCGCCGTCCAGGTGGAAGCGGATCTCGCCCTCATTGACCCACCAGATCTCCTCCTGGATGGGGTGGTAGTGCTTGGGCAGCCCGCCGCCTGGCTTCATCCAGGTCTCGACCAAGAGGTCCTCGCCGTCGCGCTGGAACGAGTACCGAACGCCGTGGACCGGGTCGACCGTTGGCTCACTCATCAGGAACCTCCTTGCGTTCCGTCGTTACCTGCGAGTAACATAGCACGTAAGTTACTCCGAGGTAACGTGACGCGATGCCGACCGAGGCCAAGACCCGACTGCCCGCCGCCGAGCGGCGCGAGCTGATCTTGCGCGCGGCGATGAACCGGTTCGGAGCGACCGGCTACGACGCCACCCGGCTCGAGGACATCGCCGCCGACGCCGGCGTCACCAAGCCGATCCTCTATCGCCACTTCGGGTCGAAGAAGGGCCTCTACCTCGCGGTTCTGGACCGCCATCGCGAGGACCTGCCGGGCTTCCTCGAGGGTCTTCCGCCCGGTCTCTCCCTCGACCAGCTCACCCGCGCGATCCTCGACGGCTGGCTCGCCTACGCGCACGAGAACCGGCAGCGCTGGCGGATGCTGTTTCGCGACAATGGTGGCGACGAGGACGTGCGGCGCGCCCGCGCCGATGTGCACGACCGCGCCCGCGAGGTCCTCACCGCGTTCTTCGCGGCCGAGCCCGGGTTCGCGATCCCGGCGGACGAGGCCGAGCCGACCGCCGAGCTGATCAGCCACGGCCTCGCCGCGCTCGTGCTGTGGTGGGCGGAAAAACCCGACGTGTCCCACGCGACCGTGCTCGAGGTCGCGACCCGGGCGCTCGTGGGCCTCGGGCGCTGATCACTTCCCGGGCGTGTAGCTCAGGAGCTCCTCGCGGTCCGAGCCGCCGGACACCGAGACCGCCAGCACCGGCCCCACGTCGGGCGCGAAGAACTTGAACTCGAGGATCTTGGGCTCCAGCGGGTTTGAGTCCCGCGTCATCACGGCGTCCTTGAAGTGGCCCGCGGGAACCTCCGCCTGCTCGTCGATCGCGACGATCGAGCCGAGGTCCTCGGCCTCGCCCTCGTAGTACTCCTGGCGGTACTCCATCCCGGGCGCGGGCTCCGCGGGCATGATGATGCCCGCCTCGGCCCCGTCCACCCCGGCCTCGAACGAGCCCGAGGTCGAGACGGGCTTGCCGTTCTCGTACTCGGTCGTGGCTTCGCCCATGTACCAGATGTTGCCGTCGGCGTCCTGGGCGTACCAGTCGTCGGTGACCTCCACGAACTCGCCGTCCTCGGTCACCACGTCGCGCACGACCCGCGCCTCGACTCCGTTGGCGATCTGCTTCGTCCTGTCGGTCACGGTCACGACCACCTTCTGATCAGCCCCCTCCTGGTCGGTCTCGTGGTAGACCCAGCGGCTGCCGACCGCCATCGGCCAGTACCGGTTGTCGATCTCCGTGGTGAACTCGGCCGGGTCGAGGTCCGCCGGCTCGCCCCCCTGCGGGAGGCCGGCACCGGGAGCGGCCTCCTCCGCACCGGTCGTGACGGTCACCGTCTGTTCGTCGCCGCCGCAGGCGGCCAGCCCGACCGCCGCCAGCAACGCGGCAACTGCTCCAAGGCCCGTTCGTGCAATCGTCATCTCGACTCCCTCGCTCTGGTGATCGGTCTCGGGCAGGTCTAAGCCGCCACGATGAACGCCTGATGAAAAGTCGCGCCCAGGCACGAAACCCTTTCATCCGTCTTTCATGCAACGGCCCCACCCTCGGTCGCGCATGCGGATCCTGATCGTCGAAGACGAGCCGAAGATGGCCGCCCTGCTGAGGCGCGGCCTGGTCGCCGAGGGCATGGCCGTGGACCTCGCCCCGCGCGGGGAGGACGCCCTGCCGCGGGCGGAGGCGACGGCGTACGACGCGATCGTGCTGGACGTGATGCTGCCCGGCATGGACGGCTTCGAAGCCTGCCGCCGCCTGCGCGACGCGGGCGTGTGGTCGCCGGTGCTGATGCTGACCGCGCGCGACGCGGTACGCGACCGTGTCGCCGGGCTCGACGCCGGCGCCGACGACTACCTGACAAAGCCCTTCTCCTACGCCGAGTTCCTCGCCCGCCTGCGGGCGCTCGTCCGCCGCGGCGACACCGAGCGGCCGGTGGTCCTGGAGGTCGGCGACCTGCGGCTCGACCCCGCGACCCGCCAGGTCTGGCGGGGCGAAACCGAGATCTCCCTGTCGACGAAGGAGTTCGCGGTGCTCGAGACGTTCATGCGGCGCCCGGGCCGGGTCCTCTCGCGCTTCGAGCTGCTGGAGCACGCGTGGGACTACGAGTACGAGAACCGCTCGAACGTGGTTGACGCGTACGTCCGGCTGTTGCGCAAGAAGATCGACAAGCCGTTCGGCGCCAAGTCGATCGAGACGGTGCGCGGCGCCGGCTACCGCCTGCGCGAGGAGAACGGCGCGTGACGTCGCTACCCGTCCGGTTGCGGGTGACGCTTGCCTTCACCCTCGCGATGGCGGTGCTCCTCGCGGCTCTGGGGGTGTTTCTCTACCTGCAGCTGCGCTCCGACCTGAACGAGACGATCAACGACACCCTGGCTTCGCGCTTCGACGAGGTGTCCGGGCTGGTGGCGTCATCGCCCGATCTCGGCGGCGGCTCGGCGGGCAGTGAGGACGAGACCTTCGTTCAGGTGGTCCGGCCGGACGGGACCCTCGAGTACTTCACGCAGGCGGCGGGGGATGCCCCGCTGTTGGCCGATGCCGAGATCCGGCGCGCGCTGGACGGCAGGGTGGAGGTGGAGCGCGAAACCATTCCCGGGATCGACGGCGGAGCCCGGTTGCTCGCGGGACCGGCGCTGGGCGATCGGTCGCTGGTGGTCGTGGTCGGCGCGTCGCTCGACGATCGCGAGGAGACCCTGTCCAGCCTTGCCACTCTGCTCGTGATCGGTGGCCCGATCGCCCTGATCCTCGCCGCCGGAGCGGGCTACTGGGCGGCGGGAACTGCCCTGCGGCCGGTCGAGGCCATGCGCCGCCGCGCCGCCGAGATCTCCGCGGGCGACTATGGCGAGCGCCTCCCGGTTCCCCCGGTGGACGACGAGCTCGGCCGGCTCGGCACCACCCTGAACGAGATGCTCGGGCGTCTCGAGGCGGCGATCGAGCGCGAGCGCCGCTTCGTCGACGACGCGAGCCACGAGCTGCGGACCCCGCTCGCCCTGCACCGGGCGGAGCTGGAGCTGGCGTTGCGCTACGGCGACGACCCCGAGGGCCTGCGTCGTTCGATCGCCTCGGCGATCGAGGAGGTCGACCGCCTGGTCGCGCTAGCCGAGGCGCTCCTGGTGGTCGCGCGCTCCGGCGAGGGAGGGCTCGCCCTCGCGCGCGAGACGGTTGCCGTCGGCGACGTGTTCGACACGGTGCTCGAGCGCTTCCGGACGCGCGCCGCAACCGCCGGCCGGTCGCTGCAGGCGGTTGCCGGCGGCGAGCTGACCGTGTACGCCGACCGCCTGCGGCTCGAGCAGGCGCTCACCGGGCTCATCGACAACGCCCTGCGCCACGGGGCGGGGGAGGTGCGGTTGTGGGGCGAGGAGCGCGACCGCAACGTCGTGATGCACGTGACCGACGAGGGCGCCGGGTTCCCCGCCGACTTCATCGAGCACGCCTTCGAGCGCTTCAGCCGCGCCGATGCCGCGCGCGGCCGGGGCGGCGCGGGCCTGGGCCTCGCGATCGTGGACACGATCGCCACCGCCCACGGCGGCAGCGCCACGGCGCGGAACCTCGCCGAGGGCGGCGCCGACGTCTCGATCGAGGTTCCAGCTACCTTGGCGGAGTGAGGTCACGCGCACCGACGCCCCGGGCCGCGCTGGCCGCCGCCGCGGTCGTCGCTTCGCTGCTCGCCGCTCCCGCGGCCGCCGACATCACGCAGCAGGAAGCCCGCAGGTGGCACCCGGGGATCGCCGCCGCCCGTGACTACGCCGACTCCCGTGCCGGCCACGTCGGCTTCGCCGTCTTCGACATGCTCGGGCGGCTCCGCCACCACGGCGGCGGCGGCACGGCGCCGATGGCGAGCACCTTCAAGGTGATGCTGATGGTCGCCTACCTGCGCCAGGACAGCGTCGACGACCGGCGGCTGAACGACTACGACAAGTCGCTGCTGCGGCCGATGATCCGCCAGTCCGACAACGCGAGCGCCACCCGGGTCCGCGACATGCTGGGCCAGGCCCCGATCGAGGCGCTCGCCGACCGGGCCCGGATGAAGCACTTCCGGTGGAACTCGATCTGGGGTTACTGCCGCACCAGCGCCCGCGATCAGGCGTACTTCCTGCGCACACTGCGCCGCTACGTCCCGCCCCGGCACTGGGACTTCGCTCGCCGCCAGCTCGCTCGCATCGTCCCCTGGCAGCGCTGGGGCGTCGGCCAGGTCGATCCCGACGGCTGGGAGCTCTACTTCAAGGGCGGGTGGGGATCCGGCAGCGGTGCGGTCGACCACCAGGTCGCGCTGCTGCAGCGCGGACACCGGCGGATCGGCGTGGGCGTCCTGATCGAGAGCAGCCCGTCGCACGACTACGGCAAGGAGACGCTCGAGGGCGTCTTCCGCCGCCTGCTCCGCGGCCTCCCGCGCTAGTACCGCCGCTAGCGCCGGTCGTCGGGCGGGCTGTTGATCGCGCCCCAGATCGCGACGCCGAGCAGGCCGACGATCAGGATCGAGAACACGACCAGGATCGAGAGGCCATCCTGGGCCAGCACCACGAGGGTCATGCCCGCGAACAGGATCACGAACAGCAGGCCGGCCACCAGGATCGCGCTGCGGACGTTGGGATCCATGGTTCAGGCGCGCTCGAGGGTGTGGCCGCTGCGCCCGGCGGTGAACAGTTTGATCATCGCCAGGCCGAACAGGAAGCCCCCGAGGTGCGCGACGTAGGCGACCTGCTCGCCGCCGACGTCCGCGCCGAGCTGGCCCAGCGCCGGCAGGAACTGGAGCGCCGCCCAGATGCTGAGCAGGATCAGCGCGGGGATCTCGATCACGGTGACGAAGAAGATGATGAAGACGAGGGTGACGACTCGCGCCTTCGGGTGCAGGAGTATGTAGCCGCCTAACACCCCGGCCACCGCCCCCGACGCCCCGATCGTCGGCACGGTCGAGGAGGTGTCGACCAGCGATTGGGCGTACACGGCCGTGAGCCCCGCGAGCACGTAGAAGATCGGGAAGCGAAGCCTGCCCATGCGGTCCTCGACGTTGTTGCCGAAGACCCAGAGGAACAGCATGTTCCCGATGATGTGCAGCCAGCCGCCGTGCATGAACATCGACGTCAGGATCGTCACCCACGCCGGCGGCTCTTCGAGATCGACCACCTCGACCCCCGGCGTCTCCTCCGCCTCCCGCCGCTTGGCGCTTCCGTCGCAGACGACGGGGTCATGCCGGCTCAGCGCCTCGCGGCTCGTGGCCGTGACCACCCCGCAGCCCTTTCCGGGATGGGTGAGCCGATAGGGGATCGCCCCCAGCTCGATGATCCGCTCGTCGGACTCCGAGAGCCCGCGAACGTGCGGAGACTTGCTCGAGTTCGCATCGTCCGAGAGCGAGAGCTGCCAGACGAACACGACGACGTTGATCACGATCAGCACGACCGTGACCACGGGGAACCTGCCGGTGGGGATGTTGTCCTTGATCGGGAGCAACCGGCGGAACCCTAAGGCGCGCTTGCCATCCTTGATGGGTGGCCTCGCCTCGCACAGCCGATCCCTGGCAGGACACCGATGTCATCGACATCCGCGCTGCCCGGTTCGGCCAGGGATTCACCGGCGCGGTGGCGCTGCTGGGCGTCCTGTTCGGCTGGCCGCTCGCCTGGGCGCTGATGGCGGCGCAGCTCGCGGTCGGCGTCACCTTCGGACGCCGCTGGTGCATCCCGTGCGTGGCGTACTTCACGCTCGTTCAGCCCCGGTTCGGCGAGGGTGACGTCGAGGACGCGCGCCCGCCGCGGCTGGCGAACATGATTGGGGTCGCGTTCCTCGGATCGGCCGCAGCGCTCTGGTGGCTTGGCGCCGAGGCGGCGGGTACTGCGGTCGCGAGCCTGGTTGCCTTCCTCGCCCTGCTCTCCGCGTCAACCGGGTTCTGCGCGGGCTGCGAGCTGTACCGGCTCGGCGCCCGGCTGCGCGGGATCCGTCCGGGTCACCACGAGCGCATCGACCCGGCCGACCTGCCTGGCCTGACCGGCGCCGCGCGCGCCCATGTGGAGTTCACCCATCCTCTGTGCGGCGAGTGCCAGGAATGGGAACGGAAGCTCGCCGCTCGCCCCGAGCCACTGGTGCGAATCGACGTCCGCGAGCGGCCGGACCTGGCCCGCCGATACGGGATCGCGATCGTCCCCGCCGTGTTCGCAGTCGCCGGCGACGGCGAGGTGCTGGAGCGGCTCGCCTAGTCAGGCCGCGCGAGCTTCCGCCGCCTCGGCGGCGGCCTCGTCGGCGTGGTACGAGCTGCGCACCAGCGGGCCCGAGGCGACGGCGTCGAAGCCCATCCCGTAGGCCGCCTCCTCGAGCGCCTTGAACTCGTCCGGGTGCCAGTAGCGCTCGACCGGGAGGTGGCTCTCGGTCGGGCGCAGGTACTGGCCGACCGTGAGGATCTGCACCTCGTGCTCGCGCAGCAGGCCGAAGGTCTCGACCATCTCCTCGAAGCTCTCGCCGAGACCGACCATCAGGCCGGACTTGGTGACCACCCGGTCGCCACCCATCTCCTTCGCCATCCGCAGGACGCGGGCGGAGCGCATGAAGTCCGAGCCGCGGCGCGCCCTTGGATAGAGCCGCGGGACCGTCTCGACGTTGTGGTTGAAGACGTCGGGGCGCTCGTGGATCACCTTCGCCAGCGGCATCTCCTGGCCGCGGAAGTCGGGGGTGAGGACCTCGACCTTGCACCCCGGCGCCAGCCGGCGGATCGAGCGGATCACGCCCACGAATGCGCTCGCGCCATAGTCGGGGAGGTCGTCGCGGTCCACCGAGGTGATCACCGCGTGGCGCAGGCCCATCGCCTTCACCTGGTTCGCGACGCGCAGGGGCTCGAGCGGGTCGTTCCAGGTCGGGACGCCCGTCTGCACGTTGCAGAAGCCGCAGCGGCGGGTGCAGACGTCGCCCAGGATCATGAACGTGGCGGTGCCCCGCTCCCAGCACTCGCCCACGTTCGGGCAGGCAGCCTCCTCGCAGACCGTGTGCAGGTTGTCGGCCGCGATCGTCTGCTTCAGCTTGCGGTACGTCGGCCCGCCCGGCGCCGGGACCTTGAGCCACGGCGGCTTGCGCTCGCGGAAGGGCCGCCCGCCCTCGACCGGCTTGCCGCCGGGCTTCGCGCGCGAGCGCGTGACGTGGACGCGCTCCGTCGCCGGGGTCTCCACGGGCTTCACCTCATCCACGTTAGCGCCCCCGCCGCCTGCGCCGCACGGCAAGGCCGGCGCCGATTCCAACGGCGGCGAGGCCCGCCGCGATCAGGCCGGGATGGGCTCGCAGCCGCCCGAACTGGCCCTCGACCTCGGGCCAGAGCTCGTCCGACAGCACCTCCGCCGCGGTTTCCGGCGTCGGTTCGAGCTCGTCGACGGGGATCGGCTCGCCGAACGAGACACGGACCGTCGTCGGCCGGGGGAATCCGTGGAAGAACAGCTTCTCGGTGCCGGTCAGCGCGGCGGGTACCAGGGGGGCGCCGGTCTCGAGCGCGAGCCGCACCGCGCCACGCTTCGGGACGCCCAGCCCCTCCGGGTCGCGGATCCGCGTCCCCTCGGGGAAGAGCGAGAGCAGCCCGCCCTGCTCGAGGATCACCCGCGCCGTCTCGAGCGCATCCGCATCGGACTCGCCGCGCCGCACCGGGAACGCCCCAAGGCGGACGAAGGTCTTGCCGAGGCGGCCCTCGAACAGCTCCGACTTGCCCATGAACCGGAGGTGCCGCTTGGTCGCGGCCGCGAGGAAGAAGCTGTCCCAGAAGCTCTTGTGGTTCGGCGTCACGATCGCCGGGCCCTCGGCCGGGATCCGGTCCGCCTCCGAGATCCGCAGCCCCCACCACAGGCGCATGAACGGGACGAAGATCCCGCGCACCAGCGTGTAGAGCGGGCGCGACACCCCCCGCTCGCGGGCGATCCGGTGCGCTTCTTCGTTTGTCATGCGGGTGCCGGCTCGAGCGCAGCGAGCTCGACCTCCACGGGACGTCTGCCGTACACCTCACCGAAGCGGTCGCGGAGAACGGTCGCGAACGCGTCCAGGTCCTGCTCGGCGCCCAGCTCGCGGCACACCGAGGTCATTCGCACGCCCTCGATCGCGCAGGGGACGACCCAATCGAACGGCTGGAGGTCGTTGTTGACGTTGATCGCGAGGCCATGCGTCGTGACGCCCCGGTTGACGTGGATGCCGATCGAGCCGATCTTTCGCGCCTCGCCGCCGGGCAGCGCCGGTTCGCCGACCGGCGTCCGCTGCGGGCCGACGTCGCCGCTCGCGATCGGGGGCTCGCCCGCGGTCCACACGCCCGTCAGCCCGTCGAAAACCTGAGCCGGCACGCCGTAGTCGCCGAGCGCGGCGATCATCACGCCCTCGAGCTGCCGAACGTAGTGGTGCACGTCGTCATCGGGCAGCTTGACGATCGGATACGCGACCAGCTGCCCCGGCCCGTGGTAGGTGACCTGGCCGCCGCGGTCGGTCTCGCAGACCTCGATGCCCTGCATCCGGTACCAGTCCTCGCCCATCGGCAGATGCGCGGCCTCGGTGCGCCTGCCCTTGGTGAAGACGGGGTGGTGCTCGAGCAGCAGCAGCACATCCGGGATCTCGCCGTCGTGGCGGCTGCGCTCGAGCCGCTTCTGCAGGGCCCGCGCGTCCTCGTACGGGACGAGCCCGGCGCGCACCACCCAGATCTCGGGAGCTCCGCTCACGTCGCGGAGTCTCGCACTAGCGAGGCGCGGCGTCGAGCCGGCGCCTGGCAAGCGCTCGCGCGGCGGCGAGCGGCGTCGTCCCGGCCTCCGCGGCGTGCTCGAACACGTCCGCCATCACCTGCTCGATGCCGAGCACCAGGGCCGTCGCCCGCTGCTCGTCATAGCCGTGCAGCTCGCGGTAGACGTTGATCAGGCCGCCGGCGTTGGCGATGAAATCGGGCGCGTAGAGGATCCCGCGCCGGGCCAGCCGCTCGGCCAGCCGCTCGTCGGCGAGCTGGTTGTTGGCCGCGCCGCAGAGGACGCGGCAGCGCAGCGCGCCGACGTTGCCGGCATGGATCGCCCCTCCGACCGCGCACGGCGCGATCACGTCGCGCGCCGCGACGATCGCGGCTTCGGGATCGAGCCATTCGGCTCCCAGCTCCTCGGCGAGCGCCCGCTTCGCCGGGTCGATGTCGGCGAGGGCCAGCTCCGCGCCGGCGCCGTGGAGCCCGCGAGCGAGCCGTTCGCCGACGTGGCCAAGGCCCACCACGGCGACGCTTCGGCGGGCGAAGTCACGGGTGCCGAAGACGCGCTCGCAGGCGGCCCGCATCGCGGCCTGCACGCCGGCGGCCGTGAACGGGCTCGGGTCTCCGGCGCCTCCTGAGGAGACCGGCATCCCGGTGACGTGGGTCGTGCGCGACGCGATCTCCACCATGTCCTCGGTGGCGGTGCCGACGTCCTCGGCGGTGATGTAGCGACCGTCCAGCGACTCGACCAGATCGCCGAAGTCGTGCAGGATCGCCCGCCGCAGCTCGCCCTGCGGCGGCGCCGAATCCGGCGCGCAGATCACGCCCTTGCCGCCGCCGAGGTCGAGGCCCGCGGCCGCGGCCTTGAACGTCATCGCCTCGGCCAGGCGCAGCGCGTCCGCGATGCCGTCCTCGTCGCGCTCGTAGTGCCACAGCCTGGCGCCTCCCAGGGCGGGACCCAGGCGGGTGGAGTGCACGGCGATCGCCATCGTCACGCCGCTGCGCTCGCCGCGCGTCACGGCCAGCTCCTCGTGGTCGAGCCCGGCCGGGACCCTGCTCGGGGCGGGGGCCGCGATCGCCCTCATCGCAGCTCCCCGCTCTCGAGCTTGCTCTTGACCGAGCCCAGGAACCGCGCCGCGTCGGCGCCGTCGAGGGCCCGGTGGTCCCAGGAAAGGGGCAGGAATGCCATCGGCCGGATGGCGATGGCGTCCTGCCCGCCGGTCTCCACCACGACCGGCCGCTTGACGATCGCCTCGAGGTCGAGGATCGCCACCTGCGGTTGGTTGATGATCGGGGTCGCGAGCACCGCTCCGAACTGCCCGGGATTGGTGATCGTGAACGTGCCGCCCTGAACCTCGTCCGGCGTGAGCTTGCGCTCGCGGGCGCGCGTCGGCGACGTCGCCGATCGCCGCCGCCAGGCCCTCGAGCGCCAGCCGCTGCGCCTGGGCGATGACCGGCACGATCAGGCCGTCGTCGAGCGACACGGCGATTCCGAGGTTGACGTCGTCGTGGAAGACGATCTCGTCGCCCTCGACCGACGCGTTCAGGATCGGGAACTCCTCGAGCGCCTCGACCACCGCGCGGGCGACGAAGGCCAGGTAGGTCAGCGGCACCCCGCGGCGCCCGTAGGCCTCCTTCAGCTCCGCGCGGCGCGCGGCGACCGCGGAGAAGTCGACCTCGACGATCGTCGTGGCGTGTGCCGCCGTCTGCCGGCTGCGCACCATGTGCTCGGCGATCGTCTTGCGCATCGGAGACATCTCCTCACGCCGGCCGCCGGGCGTCGCGGGAGCATGGCCGTTCCCCACGGCCCCATTGGCCGGAGCCGTCTCGGGGACGTACGGCGACTCGATATGCAGCGGCCGCGAGGGCTTCTCGCTGGGCGCCGACTCGATGTGAGCGACCAGGTCCTTCTTCCGAATCCGCCCACCAACCCCATGACCCTCGACCTGCGAGAGATCAACACCGTGTTCCTCGGCCATCCGCCGTACAACGGGGGAAACGAACCCAGACCGATCCCCGGACGCCTCCGCCTCGACATGACCCGCGGCCGAGCCGTTGGCAGAACCGACGTCAACCTCCGCGATCACGGTGCCGACCGCAACCGTGTCGCCCGGCTCAGCCAGAATCTTGGCCAGAACACCAGCGGCCGGACACGGGATCTCCACATCCACCTTGTCGGTGGTCACATCACAGATCGGCTCGTCGGCCGCGACCTGGTCGCCGACCGCCTTGCGCCACTCGAGAATCGTCCCCTCGGACACCGAGATGCCCATCTGCGGCATCTGAACCTGGACGCTCAGTAGCTGAGGAGCTCACCGAGAGCCTCCTTCATGTCGTCGAGCTGCGGCAGGACAGCTTGCTCGAGTGGCGGGCTGAACGGGATCGGCACATCGGGCGTCGTCAGGCGCCTCACCGGAGCGTCGAGATCCTCGAACGCCTCCTCGGCGATCAGCGCGGCGACCTCGGCACCCACCCCGCACGAGCGCGTCGCCTCGTGCGCAACGAGCACCTTCGAGGTCTTGCGGGCGCTCGCGAGGATCGCGTCGGTGTCGAGCGGGCAGAGGCTGCGGAGGTCGATCACCTCGATGTCCGCGCCCAGCTCCTCGACCGCCTTGAGCGCCAGGTGCACGCTCGACCCGTAGGCGATCACGCTGGCCTCGGAGCCCGCGCGCGCCACTCGCGCCTCGCCGAGCGGCACCAGGTGCTCGCCCGCCGGGACCTCGTCGCGCACGTTGCGGTAGAGGCCCTTGTGCTCGAGGAAGCAGACCGGGTTGGGATCGCGGATCGCGCTGGTCAGCAGGCCCTTGGCGTCGGCGGCGGTGGCCGGCGCGACGACCTTCAGCCCGGGCGCCTGCAGCAGCCACGCCTCCGGGTTCTGGGAGTGGAAGGGGCCGCCCGAGAAGCCGCCGCCCGAGGGCAGGCGCACCACCATCGGCACCGCCATGCCCTGGCGGTAGTGGAGCTTCGCCGCGACGTTCACCAGCTGGTCGAACCCGCAGGAGATGAAGTCGGCGAACTGCATCTCGCAGACGGGCTTGAGACCCTCCGCGGCGGCGCCGACCGCGGCGCCGATGATCGCGTTCTCCGCCAGCGGGGCGTCGATCACGCGCGCGGCCCCGAACTCCTCGTAGAACCCGTCGGTGACCTTGAACGCGCCGCCGAACGCGCCGATGTCCTCGCCGAGGCAGATCACGGTCTCGTCGCTGCGCATCTCCTCGCGCAGGGCGTCCGAGATCGCCTCCAGGTAGGTCATCTCGCGTGCCGCGGCGGGGGTGTCGACCGCGGTGGTCACGCCCCCGCTCCGTTCGAGCCGTTCGTGTTTCCGTTCTGCGAATGGCCGTTGCGGCCCTGCCACCGCGACCACGGCGCCTGGCCGTCGCCCAGCGGCTCCCAATCGTCGGCGAAGACGCCGTCGAGGGCGAGGGCGGGATCGGGCATCGGCGACGCGAGCGCCTGTTCGGCGCACTCGGCGACGTACTCGCTGACCTCGGCGCGGATCGCGTCGACCTCGTCCTGGTCGAAGCCGTACTCGGCCACGAGGCGCTTCGAATAGAGCTCGATCGGGTCGCGCTGGCCCCACTCCTCGAACATCTCGGGCGGGACGTAGCTCATGTCGTCGTGCGCACCGTGACCGTGCATCCGCATCGTCCGGCACTCGATCAGCGTCGGGCCCTCACCCTCCCGCGCGCGCTCGACCGCGGCATGCGCGGCGGCGAACACGGCCTCGACGTCGTTCCCGTCGACGTTCACTCCCGGGAAGCCGTAGGTGTGCGCCCGCTCGACCGGGTCCACCGCGAACTCGAGGTCGTTCGGGGTCGAGTACGCGAACTGGTTGTTCTCGAGCAGGAACACCACCGGCAGCCGCTGGACGCCGGCCAGGTTCATCGCCTCGTGCCACTGGCCGTTGGCGGTTGAGCCCTCGCCGAAGTAGGTCATCGCGACCCGCTTCTCGCCGCGGATCTTGAAGGCCAGGGCCATCCCACAGGCGACGGGCGCCATGTCGGGCAGCATCGAGACCATGCCGATGCAGCCGAGCCGCGGGTCGCCGAAGTGCATGTTGCCGTCCTTGCCGCCGGTGACGCCGCCGGAGCGCCCCATGTAGTTGGCGAGGTAGCGGTCCGGGGTCACTCCGCGGACGAAGTGCGCGCCGAGGTCCCGGTGCAGGATGCACATCCGGTCCTCGGGCCGGAGCGCGAACGAGGAACCGACCGAGATCGCCTCCTGGCCGCACCCGTCGTAGAACGAGCCCGGCACCTTGCCCTGCCGGTAGAGCGTGAGGCCCCGCTCCTCGGCGGTCCGCATCATCGCCATGAAGCGCAGCAGCGCCGCGCGGTCCGCGCGGGTCAGCAGCTCGCTCAGGGGTTCACGTACGTCGGCCTCCGCGTTGTCACGCGCAGCCTTGCTCGCGATAGCGACGTCGCTTCGCATCTCTTTCCGCCCTTCGTGTCTGGCCGCCCATCGGGATCTCCTCCGGGTCCGCCTCTTGCCGCCGCTTCGGGATCTCTTCCACGGCGCCTACTGGACGATGGGCTCCGGCGGTTCCGCCCCGGTGCCCTATGTCTGGATCCGCTTAGAGCTGATGGCTCTTGCAGATCGCTACGGCCATTGTATGCCCAACTGAGGACATTTCAACCCTCGGGTGCCGTTTGCGGCCGCGCGCGCGCACGCTCCGCGCGCCGCCGGACGCCGCGCAGGATGCCGGACGTGACCAGCACGTGGCCGCGGGTTCCGATCACGAGACCGCGGTAGATGCGGCCGCGGCGCCCCGGGAACTGCGCCCGGGTCTGGGCGCCGAGGAGCACGAGGCCGCTCGGCTTCTCGAGGATCGAGAAGATCAGCGCGTACTCGGAGAAGCGGTGCTCGCCCATCAGCGCCAGCACCGCCGGGCGGATCGCGCGCGTGACGACGAAGCCCGGGATCGTCGAGCCGATCTCGCCGACCTCGCCCTCGACCTGCGTCTGGGCACAGCCGAGCACCCGCGAGATCGGGGCGCCGGTGCGGCCGTCGCTGATCCCGCCGAGTGTCCTGATCAACGCCTCCCAGACCTGCTCCGGGGTCGCCGCGATCTCGACGTAGTGCTCATCGACGAACGGGAGGGATTCGATCGGGACGTCGATGATCCGGTGCTGCATCGCCGGCCCCGCTACTCCGGCGCTTCGAGCAGGACACGCACGCGGTCGAGAAATCGCGCCCCCTCCTCGAGCGTGATCATCCGCCCGTCGCAGGACAGGGTTGCGGTCAGGCCGCGGCCTGCGACCAACTCGCCGTCGACCACCAGCGGACGCTCCGCCACCGGCCCGACCGCGAGCGTCCCGGCCTGGCCCTGGTTGAGGACCGCCGCCACGGAGCGAATGCCCCCGATCGCGGCCACCGCGACGGTGAAGGTGCCGCCGGCGAGCTCGGGCGACGTCAGCGCGCCCGCGGCCGCGCGCTCGCGGAGCCGGTCGAGTTCGACGGCGATCTCGGCCACTGCCTTGCCGTCCGCGTCGAAGATCGTGGGCACCACGGGCGCCTCACTGCCCTCGAGCAGCACTCCCACGTTGATTCGCGAATACAGGTCGAACGCACCGTCCCGGTACGCGCCGTTCAGCCGCGGGAACTCCCGCAGCGCCACAGCGACGGCGCGCACGACCCGCTCCGGCGCGTCCGCCTCGGCCCGCACCTCGGCGTCCAGGTAGAAGTGGGGCGCGGTGGCCTTCGACTCGGCGATGCGGCGAGCGGCCGCCCGTTGCGCCTTCGTCGGCTCGACCCGCTCGACGGTGCCCCGAGCCGTCTCCGCCGCGCTCGTCGCACCGTCATCGGCCACTCGCCCGACGATAACTCAAATATCAGCCGCCTCAACGACGGCGGGGCTCGGCTCGTCCTTCGGACTCCGCCTCACAGGGCCGCGGCTGCCGCTTCCCCCAGCCGGTCGTCGCCCCAGAACACCTCATCGCCGACGAGGACGCTCGGCACGCCGGACACGCCGGCATCGCCCGCCTCATCCGTCGCCGTCCTCAGCGCGGCCTTGATCGAATCGCGCTCGACCGCGGCCGTGAGCGCTCGCGGGTGGAGCTCGGCCGACGCCGCCGCGATCAGGACGTTGTCGCGCTCGGAGAGGTCGCGCCCCGCGGCGAACGCCTGGCGAAACGCGGCGAGCGGCAGCGAGACGCCACGCCCGATCTCGGTCGCGAACGTCGCGACCCGCATCGCGAACAGAGTGTTGCCCGGGAACGGGTCGGGCCAGCGGACCGGCGGCAGCCCGTAGGCCTGGGCGCGGCGCTCGACCTCGCGCATCCCCTCGCCGCGCCCGGGCCCGTTCGCCCAGGAGTCGCGGTCGAAGCGCTGGAACAGCGCGCCGAGCAGGATCGGTCGCCACACCGGCGGCTCGGCACCCGCCTCCTCGAACACGCCGTGGATCCGCTCCGCCGCGAGGTAGGCGTAGGGGGAGCCGAGGTCGTAGTAGAAGACCGAGCGCTCGGCCACGCGACCTACGCGTGCGTGGCCCAGCCGTCGACCGCGCGGGCGGCGTCGAGGATGGCCTCGGAGATCGTCGGGTGGGGGTGGACGATGCGGGCGAGCTCCTGATAGCCGCCCTCCAGCGCGATCACGCCGACCAGCTCGGAGATCATGTCGCAGGCGCGGTTGCCGACGATGTGGGCGCCGACGATCTCGCCGTACTTCTTGTCGACCACGAGCTTGACCATGCCGTCGCGGTCGTCGTACACAGCCGCGGCCCCGACCCCGCCGAGCTTGAACTTGCCGACCTTGACGTCGTGTCCGGCCTCCTTCGCCGCGGCCTCGGTGAGGCCGACGCTGGCGACCTGCGGGTGGCAGAACGTCGCGCCCGGGATCAGGTCCACGTCGACCGGGTGCGTCGGCGCGCCCGCGATCGTCTCGACCGCCACAACTCCTTCCTCGGAGGCCTTGTGCGCGAGGGCGGGGCCGCGGACGAGGTCGCCGATCGCGAACACCTTCTGGTTCGACGTCCGCTGGAAGTCGTCGATCTTGATCCTGCCCTGCTCCTCCGTCTCGACCTTGGCCCCCGCGAGGTTCAGCGCCTCCACATCGGGCCCGCGGCCGCCGGCGATCACCAGGTAGTCGGCTTCGCCCTCCGTGTCGCCGTACTTGAACTTCACCGACTTGCCGGTGTCCTCGACGTTTTCGATCGGGGCGCCGGTGGCGATGGTGATGCCCTGCTGCTTGAACGTCCGCTCGACCACCCGGGCGCAGTCCTTGTCCTCGAGCGGCAGGATCTGGGGCAACATCTCGATCAGCGTCACCTCGGTGCCGTAGCGGGCGTACGCCGACGCGATCTCCGAGCCCGACGCGCCCGCGCCGACCACGGCGAGGCGCTTCGGCTGGGCCGGAAGCGACCAGGCGCCCCAGGTGTCGACGATCCGCTCCGAGAACTCGACCCCCGGGATCGGCAGGGCGACCGAGCCGGTGGCGAGGACCACGGCGCCGGCCTCGTACGTCTCGCCCCCGACCGCGACGTTGGCGTCGTCGGTGAGCGAGCCCTCACCCTCGATCAGCGCCACCTTGTTCTTGTCCCAGAGCATCTTGACCCCGCTCGAGAGGCCCTCGGAGACCGCGGCGCGGCGCTCGCCCAGCGCCTTCCAGTCGAGCGTCGCCTTCGTGACCTTGATTCCCAGTTCGGCTCCGTTCTGGGCGTGGTCCAGGACCTCGGCCGTGTGCAGCATCGTCTTCGCCGGGATGCAGGCGTAGTTGAGGCAACGCCCGCCCGCCTTGTCCTTTTCGACGACCGCGGTCTTTTTGCCGAGCTGCGCCGAGCGGATCGCGGCCACGTAGCCGCCGGGACCGCCGCCGATCACGATTACGTCGTAGGAGTCAGCCATGCGGCGACTTTATATATCCGCGCCGCGCGTTAACCGTCGGGCGCCGATTCGGCGAGTGCGTGACGGGTACGCGGGGGGCATGGCGGACCTGCTTGTGGGACCTCTGCAGCGCTACGTCGGCAAGACGGACGCGACGATCTGGGTCGAGACGGACGAAGCCTGCGAGGTCGAGGTCCTCGGACGGAGCGCTCCGACCTTCGAGGTCGAGGGCCACCACTACGCGTTCGTTGCGATCGAGGACCTCGAACCGGGATCGAGCCAGGAGTACGAGGTCACGCTCGACGGCGAGCGCCGCTGGCCGCCCGCCGACTGGGACTTTCCGCCCAGCGTCCTGCGGACCTTCCGCGACCAAGAGCAGATCGAGCTCGTGTTCGGCTCCTGCCGGGTCACGGCTCCGCACGAGCCTCCGTACACGCTCCCCAAGGAGGAGAACGAGGAGAAGGGACGCGGCTTCGACGCCCTTCACGCGCTCGCGCTTTCGATTCTCGAAGCCGACTCGCCCAGTTACCCGGACCTCCTCTTCCTCTGCGGCGACCAGGTGTACGCGGACGAGGTCTCGATCGACACGCAGCGCTACATCGACGAGCGCGCGGAGCGGGTCCCGGGAGCGCCGCCGAACGAGGTTTGCGACTTCGAGGAATACACGCGCCTCTACCGCGAGGCGTGGACCGAACCGGTGATCCGCTGGCTGCTGTCCACGGTCTCCACCGCGATGGTGATCGACGACCACGACATGCACGACGACTGGAACATCTCCAAGGAGTGGTGCGACGACATGCGGCGCGAGCCGTGGTGGCGCGAACGCGTCACCGGCGGCATGATGGCCTACTGGCTCTACCAGTTCGCGGGGAACCTGGCGCCGCGCGAGCTCGCGGAACGTGCCCTCTGGAATCGCATGCGGGACGCCGACGATCCGGGTGCCGTGCTGCGGGACTTCATGGAGCGCGACGACCGGGAGCGCGAGGGAAAGCGGTGGTCGTACGTGCGCGACATCGGGACGACGCGGCTGATCGTGCTCGACGTCCGGACCGGCCGCTGCCTCGACCCGGGGGAGCGGACGATCATCGACGACGACGAGCGCCGCTGGATCGAGGAGCAGGCGGCTGAGTCCGACGCGGACCACCTCGTCCTCGGGAGCTCCGATCCCTATCTGCTCTCGCCGGCGTTCCACAACCTCGAGGCCTGGAACGAGAAGGTCGTCGACGGCGCCTGGGGTCGCTTCGCGGCAAGTATCGGCGAGCGGATGCGCCGCACGCTCGACTTCGATCACTGGGCGGCGTTCGGCCGATCGTTCGAGTGGCTGACGGACCTGATCCGGGCGCTGGGCGCGGGCGAGCACGGCTCGCCGCCCGCCACGATCGGCGTCCTCTCAGGGGACGTCCACCACGCGTACCTCGCAGACGTCGCCTTTCCCAAGGGCGCGGGCGTCGAGAGCGCGGTCTACCAGGCGGTGTGCTCGCCCTACCGCAACGCGCTCGACAATCGCGAGCGGCGCGCGATCAGGATCGGCCGGAGCCGCCCGGCCGCGGAGCTGACACGCTGGCTTGCCGGCGCCGCGGGCGTCGGCGATCCCGGGATCCGCTGGCGCTTCCGAAAGGGGCCCTACTTCGACAACCAGGTCGCGACCCTGCTGACCGACGGCCGGAGTGCGAGCATGAAGCTCGAGAAGGTCCCGCGGGATCCCGAGGGCAGTGACGAGCGGCTCGAGCGCGTGTTCGAGGAGCGGCTGAGCTGAGGCTCAGCCCGGGTTCAAGGCACGTAGTACTCGGGCGACTTGTCCTTCTTGCAGCGGTCGGTCTTCTTGGCCTTCGCGTAGTAGTACCCGGTCGCGGCTTCTTCCTCGACGACGATCCACGCAACGGTGTCGCCCTTGCCCTCGAACGAGCGGTCGCTGCCGATCCTGGCGTCGCGGCCGGGCTTCTTCCGATAGACGGTGACCTTGCGGCCGACCTCGCAGCTCGCCCGCGGGGACGAGAGCTCGCCGGTGAAGTAGTCGTCCAATCCCGCGCCAGTGACGTAGGCACCGATCGTGACCCTGGTGCGCGCGTCCGCAAGCGAGCTGGCGGGCAGGACGAGGGCGGCGATCGCCGCCAGCATGACGGCAGGTGCGGTTCGCTTGAGCATGATCCCTCCGTGGTGTTGGGCACTTCCCGAGCACGACGACCGTAGCGGGCGCGCCCGGTCGAGTCAACGGCGCGGAGCCTCAGCCGTAGGTCTTGCGCTCGGGCATCTGGATGCGCGCCATCGCCTTGATCATCCGGTAGAAGAGCACGCTGGCGAGCGCGAGGATCGCGGCGAACGCGAGCCCCCTGAGAACCTCGGTCACCTGGACCAGCGCGAGGACCGCGACCACGATCACCAGCACCAGGATCGTCTGGAAGCCCAGCACGGCCCAGTAGCGGGCGCGCCACAGGCCGTAGGCCATGACGGACAGCACCGCAGTTGAGACGACGGTCGCGAAGACGCTCGGCTTGTTTGTGCCCGTCTCGTTCCCGAGGTCGTCGAACTCGCCCACCTCCAACCCGAGGGCGTAGGCCAGCACCGTGCCGAGCGCGAGCACGGCGGAGATCACCGCGGCGATCGTGACCACGGTCGGCCGCTCCTCCGGCTCCAGCGGCTCGAGCTGCTCGCGGGCGGCCTGGTTCTTCGCCTCGGTTCTGGCGGCGCGCTCCTCGCGCTGGGCGGCCAGCGCCGCCCGCCGGTCGCCGCCGCGCTCCTTGCGCTTGCGGCGCTCGGCGCGCTTGCGCTCGCGGCTACCCATCGAGCGCCTCGCGCAGGCTCCGCGCCGCGGCCTCAGGGTCCTGGGCGTCGCGTATCGCGCGGACCACCACCGCGCGCCGTGCGCCGGCCGCGACGACCTCGCCGACGTTGCCCGTGTCGATGCCCCCGATCGCGAACCAAGGGGCATCCCCGCCATGCGCGGCCGCGTGCTCGATCAGCTCGAGGCCGGCCGCTGGACGCCCGGTCTTGGTCGGCGTCTCCCACACCGGGCCCGCGCTGATCTGGTCCGGCCGCGCGTCGCCTTCGGCGACCAGCGCCGCGTCGAACTGCTCGGCCGAGTGGGTGGACAGGCCGACCAGTGACGCCGCTCCCGCGGCGGCGCGGGCCTCGGCGACCGGCGCGTCATCCTGGCCGACGTGGACGCCGTCGGCGCGGCAGTCCGCGACCACCTCGGGATGGTCGTTGACGAAGAACAGCGCTCCGTGCCCGTCGGCCGCCCGGCGGAACGGCTCGGCCAGCGCGACCAGCTCCTCGGCGCACCGCGGGGCGGTCTCGCGCAGCTGGATCACGTCGACCCCGCCGCGAAGGGCGGCGTCCAGGAGCGGCTCCGGATCGCCGCCGGCCGGACGGCCCTCGCACACGAAGTAAAGGCGCGCGCCCGCAAGCCGCTCGCGGCGCACGTAGAGGTGCGCGTCGTCGAGCGACTGGAAGAGCTTGGCCCAGGCGATCAGCTCGCCCTCGAAGCCGACCATCAGCGCCCCGCTGGCGTCGATGTCCACGCCCACTCGACCGGCCCTTCGCGAGCACCCGGGTCCCGAGCAGGACTCGCCCGCCGGGCAGGTCCTCCAGCGATGTGTAGACCAGCGCATGTCCGAGAACGAATCCCACTGCAGGACGAAGAACTCGCGGGCGTCGGCACGGCCCCGCTTCAGTCCCGAATACGGCGAGATCGAGTTCGTCCAATCCCCGACGACGTCCTCGGTCATCAGCGCGACGATGGCATCGAGGTCCCCGGCGTTGATCGCCGCCGCGAACCGCTCGATCGTCTCGACCCTCGGGTCAGCCACGCGCGCAGTATCGCGGAGGCGGGTACCCTCAGTGGCGTAACGGGAGCCCAACCCAAGGGCTGAGAGGGCGGCACCTGGCCGCCGACCGTCTGAACCTGAACCGGGTAATGCCGGCGGAGGTATCCAGTGAGTGACGTAGCGAAAGACCGAGCACTCGACGCGGTGGTCGTGGGCGCCGGCGCGATCGGCCTCGCGTGCGCCTGGCGCGCGGCACAGCGTGGGCTGCGTGTTCGCGTGCTCGAACGCGACCAGCCGGGCGCGGGCGCCTCGGGCGTCGCCGCCGGGATGCTCGCCCCCGTGGGGGAGGCGACCTGGGGCGAGGAGCGCCTGCTCGACGCCGCCCTGGCGTCGCACGCGCTGTGGCCCGGGTTCGCGGCCGACCTCGCGGCCGCGAGCGGATCCGACAGCGGGTACCTCGGGGGTGGCGCCCTCCACGTTGCGCTCGACCGCGACGAGGCCGCCGAGCTGCGGCGCCGCCACGACCTGATGGCCTCGCTCGACCTCGAGGCGGAGTGGCTCGACCCCGGCGGCTGCCGCGCGCTCGAGCCCGGCCTGCATCCCTCGGTGCTCGGCGGGGTCCACGCGCCGCACGAGTCCGGGGTGGATCCGGGCGCCCTCGTCGTAGCGCTCCGCGAGGCGTCCGAGCGTGCGGGCGTCGAGATCGTCGCGGGCGCCGAGGTGACGGGCGCGGTCGGCGACGATGACCGTCTCGCCGGCGTCGTGACCGCCGAAGGCGAACGCCACCTCGCGGCCACGACGGTGCTGGCCGCGGGCGCGTGGTCGGGCAGCGCGAGCTGGCTGCCGGAGGGCGCGCTCCCGCCGGTGCGACCGGTGAAGGGGCAGATCCTGACGCTGCGCGGGCCGGCCGATCGCCCGGTCGCGGCGCGGATCGTCGTGACCGAACGCGTGTATCTGGTGCCGCGTGCCGACGGCCGGCTGGTCGCCGGCGCCACGGTCGAGGAGCTGGGGTTCGACACCCGGGTCACCGCGGGCGGCGTCCACGAGCTGCTGCGCGAGGCCTACCGGGTGCTCCCCGACGTAGCCGAGCTCGAGCTCGAGCGCGCGGTCGCGGGACTCCGGCCGGCGACCCCGGACAACGCGCCCCTGGTGGGCCCCGGCGGCATCGATGGGCTGCTCCTCGCCACCGGACATTTCCGCAACGGGATCCTGCTGGCGCCGCTCACCGCGGAAGGGGTGGCCGCTGCCCTGTGCGACGAGCCGCTCCCGCCCGAGCTTGCGGTGGCCGCCCCCGCGCGATTCTCCTCGGACGCCGTCGGAGCCGGCCGATGAAGTTGACGCTGAACGGCGAGTCGCTCGAGCTCGCGCCGGACGCGACGGTCGCGGACGTGGTCGCGGCCGCGGGGGTCGAGGCCGGCGCCCGGGGCGTCGCCGTGGCGATCGAGGGCGAGGTCGTGCCGCGGGGCGAATGGGACGAGCGGGGGTTGCGCGACGGCGAGTCCGTGGAGGTGGTACGTGCCGTCCAGGGTGGATAGCCGGGCCGCGGCGGCGACCTGGACGCTGGGCGGACGAGAGTGGCGCTCGCGGCTGATCGTCGGCACCGGCGGCTTCCGGTCGCTCGAGCAGATGGAGCGGGCGATCGCGGCGTCGGGCACGGAGATCGTCACCGTCGCGCTGCGGCGGGTCGACCCGACAGCGCAGGGCTCGGTGGTGGACGTGCTCGACCGCCTGGGCCTGTTCGCGCTGCCCAATACTGCCGGCTGCTACACGGCGCGCGACGCCGTGCGGACCGCGAAGCTGGCGCGCGAGGCCTTCGCGACCGATTGGATCAAGCTCGAGGTGATCGGCGACGACCGCACGCTGCTCCCGGACGCCGTGGAGCTGGTCGCGGCGGCCGAGACCCTGGTGGCCGACGGCTTCACGGTGCTGCCCTACACGAACGACGACCCGGTGCTCGCCCGCCGCCTCGAGCAAACCGGCTGCGCCGCGGTCATGCCGCTCGGCTCGCCGATCGGGTCCGGGGCCGGCATCCGCAACCCGTACGCGCTGCGGATCATCGTCGAGCAGGCCACCGTCCCGGTGATCCTGGACGCCGGCATCGGCACCGCGTCCGACGCCACGCTCGCGATGGAGCTCGGCTGCGACGGCGTGCTGCTGGCGAGCTCGGTCTCACGCGCCGCCGATCCCGAGCGCATGGCGATTGCGATGCGCCACGCGGTCGAAGCCGGCTACGCCGCACGAAGCGCGGGCCGCATCCCGCGGCGCCTGCACGCCGAGGCCTCGACCGCCGACGACGGCCTGCCGGAGCTCTAGCCGCCCGCTAGCTGCTCGTCGTCTGGCGGCGGCGGAAGATGCCCTTGCGGGTGGCGGCGGCCTTGCTCTGCGTCTGCGCCGCGGTACGGTCGATCGCCTCGCCGGCGGTGCCGGCGGCCACCGCGGTGGCGTGCGCGACCTTCCCCACGGGCGAGGGGTCGAGCGGCTCGATCGCCGAGTCGGGGTCGGAGGCCAGCTCCACCGCGGCCTTCCGCACCGCGGTCACGTGCCGGCGCATCTTGCGCTCCCAGGTCTGGCAGAGCTCGGTGAGCTTCGTCGCGCGGCGGGTGGCCGAAACGCTCGCGAGGTAGGCGAGCAGGGTGGTGACGTGCTCGAGGTCGTCGACGGCGAAGCGCAGCGCCTGGTTGCGCTCGAGGAAGCGGTCGAGGATCGCGGCGCGGACCATGCCGATCCGGGCGCCGCCGCCGCGGGCGGCGAGCTCGGCGTGCAGGTCGTAGCGGGCGAGTGCGGGCTTCAGCTCGTCCAGCAGCTCGCTCAGCGCCGCGTCCGCCTTCTCGACGGCAGCGCGGGCGTCGTCGGAGAGGTGCTCGGCCAGCCGGGAGAGGCGGGTCTGTGCCTCCTGCGCCGTCAGGAAGAGCTCGCGGTAGCCGCGGTTCTCGGCTGGGTGCAGGGGCATCGCGCCCTGTTCTAGCCGAAGCCGGCGCGGCGCGCGCCGGTCGGCCGACAGGCGGGGCGTGCCATTGCGACGACTAGCCGTCCGTCTCGACCGGACGGCCGGCGGCACGCCAGGTGCCGACGCCGCCGTGGCCGACGTGGGCGATCCGCTCGAAGCCCTCGCGCTGGAGAATCGACGCGGCGAGACCGGAGCGCTTGCCGCCGCTGCACACCGTCGCGATCGCCCGATCGGCGGGCAGCTCCCCGATGCGCCCGGACAGCTGGCCATAGGGGATGTGGACGGACCCGGGGATCCTCCCCCGCGCGAACTCGTCGGCATCGCGGACGTCGAGGACCAGGGGCGCGTCGCCGTCCTCCAGGCGCTCGGCGAGCGTGGTTGGGTCGATCAACTCGAGGCGCTGCACCGGACGCCCCTCCGATCGCCACGAGGTCATGCCGCCCGCGAGGAATCCCCGCACGCGCAGCCCGATCGAGGCGAGGAGGTCGGCCGCCTCCAGCTCGTAGCCGTCGGAGGCCGCGACGACGATCAGCTCGACATGGGGCGACGCCACGCGACCGACCTTGGTTGCGAAGCCGGTGTCGTAGGCGGAGGCAGAGATCGCCCCCGGGATGTGGGCCTCGTCGAATTGCTCGTTGGTGCGCGCGTCGACCAGCAGCGCCCCGTCGGCGATCGCGACCTCGACCGCGCGCGGCGAGAGCGGCGCGGGCGCGCCCAGCTCCTCGACCAGCGGGCCGCGGTTGATGGCGACGACGTGCTCGACGTTCGGAGGTGGATCGCCCAGGCCGGCGACGGCGTCCTCGACGAAGTCGTCGACCCGCTCGAAGCCCGCCGCGCGGTTGTGCTCGCGCTCGAAGCCGATCGTGGAGCTGGTCTTGTGATCGATGCCGGCGCTGCCGCAGGTCGAGCCGCCGAGGTGGCCCGGCCAGACCTCGACGCTCGGCGGCAGCGTGAACAGCCGGTCGTGCAGCGAGGCGAAGATCTCGCGAGCGCCTTCGCGCGGTTCGATCGCCAGGTCGGGCCGGGCGACGTCCCCGACGAACAGCGAATCGCCCGTCAGGACGGCCCACGGCGTCCCGCCCCGGCCCCGGTCGCGCAGGAGCAGCGAGGTGTGCTCGGGGCGGTGGCCAGGCGTCGCCACCGCCTCGACCTCGACGTCCCCGAGGCTGAGGATGTCGCCGTCGCCGAAAGCCTCGTGGGGGTATTCGGCATCGGCCAGGGGGCTGATGTGGATCGTGGCGCCGGTGGCCCGCGCCAGCCGGCCGTGGCCGGAGACGTGGTCGGCGTGGTTGTGCGTCTCGATCACATGCTCGATCCGCACGCCATGCAGGCGGGACAGGCGCAGGTAGGGCGCGATGTCCCACTGCGGGTCCACCACCGCGGCGACACCCGCTCGCACGTCGCCCACGAGATACGAGGCGCAGCCCAGATCCTCGTGGATGACTTGGCGGAAGAGCACGGGAGAAGGATCGCAGCCGCCGCAACCCTGCGTCCCTCGCGAGCCCATTCTCTATCAATTTGATAGACATTGTGGATGGAGAAGAATCCGATGAGCGACACGATGCTGGTCAAGGCGGGTCTCGGGATCGAGCCGGCGCGGACGGAGCACCACCGTGTGGTGGCGCTGGTGGGCGATCCGCGGGCGCACTCGCGCACGGCCGCGCTCGCATCGGCGGTGGCGGTGCGGCTCGCCCGCGAGATCGCCGGTGAATCGCGCTCCGACGCAAGCTGGCGGCTGATCGAGCTCGGTGCTCCGGACGGCGGCGAATGGGGGAGGCGCCCGCCCGATGAGGCTCTCGCGGCGCTCACCGGCGCCGAGCTGGCGATCGTTGCATCGCCGGTCCGACGCGGCAGCTACACGGGGTTGACCAAGCTCTTCCTCGATGCCCTGCCCGACCGGGCGCTGGCGGGTGTGGTGGCAATCCCGGTGATGGTGGCGCGCACCCCGCGCCACGCGTTGGCGGCGGACGTCCACCTGCGCCCGCTGCTGGTCGAGCTGGGAGCGTCGTGCCCGACCCCGTCGCTGTTCGCGCTCGAGGCGCGCCTCCTGAACCCGGGGGCGATCGTCGGAGCGTGGCTCGCGCGGGCGCGCCCCGCGCTCGACCACCTCGCTACTGGCTGATCCAGGCCTCCGGCGGCTTCGTGATCCGCACGACTTCCTTCGGGAGCTTGCCGCTCACGAGATCGGCCAGGGTGACCGCCTCGAGGACGTCGCGTATCGAAGCCCTAAGCGCCACCCAAACCTGCTGGAGCGGTGAGGCGAGGCCCTCGTACTCCATCGTCTCGGGCCGGTGGTTGCGAACGCTTGCGAGCGGCCCCTCGACCGCGCGCATGACGTCGGCGACGGTGATCTCGCCGGCCGGCTTCGCGAGCCAGTAGCCGCCGTCGGAGCCGCGCTGGCTCTCGACGAGGCCGGCGTTCCGGAGCTCACCCAGGATGTTCTCCAGGAACTTCGGCGGGATCCGCTGCGCGGCCACGATCGCGCTCTTCTTCACGGGCACATCCCGCTCGGCGGCGGCCAGCTCCATGGCCGCCCTGACCGCGTACTCGGCCTTGGCGGAGACCCTCATGCCAGACCCGCGTACCAGGCGCCGAACAGCAGGCCGAACGAACCGAGGGCGGGCAGCATGAGGGAGCCGTAAACAGGGGTAAGCGCTGGGCGGGTGAAGACCCAGGCCCAAGCGGCGGTGCAGGCGGTCATCGAGATCACGGACATCGGCGCAAAGACCGCGAGCGCGGCCGCGGCTTCGAGCTGGGTCGGCAGGGCCGCGATCAGAAGCAGGGCGACCGCCCCGGAGCCGGCGAGGCCGTGAAGCACGCCGATCCCGAACGCCTCTCGCGGCCGGCGGGTCGGGACGGATCCGCGCTCTCCGCCGTCCCGAAGCCACTTGAAGAGCACGCGGGCGGCGAGTACCAGGATCACCACGCCGACTCCTCGTTCGGCTCCCGTTTCGAGCCAGCCGGGCAGCCCGGACTCCAGTGCGATCAGCGGCAGTCCGACCGCGAGCAGCGTGATCGCGTGGCCCGCGCCCCACCAGGTGCCCAGCCGGGCGGCTTCGCGCGTGCCCGCGTTGTCCGACGCGACGAGCGAGCTGACGGCGACGAGGTGATCCGGGTCGGACGCGTGGCGCAGACCGAGGAGAAGGGCGAGGCCGATCGCAACCAGCGGGCCCGCCCCTTCGAAGAGGGTGCTGAGCGCGCCGTCGAGCTGTTCGACCGGGTGGTAGAGGACGTCGAAGCCCATCGCCTCAGGATCGTAGACCCCGCGCGAGTAAAGACCTCATTCCCGATCGGATTGGGGGGCTTCTGCTACTCTGCCCGACCGTTTCTCAACTAAACCAATCGAGAAAGGTAAGAAACTGTCATTATGCACTCGATGAAGAGCAAGTTCGCCACGGGATTGGCGCTGCTCGTCCTTCCGGTCGGGGTCGCCGCGTGCGGCGGTTCCGACGACGACGATGGGGGCGACGGCGGTTCTGGCGGAAGCATCGATCTGATCGCGTACTCGACGCCGCAGACGGCGTATGAGGAGGGCCTGATTCCCGCTTTCGAAGCCACACCTGAGGGCGAGGGCGTCGATTTCTCGGCCTCCTTCGGCTCATCGGGCGACCAGTCGCGCGCCGTCGAGGCGGGCCAGCCCGCCGACGTCGTGCACCTGCCCATCGAGCCGGACATCACCCGGATCGTCGACGCCGGCCTGGTGGCTCCCGACTACGCGGAGACCGAGGAGAACGGCGGCGTCGTCCAGACGTCGGTCGTCTCGTTCGGCGTCCGTCCCGGGAACCCGAAGGACATCCAGGACTGGGAAGACCTGATCCGCGACGACGTCGAGGTGATCACCCCGAACCCGTTCACCTCGGGCGGCGCCCGCTGGAACATCATGGCCGCGTACGGCCAGGCGCTCGAGAACGGCGCCTCGGAGGACGAGGCCCTCGAGTTCGTGGGCCAGGTCCTCGGCAACACGGTCGTCCAGGACGCGAGCGCGCGTGACTCGCTCAACACGTTCCTCGGCGGACAGGGCGACGTGATCATCTCGTACGAGAACGAGGTCATCGGAGCGCAGCAGGCCGGCGAGGAGCTGGACCTGGTCGTCCCCGACGACACGATCAAGATCGAGACGATCGCGGTGATCACGGAAGACGCGTCCGAATCGGCGCAGCCGTTCCTCGACTTCCTCTTCAGCGAGGAGGGCCAGACGGTGTTCGCCGAGAACGGCTACCGCCCGGTCAACGAGACGGTCGCCGCGGAGTTCGCGGACCAGTTCCCGGAGCCTCCGGGCCTGTTCGACATCGAGTCGCTCGGCGGCTGGGAGACCGTTGCCACCGAGTTCTTCGATCCGGAGAACGGCAAGGTCGCCGAGATCGAGCGTGAGCTCGGAGTCGCAACGGAGTAACCGTGGAAGCCGGGACCGTACAAGCGCAAACCCCCCCGAGGCGGACCCTTCCCGGGATCCGCCTCGGGGGCCCCGGCCTCACCAGAGGCCTCGTAGCCGGCTACCTCTCGATCATGGTGCTGCTGCCGATTGCGGCGGTGGTGTCGCGGTCGTTCGAGGACGGCTGGAGCAGCTTCTGGGACGCCATCTCGTCCGAGCAGGCAGTGGCCGCGATGGAGTTGACGTTCTTCGCGTCGCTGGCCGTCGTCGCCATCAACGCGGTGTTCGGGACGATCATCGCCTGGGTCCTCGTCCGCGACGAGTTCCGCGGCAAGCGGTATTTGAACATGATCATCGACCTGCCGTTCGCGCTGCCGACGATCGTCGCGGGCCTGACTCTTCTGGCCCTCTACGGCGACACCGGCGTGCTCGGTATCAGCGGTGTCCAGGCGACGCGGGTTGGCGTGATCATGGCGTTGCTGTTCGTGACGCTGCCGTTCGTGGTGCGTGCAGTTCAGCCCACCCTGATAGAGCTCGACCAGGACATGGAGGAGGCCGCAGCGTCGCTCGGCGCCGGCCCCTTGACGATCTTCCGCAGGGTCGTGCTGCCGAACCTGACCCCGGCGATCACGGCCGGCGCGGCGCTCGCGTTTGCCAGGGCGATCGGCGAATTCGGATCCCTGATCCTGATCACGAACAACATCCCCTTCGAGACCGAGGTCGCCTCGGTATTCATCTTCAAGCAGATCGAGGCCGGCAACGAGACCGCCGCCGCCGCCGTATCAGTCGTGCTGCTGACCGTTTCCGTCGCCGTGCTCTTCCTCATCGGCTGGTTCGGGAGGAGGTCGGTCAAGGGATGAGCGCCAGCTCGATCGACAGCCCATCCAGTCGGAACATCGTCCGTGGCGGGCGCGGCGCTCGCGTCGGCCTGCGCTCGCTTGCCCTCGGCTATCTCTCGATCCTCCTGATCATTCCGGTGATCGTGATCGTCTTCAAGGCGTTCGAGGACGGCGCCGGGAACGTGTTCGACACGCTGACGACGCCGGAGGCGCAGCACGCATTCTGGCTCACGCTCGTGATGGTGGCAATCGCGATCCCGCTCAACACGATCTTCGGCGTCGCCTGCGCGCTGGTGCTCGTCCGCCACAACTTCCGCGGCAAGGCCTTCTTGAACGGGCTGATCGACCTGCCGTTCGCGATCTCGCCCGTGGTCATCGGGCTCTCCCTGATCCTCGTCTACGGGTCGCTCGACGGCTGGTTCGGGGGCTGGCTTCTCGACCAGGGGATACGCGTGATCTTCACGCCGATCGGCATGGCGTTAGCAACCATGTTCGTCTCGCTGCCGTTCGTGGTGCGCGAGGTCGAACCGGTGTTGCGCGAGATCGGCGAGGACCAGGAACAGGCCGCGAGCACACTTGGCGCGAATGGCTGGCAGACGTTCTGGCGCATCACCCTGCCGGCGATCCGCTGGGGCGTCACGTACGGCGTCGTCCTCGGGACGGCGCGGGCACTCGGCGAGTTCGGAGCGGTGTCGATCGTCTCGGGCCGGATCTCGGGTGAAACCGAGACGCTGCCGCTGTTCGTCCAGAAGGAGTTCGAGAAGTTCAACGTGTCCGGCGCCTACGCGGCGGCTCTCGTCCTCGCACTGATCGCCCTCGCGACGCTGTTCGCGATGAACCTTGTCCGCAAGCGCGACTCGAAGGTCGTGTCGCCCGTGACCCTCGGAAAGACCCAGGAGGAACCCGCATGAGCATCGTCGTTGAGAACGCAACCAAGAAGTTCGGTGATTTCGTCGCCCTCGATGAGGTCTCGATCGAGGTGCCCGACGGCTCGCTGACCGCGCTGCTGGGCCCGTCGGGCTCGGGCAAGTCGACGCTGCTGCGCGTCATCGCCGGCCTCGAGAAGCCGGATTCGGGCCGCGTGCTCATCTCCGGCCAGGACATGACGCAGGTCGCGGTACAGGACCGCCACGTCGGCTTCTGCTTCCAGCATTACGCGGCCTTCAAGCACATGACGGTGCGCGACAACGTCGCGTTCGGGCTCAAGATCCGCAAGCACGACAAGAACGACATCGAGGAGCGGGTGCGCGAGCTACTGCGCCTGGTCCACCTCGAGGGCTTCATCGACCGGTACCCGTCACAGCTCTCCGGCGGCCAGCGCCAGCGGATGGCGTTGGCGCGGGCGCTCGCGGTCGAGCCGAAGGTGCTGCTGCTGGACGAGCCGTTCGGCGCGCTCGACGCCAAGGTGCGCGAGGAGCTGCGCGCGTGGCTGCGCCGCCTTCACGACGAGGTCCACGTGACGACGATCTTCGTCACGCACGACCAGGAGGAGGCGATGGACGTCGCCGAGCAGATCGTGGTGATGAACGACGGCGCGGTCGAGCAGGCGGGCGGCCCGCGCGACCTCTACGAGCACCCGAAGACGGAGTTCGTGATGGGCTTCATCGGCCCGGTCAACCGAGTCGGCCAGGAATTCATCCGCCCGCACGACCTCGTGATTCAGCACATCCCCGAGGAGGGCGCGGTCGAGGCGATGATCGAGCGGATCGTGCACCTCGGGTTCGAGGTGCGCGTCGAGCTGGAGCTGGCCGAGGGCGAGGCGCTGTGGGCGCAGCTGACCCGCGCGCAGGCCGAGGAGCTCGAGCTCGTCGAGAAGCAGATCGTCTACGTGCGGCCCTCGCGCAAGAAGGTGTTCGACGAGACGGGCCCGCGGACGGAGGAGCTCGTCCTGGCGTAAGCCGGGCCAGCCATGGAGCTGTACGAGATCGCAGCCTGGGCGCTGTTCGCGCTGATCTTCGCCTTCCTGGGCATGGTCCTTGGTGCGACCTGGAAGCAGATGGAGGGCGAGGCGCGGAAGGCAGGCCTGATCCGGCGGCGGCGCTCGCCACATCACCCGGCGGGGGTTGGTGTGGCGAACGGCGCCGCCGGGTCTAGCGATCGAGCGCCGAGTCAGGATGCTCGGCGAGCTCGCGCACGGGATCGGGCAGAGCGCCGGCGACGACGTCGGCAAGGGTGACCGTCTCCAGCACGCTGCGGATGTTTGCGCGCAGGGCGACCCAGACGCCCTTCAGCGGCTCGGCGGAGCCGCGGTAGGCGAGCTGGTCGGGGCGCTCGCCGCGCACGGACGCCAGCGGTCCCTCGACCGAGCGGACAACCTCGGCGATCGTGATGTCGTCGGGCGTTCGGGCGAGCCAGTACCCGCCCTCCGCGCCGCGCCGGCTGTGCACCAGCCCCTGCTGACGCATCTCGGTGAGGATGTTCTCCAGGAACCGCAGCGGGATGTCCTGCGCCGCGGCGATCGCCTCGCCCTTCACCGGCTCGTCCCGCGCCGCCGTCGCCAGCTCGACCGCCGCGCGAACGGCGTAGTCGGCCTTGGCGGAGACGCGCATGCGGTCATTCAACACGACCCGAGGGCGTGCAGGTGACAGCGCCTACGATTGGTGCGCCCCCGTAGCGTAATTGGCTAACGCACGCCGCTTTTAACGGCTGAGATTGTGGGTTCGAGTCCCACCGGGGGCACTGTGTCAAGAGTGTGACTTCTCGTCCTAGACTCTTGAATTTGCCGTCTGGCGAGCGAACATATGTTCGTGGCTCGCAAACGCCCCCCGGCACCCGACCCGCTCGTCCCACGAAGCGGCCGTCCTCCCGGACGAGGCAAGCGGCCGCGCGAGCTGCGGGAGTGCCGGCACCACGGGGTTGTGTACTTCGGCCTCTACGGCACGGGCGCGAACGAACGCTGGCGTTGTGTCCGCTGCGTCGGCGAAGCCGTGACGCGGCGTCATCAGAAAGTCCGGAGCATCCTCGTGGAGGAGGCTGGCGGTCGCTGTGCCGTGTGCGGATACCACCGAGCGCAGATCAACCTGCACTTTCATCACGTCAATCCGTCTACGAAGCGTTTCGCGGTGAACTCAGGGGTCGGCAAGTCAATCGCGGCGTGTCGTGCGGAGATAGCCAAGTGTGTGCTCGTCTGCGCGAACTGCCACGGCGAGATCGAATCTGGTCTGATCCCGAGTCCACCACCCGGAGCGTGCTTCGGAGGTGACTGAGCGGCCGCTGCCGCTCAGTGCCGGAAGTGGCGGCGGCGTGTGAAGACCATCGCTCCGCCGCGCTCGTCGACCGCGGCGGTCACCTCGGCGTCGCGCTTCGACCCGCCCGGCTGGATGACCGAGGTCGCGCCGGCGTCGAGCGCGCCCTGCGGCCCGTCCGCGAACGGGAAGAAGGCATCGGAGGCCACGGCGCTGCCGGCCAGCGGCTCCGGGTCGTCCGGGAACGAATCCGCGGCCTTCTCGACCGCGATCCGGACCGAGTCCACCCTGCTCATCTGACCGGCGCCGATCCCCCTCGTCGCGCCGTCGCGCGCGAAGACGATCGCGTTCGAGCGCACGTGCTTGGCGACCTTCCACGCGAACAGCAGGTCACGCCACTGGTCCTCGCTCGGCTGCGCCTGCGTGACCACCTCCATCTGCTCGCGGGTCTCCTCGAGCAGGTCCGGCGTCTGCACCAGCAGCCCACCGCGCACGCGCTTCAGGTCGCGCTCGCGCGGCTCGGGGCCGCGCTGCTCGGTGTTGTGGAGGATCCGGATCGCCTCCTTCTGAGTCAGCACCGCCATCGCGTCCTCGTCGTACTCGGGCGCGACCAGCACCTCGATGAAGTTCTCGTGCAGTCGCTCGGCGAGCGCACGGTCCACCGGCCGGTTGAGCGCGATCACGCCGCCGAACGCCGACAGCGGATCGCACGCGAGCGCCTTCTCGTACGCCTCCGCGACGGTCGCGCCGATCGCCGCCCCGCACGGGTTGTTGTGCTTGACGATCACCGCCGCCGGCTCCTCGAACTCCGCAAGGAGCTTCGTCGCCGCGTCCAGGTCGAGCACGTTGTTGAAGGACAGCGCGCGCCCGTGGAGCTTCGACACGCGCCCGAGGACGTGCGAGCGGGTCCCCGACTCGACGTACAGCGCCGCCTTCTGGTGCGGGTTCTCGCCGTACGAGAGGTCGAGGAACTTCTCGAACTTGAAGACCCAATGCTGCGGGAACGCCTCGTATCGCAGCCCGAACCAGCGCGAGATGGCGGCGTCGTAGTTCGCGATGTCCGCCCACGCCTCGTTCGCGAGCCAATGCCGCGTTTCCTCGGAGATCGCCCCCTGGCTGGCGTCGAGCTCGGCCAGCACCGCGTCGTAGCTCTCCGGCCGCACCACGACCGCGACCGAGTGGTGGTTCTTCGCCGCCGCGCGGATCATCGTCGGGCCGCCGATGTCGATGTTCTCGACCGCCTCCGCCTCCGTCACGTCGGGCCTCGCCACGGTCTCCTGGAACGGATAGAGGTTCACGCAGACCAGGTCGATCGGCTCGATCCCCTCCGCCGCGAGCGTCGCCATGTGCTCGGGGTCGTCCCGCTTCGCGAGCAGCGCCGCGTGCAGCCGTGGGTGGAGCGTCTTCACCCGTCCGCCGAGGATCTCCTCCTGGCCGGTGAACTCGGCGACGTCCGTCACCTCCAGCCCGGCGTCGCGAATCGCCGACGCCGTCCCTCCCGTGGACAGCAGCTCGACGCCCATCTCGCTCAGGCCCCTCGCGAAATCGACGACCCCGGTCTTGTCGGAGACGGAGATCAGGGCGCGGCGGACGCGCACCGGTTCGCCGGCCGGAGGCGCTCCGCCCTCCGTGGCCTCGGCCTCCTGCACCAACCGCTCCGACATCGAGCCGAGTCTAATTGTCGATCAGCACGAGCCGGGGATTCGCCGGGTCGAACGAGACCCGCCCAGCCGCGATCAGGCGGATCGCCTCGGGCAGCAGCTCGTGCTCCACGGCGTGGATCTCCGTCTCCAGCGTGTCCCACCTGCGATCCGCGGGCACCGGGATCGCGCGCTGGAGGACGATCGGCCCCGTGTCCACTCCCTCGTCGACGAAGTGGACCGTGACGCCCGTGACCTTGACGCCGTGCGCGAGCGCCTGCGCGACCGCGTCCAGCCCGGGGAACGACGGCAGCAGCGCCGGATGGACGTTGATGATCCGGTTCTCGAACCGCCCGATGAACCGAGGCGAGAGCAGCTGCATGTAGCCGGCGAGCACCACCAGGCCGACGTCGCGCTCGGCAAGCCAGTCGCCGAGCGCCTCGTCACGAGCCTCGCGCCCGTCGAACGACTCGGCAGGAAACACCTCGGTATCCACCCCGGCCCCCTGCGCCCGCTCGAGCGCCTTCGCGCCGGGCTTGTCCGACGCCACCCCCACAACCTCGACCCCGTCCCGGCCGTGGACCTTGTCGAGGATCGCCTGCAGGTTCGTGCCGCCGCCCGAGGCGAGCACGGCGAGCCGAAGGCTCACGCCGCCTCGGCCTCCGTCACCACCAGCTTCGGGAAGCGGCCGCCGGTCGACTCCAGCGCGCCGGCGGCGATCAGCGCGTCGACCTCGGCCAGCAGATCGTCCGCCCGCCAATCGCCAAGCTCGCCGTAGCCCGGCAGCTCGTCGTACCCGTACTTCTGCACGACCTTGCTGCGCCCGCCGCGCAGGATCTCGACCGTCCGCGTCCTGCCGACGGCGGGCGAGGCGGACTCGACGACCGCAAGGATCGCCGACCGGACGTCACCGTCCCCGGTGGCGCGGGCCTTCGGCGCCGGCGCTGCCGCGATCGCCAACGGGCCGTCGCAGACGTCACAGCACCGCCCTTCCGCATGCGGCTCCGTGCGGTCGCCAAAATGCTTCAGGATCGCCGCCCGCCGGCAGCCCTCGCCGTCGACGTAGCCCCAGATCGCGCGGTACTGCGCCCACCGATGGCGCTTCGCGTCCGGGTCCTCGGTCTGGTTGATGAAGAACACGTGCAGGCCCTTGTCCTGCGCGTTCGCGAGCAGCACGCAGCGCGACGGCAGACCGTCGCGGCCGCCGCGCCCGGCCTCCTGGTAGTAGGCCTCGAGCGAGGAGGGCACCGCCTCGTGCACCACGGTGCGCACGTCCGCCTTGTCGACGCCCATGCCGAATGCGTTGGTCGCCACCACAACGGGCGCCCCGCCCGTCATGAACGCCCGTTGCGCCTCGGCTCGCGGCGCGCGCTCCATACCCGCGTGGTAGGCCGGCACCGGCTGCCCCAGCTCCCGGCTGAGCCGCGCGGCCGTCGCGTCGGTGCGTTTCCTGGTGCCCGAGTAGACGATGGCCGGCAGGGCCCCGGGCTCCGCCAGCAGCGCCAAGAGCGCGTTCTCGCGGCCGCGATCGCCCCGCACCGGCACGACGTCGTACGAAAGGTTCGGCCGCTCGAACCCGGTGGCGATCCGGACCGGATCCCTCAGACCGAGCCGGCGGACGATGTCCACCGCGACGCGCGGCGTGGCGGTGGCAGTCGCGGCGAAGATCGACCGCGCGCCGAGGCGCTGCGCCACGTCACCGAGCCGGAAGTACTCAGGCCGGAAGTCGTGTCCCCACTGGCTGACGCAATGCGCCTCGTCCACCACGAACATCCCGATCCGGCCCTTCAGCTGCTCGCCGAACCCGGGCGTCCAGAACCGCTCCGGCGCCACGTAGAGCAGGCTCACCTCGCCGGCCAGCGCCCGCCGCACCGACTCCGCGTTCTGCGCGCTGTCGCGCTGGGCGTTCACCAGCTCGGCCCGGTCGCCGAGACCCTCCACCTGGTCCTGCATCAGCGAGACGAGCGGCGAGACGACCAGCGTCAGCCGCTCCGTGTCCTCCAGCGCCGGGAGCTGGTAGCAGAGCGACTTGCCCGCGCCGGTGGGCATCACCAGCAGCACGTCGCGCCCCGCCATGGCCGCCTCCACGGCCTCGCGCTGCCCGGGGCGGAAGCCCGGATGCCCGAAGTGCCGTCGTAGCGCGTCCGAGGGCACTAACGAACCGGGATGGTGGCGATCTCTTCGAGCGCGAACTTGCCGTTCGCGTTGTCCGCCTGGCCCAGCGGATAGTCACCGGTGAAGCACGCGTCGCAATGGACCGCCCGCGGCGTCCCGACCGCCTCGTAGACCCCTTCGAGCGAGAGGTAGGCGAGCGAATCCGCCTCGAGCTCCTTGGCGACCTCCTCGACCGTCCGTTCGTGGGCGATCATCTCCTCGCGCGTAGACATGTCGATGCCGTAGTGGCAGGGGTTGCGGATCGGCGGGGCCGAGATCCGCAGGTGGACCTCCTTCGCGCCCGCCTCGCGCAGCATGCCGACGATCTGCCGGGTGGTGTTGCCGCGAACGATTGAGTCGTCGACGACCACAACGCGCTTGCCGGCGAGGATCTCGGGCAGCGGGTTGAACTTCATCCGCAGGCCGTGCTTGCGCAGCTCCTGGCCCGGCTGGATGAACGTGCGCGCCACGTAGCGGTTCTTGATCAGGCCGTCGTCCTTCGGCAGCCCCGCGGCGCGCGCGAACCCGTTGGCCGCCGGGTTGCCCGAGTCCGGGACCGAGATCACCAGGTCTGCCTCGACCGGCGCCTCGCGCCAGAGGATCTCGCCCATCTTCCCGCGGACCTCCTGCAGCACCTTGCCCTCGAGGCGCGTGTCGGGACGCGAGAAGTAGATGTGCTCGAACACGCACTGCGCCGGGCGGTCGGACTCGACGACCTGCCGCGTCTCGATGCCCCGCTCGCCGATCGAGATCAGCTCGCCGGGCTGCACCTCGCGCAGGAACTTCCCGCCGATGATGTCGAACGCGCAGCTCTCCGAGGCGACGCAGTACTGGTCGCCCACCTGGCCGAGCGCCAGCGGCCGGACCCCGTGCGGGTCGCGGAACGCGACGACCGCGCGCTTAGTCATCACGACCGTCGAGTAGGCGCCCTTCAGGCGCGGCATCACCGCCTCGACCGCGTTCTCGATCGGGCGCTCCTCGCACACGGAGAGCAGCGCCGCGATGATCTCCGAGTCCGAGGTGCCCCGGAAGCGGATGCCCTGCTCGGACAGCTCGTTGTAGAGCTCGACCGCGTTCGTGAGGTTGCCGTTGTGCGCCAGCGCGACCTCGCGCCCGTCGTCGCGCCAGACCGGCTGCGTGTTGTCCCACGAGCCGCCGCCGGTCGTCGAGTACCGCACGTGCCCGATAGCCATGTCGCCGTCGAGGGCGCGGAGCTTCTGCTCGTCGAAGACCTGCGAGACGAGGCCGGTGTCGCGCAGGGTCGTGATGTGCCCGCCCTCGCAGGTGGCGATCCCCGCCGACTCCTGGCCACGATGCTGGAGCGCGTACAGGGCGAAGTACGCGAGCTTCGCGACCTCCATCTCGGGCGCGTAAACGCCGAAGACGCCGCACTCGTCGCGCGGGCCGTCCCGTTCGTCGAAAATGGGATCGTGAGAGCGGTCCGTTTCAGGCCGCGTGGAAGAGCTCATGAGGGCTTCGCTGTCGTCGTTTCAGAGACTTGCGAGGCAGGCGTTTGCCTGAGAAGCAAGGCTAGCAGCGGGGCCGGACCCGGATCGCGCGAGAAATGCATCCCTTGAGCCCAAGGTGTGGCACCTCGCACCCTAGGGATGGTTGACCTGGGCTCGCCGAGGGGCGAGCTTGAGCAGCATGGTCCACCGAAGGTCGTATCGCTCGGCGTTGGCCGCCGTCACCATCGCGGTGTTCATGGCGCAGTCGCCCGCGGCCGGCGACGCCGACACGTTCCGCGTGACCCGGACCGGCGATCCGGAGCCGAACGGCTGCAAGCCGCAGGATTGCTCGCTGCGCGAGGCGGTCCTGAAGGCGAACGCGAAGAGCGGCGGGGACGAGATCGTTCTCAAATCCGGCGCGACCTACGAATTGACATCTCCGACGTTGGGCGACCTCGACATCATGGGCCCGGTCGTGGTGCGGCCTGCCAGGGCCAACGCGGCGCGTGTCAGGGGCGGCGCGGACGGCGTCTTCGAAGTCCACGCGTACCAGTCATCGGGACCCAGCCGGTTCGTGGGGCTGAAGATCAGCGGGGGCGACTCCGCCACCGGCGCCGGCGGGATCACCGCAAGCCACGCCATCTCGGTCGTCGATTGCGTTCTCAAGCGCAACGAGGGTGCCGTCGCGGGTGCGATCTACGTCAGCTCCGGTGACCTCGTGGTCAGGCACTCCTCAATCGCCGGCAACGAGGGCGAGGTCGCCGGCGGAGTCAGAGCCGGGAGACTGGACATCGCCGACACCGTCCTGCGCCGCAACTCATCGACCGGGGCGGCTGCGGCCAGCGCCGGGGCGGGTGTCTTCGGCTCCCGTGTCGACAACGCCCGGCAAGGACAGGCATTCATCATCAGACGGAGCCGGATCATCGGCAACACGAGCGCGGGCGGGGCGGGCGGCTTCTTCAGCGGCGACGGACTCATCTCGCTGACCGGGAGCAAGCTGGCCCAAAACCATGGCGCCACGCACGGGGCGGTCGATGCGGGTGACGAAGGGACGCTTTGGCGCTCGCGCGTGCTCCGCAACACCGGCGAGTCGGGAGCGGGAGGGATCGCGGTCGCCGCCGGCCCGGCAGGCGCCGATGCTTCCGCGGGGTACTTCGGCGTGTTCAAGAGCACCCTGTCCCACAACGCCGGCCACACCGCGGGGGCCGCGGCGATCAGCGGCAAGGGCCGTTTCGAGGATTCCACGGTGAGCTGGAACGCCAGCGAAACGGTGGGCGGCGGCATCAGCGCCGAATCGGGCGATGTCGTCAACTCCACCGTGGCCCACAACAGCGCCGCAGGGGACGGCGGAGGTGTCTACGCGCACGGCAGCGGGAGGGTGAACGTGATCTACGCGACGGTGGCGCGAAATCGCGCCGACGCGGACGGTACGGGCGGCGGCGCCGGTGGCGGCGTCGCGACGGCGGATCCCGAGATCCCTACCCGGATCGCCAACACCCTCCTCGCCTTCAACAAGGTGGGCTCGGCCGACACGGACGGGCAGTGCGCCGGGTCGTTCGACGCGATCGGGGGCAACCTTCGAACCTCGAGCGATCCCGGCTGCACCGGCTTCGACAGGCGCAGGGAGCAGATCGCGCCGCGGCCGAGGATCGGCCGCCTCGGGGATCATGGCGGCCCGACGGAGACGATCCCGTTGCGCCGGCGAAGCCCGGCGGTCGACGCGACGCTGGGTTACTACGCGCCACGGCACGTCGACCAGCGCGGGTTTCCCCGTGGCTTCCCGAACGGCAATTACGACATCGGCGCCTACGAGTACCAGCGGCGCTAGGGCTCGGGGCGTATCTCGGTGACCGTCGAAGAGCCGAAGTCGGCGGTCCAGACGGAGTCGGGGCCGATCGCGATCCCCGCCGGCTGATCGCCCACCACGACCGGCTCGCCGACCACCTCGCCGCTCTCCGGGTCGAGGCGGGTCACCGTGCCGTCGCCGCCGTTCGCGACCCAGACCGAGCCCAATCCGAACGCGACCCCGCGCGGCAGGGGGCCGACCTCGATCGGCTCGCCATCGACCTCCCTGGTGCCGGCGTCGATGCGGATCACAGTGCCGTTGAAGTTGTCGGTCACCCAGACCGACCCGGCACCCACCGCGAGGTCGTTCGGCAGCCGCCCGGCGGCAACCGGCGTCCCGACCGTGTGCCCCTGGCCTGGATCGATGAACGAGACGTTCCCAAGATCCCTGTTGGCGACCCACATCCCGTCCTCCGCGACCGCGAGCGCCGTCGGCAGGTCGCCCACGGGGATCCGGTCGACGACCCGCTCGTCGCCCGTGTCGGGATCGGGGTCCACCCGCCAGACCTCGTCCTCGCCGCCGAGGGCAATCCACACGTCATCGAAGCCGATCGCCAGGTCGGTCGGGTCGGCCCCAATCTGGACCTCCGCCTCGCGCTCGCCCGTGGCCGGGTCGAACCGCAGCAGGAGCCGCCGTTCGCGGTCGGCAACCCAGAGCGAGTCGTAGCCGACGGCGACGGCGGCTGGCTGCCCGTCGATCCGGATCGGATCCGGCTGCGGATCGTCGAGCGCGATCGCCGTCACGCTCCCGTCGGCGGGGCTAGCCGCCCACACGCGCCCCGGGCCGACGGTGATGTCGATCGGGGGACCGGTGAGCTCGAAATCCCGTGTCTCGACCCCCGACTGCTGCACGGGCGCCTCATCGTCACCACCGAGCAGCAGCGCAAGCGCGACGCCCGCCGCCGCGAGCACCCCCAGGCCGACCGCGACCGGCCGCCATGAGCGCGTGCGGCCGGGCTTCGCGAGCCGCTCGGTCCTCGCCACGCTTGCCGAGCCCGCCGCGCGCTCGAGCTCCGCCGCGAACTCGCCCGCCGAGGCGGGCCGGTGGTCGGGTTTGACCGCCATCCCGCGCTTCAGGACCTCGCGCACCTTCGACGGGACCTCGGGGCCCGGATCGGGCCGCGACGCGTTCGCGTGAGCGAACATCGTCGCGAGCTGGGTCTCGCGGCGGAACGGCGGCTCGCCAACGAGCGCGTGGAAGGCGACGCAGGCGAGCGAGTACACGTCCGCGCGCCGATCGGCGTTGCCGCCCTCGAGCTGCTCGGGCGCGACGTAGTCGACCGTGCCCACGAACTGGCCCGTGCTGGTCAGCTCGGCACCGGCCTCGATGAGCTTGCTGATCCCGAAGTCGCCAAGGAAGGCGCGCCGCGCCGGCCCCTCGCCCTCGAGCATGACGTTGGCCGGCTTCACGTCCCGGTGGACGAGACCCACGGCGTGGGCGGCGTCGAGCCCGGCGCCGACCTGCCGCACCAGCTCCACCACCTCGTCGAGCGGCAGCCGCCCGCGCTCGGTGAGCACCTCGGCAAGCGACGGCCCGTCGACGAACCGCATGACGATGAACAGGCGCCCGTCCTCCTCACCGGCCCGGTAGACCGGGACCACATTCGGATGCTCGATCGCCGCCGCCTGCCGCGACTCGCGGCGGAAACGCTCGCGGAACTCCGGATCGTTCGACCGCTCCGCCGCGAGGATCTTCAGCGCCCGCACCCGGTCGAGTTCGGGATCGCGTGCCCGGTAGATCACGCCCATGCCGCCGCGCCCGGCCTCGCCCTCGACGACGAGCCCGGCGAACGTGCCGCCCGATATGGGCCCGGAGCCGGCCCCATCCGGCCCCGTGGGCCGAGTTGGGCCCGCGTCATTCATCCGCCATCGCCCCTCACGCGGGCTGAGTTTAAGTCCGTGGGATGCGACGATCCGGACGTGCAACGACGCTCGCCAACCGAGAACGCGTCGCCGCGCGAGCTGCAGCGGCAGATCGCCGCCGAGCGTGAGGGCCTGCCGTTCCTGGCCTATCGCGACGAGAGCGACGAGCTCGTGCTGCACGCCCTCGGGGACGACGGCGTCGTGACGATCGGGCGCGGTGAGGGAGTGGACGTCCGGTTCGGCTGGGATCCGGAGGTCTCCCTGCTCCACGCCGAGCTGCGGCCACTCGGCGGCGAGTGGCTGGTCGTCGACGACGGCCTGTCGAGCAACGGGACCTTCGTCGAGGGCGAGCGTGTCGCCGGGAGGCGCCGCCTGCGCGATGGCGAGCTCTTGCGCTGCGGCTCGACCCTCGTCCTGTTCCGCCAGCCGGGCGCCGAGGCGACCCGCGGCGAGACCGCGATGGCCGGGGATGCCGCTCCCGAGCTGACGCCCACCCAGCGCAAGGTCCTGCTTGCCCTCTGCAGGCCGCTCGCCGAGGGCAGCGCCATCGCCGCCCCGGCGACCAACAAGGCGATCGCCGACGAGCTCTATCTCAGCGTCGAGGCCGTCAAAGCCCACCTGCGCTCGCTGTTCGAGCGCTTCGAGGTCGGCGACCTGCCGCAGAACCAGAAGCGCGTGGCTCTCGCCGAGCGCGCGTTCCGAACCGGCGCGGTGACCCCGCGCGACCTGCAAAACCCGAACACGAAAGGGGGGTCACGATGATGACCGCCAACAGTTCCGTTCCCCGCAAGCCGTCCGCCCGCGAGCGGACTCGGATGCTGACCGTCGCTACCGCCGTCGCTCTCGCGCTCGGCACCGGTTTTGGCGCGTCGACGAGCCTCGCCGCCACCGGCAGCGTGTACTTCGATGCGAACGACAACGTCGCCGCCGGCGAAACCCTGTTCAACGGGACCTTCACCGGCTTCGAGAACGTCGGTCTCGCCCGCGCGGTGATGCCCAACCTCACCAGCGGCAGCAGCAACGTCGCCACCGGCTCCGGCGCCCTGTTCGCCAACACCAGCGGCAGCCTCAACGTCGCGACCGGTCGCATCGCGCTGACCTCCAACACCATCGGCGAGGGCAACGTCGCAACCGGCCAGGCCGCGCTGTTGACGAACACGACCGGTAACGACAACGTCGCCACCGGCCGGGCCGCGCTGTTGACGAACACGACCGGTAACAGCAACGTCGCCGCCGGCCCGCAGGCGCTGTTTGCGAACACGACTGGTTCCTTCAACGTCGCCGCCGGCAGCAACGCGCTTGTCAGCGCCACCGGTTCGAACAACCTCGCTCTCGGCAGGAACGCGGGCGGGAACCTGACGACGGGCTCCAACAACGTTTACATCGCCAACCCCGGCCAGGCCGGGGACGCGGGGACGATCCGGATCGGAACGGGCGCGCAGACGGCGACGTTCATCGCCGGGATCAACGGTAACGTCCTCAGCGGGGCGAATCCGGTGGTCGTCAACTCGAAAGGCAAGCTCGGGGTTGCACCCGCCGCCGCGGCCGGACGGCTGGGCGTCGCCGAGGGACGCCGGCTGATGGCGGCGATCAGGCGCCAGCAGCGTCAAATCGACCGGCTCAAGGCGCAGGTTCACAAGCTCGGCGGCTAGCGCGCCGGGCGGCGGCCGGAGGTGAGAGACGTCTAACCCCAGGGTGGGTGGTCGCGGCGTGCCCGCGGCCCGATCCTGGGGGTATGAGAAACACAGCTCGCGTCCCACTCGTCCTGTCCCTCCTCCTGCTCGGCGCGTTCGGCGCCGCCCATGCGCACGCCGCTGCCGGCGACCTCGACCGCAGCTTCGGCAAGGGCGGCAAGGCCCTGCGCGATGTCGGTGGCAGCGATCACGTCGCCGACGTCGTCACGCAGAGCGACCGGAAGGTGCTCGCGGTCGTGCAGCTCGAACGCGGCGGCGATCCGGCCGTCGCCGTGATGCGGTTGCGGCGGAACGGGCGCCTGGACCGCCGGTTCGGCGATGACGGCGTCGCCGTCGTCAACCTGGCCGGCAACGAGTACGCCGGCGGAATCGCGCTCCAGCCGAACGGGCGGATCGTCGTCTCGTTCACCCTGCTGCCGGGCGCCGCCGATTCAGCCTTCGGGATCGCGCGCTTCAAGCCCAACGGCAACCCCGATCGCAGCTTCGACCGCGACGGTGTGCAGACCACCGGATTCGGCACCGGAATCAGCGACGCCACCGCACACGACGTGGCCCTCACCAGCGACGGCGACATCGTGGCCGCGGGTCTGGTGTACGCGGGCGACGTACGCGGCTACGACTTCGCCGTTGCCCGGTTCGACAGCGACGGCGATCTCGACAGCGGGTTCTCCGGCGACGGCCGCCAGGCGACCGACTTCAACGAGGATTGGGATCGCGCCTGGGGAGTCGCGGTCGATTCCGAGGACAGGATCCTGGTCGTTGGGAGCGCCGATGAGCTTGGCGATGTCGATCCGCTCGCCGTCGCTCGTTACGACACCGACGGCGAGCTCGACTCCTCGTTCTCGGACGACGGGCTCCTGGTCAGCATGCTGGCGCCCGAGGGCCGCGCCGTCGTGGCGCTGCCCGACGACCGCATCGCGGTTGCCGGCACCGTCTCCGGCGACTACCTGGTCGCTCGCTTCGCCGAGGACGGCACCCCGGACACCTCGTTCTCCGGTGACGGCGCGGAGACGGTCGACTTCGTCGACGGGGCCGACCAGGCCACCTCGCTGGCGCTGGCCGGGCAGAAGCTGGTCGTCGCCGGTATCGCCCGGACCGCGGTGCGCGGCCGCGACTTCGGTGTCGCGCGCCTGACCGCTACCGGGCAGCTCGACCGGAGCTTCTCGGACGACGGCCGCCGCGCGATCGACCTCGCCAAGGGCGAGGACACCGCGCTCGGCATCGCCGTCGACCGGACGGGCGACGTGGTGGTCGGAGGATGGGCCAAGCGCGGTCGGGGCTTGGACACGGGCATCGTCCGCCTGCAGGGAAAGGGGGGCCGGTGATCAGACTCGCCACCGCAGCCCTCCTGGCGGCGACGACGGCGGTGGCGGCTTGTGCCGCCACCGCCGATCGTCCGGCGCGAGGCCCGGGCAAGCGCTGAGCGGCCGAACGTCGTCGTCGTGATGACCGACGACCAGCGGGCGGACGAGCTCGGCGCGATGAAGACGGTGCGCGGCGAGCTCGCAGCCAGCGGCGTCTCGTTCACGAACGCGTTCGCGACCTTCCCGCTCTGCTGTCCCTCGCGCGCCACCTTCCTCACCGGCCAGTACGCCCACAACCACGGCGTGATGTCGAACGAGTGGGCCGAGGGCGGCGGCTACCGGGCCTACGACGACACCGGCAGCCTGCCGATCGCGCTCCAGCGCGCCGGCTACCGCACGGGCCTGGTCGGCAAGTACCTGAACGAGTACGAGGGCCCCGAGATCCCGAGCGGCTGGTCGCACTGGGCGGTTCGGACCCGGGGTCAGACGCTCTTCGACTACCGGATGAACGTGGACGGCAAGCGGCTCGAGTACGGCTCGAGTCCGCGGGAGTACCAGACCGACGTCGTCGCCCGCCGCGGCGCCCGGTTCATCAGCAAGAGTGCCGGCTCGAAGCCGTTCTTCCTCTGGACCTCGTTCTTCGCCCCGCACGGCGAGAGCCTGCAGGGCGAGGAGCGGTGGAACCCCCGGCCGGCGCCGAGGCACAGGGGTAGCTACGCCGGGGCGAAGCTGCCCAAGGGCGCCGCGTTCGACGAGCGCGACGTCTCGGACAAGCCGTCGTTTGTCCGCAACGTGCCGCGGCTCAGCCGGGCCGAGGTCAAGGACCTCACATGGCGCCATCGTTCCCGCCAGGCCGCCCTGCTCTCGGTCGACGACGCGGTCGCGCGCCTGCTGCGCACGCTTCGCAAGACCGGCGAGCTCGAGGACACCCTGGTGGTCTTCGTCTCCGACAACGGCTTCCTGATGGGCGAGCACCGGCTTGCTCACAAGGAGCAGCTCTACGAGGAGGCCGTCAAGGTCCCGCTGGTCATGGCGGGCCCGGGGCTGCCCGAGGGCGCGACCTACGACGGCATCGTGGGCAACATCGACCTCGCGCCGACGATCCTCGACCTGGCCGACGTGACGCCGCTCCGCCAGCCCGACGGCATCTCGCTGCTGTCGCTCGTGGGCGCCCCGGATCCGGACCGCGACATCCTGCTCGAGACCGCCAAGTCGACCGCGGTCCGCACGCCGGACTGGATGTACGCCGAGCACCGAACCGGGCACGGGGTCGAGCGCGAGCTCTACGACATGAACGCGGACCCGCACCAGCTGGAGTCCCTCCACGACGACCCGGCCCACGCTGACGTCGCCCGGGACCTCGCCGCGCGCCTCGACGAGCTCCGCGACTGCGCGGGGGCCGCCTGTCGCTGATCAGGCGAGCGGCGCGACGGCGATCCGCACCGTGAACGGCGTGCAGTACAGGACGACGGTGTCGTAGGCGCCCAGGTCGGCGTCGGCCGGGATCGCGTACTGCTGATCGCCGACGTTGCCCTTGAGGCCACCGAGCTCGACGCGGTCGTCCACGCTCGCCTCGTCGCGCGTCAGCCAGACCTCGACCTTCACCCCGGGATCCACGTCGAACTCGGTGAAGGTCAGTGTGCGGGCGCCGTCGGCGTCGCGGACCACGGTCGCGACACCGCTACCGGCGTGCCCGTCGGCGCCGCTGAACTCGCCGCTCGCGAGTCTGACCGGGCCGGTTGGCTCGCCGTTCGGTTTGGGCTCGGGCCGGTCGGCCGCACCGCCCGCGAGGGCGACGTCGCGCTCCGCGCCGCTGGCGGCCACGGTCGCCATGACGACGTCCTCGTCCACAGTCTTGTCGCGGAAGCCGGTCCAGTAGCCGACCGCGGCCGAGGCGACGGCGATGGCGGCGTAGGTCCCGAGCGCCGCGGCGCGCAGCTCCGGGCGCCTCCGCACCGCGACCAGCACGGCCGCTCCGACGAGCACGAACCAGACGCTCACGAGCACGATCGCCGCGTCCATCGTCTCCGCCACCCAGCGCTGGAGGACGAGGAGCCCGATCCCGAGGGCGGCGGCGACGGCCAGGCCGGAGATCAATCGGCTCATGCAGCTGAGTCGAGTGAGGCGCCGATCCGTTACGGCCCTGGCTGGGAAGTGGGCTCAGGCGCCGCGCACGAGCACGGCGGCGATCACGCCGACCAGGCCCACCATGATCCCGCCGCCTGTCCGAAGGATCGTGATCCGAAGGGCTTCGATCTCACCGCGAAGCTCGCTGCCGCGCGCGTCGATGCGCCGGTGGCTCTCATCGAACCCGCCGCGCATCTGGAGCCGAAGGTCGCGAATGCGGCGACTGAGGTCGTCGAGACGCTCGTCGGTCCAGGCCACGCGCTCCACGTCCGGAAGGTAGACCGTCAACACGTGCGCATCACGCGCCGCCGGTGTCAGCTGTCGAACCGATCGACAAGCGAACGCCAAACTCGCTCGGCCTCGGCAAGCGGCACGGTGAGCTCGACCTCGGCCGCTGAGATCGCGATTGAATCGCCGCCGGCCGTGCCCAACAGCCAGAGGTCGACACCGGCCGCGTCCGCCTCGCTCACGAGGGGGTCGAGCGCGTCCGCCGGCCCCGCCAGCAGGAAGCCACCCGGCCCCTCGCCGAAGCACGCCGTCTCGCCCGACGCGCCACGCGCCTCGACCAGGGGGTCGAGATCGCAGGTGGCGCCGACCCCGCCCGCGATCGCCATCTCGGCGAGCGCGCAGGCGAGGCCTCCCTCGCTGATGTCGTGCGCCGCGGTGACCCGCCCGGACCGCACGGCCTCGCGGACGAAGCGGTGGGCGCCGGCCTGCTCGGCGACCTCGACGCCGGGAAGCCCCGGGCCCAGCTCGCCGCGGAGCTTCGCGAGCTCCGAGCCCGCCTGCGAGGGCGCGAATGGCCCGGCGAGCATGATGGAGTCGCCGTCGCGCAGCGCGAGGCCCCCGGCGCGCTCCGGGTCAGGCAGCTCGCCAACGAGGCCGACCACCGGCGTCGGATAGATCGGGCCCGAGTCGGTCTCGTTGTAGAGCGAGACGTTGCCGCCCACGACCGGGATGCTCAGCGCGTTGCACGCGTCCGCCAGGCCCTGCACCGCGCGGTCGAGCTGCCAGGCGACCGCCGGCTTCTCGGGGTTGCCGAAGTTCAGGCAGTTCGTCAGCCCGAGCGGTTCGGCGCCGACGCACGCCAGGTTCTGCGCGCACTCGAGCACCGCCTCGATCGCTCCGCGGTACGGGTCGCAGGCAACGCGCCGGCCGTTGCCGTCGATCGAGACGGCGATCGCGTTCCCGGCCTCGGGCAGGTTGAGCACCGCCGCGTCGGCCGACTCGGGCCGGCGGACCGTTCGCGAGCCGACCACCGGGTCGTACTGCTCCCACACCCACTTCTTGCTGGCGACGTTGGGTGCCGCGAGGAGCTCGATGAGGATTTGCGCCGGATCGCCGGACTGGAGCGTCGTCGTGTTGCCGTAGAGCCAGCCCTCCGGCTCGGCGGGCTCGAGGTCGTAGAGCGGGCAGCCGTCTACGAGCGCCGCGATCGGCATCTCGCCCACCACGTCGTCGCCGCTCAGAACGCGGAACAGGCCGTTGCCGGTCACCTCGCCCACCGGGGCCGGCCCGACCTGCCACTTCTCGCAGATCGCGATCACCCGCTCCACCCGCGCCGGCTCGACCACCGCCAGCATCCGTTCCTGGGACTCGGAGACCATGATCTCGAACGGCTCCATGTCGGCTTCGCGCAGGGGTACCCGGGCGACGTCGATGTCGATCCCCGTGCCACCACCGGAAGCCATCTCGGCCGCCGACGAGGTCAGCCCTGCTGCGCCCAGGTCCTGGAGCGAGACCAGGAGCCCCTCACCGAGGAGCTCCAGACAGCACTCGACCAGCTTCGACTCCTCGAACGGGTCGCCGATCTGCACGCTCGGGCGCTTCGCGTCGTCGCCCTCGCCGAGCTCCGCCGACGCCAGCACCGACGCGCCGCCGATGCCGTCGCGTCCCGTCGAGGCGCCCATCAGGACGACCACGTTGCCCACCCCGGCCGCGGCGGAGCGAACCATGTCCTCCGTCCGCGCGAGGCCCACGCACATCGCGTTGACCAGGCAGTTCTGCTCGTAGGGCGCCTCGAAGTAGACCTCGCCGCCAACGGTCGGCACCCCGATCGAGTTCCCGTAGTGGCCGATGCCCGCAACCACGTGCTCGAACAGGTAGCGCGAGCGAGCCGAGTCGAGCTCGCCGAAGCGCAGCGAGTCGAGCACCGCGATCGGCCGCGCGCCGAGCGCGAAGACATCGCGGAGGATGCCGCCGACGCCCGTCGCGGCGCCCTGGAACGGCTCGACGGCGCTGGGGTGGTTGTGGGACTCGACCTTGAAGGCGACCGAGTGTCCCCGGCCGACGTCCACGGCGCCTGCGTTCTCGCCCGGGCCCATCACCACGCGCGGGCCCTCCGTCGGCAGCCGGCGCAGCAGCTTGCGCGAATGCTTGTAGGCGCAGTGCTCGGACCAGAGCAGCGAGAACATCGCCAGCTCGACGTCGTTGGGCTCGCGCCCGAGCTGCTCGTTGATCAGCTCGAACTCATGGTCGGTGAGACCGAGCTCGCGGTGCTTGGTGGGCGCGGTGTCCGAGGGGGTCAACGGACTCCGCAGGTTATGCGCTGTCTAGGCGGTGGCGAACCGCTCGGCGGCGCGGGCCCGGCGCTTCGCCGCCTCGACCTCGCGGTCCTTCGGCGGCGCGTTCGTCACGAGCGAGTCCAGCAGGCGGGTGGTCGCCGCGGTGACCTCGACGACGGCGCGGTCGAATGCCTCGGCGTTGGCCTGCGACGGCTTGCTCGATCCGCTGATCTTGCGGACGTACTGGAGCGCGGCGTCCTGGACCTCCTCTTTGGTCGCGGCGGGCTCGAAATTGTGGAGGGTTCTGATGTTTCGGCACATGCCATCAAGGTAGCTAAGCCGTCACCGCGGTGCGGTTCGCGACTGCGGTGAACAGGCGCAGCCCATCGGTCGACCCCGTCAGGGCGTCCACCGCGTGCTCGGGATGCGGCATCAGCCCCATCACGTTGCCGGCCTCGTTGGCGACCCCGGCGATGTCGCGGAGCGAGCCGTTCGGGTTCTGGCCGGGCGCGTAGCGCAGGATCACCCGCTCGCCCGCCTCGAGCCTGTCGAGCTCTGAGTCCGGCGCGAAGTAGCGCCCGGTCATGTGCTTGACGGGAACCGAGAGCCGCTCGCCGGGCTCGATTCCGGCGGTCCAGGCGCACTCGCCGGCCACCTCCAGCTCGACCTGCCGGAAGTGGAAGCGGAGCCCCTCGTTCGGGAGCAGCGCCCCGGGCAGCAGCCCGGCCTCGCAGAGGACCTGGAAGCCGTTGCAGATGCCGAGCACCGGGCCGCCCTCGGCTGCGAAGCGCGCCACCGCCTCCATCGCGGGAGCGAAGCGGGCGATCGCCCCCGCCCGCAGGTAGTCCCCGTAGGAGAAGCCGCCCGGGACGACGACCGCGTCCAGGTCCGAGAGGTCGGTCTCCTCGTGCCAGACCATGCGCGCGTCCGCGACGCGCTCGCAGGCCACCAGGGCGTCGCGCTCGTCACAGCTCCCGGGGAACTGGACGACGCCGAACCTCAAGCGTCCACCTCGACTATCTCGTAGTCCTCGATCAGGGGGTTTGCGAGGAGCTTCTCGCAGAGGTCCGGGAGCTGGGCGGAATCCTCGGCCTCGAGCTCGACCATCCGCCCGATGCGGACGTGCTCGATGCCCGAGAAGCCGAGCGCCGGAAGCGCCCGCTCGACCGCCTTGCCCTGCGGGTCCAGGATGCCCTCCTTCGGGCGGATCAGCACCCGAACCTTCAGAAGTCCCGCCCGGTGATCCGCTCGTAGGCCTCGACGTACTTGGCGCGGGTGGCCGCCACGACGTCGTCGGGCAGCTCGGGCCCCGGCGGCGAATGGTCCCAGCCGGACTCGTCGAGCCAATCGCGTACGTACTGCTTGTCGAACGACGCCTGGGAGCGTCCGGCCTCGTAGTCGTCGGCGGGCCAGAAGCGCGACGAATCGGGCGTCAGCACCTCGTCGGCCAGCACGACCTCGGCGCCGGGCGACGCCCCGAACTCGAACTTGGTGTCGGCGATGATGATCCCGCGCCCGGCCGCGTGGGTGGCGGCGTGCTCATACAGGGCGATCGAGGTGTCGCGGAGCGACTCCATCAGCCCCCGGTCGCCGATCACCTCGACGGCGCGCTCGAACGAGATGTTCTCGTCGTGGTCGCCCACCTCCGCCTTCGTCGCCGGCGTGAAGATCGGCTCGGGGAGCTTCGCCGACTCGGTGAGGCCCGCAGGCAGCTCGATCCCGCAGACCGACCCCGACTCGCGGTATTCGCGCCAGCCCGAGCCGGACAGATAGCCCCGCACGACGCACTCGACCGGGTACATCGCGAGCCGCCTGACCCGCAGGCCGCGGCCCGCCACCTCCTCCGGCACCTCGTCGGTGACCATGTGGTTGGGGCAGATCTCGCCCGTGGTCTCGAACCAGAACACCGACATCCGGGTGAGCACCGCCCCCTTGTCGGGGATCGGCGTCGGGAGGACGACGTCGTAGGCGGAGATGCGATCGGAGGCGACCATCAGCAGGTCGTCGTCGATCGCGTACATCTCGCGCACCTTGCCCGAGGCGACGAGTTGGAGGTCTGCGAGGGCGCTGGTCAAGGTTGGGCTGATGCTAACAACGCGATCGGCCATGAGCCGCTGCGTTTCGATACCCCCATAGGGTATGCTGCGAATATGAGCGAGACCCAACCCGGCTACCTGAGCGACCGCGACGCGATCCTCAAGCGCCTGGCACGGATCGAGGGCCAGGTGCGAGGCGTCAAGGGCATGGTCGAGGACGAGGCCTATTGCATCGACGTGCTGACGCAGCTCGGAGCGATCTCGAAGGCGCTCGATGGCGTCGGCCTGCGCCTCCTCGCCGACCACACCGACCACTGCGTGCGCGGCGCGATCGAGAGCGGCTCCTCCGACGCCGACGAGAAAGTCGAGGAGCTCATGGCGGCGGTGGAGCGCTTTGCTCGAACGCGGTAGCGCGGAGAAAACGCCTACGGCGCCTCCCAAGGTGCCGCTGCCGAGGCCCGTGCAGACGCTGCGCTTCCTCGTCCGGCCCGGCGCCTTCATGGAGCACTGGCGGGCCGAGCTGGGCGAGACGTTCCACGCCAGCGTCCACGGCCCAGGCGAGCTGGTCTTCATCTCCGACCCGGAGTCGCTGAAGCGGCTGTTCGGCGCCGACCGCGTCAACACGATCGCCCCCGGGCGCAACATCATCCTCAAGCCGCTCCTCGGCCCCGGCTCGCTGCTGCTCCAGGAGGGCTCGGAGCACCTGCGACGGCGCAAGCTGATGCTGCCGCCCTTCCACGGCGAGCGGATGCGCGCGTACGAGCAGGTCATCGCCGATGCCACCGAGCGCGCGATCGAGTCCTGGCCCGTGGGCTCGCCCTTCCCGCTCCACCCGAGCATGCAGGCGATCACCCTCGAGGTGATCCTCCGCGCCGTCTTCGGCATCACGGACGAGAACCGCCGCGACGAGCTGAGCGCGGGCCTGGTCGAGATCCTGGGTACGACCGCGACCCCGCGCGCGGTCGGCTTCATCCTCCCCGGGCTGCGCCGCACCCCGCCTTACCGGCGCCTCGCCGCCGTGAGCGACCGGATCGACGAGCTGCTCGCAGCCGAAATCTCGGAACGCCGCGCTGCCTGCGACCCCGACGGCCCCGGACGCGAAGCGGAGGAGCCGTCGGGCAGGGACATCCTGTCCATGCTTGTCGCCGCCCGGTTCGAGGACGGCTCGCGGATGGAGGACGACGAGCTGCGCGACCAGCTGATGACTCTGCTGCTCGCGGGGCACGAGACCACCGCGACCGCGCTTGCCTGGACCTTCGATCTGATGTTCCACCGGCCGGAGGCGCTCGCTCGGCTGGTCGACGAGGTCCGAGACGGCGACGGGCACGAGTACCTCGACGCGGTGATCGAGGAGTCGCTGCGGGTGCGCCCGGTCGTCCCCTTCACCGGCCGTGAGCTGCGCGAGCCGGCCGAGCTCGGCGGCTACGAGCTGGACACGGGCACGGTGGTGATGGCCGCGATCTCCCTGACCCACACACGCGCCGACCTCTACCCACGCCCCCGCGACTTCCGGCCCGAGCGCTTCCTCGAGGCCGAGACCGAGACCTACTCGTGGATCCCGTTCGGCGGCGGCACGCGGCGCTGCATCGGCGCCGCGTTCGCACAGTTCGAGATGCGGGTCGCGCTCGAGACGATCCTGCGCTCGTGCGAGCTGCGCGGCCACTCGCGCGAGCCCGAGCGGGCGGTGCGCCGCAACGTGACGATGTCCCCGGCCGGGGGAACCGTCGCGGTCCTCGAGCGCCGCCTCTAGCCGGTCAGTCCCGCCGCCGCCGCCGCGGCAACCGCGGCCGCAGGCGCCACCAGCGGCTGTCTTGGATGCGGCCCAGGCGCCGCTCGGCAACGCGAGCCCGCCGGCGGGTCTTGGTGAGGTCGCGCCGCAGCTCCTTGGCGATCGCGCGGTGCTTGCTACGGGTCGCCAGCAGCCGCTCGTGCTTGGCGGCGACCGACTCCACGGCGCCGTTGCGCTCGCCCAGCGCCTGCGCGTGGTTGTGCGTCAGGCCGGCGAGCGCCTCCCGCTCGAGCTCCGCGCGAGCGGCCTCGAGCTCCTCCGCCGGGGCGCTGACCGAGTACGGCGGCGGCTCGACCGCGTCCGGGTCGGGTGGGCCGATCGCGCGCACGAGGTCGCGCAGCCTGGTGTCCTCGACCAGCTCGCCGCGCTCGAGCGCGGCGCGGATCCGTTCGTCGTCACCGACCAGCTCGCGCCAGTGCTCCCCGGCCGCGTCCTCGTCGATGACGTCCTTGATCCGCTCCTCGAGCTGGGCCGACTCGCGTGTCTGCGCGATCCGCAGCCCGATCTCGAGCCGGCTCCGGTACTGGTCGAACGAGCGCAGCGGCAGGTGCAGGATCGCGCAGGAGAACTCGGGCGCCGGCGCGATCAACTCGGGCTGGGTCGGCCGCGCGCGAAGCCCGCGAAGCGACGGCTTGCCGGCGGTCTCGCCGACGCCGAGGGTGGGTGAGATCACATGGTGCGAGCCCGGGCCGACCCGGACGTCGCCCGCGGCGCGGTGCGCCAGCTTCGGGAGCACCCGCGTATGGCGCTCGCGCAGGGTCATCCGCTCCCAGAACGGCTCCGGCCCGTCGGGGCGCGGCACGAACTCCAGCCGGGGCGCGAGCAGGCCGTGCGAATCGGGCGGGATAGCGCCGAACGCGTCGCCCAGGTTCCCGGTCAAGGGGAGCCAGAACTCGTCGGCGTCGTTGTTGATCACCCAGTCCGCATCCAGCTCGGTCGCGGCCAGGGTCGCCAGGCGCGTCTGCCACTCGCGAAAGACCTCGTCCGTGTCGGCGTCCGGGTCGGTGATGACGTGCGCGAGCCCGGCGGCGCGCCAGCGCTCGAGGATCTCGGCGGTGCCGTCGGTGGAGCCGTTGTCGAGCACGGCGAACGCGTCAACGCCCAGTGCCCGGTGGGTACGCAGGTTCACCTCGAGCACGTCCGCCTCGTCGCGCACGACCAGTGTCATCACGATCCGCACGGCCGGATCCTCTCAGTCCCCGGCGAGCTCTTGCGCGAGCCGCCGGGCGCTCCCGGGATCGTCGGCGAAGCGGGAGATCTCGTAGCGGTGCGTCCAGGTCTCGAACAGCCCCCGGTTCTTGCCGTAGGAGTTGTCGAGCAGCACGTTCGGGATCCCCATCAGGCACGCCAGCAGGTGCCCGTGGAACCGGTCGGTGACGAGCACCTCGCCCTCCGCGATCATCGCGGTCGCAAGCGCGACGCGCCGATCCGCCACCCGTTCATAGCGCCGCGCCGCCGCGCGGGCAAGCGGCAGGCGCACCCGCATGGGCGCCCGCTCGCGCGCGCGGTTCAGGCCGCGCAGGATGGCGAGGTCGCGGCGCAGCGACGCGCCGGTGACACCGGCGCGCTGCTCCTTGCCGGTGGGCCAGTCGCGCGCGGACGGGTCGGCGGCGCCGGGCTCGTGGGTGCGCTCCACGTCCTCGCGGACGATCCAGGCCACCGGCGCCGAGGCCGGCGCCGGGCGCGGGAGCGGCCCGAGGCCGAACGCCAGGTCCGGGGCGAGGACCGTCTCGAGGCCGAGGCCGGCCGCCCGTTCGACGCTGACCTCGTCGCGGGCCATGATCGTCAGGTTCGGGTGCTCGCGGCAGTTCCGGAGGAAGCGCGGGGAGCTGCCGGGATCCTCGAAGTAGATCGTCTGCGGAAGCTGGATCAGGCGTGCCCCGGGGAAGTCCCGCACGAGCCGCCGCCGCACGGTTTGCTGGGGCTGCTTGCGGTAGAGGTCGCCGAAGTTGGCGCCGCCGTGGATCACGATCGTGCCGCGCTCGCCGACGGCCCGGGTGACGATGCCGCGCCGGTACGCCCGCGGCTCGCAGGCGAGCACGACCTTCGCGCCGGCCCGGTCCAGCGCCTTCCGGGCGCCGGCGTAGATCGCCGAGTCGCCGAGGTTCCCCATGTTCGGGAAGTTGACGTACGCGATCTCGGTGCCCGGCTCGATCAGGCGGGCGAGCGCCCCCTCCAGCTCGGCCTGGAGCTGCCCGGTCGTCGACTCGTGACTCGTCACCCGTCGAACGCCTGGAGGCGGGCCATCACCTCGGGCACGTGCGGCGAGGTACGCGGCCGGGTCCAGCACCGAATCGATGTCCAGCTCCGGCGCGCTCTTAGCCAGGTGCTCGGCGAACGGGGTCTCCGTGTCCCACGCGGTCTGCGCCGCCTCCTGCACGAGGCGGTAGGCGTCGTCGCGGCTCATCCCGGACTCGACCAGCGCCGTCAGCGCCCGCTGGCTGAAGATCGCGCCGTGGGTGACGTCGAGGTTGCGCCGCATCCGCTCGGCGTGCACCGTCATGTCGCGCGCGACCCGGGTGGCCAGATGCTGCATGTAGTCGAGGGCGATCGTCGCGTCGGGCAGCACGATGCGCTCGGCGCCCGAATGCGAGATGTCGCGTTCGTGCCAGAGCGCGACGTTCTCGAGCCCGACCTGGGAGTAGCCGCGCAGCACCCGGGCCAGCCCGGTGATCCGCTCGCAGGTGATCGGGTTGCGCTTGTGCGGCATCGCCGACGAGCCCTTCTGGCCCTTCCCAAAGGGCTCCTCGACCTCGCGGATCTCGGTCCGTTGCAGGTTCCGCACCTCGGTGGCGAAGCGATCGAGGCCCGCGCCCGCGAGCGCGATCGCGCTCAGCAGAGCCGCGTGGCGGTCGCGCGGCACGACCTGTGTCGAGACGTCCTCGGAGCGGATCCCCAGCGCCTCGCAGATCCGGGCCTCGACGCTCGGGGGGACCGACGCGTAGGTGCCAACGGCGCCCGAGACGGCGCCGACGGCCGCCTGCTCGAACGCACTCGGACAGCCGCCGGACGTTGCGATCGGCCTCGAACGCGAAGCCCGCGAGCCGCAGGCCGAAGGTGGTCGGCTCGGCGTGAACGCCGTGCGTGCGCCCCACGCAGACCGTCTCCGCATGCTCGAGCGCCCGGTCGCGCAGGGCGTCGCGATAGGCACGGGCGCCGGCGACGACGATCTCGCCGGCCGCCCGGACCTGCAGCGCCAGCGCCGTGTCAAGCACGTCCGACGAGGTCAGCCCGAAGTGGATCCAGCGACCCTCCTCTCCGATCGAGGCGGCGACGACGTCGACGAACGCGGCGACGTCGTGGTTCGTGGTGCGCTCGCGCTCCGCGACCGCATCGACCTCGAACGAAGCCCGCTCCCGGCAGGCCGCGGCCGCTTCGGCCGGGACCACGCCCTCGGCGGCCCACGCGTCGGTGGCGGCCAGCTCGACCGCGAGCCAGCCCTGCATCCTGTGGCGGTCCGTCCAGACCGCCCCTATTTCCTCGCGGGTGTATCGCGGGATCAAGCGCTGAGGATTCTGGCAGCGAGCAGGCCGGCGTTCTTCGCACCGTCGATCGCGACGCAGCCGACGGGCACGCCGGGCGGCATCTGGACCGCCGAGAGCAACGCGTCGAGGCCGCCCAGGTTCTTGCCCGAGATCGGCACCCCGATCACCGGCAGGTCGGTGTGCGCGGCGACGACGCCCGGCAGCGCGGCCGACATGCCGGCCCCGGCGATGATCACCCTCAGCCCGCGCATCCGCGCCGCGTGGCAGTACTCGCGCACCTTCTCCGGGTCGCGGTGAGCGCTCATCACCCGCACCTCGTAGCGAATGCCGGCCTCCTGAAGCGCCTTGCCGGCCGGCTGCATCTTGGGCTTGTCGCTCTGCGAGCCCATGATGATCCCCACCCGCGGGGCATCGACCTCGATCTCCTCGAACGCGGCCTCGACCTCGGGCATCGGATCGACGATCACCGTCTCGGTCCCAGTGTCCGTGTCGGGCTTGCGTCCCCTTCCGGGCTCCGCTGTCTCCATCTCTCTCGGTCTTCCTTTCGGGTTGTGAGCGGCTAGCCCGCCACGCGCTCCACCGCGCGCCGCGCGATGTCCTCGCGCATTTGCATTCCATCGAAGCTGATGATCCGTGCGGCTTCATAGGCGCGGTCCCGCGCCTGGCCGACGTCCGGGCCGAAGCCGGTGACACCGAGCACGCGGCCGCCGGCGGTGACCACCCTGCCGTCGGCGTCCAGCGCGGTTCCCGCATGCGTGACCTCGACGCCTTCCAGCGCCGCCGCCGCGTCGAGGCCCGAGATCACGTCCCCCTTCGAGGCCGACGCCGGATATCCGGCCGAGGCCAGGACCACAGTGACCGCCCAGTCGTCGGCGAACTCCGCCTCGACGTCCGCCAGGCCCCCGCTCTCGGCGCCGGCGAGGAACAGGTCGACCAGGTCGGAGCGCAGGCGGGGCAGTACGGCCTGCGTCTCGGGGTCGCCGAAGCGCACGTTGTACTCCAGCACCTTCGGACCCGCCTCGGTCAGCATCAGGCCGGCATAGAGCACACCGTGGAACGGCGTTTCGCGCTCGGCCATCAGCTCGACGATCGGCCGGTGGACGAGGTCGGCGAGCTCCTCGACGCGGTCGGGGCCGACGCCCGGCACGGGCGAGTAGCTGCCCATGCCGCCGGTGTTGGGCCCCTCGTCGCCGTCGAAGATCCGCTTGTAGTCCTGCGCGGGCGCGAGCGGCAGCACGTTGGCGCCGTCGCAGAGCGCGAGCAACGAGAGCTCCTCGCCGTCCAGGTGCTCCTCCAGCACCACCTCGGTCCGCCCGAAGCGCTGCTCGGTGAAGAACACGTCCACGGCTTCCCGCGCCTCGTCCGCGGTCGCGCAGATGATCACGCCCTTGCCCGCGGCGAGGCCGTCGGCCTTCAGCACGACCGGGTAGGAGGCCGCGGCGAGGTGATCGAGCGCGTCGTCGCGGTCGCGCAGCACCTCGTGGGCGGCGGTCGGCACACCCGCGGCGGCCATCAGCTCCTTGGCGAACACCTTCGAGCCCTCGAGGCGTGCGGCCGCGCCGGTCGGCCCGAAGGCCGCGATGCCCGCCTCGGCGAGCCCGTCCACGAGGCCCTCGACCAGCGGCGCCTCGGGGCCGACCACCACGAGGTCCACGGCCTCGGCGCGCGCCGTGGCGACGAGCGCGGGAACGTCGCCGGCCTCGGTCTCGAGGCAACGCGCGTCGGCCGCGATGCCGGCGTTGCCCGGCGCGCAGAGCAGCTCAGGCGCCGCGCGCGAGCGGCCGAGGGCGCGAGCGATCGCATGCTCGCGCCCGCCGGCGCCGACGATCAGGATTCTCACGGCGTGCGCTTGCCCTCGGCGCCGGTCCCGGTCTAGATCGTCTTGACGAGCTCGTCGGTGGGCACCGCGACCAGCGTCTCGCTCGTCATCGTGCCGCGCGAGCCGAGCTCCACAGAGACCTTGGCCATCGTCTCGGGATCCGGGGCCTCGACGACGGTGATGAAGTCGAACCGCCCGAGCGTCGCCCACTGGTCGACGACCTTGGCGCCGAGCGCCTCGACCTCCTTGTTCACCTCCTGGACGCGTCCGGGGTTCGACTTGAGCGTCCTCACCCCGTCCGAGGTCAGGTTCGTCAGCATCACGTAGGTCGGCATCTGTCTCCTTCCGTAGGGCCGCGGCTCCGCCCGGTCAGCCTATCTACAGTAGCCCGGCCAAATGGCCCCGAAACGCGAAAGGGACGGACGGCCGTGAGCAGGGAAAAGGCGCTGGCGAAGCTCTCGCCGCTCGCGCAGGAGGTCCTGGAGCGGAACCTGACCTACCTCGCCCCGCGCAAGCTCCTGCGGATCGAGCGCTGCCTTGCCGAGCTCGACCGCGACGCCGTGCCCGGGTGCCTCGTCGAGCTCGGCGTCGCCCTGGGCGGCTCGGCGATCGTGATCGCCTCACATGCCGGCGATCGCGCCTTCCATGGCTACGACGTGTTCGGGATGATCCCGCCGCCCGGCCCGAAGGACCCCCCCGAGGTGCACGAGCGCTACCGCACGATCGCGTCGGGGGAGTCGCGCGGGATCGGCGGGGAGACCTACTACGGGTACCGGGACGACCTCTACGAGGAGGTCGTGGCGGCGTTCGCCGCGCACGGCCTCGAAATCGACGGGCGCGCCCGGAGCCTGCACCGGGGCCTGTTCGAGGACACGCTCACGCTCGACGAGCCCGTGGCCCTCGCCCACATCGACTGCGACTGGTACGAGCCGGTGATGCTGTGCCTCGAGCGCCTCTATCCGCTGCTCTCCGTCGGCGGGTATCTGATCGCCGACGACTACTTCGACTGGGAGGGCGCCCGCCGTGCCTGCGACGAGTTCCTCGCGGCGCGCACCGACCTGGAGCGAGTCGTCGAGCGCGGGCATCTCATCGTCCGGCGGACAGCTCCGTAACGGTGGACGCCGCCGACCGCGAGCTGCTCGAGCGCCACCGGCCGCTGCTGCGCTACGACAGCCAGGCGGCCTACCGGGCACTCGCTGCCGCGGCCGCCACGGACTGGCCCGGCAACGCCCTGCGTCGCCGCGGCGGGCGCGTCCTGGCGCTCAGCGGCGGCGAGCCCGCCCTCGGGCTGGCGACGCTGACGGACTACCCGCACGGCGAGGCTCCCGAGCCCGGCGACAACCTCGACTTCACCAGCGACCAGCTCGCCGCCGCTCAGCACTTCCAGTCCGACCCGGCCTACGCGGAGCGCGCCTACGGGCGGGTCGTCCGCGGCGGCGCCCGGATCTGGCTCCAATACTGGCTCTTCTACTACTACAACCCCCACGCGCTGCTGGGGTTCGCGCGCCACGAGGGCGACTGGGAGATGGTGCAGGTCGGCCTCGGCGCCGACGACGAGCCGGAGGCCGTCACCTACGCGCAGCACACGTTCGGCCAGGCCGTTCGCTGGGACGAGGTCGAGCGGCATCACGGTCCCGCGGGCGCGCACCCCGTCGTCTACGTGGCGCCCCTGTCGAACGCCTCCTATCCCGAGGGCGGCACGTTCCCTTACCTCGGCGGCATCGATCACCCGACGGGCGACGGCGACGAGGTGCTCCCCGTCGTGGAGGAGCTGGGCCGCTGGGCCTCGTGGCCGGGGCGCTGGGGGAACTCGCGCGGCGTGCTCGGCGGGCGGCTGGGCGGAGCGAGCCCGGCCAGCCCGGCGAACCAGGGAGGCGACCGCTGGTCCGACCCCGACGCGTTTCACGCGGCCTGCGCGAAGCCTTCGCTGGGTCGCAGCCTTCGCGCGCTGCTCGCCGTCCTGGCGCTCGGGCCGCGCCCGCCGGCACCCGAGTTCGACGCCGTGCTGGAGGAGGGCGAGGCGATCGTCCGCTACCGCCTCCCCGGCGGCCCGATCGGCCGCGGCCGCCTGCTCTACGTCACCGTCCACGACGCCTCGCCCGAGGAGCGGGCGCTGGGCCGGGCCGGCCGGCGCGCGGTGCTGGGCAAGGGGACGCTTCGAATCCCGCTGCGCGGGCCCTGCGAGCGCGCGATCGTGCGGGCGACCTGCTTCAGCCCGCGCCACGCCCGCAGCGAGGTCGCCGAGGAGGTCGTCGGGTGAAGCGCGCCTGGCTCATGCCGTTCCTGATCCTGGCGATGATCGCGCCGGCGGTGGCGGGGTTCGCGATCGGTGGCCCGCCGCTCGGGCTGGCGATCGGTGCGCTCGAGGTGGCGACGCTGCTCGTGGTCGCCGCCAGGGCGCGGTTCGACGGGCCGATCGAGGTGGCGGGCGGCGCGGCCGGCTACGCGCTTCTGGTGCTCGCCCTCGACGCCGTGGAGGAGCCGGCGCAGGCGCAGCGGATCGCGGAGATCGCCCGCGCCGGTGCCCTGACCTCGGGCTCCCCGGACGCCGATCCCGACCTGCTGGTGCTCGCCCCCGCCACCAACCGGCCGCTTGCCGAGTGGCTCTCCGACCTGGAACAGGCGCGCTTCGACGCCCAGCGGCGGCTGGCGCTGTCACTTGGCACCCTGGCCGCGGCCGGCCTCGAGGCGCGGGGTCACGTCGGCGACCCGGATCCGGTGCTGGCCGTCGAGGACGAGCTGCGGAGCTACGCGGCTCGCGAGGTCGTGCTCGTCGCCGGAGCGGATGCGCCCGAGGACGCGCTCGCCGAGCTCACGCGGCGCCTGCCGCTTCCGGTGAGTCGTCTCTGATCGGAGGCGTGGAGCCGCCGCCTGAGGTAGAAAGACGCCTTGATCCTGCAAGCTCCGGTGCTGTGGCGCGAGGCCGACGAAACGGTCCTCCAGAGCGTGCTCATCTCCGAAAACGGCGGCCCACCGCAGCTCCCGGCCCGAATCGCGGTGGCCCGCGAGTACGAGGACTACCTGGATCGCACGGCGACGCCGTTCGTTCCAGCCGCCATCACCCTGGCGACGGCCGCCGGCGAGGACCTGCGGATCCAGGGGCCGGTCTCGGATCGGATCGTTCGCGGGGCCGAGCGGGCGAGCCGACTCTATTCGGAGTGGTGGGGCCACCGGCCCGCCCGCATCGATGCCCACGGCGCGACGGCTGCCCGGAACGGCGCGGGGCCGGGCGTGGGGCTGTTCTACTCGCGCGGGATCGACAGCAGCGCCACGCTGCTGCGCTCGCTCGACGGGAGCATCCCGGAGCGTGTCACCCATCTCCTCAGCTTCGGCAGGTTCAGCCGGCGGTACTCGGACGAAACGGTCCGGCTGATGTGGGCGGACACCGTTCGCGCGGCCGCCGAGTACGGGTTGCCGCTGATCAGGTTGGAGACCAACGTCGACCTTCCACTGCGGCAGCGCATGGGCTGGGGCGAGTCGTTCGGCGCGGTCTTGGCGGGCGGCGCGCTGGCCCTTGGTCCCCTGCTCAGCGAGATGCTGGTTGGCGCCACCGTGGACGACGACCATCCGCGTCCGCGTGGCAGCCACCCCGAACTCGACCGGCTGTGGAGCACCGAGCGCACGTCATTTCGCCAGGACGCGACCGAGCTCGGGAAGACGGGCCGGGTCGAGCTCGTATCCCGCCATCCGATCGCGCTACGCCATCTGAAGGTCTGCTGGGAGGAGGACATCAGCGGCAACTGCGGCCGGTGCTCCAAGTGCCTGAGGACGATGACGGTGTTCGCACTGAGCGGGAGGAACGACTGGGCCGAGGCGTTCGACGCCCCGCTCACCCCGGAGCGGATCCTCGCCTGCGAGGTGGCGCCCAGCGAGCTCGAGTCGATCCGTCAGCAGATCATCGGCGAGTTGCCGCCGGAGTTCGGGCACATCGAATCGGCCTGGGTAAAGCGAGTGCGCGAACTCGAGCGAAGGAACGCCTGGCAAGTGCGTCGGCGGCGCCTGCGGCGGGGGGTGCGGCGACTGCGGCGCCGGAGCCGGGCACGCGTGCGGCGTGCGCTTAGGCGGCGCTCTCGACGGCGCGCGGGAGCGGCCTGAAGGCGAGCTCGCCGTCCTCCGCGTCCACCCGGACGCGCTGCCCTTCGCCGAACTCGCCCTCGAGCAGCTTCAGCGCGAGCCTGTCGATCAGCTGCTTCTGGATCACGCGCTTCAGCGGCCGGGCGCCGTAGGTGGGGTCGTAGCCCAGGTTGCCGAGCAGCGTCCGCGCGTCGTCCGTCAGCTCGATGTCGATGCCGCGCTCGGCCACCCGGGCGGCGAGCTGCTCGACCTGCAGCTCGACGATCCGGCTGATGTCCTCGCGGGAGAGGCGGTGGAAGATCACGGTCTCGTCCAGCCGGTTCAGGAACTCGGGCTTGAACGTGGTGGTGAGGATCGACTCGATGCGATCGCGGATGCGCTCGTCGATCGTCTCGGCCGCGATCTCCGCGGAGCCCACGTTCGAGGTCATGATCAGGATCGCGTTCGAGAAGTCGACCGTCCGGCCCTTGCCGTCGGTCAGCCGGCCATCGTCCATGATCTGGAGCAGGACGTTGAAGGCGTCCGGGTGCGCCTTCTCGATCTCGTCGAGCAGGATCACCGCGTACGGTCGCCGGCGCACGGCCTCGGTGAGCTGCCCGCCCTCGTCGTAGCCGACGTAGCCGGGCGGGGCGCCGATCAGGCGCGCGACCGCGTGCTTCTCCATGTACTCGGACATGTCGATCCGGACGATCGCCTGCTCGGAGTCGAACATGAACTCCGCCAGGGCCTTGGCCAGCTCGGTCTTGCCGACGCCGGTCGGGCCCAGGAACAGGAAGGTGCCGATCGGGCGGTGCGGGTCGGCGAGCCCGGCGCGCGAGCGCCGTAGGGCGTTCGAGACCGCGGCGACCGCCTCGTCCTGGCCGACGACCCGCTCGTGGAGGCGCTCCTCCATGTGGATGAGCTTCTCGACCTCGCCCTCGAGCAGTCGCGAGACCGGGATGCCGGTCCACTTGGCGACGACCTCGGCGATGTCCTGGTCGGTCACCTCGTCGGTCAGCATCGAGGTGCCCGAGCGGTGGAACTCGGCGAGCTTTGCCTCCTGCTCCGCCAGGACGCCCTCGAGCTCCGGAATCTGGCCGTACTTGATCCTCCCCGCCTCGGCGAGGTCGGCCTCCCGCTGCGCGCGGTCATAGGCCCGCTCGGCCTCGGCCAGATCGGACTTGGCGACCTCGATCGCCTCGATCGCGTTCTTCTCGTTCTGCCAGCGCGCCTTCATCTCGCCACCGGTCTCGGCGAGCTCCGAGAGCTCGCCCTCGATCGCGGCCAGGCGGTCCTTCGAAGCCCGGTCCTTCTCCTTCTGCAACGCCTGCCGTTCGATCTCGAGCTGCTGGATGCGGCGGTCGACCTCGTCGATCTCGGTCGGCACCGACTCGATCTCCATCTTCAGGCGGGAGGCTGCCTCGTCAACGAGGTCGATGGCCTTGTCCGGGAGGAACCGGTCCGCGATGTAGCGCTCGGAGAGCGTCGCGGCAGCGACGATCGCCGGGTCGGTGATCCGTACGCCGTGGTGCTCCTCGTAGCGGCCCTTGAGGCCGCGCAGGATCGCGATCGTGTCGCCGATATCGGGTTCGCCCACCAGCACCGGCTGGAACCGGCGCTCGAGGGCGGCGTCGGGCTCGATGTGCTTGCGGTACTCGTCGAGCGTCGTGGCGCCGACCGCGCGCAGCTCGCCGCGCGCCAGCATCGGCTTCAGGAGGTTCGCGGCGTCGACGGCGCCCTCCGCCGCGCCGGCGCCGACGATGGTGTGCAGCTCGTCGATGAACAGGACGATCCGGCCCTCGCCGGCTTTCACCTCGGCGAGCACGGCCTTGAGCCGCTCCTCGAACTCGCCGCGGTACTTCGAGCCGGCGAGCAGCGCGCCGATGTCGAGCGCGATCACCCGGCGGTCGCGCAGCGACTCGGGCACGTCGCCCGCGACGATCCGCTGCGCGAGGCCCTCGACGATCGCCGTCTTGCCGACGCCGGGGTCGCCGATCAGCACCGGGTTGTTCTTCGTCCGGCGGGACAGCACCTGGATCACCCGGCGGATCTCCTCGTCGCGCCCGATGACCGGGTCGAGCTTGCCGCCCTCGGCCTCCGCCGTCAGGTCGCGGCCGAACTTCTCGAGCGCCTGCGCGGTGTCCTCCGGGTTCGGCGAGTCGGCGACGTTGGGGCCGACGACCTCGTCGATCGCCTTCGCGAGCGAGTCGCGGTCCGGAAGCACGTCGGCGACGCCGGAGTCGTTGCCGGTCAGCGCCAGCAGCAGATGCTCGGTCGAGATCGTCTGCCGTCCCTGCGCCGCGGATTCGCGCTCGGCCGCCTGGAGGGTGGTGACCAGCGCGCGCGACGGTCGCGGCTCGGGCGCATCGGCGCCGCTGACGACCGGCTGCTCGCCGAGCAGATCCTGCACGCGCGCCCGGAGCCCGTCCAGATCCACACCGACTCGCTGGAGCACGGGAACCGGGAAGCTGTCGGGCTGCCCGAGCAGCGCCAGCAGCAGGTGGGCCGGAGTGACCTCAGGGTTGCCGGACGCGGCCGCCGACTGCTGCGCCGCAGCGACGGCCTCCTGGCTCTTGATCGTGAATCGGTCTGGTTGCATGATGCTAACATGGTAGCAAGAAATCTGAGTCATTACAACTTAGATTCTTGCGACCACGAAGCCAACCTAGCCCCGGTTTCACGCCCCCGCAACCCCGGGCGGCGGAGGCCGGGCTACGTTCGTGGCTTGCTGCCTGGAGAATCCGGCGTCGAGATGGACGACCTGGACCAGCGCTGGCGCGAGAGCGCCCGGCGCTCGCGTGAGCGCCGGGCCGCAGCGCGGCGGTCCGCCCCAAGCGCCCGCGGTCGGATGGCCCGTGCGGGCTTCGCCGTCGTCGCCGCGGCGGCGCTGGGCGCGTCGATCTACATCGCCGACCCCGGCAGTGCGGAGTCCGATTCCGGCGCGGCCACGGCGGGCCGCGCGCCCGAGCTCGAGCTCTTCGCCACGACCGGGTTCGAACCACCGGCTCGGACGGGTCGACGCCAGGGGCCGCGGCACCGACCCCGGCCGATCCCCGGCGCGGACGAGATCAGTGCGGCGTCGGCCTATGCCGAGGAGCGGGGCGGCCTCGTCTCGTTCGCGTCGATGGACAGCGAGGGCAGCCTGCGGGGCCGCGACATCGACCGGCTGTACTCGGCCGCGAGCGTGGTCAAGGCGATGGTCCTGGCCGCCGAGCTGCGGCGTCTCGCCGCCGAGGGCGCCGAGGTCGACGAGTCCACCGCCTCGCTCCTGAAGGCGATGGTCACCTACTCGGACAACGAGGCCGCCGACGCGATCTACGCCCGGGTCGGCGACGCCGGCCTGCTCGCGGTCGCCGAGCGCGCCGGGATGAAGGGCTTTGAGATCGCCGGGCACTGGGGCAACGCGCAGATCACCGCCGGCGACATGGCGCGGTTCTTCGCCGACCTCGACCGGATGCTGCCGCGCCGCCACCGCGAGTACGGGCGGAGCCTGCTCGGGTCGGTCATCGCGAGCCAGAGCTGGGGCATCCCCGAGGCCGCGGGTGACCGCTGGGCCGTCCGCTTCAAGGGCGGCTGGCTGCCCGAGAAGGCCCTTGTGCACCAGGCCGCGGAGCTGCGCGAACGTGGCGGGCGACGGCAGATCTCGATCGCGGTCCTGACCGACGAGCAGCCCTCGTACGGGTACGGGGTCGAGACGGTGCGCGGCGTTGCCGCGCGCCTGCTCGGGACCTAGGCGCTAGTCCTTCTTGTCGTCCTCGCCCCGGCGCCTGATCGGGATGTTCACACGCTCCGCGTCGTAGGCGCCGTACGGGACGATCTCGGCCCGCATCGAGCGCTTGATGCGCTCGATCTCGCCGAGCATCTGCGCCTCCAGCTCGGCGGCCCGTTGCCTCATCCTCGCCAGCTCGCGCCGCGTGCGCTCCAGCTGCTCCTCCATCTCGAGGACGGTCTCGACGCCGGCGAGGTTCAGGCCTTCCTCGGCGGTCATCCGCTGGATGCGCTTCAGGCGCTCGACGTCGTCCTGCGAGTAGAGGCGCGTGTTCTTCGGCGAGCGCTTCGGCGTGATCAGGCCGCGCGCCTCGTACATGCGAAGCGTCTGGGGGTGCATCTCGGCCAGCTCGGCAGCGACCGAGATCATGAAGACGCCACGGTTCGATTCCACGCGGACCGTGGTCTTCGAGCGCCGGGGTGTGGACTCGGAGCTCATCGTCAAATACTCGCGTCGGTGGCGGTCGCCTTCGCGGCCTGCAGGATCCGCTCACGGGGATTGCTGCCGTTGAGGGCGTTCGCGAGGTCCTCGACGGCGCGCCGGCCCTCGCGCGAGAGGTCGCGCGGGATCTCGACCTCGAGGCGGTAGTAGATGTCCCGGCGCCCCCGCCCGCCGGGCTCCGGGGGCCCCTCGCCGCGTAGGCGCTGGACGGTGCCGTGCTCGGTCCCGGCGGGGACGCGGATCCGCTTGGTGCCGTTCAGCGTCGGAACCTCGATCGTCGCGCCGTTGACGGCCTCGGGGATCGTGATCGGCACCCGTACCTCCAGATGGCCGTCGGGGCGCTGCTTGAAGACCGGCGACGGCGCGACGTTGACGACCACGTAGAGGTCTCCCGGCGGCCCGCCCCGGGGACCGTCCTCGCCCTTGCCGGCGACGCGGATGCGGCTGCCGTCGTGCACGCCCGCGGGGACCTTCACGCGGTAGCGCTTGCGCTGGACCGTGAGGCCCGAGCCATGGCACGTCGGACAGGGATCCTCGATGACCTCGCCGCGGCCGCCGCACTGCGGGCAGGGCTGGCTGATCGAGAAGAAGCCCTGACTCTGCTGGTCGACGCCGCGGCCCTCGCACCGCGGACACACGATTGGCTGCGTCCCGGGCTTGGCGCCGCTGCCGCCACACGTCGCGCACGCGGCCTGCTTCGGAACCGTGACGGTGACCTCGGCGCCCGCCATCGCCTGTTCGAACGACAGCGAGACCTCTGCGCGCAGGTCACGGCCGCGGATCGACTCCTCGCCGCCCCCGCGCCCGCGGTTGAAGAACGTGGAGAAGATGTCGCCGATGTCGGAGGCGAAGCCGCCCGCGAAGTTGCGCGGGTCGAAGCCGCCGCCCGAGTCGTACTGGCTGCGCTTCTCGGGATCCGAGAGCGTGTCGTAGGCGCCCTGGATCTCCTTGAAGCGCTCCTCCGCCGCGTCGCCCGGATTGCGGTCCGGGTGGTTCTCCCGCGCGAGCTTGCGGTACGCCTTCTTGATCTCGTCGTCGGAGGCCTTGCGGTCGACCCCGAGGACTTCGTAGAGGTCACGCGCCACGGTCGCCCCTCTAGCTCGTCACCACGACGCGGGCCGGCCGGAGCAGGGTCTCGCCCAGCCGATAGCCCCGCTGGACCGTCTCGACAACGACGCCTGACTCCTCGCCGTCCTGAACCGGACGCGAGGACAGCGCCTCGTGGAGATTCGGGTCGAACGCCTGGCCCGCCGGGTCGATCGCCTCGATGCCGGCGGCGGCAAGCGCGGACTCGAGCTCCTTATGGACCAGGGCGAGGCCTTCGGCCACGCCACCGCCATCCGCATCGAGCGCCCGCTCGAGGCTGTCGAGGGCGGGCAGGACGGCCTTGCCGACCTCGGTCTTCCCCCGGACGAGCGCGTCTTGGCTCTCCCGGGCGGCGCGCTTGCGGTAGTTCTCGAAGTCGGCGCGAGCCCGCTGCGCCAGTTCGAGGTACTCGTCCCGTTCGCGCGTGAGGTCGGCCACCAGCGAATCGAGGTCCTCCTCGACCGCGGCCTCCTCGGCGGAGACCCTCTCCGTCGCGGGCCGCTCCTCTGGCGACTGGCGACTGGCGACTGGATCCTCCATTACGACCTCTCGTCGTCCACGACCTCGGCGTCAACGACCTCCTCCTCGGCGGAGGCGCCGTTCGTGGTGGCGCCCTCCCCGGCGGCGGTCTGCTGCTCGGCGGCCGCCTGGTAGATCTGCTCGGAGACCTTGTGGAAGGCCGCCTGCAGGGCGTCGGTCTTGGCCTTGATCGTCTCGGCATCGTCGGAGTCGAGCGTCTCGCGCAGCTCCTTGACGGCGCTCTCGATTTCGGCCTTGGCCTGCTCGTCGACCTGGTCGCCCAGCTCCTCGAGCTGCTTCTCGGCGGCGTAGGCGGCGTTCTCGCCGACGTTGCGGGCCTCGGCCAGCTCGCGCTGCTTGCGGTCCTCCTCGGCGTGCGCCTCGGCGTCCTTGATCATGCCCTCGACCTCGGCCTCGTCGAGGCCGGAGCCGCCCTTGATCTCGATCTTCTGCTCCTTGCCCGTGCCGAGGTCCTTGGCCGACACGTTCAGGATGCCGTCCTTGTCGATGTCGAACCCGACTTCGATCTGGGGCATTCCCCGCGGGGCGGGCGGGATCCCGGTGAGCTGGAACTTGCCGAGCGACTTGTTGCCCGACGCCATCTCACGCTCGCCCTGGAGCACGTGGATCTCGACCGAGGGCTGATTGTCGTCGGCCGTGGAGAACACCTCGGACTTGCGGGTCGGGATCGTGGTGTTGCGCTCGATCAGCTTCGTCATCACGCCGCCCTTGGTCTCGATCCCCAGCGTCAGCGGGGTCACGTCCAGGAGCAGGACGTCCTTTACGTCGCCCGCCAGGACGCCCGCCTGGATCGCCGCCCCCAGGGCGACGACCTCGTCCGGGTTGACGCCCTGGTGCGGGTCCTTGCCGGTCAGCTCCTTGACCTTCTCCTGGACCGCCGGCATGCGGGTCATGCCGCCGACGAGGACGACGTGGTCGATATTCGGCGCACCCGCGTCGGAGAGCGCCTGCTTGACCGGCGAGACGACCCGGTTCAGGAGGTCGGCCGTCAGCTCGTTGAGCTTCGCCCGGCTGAGCCGCATCTCGAGGTGCTTCGGCTGGTTGTCGATCGCGGTGATGAACGGGATCGAGATCTGCATCTCCTGGGCCGAGGAGAGCTCGATCTTCGCCTTCTCGGCCTGCTCGTAGAGGCGCTGCAGGGAGTTCTTGTCCTGCGAGAGGTCGACGCCCTGGTCCTTCTTGAACTCGGCGACCATCCACTCGACGATCGCCTTGTCCCAGTTGTCGCCGCCCAGGTGGTTGTCGCCGGCGGTGGACTTGACCTCGAAGATGGCCGCCTCCTCGGGGTCGGTGTCGTCGATCTCGAGGATCGAGACGTCGAAGGTGCCGCCGCCCAGGTCGAACACGAGGATCGTCTGGTCGGTTCCTTCCTTGTCGAGGCCGTAGGCCAGGGCGGCCGCGGTGGGCTCGTTGATGATGCGCTTGACCTCGAGGCCCGCGACCTTGCCGGCGTCCTTGGTGGCCTGGCGCTGGTCGTCGTTGAAGTAGGCCGGGACGGTGATCACGGCGGAGTCCACGGTCTCGCCCAGCCTCGCCTCGGCGTCGGCCTTCAGCTTCTGGAGGATCATCGCCGAGATCTCCGGGGGCGAGTACTGCTTGCCGCGCACGTCGACGCGGACGTCGCCGTTCGGCCCGGCCTCGACCTTGTACGGGACGATCGTCTCCTCCTCCTTGACCTCGACCTCCTTGCGGCCCATGAAGCGCTTGATCGAGAAGATCGTGTTCTCGGGGTTCATCACCGCCTGACGCTTGGCCACGGTGCCGACCAGGCGTTCGCCGCCCTCGGTGAAGGCGACGACGGACGGCGTCGTCCGCCCGCCCTCGGAGTTCTCGAGCACGACGGGCTCGCCGCCCTCGAGGATGGCTACGCACGAGTTGGTCGTTCCAAGGTCAATGCCGATCGTCTTCGCCATGTGTCAATTCTCCTGGTTTGGTTCTAAGTAAATCTGAGCCGGAGCATAGCAGATATAGCCACGAAATCCGGCCCTCCTCTGCGAACGGGCATCCATGCCGCAGAGAGCCCCCCGGACAGGCGATTGCCGAGCACCCGGCCCCACGTCAACGCCGGTGCGTCTATCCGCAGCTGGTTGGGGCGGGTGGTTTTTCGGCCGTTTGGGTGTCGGCGAGTGGTTCGGCGTCGTCGCCGAGCTGGCCGGCGTAGGCGCCGACGAAGGCGGCCACCTCCTGGGCGTTCTCGCCCTGGACGATCCCGGCGGGCATGCGGCCGTTCGCGAACCCGCAGGTCACTGCGTTGAGCGCGCGGGCGTAGTTCCCATCGAAGCTGCCGGTCCCGCCCGGCGCGAGGAGGTCGTCGAGGTTGGGGCCCACGATCCCGTCGGTTCCGGCGGCCGCCAGCGTGTGGCAGGCGCCGCAGTTCGTGACGAACAGCTCCTTGCCGTCGAGGTCATAGCTCTTGACCTCCACGGGCGCGGCGTCCTCGCCGCCCTCCTTGGCGAGCGCGAGGTAGGGGATGACGATCACGCAGATCGCCGCGAACACCCCGAAGATGACGAACGGACCCTTGCTCACCGGCGCTGAGCATATATACGGGGCGGACGCCGCCGCCGCGGCGCCCGCCCCTCCCCTCGGGTACTCCCCTCCTAGCTCAGCGCACCTTCAGGCGCGCCACGACTCCGCCGTGATCGCTCGGCCACAGGCCGGTGGGAGTCCTGAACGCCGGGTCGGTGCCGATCAACGTGGCGCTGAGACCCGTCACGCCGCCGGGCGTGTCGGTGAGGATGTGGTCGATCCGCTGGAGCGGCCCGAACGACGCGGTCGGGTTGTGCAGGTCAGCGGCGTGACAGCACGTGTCCACCGTGACGCCCCGGTTCACGAACCCGGCGTCGGCGATCAGGTTGTAGGCCTCGGCGTTCCCGGTCGGGGCGGGCTCAGGCGGGCTCGGGACGATCGTCGGATCATCCGGGTCCGAGTTGAGGTCGCCGACCAAGACCACGGGGAGCGGCGAGTGGATCGGGCCGAACCCGCCAACCAGCTCGCTCGCCTGCGCCTTGCGAATGAACGCCGAGAACGCCTCGAGGTGCGTGTTGATGAACCGGAACTTCTGGTCCTTCACCTTCACGTTCGCGGCGGTCCAGCCGCGCGGCGCCTGGATGTCCTCGGGTCCCGGGCCGTCCGGCGCGATGTCGACCGGGAGCGCGAAGCCGTATTGGTCCGACTGAGTCGCCTTCACATCGACGTCGGACCGCACGAGGATCGCATCGCGCATCGTCAGGCGGACGTCCCTGAGGTTCGACGGGTTCCCGCCGTTGCCCAGCATGTCGTCGTCGACGCTGTCCGCCGGGACCTCGAAGTCCGTTTCGTTCTGCCTGACGGCGACCTTGTACTTCAGGCCTCGGTTGCGGAGCTGGTTCCGCAGCTCGTCGAGGAAGTCGTAGACGACCTCGGTGGCAGGCGTGGCTGGTCCGTCGAATAGGCCGACCCGGCCGCGCCGCCAGAGGGCAACTTCCTGGAGCCCGATGAGGTGCGGGTTCTGCACCTCGATCTCGTCCGCGAGCTTGCGTGCGCGGGCGGTGAAGTTTGTCTCCCGCACCGCTTCGGTCACCTTGAACGCCTCCTCGAACAGTTCGACCTGGCTCGTTGCGAGCAGCGCGGGTGTCAGGTCGGCGCCCAGGTAGAGGTTGCGGCTCATCACCTTGACCTTCGCTGGCTTTGCGCTCGCCGCCGCCGGCAACGCCACCGCCGTGACCGCGATCGCCGCCCCAAGCCCCAGCGCCAGTAGACGGCGCGACTTCCTAGTTCCAAACCTGCTGATCACGCGAGCTCCTCTCCGGTGTTTCCTGCCAGCAGGAAGCTTCACGCGAGCCACGTGCTTACGCATCCGTAGTTCGCCGCATCGTCGTTGCGGCGGGTTGCTCAGTGGTTACGGGCAGCCAGCTGCCTGCGGTACGGGCACATCCGGCTCAGCGCGCACTCGTCGCAACGCGGCCGCGCCGGGCGGCACAGCGCGCGCCCGTGCGCGATCAGGTTCATGTGCAGCTCGTACGCGTCCTCGGGCGGGGTCACGCGCAGCATCTCGTCGTGGGCCCGGTCCGTCGACGCTCCGGCCGGGAACAGCCCGAGGCGCCCGCCCACGCGGTGGACGTGGGTGTCGACGGGGATCTCGGGGCGGCCGAACGCGAAGATCAGCACGCACGCCGCCGTCTTGCGCCCGACACCGGGCAGCGAAGTCAGGTAGTCGAGCGCCTCCTCGCGGGGCGCGTCGCGCAGCCACTCGAGGTCGATCGGATCGCCGAGCTCGCGCAGCGCGGCCTGGATCCGGGGCGCCTTGGTCGGCGCCAGGCCACCGCGCCGGATCGCCTCCTCGACCTCCGCCGCCGGCGCGTCTCGGACCTCGGCCCACGACCGGAAGCGGGCGCGCAGTCCCGCGTACGCGACGTCGCGGTTCGTGTCGGACGTGTTCTGCGAGAGCATCGTCAGGACCAGCTCGTGCACCGGGTCGCCGTGGGGCCGGTTCCGCGGCCTCCCGTACATCTCGCGCAGCCGGTCGCGGATCGCGATCACCCTGCTGCGCCGCGGCCGGCGCCATCCCCGTTTGGTCTCCGAGCGCGGCACGAATATGAGGATAGGTGGGGGTATCCGTACCGGGCGACGTTTACGAGCCGTTTACAATCCGGCGCACGTTGCGCCGCGCTTTGGACACGATCAGAGGCTTCGCGCCAAGGGGTTGGCTCGACGCCGGGCTCCAGTTCCTCCTGTTCTTCGCCGTCTACAACGGCTACCAGGTCGTGCGCGGCATCACCGACGGCAACGACGCCGTCGCGTTCGCGAACGCGGAGCGGGTGATCGACATCGAGAAGGGGATCGGGACGTTCTTCGAGCCCGGGTTCCAGGACGCGCTGCTCAGCCACACCTGGCTCATCGACTTCGCGAACTTCATGTACATGAACTCGCACTTCGTGGTCACGACCACGTTCCTCGTCTGGCTCTACTTCTTCCGCAACGAGCACTTCTACTTCGTGCGCAACATGTTCATGGTCGCGATGGTGGTGGCGCTCGCCTGCTACGCGGCCTTCCCCACGGCGCCGCCCAGGCTGATCCCCGAGGCCGGCTTCACCGACACCATCGCCGTCTTCACCGGCCTGCCGCAGGACTCCGAGACGCGTCGGCATGCTGGTCAACAAGTACGCGGCGGTGCCGAGCATGCACATCGCCTTCGCGCTGATGATCGCCGTGCCCGGGATGGCGCTCGCCTCGAACCCGCTGGCGCGGGTTTGGTGGTCGGCCTATCCCCTGCTCGTGCTCTTCGTGATCGTCGTCACCGGCAACCACTTCTGGCTCGACGCCGCCGCGGGGGCCGCGGTTGCCTGCGTCGCGGCGGTTACGGCCCGCCAGCTCGCCCGCGTCCGCCCGGATCACTGGTCCTGGCGCGAGACGCCCGCCGGCGTCGCCGCGTAGATATCTCCGCCGCCCGGACGCAGGGTTATAGGTTGGCGCCGTGGAGGACGGCGGACTAGGCAGCCCGGGCGAGTCGCGCAGCGCCCAGGCCTGGCGCTCGTACGCGCGCAACCGGCTGATCGAATCGCGGCTGACGCCGAACGCGATCTCGATGACCGGGCTGGTCGGAAACCTCGCGGCCGCGGTCCTGATCACGCAGGAGATGATCTTCCTCGGCGGCCTCGCGTTCATCGCCGGCTCGGTGATGGACACGCTCGACGGCCGCTACTCGCGGATGTCCGGGAAGGGAACGCTGTTCGGCGCGTTCCTCGATTCCACCCTCGACCGGATCGAGGAGGGGATCGTGCTCACGGCGATCGCCTGGTACCTCGCCGACCACGACGGCGACGCCGTGGCAGCAGCGGCCTGCGTGTTCGTCGTGCTCGGGTCGCTGATGGTGTCCTACACGCGGGCGCGCGCCGAGGCCCTGGGCGTCGAGTGCAAGGTCGGGCTGGCGACGCGCCCGGTGCGCGTTGTGATCCTCTCGGCCGGGCTCGTGTTCGGAGCGGGCGAGCTGATCTCGGACGTCGACCTGCTCCCCGCCTCGATCTACACGATGGCGGTCCTGACCAGCTTCACCGTGGCCCAGCGCGTCCTCCACGTGCGCAAGCAGCTCCACGCGCTGGAACCCTCGTAGGCCGCCTACGACCTGCCGGGTCGGCAACGCGCCCTCGCCCGACGGCAGCGGAGGCGAAGCCGAGCAGCCGGCGGAGTTGTTGATTTGGTGTAACCAAATCGACATTGTGGGTAGTTTCCCCTCGCTACCCGCACCGAAAGGATCTCTTCCACCCATGAGCACGACCAACGGAGCGCCCGCCAACGGCGCGAGCGCCAACGGCATCCATGCTGACGAGGGCAAGGTCCGCGTCGCCATCGTCGGCGTCGGCAACTGCGCCAACAGCTTCATCCAGGGCGTCGAGTACTACAAGGACGCCGATCCCACCGAGCAGGTCCCGGGCCTGATGCACGTGGACCTCGGCGGTTACCACGTCCGCGACATCGAGTTCGTGGCCGCGTTCGACATCGACTCCGAGAAGGTCGGCAAGGACCTCTCCGAGGCGATCTGGTCCGGCCAGAACGACACGATCAAGTTCGCCGACGTCCCCGAGATGGGCGTCGAGGTCCAGCGCGGCATGACGCACGACGGCCTCGGCAAGTACCTGAAGCAGAAGATCACGAAGGCCCCCGGTCCCGACCGCCGACATCGTCGGCATCCTCAAGGAGACCAGGGCCGACGTCCTCGTCTGTTACCTGCCGGTCGGCTCGGAGCAGGCCACCAAGTGGTACGTCGAGCAGGCGCTGAAGGCCGGCGTCGGCTTCGTCAACTGCCTGCCGGTGTTCATCGCCCGCGAGGACTACTGGGACGGGCGCTTCCGCGAGGCCGGGACTGCCGATCATCGGCGACGACATCAAGTCGCAGGTCGGTGCCACGATCGTCCATCGCCAGCTCGCTCGCCTCTTCCACGAGCGCGGCGTCGAGCTGCAGCACACCTCGCAGCTGAACGTCGGCGGGAACATGGACTTCTTCAACATGCTCGAGCGCGAGCGCCTCGACTCGAAGAAGATCTCGAAGACGAACGCCGTCACCTCGGTGATGGGCACCGAGCTGCCCGAGCGCGACGTCCACGTCGGTCCGTCCGACTACGTCCCGTGGCTGACCGACCGCAAGTGGGCCCACATCCGCCTCGAGGGCAAGTCGTTCGGAGACGTGCCGCTCACGGTCGAGCTGAAGCTCGAGGTCTGGGACTCGCCGAACTCCGCCGGGGTCGTCATCGACGCGGTCCGGCTGATCAAGCTGGCGCTCAACCACGGCGTTGCCGGCCAGCTCGACGGGCCGTCCAGCTACCTGATGAAGTCCCCCCACACGCAGCGTCCCGACCAGGACGCGCGTGAGCACACCGAGGAGTTCATCGCGGCTCACGCCCGCAAGCCCGCCACTGAGCGGGCAAAGGAGCTCGCGGCCGAGGCCACGGCCGAGTAGTTCCACCGATCTCAGCGGGTAGCTGAGCCAGGGGCCCGCCCGTGCGGCGGGCCCCTTTGCGTTCAGGCGCGCGCAGCGCCTTATGCTCCGCCCCGTGCCCAGGACTCGCGCTGAACGGCTGACCATCGCTCACGTGACCCCGCATCCCTGGGGCCCGCGCAACGAGATCAACGAGTTCGTCGAGCGGACCGCGGTCGAGCTGACCGGCCGGGGCCACCGGGTCGTCGTCGCCGCGCCGTCGGGCCGACGCGGGGGCGTGCGCGAAGCTCGGCGCCTGATCGAGGCGGCACGCGAGCGGTCGGACGCCCTCTTCGACGGCCGCTGGCGGGGTGACCGCGCGGGTGGTGACGGCGGGCCGCCGGTGCTTCCCGTCGGACCGGGGCTGGCGATGCCGCGCGGGCCACGACCCCGTGCCGCGCCGGTCCCGCTGGATCTGTCGAAGACGCTCGACGGGCTGCTCGGCGGGGTCGAGTTCGACGTCGTGCACGTGCACGATCCGTTCGCCCCCAGCGCATCGTCGGTCGCGCTCCGCCACTCGCGCTCGCTCAACGTCGGAAGCTTTCACGAGCCCTCGGAGCGGGTGCTGTCGACCCAGGTCGCGCGCCCGCTGGTTGAGGTCTTCTTCGGCCGGCTCGACGCGCGGACCGCGAGCTGCCGCCAGACGGACGACCTGATGCGGCGCTACTTCCCCGGCGGCTACGAGCTGGTCGAGCCCGGGGTTCGTGCGCTCGAAGGCTCCTGGCCGGAGCGCCGAGGCGTACCGGCCGACGGCAGCCCGTTCCGAATCGCGTTCTGCCAGGAGGAGGAGCGCGGAGCGTTGCGGTTGTTCATGCGCGCGCTCCGGCGCTTGCCGGAGGAACTCGATTGGGAGGCGGCGGTGTGGCTGCCCGACGGCGGCGATGTCCGCATGTCGAAGCGGCTGCGACAGCGCGTGAACGTCGTTGGCCCGCGAACGGTCGCGCCGGACGAGCTGATCGCCTCCGCCGACGCTGCCTGCGTGGCGTCTGGCGGACCGCGCGTTGCACCGGGCCTGGTCCGCGCCGCGCTGGGCTCGGGAACGATCCCGGTGGCCTCGCACCTCCCGCTGTACGAGGAGCTCACGCGTGACGGCGAGGCGGGGTTGCTGTTTCCGCCGGGCGACGCGATCACGCTCGCCGGCCAGCTCGAGCGCCTGGCGAAGAACCCGGCGCTGGCCAAGCGCCTGCGCGCGGCGGGGGCGGGCGCAACCCGGGACTGGACCGCGACGACGGACCAGGTCGAGGAGATCTACGAGCGGCTCGCGGCGCGCCGCCACGACCCGACCGGCGACACGGCGGCGCGGAAGCGGATCTCGCGCCGGGCGCAGATCTACGTGGACCTCCACATGCACACCGACCACTCGCCGGACTGCGCGACCCCGGTTCGCACCCTGCTCGAGACCGCCAAGGAGCAAGGCTTGGGGGCGATCGCGATCACCGACCACAACGAGGTGTCGGGCGCGCTCGAGGCGCGCGAGATCGCCGACGAGGTGGGGATCAAGGTGATCGTCGCCGAGGAGGTGAAGACCGCGGAGCAGGGGGAGGTCATCGGCCTCTTCATCGAGCGGCGGATCGAGCGCGGGATGACGATGGCCGAGACGATCGCGGCGATTCGCGACCAGGGGGGACTGGTGTACGTGCCGCATCCGTTCGACCGCCTGCACTCGGTGCCCGATTACGAGCACCTGCTCGACATCGTCGACGAGATCGACATCCTCGAGGTCTTCAACCCCCGCGTCGCGCTCACCACCTTCAACGAGGAGGCCGAGCGCTTCGCCGCCAAGTACCGGATCGTCCCGGGCGCCGGCTCGGACAGCCACGTCGCTCAGGGTCTCGGCAGCGTGATGATCCGGGTGCACGACTTCGAGGGACCGGACGAGTTCCTGGAGGCGATGCGGGCGGCCGACATCGTGCGCAAGCACCGGAATCTGGTGTACGTCCAGGCCCTCAAATGGATCCAGACCAGCGGCGGTCGCGGCGGCCGGAGGGTGAGCAAGCGGTGATGCAGGGCGGCCGATCGGCAGGAGGGCACGCGGACCCGTCAAAGAGAGCCACCGGCGCCCGCTCCACCGGGCGCGACCGGAGGGATCCCTTGCCCACGACCGACGATGAGATCCAGGAGAAGTACCTCGAGCGCGCGATCCGCGAGCTGAACCAGCTGACCCGCCGCCTCCAGGAGTGCTCGCACTGTCCGCGAGGAAACCTGATGCCGGTGCTGGGCTCGGGCCACCCGCAGGCCGACGTGATGCTCCTCAAGTACGCGCCCACAGCGGCGGAGATCGAGGAGGGCGTCGCCTTCTACGGGCGCGCCGGCAACGCGCTGATGAAGAGCTTCAAGCGGCTCGGCATCGACCCCCTGACCGTCTACGGCACGCTCTGTGTGAAGTGCCCGGTCGCCGACCCGAGCCTGGCGGCCGGCGAGTGCGTGGAGCGCATCGTCGAGGAAATCGCGATCGTCCAGCCCCGGATGATCGTGGTGATGGGCGAACGCAGTCTCGAGACGCTGAACGAGGTCGGGCTGGCGCTGGCGCGCCCGCTCGAGCCGACGCTGGGCGAGGTGCAGTCGCTGACGCCGACTATCGACGCGCTTTACGTCCCGGAGATCGACGAGTCGCTCGACTCCGAGGACTCGAAGCGCGAGTTCTGGGGCGCCTTCCGCGCGCTGGGCGACTGGTACGCGGACCTGCCGCCGTACTAGCCGCGGGGCGTCAGCGCCAGCGTCACGCGCTCGCTGCGGGGCCCGCGCTTCAACATCAGCACCCTGGCTCCGGGCCTCGAGACGGCGCGGGCGCCGGTCATGTCGACCTCGTAGCCCTGCCGGTAGTGGATGCGGGGGACGAAGACCTCGGTCAATGAGCGGCGGGGGAGGAGAGCGCCGCTCGGGGCGGTCGTCGAGTAGGTCAGCTCGAAGCGCTTGGCCGCGCCGTCGAAGCTCCAGCCCTCGGGCGTCCCGGAGACGAGGCGCGGGTAGGGCCGGGCCGAGGCGAGGAGCTTGCCGCGGTTCACGTTATCCCCGCGGGGCGGCCGCCGCGGGTCGATCACGACCGACTGGACGCCGGTGCCGGCTGTGGTGGGGTCGTCGCACTCGCAGTAGTGCCACTGCTGCCAGGAGGTCATGTGCTCGTCTGCCAGGTCGACGACCTCGTCGATCACCTCGAGGTCGTTCGTCGCCCCGTACTCGGTCATCAGCAGGGCGTCGCCGGTCTGCTCGGCCTGTAGCTCGGCATTGTCCAGGGTGATCTCGTAGGTCTCGCTGCAGGAGAGGTCGCCGACCGGGTTCGCGGGCAGGAAGCCGCCGGCGAGGCAGTACATGTTGTAGGCGAACCCCGCCCGCTCGTCGCCCGTGTCCCCGTGCGAGCTGTCGGCGCCGAAGTCGAAGATCACGTTCGGGGCGTACCAGACCAGTGCGCGCGAGTCGGCCTTGCGGATCGCGGCGATCACCCGCTCCGAGAACGGCTCGAGCGTCCCGGTGTCGAAGAGCGGGCAGCCCAGCGGTGAGATGCACGTCGGGTATGCCGACCCGGGCCAGGGCTCGTTGATGATGTTGTACCCCAGGAGCCGCGGGGTGCCGCGAAAGCGCCGCGCGACGTGCCGCCATGCCGCCGCGTAGCGGTCCTGGAGCCCCGTGCCCAGCACCGGCGCGTTCGCCCAGAAGTTGTCGAACGCGCGCTGGAGCCCGACGTTCACCACGTAGTTCCCGGGGAACCCCACCTTCGGCTCCGAGGGCAGGCCGTCGTCGAGCACCTGCCAGTCGGGCCAGCCCTCGCCCTGGAAGCGCTCGTTGTAGAGGTCCTGGTGGAAGTCGAGGAGCGTGTGGATCCCGTGGCGGGCGAGGAGCCGCTGGGTCCGCGCGATGCTGCGCAGGTAACCGTTGCGGTACCGGGGCTTGCCGTCAGCCCCGGGCGCGCGCGGCTCGAGCGCCTTGTAGATGACGCCGAGGCGGATCGTGTTGAACCCGTGGCGGCGCAGGAAGCGGGCGTCGTCCCGGCCGAAACCGGTGTCCTCCGGCCGGTACGAGCCGACCTTCGAAACCACGTTCCAGCCGTGCAGGATCACCACTCGCCCGCGGGCGTCGGTGATCCAGCGGCCCTCGTGGGAGAGCGGCCGCGGTCCGGCCCCGGCGGCCGCGGGGACCAGAAGCGCGATGAGGAACGTGATCGAAAGCGCGCGGCGCATCGGGGGCGAGGCTAATCCAGCGCCGGCCGCGAGGCGCTGGTCCAGGGGTGCGGGATACTCACGCTCGCGATGGCTGCGAGCGCGTTCAGGGGGGTGGACATCCCGCGACGTACCGACCACGCCAGCCGACCTGCGCTCGAGCGGATGGCGTCACTCGTGCCGCCGCTGCTGCGCCTCGGCCTGGCGGCGATCAGCCGCCTGCCCACGACCTCGCGGTTGCGGCGGCGTGCGCTCCAGGTGGGTTTAGCGCGCGGCTTTGATGCCACGAATCGCCGGGACGATTGGCTCATCGCGCTCGCCTACGAGCCGGATTGCGAGTTCCATGTCGACACCGGTTTCCGGACACTCGGGCTCGCGGACTCCTACCGCGGGCGTGAAGGCTGGAGAGAGCTCCTCGAGGCGGTCGCAGAAGAACTGCCGGACGTGCGCTGGACGCCCGAGCACCTGATCGACCTCGGCGATCGCCTGGTCCTGCGGGCCGGGATGACGGGAACCGGCCGTGCGAGCGGCGCCCCCACCCAGCAGACGTGGGGTTCCGTGTTCCACGTGTCGCCCCGAGGGCGGGTCGCACGGCAGGACGTCCTCTGGACGTGGGAGCAGGCGCTCGCCGCGGTCGGGCTTCGCGCCTCACAGCGGTGAACGTCCCGCGCGGCGCGCTATACACGCCCGTGAGGGACGTTCACCCGTGGGGCGGCGCGGTGGCCTCGGCGAGCGCGGTCATCGCCTCGAGGTTGGCGCTCGCGAGGCCGCGCACGACGGTGACGTCGAGCGCCTCGTACGCCGCCAGCGCCGACTGGGCGGCCGCGGCGTCGGCCGCGGCGACGCCCACCGTGCCCTCGGCCTCGCCGAGGCGTGCGAAGTGGTTTCGGTAGCCGTCGTGGAGGTCGCGGTAGAACCCCTCCTCTTTGGCGAGGCGCCGCTCCGCGTCCTCGCCGACGGCGGTGCGCACGTAGCCGAAGACGGGCGGCGGCTCCCGGCCCGCGTCGGCCGCCCCGCGCTCGACGTGCTCACGCGCCGCGGCGGCGAATGCGGGGGTCATCCAGTTGAAGAAGACGCCGTCGAACTTCGCGCCGCCCAGCGCGCACATCTTCGGCCCCATCGCGGCGAGGATCAGGCGAATGCCCGGCAGCGCCTCGCGCAGCTTGGGCAGTGTCTCGCGCATCGCGGTCAGCGGCTTGGGCGAGACCCCGGCGCCGACGGCGAGCCAGAGGCGCTCGGCGGGCAGGCCGAGCTCGGCGATGCGCGCAGCGAGCGCGTCAGGTCCATGACGGTCGATCGCGATGGTCACCCCGAGATCGATGGCGTCGGCGCCGCGGGAGAAGTCGGCGAGCGTCTCGAGCCCGCTGGCAAGCGGGGTGTCGTTCGACCAGACGGAGTCGTACCCGAGCTCCGCGCAGCGCGCAGCGAGCGGCACAGCGACCTCCGGGTCGAGCCCAGCGGCGATTCCGAAGCCTCGGCGCATTTCGCGAGCCTAATCTGCCGCTACCGCGGGGGCAAACCTGCTTTCGCGCCTTACGGCGCTCATCGATCAACCGCGCCGCGCTCGAGCAGCGCCACGCATTCGACGTGCGGGGTCTGCGGGAACATGTCCACCGGCCTGACCCGGCGCAGGGCGTAGCCCGCCTCGACGAGCTGCGCGGCGTTCGGCGCGAGGGTGGTGGGGTTGCATGAGACGTAGACGATTCGGGGCGCCTCGGCCTCGATCAGCCGGCGGACCACCTTCTTCGAGAGGCCGGCGCGGGGCGGGTCGACGATCACGAGGTCGGGTGTGCCGGCCTGCTCGACCAGGGGCCGGATCCCGAGCCGCGCGTCGGCTGTGGTGAAGCGGGCGTTGGCGATGCCGTTGCGCTTGGCGTTGCGCTCGGCGTCCGCGACGGCCTCCGCGACGCTCTCGATGCCCCACACCTCGCCGGCCTCGGAGGCCAGCGAGAGCCCGATCGTGCCGATCCCGCAGTAGAGGTCGTAGACGCGCTCGGACCCGGTGAGGGCCGCGTACCCCTTCGCGATGCCGTAGAGCCGCTCCGCCATCTCCGTGTTCGTCTGGAAGAACGCGCTGTGCGAGACCCGGAAACGGAGGCCGCCGACCTCCTCCTCGAGGTGTTCCTCGCCGAGGACCCCGGTCGGGCCGTCGGTGCCGCCCGCCGGCCCGTCGATCACGGTGTGCAGATCCACGGGTGGGCGCGGGAACTCGGCCGCGGTGGTCACCAGGCGCGTCTGCACCTGGCCGGTTCGAACGCCCTCGCGGACCACGAGGTTGCGAAGCACGCCGCGCCCGTCCTCCTGCTCGTACGGAGGAAGGCCCTCGGCCCGCGCCCAGTCGCGGATCGCGTTGCGGGCGGCGTTGTTGGGCAGGGAGGCGAGGTGGCAATCGTCCACGTCGACGACCTCCCGCCAGCTGCCGCGCCGGTGGAAGCCGAGGGCGACCTCGCCCTCACGGTCGCCGAACGAGTACTCGAGCTTGTTGCGATAGCGCCACTCGGCGACCGCGGGCACGATCGGCTCGGACTCGAATCCGTCGAGGCCGCCGAGCCGGCGGAGCGCCTCGTCGACCTGCGCGGCCTTGTGCTCGAGCTGGCGCTCGTACGGAAGCCCCTGCCAGGGCGCGCCGGGGCATGGTTCGCCCTGGTGGCTGCAGGTGTCGGCGACGCGGTCGGGGCTGGGTTCGATCAGCTCGACGGTCGCGGCCTCGGCGTAGCCCTTCTTCGCGCGCGAGACCCGCGCCCGGACGCGGTCGCCGGGCAGGGCGCCGGCTACGAAGACCACGAAGCCGTCGTCGCGCCGGGCGACCCCGCGGCCGCCCTGAGCGAGCGAGTCGACGCGCAGCTCCAGCTCCTCGCCGCGCGCGGGCCGGGCCGCTCTGGGTGTCGTGGTGGAGGACATCCCGATCTATCGTAGGGTGGGGCTCCCGAAGATTGGAGTGGTCATGGAGAGCGGAAGCGGCGGCGAGTCCGGCGCCGGCGATCGACTCAACAAGGCGATCGAGGAACTGCGAAAGGCGGCCGAGGAGGCCACCGGCGAGGCGCGGTCGCGCATCGAGTCGGCTCTCGATCAGGTCCGCCAGGCTTCCGATCAGGCGACATCACGTGCCCAGGAGGGCGTGACGGCTGCCACCGAGCGGGCTCAGGCTGCCGCCGGCGAGCTGCGCGGTCAGCTCGACCAGGTGCGCGAGTGGGTGCAGAGCGCGAGCGCCGACCTCCTCGACGAGGTCCAGAAGGAGATCGACAAGCGCCGCGACCAGCTCTTCGGAGGCGACTCCGGTGGCTCCGGCACCGGCGGCTCGGGCGGCTCCTCAGGCTCGTCGGGCGCCTGAGAGCTACTTCCTCGCCAGCCGCTTATCGACCTCGTTGAGGATGCTCTTGCGCGCCTTGCCGCGCTGCTCCTGGGTGCGCACCTTGCGGAGCTCGGCCGGCTTCAGATCCTTGAGACGCGCCTTGACCTGAGTTGCGTTCAACCGCGCGTAGCCGGAGATCGGGGACGTGCCGCCGACGCCGGCGCGCCGGCGCAGCTTGTCGGCCTCGGCCAGCGCGGGCTCGGCGGCGTCGCGGGCGCGCTTGGCGGCGCGGCTGGCGGCGCGCTCGGCGCGCTTGCGCGCCGGGGCGACCCGCGTCTCGACCTCGGAACGGGCCTGCTCGAGTAGGCGCTCGAGCTCCTTCATGAGGTCGTCGGTCTGCTGGCGGCCGCGGGTGACGAGGCGGCTGACGAGCTCGTTCGCGTCGCCCTGCGTCATCCGGCCGCGTTTGACCGCGTCGTCCACGGCGTCCTGAAGGCGTTCGCGAGAGAGGACGAGACTGCGCTCGAGCGCGTTGCGGAACGCCTCGACGCTCTTGTCGCTGCGCCCGGCCGACGTCGCCCGGCGGGCGGACTTCTTCGTCGCCGAGCTCTTGCCTGACTTCTTCTTCGCACCCTTCTTCGCCGCGGCCATCTCGTCTCCCATCGTCGGATTTGTTGCTGCGGCGGAGCCTAACCCGCCCGCGCGAACGTTGCCTCGACCGGGGCGTGGTCCGAAAGGCGGACGCGCAGTCCGTCGTCGCGCACGATCTCGCGGCGCTCGGCCGGCCATGGGCGAGGCGGCTCGACGGCCTCCAGGCCGTGGACGAGCAGGTGGTCCAGCGAGTCCGGGGCGGTGGACGTGCGCAGAGCGAACCGTTCCGCCAGCTCGTCGTAGATCACGCTGTCGCGGGGGCGCACGTTCAAGTCGCCGCCCAGGATCAGCGGGGACCCGTTCGCCCACTCCAGCGAGCGCTCGGCGGCAAGGCGCAGCTCGCCCTCCGCCCGGGCCCGGTTGGGGGCCCCCGTGCTGGCGTGGAGGTTCGCGATGCAGAGCCCGGCCTCGGCGCGGGTGAAGGCCATCGTGCGCCGCTCGGGAAGCGGACCCGGGCAGAGCACGAGGAGGCGGCGCTCGGCGATCGCGCCCAGGGCTCCCGGCCGCACAAGGGTCAGGTTCGAGCCGCCCTCATTCGAGCCTGTCAGGTCGGGATTGGCCAGCGCCGCCAGACCGCGCAGCGGCGCGAAGCGAGTTGCGCGAGGTGAGCTCGCGGTGCCGTTCGGCGGCGCACGCTTCGGCGAGACGTTCGGCCCAGCGCGGCGGGAACTCCTGCAGCAGCGCCACGTCCCACGCGGCCGCAGAGAGCACCGCGGTGAACTCGCGGCGCAGGGAGCGGTTTACCTGGGCGTGGGTCGTGCCGCGCTCGGTCAGGCGCCAGATGCGCGAGCGCCGCGTGAGGAGCGCCGGCTCAGGCGGGAAGTCGCGGCCGTGGAAGACGTTCCAGGTGAGCGCGCGAACCTGCACCCATCTAGTATCGCCGCCTTCCCGATGGCCACCCCGCGTCACTTCCTCACGGGCGAAGAGCTGACAGCCGACGAGCTCGGCGGCCTGCTCGACCGCGCCCTAGAGCTAAAGGCGGGCCGCGCCGCGGGGGAGGGCGCCGGGGCGCTCGCGGGCAGGACGGTCGCCCTGTTCTTCGAGATTCCGTCCACGCGCACGCGGATCTCGTTCCAGGTGGGCGTGGCCGAGCTCGGCGGACACCCGCTGCCGCTGCGCGCCGACGAGCTCCAGCTCGGCCGCGGCGAGTCGATCGGCGACACCGCCCGGATGCTGTCGCGCTTCGTGCACGCGGTCGTGGTCCGATCGGGCTCGGACGAGACGGTGGCCGAGCTGGCTGAGCACGCTGACGTGCCGGTCGTGAACGGGCTCACGCCGAGGCACCATCCCTGCCAGGCGCTGGCGGACCTGATGACGCTGCGCGAGCGCTTCGGCTCGCTCGAGGGACTGCGGCTCGCGTACGTCGGCGACGGCAACAACGTCGCCCGCTCGCTCGCGATCATCGGCGGCGCCGTGGGCGTCGAGGTGGTGGTCGCGGCGCCCGAGGGCTACCGGCTGGAGGACGGCGTCGCCGCGTCGCAGACCGGCGATCCGCTTGCGGCGGCGACGGGCGCGGACGCGCTCTACACGGACGTCTGGGTGAGCATGGGGGACGAGGCGGAGGCCGACGCTCGGCGGGCGGCCCTCGCCCCGTTCCAGCTCAACGAGGCCCTGATGGACGCGGCCGCCGACCGCGCGATCGCGCTGCATTGCCTGCCCGCCCATCCGAGCGAGGAGATCAGCGAGGGGGTCCTCTACGGCGAGCGCTCGGCCGTCTGGGACCAGGCGGAAAACCGCCTCCACGCGCAGAAGGCGTTGCTCGAACTGCTGCTTGGCTGAGCCGCAGGCGAATGCCGGGCCGAAATGTGGCCCGTCGGGACATAGCGAAGCGGGCGTGCGCCCACCGGCAATCGCTCGAGATGAGCAGGCTCTCCGCGCTCGACTCCTCCTTCCTGCGCGTGGAGACGCCGACCGCGCATATGCACGTCGGGTGGCTCGCGACCCTTCAACTGCCCGAAGGGTCCGAGTCACTCGACGGCGCGGTTCTGGCCGGTCGCATCGCGGTCCGCCTGCACCTCACGCCACGGTTCCGCCAGCGGCTGGCGCGCGCACCCGTGGGCGAGCCGGCCTGGGTGGACGATCCCGGTTTCAGGGTCGAGCGCCACGTTCGTGAACACCAGGGGCCGCCGCCGTCGCGAGCCGAGCTCGACGCGATCGCCGGCGACTTTCTCTCGATGCAACTCGCCCGGTCGCGGCCGCTGTGGGAGATCGCTGATCGTGCCCCGGATCAGGGACAGGCAGGGTGCCGCCCTCATCGGGAAGGTTCACCACGCCATGGTCGACGGGATCGCGGCGGTCGAGCTCGCGACGCTCCTGTTCGACCTCGCTCCCGACGCCGCGCTGCCCGCGACGGGTAGACTGGCAGCCGGAGCGCGCGCCAGGCTCGCTCGAGCTCGCCGCGGGCTCGGTCGTGGACGGGGCCGATCGAGCAGTTCCGTGCGGCGCGACGGGTCGCGGCGCTGGGGCTGGCGCCGCGCCGAGTCGATCCGGATCGCCGAGACGATGCGCCGCGCGGCGCTCCAGGTCGCCGAGGACGTGATCAACCCCGCGCCGGCCGTCGTTCCTGAATCCGCCGATCGGGCCGCGGCGGGCGCTGGTGCACGGAGCGGATGCCGGTGGAGCGCCTGCGTCCGGATCAAGGAGGCGCGGGAGGTGAAGCTGAACGACGTGGTGCTGGCGGTCGTCACCGGCGCGCTTCGGAGGTTTGCGGCAGCCCACGACGAGCGACCCGGAGCCGCTGTGGGCGATGGTGCCGGTCAGCGTCCGCAGCGAAGGGGACGAACGGCTGCAACCGATCATGTTCACGTTCGCGACTGCATTGGCGAGCAAAGGTCGTTCTTGGCTGTTGCGTCATCCACCGCCCACGTAGGAGCTAAGCGCTCCGGGCGGCATAGGGGAAGGAGGATCGCCGGCGCCGGCCAGCTTCCAGGATCCTCATGTTGCGCGGCTTGGCGGTGCCCGGCCAGCCCGCGCATTACAACGCTGACCGTCTCGAACGTCCCCGGCCCGCGGGTGATGGGCTACCCAGCCGGCGCGAAGGTCAGGCTGATCAGCCGGTGATCCCATCCTGACGACCACGCGCTCGCGATCGGCGTCCACACCCCGGTGTCGCGGTCCACTTCGCCGGCTACGTCGACTCCGAGGCGCTGCCCGCGGCGCGGAGCTCATCGCTTCCGAGGGGTCGTGGTCGGAGTCGGAGGGAACAGCAGTGCGGAAGCCAGGCAGCGGCCGGCGTCGTGAGCACGGAATCGAGTGACCCCAAGGTGACACTGAAACCTCACCCGTAGAGAGAGATCGCGGTCACCTCGGACGAAGGGCGCCCCCTAGACTCCCGCGCCACGGCCCCGTCGTCTACTGGTTAGCACAGCGGCCCTTTCAGGCCGAAGAGCGAGTTCGATCCTCGTCGGGGCTATGGGCAGGGTTCCCTCACCGTCTCAATGCAACCCGAAATCGAAATCGGCCCCGTCACGCTGCAGACCTTCGGTCTGATGTTCGCGCTCGGGTTCATCGCGGCCGGGGTGGTGCTCGCGAAGCGCTTCACCGAGCTGGGGAAGCCGCCGGACTGGGCCTACGAGATGGTCTTCGCCGCCCTGATCGGCGGCCTCGTCGGCGCCCGCGTCGACTTCCTGATCCAGAACTGGTCCGACGTCTCGGACGACCTGCTCGGGAACATCTTCTCGGGGTCGGGGCTCGTCTGGTTCGGAGGTGCGATCGGCGGCGCGATCGCGGTGGTGCTCTGGGCGCGCTGGCGCGGCCTGTTCGGCTGGATCATCGCCGACATCGCCGCGGTGCCGCTCGCGGTGGGGTACGCGGTCGGGCGGATCGGTTGCCAGCTCTCCGGTGACGGCGACTACGGCATTCCCTGGGACGGCCCGTGGGCGATGGCGTATCCCGACGGCACGGTGCCGACGACCGAGGAGGTCCACCCGACTCCCGTCTATGAAACGCTCAGCGTCGGCCTGATCGCCTACGTGCTCTGGCGGCTGCGCGACCGCTTCACGGTCGGCATGCTGTTCGCGCTCTACCTCGTCCTGACCGGGACGGAGCGCTTCCTGATCGAGTTCATCCGCCGCAACGAGGACGTCGCCCTCGGCCTCACCCAGGCGCAGCTGATCAGCCTCGGGATGATCGCCTGGGGCGGGATCTGGATCGCGATCCGGGCGCGCCGCGGCGACCTGCTCGCACCGCAGCCGGCATGAGCGAGGGGCGGGGGCGGCTGGTCTTCGCCGCCGTGGCGACAGCGGTGCTCACCGCCGTGATCGTGGCGGTCGTGGTCTCCGGCTCGGGCGACGACGGCTCCCCGCCCGCCGACGACTGCCTGGCGGCCTGGAACGACGACACGATCGCGCTGGCCGACGGCGTCCATGCCCTGACCGCGCACGGCTACAGCGCCGTCTTCCTCACCCGCGTTGATCCGGCCGGTGCGCTCATCCCCGAGGCCGACATCGCGGGCCCGCCGTCCCCCAAGCAGCGCTGCGTGGTGATCTTCGCCTCGCCGCGCGTGGACCGCGAGCCCGACTTCGGCGTCCGCGTCTTCGACGCCGGGCGCTGGGCGGGCTTGGCGCTGGTGGACCAGGTTCCCCTCGACCAGATCGAGCAGCTGCAGCGCGACGCCACGGCGGCCGCCAACGCGAGGCTGCTCCCCGACGGGCGCCTCGCCGAGCAGTAGCGGCGGTTCAGACGGCGCGCAGCAGGCCGCCGTCGATCGGGATCGTGGTTCCGGTCAGGTAGGCGGCTCGCTCGGAGCAGAGGAAGGCGACGAGGTCGCCGTACTCGTCCGGCGTGCCCAGGCGCCCCGCGGGCACCTGCTCGCGCGCCATCTCCTCGGCCGCTTCCAGCGACCCGCTCAGGTCGGCGAGCCGGTCCGTCGCGATCTTGCCGGTGGCGACGGTGTTGACCGTGATCCCGTCGCCCGCGACCTCCCGCGCGAGCGTCTTGAAGTAGCCGATCGCCGCCATGCGATGCGCGTTCGAGAGCGCGAGGTGGGGGATCGCCTCGATGGTTGAGGACGACCCCACGTTCACAATGCGACCCCAGCCTCGCGAGCGCATCTCAGGCAGCGTCGCCTCGATCAAGGCCCGGGGCGCCAGCACCAGTGACCGGTAGGCCTCCTCCCACTCCTCGGTCGAGCGCTCGAGCGCCCCACCGGGCGGCGGGCCGCCAGTGTTCGTGACCAGGATCTCGACCGTGCCGCCGAGCCGTTCGGCAACCTCGTCCGGGAGCTTCTGGAGCCGTTCGAGGTCGCCGGTGTCGGCGGCGAACGTCGCGGTATCGCCCTCGATCCCCCGAGCGGCCTCGTCCAGCCGCTCCGGCGAGCGGCTCGCCATCGCGACCCGCGCCCCCTCACGCGCGAGCGCGCCGGCGATGCCAAGGCCGATCCCGCGGCTGGCGCCCATGACCAGCGCGACGCGGCCGTTGATGCCGAGGTCCATATGGGCGGTGCCGGGCTCGAACCGACGACCCCTTCGGTGTAAACGAAGTGCTCTCCCAACTGAGCTAACCGCCCGCAGGGATTGTGCCAGCACCTGATCCCCTGCCGGGAATACGATCGGCACCGTGAGCGACGCACCGCAGGGACCGAGGGCAACGACCGCCGCCGAGCTGAAGGCCCAGATCGAGACCGAGCGCCTGGGCCGGCCCTTCGTGGTGTTCCGCGACGAGGCCGGCGAGCAGGCGATCGTTGCCCTCGCCCCCGACGCCCCCTCGCTCTGGATCGGGCGCAGCCCGTCGGCGGACGTCCACCTGGGCTGGGATACGGAGGTCTCGTCGCTCCACTCGCAGATCGAGGTCGTGCGCGACGAGTGCACGCTGGTCGACGAGGGTCTCTCCCGCAACGGGTCGTTCGTGAACGGCGAGCGCGTGAGCGGCCGCCGCCATCTGCGCGACGGCGACACGATCCGCGTCGGGCAGACGCTCGTCCTGTTCCGCAATCCGGCATCGGGCGCGGCGGAGTCGACCGCGCTCTCGGGCGACGCCCTGACCGCCGCCGGCGTCTCGCCCGGCCAGAAGCGGGTGCTGGTCGCGCTCTGCCGTCCGTTCAAGGAGGGCGCCGCGTTCGCGACGCCGGCAACCAACCAGCAGATCGCCGACGAGCTGACGCTCTCGGTCGACGCGGTCAAGACCCACCTGCGCGCCCTGTTCGAGAAGTTCGGCGTCGAGGCCCTGCCGCAGAACCGGAAGCGCGTCGCGCTGGTCGAGCGCGCGCTGCAGACCGGGCTCGTCACCGAGCGCGACCTCTAGCCGCCACCCGCCCGCCACACCGAGGTGTGGTCGAGCCCACCCCGGGGCGAGCGAACGTTGCGCCCTTGGCTGCCTAGCCGCGCGGCCCGAGGCGCGAGAGAGTGCGGCTACCCCAACTCCAGGACGGCACATATATCCAGGGAGGTCGTTCACCCACCGCCTCCGCAGCCTCCACCGGCGGGGCCCTCCGGGGCCCCGTCGTCGTTCGGGATACTGCGCGGACGATGTCGCAGGAGAACGTGAAGCTTGCGAATGAGGTCATGGGCGCGCTCTCCCGAGGCGACTACCCCCGCCTCGTCGCCATGGCCGACCCCGAGGTCGAGTGGCGCTCCTTCTTCGCCGAGCTCGGTGAGGGAGGTGTCTACCGTGGCTTCGAGGGGATGCGCCGCTACGTCGACGACCTCGCCGATGCATGGGAGATCGTGCGCGCCGACGTCGACGACGGAGTCGGGGTCGGCGACGTCGTCGTGCTCGTCGGGCGCATTCACTATCGCGGCAAGGGGAGCGGAGCCGAAGACGAGACGCCGGCTGGTTGGATGCTGAAGTTCCGCGGCGGCAAGGTGATCCGCTTCCGTGCGTTCAGAGAGCCAGAGCAGGCTCTCGAAGCTGCCGGGCTGTGGGAGTAGCCAGAGGTGCCGCTTACGACTCGCGCTTGACCTGCGAGCCGCCGACGATCGCGTCGCTGCCGTCGGCGAGGCGCACCCAGGCCTTGTTGCCGCCGTCGTAGTCCGGGGCCCAGAGCACGAGCGTGGCCTCCTCGCGCTCCTCGGCATCGGGCGGGCCGAGCGAGACCGGCTCGGCCGACTCGTCGTCCAGGCCGCGCCAGATCCGGATGAACGGGTTCTGCTCCCATTCGTCGCCGATCGTCGAGGGCTGGCGGTGGCCGGGGTGGATCCGCGTCTCCGGCGGCAGCTTCATCAGCTTGTCCATGATCGAGCTCTTGAGGTCGGCGAAGCCCGTGGCGCCGGGCGCGCGCGTGCCGCCCACCGTGCCCTTGAAGATCACGTCGGCGGTGAGGCAATCGGTGCCGTCCACCAGCAGCGCCAGGTGGTCGGCGCAGTGGCCTGGGGTGTGGAGGACCTCGATCCGGAGGTCGCCGGACTCGATCACGTCGCCCTCGTCCATCGTCTCGCCGACCTTGCCCTCCAGCAGCTCGGCCGCCTTGGGATGTGCGAGGACCGGCACGCCGAACCGCGAGGCGAGCGCTTCCACGTCGAGCACGTGGTCCCAGTGGTGGTGGGTGAGGAGCACGTGGGTGATCTCGGTGCCCTCGCGCTCGGCCCGCTCCACCAGCGGCTCCGTCACCTGCGAGCCGTTCGAGTCGACGAGGACCCCGTGGCCTCCGGGCTCGTCGACGACCAGGTAGGCGTTGGACAGGAAGTCGGGGTTCTCGACGCGTTGGAGAATCAAGCGTCGAACTCGATCACGCTGCGGATGCCGTCCTGCGCCTCCATGAGCTCGAACCCGCGGTTCACCTCGTCGAGCGTGATGCGGTGCGAGATGAACGGGTCCACGTCGATCTCGCCCGCGAGGTAGCGGTCGACCAGCTTGGGCACGCCCTCGCGGCCCTTGACCCCGCCGAACGACGAGCCAGCGATGCGCCGGCCGGTGATCAGGAAGCGCGGGATCACGTCGAGCGTCTCGCCCTTCCCGGCAACGCCCGCGACCGTGCAGAGGCCCCAGGCCATCCGCGCCGACTCGACCGCCTGGCGCATGACCTTGACGTTGCCGGTCGCCTCGAAGGTGTAGTCGGCGCCGAAGCCGTCCGTCTCCTCGACGATCCGCTCGACGACGTCCTCGCCGCCGATCATCGTCTCGGTCGCGCCCTGGCCCTTGGCCAGCTCGAGCCGGTCCTCGGAGAGGTCGACGCAGATGATCCGCTCGGCGCCCTGCAGGCGGCAACCTGCCACGGCACCGAGGCCCACCATGCCGGCGCCGAACACGACGCAGGTGCTGCCGGGCTGGACCTTGGCCGTGTTCATCGCCGCGCCGAGTCCGGTGGAGAGGCCGCAGGCGAACAGGCACGCGCGATCGAGCGGGGCATCCGGGCTCACCTTCGCGAGCGCGATCTCCGGCATCACCGTGTACTCCGCGAACGTCGAGGTGCCCATGAAGTGGCGGATGCGTTCGTCGCCACGTGCGAGCCGGGTGGTGCCGTCGGGCAGATACCCCTTTCCCTGCTGCTCACGGATCGCCATGCAGAGGTTGGTGCGCGGGTCGCGGCAGTGGACGCACTCGCCGCACTGGGGCGAGAACAGCGTCACCACGCGGTCCCCGACCTCGAGATCGCGGACGTCGGCGCCCACAGCTTCGACCACGCCCGCGCCCTCGTGGCCCAGCACGGTCGGCGAGTAGCCGGAGGGGTCGACCCCGGAGGCGGTGTAGAGGTCCGTATGGCAGACCCCGCAGGCGACGAGGCGGACGAGCGCTTCGCCGGGGCCGGGGTCGTCGAGGTCCACCTCCTGAACGACCAGCGGCTGGCCGAACTCCTCCAGAACCGCGGCTCGCATCTTCATCGGTTTCCTGATCCTAGTCGCCTCCCCCGGCGCGCGTCGAAACGCCACCAAGGTCCGAATCGAGCTCCACCGACGGGGTTGCCCGCCCCTCCCTTGGGCCTCTGTCCGCGGCCCCGAGCCGGCTCGACACTCACGGCAACGGACCAACAACACAAGGAGCAATCCGATGTTCAACAGGAAGACCGCAGGCAGGTTCGCAGCGCTCGTCGCGATCGCGACGGCGGCGCTGCTCGTCGCTCCGGCGACCGGTCTCGCCGGGGAGAAGTTCGGCACCTCGTTCCAGGGCACGGTGACACCCGTCTCCGCGCCGGAGGTGTGCCCCGGCGGCGCCGGCGAGGCGTGCACGCGCGCGCCCCTCTACTACTACGACCCGCCTCACGCGGGCAACGTTCCGTTCGCGCCTCACGACGGAACGCTCGACAAGGTGAAGGTGATGGCTGACGATCCGGGGTCGTTCCGGCTCCACCTCGTCAAGCTCAAGAACGGGTTCTTCCCGAACGCCGAGCTGAAGCTCAAGGCGAAGGGCCCGCGGATCACGTACGCCGGCACCGGGAACGTCGAGTCGTTCGACGTCGACCTCGACGTCCAGGAGGGCTGGTGGCTCGCCCAGAAGGCTCGCTACACGGGCGCCCTCTCATGCGAGGCAGGGCTCACGAACGAGGCGATCGTCCAGCCCGCTCTGGCGCTGAACGCGCCGTTCAGCCCCGTGACCTACTACGGCGGCTGCACGCACCTCGTGCAGGGCGTGATGGAGTAGTTCGCGGATTGCGAGGCCGCTCGGGCACGCGTCAGCGCGCTCGGGCGGCCTTCCGGTCCTTCTTGGTCGCCTCGAGCGAGACGACGTAGTGGCGCTTGCCGGTGCGCTCTGCAAGGCCGCGGCGCTCGAGCTTCCGCAGCGCCGCGGGGCAGCGCTTGCAGCGCGGCCCCGACTTGCAGCACTTCTTCTTCACCTTGATCGAGCGACCGGCCGGCATCGAGCGGGCACGGTAGCAGACTTGTTAGGGCACCCTAACCACACCGTCCCCACCGCTGGCCTCGAGCAGCAGGCGGGCCACCCCCTCGGGGTCGTCGCGAGTGGGCGTGTGGCCCCAGCCCGCGACCTCCATGTACCGGGTCTGCCGCGGCATCCGCTCCGCCCGCGGCGCCCTGGTCAGCCGGTCGGCGGTCCCCCACGCGATCGTCACCGGCACCTCGATCTCGTCCGCGCGGTCGAACGTGTGCGCTCGCATCATCTCGTTCGCGTCGTCGTACGACGGGGCGTCGAGCCAGGCCGAGACCCAGCGCACCGCCTCGTCGGAGCTCATCAGGTCGGGCCGCGCGATCGTCGAGCCCATCAGCAGCCCCCGCCCGCGACTTGTACGCAGAGCCGCGAGCACCAGCGGTCGCAGCCGCCTGGCTCGCGCTCTGGTGTCGATCCCGCGCGGGCCGAGCGGCCTGCGCCAGAGCCCGGCCGGCGAGATCGCACACACCGAGGCGGCGTTGCCGTCGGCCGCCATCTCGAGCGCGGCCCAGCCGCCGAGCGAGTTGCCGGCGAGGTGAGGACGCTCGATACCCAACGTGCGGAGGTGCGCCGTGATCGCTTCGCCCATGGCGACGGCGGAGTGCCGGTTGCCGTCCGGAAGCGGATCGGAGCCGCCGAACCCGGGCATGTCGACGGCGATGACATCGCGTTCGGCCGCCAGGAGCTCCAGCACCGGCTCCCAGTTCACCAGCGTGCCCCCAAGCCCATGGATGAGGACGAGCGGCGGCCCGCCGCCCGCTCTGACGTGGTGGATCAACGGCTGGCGACCAACCCGGCCCGGGCGGCGGACGTCGGCCGTGCACCCGGCTTGGCGAACACCATCTGCAGGTCTCTGATGCGCCGCTCGCGGAAGCCCGCCTCGGAGAACGCGAGGTAGAAGCTCCACAGGCGGCGGAAGCGCTCGTCGTAGCCGAGCGGCTCGAGCGCCGGCGCCGCCTCGGCGAACCGCTCGCGCCAGAGGCGGAGCGTGACCGGGTAGTGCTCCGTGATGTCGTCGACCCAGACCGGCGCCAGGTCCGTCCCGCGGGCGACCAACTCGCGGATCACCCGCTCGGAGGGGAGGCAGCCGCCGGGGAACACGTCCGTGTTCGCGAAGCTCTTCGACGCCTTCTCGATCTCGTAGCTCGCGTCGTCGATCACGATTGCCTGGAGCAGCATTCGCCCGCCCGGGCGCAGCAGCGCCGAGCATTTGCGGAAGAACGTCTCGAGGTACTGCCAGCCCACCGCCTCGATCATCTCGATCGAGACGAGCTTGTCGAACTCGCCCTCGAGGTCCCGGTAGTCGCTGCCGAGGACCGCGACGCGATCCTGGAGGCCCAGTTCGGCGACGCGAGCCTCCGCGAACGCTCGTTGCTCGCCGGAGATCGTGGTGGTCGTCACCCGGCACCCGTATTCGCTCGCGGCGTGGATCGCCAGGCCGCCCCAGCCCGTTCCGATCTCGAGCAGGTGATCGTCGGCGCCGAGGTCCAGCCGCGCGCAGACCCGGTCGAGCTTGGCGCGTTGCGCCTCATCCAGCGTCGCTTCCGGGTGCGGGAAGTAGGCGCAGGAGTAGACCAGGCGCTCGTCGAGGAAGGCCGAGAACAGCTCGTTGCCCAGGTCGTAGTGCGCCGCGATGTTGTCGCGAGCACCCGCGCGCGTGTTGCGGGGGATCTTTCGCGCCAGGTGCTGCGCGCGGCCGAGCACCGGATGCAGGCGGCGGCGGAGGCTGTCGAAGCCGGCCATGTTCCGCGCGATCAGGCGCACGAGCGCCACCGGGTCGTCCGTGTCCCAGAGGCGGTCGACGTAGCCGCGGGCCAGTCCTCCACTGCCGCGCAGGACACTCGTCCAGGCACGGGGATCGCGGATCTCAACTCGTGCTCGCAGATCCGAGCCCGCGGGCCCGTACTCGTGGCGGCTCGAAGCCTCGGCCAGGATCAGGCGCCCGTCCTCGATCCTCTCGAGGAGGGCGTGGCCCGTCCGCCGTGCGATTCGATCGCGCAACCGCTCGCTCATCCGCCTCTGGGTGGATGGTACGGACGTTTGGCGCGTCCCCGTGCCTGGCCCGTGCGCAGGAGGACGTTACGCGCCAACGAATGGTTGCTCGTGACAGTTGCAGCAAGCTCCGCACAGGACTACGCTCAAGCCGTGGAGGAGACTGGACGGTGGGTCCGGGTCGGCCACGCAACCGGCGCCACCGGGTTCGAGGCCGGATTCGTCGCGGCCGGGCAGGCGGTCGGCGACGACGAACCGACGCTCCTGATCGTGTTCGCGTCCGGAGCGCTCGACCCGTCCTCGCTGCTCGCCGGGATCACCGAGCGGACCGGCGGCGCACCGCTCATCGGCTGCTCGACTGCGGGCGAGATCGCGCCCGACGGTCCCGATGACGCAAGCGTGGTCGTCACCGCGCTGGGCGGACCCGGGTTCGAGGCCGTGACCGAGCTCGGGCGCGGAGCTTCGAACCGCCTGCGTGAGGCGGGCGCCGAGGTTGCGGGGTCGCTGCGCCGGCTGTCGGGCGAGCACGAGCACCGGGTGTTGATCCTGCTCACGGACGGGCTCGCGGGCGACCAGCAGGAGATAGTCCGCGGCGCGTACGCGGTCGCCGGCGCCGCGGTCCCGATGGTTGGCGGCTGTGCCGGCGACGACCTGAAGATGCGATGCACGCTCCAGTTCTTCGGCACGGAGGTGTTCGAGGACGCCGTGGTCGGCGCCGCGCTCGCGTCGGACGGGCCGATCGGAATCGGGGTCAGGCACGGCTGGCGGCGTGTGGGCGATCCGATGCTGATCACCGACTCCGAGGACAACCACGTGCGGACGATCGACGGGCAGCCGGCGCTGGATCTGTATCTGAGCAGGCTGGAGGCCCCGCCCGAGGTCCGGGAGGACCGCGACGCGTTTGTCCAGTTCGCCGCGACGCATCCGCTTGGGCTCGCCCGGAGGCGGGGCGAGGAGCATGTCCGCTTCGTCTCCGGCGCCGACTTCTCGCAGCGCACGCTCGCCTGCATCGCGGAGGTGCCGCGCGGCGCGCTCGCCTGGTTCATGGAGGGAGACCGCGACTCGGTGCTGGCGGCAACGGACGCCGCATGCTTGGACGCGCTGGCGCCCCTCGGCGAGCGGCCGCCGCTCGGCCTGCTGGCGTTCGACTGCATCGCCCGGCGCGGGGTGCTCGGGGACGCCGGGATCAAGCGCGAGATCGAGCTTGTGGCGAAGCACAGCAACGGAGCGCCGGTTTCCGGGTTCTACACGTATGGCGAGATCGCGCGGACGCACGGCGTCTCCGGCTTTCACAACCAGACGCTCGTGGTCCTGGCGGTGAGCTGATGAGCCCTGCAGGCAGCGAAGGCTGGGCCACCCAGCAGCTCTCCGAGTTCCTTGCCCTGTTCGGCGCGTTCGCGGACGAGCGCTCGGCCATGCCGCGGCTGGTGGAGCGTGCCGCCGAGGTCCTCGAAGCCGACGCGGTGGTTCTGTGCGACACCGATCGCGTTCTCGCGGCGACCGGGCCGCCGGCGGAGGTTGCGGAGGGCAGCCAGCTGCGACTGGTGATCGCGGGTGAGCGCGACTCGATCACGTTGGCCGGCACCGATGCTCATGCGGTCGCCGTCCCCGTGGGCGACAACGACGGCCGGGCGCTCGTGGTTGCCCGCACCGGTGAGCGATTTGCCCGCGAGGAGCTCGACCTCATGTACGGGATGGGGAGGGTGATCGGGCTGGGCTTGCAGACCCTGAGCCTGGTCGACGCCGAGCGCGCGCTCCGGGCGGGCAGCGAGGGTCAGGCGGAGGAGAACTCCCGGCTTCTGTTCGCGCTGCGCGAGCGCCAGGTGTTGCTGGAGCGGCTGTCGGCGATCCAGCGCTCAATCGTCGGACAGCAGCCCCTGCACGAGATCTTCGAACAGGTCCTCGAGGCCGGCTGCGAGCTGCTCGGCGACGAGGTTGGCCTGCTGCGGATGCGGGATCCAGCCGGCGCCCGGACAACCGTCGCGGCCTCGCTGGGGATGAGCCAGGAGTTCCTCGCCGCGCGGCGCCGCAGCGGCGCGCCCGGGATCGGGGCACAGGCGATCGCGGAGGGACGACTCGTCATCGTCGACAAGAACACCGACTCAATCCTCCGGCAGGTGCCGAGCGATTGGGCGCTGGAGGGACTGCGGGCCGGGATGGCGGCGCCGGTGTTCAAACGCGGCGAGGTGGCCGGCAGCCTCGGCCTTGCCTCGCGCGATCCGAATCGGAGCTACTCCACCCGCGACCAGCAGGTCCTGCTGGCGCTGGCCGAGCACACGAGCCTGGCGCTCAACCACGCCCACGCCCTGGAAGAGGTCGTCCACGAGGCGTTCCACGACTCGCTGACCGGGATGCCGAACCGGGCGCTCCTCATGGACCGCATGTCGCACGCGCTGACCCGTGCCGAGCGCAGCGAGAGCCCGGTTGGCGTGCTCGTGGTGGACGTCGACGACTTCAAGACGATCAACGACAGCCTCGGCCACGGCGCCGGAGATGCCCTGCTGGTCCAGATCGCCGGGCGGCTCGGGAGCCACCTGCGGCCGTCGGACACCATCGCCCGCCTCGGCGGGGACGAGTTCGCGGTCCTCCTCGAGGAGGTCGCGGAGCCCGGAGACGCCGCGCGCGCAGCGGACCGGGTGCTGGAGGCGCTGAGCCGGCCCTTCTCGATCTCGGGACGCGAGGTCTCCGTGAACGCGAGCATCGGCATCGCCGTCGGCAACGAAGGGGCCGAGACGCTGCTGCGCGACGCCGATCTCGCCATGTACCGGGCGAAGGCCGACGGCAAGGGGCGCTACGAGGCGTTCGAGCCCCGCATGCACACGGAGATCATGGAGCGGCTGGAGCTCGAGGTCGAGCTGAAGGGCGCGATCGAGCGCGGCGAGCTCGCGCTGGTCTATCAGCCGATCTTCAGCCTCAGAACCGGGGTGATCGCCGGGCTGGAGGCGCTGGTGCGGTGGCGGCATCCGACGCGCGGCGTCGTCCCGCCGGATCGGTTCGTCCCGCTGGCCGAGCGCAGTGCTCGCATCGACGACCTCGGACGCTGGGTGCTCTCCGCGGCCTGTCACCAGGGCGCGCTGTGGCGCGCGAAGTACCCGGCGCTTCCCGGGATCCAGGTGGGCGTCAACGTGTCGGCGACCCAACTCCAGCGGCCGGAGCTGGTCGCCGATGCGGCCGAGGCGCTCGAGACCGCACGCCTCGACCCCGAGGGTCTGACGATCGAGATCACGGAGACCGCCCTGATGGAGGACCTCGACGTCGCCGCTCGCCGCCTCGACGAGCTGAAGGAGCTCGGGGTCGACATCGCGGTTGATGACTTCGGCACCGGGCACTCCTCCCTGCGCTACCTGCAGCGCCTCCCCCTCGACAACCTGAAGATCGCGAAGCCGTTCATCGACGAGATCAACGACCCGGACCCGAAGCCGGCGATCCTGCGCGCCGTGCTCGACCTCGCGGACGTATTCAACGTGCGGCCGGTCGCCGAGGGGATCGAGCGTCCCGAACAGGGGCCTCGCCTGCTCGAGATGGGGTGCGAGCTGGGCCAGGGACACCACCTGAGCAAGCCGATCGCGGCGGCCGAGGCCGACGACCTGATCCTCAGCGTCGGGCTCCTGGGCGGCCCGGTCCAGGCGCCCGCGGAGGCGCCGGACGCGGGCGAGGTCAGCCCACGCGAGTCCGCAGAAGGCCCAGCTGGGGCGAGCTGATCTCGATCACGTCGCCCGGCTTGAGCCAGACGCTGGGCTGGCGGGCGATGCCGACTCCCGAGGGCGTCCCGGTTGCGATCAGGTCACCCGGCTCGAGCGTCATCAGCGTCGAGAGGTGCGCGACGAGCTCGGGGACGGCGAAGATCAGGTCCGAGGTCGACGAGGCCTGCATCCGCGCGCCGTTCAGCGTCAGCGCGAACTCGATTGCGTCGTGGGCGACCTCGTCGGCGGTCACCACGGCCGGGCCGCACGGGGCGGCGCCGTCGAACGTCTTGCCCGCCATCCACTGGGTCGTCGCGAGCTGCAGGTCGCGCGCCGAGAGGTCGTTGAGCAGGGTGTAGCCGGCGACGCCCGCGAGCGCCTCGTCGCGGCCGGCATCCTTGAGCCGGCTGCCGATGACGACGCAGACCTCGGCCTCGTAGTCCACATTCTCGCTCGCGGCGGGCAGCGTGACGGTCGCATCAGGCGCGGCCAGGGCGTTCCTGAACTTGCCGAAGACTGTGGGCGTCGCGGGGATCTCCTGCTTCGTCTCCTCCGCGTGCGCCCGGTAGTTGAGCCCGATGCAGATGATCTTCTCCGGGTCGGGGACGGGCGGCAGCAACGCACCGCCCGCGAGCGCCTCGCCGTCGGCATTCGCCACCGCCGCGGCGAGCTCGGCGAATCGATCCGCCCTGAGCAGGCCGCGCATCGTCCCGCAGCCGCCACCGAGCGCGTCCCACGCGTCGACCACACGGCCCTCGGCGACGAGCACACCGGCCCGCGGTCCGCGGCCGGCGTCATAGGTCACGAGCTTCACGCGACCACACTAGTGCGATGCCCGGTGCGTAAGATCGAGTGCGCCGGGGGCGTAGCTCAGTTGGTTAGAGCGCCGGCCTGTCACGCCGGAGGCCGCGGGTTCGAGTCCCGTCGCTCCCGTCCCCCTCAGCCAACTGCCGCAGCCTGTGCGGCCGTCGATGGTGTTGGGTCCGGTAACCGCATCATCAGGAACGAGAGGAAGAGGCCAGCGACGCCTGCAAGCAGGGGAACCAGCAAGGCGATCTGAAGGGCCTGCGGCCTCGCCTCCTCGTTGATGCGCAGAATCTCCGCCCGAACATCGGGTGGCTGCCCGGCGAGCTGTTCCTCCAGTCCCGCGTCGCTCATGACCTCCGCGTCGTCCTCCAGGACCTGAGCGACCTGTTCCTTCTCGGCGGCCGGGAGGACGTCGCTCGCTTCGGACTTGTTGGTGAACGCGATCGAGAGGGCCGCGAGCATGATCGCGCCGGCGAACGCGAGCCCCACGGAGAGGCCGAAGGAGGAGATCGCCGAATTGACCCCGGCGGCCTCGCCGACCCGCTCATCCGAGATGGGGGCCAGGGTGTAGTTGTTGAGCTGCGACACCAGGAGACCCAATCCGGCTCCGCAGAACATGAGAGGGATCACGAGATACAGGCTCGTGTCCACTCGCGGGACGATCGGGATCATCGCGACGACGCCCAAGCCGAGCGCCGCGAAGCCCGCCCGGATGAGGCTGCTCGGGCGCCGCCTTCCCGCTCTCTTGCCTGCGAGCAGCGCGACGACGAACATCGTCAGTGAGAGCGGCGCCAAGGAGATCCCGGCCTGCAGGGCGTTGTATCCGAGATCGAGCTGTAGGTAGATCGGCACTGCGATCAGCAGACCTCCGAGCGCGATGTTCTGCAGGACGCTCTGGCGGATTCCAAAGCTGAAGAGCTTGGACTTGAAGAGATCGGGGTCGAAGAGGGTGGCCTTGCCCTCGTGCTTCCGGCGACGGAGCCACCAAAAGAGCGCGACCGAGCACGTCGCCCCCCCGGCGAGGAGCGCGCCCACCCACTCGCCCCCCTCCTGCCACACCAGAACTCCCAGTACCAGGAGGGACATCCCCAACACGGAGAGCACGGACCCGGCGAGATCGACGCTTCTGTCGCCGGTGTAGCGCACCTCGCGGATCAGCCCGCTGCCCAGCAGGACGCAGGCGATGATGACCGCCTCGAGCATGAATCCGACGCGCCACGAAAGCAGCGTGGTCAAGAAGCCTCCGATCAGGGGGCCGATCGCCGCGGCGATGGCGCCCGCGGCCCCGATCAGCGCGTAGACCTTCGCGCGCATCTTCCCCTCGAAGTTGCCGTGGATGAGGGACTGCATCGCCGGGAGATAGAGCGCGGCACCGAGCCCCCCGAGCACCGCCCAGAAGACGATGATGGCGGCCAGACCCTGCGCGAACACCATCGCGAGTGCGCCTGAGGCGTAGAGGACCAGGCCGGTGACGTACGCCCGCTTACGGCCGAAAAGGTCACCGAGCTTGCTGCCGATCAGGATGAAGGCGGCCGAGACCAGTGCCTCGAGGGCGACCGCCGACTGGACCCCGCTCACGGTCGTATCGAGATCGCTGACCACCGCGGAAATCGAGACGTTCATGAGCGACGTATCGATGACGAAGACGAACATCGCCATCGCCAGGAGGATCCCCAGCCGCGGGGTGCCGGTCTCAGACGACATCGCCGGCGAGTATTCCGCATGGGTCGGCTCGCTCAGTAGCGCACGGTCGCCACGACGGCGCGGTGGTCCGACGGCCAGGGCCTGACGACGATGTCGGCCTCCGGCCGCTTCTCACCGACGATCGCGGCGCGCTCGACGACCAGGTCCTCGGCGCGGGCGAGGACGAAGTCGATCCTGTCGTGGTGGTCCCAGTTGACCGTGGGCTCGCTGGCCGGCGTCCACGTGAAGGCGGGCCTGGCCACGGGGTCCGGGTTGGCCGCGCGGAAGGCGTCCACGAACCCCTCGTCCTCGAGTGCGAGGGTGGTTGGCCAGGCGACCGCGATCGGCTGGTTTCCGGCGGCCACGGCGGCCTCCGTCCAGTCGTGTCCCGACGGCTCGTTGAAGTCGCCGAACACGAAGACGGCGTCGGCCCCGTCGGCCGCGGCCAGATCCTCGCGGAGCAGCTCGATCGCCGGGCCCCTCGTCCGCTCGGCGAAGCGGATTGCCTGGGCCTCGGTTTCGATAAAGGGCGCTCCGCCGTAGGGGATGTCGAGCAGCTGGTACGGCTGGTAGGGCGAGTCGTCGAGGTGGATGTTGAAGGCGTACACCGACCGGCCGTCGACGTCGATCTCGACCCCGAGGTCGTTCGCGGTCGGGTCGCCGATCTCGTGCCGACTCAGGATCGCGTTCGCCCAGAGCGCGTCGTTGACCTGGGTCTGCTCGTAGACGTGATAGCCGAGTGCATCCGCGATCTCCTCCGCCACGCTCGGCCCCAGCGGCGGGCAGTGCCGGGCGGTGCATTCCGGCCCTTCGAGCCGTGTCTCCTGGATCCCGACGATGTCCGGATCCGCCGCTCGGATCGCGGCGACGGTCTCTGCCACCGGCTTCTCCTCGTTGGCCCCGCCGCCCCAGATGTTGAAGCTCATCACGGTGAGCGAGGTCTCGCCGGCGGGCGAGTCGTCCGAGGAGCACGCGACCGGGGCCGCGGCGAACGCCGCCGCGGCCAGCGCCACCCCGAAACGCTTGCGCATCAGGAAGCGGCGCCCGCCGCGATCTTGCCCGGCTCCCAGCTCTAAGGCCCCAACTCGACGGATGTCCTGATCGAACGTGCTCAACCGGCAACCAAAACGTGTGTTCGGACTCGCGATCGCGCTGGTGCTCGCGACGCTCGGCGGTCTGGCTCTGCAGCAGGCGGCCGATCCTAAAGCGTTGTTCGCCGGGCGATGTAGGGTCGCGCCATGGAAGCGGGGAGCGCGCAGCGGAACGAGGACACGATCCGGCGCCTTTACGACGCGCTCGACCGGCACGACGGCGAGGCGATGGCCTCGTGCTACGCGCCCGACGCGCTGTTCTCGGATCCCGTCTTCACCGAGCTGCGCGGCGATCAGGCCGGCGACATGTGGCGGATGCTGACCCTGCGTGCCACCGACCTTTCGGTTGAGCTGCCCGAGGCGCGGGCCGACGCCGAGGCCGGCTCGGCGCTGTGGATCGCGACCTACACCTTCGGCGCCACCGGCCGGGGGGTGGTCAATCGCGTCCGTTCGGAGTTCCGCTTCTCGAGCGACGGCTGGATCGCCGAGCAACACGACGAGTTCCCGTTCTGGACTTGGTCGCGCCAGGCTCTGGGCCTGCCCGGGCTGGCGCTGGGCTGGACGCCGATGCTGCGCGCAAAGGTCCGCTCGAACGCCGCGGCGGAGCTGGCCCGCTTCCGCGCCGACCGGCGCGAGCCCCCGCCTGATCAGATTGTGCCGCCGGCGGCGGGGGGCGCGGTGGCGTCGTCGTCCCCGTCGCCGAGGCCCTCGCGCGCCAGGAACTCCTCGATCTCGAGCGGCAGGTCCTTGGCCCGCTCGACCACGGTCAGCAGGTCGTGCATCAGCGACACCTCCTCGACCTGTTCCTTCAGGAACCACTGGAGGAACTGCTCGCCCTGGAAGTCGTTGGCGGCGCGCGCGATCGCGGTCAGCTCGTTGAACTGGTCGGTCACCTTGCGCTCCTGCTCGAGCGCCATCCGCACCGGTTCGACGATGTCGGCGAAGCCGTTCTTCGGCGCAGCGACGCCGGGGATCGTCACCTCGGCGTCGATGTCGAGCAGGTACTTGACGATCATCAGCGCGTGGTTTCGCTCCTCGAGCGCCTGGCGGTAGAAGAACGACGCCATCCGCGGCATCGTCAGGTCGTCGTAGTAGATCGCGGCCGCCAGGTAGGCCTGGTGGGCGGCGAACTCGTTCGGAATGTGGTCGTTGAGGGCCTGGGCGAAACTCTTGTCGGACATCTCTGCTCCTTGAATCCGGGCGGTCCGGCGACCCTAGCGAAAGCGAGGGATTCGGCTTGCCGAATAGTGCCGGGGCCGCCGATGTGCCACAGTTCCGGGTGACGCGGGGGCGGGCGCGCGAGTGGAAGGATGGATATGGACATTCGCGAAGACAAGGCCTGGCTCTTGCAGAGCCGGATCAATCCGTTCCCGGTGTCGGGAGCGCTGACGCTGGAGAGCGGCAGGATCTCCTTCACACTCGACGAGGACGCCGGCGAGGCGGCGCTCGGCTGGCTCGAGAAGGAACTCGGCCTCGAGGACATCGCTGCCCGGATTCACGGCGGCGAGACCGTGATGGCGTTCGACTACTCCCTGGACGATTGCGCCGTGTCGTGGCCGATAACCGGCGGCGGCGCGATGATGATCGTCCGCACCCCCGGAGGCCGCAAGTGGGTGGTCTCCTACGACTACCCGTCGGGCGGCTCGCTCCATCAGACGATGACGCTGTTCACCGGCCGGAGCAGGGCCAAGGAGTGGAAGAAGGCGCTCGCGGAAGCGGGCGCTTAGGGCTCTAGCCCCACTGGAACCCGGTCGCGCTCGGCACCGGGTCCATCGGGCTGGTCGGCATGCCCGGTCGGCACCGCCGGGTCGTTGTAGCCCGACGGCGCGATGTCGTTTGGCGTGTCCGGGTGGTAGAGCGACGCCATGTACTGGACCTGCCCGCGGCCCGGGCCGACCTCGCCCTGGCCGCCGCTGTAGATCGCGAGCCCCGTCCGCTCGCACAGCTCATAGACCGCGAACAGCGCCTCGAGCGAGCCCCAGCGCGACGGCTTTGAGTTGACGGCCCTCCGCGGGCCGAGCTCCACGATGTCGGCGACCGCGTGGAGCGGCGCGTCGTACGTCACGCGGTCCATGTGGGGATCCAGCACCGACCGCGTGGCGTCGGTCAGGTCCGGGTCCTCGAGGTAGGCCTCTGGAAAGGTCTCGGCGACCTTGCGGTAGAGCTCGGGGTCGGTCTCGACCTCGACCACCGTGCCCTTGTAATAGCCCTTCAGGTCCAGCACCTGGACCGTCGCGATCTCGGCGATCTCCGCGATCAGCTCGTCGCCCCAGTCGTTCTCTGGGTCGAGCTTGAACTCGAGCCCGGGGTACTTCGCGAGGCGGTTGCGGATCGGATCCGTGTTCGATGCGGACTCGTCGTCCCAGCTCGAGAGACGGGTCGAGCAGACGAAGCGCAACGGCTTCGGGTCGCGGCCGAGTGCCTCGTGCAGCGGGATCCCGTTCTGGCGCAGCGCCAGGTCGAGCGCGGCCGACTCGTACGCCCAGCGCCGGTAGAGACGGGACACCTCGCGCTCCGGCGGGGCCGCCTGGTGCAGGTCGAGCTCGCCGAGCAGTCCGCAGAGCTCGCCCAGGGTCTTCGGGCCGGTCAGATCGACCTGCGGTCCGTCGCGATGGGCGATGTGGTCGAGCACCTCGTAGGCGACGTCCTCGCCGACGCCCTCGTGACCGCCGCCCTGGATGTGGATGAGGGTCGAGCCGCGCGTGAACTCGGGCGTGTACTCGTGATCGTTGGCCTCGAGCTCGTAGCCCTCGACGGTGATCGGAAGATCCCGCAGCTTGTTCCAGTCAGTCACAGGCGACAGCCTAGTGAGGACGCCGCTGCCGGCTATTCGGGAACCGGCACGACCAGCACCGGCCGGTCGCTGGTCTGGAGGAGCTTGAAGACGACGGACCCCAGCAGGGCGCCCTTGATCGGATGCTCGCCGTAGCTGCCGACCACGATCGCGCGCGCGCCGAGCTCATCGGCAAGCTTCACCAGTGCCTCGGTCGGCCGCTCCTCGACCAGGGCGACCTCCACCTCGGTTCCCGCTGCGCGGGCTCGTTCCACGGCCTCGGACGTGACCCGCTCGCCGACTGCCCGTACGGCCTCCCGGGTTGCCCGGTACTCCTCGCCCGGCCCGCCGGGGTCGTAGCCGAACGCGACGACCACATCGTCCCCAACCGCCTTCGCAAGATCGAGGGCGGCATCCAGCGCCGCCCTCGCACACTCGGACCCGTCGTATCCGACCACGAGCTTCGCCATCAGCCGTCCTCCTTTTCGGTCGGCACCTCACCGGCGTCGGCCGCGGCCTCGGAGACGCCGATCGCCTCGACCTGGGCGACCTCGCCGGTCGCGACCTCGTGCGGGACCGCCTCGAACGCGCGGCGCGCGAAGAACTCGTGCCCGGCCGGCGGCCCGAGCAGCCGCCAAAGGACCATCAGGATCAGCCCGAGGCCGATGAAGACGATCGCGATCACCAGCGGCACGCCGAGCCCCAGCACCTCGCTCCCGGAGTACGAGGCCTTCGGGTCGGAGAGGTCGCCGACCGACTCGTAGAGCAGATAGAACAGCGAGAGCGCTCCGACCAGCGGCGCGACCCCGATGAACAGGAAGTTCTTCGCCGATCTGGTTAGCTCGTGGCGCCAGTAGATCACGCAGGCGATCCCGGTCAGCCCGTAGTAGAAGGCGATCATCAGCGACAGCGCCGAGAGCGAGTCGAACAGGAAGTTCTCCGAGATCAGCTTGCCCGGCACGTACCAGGCGGTCGCGAGGACGCCGACCACGATCGTCCCGAACGCCGGCGTCAGGAACCGGGGATGGATGTTCGCGAATGCCTTCGGGAACGCGCCGGCGGCCGCCATCGACAGGGACGTGCGCGATCCCGGCAGGATCGTCGTCTGCGCCGATGAGATGCCCGAGACGATCACCGCAAGGACCAGCAGCTTCCCGAGATCGGAGCCGAGGACGTCCGAGGCGACCGCACCGAGGACCCCGGCGTCGTCGTCGAACTGCTTGACGTCGCCGATGCCCGCGTAGGCGACCAGCGCGACCGTCACCGCGACATAGGTGAACACCAGGATCACGGTCGAGGCGATTCCGGCAAGCCCCGGGGCGCGCGAGGAGTCCTCGCTCTCTTCGGAGAGGTTCACCGCCGATTCCCAGCCCCAATAGATGAACACCGCCAGCAGGACTCCGCTCAGCACCGCCGCGTATTCGACGCCGAAGGGCGAGAACCAGCTCAACTCGGGCGAGATCGACTCGGCCGGGACCTTGTCGAAGATCAGGCGCACGAAAACCGCGCCGGCGAACAGCAGCAACGCGCCCACCTGGAACAGGGTCAGGAACCGCTGCAGGTGCGCCGAGATCTCGGTGCCGATCACGCAGATCGCGGTCATCACGGCGATGATCACGACGGCGAGCGCCGCGACCGCCTGCTCGGAGCGGAACAGCGCCTTGCCGTTGCCCTGCTCGAGGCCGAGCAGGTCGTAGGTGTAGTAGGCGGAGACGTCGGCCAGCGAGCCGATCACCAGGATCCCGGTCGTGCAGATCGCCCAGCCGCCCATCCAGCCGACCCACGGGCCCATCCCGCGCGTGACCCAGGAGAACGTGGTGCCGCAGTCCGTATCCACGCGGTTCATGTAGAAGAACGCCGCCGCGATGAAGAACATCGGGACGAACGCCAGCAGCAGCACCCCCGGCGCCTTGACCCCGACCGCGACCACGATCGAGCCGATCACGGCCGCGAGCGAGTAGGCGGGGGCGGTCGACGCGAGCCCGACCGAGAGCCCGTCCAGGAACCCGATCGCGTCCTTCTTCAGGCCCTTCTCGCCGGTCTCTACGTGCTCCGCCCCAGTAGCGACGCTGGCGCTCTCCATGCCGCGACCCTACCGCGGGCTAGCGGTGCTCCGGGTTCGGGAAGTCGAAGCGGCAGCCCGGCGTCCCATTCGGAGCGCTGGTTGCCGTGGACGGGGATGCCGCCCGCGTCCTTCAGCATCCGCGCCAGGTGCATCAGGTTCCACGTCATGAACGTGGTGTTGCGGTTGGTGAAGTCGTTCTCGGGTCCGCCCGAGCCCTCGTCGAGGTACGACGGCCCCGGGCCGGCCTCGCCGATCCAGCCGGCGTCGGCCTGGGGCGGGATCGTGTAGCCCAGGTGCTGGAGCGAGTAGAGGACGTTCATCGCGCAGTGCTTGACGCCGTCCTCGTTGCCGGTGACGAGGCAGCCGCCGACTCGGCCGTAGTAGCGGTACTGCCCGTCCTCGTTCAGCAGGTGCGAGTTGCCGTAGAGGCGCTCGATCACCTGGGTGCAGACCGACGTCTTCTCGCCGAGCCAGATCGCGGTGCCGAGCACGAGGATGTCGGCGGCCATCACCCGCTCGAAGATCTCCGGCCACTCGTCGCGCTCCCAGCCGTGCTCGGTCATGTCGGGCCAGACGCCGGTCGCGATCTCATGGTCGATGGCGCGGATGCCCTCCACCTTCACGTCGTTGCTGCGCATGATCTCCATCGAGAGGTCCATGAGCCCCTGGGTGTGCGAGAGCTCCGGGCTGCGCTTCAGCGAGCAGTTGATGAAGAACGCGGTGAGGTCTGAGTAGTCGGTCATGGCAGAAGAGTCTCCTTCCCAAACGGGGTGTTACGTCCCCGCCAGGTCGATCTCGTCGCTGAACTCGGTGAGCAGCTCGGTGACCGAGCGCTGCGCCTCCTGTCCCTCGAGGCCCTCGCTCGCGAGCGCGAACAGCTGGCGGACGAACTCCTCCCAGCGCAGCGCCGGGCGCATCTCGATGCGCATCAGCGCGGGCCCGTCGCCCGCGTTCCAGTTCGTGTGCGGACGCGCCGGGCGGCGCCGTGACGCTCTCGCCGGGGCCGGCGTAGAGCTCCTCGTCGCCGACGCGGAAGCCCACCGTCCCCTCGAGGATGTGCCAGCGCTCCTCCATCGCCGGGTGGATGTGCGCCGGCGTCACGTGGCCGGCGTGCGACCAGTGCGCCTCCATCACGAGCAGCTCGCCGCCGGTCTCCTCGGCGGTACGCGTGAAGCGCACCGTCTCGCCGGTCGCGGCGTTGTGGATCTCGCGCGAGCGACCGGTCAAGCGACGACCTCCGCCGCCAGCACCCGCTCCGCGAGGAGGCCGAACGCCCCGATCGCCACCTCGAGATCGGCCTCGTCGGTGTCCTCCTCCTTGGCGTGGCTGATCCCCGCCTTCGAGGGGCAGAAGATCATCGCCGCGGGCAGCACCCGCGCGACCTCGGCGGCGTCGTGGAGCGCCCCGCTCTCGAGCTCGGCCTCCCGCCCGGCCGCCTCGGCGCACGCCTCTCGCGCGGCGGCCACCAACTCGGCGTCGAACGGGATCGGTTCGATCCGCCAGACCGGCTCCTCGCGCACACCGAGGTGGCGCTCCTCGGCCGCGGTCTCGCAGGCGGCCCGCGAGGAGTCCAGCATCCGCGCGAGCGCCTCCGCGTCGGCGTTGCGCAGGTCGACCGCCAGGGTCGCCTCGCCGGCGATCGCGGTGGGGATGCCGGGTCGGAGCCGGAGCTCGCCCGTGGTGGCGACCCCGCCCTCCACCCCCGGGATCCGCTCGATCGTCAGCGCCGCGGCCGCGGCCGCGAGGCCCGCGTCGCGCCGAACGTCCATCGGTGTGGTGCCCGCGTGCGAGGCCTGGCCGGAGAACTCGAAGCGGACGCGCTCGACGCCCACGCAGCCGGTGACCGCGGCGGCGCGGGTGCCGTCGGCCTCCATGCGCGGGCCCTGCTCGATATGGAGCTCGAGGTAGGCCCCGATCCCGTTGCGCCGGCTGCCGGCCCCGAGCGCGCGGTCCAGCTCCACGCCGTGCTCGGCGAGCACCGCCGGGAGCTCGTTGCCCTCGGCGTCGCGAAGCCCGCGAACCGCGTCGGGATCGAGCGTGCCCGCAAACGCCGAGCTGCCGAACAAGCTTCGCCCGAAGCGGGCGCCCTCCTCGTCCGCCCAATCGACCAGGACGAGGGAGCGCGGAGGCGGCTCGCCCTGAGCGCGGCTGCGCAGCACTCCCAGCCCGGCCATCACCCCGAGCGCGCCGTCGAGCCAGCCGCCGTCCGGCACCGAGTCGAGGTGCGAGCCAACCGCGACGGCCGGTGCGCCGGGATCGCCGCCCTCGAGCCGGGCCCAGAGATTGCCCGCCTCGTCCACCTCGGGCTCGACCCCGAGCTCGTCCAGGAGCTCGCCCAGGAAAGCGCGTGCCGCGCCCCAGGTCTCCGTCCAGCAGAGCCGCTGCGCGCCGTGCGCGTCGCCGGTTCGGCGCTGGAGCTCGCGGAGGTCGGCGACCACGCGTGCGGCGTCAACCCCCGGCGACATGTCAGGCCGGCTCGCGACGCAGCGCCTGCGCCAGGCAATGCGCGCCGCCGCCGCCCGCGGTGAACGCGGACAGGTCGGGGTCCAGGACGTCCAGTCCGTGCGCCCGGATCTGCTCGTTCAGGCGCTCCGAGTGCCGGGTCGAGATCACCCGGTCGTCGCCGAGCGACATCGCATTCACACCAAGGCGGAGCGCGTCCTCGAGCGAGACCTCGAGGATCTCGAAGCCCTTGTCGCGCAGCCAGCCGACGAGCCCGCCCGACGCGGCCTCCACGCAGACCGCCGCCAGCTTCGGCGCGAGGATCGAGACGAGCACGTCGATGTGGACGAACTGGCCCGGGATCGGCTCGATCCGGACCTCCCAGCCGTCGTCGCGCAGCCATCCGGCGAGCTGCTCGGCAGCCTGGATCTGCGTGCGCTCCTCGCCGTTCCCGATCAGCATGCAGCCGGGCTCGACGATCGTCACGTCGCCGCCCTCGAGCGAGCCGGCCGTGATCATGTCGCGGATCGGGATCCCGCTCGCCTGGCAGAAGCGGATCACCGGTGCGTACTCGCCGCGGCGCCACTGCTGGGCACATTGGGTGACGACGGCCCCGGTCGGCGTCATCACGCTCGAATCGCGGGCGAACACCTGGTAGGGCAGGTGCGGGTCCGGCTCCAGCATGTGGACGGCCACCCCGGCGCCCTCGTACGCGCTCACCAGGTCACGGTGCTGCGCTCGCGCCACCTCCGGGTCGAACACCGCCCCGCTCTCGAGGGTCGCCTTCGAGATCGCGCTGGTCGGCAGCCACCGGAAGTTGTCGGGCGGCCCGAGCAGCACGTCGCGCAGCGCGCCGTACTCCGAATCAACGCCCCAGTCGGTCATTCGATCACCACCCGGATCGTCTCGAGCGTGCGGTCGCTGGCCCCACGGAGGTAGCCGCCGTGGGCCAGCGTGTCGGCGATGAAGTCGAGCGTCTCCCGCGTCAGCCGCTCGCCCGGGAGCACGTTCGGGATGCCGGGCGGGTACGCGGCCAGCGATTCGGCGGCGATCCGGCCCTCGGCCGCGGCGATCGGCACCGGCTCCTGCGGCCCCAGGAACGCGTCGCGCGGAACCATCTCCATCGGCCCCCACGGCGGTGGCACCGCAAACGGGACGCCGTGCTCCGGGTCGTGCTCGCCGATGCCCGACACGACCTGCTCGAGTCCGGCGACGAACCGGTCGGCCAGCGGCGCCGCCTCGCCTCCCATCCCGAACGCGCCGACGACGACCGTCTCGGTGGCCAGCTCGCAGTAGACGTCGGCGGTCTCGCGCAGCAGCGCCGCGCAGCGCTCGCCGCTTACCCCGGTCGCGCGGACGTCCACCGTGAGGCGCAGGGGGTCCCAGCCGGCGACGCCGGGGCTGATCAGCCGCTCGTCGAGGACATCGAGGCCCGGAATCGACCGGATCCGCTCGCGCGCCTCGCGCAGCGTCGAGAGCGTCTCGGCCAGGAGCTCGGCTCCCTGCGTCGCCGCCAGCCGCCGGGCGGCGTCCAGCGACAGCGTCAGCAGCGAGCTCGGGCTGGTGGACTCGAGCAGGGTCACCACGCGGTCGACCACGTTCTCGTCGATCAGCTCCGTGTGGCCGAGATGGACGATGGCGGACTGGGTGAGGCTGCCGACGATCTTGTGCGTGGACGAGACCACGAGGTCCGCGCCGGCCTCGAGCGCGCTCTGAGGCAGCTCGGGCGAGAAGCGCAGGTGCGCGCCCCAGGCCTCGTCGACCATCAGCGGCAGCCCGTGCTCGTGCGCGACGTCGGCCAGCGCCGCGACGTCGGCGCAGGCGCCGAAGTACGTGGGCGAGACGCAGATCGCGCCGACCGCGTCGGGCGTCGCGTCGAGCGCGGCCCCCAGCGCCTCGGCCGTCACGCAGTGGGCGACGCCGAGGTCGGGGTCGAGCTCAGGGGCGACGAACGTCGGCTCGAGCCCGGCGAGGATGGCGCCGTCGACCACGCTCGAGTGGGCGTTGCGCTGAACGACGAGGCGCCGGCCGGCGTGGCGCAGCGCGAGGCAGGCCGCGTGGTTTCCCTGCGATGCCCCGTTGAGGAGGAACCAGCTGCGCTTGGCGCCCCAGGCCTCGGCCGCGAGCTGCTGCGCGAGCTGAAACGGGGTCGGCTCCGGGCCGACGTCGATCCCCGGGATCAGCGCGGGGATGTCCATCTCCAGCGCGCGCGAGCCGACGCCATCGACCAGCGCCGGATCGGCTCCCGGGCCCCCCTTGTGCCCCGGCACGTAGAGCCGAGCCGGGTCGCGCCCGGCGTGCTCGCGGAGCGCGTCGACGTAGGGGACGGCGTCCTGGCTCACGCCTCCAAACTACATCCGGACGATCGAGACGGGTCTAGCGGGCGCGGCGCAGGACGCGCGTGACAGCTGCGCGGCCGGTGATCGCGTCGGGATCAGCCAGCGCCACCCACCGCACCCGCTTGCCGCGGACGCCCACGAAGGCGGCGCGGCGCGGGCGCTCCGAGTCCGCGATCACGCGGGTCTTGCCGAGCCGGAACGCAGCGGGGCCGAGCAGTCTGCGCGCCTTGCGCGCGCGATCGCCGCGCGCGACCCCGTGCAGCGCGTGTCCGCGCGACGTGGTGCGGATCAGCGCCGCCCCGCCATGCCGGTAGGCGACGCGCAGGTTCGCGTGGCCGATCAGGCACCAGCGGTCGACGCCGCGCTTGCGCTCGCGCGGCGGGCCGAGGCGCCGGTGCAGGATCCGGCGCTCCATCCCAAGCTTCGCCCGCCCCACACGCTTGCCACGCAGGCGTCCGCCGGGGGGCACGCAGTCCCGGGAGCGCGGCGCGTCCCGATAGACCTGCTCGCGCTCCTCGGGCGTGTCGACGCGCTCGCCGCAGACCGGATCGGGATTCGTCGCGAGCGTCACCTGAACCCCGCCGCCGCCCTCGGGGTCGAAGTACGGCTGGTATTCGGCCGGGACGAACGGGGTCATGTCCGCCGGGCTGCCGGCGATCCGGAAGTTGCGCACGCTCACGCCGCCGAGCCCGCGCGCCCGGTCGAACCAGTAGTTGCCCACCCAGTTCCACAGCTCGGGCGTCTCGCCCTGAACGATCGAGCCGGTCCAGTGGTCGCGCTGGAAGTAGAAGCACTTGGTGGACGCCGCCGCGACGCGCGCGGGCTCGTTGAGGAGGAAGTCGACCAGCCCGAAGTCCGTCACGTTCTGCTGGGTCTTGTCGAACTTCACGCAGAACGGGTCGGCGTCCGGGTCCGGGAACTCGACGCCGGTGCCGACGTCCTGGAGCGCGCAGCGGAACGGCATCGAGCCGTCGTACGGGCCGACCGGCTGCTGCGCAGCGGCCGGAGTGGCGGCGACAAGGCAGAGCGCAACCACCAGAAAGGATGTCCACAGCCCCCTCGACACTCCGCCGACGTTACCGGCGCTTCACCGGGTGCGCGCCGCTACCGTGAGCAGGTGGGCGACGCGGAGGGGATCTTCGGAGCGGAAACGACGCGGCGCGAGTTCGTGTCCCGCGCGGGCGCGCTCGGCGTCGGGGCGCTGATCGCCGGCGCGCTGCCGATCGCCGAGCAGATGGCCGGCCCGTCCGCCGCGTTGGCGGCCGAGCCGAATCTGCTCGACGGGACGCTCCAGGCGTACTACGACACGATCATCCCCGGGCGGGTCGCCGCCACGACCCAGAGCGGGGCGGAGATCCACCCGCAGGCGATCCTGGGGGTCGATCCCGAGCCCGGCGCCGTCGAGGCCGACGCGCTGGCGCTCGGCGCCGATTCCCGCCTCGGCTTCACGCTGCTGGCACCGGCGCTGCTGGGCGAGATCGAGGTGCGCGCGCTTCCCTTCGGCGGCACGTTCCTCGACCTCGACTGGACCGGCCGCGAGGCCGTCGTCAAGCAGGGCCTCGACTTCGGCAACCCGACGCGCCAGGTTTGGGAAGCCGGCGCGGCCGTCGCCTTCACCGCGTTCTGCGCCGCGGCGACGGTGCCGGAGGCGACCCGCCGCACCGCGGTCGGCTACCGGGTGATGGGACACCCCGGCACGGCGCCCCACGGCTACAAGGGCTTCTCCTACAGGCGGCGGCTGAACCGAGGCCGTACGCGCCGGGGGTACCTCCCCTGATGGCCGAGCGCGTGGACGTGTGCATCGTCGGCTCCGGCTTCGGCGGCGCGATCGCGGCCTGGCGGCTCGCCGAGCTCTACCGGGCCGCGGACGAGACGCCGAGCGTGCTCGTGCTCGAGCGCGGCGACCGCTTCGGCCACACGGACTTCAAGCAGTCGATGGACGCGCAGCACCTCTCCGACGTCTACGGGCTGATCCAGGGCCAGGGCGCCCAGGTGGTCCTCGGCAACCTGGTCGGGGGCGGCTCGAACCTCTACCTCGCCGCGTCGTTGCGGGCTCCCTCCGAGACCTTCGAGCGCCACGACGTCCACCCGGAGGACCCGCCGCGCCGGCGCCTCTGGCCGGAGCGGATCAACCGCAAGAGCCTCAACCGCTTCTACGCCCGGGCCGAGCGCGCGCTCCGGGTGCGCCAGCCCGGGTGGGACGAGGTCTCGAAGTCGGGCGGGATCTGGGCGGCGATGCTGCGCGAGTCGGGCTACACGTGCGACCGGGTGCCGCTCGCGATCAACCAGCACCGCTGCGTGGACGCCAAGTGGTGCTACACGGGCTGCGTCTTCGGTGCCAAGAACTCCGTGATCACGAACTACCTGAGCGCCGCGGAGCGCGCCGGGGTGGAGGTTCGTCCGCTGGCGATGGTCAACCAGGTCCGCCCGTCGAGCGCCACGCCGTACCGGTGGCTGGTCGAGGGTGGCGTCGTCGATCCGGCGACCAAGCAGCCGGGAGCGGCGATCTCGGTCGAGGCAAAGGTGGTGATCCTCTGCGCCGGCGCGATGGGGACGCCGCCGATCCTGATGCGATCGCAGCTCCTGGGCGGGCTGCCGCAGCTCTCGCCGCATCTGGGACGCCACCTCGGGATGAACGGCGACCACGTCGCGGCGATCGAGGTCTCGGAGCGGGCCGTGCGCCGGGTGCTCGACCTGCCGGGCTACTCGGACTTCCACAAGGGCAAGCCGATCACGACCATGACGTACGACTTCTGGGTCGGCAAGCGCGGCAACGCGCGCGACGGCACGCGCTTCACCCTCCAGGAGATCCTGCTCTCGCAGCTCACGAACTTCCTCTACGACGACGGCAGATCGCCGGACGGCGAGCCGACCTGGTGGGGGCGTCAGAAGAAACGGTCGATCTCGAGCTGGAATCGCCACATCGAGGTGCTGGCGATGGTCGAGGACACGGCCGACGGCCGGTTCTTTGCGGTCCCGCCGAACGGCAACGGCCACATCCAGCCGAACGGGGGCCCGATTGGGATCGGCCTGTTCACCTACGACCTCTCGGCGCAGTCGACGCGGGTCCGTGAGGAGGCGAACGAGGCGATCCGCCAGATCGCGGCACGGCGAGGGCTCGGCCGGTTCCTGCGCCTGGCCGAGACCCCCGGCGTCTACGCGTCGCATCCGCTCGGCGGGGCGCGGATGGCCGACGACGTCGCGTTCGGCGTCGTCGACGACGCCTGCGAGGTCCACAACTACGAGGGGCTGTTCTGCATGGACTCCTCGGTGATCCCGACCAGCCTCGGAGTGAACCCCTCGTTGACCATCTCAGCCGTGTGCGAGCGCGCCGCCGCGAAGCTGGTCCAGCGCTCGGAGGACCACGGGCTGCCCGAGCGGCCCCGCGACTTCACCCCCCGCACCCCGCCCGAACGGGTCGGCCCGCGGATTCACCCCTGACCGGGATCGCCGCTGGTACCTTCTGAGCGTCCTCCATGGACGACGACGACCGACCTCCGAGTCCCCGGCCACAAGCCGGGGGTGACACGCTCCCAGTGATGCGCGGGTTCCGATGACCGGCGTCCTGCTCGTCCTGCTCCTCTTGCTCGTCGCGATCAACGGGCTGTTCGTCGCGGCCGAGTTCGCGCTCGTCCGCACGCGCCGGGGCAAGATGGAGGCGCTCGCCAAGGGCGGCGATCGCAACGCCGACATGGTGCTGGCTCAGATCGAGCAGCTCGACGAGTACCTGTCCGCGTGCCAGGTCGGGATCACGATCGCCTCGATCGGGATCGGCTTCCTCGGCGAGCCGGCCGTGGCCGAGCTGATCGAGCCGCTGATCGAGGGGCCCGTCGGCCACGGCGTCGCAGCCGGCATCTCGGTCGCGATCGCCTTCACCCTCGTCACGGCCCTCCACATCTCGGTCGGCGAGCAGGTTCCGAAAATCATCGCGATCACCCGCGCCGAGGGGACGGCGCGCCGCACGGCGCGCCCGCTGCACTGGTTCCGGATCATTTCCGGTCCGTTCACGCTGCTGTTGACGAAGTTCTCGAACGCGATCCTTCGGCTGTTCGGCATCCGCGAGATCGACCTCGAGGAGGCGCACAGCGCCGAGGACCTGCAGGACATCATCCGCGAGTCGAGTCGCGGCGGGCGGCTCGATCCCGGCGAGGCGGTGATGCTGGGCGGCGTCTTCCACCTGCACGAGCAGGAGGCGCGCGAGGTGATGACGCCGATCCCCGCGGTGGTGACGGTGAACGCGGACGAGACGGTGGAGGATGCGCTCCAGCGCTGCGTCTCGTCGGGGCACACGCGACTCGTCGCGATCGAGGACGACAACCCGGACCGGATCCGCGGCGTCGTCCACAACAACAGCCTCGTGCGGCTCTACATGAACGCCGGTTCGGACGCTTCGATCGAGAGCGCGATCCGCGAGGTCCCGATCGTGCCCGAGACGAAGCCGCTCGACGACCTGCTGGCCGAGCTGCAGCGCCAGCGGAGCTCGATCGGGGTCGTCGTGGACGAGTACGGCCGCACGGTCGGGATCGTCACCGTCGAGGACATCCTCGAGGAGGTCGTCGGCGAGATCGAGGACGAGACCGACGCCCGCTCCTCGATGGTGCGGAAGCTCGCCGACGGCGACTGGTACGTGCGCGGCCACGTCGCGCTCGGCGACCTCGAGGATGCCGGGATCAGGCTGCCGGTGGACTCCGACGCCTACAACTCGGTCGGCGGCTATGTCTTCTCGGAGCTCGGGCGCCTGCCGAAGCGCGGCGATCGGATCCGCGCCAACGGGCACGAGATCCGGGTCGAGTCGGTGCGCGAGAACCGCATCGTCGCCGTGCGGATCAAGCCGCTGACGGCCGAGCACCCGGTGGTGCCGCCGCCAGCCGACGACTAGCAGCGCGCAAATTGCGTCGTTCCACCCGTCGCGGCTACGTCCGCGGTGCTACCTACCGTTCCCTCAATCCGGATCAGCAACGTCAGGGGCTTCTCATGTGGATGGTGCGACTCACCGACAAGCAACTCGAGGTGCTGAGGGCGATGCTGGGCTCCGAGGAGCGGTTGGGGCCCGCGCTGAGCGGGGCGCTCGAAGCGCTCGAGCTGGCGCGCTGGGACGACCTGCCCGACGCTCGGCTGCCGTGGAGCGAGGTCGCGGACCAGGCCCGGCGCCAACACGTCTCCGAGGCGGACGTGGTCTGGGACCTCGCCGGCAAGGGCCGCCGGGTAGAGGCCTAGGCGGGCGATAAGCGTCGCCTGGCGTCGTCCTCGGCCGATCGCCTCGTTCACTAGGGATTCGGCCTAGCTCACTTCGGCGATCGACCTGCGTCCTCGCCAGCCTCGCTTCTCGCTCGCCTAGGGGGCGACTTAGCCGCTTCTCGTCCGAAGCGGCAGCAGTCAGTCGAGCCCCGGTGGTTGCTGAAGGCGGACCATGTCGTGGGCGACAAGACGACGAAGTGCCGCACCTGCCGCGGCAGAGGTCTCATCCCGGATGACATGCCTGTCTCCCAGTTTCGAGAGCTACTGAAATGACTTTCGCTCAACCGCTTTCCCCCTTAGGGTCGGAGTCATGGCAGGGCAAATCAAATCGGTGATCCACTTCATCGACGGCGACGAGTTGGACGTGCAAGACACGGTTGACGAGATTGATCGGGCAATCGGCGACCTGCGCACGGGACGCGTCCCGTTGATACCGGTGCGTGGCCGTGACGGTCGGGAGCGTCGGATCAACGCCGCCCACATCAAGACGATTCGCCGATACGACACGTCCGCCTGACCCGAAACGGGTTGTGCTCGACGCGGTCGGAACGCAAACCACGTTGCGGACGTCGCTGGCGGCCGCGTCAAGTTGCTGCTTTTCCATGCAAAGCGGAAGCTCTTTTGGGTCCCCCGGCCTGCTGAGCCGCGGGTCAGTACGAGTAGAAGCCCTCGCCGGCCTTCTTGCCCAGCTTGCCGGCGCTCACCATCTCGGCGATCGTCCTCGGCGGGAGGTGTGATTCGTCCGCCGACTCCGCGTGCAGGGCCTTGCCGATCGCCTGGGCGACGTCGAGCCCGACGAAGTCGAGCAGCTTCAGTGGGCCCATCGGGTGGCCGGCGCCGAGCTGCATGCAGTCGTCGACGGCGGCTGCCGAGAGCCCGGTCGACTCCATCATGCGCACGGCGTCGAAGAGGTAGGGGAAGAGGAGCCGGTTGACGACGAACCCCGCGGAGTCGGGGACCTCGACGGCGATCTTGTCGAGCGCCCGGCACCACGCCGTGGCGCGCTCGGCGAGCCCGTCGCGGACGCCGTCGGGGATGCAGAGCTCGACCAGCTCCATCCGCGGCACGGGATTGAAGACGTGAAAGCCGAAGAACCGCTCGGCATGGCCGCTGCGCGCGCCCAGCTCGGCGATCGAGAGCGATGAGGTCGTCGTCGCCAGGTCGGCATCCGCCGCGGCCTCGCCGATCTCGGCGAGCAGCGCCGCCTTGGCGGCCGTGTCCTCGGTGATCGCCTCGACCACGATGTCGCAACCGGCGAGCTGCGCCGGGTCCGTGCTCACCCGGATCCGGCCGGCGACCGCGCCCTCGAGCTTCGCCGCGGCGGCCTGAGCCTGCTCCTCGGCGCGCCAGGCCGACGCGTCGCTGCGGGCCAGCAGCCACACCTCGCCCAGCGAGCTCGCGCACGCGGCGAGGCCGGTGGCGATCGTGCCGCTGCCCGCGATGCCGGGCCGCTCGTATCCGTTCGGGGGGTTCACGCGGGCAGGGTTCCTATCAGCCGCCGCGGTGAACCGGCTGACCGCCCGGTCAGTTCGCGCTACCCTGACCCGCGCCGATGGCCGAGGTCCTCTACTACGCGATCCCGTTCTTCGTCCTGCTGCTCGTCCTCGAGTACCTCTCGTTCCGGCACCTGGGGGACGACCACGACGAGGACCTGGTCGGGTTCGAGGGGCGCGACACCCGGACGAGCCTCACGATGGGGCTCGGCAACGTCGCGATCAACGCGGTCTGGAAGTTCGCGGTCCTCGCGGCCTACACAGTGCTGTATGAGCTGACGCCGCTGCGCCTCGACCCGGGCGACTGGTGGGTCTGGGTGCTCCTGTTCTTCGCCGACGACTTCTCGTACTACTGGTTCCACCGCGTCTCGCACGAGAGCCGGCTGTTCTGGGCAAGCCACGTCGTCCACCACTCCTCGCAGCACTACAACCTCTCGACCGCGCTGCGCCAGACCTGGGTGCCGATGACCTACTTCCCGTTCTGGCTGTGGCTGCCGCTGGTCGGCTTCGAGCCGTGGATGGTGCTGCTCGCCCAGTCGTGGTCGCTGATCTACCAGTTCTGGATCCACACCGAGCGGATCCGCAAGCTGCCGAAGCCGCTGGAGGCGGTTCTCAACACGCCGTCGCATCACCGCGTCCACCACGGCGTCAACGAGCAGTACCTCGACCGCAACTACGCCGGCATCCTGATCATCTGGGACAAGCTGTTCGGCACCTACGAGCCCGAGGGCGAGCGGGTCCGCTACGGGCTCACGACCCAGCTGCGGACCTTCCGGCCGGTCCGGGTCGCGTTCCACGAGTACATCGCGATGTGGCACGACATGAAGCGCGCGACCGGCTGGCGCAACAAGCTCGGCGTCGTCTTCCACGGGCCGGGCTGGACCCCGCCCGGCGTGACCGAGTCCGAGGCGACTCGCGGCTAGTAGAGTTTCATCACACAACTTTCGATCAGGAGGCACCAGATGTCGAGCAACGGGAAGTTCCAGGGCCGCGAGGTCGTCATCGTCGAGGCCGTCCGCACCCCGATCGGCCGCGGTCACGAGGAGAAGGGCTACTACAAGGACGTCCACGCCTCCACGCTGCTCGCGAAGACCTACTCCGAGCTGATCGACCGCGCCGGGATCGACGCCTCCGAGGTCGAGGACGTCGTCGCCGGGTGCGTGCAGCAGTTCGGCGAGCAGGGCATCAACATCGGCCGCAACGCCTGGCTCGAGGCCGGGCTGCCGATCGAGACGCCCGCGACCACGGTTGACCGCCAGTGCGGCTCCGCTCAGCAGGCCGTGAACTTCGCCGCTGCGCTCGTCGCCTCCGGCGTGCACGACGTCGTGATCGGCGGCGGGGTCGAGCACATGGGCCACATCTCGTTCGCCGACTCAGCCTCGGTCATGCAGGAGCACGGCCTCGCGTTCTCGCCGGCGCTGCTCGAGCGCTACAACCTCGTCCCGCAGGGGCTCTCGGCCGAGATGATCGCCGAGCAATGGGAGATCCCCCGCTCCGAGCTGGACGAGCTCGGCCTGCGCTCGCAGCAGCTCGCCGCCCGCGCGACCGAGGAGGGCCGCTTCGAGCGCGAGATCTTCCCGTTCCAGGTGAACGGCGACACCCACACGACCGACCAGGGCATCCGGCCGGACACGAACCTCGAGGCCCTGTCGCAGCTGAAGACGGTGTTCAAGGAGGACGGCACGATCACGGCCGGCAACTCGTCGCAGATCTCGGACGGCGCCGCCGCGGTGCTCCTGATGACGAGGGAGAAGGCGGACGAGCTGGGCCTGAAGCCGCGCGCGCGGATCGTCGACCAAACCACGGTCGGCGTCGACCCGGTGATCATGCTCACGGGGCCGATCCCGGCGACCCGCAAGCTGCTCGAGCGCAACGCCATGAAGATCGACGACTTCGACCTGATCGAGGTCAACGAGGCGTTCGCCTCGGTCGTCGCCGCGTGGCGCCGCGAGCTCGACCCGGACATGGACAAGGTCAACGTGAACGGCGGCGCGATCGCGCTCGGCCACCCGCTGGGCTCCTCGGGTGCCCGGCTCGTGACCACGCTTCTCCACGAGCTCGAGCGCTCCGACAAGCAGCTTGGCCTGGTGACGATGTGCTGCGGCGGCGGGCTCGGCACGGGCACCATCATCGAGCGCGTTTAGGTGACCTGGGCCGGTGACTCGGCATCGCCTGCCGGGAGGCTCGGGCATCCGGCCCTGTCTGCGAACGGGCATCCATGCCGCAGACAGCCTCCCGGACAGGCGATTGCCGAGCCCCCGGCTTAGCTTCGCGGTAGTCGCCCTTGCCGCCGCCGCACTCGTCGCCGGGTGCGGGGGCGACGAGGAGCCGGACGACTTCTCGCCGGTCGTCTCCGAGCCGCTTTCGAAGGTCGAGTTCCTGCGCGAGGCCGACCGGATCTGCTTCTCGTCCGAGGCGCGGATCGAGGCGGCCGCCGACGACCTGGTGACCGCCCGCGGGGACCCCGATCCGGCTGAGGTCGAGCGGATCGCGATCGCGCTGGTCGTGCCGGCGCTCGAGGCCGAGGTCACGGCGATCCGGGCGCTCGGGGCGCCGCCCGGCGACGAGGAGCAGGTCGACGCGATCCTCGCGGCGACCGAGGACGGGATCGCCGCGATCGAGGCCGACCCGCGCGGCCTCCTGGACGGGATCCCCGCCCCGCTCCGCCGCGCTCAGCGGCTGGCCGAGGCCTACGGATCCCAGCAGTGCGGCTTCAGCTAGCTGTAGGCTGCCCGGCTCAATCGGGCGTCCCAAGAAGGGGGAGAACCACTTGAAGCTCACATCACTCGCGTTGACGCTGCTCGCGCTCGCTGGCGGCCTCGTGATCGCCGGCTGCGGTGACGAGGACGAGCCGGAGTCCGAGCCGCAGGCGCTGACGGACGGCGCGACCGGGGCGAGCGGCGCTCAGGGCTCGCTCGACAAGGCCGGCTTCATCGCGGCCGCGGACGAGATCTGCGCCGATGCGAGCAAGGAGGTCTCCAAGGAGGGCTCGAAGCAGTACCCCGAGGGGCCGCCCGAGGGCCAGGACGCCGTTGTGTTCGCCGAGGACCACGTGATTCCGAGCGTGGAGGCCCAGTACGACGGGATCGCCGCGCTTCCGGTTCCCGAGGGCGAGGAGGAGGCCGTGGCCGACATCCTCAGCAAGCTCCAGGCGGGGATCGACGAGCTCAGGGGGGATCCCGGGGGATTCGTCACGACCGATGCGTTCGAAGAGGCCGCCGCAGCCGCGAGCGACTTCGGCATGAAGGTCTGCAGCGGGGAGTAGGTGGGCGTTCGGCCTCCTAGACGGGAAGCCGGCCGCCGACGAACTGAACCAGGCCCGAGACGCGCTGGCGGACGTCGACGAAGCCGCGCTGGTCCAGGGCGCCCGTGATCTCGTCGGGCTCGAAGACGCGCATCCCGCTGAGCCGTTCGGCGACCGGCTTGAGCGGCTTCGCGGTCACGGGCCGGCGGATGGAGGTCAGCACCGCGATTCGCCCGCCGGGCGCGAGCACGCGGCGCATCTCGTCGAGGCCCTTGAACGGATCGGCGAACAGGTGCAGCGCGGCGAAGCAGCAGGCGCAGTCGAAGCCGGCGTCGTTGAACGGGAGCGCCGTGGCGTCGCCGCGGATCAGCACCAGGTTCGTGGTGCCCGCGCGCTCGGACTCCTCGGCGCCCCGGGCAAGCATCGTCGGCGAGGCGTCGATCCCCACGACCAGCCCGTCGACGCCCGCCGCCTTGGCGAACTCGCGTGAGAAGTTGCCCGGGCCGCAGGCGACGTCGAGCACCTTGTCGCCGCTGGTCAGCCCCAGGAACAGCCGCGCGATCCGCACCTCCTCGGACATCCCCGGCCCGGTCAGACCCTTCACCGCGCGCGCGAGCGCCGGGCGCCACCAGCGCTCGTAGATCGCCGGGACGAAGCGCGTGAGCATCAGGTTCTGGGCGACGCCGGTGGAATCCACGCCGCTGTCGGCGAGCAGGTCGAGGTAGCCCTCCTTCCAGGCGTCAGGCTCGCCCGCTTCCGCCAGGGCTTCGGGCATGAGCAGCGGGGCCAAACGCTCGCGGGCGCTCATCGGGTCACTCAGTAGGCGGCGCGGGGCTCGCCGGAGTGCTCGGCCAGTTCCGTCAGGCGCGCGATCTGCCGCTCGCCCTCCGCGCGCGCCGGATGGTCCGCCGGCAGGTCGGCGATCAGGCGGGCGATGCGGTTGCGGATCTGAAGCGAGAAGTGCGGCGTGGCCGGGCCCGCGAGGGCGCGGATGTCGTCGACCGTGATCTCGCGGCCGCCGAGCCGATCGGGCCGTTCACTCTCGCTCATGGATTCGGACTGGGTTGGTCTTGGTCGTCACGGGTCGGTCCCTCCGGCTCGGGCGTCCCGGGCGCCGGGCCCAGGATCGTCTCGCCGCTGCCTGACCTTATCGGCGCCACCTCGGCGATCTCGTCCACCTCCACCTGGAAGTCGACCGAGATCGCGGACTCGTCGCCCACGATCCAGACGTGGTTGTAGACCGCCCGCGTGGGGTCCTCGTCGTAGCCGGGCTTCAGGTCGAGCAGGTACCCCTCCAGGTCGGCGGGCAACGCGTCGGCCTCCTCGGTGATCAGCAGCGGCCCCCAGGTGCCCGTGCCGGAGAGCGCAGCCGCCGCGCCGGCGTCCGCCGGCCGCGAGCTGTTGGCGATCACGAAGCCGTGCCCGGGGTCGTTGATGTTCCAGCCGAACGTGCCGTCCACGTAGCGGGCGAACGCGATCGCGCTGGCGACAGGGTCCGTCTCGTCCGCGGCGCGCTGGACGGCCGCCGTGGTTGCCTCCGCGATCTGCTTCTCGGCGCGCGGCGAGATCACGTCCTCGCCGCCGAGCAGGTACACCGGGACGTCCTCGTAGCGCTCGATCAGCTCCAGCGTCGCGTCCGGTACAGAGTTGCGCTGCGCGAACAGCACGGGATCCCCCGAGCGGGCGGCCCACGCCGCAGCCGGCATCGCAAAGCCGGCATCGTCGGAGCTCGCGATCACGAGATGCTCCGGCCGCTCCTCGGTCAGCCGCTCGCGCAGGCGCGCCACCTCGGCCGCAAGCTCGGCGGCGTTCGCGCCCTCGAGGCGGGTCGACTTCGCCCCCGCCGGCTCCGGCGCCGACCCGATGGTGAAGACCTGTCGGTTGTCGGTCTCGGCCGACCCGGAGGGCGCCAGCGTGGCGAGGGCGTCCGCGGTCAGGGCCGGCAGCTCGTCCCCGTCGGTGAGCAGGATCGGGGCCCCGATCGGGTCGGCGATCAGCGACGCGGCGGCGATCCCTGTCGCCCAGTCGTCCGCGGGCACCAGCGTCACCGCGTTCGGCCCCTCGACCGCGCCCCCCGCGGGGAAGGTGGCGAGGGCAACGCCCGCTGCGTCGGCGATCGAGTCCGCGCCCGAGACGCGGGTGGTGTTCCGCGTCGCGAAGGCCGGGAAGCCCACGTCGGCGGCCTCCTCGGGGGGCTCCTCGGCGCGCAGGATCACCTCGGGCGCCGGCGCCAGGGGCCGGCTGGGCTCGTCGCTTGCGATCTCGCTGACGCCGACTACAGCCGCGGCGGTGACGGCGACCAGCGCGAGCAGGGCAAGCGCGCCGCGCAGCGGATGGGAGCGGATCCAGTAAGCGAGATCGGAGAGGAAGTAACGGGCCCGGCTCAACACGCGCGAGAATCTAGTGACTCCTCGATACTTGCCCCGTGGCTCACGCACATGCGCACGACCACGGACTGGATGCGCGCCGGGCGGAGAACCGGCGCCGGATGCAGATCGCGCTGCTGATCAACGTGGCGATGCTCGCGGCGGCCGTCGTCGGCGGCATCCTCACGGGCTCGCTGGCGCTGCTCGCCGACGCGGGTCACGTCCTCTCCGACGTCGGCGCGATCACGCTGGGGCTGGCCGCCGCGACGCTCGCCTCGCGCGCGGGCGGGCCCCGCAGCACCTTCGGGCTCCAGCGCAGCGAGATCCTCGCCGCCTTGGTCAACGGCCTCGCGCTGGTGGTGATCGCGGTGCTGGTGGCGGTCGCCGCGATCGGCCGGCTGTCGGACCCGCCGGACGTCGAGGGGGCGGGGGTGCTGGCGCTCGGCCTCCTCGGGCTCGCCGGCAACGCTGCGGCCACCTGGGTCCTGGCCCGCGGCGACCGCGCCGACGTCAACCTGGAGGGCGTTCTGCGGCATTCGCTGGCGGATGCCCTCGGCTCGCTCGCGGTCGTCGCCTCCGGCGCGGTCATCCTGGCGACCGGATGGCTCGAGGCAGACCCGGTCGCGAGCCTGGCGGTGGCGGCGCTGATCCTCCTCGCCTCGGTGCGCCTGGTGATGGAGCCGCTCGGAGTCCTGATGGAGGCGGCTCCCGCCGGGCTCGACGTGGAGCAGCTCGGCCGGGCGCTGCTCGGCGTCGAAGGCGTCCGCGAGGTGCACGAGCTGCACGTCTGGACGGTGACCACCGGGTTCGTCGCGCTCTCGGCTCACGTCGTAGTTGCCGCGGGACGCGACCGCGACCTCGCCCGCCGCGAGCTCGAGTACCTGCTGCGCGAGCGGTACGGGATCGCCCACACGACGCTGCAGATGGAGGAGGAGGTCAAGGAGGGCGCGCTGCTCCAGGTGGGGCAGCCCGACGGCTGAGCACAGGTCGCCCCTGCAAACGAGCTTGCAGGAGCGGCGCAAAGTGTTAAGGAATGCTTGCAAAGAGCCCGGTCGTTGCTACCCTGGCCGGCACTTCGCCGTGCCTGGACGCGCAGGAGCCGTGCCGGGCCGAGGGAACGTCCCCACCAGGGCGAAGGCCCCTACGCCTGCGGAAATGCCCCCCAGCGACAACACCGGATCGAACCCACGCCGCGCGCTCGCGCTGGTCGTCGTGCTCGCGCTCGCCCTCGCGGGCGGCACGGCCGCCGCGCAGGACCTCGAGTCGGAGCGCGCTGCCAAGCAGGCCGAGCTCGAGGAGGTCAAGCAGCGCGGGGACGTCCTCTCGACCGAGATCAGCGACTACTCGGACCAGATCTCGCAGCTCGCGGGCGAGGTCGCGATCCTGCGCAGCCGCGAGGCCGAGGTCGCGCAGCAGCTGCGCGAGACCGATCGCCCGGCTCGAGCTCGAGAAGGAGAACCTCGCCGCGCTGCGCGACAAGCTCGACCGCTCGCTCGACATCCTCGGCCAGCGGCTGATCGACATCTACAAGTCCGACCAGCCGGACGCCCTGACCGTGATCCTCAACTCCGAGGGCTTCGACGACCTCGTCAACCGCTACGACTACCTGACCCGGATCCAGGACCAGGACGCGAGCATCGTCGCCCGCGTGCGGTTCCTGCGCGACGAGTCGCGCGAGGCGGTCGAGCGGATCCGCATCGCGAAGCAGGAGATCGAGGCCAAGAAGGCGGAGCTCGAGCGCACGCGGATGCAGCTCGAGGCGCGCGAGGCCGAGCTCGACGCGGTCCGCGACCAGAAGGCAGCCGCCCTCGACCAGGTGGAGGCCACCGCCGAGAAGCTCGAGGGCGACATCTCGGACCTGAACGCGCAGATCCAGGCGCAGCTCGCCGAGTCGGCGTCGATCGACGACCTCGGACCCGCTTCCGGCCGGCCCGATCCAGGGCGGCTCGGGCGGCATGATCTGGCCGGTGAACGGCCCGGTCGTCTCGCCCTTCGGAATGCGCTGGGGCCGGCTGCACGCCGGCATCGACATCGCCGTCCCGGCCGGCACGCCGATCCGCGCCGCGAAGTCGGGCTCGATCGTCCTCGCCGCGCCCGACCTCGGGCTACGGCAACTACACCTGCATCGACCACGGCGGCGGGCCTCCACCTGCTACGCACACCAGTCGAGCTACGCGATCACCTCAGGCTCGGTCTCGCAGGGCGACGTGATCGGCTACGTCGGCTGCACCGGCCACTGCTACGGCGACCACCTCCACTTCGAGGTCCGGATCAACGGCGCCCCCGTGGACCCGATGGGCTACCTGTAACAACTCCGACAGCGCTTCGCAGCGGTCGGGCGAGGGCGCGTTGCCGGACTCGGCAGGTCGTAAGCCCGCCTACCGCGACTTCGTCGCTAGCACGGCTGAAAAAACCTCAACAAATGTTCTAAAGACAAGCGGGGTCCCTGCCGATACACGTAGGGACCGCCTTCGGCGGCGTCGAATGCGTGCCTGGCATGGAATCCGCAACGATCGACATCCGCACGCGCCCCAGGAACACCAACGTCCGCGCCTACCTGGCCGGCGGCGGGGCGACGGCCGCGCTGATCGCCGCCGCCGTGGTCGTCTTCCTCGGCGTCGCCGCGTTCGTCGGCTTCAAGGGCATGCCGTTCGGCGCCGACGACACGCCGGGCGCGCCGGTGAACCTCGCGGCGGGCGTTCCCGAGGCCGCCGCCACGGCCGCGGCGCCCACCGCCGACGCGGTCGCCGCCGATCCGGCCACGCCCAGCGCCGCCGCCATCGCCGAGATCCTCGCCGCGCTCCCGCCCGGCGCGACCTTCCCGATCCCCGGCATCAGCCCCACCACACCCGGCTTCGACGGCGACGGCCCGAACGGCCCGGGCGTCGACACCCCGGGGATCCCCGGTGTACCCGCCGCCCCCGGCACGCTCGGCAACACCATCGACGGAATCGAGAACACCGCCGGCAACCTCGGCCTCGACCTGCCGCTCGGCGACCTGACCGACGGCCTCACCGGCCCGCTCGACAAGACCGTCAACGACGCGGTGAACGGGGTCGGCGGGCTGCTCGGCGACCCGAAGCTGGGCGACAAGGTCACCGGCTCGCTGAACGAGACCACCAACGGCCTCCTCGGCCAGGGTGGCCTGACCGACTCGCTGCTCGGAAACTAAGCCTAGACGCGCGCCGCGATCCAGGCCAGGGCGACCGACTGCAGCTCCTGGTCGTGCTGGATCGAGCGGTGGTGACCGCCGGGCAGGACGACCAGCTTCACCGGGTCGGGCTTGCGGTCGTGCAGCTCGACCGACCAGTCGGAGGGGATGCGCTCGTCGCCGCGTGCGTGCAGCAGGATCAGCGGCTTCGCGCCCATCAGGGCGACCGCGTCGCGCAGGTCGTGCTCCTCGAGCCAGGCGGCCAGCGCGGCCCGCGACTCGGGCCCGGCCCGGAACTCCAGCTCGTCATTTCGCAGCCCCCGAAGCAGGTGCTCCTCGCCGGCGGGACAGATCGCGATCACGCCCGCGACCGCGGCCGAGGTTGCCGCGGCATGGATCGCCATGAACCCGCCCATGCTGGAGCCACGCGCGCAGATCCGGGCCGGGTCGACGCCCTCGACCGCGCCCAGGAACCGCGCCATGCGGCCGACGTCGGCCAGCGCCGCCGGGCCCATCTCGTCGGCCGCGTCGCCGTGTCCGCGCTGGTCGTAGGTCAGCGCGGCCCAGCCGCCCGCAGCGCAGAGCCGCGCGAAGTCCGCGTGGTTCTCCTTGCGCGAGCCGGCGCCGTGGAGGATCAGCATCCCCGGGAACGGCCCATCCCCGGCCGGCATCCAGAGCCAGTACGGCCGGCCCTCGTGCTCGCCGCGAACACTGGGCGCCTCGGGGGATGGAAGCGTGCGCCGCATCATCCTGCAGACAACCACCGGCACATGCTGGTTTCGCCGCCAAGGCGGCTCATCTCTAAACCTGTCCCGGTCACGGCGGGGATAATGACCGGCCCGATGAACGCTCCGGCCCACAACGCCGCCTGATGGAGGCGAGCACCCGCACCGACCAAGTCCAGGGCTCGGCCGTCTACCCGATCGCCAGCCGCGTGAACGAGCGCGGCCATCTCGAGATCGGCGGCTGCGACGCGGTCGAGCTGGCCGCCGAGTTCGGCACTCCCGCGTACGTCTACGCCGAGGACGACCTGCGCGCCCGCGCCGGCGCCTACCTCGAGGCGTTCAGCGCCCACGGCGGCGACTTCGAGGTGATCTATGCCTCCAAGGCCGCGCCCGTGAGCGAGATCTACCGGATCTTCGCCGACGAGGGGCTCTCGATCGACGTCGCGTCGGGCGGCGAGCTTCACATGGCCCTCGAGGCGGGCTGCGACCCCGCTCGCCTCTATATGCACGGCAACAACAAGACGGCGGCCGAGCTGCGCCTGGCGATCGACGCCGGGGTCGGTCACGTGATCGTCGACTCGTTCGACGAGATCGAGCGGCTCGAGGCGATGCTGGAGCGTCCGCTCGACGTGCTGATCCGCGTGACCCCCGGCATCAAGGCCGACACGCACACCTACATCCAGACCGGGCAGCTCGACTCGAAGTTCGGCTTCGGCCTGGGGGACGGGCTCGCCGTGCGCGCGATCGAGGCGATCCGCGCCGCGAAGAACCTGCGGCTGGCCGGCCTGCACGCGCACATCGGCTCGCAGATCTTCGAGCTCGAGCCGTACGTGAAGACGATCGAGGCGCTCGGCGAGCTGGCGGACGAGGCCGGCCTCGGGGGCGACGAGTTCCGCTGCCTGAACGTCGGGGGCGGGCTCGGGATCGCCTACACCGCCGCCGACGAGCCGCCCTCGATCCGCAGCTACGTGGACGTGAAGGTCGAGGGCGTGCGCCGGGTGTTCGATCCGGTGCCGCGGATCCTGGTCGAGCCCGGCCGCTCGCTGGTCGGCAACGCCGGCATCACGCTCTACGAGGTCGGGACCGTGAAGGAGATCCCGGGCGTGCGGACCTACGTGGCGGTTGACGGCGGCATGTCGGACAACCTGCGACCGATGCTGTACGGCGCCCGGTACGAGGCGCTGATCGCGAACCGCGCCGCCGATCGGCCCGACAGCCACGTCACCGTCGCCGGCATGCACTGCGAGTCGAGCGACGTGATCGTCCGCGACGCGGAGCTCGCCGCGCCGCGCGTCGGCGACCTGCTGGCGACGCCCGCGACGGGCGCCTACGGGCACGCGATGGCGAACAACTACAACGGGATGCCGCGACCGCCCGTGATCTTCTGCAAGGGCGGCGACGCCCGCGTCGTCGTCCGCCGGGAGACCTGGGCCGACCTGGTGGCGCGCGATGTCTGAGCCGGCGCGCATCGGCCTGCTGGGGAGGGGGACGGTCGGCGGCGCGTTCCACGAGCTGATCGGCGAACGGGCCGACGCCGTCGCGGCCGCGTCGGGCCGCCGTCCCGAGATCGCGGGGGTCCTGCGTCGCACCGAGGGCGACTTCGACGAGATCCTCGCCGGGTCGGACATCGTCGTCGAGCTGATCGGCGGCACGGATCCGGCGCGGGACTACGTGCTGCGTGCGCTCCAGGCGGGCAAGCACGTCGTGACGGCCAACAAGCAGCTCGTGGCCCAGCACGGCGACGAGCTGTTCGCGGCGGCACGCGACGCCGGTGTCCAGCTGCGCTTCGAGGCCGCCGTGGCCGGCGTGGTTCCGGTGATCCGGGTGATCCAGGAGAGCCTGGCCGCGACCGAAATCACCAAGGTCTTCGGGATCGTCAACGGGACGACCAACTTCATCCTCACCGAGATGGCGAAGACCGGGGCGGGCTTCGAGGAGGTCCTGGTCCGGGCCCAGGAGCTGGGCTACGCCGAGGCCGATCCCACCGACGACGTCGGGGGCGCCGACGCGGCGGCGAAGATGGCGATTCTCGCGCGGCTTGCGTTCGGCACGCCGGTCCGCCTCGAGGACGTCTCGTACGAGGGCATCACGGACATCCAGCCGGACGACCTCGCCTACGCGAAGGAGCTCGGGCTCTCGCTGAAGCTCCTGGGCCTGGCCGAGCGGCGTCGTGGGGGCGTATCTGTGCGTGTGTTCCCGTGCTTCCTCTACGGCGGCCATCCGCTGGCGCCGATCGAGGGTCCGTTCAACGCCGTCATGGTCGAGGCGCCGGCGATCACCGAGATCACGATGTCCGGGCCAGGCGCCGGGGGCTCGGCAACCGCCACGGCCGTCCTCGGCGACGTGGTCTCGATCCTCTCCGGCGAGGCGCCGGTGCACGCCGCGGGCGAGCGGCTCGAGGTCGTCCACGACGTCGCCTCCTCCTTCTACCTGCACCTCGAGGTCGCCGATCGCCCCGGCGTCCTCGCCGCGGTCGCCGACGTTCTCGGCCAGAACGGGATCTCGGTCCGCAGCGTGGTCCAGCGCGGCACCGGCCAGGAGGCGCGGCTGGTGATGGTGATGCACGAGACGCCGGAGAGCGCGTTCTACGCGGCCCTCGCCGAACTCGCGAAGCTCGACTTCATGCGCGCGACACCGCGGGCGATCCGGGTGATCGAGGAAGAGTTCGTCTAGATGGACCTGACTGTCGTCAACTTCGACCAGGCCACCGAGACGCGCACGTTCGAAAAGGGCCGGTTCGAGACCTATCGCGTCGGGCCGATGACTCTCGGCCGGGCGACATACGAGCCGGGCTGGAAGTGGTCCGAGCACGTTGGCGCCACGACCGGCGAGGCACTCTGCCAGGTCGAGCACGTGGGGCTGGTGGTGAGCGGGCGGGCTGCCGTGGCGATGGCGGACGGCACCGAGCGGGTGATGGGACCCGGCGACTTCTTCCACGTCCCGCCGGGGCACGACAGCTGGGTGGTCGGCGACGAGCCCTACGTCTCGATCCACATCATGGGCAGCGAGGACTACGCGAGCTGAAACGAACGGCCCGCCGAAGCGGGCCGTTCTGGTCGAAACCCGAACACTGGAAGCTCGGGTGCGTGAATCAGGCCTCAAATCATAGGCGCGGAGGGCGCCCGACTCGAACCGGAACGGACCTCGCGGCCGGCCGCTGTGATCCTGATTCACGCGCCTCACCTCGAGGCTTCGACCCTCCGCGCGGCACGGATGCCATCACCGCAACCTGCGCGCGTGGTGGGCGCATTGCGCCGTCTCTCGCCCAAATCAGTCGTCTAGGGTGGCGCCGATGCCGCAGCCGCTGATTGAGCGCTACCGCGACTCGCTCCCGCTCGAGGACGGCGATCCCGTCATCAGCCTCAACGAGGGCTCGACGCCGCTGATCGAGGCGCCCGTCATCTCGGAGCGGGTCGGGGCGCGGGTGCTGCTGAAGTTCGAGGGCGCGAACCCGACCGGGTCATTCAAGGACCGGGGCATGACGGTCGCCGTTTCGCGCGCGGCCGGCCGCGGCGCCGAGGCGGTGATCTGCGCCTCGACCGGCAACACCGCCGCGAGCGCGGCCGCCTACGCGGCTCGCGCCGGCATGCGCGGCGCGGTGATCGTGCCGGAGGGCAAGATCGCAATCGGCAAGCTCGCCCAGGCGCTGATGCACGGCGCCCGGGTGATCGCGCTACGCGGGAACTTCGACGACGCGCTCACGATCGTGCGCGAGCTGGCGCAGAAGCACCCGATCGAGCTGGTCAACTCGGTCAACCCGTACCGGATCGACGGCCAGAAGACCGCGGCGTTCGAGGTGATCGAGGAGCTGGGCGAGACGCCGGCTGCGCTCGCGATCCCGGTGGGCAACGCCGGCAACGTCACCGCCTGGAACCGGGGCTTCGAGGAGCGGGAGTCAAAGCCGATCCTCTACGGCTTCCAGGCCGAGGGTGCCGCGCCCCTCGTCCACGGCCACCCAATCGAGAACCCCGAGACCGTCGCGTCCGCGATCCGGATCGGCAACCCGGCTCGCTGGGAGGAGGCGATGGCGGCGGTCACGTCCTCGCGCGGCCGGATCGCGGCTGTCTCCGACGAGCAGATCCTCGACGCGTACCGGTTGCTCGCCTCGCGCGAGGGCGTCTTCTGCGAACCCGCGTCGGCTGCGTCGGTGGCGGGGCTCCTGGCCCACGGCCTGCCGGTGGTCGAGGGCGACGCGCAGCCCGAGACCGTGGTCTGCGTCCTCACCGGCCACGGCCTCAAGGATCCGGACACCGCGCTCGGCAAGGCGCCGTCGGTGATCAGGTGCGAGAACGACCTCGCACAGGTCGAGCGCGCCGTCTTCGACTGACCCGGCGCAGTCCGCGCGCCATTCGTGCGGCGTCGCCTCGGATGATCCGAGCCGTGCTCCGAGCCGTCGCCAGCCTCGTCGCCCCGCCGCTCTGTGCGATCTGTGAGGCGCCCGTAGGCGTCGAGGAGCGGATCTGCAAATACTGTCAGCGAGAGCTCGTCGAGCTCGGACCGGTTCGCTTCGAGCTCCAGGGGATGGAGGTGATCAGCGCAACCCGCTACGAACACGTTGCCAGGAAGCTGATCGCGAAGCTGAAGTTCTCGTCGCGGCTGGCCCTGGCAGAGGTCGCCGCAAACGCGATGGTCGGTGCCTGGGGGTGTGATCGCAACGGCCTGATGGTGCCCGTGCCCGGTGCCCCGGCCAGGACTCGATGGCGCGGCTTCGATACGGCCTGGTACCTGACGAGCCTGATCTCCCATCGGACTCGGCCGGGCTACTGCATGTGCCTCGAGCGGGCCGACGGCCCGCGGCAGGTCGGACGCTCGAGAGCAGACCGCATCGCGAACCCGCCACAAGTCCGCTGGGCCAGTGACGCGGCACACGTGCCCGACGAGCCCGTGTGGTTGATCGACGACGTGGTCACCACAGGAGCCACGCTGCTCGAATGCGCGCGCATTCTGCGCGAGCGCGGCGTCGAGGACGTCCGCGCGCTCACCTTCGCCCGCGCCGATTCGCTTGGCCCCAGAGCGCAAGCGGCGTAGCATTCAGACACCGTCACGAGCTACGGAAGGAGCGGACGTGAGGATCGAGGTCAGAGGTCGCAACGTCGAGGTGACCGAAGAGCTTCAGGACGCGATCCACAAGCGCTTCAAGCGGGTCGGGAAGCAGGTCTCGGAGCTGGCGACGCTCGAGGTCGAGCTCTCCGAGGAGAGGAACCCGCGCGTCGCTGACAAGTACGTCGCGGAGGCGACGCTCCACCTCAAGGGCAAGACGATCCGTGCCCACGAGGCCACCCCGGAGATGCTCCACTCGATCCACGAGCTGGCCGAGGACGTCCGGCGCCAGGTGAAGAAGAACCGTGAGCTGCGCCGCGGCCGCGAGCGCACCCGCCGGGTGCTGGGGAACCTGCGCGACGACACTGCGACGGGCTAGAGCGGAACCGAGCCCGCGACCGTCGTCCCGCTGCCGGGGCTCGACTCGACCCGCAGCTCGCCGCCGAGCGCGCCGATCCGGTCCGCCATGTTCTGCAGGCCGGCGCTGCCGTTGGCGGAGGCAGCGTCGAAGCCGCGGCCGTCGTCGGTGACCTCGAAGCGGAGCTCGCCGTCGTCCTGCGACAGCCGCACCGTCGCGGTCGCATCCTCCCCGGCGTGCTTGGCGACGTTCTGCAGCGCCTCCAGGCAGCAGAAGTAGACAGCGGCCTCGATCTCGGGCGGATGGCGCCCAGCGCCCTCACTGACCACGTTGGTCGGAATCGCGGTGGCGTCGCCCGCCTCCGCGAGGGCGCTCGTGAGGCCGTCGCTGGTCAGGACCTGCGGGTAGATGCCGTGGGCGAGGTCGCGGAGCTCGTCGAGTGCGCGCTCAAGGTCGGCACGTGCCTCGGCGAGGACGCCGGCGGCGGCGCGGGGTCCTCAGCCAGTTGGCGCTCGGCCAAGCCCAGCTTCAGGTTGAGGAGCACGAGGGTCTGCTGCGCCCCGTCGTGGAGGTCGCGCTCGACCCGGCGGCGGCCCTCGTCGGACGCGGCAGTGATGCGGTTCAGGGATCCCTGCAGCTCGGTTACCAGCTCCTCGTTGCGGCCCCGCAGCTCCTCGCGCTCGCGCAGACCGACCACCATCCGGTTGAAGCTGGCGGCGAGCATCCCGAGCTCGTCGAAAGACGCGACCGGGATCGACGTATCGAGTTCTCCGGCCAGCACGGCCTCGGCACCCGCCGCGAGGTCCGCCACCTGGGAGACGATCGTGCGCGCGACGACGAATGAGAACGGCAACAGCACGGCGGCGAAGAGTCCGATCGTCAGGGCCAGGTTCTCCAGTGTCTCGGAGTGGGGCGCGCTGCTGTCGGTCAGCAGAAGCGTCGCAAAGAGTCCGGCCAACACGGCTAGGGCCGTGAGGCCAAGGATGATCTTGGTCGAGAGGCTCTGGGCTCGGTCGTCGGCCGTGATCGGAGCCGGCAGCTGCGACGCCACCTCGATCACGGCTGGGCGGGCGAACAGCTCAACCAGGAACTGGCAGAAGACGTAGGCCGCGAAGCAGGCGAGCGCCGCGTAGACGGCGATCAACGTTGTGTCGAACGCCGGGAGGCCGATCGTCGCCGACGTCACCACCGCCGCCGGGATCACGAGCAATGGGTACACGAGTGCCGCGCGCGGCAGCCGGTACTGGAGTTGCCGGCCGAGCTCCCAAGTTGCCGCCGCCGTTGCCGGATTCTGGTTGCGTATCCAGTGGAAGGCCCCGAGGCCGATGTCCCGGAGGAGAAAAGCCATCAGAGCAGTCGCGAGGGTGACCGCCGACCCGGTGACGAGCACGTACGTCCTGAGCTCGTCGTCGGAGAGGTTCTCGTAGCGGCCGAAGACCAGAACCGAAACGCCCGCCAGTGCCAGGACGGTGACGATGAGGGTGCTGATTCCGGCGATCACGTAACGGACCCGGTCTCGGTCGTACGCGCGTATCAGCCAATCCTCGGGGCGCATCTCAGTCACCCACCGGCACTGAACCGCTGACGACGGTGCCCTCGCCCGGCCTCGATTCGATCGCGACGGTGCCGCCGAGCGCCCCGATCCGGTCGGCCATGTCCTGGAGCCCGGTGCCGCCGTTCGAGGCGGCGGTGTCGAAGCCGGCGCCGTCGTCGGCGACCTCGAAGCGGAGCTCTCCCTCGGAGGCGTCGAGCCGGACGGTCGCATGGGCGCCGGCTCCCGCATGCTGGGCGGCGTTCTGGAGCGCCTCCAGGCAGCAGAAGTAGACGGCTCCCTCGAGCGCCGGCGGGTAGCGGCCGGCCCCGTTCGAATCCAGGTCCACCGCAACCGGGGACTTCGCGACGGCCTCGGCGAGCGCACCCGCCAGCCCGTCCGAGATCAGCACCTGCGGGTAGATCCCACGGCCGAAGTCGCCGAGCACGGCGAGCGCCCGGTCGAGCTCGGCCTGGGTCTCGTCGGCGAGCGCCGCGGCCGGGCCGTTGCCGACCGCCTTGCGCAGCTGCCCCAGCTTCAGCTTCAGGATCGCGAGGTTCTGCTGGGCGCCCTCGTGGAGCTCGCGCTCGACCTTGCGCCGGGTCGCGTCCGAGGTGGCGACGATGCGAGCGCGTGATGCCGCCAGCTCGTCGGCCTGGCGGCGGAGATCCTCCAGCAGGCCGACGTTCTCAGCCCGCAGGGTCTCGCGCTCGCGCAGGCCCTCGACCATCTCGTTGAAGCTGCACCGACGCGGCCCTCGGCGCGGCCATTAGTGGCCGTCGGCAGCCGTGGGCGTGACGGGGCCGGGGCGATACCCTCAAACGACGCATGGCAGGCCGAGGAATCATCGACCGCGCGCTTCGCGTCGGCGAGGGCCGCAAGCTCAAGGAATTCGAGCGCGCGGTCACCCGGATCAACGAGATCGAGCCCGAGACGGAGCTGCTCGACGACGCCGAGCTGCGCACGGAGGCCGACGGGCTGCGCGAGCGCGCGGGGCAACGGCGAGCCGCTGGACGACCTGCTGCCGGAGGCGTTCGCGCTGGTCCGTGAGGCCAGCAAGCGCACGCTCGGCCAGCGCCACTTCGACGTGCAGCTGATCGGCGGCATGGTCCTCAACGACGGCGCGATCGCCGAGATGAAGACCGGCGAGGGCAAGACGCTCACCGCGACCTCGGCGGTGTTCCTGAACTCGCTCGCCGGCAAGTCGGTCCACCTCGTCACCGTCAACGACTACCTCGCCCGTCGCGACGCCGAGTGGATGGCGCCGATCTACAACGCGCTCGGGCGTCTCGGTCGGCGTGATCCAGTCGATGATGCCGCCGGCGCAGCGCCGCCAGATGTACGCCGCGGGCGTCACCTACGGGACGAACTCGCGAGTTCGGCTTCGACTACCTGCGCGACAACATGGCCTCGAGCCTCGAGGAGTGCGTCCAGCGCGAGCACGTCTTCGGGATCGTCGACGAGGTCGACAACATCCTGATCGACGAGGCGCGCACGCCGCTGATCATCTCGGGCCGGCCCGAGCAGGCGGCCGACACGTACTACACGTTCGCTCGCCTCGCGAAGCAGATGGTCGGCGAGGAGTCGAAGACGAAGCTGAAGTCGCTCGGCGAGTCGCGCGACACGTCGGAGGCCGAGCACGACTTCGAGTACGACGAGAAGCACAAGACGGTCGCGCCCACCGAGGTCGGCGTCCACAAGGCCGAGAAGTTCCTCGGCGTCGAGAACCTCTACACGTCGGAGAACGGCACGCTGGTCAACCACCTGATCCAGTGCGCTCAAGGCCGAGGCGCTCTACAAGCGCGACACCGACTACGCCGTGATCGACGGCCAGGTGATGATCATCGACGAGTTCACCGGCCGCATCCTCGAGGGCCGGCGCTGGTCCGAGGGCCTGCACCAGGCGATCGAGGCCAAGGAGGGCGTCCGGATCCGCGAGGAGAACCAGACGCTCGCGACGATCACCCTCCAGAACTACTTCCGCCTCTACGACAAGCTCTCCGGGATGACCGGCACGGCGCTGACCGAGGCCCAGGAGTTCATGAAGATCTACGAGATGCCGGTGGTCGAGATCCCCACCCACCGGCCGATGGTCCGCGCCGACCACAACGACCAGATCTACAAGACCAAGCCCGGCAAGTGGAAGGCGGTGGTGCGGCGAGATCAACGAGCGCAACGAGGGCGGCCAGCCGATCCTGATCGGGACGATCTCGGTCGAGGTCTCGGAGATGCTCGGCGCCGAGTTCAACCGCAACGGGATCGAGCACGTCGTCCTGAACGCGAAGCCCGAGCACGCCGAGCGCGAGGGCGAGACGATCTCCCAGGCGGGCCGGATCGGCGCGGTCACGATCGCCACCAACATGGCCGGCCGCGGCGTCGACATCAAGCTCGGCGGCGACCCGGAGGCGATGGCCAGGGCGGAGCTGGCAAGAAGGGGGTCAAGCCCGGGGCCGACGGCTACGACGCCGCGCTGGCAGAGGTCCTGCCCGCGCTCGAGGAGCAGTGCGCGGCCGAGGGCGACAAGGTGCGCGAGCTCGGCGGCCTCTTCATCTGCGGCACCGAGCGCCACGAGTCGCGGCGGATCGACAACCAGCTCCGCGGCCGCTCCGGCCGCCAGGGCGACCCGGGCGAGTCGCGCTTCTTCCTCTCGGCCGAGGACGACCTCGTGCGCCTGTTCGCCGGCGACCGGATCTACAGGATCCTCGACCGGCTCGGCCCGGTCGACGAGGAGGGCGAGGAGTACCCGCTCGAGGCGAAGATGCTCACCAAGCAGATCGAGAACGCGCAGAAGAAGGTCGAGCAGCAGAACTTCCTGATCAGAAAGCGCGTGCTCGAGTACGACGACGTGATGAACGAGCAGCGCCGGGTCGTCTACAAGTACCGGCGCGAGATCCTCGAGGGCCGCGACATGTCCGACGTCGCCTACGAGGAGGTCGGCCAGGTCGCCGTGCGGCTGACCGACGAGTTCACGGCCGGCGACATCTTCGAGGAGTGGGACCTGGCGGGGCTGCGGTCGCAGGCCGAGTCGATCTGGGGCGGCGGCGCCGAGCTCGAGGGCCTCGACCCGAACACGTCGAGCCGCGAGGACATCGGGGAGATGCTGCGCGAGGAGGCCCTGAAGGCGTACGAGGCCCGCGAGGAGGAGCTCGGCGAGGAGCTGACCCGCTGGCTCGAGCGCCAGATCCTGCTGCAGATCATCGACAACCGCTGGCGCGAGCACCTCTACGAGATGGACTACCTCCGCGAGGGCATCCACCTCCGCGGCTTCGCCCAGATCGACCCGCTCGTCGCCTACAAGAACGAGGGCTTCTCGATGTTCGAGGAGCTGATGGCCTCGATCTGGCAGGAGTTCGCGCGGGTGATCTTCCACGTCGAGGTGAACGTCGAGCCGCAGCAACAGCAGCAGGCGCCCGCGCGCGGCCCGCAGCAGGTGAACTACTCGGGCGGCACCGAGGACGGCCAGCCCTCGGCGCTCCGCGACGCCGCGGCCGCGGCCGCTGCAGGCGCTCCCGCCGCGGCCGCCGCGACCACCACCGCGGAGCCGCAGCAGGAGCAGCAGCGCCCGCACCGGGAGCCCGCCGGGACCGTCGTCAAGTCCGAGCACGAGAAGCTCGGCCGCAACGACCCTGCTGGTGCGGCTCCGGCAAGAAGTTCAAGAACTGCCACGGCGGTTGACCCCGGGCGATGAGCGCGCTCGCCGAGGGGCCCGACGGCCGGCCGCGGTGCTGGTGGGGAGTCTCGGCGCCCGATTACGTTGCGTACCACGACGAGGAGTGGGGCCGCCCGGTCGCCGACGACCGGGGCATCTACGAGAAGCTCACGCTCGAGGCGTTCCAGTCGGGGCTCTCCTGGCTCACGATCCTGCGCAAGCGCGAGAACTTCCGGGAGGCGTTCGACGGTTTCGAGTTCGAGCGCGTCGCCGAGTACGGCGACCGTGACTTCGAGCGGCTGATGAACGACGCGGGGATCGTCCGCAACCGGGCCAAGATCCGAGGCGGCGATCGCCAACGCCGCCGCGACGCGTGAGCTCGCGGCGGGCGGCGAGTCGCTCGCCGCGATCGCCTGGTCGCACCGGCCGGAGGTCGAGGCAGCCCCCGCCCGCCTCGAGGACGTTGCCTCGATCACGCCCGAGTCGAAGGCTCTCGCGAAGGAGCTGAAACAGCAGCGGATTCGTGTTCGTCGGGCCGACGACCGCGTACGCGCTGATGCAGGCGACCGGGATCGTCAACGACCACGTCGAGGGCTGCGCCGTCCGAGCCGAGGTCGAGGCCAGCGCGCGCGGACGCGGCTCTGCCGTGACCGACGAGGAGCCCGCCCGGGCCTTCATCGACGCCTTCAACGGGCGCGACCTCGACGCGTTCGCCGCGACCCTTCACCCCGAGGTCGAGATCCACGCCGGCCGAGGGCTGCGGAAAGGGATCGCGGCTGCGCGCGAGTGGGCGACCCGCCCGCCGGGCGGGATCCAGCAGCAGGTCCAGGTCGAGGAGCTGCTCGCGGCCGGCGACCGGGTGCTCGCGCTGATCGTTCGCGAGTGGTGGTGGGACGCGGGCGAGGAATCCGGCGGGGAGCCGGCCGGCGCCGACGAGATGGCGTGGCTGTTCGAGCTCCGCGACGGCCTGATCGCGAGCTGGCGTCCGTTCGACGACCGGGCGACGCGCTGGCTGCATTCCGAGCCCTCTGACTCATCTAGGCTTGGCCCATGGCCGAGGTCACCAGGGAGCGCACCGCGGACGAGCGCGTCAGGGAGGCACGCGAGGGGCTGACCCTGCTCGCGGACTACCTTTGACCCGGCCAAGCTCGAATCCGAGATAGAGACGCTCGAGGGCGAGATGCAGGCGCCGGGCTTCTGGGACGACCAGGAGCGCGCGGCCAAGACGTCGGCCCGCCACGCGCGCGGCCCAGCGCCGGCTCGAGACGTATCCGCTCGCTGGAGTCCGACATCGGCGACCTCGGCGACCTGCTCGAGATGGCGGCCGAGGACCCCGAGATCGAGGCCGAGCTCGGAACGCAGCTCGACTCGATCGAGCGGCGGCTGGCCGAGCTCGAGGAGGCGCGGCTGTTCAACGGCGAGTACGACTCGGGCGACGCGGTCGTAACGGTTCGCTCGGGCGCGGGCGGCACCGATTCTCAGGACTGGGCCGAGATGCTGCTCCGGATGTACCTGCGCTGGGCGGAGCGCCGCGGCTTCGAGGTCGAGATGAAGGAGGCGTCCGAGGGCGAGGAGGCGGGGCTCAAGTCGGCGACGTTCATCGTCCACGGCGAGAACGCCTACGGCCTGTTCGCGGCGGAGCGGGGCGTGCACCGGCTGGTGCGGATCTCGCCGTTCGACGCCCAGTCGCGCCGTCACACGGCGTTCGCCCAGGTCGACGTCGGGCCGCTGGTCGACGACGAGGTCGAGGTCGAGATCGACGAGGACGACCTGCGCATCGACACCTACCGCGCCTCGGGAGCCGGCGGCCAGCACGTGAACAAGACCGACTCCGCGGTCCGGATCACGCATGTGCCGACCGGGATCGTCGTCCAGTGCCAGAACGAGCGCTCGCAGACGCAGAACAAGGCGACGGCGATGCGCTTCCTGCGCGCCAAGCTGCTCGAGGAGGAGGAGCGCAAGCGCGCCGAGACGATGGCGGCCGAGCGCGGCGAGCAGAAGGCGGTCGAGTGGGGCTCGCAGATCCGCAGCTACACGCTGCATCCCTCGCAGCGCGTCAAGGACCACCGCACCGGGTTCGAGATGGGCGACGCGAACCGGGTCCTCGACGGCGACCTCGACGGCTTCGTGCGCGAGTACCTGCTGCAGAGCGCGGGTGATCAGCAGTGAGGGCGGGAGTCGCGGTGGCGCTCGCGGCGTCGGCGCTGGCGCTCGCCGCGCCCGGGGCGCCGGCGCAGACGATCGGCGACGACCTGATCAAGTGGCCGCAGCTCCTGCCGCCGCTGCCGACCAGCACCGAGGTGCAGCCCGGGCCGGTGCGCAACTGCCGTGGCGCGGCGTCCGTCAGGTGCGTGAACGGCCTCGTCCGGCGGCTGCGGGCGCAGTGGCGGCGCTTCGACGCGCGCTGCGACCACCGGGCCGTGATCTCCTACAGCTACCTGCTGATCACGAAGGGCCTGCGTGACGACCTCTCGACGCGCCGGCCGGGGCTCGTCCGGCACCGGCGCTGGATGACCTACCTGATCACCACGTTCTCGAACCGCTACTTCGAGGCGTTCCGCGACCACCGGCACGGCCGACCCGTGGCCGACGCGTGGCGGCTCACGTTCGAGGCCGCCGAGGCGGGCGATGCCAACGCGGGGCAGGACGTGCTGCTGTTCTCGAACGCGCACGTTCAGCACGACCTGCCGTTCGCCCTCGAGGAGATGGGCCTGCGGGCGCGCTCGGGGCGCCTCGCACAAGCCCGATCACGACGCGGTCAACGCGATCAACGCGGCTGTCTTCGACCCGATCGAGAAGTACCTCGCAGCGCACTACGACCCGACCTTCGGCCTGTTCGACCTGCCGATCCCGGCGGAGGAGCTGGGCGCGCTCGAGCTGGTGAAGCTCTGGCGCGAGGGCGCGTGGCGCAACGGCGAGCGCCTCCTGAACGCCGAGACGCCCGCCGAACGGCGCGAGGTCGTCGGGCAGATCCGAGCGACCTCCCGGCTCTGGGCGCGAGCTGATCTCCGCCGGCGGCCTGCCCGGAACCCGGGAGACCCGCGACGCGTTCTGCCAGGCGCAGCAAGCGGGGTCTTCATGAGCGTCACCGTCGCGGTCGGGATCTCCGACGACTTCGACGCGGTCTCCGGCGTTCGACGAGGCCGCGGCGAGCGCGCGCGAGGGCCTCGACGGCGCGGACTGCGACCTGTGCCTGGTGTTCGCCGGCGCTCCGCACCTGGGCCACGCCGAGGGGATCCTCGCGGTCGTCCACGGGCAGCTCAGCCCGCGCGTCCTGATCGGCTGCGGCGCCGGCGGCGTCGTCGGCGGCGGGCGCGAGATCGAGGAGGGCGCCGGCGCCGTCGTCTGGGCGCTGTCGGCGCCCGACGCCACGATCGAGCCCCGGGAGCTCACGACCGCGCCGGTCGACGACGGGATCGCGCTCGGCGGGCTGCCCGAGGATCCGGCCGACTACGGCGAGGCGATGCTGGTGCTGGCCGACCCCAACACGTTCTCCGCCGACGCCCTCCTGCTCCACCTGAACGACGAGCGGCCGGCGATGCCGGTGCTCGGCGGGCTCGCGAGCGCCGCCGCCGAGGGCTCGGCGTCGCTCTTCCTGAACGGGCAGGTGGTGGACTCCGGCGCGGTCGCCTGCTCGCTGAGCGGAATCGAGCTGCTGCCGTGCGTGTCCCAGGGCGCGGCTCCGGTCGGCCCCGAGATGACGGTCACGGGGGTCGAGGGCAACCTGATCTCCGAGCTCGCCTCGAAGCCGGCCCTGGAGCGGCTGCGCGAGGCGATCGAGGAGCTCGAGCCCGACGAGCGCGACCTCGCGGCCGAGGGCCTGCTGCTGGGCGTCGTGATCGACGAGAACCAGCCCGACTACGAGCGCGGCGACTTCCTGGTCCGGCCGATCGTGGGCGTCGACCCCGAGTCCGGCGGCGCTCGCGTTCGCCGACCGGGTCAGGGTCGGCCAGACGGTGCGCCTGCACGTGCGCGACTCGGGCTCGGCCACCGACGACCTGCGCGAGGCGCTCGCCGCCCGGGTCGAAGCGCTCGGCCCAGCCGGCGCCGCGGGCGCGCTGCTCTTCACCTGCAACGGCCGCGGCGCGCACATGTTCGACCGCCCGGATCACGACGCCGCCGCGCTGGACGAGGCGTTCGGCGCGCCGGCGGGCGGGTTCTTCTGCGCCGGCGAGATCGGCCCGGTCGGCGGCCGCAACTTCCTGCACGGCTTCACGGCAACGATGGCCGTGTTCCCGCGTCAGTGAATCGCGCGGCGCTGGCCGTGGCCGGGCTGGTCGTGGCGGCCGCGATCGCCTTCGTCCTCCTGGCCGGCGACGACGACCCGGCCACGCGGGTCGAACGTGCCGCCGCGCCGCCCGGCGCGCCGAACCTGCTCGTCGTGATGACCGACGACCAGTCCCTGCGGAGCTTCAACCCGGACGTGATGCCCCGTACCACGGAGTTCTTCGAGCGCGAGGGAACCATGTTCGAGCAGGCGATCGCGGCCCCGCCCCTCTGCTGCCCGTCGCGCGCGGGATTCATCACCGGCCGCTACGCACACAACCACGGCGTCGTCGAGAACGACATCGGCTACGGGAGCATGAGCGGGGAGGACACGACGTTCCCGGTCGCGCTCCAGGCGGGCGGCTATCGGACCGGGATGATCGGCAAGTTCCTGAACGGCTACGAGCGCGTAGCCGGCGCCGAGCCCGCTCCTGGCTTCGACCGCTGGTACGCGATCAACGGCTCGGCGGACTACTTCGACTTCCAGGTCAGCGACGACGGCAAGCTGCGCGAGGTCGGCGAGTACGCAACCGACGACCTGACCCGCGAGGCGATCGAGTTCACCGCCGACGCGCGCACGGACGAGTCCCGTTCTTCCTCTGGCTCTCCTACAACGCGCCCCACACGGTCCTCCCGGGAAGCCCGCCCCCGTGCGACGGGCTTGCGGCCCAGCCCCCGGACGCCGCGGCGTTCGCGGCCTTCGCCGACGCGCCGCTGCCCACCCCGCCGTCGTTCGACGAGGACACCGCGCGACAAGCCGTCGCTCGCGGGCGGCCCCGGCGAGATGCGCCGCGGCCGGGTGGCCGAGGCGACCCGCGCCTGGCGTTGCGCCCTGGCCGCGATGGCGGCGGTGGACGAGCAGGTCGGGGCCCTGATCGAGAGCCTGGAGGGGTCCGGCCAGCTCGATGAGACCGTCGTCGTCTACCTCTCCGACAACGGCCACTTCTACGGCGAGCACCGGCTGTCCGACGACAAGCGCCTCCCGCTCGACCCCGCCCTGCGGATCCCGCTCGCGATCAGCGTGGGCGACGAGCTCGGCGGCCCGCGGCCGCCGGATTCGGTGCCGGACCTCGTCTCGCAGGTCGACCTCGCCTCGACCCTCCTCGACTACGCCGGCGTCGGCGGCTGCCCGGCGGACGCCGAGTGCCCGCCGATGGACGGCCGCTCGCTCCGCGGGCTGCTCGAGGGCGAGGGCCCGTGGCCGGCGGACCGGGCGATCCCACTCGAGCTCGACGACGGCTGGACCTACCGCGCGCTGCGGACCGCGGCCGAGCTCTACGTCGAGCTGGACGCGTCTCGCTGGGCCGACTTCGACGAGCCTGCGCTCGAGCTCTACGACCTCGAGCGCGACCCCCATCAGCTCGAGAACGTCGCCGGCGACCCGGGACGCGGCGGCCGCGTCGCCGAGCTGCACGCGCGCCTCGAGGTGCTCGGCCGCTGTGCCGGGATCGAGGGCCGCGACCCCGCGGGCGACCGCCCGCACTGCGAATAGAGCCCGCTGCCTAAGCTGGGCGGGTGGCAATCACGGACGAGCTACGCGACCTCGTGGCGCGCGCTCTCGCCGAGGACGTGGGCGCGGGCGACGTCACCGGCGAGGCCGTGGTCCCCGCCGACGCGGAGGCCCGTGCGCGAATCATGCAGAAGGCGCCGGGGACGGTGTTCGGCCTCGAGGCCGCCGAGGAGGTCTTCCGGCAGGCAGGCTGCGACAGCTTCGAGCCCCTCGTCACCGAGGGTCGGTGGAACGACGACGTGCCCACTGACGTCGCACTGGTCGCCGGTCCGGCCCGGGCGGTGCTGCTGGGTGAGCGCGTTGCCCTCAACCTCCTGGGCCACACGTCCGGGATTGCGACGCTCACCGCGCAGTTCGTGCGCGCCGCCGAACCCGGCGGAGCCGTGATCCTCGACACGCGGAAGACGCTGCCGGGGCTGCGGGGCCTCGAGAAGGCCGCGGTGGTCGCCGGGGGCGGGCGCAACCACCGGATCGGCCTATATGACGCGATCCTGATCAAGGAGAACCACGCCGCGCTGGCGGGCGGGATCGCCGAGGCGGTGCGCCGCGCGCGCGAGGCGCAGCCGGAGATGCCCGTCGAGATCGAGGTTCGGGACGCCGCCGAGGTCCAGCAAGCACTGGCGGCCGGCGCCGACCGGCTGCTGCTCGACAACATGGAGTTCGCCGGGCTGCGCGCCGCCGTCGCCGCGCGCGACGTGGCGGAGCGCGAGTCCGGCCTTCGCGCGGAGCTGGAGGCCTCGGGCGGCGTCTCGCTCGCCACCGTCGCCGGGATCTCGGAGACCGGCGTCGACTTCATCTCGGTGGGCGCGCTGACCCACTCGGCGCCCGCGCTCGACCTCAGTCTGCTGCTCGATCCTGCCTGAACGCACGGGCGCACGCCTGGACCATTGTTGGAGCACGCCCGGCGCACCCCTAAGGTCCAGCCCCCGGGCGCCGATGGGTAAAGCAATGCGTGGAAGTGCCTCCACAAAGGGCGGCCGTGGCCGCCGAGCGCTGGCCGCTGGGCTTGGTGCGTTGCTGTGCGCAGCGGCGGTCGCCCTGCCGGCGGATGCGCAGCGCGGCAGCGACCAGACGATGCAGGTCTCCTACACGGGCCTCGGGGCGGAAATGATCAAGACGGCACCGATCGGCAGGAACCCGGGCTCGAAGACCCGGGTCGCGATGTCGCTGCCGCCCGAGGAGGTCGGTCCGGTCAACCGCGGCGACGCGGTCTGGGCCGGGGCCGAGCTCGAGATCTCGGTCACCTGCCTCGAGCTGATCAACCAGTGCCTGGGCCTCGGCAGGCTCTACGACTACAGCCCGTTCATCCGCGTGCGCCTGGTGCTGGCCCCCAGCCCGACCACCGCGGGCGAGAGCAACACGACGCCGATCTCCGACTGGAAGAAGATCCAGTGCTCGCAGGACCTGCCGCACCGCAACCACCACTGCGTGCTCGCCGTTGACGGCACGAATGAGATCAAGGGCAGCGACACCCTGGCGTGCGACCGCTGCCATGTGAACCTCCTCGTCGACGCCTACCATGGCTCCGCGGCGCTCGGGAACCTGATCGTGATCGGCAGCGACGGTGACCACGGGATCCAGCAGGACAAGAGCACGCTGAACGCCGCGGTCTGGAACCCCGGCCCGCGGCCGAACGCGCCGGTGGCGGAGGAGAAGAAGCTCTCGACCCACAAGATTCCCGTCGCGGCCCAGAACGGCTCGGGCGGTAAGCAGAAGGTGGTCGTCTCCCGCCGCCTGGACGAGCTCAAGGCCGGCGAACAGCTGCTGATCGAGGCACGGGCAAAGGTGAAGACCGACCATCTGCCTTACGGGACGCTGCTGCAGTCACAGGTCGTGCTCTCCGAGCAGCCCGGCTCGATCAAGCGCGCGGGGACCCCGGGCAAGATCGCGAGCCTGAAGGGCATGATCACCGCCCAGAACGGCTTCAACTGCACGCGAGGTCACAGCGGCCACACCAGCCCCTGCACCGTGCGCAAGCTCGGCGTCGTGAAGATCTTCAAGGATGCGCGCACCAACCCCACCCGTGGCGAGGGCCCGTTCGTCCCGCTCTACGTCAACCTGGTGATGCAGAGCAAGGCCGAGTTCGGGGGCGAGCGCCACCGCTCCGGCGACAAGGCGAAGGTCCTCAGCGGCTCGGTCAAGGTCACCCGGTTCGGACCCCAGTACCGGCGCTAGCCGGCTTATCTTCGTTACTTGAGCAGCCGCGAGAGCCGGCGATCCTTCAGGACCCGTCCGCCCGTTTGCTCCTGCCGGGCAGTAGTTCGTCTGGTGCTCGGCGAAGAACACCGCCTCGATCGTCGTGCCGCAGCGCGGGCACGGCTCGCCCTCGCGCTTGTGGACCTGAAGCGGCATGGGCAGCTTGTTCGGGACCTCGTCGCCGACGACCTCCTCGTAGTGGTCGATCGCGCCGCCCAGCACGTGGAGCGCGGCGTGGAGTCGCTCGACCTCCTCCGCCTCCAGCTCGGATCCCTTCTTGAAGGGCGAGAGCCGCGCTTCCCAGAGGATCTCGTCGACCCACTGGCGGCCGATTCCGGCGATCGCCCGCTGGTCGCGCAGCAGCGGATGGAGGTGGCGGGGCTGGTCCACCGCCGCCGCGAGCTCGTCGAGCGGCGGGGCCGGCCACGCCTCGGGCCCGAGCGTCGCGACCATCTCGTCGTTCGCGACCTCGGCGTCGGGCAGCAGCTTCGCCCACGCGCGCTGCTTGGTCCCGAACTCGCGCAGGCGCAGCTCGCGCCCGTCGACGAGCCGGATCAGGACGCGCGAGGCCTGGTCGCGCAGCGAGGCACGCTTGTCGAAAGCCTGGAGCCGGCCCGGCGGACATCAGGTGGACGAGGAGCGAGAGCCCGTCCGAGAACTCGACCACCGGCATCTTCCCGTGGCGCCTCGTGCCCTCGATCGTGCGGCCGGCGAGCGCCGAGAGCGGCGGGTCGATCGTCTTCAGCGCGACCATCCCGGGAGCGAGGGTCGATTCGACCTCGGCGCTCGGCCAGCGACGGCGCCGAGGCGGCGTACGGTGATCTCGACCTCGGGGAGCTCAGGCACCTACTAGACTTTAGGTAGTCATTCGCCCTTGCCCACGGGCAGGCGAACATCGGAAAGGACAAGGAATGGCAGTCGAGCTGCCGACCGTTGACCCAACCGCACAACTCAGGCTCGAGCCCGACGAGATCCGTGCCCTGTCGGAGCGAGGTGCGCGCGCTTGCGGCTGAGCGCAACGCGGTGATCCTCGCGCACAACTACCAGCTGCCCGAGCTGCAGGACGTGGCCGACCTCACCGGCGACTCGCTCCAGCTCTCGCGCGAGGCGGCGGCCACCGAGGCCGAGGTGATCGCCTTCTGCGGCGTCCACTTCATGGCCGAGACCGCGTCGATCCTCTCGCCGTCAGAAGACCGTGCTGATCCCCGACCTCGGCGCCGGCTGCTCGCTCTCGGACTCGATCACCGCTTCGCAGCTCGCGGGGTGGAAGGCCCAGCACCCGGGCGCGAAGGTCGTGATGTACGTGAACACCTCGGCGGAGGTGAAGGCGCTCACCGACTACTGCTGCACCTCGTCGAACGCGGTCAAGGTGGTCGAGCACATCTGGGCCGAGCACGGCCCGAGCAGGAGATCCTGTTCGGGCCGGACATGTGGCTGGGCGCGTTCGTCGCGCGCGAGCTGAAGCTCGCCGACGATCCCGACCGCTACGCCCGCTTCCACGTCTGGGACGGCGAGTGCCACGTCCACGCCGGGATCCGGCCCGACGGACATCACGACCGTCCGCGCGGAGCACCCGGACGCCGAGTTCCTGATCCATCCGGAGTGCGGCTGCTCGACCCAGGCGCTCGAGTACGTCGCCTCGGGCGACATCTCTTCGGAGGGCGTCCACATGCTCTCGACCTCGGGGATGCTCGAACCACGTGCGGGAGAACCCGGACGGCGAGTTCATCGTCGCGACCGAGAACGGGATGCTCTATCCGCTTCAGCAGGCGGCGCCGCGAGGCGAACCTGGTCGAGGCCAACCGGATGGCCTTCTGCAAGTACATGAAGATGATCACCCTGCCGAAGCTCCGCGACTCGCTGCGCGACATGAAGTTCGAGGTCAAGGTCGCGCCCGGAGGTCGCCGCGAAGGCGCGCGTGCCGATCGACCGCATGGTCTCGATCGGCTAGCTGCGCTCCATCTCCTCGCCCTGGACGGCCGTTGCTAGCTTGTCGGCGATGATCGAGATGGGGGTCCGCTTGTTGCTGGGAGGCGTCCTCGTCGGGGCCGCCGTCGCCAAGCTGGCGAGCCCGCGGGCGGGCCAGGAGGCCCTCGCCGGCCTCGGGTTCGGGACGCCGGGGGCCCGGAGCCTGGCCTTCTGGCTGCTGGTCGCGGTCGAGCTCGGGCTCGCGGCCGGGGTACTGGCGGGCTCGACCGAGGCCGCATGGCTCGGGGCCGCCCTGATGCTCGTGTTCGCGCTGACGATGGTCGGGGCGATCCTCCGCGGCCGCACCGGCGAGCCGTGCGGCTGCTTCGGCGCCCGCTCGCGCATCGGCTGGCCCGGCGTCGCTGCGCAACCTCGCGCTCGCGGGCGGGTTCACCGCAGTGGCGGTGCTCGACTCGACCGAACTCTCGACCGACCAGTGGCTCGGCCTCGGCCTGGCCGGCGCGCTGCTCGCCTTCGCCGGCCTCGGGGTCGCCACGCTCGCGCTCGCGCGCGAGGTGGGGCTGCTCCGCCTGCGCGTCGGCCCCGCGGCTGCGCTCGAGATCCCGACCGAGGGCCCGGAGCTGGGCTCGCGGACGGAGCTCGTGCGCGCGATCCCCGGCGTCGGCGACGCCGAGCTTGCGCTCGCGGTGTTCAGCTCGGCCGGCTGTCACGTGTGCGAAGCGCTCCGCCCGGCGGTGGACTCGATCGCCGCGCATCCGGCGGTCGCCGTCGGCCGCTTCGACGAGCACGAGGACTCGGCCGCGTGGCTGGCGCTGGACGTCCCGGGCAGCCCCTACGCGGTCGCGCTCGACCCGGACGGCACGGTGCTCGCCAAGGGAACCTTCAACAACCTCGCCCAGCTCGAGTCGATCCTCGCCGCGGGCGAGCGGCGGCGCGGCTCGCTGGTAGGAGCGGCGGGTGGCTGAGCCGGGACGCGACCGCGTCGGCGAGGCGCTCGAGGGCATCGCCGGCAACACGTCCCGCCGCGGCTTCATCGCCCGCCTGGGCGGCGCGATGATGGCGGCGACGGCGGGCAGCGTCGTCGGCCGCGCGATCGAGCCGGGGGAGGCCGACGCGTTCCACTTCTGCGGCCACATCTTCACGACGGGCTCGTGCCCGCATCCGACGGGCACGCCGCGGATCGACAAGGACGGGTTCCCGCTGCACGCGGCGCGACGGTGAGCCCGTGGACAACCTCGGCCGCCGCGTGAACCGCGCCGGCATCGCCGGTCGACAAGAACGGCAAGGTGCTGCGCGACCCGGACGGACGGCCGCTGCCGCCGGCCCCGCGCACGCGCGTCTGCGACGAGACCGCGCGCAAGTACGACTTCCAGACCTGGGTCGACGGCGGCTGGTATCGCTGCTGCGGCGGTCGGGTGCGGAAGCTCGTCGACTGCTGCGCGTACTCGGACCGGCGGATCAACGGCGACGCCGCGCTGACCGGCTACTGCTACAGCGGCCGCAAGGTCTTCTGCGTCATGTACTTCCAGACCAAGGTGCCGTGTTGATGGACCTCGGCTTCGTCGAGATCGCCCTGCTCGCGGCCGCGGTGCTGGTCGGCGCCACCGGCACCTGGTCGCCGTGCGGGTTCTCGATGATCGAGACGATCGGCCCGACGGGCCACACCGGCGGGCGCTGGGTGACGCCCGCCGCCTGCGCGACCTTCCTGCCCGGCGCGGTCGTCGGGGCCGTGATCACGTTCGGCGGCCTGGCGCTGGTCGGCTCGGCGCTGCCGGGGGCTGGCTCACGTACGCGGTCGCGGCGGCGATCGCCGTCGGCGCCGCGATCGCGGAGGCGCGCGGCTCGCGGATCGCGCCGCAGATCCGGCGCCAGCTTCCCGAGCACTGGCGCCGGGTGATGCCGATGCCGGTCGCGGCGGCGCTCTACGGCGTCCTGCTCGGGCTGGGCTTCACGACCTTCGTGCTGACGTTCGGGGTCTGGGCCCTGGCGGGGATCGCGCTCGCGCTCGGCGAGCCGGCGATCGGCGCCGCGATCGGCGTCGGCTTCGGCGTCGGCCGCGCGCTGCCGATCGTCTGCCTCGCGCCGATCGCCGACCGGCCGCGTGGCCGCGCCGCGATCGGGCTGATGGCGGAGCGTCCCGGCCTCTATCGCGGGATCCGACTGGGCGACGCGGCGGCGCTCGCCGCCGCGGCGATCGCCCTGTCCCTGGCGGCTGGGGCGGAGGCCGACGTCACGCGCGTGAAGCCCGGGCGCCGACCCCTCGGTCGACGGCGGCGACTTCGTCAGCCAGCGCGGCGAGAGCCGTGCGGCGGAACTGCGGCCGGCCTCGGGCGGCGTCACGCAGCTGCCGGGGACCGACCCGGCGATCGGCGGCGGCTACATCGCGGTGCTGCAAGGGCCGAACGTCGTGCTGCTCGACCCGGAACACGCTGGTCGAGCGTGGATCGGGTTGACAGTATCGGGCGCCGACGCGGTCGCGGTCTCCGGCTCGTGGCTCGCGGTCCGCGCGCGGCTCGACCGCCGCGACCGGCTCGAGGTCCGGCCGATCGCGCCCGACGGCACGATCGGCCAATCGCGTGGAGGTCGCCGCCGCCGGCCCGCCGGCGCAGATCGGCCGCCCGAGCATCGGCGGCGAGCGCGCTCGCCTACGCGCTCGCGAAGGACAACAAGAACAAGCTCGTGATCTACCAGGCCGACAATCGCGACCGCCGCACGGTCATGGCCTCGCGCAAGAAGGCCGGGCTCTCGAACCCGTCGCTGCACGGGGGGTCGATGCTCTACGTCCGCTCGAAGCGAAAGCGCGACGAGCTGCGGATCCGCAAGCTGGAGGGCGGCGGCGACCGGACGCTTGCGCCGCGCCAGGACCGCATGTGGTCGACCGAGCTGACCGGCAAGCGCGCGTACGTGACGATCCTCGAGGGCCGCGAGCCGCGGTCGAAGATCATCTCGGTCCGGCGCTAGGGCGGGGTCAGCACCGACGGCGGCGGGTCGGCGTCGCCGATCGCCCGGTGGAGCGTGAGGCTCGGCTTCGCGACCAGCCAGCGGTCGCCCGAGCGCGCGAGATAGATGATGTCGTCCTCGATCGTCGGCTCGCGGACGTCGGCGTAGACCGTGAAGACCGTGGCGACGACCTTGGCCGAGTCGCCGTCGACCTGGGCGGACACGGCGTCGGTCATCCGGGAGTGCTCCCAGACCGGGAAGCCGCGCCGCCGCGAAGCCGAGCGAGGCCTCGATCGTCGCGGGACAGGACGAGCGCGGCTCCGGAAAGTCGACCTGGTCGAGCGCACCGGGCGCGAACGCGCGGCAGGCGCCGGCGCCGGAGCGCCGGTCGAGCGCCTGGATGTAGCCGCGTGCCGCCGTCGCAGCGGCCTGCTCGTCGGTGCTCTCCGGTGGCGGGCCGCTGGGGCCGGGCTCGATTCCCTCAGGGTCGTCCTCGGGCGGGGGCAGCTCGTTCCGGTCGGGGGCATCCGCACCCCCGCCGTCCGGCTCCTCGGCCGCCGGCTCGTCGGCGCCAGTAGGGATGCTGGTCGCGGCCGAGCCGGCGGTCGGCTCCGGGTCTTCGTCCTCGTTCAGGCCGATGGCCAGCCCCGCGCCGATCCCGGCCAGCGCGGCGACCGCGATGGCGAGCAGCGTGCGTCGGCGGCCGGGGTCCATCGGTTTCACTATGGCGAAGCGCCCGCAAAATGCGCGATCGGGGTGTCCTCGGTTCCGTCCCGGCCGCGGCCTAGGCTCGCTTTGCATGGGGCTTCCCGAGCCACAGCCCTCTCCCAGCCCGGACGCTAACCTCGCGAGCATGAGTCACCTGCGGCCGGTGCCGGACCCGCGCCCGCCCTCGAAGGAGGCCGCTCGCGGCGAGCACGTGCCGACGGTGGCCGAGCTCGAGCGCTGGGCGACCGTCCTGCGGATCGAGTGCGTGCGGATGCTCGCCGTGGCGAAGTCCGGCCACCTGGACTCCTCGCTCTCCGCGGCGGACATCGTCTCGGCGCTCTACTACCGGGTGCTCAGGCACGACCCGGAGAACCCGGCGTGGCCCGAGCGTGACCGGTTCGTGCTCTGCAAGGGCCATGCGGCGCCGATCCAGTACGCGGCGCTCGCCCACCACGGCTACTTCCCGCTCGAGGACCTCCAGGGCTTGCGCAAGATCGGCGAGCCGCTCCAGGGACACCCGGACATGAACCGCACGCCCGGGGTCGAGGTCTCGACCGGCTCGCTCGGCCAGGGCCTCTCGATGTGCGTCGGGATCTGCCTCGCGCTGCGTCTGGACGGGCTCGCCGACACCGCGCACGTGTTCGGCGTCCTCTCCGACGGCGACTGCCAGGAGGGCCAGACCTGGGAGGCGGCGACCGCGGCGACCCACTTCGGGGTCGCGAACCTGACCGCGATCGTCGACTACAACCACCTCCAGACCGACGGCACCACCGAGGAAGTCATGGACATCGGCGACGTCCGGGCCAAGTTCGAGTCGTTCGGCTGGGACTCGGTCGAGATCGACGGCCACGACATGGGCGCGATCGTCGAGGCTCTCGACCGCAGCCGCACCCTCGACCGCCCGTCGGCGATCGTCGCCCAGACGAAGAAGGGCCGCGGCGTCTCCTCGATGGAGGGCCGGTTCGGCTTCCACGGCAAGCCGCCGACGCCCGAGCAGGCCGGCGAGGCGCTCGACGAGCTGATGGCCCGCCTTGACGAGCAGACCGCCGACCTGCACGGTGGGGACGAGAGCTGATGGGCGCGAAGACGGAGCCCAGCGCGACCCGCAACGCCTACGGCGACGCGCTCGTCGAGCTCGGCGAGGCGCACGAGGACGTGGTCGCGCTCGACGCCGACCTCGCCGTTTCGACCCAGTCGATCAAGTTCGGCAGGAAGTTCCCCGACCGCTTCTTCAACGTCGGCGCCGCCGAGGCGAACATGATGTCGATGGCCTGCGGGCTGGCCGCGACCGGCAAACGGCCGTACTGCTCGACATTCGCGATCTTCGCCACCGGCCGCTCCTACGACCAGATCCGCCTCGGCATCGCCCACAACGAGCTCCCGGTGCGGATCGGCGCCTCGCACGGCGGGGTCTCTCTCGGCGAGGACGGGGCGTCACACCAGATGATCGAGGACATCGCCTTGATGAGGGCGATGCCGAAGATGACCGTCGTCGTCCCGGCCGACTACAACCAGGCCTACCGGGCGACGATGGAGTCCTACGAGAAGGACGAGCCGATGTACCTGCGCTTCGGCCGCCCCGCGACGCCCGTCGTGTACGAGGAGATCCCGGAGACGCTCGGGCACGGCGTCGACGTGCTCCGCGAGGGCAAGGACATCTCGCTGATCGCGACCGGCCACATGGTCTGGCGAGCCATCGAGGCCGCCGAGTCGCTGGAGCGCGAGGACGGGGTCGAGGCCGAGGTCGTGAACGTCTCGATCATCAAGCCCCTCTACCAGGAGACGATCCTCGAGTCGCTGGCGAAGACCGGCGTCGCCGTCACGGCCGAGGAGCACCGAGTGGTCGGCGGTCTCGCCGACGCCGTCCGCCAGGTCGCCGCCGAGCAGCATCCGGTGCCCATCTTCGCGGTCGGCATGGGCGACGAGTTCGGCGTCTCCGGCACCGGCGAGGCGTGCATGGAGCACTTCGGCCTGACCGCCCGCGGCATCGCCGACCGCGCCCGCGAGGCACTGCTGCTGAAGCCGATCGTCAGCCACCCGCCACTCTTCGGCCCCGACTGGACCTAGCGGCAGCTCGGGCCGGGGCTCGGCATCGCCCGCCGGAACAATTAGCCGCTTTGCATGGAGAGCGGAATTCCTGGCGCGGCGCCAATCGAGTGTCGAGAAACCGTCGCTATGCGGCAATAACTCGACGCTCGAGTAGCCCGCTGCCGATGGGAGCCTGGTTCCGGTCTGGACGAGAAGCGGGTAGCCCCGGGTACCCGACGGATACCCCTGGGTACCCAGCCGCTTTCGACGAGAAGTGACTAAGCCTCCTTGCATGGAGAGCAATAGTCCGGCTTGGAGATGCAACCGGCGGGGTGTAGCGTGGGCAACGAGGCGGCCAACGAGAGGAAAGCAATGGGGGTATCGATCAACCGGGCAGCGTGCCGCATTTCCCTGGTGATCTTCGCACTCGTCGTGGCCGCACTGATGACCTTCGGCGACAGTCGGGCGTCCGCGAGCCATGTGAGCTGCGGCGACACGATCACCGCCGACGCCACGCTCGACAGCGACCTCGTCGATTGCCCCAACAACGGCATCGTGATCGGCGCCGACGACATCACCCTCGACCTGAACGGCCACCGGGTCGACGGCGACGGCACCGAGTTTGCGGGTTGTGTCAAGGGCGAGTTCTGCGACGAGGGGCTACTCAACGACGGCCACGACGGCATCACCGTGAGGGACGGCTCGGTGCGCGAGTTCGCGGACGGCGCGTTCATCCTCAGCGCACGCCACAACCGCATGCTGGGCATCTCGTCATCCAAGAACGTGTTCTTCGGCTTTCTCGTCGTCGAGTCGGCGCGAAGCGTGATCCGCAACAGCTCGGGAAGCAACAACCTCGTTCCCGACGGGGACGGCATGGGCCTATTCGGCTCCCGTCACGTCCGCGTCGTGAACAACTCGTTCCGGAACAACCCCGGGCCCGGCATCCACGTCGAGGACTCCACCGACAACCTGATCAAGGGAAACCTGTTCTTACGCAACTCAATCTTCATCGAAGCGGACCGCAATCAGGTGCGGAGCAACCGCAGCGTTCGAGCCCGCGATTTGGGAATCATCGCCGTCGGCAACCGCAACGTGATCGCCCGAAACCGCGTCTCGCGAGCGGTGGGGGGCATCGGCATCGACGGACGCGGCAACCTGGTCGCCCGCAACGTCGTCGTTCGCGCTCGCAGGGACGGCATCCCTCTTTTCGGCGGTGCCAACCACACCGTCCGCCGCAATCGGATCAGAGGAAGCGGCGACGATGGGATCTGGGTCAATGAGAGAAACGACCACACCCTCCTAAAGCGCAACGTCGCTGTCGGCGCGGGAGACGACGGCTTCCACGTCAATAGCCGCTCCACGAAGCTGACCCGCAACCGGGCCAGGCGCAACGACGATCTCGGTATCGATGCGGTCCCGGGCGTGATCGACGGCGGCGGCAACCGGGCCAGCAGGAACGGGGATCCGCGCCAGTGCGTGAACGTGACCTGCCATTAATCTGCGTTCCCAGGCACTTCTTTAGCGTTCGCTAACACTCTTCGCTACCCTGTTGGGGCGCTCGCGTGGCCGCCGCCTTGCAGGGGAGGCGGCCGGAAAGGAACGCGCCGAGCGCCGGAGAAAGATCTCAACCCATGGCGCTCACACGTTCACGATCCTCAGCGCGCGGGCGCGCCCGCAGCCACGCGGACGCCGCGACCCGCTACCAGCAGCGCACCGGCAAGCCGCCGCCGGCGCCGCCGATCGTCGCCCTCAAGGACGCGACGGTCGTCTATCCGGGCGGCCACGTCGCGCTCGAGCGAGTCTCGCTCGAGGTCGAGAAGGGCGAGTTCGCGTTCGTCGTCGGTCCCACCGGCTGCGGCAAGTCGACGCTGATCAAGATGCTGATCCGCGAGGTCGAGCCCGCCGCGGGGATCGTCGAGATCGCGGGCCACGACATCAACGAGCTGCCGCTCGCGAAGGTGCCGTACCTGCGGCGCCGGATCGGCACCGTCTTCCAGGACTTCAAGCTGCTTCCCAACCGGACGGTCTACGACAACGTCGCCTACGCGCTCCAGGTGATCGGCGAGCACCGCTCCGAGATCCGGCGAAAGACGCCGGAGATCATCCGCCTCGTCGGCCTCCAGTCGAAGATCCACAACTACCCGGACCAGCTCTCGGGCGGCGAGCAGCAGCGCGTCTCGATCGCGCGCGCGTTCGTCAACCACCCGCCCCTGTTGCTGGCCGACGAGCCCACCGGCAACCTCGATCCCGAGACGTCGATCGGGATCATGCAGCTGCTCTACCGGATCAACCGGACCGGGACGACCGTCCTCGTCGTCACCCACGACCGCGACATGGTCGACAAGATGCGCCGCCGCGTGATCGGCCTCGAGGAGGGGCGCCTCGTCCGCGACGAGGGAGTGGGCGGCTACCACGACGAGTCGACCCGTGAGTTCGCCGCCCGCCTGCACGTCGAGCTGGGCGTCGAGCCGGAGCCGGGCACCGACGACGACCACGATCTCGACCACTGACGATGGGCCGGTTCGTGTTCTTCTTCTCCGAGGCCTTCCGGGCGCTGCGCCGGAGCGCCGCCCCGAGCGTCGCCGCGATCGTCACGATCGTCGTCACGACGCTCCTGCTCGGCGTGCTGGTCCCGGTCCTCAAGGCCAGCGAGGACAAGACCCAGGACGTGCGCGACCAGATCGGCCTGAACGTCTTCCTCTACGACGACGCCACGCAGGGCGAGATCGACGCGCTCCAGAGGGAGCTGGCGGCGATCGACCACGTCGAGGGCGTCGACTTCATCTCGAAGGAGGAGGCTGTGCCGATCCTCCAGCAGAAGGTCGAGGGCAACCTGCGCAACTCGATCAAGGAGCTCCCGCGAAACCCGCTCCCCGCATCGTTCAAGATCGACCTCGACGACCCGGAGAACTTGCGCTCGGTGTTCATCGCGATCAACGGCGTCGGCCCCGGCGGCGAGCCGAAGCCGATCAACCCGATCATCGAGGAGGTCAACGACGCCCGCGACGACGCCAGCGCGATCACCCGCGTCACCGGCGCCGTGAAGATCGTCCTGATCATCCTCGCCGCGCTGCTCTTGGTCGCTTCGCTGATGCTCGTCGGCAACACGATCCGGCTCTCGATCTATGCCCGGCGCCGCGAGGTCGAGGTCATGCGCCTGGTCGGCGCCACGAACTGGTTCATCCGCTGGCCGTTCATCATTGAGGGCGTGATCGTCGGGCTCGCGGGCGCGGTCGTCGCGGTGGCCATACTCTGGCTCGGAAAGGTGACGGTCGTAGACCCGCTCTCGGAGAACTTTGAGCTAGTGGACAGCTTCTCGACCATGGGCTTCCTGCCCCTGGTGATCATCCTCGTCGCTTCGGCGACGGCAGTGTCCGCCCTCGGGAGTGGCATCACCCTGCGCCGCTTCCTGAGGGTTTGAAGGACGACCGCCGCTCCGGCTTCATCCAGGGCCTGATCGCCGGCACCGTGGTGGCCCTCGCGGGTCTCGCGCTTGCCGTCGAGCTGACCGGCACCGACTTCTCGGACGAGTCCCTCACCGAGCAGGCGCGTGAGGTGATCGAGGACAACTACTTCGAGGCGGTGGCGGGCGACGAGCTCGACCAGGGCTCGGTCAAGGGCATGGTCGACGAGCTCCGGCAGCGCTACGACGACCGGTTCTCGCATTACTTCGACCCGGCGCAGCTCGAGGACTTCAACGCCTCGACGAGCGGCGAGTTCGAGGGCGTCGGGCTGACCGTGAACGAGGTGCCACGGGGGCTGCGCGTGGCGGACGTCCTGCCCGACTCGCCGGCCGAGGCCGCCAAGATGGCGGTCGGCGACGTGATCACCGCGGTGAACGACAAGTCGATCGAGGGGGTCCCGTCCGAGGTCTCGACGGCGAGGATCAAGGGCGAGCCCGGGACCGAGGTCGAGCTGACGATCGACCAGGTGACCGGTGACGGCACTCGGAACGTGACGCTCGAGCGCGCGAAGGTCCGGCTGCCGACCGCGCGGGGAGAGATCAAGCGGATCGGCGGCCGCGAGATCGCGTACGTCCGCTTCTTCGGCTTCAGCGAGGGCGCGCACGGCGAGCTGCGCGCGGAGATCGAGCGCCTCTACCGCGAGGGCGCCGAGGGACTGGTGCTGGACCTCAGGGGCAACGGCGGCGGGCTCCTGAACGAGGCGGTGCTGTCGGCAAGCGTCTTCGTCGAAGACGGCGACGTCGTCACCACCCGCAGCCGCACCCGGGGCGAGCAGGTCTACGACGCCACCGGCGGCGCGCTCGATCCCCGGCCGACGGTGGTCCTGATCAACCGCGACACCGCCTCGGCGGCCGAGATCCTGGCCTCCGCGATCAGCTCCTACGACCTCGGCACCATCGTCGGCGAGGATTCGTTCGGCAAGGGCACGTTCCAGGAGGTGATCCACCTGCCCGCGGGCGGTGCGCTCGACCTGACGATCGGGGAGTACCTCACAGCGGACGAGATCTCGCTTGCCGGCGAGGGCATCAAGCCCGATGTCCGCGCCGTCGACGACCCGAAGACGAATCCGGACGAGGCTCTGGACCGAGCCCTGCGGACGATCGCGCCCCAGCTCCCTTGAGCGGGCGCGGGCAGGCGTCGCGCGGGCGCTCGCGCGAGCCCCGGGCACGGCTGGTTGGCGTGGTCGCGCGGCGCGGGCGCTTCCAGGTGGTCGAGCCGCTGTTCGAGCGCGGCGGCCAGCTTCCGCTCGCCAAGGGCAAGCTGAGCGCGAAGCCGGGACAGATGGTGCTGGCCCAGCCGAGCTCGCGCGGCGTTCGGGCGATGCGCGTGCTCGGCTCGCCGAAGGTGGCGCGCGACGTGGTCGAAGCCCTGCTCTGGGAGGGGCTGGAGCGGCGCGGCTTCGCACGTCGGGTCGAGGACGAGGCGCGCGACGCCACGGCCGCTGCCACCGAGATCGATCCGACCAGGCGCGACCTGCGGGACCTACGGACGTTCACCGTCGACCCGGCGACCGCCCGCGACTTCGACGACGCGGTTTCCGCCGAGCCCGACGGCGATGGCGTCCGGCTCTGGATCCACATCGCCGACGTCTCGGCGCACGTCCGGCCCGGCACGGCGCTCGACGCCGAGGCGGCCCGCCGGACCACCAGCGTCTACGTCCCCGGCACGGTGGAGCCGATGCTGCCGCGGGCGCTGTCGGACGACGCCTGCAGCCTCGTACCGGGCGTCGACAGGCTCGCCGTCACCGCCGAGATCAGCCTCGATGCTCGCGGCGAGACGCGCTCCGCCGGCTTCTACAGAAGCCACATCCGCTCGGACGCGAGGCTTGACTACGACCAGCTCGACGAGATCTTCGCCGGCCGGGCCGAGCCGCCGGCGGCGGTGGCGGAGCCCCTCGCCCTGGCCCGGACCGCAGCGGCGGCGCTGGCCGAGCGCCGGCCCGTGGGCGCCCTCGAGATCGAGTCGTTCGAGCCCGAGTTCGAGTTCGACTCGGACGGGTCCGTCAAGTCGGCGCACGGCGTGGCGCAGACGGAGGCCCACCGCCTGATCGAGCACCTGATGATCCTCGCCAACGAACGCGTTGCCGAGCTGCTCGAGAAACGCAAGGCCGCGACCCTCTACCGGGTCCATGAGCAGCCGGACCCCGAGCGCGTGCGGCACCTCCTTGACCAGCTCGCGGCGCTGGACGTTCCGACGCCGCCGGCTCCCGAGCGCCTGAGCCCGAGCGAGGCGGGCGCCGTGGTCGGCGACGCGAGCCGCCTGGTCGCCGCCGAGGCGCGTCGGCGCGGCCACGGGCGCGACGCCTACTCGGCGCTCGTGCTGCGCTCGCTCAAGCAGGCGATCTACTCGGAGCGCAACTCGGGCCACGCGGGCCTCGGCAGCCCGGCCTACAGTCACTTCACGTCACCGATCCGCCGGTACCCCGACCTGATCGCCCACCGGGCGCTGCTCGCGTCCGTGGGCGCCGGCGAGTCCGAGCCCGATCCGGGCGAGGTCCGGGAGGCCGGCTGGCGCTGCTCGGAGCTCGAGCGCGAGGCGATCCGGATCGAGCGCCGGGCGGACCGCGTCTGCGCGTCGTTCCTGCTCGAGCGCGAGCTGTTCGAGAACGGCTGGAAGACCGCGTTCGAGGGCGAGGTCTCGGGCCTCGTCGGCGCCGGCGCATTCGTCCGCTTCGGCGGCCAGCTGGGCGACGTCTACGAGGGGTTCCTGCCGGCGCGCGAGCTCCACGGCGAGCGGTTCGACCTGAACGAGACCGAGACGGCGCTCGTCGGCCGGCGCACCGGGCGGGAGGTCAGCCTGGGCGATCCGCTCACGGTGGCCGTCACCTCGGTCGAGCCCGCCCGGGGCCGGGCAGACCTCGAGCCCGGGGACGCGGATCGGTCAACCTAGAAGGGCCATGGCCGCGAAGAAGGCAAAGCGGAAGCTCGCCTCGGGCGACGTCGCGTCGAACCGGCGCGCGTCGCACAAGTACGAGTTCATCGAGAAGTTCGAGTGCGGGATCGAGCTGCTCGGGACCGAGGTGAAGTCGCTGCGCTCGGGCAAGGCCCAGCTGGCGGACGCATACGCGGTCGTCGACGGCGGCGAGGTCTGGCTGCGCAACCTCCACATCCCTCCCTATCCGCCGGCGGCCGGGGAGAACCACGATCCCGAACGGCCCCGCAAGCTGCTCCTGCACCGCTACGAGATCGAGCGCCTGATCGGACGCACACAGCAGAAGGGGCTGACGCTCATCCCCACTCGCGTGTACTTCAAGGGCCCTCGGGCGAAGGTCGAGATCGCGCTGGCGCGCGGCAAGGAAGGTCGCGACCGGCGCCGCGAGATCCGCGACCGCGAGGTGAAGCGCGAGGTCGAGCGCGAGCTGCGGCACCGCGCGCGCTGAGCGACCGCCAGGCGTGCAACTCCGCCGCCGCCGGCGCGCGAGCGCGCCTGCCGCTCATGGTGCCGTGTGCGACGATAGGCGCGATGCGCGCGTTCCGGCTTCAGCGGCGCAAGGCAGAGGAGGACGACGGGTCGGTCACGACGCCGGGGGCCGCCGACGCGTCCGAATCCGCGGCGGACGGAGAGACTCCGCCGGCCGCGACCGAGGCGCCCACGGAGTCCGCGGCGACCGCCGAGACGGAGTCCGCGCAGACCGCCGCCACCAAGCCCACGGCGACCGCCGAGACGCCCGCCCCGCCCGAAGCCGACGACTCGGTGCCGCCTCCGGGCGCTCCGCCCGTCGTGGCCCCCGTGGCCGTTCCGGAGCCGGCCCCTGTGCCCAAGACCAGCAAGCGCGATGCGAGGGCTGAGGAGCGCCGCCGGAAGCGGGAGGCGGCGAAGACGCGGAAGACCGAGCGTCGCGTCGCGAAACAGACCTCGATGGAGCAGCGCAAGGTCGCAAAGCAGCAGGCGAAGGAGGAGCGTGGCCGGGCCCGTGACGAGCGCAAGCGCGCGGGCGCCGGGAAGCGCGAGGCGCGCGCCGCCGCGAAGCTGGCGAAGAAGGAAGCGCGTGCGCGTGCGAAGGCCGGGTCGGCGACACCGCAGGAGCCCGAGGCAGCAGCCGTGCCGCCGGCACCGGAGCCCGCGCAGGAACAGGGCGCAGCCCTGGACACGATCATGCACCAGCCGGGGCCGGGCGTTACCGCCGCCGCCGAGCAGCAGAGCCCCGCTCCGGAAGCGCCCGCGCCTGCCGGCGAGCAGAGCGCGGCGGCCGAGGCGGACCGCCGGGTCCAGGAGGTCGAGGAGCGACAGAAGCAGGCCGAGGAGCGGATGCGGCTCGCCCAGGCACAGGTCGAGCAGCGTGTTTCAGTCAGCGCGGAGGAGACCTCACGCGCGGCGGTCGAACGGGCCCAGCAGGAAGCGGAGGTCACGCCCAACCCCGAGCGGGAGCGCCTTCTGCGGGAGTTACAGGCCGCCGAGCGGCAGCTCGACGAGCGCCGCGCCCAGGAGCAGGCACTGGCGGCCGAGTTGCAGCGGACGGAGCAGCGCCTGACCGAGAGCCAGCAGCGCACGTCCGATGCGCTGGAGCGCGCGGCCGAGCGGCTCGAGGAGATCGAGACACGCGCCGCCGAAGCGGAGTCGCGGGCCGACCGTGCGGAACGACTCGCCCAGCTGAAGACGGAGGAGATCAAGCGCACCGAGGACCTGCGCGCGGTGCTGGACCGGATCGCCGAAGCCGAGCGCCGCGCCACCAGCGCCGAGGAGCGCGCGCGCGCCGTGGTGGACGAGGTGGCAGCGCCGGTTCCCGAGCTCGACACCAGCGCGATCTTCGACACGCCGGACGCTCCGGAGCCCGAGCCTGCCGCCGTGCCGCCCACGCCGGAGCCCGAACCGGAGCCCGAGCCAGAACCGGAGCCGGAGCCCGAGCCAGAACCGGAGCCGGAGCCCGAGCCAGAACCGGAGCCGGAGCCGGAGCCGGAGCCCGAACCGGAGCCGGAGCCGGAACCGGAGCCCGAGCCCACGCCGGAACCGGAACCGACGCCTGAGCCCGAGCCGGCCCCGGCCGCCGCGGGTACGGTCGCCCTCAACGCCGCTTCCTACGAGCAGCTGCGGGAGCTCGGCCTCTCGGTCACCCAGACCGGCCGGGTGCTGTCCTTCCGCGAGCGGACGGGGGGCTTCAAGTCGCTCGACGAGCTCGACTCGATCCCCGGCTTTCCGAAGAGCTTCCTGGACGAGCTCAAGACCCGGATCAGCCTCTAGCCTCCCGCCTCACAGCCCGTACTCCTCCAACAGCCGCAGCCAGACCTCGTTGCGGGTGGGGAACACCGGGATCGCTTCCCAGAGCTGATCGAGCGTGACTCCGGCGCCGATCGCGATCGTCGCCGCGTGGAGCAGCTCGGCGGTCTGGTAGCCGACGAACGTCGCACCCACCAGGACGCGCCGATCCTCGTCCACCACCAGGCGTGACGTCCCCTCGGTGTTGCGGCCGTGGAAGCTGGCGCCGGCGTTGCCGGACGTGGTCACGTCCGCGGCGCGCGCGTTGATGCCGGCCTGTTCGGCGCCGGCCAGCGTGAGCCCGACCGCGGCAACCTGCGGGTCGGTGAACGTCACCCGCGGCGGGCCGGCGCTGTCAGCTCGGGCCCGCGCGTCCCGGCCCAGGATCACGTCGGCGGCGACCCGGGCCTGGTACTTGCCCGAGTGCGTCAGCAGCGAGCGGCCGTTGACGTCGCCGACGGCGTAGAGCCAGTCGTGGCCCTGCACCGCCATCCGGTCGTCGACGGCCAGGGGCTCGCCCGCCTCGAGGCCCAGGCTCTCGAGCCCGAGGTCGTCGGTACGCGGCTTCCGCCCCGCGGCGACCATGAGCTCGCCGGCCTCGAGCGTCTCGTCGCCGCTCAGGGTCACGTGGAAGCGATCCCCGCCGCGCGCGACCGAGACGATCTCGACCCCGGTCCGGAGCCGAACGCCGGCCTCGGCCAGCGCGTCAGCGACCTGCTCACCGGCGAACTGCTCCTCGCCGGCGAGCACGCGGTCGGCCACCTCGAGCAAGGCGACGTCCGATCCCAGCGAGCGCCACGCCTGCGCGAGCTCGCAGCCCACCGGGCCGGCGCCGATCACCAGCAGGCTCTCGGGCACGGATTTCGCGGTGGTGCCCTGGCGATTGGTCCAGGGCTCGGCCTCCGCGAGCCCGTCGATCGGCGGCAGCGAGGCGACGCTCCCGGTTGCCACGACCACGGCTCGGCGGGCGACGAGCGTGTCGTCGCCCGCTCGAACGCGGCGCTCGCCGTCGAAGCCGCCCACGCTCGCGGATCAGCTCGATCCCGCGCTCCTCGAGCCAGGGGAGCATCCCCGAGTCGTCAAGGTCGTGGATCACCTCGTCGCGGCGCGCGAGGGCGGCGCCCGCGTCCACCGCCTCGGAGGCGAGCCGCACGCCGGGGACGCGCCCCGCCTCGCCGACCAGCTCGCCCGCCCGCAGCAGGGCCTTCGAGGGCATGCATGCGTAGAACGAGCACTCGCCGCCCACCAGCTCCTGCTCGCACAGCGCGACCTCGAGCGCCGTTGTCCGCCAGTCGCCCCGCGGCCACCTCGCCGGCCGGCCCGGCCCCGATCACGATGACGTCGAACTCGTCGCTCGGCATGGATGGGTACACATACCCCATGGCGGCCAGGGACAAGCTGGAGAGCTACCGGACGAAGCGCTCGTTCGACGCGACCCCCGAGCCGGCCGGTGCAGCCGGCGACCGGGGCGAAGGCGCCCGGTTCGTGATCCAGGAGCATCACGCTCGGCGCCTGCATTGGGACCTCCGGCTCGAGCGCGACGGCGTGCTCGTCTCGTGGGCGCTGCCGCGCGGGGTGCCGAGCGACCCGAGCGAGAACCGCCTCGCGGTCCACACCGAGGACCACCCGCTCGAGTACATCGACTTCCACGGCACGATCCCGGCCGGCCAATACGGCGCCGGGACGATGGAGATCTGGGACTCGGGGACCTACGAGGCCGAGAAGTTCGAGGACGACAAGGTGGTCCTCACGCTCGCCGGCGACCGGGTCAAGGGCCGCTACGCCCTGTTCCAGACACGCGGGAAGGATTGGATGATCCATCGGATGGATCCCGCCCCGGAGGGATGGGCGCCGCTGCCGCGGGACGTCCGACCGATGCAGGCGAGTAGCGGCAAGCAGATCCCGCGCAACGAGGAGGAATGGGCGTTCGAGATCCGCTGGGTCGGGTTGCGAGCGCTGGCGTTCTGCGAGCCGGGACATCTGGAGCTGGTCACGGCCGATGGGGGCGAGCTGACCGGCGCCTTTCCGGAAGTCCGCGGGCTCCTCGAGCAGCTCCATGGACGCCCGGCGCTGCTCGACGGCGTCGTGGTGGCGTTCGACGACAACGGGAACCCTGATGGCAAGCGGCTCGACCGCCGGCTCCAGGCCGAGTCCGACAGCCAGATCAGGCGGCTGCGGAACAGCACGCCGGTCACCTACGTGTTGTTCGACCTGCTCCACCTGGACGGCAAGCCGCTCTTCGACCTCGCCTACGAAGACCGCCGGCGGGCCCTGGACGAGCTCGGGCTCGACGGCGATGGGTGGCAGGCCCCCGCCTATCACCGCGGCGACGGACGGGCGTTCCGGAAGGCAACCGCGGAACGCGGCCTGCCGGGAGTTGTCGCGAAGCGCCTCGCCGGCGCCTACACGCCGGGCCGCTCCAGCCGCGACTGGCGTGCGCTCAACTAGACGTCGTCGAAGTCCTTCTCGAGGAAGGTCTCGGCGACGCCGACCGCGAGCGCCGCGGCGAGGCCGAGGTAGGTGATCGCGACGAGCGCGCGGGTCCGACCCGGGATCGCGTGGTAGGCGCGCGACTCGGGCGTGTTGCGCGCCTTGAATCGGCGCCAGCTCTCGATCCCGCCGAAGATCAGGACCAGGATCAGGATCGGGTTCGGGAAGGCGAACGTGAGCGCGACGAGGCCGGCGTAGCCGACCGCCCACACCCACGGTGAGAGAGCCGCCATCGCGCGGCCGCCGTCCAGCGGCAGGACGGGCAGCAGGTTCAGCAGGTTGAGGAAGAAGCCGACGTAGGCCAGCGCCTGCCAGAACTCCTCGCCGGTCGCCAGCCAGATCGCGAGCGGTACCAGCGTCGCGATCGAGCCGAGGATCGGCCCCGCGAGGCCCACGCGCGCCTCGGCCGCGGCGTCGTCGCCCATCGACTTCGCCGCGATCACGGCACCCAGGAAGGGGATGAACATCGGCGCCGACGCCTCGACGCCCTCGCGCCGGAGCTGGATCACGTGACCCACCTCATGAAGCAGGAGCAGCAGGACGAAGCCGATTGCGAACGTCCAGCCCCAGATCAGCGCGTACGCTGCGATCGAGACCAGCATCGACGCCGAGGTCGTGAAGATCTTCAGCTTCGGCAGCAGGAGCAGGATCGCCTTGCCCTTGGTCACCAGCAGCAGCAGGCCGGCCGCGATCGGGCCGAGGAACCGCCGCCCGCGCTCGCGCCACGACGTGCCGCGCCCGCCGCCGGGGTGGATCGGCTCGTAGTCGCGCTCGTGCTCGGGGGCCGGAGCGCCCCAGCCGCCTGTCCCGCTCTCGTTCATACAACCACCACCTATGGTGGCGGATCGTGATCGTGACCTATCTGGAGTTGAGCGACCGGGCCAAGCTCAAGCCGGCGCGGGCGGCCCGCGTCGAGCACTCGATCGAGCGCGTCCACGACCCGGCGCTGAACCGCCGCCTCTACGAGGAGATCGGCGGCGACTGGCACTGGACCGACCGGCTTCCGTGGGACGAAGAGCGCTGGCGGGCGTGGGCGGACGAGGTCGAGACCTGGGTCGTGAGGGTCGACGGCGAGCCCGCGGGCTACGCCGAGCTACGGCCGGGCACGGACGACGCCGTCCTGCTCGCGATCTTCGGGCTGCTGCGCCCGTTCCACGGGCACGGCCTCGGCGGCGTCCTGCTCACCCACGCGCTGCGGCGCGGCTTCGAGCTGGGCGATCGGGTGTGGGTCAGCACGAACACCAGCGACGGCCCGCACGCGCTGGCGAACTACCAGGCGCGCGGGATGACGGTGTTCAGGCGGGACTCGACGGGGGACTGAGCCCGTCCGCGCTCAGCTCCAGGCCGTGGCCCAGGCGTCGGGGTCGGACGGCGTGTGCTCAAACCGCACGACCTTGCCGTCGCGAACCTCCCAGACGTGCTCGGCCGTCGTGTCCAGTTCGGCGCCAGCCTTGTTCGTGCCCGCGAAGCGCGCGCTGACGACGACGGTGTCACCCTCGTCCCGCGCGTCATCCACGGTGCATGAGAACTCGTCGAACTGCTCCGGCACCTTCGCGAACACGTCGGCGCCGACGCTCTGAGGGCCGGTGAACGTGCCCGACGGCGAATTGCCACCGCCCGGCTCGGTCCAGGCGACCTCCGGGTCGAGCCGTTCCAGGACGCCCTCGACGTTGCCGCTGTTGAAGTCGTCGTAGCCCCCACGCACCAGATCCACGTTCTCCTGCGACATCACCCACTCCTTCCGCTCGTGGTCGGTCTGACCCTACCGCCGATCTCGCGTGGTGGATGTGAATTTGATGGAGGCGGTGGGAATTGCACCCACGTCCGCGGATGTTGCCTCGATGCGTCTACGAGTGTGCCCATCGGAGTCTGATCTCGGCGGCCGGGTCGGTCGATCCGTGGGACACGTTCCCGGCGCCACACCCTCCTATGGGTGTCCCCCTCAGGTCGAGGGTCCTACCTGAGGGGTGAGCCCGCTTTCTGAAGCCGGTGATCCGGACGCGGGCGATCCGGGCCGACTCCCTCAAACGGCTTTGTTAGGCCGCGAGGGCGAACTCATGTGAGTCCGCACTTATTGGTTTTCCGGGGAGAGTTTTACGAGGCCAACCCCGGGTCCTCGACTCGCAACACCGAGGCGAACAGATCCACGTCGAATCTAAATCGCCCCCGCTATGTCGCATCAAGGATAGCCCCGGCGCAGGTCCAGCGGCTACCCTCCGCCGCCGTGAACGACGACGTGAAGAACGCGATCAGCGCCGAGGGGAAGGCCGAGGCCGAGGCCGAGCTGCGGGAGCTGACCGAGGTGCGCCGGCCGGCGATCGTCGCCGCGATCAAGGTGGCGCGCGCAGAGGGCGACCTGTCCGAGAATGCCGAGTACCACGCGGCGCGCGAGGACCAGGCTCACAACGAGGCGCGGATCCGCGTGCTCGAGGGGCTGCTGGCCCACGCCACGGTTGTCGATTCGGTGAGCGGCGGCGCCGCGGGCACCGGCTCGCGCGTCAGCTTCCGCGACGCGGCGACCGGCGACGTCACCGAGGTCACGCTCGTCCACCGGCTCGAGGCGAACTCGGCCGAGGGCAAGGTCTCGGTCGAGAGCCCGGTCGGCAAGGCCCTGCTGGGGTCGGGCAGGGGCGACGCGGTCACCGTCGCCACACCGCGGGGCGACAAGCGGCTCGAGATCCTCGAAGTCGTTTAGGCAAGCGCCGCGAGCGCGGCCTCGATCTCGTCGTCCCCGGCGACCAGCTCGAACGTCTTCCCGATCGTGGCCGGCTCGAGGAGGGTCGCTGCCAGCACCGCGGCGACGTCGTCGCGGCTGACCTCACCACGGTCGACCTTCTCCGCGATTCGCACCCGGCCGGTGCCACCGCCGTCCGTGAGCCGCCCCGGGCGCACGATCGTGTGATCGAGTCCGCTGACCGCGACCGCGGCATCCGCCTCGCCCTTGGCGCGCAGGTAGACGTCGAACACCTCGTCGCCCTCATGCCCCGGATCGGCGCCCATCGAGCTCACGATCACGTAGCGCCGGGCGCCGGCTCGCTCGGCCGCCGCGATCAGCAGCAACGCTCCGTCGCGATCGAGGGTCAGCTTCCGCTCGGCGCCGCTGCCGGGCCCGGCGCCGGCGGAGAAGACGACCGCGTCGGCGCCGCCGATCGCCTCGGCGACGTCGTCGGCGCCGGTGTCCTCGAGGTCGGCAACCCGCGCCTCGCCGCCAGCGGCCGCGATGTCGTCCGCGTGCGCCGGGTTGCGGATCAGGCTGAGGACCCGGTCACCACGCCCGGCGAGCAGCCGTGTGAGCCGGAGGCCGATCTTGCCGTGCGCACCCGCGATCGCTACGACCATGCCGCGACCGTAGCAGGGGCTCTGGCTACCCTGGCTCTTCATGAACGCGATCGAGCTACAGGGGGTCGTGAAGCGCTTCGGTGAGATCACGGCGGTGGACGGGCTCGACCTCGACGTTCCGTCCGGGATCTGTCTGGGCCTGCTCGGCCCGAACGGCGCGGGCAAGTCGACGACGATGCGCCTGCTCACCGGTCAGGCGATCGCCGACGAGGGCTCGATCCAGGTGCTTGAGCACACCCTGCCGCGGGACGCGAAGCGGGCGCGGGCCGAGATGGGGGTGGTGCCCCAGCTCGACAACCTCGACGTGGACGTGACCGTCGAGGACAACCTCGCGGTGTTCGCACGGCTCTATCGCGTCCCCGACGTCGGCGCGGCCGTGGACCGCTCGCTCGCGCTGGCCCGGCTCACCGAGCGGCGCAAGGCCGCGGTCGACGAGCTCTCGGGCGGGATGCGCCGCCGGCTCCTGCTGGCGCGCGGCCTCGTGCACGAGCCGCGGCTGGTGCTCCTCGACGAGCCGACCGTCGGCCTCGACCCGCAGATCCGCACCGAGCTGTGGTCGCTGATCGACGGCCTGCGCACCAGGGGGGTGACGATCCTGATGTCCACGCACTACATCGAGGAGGCCCAGCGGCTTGCCGACGAGGTGGCGGTCATGACGAAGGGGAAGATCATCGCCCGCGGGAAGCCCCACGAGCTGATCGCCGAGCACGCCGGACGCGAGACCGCCGAGATCTACGGTCCCCCGGACAAGCTGGCTGCGGCCCGCGAGAAGGCGGAGGCCCAGGGCCTGCGCGTGCGTCCGGCGGGGCCCGCGATCGCCGTGGTCGGCTCCGAGCGGGCGGTCGACGGCGCCGTCCCGGACGACGCGGTGCGCCGCGCGGCCTCGCTCGAGGACGTCTTTGTGATCCTGACCGGGGAAGAAGCTGAATGAGCGACTTATGTCGCGAAAGCATGTTTGCCCCCCTGGTAAGGGCGGTTTTTGAATGAGCGCAACCAGCCCTCCGATCGGCTCCCGGCGTCTCGAACGCGCAGCGATCTACGGCGTGATGAGCCGCGACATCGCGAACTTCCGCACCTTCTGGAAGGCCACGACGTTCTCGAGCGTGCTCGAGCCGATCGTCTACCTGCTCGCGTTCGGCCTCGGCCTCGGCGCCACGGTCGTCGATCGCGTCGACGGGCTGGAGTACGTGGAGTTCGTCGGCACGGGGATGGTTGCGACCGCCGTGATCTTCTCGAGCGCTCTGCCGGCCATGTTCGGCACCTTCGTCAAGCACCGCTTCCAGAACACCTACGACGCGATCCTCGCGGCGCCGGTCGACGTCGAGGAGCTGGTCACGGCCGAGATGCTCTGGATCGCGATCCGAGCCGGCTTCTACGGGTGCTTCCCGCTGCTCGTGGCGATGGGGTTCGGCCTCGACCCCGCGGCCGGGATGCTGCTCGTGCCGCTGTTCTGCTTCACCACCGCGCTCGGGTTCGCCGCGTTCGGGGTCGCGATGGCGGCCACCGTGAAGAAGATCGACAGCTTCAGCTACGTGACGACCCTGGTCATCACGCCGCTGTTTCTCGTCGCCGGCACGTTCTTCCCGATCGACCAGCTGCCCGAGGTCTTCCAGGTCCTCGCCCAGTTCAACCCCCTCTACCAGCTCGTCGAGCTGGTGCGTCACGCGTGCTTCGGCTTCGAGAGCACCGATCTGATCCGCTTCGCCGTCCTGGTCGGCTTCGCGCTCGTGATGTGGCGGGTGGCCGTTCGGCAGATGGAAAAGCGCCTGATCGACTGATGGGCCGGATCGCCGCTGTCCTCGCCATCGTGTTCCTCGTGTCGAGCTGCGGCGGTGACGACGAGCCCGCCGCGACCGAGAGCACCGGGACGAGCGATGCCGCGGCCGTGGCGGGCGCGCCCTACGACATCACGGTCGCGGAGTTCATCGCCGAGCTCCAGCCGCAAAAGCAGGAGATCCTGGAGGCGTTCGTCGCGGACAGCGCCGCGTGCAAGGGGGTGACGGTTGATCCGGGGTTCGTGCTGCTGGTCAGCGCCCAGGGGATCGACGCCGATCCCGACTCCGCGCTCGCCGCGCTCGTCGAGGACCAGTGCTGATGGCGAAGAAACGGCCCCGGAAGGCGCCCGTCGCAACCGTCGACTACGTGGACGCGATGGGGAACATTCTCACCGTGCGCGAGTCGCTGAGCTCCGGATCGATCCGCAAGATCGCCAAGGCCCGCGCCGCCGGGGCTGCGACGGTCGACGACGACTGGCACCGTCGCACGGAGCTGCTGTTCGAGCGCCTGGTCGTGCGCTGGGAGATCATGGGCATGCCGATCACCGAGCAGAAGCTCCTGCTCGCGCGCTACCGGATGGCCGACAGCGAGATGCAGAGCTGGGTCCGCCGCACGCTCGCGGAGCACGTCGCGCGGCTGATCCCGGAGCTGGCCGAGTAGCTAGTTCCTCTTCGTGCGCTCGAACCTGAACCTGTCGGCTGCGCCGGTGTTGCCGGCCAGGTCGGTGGCCCGCACCTTGAACTTGTGGTCGCCCCGGCCGACGCGGTATACCTTCGCGACCCCGGACGCAACCGGCAGCGGCCGCCTCAGGCGCGCCCCGCCTCCAGGAGCCTGCGCAGGAACCGCTTCGTCTCCGGCTCGCGCGGGCTCTCGAGCAGCTCGCCGGGCGGGCCCACCTCGATCAACCGCCCGTCGTGCAGGAAGCCGACCCGGTCCGCCACCTCGCGCGCGAAGCCCATCTCGTGCGTGGCGAGCAGCATCGTCACGCCCTCGGCCTTCAGGTCCCGGACGGCCTGGAGCACCTCGCCGACCAGCTCCGGGTCGAGCGCGCTGGTCACCTCGTCCAGCAGCATCGCCCGCGGGCGGGTCCCGAACGCGCGGGCGATCGCCACGCGCTGCTGCTGGCCGCCCGAGAGGCTGTCGGGGTGGTCGTCCTCGCGGCCGGCGAGCCCGAAGCGCTTCAGCAGGTCCCGCGCCTTCGACTCGGCCTCCACGCGGGGCATGTCGTGGCCCTGCACGAGGCCGAGCAGCACGTTGTCGAGTGCAGTCAGGTGCGGGAACAGGTTGTAGGCCTGGAAGACCAGGCCGAGCCGTCGCCGGACCCCGACCGTGTCCACCGACGGGTCCGTGATCGCCTCGCCGTCGAGGAAGACGTCCCCGTCGTCGATGTCCTCGAGCAGGTCGATGCACCGGAGCAGCGTCGACTTGCCCGATCCGGAGGCGCCGATCAGCGCCACCGCCTCGTGCTCGTGCACCGTCAGGTCGACCCCCCGCAGCACCTCGAGCGCGCCGAAGGCCTTGGTGACGCCCTTGATCTCGAGCACGGGCGCACCGGTCACCGCGGCGCCTCCGCGTAGCCGTAGTGGTCGAGCAGGCGCGCGAGCGGGATCGTGACGCAGAGGTAGAGCAGCGCCGCGCCGACGAGCGGCGTGTAGTCGAACCGCTCGGCGACCTCGATCTGGGCCGTCCGGAAGGCCTCGCCGGTGACCCCGATGATCGCGATCAGCGCGACATCCTTTTGCAGCGCGATGAAGTCGTTCAGGAGCGGCGGACCCACACGGCGGACGGCCTGCGGGACGATCACGTGCCGCAGCGCCTGGCGCTCGGTCAGGCCGACGGCCAGGGCGGCGTCGCGCTGCCCGCGGTGGATCGAGTTGATGCCCGCGCGGTAGACCTCGGCGACGTAGGCGCCGTAGCAGAGCGCGAGCGCGAAGCCGCCGAGCACCACCGGTTCGGTGGGCAGCCAGTCGAGCGGGCGGGACCCCGACTCGGTCTCGCCCGTGGCCAGGGCCGGGACGCCGAAGCCGATCAGGTACACGAGCAGGATCACCGGAATCCCGCGAAAGACGTCCGTGTAGACCACGGCGAGGATCCTCAGCGGGAACAGGGCGGGAGCGCTGACCGTGCGCAGCAACGCCACGACGAGCCCGAGCACGAGCACCACGACCTCGACGATGCAGAAGACCCGGATGTCGAGCCAGAACGCCCGGGCGATGTCGGGGAAGGTGTCGGTGAACTCGTCCCAGTCGAAGAACTGCTCGCGGACCACGTCCCAGCCCGGGCTGGTGAGCACGACCGCGGTCAGAGTGCCGAGGACCACGATCGTCGAGACGGCGGCGATCGCGCCGCCGCGGAGCGCGCGCGCCCGGCGCGCCTCGGCGCGCTCGGCCCTTCGATCTCGTGCTTCCGGCGCTACTCGAGAACCGGCGCGTTGGCCTTCTCGCTGATCCACGTCTGCTCGATCTCGGCCAGCTCGCCCGAGTCACGCAGCGAGTCGATCGCGAACGAGACGCAGCCGGTCAACGGCGAGTCCTTCTCCAGGAGCGCGCCCCATTCGTCGCCCCCCGGAGCGGAGAACTGGCCGACGATGGTGCCCTGCGGCACCTGTACCGCGGTCAGGAAGAAGGCGGTCGGGACGTCGACCACGATCGCATCGACCTGCTCCTGCTTGAGCGCGGTGACCACGTCGTTCGACGTGTCGAACACCTGCGGCTCGGAGCTGGGCTGGATCGACGCCTCGACCGCCTCGAGGCTGGTCGTCCCGATCTGCACCCCGAACTGCGCGTCGGCGAGGTCGGCGAGGGAGGTCGCCCCCGCGGCGTCCGAGCCCTTCAGCGCGACGACGGCCTGGTTCGCCGTGTAATAGGGCGAGGAGAAGTCCACCGCCTCCGCTCGCTTCGGTGAGATCGAGATCTGGTTGACGTCGAAGTCGAAGTCCTTGGGACCGGGCGCGAACGAGGAGTTGAACGGCTCGACCACCCAGTCCACCTGGTCCTCGGTGAAGCCGAGCTCGCCCGCGATCGCGTAGGCGACCGCGCTCTCGAAGCCCTCGCCGTTGGTCGGGTCGTTGTCCTCGAAGTAGGGCGGGAACGCCGGATCGTCGGTGCCCACGGTCAGCGTGCCGGCCTCGAGCGTCTCGAGCTGGTCGGCCTGGCAGTCCTCGGCGGAGACCGCCGTGGTGGTGGCCGTGTCGTCACCCGATTCGTCGTCGTCGTCACCGCACCCCGTGACCGTGAGCACGAGGGCCGCGCACAGCGACAGCAGGAACAGGATGCGGGCGGAAGACACGGCTTGGATCCCCTCTCTCGATGCCAGAGAGGCCGATCCTAAAGCCTCAAACCGCGATCGGAGCCCGGACCAACGCATCCGGAATTCCGAAGGCGTCGACCAGCGCGACCGCGTCGGGCCTGATCTCGCCGCAGAGCGTGTTGACCGCCCGCGTCACCGCCTTCGCCCGGGTCGACGAGATCCGGCCGTGCTCCTGGAACCAGGCGCGGTCGGCCTCGATCGTCGCCAGCGCGTAGAGGTTGCAGAGGCGATCGAGCGTGGCCCGCAGCGCCTCGTCCTCGCAGGCGTCGACCGCCCGCGCGAACGACTCCAGGACGTCGCGCTCGACGTGCGCCCGCGCGGTCGCGATCACGTGGTCCTGGCACTCGTTGAAGACGTCGAAGGGGTCCTCGCCGGCGTCGATGCCGCGCTTCAGGCGGCGCGCGACGCCGGAGATCATGTGCTCCTCGCGCCAGCCGATCAGGCCCAGCTGGTACTCGCGATCGAGCAGGTCGTGCTCGTCCTCCCGGCCGGGCACCAGGTCGTCGGTGAGGCGCTGGACGAGCTCGCGGACGGCGCTGCGCTCGACCACGGTCTCGTAGACCTGGCCGACGACGAATCCGACGGTCTCGATCGGGTTCAGCTCGCCGAAGTCGTCGCGGAAGTCGGTGAGGAGGCTCTTGGCGACGAGCTGGAGGAGGATCGTGTTGTCGCCCTCGAAGGTGGTGAAGACGTCGGTGTCGGCGCGCAGCTCGGCGAAGCGGTTCTCGGCGAGGTAGCCGGCGCCGCCGCAGCACTCGCGGCAGGTCTGGATCGTCTCGACCGCGTGCCAGCTGGCGAGCGCCTTGAGCCCCGCGGCCCGGGTCTCGAGCTCGCGCCGGTCGCGCTCCGGGTAGTCATCGTCGGTGAACGCGCGGTCGAGCTCGGCGATCAGCTCCTGCTGGGCGAAGTGGAGCGCGTACGTCTTCGCGAGGCCCGGCAGCAGGCGGCGCTGGTGCGCGCGGTAGTCGAGCAGCAGCGCCTCGGCGTCCGAGTCGGGCGGCCCGAACTGGCGCCGCCGGTCGCCGTGGCGGACGGCGATCGTCTGGGCGACCTTGGTCGCGCAGATCGAGCCGCCGCCGATGCTGACGCGGCCCTGGATCAGCGTGCCGAGCATCGTGAAGAAGCGCCGGTTCGGGTTCTCGATCGGGCTGAAGTAGACGCCGTCCGCGCTCACCTGCGCGTAGCGGTCGAGCAGGGCGTCGCGCGGAACGCGGACCTGGTCGAACCAGATCCGGCCGTTGTCGACGCCGTTCAGGCCGAGCTTGTGGCCGCAGTCCTCGATGCGCACGCCCTCGCAGACGCGGCCCCTGCTCGTCGCGGATCGGGACCAGCAGCGCGTGCACGCCGCGCGACTCGCCGGCCTCGGCGCCCTCGCCGGCGACGATCAGCTGCGCGAAGACGGCGGCCATGCGGCCGTGCGTGGCGGCGTTGCCGATGTAGTCCTTGCGCGCCGCCTCGCTGGGCGTGTTGACCACGAACTCCTGGGTCGCCGCGTCGTAGGTGGCGGTGGTCCCGACCGCCTGCACGTTCGAGCCGTGGCCCGGTCTCGGTCATCGCGAAGCAGCCCGGCAGCTCGAGGCTGGCGACCTCGGTGGAGGTAGCGCTCGTGGTGCTTGCGGGTGCCGAGGTGGAGCACCGCGCCGCCGAACAGGCCGAACTGGACGCCGCACTTGACCAGCAGCGAGAGGTCGCCGAGGGCCAGCGTCTCGAACGCGGCGATCGAGCCCGCGACGTCGTCCATCCCGCCGAACTCGCTGCGGGAAGCCCAGGCCGGCTCGCCCGTCGGCCGCGAGCCGCTTCGCCCAGTCCATGACCTGCTCCCGGTACTCGTCGTCGGGCGGCGGCTGCGACCGGGCGCTCGAACTCCGGCCCGGCGAGGTACTCGCGGACGGCCTGGCGCACCTCACGATGCGGCCCGTCGAGGCAGAGCTCGAGCTGCTCCGGATCCATGCCGTGCAGGATCTCAGGCGGCGGCGAGCGGCGGCGGCGCGGGCGCTCTTCGTCGCTCGCTCGCGGCCGGCGTCCCTGCCGTCGGGCAGCGCGAGGCGGCAGATCTTGCGCACGACGCGTGCCGAACTGGCGGTGCAGGGGGCCGGCGTTGTAGGCGATCCCGTAGCGCTCGCAGATCTCGCGGACCTCGACCGAGATCTCGGCGTAGCGGTGCGCCGGGATGTCGGGGAACAGGTGGTGCTCGATCTGGTGCGACAGGTTGCCCGACATGACGTGGAACAGCTTGCCGCCGGTCAGGTTCGCCGAGCCGAGCAGCTGGCGGTAGTACCACTCGCCGCGCGTCTCGTTCTCGGTCTCCTCCTCGGTGAACTCCTCGACGCCGTCGGGGAAGTGGCCGCAGAAGATGATCATGAACGACCACACGTTGCGCGCCAGGTTGGCGCTGGCGTTGCCGGCGAGCACGAACGGCGCCGAGGGCCCGACAGCAGCGGGAACAGGACGTAGTCCTTGAGCGTCTGGCGGCGGACCTTCTTCCAGATCGCCGCCGCGACCTCGCGCTGCTTCGCGCCCCACTTCGTCTCGCCGGTGCGGATCCGGTCGACCTCGAGGTCGTGCAGCGCGACGCCGTACTGGAAGAACAGCGCCAGCAGCGTCGCGTAGACCGGGTTGCCCAGGTAGTAGGGCTGCCAAGGCTGCTCCTCGGACATCCGCAGGACCCCGTAGCCGATGTCGCGGTCCTTGCCGAGGATGTTCGTGTGCGTGTGGTGCATGTAGTTGTGGGAGTGGCGCCACTGGTCGCCGGGGCAGGCGCGTGTCCCACTCGAACTCCTTGCCGGACAGGCCCGGGTCGTTCATCCAGTCGTACTGGCCGTGCATCACGTTGTGGCCGATCTCCATGTTGTCGAGGATCTTCGAGACCGACAGGGCGGCCGTTCCGGCGAGCCAGGCGGGCGGCAGGAAGCCCGCCATCAGGAGCGCGCGGCCGGCGATCTCGAGCCCGCGCTGGGCGCGGATCACGTGGCGGATGTAGTTCGCGTCGCGCTCGCCGAGGTCGGCGAGCGTGGCGCTGGCGGATCGCGTCGAGCTCGGCGCCGAAGGCGTCGAACTGCTCGGGTGTGAGGTGGGTCTTGGCGGTCATCTGGATCTCTCCTCGTTGGTGACTGGGTCGATAGTTGGGTTTCAGAGCTCGAGCTGGACGTCGCCGACCGGGACCGAGACGCAGATGCGGATCTCCTCGTCCTCGGCCGTCGAGACCTCGCCGGTGATCGCGTTGCGGACGCTGCCCGGCGGTCTTGCGGCAGCTGCAGGAGTGGCAGATGCCCATCCGGCAGCCGAACTCGGGGCGAGCCCGGCGGCCTCGGCCTGCTCGAGCAGGGTGCGGCCGTCGTTCGCGGACGGTCTCCCCGCGCGGGCGAAGCGACACGGTGCCCTCGGGCTCGTCGGTAGCGGATCGCCAGCGACGGCGGCACGAAGCTCTCGACGTGCAGGCGCTGCTCGAGCCCGGCGACGGCCCACGACTCGCGCGACGGCGTCGAGCAGCGCCGGGCGGGCCGCAGGCGAAGGTCTCGGCGCTCGGCGTGGTCGCCGATCGCGGCCGAGGTGGGTCGGGCCCGAAGTGGCCGTCGAGCTCGCCGGCGCCCGGCGCGCGGGTGTAGGCGCGCAGGAGCGCGCACGTTCGGGTGGCGCGCGGCGAGGCGCGTCGAGCTCCGTCGCGGTAGAGCGCGTCGCCGGGCGCGGGCGCGTAGTGGACGAAGTCGATCGTGCCCCGGTGCCCCTCGTCGCAGAGCGTGCGGAGCATCGAGATCACCGGCGTGATCCCGCTGCCGCCGCTGATCAGCAGCAGCCGCTCGGGCCGCGCGGCCGGCAGGCGGAAGTCGCCGTCGGCCGCGGAGAGCCCGACGACCATCCCGACGCGGGCGCGCTCGGCCAGGAAGCGCGAGACGAGCCCGTCGGGGTGGGTCTTGACGGTGAGCTCGAGCAGGCCGTCGTCGCGGCCGAGCTCGCCGGCGAGTAGCAGCGGGTTCGCCGGACGCCGTCGATCTCGACCGCGACCTGGACGAACTGGCCGGGCGCGGAAGCCCGCGAAGGCGCCGTTCGGCTTCAGCGTCAGCGTGACGCTGTCGGCGGTCATGCCGGTCGACGCGGATCGACCTCGGCCCGTGGCTCGTTGACGCGTCCAGGTCGGGCGGACCAGCTCGAGGTAGCGGTCGACGCCGTGGGGGCCGACGAGCGCGTCGACGAAGTTCGAGCCGTGACGCGACGGTGCGGTGGCGGCGGTTGGCGGTGAACATCTGTGTCACAGGTACACAGTACACGGAATGATGTCAAGGTTTCAGACCGCATCGCGGAAACGTCCGTGAGTCTGTCACACTGCGTTCAGTGAACACTCGTACCCCGATTACACCGCCGCGGGACGGGAGCAGCGCAAGCAGCGCACGCGCGAGCCGACCTGATGAGCGCGGCGCTCGGCCTGCTCGAGCCAGAAGAGCTTCACCGGCCTCAGCCTGCGCGAGGTCACGCGCGAGGCGGGGGTCGTGCCCGACGGCGTTCTACCGCCACTTCGAGTCGATGGACGAGCTCGGGCTGGCGCTCGTCGAGGAGTCGTTTCGGACCCTGCGCGAGATGATCCGCGTCCGCCCGAGCCGACGTCGCCAGCTTCGAGCACGTGATCCGCGACTCGGTCGAGATCGTCGTCCGCCACGTGCGCGCCAACCCGGACCAGTTCCGCTTCGTGATCCGCGAGCGCCACGGCGGCTCGCCCGCGCTGCGCCAGGCGATCCGCGCAGAGATCCGACTGTTCGCGAGCGAGCTTGCGACCGACCTCGTCCCGCTTCCCCTACCTCAGCGACTGGAGCACCGAGGACCTGCAGATGATGGCCGGCCTGATCGTCAACGCCATGGTCTCGACCGCCGAGGCGATCATCGACGCCCCGCCCGACAGCCCGCAGGCGGAGGAGGAGGCGATCCGCGCCGCCGAGCACCAGCTGCTGCTGATCGCCCTGGGGGTCCCGCACTTCCGCAGTCGCTGATGCGACGTCGTCCCGGCGCGGTGCGCTACCATCCGCTGGACCAGAATGCTACGGAGCGGTAGGAAACTGCCACCGCATCCCAGGCACCTGCACCTAGCCACATGGCCGACTCGAAACTGACCGCCGCCGACAGGGGCATGGGCCTCGGCCTTCGCGCCCTCAACCGCCTCGCCGGCATGGAGCTGCTGGACCGGATCGGCATGCGCGAGCGCGTCGAGCGCGGCCTCTACCGCGCCACCAAGAACGGGTTCCGCGCCGCCGGCGCCGCGGGCCGCACCTTCGCCGCGACGCAGCGGCTCGGCAAGGCCGCGCGCCAGCCCACGGGCAGGCGCGCCGGGCTCTTCGACATCACGCCGAGCGACGAGCAGCAGATGATGCGCGAGGCGGTCGGCGACTTCGCCCTGGAGCGGCTGCGCCCGGCTGCGCAGGACGCCGACAGCGCTTGCCAGGCGCCGCGCCGAGCTGCTCGCGCAGAGCGCCGAGCTGGGGGTCGCCATGCTCGGCGTCCCGGAGGAGCTCGGGGGCGTCGTCAGCGAGCGCTCCGCCGTCACCTCCGTGCTCGTCTCCGAGGCGCTCGCCCGGGGCGACATGGGTCTCGCGCTCGCGGCCCTCGCCCCCGGGGCGGTCAGCACCGCGATCGGCCTCTGGGGCGACGCCGATCAGCAGTCGACGTACCTGCCCGAGTTCGCCGGCGAGGATCCCCCGGCCGCCGCGCTGGCGATGCTGGAGCCGCGGCCGCTGTTCGACCCGTTCGCGCCTCGAGACCCGCGCCGACAGCCAGGAATGGCGGCTTCGTCCTGAGCGGCGTCAAGTCACTCGTCCCGCGAGTTGCCGATGCCGAGCTGTTCGTGATCGCGGCGGAGCTCGAGGGGCGGGGCCCGGCGCTCTTCATCGTCGAGTCGAAGGCCGACGGCGTCGCCTTTGAGCCCGAGCCCGCGATGGGCCTGCGCGCGGCGGCGACCGGCCGCCTGCTGCTGCGAGACGTGAAGCTCGAAGCCGGGCGCGCTCCTGGGCGCCGCCAGCCCCGATGTCTACGCCGAATGCGTGCGCCTCGGCCGGATCGCCTGGTGCGCGCTTGCCGTCGGCACCGGCCAGGCCGTGCTCGACTACGTCAAGCAGTACGTCAACGAGCGGACCGCTTTCGGCGAGCCGATCAGCCATCGCCAGGCGCGTCGCCTTCAGCGTCGCCGACATCGCGATCGAGCTCGAGGGCATGCGCCTCGCCACCTACCGCGCCGCCGGCCGGGTCGATCAGGGCCGCGAGTACTCGCGCGAGGCGGCCACAGCCCGCCGTCTCTGCACCCGCCACGGGATGAAGATCGGCTCCGACGGGGTCCAGCTGCTCGGCGGCCACGGCTACGTGAAGGAGCACCCGGTCGAGCGCTGGTATCGCGACCTGCGCGCGGCCGGCGTGATGGAAGGTGCGGTGCTTGTCTGATGACGATCAACCTCGAGGTCCCCAAGAAGCTCGAACTGCTGGTCTCGCAGGCGAACCAGGTCGCGACCGAGGTGCTACGCCCGATCTCGCGCAAGTACGACCGCGCCGAGCACGCGTACCCCAAGGAGCTCGACATGCTCGCGGCGCTGATCGACGGCATGAACGAGGGTGGCCAGCACAGCGGCACCGGGGCCACCGGCGTGCGCCAGGACCGAAACGGCGACGGCGACGGTCAGAATCGCAACGGCACCAACCTGTCGACCGTGCTCGGCCTGATCGAGATGGCATGGGGCGACGTCGGTCTCCTGCTGACGATGCCGCGCCAGGGGCTCGGCAACTCCGCGATCGCTGCGGTCGCGAACGACGAGCAACTCGAGCGCTTCGAGGGCAAGTGGGCCGCGATGGCGATCACCGAGCCGGAGGCCGGCTCCGACTCCGCCGCGATCCGCACCACCGCGGTCCTCGACGGCGACGAGTACGTCTTGAACGGCGAGAAGATCTTCGTCACCGCCGGGCGAGCGCGCCGAGCTGGTCGTCGTCTGGGCGACGCTCGATCCCAAGCAGGGACGCCCGGCGATCAAGTCGTTCGTGGTCGAGCGCTCGAACCCGGGCCTGAAGCTGGACCGGCTGGAGCACAAGCTCGGAATCCGGGCTTCGGACACCGCCAACTTCGTCCTCGAGGACTGCCGCGTGCAAGAAGGAGAACCTGCTCGGCAGCCCCGAGATCGACACGAAGAAGGGCTTCGCCGGCGTGATGCAGACCTTCGACAACACCCGCCCGCTGGTCGCCGGCATGGCCGTCGGGCTTGCCCGCGCCTGCCTGGAGGAGACGGAGCGCCGGCTCGCGGAGGCAGGCGTCGAGATCGACTACGACCGGCCCGCGCACACGCAGAGCGCCGCCGCGGCCGAGCTGCTCGACCTGCAGGCGGAGTTCGAGGCGTCGTGGCTTCTGACCCTCTCGGCCGCGTGGATGGCCGACAACGCGAAGCCGAACTCGCTTCAAGCCTCGATGGCGAAGGCGAAGGCAGGACGCACCGCCACCGACATCGCCCTGCGCTGCGTGGCGCTGTGCGGCTCGGTCGGCTACGGCGAGGACGAGCTGCTCGAGAAGTGGGCGCGCGACGCGAAGATCCTCGACCTCTTCGAGGGCACGCAGCAGATCCAGCTTCTGATCGTCGCCCGCCAGCTTCTCGGTAAGACTTCGGCAGAGCTTCGCTAGCGCGTTTGCGGGCAGCCGGACTCAAGCCACAAGGAGACGAACCGTGAATTCCAAGACCCGCCCCGTCGCCGTCCTCGGCGGCAACCGGATCCCGTTCGCCCGGTCGAACGGCGCCTACGCCAAGGCTTCGAACCAGGACATGCTGACCGCGGCGCTCGACGGGCTGGTCGACCGTCACGCGCTGGCCGGCGAGGTCCTCGGCGAGGTCGCGGGCGGCGCCGTGCTGAAGCACAGCCGGGACTTCAACCTCACCCGCGAGTGCGTGCTGGGCTCGAAGCTGGCGCACGAGACCCCGGCCTACGACGTGGGCCAGGCGTGTGGGACCGGTCTCGAGGCCGCGATCCTGGTCTCGAACAAGGTCGCGCTCGGCCAGGTCGAGTCGGGCATCGCCGGGGGGGTCGACACCACCTCGGACGCCCCGATCGCGCTCAACGACGACCTGCGCGAGATCCTGCTCGAGGCGAACCAGGCGAAATCGAACCTGGATCGCGCGCGGTTGTTGACGAAGGTGCGTCCCGGGATGATCGTGCCCGAGATCCCGCGCAACGCCGAGCCGCGCACCGGCCTCTCGATGGGCGAGCACACCGCGATCATGGCCAGCGAATGGGGCGTGACCCGTGAGGAGCAGGACGAGCTTGCCGCGGCCAGCCACCAGAACCTCGCCGCCGCGTACGACCGCGGCTTCTACGACGACCTGATCACCCCGTACCTGGGCCTCGAGCGCGACCAGAACCTGCGCGCCGACTCGACGGTCGAGAAGCTCGCGAAGCTGAAGCCGGTCTTCGGCGGCGAGGACGGGACGATGACGGCGGGCAACTCGACGCCGCTTTCGGACGGCGCCTCGACCGTGCTGCTCGGGACGACGGAGTGGGGCGAGGCGCACGGCCTCGAGCCGCTGGCGTTCTTCGTCGACGCGGAGACGGCAGCCGTGGACTACGTCGGCAAGAAGGAGGGGCTCCTGATGGCACCCGCCTACGCGGTGCCGCGGATGCTCGCGCGTAACAAGCTGAAGCTCCAGGACTTCGACCTCTACGAGATCCACGAGGCGTTCGCGGCGCAGGTGCTGTGCACGCTGAAGGCCTGGGACGACCCGGTCTTCTGCAAGCAGCGCCTGGGGTTGGACGAACCGCTCGGTGAGATCGACCGCTCGAAGCTGAACGTGAACGGCGGCTCGCTCGCGGCCGCCCATCCGTTCGCGGCAACGGGCGGGCGCATCGTCGCGAGCCTGGCCAAGGCCCTCGCACGAGCGGGGCGGCGGCCGGGGGCTGATCTCGATCTGCGCCGCCGGCGGCCAGGGCGTCGTCGCGATCCTCGAGAAGTGACACTCTCGTATGAGGGTCTGACCCCGTGATGGACCGGTACTCGCAGCTCGTCAACAGCCGCCTCGGCGGGATCATCGCCGGTGGGGTCGGCCTGCCCCAGCCGGTGGAGCTCGACCGCTACTCGCCGGGGCAACCCGTGGTCACCGGCGAGGTGCTGTTGGGCGCTGCAACCGGCGGCCGCCTCGTCGGGCCGATCGCCGCCGTCCTCGCGTCGGTGGGAGCCGCTGTGCGCACCGAGCTTCGCGATGACGTCCGCGACGCGGTCGGCGAGGCCGGGCTCGACGCCTCGGTCTGGAACCCGGACGCGCCCGCCGACGCCCGCTTCAAGGCGCTCGTCTTCGACGGCACGGGGATCGCCGACTCGGCGGCGCTGCGCGAGCTGCGCGACTTCTTCCAGCCGGCGATCCGCAGGGTGGAGCGGTCCGGCCGCGTGATCGTCCTCGGCACGCCGCCCGAGCTCTGCGAGTCTCCTCGCGAGGCAACGGCGCAGCGGGCGCTCGAGGGGTTCGCCCGCTCCGTCGGCAAGGAGGTCCGGCGCGGCGCATCGTCGCAGCTCGTCTACGTGGCGCCCGGTGCCGAGGGCGGCATCGAGTCCACGCTGAGGTTCCTGCTCTCGCCGCGCTCCGCGTACGTCTCCGGGCAGGTCGCCCGGATCGGCGAGGCGGTCGCGCCAGCCGGAGACGTCGAGTGGGGAGTTCCGCTCCACGGCAAGGTCGCCCTGGTGACCGGCGCCGCGCGCGGCATCGGCGAGGCGATCGCGCGGGTCCTCGCCCGCGACGGCGCCCACGTGGTCGGGCTGGACATCCCACCTGCCGCCGACGACCTCGCGAACGTGATGGGCGAGATCGGCGGGTCGTCGCTCGCGCTCGACATCACGGCCGCCGATGCCCCCGAGCGGATCGCCGATCACCTGGCGGCCGAGCACGAGGGCGTCGACGTCGTCGTCCACAACGCCGGCGTCACCAAGGACAAGACGCTCGGCAACATGGACGACGAGCGCTGGTCGGTCCTGATGGACATCAACCTGTCGGCGCAGGAGCGGATCGACGACCTGCTGCTCGAGCGCGGGACGATCCGGCCGAACGGCCGCCTCGTCGGGGTGTCGTCGATCTCCGGGATCGCCGGCAACGCCGGCCAGACGAACTACTCGACGTCGAAGGCGGGCGTGATCGGCAGGGTCCAGTCGATGGCGCCCGTGGTCGCCAAGAGCGGACTCACGATCAACGCCGTCGCGCCGGGGTTCATCGAGACCGCGATGACCAAGGCGATGCCGATCGCGACGCGCGAGGCGGGCCGCCGCATGAACTCCATGGTCCAGGGCGGCCTCCCGGTGGACGTCGCCGAGACGATCGCCTGGTTCGCGAGCCCCGGCTCGGCCGGAGTGAACGGCAACGTGGTCCGGGTCTGCGGGCAGAGCCTGCTGGGCGCATGACTACGGAGCGCCTCGAGAGCGCTCCGTCGGCGCTGCCGCTGATCGTGCGCGCCGGGCTGGGCGCGGTGCCCGGCGCCGGCAAGCTGCCCTTCCTCGCCGGGGGCGGCGGCGAGATCCCCGACCTCGGGCTCGAGCTCTCGGACATCGCGATCGACGCCGGACGCGTCGCGGAGTACTGCCGGGTCTGCGGGTTCACGGTGCGCGAGGCCGTCCCCGCCACCTACCCGCACGTGCTCGCGTTCCCGCTGCACCTGAAGCTCCTCACCGATCCGTCGTTCCCGCTGCCCGCGATCGGCATGGTCCACGTCGCGAACCGGATCGAGCAGCGGCGCCCGGTGCGGGTCGGCGAGTCCCTCTCGATCAGCGTCCGGGCAACGCAGCTCGAGCCGCATCCGAAGGGCAGGACGTTCAAGCTCCTGACCGAGGCGCGGGTCGGGGACGAGCTCGTCTGGGAGGGGGAGAGCACCAACCTGCGCCGCGGCGGCGGCGGAGGGCAGACCGAGAAGGACGAGACCGGATACGGGCCGGAGCCGCCCCAGCTCCGCGACGAGGCGGAGTGGTCGCTTCCCGGCGACCTCGGCCGGCGCTACGCGGGGGTGTCGGGGGACCGCAACCCGATTCACCTCTACGGCGTGACGGCCAAGGCGTTCGGGTTCCCGCGACAGATCGCGCACGGCATGTGGACCAAGGCCCGCTCCCTTGCGCAACTCGACTCACGATTGCCCGAGGCGTTCGCCGTCGACGTAGCCTTCAAGCGGCCGGTCCTGCTGCCGTCGAAGGTCAAGTTCGCGTCGGTCGAGGCCGAGGGGCACGTGGCGTTCGCCGTCCGCGCGGCTCGCGACGACACGCCGCACCTGGCCGGTTCGATCACGCCGTAGCGCGCTTGCGGCCCACCGCGATCAGGTAGCGGCCGGCGATCTCCACGCCGGCCATGCCGTCGTTGCACGAGGCGAGAAGCCGGTCGAATCGCGGCCGCAGGTGGGCGAGCTCGTCGCGGTCGAAGGCGAGGGGTGCCGTCATCGTCGCGAACGCGTCGTCGGGGTCCGCGAATGTCAGCCTTACGGTCCGCGTCCGCGTGTCGAGCTCGTCCAACCAGGGCTCCAGGCGGGCCCGAGCGATCGGATTGCGGCCCCACTCGCGCGGCGACGGGGCGCCCGGCGGGAGCGGCCGAATCCGCTCGGCGAACTCGGGGAGCCGGCCCGGCAGGCCCCGGGGAACCCAGGCGGCGAGACCGACCCGGCCGCCGGGGGCCGTGACCCTCACGAGCTCGCCGACGGCTCGGTCCGGCGCGGGGTCGAGCGCGGCGGCGAACGTCGAGAGGACGACATCGAACGAGGCTGTGGGATGCGGCAGGCGCTCGATGCGGTCGCCGTGGCCGACGTCGAGCACCCGGTCGCCGGGCCTCACGGCCGCGAGCTCGGTGAGGGCTGCGGCGGCGGGTTCGAGCGCGCCGAGAAAGGGTTCGGCGCCGGGGCCGCTCCACCCCGCTCGGATCGAGCTTCGGAGCTCGTCGAGGGCCTCGACGGCCGCGATCGCCGCCGCGGGCGGCGCTCGCAACCCGAAGAGGGCACGCCGGGTCACGCCGGTCGCCGCCTCCGGCCGCGGCGGTCTGGAGTAGACGTCACGAGTCATCGCGGCGCGATCGTACGGCGCCGCCCACGGATCCGGCTCGCTCGGCGCCCGGATTTTCACCGGCAGTTCACACGTGCCTCACAGCCGCTTGACAAGGGCCCGACGCGCCGCCGATAGGAAGGGGGTGGCTGGGGGCGGACGACGTCGGAACCGGAGGAAGAATGACCGTTGAACTTACGCGCAGGCGATTCATCGAGGGCTCCGCTGCGGTGGGCGCCGGGTTGACGCTCGGCGGACCGATCTCGGCGCTGGCAGCGCGCGCCGCCAAGGGCGAGGCCCGCCGGAGCACGGGGGGCTACGGCCCCTTGGCGCCACGCCCCGAGCAGGACACCGGGGTGGAGTGGCTCGAACTGCCGCCCGGGTTCAAGTACCGGATCATCAACCGTCAGGGGGATCCGATGGACGACGGCAACCCCACGCCCGGGATCTTCGACGGCATGGCCGCGTTCCCCGGGCGTGGGAAGCGGACGATCCTGATCCGCAATCACGAGAACCGCTCGCGCGCGGGTGAGATCCCGGTTGTGGTCCCGAGCGCCAAGCTGTACGACCGCGACCCGGAGACCCGCGGTGGCAACACCAAGCTGGTCGTCAACGGGGATCGGGAGGTCGTCAGGAGCTTCGCCGTCCTGGGCGGTACGCACACCAACTGCGCCGGCGGCCAGATGCCCTGGGGCACATGGGTGACGTGCGAGGAGATCTTCGGCTACGGCCCCGCCGGCACCGCCCCTCCGGGGACCCGCCACGGGTACATCTTCGAGGTCCCGGCCGACGCGACGGGGCCGGTGAACCCGCTCGAGGTCCCTGACGCGGGCCGCTTCTCGCACGAGGCCGTCGCCTGGCTCGACGGCGCGCTCTACGAGACCGAGGACCGGGGCGACGCTTGCTTCTATCGATTCCGGCCGGCCCGGCGCCCGCGCGAGTTCGGCGACCTGGCCGCGTTCGGGGGCACGCTCGAGGCGCTCGTCGTGAGCGGCAGTCCCAACCTGGACATGAACACCGTGGACCCGGGCGACGCGTTCGATGTGGAGTGGGTGCGCATCGAGAACCCCGACCCGGATACCGACACGGTCAGGGTCGAGGCGCAGGAAAAGGGCGCCGCGATCTTCGACCGCACCGAAGGGATCTGGTCGACGGAGCGTCGCCTGTACTTCGACTGCACGTCGGGTGGCGAGGCGCAGCTCGGCCAGCTCTGGGCATTCAAACCGGAGGGCCGCCACGGCGGCCGGCTCCGCCTGATCTACGAGTCGACGAGCCTCGACGCGCTCGAGGGCCCGGACAACCTGGTCGTGGTCCCCGCCACCGGGCACGTATTCCTGCAGGAGGACGCGGAGGACGTCCAGTTCGTCCGCGGAGTCGACCGGCGCGGCCGGATCTACGACTTCGCGAAGACATTCCGGAACAACTTCGAGTTCTGCGGCGGCTGCTTCAGCCCGGACGGGAAGACGTTCTTCCTGAACCAGCAGGGCGGCCGTCAGGACGGCGGGCCCGACGGGGACGATCCCCTGAACCCGCCGGACGAGTCCACCGCGGTCACCTATGCGATCTGGGGGCCGTTCGACGACCTCTCGTAGGAGCCCGCCAGTTCCACGCAACTAGCGCGCGGGGGTCCGTCCGCGGGGTAGGGTCGTCGCAAGCGACCGACGCCCATTCCCTTGGTAGAGACGGCAGCACGCCCCCAGGTCTCCCGGCTCCGCCGCCGGCTGCTGGACGTCGGGCGCGCGCTCACCAACCCGCTGCTGCCCGACGACTACATCGCCCTGATCAACCCGCTCTGGTCGACGCGGGAGCTGCAGGGCGAGGTCGTCCACATCCGCCGCGAAACCCCGCGCTCGCGGACGATCGTGATCAAGCCGAGCTTTCCCTGGCCCGGGCACGAGCCCGGCCAGTACCTGCGGATCGGGGTCGAGATCGACGGCGTGCGGCACTGGCGGGCCTACACGCTCACCTCGGATCCCGGCCATCCCGAGGGCTGGATCAGCATCTCGGTGCGCCGGGTCGACGGCGGAAAGATGTCGCCGTTCTTCACCAGGCAGGCCGGCGTCGGGACGGTCGTCTTCCTCGGTGAGGTCGAGGGCAGCTTCTGCCTGCCCGATCCGCTGCCCGAGAAAGTGCTCCTGCTGAGCGCCGGCAGTGGCGTGACGCCCATCTTCAGCCTGCTGCGGAGCCTCGAGCGGCAGGGGGCGCTGAGCGACGTCGTCCACGTCCACTCCGAGCGCGACTCCGAGGAGGTCATGTTCGCGGACGTCCTGACAGCGATGGACAAGCTCTACCCGGGCTACCAACGTTACGAGCGCCTGACCTCGAAGGACAAGCGCATTGGCCCCAAGGACCTCGACAAGCTCTGCCCGGACTGGCGCGAGCGCGAGACGTTCCTGTCCGGCCCGCCCGACCTGCTCGAGGAGATGACCGGCCACTGGGACGCCGAGGGCACGCGCGAGCAGCTTCGCCTCGAGCACTTCCAGCCGTTCGTGGGCGACGGCGGGGAGGCGGGGCTGGGCGCCGGTGGGACGGTCCGCTTCCGCGTCACTGACTTCGAGGCGGAGTGCGACGGCGAGACGCCGATCCTGGTCGGCGGCGAGGAGGCGGGGGGCCAACTCACCTACGGCTGCCGGATGGGCGTCTGCCACACCTGCATCTGCAAGCTCGTGAGCGGGAAGGTCAGGGACATGCGCACCGGCGAGGTCCACGGCGAGCCGGGCGAGATGATCCGGACCTGTATCAACGTCCCCGAGGGGGAGGTCGTGGTCGACGAGGGTCACGTGGTCATCAGGGGAACACCGGCGAGGAGCAAGGGATGAGCGCCAACGGCAACCCCCTCCACCGGCTCGCGCCCGAGCAGATCGACGAGCTCGGCCGTGAGTTCCAGGCGATCCACGACGACGTCTACGCCGACCTGGGCGAGCACGACGCCCGCTACATCCGTTCGATGATCCAGCTCCAGCGCCGGCTGGCAGCGATGTCACGCGCGGTGCTGATCGCCTCGCGCTGGTCACCCGCTTGGGCGCTCGGGACCACCGGGCTATCGGTGGCGAAGATCCTCGAGAACATGGAGATCGGCCACAACGTGATGCACGGCCAGTGGGACTGGATGAACGATCCCGCCATCCACTCGTCGGTCTGGGATTGGGACACCGCCTCGCCCGCGTTCGCGTGGAAGCACTCCCACAACTTCGTCCACCACACGTACACGAACATCATCGGCAAGGACAAGGACGTGGGCTACGAGATCATGCGGGTGGACCCGCAGCAGGCCTGGAACCCGGTCTACCTCCTCCAGCCGGTGTACAACGTGTTGCTCGCCGGCCTGTTCGAGTGGGGGGTCGCGCTTCACGACCTCGACTTCGAGGCGATTCGCACGGGCCAGAAGCCGAAGGACCAGCTGGTCGAGGAGCTGAAGGGGATCGGCACCAAGGCGCGCCGCCAGGTGGTCAAGGACTACATCGCCTGGCCTGCGATCTCCGGCCTCGCGATGACCGCGATCGAGCTTGCGGTGATCGCGCTGTTCGAGCCGCCGTCGGAGTCCGGCCGCCGGCAGTGGAAGCGCCGGGGCCGGCGCCGTTCGGGCCGGAGCCGGCTGATCGACTGGCGCCCGGTCCGCTCGGTGAAGCCCGACCGCAACCTGGGCGCCGCGGTCGGACGCCTGGTCGCTCGCCGCTCGTTCCGCGAGCCGTTCCGGGCGACGCTCACCGCGAACCTGACAGCGAACTTCGTCCGCAACCTGTGGGCCTACGCGATCATCTTCTGCGGCCACTTCCCCGACCAGGCCTACACGTTCACGGAGGAGGAGACGGCGGACGAGACGCAGGGCGGCTGGTACGTGCGCCAGCTCCTGGGCGCCGCGAACATCGAGGGCGGCCCGTTCTTCCATGTGATGAGCGGCAACCTCTCCTACCAGGTCGAGCACCACCTCTACCCGGACTTGCCGAGCTCGCGCTACCAGCAGATCGCCCCGCGCGTCAGGGAGATCTGCCACCGCCACGGCCTGCCGTACAACACCGGCCCCTTCGGCAAGCAGCTCGGGTCGGTGCAGCGGACGATCCTCCGCCTCGCCTTCCCCGGCGGCGCCCCGCGACCGAAGCCGGGCCCGCACGTCGAGCCCGAGGCGGACGACGCCCACGATGCGGACGCCCCCGCCCCGCGCGCAGCGTTCCCGTAGCCGTCTGAGCGCGGCCGCGGCACGCGTTAGTCGCTCGCGGGCGTCACCTCGTCGAGCAGAGCCTGGACCCGCGCTTCGAGGTCGTCGCGGATCGTCCGCACGGCCTCGAGGTCCAGTCCGGCCGGATCCTCCAGCGTCCAGTCCTCGTAGAGCTTGCCGGGGTAGATCGGGCAGGCGTCGCCGCAGCCCATCGTGATCACCGCGTCGGCCGCGCGGACGAACTCATCGGTGAGCGGCTTCGGGAACTCCCTGGAGAGGTCAACGCCGACCTCGCTCATCGCCTCGATGACCGCCGGGTTGATCTGGTCGGCCGGGTCGGACCCGGCCGTGCGGACGTTGACGCGGCCCCCGGCCAGCTTGCTGAGCAGACCGGCTGCCATCTGCGAACGCCCGGCGTTGTGCACGCAGACGAACAGGACCTCCGGCAGCTCCTTGGTGATCTTGCCCTCGATCTGTCCCAGCGCCCGAAGTCGCTGGCGGGCGAACCGGTGCACGAACAGCGGCAGGAACTCGCGCAGCCGCGCTCCCTGCAGCCGGTCCGCCGACTCGAGGACGTAGCGCTCGACGGTCTCCGGGCTGAAGATGCCGGCGAACTCCTCGTTGAGCGATTCCAGGCCCTTCTCGATGTGCCCTCGTGTGATCAGATCGATGTCGAGCTCTGCCAGTTGGGTCGCCATTCCTTCACCTCCACCCGCCCCGGTGTGGTGCTCTCTCGCGCGTTCCGGAGGCTACTCCATTGACAAACATGATTTCAATAGATACATTCGCATATAGATGGTTTTCGATCTCGCCGGGAGGGCAGGATGACAACGACGCTCGAGCTGGCGCCGAAACAGAAGCGCCCCAAGGGCGAGGTCTGCTGCGACCCGGTGGCGTACCCGGACATCGAGCGCGAGGAGGCAGAGCGGATGGGAGGCGTCGCGAAGGCCCTCGGCGATCCGATCCGGATGCAGCTCGTCGACGTCCTGCGAAAGCACGCGGGCAAGGTGTGCGTGTGCGAGCTGGTGCCGCTGTTCGACCTCTCTCAGCCCACCGTCTCGCACCACCTGAAGGTGCTCCGCGACGCCGGGCTGGTCGGCTCGGAGAGACAGGGGCTCTGGGCCTACTACTACGTGAACCACGACGCGCTCGAGGAGCTGAGCACATGGCTGGCGAGCTGATGACCAAGGACGAGATCCGCGAGACCGTGCGTGAGCGGTACGCCGAGGCGGCGCGCTCGGTCGACGAGGGACGCGCCGGGTGTTGTGGCTCGGCGGAATCCTCCTGCGGCTGCGGGACGGACATCCCCGACGCATGTGGGGCGAGCGGGACCGACGAGTTCGGAGCGGCGCTCTACTCCCCCGAGGATCGCGACGACCTACCTGAGGCCGCGAAGCTCGCTTCGCTCGGCTGCGGCAACCCGACGGCGGTCGCCGAACTGGACGAGGGCGAGACCGTGCTCGACCTCGGTTCGGGCGGCGGCATCGACGTCCTGTTGTCGGCTCGCCGGGTTGGCCCGACGGGCAAGGCCTACGGGCTGGACATGACCGACGAGATGCTCGCTGTCGCGAACGAGAACCAACGCAAGGCCGGCGTCAACAACGTCGAGTTCCTGAATGGCACGATCGAGACCGTCCCTCTTCCGAACAACTCGGTCGACGTGGTCATCTCGAACTGCGTGATCAACCTCTCGGCCGACAAGCCCGCCGTTTTCGCCGAGGCCGCCCGAGTCCTCCGGCCCGGGGGCCGGTTCGCCGTGACCGATGTCGTCGCCGACCTGGACATGGACGCCGCGACCCGGGCGGACATGCAGCAGTGGACCGGCTGCATCGGCGGCGCGCTGACTCCGGAGGACTTTGAGCGCGGGCTGCGTGCCGCCGGATTCGAGCATGTCGAGATCCGAGAGACACACCGCGTCCACGAGCACGCCGGCTCGGCGATCGTGCGGGCCATCCTGCCCGCCTGATCCACGCCCACGGCCCGAGCATCCCGCACGTTAGGGTGCGCCGCAGTGGCGGATATCGACGCGGTCGAGACTGAGGAGTGGCTCGAGGCCCTCGATGCGGTCGTCCAGCACGACGGGCCGCGGCGGGCGCACGACCTCGTGGAGCGGGTGGTCGAGAGGGCGCGGCTGAAGGGCGCCGCGATCGAGTACGTCGGCCCGACGCCATACGTCAACACGATCCCCCGCGAAGAGGAGCCGCCGCTCCCCGGCGACCCCGCGATGGAGCGCCGCGTCCGCTCGCTGATTCGCTGGAACGCGATCGCCACCGTCCTCCAGGCGAACAAGGAGTCGTCGGAGCTGGGCGGGCACATCGCGAGCTACCAGTCGGCGGCGCTGCTCTACGAGACCGGCTTCAACCACTTCTGGCACGCGCCCTCCGCCGATCACGGCGGTGACCTCGTCTACATCCAGGGTCACTCCTCGCCGGGCATCTACGCCCGCGCGTTCCTCGAGGGGCGCCTCACCGAGGAGAACCTCCAGGGCTTCCGCCAGGAGGTGTCGCGACCGGGTGGGATCGCGTCCTACCCGCATCCCTGGCTGATGCCGGACTTCTGGCAGTTCCCCACGGTCTCGATGGGGCTCGGCCCGCTGATGGCGATCTACCAGGCGCGCTTCATGCGCTACCTGACGGACCGCGGGATCCTCGACACGAGCGGGCGCAAGGTCTGGTGCTTCCTGGGCGACGGCGAGACCGACGAGCCCGAGTCGCTCGGCGCGATCGGCCTGGCCGGCCGCGAGAAGCTCGACAACCTGGTGTTCGTCGTCAACTGCAACCTGCAGCGTCTCGACGGCCCGGTCCATGGCAACGGCAAGATCATCCAGGAGCTCGAGACGATCTTCCGCGGCGCGGGCTGGAACGTGATCAAGGTGATCTGGGGAGACCGTTGGGACCCGTTGCTCGAGGCCGACGAGGACGGTCTCCTGGTGCGGCGGATGGAGGAGGCGGTCGACGGCGAGTACCAGACCTACAAGGCGCGCGACGGCGCCTACGTGCGCGAGAAGTTCTTCGGCAAGTACCCGGAGCTGGCCGAGCGGGTCAAGGACATGACCGACGAGGAGATCTGGGCGCTCAACCGCGGCGGGCACGACGCCAGGAAGGTCTACGCCGCGTACGCAGCGGCGCAGGGCGCCACCCGGAGGCCGACGGTGGTCCTGGCGAAGACGATCAAGGGCTACGGGATGGGCGAGGCCGGCGAGGGCCAGAACATCACCCACCAGCAGAAGAAGATGAACGAGCAGGCCCTGTTCGCGTTCCGGGACCGGTTCGACCTCGACATCTCGGACGCGGAGGTGCGCGACGTGGCGTTCCACAAGCCCGCCGACGACTCGCCCGAGATCACCTACCTGCGGGAGCGCCGCGAGGCCCTGGGCGGCTACCTGCCCGCACGTCGGCAGCGGGTCGAGCAGCCGCTCGAGGTGCCGCCGCTCGAGATCTTCCAATCGCAGCTCGACGGCACCGGCGAGCGCGAGATCTCGACCACGATGGCGTTCGTGCGGGTCCTCGCCGCACTGCTGCGCGACAAGCAGCTCGGCCCGCGGGTGGTGCCGATCGTGCCCGACGAGTCACGCACGTTCGGCATGGAGGGCATGTTCCGCCAGCTCGGGATCTACTCGCACGTCGGCCAGCTCTACGAGCCGGAGGACGCGGGCCAGCTGATGTTCTACCGCGAGGACCAGAAGGGCCAGGTCCTGCAGGAGGGCATCAACGAGGCGGGCGCGTTCTCGTCGTGGATCGCTGCCGCGACGGCCTACTCGAACCACAACGTGCAGATGGTCCCGTTCTACGCGTTCTATTCGATGTTCGGGTTCCAGCGGGTCGGGGACCTGGCCTGGGCCGCGGGCGACAACCGGGCTCGCGGCTTCCTGCTCGGCGGCACCGCCGGGCGCACCACATTGAACGGCGAGGGCCTCCAGCACGAGGACGGGCACAGCCACGTGCTCTCCGCCACGGTCCCGAACTGCGTCTCGTACGACCCCGCCTACGCCTACGAGCTGGCCGTGATCGTCCACGAGGGCCTGCGGCGGATGGTCGCCGAGCAGGAGGACGTCTTCTACTACCTCACCGTGATGAACGAGAACTACCGCCACCCGCCACTGCCCGACCGCGCCGAGGAGGGGATCCTGCGCGGCATGCACCGGGTCCGCGAGATGGACGGAGCCCGGGTGCGGCTGCTCGGCTCCGGGACGATCCTGCGTGAGGTCGAGGCGGCCGCCGAGCTGCTGGGCCAGGACTTCGAGATCCCCGCCGAGGTGTGGAGCGTCACCAGCTTCACCGAGCTGCGGCGCGACGGTCTGGCGCGCGAGCGCGATGCTCGGCTGAGGGGCGAGGCGGCGCGGCCCTGGGTCACCGAGTGCCTGGGCTCGAGCGAGAGCCCGGTCATCGCCGCCACGGACTACATGAAGGCGCTCCCCGACGGCATCAGGGCCTGGGTGCCCGGCATCTACGAGGTGCTCGGCACCGACGGGTTCGGTCGCAGCGACTACCGCCGGCACCTGCGCCGCTTCTTCGAAGTCGACCGCCACCACGTGGCCGTCGCCGCGCTGCGCGCCCTTGCCGCCGAGGGCGAGATCGAGCAGTCCGTGGTGGAGGACGCCATCCGGACGTACGAGATCGACCCGGACGCCCCCGACCCGGCGGTTACGTGATGAGCGACTTCTGTCGCGAAAGCATGTTTGCCCCCCTGGTAAGGGCTTATCTCTAGTGGCGGCGCGCGAGGTCACGGTCCCCGACATCGGCGACTTCGCCGACGTTCCGGTGATCGAGATCCTGGTGGCGGCCGGTGACGAGGTGGCGGCCGAGCAGCCGCTGGTGACGCTCGAGTCCGACAAGGCGACGATGGACGTGCCCGCACCGTTCGCCGGCAAGGTCGCAGAGCTCAAGGTGTCGGTCGGCGACGAGGTCTCCGAGGGCTCGGTGCTGCTGACGCTGGAGGCGGGCGACGACGGGGCCGCGCCCAGTGCCGACGCCGGGGAAGCCCGAGACGCCGGGGAGGGCGATGAGGGCGGCGAAGCCGACACGGCACCCCCAGCCCCGGCTCAGCCCGCGACCGCAGCGCCCCAAGACACCGAACGACGGGAAACCGGACATAGTGTCCGGGAATCCGTCTCTCGCGATGGGGGTGGGCCGGTTTACGCAAGTCCCGCGGTGCGGCGGCTGGCGCGGGAGCTTGGGGTGGAGCTGAGTGGCGTCAGCGGCACCGGCCGCAAGGGCAGGATCACCAAGGACGACGTCAAGCGCACCAAGGAGCGGCCCGCGGCGGCGCCGGCGGCCGAGGGCGCGGCGATCCCCGGGCTGAACATCGCCCCGTGGCCCAAGGTCGATTTCGCGAAGTACGGCGAGGTCGAGCGGGTGCCGCTCTCGCGGATCAAGAAGATCAGCGGCCCGAACGTCGCCCGCAACTGGGTGATGATCCCGCACGTCACCCACAACGACGAGGCCGACATCACCGACCTCGAGGCGTTCCGCAAGCAGATCAACGCCGAGCAGCAGGACGTGAAGGTGACGATGGTGGCGCTGCTCGTGAAGGCCTGTGTCGGCTCGCTCCGGCAGTTCCCCGACTTCAACTCGTCGCTCGACGGCGACGAGCTGGTGATCAAGCGCTACTACAACATCGGCTTCGCGGCCGACACTCCCCAGGGGCTGATGGTTCCGGTCATCAAGGACGCCGACCGCAAGGGCCTGCTGGAGATCGCCGGCGACCTGACCGAGCTCTCCGGCAAGGCGCGCGAGGGCAAGATCTCGGCGGAGGAGATGCGTGGCTCGACGTTCACGATCTCCTCGCTCGGCGGCATCGGCGGGACCAGCTTCACGCCGATCGTGAACGCGCCCGACGTCGCGATCCTGGGCGTCACCCGCTCGAGGATGCAGCCCGTCTGGAACGGCGAGGAGTTCGAGCCGCGGCTGATGGTGCCGCTCTCGCTCTCGTACGACCACCGCGTGATCGACGGCGCCGCCGCGGCGCGGTTCGTCGCCCACCTGGCCGGCGAGCTCGCCGACCTCCGGAGGGTGCTCCTGTGAAGGTCCTCGTCCCTGACATCGGCGACTTCGCCGACGTCCCCGTCATCGAGATCCACGTGAAGCCGGGCGACACCGTCGCGCCGGAGGACCCGCTCGTCACGCTCGAGTCCGACAAGGCGACGATGGACGTGCCCGCCCCGGCCGCCGGCACAGTGAACGAGGTCCTGGTCGCGATCGACGACAAGGTGTCGGAAGGCACGCCGATCCTGGAGCTCGAGGTCGCCGAGGGGGAGACGCCCCCGGAGCCGGAGGCGAAGCCCGACGCAGAGCAGAAGGCCGAGCCGCGAGCCCCCGACCCTGTCGGCCCCGGACGCGAAGCGGAGGAGCCGACAGGCCATGTGTTGGTCATTGGGTCCGGCGTCGGTGGCTACACCGCGGCTTTCCGCGCAGCGGACCTGGGCCTCGAGGTGACCCTGGTGGAGCGAGACGAGACGCTCGGCGGGGTCTGCCTCAACGTCGGCTGTATCCCGTCGAAGGCGGTCCTGCACGCGGCTCGCGTGATCGCCGAGGCCGGCGAGGCGGGCGACTTCGGCGTCAAGTTCGGCGAGCCGGAGATCGACCTCGACGCGCTCCGCGGCTGGAAGGACGAGGTCGTCGGCAAGCTGACCGGCGGCCTCGACGGGCTCGCGAAGCAGCGCAAGGTGAACGTCGTCCGCGGCACCGCCAGGTTCACGTCAGACCGCGCGGTGGACGTCGACGGGACGGAGATCGAGTTCGACCACTGCGTGATCGCGGCCGGCTCGCGGTCGATCGAGCTTCCCGGCCTGCCCGAGGACGAGCGTGTCATCGACTCGACAGGCGCGCTCGAGCTCGCCGACGTCCCGGAGCGCCTCCTGGTGGTCGGCGGCGGCATCATCGGCCTCGAGGTGGCGGCGATGTACTCCGGGCTCGGCAGCCGGGTATCCGTCGTGGAGCTGACCGACCAGCTGATCCCCGAGTGCGATCCGGACCTGGTCAAGCCGCTCCACAAGTACGTCGGCGAGCGGTACGAGGCGATCATGCTCTCGACCAAGGTGGCGTCGGCGGAAGCGGGCAAGAGCGGGATCGAGGTCACGTTCGAGGGGGAGAACGCGCCCGAGCCCCAGACGTACGACCGCGTCCTCGTCGCGGTGGGCCGCCGCGCGAACGGCGACCAGCTCGACCTCGAGAAGGCGGGCGTGACCGTGGACGAGCGCAGCGAGATCCCAGTGGACGCGCAGCGGCGCACCAACGTGCCGCACATCTACGCGATCGGCGACATCGCGGGCGGCCCGATGCTCGCCCACAAGGCGGCGCACGAGGGCAAGGTCGCGGCGGAGGTGATCGCCGGCCACGACGTCGTCTTCGAGCCGCGCGCGATCCCGTCCGTCGCCTACACGGACCCCGAGGTGGCGTGGACCGGACTCACCGAGACCGAGGCCGTCGAGTCCGACACCGACTACGAGAAGTCGATCTTCCCCTGGCAGGCTTCCGGGCGGGCCCTGGGCCTCGCCCGGCCGGAGGGCCAGACCAAGCTGCTCCTCGATCCCGAGTCACGGCGCGTGATCGGCATGGGCGCCGTAGGCGTCAACGCCGGCGACCTCGTCGCCGAGGCGACGCTGGCGATCGAGATGGGCGCCGACGCGGAGGACCTCGGCCTGACGATCCACCCGCACCCGACCCTCTCGGAGACGCTGATGTTCGCGGCCGAGAAGGCCGAGGGGACGATCACGGACCTCTACGCGCCGAAGCGGAAGGGCGGATGAGAGCGACCTCGATTGTGAGCCTTGTGGTCGCCTTTGCCCTGGCGCTCGGCGGCTGCGGCTCTGACGATGACGAGCCCATCGCCTCCACCACGACGTCGACAAGCTCCACGCCGGAGGTCGACTCGACATCCGGCGAGCTCGACGAGGTCGTTCAGATCGATGATGGGCGTGGCCTCTACGTCCGTTGCACCGGTTCGGGCTCGCCGACCGTGGTCATGGAGGGCGGCGACCTCGACACCAGCGACTCCTATTTCTTCGCCGAGGCGGCGATTGCCGAGGAAACCCGGGTCTGCGTCTACGACCGTGCGAACCTGGGTCAGAGCGACCCAGCGCCGGGCCCGCGCGGCCTCGAGGAGCTCGTCGGCGACTTCGAGGGTCTGCTGGAATCGACTCCGATCCCGGGCCCCTACGTCCTGGTCGGCACCTCGGGCGGCGGCTACATCAGCGCGGGCTACGCGGTCGAGCATCCCGACGAGGTCGCGGGAATGGTGTTCGTGGAGGTGCCCGCGCCGTTCAAGAACCCGCCGGCGCCGATCGTGAAGGAAACGGACCCCGGCCATCCCGGGAATCTCGAGAAGCGGGACTACCTCCAGGTCGAGAAGGACGCGTGGGCCGCGAGGGAGGAGATCGGCGACATCCCGGTGACCGTGATCTCGAATCGCTATTCCGATGCTGAGATCGCCGGCGCGGCGTTCCCTTCCGAGGCGCGCGGGATGCGCGCGAACGTCGAGGAGCAGAAAGGCTGGCTCGTCCTGAGCCCACGCGCCGAGCAGGTCGTGGTCACCACTGGCCACGCCGTCGAGGAGGAAGACCCGCAACTCGTGATCGACGCGATTCTGGAGGTCGTGGAGGCCGCCCGCGAGTAGGCCGGCTACGCGGTCGCCACGTCGAACGAGATCGTCCCGAGGTAGCCGTCGCCCTCCTCTGACAGGTCGAGGATCAGCGCCTCGTCGAAGATGCCGTCGGCGTCGTTCGTGACGCGTCCCTCGTCCGGCTTGTAGGGCGACCCGCCGTCGTAGACCGCGGTCGAGATCGCGTCGTCGAAGTAGAGCTGGGTCGTCAGCACGGTCGTGTTGTCGAGGTGGACCTTGGCGTGGATGTGCGGCGTGCGCCCCACATACCAGCCCGGGTAGACGGTCGTGAACTCGACGATGCCGTCCGCGTCGGTCACCTGGGCTCCGCGCAGGAACACCTCGCCGGCGCCCGAGTCGAAGCCCGAGTAGATGCCGCCCGCGTCGGCGTGCCAGATGTCGACGACGGCGTTGCGCAGCGCCTCGCAGGACTCGGAGTCGCGGACGCGGATCGCCAGGCGCAGCTCGGCTCCCTCGCGATCCTCGCGGATGTCGCTGCGGATCTTGTCCGCGTCGAAGTAGTACGGGCCCTCGGTCTCCTCCGGGGTTAGGGTGCACGCCGAGGTGTCGTCGAACAGGTTCGCGAGGTCGGACCCTGAGCGCGACTGAACCGTCGTCTCACCCTCGGAGGTGGCGACGCTGGTCGTGGTCGATGCGTCGTCATCGTCTCCACACGCCGCGAGCAGCGCGCCCAGGCTGACCGAGCCGATGCCCGCCAGCGCCTGACGGCGGTTGATCCGTCGTTCGTTCATCGGGCCAGGGTGCCGGGCGAGCCTATACCGGCCCTAAAGTCAGCGCGCTGGCTTGATCGCGGCGCGCTCCGCCGCCCGCTCGGGGTTGCCGTCGCGATCGACCAGGATCACCTCGGTGTTCGCGACCCGGTCCTGCAGCGCACGGCGGCGGTCCGACCAGAGCGCGATCAGGAACCCCAGCCCCAGTGGGATCACCGCGATGACGGTCCACACGAGCCGGCGAATCGCCGTCCGCAGGCTCAGCCGGGGAGCGCCGCCTGCATCCACCAGCCGGACTCCCAGGAGGCGCATGCCCGGGGTCTGGCCGGCCAGCGTCCAGAAGAACAGGAGGTAGCCGGACAGGATCGCCAACCACGTCGTCGCGCCCAGGACAAGGGCCGGACCGGTGGCGACGTCGGAATCGGGAAACAGGGCGGACACCGCGAACGCGAAGATCGCCGAGGTCACGACGAACGCGCCGTTGATGAGCGCGGCGTCGATCACCAGCCCCAGGCCTCGGGTGACGAGGCCGGCGTTGTCGGTTGGCTCCGTGCGCTGCGGGCTTCGCGTCAACCGCCGCGCGAGGTGCTCGGCCGCGCCGTCCAGCCGGTTCGCGATGCCGCGCACCTGGCGGCCGAGGTCCTCGAGCAGGCCGACGCCCTGCGAGGTCAGCGCGGTCCTGATCTCCGGCGCCTCTGCGATCCGCTTGATCAGCCGCTCCACCTCGTCGCTCTCGAGGAGCTGGTCCCACACCTTGTCCACGAGCTGGCTGTCGAGCGCCTCGGCGAACGCGCGCTCCACCGCCGGGCTCGAGAGCACCCTGCGCAGCGCGTCCTCCGTGGCCGGGGATTCGAGGACCCGGATCATCGCGCGCTCCACCGCGGGGCTCTCGAGCGCCTGGACGATCGCCTCCTCGGTGGCGAGCTGCACGGCGTCGTCGATCCCGGTCGCCCCGGCCACGGCTTTGGCGCTGCGGGCGCCGCCGCCCAGCAACCTGGCCGCCAGGGAGGGGCGCGGTCGGGGCGGATCCGCCATCGGCTCAGAATCTAGGCCCAGCGTCGGTCGCACTAGGCTCCACGCGGGAGGACGTGGACGACGCGCTGGCCATCGCACTGATCGTCGCCGCGGCGGTCGGCTCGCAGCTCGTCGCCGTCAGGCTCGGCGTGCCCGCGATCGTCCCCCTGCTCCTCGCCGGCGTCCTCCTGGGCCCCCACGCGCTCGATGCGTTCGACCCGGACGAGCTGTTCGGCGACCTCATCGACCCCATCGTGGAGCTCGCGGTCGGCGTGATCCTCTTCGAGGGCTCGCTGCTCCTGCGCCGGGAGGAACTGGAGGATGGCGCGGGGCCGGTCGTCGCCCGGCTGGTGAGCGTCGGGTTCGCGATCACCTGGACGCTCTGCGCGCTCGCCGCCGCCCTGATCTTCGACCTCGATGCGCGGATCGCCATCCTGCTGGGCGCCGTCCTGTCGCTGTCCGGGCCGACGGTGATCCTGCCGCTGCTGGACCACGTGCGCCCGACCGAGCGGGTCGGCGCGGTCCTGAAGTGGGAGGGGATCCTGATCGACCCCGTGGGCGCGATCTTCGCGGTGCTCGCGTTCGGCGCGATCTCCACGGGGGCCAGCGAGTTCCAGTTCGGGCCGTTCCTGGCGACGGTGGGCGTCGGGGCCGGCATCGGGATCGCGGGGGCGATCCTTGCCCTCATGGCGTTGCGTGACTTCCGGCTCTCAGTGCACCTGGAGTCGTCGACGATCCTGGCCCTGGTCCTGCTGACGGTGGCGGTGGCCAGCGCGATCAAGCCCGACGCCGGCCTCGTGGCCGCGATCGCGATGGGGATCACGCTCGCCCACCGCCGGGAGGAGATCGAGCGCGAGGCGCCGGACTTCCTGACCACCCTGTCGAGCCTCCTGATCGGCATCCTGTTCGTGGTCCTCGCCGCCCGGGTCGACCCAGAGCGGGTCACCGATCTCGGCTGGGAGGGCATCGCGTTCGTCGCGCTGCTCATCCTGGTCGTCAGGCCACTCGCGACGCTTGCGAGCACGTTCGGGACGAGCCTCAGGCGGGGCGAGCGCGGCCTGGTCGCGTGGATGATGCCGCGCGGGATCGTCGCGGCGGCAACGGTGTCGACGTTCGAGCTCAGCCTGGTGGAGCAGGGGGTGGCCGACGCCCACCTGCTGGTGCCGATCACGTTTCTGGTCGTGGTCGCGACCGTCGCCGTCTACGGGCTGACCGCCCGCCCGCTGGCGCGTGCGCTCGGCGTCACGAGGCCTGACTAGGCGAGTTCCTCCCAGAACCTGACCCACTCCCGCTCGTGAGCGATCCCCGCCCGGAGCGTCAGCCGCGGGCCCTCCGGGGCCTCGTCGGCCGATCGCAGCCGCTCCTCGTACCCGGCGAGCTGCCGGCGATGCGCGGCGAGCCGGGCCGCCGCGAGTCGCGCCGGATCGGCGCCGAAGAAGAGCTTCAGGAGACCCGGGTCGCGGAGCTCGGGCAGCCGGTCGACGGCGGTGTCCTCACGCCATTCCTGGAGCGCCCTCCGTCCCGCTGCGCTCAGCGAGAAGACGCGCCGGGGGCGACCGCCCGGAGTTGGGTCGTCCCTGCCCTCGAGCAACCCGGCGTCGTCGAGCCGGGCGGCCTCGCGGTAGAGCTGCGAGTGGGGGACGCTCCAGAAGTTGCCGACGCTCATCCCGACGGCCTGCTTGAGGTCGTACACGGACCCCGCGCCCATCGCATCGAGCAGGCCGAGCACGATGTACGAGGTCGGGGTCAGCACGCTTGACATAGTACGAATCGGATTATATAGTCTGCATCGGACTAATGGCCCACGACATCGCGCTCGTCGCCCACATCGCCGCCGGCAGCGCCGGCCTCGTCCTCGGGCCGGTCGCGATGCGCGCGGGCAAGCGCCGCGGCCTTCACACGCGGGCGGGCGAGATCTACCACTGGGTCGTGCTGGTCGTCGCCGCGTCGGCGATCGTCCTGTCGGCCCTCGACTGGTCGGAGATCTGGTGGTTCACGCCGATCGCGCTGTTCTCGTACGCCTTCGCGCTGACCGGATACCTCGCGGCGAAGCGCCGCCGGCCGGGCTGGCTGGCGATCCACATCACGGGCCAGGGCGGCTCCTACATCGCGCTGGTCACGGCGCTGCTCGTCGTCAACCTGGGTGACGCGCTGATCATCTGGTTCATCCCGACGATCGTCGGCTCACCGATCATCGCCTGGGTGCAGTACCAGGTCGCGACCGGCAGGCGGCCCAAGGGCGTTGCCGTCGGGACCGCTCAGCCCTTCGCCGCGAGCTGACCGCAGGCCGCGTCGATGTCGCGCCCGCGGGTGAGGCGCACGGTCGCACGCAGCCCGCCGCGCTCGAGCTCCGTCTTGAACGCGTGGATCGCGGCGCGATCCGATCCCTCGAAAGCATCGCCGGTCGGGTTGTAGGGGATGAGGTTCAGCTTGAAGACGCGCCGATCGAGGATCGCCGTCAGCTCGCGCGCCAGCTCGCGGCTGTCGTTGACGCCGGCGAGCATCACGTACTCGATGAAGACCATTCGCCGGCGCGCGCGGTGGTAGCGGTGGCAAGCAGCGAGGACGTCGGCCAGCGGATAGCGGTCGTTCACCGGCATCAGCTCGGAGCGGAGCGCGTCGTTCGGGGCGTGGAGTGAGAGAGCCAGCCGGATGGGCATCTCGCATTCGGTGAGCCGCTCGATGCCCGGGATCCAGCCGACGGTCGAGATCGCGGTGCGGCGGTGCGTGATCCCGATGTCCGGCAGGCGCCGGCATGCCTCGAGCACGTTGTCGAGGTTCATCATCGGTTCGCCCATCCCCATGAACACGCAGTGGTCGATCGCCTCGATACGGCGGAAGTGGAGCGCTTGGTCGACGATCTCCGCGGCCGTCAGGTTGCGGCCGAACCTCATCTGACCGGTTGCGCAGAAGGTGCAGGTCAGCGGACACCCCGACTGCGACGAGATGCAGATCGAACGGCGGCCGTCCCGGTAGCGCATGAGGACGGCCTCGACGGCCCGCCCGTCGGCCGTCTGGAACAGCGCCTTGACCGTGCCGTCGCTGGAGCGGGCTTCGCGCTCGAGCCCCAGCGTCGAGTACGGGACGGCGTCCTCCAGGTCCGCGCGCAGGGCCGCGGGGAGGTTGGTCATCTCCCCGTAGCCGCCAGACCCCCGGGCGGCCCATTCCCACACCTGCCGGGCGCGGTAGCCGGGCTCGCCGCGCTCGGCGAGGGTGCGCTCGAGGAGCTCGACGTCCATCGGGTCGAGAGTAGACCTACGCCGCGGCCAGCGCGGGCCGCAGCGCGCCGCGCCGGGCGAAGGTCAGGATCCCGCCGGCGGCGGCCACCGCAACGCCAACGAGGACCGCCTCGGGCCAGCCGGTCGCTTCCACGACGGCGCCCGCGATGGCCGTGCCAAGCGAAAGCCCCATGATCAGCGCGGTCATCAGCCACGTGAACGCCTCGGTCCCCGTACCCACGGGTGCCACCTGCGAGATCAGCTCGTTCCGGGTTGCGATCAGCGGGGCGATCGGGGCGCCGGAAAGCGCGACCAGGAGAGCCATCGTCAGCGGTGAGCCGGCGACGATCATCGGCAGCGTGGCGAGCGGGAACAGCAGCCCGACGAGCAGGAACGTGTCGAGCAGCTCACGACGGGATTGGCGCGCGCCGAAGATCAGCCCGGCGATGCCGCTGGCTGCGGACCAAACGGCGAGCAGGATGCCCGCCAGCGCTGCGTCTCCGGCCTCCTCGCTGAAGGCCGGGATGACCACCTCCACGCTGCCGATGCAGAAGCCGACCGGGATCGAGCTCAGCGCGATCAGCCGCATCGCCGGCGAGCGCAGCGGCCCGAGCCCGCCCGTGTGTTCGCTCGCAGGAATCGCGCGGCGCGCATCCGGTAGGCGCGACAGGAAGAGCAGCGTGCCGGCGACGACGAACACCGAAGAGAGCGCCATCGCCGCCTGTGGCTCCGCCACCACGACCAGGGCGCCGGTGATGAGCGGGCCGCTGACGAACGAGATCTCGATCGTCACGGAGTCGAACGCGTAGGCGCCGCGCACCAGCTCGGGGTCGTCGCGAAGGAGCTCGGGCCAGCGCGAGCGCAGCACGGCTCCCGACGGCGGGAACGAGGCACCGGCCACGAGGGCCGCGGTGACGAGCACCACAACCGGGGCGTCGATCTCGCCCAGACCCCAAAGCGACAGGATCGCGGCGCCGTGCACTATCGCCAGTGGCAGCAGCCAAACGGCGCCGCGGCGATCGACCAGGCGGGCGGCAAATGGGGATCCCAGGCCGGCCCCGAGCGCCAGCGCGCCGGCGACCAGCCCCGCGGTCGCGAATGAACCGGTCGCGTCGCGCATGAAGAGGATGACGGCGAGGCCGTTGATAGCGAACGGCAGGCGCGTCAATGTCGTGGCGACGATCAGGACGGCCACACCCGGTACTCGGAGAATGCGCCCGTAAATCGCCATCCAATCCAGGATGGCAGGCGGCCGTCAGCGCGCGATCGCGCGGAAGACGATGAGGAGCAGGGCCGAGCCGCCGATCGCGATCAGCCAGGTCTCGAGGTCGAAGAAGCGGTCGATCTCGCCGAGGTCGAGCTCGGTGGCGATCCAGCCGCCCAGCAGCGCGCCAAGCACGCCGACCGCCGTGGTCCCGACGCAGCCGCCGGGCTCGGTCCGCCCGGGAATCAGCGCCCGAGCGATCGTGCCCGCGAACAGCCCGAGGAGGATCCAGCCGAAGAAGCCCATCGCGCTCGGGTACCCCTTAGACCTCGAACCAAGCGCCGTCCGGTCCCAGATTCGCGATCTCGCTGTTGCCGATCCGCGAGCGCTCGCCCCAGCTCTCGTGGATGTGGCCGCAGACTGCCAGCGGCGGGCGCAGGCGCTCGATCGCCGCCGCGAGCGCCGGGCTCCCCAGGTGATCGCCGGCGCTCGACTCGTCGCAGTGGCCACGCGGCGGGGAGTGGAGGACGAGCACCGCTCCCTCGGGGCAAGGCTCGAGCGCCGCCTCCGCCTCCTGATCGGAGAGGTCGAAGCTCCAGTCCCACGGCGTTACCGGGATGCCGGCGCCAAGGCCGAAGAAGGTGCGGCCGTCGATCTCCGTGTCCTCGCCGTGGAGGACCGTCGCCGCCGGCCAGGCCGATGCCGCCTGGCGGAGCGCATCCGCCGTCTCGTTGTTCCCGGGGATGACGATGGTTGGCGCCTCGATAGCCGCGAGTGCGCCGATCGTCTCTTCCAGTCCTTCGTGGACCGAGGCGAAGTCGCCGGCGCCGATTACGACGTCGGCATCCCGGCTCTTATCGACCAGGTCGCCTGCGCGAGCCAGATCACGGTGCAGGTCGCTGAACGCCAGCAGTCGCATGGCAGCTGATACTAGGCGTCATCAACTGCCTGCAGCGTCTCGAGCCGCGGTAGCGACCCGGGCGCCGTTCGGCCTCGGGCCAGCATCCGGCGCTCGGCCGCGTCCACGTCGTCGAAGTACGCGGTGCAGCGGCCCCGCAGGACAGAGCGCGGGGTCAGCGGCCGCATCGCCCTCGCCGCGGCCACGGCGGCACGCGCCGCGGCGGCGTCGGCGGAGGTGAAGCGGACGCGGTAGTGCTCGCGGACCCGTTCGGGCAGCGATGCCTTCATCACCACGTTGTGCACTCGCATCGCCGGCCAGCGCGAGGGTGCCGTCGGGATCTCGAACATCACCGCCGAGCCGACGAACCGAGCCTCGTCGGTGAGGTGGGAGTCGGGGCCGTGGATCTTGCCGTCCACGTACTCGCGGAACTCCGCCCACGAGCCGGGCGCCGCGCTCGCCGGCATCCCGAACAGCTCGCCGAAGCGGACGTACTCGGCCCAGAACGCGTCGCGTTCGCCCTCGGAGAGCGGGCGCACGAACAGCTCATAGAAGTGAACCGCGGAGTCGGCGGCCGGGGCAATCGTCCACAGCATCAGCTCCGGATCGTGGGCCGAGTAGGGGGTGCCCGCCGGCATCCGGCCCGCGTCCTCGGCCAGCTCGCCCGTCACGGTGGAGTGCATCCGGTGGACCGCGGCGAGGACGCGGTCGGCGTCGGCCCTGGAGCCGAAGAAGATCTCCTCGAACATCTTGCCGGTCGCCGCGAGGCGGTGGAACGGGCGCTCGGCGTAGCGGGTGTGGTTGCGGGTGCCGACGAAGTTGCGCGGATCGAGCGCGCCGATGGCGAGGGCGCGCTGGCCGTACATGAGGCCGACCATGCGCTCGCGGTGGACCTTGCGCAGGACCGAGCCGGGGGGGAAGTAACCATGGTCACGGGCCATCTGACAGAGCCTCTGGTCAGAATCATACACGAGTGACAGGCGCCTCTGTCAGACTGGATTCGTGGCAGCCGGAACCCGGATCTACGGCGGCGTGAGCGCCCAGGACCGCCGCTCGAAGCGCCGCGAGCAGCTGCTCGACGCCGGGCTCGAGCTGCTGGGGACCGCGGGCTGGCAGGGGACGACGATGACCGCCGTCTGCGCCCACGCCGGATTGACCGAGCGCTACTTCTACGAGAGCTTCGCCGACCGGGAGGAGCTGCTCGTCGCCGTCTTCGACCGGATCACCGCGGAGGCCGCCGAGGCAGTCCTGCGGGCGATCCAGGCCTCCCCGCGCGAGGCCCGCGCGCGCAGCCGGGCCGCGATCGGCGCCTTCGTCGAGCTGATGACGGACGATCCGCGGAAGGGCCGGATCGCGTTCGTCGAGGCGCTGGGCAGCGAGGCGCTGATGCGCCGGCGGTTCGAGACGATCCAGACGTTCGCCGCCCTTCTGGGCGAGCAGGGGCGCGAGTTCTACGGGATGCCGACCGGCGGGGGCCATCTGGTCGAGCTGACCAGCTTCCTGCTGGTCGGTGGGTTGGCCGAGGCGCTCATGGCCTGGCTCAGCGGCGGCCTGAAGACCTCGCGCGAGCAGCTCATCGAGGATTGCACCGACCTGTTCGTCGCCACCGGCGAGGCCGCCGTCGCGATCGCGCGCAACCGGTGAGCGCGACCGGACAGCCCGACCTGTGGTGGTCGAACGCGGTCGTCTACCAGGTCTATCCCCGCTCCTTCCAGGACTCCGACGGCGACGGGATCGGCGACCTGCAGGGTGTGATCTCGCGGCTCGAGCACCTCGCCTGGCTGGGCGTCGACGCGCTGTGGCTCTCGCCGATCTATCCGTCGCCGCTAGCGGACATGGGCTACGACGTCGCCGACCACACCGGCGTTGCGCCCGAGTACGGGACGCTGGCCGACGTGGACGAGCTGATCACGCGAGCGCACGAGCACGGGCTCCGCGTGCTCCTCGACCTCGTTCCCTCGCACACCTCGATCGAGCACCCATGGTTCCGCCTCCATCCCGACTGGTACGTCTGGGCCGACGGCGAGGAGCCCCCCAACAACTGGGTCGCGAGCTTCGGCGGCCCGGCCTGGAGCAGGGACGAGCGCACCGGCCGCTGGTACTTGCACTCGTTCTATCCCGAGCAGCCCGACCTGGACTGGCGCAACCCCGGTCTCCGGGCCGCGTTCGGCGAGGTCGTGCGCTTCTGGACCGCCCGCGGCGTCGACGGCTTCCGGGTCGACGCGATCGACCGGGCGATGAAGGACGCCAGGCTGCGCGACGACCCGCCCGCGAGCAAGCCGTTCGGCCTGCCGCTGCCCGACGCCTACGCGACGCTCGATCACCTCCACTCGACGAACAACCGTGAGATCGGGCTCGCCCTCGAAGCGCTGCGGGAGGCGGCCGGCGACGCGCTCCTGGTCGGGGAGGTCTACCTGCCCTCGCGCGGGCTCGACCCCTATCTCGAGCACCTCGATCTCGCCTTCGCCTTCGAGCTCCTGCACGCGCCGTTCGAGGCTGGCCGCCTCCGAGAGGTGATCGCGGGCGCGCCGCTCACCGGGGTCGCCTGGGTGCTCTCGAACCACGATTTCCCGCGACTCGCCACGAGGCTGGGTGAGGCGCGAGCGGCGCAGGCGGCGCTGCTGCTGCTGACGCTCCCGGGCCCCGTGTTCATCTACCAGGGCGACGAGATCGGGATGATCGACGGCCCCGGCACCGACCCGCCCGTCGACCGCGCCGGCCGCGACGCCCATCGCCATCCCATGCAATGGACCGGCGAACCAGAGGGCGGCTTCACCACCGGCACCCCCTGGCTGACCCTCACCGACCCGGAGCGCCGCAGCGTCGCCGGCCAGCGCGAACAGCCGGGCTCGATGCTCGAGCTCTATCGCCGGCTGATCACGTTTCGGCGAAACCTCGGCGGTGGGTTGGAGCTGACCGACGCCGGCGAGGACGTGCTGGCGTTTCGCCGGGGCACACATGTGGTGGCCCTCAACCTCGCCGACGAGGCGCGGCCGGCCCCGGTGGGCTGGCGCGTCCTCTCAACCCTGAACGACCCCCCGCCGGGAGCCGAGCTCGCTCCGGGCGAGGGCGCGGTCTTCCTGGCCGAACGTTCGCCGGACGTTTGACACCCCGCGTTTGCGGGGACTTGGTCACGCGGAAGGAGGATCGTTGCGGAAGGAGTCCGTGGTACGGCGAGCGGTTTTCTCATTCGCGGTTCTGCTTGCTGCCGCCACGCTGGCTTCCTGCACCGGGTCCGATGACTCGGCGGGATCCGGAACCGAACTCTCGTTCTTCATCTTCAACGAGCCGAGTGGCGCCTACCTGCAGGCGGCCGACGAGTGCAGCAAGCAGTCGGGCGGCGAGTACACGATCTCGTTCGAGTTCCTGCCAGCGCAGGCGGACGCGCAGCGCGAGCAGCTCGTCCGGCGGCTCGGCGCGGAGGACGACTCGATCGACATCGTGGGCATGGACGTCATCTGGACCGCGGAGTTCGCTAACGCGGGTTGGCTCCTGCCCTGGGAGGACCCCGAGCGCTCGCAGGTCACCGACGGCGTCTTCGACAGCGTCGTCGAGTCTGCCTCGTTCGAGGGCGAGCTCTACGCTGCTCCGTTCACCTCCAACACTCAGCTCCTCTGGTACCGCAAGGACCGGGTGCCCGAGCCACCCACCACGTGGGCCGAGATGCTCGAGCAGGCGCTGGAGATCGGGCCCGAGGAGGGCCAGATCCAGGTCCAGGCCAACCGCTACGAGGGTTTCACGGTCTGGATCAACGCGATGATCGAATCGGCGGGGACCCACGTCCTTGCGGGCCCGACCGAGGTCGATCTGGAACAGGGTCCGACCGAGGAGGCGATCGCGACGATGGCCGAGTTCGCCAGCTCCCCGGTCGCGCCGCCGAACGTCGACACCTCCACCGAGGACACGGCGCGGCTGGGCTTCGAGGCCGGGGAGGCGAGCTTCATGATCAATTACCCGTTCGTCTATCCGAGCGCGAGCGAGAACGCTCCGGACGTCTTCAAGCAGATGGCGGCGACCAAGTACCCGGCGGTTATGGAGGGGATGCCGTCGCGCCCGCCGCTCGGCGGAATCAATCTCGGGGTCTCGAAGTTCTCGGCGAATCCGGACCTGACCTTCGACGCGATCACCTGTCTGGTTAAGCCCGAGAACCAGCTGATCGCCGCGACCCTCGGCGGGTTGCCGCCGGTAACCGAAGCCGTCTACGACTCGCCCGGCATCGAGAAGGCGTACCCGGGCTTCTCTGACGTGATCCGGCAGTCGATCGAGGATGCCGCACCCCGGCCGTTGACGCCGGCGTACACCGACCTCTCGCTGGCGCTCCAGCGGGCCCTGCACCCGATCGGCGACATCGCGCCGGACGACGTCAGCGCCGCCTATGACGAGCTGCTCGACAAGGTCGAGCAGGCCGTGAACCGGGAAGGACTTCTGTAGTGGAAGCCGGGACGATCAAGCAGCCAGGCGGCGTCAGCGACCGCACCCGCTCCGAGCGCAAGCTGGGCTGGATGCTCTGCGCCCCGGCGGTGTTCGCGATGCTGCTCGTCACCGCCTACCCGATCGGCTACGCGATCGTCCTCTCGCTTCAGGAGCTGGACCTGCGCTTCCCGGAGGAGGGCGGGTTCGCGGGCCTCTCCAACTACGAGGCGGTGCTGACTTCGTCGCTCTGGTGGCAGGACGTGTTCAACACCCTGTTCGTGACGATCATCTCGGTCGCGGCCGAGCTGACGCTCGGCATGCTGATCGCGCTGGCAATGCACAAGGCGATCTTCGGCCGAGGAGTGCTCCGTACCTCGGTCCTGATCCCGTACGGGATCGTCACGGTCGTCGCGGCGTTCTCGTGGCAGTTCGCGTTCGCGCCCGACACCGGATTCGTGAACAACCTGCCGCTGATCGCCGACGACAAGGCCTGGTTCGGCGACCGCTTCAGCTCGTTCGCGGTGATCATCATGGCGGAGGTCTGGAAGACGACGCCGTTTATGGCGCTGCTGCTGTTAGCCGGGCTTGTGACGATCGACGACGGCCTCTATGAGGCCGCGAAGGTGGACGGCGCCAGCGCCTGGCAGCGTTTCTGGAAGATCACTGTGCCGCTCATGAAGCCCGCGATCCTGGTGGCGCTCCTGTTCCGGACGCTCGACGCGTTCCGCGTCTTCGACACGATCTTCATCATGACCGGCGGCGCGCAGGACACCGAATCGGTCTCGATCCTGGGCTACAACCAGCTGATCGAACGACTGAACCTGGGGCTCGGCTCGGCGGTGTCGGTGCTGATCTTCTTCAGCGTGTTCCTGATCGCGTTCCTGTTCATCAAGGGCTTCGGCGTCCGGATGCAGGAGGGGAGGCCAGGTAGCTAGTGGAGGCACGCGGCGCGCGCGAATACACGCTCTGGTCGATCGGGATGGTCATCATCCTGCTGTTCGCGCTGATCCCGGTGATCTGGATCGTCTCGCTCTCGTTCAAGACGCCGGCGACGATCGGGGACCAGAGCTTCTTCCCACAGGACTGGACGCTCGAGAACTACGAGGCGCTGTTCAAGGGCGGCCTTTCCGAGAGCCCGTTCCTGGCGCCGCTGATCAACTCGCTCCTGATCGCCACCATCGCCACCTCGATCGCGATCGTCCTCGCGGCGTTCGCCGCCTACGCGATCGCACGCCTCGACTTCCCGGGCAAGGCGCTGATCCTGGCCGGCGCGCTGGCAATCGCGATGTTCCCGGCGATCTCGACCGTGGGGCCGCTGTTCGACATGTGGCGGACACTCGGCCTGTACGACACCTACCCGGGCCTGATCATCCCCTACCTGACGTTCGCGCTCCCCTTGGCGATCTACACGCTCGTCGCGTTCTTCCGGGAGATCCCCTGGGACCTCGAGCAGGCCGCGCAAGTGGACGGGGCCACCCCGCTCCAAGCGTTCCGAAAGGTGATCATCCCACTCGCCGCGCCCGGCGTGTTCACCGCGGCGATCCTGGTCTTCATTTTCTGCTGGAACGACTTCCTGTTCGCAATCTCGCTCACCTCGTCGGACGCGTCGCGCACGGTGCCGGCGGCGCTCGCCTTCTTCACCGGCGAGTCCCAGTTCACAGCCCCGAACGGCAACATCGCGGCCGCCGCGTCGCTGGTGACGGTGCCGATCATCATCTTCGTACTGATCTTCCAGCGCCGGATCGTCGCGGGCCTGACCGCGGGAGCCGTCAAGGGATAAGGAGGAACGAATGGCCGAGATCACCCTGGAGGGCCTGACCAAGCGTTACGCCGACGGCTTCGAGGCCGTCAAGAGCATGGACCTCGAGATCAAGGACGGCGAGTTCATGATCCTCGTGGGTCCGTCGGGTTGCGGCAAGTCGACCGCGCTGCGCATGATCGCCGGGCTCGAGGACATCTCGGACGGTTCGCTGAAGATCGGCGGCGAGGTGGTCAACGACCGCGCGCCGAAGGATCGCGACATCGCGATGGTCTTCCAAAACTATGCGCTCTACCCGCACATGACCGTCCGCGAGAACATGGAGTTCCCGCTGCGGCTCGCAGACGTTCCCGACGACCAGATCCGCGCCAAGGTCGAGGACGCCGCGAAGGTGCTCGACCTCGATCAGCACCTCGATCGTAAGCCGGCGAACCTCTCGGGCGGGCAGCGGCAGCGCGTCGCGATGGGCCGGGCGATCGTGCGCGACCCGAGCGCCTTCTTGATGGACGAGCCACTCTCGAACCTGGACGCAAAGCTCCGGGTGCAGATGCGCACCGAGGTCTCGCGCCTCCAGGCCGACCTCGGCACGACCACCGTCTACGTCACCCACGACCAGACCGAGGCGATGACGCTGGGCGACCGCGTCGCGGTGATGCGTGCGGGCGTGCTCCAGCAGGTCGCCTCGCCGGCCGAGCTCTACGCCGACCCCGCGAACCTGTTCGTCGCCGGATTCATCGGCTCCCCCGCCATGAACTTCATGGCGGCAACTCTCGAGGGCGGGCGGGTGAAGCTGTCGTTCGGCGAGGTCGATGTGCCTGACGCATTGCGCGCGGGCGCCGGGTCGCGCAGCGGCAAGGTGGTGGCCGGGATCCGTCCCGAGTCGTTCGAGGACGCCTCCCTTGTCGGCGACGCCCTGAGTCGTGGCACGACGTTCCGCACCACGATCGACCTGGTGGAGTCGATGGGCTCTGAGCAGTACGCCTACTTCAAGCTCGGTGGCGAGGGCGTGGAGTCGGACGAGCTGCGCGAGCTGGCCGAGGACGCCGGTACCTCCGAGGTCCCGAGCTCCGGCGAGGGCACTGTGGTCGCCAGGCTCGACGCGGCGAGCCCGGTCAGGCGCGGCGAGGAGGCCGAGCTGTGGGTTGACACGTCCAAGCTCCACCTGTTCGACCCGGAGTCGGGCGCGAGCCTGAAGCAGGCTTAGTCCGGCTAGGCGCGGAGGTCCTCGCGCATCAGGTGCGTCAGGGTGTCCTCGTCGCGAGGCGCCTTCGCCCGCAGCTCCGCGCGTAGCCGCTCGAGGATCTCCTCGTCCCAGCGATGCGTACGCAGCAGCAGGTAGCGCAGGCTGACGACGCGCGCGTATGCCTCGGCTTCGGTCAGGTTCCCGATCAGATCGGCTTCCCGGAGCATCTCGACGATCGGCACGAACTCCTCGGTGAACCACGTCCGCGCGACCTCCTCGCGGCTCATGAACGCGCCCCGCGCCTGCATCAGGCGGAACCCCCAGGCCTCGACGCCCTCGGCGAGGCCGGCGTACCACGAGCCGCCTGGGCAGCTCGATCCGCTTGCGCATCTCAGGCGGCAGCGGGACCCGTTCAAAGAACAGGCGCTCGTGGCTCTTCAACGCGAGGTCGTGGAGGCGCACGCCGGCGTCGGCGCCCACCGCGGTCTCGATCTCGGTCACGTATGCCTCGATCACCTCGAGGCCGAGCTGTCGCGCGACCGATACGCGGTGATGGCCGTCCCGCACGAAGTGCATGTCGCCGATCCGGTAGACGTCGATCGGCGGCATCGACTTGCCGCGGCGGATCGCCTCCGCAATCCGCTGCCAGCGCCGTTTCACACGGCGCGTGGTGGGGCGGAAGTTGCGGTCGAACTCCCTGGTGCGGTCCACGGTTCCCACGATCGAGTCGAGCGGGATCGTCTGGAGGCCCGAGCCGGCGCTCGCCCGTGCGCCCGAGCGCCTCGATCACCTCGTCGAAGGGCAGGATCAGGTGCACGTCGCCGGGTTCGCCGCGCAGCCTGCGGGCGAGCCGCGAGGCCACCTGTCGCCGTCGCGCGCGACCGAAGTCGGTCTGTGCATCCGATGACGGGAAGCCCGTGTCCATCACAAGTCAGGTTAGATCCCACACGTTGAGTGCGTCATGACACGTCCCCTACCGGGGGGGCAAACACGCTTTCGCGACATGAGTCCCTCACCAAACACACCCGTCGTGTGCCTCGGCGAGGCGCTGGTGGACTTCGTCTGCGAGCGACCGGTCGCGTCCCTCGGCGACGCGGACTTCTTCGTTCCCCGCCCCGGCGGCTCGCTTCTCAACATCGCCGTCTGCGCGGCCCGCTTCGGGGCGCCGGTCGAGATGCTGGGCGGGGCGGGCGACGACGAGTGGGGCCGGTGGCTCCGCGAGTACGCGGTGGCGCGAGGGCGTCGGCACGGAGCGGTTCGTGCTGCTGTCGGGGGTCGGCACCTCGCACGCGTTCGTCTCGGTTACCCGGGACGGGGAGCCCGTCGTTCGCCTTCTACGGCGATCCCGAGCGCCCGGCGGCGCACGCCGGCGACGACCTCGAGCCGGCGCTGGCGGGAGAGCCGGGGCTGCTGGTCGTGGGCAGCGACACGCTGCTCGGTCAGGCCGAGCGCGAGGTCACGATGCGCGCGTCCGCGCTCGCGCGCGAGCGCGGCTGGCAGGTCCTGTGCGATCCGAACGTGCGGCCGCGGCGCTGGGCGGACCAGGACGAGATGGTGCAGATGATCAGGGCCCTGGTGGCCGGCGCGACCGTGGTGAAGCTGAACGAGTCGGAGGCGAGGGCGTTGACTGGGGAGGAGGACGCGGGCCCCGCGGGGCATGAGCTCCGCCGGCTCGGGCCCGAGGCGGTTGTGGTGACGCTCGGGGAGCGCGGGGCGCTGGTGGTCTCCGCGGCCGGGGTTGAGTCGGTGAAGGGGGTTGAGGCCGAGGTGGTTGACGCGACCGGGGCCGGTGATTCCGTGGCGGGGGTGATCGCGGCTGGTCTGGCGCTCGGAATCGAGCCGGCGGGCCTGGCGCCGGTCGTCGCCGTGGCCATGCGCGTCGCTGCGGGGGTGGTGGGCACCTGGGGTGCGACCGCAGGCCTGCCCGGGGCGCCGATGGCGCGCCGGATGCTGGCGTCCGAAGTGAAGCTCTAATGCTGGTGGGTGTGCTCGGCCTCAGTGGCGAGGTCGGTTTCGGGGAGCGAGCGGGCGAGCCAGGCGGCCAGGGCGGTGGTGATCGGGACGGCCGCGATCAGCCCGATCGAGCCGACGAGCATCGCGACGATCTCGCGCGCGACGAGCTCGACGTTGGCGGCGGCGCCGAGTGAGACGTCGCTCGCGCCGAACACGAGGAGCACGGGGAGCGCCGACGCCGGCGTAGGCGAGCACCAGCGTGTTGACGGTGGCCGAGACGTGGTCCCGCCCGACCTCCATCGCGCGCCCGAACAACTCGCGGAAACCTTGGGCGGCGTTGGCGGCGCGTAGCGCGAACACGGTCGACGACTGGCTGACGGTGACGTCGTCGAGGACGCCGAGGGCGCCGATCACCATTCCGGCCACCAGCAGGCCCTGGAGCGAGATGTGGGCGCCCGAGACGTCGAGGAGGATCGCCTCCTCGGACGAGAGGCCCGTGAGGTGCGCGAGCTCGGTGACCGCCAGCGCGAGCCCGGCGGTGAGGAGCAGGCTCGCCGCGGTGCCGAGCATCGCCGCCAGGCTCTTCGCGCCGAGCCCGTGCGCGAGCGGGATCGTCACGAGCATCACCGCCAGCGACCCCGCGACCGCGACCGCGAACGGCGACTCGCCCGAGAGGATCGCCGGCACGATGAAGCCGACGATGATCGCGAGGCCGAGGCCGAGTCCCACCAGCGAGAGCGCCCCGCGGAGCCGCGCGAAGAGGATCACGAGAAGCGGCGAACGCGAGCGCCAGCCACAGCAGGGTGTCGCGCCGCTCGAAGTCGGTGAACGAGTAGGTGACCGCGCCGGTGTCGGGCGCCTCGGCCCGCAGGACGCGGATCTCGTGGCCGACCGCGAGGTCCGCGACGGGCTCGCCTGCGAGGCCGAGCTGCACCGTCTGCGTCGTGCCCTCGTCGGGACCGCTGCGAAGCTCGATCTCGGCCGCGACGCACGCGCCCTCGGCGGGCGGCGGACACGGGGTCTCGCTGACCGCGGTGACTTCGGCGAGCTCGCTGTCCCCCGCCGGCCCGGACACGGTTGGCCGGTCGTCGCCCGGCCAGAGCACCGCGATCGCGATCGCGGTGGCGACCGCCGTTCCCGCCAGGACCCAGATCGCGAGCCGCACGGGCGCCGGCATCAGCGGCAGGCGTCGCAGGCGCCGTGGAGCACGATCTCGTGGTCGCGCACCTCGAACCCGGCGCCGCCGGTGACCTTGGTCACGGCGCGCTCGACGCCCGCGTCCTCGAAGGGCAGGACCTTGCCGCACTCGTCGCAGACCATGTGGTGGTGGTGCTCGCCGCCGGGATCGGTGCGCTCGTAGCGGGCCGTCTCGGAGCCCAGGTCGAGCCTGTGGACGAGGTCGAGGTCGGTGAGCTGCTCGAGCACCCGATAGACGCTTGCTCGGCCGACCCGGCGGTCGCCGTCGCGCAGGCGCTCGTCGATGTCCAGCGCCGACAGGGCGCACGGCTCGGCGGCGAGGACCTCGATCACGGCACGCCGGGCGCCGCCCCGGCGGAACCCGGCGGACTCGAGGCTCGTGAGGGCATGGGCCGCCCAGCTCTCGCCCTCGCGTGCGCCCGTCCGGCTGTGGCGATGCGGGCTCAACTCGTCGCGATGGTAGGGGCGAGGTCCGGACGTTCCCGGGAGTCCCGGATAAGGGGCCTCAGCAGCAGCGCTCCCGCGCAGACCAGGACCGTCGCGCCCGCGATCGACGCGCCCGCCGCGAGCTCGAGGTGGTACGAGGCGTAGAGGCCGGCGATCCCGCTGGCGATCGCGATCGCCACCGCCAGACCCATCATCGGCGCCATCCGGTCCGCGAGCAGCCGTGCGACGGCCGCGGGTCCGACGAGCGACGCGACGGCCAGCAGGTTGCCGAGACCCTGGACCGCGACCAGGACGGCCGCGGCCAGCAGCACCAGGAGGAAGGCTTCGACCCGGCCGGGGCCGACGCCGATGGCCCGGGCGCCGGAGGCGTCGAACCCAACCGCGAGGAGCCGCGGATGAAGCAGCGCGAGGCCGCCGACGGTCGCTCCGACGAGTCCGGCCGCGATCGCCAGGTCGCCCGCGGACACCGCGAGGACGTCGCCGAACAGGATCCCCTGCAGGTTCGCGGGGGTGTCCGGCGCGAGCGCGAGCAGGGCGCCGAGCCCGAACAGGGAGGTGACCGCGACGGCGACCGCCGTGTCGCGGCCGATGCCGGGAACGCGCGCCGCAAGGCCGATCGCCGCGACCCCGGCGAGCAGACCGGCAGCGCCGCCGAGGATCAGCGGCACGCCGGCGAGCGAGGCCAGCACCAGGCCGGGGAGCATGCAGTGCGCGACCGACTCGGCCGCGTACGGGAGCCCGTAGTGCACGATCCAGCAGCCCAGCGCGCCGCCGGCGATCCCGATCAGGGCGACCTCGATCGCCGCGCGGCGCACGAGCGGATCCGAGAGCGGATCCAGCAGGAACGATCCGACGCTCGCCGGCTCAGCCATCGTGGGAGTGCTCGTGGTCGTGGTGGTGGGGAGGCAGGACGCCCAGGCCGCCGCCTTCGCCGGGGATCTCGACGATCGCGCCGCCGTAGGTCGCCTCGAGCACGTCCCGGGTGAGCGTTTCCGCCGGATGGCCGAACGCGACCTGGCGCCGGTTGAGGCAGAGGACGAGGTCCCAGGCGCGAGCCTGCTCGAGGTCGTGCGTGGCGACAAGGATCGTGCGACCCACCGACGCGAGCTCGTCGATCAGCGCCAGAAGGCGGTCGGCCGCCCGCGCGTCGAGCCCGGAGAACGGCTCGTCGAGCAGCAGCAGGCCGGCCTCCTGAACGAGCGCGCGGGCGATGAGGACACGCTGGCGCTGGCCCCCGGAGAGCGTCCCGAAGGTCGCGTCGGCCAGCTCCGCCATCCCTACCTCCGCCAGGGCCTCGCGCGCGCGGCTGCGCTCCGCCCGGCCCGGCGGATGCCACCACGGAAGCGTCGCGAGCGAGCCCATCAGTGCGACGTCGAGCGCCGAGACCGGGAAGTCGAGGCGCGAGCGCTCGGTCTGCGGCACCCAGCCGCACCGGCCCTCAACCGTCGCCTCGCCCGCCGCAGGGTTCGAGCTCGCCGGCGAGCAGCCGGAACAGGGTGGTCTTGCCACCGCCGTTTGGGCCGAGGATCGCGACCCGATCGCCGGCGCCGGCGGCGAACGTAACCTCCTCCAGCGCCGGGGCTCCGGTATAGCCTGCGACGAGGTCGCGGCATTCGACGCGCGGATCGTCCCGCGCTCAAAGGTCGCACCCCCGCGTGCCGCCGGTGAAGCCACGCGCCAGCGCGTCGGCGTTTGCCTTGATCATCTCCAGGTAGGTCGCGCCGCTCGAGTCCGGGGGACCGAGGGAGTCGCCGTAGAGCTCGTACTCGGCGGTCGCTTCAGTCTCGTCCGCGATCGTTTCGGCGAGATCGGTGCTGACCGAGCGACTCCGGGAAGACGGCGCGCACGCCCTCGGCCTCGATCAGGTCGCGGAGCTCTGCGAGTTCACCGGCGGAGGCCTGCGCCTCCGTCGTCGTGGCCGGGATCACGGCGCCGACCACCTCGATGTCGTAGCGCGCGGCCAGATAGTCGAACGCGTCGTGGTCGGTCACGAGCTTGCGGTCGGCGGCGGGGACGGCGTTCATGCAATTCGCGATCGCCTTGTCCGCCGTCTTGATTTCGAGATAGAGATCCTCGGTGCGCTGAGCTACCGCGACGCGCGCATCGGGGTTGAGCTCGGCGAGCTTGGCGCCGATGCCGGTCACCGCGATTTGAGCGTTTCGCGGGTTGTGCCACCAGTGGGGATCCCCTTCGATTGGATGCTGGATCTGATTGGCGAGCACATAGAGGTCCGTGTCCGAGCCCGAGTCCTCGATCGCGTCCGCGATCCACTCGTCGAGGTCGCCCCCGCTGGCGATCACGAGGTCCGCGCTTGCGAGCGCCTCGATGTCGTCGGGCCGCGGCTCGTACTCGTGCGGGTCGGTGTTGGCTGCGAGCAGCGTCGTGACCTCGACTTCGTCGCCGGCTACCCCTGCGACCAGGTCGCCCACGATCGGAGTGGTGGCGACGACCGATGCGCCGCCACCGCCACCGTCGTCGTCGGAGCCGCAGCCGGCGATCAGAAAGACAGACGCGCCCACCGCGGCCCATCGGGCGAGCGGCCTGCCCGGCCGTGCTCCGTGGCGCCGTGTGGTCGCGAACACTGCGGCGACAGCGAAGACCAGCCCGCCGATGAGGGCGATCGTGGCTCCGGGCGGCGCGTTCAGCTCCACCGAGAGGAGCACTCCGGCCGTGCCCTCCACCGCGCAGAGCGCGATCGTCGCGAGCTGCCAGGAACGCATCCGAGATGTCCAGAGGCGAGTGGTCGCCGCCGGGACGACGAACAGCGCGGTCACCAGCAGCGCGCCGACCGCGGTGACGGCCGCCGCCGTTGCGAGCGCGACCAGGCCAAGGAGTACCGGTTCGAGCCAGCCGATCCGCGGGCCCTCCCCCTCGGCGTCGAAGCCGTGCGCGACCCAGTGGTGCCCGGCGGTGACGGCCGCCACCAGCGCGGCGGCCGAGACGATCCCCGCGAGCGCAAGGTCGCCTCCGTCGATCAGGAACAGGCTGCCGAACAGCAGCGTCTCGAGCCCCGCCGACGATTCGAAGACGTCGCTCGCCAGGATCACCCCAAGGGCGAGCATCCCGACCAGGACCAGCGCCACCTCGGAGCCACGATCGTCGGAGCGCCGCCGCGACATCGCGGCAACCAGCACCGCGAACACGGCGGCCGCGCCGAGTGCGCCGAGCGCCGCGGCGAAGCCAAGGCCCTCCGCCAGGACCAGGCCCGGGAACGCGGCGGTGCCGACCGCGTGGGAGTGGAAGGCGAGGCCGCGCAGGACGACCCAGGTGCCGATCAGGCCGGCGCCCACCGACAGCAGCGCGATCTCAGCCAGGCCCCGCTGAACGAAGGGGAGGTCGAGCGACTCGAGCACCGCGCGAGCATACAGCAAGAACGAGACTCATTCTTATTTAGCCCGACGTAGGCATGTCAGCGGCTTCACGAGCCTCATCGGGGCTGAGGTACCACTCATAACGGTGGACCTTGCCGTCGACCAGGCCCACCACAGACCCGAAGGTCTGGTGCCCGAAAGCGGCCCCGCTTCCCCGGCCAACCCCCGAAAACGTCCCAATGACCAGGACGCGCTCCTCGAGGTCGATCATTTCGCCGATGTCAAAGCGGAGGTCAGCGAACGAATCCAAGAGCGCGATGAGCGCCGTTCGCACCCCGCTAAGTCCGCGTCGTGTACCGGGCTCCATCGCGTAGTCGGGGTTGACCCACTCCCCGTCTGGGTGGGTGAGCCGAAGGGCGGCCTCGACGTCGCCTCCGGCCACTGCGTCGAACAACGCCCGCACGACCTCGATGTTCTCTCGCGACATCGCTCGCGAAGTATCTCGTGTGTAAGCCCGGGAGCCCGACCTACAGCTCGATCGCGTGCTGGTCCGCAAGCGTCTCGGCGAGCGCCAGCGTCTCCCGGTCGAGCTCGCCCTCGGCGACGTCGTAGCGCCCACGCAGCTCGGTCACGATCGCCTCGGCGACCTGCTCCAACTCGACGCCTGGGAGGTCGTCCTCGATGCTCCCGGCGGTGGCGGGATCCCAGTCGAGCCCCAGCGCCTCGTACACCGGGATCAGCACGTCTCGCACGCGGTCTCCGTCCTGGACCACGACGACGCCACCGACGTGAGCTGCGCCCGAGATCAGACGCTGGCCGAGGCCCGCGATCTTGATCCGGCCGCCGGCGTTGACGCTGAACGCTCCCGGGCAGTACTCGCCGGGGATCTCGCCCACACGTGCATCCACACCGAGCCCGGCCAGGGCGGCGACGACCAGCTCGCCGGTGAGCTCGAACCGCTGCCGGGTCCCCTGGGGCGGACGGGGCTCGGGCGTCGCGTGGGCGAACGCGAGCGTGCCCTCGTGGAAGACCGCGGCGCGGCCGCCGGCGAGCCGCAGCACCGGCGTGAAGCCGGCCTCCGTGGCCGCGGCCACGGCGCGGGGGAAGCCCGGGCTGTTCGCGTCCTGCTTGGAGAACGCCAGCACCGGCTCGGCCGCTCGCAGGCGAAAGGTGGGGCCGAGCTCGCCCGCGGCAACCCGCCGCATGACCGCGTGCGAGAGCCCGGTGTCGAACGCGGGGCGCCCGGATCGCGGCTGCCTGATCAAGGTCAGAGGCGTCATTTTGTGAGCAAAATGTTGCGAGTGTGACCGTCGTCACACATATTCGGCGTTCCGGCTGCCAGCCTGTCCCGACACACGGAACCCCTGGCGCGCGCCGCCGACCGGTGCGCATCGAGTGAAACTCCGCCAGGGGCACCAGTGCCCGGCTTCGAGGCCACGCGCCTCCTCACGCACGCACGCTCCCGCAACCGGGGGCGCCGGGACAGCCGAATGGAGGTGGTTCTCCGTGTCGAGCACAGGACGTAACTTCGCAATCTTCGCCTGCGCCGCAGCGTTTGGCTTCGCGACCGCCGCTCAGGCCGCGGCGCCCATCGCTCCGAGCCGGTCGCTGGAGGCCGCGGCCCTCGGCGTCCGCTACGAACTGCTCGTCGAGCAGGCCCGCAAGCTCGAGGTCGAGCAGGAGACGCAGCTGCTCGAGCAGCGCGTCACCACCGAGCGCGAGCTGCGCGACGGGATCCACTCGCTCAGCGAACGGGTCGAAGCAGCGCGCCAGACCCGGCAGGAGGAGCGCGCGTTCGCGCCCTCCGGCGGCAGCATCGAGGGCGTCTCGCTCGCGACGCTGAACGCGATCGCCTCATGCGAGTCGGGCGGCGACCCGACCGCGGTCAACGCCGCCGGCTACTACGGCAAGTATCAGTTCGACATGGGCACCTGGGCTTCGGTCGGGGGCAGCGGCAACCCCGCCGAGGCCTCGGAGGCCGAGCAGGACTATCGCGCGGCGCTTCTGTACTCCCGCGCGGGGTCGAGCCCCTGGCCCGTCTGCGGCGCCTAGGCGAGAGCAGCGAACGCCCCCGGCTTCCCCGCCGGGGGCGTTTTACCTCCGAGCCACGGCTGCCGATGGCACGTAGGTGAGCGTTTCTGAGATGGCCCTCGCGCAGGGCATGCGCGACACCCGGGGTGCCCTGCTCCGGTGGAACCAGGAGCCGGCGGTCGTCCTGCGCCCTTGGTTTCTCGGCTCCCTGGCGTTCGCAACCGGTCTGCTCGGGGCCGTGCTCGTGGTCGCGACGTTCTCCCAGGCCGACCTCACGCCCCTGTTCATCCCGGGCGTTGCCTACGAGGCCGGGCTCGACGACGTCGGCCGGGTCATGTTCCGCAACGGCCTCGTCCTGGCCCTGCACGCGGTCGCCTGCGTCGCCGGCTTCATCGCCGGCAGCTCGCTGCCGCTCCAGGCGAGCCAGATGACCGGTTGGCGCCGCTGGATCCACGAGAAGGCGCGGCCGCTCGCGTTCGCATGGGTCGTGGCCGTCACCTGCTTCTCGCTCATCACCCAGGCGTTCGCGCTTGGCCTGACGGCGCGCAGCTCGCCGAGCAGGTCCAGATCTCGCCGGCGCTCCTGATGCTCACCGTGTTCCCGCACGCGATGCTCGAGCTGACCGCGATATTCCTGCCGCTCGCGGCCTGGACGATCGCGAGCCGCCGTGGCGAATGGCACGACCTGCTTGCGGCGACGTTCGCGACGGTCGCGAGTCGCGATCCCGATGCTGATCGTGGCGGCGTCCTGGGAGACCTTCGTCTGGCCGCGCCTGCTCGAGCAGGCATCGCCGCTCACGAACTAGGCAGCCTCCCCGTTCGGCTCGTCGTCGGCGCTCTCGCCGAGCAGCGCGCGGCGGAACACGCGGTACTCCTCGTCGAAGAGGAACCCCCACAGGTGCTTGCGCTCGAGCAGCGTGCGGCGCTTCGTCTCGAGGATCGCCCGGCGCGGCATCCCGGCGATCTTCGTGGCGAGCGCGCGTCGCCCGCGTCACGACGTCGCCGGCCACGACCTCGCGCGACGATCCCCATCCGCTGCGCCTCGCGCGCGCGCACGACGCGGCCGGTGAGGCAGAGCTCCTGGGCCACGGTCGCCGGCAGCACGGCGCGCGCCGCGGCGTAGCTGGGCGGGATCCCGCGCGGCAGCTCGGGGTAGCCGAAGGTCGCCGAGTCGTGGGCGACCCGCAGGTCGCAGAGCAGCGCCAGCGCGAAGCCCGCCGGCGAGCGCCGGCCCGTTCACCGCGGCGATCACCGGCCGCTTGCAGTTCCCGACCGCCTCGAAGGCGAGCGTGCTGGTCTCGACCAGGCGGGTGCGGTTCTCGAGGTCGCCGCCGAACTGGTCCGTGTCCATGCCCGAGCAGAAGGCGGGCCCGGCGCCGGTCAGGACGACGCAGCCGACCTCCTCGTCCTCGGAGAGATGGCCGAACGCGTCGGCGAGCTCGACCCGCAGGTCGATCGACAGCGCGTTGCGCTTCTCGGGCCGGCGCAGCGTGACGACGGCGACGTCGTCGGCGTGCTCGATCGAAAGCAGGCCCGGCACGGTCGCGCGGGATCCTACGACGGTGCGAGACTGAGCGCATGGCCGAAGCAAGGCGACGGCGAGATCGTCGAGGTCGAGGTCGAGGACGCGCGGTGCCGGAGCCGACCGGCCCGGGCCAGCGCGGGCTGCGCCCCGGCCGAGGCGATCGAGCCCGCCCACGTCAAGGCGCCGACGCGCGGCAACCGCAAGCTCGAGGCGCTGCTCGACGGGATCAACGCCGACCCCGAGGTGCGCGGCTGGTGGCACATGGCGCAGGTCAACTCCGAGCGGCTCGGGATGTCCGACCACTCGTGGGTCCACGTCCAGATCGTGCTCAACATCGCCCTGCGCCTGCTGCGGCTGCTGGTCAAGGCCGGCGTCCAGCCGGCGATGGTCGCCGACCACGCGATGCGCGACCGCGACGCCGAGGTGGTGGTCGCCGCCGGCGCGCTGCTGCACGACGTCGGCATGTCGATCCACCGCGCCGACCACGAGGCCTACAGCCTGTTCCTGGCCGAGCGCAAGCTGCGCGAGCTGCTGGCCGACGTCTACAAGGACGCCGAGCGCACCGTCGTCGTCGCGGAGTCCCTGCACGCGATCATCGGCCACCGCCGCCGGGGCGAGCCGTACACGGTCGAGGCGGGCGTGGTCCGGGTCGCCGACGCGCTCGACATGGCGCACGGGCGCTCGCGCGCTGCCGGTCGAGGCGGGCCAGGTGGGCATCCACGCGATCTCGGCGGCCGCGATCGACTCGATCGACATCTCCGCCGGCGAGGAGCGCGCCGTGCGGATCGAGATCGAGATGAACAACTCGGCCGGCGTCTTCCAGGTCGACGACCTGCTCGCGACGAAGCTGCGCGGGCACGCCGCTCGCCGAGCACGTCGAGGTGATCGCCGCGGTCGAGGGCGAGTCCGAGAAGCGGCTGCTCAGCGAGTTCCGGATCGGCGCGGCGAGCTAGGCCTTCCGCGTCCCCAGAACCAGCAGATAGGGGCGCGGCTGGCTGATCGTCCCGTCCGCCTGGCGAAAGCCCTCGAAGAACTCGACCCAGTCGCGCTTCAGCGACTCGCGCTTCTCGTCGTCGAGCGACTCGGCCAGCGTCTTGGTCGGACCGTAGGAGCTCGAGAACAGATCCCAGACGTCCTCGCCCGACGAGCCCGTCTGCGGGACGTCGCCCTCCTCGAACCGGAGGTCGAACGAGTCGCCGAGAAGCTCCGTGGCGTGGTCGCGGTCGCCCCACTCGAACGGGTTCCCGACGCCCTCGGGGCGCGGGGGCATGTACGTGGCCATCACCTTGAAGAACTCGGGGACGCCGATCGTCGGATGCCAGTTCAGGAGTCCCAGCCTGCCGCCGGGCTTCGTCACCCGGGCGAGCTCGGCGGCGACCGCCTCGTGACTCGGGGCGAACATCACCCCGCATGTGGAGCTGACCGTGTCGAAAGACCCGTCGTCGAACGGGAGCGACTCGGCGTCGCCGACGAGATAGTCGATCTCGAGCCCCTCGTCCCCGGCAAGCTGCTTCGCGGTCTCGATCAGCGCCGGCGAGAGGTCGAGGCCCGTCACATCGGCACCCGCCCTGGCGGCGCGGAGGGCCAGCTGGCCGGTGCCGGTCGCGAGGTCGGCCCACCGCTCACCGTCCACAGGCGCCATCTCGCGCAGCAGATGGTCATGGCCGGACGCAAGCTCCTGGCTGATCCGGTCGTAGGGTCCCTGGCCCCACATCACGCTCTGCTTTTCCTTCAGCTCCTCGAATGCCATCACGCTCTCCTTGCTCCTGCCTGAAACCTGCGTGCGAGCCTATACCCGGTCAGACGCCCGCGCCCGCGCCGCCGCGGCCCTCGCCGCCGGCGAAGCGCTTGGCGCCCTCGGCGCCGGTGACCACCGAGTCGACGCCGAGCGCGGCCTCGTGGGCCAGCCCCTCGGCGAAGGTCATGCCGATCCCCTCGATCGCGGCGCGCCGATCCGACAGCATCGTCGGCTGCGGGAAGGCCGCAAGGCCCTCGGCGATCTCGAGCGCGCGATCGAGATGGCCCCCGGGGGCGACGACCTCGTTCACGAGGCCCCAGTCCTTCGCCTCGGCGGCCTCGACGATCCGGCCGGTCAGGATCATCTCCAGCGCCCTGCCCATCCCCACGATCCGTGGCAGGCGCTGGGTGCCGCCGTCGATCAGCGGCACCCCGAAGCGGCGCTCGGTGAACCCCAGCTTCGCGTCGTCGGTGGCGATCCGCAGGTCACACCACAGCGCCAGCTCGAGCCCGCCCGCGAGGCACCAGCCGGAGATCGCCGCGATCGCGGGCTTCGACGGGGTGAGCCGCGTAAAGCCCAGCGGGCCGTCCGGGAAGTGCGAGAGCCAGCCCTCGGCATCGACGCCGTCCTTCGCCGCCTCGGCGAAGGCCTTCAGGTCGGCGCCCGCGCAGAACGCCTCCGGGCCTTCGCCGGTGAGGATCAGCGCGCGCGCGCCGTCGTCCGCTTCGAAGCGGTCGAACGCCTCGCGGAGTGCGAACGCGGTCGCCGCATCCACCGCGTTGCGCCGCTCGGGCCGCGTGATCGTCAGGACCGCCGCGGCGCCGACCCGCTCGTATGACACCTCGCTCATGGCGCCATCCTAGGCTCGTACGGGCTAGCGACGAAGTCGCGGTAGGGCGGCTTACGACCTGCCGGGCAAGCAACAGGCCCTAACCCGCCGAGAGCGGACGCGAAGCGGAGCATCTCGGCGGAGGTATCTACGGTTGGCGCAGGCGCTCGATGTCCTCGCGGACGCGCTCCTTGCGGCTCTCGAGGCGGTGCTGGACGATCGAGAGCACGATCACCAGGATCGCGAAGAAGGCGATCACGCCGAACGAGAAGAAGGTGATCACCTTGTCGTCGGTGCGGCCATAGAGGCCCTCGCCGTCGGCCGCCATCGCGACCGGGGCCAGCGCCAGCAGCGAGGCCAGCGCGAGACCGATGAGGATCACCGTGCGTCGGGTGCGCATCGGGCCGAACAGTACCGCGTCAATACCATGCCCCGCTCATGTCGTGGCTGGAAGCGATCGTGCTCGGCGTCGTCCAGGGCCTGACGGAGTTCCTGCCGATCTCGTCCAGCGGGCACGTCCGGATCGTCCCGGCGTTCTTCGGCTGGGAGGACCCGGGCGCGGCGTTCACGGCGGTCATCCAGCTGGGGACGATGGCGGCGGTCCTGGTCTACTTCCGGTCGGATCTGTGGGCGATCGTCCGGGCGTGGCTGCGCGAGCTCGGGACGCCCTGGCGCGGGCTGAGCCACGACGCCAAGCTTGGCTGGCTGATCGCGCTCGGGACGATCCCGATCGCGATCTTCGGGTTTGCGTTCAGCGACCAGATCGAGTCGGGCGCGCGCGACCTCTACCTGATCGGCACGGCGCTGATCCTGTTCTCGTTCGTGATGCTCGCGGCGGAGTGGGCCGGCGCCCGCAGCAGCCATCGCGAGCTGACCGAGATCAACCAGCGCGACGGCATCTTCATCGGCTTCGCCCAAGCCCTGGCGCTGATCCCGGGCGTCTCGCGCTCCGGCGCGACCATCTCGGCCGGCCTGTTCCGCGGGTTCGATCGCGCGGCGGCGGCTCGCTACTCGTTCCTGCTGTCGGTGCCGGCCGTCGTCCTCAGCGGCCTGTTCGAGCTGCGTGACCTCGGCGAGGGCGACACCGCGTCCGCGGGCGCCACGGTGATCGCGACGCTCGCGGCGTTCGTCTCCGGCTACGCCGCGATCGCGTGGCTCCTGCGCTACCTCGCGTCGCACACGCTGACGATCTTCGTCCTCTACCGGATCCCGCTGGGCGTGCTGGTGATCGCGCTGGCCGCCACGGGGACGATCAGCTAACGCGAATGGCCGCCCGGAGGCGGCCATTCGGTCAAGGAAGAGCGCGCGACCCGGGGCAGGGATTGAAGGTCGCGCGCCGCACGAGAGAGGATCTCGCAGAACCAAGTCTCGATTCCCGGCCCGCAACGTGCGTAAAGATCCCGATAAGGGGTGTGAAAGTTCTGTGAACGCGGGGTTTCGCCGGGGACGCGCCGACTACCATTGTGCGTACCGCGACCCGGGGCAGCAAGGTCCGCTCGCCTCACCCGGTGCGGCAACCGCCATGAACGCACAGCCAGGCACAGTCCGGCTCGCCGTGATCGACACCGACAGCGGTTTCGTTCGCGTGCTGACGAAGCGGCTCGAGGCCGCCGGCTGGGAGCACCGCGTGCTCTCCAGCACCGTGCCTCCCGAGGAGCTGGTGGCGATGAAGCTGAACGCGCTGGTCGTCGATCTCTCGGTCCTCGGTCCGATCGGCTGGGAGTTCCTCGAACGGGTCTGCGGCATGCTGCCGGGCCTCGGCGTGATCGTCGTCAGCCAGGGCTCGACGGTGGCGCAGCGCGTACGCGGCCTGCGCCTGGGAGCCGACGACTGGATCTCGAAGCCGTGCCATCCCGAGGAGGTGATGGCGCGGGTCGAGGCCGTCGTCCGCCGCCGCCGCCGGAGCCAGCCGCGCGGCGACGTCGGCCCGGTCGTCGCGGCCGAGCTCGAGATCCGCGCAGACCAGTTCCAGGCGTTCGTCGCCGGCCGGTCGATCAACCTCACCCGGCGCGAGTTCGAGCTGCTCCAGACCCTCGCCGAGGCCGAGGGGAAGGTGCTCGAGCGCGAGGAGATCTACCAGCGGGTCTGGGGCTACGCGATGGCCCACGGCGACCGCTCGGTCGACGTCTTCATCCGCAAGCTCCGCGCCAAGCTCCAGAAGCACTCGCCCGGCTGGTCGTACATCCACACCCACTTCGGCGTCGGCTACCGCTTCGAGCCGGAGCACGAGGTGCCGGGCTCCGCCGACGCCCCCGCGCCCGCCGAGCTCGGCGACGAGGATCTCGCCGGCGAGCTGTCGGAGCTCAAGGCCGAGCGGATCAAGAGCAGCTAGCTCACTCAGCCGGCTCAGGCGCGAAGCGGTAGCCGCAGCCGACGTCCGTGTGGATGTAGGCGATGCCGGGGATCCGCCGCCGCAGCTGTGCCCGCAGCCTCGCGATCGAGACGTCCACGGCCCGGGCGCCGGCCTCGTGCCCGGGACCCCAGACGGCAGCCATGAGTTGATCGCGGGAACACGGCACGCCCGCGTGGCGCAGCAGCTCGACCAGCAGGCCGAGCTGGGTCGGGAGTGAGGTGCAGGTGCTGGCCGTCGGTGCGGACCACTCGGTCCGCCGACCGGATCTCGAGCCGGCCGTCGCTGAACACCGCCGACGGGCTGCCGTCGGCCAGAGACGGCGGCATGCCCGTCCGTCGCGGAGTCCTTGCCTTCACCTGCCTCGAGTCCATTCGTTCACACCTTTTTCACAGGTCTACACCATCCGGATAACAAGACTGCAACGCCCCGCTGACAGCCTGACGGCACTTCGGGGTGGTTCGGCGCTGTTTCGCGCCCAAACGCGTCCCCAATCTTGCACTCGACGATCCATCTATCCAAGAGGAGTCCATTCACGTGATCTCTAAGAAGTGGTTGCTCGCACTCGGCTGCAGCGGCCTGCTCGCCTTTGGCGTGGCGGCCTGCGGCGACGATGACGACGACGGCGGGAGCAGCTCTGACGGCGAAGCACCGTCCGGCACGATCGCCATCGACGGCTCGAGCACGGTCCAGCCGTTCGCCGAGGCGGCGGCGGAGCTGTTCGCCGAGGAGAACCCGGACGTCAGCATCACCGTGGGCGCGGCCGGCACCGGCGGCGGCTTCGAGAAGTTCTGCGCCGGCGAGACCGACATCTCCAACGCCTCGCGGCCGATCGACTCGAAGGAGGAGGTCCCGGTCTGCGAGAAGGAGGGGATCGAGTACACCGAGATGCAGGTGGCCAACGACGGCATCGCCGATTGCGACCAACCCGGCGCTTGAGATCTCGCTGCCTCACGACCGACCAGCTCGAGCAGCTGTGGGAGACCGACGAGGTCACGAACTACAGCGAGCTGGGCGACGACGCCGATACCGGCGAGCCGCTCCCCGACGCGGATGTCAGCCTCTACGGGCCCGGCACCGACTCCGGCACGTTCGACTACTTCACCGACGTGATCAACGGTGAGGAGGGCGTGAGCCGCAAGGAGTACCAGCCGTCCGAGGACGACAACCAGCTCGTCAACGGAGTCGCCGGCGACGAGGGCGGGCTCGGCTACTTCGGGTTCTCCTACTACGAGCAGAACGCCGACACGCTGGGCCTCGTCTCCGTGGACTCCGGCGACGGCTGCATCGCTCCGAGCGCGGAGACGATCCAGTCGGGCGATTACACGCCGCTGTCGCGGCCGCTGTTCATGTACCCGTCGGCGCAGGCGATCGCGGATAATCCCGCGGTGGCCCCGTTCATGCAGTTCGTCGTCGACAACTACGACACGATCGCCGAGGCCGCGCTGATCGTGCCGATGGACGAGACGCAGTCCGGTGAGGCGACCTCGGCCGTGGAGACGGCGGTCGGCTAACCGGTTCGACGAGGCCGGCTGATGCCGCAAGACGGATAACGGTGGAAGCCGGCACGCAGGCGACAGGCTCGACGCCGGGAGGGTGGCCCCCTCTCGGCGTCAAGCGCCGCCGCTGGGGCGAGGAGATCATCCGTGCGGTGCTGATGCTCGCCGCGGCGATCTCGGTCGCGACGACGATCGCGATCCTCATCGCGCTCCTGACCGAGGCGATCTCGTTCTTCGACGAGGTCGGGACCCGGTTCTTCACGGACGGCGACTGGAACCCGCTGTTCGCGGATCCGCAGTTCGGGATCTGGAAGCTCCTCAACGGCACCTTCCTGATCACGGGGGTGGCGATCCTGGTCGCGGTCCCGATCGGGCTCGCCTCGGCGATCTACCTGAGCGAGTACGCGAGCCCGAGGGTCCGCAAGGTCATCAAGCCGATCCTCGAGGTGCTTGTCGGGGTCCCAACCGTCGTCTTCGGTTACTTCGCCCTGACCTTCGTGACGCCCGAGATCCTGCAGGCGCTCGGCATCCACGTCCAGATCTTCAATGCCCTTTCAGCGGGCATCGTGATGGGAATCATGATCGTGCCGACGATCGCCTCGATCTCGGAGGACTCGATGCGGGCGGTCCCGCAGGGGCTGCGCGAGGGCGCCTACGGGCTCGGGTCGACCAAGCGCCAGGTGGCCACCCGGGTGGTCTTTCCGGCGGCCATCTCCGGCATCGTCGCCTCGATCGTTCTCGGCGTGTCGCGCGGCGTAGGCGAGACGATGATCGTGCTGCTCGCGGCCGGCCTGGCGCCGAACGCCGGCGTCAACCCCACCGAGGGCTTCGCGACGATCACGACGTTCATGGGATCGGCGGCCAAGGGCGACAACCCCGCCGGCTCGATCGGCTACGAGGCGATCTTCGCCTGCGGCCTGATCCTCTTCCTGCTCACGCTCGCGATGAACATGGTCGCGATCCGCTTCGTGCGGAAGTACCGGGAGGTATACGAGTAGTGGCCGCCCCGCCGCCTGCCGACGCCGCCGCGGTTCGCATGCCCGGGACCGCCTTCGTGCGCGACCCGCGGACGCGGCTGAAGGAGATCGGGTTCGCGGCCGGCCTGCTGTTCCTGCTCGGGATCGCGCTCCTGACCCTGCTCGTGCTGCTGATCGACATCCTGCTGGAGGGCGCCCCGCACCTCAGCGGGGAGTTCCTCACGGAGACGCCGTCGCGTATCGATCCCTCGAGCTCCGGCATCCAGCCGGCGATCGTGGGCACGCTTCTGCTGATGCTCGTCTGCGCCGCGTTCATCATCCCCGTCGGCGTCGCCAGTGCGATCTACCTGGAGGAGTACGCGAACCGCGAGAACTGGTTCCCCCGGTTCGTCGAGGTCAACATCCAAAACCTCGCCGCGGTGCCCTCGATCGTCTACGGCGTGCTGGGGCTGGCGTTCCTGGTGCGCGGGCCTCTGAGCCTGGGCAACGTCGCGCTCGCCGGAGGGTTGACCCTGGGGCTCCTGGTGCTGCCGGTTGTGATCGTCGCCGGGCGCGAGGCGATTCGCGCGGTGCCGCCCTCGATTCGCGAGGGTTCGATGGCGCTCGGCGCGACCAAGTGGCAGACGATCTGGAAGCAGGTCCTGCCCGCGTCGATCCCGGGCGTCGCCACCGGCGCGATCCTTGCGCTCTCACGCGCGATCGGCGAGGCCGCGCCGCTGATCGTGGTCGGGGCGACGATCTTCGCGACCAGCACCAACTACTCGCTGATCGAGGGCGAGTTCTCGGCCCTGCCGATCACGATCTTCGGCTGGACCGCGGACTCCGACACTGCGCTCCACGAGCTTGCGGCGGCGGCGATCATCGTGCTGATGGTGATCCTGCTCGCCATGAACGCCGTCGCGATCTGGCTACGAAATCGATACGAACAGAAGTGGTAGGTGGATAAGGTGGAACGGACAGTGGCTGACCCCGAGAAGACCAGGCTGAGGCGCACGCGCACGAGGCCAAGGGCTTCGACCTGACCCAGACCGTGGCCGAGACCCACAAGACGGCCGGCTCGCCGCCCAAGAGCGGGGCGTCGATCTTCGACCTCAAGGACGTCAGCGTCCGCTACAGCGGCAACCTCGCCGTCGACGACGTCAGCGTCAGCTTCGCCCAGAACCAGATCACGGCGCTGATCGGGCCCTCGGGCTGCGGGAAGTCCACGCTGATCCGCTGCCTGAACCGGATGAACGACCTGATCCCGGCGGCCTCGGTCGAGGGCGAGATCATCTACCACGGCCAGAACCTCTACGACCCGCAGATCGACCCCGTCGAGGTCCGCAAGCGGATCGGCATGGTCTTCCAGAAGCCGAACCCGTTCCCGAAGTCGATCTACGACAACATCGCCTTCGGCCCCCGGATCCTCGGCATGGACGGGAACATGGACGAGATCGTCGAGAGGGCGCTGCGCGGCGCCGCGCTCTGGGACGAGGTCAAGGACCGGCTCGAAGACAACGCCTTCGGCATGTCCGGCGGGCAGCAGCAGCGCCTGTGCATCGCGCGCTGCATGGCGGTCGAGCCCGACGTGATCCTGATGGACGAGCCCTGCTCGGCCCTCGACCCGATCTCGACGGGCAAGATCGAGGACCTGATGATGGACCTCAAGGAGCGGTACTCGATCATCATCGTCACCCACAACATGCAGCAGGCGGCGCGCGTCTCCGACATGACCGCGTTCCTGATCGTCGAGCTCGACTCGGACGAGAAGAACCGCTGGGGCCGCGTGATCGAGTACGACCAGACCGAGAAGATCTTCACCAACCCAACCGACAAGCGCACCGAGGACTACGTCTCGGGCAAGGTCGGCTAGGGAAGGCGTTCGAGGGATGCCGGAGGAGGCACGGTTGCACTACCAGGAGGAACTGCAGGCGCTCGAGCAGCGGGCACTGGAGGGCCTCGACCTGGTCGTCCAGTCGCTCGACCGCGCGATCGAGGCGGTTCAGCACCAGGACACCGAGCTGGCGCAGCTGATCGTTATCGAAGACGACGTGTTGGACGGCCGCTACCTTGAAATCCACCAGCGGCTGCTGACGATGATCGCGAGGCAGGCACCCGTTGCCAGCGATCTGCGCCTGATCGCCGCCCTTCTGCATGTGATGAAGAACATGGAGCGGATGGGCGATCAGTGCGTGAACATCGCGAAGATGATCCCGATCGTCGGTCACGAGCCGCCGTCCGAGGAGCGGATGGAGAAGAACATCTTCACGATGGGCAAGCAGGTCCGCTCGCTGATCACGCAGGTGAAGCGCGCGTTCTCCGAGCGCGACGTCGAGCTCGCGCGTGACCTCGTCCGCCAGGACGACGTGGTGGACAACCTGAACAAGGAGTGCTTCCAGATCGCGATCGAGATCGGCGACGACCACGATCGCCGCGAGTGGGCGATGACGATGATCCTCGTCGCGCGGGCGCTCGAGCGCATCGGCGACAACGCCGTCGACATCGGCGAGCAGATCGCCTACGTCGTGACCGGCCTGTTCCGGGAGTTCGAGGACGCCTCGCACCCCGAGCAGAGCCCGCTCACCGCACCCGCGCAGTGAGGCGGAGGGCGAAGCCCGAAGCCGAGCCCCGGCGTTGTTGAGCCGGCTTGAATAGCGCCGCTCAGACGGCGCTGATCAGGAGCGCGGCGTCCTCGCGAAGCTCCGCCGCCCGCGGCCTGTACGGCGGGTGGACCTCGAGCATGACCGGCGCGCGGTGCGCGGAGATCAGCGGGCCGATCGCGTGCCAGGGCAGCGTGCCGCGGCCGGGCGGCAGGTGCAGGTCGAGCCGCAGCGGATCCACGCCGAGCGCGTCGCCGTCGCCGTCGCCCCGGCGCGCGCCGAAGTTGTCGTGGGCGTGGAACAGCGTGACGGCGTCGAGCACCGGCTCGATGAAGCGCTCGAGCGAGGTGCGGCGGAGCTCGGCGACGACGTGGGCGTGGCCCAGGTCGAGGCACACGCCGATGCCCTCGGAATCCAGGCGATGCGCGAGTCCGCGCAGGCTCATCGGGTTCGATGAGAGGGTCTCGATTCCGGGGTAGAGCGGCGCGAGGTTCTCGACCGCGACCCGCAGGTTCAGGTCCTCCGCACGGCGGGCGGCGCGGCCGAGCGAGCGCACCTCGAAGCGCAGCCGGTCCTCGCTCTCCGGCTCGTCGGGCAGCGCCAGCGCGTGGTAGACGATCTGGGCGGCGCCGACCTCGGCCGCGTAGTCGATCAGGCCGTCCATCGCGCGATCGCCGTGCGGGGTTCCGATGCGCAGCCCGGCCGGCGCGTGGAGGATCGCTCCGAGGCCCGTCGTCGCCAGCGCCTGTCCCAGCGCGATCGCGTGTTGGGTACAGAGACGGGTATCGCTGAGGACCGAATCGGGTGGCGCGTCGACCTGCGCGTAGCTGAAACCCGCGGCCTCGAACGACTTCAGCAGGTGGGCCGACGGCCACCACTCGTGCGGGACGGTGAGCCCGAGGCGCCCCGCGAGTGGTTCGGAAGCTGTTGCCCCCGCTGCCTCGAGTCCCGAAATTGTCGGCTCTTGCAGGGACATTGCTCACCATCGTCCGCACCGGTGGGCGTGGTCGGGTGAATCATGGGTGAACGGGTTGTGAACATGCGGTTATTGCGGGAGTTTCCGGCCGTGCGTGTCCGTTCGGTCTGCGAGACTCGTACCCTGACTTAGACGATGCTCTGCGCGGCTATCGACATCGGCTCGAACACCACGCGCGTGCTCGTCGCCGAGCCGCAGGAGGGCCAGCTCCGCAAGGTCATGGAGCAGCGGGCCTACACGCAGATCGGCGCCGACACGAAGCGCGAGGGAACCATCTCTTCGGAGAAGGTCTCCGAGGTCGCAGACGTTGTCGGCACCCAGGTTCGCCTCGCCCAGGAGCTCGGCGCCGAGGCGATCCGCACGGTCGCCACGGCGGCGATCCGCGAGGCGAAGAACTGCAAGCAGGCGGTCAAGGAGATCGAGCGCATCGCGCAGGTCGAGATCGATGTCCTCTCCGAGCACGAGGAGGGCCGCCTGGCCTTCGTCGGCGCGACCAAGACCCTCGGTCATCCGGTCGAGGGCGACATCGGGGTCGTGGACGTCGGCGGTGGCTCCAGCGAGATCGTGATCGGGACCGTCGCCGAGGGCGTCCACTGGGTGAAGTCGTTCAAGATCGGCTCCGGGTACCTGACCGACGACTTCCTCCACAAGGACCCGCCGTCGGCCAGCGAGATCCGCAAGCTCCGCGACCACATCGACGACTTCTTCGCGGACGTCGACGTGCCAAAGCCCGACCAGGCGGTGGCGGTCGGCGGCAGCGCGACCTCGCTACGCACCCTGGTCGGGGCGGTGCTCGAGTACGAGACGCTGGAGCGCGGCGTGCGCGTGCTTGCGGGCGACCCCATCGCCGACGTCGCCAAGCGCTTCGAGCTCGACCCGCGGCGGGTGCGCATCCTTCCCGCCGGCGTTCTGCTGCTCGAGAAGCTCTCCGAGCTGCTGGGCCAGCCGCTGCAGATCGGCAAGGGCGGCCTGCGCGAGGGGATCATCCTCGACCTCCTCAACGGCAGCGCCAACGGCGCCCCCATAGAACGCCTCGCCGCATAAGGCGGGCGATAAGCGTCGCCTGGCGTCGTCCTCGGCCGATCGCCTCGCTCACTTGGGATCGAGCCAAGCTCGCTTCGGCGATCGACCTGCGTCCTAGCCAGCCTCGCTTCTCGCTCGCCTTGCATCCGAGGTTCGATCCGGCGTACGCTCCAGTCCGTGGCCAAGGCGCGTGACATCGTCGGGATCGACCGTGACATGCCGTACGCGGCGGCGGCGGCCCGCGTGGTTGCCGTGCGCGCCGCGGAGGTGGTCGAGCACGCGACCGGGGTCCTCGACATGGGCGAGATCGAGCGCGTGCACGACATGCGGGTCGCGACGCGCAGGTTGCGCGCCGCCCTCGAGGTCTTCAAGCCGTGTTTTCCCGCCGACGAGCTGAAGGGCGCGCTGCGCGAGGTCAAGGCGATCGCGGACGCGCTGGGCGAGCGGCGCGATCGCGATGTGACGATCGCGACGCTCGAGGACTTCGGGCGGGAACTGGCGGCGCCCGACCGGCCCGGGATCGAGTCGCTCGTCACGAAGCTTCGCTCGGAGCAGGCCGAGGCGAACGAGGACCTCGCCGGGTTCGTCGACTCGGCGCGCCTCGAGGCGCTGCGCGAGCGCTTGGACTCGCTGGTGGCGGCGGCCGAGCGCGAGGGCGCCCAGCCGCCGGCGCCGGTCTCGGTGAACGGCGGCGATCCCTACACGGGTGCGGGATGAAGGCCCGCAAGGTCAAGAAGCTCGACCCGCAGGGGCCGCTGGCCGAGAACGCCGCGCGCATCGTCCGGGTGCGCCTGGAGGAGCTCTACTCGTTCGTGCCGGCGGCGCTGCACGAGGACTGCATGGTCGAGCAGCACGACATGCGGATCGCCGCCAAGCGCCTCCGCTACATCCTCGAGGCCACGGAGATCTGCTTCGGGCGCGCGGGCACGACTGCCCGGCGCCGCGCGAAGGACCTGCAGGACGTCCTCGGCGAGCTGCACGACTGCGACGAGATGTTGCCGCGCGTCGAGCACCACCTGGCCGAGCTTCGCAGCGCGGACGCGGGCGCGGTGCGCGAGCGTGCCGGCGACGCCGGCGACCTCGATCCGGCGCTGGCCGCCCGAGCGCCGCACCGGACCGCGTACCGCGGGCTCGAGGTGCTGGCCGTGTACGTCGAAGCACGACGGCGCCTGCTGTTCGAGCGCTTCCGCGAGTTCTGGACGGAGCAGGAGCGCGCCGGCACGTGGGAGCGGCTCGAGCGCGCCGCCGACCGGACCCTGATCGAGGCGCGCGAGCGACACGAGGCGCGCGAGCGCGCCGCGCGGGCGGCGGAGGAGCTGGCCGCGGCCGAGCGTGCCGAGCGCCAGGCTGCCGACCGTGCCCGGCGCGCCGCCGAAGAGCTGCGCGTGGCCCGCCAGGCCGCCGGCCCGGGCGGTTAGGGCACGCGCGCTCCGGGCACCGGATGAGCGTGAGGGCGGGAGTCACAGGCGGCCTGGCGGCGGCGATCGCGATCGTGGCGCTCGGCCTGGGCTCGCCGAGCGCCGGCGCGGGCGTCGAGCCGATCGAGGGCGCCGGAGGAGTGGGCGACCCGTTCTTCCCCAACGCCGGCAACGGCGGTTATCAGGTCGCCTCGTACGACCTCCGCCTCCGATATAGCCCGCGCACCGAGCGGCTACGGATGCGAGCGCTCATCGACGCGAGCGTCGACACGGGTGGCCCACCGCTCGGGCGGTTCAACCTCGACTACCGCGGGCCGGAGGTCAGGGCTGTGAAGGTCGACGGCGCGCCGGCCGCGTTCGAGCACGACCGCCCGGAGCTCGTGATCACGCCGGCCGTCCCGCTCGCGGATGAGGCCGGATTCGCCGTCGAGGTTCGCTACGCCGGCAAGCCCGACCAGGTCGTCGATCCCGACGGCTCGTCGGAGGGGTGGACCACGACGCCCGACGGTGCGCTGGCGCTCGGCGAGCCCCGGGGAACGCCCGCGTGGCTGCCCTCGAACGACCATCCCACGGACAAGGCGTCGTTCCGGATCGCGATCACGACCCCGCGGCCGGCGATCGGCATCTCGAACGGCCGCCTCGTGGACCGCAGGCGTACCAGCCGCAAGGTGACCACGGTCTGGGAGGAAGACGGGCCGATGGCCACGTACCTCGCGCTGATCGCGATCGGGAAGTTCCGCGTCGACCGCGATCGGATCGGTGGTGATCAATACCTGGCCGCTGTCGCCCGAGAGCTGGCACCCCGGCAGCTGCGAAGGCTGAAGGCGCGTAGCCGTCGTGCGCACGCGTTCCTCGACGACGTCGCGGGGCCGTATCCGTTCGCGGCCACCGGCGGCGTCATCGACCCGGCGGGGTTGGGCTACGCGCTCGAAACCCAGGGGCGGCCGTACTACCCCGGGCCTCCCTCGCAGAGCCTGGTCGTCCACGAGCTCGGGCACCAGTGGTTCGGCAACTCCGTCTCGCCCGCCACCTGGGACCAGATCTGGCTGAACGAGGGGTTCGCGACCTACATGGAGTGGCTCTACGCGGAGGATCGCGGCAGGGAGACCGCGGCCCATCGCTTCGACCGGCTCTACGCAGACCACGGCGCGGGCGACGACGACTTCTGGAACCCGCCGCCCGCGGTGGTCCCAGGGCCCGAGAAGATGTTCGACGGGACCGTCTACGACCGCGGCGCGATGGCGCTGCAGGTCCTGCGCGAGCTTGTCGGCGACGACGACTTCTTCGAGATCCTGGTCGAGTGGGCGACCGATCACGCGGGCGGGGCGGCGACGACCGATGACTTCCGCGCCAAGATCGCGGAGGTCACGGGCGCCGCCGTGCCGGCCCTGTTCAACGCCTGGCTGGAGGACCCGGGGAGGCCGCTCGCCCCATAGTGGGCGGTGGATCGGAGCGGGCGGCGATGTCGGTCAAGCGCGGCATCTTCCTGGCGCCCTTCGATGAGCTTTCGGATCCGCGGCTCCTGGCCGAGCTTGCCAGCGGCGCCGAGGAGCGCGGATGGGACGGTTTCTTCGTCTGGGACCACATCAGGTACCGCGCTCCAACCCGCGCGGTGGCCGACCCCTGGGTCGCGTTGAGCGCGTGCGCGTGCGCCACCGAGCGGCTGCGCCTCGGCCCTCTGGTCACCCCGCTCTCGCGTCGGCGGGTCCAGAAGGTGGCCCGCGAGACGACGACCCTGGACCATCTGAGCAACGGCCGGCTGGTCCTCGGCGTGGGACTGGGGAGCACGCAAAACGGTGAGCTCGAGCCCTTCGGCGAGGTGGTCGACCCGCGTGAGCGGGCGCGGCTCCTCGACGACGGCCTCGAGCGGCTGACGCGGTTCTGGGCCGGCGAGTTCGAGCCTGTCCCCGTCCAGCGTCCGCGGATCCCCGTGTGGGTCGCGGGCCGCTGGCCGAGCAAGCCGCCGGTCCGACGAGCCAGCCGCTGGGACGGGTTCTTCCCGATCGAGCTCACCGGCCCCGACGCGCTGGCGGAGATCGCCGACGAGATCGGGACGCTGCGCGGGGGCGCCTCCGGGCGGTTCGACCTCGTCGTCGAGAACGCGCCGGGGACGGAGCTCGAACCCTGGGTCGCGGCGGGCGCAACCTGGTGCCTCGACAGCTTCGACCAGCAGCCCGTTGAGTCCGAGGTCCGGGCGGCGATTGCGGCGGGACCGGGCTAGCGAGGCTCGGTTTCGGCGAACGCGACCTCGCGCCCAGGTGGCGCGAACCAGTGCCCGGACTCCCAGCGGATCTCGGTTCCGTCGGCGAGTCGCGCCTTGGCGCGACCGCTCTTCGGTCTGCCCCAGAGCGTCGCCTCCAGCGGCCGCTGGGACTCCGGCGTGTCACCGAGGCCGGCGGCCACATGCGCCGCGGGATAGGTGACCACGATCGACCCCCGCCGGACCCATAGGGGGATCCGGTCGAGCGGCGCCGGCGCGATCGTGTCGTGCCCCCCGACGGTCGGCTGGCCACTCCAGAAATCGAGCCACTCGCCCCGGGGCAGGTAGACGCGGCGCTCGCGGGCACCCATCTCGAGCACCGGAGCCACCCAGAGCGCCGGGCCGAAGAGGTAGGCGTCGTTGAGGGTCCAGCCGCGCGGGTCGGCGGGGTCGGCGAGGCAGAGCGGCCGAGTGATCGGCAGGCCGCTGCGCGCCGCCGTGGCCGCCGCGGCGCGGATGTACGGCACCAGCCGCTCGTGCAGCAGCACGAGCTCGCGGTAGATCCGGAGCGTCTCGGCGTCGTAGCGCCAGGCCTCCTGCTCGAAGCGGCCGTGGGCCTGCATCAGCGGCGTGAGCGCGCCGAACGCCGCCCAGCGCAGGAGCAGCTCCTTCGGGCAGCGCTCGACCAGCTTGCGCCCGAGATACCCGCCGACGTCGTGCGACCAGTTCGAGAAGCCGCTGGCGGCCGCCGTGAGCGTCGCGGTCACGAGCGTTTGCAGCGACCACCAATCGGATACCTGGTCGCCGCCCCAGAGCATCCCGGTCGCCTGCTGGCCGGTCCAGCCCGAGCGCCCGAACAGGACCCCCTTCCCGGGGTGGACCTCGTCGAGCACCTCCTGCATCGTCCGGCGGTAGAGGCCGCCGAACGCCCAGGCGGCCTCGGCGCCCGTGCGCCCGTCGGCGAACCGGCCGTCGAGCGGGACGTAGTAGCCCTCGCCGTCGTCGGCCTTGATCCCCTCCACGCCCATCTCGAGCACGCCGCGCGCCTGGCGCTGCCACCAGCGACGGGCGGCCGGCGAGGTGAAGTCGACGATCGAGCCGGTGCCCATCCACCAGCGCCCGACCCACGGCTTGCCGTCGCGCCCGCGCAGGAAGTGTCCGGCGAGCGCGCCCTCCGAGTAGTTGTCGGCCGGTCGCGAGTGCATGCGCTCCGACTCCGGATCCTGCGGTCGCTGGCCGTCGGACGAATCCAGGTTCGTCCACGGCGTCACCCAGACGACGGTTCGCACACCGTCGGCCCTCATCCCCTCGATCAGCCCCTTCGCGTCCGGGAACTGGTGGGGGTTGAAGCGCCAGCTGTTGTACTGCGTCTCCCACGGCGAGTCGATCACGACCGCGTCGAGCGGCAGGTCGTGCTCGCGGTATCCGTGCCAGTCGTCCTCGACGTCGCTCTGGTGCTCGTACACGTCGCGGCTCTTCCAGTGTCCGTAGCCCCACTCGGGGAGCACCGGCGGCATGCCGGTCATGCGGACGTAGCGGCGCAGCCGCGCGGCGGGCGTCGGGTCGCAGAGGAAGTGGAGCCGCAGCGGGCCGGCGGCGGCGCGCTGCGAGAGGGCGTGCTCGGCGCCGCGGAGGTCGAGATCTACCCCCGCTCCCCAGGTCTCCGACCACACGGCCCAGCCGGCGCTGGAGAGCAGCCATGGCACCGGGACGTAGTCCCCCTGCGGAACGCCGCCCTGGTCGAGCATGTCCTCGGGGCAGTCCGGGCCGGTGTAGCGGCGGTCGGCGCCAAGGCGGATCCGCCGGCCGCGCTGGTCGAACGGCTGGCAATGCCGGGCGCCCGCGCCCGTCACGTGCTCGCCAGTGGCCGCACTCCACGTGGCCTCGAGCCGGAAGGGCGCCGGATCCGCCCGCAATTCGACCAGGACCCGCTCCGCCGCCGGCACCGCCACCCGGACGATCGCCTCGCGGCCGTCCACCTGAGCGCGCAGGTTGACGCCGCCGCCGGGGATCTCCTCGTCCTCAGTAGCCACCGCCGAGGCCAGCGGCTCGCGCTCGGCCCAGGTCTCCTCGGGCAGCACTCCCTCGGTGATCTGGATCAGCCGCTCGGCGCCCTTCCCCTCACGCAGTCCGAGCCGAAGCTCCTCCACCACCGGGCATCCGTCGCGGCTGATCCTGATCACGAACGGGTCGAGGTCCACCTCGACCAGCAGCCGGCCGCGGGCGAGTCGCACCGTTCCAGCGTCCCGCTCGAGCGTCGCGGCCACGCACCAACGGTGGCAGCGACTCGCTCACAACCGGTTATCAGCGAGTGAAGCGTCGTTCACGACGGATTCACGTCCCGTTCTCCGGCTGGTAACCGCCCCTGCCTGGACCGGCTTCAAGCTGGAATCGTCCAAATGCAGGCAAATTGCTACTCGAGGGAGCAACGATGATTCCCAGTCAGACCGTCCGCGTTGACATGCACTGTCACTCGACGGCCTCCGAGCTCGCGAAGCTCGGGATCCAACGCAGCATCGGCCTTCCGGAGTGCGCCACGCCGCCCGAGGAGGTCTATGAGCTCGCGAAGTCCCGAGGCATGGACTTCGTCACGATCACCGATCACGACACGATCGACGGGGCGCTTCAGATCGCCGACCGGTCCGACGCGTTCGTCTCCGAGGAGCTGACCACCTGGTTCGCCGGCGAGCCCCAGGCCGTCCACGTGCTCTGTTACGGGATCACACCGGACGATCACGAGTTCCTCCAGGCGCACGCGCGCGACCTGGAGACCTGTGCGGCATACCTCCACGAGCACGAGATCGCGTGCGCGCTGGCGCATCCGTTCTTCCACGTCGGCGCTCCGCTCCAGGCGCGGCACCGGCGACGCCTCGCGCAGCTCTTCCCGATCTGGGAGGTCCGCAACGGCTCGCGCGCTCGCGAGCTGAACATGCCCGCCGCGGTCTACATCGAGACCCACGGCGGTACGGGGATCGGGGGTTCCGACGACCACGCCGGCGTGGACATCGGGCGCACGTACACCGAGGCGGCGCCCGCGTCCTCGCCGGAACAGTTTCTGGCGCACGTCCGGGAGGGCCGGGCGACCGCGTGCGGCAGCCAGGGAAGCGCGGCCAAGTGGGCGCACGCTGCCCTGGCGCTGGCGACGCGCTCGCTGATTCGGGAGGGCGAGGTGACCGCGACTGGACCCGTGAATCCGGCCGCGGTCCTCGAGATCGCCGAGCGCGTCGTCGCCGACGGGGGAGAGCGCGGCGGCGACGCGCGGGCCAACCTGGACGCCACCGACGCGACCGCCCTGTTGCGCGCCTGGCTCGCCTCGGTCGACCTGCCGGCCGACCCGCGGGCGCTCATCGCGCTGATGAAGGACGACGAGTTCAGCCACTCGGAGATGTTCCGCCGCGCGAAGCGGATCCACGAGCGCAAGCTCCGCGAGGCGGTGGCGGGCGTATCCGCCGCCGTCGAGCGCCGCTCGGGCTACGCGGAGGCTGCGACGGCGCTGTTCGAGGCGTCGCTCCCCACGATCCCGTACGTCCCGGCGACGACGATCCTGGGCAACGAGAAGGCGAAGCTGTCGACGCGCGAGGGCGAGCCGCGGCGGGTCGCCCTGGTCGTCGACGCCGTCGGCTCGATGCACGGCGTCAGCCACACCATCGAGCGGATCCGCGAGCACGGGGTGCCCGGCTACGACGTCGAGGTGATCGGCACCGACTCGCGGGTCGACCGCCGGCTGCCCGCCGTCGCCGAGATCGAGGTCCCCTTCTACGCCGGGATGCAGATCGGGATCCCCAGCGTGCCCGAGCTGGTCGAGACCCTGGCCGAGGGACGCTACGACCTGATCCACCTCTCGTCGCCCGGGCCTGCCGGCGTGGGCGCCGCGCTGACGGCGCGGATCGGCGAGAAGCCGCTGATCGGCAGCTACCACACCGAGCTGGCGGCCTACGCGGGCCTCCGCAGCCAGGATCCCGCGCTCGAGGCGGGCGTGCGCATGGCCCTGTCGCTCTTCTACCGCCAGTGCGAGGTGGTGCTCTCGCCGAGCCCGGCGTCCGACGACTCGCTGGCCGCGCTCGGGGTCGAGCGCGAGCGGATCAGCCGCTGGGCGCGCGGCGTCGACCTGGCCCTGTACGACCCGGCCAAGGGCGACCCCGGCGCGTATCCGGGCGAGATCAAGGTTCTCTACGCCGGCCGGCTGACGAAGGAGAAGGGCGCGGAACTGCTCGCCGAGGGGTTCCTTCGGGCGCACCGGCGCGACCCGCGGCTGCACCTGCTGCTGGCGGGGGGCGGTCCCGAGGAGGACACGCTGCGGGCTCGGCTCGGCGACCGCGCCACGTTCCTGGGCTGGCTCGACCGCGAGCAGCTCGCCCACGCGTACGCCAGCGCCGACCTGTTCCTCTTCTGCTCGCGAACCGACACCTACGGCCAGGTGATCGCCGAGGCGCAGGCCAGCGGCCTGCCCGTGATCGCCGTCGCCGAGGGCGGCCCGGTGTCGCTGATCCGCGACCGCCACTCCGGCTGGCTGGTCGAGGCCGACGCCGACGAGGTCGCGGCCGCGGTCGCCCAGCTCGCGGCGTCGCCCTTCCTGCGCGAGCGGCTCTCGCGCTCGGCGCTGGCCGAGGTCCGGGGCCGGACCTGGGAGGCCGCGTTCGAGCAGCTCGCCGCGGGCTACGACCGCGTGCTCGCACGCGCCGAGCGCACCGGCGGTCCCGCCCTCGGCGGCGACCCAGTCGCCCCGGCGCCGATCATCCGCGCCGCGTAGCCATCCAGCCCTGAGCGGCCGGTTGCGCCTTCACCCCCCGTTCACCGGGCGACCCGCCGCCGAGGACTACCATCCGTGGTCGGCCAATGGAACCCACTCCCACTACGGGCGACACGCTCGAGCTCGACACCGTCGAGGTTTCGGCGAACGGCGCCCCTGAGTCAGCGGCCGAGGCAACGGACCTGGAGCATCCCGACCTCTACTTCAACCGGGAGCTCTCGTGGCTCGACTTCAACGACCGCGTGCTGCAGCTGGCCGAGGACGATTCGTTGCCGCTGCTCGAGCGGATCAAGTTCTGCGCCATCTGGGAATCGAACCTGGACGAGTTCTTCATGGTTCGCGTCGCCAACCTCGAGGACCAGATCGAGGCCGGGCGCGACGCCCGCGGCGCCGACGGCATGAGCGCGACCGAGATCGTGGCCGCGATCCACGAGCGCGTGATCGAGCAGCGCGACCGCGTGAGCGCCTGCTTCAAGGGCCTCCGCGTGGAGCTTGCCGAGCACGGCGTGCGCATCCTCCCGATCGCCGAGGCCTCGCCGAATGAGCTCGACGAGCTGGCACGACTGTTCGAGCGCCAGGTCTTCCCGGCGCTGACTCCGCTGGTGATCGGCCTCGGGCGCCCGTTCCCCTACATCTCGAACCTGTCGCTTAGCCTGGCGGTGCGGCTGCGCGACCCCGAGCAGGACGTCGAGGTCCTGGCCCGGGTGAAGGTGCCGAAGGAGCTCCTGCGACGCTTTCTGCCGATCGGCGAGAACGGCGCCACGCTCGTTCCGCTCGACGACCTGATCGCCGCCAATATCGGGACGCTGTTTCCCGGGATGGAGGTGCTGAGCTACTCGTTCTTCCGGGTCACGCGCGACACCGACTACGACGTGTCGGACGAGGCCGACGACGTGCTGCAGGCGGTCGAGGAGGAGCTGCGCCGCCGCCGCTTCGGCGAGGTCGTGCGGCTCGAGGTCGAGGCCGGGATGGACCCCCGGCTGCGCTCGCAGCTGGTCACGGCGATGGGCCTCGAGGAGCGCGAGGCGTACGAGGTCAACGGGCTGCTCGACCTGGGAGACCTCTGGGACGTGTACGGAATCAAGGGCCTGCCGAGCGAGCTGCGCGATCCGCCGCACGCCCCGGTCACGCAGCCGCGGCTGCTCGGCGAGGACGGCCAGGACGCGGACGTGTTCGCGGCGATGCGGGAGGGCGACATCCTCGTCCACCACCCATACGACTCGTTCACGACCTCGGTCGAGCGATTCGTGCGCCAGGCCGTCGCCGACCCGGACGTGCTGGCGATCAAGCAGACCGTGTACCGCACCTCCGACGACTCGCCGCTGGTCCCGTCGCTGATCGCCGCGGCGGAGCGCGGCAAGCAGGCGGTCTGCATGGTGGAGCTGAAGGCGCGCTTCGACGAGCGCGCGAACATCACCTGGGCGAAGAAGCTCGAGCAGGCGGGCGTTCACGTCGTGTACGGGATCCCAGCCCTGAAGACCCACGTCAAGTGCGTGCTGGTGGCCCGGCGCGAGGGCGACGGCGTCCGGCACTACGCGCACATCGGGACCGGCAACTACAACCCGAAGACGGCGCGGATCTACACGGACCTGGGGCTCTTCACCTGCGACCAGGACCTCGGGTCGGACATCGCCGAGATGTTCAACTACCTGACCGGCTACGCCCGCCCGAGCGGCTTCCGCAAGGCGCTGATCGCGCCCCACAACCTCGCCGAGAGCATCCTGGCCGAGATCGACCGCACGATCGCGGCCCACAGTCCCGAGCACCCAGCCCGGATCCGCTTGAAGATGAACTCGCTGCTCGACGCGAAGGCGATCCAGGCGCTCTACCGCGCGTCGCAGGCGGGCGTGGACGTCCAGATCAACGTGCGCGGGATCTGCGCCCTCCGTCCGGGTGTGCCCGGCGTCTCCGAGAACATCGAGGTCAGTTCGGTCGTCAGCCGCTTCCTCGAGCACTCGCGGATCTACTCTTTCGAGCGCCCGGGCGAGGACGAGCGCATCTACATCGGATCGGCCGACCTGATGCCCCGCAACCTCTACAAGCGCGTCGAGCTGGTGGTGCCCGTGGAGGACGCGAAGGCGCGCGCCGAGCTCGTCGACGTGCTGGACCGCTCGCTCGCGGACAACGTGAATTCGTGGGAGCTGCGCGAGGACGGCGACTGGGAGCGACGCCCCACGATCGGCGAGCCGCGCTCCGTGCAGCGCGAGCTGATCGAGCGCCACCAGGCGCGTGCGTCGGAGACCTCGCACTAGCTCATCTGGATCTAGCCTGAGGCTGTCCTCTTCCGAGTCCTCCGTTCGTCCAAGAGGGGACCATCCCAACAAGGAGGAAGCCGTGAAGTACATGCTGCTGATCCAGCAACCGCCGCCAGAGGCGTGGGAGCGCGTGTCCGATGAGGAGCAGAAGGCGCTTCCCGCCGACTGGAAGGCGCTCAGCGAGACGCCCGGCGTCACCCCCGGCGTCTGGATGGAGGAGCCCGAGACGGCGACGACCGTCCGCGTGCAGGACGGCAGGACGCTGACCACCGACGGGCCGTTTGTCGCGGTCAAGGAGGCGCTCGGCGGGTACCTGTTCTTCGAGGCGGACGACGTCGACGCCGCGATCGAGCTCGCGTCGCGCGTTCCGGCGGCGCGACTCGGCGGAGCCGTCGAGGTGCGGCCGCTCAAGGAGTCGTAGGCATCCTCGACCAGGTCTTCCGCGACGAGTGGGGCCGCGTCCTAGCCAGCCTGATCGGCTACCTCGGCGACTTCGAGCTCGCCGAGGAGGCCGCTCAGGAGGCGTTCGCGGCCGCGGCTGAGCGCTGGCCCCGGGACGGGACCCCTGCCAACCCGCGCGCCTGGCTGGTGACGACCGGGCGCAACCGCGCGATCGACCGGATCCGCCGCGACCGGACGCTCGCTGCCAAGACCCATCTGCTCGAGGTGCCAGAAGCCATGGAGGACGAGCTCGAAGCGACGGCGATCCCGGACGAGCGGCTCGAGCTCGTGTTCACGTGCTGCCATCCGGCGCTCGCGCTCGAGGCCCAGGTCGCGCTCACGCTGCGGACGCTGGGCGGGCTGAGCACCACCGAGATCGCCCGCGCCTTCCTCGTCGAGGAGCCCACGATGGCGAAGCGGCTGGTCCGCGCCCGGGGCAAGATCAAGGCGGCCGGCATCCCGTTCCGCGTCCCGCCGGCCCACCTGCTCCCCGACCGCCTCGCGGCCGTGCTCGCCGTGGTCTACCTGATCTTCAACGAGGGCTATGGCGGGCGCGTTGACCTCGCGGCCGAGGCGATCCGCCTGGGGCGAGCGCTCGTTGAGCTGATGCCCGACGAGCACGAGGTCCACGGGCTGCTGGGGTTGATGCTGGTCAACGACGCCCGGCGCGAGGCGCGCTTCGCCGACGGCACGATCGTCCTCCTCGCGGACCAGGATCGCTCGCTCTGGGACCAGGACCGGATCGCGAAGGGCCGCGCCGCGCTCGACCGCGCGCTGGCGCTCGGCGGCCGCGGCCTCTACGTGCTCCAGGCGGCAATCGCTTCGCTGCACGCGGACGAGCCGCAGGATTGGCCGCAGCTCGCCGCGCTCTACGGCGAGCTCGCGCGGATCGCCGGCTCCCCGGTGGTCGAGCTGAACCGGGCGGTGGCGATCGCCGAGGCCGGCGACCCCGAGGCCGCTCTCGCGCTGGTCGAGGACCTCGAGCTCGACCGCTACCACTACCTGCACGCGACCAGGGCCGAGCTGCTCCGGCGGCTCGACCGCACGGACGAGGCCCGCGAGGCGTACGCCCGCGCGCTGGAGCTGGTCGGCTCCGACGCCGAGCGGCGCTTCCTCGAGCGGCGGCTCGCCGAGATCCGGTGACAAACTGCCCGGCGTGATTCACGACGCGCAGGGGTGGTGGCTGGCGCAGGAGCCCGCGACCGAGCCGCAGGCGGCGCTCGCCGGCGACCGGACTGCCGACACGGTGGTGGTAGGCGGCGGCTTCGCAGGGATGTGGACCGCCTGGCTCCTGCGCGAGGCCGAGCCCGAGGCGCGAGTGGTCCTGCTCGAGTCGGGCGTGTGCGGGCACGGTCCCAGCGGCCGCAACGGCGGTTTCGTCAACTCGATGTGGTTCAGCCTGCCCTCGATGCGGCCGCGCTTCGGCGAGCTGGGCGCGATCGGCGTCGCCCGGGCCGCGCAGCGCGCCGTGGACGAGATCGGCACGTGGTGCGAGGCCGAGGGCGTCGACGCCTGGTACCGGCGCGGTGGCTACCTGCAGGTCTCGACGGCGCCTGCCCACGACGACACCTGGCTGCCGACGGTCGAGGCATGCGGCCGGATGGACGAGCCCGGCGCCGTCGAGGTCCTGGGCGAGGCCGCGGTGGAGGCGCGGTGCGCGTCGCCGATGTTCCGCGCGGGCGCGTTCTTCCCGGGCTCGGCCACGGTGAACCCCGCGCGGCTGGCGCTCGGGCTGCGAGCGAAGCTGATCGCGTCCGGCGTCGAGGTCTTCGAGGGCTCGCGCGCGCTGGGCGTGCAGGTGGGACGCGACGGGGTCACGATCAGGACCGCCGGAGGATCGGTGCGGGCGGCCCATGCGGTCCTCGCGGCCGGCGGGGCCCAGGAGGCGCTGCCGCCGCTGCGCCGGCGGCTGACGCTGACCTCGAGCCACATGGTGATGACCGAGCCGGTCCCCGAGGTGCTGGACGAGATCGGGTGGACCGGCGGCGAGTGCATCACCGACACGCGGCACCTCCTCCACTACTTCCGGACGACGCCCGACGGCCGGATCGCGTTCGGCTGGGGCGGCGGCCGGTGCGTTGCGGGCGCGCGGGTTCACGGCCGCGCCGAGATCGACGCCGGCGTTTCGGTCAAGGTCGCCCGGCACCTGATCCGCTTCTTCCCCGGGCTCGCGGGGCGCCGTATCGACCACGCCTGGGGTGGCCCGATCGATGTCTCGCCCAGCCACACGCCGATCGTCGGCACCCTCGACGGCCGCGTGCACTACGCGTTCGGCTTCACCGGCAACGGCGTCGGCCCTTCGCGCATGGTCGGCCACGCGCTCTGCTCGCTGGCGCTCGACCGCCGCGACGAGCACTCCCGGCTCGCGATCGTCGAGCCGCAGCCGCTGCACGTCCCACCCGAGCCGTTCCGCTACATCGGGGGCGCGATCGTCCGCGAGGCCTTCATCAGGAAGGAGGAGGCCGAGGAGGCGGGGCTCGCGCCCGACCCGCTGGCGGCCTTTGTCGCGGGGATCCCCGAGCGGATCGGCGTGCAGATCGGTCGCTGATCGGCGCGCCGGGCGCGGGCGTACGATCGGATCGTGCCGCGCACGATCGCTCACCTCGACATGGACGCGTTCTACGTCTCGGTCGAGCTGCTGCGGCACCCGGAGCTGGCCGGCGAGCCGGTGGTGGTCTCCGGGACGGGTCCGCGGGCCGTGGTCACCACCGCGTCGTACGAGGCGCGGAAGTTCGGCGTGGGGTCGGCGATGCCGGCGTCACGCGCCCGGCGGCTGTGTCCCGACGCCCACTGGCTGCCGCCCGACTTCACGTACTACCGCGAGACGTCACGGAAGGTGTTCGACATCATCCGCGAGCTCGGGGTGCCCCTCGAGCCGCTGTCGCTCGACGAGACCTACCTCGACCTCTCCGAGATTCCCGATCCCGTCGCGCAGATGAGTGAGCTGGTCCGCCGGATCCGCGACGAGCTCCGTCTCGACGCGTCGGTCGGCATCGGGCCGAACAAGCTCGTCGCGAAGGTCGCCTCCGACGCGGAAAAGCCGCGGGGGTTCGTGGTCCTCACGCGGGAGCAGGCGGTCGCGCGCTTCGCGAGCGAGCCGGTGCGGCTGATCCCGGGCATCGGGCCGAAGACGGCCGAGCGGCTCCGCTCCTACGGCGTCGAGACGCTGGGCCAGCTCCAGCGCTGCACGGTGCCCGGGCTGATCGAGCGCTTCGGCGAGAACCACGGGCGCGCGCTGCACGAGCGCGCGCACTTCCGCTCCGACTCGCCCGTTTCCACACACCGCGAGGCCAAGTCCCGCTCGGTCGAGTCCACGTTCGACGAGGACATCTCAGAGCTCGCGCGCATGGAGGAGATCGTGGCCGAGCAGGCGCGCCGGCTCGCGGGCGAGCTGCGGGATCGCGATCTCACGGTCCGCAACATCGGCATCAAGGTCCGCACCGACGACTTCTCGACCTACACCCGGGTGCGCAGCATCGATCGCTTCGTAAACGACGCCGAGACGATCGGTGCGGTCGCGCTGCAGCTGCTGCGCGACAACGCGCCCGATCGTCCCGTGCGCCTGCTGGGCGTCCGCGTCGCCTCGTTCGCGGACGAGCAGCCCGAGCGCTCGGGCTCCGAGCCGCTCAGCCTGCTTACTTGACCACGCGGATCAGCTTCTTGTTCACGAACTCCTCGATGCCGTACCGGCCGAGCTCCCGGCCGAAGCCCGACCGCTTGACACCGCCGAACGGCAGCTCCGCCCCGTCGAGCCCCACGCCGTTGACGTAGACCATCCCGGTGTCGAGGGCGTCCGCCACACGCTGCGCCTGGTCAGGATCCTCCGAGAAGACATACGAGCCAAGTCCGAACGGCGTCGCGTTTGCCAGCTCGATCGCCTCCTCCTCGGAGCCGACCCGGTAGACGCTCGCCACCGGCCCGAAGAACTCCTCGCGGTAGGCGTCGTTCTCCGGGGTCACGTCCACGAGCACCGTGCTCGAGAAGTAGTTGTCCTTCCGGTCCCCGCCGGCCGCGACCTTCGCGCCCTGCGCGACCGCCCGTTCGAGCTGGTCCTGCAGGGTCTCCGCGGCGGAATCCGACGAAAGCGGCCCCATCGCGGCGTCCTCGGACATCGGATCGCCGGGCTCGGCGGCCGTCATCGCGGCCGTGAACTTCACGATGAAGTCGTCGTAGAGCTCGTCGGCGACGATGAACCGCTTCGCGGCGTTGCAGGACTGGCCGGTGTTGTCGAGGCGCCCGGCGACGGCGGCCTCGACCGCCTCTTCCATGTCGTCCGTGCCCAGGAGGATGAACGGATCGGATCCGCCGAGCTCGAGCACCACCTTCTTCAGGTGACGTCCGGCGATCTCGGCGACCGCGGCGCCGGCGCGCTCGGAGCCGGTCAGCGAGACCCCCTGGATCCGCGGATCGGCGATCACCGTCTCGATCTGATCATTGGTGGCGAGGATCGTCTGGTAGGCGCCCTCGGGGAAGCCGGCGTCCGCGATCATCTCCTGGATCGCCTCCGCCGACTCCGGGCACTGGTGCGCCGGCTTCAGCAGGACCGTGTTGCCCGTGACCAGGTTCGGAGCCGCGAAGCGGGCCACCTGGTAGTAGGGGAAGTTCCAGGGCATGATCCCCAGGAGCGGGCCGACCGACGCCCGCCGGATCACGGCCGTGCCCTCGCCCGCCAGCAGGTCGATCGGCTCGTCCTTCAGGAAGCCCTCCGCGTTGTCGGCGTAGTAGCCCCAGATGTCGACGCAGAAGTCGACCTCGCCGAGTGCCTGCTCCATCGGCTTGCCCATCTCCCGCACGATGATCTCCGCCAACGTCTCACGCCGCTCGGAGTGGAACTCGGCCACCTTCTTCACCATCGCGGCACGCTCTGATACCGAGGTCTTCATGCCCCAGTTCCGGTGGGCGTCCGTCGCCGCCGCGATCGCCCCCGACAGCTCCTCGTCGGAGATCTCCGGATACTCCTTGACCGTCTCGCCGTTGGCCGGGTTGATGACTGCGTACTTGCTCATCTCGTTCCACTCCTCATGCGGTCGTATCCGCTATCGCTGATTTGTTGCCTGATCCCTTCTTACCGTACGCCTGATCCTCCAGCAGCGCCATCGCGGCGTTGCGGCCGTTGAGGCCGATCACGCTGCCGCCCGGGTGGGTGGCGGCCCCGCACAGATAGAAGCCCTCAACCGGGGTCCGGGGGGCGAGGCGGTGCTCCCACATCTGGTCGGGAAGGCACTCGCCCTGGAAGATCGAGCCGCCGGTCAGTCCAATCCGCTCCTCGATGTCGGGCGGGCCGAGCACCTCGTGCTCGAGAACCTGCTCGCGGAAGCCCGGCGCGTAGCGCTCGATCAGGGCGAACACCTGGTCGGCGGCGTCGTCTCGCATGCCCGCGTCCCAATCGGCCCCGCTTCTGTCCGCGGGCGCGTACTGGCAGAAGACGCTGATGACCTGTCGGCCCGGGGGCGCCACGGTCGGATCGGCGGCCGTCTGCGAGTACAGCTCGGTGAATCCCACGCTGAGCTCGCCGCGCTCGGCCGCCTCGAACGCGGCCTGGGCATCGTCGAGCGACTCGCGGCAGTTCACGGTGCCGGCGGCGGGCCAGTTCTCGCCTCCGGCCGCGGTCCAGCGCGGCAGCTCGGAGAGCGCGGCGTTCACCTTCAGCACGGGGCTCCGAACCTTCCACGCGCGCAGCCGTTCCTCGAACTCGGATGGAATGCCGTTGCCATCCAGCAGCCGCAGGGCGACCTTCGGGTCGGCATTCGAAACCACGGCGCGCGCCCGGATCCGGGTCCCGTCCTCGAGCTCGACCCCCTCCCCGGGGTGGATCGCCGCCACGGGAACCCCGCAGGCGATCTCGGCGCCCGCCTCGAGTGCGGCGTCGGCGATCGCGAAGCTGATCATTCCGAGCCCGCCCTCGACGTAGCCCCAGGCGCCGCCACGACCGTTCAGCTCACCCGAGTGGTGCATCAGGTGGATTGCGGCGGTGCCCGGCGTCTTCGGCCCGCCCCAGGTCCCGATCAGCCCCTGACCGTAGAGTGCGTCCTTGATCCGCTGGTCCGCGACGCAGTCGTCGAGGACCTCGGCGATGGACGCGTTGAAAAGGATGTCGATTAGCTCCTTCTCGCCGCCGAGGAGCTCCTCGATCTCGGCGCGGCTCGGCGCGTCGCCGACCCAGGTGTCGCGCTCGCCCTTGCGGAGTAGCCGGCGGCAGCGGTCGAAGCGCTCGTCGTAGGAGTGGTAGCCCTCGATGTCCTTCTCGGAGATCCCGAGCTCGCGCATCCCGGCGTCCGTGCGCTCCCTGTCCGCCCAGTCGACCAACGCGGTCCCGTCGTCGAACGGGATGAACAGCGCGGGGTCGGCGATCGTGATCGAGACGCCGCGCTCGCTCAGCCCCAGCTCCGAGATCACGAGCGGATCCAGCAGTCCGGCAACGTACGCGCACGGGCTGACGACGTAGCGCTCGTCCGAGAAGGGCCGCTCGAGCGTGGCCGCGCCGCCGACCCGCTCGCGCCGTTCGAGGACCAGGACGCTCCTGCCCGCGCGTGCCAGGTACGTGGCGGCGGCGAGGCCGTTGTGGCCGCCGCCGACCACGACGTCGTCCCAGTCGCGCCCCGCGAGCTCGGCGACCGGCCGCGGCAGCCCGAGCTCGCCCAGCTTCTCGGCGACGGGGTTCACGCTACGTCCAGCGTGACGTGACGACCTTCTTGCGCGTGTAGAACTCGACCGCGTCGCCGCCGTTCGCGTGCAGGTCGCCGTCGATCGAGTCCTTCCATCCCGAAAACGGGAACCACGCGACCGGCGCCGCGACGCCCACGTTCACCCCCAGCATCCCGGCCTCGACCTCGTAGCGGTAGCGGCGCGCCGCCTCGCCGGAGGTGGTGAAGATCGAACCGGCGTTCCCGTAGCGGGAGCCGTTGACGAACCCGAGCGCGTCGTCGAGGTCTGCGGCGCGCACGATCGTCAGCAACGGGCCGAACAGCTCGTCGCGCGCGATCTCGGACTCGTGGTCGGCCGTCGCGACGATCGTCGGCCCGAGCAGAGTGCGGCCGGGGCCGCCGTCGCTGGCCTCGCGGCCGTCGAGGACGACGTCGTCGCCCGCGGCCGCCGCGCGCTCGAGCGCCGCGACCACCCGCTCTCGGGCCTCGGGCGCGACCAGCGGGCAGACCTCGACGCCCTCCGCGTCGCCCGGACCGACGCCCAGCTTGGACGCGGCGTCGCGCAGCGCTCCGAGCACCTCGTCCTGCCGCTCCGCGTCGCCGACGACCACCGCCACCGAGCCCGCCAGGCACCGCTGCCCGGCGGCGCCGAACGAGCTCGACATGATCGCCGGGACTGCTGTTTCGAGATCGGCGTCGGGCATCACCACCAGCGAGTTCTTCGCTCCGCCCAGCGCCTGGCAGCGCTTGCCGGTGGCAGCCGAGCGCTCGGCGATGTAGCGGGCGGTCGAGGCCTGGCCGACGAACGAGATCGCGTCGACGCCCGGGTGGTCGAGCAGCCCGTTCACCGCGCCGTGCGCGCCGTGGACCAGGTTGCAGACCCCGGGCGGGATCTCGTCGAGCCCAGCGATCAGCTCGAAGATCAGCTCGGACGGGCGCGGGTCGCGCTCCGACGGCTTCAGGATGAACGCGTTCCCGCACGCGATCGCGTATGGCAGGAACCAGAGCGGGATCATCGCCGGGAAGTTGAACGGCGTGATCGCGGCGACCACGCCCACGGGCTGGCGAACCAGCTCGACGTCGACGCCGGCAGCGACCCCCTCCAGGTTCTCGCCCTTCAGCAGGTGCGGGATCCCGCACGCAGCCTCGGTCGACTCGATGCCGCGGAGCACCTCGCCGCGGGCGTCGGCAAGCGTCTTGCCCATGTCCTCGGTGATGAGCCGCGCGATCTCCTCGTGGCTCGACCAGAGCGCCTCGCGCAGCGCCATCACGGCCCGGGCGCGCTTCTGCGGTGCGGTCGAGCGCCAGCCGGGGAACGCCTCACGGGCCGCGCGGACTGCGGCGTCGACGTCCGCCTCGCCGCTCAGCGGGACCAGGGCCGCCACGTCTCCGGTCGCGGGGTTGACGTCCTCGAGGGTTCCGTCGCCCGCCGCGTCGACCCAGCCTCCCCCCACAAAGTTGCGCAGCGTCCTCGATGCGGTCTCAGTTGCCATAGGGATACCACCAATCCTTCGGTGCGATCTCGGTTTCGATGTGGACGTGCTTGGTCTCCTGGAAGGCCTCGAGGCCCTCGCGCCCCAGCTCCCGCCCGAGTCCGGACTGCTTGAAGCCGCCGAACGGCCCGGCGTCGTTGTCGGTGAGGGGGTCGTTGAACCACACCGTTCCCGACTTGATCTCGCGCATGCAGCGGAGCACCGTCTTCAGATCCTGCGTGTAGATGTTCGCCCCGAGCCCGAAGCGCGTGCCGTTGGCGAGGGCGATCGCCTCGTCGAGGGATTCGACCGGGACGATCGGCGCCACGGGCCCGAACGTCTCCTCGCGGAGCAGATCGGTCTCGGGCGGCGCACCGGTGACCACCGCGGGGGCGAAGAAGTGCCCGCGCTCGTGGCCGGCGCGACCGCCGCCGACGACCACCTCGGCGCCCGCAGCCACGGCCGCCTCGACCTGGCGCTCGACCTTCTCGCGCTGGGCCGCGGAGACCATTGGTCCGACGTCGGTCTTCCCGTCCATCGGGTCGCCGACCACGAGCGATGAGGTGTGGTCCACGAACGCCTGGAGGTAGTCGTCGTAGACGTCCTTCATCACGTAGAAGCGCTCCGCGGAGGTGCAGACCTGACCCGCGTTCAGGAACGCCGCCCAGGCGCCGCCGCGCGCCGCGACGTCGATTGCGCCCGCGACGTCCGAGCAGACGATGAACGGGTCCTTGCCGCCCATCTCGAGGTTGACGCGGGCCATCCGGTCGGCGCAGGCCGCGGCCACCTTCTTGCCGGTCTCGACCGAGCCCGTGAACGCGACCCCGTCCACGCGCTCATCCGCGGCCAGCGCGCCGCCGATGTCGCCGGCGCCGGCGACGATGTTGACCACGCCCGGAGGCAGGTGCGCGAAGCAGGACCCGATCGCCAGCGTGGAGAGCGGCGTCACCTCGGACGGCTTGCAGACCGTGGTGTTCCCGGCCGCGAGCGCCGGCGCCAGCTTCCAGGAGAGCAGCAGCAGCGGGTAGTTCCAGGGCACGATGCAGCCGACCACGCCGAGCGCGTCCTTCAGGACCAGCGCCAGCTGCGTGGCCTCGATCGAGGGGATCACCCGGCCCGCCGAGTCGCGGCCGATCTCCGCGTAGTAGTCGAACGCGGCGGCGGTCCAGCCGACCTCGTCCGCGTTCTCCACCCGGGGCTTGCCGCCCTCCGTGGTCATCAGCTCGGCGAGCTCGTCCGTTCGCGCGCGGAGCGAGCCGGCCACCTCGTGCAGCATCTCCGCCCGCTCCACCGCCGGCGTTCGCTCCCAGCCCGCGAACGCCTCGCGCGCGGCCGCGATCGCGGCGTCGAGCTGCTCCGCCGACGCGGCGGCGACCCTCGCCACGGTCTGCTCGCTGAACGGGTTCTCGACGTCGAGCGCGGTCCCCTCGCCGGGAACTCGCTCCCCGTTGATGAGCAGGTTGGTGTCGGGCTGGGCCATACCGATCCTCGTCGCGATCGTAGCGCCGGGCGCCGGTACTTCCCGTACAAGCTTCGGCCCGCTCGCGCTCCTGATCGATGCGCTGCGCGTTAGTGAAACGGGCGTACCGGGTACGGCTTCTTGGTGATCCGACTGCCACAGCGGTGGCAACGACGCCAACGTGTAGCGGTGCGACCTGGCTATGCTGCTCGCCCCGTGGAGGTGGTCGGAGACGTACGCAACGAGCCGGTTGGCGAGCGCATCGAGATCATCGTCCTGGCCGGCGAACACGACCTTGGCACCGTGCCACGCGTCCGCGATGCGCTCGGCATCGTGGCCGACGCGGGCAAGGACGTGCTGATCGACCTCTGCCCCGCGACGTTCGTGGATTCCTCGATCCTCGGCGCCGTGCTCGAAGCGCGTCGCGGCGCGATCGAGTCCGGACGAGGCTTCGCGGTCGCCTGCAGCGGCGAGGCCGAGCCCGTTCGCCGCGTGCTCGAGGTGACCGGGTTGGCCGACGAGCTGCCCGTCCACCCGACCCGCGAGGCCGCGCTGGCGGCACTGGACGCTCGGGAGGCGGCTTGACCGCAGAGGCGACCGAGCTCCGGCTCGGGCTCGCCGCCCGGCCCGACAACCTCGCTCTGGTCCGCCAGGCACTGGCCGGCTTCGGCGATGCGGTCGCGATCGCCGACGGCCCGCTCGCCGACCTCAAGCAGATCGCGACCGAGGCGTGCATGAACGCGGTCGTGCACGCGTACCCCGGCGAGCAGGAGGGCCGGATCGAGGTGACCGCGCGCGTCATGAACGGGGTGGTCGAGCTGCGAGGTTCGCGACTGGGGCGTCGGCTTCCGGCCGCGGCCGGCCGAGCCCGAGGGCTCGCTGCGGCTTGGCCTGCCGCTGATCGCGACGGTGGCGGAGAGCTTCGAGATCGCCAGTCCCGCCGAGGGCGGGACGGCCCTGATCGCCCGCGTGCCCCTGGCGGAGACCAACGGCAACGGCGAGGTCCGCGTGCGGCCCGCGGCGCCGCGCGAGGCGGAGATGGCGATCACCGCCGGCGCCTCGGCGCGTCCGGTGATCGCCCGTGTCCTTGCGCTGGCGGCCACCCGCGCCGGGTTCTCGCTCGAGCGGATGTCCGACGGAGTGCTCCTGGGCGACGCCATCGCGGCCGGCGAGGCGGCCGACTTCGCCGACAGCCGCGTCGGGCTGGAGATCGAGGAGTGCGGCCCGAACCTGTGCATCCGGGTCGGGCCGTTCGTCGGCGGTGGCGCTGCCCGCATGCTCGAACGTATGGAGCTTCCCGGGCTGGGCGTCTCGCTCTCGAAGCTCGCCGACCGGATCGAGGTCGAGCCCGGTGAGGACGGCGAGTACCTGATGATCGAGATCGCGCCCGAGCCGGGCCCGGGCGGCTAGGCCGGCGGCCTACTCGGCCTCGGGCACCTGCTCGCGCACCGCGTCGAGCGCCCTGCGCAACAGGCGGGAGACGTGCATCTGTGAGATGCCGACTCGGTCTGCGATCTCCGACTGGGTGAGGTCCTCGACGAAGCGCAGGTTCAGGATCAGGCGCTCGCGCTCGGGCAGCAGCTCAAGGGTCCGGGCGATAGCCTCGCCGTACTCGACCGTCTGGAACGCCGGGTCCACATCGCCGATCGTGTCCACCAGTACCGCCGCATCCTCGTCCGGCCCGATGGTCGCGTCCAGCGAGTAAGGGCGGCGGGCGCTGGCGGCCTCCATGGCCTCCAGGACCTCCTCCAGGTCGAGCCCGGTGTGCTCCGCGACATCGGCCGCAGACGGCGCCCTGCCCAGCCGGGTCGGCAACACGTCGACGGCGCGGTCGATCTCGGCGATCCGCTCCTGCAATCCGCGGGGCAGGTGGACCTGGCGGCCGCGGTCGCGGAAGTGGCGCTTGAGCTCGCCGAGGATCGTCGGCGCCGCGTAGCTCGCGAAAGTGAACCCCATCGTCGGGTCGAAGCCCTCGATCGCCTTCACGAGGCCCAGGCTCGCGACCTGGTGCAGGTCCTCGGTGGGCTCCGGGCCGCCCGTGTAGCGATTCGCGAGGCTGCGCGCGAGCGGCAGGAAGCGCTCGACCAGCTCCTCGCGCACCGCCTGGTCGCGCGTCTGGTGGTAGCGCTGGAGCAGCGCCCACTCGTCCGCTAGGCGCTCGCCGGCGCCGGGGCCCGGTCCCTCGCTCATCCCGCCTGAGTATCGCAGCGCCGTGGGTCTACGCCTGTGCGCCGCCGGGTACAGCGGCGAGAGCTGCCTCGTCCTCCGCCGGCCTGCTGGCGAGGCGCTCGCCCCGCCGCTGCTGCCAGATCACCAGCCCGACCGCGGCGACCGTGACCACGAACAACATCGTGGCGAGGACGTTCACCTGGACCGGAATCCCGCGGAGGGACACGCCGAAGATGTAGAGCGGGAAGGTCACGGTCGTCCCGGAGTTGAAGTTCGAGATCACGAAGTCGTCGATCGAGAGCGCGAAGGCGAGGAGGCCGGCCGCGATCACTCCCGGCGCGATCAGCGGCAGCGTCACGAGCCGGAACGTCTGGAGCGGGGACGCGCCCAGGTCGGAGGCGGCCTCCTCGATCGAGCGGTCGAAGCCGATCAGGCGCGAGCGGACGACGACCACGACGAAGCTGATCGAGAACATCACGTGGGCGAGCAGCAGGGTCTTGAAGCCCAGCGCGATGCCGGAGACGACGAACATCGAGAGCAGCGAGGCGCCGATCACGATCTCGGGGGTCGCCATCGGCAGCACGATCAAGAGGTTGGACGCGGTGCGCCCGCGGAACTGGTAGCGCACGAGCGCCATCGCCATCAGCGTCCCGATCGCGGTCGCGATCAGGGTGGTCAGCGCCGCCAGCTCGATCGAGAGCAGCATGGCCTCGTTCAGCTCGGGGATCGAGAACGCGTTCTGCCAGTACTCGAGCGTGAACCCGCCGTCGAGGGAATAGTTGAGCCGGTCACGCGGCGTCTCGCCGAACGAGAACACGGCGATCACGACGATTGGGATCAGCATGTACGCCACCGCGATGCCGGCGTAGATCATCAGCGCGTTGCGCTTGAGCCATGCCCAGGCGCCGCTCATCAGGTGCCTTCCTCGTCTTCATCCCCCATGAACGCACCAGTCCCTGCGACCCGGATGTAGATGAACACCACGATCAGGATCGCGGCCATCATGATGAACGAGAGCGCCGCGGCGTCCGGGTAGTTGCGCTCGCTCAGGTAGAGCGACTGGATCTTGTTGCCGATCATCGCCTGGTTCGGGCTGCCGAGCAGGTACGCGTTCACGTAGTCGCCGAACGCCGGGATGAAGGTGAGCAGGACGCCGGCGACGATCCCGGGGGCGGTCAGGGGCAGGGTGACGCGCACGAACGCCTGGCGGGCCGACGCGTAGAGGTCCTTCGCCGCCTCGATGAGGCTGAGGTCGATCCGCTCGAGGTTGGCGTAGATCGGCAGGATCATGAACGGCAGGAAGTTGTAGGTCAGGCCGGCGATCACCGCCCCTCCGGTCGCCAGGACGCGCCCATCGTCGGGGACGACCGCCAGAACCTGAAGGACGTCCACCACCGGGCTCGAGTCGGCGAGGATCGTCTTCCAGGCGAGCGTGCGGATCAGGTAGGTCGTGAAGAACGGCGCGATCACGGCGAACAGCAGCAGCAGGCGCCACTTCGGGCTGGCGCGGATCGCGATCGCGTAGGCGAGCGGGTAGGCGATCAGGAGCGCCAGGATCGTCGCGGCTCCTGAATAGAAGAACGTCCGGAGGATCTGGTCGCCCCGTCCATCGAGCGAGTCGGGGAAGTTCGACCACTGCCAGGTGAACTCGAAGCCCGCGGTGAACGATCCCGAGCGGAGCGCGAGCTCCGCCATGAAGTACATCGGGATCAGGAAGAAGATGATCAGCCAGAGCGCGCCCGGGCCCAGCAGCCCGTACGGGACGAGCCGCTGGCGGAGGGTCTTTCGGGAGTCCTTCTTCTCCATCGCCCTCAGCCCGAGACGATCTCCTGGAAGGCCTCGGTGACCTCCTGGATGTCCGCGTCGTTACCCGGCGGCTCCCGCAGCGGGTAGCAGTCCTTCACGTACTGGTTGTCGGGGAAGATCAGCGGGTTCTTCGCGAGTGCCGGGTCCCGCTCTTGGAGGATCTCCTTGACGCCCTCCACCGGCGTGACGTAGTTCACGAACGCCGCGATGTCCGCCTGGACCTCGGGGGTGTAGGCGAAGTTCATCCACTCGATCGCGGCGGGTGTGTTCGGCGCCCCGTTCGGGATGACCATCATGTCGAACCACAGGTTGCAGCCCTCCTCGGGCCGCCGCCACTCGACGCCGTCGCGGCCGATCAGATAGCCGTCCCCGGACCAACCGATCGCGGCGACCGCGTTGCCGCTCGTCAGGTCCTCGGTGTACTCGTTGCCGGTGAAGCGCCGGATCTGACCCGAGTCCGTCGCCTCTCTCAGCTTGTCGATCGCGGCCAGCCAGTTGTCCTTGGTCGCGTCCTCCATGTTCACGCCCATGCCCCTCATGACCATCGGAACCGTGTCGCGCATCTCCGAGAGCATCGTCACGCGACCCGAGTACTTGGGGTCGAACAGGTCGTTGACCGAGGTGATCTCGTCGGCCTCCTCGGTGTTGACCCAGATGCCGGTCATCCCGCCCTGCCAGGGGATCGAGAACTTGTGGTCGGGGTCGTAGGCGCCCTCTGACTCGAACTGCGGCGAGAGGTTGTCGAGAGTGGTCTTGATCGACCCCGGATCGAGCTCCTGGAGGTAGCCCAGCCGGAACATCTGCCCCGCCATCCAGTCGGTGACGACGAACATGCTTCGGTCGCCGGGATCGCCATCCTCGAGCCCGGGCTGAACCTTGCCGAAGAAGCCGACGTTGTCGTTGACGTCTTCGATGTAGTCGACGGAGACGCCGGTCTTCTCCTCGAACTCGGCGATCGAGCCGTCCTTGCCCGGATCGATGTAGCCCGGCCAGGTCGAGATCGTGAACTCGCCCTCGACCGGGCCGGCCTCGGCCGTGCCGATCTCGCCGCCGGCGGGCCCGCCCACCACCCCGCCGCAGGCCGTCAGCCCGATCACCACAGCGAGCAGCGCGGTGGCGATCGAGATTCGGCGCATGGTCACGCGGTGCTGGCGCTGGACGGCTGAGCCGATTCCTTGATCAGGTGGATGTGCTCGGGCGCCCAACTGAGGCGCACGTCGGCGCCTCCGCCGGGAAGGTGACCGCGCTCGGCTTCGTCGGCGTTCGGGACGAGGACGGTCATCGGCACGTCGCCGGCCAGCCGCACGACGATCTGGGTCGCGGTGCCGAGGTAAACGGAGGACTCGACCGTCCCCTCGACCGACGGCCAGCCATCTCCGGTCGAGTCCTCCATGCGTGCAATCCGCAGCTTCTCGGGGCGCACCACCGCGTGGCAGCGCTCGCCGGTCACGAGCCCGTTGCCGGCTGCTTCGATCTCCACACCCGCGTCGAGGCGGACGCGAGTGCGCTCACCAGCGCTCTGCTCGACCACCGCGGGCATCAGGTTCGAGACTCCGATGAACCCGGCGACGAACGTGGTGGCGGGGCGCTCGTACACGGACTCCGGGTCGGCCACCTGCTCGACCTTGCCGCGATTCATGATCGCGATGCGGTCCGACATCGTGAGCGCCTCCTCCTGGTCGTGCGTCACGTAGACGAACGTGATGCCGACCTCGCGCTGGATCCGCTTCAGCTCGACCTGAAGGCCCTTGCGGAGCTTCAGGTCGAGCGCGCCGAGCGGCTCATCCAGCAGCAGCACCTTCGGCAGGTTCACCAGTGCCCGCGCGAGCGCGACCCGCTGCTGCATTCCCCCCGAGAGCTGGTTCGGCCTCCGGTTGGCCTCGCCCGCCAGGCCGACCCGCTCGAGCTCCTCCTTGACGCGCCGCTCGATCTCGTTCCCCGGGACCTTCTTGCGCTTGAGCCCGAAGCCGACGTTCTCGCCGACGCTGAGGTGCGGGAACAGGGCGTAGCTCTGAAAGACCGTGTTGGTCGGCCGCTTGAACGGTGGCAGCCCGGCGACGTCGTCGTCGTCGATCAGGACCTTGCCCGTGTCGGGCTGCTCGAAGCCGGCGATCATCCGCAGGGTCGTGGTCTTGCCACACCCCGAGGGCCCGAGCAGCGTGAAGAACTCGCCGCCGGCCAGCTCGAGGTCGAGGTCGTCGACCGCAAGCAGCTCGCCGAAGCGCTTCGTGACGCTCTCCAGCCTGACGCTGGACTTCGTAGCCCCGGGGGTGACGTCGCTCGTGGTCGGCTCGGCCAACTGTCTCTCTCGTCCTTCCCGGTCAGGCTAGTGCGCCGGGGCGGCTCCTGGCAAGTAGCGAAACCTTCAAAACGTCCAACAGGCATTGTCCGATCTGTACAAGTGCCCCTGGAACTCTTGAACCAGAAAGGGGTTGCCCGCAACGATTCGGGGGGATACCGTTGTACGGAACGTAAGCTACCCCGAACGCCACGCGGAGGAGACGAATGGCAGCCACGACCGCCACCCCCAGCGTCACGGAGACCGGCGCCGACCTCCAGGAGCTCGCCCGCAAGCACCTCTGGATGCACTTCACCCGGATGGGCGGCTACGACGCCGAGCACCCGATCCCGATCATCGCCCGCGGCGAGGGCGCTTACGTCTACGACGTCGACGGCAACCGCTACCTGGACGGGCTGTCCGGCCTGTTCTGCTGCAACGCGGGGCACGGGCGCGCCGAGATCGGCGAGGCGATGGAGCGCCAGGTCCGGCGAGCTCGACTTCGTCACGAACTGGAGCTATGCGCACCCGCGCGCGATCGAGCTGGCGGCCCGGATCGCCGGCATGGCGCCCGGCGACCTGAACCACGTGTTCTTCACGTCCGGAGGCAGCGAGGCGGTCGAATCCGCCCTGAAGCTGGCGCGCCACTACTTCCGGATGACCGGCAAGGGCCAGAAGCACAAGGTGATCGCCCGCGACGTGGCGTACCACGGCACGACGATGGGCGCCCTGATGGCCACCGGCCTGACCGACCTGCGCTGGCCGTACGAGCCGTTCGCCCAAGGCGGCTGCCACGTCCCCAACACGAACTCCTACCACTGGCCCGCCGACCGCGACCCGCTCTGGGCCGCCGAGCAGATCAGGGAGCGCATCGAGTTCGAGGGACCGCAGACCGTCGCCGCCGTGATCCTCGAGCCACTCCAGAACGCCGGCGGCTGCATTCCTCCCCAGGAGGGCTACTTCCAGCGCGTGCGCGAGATCTGCGACGAGCATGATGTGCTGCTGATCTCCGATGAGGTGATCTGCGCGTGGGGCCGTCTCGGCCACTACTTCGGCTGCGAGCGCTACGGCTATCAGCCGGACATCGTCACCTCGGCCAAGGCGCTGACCTCGGCCTACGCGCCGATGGGGGCGATGATCGCCTCGGAGCGCATCTACGAGCCGTTCAGCACGGGTACCGCCTCGTTCACGCACGGGTTCACGTTCGCCGGGCACCCGGTGGCCGCCGCCGCGGCGATGGCCAACATCGACGTGTTCGAGCGCGAGGACCTTTGCGGGAACGTCCGCGAAAACGAGGACGAGTTCCGTGCTCTGCTCGACGGTCTCAAGGACATCCCGATCGTCGGCGACGTGCGGGGCGCCGGCTACTTCCACGCGATCGAGCTGGTCAAGGACCAGGAGACGAAGGAGGGCTTCAACGACGAGGAATCGGAGTCGCTCCTGCGCGGGTTCCTCTCCGGCGAGCTCTACCGGCGCGGCCTGATCTGCCGTGCGGACGACCGCGGGGACCCCGTGATCCAGCTCGCGCCGCCGCTGATCTGCGGGAGCGAGCATTTCGCGGAGATCGAGTCAACCCTCCGCGGCGTGCTGACGGAGGCTGCAGGGCGGCTGTAGATGATGAGCGACTCTGTCGCGAAAGCACATTCGCCCGAGTGGCAACGGTAGGTATTTGATGCTCACGGTCGCCTCACTGGTTTCGGATTGCGGCCTCGAGCTGGTCGCGGGCGAGGAGGGGAGCGAGCGCCCCGTCCGCTGGGTGCACATCTCCGAGCATGAGGATCCGACCCCCTGGCTCTCCGGGGGCGAGCTGCTGCTGACGACGGGCTACACGCTGGACACGGCCGCCAAGCAGCGCTCGTTCGTGGAGCTACTGGCCTCCAAGGGCGTCGCGGGCCTGGGATTCGGGACGGGATTCGATCACAAGCGGGTGCCCGGGCCGATCGTCGAGTCCGCCCGCAAGCACGGGATGCCGCTGTTCGAGGTCCCGTACGAGATGCCCTTCATCGCGATCACCGAGCGGGCGGCGGCGCGGCTGATCAACGAGCAGTACGACGTGCTCGAGCGCGGGTCGAAGGTGCACGAGCGGCTCGAGCGGCTGGTCATCGACGGCGGGGGCCTGGACGAGATCACGGCGCAGGTTGCGGGCGCCCTGGATGGCGCCGCGCTGGTCTTCGACGGCGCCGGCAAGCAGGTCGCGCGGCACCCCGCGCGGGGCACCCCCGACGCCGAGCATGCGAACGCGATCGGCGGCGAGCTGGTCGAGCGCGGGGACGGCAACGGCGCGCACTCGTTCGAGCCTGCCGCCACCGGCGAGGGGGCCCTGGCTGTACCGGTCCCGGGCCCGCGCGGCGGGCCGCCCGCGGGCTGGCTGGTCGTCGTCACCGGGGATGGGCCGCTTGGCGACTTCGAGCGCCTGATCGCGGGCCAGGCCTCGATCGTCGTCGGTCTGGAGCTGATGCGTGAGCGGGTCGTCCGCGAGACGGAACGACGGCTCGCGGGCGACCTGCTCGCCGACGCGCTGTCGGGACGGCTTGACGCGGAGGAACTGTCGGGCCGGTTGCGGCCGTTCGGCGTCCACTCCGAGGCCGCGGTGCTGGTGTTCGAGCTGGACGATCCCCCCGCGGCCGAGGCGGCGCTCGAGGAGGCGCTGTCCGAGGTCGGCGTCCCGGCCCTGGTGGCGACGAGTGCCGCCGCTGGGCGAGCGCTGCTCTGCGCAGTGATCGAGGGCTCGGTGCGCGACCCGGTTGCCGTCGGTCGCCAGGCGCGGGCAGCGCTGATCGACGCCCATCCCGGGCTGCGCGCGGCTGCCAGCCGGGCCGTCGGCCTGGGATCGCTGCGCCGGGCGTTCCACGAGGCCCGCTGTGCCCTGGAGGCGACGTCGTTGAACGGCGGCGGTCCCGACGTCGCCTCGCATCGCGATCTCGGCGCGTTCACGCTCCTGCTGGCCCTCCAGGACGACGAGGCGCTGCGCCTCTACAGCGACGGCCTGCTGGAGCCGATCCAGCGGGGCGAGGGCGAGTACGGGGGCGAGCTCCTGCGCTCGCTCGAGGCGTTCATCGAGAACAACGGCAACTGGGAGCGGGCGGCGCGGCAGCTCTACTGCCACCGGCATACGCTGCGCTACCGGATCCGCAAGATCGAGGAGTTGACCGGCAGAGACCTGTCCAGGGCGACGGACCGGATCGAGCTCTGGCTGGCGCTGCGAGCAAGGGAGCTGGTGCGATGAAGGTCGGGGTACCCACGGAGATCAAGACCGACGAGTACCGCGTCGCGGTGACGCCGATCGGCGCGCGGGAGCTGGCCGAGCACGGGCACGAGGTCCTGATCCAGAAGGGGGCGGGCGAGGGCAGCGCGATCTCGGACTCCGACTACGAGGCGCAGCGCGCGCGGATCGTGCCCACCGCCGAGGACGTCTGGGGCGAGGCCGACCTCATCCTCAAAGTCAAAGAACCGCAGGAGGCGGAGACCCGCCTCTTGCGGGCCGAGACAATTCTCTTCACGTACCTGCACCTGGCGCCGGCGCCGGAGCTCACGAGGGCGCTGTGCGATACCGGCGCTACCTGCATCGCGTACGAGACGGTCGAGGACCGGCTGGGGCGCCTGCCGCTGCTGGCGCCGATGTCGGAGATCGCGGGCAAGATCGCCACGCAGGCGGGAGCGTTCATGCTCGAGAAGCCGCTCGGCGGCCGCGGCATCCTGCTCGGCGGGGTCCCGGGGGTCGCCTCGGCGAACGTGATGATCATCGGTGGCGGCGCGGTGGGCATGAACGCGGCCTTCATCGCGATCGGGATGGAGGCGGACGTCTTCGTCTACGACAAGTCCATCGACCGCCTGCGCGAGCTCGACATCGCCTTCGGCGGCCGCGCGTCGACCGTGTTCAGCTCGACGCTCTCGATCGAGGAGCGGCTGCCCGACGTGGACCTGGTGGTCGGCGCGGTGCTCGTCCACGGCGCGCGCGCCCCGCACGTGGTCACCCGCGAGCAGCTCGGGCTGATGAAGCCGCACGCGGTGCTGGTCGACGTCGCGATCGACCAGGGCGGCTGCTTCGAGACCTCGAAGGCGACTACCCATTCGAACCCCACCTACGAGGTGGACGGGATCATCCACTACTGCGTCGCCAACATGCCGGGGGCGGTGCCGATCACCTCGACCTACGCGCTGACCAACGCCACCCTGCCGTACATGCTCTCGCTCGCCGACAACGGCGTGATCGAGGCGGTGCGCCGCGACCCCGGCCTGAAGCCCGGGATCAACGTCGCCGGCGGCAAGGTCACGCACAGCGCCGTCGCCGAAGGGGTGGGGATGGAGTATGTCCCGCCCGAGCAGGTGCTGGGCTTCGAGATGCCGCACAACGGCGCCTCCGCCGATGGCGCCGGCGCGACCGCCGCCCGGGCGATGCCCGGGTCAAGCTGAATCAACCGGCCCAAGGCGACCGAAGCACGTCATGATTAACCTCCAGTAGAACGCCTGACGGGGGGACGTGAGGGGTTAGTGCCTGAACGCGAGTTCGACAAACGCCTGCTAGACGCGGCCGAACGGCTGATCATCGACCGCGGCTACGAGGGGCTCACGGCAGCCGACGCCGTGGCGGCTGCCGGGATCGAGCCCCTGGATCCCGCGCCCTCGGACTGGGAGCTGTTCACCGGAGTGGTCAAGCGCGACGAGGACCGCTTCAACGGGATCGTCAGCGCGGCGGTGGGCAAGGCCGACGCCCCCGAGGCCAGGCTCCTGGCGCTGATCGAGACCTGCGTGGTCGATTACGACTGGACGTTCTGGATCGAGCTCTGGAGCGTCGCGCTGCGGGACGAGCGCGCCAAGGACCTGCGGGAGCAGCTCGACGCCGCGTTCCGAGCCCAGATCGCCGAGCTGGTGGAGGAGGGGCGGGCCGCCGGGGAGTTCGACGGCGCCGAGCCCGGTTGCAGCGCCGTCGCGATCGCCACCCTGATCGACGCGCTCGCGGTGGAGGCGACCCTCGGCGACGACACGGTCTCGCCCAACTTCATGTTCGGCGCGTCCGCGTCGTTCGCGAGCCGCCTGGTCGGCGCCGAGCTGAAGCTGCGGGGACGGAGTGAGGATGCCTGACGCCCGGAGCAGAGTGCGCTGGGAGGACGTCGTGCAGAGCGCGGCGCGCGAGATCGGCCAGAAGGGCATCGCCGGCCTCGACCTGGACGCGGTCGCGGCCGGCCTGGGAGTCGAGCCCGAGGCGGTCCGGTACTGGTTCACGGACGAGACCGAGGTCCTGCTCTCGATCATGCAGATCCGCCAGCGCTGGTTCCTCGACGAGGCGGACACGCGGCTCGCAGCGGTTCCGACGCATATCGAGAAGCTGCGCGCGCTCATCGAGTTGTGCGTGGCCGACCACGACGTGACCTACTGGATCGAGCTCTGGAAGCTCGGCCTGCGCGACGAGCGCGCGCGGGCGGCGCGCCAGAACCTCATCGGCGCCTATCGCGACCTGTTCGCCCGGTTGATCCGTGCCGGCCAGCGCAGCGGCGAGTTCGCGCCCGTCTCGCCGGACCAGGTCGCGCTGGTAATGGTCGCGCTGGTCTCCGGCCTCGCGGTCGAGGCCACGGTCGGCGAAGAGAGCAAGGCGGACACGATGTCCCAGGTGCTGACCGACGCCGCCGAGCGCCTGCTCGAGGTGGAGTTGCGCTAGATCAGTCGGGCGCGGCCGGTTAGACCGCTACCCGCGAGCGGCGGCGAAGCCGCCGGAACCGCCGGTCGCGCAGGATTCGGTGCGCGGCGTTGTGGCCGGACGCGGCCGTCACGCCGCCGCCGGGATGCGTGCCCGCGCCGCACAAATAGAGGCCGTGGACCGGCGTCGCGTACTGCGCCATCTCGGGATGAGGGCGCATGAACGCCATCTGGTCGAGGCCCTGCTCACCTTGGAAGATCGAGCCGCCCTGGAGTCCGAAGATCCGCTCGAGGTCGGGCGGGGCCAGAACCTCGCGCTCGAGCACGGCTCCCGGCAGGTTTGGGGCGAAGCGGCCGAGCTGCTCGATGCAGGCGTCGCCGTAGCGCTCGCGGGCGCCCTCCGGCCATGCGTCCTCGCCCGGCGGTCCGTACTGGGTGAACATCGTCATCACCCAGCGGCCGTCGTCGGTGAGCGTCGAGTCGACCGCCGACGGCAGCTCTGCCTCCACGTAGGGGTGCTCGGCCGGCTTCCCCAGGGTCGCGTCCTGCCAGGCGCGCTCGAGGTAGTCGATCGAGGGGCAGATGTTGACCCCCGCGGTACGCATCAGCTGTTGGTCCTCGTCGCTCACGCCCTCGTAGCGCGGCGGCTCCGAAAGCAGCAGGTTCACCTTGACCGATCCCCCGCGCGTGCGATAGCGCCGCATGTCGTCGGCGATCTCGGTCGGGAAGTGCTCGGCGCCGACGAGGTCGAGCACTGTGGTCTTCGGATGCGTGCCGGCGACGACCAGGGGAGCCCGGAACTCCGTTCCATCCGTCAGGGTCACCCCGGTCGCGGCGCCGGCGCGCACGTCGATCGAGGCGACCGGGCTCGCGGTCCGGATCTCCGCTCCCGCGCTCTCGGCCGACCTGGCGATTGCCTGGCTGATCGCGCCCATGCCGCCGACGACCTGGCCCCATGCGCCTTCGATGCCCCCGCATTCGCCAAGCGCGTGGTGGAGGAGGTTGTACGCGGTGCCAGGAGTGCGCGGCCCCGCCCATACGCCCACGACGCCGCTCGATGCGGTCGAGCCCTTGAGCCCGTCGAGCTCGAAGTGGTCGTCCAGGAGGTCGCCGACGGACATCGTGAACACGCGGACGAGCTCGTGGATGTCGCGCTTGCTGAAGCCCGCCATCCGTGCCGCCTCGCGTAGCAACGCTGCGAGATCCCCAGGCCGCTTCGATCCGAGCGCCGGCGGCTCGCGGAGCATCATCGGCTTGACGAACCGCGCCGCGCGTGTGAACAGGTCCTCGAAGGCCGGGTAGGCCTCGGCATCCTTGCGTGAGTACCGGGCGATCGACGCCGCCGTGCGCTCGACCTCGTTGAAGAAGAAGATCGGGCCCTGTTCGGTGAGCGAGACGTACGCCGGATCGAGCGGGATCGCCCGGTAGCCGAAATCCTCGAGCCGCAGGTCGGCGACGACCTTCGGCTGGAGCATCGAGACCACGTAGGACGCACGCGACACCCGCGCTCCCGGCCACAGCTCCTCGGTCACACAGGCCCCGCCGAGGACCTCCCGGCGCTCCAGGCACACCACCCGCAACCCGGCGCGGGCCAGGTAGGCGGTGGCCGTGAGGCCATTGTGACCGCCACCCACGACGATCGCGTCGTAGTTGCCGCCGCCGGTGGGGCCGGCCCCGTTCGTGCGCCTGGCGGCCGCGGGAGTCTGTGTCGCGGTGGGCTCGATGCCGAGAAGCTATCATATAGTGCAATTGACTACAAGATCAAACGACTGACGACCACGACTGACATGACCGACCTCCAGAACCTTGCGAAGGCGCATCTCATGCTCCACTTCTCCGACATGGCGTCGTACGCCGACCGCCCGATCCCCATCATCGAGCGCGGCGAGGGTTGTCACGTCTACGACGATGCCGGCAACCGCTACATCGACGGGCTCTCGGGCCTTTACTGCTCGAACCTCGGTCACTCGCACGGCGACGAGCTGGGCCGGGCCGCGCACGACCAGATGCGGATCCTCCCGTTCACGAGCAACTGGACGGTGGCGCACCCGCGGTCGATCGAGCTGGCAGCGCGGATCGGCGCGCTCGCCCCCGAGGGGCTCAACCGGGTGTTCTTCACGTCGGGCGGCTCGGAGGCGGTCGAGTCTGCCTGGAAGCTCGCGCTGCAGTACCACCAGGCGAACGGCGAGCCCGAGCGCCGCAAGGCGATCGCTCGCGCGGACGCCTACCACGGCGTCACGCTCGGCGCCCTGTCGTTCACCGGGATTCCCGTCTGCCGCGATCCGTTCGCGCCGCCGGCGATCCCCGTCCGCCACGTCTCGAACACCAACGCCTACCGCCACCCCGACGGCGACGATCCCGACCGCTTCTGCCGCGCGCTTCTCGACGAGGTCGAGGAGGCGATCGCCGACGAGGGGCCGGAGACGATCGCGATGCTGATCGCCGAGCCCGTCCAGAACGCCGGCGGCTCACTCGTCCCGCCGCCCGGATACTGGCGGGGCCTGCGCGAGATCTGCAACCGGCACGGCATCCTGCTCTGCTCGGACGAGGTGATCTGCGCGTTCGGCCGCCTCGGCTACTGGTTCGGTGGCGACGCCTTCGGCTACACCCCCGACCTCGTCACCTTCGCCAAGGGCCTGACCGGCGGCCACTTCGCGCTCGGCGGGGTCGTGATCTCCGATCGAGTCGCGGCGCCGTTCCTCGACGGCAGCGCCAGCTATATGAACGGCTTCACCTTCGGCGGTCATCCGGTCGGGGCGGCGGTCGCGCTCGCCGCACTCGACGTCTACGAGCGGGACGGCGTCCTCGAGAACGTCCGCGCGAACGAGCCGCGGCTGCGCGCCGCGCTCGACGCCCTCCGCGACATCCCGATCGTCGGCGACGTCCGCGGCATGGGCCACTTCTGGTCGATCGAGCTCGTCCGCGATCAGGCGACGAAGGAGGCGCTCACCGGCGACGAGGCGGAGTGGCTCCTCAAGGACGTGCTCTCGGCCGAGCTCTGGTCACGCGGCCTGATCTGCCGCCTCGACGACCGCGCCGACCCGATCGTCCAGATCGCACCGCCGCTGGTCGCGGACGCGGCGCTGCTCGAGGAGATCGGCGCGATCCTGCGAGCCGGCCTCGAGGTCGCGGCGGCGAGGATCGACGAGCTGCCCATCGCCGCGTAGCGGAGCTGGCCGGCAGCCTTGGACCGCTCCGCGGCGCCGTAACGTACTCATTCCGTGAGGGTTTCGCGCGTCTGCCTGCGGCTACGCGCGGCGCGCCAGGGCGTCCAGGGCGATCGCGCCGTCGGGGCGCGCGACGACCGGGTTCAGCTCGAGCAGGGCGAGGCCATTGTCCAGCAGCATCTGGCCGGCGCCCGAGGCGAGCTTCGCGGCGGCGCCGAGGTCGACGGGCTCACCACCGCGCTCTCCGGTCAACAGCGGCGCTCCGCGGAGCGAGCGAAGCGCCCGCTCGACTCGCTCCGGCTCGGCCGGGAGGGGGATGACCGCGACGTCGTCGAGCGCCTCCGTCCAGATGCCGCCGAGGCCGATCACGAGGGCGGGGACGACGCCGTCGGCGCGGGCGGCGACGAGGAGCTCGAATCCCGGCGTGGCCATGCGCTCCACGAGCAGCTCGGCGCCGCGGCCTGCGGGAGTGCCGAGGAGACGACGCGACTCGGCGCTCGACCGCGGCCTCGCTCGACAGATCGAGCGCGAGCGCGCCGGCATCGCTCTTGTGCCGCACGCTGCGGCCCGACAGCTTCAGCGCGACCGGCCAGCCGAGCTCGTGGGCGGCGGCGACCGCGTCCTCGGCGTCCCGACGCGACTCGGCCTTCCGGGACCTCGACCCCGAAGCCGCGCAGCAGCGCGCTTCGCCTCGGCCTCGCCGATCCAGCCGTTCTCGGGCGCGGACGTCGCGTTCGCGCCGACACGGCCGGCAGCGGCCGCGATGGCGCGCAGCCGGACCGGGTCGCCGGGCTCGGCTGCGCAGGGCTCGCAGCGCAGCTCAGCGCCGTCGCGAGCCCGGCCACCAGCGGCACGCCCCTCGGCGCCGAGCTCCGCGATCGCCTCGTCGTCGATCAGGTCGGGCAGGGTCGAGGCAGACGACCGTCCCCGCGTCGGGCCTCGCAGCGCCGGCGACGATCCCGTCGCGCACCGCTGCCCACGAGGCCTCGGACTCCGGCGAGAGATCGCGCGGGTGGTCGTAGAGAGGAGCAGCTGGTCGATTGCGGGGTCCGCGCCGACCGTTTCGACGATCCGCGCGAGCAGCTCGGGCGTCGCCCCAGATCATCGCCGTGTAGTCGAGCGGGTTGGCGATCGTCGCCGCCGCCGGGCAGCAGCTCGGTCGAGCCGCTCGCGGGTCGTCTGCGCGAGCGGCGGCAGCTCGATGCCGAGGCGGCTCGGCCTCGTCGGCGGCGACCCCGGAGTCGCCGCCCGAGCAGGTGAGGACCGCCAGGCCCGCCGTCGTCCGGCGGGGCCGGGCGCGCGGCTCGGCGAGGACGCGCGCGAGCTCGAGCAGCTCGTGCGGGTCTCGCGCCCAGGCGCCGCCGGCCTCCTCGACCAGGGCCCGGAAGACCCGCTGGTCGCCGGCGAGCGCGCCCGGTGTGCGCCGCCGCGGCCGCGCGCGCCCGCCTCCGAGGAGCCGACCTTCAGCACGGCGACGCCGACGTCGCGCTCGGCGCAGCGCGCGAGCGCCTCGGCGAGGCGTGCGCCGTCGCCGTCGGACTCGCAGGAACAGCGCGACCGACCGCACCCCGTCGAGCTCGGCGAGCGCGTCGAGCCAGTCGCTCGCGTCGCAGACCGCCTGGTTGCCGGTCGAGACGACGGTGTGCCAGCGGATCCCGCGCTGCGAGCCGAGCGCGTTGACGGCCGACGTTGCCGCTCTGGGAGACCATCGCCACCGGCCCCGGGCTCGAGCGGCGGCGACCGAGTCGCCCCACATCGCCGCCCGGGCCGCGGACGGCGACGATGCCGTTGCCGTTCGGCCCGCAGACGGGCAGGTCGCGCGCCAGGGCCGCCTCGCGCAGCTCGCGCTCGAGCTCCCGCCCGGACTCGACCTCGCCGAAGCCGGCCGAGATCACCACCGCGCCGCCGCAGCCGCGCTCGACCGGCCTCCGCGACGACGCGCCGGCACCCCGCCGCCGGGATCGCGACGACGACCGCGTCGACCGGCTCGGGCAGGTCGACCGACCGAGGGGACGCACGGGCAGCCCGAGCACCTCGGTGCGCTTCGGGTTGACGCCCCAGACGGGGCCCTCGAAGCCGGCCGCGCTCGAGGTTCCGCAGGATCCCGTCGGCGTACGACCCGGCGCGGTCGTTGGCGCCGACGACCGCGATCGACCGGGGCTCGAGGAGTGGCGTCGAGGTCCATCGCCGCCCCCGAGTCACCGCTCAGTGGAGAATCCGCTCGACGCCGCGGCGCTCGAGCCCGCGGGCGACGATCAGCCGCTGGATCTCGGTCGTGCCCTCCCAGATCCGGTCGACCCGCAGCTCGCGCAGCAGCCGCTCGGCCACGTTCGAGCGCATGTAGCCGCGGCCGCCGAACGCCTGCACGCAGCGGTCGGCGCAGCGCCAGGCGGCCTCGCTGACGAACAGCTTCGCCATCGACGCCTTGTGGTGGACGATCTTGCGGTCGGCGCCGGAGTCGGCGAGCGTCGGCGACGTTCAGCGCCAGGAGCCGGCCGGCCGCCGCGTCGGCGGCCGAGTCGGCGAGCGGGAACGAGACGCCCTGGTAGTCGAAGATCCGCGAGCCGCCCTGCTCGCGCGCCGTCGCCCAGGCCACGGTCTCGTCGAGCAGCCGCCACATCGCGCCGACGCCGCGGGCGGCGATCGCGATCCGCTCCTCCGTGAACCACATCCGCTGCATCTCGTTGCCCTCGCCGACGCCGCCGATCGACGGCGTCGGCGCCGACCTCGACGTCCGTGAACGCGGATCGTCGGATGGCCCTCGGGATAGTTGTGGGTGAAGCCCGGGTCGTCGATGTACTCGACTCCGGGTGCGTCGGACTGGACCAGCGAACAGGGTCGGCAGCCGGTCGAAGCCGTCGACGACGTTCGCCATCACGATCAGGACCTGGGCGACGTCGCCGGAGGTGACGAACCACTTCTCGCCGCTAGATCCGGAAGCCGGCGTCGGTGCGCTCGGCGACGGTCGTCGATCCGCGACGGGTCGGAGCCGGCGTCGCGCCTCGGTGACCGCGTAGGCGTCCTTGAGCTCGCCGCGCGATCGCGGGGCGCAGGTAGCGCTCGCGCTGCTCCGCGCGAGGCGTGGTCCCAGACGTTGTAGGCGTTCGGGATGTGCCAGTAGATGCCGTTGGTCGAGCGGCCGAACTGCTCCTCGACCAGCGCCCACTCGGTCCGGCGTCCAGCCCTGGCCGCCGTACTCGGGCGAGTGCAGGCCGCCGTTGAGGCGCGCCTCGATCGCCCGCCCCTTGATCCGGTCGATCGTCTCGGCGGCAGGCGGCCGTGCGAGGCGCTCGGCCTCCTCCTCGAGCGGGATCAGCTCCTGCGTCGACGAAGCGCCGTGCCCGCTCGCGCAGCTCCGCCTGCTCCGGTGTCAGCTCCAGGGGCAGCGCCACGGTCGGCGCCGCGGTTGCCTCGGTCGCAAGGCGTCATCGGCCTCGTCCTCCTCGCCCTCCGCGCCCGCGTGTGGTCAAGCCGGAGCGCAGGGCGTCGTGGTTGTCGATACGGAAAGGGTCAGGTCGGCCGCGGCGCGCAGCGCCGGGTCGGCGCCCGTCACGGGAGTGGGGCGCGGCGAGGCCACGGGCGTCGGCCAGCCAGCGCGCGTAGGCGCGGCGCCGGGCGCGGATGATCAGCCGCTCGGCCCGCTCGCGCTCGGCCGCGACGCGCTCGCGCGAGGGCGGCGCTCCGTGCCGCAGCGTCGCCACCGCCGCGCGGCAGCTCGCGCCTCGGGCTCCGGCGTCAACGAGAGCCAGTCGCTTCCGATCAGCTTGCATCAGCGCGCTATCGTATCAGTGCGATTTGACTACAAAGTCCGAGTCGACGAGCACGCGCCGCCGTGCCGCGGCGCCTCGATCCCCGCCTCTACACCGACCCGGTGGTGCTCCAGCGCGAGCTCGAACAGGATCTTCCAGCGCACCTGGCAGTACGCCGGGCACGTCGCGGACCTGCCGGACGGCCGGCAGCTACCTGACGGCCGTCGCGGGCGACCAGCCCGTGCTCGTGCTCCGCGGTGACGACGGCGAGATCCGCGCGTTCCGCAACGTCTGCCGCCATCGCGGTTCGCAGCTCCTCACGGGCCAGGGGCGCTGCAAGAAGGCGATCCGCTGCCGCTACCACGGCTGGACCTACGACGCCACCGACGGCCGCCTGCTCGGCGTCCCCGAGCACCGCAACTACGCCGAGCTCGACAAGGCGACCCTCGGCCTTCACCCCGTCCGCATCGAGACGCTGGCAGGCCTCGTCTTCGTGAATCTCGACCCGGCCGCCCGGCCGCTCGCCGAGCTCGTCCCGGGGCTCGCCGAGCGGCTCGCGCCGTACGGCATCGCGGACCTCGAGCGGTTCTCCTCGGGCCGCGGCTCGAACCAGCCGGCGAACTGGAAGATCGTGGTCGAGAACTATCTCGAGGGCTACCACGTGCCGATCGCCCATCCGGGGCTCATGCGGCTCTACGACTACAAGGCCTACACGCTCGAGACGCACGAGGGCTGGGCCTGGTTCGACGCGCCCCTGCGCGACGAGCCCTCCGGCAACCGGCTCGAGCGCCTCTACCAGCGCCTCGCCCGGCCGATGCCCGGGCTGGGGCCCGAGCACAGCGGCGCGTGGCGCTATGCCTTCGTCTATCCGAACACCGCGATCGACCTGTATCCCGACCAGGTGAACGTCTGGCAGATCATCCCCGACGGCCCGGAGCGCGCCCGCGACAACTGGGCATGCTTCCGCCATCCGCGACCGGGTGCTGATGACGCGGATCGCCCAGCGCGCGCAACAACAAGGTCAACACGATCGTCCTCGACGAGGACATCGACCTCGTCGCCGCGGTGCAGAGCGGGGTGCGCTCGCGCGGCTACGAGCCGGGGCCGCTGTCGGCCCGCGAAGCGGCGGTAGGCTGGTTCGCGCAGAAGGTCCGGGAAGACTTGGTCGATCCACGACAGAACGGGAGCCCACCGCATGAGTGGAGGCGGTCCCATCTGGCCCTCGACCCGGAGAGCTCGACGAGACGCTGCAGCCGCTCGAGCGGGCGTCGATGCTGCCGCCGCAGTCGTTCACCGACCGGCCGTGTTCGCGCTGGGAGCTCGAGAACGTCTTCGCGCGGCTGGGTCTGCGCCGGCCACGTCTCCGCCGTCGCCGAGCCCGGCGGTTACCTGATGCGCGAGATCGGCACCGAGAGCGTCTTCGTGGTCGGCGGCAAGGACGGGCGCCCGCAGCGTTCCTCAACGTCTGCCGTCATCGCGGCGCCCGGATCTCCAGCGACGCAGAGGGCACGTTCCGCGGCCGGATCCGGTGCCCGTACCACGCCTGGTCCTACGGGTTCGACGGCGAGCTCAAGGCACCCGCCACACGGAGGGCCTCGAGGACTTCGACGCCTCCTGCTACGGGCTGATCCCGGTCGGGGTCGAGGTCGTGGGCGGGCTGGTGCTGGTCGACCTCGGCGGCGAGGCGCCGGCGGCCGCCGAGCACGTCGGCGAGCTGGCCGGCAGCTTCGAGCGCTACCAGGTGGACGCGCTGGCGCGCGGAGGGGAGCGCCACTACGACGTCGCCGCCAACTGGAAGGCGATCGCCGAGAACTACAGCGAGTGCCTGCACTGCCCCGGCGTCCACCCGGAGCTGAACGCGCCTCAGCGACTACACGAGCGGGGAGGAGGTGGTCGGCGAGGGCGCCTGGTGCGGGGGCTCGATGACGCTGAACGAGGGCGCCGAGACGATGGGGCGGGCGACGGCCACGCCGGCCCGCCCCCCGATCGCCGGGCTCCCGGAGGCAGAGCTCGCCACGTCCTCTACTTCGTGCTGTTCCCGAACGCCCTGGTCTCGCTCCACCCGGACTACGTGATGCTCCACACCCTGTGGCCGCGTTAGCCCGGGCGCACCGAAGTCGTGTGCGAGTGGCTCTTCGAGCCCGAGACGATGGCCGGCCCGACTTCGACCCGAGCGACGCGATCGACTTCTGGGACCAGGTCAACCGCGAGGACTGGCACGTGTGCGAGCTGACCCAGAAGGGGGTCCGGGTCGCGCGGCTACACGCCGGGCCGCTACTCGACCCACGAGGGCGACGTCCACGCCTTCGACGTGATGGTCGCCAGCGCTACATGGAGGCGCTAACCGTCGATGGCGCGATCAGGCACATGCCTGCCACCGCAATGCTGATGAACGAGATCGCGGCCAAGCTCGGCGAGGTCGGGCTGCCGGAGCCGGTGAGCGACCTCGCGGCGCGCGACTGGGACGTGATCGTCGTCGGCGGCGGCCACAACGGCCTCACCGCCGCCGCCTACCTGGCGCGCGCGGGGCGTAGCGTGCTGGTGCTCGAGCGCCGCGAGCGGCTGGGCGGGGCGGCCACACTCGAGCGGCCGTTCGCCGACGAGCGCTTCGTGGTCAGCCCCTGCGCATACGTCGTCGGCCTGCTCGACGAGCTCGTGATCGAGGAGCTCGAGCTCGAGCGGCGCGGCCTCGCGCTACTGGGTCGCCGACCCGAACCTCTGGGTTCCGTTCGAGGACGGCACCGCCTTCGGCCAGTGGCTCGACGACTCGAAGACGCAGGCGAGCCTCGAGGAGCTCGGCGTCTCGGCGAAGCGACATCGAGGGCTACTGGGCCTACGAGGAGCTGTTCGACGACGTTCGTAAGCTGCTGCGCAAGGGCGAGCGCGACACCTGGGTGGGGGACACGCCGACCCGCGCCGAGATCGAGGAGCTCCTCGGCGGCAGCCAGGAGATGATCGACCTCGTCTTCGAGGCCTCGATCGCCGACGTCCTCGACGCCCACATCGACGACGAGCGGCTGAAGACCGCCCTCTTCGGCCAGGGCATCATCGGCACCTGGGGCGGACCGTACGACCAGGCACCGCCTCGATCAAGCTCATGCATTACCAGGGCGACCTCGACGGCCAGGGGCCGGTCTGGGGCTACGTCGAGGGCGGCATGGGGATGGTCAGCTTCGCGATCGCCGACGCGGCCCACGAGGCGGGGGCGATGCTCGCCTGCGGCGTGCCCGTCGCGGAGATCATGCCCGGTGACGGCGTCGTGCTCGAGGACGGCACCCGCGATCGACGCCCGCACCGTGATCTGCAACGCCGACCCGAAGGTGACGCTGGGGCTGCTGGGCGACTCCGAGGTCGACGCCGGCCTACCGCGAGCGGCTCGAGGAGTGGAAGGTTCGCAGCCCGGTCGTGAAGTTCAACGCCGCGCTCGAGCGGCTGCCCACGTGGACCGCGGCGCCCGGCGAGGACTGGCCCGCGCGGGCGACGATCGACGCCACCGGGACGATGGAGGAGGCTCAGCGGGCGTTCGAGGCGTGCGAGCGCGGCGAGCCGGCGGTGGCCTTCGGAGAGATCTACATCCAGACCGGCTACGACCCGAGCCCGGCGCCGGAGGGCAAGCACCTGCTGAGCGTCTTCGGCCAGTACGCGCCCTACGACATCGCCGACGGCGACTGGGACGCGCGCCGCGACGACGTGGCGCGGCAGTTCATCGACCTGATCGCGCGCTTCGCGCCCGACGTCGAGGACTGCCTGGTCGAGCACGAGGTCCTCGGCCCGCCCGACATCGAGTCGCGGATCGGCCTCACCGGCGGCAACATCTTCCAGGGCGAGGTGACGCCCGACCAGATGTGGGAGCACAGGCTGACGTCGCGCACGCCCGTCCCGGGCCTCTACCTCTGCGGGGCGGCCACCCACCCGGCCGGGAGCGTGATCGCGCTGAACGGGCGCAACGCCGCCGAGGCCGTGCTCGCCGATTGCCGGCCTGCGCCCGGCTCCCGGTACGGTCGCCGCGAGGTGCAGTCGGACGCGCGTGAGCGGATCCTGGAGGCCGCCTGCGACCTGATCGCGGAGGACGGGATCGACGACGTCCGGATCGCCCGGGTGGCGATGCGAGCCGGGGTCGTCGACCGCGCTCGTCCACCACTACTTCTCGACCCGGGAGGAGCTGCTCGAGCAGGCGCTCATCCACTCGTTCAACCAGGCCGGCGACGAGCGCTTCGCCGCCGAGCCGCAGGACGAGACGGCCGCCGCCGTCGCCTCGCGCGCGCGATCCGCGAGTCGCTGCCCCTGCCGGGGCCGCAGGAGCGCGAGTGGGTGCTGTGGGTCGAGCTCTGGCTGCGTGCGGTGCGCGACCCGGGTCTCCGGCCGGTGGCCGCCCGGCTGTACGAGCGCTACCGCGCCTGGCTCGAGGGGATCATCCGTGCGGGGTCGAGAGCGGCGAGTTCCGTGCCGACGTCGACGTGGCCGGCGCGGCCGACCGCGCGATGGCGCTGCTCGACGGCGCCGGGGTGCGAGTGCTGTTCGGCGACCCGGCGATGGACTTCGACCGGGCCTACGAGCTCGTCACCGCGAGCCTCGCGCCGGAGCTCGGCATTGAGCCGGTGGCGCTCCGGGTGTAAGCTGAATCGCGGTTCAGCTTTCGCTGTCCAGGGATGGAGAGGCCAAGCCCTGAGTCCGCGCCCTCAGATCGAGCACATCCGCAAGCCGCAGATCCTGTCGGCCGCGGCCGAGGTGATCGCCGAGCGCGGTCTGGCGTCGACCCGAATCGCTGACGTCGCCGAGCGCGCCGGCACCAGCGCCCCGGCGGTGCTCTACTGGTTCGAGAACAAGGACATGATGCTCGCGGAGGCCCTCACGTTCGACGAGGACCGCTTCGACGCCGCGCTCGAAGCGCGCCTCGCGACGCTCACCAGCCCGGCGGCCAAGCTGGTGGCGCTGATCGAGGCGTGTGCCAACGACTACGACTGGCGGCTGTGGGTCGAGCTGTGGCCGCGTTCCCTGCAGGATGCCGGCACCGCGAAGGCCCGCCAGGAGCTCGACGATCGCTGGCGCGAGCTGATCGCGGATCTCATTCGCGACGGGAAAGCAGCCGGTGAGTTCCGCGATTGCGACCCGGAGCAAGCCGCGTTGGCGCTGGCGGCGTTGATCGACGGTCTCTCGCTCCAGGTGACCTTGCGTGATCCGGCGTTCACGCCCGCCCGGATGTACGAGATCTGCATCGCGAGCGCCGAGCGCCTGCTCGGGGCGCGCCTTCCGGGCGCCCCATCGGGCAACGGGAAGGTGCCCCTGGCATGACGTCCGACTTCACGCGCCGCGAGATCCTCCAGGCCGGCACCGGTGCGGCCCTTGCCGCGTACGGCCTGTCGGGCTGCACCGTCTCGCGCCCGGTCGAGACCGCGGACGCGGGTGCGATCGTCGAGCCCAAGATCGACGGTGACCTCCTGATCTACAACTGGGCCCAGTACATGGACCCGGCGCTCAAGAAGGAGTTCGCCGAGCACTACGGGGTGGAGGTCAACGAGGTCAACTTCGACAACCTCGAGGCGATGGTCGTGAAGCTCCGCGCGGGCGGCCAGTACGACCTGATCTGGCCCAGCACGGAGTACGTCTACCGGCTCGCGAACGAGGGGCTGCTGCGGCGCTTCAACACCAGCGATCTCAAGAACGCGAAGAACATCCTGCCGTTCTACGACAGCCCCTGGTGGGACCCGAACAACGAGCTCGGGATTCCCTACACCTACTACACAACCGGGATCTGCTGGCGCGACGACGAGGTCACCGACATGACCGGCTCGTGGAACGACCTGCTGAACCCCGCCGGCGAGGGCCGGATGTTCATCCTCGACGACTTCCAGGAGGCGATCGGCGAGGCCAATCTCATCAACGGCTGGGAGCTCAACACCGAGGACGAGAACGAGCTCGAGGTCTCGAAGGAGACGCTGCTCCAGCAGAAGGAGAACGCGCGCGGGTTCTCGACGAACTCCGTCCAGAACCTCGTCAACGGCACCGCCGTGCTCCACCAGGCGTGGAACGGCGACGTCGTCAACGTGCGCAACCAGGTCGACGACCCCGAGAACTACAGGTACGAGACCTGCTCAGAGGGGGTCCCGGTGGGCACCGACCTGATGTGCATCCCGTCGACGGCGCGCAGCCCGGGCACGGCGATGCTCTTCATGGACTGGATCATCGACCCCGACCACGCGTACCGGAACGTGATGTGGAACGGGTACCCGCAGCCTTGCGAGGGCGGTCAGCAGGCGTTCGCGCAGCTGGTCAAGGAGGAGCCCGCGATCGACGTCGACCTGAGCGCGCTGGAGAACAGCGCGCTCGAGTACCGGCTGGACGACCCCGAGGCGCGCCAGCTCTGGACGCAGGTGTTCACCGAGGTCAAAGCGACTTGAGCGCCCAGGGGTTCTGGAACCGCTTTCTGGTTCCCGGCGGTGCCTGGCTCCTGTTGCTGTTCGCGGTGCCGTGCGGGTTCGTGCTCGCGCTCTCGTTCGGCTACGTCGACGACCTCGGCCGCGCGGTCTACGACACCCGCCTCGACAACTACGGCGACGCCTTCAACTCGACCTACCTGCCGGTGCTGTGGCGGTCCCTGCTCTACGCGCTGGCGACGACGGCGCTGTGCCTGTTGATCGGCTACCCGGTCGCGTACTACGTCGCCCGCTACGGGGGGAAGTACCGCAACGCGCTGATCGCACTCCTGGTCCTGCCGTTCTTCGTCAACTACCTCGTGCGCACCTACGCCTGGGTCGCGCTGCTGGCGGACGAGGGCCTGGTGAACAATGCGATCGTCGACGCCGGCCTGCGTGACCAGGGCATTCAGATGATCAACACGCCCTGGGCGGTGATCGGAGGCCTCACCTACGGCTACCTCGTGTTCATGATCCTGCCCGTCTACGGGGCCATCGAGCGCATGGACAAGTCCGTGATCGAGGCCGGCAAGGACCTGTTCGGCACGCCGTGGCAGACGTTCCGCCACGTCACGCTCCCGCAGACGCGGCAGGGGATCCTCGCCGGCTGCGTCCTGGTGTTCCTGCCCTCGATCGGCGACTTCGTCTCCGCCCAGCTCCTGGGCGGCCCCGACACCTACATGGTCGGGAACCTGATCCAGGACCAGTTCTTCACAGCGAACAACTGGCCCTTCGGCTCGGCGCTTACGGTCGTGATGATGATCTTCCTGTCCATCTGGATGGTGGCCTACCTGCGCTCGGCCGCCCGCGACGTCAGGGCGGCTGCCATATGAGCGCAGGCTTCGACAGGCCTCGCTTCCTGCGCGTCTTCACCGTCGGCGTGTACCTGTTCCTGTTCGCGCCGATCTTCGTCGTGGTCCTGTTCTCGTTCAACTCGATCAAGTCGCTGCACAACTTCGAGGGCTTCTCGCTGCAGTGGTACGAGCAGTTCCTCGAGGACGAGAGCCTGCGCGAGTCGCTGTTCACCTCCCTCGAGATCGCCTTCCTGACGATGCTCGCCGCGACGGTGCTGGGGACACTGCTGGCGATCGGCCTGGTCCGTTCGCGTGCCCGCTGGGCGCCGGGGGCGAACGTCCTCATGCTGGTCCCGCTCGTCGTGCCGGAGATCGTCGCCGGGATCTCGGCGCTCCTCATCTTCAGCCAGCTCGGGATCCGGCTCTCGTTCTGGACGATCGTGATCGCCCACATCACGTTCTCGATCTCGTACGTGACGATCGTCGTTCGCGCGCGCATGGCCGCGATCTCGGAAGAGGTCGAGCAGGCGGCGATGGACCTGGGCGCGACGCGCTGGCAGGCGGTGCGCCTGACGCTCGTCCCGGCGCTCTGGCCTTCGATCCTCGCCGCGGGCCTGCTGGTGTTCGCGTTCTCATTCGACGACTTCGTGCTTTCGTTCTTCACCACCGGCGAGGACCTGCAGCCGCTGCCGGTGCGGATCTGGTCGGCCATCCGATTCGGGCTCGACCCCACGATCAACGCGATCGGCACGCTGATGATGGTCGTGTCGTTGAGCGCGATCGCGCTGGCGATAGCGCTCCCGCGCCTGTTCGGGAAGCGTGAGAGCGGGATCAAGGTTCTGACCGCAAGCGAGGGATAGGAGACGGGATGGCCGAGGCGATCCGGATCGAGAACGTGACCAAGCGCTTCGGCGACCAGGTCGCCGTGGACGACATCAGCCTGACGATCAACCAGGGTGAGTTCTTCTCGCTGCTCGGGCCGTCGGGATGCGGCAAGACGACGACCCTGCGCATGCTGGCCGGCTTCGAGATCCCGACCTCAGGCCGGATCCTGCTCGAGGGCGACCCGGTGGACGACATCGCGCCGTACCACCGCGACGTCAACATGGTCTTCCAGAGCTACGCGCTCTTCGACCACCTCGACGTGTCCGAGAACGTCGCCTTCGGCCTCAAGCGCAAGAAGGTGCCGAAGCCGGAGATCGAGCGCCGCGTCGCCGACGCCCTCGACCTGGTCGGGTTGCGCGAGCGCGCGGGCGCGCGCAGCGACGAGCTTTCCGGCGGTCAGAAGCAGCGCGTGGCGCTCGCCCGTGCCCTCGTCAACGAGCCCAAGGTGCTGCTCTTGGACGAGCCGCTCGGTGCCCTCGACCTACAGCTTCGCCGCCAGATGCAGGTGGAGCTGAAGCAGATCCAGCGCGAGGTCGGGATCACGTTCGTCTTCGTCACGCATGACCAGGAGGAGGCGCTGACGATGTCCGACCGGATCGCGGTGATGAACGAGGGCAAGGTCGTCCAGTGCGGCGCGCCTGAGGAGATCTACGAGCACCCGGTCGAGGAGTTCGTCGCCGGCTTCATCGGCATCTCGAACCTGCTCGAAGGCCGCGTCGAAGACGGCGGCGTGCGGGTCGGGCCGGAGCTGCTCGTCCCCGCGAACCTGCCCGCCGACTGCTCCCCGGGCGACCCTGTGAACCTGTCGGTGCGCCCCGAGAAGATCGCGGTCGAGGAGCTCGAGGACGGCATGTTCAGCGTCGAGGGGACGATCGAGGCGCGCGTCTACCTTGGGGTCATGACCCAGATCACCGTCTCGCTCGGAAACGGCGCCCGCCTCGTCGCGCTCGAGCAGGCCACCTATCGCGCCCGCTCCGACGACCGCTGGGAGCCGGGCATGAAGATCAAGCTCGGCTGGCACCCCCAGCACTCGCTGGTCCTGCGCTAACCCCTAAGGGGTCAGACCCTCATACGAAAGTGTCACGTCCGCGGACTCGGCGGCGCGGGATGTCAGCTCCATCAAGCGCTTCCTGGCCGCCGATCGGTTCTGCCCGAAGAACGAGAGCAGATCGTCAGCGGCGAGCCAGCTCGGCGGATGCTCCCTGAGCGTGGCTCGGTAGCTACTCCAGGGCCACCCGTCCGGCCGCTCGCTGAGACCCGCCTCGACTGGGTTCCGCGCGATGTATGCGGCCGCGGCACAGACCTGGGAGTCTGATCTCATCCGGACGGCGCCGTAGCGGCCCTGGAACACGTGCCCCGAGCGGTCATGCCGCCGGTTCCACCCCTGCGCGTACCTGCCCTGGATTCGTTGCATCCCAATGCTCAGGTCTGCGTGCGGCGTCCGGAGGAGAAGGTGCACATGGTTGTCCATCAGGCAGTAGGAGAGGCAATGCCAGCGCAGGTCAGCGACAACGATCTCCAGCATTAGGAGATACGCCCGCCGGTCGAGGCTATCGACGAACACTCGAGCGCCATCATTCCCGCGGGCGTACACGTGATACATGCCGCCCTCGACGTTTTCACGCGGCCGTCGGCTCACTCTGTGCGGAACCCCGGCGGGGGCAACTCTGCTCCCCAGCGCTCGGATTTACGTTCTTCCGGGCCGGCTATCCGACGTTGCGGACCCGTCTCAATGACGCATGACTCTCGTGAGGGGGTCTGACCCCGTCTAGGGGTTTGCTGCCGAGGCGGCGGTTGCCGCGGGTGCTGGTCCGCCGCCAACCCCGGCCCCCACCTCGCTCGAGAGCCTGTGGGCGAGATAGACGGGGATGATCGAGATCAGGATCACGAGGACGGCGACGACGTTCACCACCGGCAGCGCCTGGGGCCGCGCCAGGTTCTGGAAGATCCAGATCGGCAGCGTCTGGTCGCCGACGCCCACGGTGAACGTGGTGACGATGATCTCGTCGAACGAGAGCGCGAATGCGAGCAGGCCTCCGGCGACCAGCGCCGTGCGCATGTTCGGCAGCGTCACCCAGCGAAACGTCTGCCAGGGAGTCGCCCCCAGGTCGGCGGACGCCTCCTCGAACGAGCCCGAGAGCCGCCGCATCCGTGCGACGACGTTGTTGTAGACCACGACGATGCAGAACGTGGCATGACCGACGACGATGGTGAACAGGCTGAGGTCGATTCCCAGCACCTGCGTGAACGTGTTGTTTAGCGCGACCCCGGTCGCGATGCCCGGCAGCGCGATCGGCAGGATCACCAGGAACGAGATGGTCTCCCGTCCGAAGAAGCGGTGGCGTGAGACGGCGATCGCGGCGAGTGTTCCGAGGACCAGCGCGATCGCGGTGGCGACCGCGCCAACCTCGAGCGAGGTCAGGAACGCGTCGCGCGCCCCCTGGTTCTCCAGCGCCTGTGGGTACCACTCGGTGGTGAAGCCGTCGGGCGGCCATTTGAACGACGACTCCGCGCTGAACGAGTAGATGATGATGATCCCGATCGGGACGTAGAGGAAGGCCAGCGTGAAGCCGGCCGCCGCCCGAATCAGGTTCTGCCAGGTTCGCGAGAGGCGCATCAGACGTGCTCGAACGCGCCGAGCCTGCGGGCGATGAGCAGGTAGATGATCATGATCGCGATCGGCACCATCGTGAAGGCGGCCGCCAGCGGCAGGTTGTTGACGATGTTCCCGTAGACGACGGTGCCGATGAACTGCGTTCCGCCACCCACGAGTTGCGGGGCGATGAAGTCGCCCAGCGTCAGGGAGAACGTGAAGATCGATCCGGCGACCACGGCGGGAAAGACCAGCGGCAGGATCACCCGCCGGAACGTATGGCCGGGTCTGGCCCCCATGTCCTCGGAAGCGCTCAGGAGCGTGTCGGGTATGCGCTCGAGGCCCGCATAGATCGGGATGACCATGTATGGCAGCCACAGATACGTCATCACCAGCCAGACGCCGAAGTTCCCGTATCCGGGATTGCTGATGCCCAGCGGATCCAGCATCCAGTTGAGTGCTCCGTCCGAGCTGAGGATCGCCCGCCACGCATACGCCTTCACCAGGTAGCCGGACCACAGCGGGACGAGGACCGCGACCACGAGCAGCCCCCGCGTTCGGCGGGAGGCAACCTTCGCCATGTAGAAGGCGAGCGGGAACGCGAGGAAAACGCATGCGATCGTGACGAGGGCGGCGATGAGGACGGTGCGGCCGACGATCTGGCGGTAGACCGGCTCCTGGACGATCGCCTTGAAGTTGTCCGTCGTGAACTCGCGCTCGACCTCGCCGGAGAGCTCTCCCAGTTGCCAGAAGCCGGCAAGCAGCATCACCGCCAGCGAGCCCAGGTATCCGATTACGAGCCAGCCGATCGGGCCCGCCAGCAGCGTCCCGACCTGCAAGCGCGGCCGGCCATGGAAGAGGCCGGCGAGCCAACGGCCCGCCGACCTCCGTGGGGGTGTGACGGCACCCGCCTCCATGGAAACGAGGAGGTTCGGTTAGCCCTTCACCTCCGTCCAGCCCTGGACCCACTCGTCGTAGGTCTTGCAGACCTCGCCGCGATCGTCACCACAGTCGGAAACGGGAGTCGTCCAGTAATAGATCTGGTCGAAGAACTCCTCATCATCCGCGTGGAAGACCTCGCAATGGTCCGCGGTGCCGAAGTACTCCTTCGGCAGCTTGCCCGTGAGCGCGCAGGACTTCTCGTTGGCCGGCGCCTCTCCGAACCAGACCGCAACCTTCGCGTTGGTCTCGGGGCTCACGATGTGGTCCATCCACATGTACATGCAGTTCGGATGCTCCGCCTCCGAGCTGATCATCCATGTGTCGGACCAACCGGTTGCACCCTCCTCGGGCAGGACCGCCTCGACCGGCTCACCCTCGCCCTGGAGGACGTTGACCTGGTACTGCCAGGTCGTCCCGATGGTCGTGTCGCCGTTCTCGAACGCCGAGATCTGCTTCAGCGCGTCCGACCAGTACTCGCCGATGTGCTCGCGCTGCTGCTTCAGCAACTCGATCGCGGCGTCGAACTGCTCCTGATCGAGCTCGTAGGGATTCGTGATCCCCAGGTCGGGCTCGTGCGTCATCAGGTAGACGGCCGCGTCGGCGATGTAGATCGGGTTGTCATACGCGGTGACGTTGCCCGAGTACTCGCTTGCCCTGTCGAAGACGACGTCCCACGAGGTGGGGGCCGGCTCGACGTCGTCGGTGTTGAACGCGAGCAGGTTCGATCCACGCCCGTGCGGAATGCCGTAGTTCACGCCGTCCACCGTGTTGTGCGGCTGGTCCTTCAGCGCAGCGAACACGTCCGCGTAGTTCGGAACCAGGTCCGTGTTGACCGGCGCGACGTCGCCACCCTCGACCAGTCGAAGGCTGGCGTCGCCGGATGCGGATACGCCGTCGTACTGCCCGCTCCGCATGAGCTGGACCATCTCGTCCGAGGTGGCGCCGTACTTGACGTTCACCTTGCAGCCGGTCTCCTTCTCGAAGTCGGTGACCCAGTCGACGCCCTCGTAGTCGGTTGAGCCGTCCTCGGTGTAGCCGGCCCACGCGATGAGGTTGACCTCACCCTCGCCCTCGCCGACCTCGGTCGGCAGGTCGCTCGCGACCTCGCCGCCGTCGTCACCACCGTCATCATCGTCATCGCCGCAGCCGGCCGCGAACACGATCGAGACCATCGCCACGGCGAGCAGCCAGACCAATCGAGTCGGGCTCCTCCAAAGTGCGCTCATAGCGCCTCCTCTCCCTTGTCTTGTTCGGCGATGGCGACCGTGTGTTCCGGCAACCACCCCACAACCACGTCGGTTCCCTGTCGCTCAAGCTCCTCCTGCGACGACGACTCGAGGTTCTGTCGTACGACCTGCAATGTTCCCCCGCCCTCGAGTTCGACCAGGTAGCGGGTGATCATCCCCGCGTAGGCCACGTCGACGATCCGCCCGCGCTCGGTGTGCAGTCCGCTCGCGGCCTCCCCGTTGAGCATCCGGACCTTCTCGGGCCGCACCGTGAACCGGGAGCCGTCGCGCTCGAGCAGGTTCGACGTGCCGACGAAGCCGGCGACGAATCGGTTGTCCGGACGCTCGTAGATCTCGGCCGGAGGCCCCACCTGCTCGATCCGGCCGTCGTTGAACACGGCGACCCGGTCGGACATCGTCAGCGCCTCCTCCTGGTCGTGCGTGACGTACACGAAGGTGATGCCAACATCCGACTGGATCGACTTCAGCTCCACCTGCATCTGCTCGCGGAGCTTCAGGTCGAGCGCGCCGAGCGGCTCGTCGAGGAGCAGCACGCGGGGCCGGTTGACGATCGCGCGCGCGAGCGCGACGCGTTGGCGCTGGCCGCCGGAGAGCTCGGCGGGCTTGCGGGCGCCGTAGTCGCCGAGACGGACCATCTCGAGCGCCTCGGTCGCCCGCGTGGAGCGTTCGCCCTTCGCAACGCCGGCCACGCGCAGCCCGTACTCCACGTTCTCGGCGACGGTCATATGCGGGAACAGCGCGTAGTCCTGGAACACCGTGTTGACCTCGCGGTCGTAGGCCGGCAGGTCCGTGACGTCCTGCCCAGCGATCTCGACCCGGCCGGTGTCCGGCACGTCGAACCCGGCGATCATCCGCAGGGTCGTCGTCTTCCCGGAGCCCGACGGCCCGAGCATCGTGAAGAACTCGCCGGCCGCGATGTCGAGCTCGACGTGGTCGATCGCGACGACCTCGCCATAGCGCTTCGAGATCCCCGCGAGCCTGACGTCCGGGGTGCTCGTCCCGACTCCCGCGCCCGGCTCAGGCGCGGTCGCTTCGGCGGGGATGGCTGCGGGTTGCTCCACTGTGTACAAGCGTGGACGAGACGCTGGGGCGACCGTACCGGAACCCGGACCGAATCGCCGCTGGCCGGGTGGCCAAAGTTCCCCTCAGGGGTAGGACGGACCGGCGCAGCGCCGTCTGCACCGGCTTGGACGGAACGGCCTAAAAGAGTGCTCGAACGAGCGCCGCGGTCACGGCCGCCAGCGTGATCGCGGCGACCATCGCGCTCTGGCGCCAGGCGAGGACGCCGGCGGCGGCCGCAAGCCCGGCGGCGCGCGGGTCGAGCACCAGGTCGCCATCCGGGTCGGTGAACGTACCGACGGCGATCAGGGCCGCGAGCAGCGCCGGTGCGAGCAGGGCGATCACGCGCGTGACCAGGTTGGGCAGCTCGCGGCCGCCCAGCAGCACCGGGCCCGCCGCGCGGGTCGCCGCGGTCGCCAGCGTCAGCCCGACGATCGTGATCCAGACGTCACTCACGTGGCCGGCTCCGTGTCCTGCTCGGGCTCGGGCCACAGCGCGACCAGCGCCGCCGCGCAGGCGGCGATGATCGGGACTCCGGGGCCCGTCACGGGCGCCAGCGTCAGCGCGACCACGGCGCCGATCGCGGCCGCAGCCACGGCCCGGCGCCCACGACCGAGCTCGGTCACGAGCAGCGCGAGGAAGAAGGCGGGGAAGAGGGCATCGAGCCCGAGGCGCTCCGGATCGCCGATCAGGTCGCCGGCCAGGACCCCGATGGCGGTGCCGCCGACCCAGGCCGGGTAGTTCGGCGCGGTGGCTCCGACCATGAAGGCGGGATCGAAGCGCCCGGCGCCGCGACTTGCCATCGCCCACGAGGCGTCGACCATCGCCTGGCCCACCGCAGCGCGCCGGAGCGGCCCGCCGCGCAGCGACGGAGCCAGGGCGATCCCCATCGGTAGGTAGCGCGCGTTCAGCAGCACCCCCGCGACGATTGCCGCCCCGGCGCCCCCGCCGGCGGCGAGGACCGCCAGGGCGGCGAACTGGGCCGAGCCCGCGAAGACGAGCGCGGACATCACGATCGGCGCCACCGTGCCCATCACCGGGCGGGCCAGAACGCCGAACGAGATCGCGAGCAGCAGCGAGGCCGCGGCGATCGGGAGCCCTGCCTTGAACCCGTCCCGCATGAGCGCAGAAGCTAGCCAGTCATCGGCCGCGCGCCAATGTCACACAAAACGAAAGCGCCCAAAGAGAAAGCGCGCCCGGGGGGGTGGCGCGCTTTCTCCTTCGGGGAGTTGTATTCGGCGTTAGAGGCTGCGCCAGTGGCGCGCGGTGCGCTTCGAGACGTTCGCGAACCCGGCGCGGACGTCCTCGCTCCAGCCGGGGCCGGCGCCGCGGGTCTGCGAGGTGTCGAGACGCAGGCCTGCGATCACCATGAACGCGTGGCCGCCGTCGGCGTACACGGTCATCCACTGCCCCTTGCCGCGCTTGCCCCAGCTCGAGAACGAGCCGGAGGGCAGCGGCGAGTCGAGCACGCGCGCGCCGTACTTGCCGAGCGCGTAGCTGACGGTGCCGGAGCAGTCGTAGCAGCGGGACCTCCACTTGGCGTGACCGCCGCCCAGGCAATAGTCCTTGCCCTTGACGATCTCGTTCGCCGCGGCGATCGCGCGCTTGACTTTTCTCGGTGCGCTCTCCGGCGCCTTGGCCACGCCGTTGACCAGCTTGGCCTTCGCGCCGGGCACGGTGCCGGCGTCGCCGTCGGAGCCGATGCCGCCATCGCTGGCGAGAGCGCTCCCGGACGGCAGCGCCATCAGCGCCGCGCAAGTTGCAAGCCCAACCAGCTTCGCCCGCCGCCTGGGGCGGCGCGCCTGGTGGGTGTTCTTGGAATTCAAAACGACCAGTCTCCTTGTTAGCGCCTGCGGGGTTAGCTGACGGGCTGGCGCAAAAGGAGTCGCGCCCCCGCCGGACGTGGCGAGTTAGCCCCAACTGATCGGTTCCCCCGCTCCGCCCCCAGGTGGGAGCAGACTCGGCTTACCGGTTTACGAATCCGCGGCAGAGTACTGGATCGAACGGCGTTTTGCAAGGACTTGCTCATATTCCGCTCAGCGCTCGCAGAAGTAATGCGGATAGCCACTAACTATTCGACGCCGGGCTCCGGGCGCCTGTTTTGTGCCTGCGGCCAGGGCGATTCACGCCTGCCCGCCGCGGGCTGACGGTCGCCGGCTAGGCGACGGTTGTGAGCATTGTGAGCCCGGTCACACTGCGGCGGGACTGCCCGCCGGATGGGCCTCGGCCCACTCGACGATCCGCTTCGACTCGGTGATGACCTGACCGTCGTCGGTGACCAGGACGGGGACCATCCGCTGCCCCGAGATCTCCTCGACCTCCCGGCGGCCGTCGGTGGTCCACTGGAATGCCTTCGGGCCGATGCCGAGCCCATGGACCTTGACCACCTCCGGGTCGTGGCCGGCGTCGCGTAGCGCCTTGTGCGCGTTCGCGCAGGGATGGCCGCCCGGGCGCGGGGTCTGGAACGTTCCCCAGCAGATATAGAGCTTCACGGCGGGCAGCCTATCCGCTCCGCTACGGTCTCGGCTGATGGAGCTCCGGGGGAACACCGTGCTGCTGACAGGGGCCACCGGTGGTCTCGGGCGCGCGATCGCGGGTGGTCTGGCCGGCCGGGGCGCGACGCTGATCCTCAGCTCGCGCAAGCCCGAGGAGCTCGAGGCGCTCGCCGCCTCCCTGCCCGGCACCGGGCACCGGGCCGAGGTCTGCGACCTCGCCGAGCCGGGCGCCGCCCTCGACCTCGTCGAGCGCGCGGGCGAGTTCCAGGTGCTGGTCGCGAACGCGGCTCTGCCGGCCTCGGGGAAGCTCACCGGGTACACCGTCGAGCAGATCCAGCGCGCCCTCCGCGTGAACCTGGAGGTGCCTATCCTGATGACCCACGCCCTGCTCCCCGGGTGGCTCGAGCGCGGCTCCGGCCACTTCGTTTTCATCTCGTCCCTGAACGGCAAGATCGCGACCGCGCGAAGCTCGCTCTACTCGGGGACCAAGTTCGGCCTGCGGGGCTTTGCGCTGGGCCTGCGCGAGGACCTCCGCCAGACGCCCGTCGGGTCCTCGGTGGTCATGCCCGGCACGATCCGCGAGGCTGGGATGTTCGCGGACACCGGCGCCTCGCTCCCGCGCGGCTCCGGCACGGGCACGCCGGGGCAGGTGGCGGCGGGCGTGGTCAGCGCGATCGAGCGCGACCGGGCGGAGGTTGAGGTGGCGCCTCGGGTGCAGCGCGTGATGGCCAATTTCGCGGCGCGGCGCCCCGACCTCGCGGGGCGGCTCGCCGCCCGCGTTGGCGCCGAGGAGATCGCCGACTCGGTCGCGGACAACCAGACCGAGAAGCGTTAGCTCTGCAGGCGTTAGCCTGACCGTATGAGCGACAGCTTCGGAGCCAGGGCGAGCCTCGAGGTCTCGGGACGCGAGTACGAGATCCACCGCCTCGATGCGCTCCAGGACCGGTTCGACGTCGCGCGGCTTCCGTACTCGCTGAAGGTCCTGCTCGAGAACGCGCTGCGCCTCGAGGACGGCGAGTCGGTCACCGACAAGGACGTCGAGACGATCGCCACCTGGGACGCCAAGGCCGAGCCGTCCCTGGAGATCCCGTTCCAGCCCGCGCGAGTCCTGATGCAGGACTTCACCGGCGTCCCCGCCGTGGTCGACCTCGCCGCGATGCGCGACGCCATGGACGACCTTGGCAGCGACGCCACGAAGATCAACCCGCTCGTCCCGGTGGACCTGGTGATCGACCACTCGGTCCAGGTGGACGCCTTCGGCAACGAGCGGGCGTTCGCGATCAACGCCGACCGCGACTACGAGCGCAACGAGGAGCGCTACGCGTTCCTGCGCTGGGGCCAGCAGGCGTTCGACAACTTCCGGGTGGTGCCGCCCGCGACCGGCATCTGCCACCAGGTGAACCTGGAGTACCTGGGCGAGGTGGTCTTCAGCCAGGAGCGCGACGGAGTCACGGAGGCCTACCCGGACACGCTCGTGGGCACCGACTCACACACGACGATGATCAACGGCCTCGGCGTGCTGGGCTGGGGCGTCGGCGGGATCGAGGCCGAGGCGGCGATGCTGGGACAGCCGATCTCGATGCTGCTGCCGCAGGTCCTGGGCTTCAAGCTCGGCGGCGAGCTGCCTGAGGGCTCGACGGCGACCGACCTGGTCCTGCGGGTGACCGAGATGCTGCGCGAGCGCGGCGTGGTCGGCAAGTTCGTGGAGTTCTTCGGCCCCGGCCTGCACACGCTGGGCCTCGCCGACCGGGCGACGATCGGCAACATGTCGCCGGAGTTCGGCTCGACCTGCGCGATCTTCCCGGTCGATCAGGAGACGCTGCGCTACCTGGAGTTCACCGGTCGTCCGACCGAGCTGATCGAGCTGGTCGACGCCTACGCGCGCGAGCAGGGGATGTTCCACGAGCCGGACTCGGAGGAGCCGACGTTCTCGGATGACGATCGAGCTCGATCTCGGCGAGCGTCGAGCCCTCGATCGCCGGGCCGAAGCGGCCGCAGGACCGGATCGCGTTGACCGATGCCAAGCCTGCATTCATCGAGTCGCTGCGCGAGTTCGACCCGGACGCGGCCGACGAGTTCGGCAACGGCGATCATCACGATGGCGCCGTGGCGGGCTCGTTCCCCGCGTCCGACCCGCCCGGCGACGAGCACGACGGCGAGGAGGGCAAGCCGCGGCATGCGGGACATGAAGTGGCCACCGCCGATCAGCGGGAGGACAACCTGATCGCGGTCACGCTCGAGGACGGCACCGAGACCGAGCTCGACCACGGGCGCGTGGTGATCGCCGCGATCACGAGCTGCACCAACACCTCGAACCCGTCGGTGATGATCGGCGCCGGGCTGCTGGCGAAGAAGGCGGTCGAGCGCGGCCTCGAGAGCCAGCCGTGGGTGAAGACCTCGCTCGCTCCCGGCTCGACGGTCGTGACCGACTACCTGGAGCAGGCCGGCCTCGACGAGTACCTCGACCAGCTCGGCTTCAACCTCGTCGGCTACGGGTGCACGACGTGCATCGGGAACTCGGGCCCGCTGCCCGAGGCGATCTCCAAGGTGGTGACGGACAACGACCTGGTCGTCTGCTCGGTGCTCTCCGGCAACCGCAACTTCGAGGGGCGGATCAACCAGGACGTCCGCAACAACTACCTAGCCTCACCGCCGCTGTGCGTCGCCTACGCGCTGGCCGGCCGGATGGACATCGACATCCTCGAGGAGCCGCTCGGCGCACGACTCCGACGGCGAGCCGGTCTATCTTCGCGACCTCTGGCCGTCGAACGAGGAGATCAAGCAGGCGGTCGCCGACGCGGTCCGCTCCGACATGTTCACCAGGAACTACGCGGACGTGTTCAAGGGCGACGAGCGCTGGGCCGGCCTCGACACGCCCGAGGGCGACCGCTACACCTGGCCCGACTCGACCTACGTCCGCAAGCCGATCGTTCTTCGAGGGGATGGCGCCGGAGCCCGCCGTCGTGGAACCGGTCACGGCGCGCGCGTGCTCGCGGTGCTGGGCGACTCGGTCACCACCGACCACATCTCGCCCGCGGGCGCGATCAAGAAGGCGAGCCCGGCCGGCGAGTGGCTGATCTCCAACGGCGTCGAGCCGCGCGACTTCAACTCCTACGGCTCGCGCCGCGGCAACCACGAGGTGATGATCCGGGGGACGTTCGCGAACATCCGGCTGCGCAACAAGCTGGTCGAGCGCGAGGGCGGCTTCACGCGCACGTTCCCGGACGGCGATGAGACGACGATCTACGAGGCGGCGATGGCTTACGCCGACGAGGGCACGCCGCTGGTGGTGCTCGCCGGCAAGGAGTACGGCTCGGGCTCGTCGCGCGACTGGGCCGCCAAGGGCACGGCGCTGCTCGGCGTCCGCGCCGTGCATCGCCGAGAGCTTCGAGCGGATCCACCGCTCGAACCTGATCGGGATGGGCGTCCTGCCGCTCCAGTTCCCGGACGGCGAATCGGCCGAGTCCCTCGGCCTGACCGGCGAGGAGACGTTCGACATCGAGGGCCTCGAGGAGGCGCTCGAGAAGCCGACGTCAGAAGCCCGGCACCTCCAGGTCAGCGCCGCGAAGGACGGCGGCGACCCGATCTCCTTCGAAGCCCGCCTCCGCCTCGACACCCCGAACGAGGTCCAGTACTACAAGCACGGCGGCATCCTGCACCGCGTGCTGCGCGACCTGCGCTAGCGGTCGGGCGAGGATTGAGGATGGCGGCGGATCGCGAAGCCACCTTCCGCCGCGCAATCGAGGCGTTCAACGCATGGGATTTCGAAGCGCTGACTGCCGTCCTCACCGCTGACTTCGAGTTCGTACCGTTCCTGGCGGCACGCTCGAGACGAGGACGTACCGGGGTCACGCGGGCCTCCGCGAGTACCGGCGCGACTCCACCGCCGCCTGGGCCGACATTGAAGTGCGAATCGATGCGATCCGGGACGCCGGAGATCGCCTGATTGTCCGCGGCGCGCTCAACGCACGCGGCCGGGAGAGCGGCGTTCAAACCGAGGCCGCGCTGACTTAGCTGATCGACTTTCGGAACGACAGGATCAGTGCAGCGCGAAGCTACGGAAGCGAGCGCGAGGCCCTCGACGCCGCCGGACTGTAGGCGCCGCGGTTGCTGTTAGCCGCGGATACCGCGGCTTTCAGCAACCAGAACGCGCTCTATGGAGGAAGAGTGCTTCCGACTGCTACCCGCAGGAGACCCCGACGCATTGGCGGGGATCGCCGTTGTCGCTCGCGCGGTTGCCCCCGCCGTCGGTCACGCCGGGCGCGGCCTCGATCCCCAGGTCGCGGTTGCCCGTTGCCAGGTTGTTCGCGAGCAACGTCGAGGCGCTGCCCACGTCGACCCCGTCCTGATCGGCGCGCCGGGCGGTGTTGCCGCGCAGCACGCTGTGCCCCGCCTTCGGCCTGACCACGATCGCGTCGCCCCCCGTCCTGCGGACCGTGTTGTTCTGCACGAGGTTGTGGTCGCCGCCGAGCGCCGGTTGCAGCAGGCCGAGGTAGATGCCCGACCCGTCGACATCGTGCACGCGGTTGCGAAGGACGCGGTTGCGGCTGGCGTCCTCGACGCCGAATCCGTCATCGCCGCCAATCACGCGATTCCGGGTGATCACATTCCCGTTCCCGGACCCGACGACGACGCAGGCCGCGTTGTCGACGCACCGGTTGTGGCGGACCTCGTTGCGGTTCGCCTGGGACAGGCTCATCCCGGGGCCGGCGTTCTTCTCGAACAGGTTCCCGCGAAGCTCGATGCGGGTCGAGTCCTCGACGTGGACGCCCAGCGAAAAGTTGCGCCGGAACACGCTATTCAGCACCCGGACCCTGCGCGACCCGAAGATGCCGAGTCCGTCCCCATCGGGCTTTGGGTTGCGGGAGCCCGAGCTCTTGCGGATCTTGCTCCGGGAGACGTCGAAGAGAAACATGCCGAAGAACTCGTTGCGCTTCGCGCGGAGGCGCAGGAATCGGATGTGCTTCCCGCCCGCGGCGAAGGCCCCGACGGCGAAGTCCCGCACCACCCCGCCGATCACCCTCAGCCCGTCGTGTCGCTCACTTGCGATCCCGGCGTCGCAGAGCTCCTTCCCACAAGCCGCGAACGGGGTCCCATCGCCGTCGATCGTGTGCCCGTTGAGATCCAGGGTCACCCCGTCGGCGCCGATTACCAGGCCATTGTTCGGACAGTTCGAGAGATCGGCGCCGAGCACGACATCCCCGGTGATCACGTCGCCGCAGTCGATCTGCCCGGCCGACGCGGGCTCGGCAGCCGCGACGAGGAGCAGGGACGCCGCCGCCGATAGAACTGCCCCCCTCACAAGCGATACCCCTCTCACACCGCCGACCCTACACCCGCGACTCCGGCCCAACCGTGCTGTCCATCACGCCCCGTCAAGCGACCGGCCAGGGCAGAGAAAAGGCGGGGCGGGGCCGTGGGAGGCAGGGGGTCCACACGGCCCGCGCCCACGCCTAGCGCGTCGGTAGCCAGGGAGGGATGCCGACGCGATCGCCCCCGGAGGCGGGACTGGCCGGGGACGAGCTTCGTGAAGTCCCTATTGGTCCCATCACTCCCTGCGCGGTGCGAGGCCATTCTGACCGATCGGCTGTACCTGTGTCAACTTGAAGAAACGTAAGGAAGCTGCTCGCGCCGCTCGATCCGGGAGATCGCGATCACGCTCCCCACCGGGCCGACCGGAGTGAGGGTCGCCGCGAGCAGCGTGTAGGGCGCCTCGTGGCGCAGCACCGCGACCCAGATCAGGAGCGCGAGGGCGATGAAGCCGATGCCGTGGGCGAGGCCGGCGTAGAAGGTCTGGTCCTCCAGCCCGGGAGCGAGCCACACGATCAGCAGGATCGCGAACAGGCCCAGCTCGACCCAGGAGGCGACCTTCACGATCCGGAACAGCGGCCCCGGCACCGGCCGGCGCAGCACCTCCGACGGCCGCTCGTTCACGTGGCGGCGAGCTCGGCGGCGAGCGCCTGCACCCGGGTCGCGATCTCGTCGCGGATCCCGCGCACCGTCTCCAGGTCCTTGCCCGACGGATCCTCGAGCTCCCAGCCCTCGTAGCGCTTGCCGGGGAAGACCGGGCAGGTGTCGCCGCAGCCCATCGTGATCACGACATCGGCCGCGCGTACGGCGTCGGTGGTCAGCGGCTTCGGGAACTCGCGCGAGACATCGATGCCGATCTCGGCGAGGGCCTCGACGACGGCGGGGTTGAGCGAGTCGGCCGGCTCGCTGCCCGCCGAGCGCACCGTGATCCGCCCGCCGCCGGCCCGGTCCAGCAGGGCGGCGGCCATCTGGCTGCGACCCGCGTTATGGACGCAGACGAACAGCACCTCGGGACGGTCGGTCTCACGGCTCATCGCGCGTGAGTGTGGCAAAACGCACCCCTGACCACGGGTACAACGGCACCGGGGCGCGTTTTGGACATCAGGCCATAGGGAGTTTCCCCTCCGGCGGGGAAACTGGCCACATGAAGCGAACCCTGAGCACAGCCACCGGTCGATCGATCCGGGATGTGGCCCTGGTGCGGCGCGAAGCGCGGCGCCTGGTCCGGCTCGATCCACGGCGCCCAGCTGCCGGCCCGCGGCTGCGGCTCAGGTCTCACTGACGCGAGCAGCAGCGACGCGGGAGAGCAGCGACGCCTGCCCCGGAAGGGGCAGGCGCTTCGCTGGGCTCACGCCAGCGCAGTGAGCACGATCCGCTCCTGCTCGGAGCGGTGCGCCGCCGGGTAGCCCTCGGAGGGGCTCGAGCGCTGCGGGCGGCCGACGTAGGCGAATTCGGCGCCCTCGGGAACCAGCTCCGGCATCCGCCTGGCCATCACGCTGTAGGCGCCCATGTTCTTCGGCTCCTCCTGGGCCCAGACGATCTGCTTCAGGTTCGGGTAGCGCTCGATCAGCGCCCGGATCTGGTCGCGGGCGAACGGGTAGAGCAGCTCGACCCGCGCGATCGCGACGTTCGACGCCTGCTCGCGGCGCTCGTGCCCGTCCATGTCGTAGTAGACCTTTCCGGAGCACAGGACGAGCTTCGTGATCTCCTCCTCGCGGCCGGTCGCCCGCGGGTCCTCGAGCACGAAATTGAACGTCCCCGAGGTGAGGTCCGAGAGCTTCGAGCCCGCGGCGGGCAGCCGCAGTAGCCCCTTCGGGGTGAAGACGATGAGCGGCCTCGGCTTCGCGATCCGGGCCTGGCGGCGCAGCAGGTGGAAGTACTGCGCCGCGGTCGTCGGGTTGGCAAGCCGGATGTTGCCCTCCGCCGCGAGCTGGATGAAGCGCTCGATCCGGGCGCTCGAGTGCTCCGGGCCCGATCCCTCGTAGCCGTGGGGAAGGAGCAGCGTCAGGCGCGTCGTCTGCCCCCACTTCGACTCCCCGGCGACGATGAAGCTGTCGACGATCACCTGGGCGGAGTTGGCGAAGTCGCCGAACTGGGCCTCCCAGAGGATCAGGCTCTCGGGCGATGACGCCGAATAGCCGTACTCGAAGCCGACGCACGCGATCTCGGAGAGCGGGCTGTTGTGGATCTCGAACGGGGCGAGCGCGCCGCTCAGGTTCTGGATCGGCGCGAACTTGAGCCCGGTCTTCTCGTCGTGCAGCACCAGGTGGCGGTTCGAGAACGTGCCGCGCTCCGTGTCCTGGCCGGTGAGCCGGATGTGGGTTCCCTCGGTCAGCAGCGAGGCATACGCCAGCGACTCCGCGTGGCCGTACTCGACCGGGCCGTCTTCGAGGATCTCGAGCCGCTTCTCCAGCGGTTTGCGCAGCTTGCGGTGGATCGCGAACCCGTCCGGCACCTTCAGGAGCTCCTCGTTCAGCGAGCGGAGCCGCTTCTCGGAGACCGCGGTCTCGACCTCGGGCGACTTGGTCCGGTCCAGCTCGCCGGTGCCGATGTGGGTCGAGGTCGGGTCCTCGTAGTCGCCCGACTCCATCTTCGCCCGCAGGCTCCTTGAGCGTCTGGGAGAACCGCTCCTGCTGCTGCTTGGCGTCGGCGGCGACGTCGTCCGGGGTGACCACGCCCTCCTTGACGAGCTGCTCGGCGTAGATCTCCGACACGGGCGGGTGCGCCTTGATCTGCGTGGCCATCTTGGGCTGCGTGTACGCGGGCTCGTCCGTCTCGTTGTGGCCGTAGCGCCGGTAGCCGATCACGTCGATCACGACGTCGCGGCCGAACCGCTCGCGGTACGACATCGCGAGCCGCATCGCGGACATGCAGGCCTCGACGTCGTCGGCGTTCACGTGGATGATCGGGCAGTTGAAACCCTTCGCCAGGTCGCCGGCGTAGGGGGTCGAGCGTGCTTCCTCGGCGTCGGTCGTGAACCCGACCTGGTTGTCGGTGATGATGTGGATCGTGCCGCCGGTCGAGTAGCCGCGCAGCGACTGCAGGTTCAGCGTCTCGGCGACGACGCCCTGGCCCGGGAACGCGGCGTCGCCGTGCAGCAGCAGCGGCACCGCGACGTGCGGGTTGTGGTGCAGGCGCGGGCCGGAGTGCTCGGTCTGGGCCGCCCGGGCGCCGCCGGTGACGACCGGGTCGACGAACTCGAGGTGCGAGGGGTTCGGGTAGAGCCGCACCCGGATCTCCTCGCCGTCGGGCGTCGAGACGACGCCCTCGGCGCCGTGGTGGTACTTGACGTCGCCGGTGCCGGAGTGCGGGATCGCGGCGATCGCCTTGACGCGGTCGAGCGCCTTGGCACCCTCGAACTCCGCCATGATCGACTCGGGCGAGCGGCCCAGGTTGTGGACCAGCACGCTGAGCCGGCCGCGGTGGGCCATCCCGATCACGACCTCCTCGGCGCCGGCGGCGCGCGACTGGGTGGCGAGCCCGTCGATCATCGGCACGACGACGTCGAGCCCCTCGATCGAGAACATCTTCTGGCCCAGGTATGCCTTCTGGATGAAGCGCTCGAACTGGAATACGTCGATCAGGCGGCGCAGGAGCGATCGCTTCTCGTCGGCCGAGAGCGGGGTGCGGTGCCCGCCCGTCTCGATCATCTCGCGCAGCCACATCCGCTGCTGGTGCGACGAGAGGTGCTCGATCTGGTAGGCGATCGTGCCGCAGTAGGCCTCGCGCATGCGCGGCAGCGCGTCGAGGAGCGTCTCGCCCTCGACGCCGATCCGCAGGATCGAGGCCGGGATCCGCTCCATCAGCTCGGGCGTCAGGTTGAGGCTCTCGGGCTCCAGCGCCGGGTCGCCCTTCGGGGGCGCGTCGGCGAGCGGGTTGACGTTCGCGGCGAGGTGCCCGTGGGTGCGGAACGCCTTCAGCAGCGAGGTCGCCGCCTGCACCGCCTGCAGGAGCTCGCGGTCGGGCTCGGCGCCGACGACCGCTCCGGCCGGCGCGGGCACCGCTCCGGCGACCGGCAGCGGCGGGGCGGAGGCCGAGGCGGGGTGCGCGTTGGTGACGATCCGCTCGGGGACGCCGAGGTCGTGGGCGACGGTCTCGTAGAAGGAGTCCTCGCCCTGTAGGAGCTGGTCGATGCGACGCAGGAACGAGCCCGACTCGGCACCCTGGATGATCCGGTGGTCGTAGGTGGACGTCATCGTCGTCACCTTCGAGATGCCGAGCGCCTTGATCTTCTCGGCCGGCGCGTGCGCCCACTCGACCGGGTAGGTGATCGAGCCGACGGCCACGATCGTGCCCTGCCCGGTCATCAGGCGGGGCACCGAGGCGACCGTGCCCAGGCCGCCCGGGTTGGTGAGCGAGATGTTCGTGCCCTGGAAGTCGTCGGGCGTGAGCTTGTTCTCCCGCGTCTTGTTGATCAGGTCCTCGTAGCTGGCGTGGAAGCCGGCGAAGTCGAGGCTGTCGGCGGCCTTGATGCACGGCACCATGAGGCTGCGCGAGCCGTCCTTGCGCTCGACGTCGACGGCGATCCCGAGGTTGACGGGGGCGCCGGTGATCACGAACGGCTTGCCGTCGCGCTCCTCGAACGTGCGGGCCATGACCGGCCACTCGGAGGCCGCTCGGACGATCGCCCAGGCGATCAGGTGCGTGAACGAGACCTTGATGCCCTTCTCCTTGAGCTGCCCGTTCATCGCCTTCCGCTTGGCGTCGAGGGTGTCGACGGGGAGCGTGCGGAACGAGGTGGCCGTGGGGGTGCCGCGGCTCTCGTCCATCGCCTTCGCGAGCATGGCCGCGGGGCCGCGGAGCGGCTTCGCCTCGCCGGCCGCAGGGGCCGCCGCGGGCGCCGGGCCGTTGCCCTCGGCGGCCAGCACGTCCGCCTTGACGATCTTGCCGCCCGCGCCCGAGCCCTGGACGGCGCCGAGGTCGACGCCGCGGTCGGCCGCGATCCGGCGCGCGACCGGGGAGGCCTTCGCGCCATCAGAATCAACTCCTGCCGCCTCCTCCGCTTCGCGTCCGGGGGCAGCAGGGCCCGAGCTCGCCTTTTCGGCCGAAGCCGCACCGCCGGCTCCCGCGCTCATCTCGGCCAACGGCTGCCCAACCTTCACCACGTCATCAGGCTGGACGAGCAGCTTGGTGATCGTGCCCGGGGCCGGGGCCGGGACCTCGGCGTCGATCTTGTCGGTCGAGACCTCGATCACCGTGTCGCCCTCGTTGACGCAGTCGCCCTCGGCGACATGCCACTCGAGCACCGTCCCCTCGGTCACGGACTCGCCCATCTCGGGCATGGGAATAACCAGCGTTTCGCCGGCGTCGCCGGCCCCAGTCGCCGCCGACGTCGATCTGGTCGTCGGCGCTGTCCCCCTGGGCGGCGTCGAGCAGCTCCGCCGGGTCCGATTCGCCGATGTCCGCGTCGCCCTCGCCGGTCCCCGCCGCCGCGACGCCGGGGCCCGCGCCGTTCGGGTCGATCTCGGCCAGCACCTGGCCGACGGTGACTGTGTCGTCCACCTGGGCCAGGATCTTCGTGACCACGCCGCTGGCCGGAGCGGGGACCTCGGCGTCGATCTTGTCGGTCGAGACCTCGACGACCGTGTCGCCCTCGGCGATCTCCTGCCCCTCGGAAACGTGCCACTCGAGGATCGTCCCCTCGGTGACAGACTCCCCCATCTCGGGCATCTGGATCTCGACCGTCTGCGTGTCTGGCACTTCTGTCTGAGCCTACGTGATTCGGGCTACCACTCGCACCTCGTTGGCGGCTGTGTCAATCACGTCACCACGGACGAACTCGTGCGCCGGTCCGGAGTGGTCGCAGAAGCCGCACCGCATCGAGGCCTTGGGCCGCACGCGGGCCGGCGGCGCGATCGGCAGCGCGCAGCCCGGGCACAGCATCGCCCCGCGCGCGAGCACCTGCATCCCATCCGTGACGAGTCGCTTGCGCTCGTCGAACCGCTCGTCGACATGGCTGGTTCCGGGCTCCGAATCGCCCGGCTCGCCCGGTTGCGGTGTGAGATGAAACGCCACTTCCTCGTGCCCAAGTGTAGGGTCAAGTCGAAGCTGAGCGAGACGCAGGAGGAGACAGTTGGGCTACTTCGTTACCGGCGCGACCGGGTTCATCGGGCGGCATCTGGTCGAACGCCTGCTGGACCGCGAGGGGACCATCTACGTGCTGGTGCGCGAGGGCTCGAAGGGCCGGCTCGAGGAGCTTCGCAACCGCTGGGGCGTGGACGAGGAGCGCGTCGTCGGGATCGTCGGCGACATCTCGCAGCCGCGGCTCGGCGTCTCGGACTCTGACATCGGCAAGCTGAACGGCAACGTCGACCACCTCTTCCATCTCGCGGCGATCTACGACATGACCGCCGACGCCGAATCGCAGCAGGTGGCGAACATCGAGGGCACTCGCCACATGGTCGAGCTCGCTCACGCGGTGGAGGCCGGACGGGTGCACATGGTCAGCTCGATCGCGGCGGCCGGCCTCTACAAGGGCCTGTGGCTCGAGGACATGTTCGAGGAGGCACAGGACCTCGACACCCATCCCTACTTCCGGACCAAGCACGACTCCGAGGGCGTCGTTCGCACCGAGTGCGAGCGGCCCTGGCGGGTCTACCGGCCCGGCATCGTCGTCGGCCACTCGGAGACCGGCGAGATGGACAAGGTCGACGGCCCCTATTACTTCTTCAAGCTGATCCAGCGGCTGCGCGCCGCTCTGCCGCAGTGGATGCCGACGATCGGGATCGAGGGCAAGGAGATCAACATCGTCCCGGTGGACTTCGTCGCCGCGGCGATGGACCAGATCGCGCATCTGGACGACGAGCGGTGGGACGGCAAGGCGTTCTCGCTGACCGACCCGAATCCGAAGTCGGCGGGCCAGGTGATCAACATGTTCGCCCGCGCCGGGCACGCGCCCCAGATGGGCCTGCGGCTCGATCCCAAGATGTTCGGGATGGTCCCGCCGCAGGTGCGCTCCGGGCTGATGATGCTGCCCCCGGTCAAGCGGATACGGAACACCGTGCTGGGCGACCTCGGGATCCCCGACTCGGTCCTGACCTACGTCAACTATCCGACCAGCTTCGACTCGCGCAACACCAAGGAGGCGCTCGAGGGAAGCGGCATCGAGGTGCCGCCGCTCGAGACCTACGCGGACAAGCTGTGGGACTACTGGGAGAGAAACCTGGATCCGGACCTGTTCAAGGACCGCTCGCTCGCGGGTGCCGTCGCCGACAAGGTCGTGATGATCACCGGCGCGTCGTCAGGGATCGGCAAGTCGGCGGCACTCAAGGTCGGAGAGGCGGGCGGGACGGTGCTGCTGGTCGCCCGTACGCCCGAGAAGCTCGAGGAGACGCGCGCCGAGATCGAAGCGGCGGGGGGGACCGCGCACATCCATCAATGCGACCTGTCCGACATCGAGGACATCGAGCGGATGGCCGACGAGGTGATCGCCAAGCACGGTCGTGTGGACGTGCTCGTCAACAACGCGGGGCGCTCGATCCGCCGCTCGGTCGCGCGATCGTACGACCGCTTCCACGACTACGAGCGGACCATGCAGCTGAACTACTTCGGCGCGCTGAAGCTGATCATGAAGCTGCTGCCCGGCATGCGCGAGCAGAAGTTCGGGCACATCATCAACATCAGCTCGATCGGCGTGCAGACCAACACGCCCCGCTTCTCCGCGTACGTCGCGTCGAAGGCGGCGTTGGACGCGTTCTCGCGATGCATCGGCTCCGAGGTGATCGATGACGGCGTGCACATCACGACGATCCACATGCCGCTGGTCCGAACTCCGATGATCGCTCCGACCAAGATGTACGACGCGTTCCCGACGATCTCCCCCGATGAGGCCGCGGAGATGATCAGCGACTCGATCATCCGCCGGCCCAAGAAGGTCGCGACCAAGCTCGGGACCTTCGGCGAGGTCCTCTATACCCTGGCGCCGAAGGCATCCGACGCGATCCTCCACCAGGCCTACGTGCTGTTCCCAGATTCCACGGCGGCAAAGGGCGACGACAAGGCGGCCAAGGAGGAGGAAGTGTCCACCGAGGGCGTCGCCTTCGCCTACCTGATGCGCGGCGTCCACTGGTAGGGCCGATGGCCGATGGCGGACCCTCCCTCGGCAAGCGTGCCCGCGCGTTCGCGCGGGTCGCGCGAGGCGTTCCCGGCAACCTGCCGGTCCCCAACCCGCTCGAGCGGCGCACGCTCGAGAAGGCGGTTCGCGACAAGGTCGTGCTGATCACCGGGGCCTCGTCCGGGATCGGCCGCGCGCTCGCGCTGAAGGTGGGGGCCGCGGGCGGATCCGTCCTGCTCGTCTCGCGCACGCGGGAGAACCTCGAGGAGGTCGCCGACGAGATCCGCGCGGGCGGCGGCGAGGCGCACGTCCATCCCGCCGACCTCTCGAAGCTCGACGACATCGTGCGCCTCGCCGACGAGGTGCTCGACGAGCACGGCCGTGTGGACATCCTGGTCAACAACGCCGGGCGCTCGATCCGCCGCTCGATCGAGCTCTCCTACGACCGGATGCACGACTTCGAGCGCACGATCGAGCTCAACTACCTGGGGCCGGTGCAGCTCGTCCTGAAGCTCCTGCCGGGCATGCGGGAACGCCAGTCGGGACACATCGTGAACGTCTCGACGATGGGGGTGCAGACCAACGTGCCGCGCTTCTCCGCGTACGTCGCCTCGAAGGCCGCGCTGGACGCGTTCTCGCGGTCGATCTCGTCGGAGATCCTCGAGGACCGCGTCGCGATCTCGACCGTCTACATGCCGCTGGTGCGGACGCCCATGATCGCGCCGACCGACCACTACAAGTACTTCCCGGCGCTGTCGCCGGACGAGGCGGCCGACATGGTCGCCGACGCGATCACGAGCCGGAACAAGAAGCAGTCGACGATGACGGGCCGGCTGGCCGAGGTGAGCTACGCGACCGTTCCGCGCGTTCAGGACGCGATCGTCAACGCGGGCTTCAAGCTGTTCCCCGACTCGCGCGCCGCGAAGAAGCCGGATGCCGGCGCGGAGACGGAGCCGGACGAGGGGAGCGTCGAGCAGAAGGCGTTCGCGCGAGCCACCCGCGGCGTCCACTGGTAACCCTGGATGGCGGAGGCGACGGCGACCGACCGCCGCAAGCACTGGGGCTGGGGGCTGGAGTCGGCGCAGCTCACGCGTGAGCAGCTCGAGGCCGCCCGCGGCGACATCCGCGAACGGCTTGGGTTCGGAGGCGACGAGGTCGAGGAGGCGGTCCCGCTCGACCGGGTCGAGCTGCCCGCGCCGCGCGTCTCGCCGCCGGCGGCGCTGGCTCCGATCTGCGCGGACGACCCGCACTCGCGCGCCACGCACGCCCTGGGCAAGGCCTTCCGGGACGTCGTGCGCGGGTTTCGCGGCGAGTTCGCGAACCCGCCGGACCTCGTCGCCCGTCCGCGTGACGAGGCGGAGGTCGAGGCGGTGCTCGACTGGTGCGCCGGCGAACGGCTCGCCGCGATCCCGTACGGCGGCGGCACCTCGGTGTGCGGCGGCATCGAGCCCAGACTGCCGCGCGAGTACCCGGGGGTCGTCTCGATCGACCTCGGCGCGCTCGACCGCGTCGTCGAGGTGGACGAGGTCTCGCGCGCGGCGCGCATTCAGGCTGGAGCGCCCGGGCCCGTGCTCGAGGACCAGCTGCGCGAGCGCGGCCTGACGCTGCGCTGCTTCCCGCAGTCGTTCGAGTTCTCGACGCTTGGCGGCTGGATCGCCACCCGAGCGGGCGGCCACTTCGCGACTCGGCTCACGCACATCGACGACATGGTCGAGTCGGTGCGGGCCATCACCCCGGCCGGCGTGTGGGAGAGCCGCCGGCTGCCCGGCTCGGGCGCGGGCCCGAGCCCGGACCGGATGCTGATCGGGTCCGAGGGGATCCTCGGCGTGATCACCGAGGCATGGGTGCGGGTGCAGGAGCGGCCGCGGTTCAAGGTCGGATGCGGGGTGGAGTTCGAGACGTTCAGCGCCGGGGCCGAGGCGGTGCGCGAGCTGTCCCAGTCCGGGCTCGACCCCGCGAACTGCCGGTTGCTCGATCCCGCCGAGGCGGCGCTGACGCACGCCTCGGATCACGACAGGGCGGTCCTGGTGCTCGGCTTCGAGTCGGCCCATCACCCGGTCGACGCGGCGATGGATCTGGCACTCGACGTGGCGCGCTCGCACGGCGGCGAGCCCGGCGAGGTGCGCACGTCAGCGTCGCGCTCGGACGCGGTCGGAGCGTGGCGTCATGCGTTCGTCGCCGCGCCGTACCTGCGTGACACGCTGCTGTCGGTGGGCGTCCTGTCCGAAACCTTCGAGACGGCCATCACCTGGGAGCGCTTCCCGGAGTTCCACGCCGCGGTGATGGCGGCCGCGCGGGACGCCGTGGGCGAGCCGAGCACGATCACCTGCCGGTTCACGCACGTCTACCCGGACGGCCCGGCGCCCTACTTCACCGTGCTCACCCCCTCGCGCCGCGGGTCGGAGGTCGAGCAATGGGACGAGATCAAGACGGCGGTCTCCGAGGTCCTGATCGACGCCGGTGGGACGATCACCCATCACCACGCCGTGGGCCGCGACCACCGGCCCTGGTACGACCGGCAACGGCCCGACCCCTTCGCCCAGGCGCTGCGCGCTGCCAAGCGCGAGCTGGACCCGGGGGGCGTGCTCAACCCCGGAGTCCTGATCGACCCCTAGCCGCGCAGCCGGAAGTAGCTCGGCGAGGGACCGGGCGGGATCGAGATCAGGACCTCGCACTCGGCGGCCGAGTCCAGGCCGAGGCCGCCGTCGCAGGTGTCCTCCGCCGGCCCGCCGTTGAGCATGTCGTCGGCGGCGCCGGCCATCAGATGGTCGCTCTGATCTCCTCCGTAGAGCAGGTCCGGGCCGCCACCGACCACCGGGTCTCCGCTCGAGTCGCCCTTCATGCCGTCGATTCCCGGCCCGCCCCAGATCTCGTCCTGGCCGCTGCCCTCCGCGCGCCTCGAGATCGTGTTCGAAGTCGCCGACCAGGAAGTCGGCGCCCTCGCCGCCGTCGATGAAGTCGTTGGCCCCGCCTGTCGCCTGGCCGCCGGGGGACAGGGGGTTGGTCGAGCCGCCCTGGGAGTTCGCGTCGCCGACGATGAAATCGTCGCCGGTGCCGCCGATCAGCCGGTCCGGCGCGGCGGCGGTGGTCGCGCTCGAGAACTTCGAGACCACGTCCCCGGTCATGTCCTCGGCTCCGGCCCCGCCGATCAAGACGTCCCTCGCAGCGGGCGAGAACACCGGCGCGAACCCATCGGAGCTGTTGTCGCCGACGTAGAAGTCGTCGCCGTCATGGCCCACCAGGCGGTCGCGGCCGGCCGTTCCGGCGAACCCGTCGGCCTCGTTGTCGCCGGTCAGGTCGTCCTTGTCGGGGCCGCCCAGCAACTCGTCGTCGCCGCCGCCGGAAGCGGTGCCGGAGGCGCTCAGGTGGTCGCCGGTCATGATGTCGAGCCCCGGCCCGCCCACAACGTAGTCGTCGCCCGAGGCTCCCAGCGCGTCGCCGGCGTTGATGACGACGTCGTCCGCGCGGATCTCGTCGTTTCCGGTCTGGCCGAACAGGCGGTCGTGTCCCGGCGTGATCGAACTGGCGTCGAGCATGTCGCCGACGATCCGGTCGAATCCCGCGCCGCCGCAGATCCGATCGTCGCCGCCCAGCCCGACGACGAGGTCATCGCCCCCGCCGGCGAAGATCACATCCGCTCCGCCCGTCCCGAAGATGTCGTCGTTGCCGGCGCCGCGGACGATCGTCGCCGGCTGGCCGTCGCAGCTCGGGGCCGCGTTCGCGGCCACCGGCGCGTGTGCCACCCCGACCAGGCACGCGATCGCCAGCCACCCGCCTACTCGCAGGGGACTCCGCCGCGCGCTCATCCGCCCAACCCGAAGTAGTCGGGGCTGGGAGCGCGCGGGACACCGATCAACGTCTCGCACTCGCGGGCGGTGTCGGCGCCCGCGCCGCCGTCGCAGGCATCCTCCGCCGGACCACCGTTGAGGCTGTCGCCCGCGGCGCCCGCCACCAGGTGGTCGCTCCCGCCGCCGCCGCGAAGCTTGTCCGGGCCACCGTCGATCACCGGATCTCCGCTCGAGTCGCTGCGAAGCCCATCGGTGCCCTTGCCGCCAATCAGCTCGTCGGAGCCGGCGCCCTCCGCCCGCCTCGCGATCGCGTTCGAGTCGCCGACCAGGAAGTCGTTGCCGCCCCCGCCGTCGATTTCGTCGTCGGCGCCACCCACCGCGAAACCGCCCGGCGACCCCGGGTTGGTGGCGCCGCCCTGCGAGTTGGCGTCGCCGACGATGAAGTCGTTGCCCGGGCCGCCGTCCAGCCGGTCGGGCGCGGCGCCGACCGCGCTCGAGAACTTCGAAACGACGTCGCCGGTCATGTCCTCCGCGCCCCGCCCGCCGATCAGGACGTCGCGGGCCGCCGGCGAGACGACCGCGGTGAAGCCGTCGGAGTTGTTGTCACCGACGTAGAAGTCGTCGCCGCCGGCGCCGACCAGCCGGTCGCGGCCCGCGCCGGCGAACACCTCGCCCTCGTTGTCGCCCACCAGGTCGTCCTTGTCGGGGCCGCCCTTGAGGACATCGTCGCCCGACCCGGTGGCGAGCCCGAACGAGCTCAGGTGGTCGCCGGTCAGAAAGTCAAGGCCGGGCCCGCCCACGAGCACGTCGTCGCCGGAGCGCCCGGTCGCGTCGCCGGCGGTCACGACGTCATCAGCGCGGATCTCGTCGTTGCCCGAGCCTCCGAACAGCCGGTCGTCGCCGGCCCGGTTGGAGTTTCCGCCCAGCGTGTCCCCGACGATCTGGTCGTCCCCCGCGCCGGCGCAGACCCGGTCGTTGCCGCCGCGGCCGATGACGCGGTCGTCGCCCCCGCCGGTGACGATCACGTCGGACCTCGACGTGCCGTTGACCTCCTGCGCTCCGGCGCCACGCACGATCGTCGCCCGCTTGCCATCGCAACGCTTCGCCGCGCCAGCCGCGGCAGTACCGTGTAGCAGCGCGACGGCGGTGGCAAGGGCAGAGCAGCCCGCGATCTTCCAGCGCTGGTCCCCGCCGTTCACCTACCTGAAAACAGTACCCGATTTCAGGGAGTTTCTACAACCATTCCTTCGCCATGAGCCCGCTCCTTGCATCCCTGCGCCCGCAGGAATGGATCAAGAACCTGCTCGTCTTCGCCGGCGTCATCTTCTCCCGGCAGTTCGACGACGGTCAGGCGCTGCTCGACGCCACGATCACGTTCGTCGCCTTCTGCGCGATCTCGAGCGCCGGCTACCTGTTCAACGACCTGCGCGACCGCACGCACGACCGGCTGCACCCGGACAAGCGGAACCGGCCGATCGCGAGCGGCGCGCTCTCGGCCGACACCGCGATCACCGCGGCGCTCGGATTGGCCGCGTTCGCGCTGCTGCTGCCGTGGGCCACGGTCTCGGCCGAGGTCGCCGGGCTGGTCGCGGTCTATGCCGTCGTCACCGCCGCCTACTCGCTCGTGCTCAAGCGCCTGGTGATCCTCGACGTGATGACGATCTCGGGCCTGTTCATCCTTCGCGTCGTCGCGGGCGCGGTGGCGGTCGACGCCCGGGCGTCCGAGTACCTGCTGGTCTGCACCGCGATGCTGGCGCTCTTCCTCGGCTTCACGAAGCGGCGGCAGGAGGCGATCCTGGAAGAGCAGCCGCTGACCGAGGGCGCGACGACCCGGCCGGTGTTGGAGCACTACTCGCTCCCGTTCCTGGACCAGATGATCGCGATGGTCACCGCGATCGCGATCCTCAGCTACGTCATCTACGCGGTGAACTCTCCCTTCGCCGGCTCGAAGATGCTGGCCACGGCGCCGTCGGTCCTGTACGGCGTCTTCCGCTACCTCTATCTGATCTACGACCGCCGCGACACGCGCTCGACGGCAGCGATCGTCGCCGAGGACCCAGGCATGATCTTCGCCGGCGTCAGCTACGTGGTCTCGGCGTTCCTCGTCCTCTACGCATTCGACTAACGATTAGTCTGCCGGGGCGATGGACCTGAGCCTGAACCCCGAAGAGCTGGAGTTCCGCGACGAGGTCCGCGCCTGGATCGCCGACAACCATCCCGGGCCGGCGCCCACCGGCGGCGACGAGGTCCAGTTCCGGTTCGAGCGCGAGTGGCAGCGCAAGCTGCACGCGGCCGGGTGGGCCGGCATCTCGTGGCCGAAGGAGTACGGCGGGCGCGGGGCGACGCTGATCGAGCAGTCGATCTTCGGCGAGGAGCTGGCGCGCGCGAAGGCGCCGCGGCCGGCGAACGTGCTGGGCCTGGTGATGGGCGGCCCCGTGGTGATCGCGCACGGGACCGAGGAGCAGAAGGAGCGCTTCCTCGAGCCGATCCTCTCCGCCGAGGAGATCTGGTGCCAGGGCTTCTCCGAGCCCGAGTCCGGCTCGGACCTCGCCTCGCTGAAGACGAAGGCGGTGAAGGACGACGGTGGCTTCCGGATCACCGGCCAGAAGGTCTGGACGACGTTCGCCCACGAGGCCAAGTGGTGCATGCTCGTCGCCAGGACCGACACCGAGGCCGCCAAGCACAAGGGGCTCACCTACTTCCTGATGGACATGGAGCAGGACGAGATCGAGGTCCGTCCGCTACGCCAGATCACGGGGGAGGCGGAGTTCAACGAGCTGTTCATCGAGAACGCCTACGTGCCCGACGAGAACGTGGTCGGCGGCGTCGGCAACGGCTGGATGGTGGCGATCACCACGCTGATGAACGAGCGGGCGGGGCTCGGCGCCTCGGCGGCGCTCGGCCTCTCGAACTCGCTCGACGAGCTGATCGAGCTGGCGAAGGAGAAGGGTCGCGCCGACGATCCTCTGGTGCGCGACAAGGTGGCGCGCCTGAAGATCGGCATCGAGGGCCTGCGCCGCGGCGCGCAGCGCGCGCTGACGGCGACGATGAAGGTCGGCACCCCGGGTCCCGAGGGCTCGATCGCAAAGCTCCAGTGGTCCGCGACCAGTCAGGCGCTGACCGAGCTGGCGGTCGAGATCGGCGGCGTCGAGGCGCTCACGTCCGGCGACACGTGGGCGTACCGGTTCCTGCGCACGCGCGCGAACTCGATCGAGGGCGGCACCTCCGACGTCCTTCGCAACATCGTCGCCGAGCGCGTGCTCGGCCTCCCGAAGCTGAGGTAGGGAGGCGTGGAGTTCGGGTTCAACGACGAGCAGCAGGAGATCCAGCGGACCGCGCGGCAGTTCCTGGCCGACCGGTTCAAGCCCGAGAAGGTGCGCGAGCTGGCGGAGTCGGACAATCCGTACGACGACGCGATCTGGAAGGAGATGTGCGACCTGGGATGGCCAGGGATCGCGATCGCCGAGGAGTACGGGGGGCAGGGGCTCTCGCTCGTCGAGCTTGTGATCCTCCTCGAGCAATCGGGCTACGCGCTCGCGCCGAGCCCGCTGATCTCGAACGCCTTTGCGGGAGCCCTGATCGCAGCCGCGGGCTCGGACGAGCAGAGGCAGCGCTGGCTTCCCGGCATCGCCTCCGGCGAGGAGCGGGGTGCGGCCGAGTTCGCGAACGAGCCAGGCCCTCTGGTCGGCGCTGCCGCCGGCAGCGCGGTCCTCGTGCTGGCCGATGGCGACGGCGCCAAGCTCGTCCCGACGGGGGACGCCGGCCTCGAGCGCATCGAGCTGATCGACTCGACCCGCGCCTACTTCGTCGCCCGCGCCGACGGCGGCGACCCGCTGCCGGGGGATGTCGCCCCCGCCGTGGACTCCGGGATGGTCGCGCTGGCCGCCGAGTCGGTCGGCGTCGCCCAGCGAGCGCTCGACATCGCCAACGACTACGCCAAGGAGCGCGAGCAGTTCGGCCGGCCGATCGGCGCGTACCAGGCGGTCTCGCATCGCCTCGCGGACATGCTGTGGGCGGTCGAGGAGGCCCGGTCGCTGACGTACTACGCGGCGTGGTGCGCCGAGGCGGAGCCGGAGTCGCTGCCGCTCGCGGCCTCCATGGCCAAGGCCCGCGCCTCGGACGCAGCCTGCGAGGTGACCCACGACGCGATCCAGACGCTGGGCGGCATCGGCTTCACCTGGGAGCACGACATCCACTTCTTCCTGAAGCGTGCGCAGGTGTCCGCGCAGCTGATGGGCAGCCCCGGCGTGCACCGCGAGCGAGTGGCCGGTTTGTCCGGACTGGGGTGACGGGTAGGGTCGCTCCAGGGTGAGCGGCAACGGACACCTCGTGACCCTCGCCGGCGTTCGCAAGAGCTTCGGCGAGAACCTCGTACTTGACGGCATCGACCTCCAGGTCGATCGCGGATCCGCGGTGGTCATCGCCGGGGCGTCCGGCTCCGGCAAGTCGACGATGCTGCGATGCATCAACGGGCTGGAGCCGATCGACGAGGGCGAGATCCAGTTCGACGGCCAGCCGGTCAACTCGACGGGGCGGGAGATCTACGGCATCCGCGCACAGATCGGGATGGTCTTCCAGCAGTTCAATCTGTTCCCACACATGAGCGTGCTCCAGAACATCACCCTGGCGCCGCTCGAGGTGGCCGGCGTCAAGGACCAGCGGGCCGAGGACAGGGCGCGCGAGCTACTCGAGCGGGTCGGGATCCCGGAGAAAGCCGACGACTATCCGGCCGACCTCTCCGGCGGGCAACAGCAGCGAGTGGCAATTGCCCGCGCACTCGCGGTCGAGCCGAAGCTGATGCTGTTCGACGAGCCGACCTCGGCTCTCGACCCGGAGATGATCCGTGAGGTCCTCGACGTGATGCGCGCGCTCGCTCGCGACGGGATGACGATGATCGTCGTCACCCACGAGATGGGCTTCGCCCGTGAGGTCTGCGACCGGATCGTGTTCATCGACGAGGGCCGGATCGTCGAGGAGGGCACGCCGGACGAGTTCTTCAACCAGACGCGCTCAGACCGAGCGAAGGAGTTCGTGGACAAGATCATCCATCACTGATCCGAAGGCAACCCAAAGGGGGGAGGAAAGAGGGAGAAGCACGATGGAGAGGACACGCTGGCGCTGGTTGGCGCTGATGGCGGCCGTCCTGGCTGCGCTCGTCCTGGCGGCGTGCGGGGACGATGACGACGACGAGGCCACGACGGAGGAGCCCGCGGCCGTCGAGGAGTTCCCCGCCGGCTCGACCATGGCCGATATCCAGGAACGCGGCGAGTTGGTGATCGGGGTCAAGTACGACGTGCCGCCGTTCGGGCTAAACAACCCACAGACGGGTGAGGTCGAGGGCTTCGACGTCGACCTCGGTACCTACATCGCCGACAGGCTCGGCGTCGAGGTGACGACTCGCGAGGCGACCTCTGACAACCGAATCCCGCTGCTGGTCGACGGGACGATCGACCTGATCCTCTCGACGATGACGATCACCGAGGAGCGCGATCTGGAGATCGACTTCTCGGAGCCGTATTACGTCGCAAACGGCGACGTGCTCGTCCCCGCGGACTCCGACATCCAGAGCCTCGAGGACCTGGACGGGAAGCGGGTCTGCACCACGCTCGGCTCGACCTATGCCGAGACGATCAAGAAGGAGGTTCCGCAGGCGGACCTGCGGCTGGTCGATCTGTATTCGGAGTGCTTCGACCAGATCCAGACCGGCGCCGTCGACGCGGTTTCGACGGACAATGTGATCCTCACCGGGATGAAGATCCAGGACGACTCGCTGGAGCTGCTTGGGCTCGACTACACGACCGAGCCCTACGGCGTCGGGATCCCCGACGGCGACACCGAGATGAAGCAGTTCGTCGACGAGTCGGTTGCGGAGTTCATCTCGAGCGGGGCCTGGCAGGCGACCTACGACGAGTGGGTCGGCCAGTATCTCCCCGAGGATCAGCAACAGGGCCCGCCGGAGATCACGCTCGAGGAGGCGCTGAAGCTGTTCCCGCTCTAGAAGTAGGGAGGCCTTAGCGTGAACGAGCTCTGGGAGGTGCTCAACGAGCACCTCCCGGAGTTCAGCTCCGGCCTCTGGGTCACGACCCGGCTGGTCGTGGGCTCATTCCTGATCGCGATGACGGTCGGGACGCTGGTCGCCGCCATGCGGATCGCGCCGGTGCGGTGGCTCAACCGGCTCGGCGGCGTCTACGTCGAGGTGTTCCGGAACATCCCCCTGCTGGTGCTCCTGTTCATCGCCTTCTCCGGATTCCCGCGGGCGGGGGTCTCGGTGGGGCAATGGGCGGCGGGCATCGGCTGCCTGGGCCTCTACACCGCCGCCTACATCGCCGAGGGGCTTCGTTCGGGCGTATTCGCGGTCGGCAAGGGCCAGGTCGAGGCGGCGCTTTCGCTCGGGCTCACGTACCCGAGGACGATGCGGCTGATCATCCTCCCGCAGGCGTTTCGGACCGTGATTCCGACGCTCGGCAGCCTCGTGTTGGCGATGATCAAGAACTCGGCGATCGTCGGCGGGTCTCTGGTCGCGCTGCCAGACCTGCTCAACCAGACCCGGAGGATCGCCTCCGACACGGCCCAGTTCAACGAGGTCTTCTTCTGGGGCGCGTTCGGCTTCCTCTTGTTGACCCTAACCGTGACCCTCGCCATCCGCTACCTCGAGCGCCGGTTCGAGATCAGGCGATGAGGAACTGAGCGTGGACTACCTCTTCGACCCCGACAACTGGGAATGGGTGATCACCGGGAACAACTTCGAGTTCCTGCTCAAGGGATTCCTCATCAACCTCGAGATCGCCGCGATCGGCATGTTCTTCTCGCTCATCTTCGGCCTCCTGCTGGCGCTGATGCGGATCTCGGGCACTCGACTGGTGAGCGTCCCGGTCGGAATCTGGGTCGACGTCTGGCGCAACATCCCGCTGATCCTGATGATCCTCTACCTCGGGCTGTTCGCGGTCCCGCGCTCGTGGCGAGAGGCGTATGGGGACAACATCCCGAGCTGGTTTCCCGAGGCGCTTCAGGACGAGCTCGTCCTCGGTGCGCTGCTCGCGCTCGTCCTCTACAACTCGGCCGTCCTCTGCGAGATCATGCGCTCCGGGATCCTCTCGCTCGACCGCGGCCAGCGCGAGGCGGCGGCGTCGCTCGGGCTCACCTACAGACAGCAGATGCGGTTCGTGATCCTGCCGCAGGGGCTGCGGCGGATGGTCCCGGCGACCGTCTCGCAGCTGATCACGCTCAACAAGGACACGACGCTGGTGACCATCCTCGGCATCAACGAGGTGCTCAGCCACGCGAACGCGATCACGGGCGCAGTGTTCTTCGGCGGCGTGCCGGCGCCGATCCTCCAGGTCTACCTCGTGGTCGGCATGCTGTTCGTCGCCGTGAACCTGTCGCTGTCGCGGCTGTCGCGACGGCTCGAGATCCGCGAGCGACGCCGGACCGGCACAACGCTCCAACGCGTCGAGGGCCTCGAGGACCAGGTCGCGCTCGAGACGGACGTGACTACTACTCGTTGATCTCGATGTCGGCCGCCAGCTTGGTCTCGCCGCCGAGCGTGTACTCGATGTCCACGGTCTCGTTTAGGCGGTAGCTGCCGAACAGCCCCAGGTACATCGCCAGCCAGCGCCCGGTGGTGACCCTCTCCTTGATGATCGGCCGGGTGAAGACCACGGCGCCGTCGCGGACGTCCCAGACCTCGCCGCGGGCCTGCTCGACCCCGTTGATGTGGACTCGAATCGGCTCCCGCGCCCCACGTGGCAGACGCGCCCGGCGGCCGGCGGCGTAGCTGCCCTTGGGGATCTCCTCCGAGCTCACGAGAGCGCCCTGCGAACGGCCGCGAACGGCCCCCGGCTGCCCGGATCCAGCTCCGTCCGGCGCATCCCGCCGGAGAACGCCACGAAGGTGCCATCGCCCATCACGTCGATGCCCGCGTCCTGCCCGCGCCGCAGCAGCCCGCCGGTCGAGATCTCGACTCGGCCCGCGACCTGGACCTCGGGCTCGAACTCGCGCAGCATCTTGCGGCTTGCGAGCGGCCCCGCCGAGCGGATCTCCTTGGCGCTGCGCTCGAGCGCCTCGATCGCCGCGTCGAGGTCGTCGAACTTCTCGCGTGCGACCTTTGGGCCCTGGCGGACCGTCAGCTTGTAGGTCAAGCCCCTCGGCGTGCGCGAACGGGCCGGCGGAGCGCCTCGTTGGTGATCTTCTCCGGGCCCTCGCGCTCTGAGATCGGCACGTAGTCGACGTCGAGGTCGCCGGTGTAGATCTGCCGCGGCCGCGCGATCTTCTGCTCGGAGTCGTCGATCATCTCGAGCCACTGCGCGACCCAGCCGGCGGTGCGCGGGATCGCGAAGATGCAGGTGAACATCTCGGTCGGGATCTCGAGCGCCTCGTAGATCAGGCCCGAGTAGAAGTCGACGTTCGGATAGAGCTTGCGCGAGGTGAAGAACTCGTCGTCGAGCGCGCGCTTCTCGAGCTCGGTGGCGATCTCGATCAGCGGGTTGTACTCGGTGGCCTCGAGGACCTCGTCGACGTGCTTCTTGATGATCCGGGCACGGGGGTCGTAGTTCTTGTAGACCCGGTGGCCGAAGCCCATCAGCTTCTCCTCCCGGTTCTTGACGCCCTCGAGGAAGCCGGGGATGTTGTCGGTGGTCTCGATCCGCCGCAGCATCCGCAGCACGGCCTCGTTGGCGCCGCCGTGCAGCGGGCCGTAGAGGGCGGCGACCCCGGCCGCGACAGCCGAGTACGGGTCGACCTGCGACGAGCCGACCGCGCGGACGGCGTTGGTCGAGCAGTTCTGCTCGTGGTCCGCGTGCAGGATGAAGAGGACGTCGAGGGCCTTCGCGAGCCGCGGATCCGGGTCGTACTTGACCTCGGTCATCTTGAACATCATCGAGAGGAAGTTCTCGGCGAAGTTGAGGTCGTTGTCCGGGTAGACGTACGGCAGTCCCCGGTTGTGCCGGTACGAGAACGCGGCGAGCGTCGGCATCTTCGCCAGGAGGCGGATCGCCGCCATGTAGCGCTCCTCGTGGTCGTCGATGTCCTTGGCGTGCGGGTAGAAGGTGGACAGCGCGCCGACGCCGGCGAGCAGCATCCCCATCGGATGGGCGTCGTAGCGGAAGCCCTCGACGAACTGCTTGACGTTCTCGTGCACGAAGGTGTGGTGGGTGACGTCGAACATCCAGCGCTCGAGCTGCGCCTGGGTGGGGAGCTCGCCATAGATCAGGAGGAATGCGACCTCCAGGAAGCTCGAGTGCTCGCAGAGCTGCTCGATCGGGATCCCGCGGTGCTGGAGGATGCCCTTGTCGCCGTCGATGAAGGTGATCGCCGAGCGGCACGAGGCGGTGTTCGTGAACGCCGGGTCGTAGGTCATCATCCCGAACTCGTCCTCGGTGACCTTGATCTGGCGGAAGTCCATCGCCTTCACGGTCCCGTCGGTGATCTCGATCTCGTAGGTCTTCCCCGTCCGGTTGTCGGTGACCGAGAGCGTGTCGGTGGCATCCTCGACGGCGACGGCGCCGTCGGCCTGCTGGGTCTCTTGCTCGCTCACGTTGCTCCTTCGTTCGCTCGCCCCAAGGAATTCTCGCAGTTAAGCGTCGGCGAAGTGCGTCATCGCGCGCAAATCGTCGAAGCGCGCGTCGATCTCGTCGCGCGTCAGCGTCGAGACCCGCTCGGTGCCGAACTCCTCGACGTTGAACGACGCGATGACCGTCCCGTACGCCATCGCGCGGCGCAGGCAGCCGGGGCTGAGGTCGTCGCCGCGGCTGTCCAGGTAGCCGAGGAACCCGCCGGCGAAGCTGTCGCCGGCCCCGGTCGGGTCGCGCACGTCCTCGAGCGGCATCCCCGGCAGGCCGAAGAACCCGTCGGCCGTGAACAGCGCGGCGCCGTACTCGCCGCGCTTTGCGACCACGACGCTCGGCCCCATCGCCATCAACGCCTGGGTCGCCCGCGCGAGGTTCGGCTCGTCGGTCAGCATCCGGATCTCGGCGTCGTTCAGCATCACGCAGTCCACCTCGCCGATCGCTGCCACCAGTGAATCGCGCGCGGTGTCGATCCACAGGTTCATCGAATCGAGGGCCGCGAACCGCGTGCCGCTGCACTGGGCGCGCACGCGCCGCTGCAGGTCCGGCTGGATGTTGCCGAGAAACAGCGTGTCGGCGCCCGCCGAGGCCTCGGAGAGCTTCGGCTCGAAGTCCGCGAACACGCCGAGCTGGGTGTCGTCCGTGTGGGCGACGTTCAGGTCGTGCTCGTAGTGCCCGCGCCAGAAGAACGTGTCGCCCCCCGAAACCCGCTCGATGTCGGAGGTGTCCACTCCGCGCGAGCGCAGCAGCTCGGTGTGCTCCTCGCCGAAGTCGTCCCCGACCGGCCCGACCACGTGCACATCGGTGAAGAAGCTCGCCGCAAGCGCGAAATGGACGGCCGATCCGCCCAGCATCCGCTCGCGCTCGCCGAACGGCGTGCGCACGCTGTCGAAGGCAATGCTCCCAACGGCGGTCAGCGACATAGGCGCGGCATCCTAGCCACCACCCCGTCACGAACCGCGCACCACCCGCGACGCGGGCGGCGCAACGGTTCGGCGATGGACGACGATCCGCGCGATTCGACGGAGCCGCCGGCGACGGGGCCGGCCGATGAGCCGGACGCGGCAGGTAGTCCTCAAACGCTTGATAGCGACGGCTATCGATCTGCTAGCGAGGACTATCAAGCGGGAGAGGTATACCCCTCGCCTGCTGAGGACGAGTCGGAGGAGGCCGACGACTCCCCATGGTTTGCCGAGGATGCGTTGGCGCGTCCGCCGGACGCCCTCGACGGGGCGGATAACTGGATGCCCGATGCGGCCGTGAGCGAGGCCGTGACCGGCGTCGACGGGTTGGAGCCGGGGCGACGCGATTGGCAGGTGAACGTGAGGCTGGATCGCCGGCGGTACGGGCTGCTCAAGGAGGCCGCTGACGTCTATGGGACTACGCCGACCGCGCTCGCGCGGATGCTGCTGAATCGCGGCGCGACGGCGATTCTGAACGCGCACCGGGCGGAGATGGCGGCGTTCGAGTTGGCCGATCCGCGAGGATGAGGGTGTGAAGGCGATCCAGCTCGAGGAGTTCTCCGGGCCCGAGGCGATGCGGTACGTGGACGTGCCCGATCCCGAGCCGGGCGCCGGCGAGGTCGTCGTGGACGTCACGCGGGTGGGCGTCAACTTCGCCGACACACACGTCACGCACAACGACTACCTCGCGAAGCAGGAGCTGCCGCTGATCCCGGGCGGGGAGGTGGCGGGGCGGACCGCGGACGGGCGCCGGGTCGCGGCGCTCCTGATGAACGGCGGCTACGCGCAGAAGGTCGCCGTGCATGAGGCGGCCCTCGTCCCGGTGCCGGACGGCGTCAGCGACGACCAGGCGGCGGGCCTCCTGCTGCAGGGGCTGACGGCACACGCGCTGATCCACCGCTGCGCGCGGCTCGAGCCCGGCGAGACCGTCGTCGTCGAGGCTGCGGCGGGTGGTACCGGCAGCCTCGCGGTGCAGCTCGCCAAGCGACACGGGGCGCGGGTGATCGGCCTCGCCTCGTCGCCCGAGAAGCGCGAGCTGGTCGAGCGCCTGGGCGCCGACGCGACGGTGGATTCCCGCGCGGCCGACATGAAGGAGGCGATCCTGGCGGCCAACGGCGGGGAGCAGGTGAACGCGGTCCTCCAGATGTCAGGCGGCGCAGCCTTCGACGCGCAGCTCCGGACCCTGGCGCCGTTTGGGCGCATGGTCGCGTTCGGGATCGCGTCGCGCGAGGAGAACGAGGTCCGTACCGGCCACCTGATGCGCAACAGCCGCGCCGTCATCGGATTCTGGTTGGTGCATCTGTTCCGCGATCCGGCCGCCACCGGCGCGGCGATCGGCGCGCTCCTCACCGCGGTGGAGGCGGGCGAGCTCGAGGTCGTGATCACCGGCGTGCACCCGCTCTCGGAGGCTCGGGCCGCGCACGAGGCGCTCGCGGCCCGAAACACCCAGGGCAAGCTGCTGCTGGACCCCGCCTCGTAAGCTCTTCGCCAGGAATGACAGCGTTCAACGAGCTCGGGCTCACCGAGCAGATTCAAACTGCCATCGACGAGCTCGGCTTCGAAGAGCCCACTCCGGTCCAGGAGCAGGTGATCCCCGAGCTCCTCGCCGGCCACGACGTGATCGGCCAGGCCCAGACCGGCACGGGGAAGACCGCCGCGTTCGGCCTGCCACTGCTCCAGTACCTCGACCCGGAGTCACAGGAGCTGCAGGCGATCGTGATGACGCCGACGCGGGAGCTCTGCATCCAGGTCACGCAGGCACTGCGCTCGTACGCCGAGCACATGGACATCGAGGTCGTCGCGGTCTTCGGCGGTCAGCCGATCGCCCAGCAGGCGCCCCGTCTGCGCGCGGGCGCCCAGGTGGTGGTGGCCACCGTCGGGCGGATGATGGACCTGATCTCGCGCCACATCCTGGTGCTGACCGCAGTCCGCTTCGTCGTCCTCGACGAGGCCGACGAGATGCTCGACCTCGGCTTCATCGAGGACGTCGAGAAGATCCTGCGCATGTGTCCCTCCGGGCGTCAGACAGGGCTGTTCTCGGCCACGATGCCGCCGCCGATCGCGAAGCTCGCCCAGCGGCACATGTACGACCCGGTCACGATCAGCATCACCCCCAAGCAGCTCACGGTGGACGCGATCGAGCAGGCGTATGTCGAGGTCGCGGCCCGTGACAAGGCGGAGCGCCTGCGCGAGGTGCTGAAGGCGGAGGAGCCAGAGCAGGCGATCATCTTCTGCCGCACGAAGATCGGTGCAGCGCGGCTCGACGAGCATCTTCGCAACAAGGGCCTCCGGTGCAAGGCGCTCCACGGTGACATGAGCCAGGGCCAGCGCGACGGCGTGATGCTGCAGTTCAAGGACCACCGCCTGCCGCTCTTGGTGGCCACGGACGTCGCGGCGCGGGGGCTCGACATCGAGCACGTCACCCACGTCATCAACTACGACCTGCCGAACAACACGGAGATCTACGTGCACCGGATCGGGCGCACGGGCCGCGTCGGGCGCACCGGGCGGGCGATCACCTTCGCGACCCCGGCGCAGATGGAGGAGATCCCGCGGATCGAGCGCGAGGCCAAGACCGTGATCGGCGAGTGGGAGCCGCCCGAGGAGCGGCTGAAGCACGCGCCCAGGCCGCGCAAGCGCGAGCACAAGCCGGAGGAGATCGAGCCCGAGGCGGCGACCAACGGCGCGAAGCTCTTCGTAAACCGTGGCTTGGGCAGCGGCATCGAGCAGGAGGACCTGCGCTGGGCGCTGGTCGAGGGCGCGGTCATCCCGGAAGCGGAGATCTCGCGCATCGAGGTGCTCGAGCGCTTCTCGTTCGTCGAGCTCGGCGCCGAGCACGCGGCCAAAGCCCTCGAGCGGCTCGACGGCACGAGGCTGAAGGGCAAGCAGATCCGCGTCGAGTACGCGAAGAGCTAGACCCGGCCGCGGGCGCGCTTCGCCCTCCCGTATGAGCCCGCGCCAGTCCCGGGTGCGGAAGACGAAGACCATTGCCGCGACGGCGATCACCAAGGACCAGACGGTCACCGCGGCCTGCTGGCCCACGGAGTAGGCGAGCACCGCCGACCGTGAGGGGCCGCTGAGCGTCGCGACCAGCAGCGCCTGCTGGGCGCCCGCGCCGCCTGGTGTGAACGGCAGCGCGCCCGCGATCGCCTGGACGCTCATCACCAGGAGGACGTTCTCTGCGGAGCCCCCGATGTGGAAGGCGTCGAGGAACAGCCAGAACGACGCGAAACGGCAGAGCCAGCCCGCCGCCTGCCAGGCGAGGACCTCGCGCGCGTAGCGGCGCGGCTCGCGGAAGATCGCGACGCCCTGGCGAATCCGGGCCCAGAAGCCCTCGACACGGCGCGCGAGAAAGACGAACAGGACGATCAGGCCGATCCCGAGCGCGGTCAGCGTGAATAGGAGCAGCTCCGGGTTCTCGACCCAGAACGAGATCTCGAACGCCGGCAGGTCGGGGATCTCCGGGAGTCGCGGCAGAAGGCCCTGGGTGATCGCGTACAGCAGCACCAGGAGCCCGGCGCCGCTGTCGAACGGGACGAGGACCGCGAACGAGGAGATGATCGCGGGATAGGAGGCGCCGGGCACGCTGCGCTTGGCGAGCACGATCTTGATCGCGTCGCCGCCCTTCGCCGGCAGCACGCCGTTCATCCCGGCCCCGATCAGGAACGCCGCGGTGACCTCGCGCTCGCGGAACCCGGAATCGGGATATGCGGCGCGCAGCGAGTTCGACCAGGCGTGCGCGCGGCAGAGCTGCAAGGCCAGCGAGAGCGCCAGCGCGAGGGCCAGGTATCCCCAGCCGACGTTGCCTAGGTCGTTGGCGAACCGCTCGACCGCGCGGAAGAACGGATCGAGATCGAACACCGCCATAAGCTAGTCGCCCCAATGGTCCCCGCCGTTCTCCTGGCGGCCGTCTACCTGATCTGGGCGCCGCCGAGCGCCGATCTCGCGGCCCAGACCTTCCGCACCGAGCTCTTCGAGGCGCACGGATTCGAGGTGTGGTCGAACGCGTGGTACGGCGGAATCCACCTGCCCGGATACAGCCTGCTGTTCCCACCTCTCGCCTCGTTGATCGGCGTCCGGTTGGTTGGCGCGATCTCGGCGGTTGCGGCAACCGCGCTCTTCGCCGCGCTCGTGCGGCCTCACTACGGCGACCGAGCGCGCCTCGCGATCTGGCTGTTCGGACTGGGCAGCGCCACGAACCTGTTCACCGGGCGGCTGACGTTCGCCCTGGGGGTCGCCCTGGGCCTTGGGGCGCTGCTGGCCATGGACCGCGGCCGCCCCGCGTGGGCGGCGGCCCTGGCGGCCCTGACGGCGTGCGCGAGCCCCGTGGCCGGTCTCTTCCTCGCCTTCGCCGGCGGCGTCCTGTTCCTCACCGGCCGCCGGCGGGACGGCGTGGTGGTCGGCGTGGCGGCGATCGGCGCCACCGGCGTGCTCGCGCTCGCGTTCCCGACGGGGGGCGTCGAGCCCTTCGTCGGCAACACGTTCAACCTCATCACGGCGGCGACGCTGATCCTCGTGTTCGTCCTCCCGCGCACCGAGAGCCGGCTGCGGATCGCGGCCGTCCTCTACATCGGGATGTGCCTCGTGCTGTTCGCGATCGACACGCCGGTCGGCGGCAACGCGACGCGGCTGGGCGCGCTGATGGCGGCGCCACTCCTCGCGCTCGGCGCCTGGGGCCGGCGGCCCGCCTGGCTCGTCGGGCTCGCGCTCCTGCCGCTGATCTACTGGCAGTGGGTGGCGCCCGTGCGCGACCTCTCGGACGCCGTCGGCGAGCCCTCGGTGGAAGCCGCCTACTACCAGCCGCTGCTCGCCGCGCTCGAGCGCCGCGCCGCGCTCGAGCCCTTCCGCGTGCAGGTGCCGCCCACCCGCAACCGCTGGGAGGCCAACTACGTCGGCGCGCGCTTCCCGCTCGCGCGCGGCTGGCTGCGCCAGGCGGAGTCCGACGACTTCGACCTGTTCCAGGACGGCAACCTGACCGCCGACTCCTATCGCGCCTGGCTCGACGAGCGCGGCGTCGCGTTCGTCGCCCTCTCGCTCGACGCGGAGCCCGACTACCTCTCCGAGGACGAGATCGAGCTCGTGCAGGGGGGCCTGCCCTACCTCCAAGAGGTCTGGTCGAACGACGACTGGGAGCTGTACGAGGTGGCGGACCCGGAGCAGCTCGCGCCGGTGCCGGCCGAACTGACCGAGACCGGTTTCGGGATCGAGGCGCCGGGCACCGGCGAGGTCCCGGTCGCGGTGCGGTTCTCGCCCTACTACCGGGTGGTCGAAGGCGACGCCTGCGTGCGCGAGGAGGGCGACTGGACGGTCGTCGAGCCGAGCGCGGCGGGATCGATCCGAGTCGAGGCCGACCTCAGCACGGCCGGCCTGGCCGGTGCCCTGACCGGGGACGACGAGGTCTGCTCCGGCGACTAGCCGAGTTCGACGCCCAGGAGCTCCTCGAGCTCGGCGATCGTCTCGGCCGAGTCCCGGTGCAGCACCGCGGTCATGCCCACGGCCTCGGCGCCGGCGACGTTCTCGCGCAGGTCGTCGACGAAGACGCTGTCGGCGGCCTCGACCCCGAGCCGCTCGCAGGCCAGCAGGTAGATCTCGGGCTCCGGCTTGTGCAGGCCGACGTCGCCGGAGATCACCGTCGCGTCGAACAGGTCGACGGGCGCCCGGTCGTAGATGCCGAGCCCCCACGAGTTCGAGATCAGCCCGGTCGCGACGCCACCCGCCCGTGCCCTGCGCACGGCGCCGATCATCGCCTCGTCCGGGCCGAGCCCGGCGAACAGCCGGCCGATCAGGTCGGTGTGGTCGTCGAGGCCGAGCAGGGCGCCGAAGCGCGGCTCGAACGCCGCCTCGTCCAGCTCGCCGGTCTCGAGCCCGCGCAGCAGGGCCAGGGCCTCGGGGTCGTCCCGGAACAGGCCTCGGACCGTCTCGCGGTCGAGCCCCTCGGTCTCGCAGAACTCGCCAAACGCGGTCCAGATGTTCGTGGTCAGGACGCCGCCGAAGTCGACGAGCAGCGCGCGCTTGGACATAGGGTTCCCGCCCATGGGCGAGCCGGAGGCTATAGACGGGATCGACCGCGACGGCGTGGAGGGCTGGTTTCGCGAGCATGTCGCCGGCGCCGAACCGCCGCTGTCCTTCGAGCTGATCGCGGGCGGGCGGTCGAACCTCACCTACGGCGTGACCGACTCGAACGGCAGGCGCTGGGCGCTGCGCCGTCCCCCGATGGGCAAGACGCTGGGCTCCGCGCACGACATGGGCCGCGAGTGCCGGGTGGTCTCGGCGCTTGCGCCCACGCCGGTTCCGGTCGCGCACATCGCCGGCTTCTGCGAGGACGACTCGGTCAACGGCGCGCCGTTCTATGTCATGGATTTCGTCGACGGCCCGATCCTGCGCCGACTACCCGACGCCGATTCCTACGACGAGGAGACCCGTCGTGCGATCGGTGAGCGCGTGATCGACACGCTCGTTGACATCCACGCGGTCGACCCGGACGAAGTGGGGCTCGGCGAGCTGGGCAAGAAGAGCGACTACGTCGCGCGGACCCTGCATCGCTGGCAGGGCCAGTGGCACAAGGGCAGGACGCGTGACATCCCGCTCGTCGACGAGGTCCACGACCGGCTCGCAGCGCGGATCCCCGAGCAGGGGCCGGCGACGATCGTCCACGGCGACTACCGGCTCGACAACATGATCCTCACGCCCGAGGCCACGGCGGTCGCCGCGGTGGTCGACTGGGAGCTGTGCACGCTGGGCGACCCGCTCGCCGACGTCGGCATGCTGATGGTCTACTGGGGCGAGGAGGGCGACGAGCTCATGCCGCTGCTGGAGCCGGCCACGATCGCTCCTGGTTTCCCCTCGCGCAGCGAGGTGCGTGAGCGCTACGCCGAGCGCTCGGGCCGCGACCTCGGGCTGATCGACTTCTACGTCGCGCTCGGGCTGTGGAAGCTGGCGATCATCCTCGAGGGGGTGTACGCGCGCTACTCGGCAGGGCAGTACGGGGAGGGCGCCGAGCTCGACGCGGTCCACGCGTTCGGGCGCAACGTGATCCGGCTGGCGGAGGCCGCGGACGAGGCCGAGCGCCGCCTGGGCTGAGGACCGCTCCTACTCGCAGCTGATGAGCGTGTCCTGCCCGTCGCCGCCGATGCAGGTGTCGTTTCCGGCGCCGCCGTTGAGGACGTCGTCCCCGGCGCCCCCGTGCAACTCGTCGTTGCCGTCGCCGCCGAAGATCTCGTCATCGTTGGCATCGCCCCAGAGCCCGTCCGCAGACGACCCGCCGTAGACGTCGTCCGCCCCTTCCGAGCCGTGGGCGATGTCGTTTCCGTCCTCGCCGCGGACCTCGTCCGGCCCGCCCTCGCCGTGCGAGGTGTCGTCACCCTGATCGAGGTTGATGTGATCGGAGGAGTTGTCGCCGAGCGCGGTGTCGTGGCCCCCGCGAGCGTGCATCAGGTCGTTGAGCCCGCTTCCGAACCACGTGTCGTTCTCCGGGCAGGCATTCGCGCAGTCGTCCCAGGTCACGTCGGGATCCCATGCCAGCGCGACCGCGGTGAGGCTGAAGAGCGCGGACACGCAGAGCGCTGCGGCGGCGAGGTGTGTCCTCGAAAGCCTCACTTCGCCCTATCCATCGGTTCGGGCTCTCCCAGAAGCGCCCTGCCCTCGGGGCTCTCGCGGAACGCGATGTCCTGCTTGATCAGGGCGATCACCTCGTCGACGCGCTCCTCGGTTGGGCACCCCTCGGGCCCGTACGCCGTTGGTGCCCGGAGATCCTGCTTCTCGAAAGCCTCGTCGGCCTCGGGGCAGTTCGCCTTCGTCGCTCCGCTGGGCTCCGGTTTGGGAGCGTCGAGCCCGCCGGCGACGGCGATGCCGCCCGGAAGCGCTATCAGGATCGCGGCCGCCGCGAGCCAAGCCGCGGTCGATCCGGCAATGCTGGAACCGCTATCCCCCTTGATCCCCAACGCGTTCTCCCCCGGGTCCCCCCGTTTGAATCAGGTACCTGGTCGAGGGTAATGACAGGCGCCGCGTCTGTCAACGGGGAACGGCGCTCTCAGCCTGGCGGGGGCTAGTCGGCGGGCGGGGCGTTCTCCCCGCGAGGCTCGAGAACGTTCTTGATCCCACCGATCGCCTGGGCAGCCCGCTCGCCGCGACTCTGCTGGATCAGAGCGATGGCCTCGGCAACCCGCGCGCTGCTCGGGCAGCCCTCGGCGAACTCGGTGGGAGCAGGTACCGGTAGGTTCGCGGCCCTGAACTGCCGGATCGCGTCCGGACACAGCTCGGCGGGTGTCGCCGGCAGGGGTCCGTCGATCTCGCTGCCGCTGAGCACGCTGGCAACCGCGAAGCCGGCCGGGACGATCGCGATTGCCGCCGCGACCGCAGCCGGCTTGCGCCACGAAGCCCCCGGGACGCGCAATCGCTGCCACCAGCTCCCACGCTGTTCCCGCTCGATCGCGTCCATCAGCCGCTCCCGCGCCATCGCCTGCACCAGCGTGGACCGCGCCGCGCTCACCTGATCGGGCTCCGGGGTGGTCACCTCCGCCCCGAGCGCTCGGATGGCCTCGAGATCCCTATCGACGTCGAGCTCGGGTGTCATGCCGCTCGCCTCGTGCTCGGCGTAAGGCCCGGCCGCCCGGACAGGTCGGCCCCGAGCGGCTCGCGAATGCGCTGCCGGGCTCGCGCGAGGCGGGAGCGGACCGTGCCGACCGGAATCCCCAGGGCGACCGCGATCTCGTCGTAGCTCAGGTCGGCCCAAGCGTAGAGGCAGAGGACGTCGCGCTCCTTCGGCGAGATCGAGGCCAGCGCCTGGGCGAGCCGCATCGCGGACGTCATGGCGAGCACCCGATTCTCCGCGTCCGCGGTGAAGTCCATCGAGACCTCGACCCCGACCTTTCCGTACGCCTGGATCTGGCGGCGCTCGCTGCGGCGGTGGCGCCGGAGCTTGTTGGTCGCGATCCCCAGGATCCACGGCCGGGCGCTGTCGTGTGAGAGGTCGAACCTGCTCCGGCTCTCGAACGCTGTCACGAACGCCTGCGATGCCACCTCATCGGCCACATCCGCCCCCGCCCGGCGGGTCACGAACGCGTGCACGGCGGCGTAGTGCCGGTCGAAGATGGCAGCGAACCGCTCGGGGTCCTGGAGCGACTCCCCGATCACTGCAGCATCTGTACGAGTCCCCTTCATGGCTACCTGATGACTATTGCCCGGTCTCCCCTTTTCGGTTCCATCGAACGCCGAACGACGCCTGGCCGGCGCTCAGCGCCTGCGCGACCGGGTGGTCGGCAGCGATGCCCGCACCGACTCGACCGTCAGCGCTCCGACCGCGCGCTGCGCGTCGAACAGGTCCGACTGGCCCAGGATCTGGAGCTCGTAGCCGGAGGCGGTGGCGACGCTGGCGATGCGGGTCAGGTCGAGCGCGATCGTGTGCCGCTCGCCGTCGAGCCGGATCGGGATCGGCGTCGCCTGGTTGCCGGCCACCACATTGCGGTCCTTGTCCACGATCTGCCCGTAGACGTGCGTGAGGCCGTCGGTGCGGGTGGTCGTGATCCCGGCGCTCGTGTAGGTGAGCTTGAGGTGCGGCGAGCCGACGATCCGCTCGCCGCCTCGCGCCGGGATCGGGACCTTGATCGGCGCCAGCGGGTCGGGCAGGGCCGCGACGAGGATCCCCGAGGTCGGGTTCACGCCGGGAATCAGGGGCACCAGCCCGGAGCCGTGCCCGGTCAGCCGCCCGGTCCGCTTCAGCGGATAGGCGCCGCTGCGATGCCACTCGCCGTTCTGGTCGAGCCACTCGAAGGCGGGGCCGGTCCTGGTCCGCCGCTTGCCCTTCAGGTAGCGCTCGAACCACTGGAGGCGGCGGTCCTGGACGTGCTCGGAGTCGCCGATCACGGCGGACCCGTCGCCGTCCACGGTGCAGATCCCGTGCCCGCCGCAGAACCACATCATCTTCAGCGGGATGCCCTGGCGCTTCAGGGCGGTGTAGTTGTTGTGCGCCTGGTCGAGATCGAAGAGCGTGTCAACGGTCCCCTGGGCGATCAGGGTCGGCGCCTTGATCCGCTTCAGCAGGAAGTCGGGGCCGTGCGCCCGGAACCAGGGGAGCTCGCTGCGGGGGAGCTGGCCGGTCGCGAGGCCTCCGACCACGGAGTTGTAGAACTGCGGCGACTGATGCCCGGTCTGGATCCCGTCGGGGTTGAAGATCCCGAGCGCGACCGAGGTGGGGATCCCGACCCCGATCAGCGCCAGGTCCCAGCCCGCCTTGACCGAGGCGCGCGGGTAGAGGCTCGAGAGCAGGTTGTGCCAGGCAATCGTCGGGATGATCGCGTCCACGCGGTGGTCCCGGGCCGCGGCCAGGAACTGGATCCCGCCGCCGTAGCTGCCGCCGGACATGCCGACTCGCGGGTCCTTGCGCCTGTCGAGCTTCGCCTCCGGCTGCTTCGCGACGAAGTCGATCAGCGCGCTCACGTCGCGGCCCTCGAACCGCGGGTGGTCGATCATCACCGTCCCGCCGGAGCCGCCGAACCCACGCGCGTCCCAGGTCAGGACGTTGTAGCCGGCGCTCGCGAAGTCGGCGGGCGGCTCGGTCGCGCCGGTGCCGCCCCAGCCGTGGCCGATCAGGATCGTCGGCGCCCGCTCCCCGGCCTCCAGGTCCGGTGCGGGGAAGAAGTGGGTGACGATCGGCGTGTCGTCGAACGATTCGACGATCGCGTCGCGGGCGTGCGCGCCCGGCGCCAGAGCCAGCGTTCCTGCGCACACGAGCGCGACAAACGAGATCCGCCCCCTCATGACGTGTGATCCTACGGCGCCGTAGCGGGGATCGCGCCGGTTCTTGCGGCTACCGGCTGATCGCTGCGTCCGGGATCGTGGCGAGCTGGTCGTGCACGAGGCGGACGACACCGGCCCCATCGCCGACCGCGGTCGCGCAACGCTTCGTGGACCCCGAGCGCACGTCACCCGCGGCATAGACGCGCGGCACGCTCGTTTCGAGCAGATGCTCGGCCCCGGCCGCCGGCCCGGTCAGGATGAAGCCGTTCCCGTCGCGGGCGACCGTGTCGCCGAGCCAGTCGGTGCATGGCGTGGCGCCGAGGAACAGGAAGAGGTACGAGAACGGCAGTCGCGTTCCATCCGACAGCGTGACCTCTTCGAGCTGCCCGTCGTCTCCGTGGAGCTCCGCGATCTCGCTGCGGTCGCGGACCATGACTCCGTACCGCTCGAGGTCCGCGATCAGGTACCGAGACATCGTCTCGGAGAGGTCCGATCGCCTGTGCAGGAGGGTGACGAGCGCACCTCCGCGGGCGAGCCACACCGCGGCCTGGGCGGCCGAGTTGCCGCCGCCGACAACGCCGACCCGCGAACCGCCGCACAGCCGCCCTTCGGGGGGCCCGGCGGCGTAGAAGACGCTCAGCCCTTCATAGTCCTCCAGGCCTGCCACGGGCAGGCGCCGGTAGTCCGCCCCGGTTGCTATCACCACGGCGCGGGCAGCGATCTCATGTCCTCCCTCCAGCCGGACCAGATGCCGCTCTTCTCCTGGCTCGAGGGCGCTCACCTGGTAGGGCGTGGCGGTGCGCGCGCCGAACTTCCGCGCCTGCGTGACCGCGCGGCTGGTGAGCTCCGAGCCGCTGATCCCGGCCGGGAAGCCCAGGTAGTTCTCGATGCGGCGCGACATGCCCGCCTGGCCTCCGAGCACGGTGCTTTCGATGACCAGAGTGTCGAGACCCTCCGAAGCCCCGTAGACCGCGGCCCCGAGCCCGGCGGGCCCGCCTCCCAGGATCAGCAGGTCGGCCTCCTCGCGGCTCGCGAGCTCGAGTCCGATCCCCAGCGCACGCGAGAGCTCGCCGTTGCTCGGCTGGTGAAGGTCGGTTCCTCCAGGAATGCGGACGAGCGGGATCTGATCCTGCGCCAGGTCCTCGATCAGGGCGCTCGCGTCGGCATCCTCGGTCGGGTCGCGCCAGGAGTGGGGCAGGCGAGCGCGCTTGGCCCAATCCACGGTCCGCCGGGTCTCGGCCGACGACCTCGGCCCGATGATCTCGATCCCGGTCCCCTGGCGTGCCTGCAGGATCTCGCGGCGGGCGATGAAGGTCGCGAGCAGGAGGTTGGCCAGCGAGCTGTCCTCGGCGAGGAGCCGGCGCACGGCCTCGCGCTCAACCGCGATATAGCGCATCGGCTTGGTGGCGACCGCGCCCAGGAACAGGGTCTGGCCGGTGAGCAGGTTCATCTCGCCGAGGAAGCCCGACGGGCCGTGGCGTACGACCTCACCGCCGCTCGCGTCGACGATCATCGCCTCGCCCTCGATGATCGCGATGAGCGGGTAGCGCTCGTCGCCGATCCGAAAGAGCTCTTCGCCGGCCTCGGCCGTCCGCTCCTCGCCATGCTTCGCCAGCGTCGCCAGCTGCGACGACGACAGAACCGCGCTGCTCGTCGGGATCGCCACCGGAAATGAGCGTATCCGGCGCCCGTCCGCTACTCGGGGACGGCGACCGGGGGTCTTACGGGATCGCCTGCAGGTATGCGGTCGAGATCGTCCGGCCCGTCCGCCGGCAGTCCCAGTTGCCGCTCGTCTTCGCGTACATCAGGGTCAGGCAGCGCCCCAGCATCCGCTGGCCGTAGGCGTTCGGGTGCAGCGACTCCTGCGCCTCGCCCTGACAGCAGCCGGAGTTGAGCCACCGGACCCACTCGGAGCCGGACTCCGACTTCGGCTTGGATCCCGAGACCAGGCTCGAGCTTCGGTGGCAGACCTCGTGCCCGTCGAGCGCGTGGTTCACGTCGATGAACGGCACGCCCTTCTGGATCCCGACCGAGCGCATCCCGTTGTTCATGAACGGCGCCGCCTGGTTCTTGGCCCAGTCGGCGTCGGCGTTCCAGAACGGGCAGCCGCCCGTGTCGAGTCGCGACCAGCCGCTCTCGGGATAGCGGATGTCCGCGCCGACCGGGACCGGCGAGGCGTAGCCCATCATCTGGAGCTTGTACTGCGAGGACGTGTAGCCCGCGGCGGTCATGACCGCGCGGATCTCGTCGATCGCCTTGCGCAGGCCGGCGAGCGCCGCCGGCTGGGCGGCGTTCATCTCCGCCTGCTCCTCCGGATGGCAGTAGTCCGGGTCGTCGGCCGACGACGTGGACCAGGCGACGGTGCAGTCGATCACGTGGTCGGTGAAGCCGAGGTCGTTGGCGGTGATCGTCAGCACGATCAGCTTCACGTTCTTCTGCGCAGCGATCGTGGCCAGCTGGTTGGCCTGCGGCGCCTCGCCCTTGAACGACTGCCCGCCCGCAGACGCGCGCCAGATGTGCTTCGTCCGGGCCCCTGAGCAGGCGATGTTGATGCGCTCGTTCACCGCGATCGTCGTGCTGCGGATCGGCGCGACGTCCGAGCGGTCGCAGTCGTTGTCGAACGACGCGCCATACACGCGATGCGCGTCGTAGTCGCAGCTCCACCAGTCGCAGTTGTACGCGGCGCGGTCGGTGCCGTAGCGGTTGTGGAAGGGGGAGAGGCTGTTGCCGTCCCAGCGCCCGGCCTCGCCGGAGATGAAGCTGTCGCCCATCGACACGATCGCGGTTGTCGGCGAGGTCGGCCCGGCCTGGGCCAGCGGCGTCGCCGCCAGCATGGCCGCGGTCGCGGCAGCGACGATCAAGGACAGCCTTCGGACTCCGCCTCGCATGAGCGCTCCTTCCGATAACCCGGGCGCGCCCCCAGGCGCCCTCCTAACCCGGAAGCGAACCTACTCGGGAGCGGCGGCCGGCGTCAAGGCCTCGGCCGGGGCGGGCGCCTCGGCCTCGGCCGCCTTCGCCCAGTGGTTCAGCTCGCGGCGCGCAACGACCATCTTGTGGACCTCGTCGGGCCCGTCGGCGATCCGCAGCATCCGGCTGTAGCGCCACATGGCGGCCAGGGGAGTGTCATCTGACATGCCGAGCGATCCGTGCACCTGGATCGCGCGGTCCAGCACGTCCATCACGATGTTGGCGGCGACGATCTTGATCATCGAGATCTCGCGCCGCGCGGCCTTCTTGCCCTCGGTGTCCATCCGCCACGCGGCCTTCAGCGTCAGCAGGCGCGCCTGCTCGACCTCGATGCGCGACTTGGCGACGAAGTCCTGGATGAACTGCTTCTCGGCGAGCTTCGAGCCGAACGCCTCGCGCTCGTTGGCGCGGCGGCACATCATCTCGATCGCCCGTTCGGCGGTGCCGATCGCGCGCATGCAATGGTGGATGCGCCCCGGCCCGAGTCGGTCCTGAGCGATCACGAAGCCGGCCTGCCTGGGGCCCAGCAGGTTCTCCGCCGGGACGCGGCAGTCCTCGTAGCGGATCTCGCAGTGCCCCGGTCCGCCGTCGTGGCCCATCACCGGCACCGCTCGGATCAGGTTGAACCCGGGGTTGTCGGTGGGGACGATGATCATCGAGGCCCGGGCGTAGGGGTGGGCGTCGGGATCGGTGACGACCATCGCGATCGCGAGGCTGGCGCCCACGGCACCCGACGTGAACCACTTGTGGCCGTTGATCACCCACTCGTCGCCCTCCAGCACCGCCTGGGTCTGAAGCGTCGTCGGGTCGGAGCCGGAGACCTCGGGCTCGGTCATCGAAAAGCACGAGCGGGTTTGCCCGTCGAGCAGCGGGTTCAGCCACCGCTCCTGCTGCTCCGGCGTGCCGTGCTCGGCCAGGATCTCCATGTTGCCCGTGTCCGGCGCGGCGCAGTTGAACGCCATCGGGGCGGCTACCGGCGAGCGGCCCATCTCCTCGCAGAGCACCCCGTACTCCCAGTTCGTGAGCCCGGGGCCGAATCGGTCGTCGGGCAGGAACATGTTCCAAAGGCCCTCCGCCTTCGCGCGCTCGCGCAGGCCCACGATCACCCGCGGATAGGCGACGCCGGCGCCGGGCCGGACCTCGTCGTCGAGCGCCCGCATGGCCTCGAGCTCGACGGGCACCACGTGCTCGTCGATGAACCCCCGAACGCGGTCCCGAAGCTCGATGACGCGCGGGCTCAGGTCGAAGTCCACGCGGGGAAGATATTTGATGAGCGCCTCAGGCGCGAAACGAACTTGAGCCAAGTGCCAACGGCGTGATTACGGCGGCGCGCCCGCGGGCGCGCCCTTGCTTCCGTTCTCGCGGCGGTGGGAGATGATCTGCGCGGCGAACAGGGCGCCCATCATCAGCGCCGCGATCCCGATCGCCGGCACGACGACGCTGGGGTCGCCCTCCTTCACCACGAGGGTCGTGCCCGACGCGACCAGGACGACGCCGAGGGCGACGCGAAGGAACGCCTGCGGCGCCTTGACCGAGAGGTTGGCCCCGATGATCACGCCGGGGATCGAGCCGATGAGGATGTTCCCGGCGAGGCCGAAGTCGATGTTGCCGCCCACCCAGTGCGCAATCCCTGCCGCCCACAGGAGGATCGCCGCGTGGAAGACGTCCGTGCCCACGACCCGTTGCGGGGTGAGCTGGAAGATCGCGATCAGGGCGATCGCGATCAGGGTGCCGCTGCCGGCCGAGGTGAGGCCGATCACGAAGCCGGTCGTCACCCCGGTGAGGATCGCGGCCACGATGTGCCGGCGGTAGAGATGCAGCGAGTAGCGCTCGGCGATCACGTCCTTGAGGAAGATGGACCGCAGCAGGGTCGCGATGCCGACGACGAGGAGCGCCCCGCCGAGCATCCCGAGGACGAGCTTGTCGAGGTCCTCGCCGTAGGACTGCTGGAGCAGCTCGATCACCCAGACGCCCAGGATCGCCGACGGGACCGACCCCACCGCCATCCAGAACGCGAGCCCGCGGTGCACGGTCTTCAGGCGCAGGTGCTTGAAGCCGCCCACCGTCTTCGTGATCGCGGCGTAGAAGATGTCGGTGCCGATCGCCGTCACGGGGCTGATCCCGAACACGAGGATCAGGAGCGGCGTCATCAGGGACGCTCCGCCCATGCCGGTCATGCCGACCAGCAGGCCGATGCCGAAGCCGAAGACGACGATTGCGGGATCCATGGCGGGGTGCCGCGCCGGGTTTCGGTCTTTGTTGACCGAGATACTCAGAAGCGCGGTCGCAAAATGGTAGCGACCCGCGTCCGTCCCGTGGATTCAGCGCTTGTGCCAGGTCTGGGGGTCGTTCAGCATGGCGTCGATCTGCCAGGGGAGGTTCCCGTCGGCGAGCTGCGCCAAGGTCACGCTCTCGAGCACGGCCCGCAGGTTGTGGCGCACCGCGACCCACACGTCGCGCAGGCGCTCGGCGGCGCCCTCGTAGCGCAGGTCCTCGGGGGCCGACTCGTGGATGTTCGCGAGCGGTCCCTCGACGGCCCGGATCACGTCGGCGACGGTGATCGCCGACGCCGGCTTCGCGAGCCAGTAGCCGCCGCGCGCGCCGCGGCGGGCCTGGATCAGGCGCGCGTGCTTCATCTCGAGCAGGATGTGCTCGAGGAACTGGAGGGGGATCTCCTGCCGCCGCGCCAGCTCCGCGCCCTTGACGGGCTCGCCCTCGGGCGCGGCCGCCAGCTCGAGCGCCGCGCGCACCGCGTAGTCGGCCTTCGTCGAGATCCGCATGGCCCAATTGTCGCAGGCGAGGTCAACAATTCCCGGATACTCTGCCCGCCGCATGATCGACCTGCAATCCCACTCCACCGTCTCCGACGGCCAGCTTCCCCCGGCCGATGTTGTGCGCTCGGCCGCCGAGGCCGGGATCGAGACGATGGCGCTCACCGACCACGACGGCGTCGCCGGGGTGCCGGAGGCGCTCGCGACGGCCGCGGAGGTCGGGATCGAGTGTGTGCCCGCGGTCGAGATGTCGTGCGTCCACCGCTACTCGGAGGACCTCCACATCTGCGGCTACTGGGTGGACGTCGAGCGGATTCAGCCCGCCTGCGACCGGGCCCAGCAGGAGCGGGTGGACCGCGCGAAGGAGATCGTCGCCAAGCTCAATTCGCACGGGGTCGAGGTCACCTTCGAAGGCGCGGTGGCCCAGGCGGGCGCCGCCGACGCGATCGGGCGCCCGCACATCGCCAAGGCCGCGGGGGCCGGGCCGGACCTTGGGCCGTTCTTCGAGGAGTACCTGGTCCCGGGCGCAAAGGCGTTCGTCTCGCGCACGTGGCCGAGTGCCGAGGAGGCCGTACGGATCATCCACGACGCCGGCGGCGTCGCGGTTGTCGCGCATCCCTACTGGGACGTCCAGGAGCCCGATCAGGTCCGCGACCTGGTCGAGAGCCTGGTCCGCGACGTGTCCCTCGACGGGATCGAGACGTTCTACCCGCCGCACACCGCGGAGCAGACGAAGCACTGCCTCGAGCTCTGCGCCGAGTTCGATCTGGTCCCCACCGCCTCGTCCGACTTCCACGGTCCCACGCACAAGACCTTCAGCCGCTGGGGCGCGTACGACACCTACGGGCTCGGCGAGCCCCGCGTGCCCGCAAAGCCCTGAGCCGCCACGCGCGTCAGCGGTAGCCGGTCGGGTCCGGGGGCAGGCCCGCGTCCTGGATCTCGACCATGTAGCGCCAGCAGTCCGGCTGGGAGCCGTCGAGGTCGGTGAAGCCGTACTCGCGCGCGAGCTCGCCCGAGGAGAACGAGCCGCCGTTGCGGCGCCCAAGGTCCGGGTCGGCCGCGAGGGCGGCGACCGCGCGCCCGACGAACCGCGGGCTCTCGGAGATGGCGACGAAATGCGGGCTTCCCACCTTCGCCTCGCGCCAGGTCTCCTCGGTCACCTGGTAGATGTCGAGCATCATCTCCGAGCGCAGCCAGCCGGGCGTCAGCGCGAGGGCGGTGCAACCGTGCGGCTCGAGCTCCTTGCCCTGGGCGAAGGCGAGCCGCAGCACCGACCACTTGGCGAGGTCGTAGAAGGCCGACACCCGGTAGTTCTCGGCGTTGTAGGAACGGGTGCCGTCCGTCATCTCGACCACCAGGCCGCCCGGCTCGCGGATCAGGAGCGGGAGCGCGAAGTGGCTCGTGATCAGGTGCGTGTCGATCGCGAGGCGGAGGATCCGCAGGCCGTTCTCGAGATCGTGCTCCCAGACCGGCTTGTCCCACTCGGCGAGCCGCTCGCCGCCCCAGATGTCGTTGACCAGCAGGTCGAGACGTCCCTGCTCGGCGTCGATCCGCTGCACGAGCGACTCGACCTGAGCCGGCTCGAGATGGTCGACCGCCACCGGGATCCCGGCGCCGCCGGCCGCGGTGACGAGCTCCGCCGTCTCCTCGATCGTCTCGGGCCGGTCGTACTCGGAGCGGCGCTCCCGGGTGCTCCGTCCCGTGCAGTACACGGTCGCCCCGGCCTCGCCGAGCGCCACCGCTGTGCCGCGGCCGGCCCCGCGGGTCGCGCCCGCCACGAGCGCGACCCTGTCCGCCAGCGGGCGGTTGAGGTGGTTTCCCTCAGACATTGGCCGGGTCGTAGCTTAGGCTCCGGCCGTGACCCGGCGGCGGAGGATCCCGACCATCGGGCTGGCGGTTGCCGCCGCCCTCGCGCTGCTGGCCGCTCTGGTCCTCGCGTACGTCGCGCGCGCGGCATTCGACGCAGACCAGTTCGCCGACCGCGCCAGCGCCGCCCTGTCCGACCAGGCGGTCGCCGACGAGGTGGCGAACCGGGTCGCCGACGAGCTCGTCGCGGCCGACCCGAACCTGGTGGCGGTGCGGCCGGTGATCGCCAGCGTGACCTCGAGCCTGATCCGGGGCGGCGCCTTCCAGAGCCTGTTCCGAGCCGGCGTCGCCGACATGCACCGGTCGGTCTTCGAGGGCGACGAGGACACCCTGACGCTGACGCTCGTCGACATCGGCTCGACCGTGCGGGGAGTCTTGGAGGCGCTGCAGCCCCAGCTCGCCAAGCAGATCCCGGCTTCTGCGGACGTGCCGCTGGTGGACGGTGAGCTGCCGGCGCCGGCAGCGGACCTGGCGCGGGCGGCCGACACCGCGCGCTGGCTGCCGATCGTTGCGCTGCTGGTCGCGCTCGTCTGCGCGTACGGGGCGGTCCGGCTCGCCGGCGACGGGCGCGACGCCGTGCTCGTCGTCGGCGTGGCGGTCACCGTTATAGCCGCGCTGGCGAGTGTGGCGCTCCGGGGCGCCGAGGCACTTGTCCTCACCGGGATCGACGACCAGGGAGGCCGCGACGCCGTCGCCGGGATCTGGGACGCGTTCCTGGGCGACCTCGAGACCGCGCTGCTGCTGCTTGCCGTCTGCGGTGGGGTGATCGCGGCCGCGGCGTCGTCTCTGCTGCGGCCCGTCGACCTGCGGGCGGAGGCCGAGCGAGCGTGGGAGCTGGCGACGCGAGTTCCCCAGCACCGTGGCTGGCGCGCCGTGCGGGCGATCCTGCTGGTTGCCGCCGGCGCCCTGATAATCGTCCGCAACCAGGAGTTCCTCGCGCTGCTCGCGACGCTGGCCGGGGTCTTCATCGCGTACGCCGGCGTGGCGGAGTTGATGCGGCTCACGATCGCGGTCCCGGAGGAGGCGGAGCGCGACCAGCGCCGCGGCCGGGCGGCCCTGGTGGCCGCGGGCATCGCCGCCGGCGTGATCCTGGCCGCGGGAGCGATCTTCATCGGTGTCGGCGGGATCTCCGAGGAGTCACTGGCCGTGGAGACCACGGGGTGCAACGGCTCGGACGAGCTGTGCGACCGCGCCTACGACGAGGTCGCGACACCGGCCACGCACAACTCGATGTCGGCGGCGTCCAATCCCGGGTGGCTCTTCGCCCAGCAGGAGCTGGGGTTCGCCGACCAGTTGCGCGACGGGGTGCGTGGGCTCCTGATCGACGCCCACTACGGGGTCGAGACCCAGGACGGGACGATCAAGACCGACCTCTCGGACCTCGACCGTGGCGAGCGCGCGACGTATGAGGAGGAGCTCGGCAAGGACGCGCTCGACGCCGCCCTGCGGATCCGCGACCGGATCATCGACTCGCCCGAGGTGGGCGAACCCGGCGTCTACCTCTGCCACCGATTCTGCGAGCTCGGCGCGATCCCGATCGACAAGGCGTTCGGGAACATCCGCGACTTCCTCGCGGCGAACCCGGACGAGGTGCTCACCGTCGTCATCGAGGACTACGTCGCGCCGGCGGACATCGCCGCGTCCGCGGAGCGCACCGGGTTGATCGATCAGGTCTACACGGGGCCGGTCGGCGAGCCCTGGCCGACGCTGCAAGAGATCATCGACACCGGCGGCCGGGCGCTGATGCTGGCCGAGAACCAGGCCGGTGGCGCCGAGTACCCCTGGTATCACCCGGTCTACGAGGAGCTCGTGCAGGAGACGCCCTACTCGTTCAAGCACCCGCGCGAGCTGACCAACCCGGACAGGCTGACGGCCAGCTGCGAGCCCAACCGCGGCCCCGCCGACGCCGCGGTGTTCCTCGTCAACCACTGGATCGACACCTCCCCAGCCCCAAAGCCGTCGAACGCGGCGATCGTCAACGCGCGCGACGCGCTCCTCGACCGCGTGCACCACTGCGAGCGCCAGCGCGACCTCACCGCGAACCTGATCGCCGTCGACTTCTACAAGGAGGGCGACGTGTTCGGCGCCGTGGCCGAGCTCAACGAGGAGCGCTAGCGCCTGCTTCCGGCCCGCGCGATACTGCGCGGGCGATGTCTGAGGAGAACGTGGAGATCGTGAGGCGGTTGTACGCGGCGCTCGAGCAGGGCAACTTCTGGGTGCCCGAGTTCTTCGATCCGAACGTCCGCGTCGTCTGGCTCGAAGGTGTGGGAATCGAGAGGGAGACCACCGGGCTTCAGGCGATGGCTGACGTCATGAAGAGCTGGCTTGCGGCCTATGACCGTTTGACCCTGACCGTAGATCGGTTCATTGACGCCGGAGAGCAGGTTGTGGTGAGCGCCGCTTGGCACGGTCGCGGCAAGGCCTCGGGTGCGGCCACCGAATGGCGCTTTGGTCAGGTGCTCACCGTGCGCGACGGGCGGGTCACCAGCATGGTCGCCTATCGGGAGCTGAGCGACGCCCTCGATGCCGCCGGACTCTCCGACTAGCCCGACCTCGCGCTGGCTCCTGCCTCCTCGGCCTCCGCCTTCGCCCGCAGCTTCGCCGCGGTGCGCTTGCGGCCCGGGAGCGCGATCGGGGCCCGTTCGCGGATCTCGCCCGTCAGGCGCACGGCGAGCGCCGCGGCGTCCTCGCCGTCCCGGACGCCGCCGTCCGCGGGCGCGAAGAACTCGACCCTGATCCGCGGGCGCTTCGGGAAGCGCACGATGTCCACCGTGCCGGTCACGGTGCAGCTCACGACGGTCACGCCGGGCACCGCGAGCGCGAGCCGGCCGGCGCCGCTGCGCGGCCGCAGGAACGTGCCGCGCGAGATCGTCCCCTCCGGGAACACCCCGATGCAGCCGCCGTCCCGGAGCGTCTCGATCGCGCGGTCGAGCGCGTGCTGGTCGCCCTTGCCCCGCTCGATCGGCACCTGGCCCATCCCGTTGAGGATCGGCGCCAGGCCCGGGAAGTTCCACAGTGTCGACTTGGCCAGCGCCCGGATCTGGCGGCGCTTGCGCCCGGCCATGCCGATCGCGACCGGATCCCAGTACGAGTCGTGGTTGCCGACGATCAGCGTCGGGCCCGACGTCGGCAGGTGCTCCTCGCCCGCGACCTCCAGGCGCCCCCACCAGCGGATCACCGGGGCGAGGACGGCCATCACGAACCGGTAGGTCCGTGAGACGGGCTCGCGGACCTCAGGCCCGGCGTCAGTTTGCGCTGATGAAGCCGTTGTCCTCGAGGTACGTGAGGATCTGCTGCGCAGACTCCTCGGGTGACTGCGACTCGGTCTCGACCGTGACCTCGGGGTTGAGCGGCTCCTCGTATGGGTCGGAGACGCCCGTGAACTCCTTGATCTCGCCCGAGCGCGCCTTGGCGTAGAGGCCCTTGACGTCGCGCTCCTCGCAGGCCTCGACCGAGGCCTTCACGTAGACCTCGATGAAGCGGTTGTCCATCATCTGCCTGGCCTCGTCGCGGATCTCCCGATAGGGCGAGATCGCGGCGGTGATCACCGGCACGCCGTTGCGTGAGAGCAGGTTCGCGACGAACGCGATCCGGCGGATGTTGGTGTCGCGGTCCTCCTTCGAGAACCCGAGGCCCTTCGAGAGGTTCTCGCGCACGACGTCGCCGTCGAGCACCTCGAGCTTGGAGCCGCGCTGGAGCAGGTCCTTGACCAGCAGGTTGGTGATCGTGGTCTTGCCCGAGCCGGAGAGGCCGGTGAACCACAGGGTGAAGCCCTTGTCGCTCATCAAATCCCTTCCTTGTATGCGTCGATCAGGATCTGGGCAACCTCGTCCCGGCTGAACTCGTGGGGCGGCTTCTCGCCGGCCTCGAGCATCTCGCGCACCTTGGTCCCGGAGAGGAACAGGTGCGACTCCTGGGGGTGGGGGCAGGTCTTCGCCGAGCCCATGCCCTCGCACTCGTTGCACCAGAAGGTGTGCTCGAAGAACAGCGGCGTGATTCCTAGCTCGCCGATGTCGACGTCGTCGAAGATTCGCTGCGCGTCGTAGGTGCCGTAGTAGTCGCCGACCCCGGCGTGGTCGCGGCCCACGATGAAGTGGGTGCACCCGTAGTTACGGCGGATGCAGGCGTGGAGGATGGCCTCGCGCGGTCCCGCGTAGTGCATCTTGCCGGGGTTGACTCCCAGCATCACGTGCTCGGGGTGGTAGTAGTTGTCCATCAGCACCTCGTAGCAGCGCATCCGCACGTCGGCCGGAATGTCGCCCTTCTTGGTCTCGCCGATCAGCGGGTGGATGAAGAGCCCGTCGCAGATCTCGAGCGCGGCCTTCGTGAGGTACTCGTGCGCGCGGTGAATCGGGTTGCGGGTCTGGAACGCGACGATTCGCTTCCAGCCGCGCTCTTCGAACGCCGCCTTCGTCTCGGCCGGCGTCGTGTAGCGGCGCATGAACGCTTCCTCGTGGTCGGGAAGCGCGTCGGCCTCGATCGGCCCCGCGAGACAGCGGCTGCCCTCGGCGCGGATCGCGGCGACGCCGGGATGCTCCTCGTCGGTCGTCCGGTAGACCTTCTCGGCTTCGAGCTCGACGTCCTTGGAGAAGATCTCATCCACCGTGAGCCGGCCGAGCTTCTTGCCGTTCGGCGCGCTCAGCTCGACGACGTCGCCGACCTCGCACTCGAGGTCGGTCGCCAGCGTGATCGGGATCGGCCAGATCTCGCCCGAGGTGAGGCGCATGTCGTTGCAAACCGACTCGTGATCGGCCGAGCCCTGGAAGCCGGTGAGCGGCGCGAAGCCGCCGTTGGCGAGCAGCTCGAAGTCGCTGGCCTGACGGTTCGAGAGCGTCAGGGTCAGCGCCGTCTCGGCGCTACCCATTGATGCCGCACTCGGTCCGGTCGGTCCCGGCCCAGCGGCCGGCGCGGGCTTCCTCGCCTGCGCCTGGGATGGAGGTGCAAGGCATGCATCCGATCGACGGATAGCCCTGGTCGTGAAGGGGGTTGTAAGGCACTTGGTGTTCCTTTATGTAAGTCCAGACTTGTTTGTCGCCCCAATCGGCGAGGGGGTTCAGCTTCCAGCGGTCGAACCGTATGTCCCAGCCGAAGCGCCGGGCACCGGCGCGAGTCTCGGAGTCCACCCTGCGAACTCCCGAGACCCAGCAGTCGACCCCCTCGAGGGCGCGTCGCATGGTAGCGACCTTGCGTGGCGCGCAGCATTCGTCGTCCGGTCCCCATTCGCCGGCATCCCAGCGCTGACGGAGTCCGGGCGGGTTGTCCTGGACGAAGCGCTCGAACTCGATCCCGAAGCGCTGGGCGAGCCGGTCCCGCGTTGCGTGGGTCTCCGGGAAGAGCAGCTCGGTATCGATGTAGAAGAAGCGGGCGGCCGGGTCGATGCGGTGCGCCATCGGGATGATCACCGAGCTCGTCTTCTGGAACGAGATGGCGAAGCCCATCCGCGAGCCGAAGGTCTCGATCGCCCACGCGATCGCCTCCTCCGCGCCCATCTCCTCGACCTCGGCGGAGATCCGTTCGGGGTCGACGAGCTTGCCGCCGATGGTCGGCAGCGGGCCATGGCCATTCCCATTGACCGGAGTGACGAGCGACGGTTCCACTAGATCGCGCATTCTCCCTCGCCGCGCTCGACCTTGTAGGGCTCGGCGCGGTTCCAGTCGATGAACTGGTCCATCGTCTCGAGCGAGAACTCGGCGGGCATCGCCAGCTCCTTGATCTCGTCCTCGAAGCGGGCCACGCCGACACGCTCGACGAAGTCGTTGAACGCCTCGCCCTCGTTGCGCTGGCCCTCGTACAGGCGCAGCCAGCGCTCGACGGCGTCGGGGACGCGCTTCGCGGGAAGCCGCGACTTGAGCCGGTGGCCATAGACGACCTCGCCGCCCTCGTAGTTGCCGCCGAGGTGCGGGATGTACGCGGGGACCGGCTTGCCGCCGACCTTCAGCGAGGCGCCGTAGAAGCCGATGTTCGCGATGTGGTGCTGGCTGCAGCCATTGGGGCAGCCGGACATCTTGATGTGGACCTGGCGGGTCAGCGGGTCGGTGATGCCCATCGCCTCGATCCGCTCCTGGACCGCGACGTTCAACCCCATCGAGCTGGTGATCCCGAGCTTGCAGCTGTCGGTGCCCGGGCAGGAGACGATGTCCGTGATCTCGCGGGCGCCGGACTCGGCCATGCCGAGCTCGCCGAGCCGCTGCCAGACCTCGTAGACGGCCTCGTCGTGGACCCAGCGCAGGACCAGGTTCTGCTGCACGGTGGTGCGTGCGAAACCGCCCGTGTAGTCGCGCATGATCTGCCCGAGGCCGCGAAGCTGCTCCGGCGTGAGGTCGCCGCGAGTGACCTTGACGACCACGGTCGAGAAACCCGCCTGGCGCTGCGGCTTGACGTTCGAGGTGCGGAAGCGCTCGAAGGCGGAGACGTCGCCATTGGGCGAGGAGTAGCCGGCGACCGGAGCCGGTGCGTCGGGTTCCTCGTCGTACTCGAAGCTGAGGCGGTCGACGTCGAACTCGCGCTCGGCGACCCAGTCGCCCTCGAGCTCGGCGTCCACCAGCTCGCGGAAGGCGTCCATGCCGATCTTGTCGACGAGGACCTTGATCCGCGCCCGCGCGCGGTTGACGCGCAGCCACTCCTGGCGGTCGAAGATGCGCAGCGCGGCCTCGGTGACCTTCAGGTAGTCGCCGTTGTCGAGCTCGACGAACTCGTAGAGGGTGGGGGCGATCCGGGGCATGATCGAGGTCCCGCCCCCGACCCGGATCTCGACTCCGCGCACGCCGTCGCGGATGCGCGGGATGAACCCGATGTCGTGGATGCCGGTGATCGCGACGTCCTCGTCGGTGGCGCTGAACGCCGTCTTGATCTTGCGCGGCATCAGCTGCGTGGTGGGATGGCGCACGAAGTAGCGCACGTAGGCCCCCGCGTAGGGGGTGATGTCGAACGGCTCACCCTCGCTCACGCCCGCGAACGGGTCGCCGGTGACATTGCGGACGGTGTTGCCGCAGCCTTCGCGCGAGGAGAGCCCGACCTCGGAGATCTCGCGGATCAGCGCCGCGGCGTCGGGCAGCGGCACGTGGTGGATCTGGATGTTCTGCCGCGTGGTGATGTGGCCCTTGTTGAGCGGGGCGTACTTCTCGATCACCGAGGCGAACGCGTCCATCTGCTCGGGATTGATGCCGCCCATCGGCAGCTTCACGCGGATCATCTGCACGTCGGCCTGGCGCTGGCCATAGACACCCTGCTTCAGGCGGAATCCGATGAACTGCTCCTCGGACTGCTCCCCGCGCAGGAAGCTCTTGGCCTCCGTGTCGAAGTCGTCGAACTCGCGCTCGATGATCGGGATCAGGTTGCCCGGGACGTTCTCGTAGACCTCGGGGTTCTCGAGCGTGCCGACGCGGCCCTTGCCGTGCTGGGCCTTGCCGTGATCCTGGTCGAGCTGGTCGGGGGTCGCCTTGTCCTTCGGGCGTACGGGTGTGGCCGTGGGCTCCATGCCCAGGAGTATTACATAAAACCCGAATCCCGACCGGGATTAAGGCTTTTGGCTCGCTACCTCAATCGACGCCTGATTCGACGATGAACGCGACCCGGACGTGGGCGCGGTACTCGTCGAGGTTCTCGCCGCGGATGCCGGTCGAGACGATGTCAACGGCGCGGATGTTGCGCAGCGAGGTCTGCGCCTCGGTCAGCGCCTGCTTCGCCGCGTCATCGGTCGACGTCTTCGAGCTGCCCACCAGCTCGATGATCTTCACGACTGCCACGCTCTCCTCCTTGATTCGGGTAGGCGTGTTCTATCGCGGTGCGTTGCCCCACGCGTAGCCCGAGACCTGGCGGGCGGCGATGCCCTCCTCGAGCGCCGCGCGGGCCCAGGGGCTGATGCCGGGCTCCGTGGCTGGCGCGGGCGCCGTGTCGGCCAGGAACTGCTCGATCGCGGCGACCACGGCCGCCGCCTCGGACTCCGAGGCGCCCGTCGTGACGATCTCGATCCGGGGCCGCGGTGGCCTGCGCTCGCCGTTCTTACTCATCGCGGCGGACTCTACGAGGAACGACCCGCCGATCGGCGGGTCGTTCGTGGTTGAAGCGGGCTTCGCCCGCGCATGACCGAGTCCGTCAAGTGTAGGCGCGGAGGGCGCCGGACTCGAACCGGAATCGACCTCGCGGCCGATCGCAATGATCCTCGGTCATGCGCCTCACCTCGAGGCTCCAACCCTCCGCGCCCAGCAATCGAAACGCGAGGCCGCTCAGACGTGGTGCGCCATTCGCACCGACTTCGCGTATGAATCGCGACCGATGACGCGCGTTCCAGTCTTCGACGCCGACGCCGTGTTCGCCGCCGTGCCGCCGGCCGAGGCGATCGAGCGGACGCGCACGGCTTTCCTTCGCCATCACGCCGGCGAGTGGGTGATGCCGGCCAAGACCTACGTCGACGCGCCGCCGGCCGGCGACTTCCGGGCGATGCCCGCGCGCGGGGAGGGCCTCGCGATCCTCAAGTGGGTCACCTCGTTCCCCGGCAACTCCGCCCGCGGGCTGCCGGTCGTCACCGGGGCCCTGCTCGTGTCGAGCGCCGAGACCGGCGAGCTGCTCGCGATCGTCGACTGCGCGTCGGTGACCTCGTTGCGCACCGGCGCGGCGGCGGCGGTCTCGGCGGAGGCGCTGGGCCGCGCCGACGCGGCCACCGCCGGGATCATCGGCTGCGGCGTGAACGGGACCTGGGCCGCCCGTTGCCTGGCGGCGGCCGGCTACGAGGACGGCGTGTGCTCCGACCCGCGCCACGAGGCCGCGGAGGCGCTCGCCTCCGAGCTGGGCTGGCGGGCAGGCGACCGGGCCGAGGCCGCGGGCCAGGACGTGGTGGTCACCGTGACCCCCGGGGACGAGCCGGTGGTGCTCGCCGCCGACCTGCGGGCCGGCCAGCACTTCGCGGTGCTGGGCGCGGACGCCCACGGCAAGGCCGAGGTCGAGCTCGACGCGCTGGCGCGCTGCCGGCTGTTCTGCGACGAGTGGGAGCAGGCCTCGACGGGCGGCGAGCTGTCCGGCGCCGTGCTTTCCGGGGGGCTCGAGCGCGCGCGGGTGGGCGAGCTCGGGGCGGTCCTCGCGGGAGACGCCCCCGGTCGCCGCGCCGACGACGAGATCACGCTGTTCGACTCGACCGGGCTCGCGATCCAGGACCTCGGGATCGCGCTCGCCGTGCTGGAGGCCCGGCGGTCCGGCTTGATCGCCGCCCCGGAGATCTCGCTCTAGATCTAGGGGCCGCCGGCGACGCCGCGCTCGCACCGGCGCAGGACGTCGTCGAAGTCGCTGCGGACGAAGTCCTTGCCTTTCCCGCAGAGCACCAGGTCGGGCTCGCCGTCCATCGCGATGATCCGGTCGTTGCCCCGTCGCCCGGCGAGCCGGTCCTCGCCGGCGCCGCCGACCAGCCGGTCCTTGCCGCCTGACCCGGCGAGGCGGTCGTTAGCGGCGCCGCCTCTGACGCGGTCGTTTCCACGGCCCGCGCGCAGGCAGTCGCGCTGGCCGCGGCCGGCGATCCGGTCCTTCCCCCGGCGTCCGAGGATCCTCTCCGACGCGGAGGTCCCGATCAGGCGATCGCCGCGCCGCGTCCCCTCGATCAACACGCCGCAGCGCTCCGGATCGGGCCCCGGCCCGCCGCCGTCCCGGGGATCCGCCAGCAGGAGCTCCACGTTCCGGTCGGCCGGCTGGCCTTCGCACGTCGGGTTGCAGCTCGCCGCTCCGTACTGGGTCTCGTTGAACCCGATCGTCCGTCCGAGTGACCCGAGCTGCTGGGCGTTCAGGGTCGATGCGTCGGTTCCGGGGGCAACGGACGTCGAGGGCACGGCCATATCGACCAGCGTGCCGAAGATGGACAGGGTCCCGTCCTTGTTGTCGAAGACCTCGATCAGGCGACCCTGCATCGGCCAGTCGGCCTCGGCCGCAACCCGGATCGACCAGAAGCCGCCCTCGCCGCTCGGGTTGGGATAGGCGTCGACCGTGTTCTGGTGCGAATGCCCCGCGACCCACGCGACCACGTTGGGGTGGGCATGGAGCAGATCGGTCAGGTCGGCGCCGAGGTGAATCGGCGTGGAGTCGCGGGGGTCGAGGTCGCAGCCGGGGTTGATGTCGTGCCCGTGCGGATCGTCCACCGTGCAGGGGGGCGCCAGCTCGTCGGCGAAGTCGGAGGTGAGGCTTGGGATCGCATGGTGCGAGAACAGCACCACGAGCTCGTCGGCCACATCCGCCTCCTCGAGCTGGGACTCGAGCCACCGGAACTGCGGGTGATCCACGTTGCCGTCCGCCGACGGCCCGATCACGCCGGCCTCCGAGATCGTGTCCACCGAGATGAAGCGGAAGCCCGGCTCCGGGCTCCACGCGTAGTAGCCGGCGGAGCCGTTCGAGGCCGCCTCCTCGGCCGGGTCCACGTAGGCGAAGCCGTGCCCGTCCGCCTGCGTGCCGTCGAGGAAGACCTGCTTCCACTGCTGCTTCGACACGAACTGCCGCCGCGGATCGGGCGGGACGAGCCCGACCTTCGTTGGGTCACTCGAGACCAGCCCGAGGAGAGCCACCGGGTCGAGCGCGGCCAGGCCCTCCTGCAGGGTGTCCATGTCCAGGGTGAGCGGTGACATCAGCTTCAGGCAGCCGGTGGCGACCCGTTCGTAGGCGGCGTTGGCGGCGGCGTTGCCCTGGACGAGGGCGTCGTGGTTCCCGAAGGTGATGTAGTGGGGCACGTCCAACCCCGCGGCCACGAACGGCTTCTGGGCGGCATCCATAAGCCCGGGGAAGGACCAGCCGCCGAACGCCCCCGCGGGCTGATCGGGGTCGTAGTACTGGTGGAACGGGCTCTCGACGAAGTCGTCGAAGTCCTGGACTCCGGTGTACCTCTCGGGGTTGGCGGCGTCGGCGATCAACGGCGCGAGCGCCGCGCAGACCGGGTCGCCGGACGCGAGGGGGCTGATCCCGCTACCGGGGGTCAGCGTGCCGCCCTCGGCCAGGGTCCGCACCCACTCCGTCTCGTTGAGCTGTTGGCTGTCGGCGGCGTCGCCGGCGTTGATCGTGAAGTCCATCGCCCGCCGCGATCCGTCGCCCGCGGTCAGCGGGCTGGCGCCGGCGAAGGCGTTGAACTGGCGGATCATCGCGTCGGCCTGGTGCGCGAGCAGGCCCTCGTTCTGGCGGGTCGCGGACGAGAAGGGGCCGAAGTCGAGGAACTCCACTCGGGCGGGCGACTCCTCGTCGGCGAGCTGGAAGTCCGCCAGCTGGCCGAAGTAGAGCAGCGATTCCCGGCGCGCGTCCCGCCCGCCCTGAGCCACGCCGATGCCTTCCTCGCGGACGACGTAGGGCTCGCCGGGGCCGAGCGTCAGGCGCTCGAAGTCCGGGTTGCCGTCACCGACGAGCTTCTGTTCGACGGTCGTCTTCCCGAGCGTGTCAGGCCCCCCGCCGCCCGCGCTGGCGCCGGACACGATCAGTCCGGTCGCGGCGAGCACGCAGGCCAACGCCGCCGAGACCATGGCGGCACTACGCCGCGAGCGCAATCTGCCCCTCGTATTCAATTCCTACCCCACGGCGACCGTACCACCGCCGTCGGCCTGGGGCGCCGTTCAGCGCGGCAGGAGTCCGTGCGGATCGCTCTGGTCCAGCTCGGCGGTCTCGTCCGCATCCGCGGGCTCGTCGTAGTCGTCAGGCCCGAGATCGTCGCGCGGGGTGACGACGAGCCTGATGCGCGAGCGCTCGAGGACGGCACCGAGGACCATCAGGACCGCGCCGCCGAAGGAAATCCAGATCCCCTCCTCGAGCGAAGCGCCGCTGGCGGCGGGGGGATCGTCCACGAGCGAGACGGTGACCAGAACCAGGGCTGCCACACCGGCGACCGCGACCGTGGCCGAGGGCAGCTCGGGGAGCGAGCCGCCCGGCGCCAGCGCACTCAACACGGCGAGCAGGACGGCGATTGCGAGAACCGCGAGCAGCAGGTCGACGATCTCGAACACCGTCCACGCGGACGCCCCTTCGAATGCGCCGCCGCTTCCCGGCGAATACCAGTCGAGGAAGAGCCCGACGAGGAGCGCGATCGCGCCGGCCGCCGCAACCAGCGTCCCGGCATCGACCCCTCCTGGTGCGGCTCGGTCGTCCACTGCCCGGACCGTACCCCCTCGAGAGAGTCCTGAATCGCGACGCCTACAGCGGGATGTTCCCGTGCTTGCGCTTCGGCTGCTCGACCCGTTTGGTCTGCAGCGTGCGGAGCGCCCGGATCAGCTTCGGCCTGGTCTCGTGCGGTTCGATCACGTCGTCGAGGTAGCCGCGCTCGGCGGCGGAGTACGGGTTCGCGAAGTGGGCCTTGTAGTCGTCGATCAGCTTCTCGCGCCGCTCCTCGGGCGTCGGTGACTCGGCGATGTCCTTGCGATAGATGATGTTGACCGCGCCCTCGGGCCCCATCACGGCGACCTCCGAGGTCGGCCAGGCGAAGTTGAAGTCGGCCAGCATGTGCTTCGAGTTCATGACGTCATAGGCGCCGCCGTAGGCCTTGCGCGTGACCACGGTCAGCTTCGGAACGGTCGCCTCCGTGAACGCGTAGAGCAGCTTCGCGCCGTGGCGGATGATCCCGCCCCACTCCTGCGACGTCCCGGGCAGGAACCCGGGCACGTCGGTGAACGTGACGATCGGGATGTTGAAGGCGTCGCAGGTGCGGACGAAGCGGGCGCCCTTGCACGAGGAGTCGATGTCGAGCACCCCCGCCAGGTGCTTCGGCTGGTTGCCGACGATCCCGACCGGATAGCCGTCGAGCCGGGCGAAGCCGCACACGATGTTCTGGGCCCAGTGCTCGTGGACCTCGAAGAAGTCGCCGTCGTCGACGATCCGCGCGATCACGTCGCGCATGTCGTAGGGCTTCGAGGGGTCGTCCGGGACGAGCGTGTTGAGCTCGGGGTCGGCGCGGTCCGGGTCGTCGTGGGGCTCGACCCGCGGCGGCATCTCGAGGTTGTTCTGGGGCATGAACTGGAGGAGGTAGCGAACGTCCTCGAGGCACTGCTCCTCGCCGTCGGCGGCGAAGTGGGCGACCCCGGATTTCGAGTTGTGGGTCATCGCGCCGCCGAGCGCCTCGAACTCGACCTCCTCGCCGGTCACGGTCTTGATCACCTCGGGCCCGGTGATGAACATGTGCGAGGTCTCCTTGACCATGAAGATGAAGTCGGTCATCGCCGGGGAGTAGACGGCGCCGCCCGCGCACGGGCCCATGATCACGCTGATCTGCGGGATCACGCCCGAGCACTGGACGTTGCGGACGAAGACGTCGCCGTAGGCGCCGAGCGAGACCACGCCCTCCTGGATCCGCGCGCCGCCCGAGTCGTTGAGGCCGATCACGGGCGCCCCGACCTTGGCCGCCAGGTCCATGACCTTGCACATCTTCTCGGCCATCACCTCGCCGAGCGAGCCGCCGAAGACGGTGAAGTCCTGGCTGAAGACGAACACCGGGCGCCCCTCGACCGTGCCGTAGCCGGTGACGACGGCGTCGCCCCAGGGCCGGTTCTTCTGCATCTCGAACTCGTAGGTCCGGTGCCGCACGAACGTGTCGAGCTCCTCGAACGTGCCCGGGTCGAGCAGCTTCTCGATCCGCTCGCGCGCGGTGAGCTTGCCCTTGGCGTGTTGCTTCTCGACCGCGGCCTCGGACGCGGAGTGGATCGCCTGGTCGCGAAGCTCGCGCAGGTAGGCGAGCTTCTCCTCGTGGCTTTGGGGATAGCTCTCGCGCACGGGGCCGCGATTGTACGGGCGCCGGGCTAGACGAGTAGGACGGAGAACGCGTTGTCCTGACGGGTGGTTGTACCGCCTCCCTCGTCGATGATCACAATCTCCACGGGCTGCGTCGCGCCGGCGGCGGTGCATGCGGCCTCGCCTACACTCAGGCGCCAGCTCGCGAGGTTGTCCTCCCCGATCGTGCCGGGTCCCGTTCCGATCGAATTTGCGTAGACGACGCCCGGGGGGACGCCTAGGCCCGCGAAGCAAACGATGTAGCGCCCCTCCGAGAGACGCCGGACCAGCACGGGTCCGCCGCCGCAGTTGAAGGACTGGGCCACGTTCGGTGGCCCGCTTGTAAACGTGGCGGGAAAGGTGGCCGATCCGTTGACATACGCAAATCCCTTGATCGCGCCGTCGCGGCAATCTCGCTGCCAGTTGCTCGGCCCAAGCCCGCCGAGCTGGTTGGCGTCGAGAGCTGTGTTTGCGGTGATGGCGATGTCCGCAACGCCGGCCGTGTTCGCGTCCTCGGCGAGGGGCACCTCCCCGAGTGACGACTCGTCGATATCGGCGCCGGTCACGTCGCTGTCGGCCAGGTCGGCGCCCCCGATCGTCCCGTCCAGGATCTCGTCCCCGCGCAGGGTGCCGAAGGCGACGTCGATCGCCTGGATCGTGCCGTCGAAGATCTCTTCGCTGCGCAGCGAGTCGTCGGCGACATCGGCGGCTATCACCTGCCCGTTGGCGATCTTGCCGGTCGTGACCGACGAGGCGGCGATGTCCGCGCTCGTCACCTCGCCGTTGACGATGTCGTCGGAGAACACCGTGTTCGAGCCGTCGAGCGCCTGCGCCGTGCCCCCGGTGAGCACCAGGAAGAGCGCCACGCAGCCGATCGCGTTCTGGCGCAGATAGTCGCTCACCGTCGTCCGCGGTTTCGTAGCCCCCACTTGCGACCTCCTAAGTCACGTGTTCACGGCAAGTCTCCTCCCTTGCCGCCGCGGGGTCAACCCGGCTCAGGCCTCCCCGGTTCACCAGACAGCGCCACCACGAGCGCCTCGACCGCCTGCGGGTCGAGCTCGTGGCCCGCGGCTGCCCGGAGGCGCCTGACCGCATCGGGCCGGCGCTCCTCCAGGCTGTCGCCTCCCTGGGGCGAGGCGAGCAGCGTGTCGCACGCGCAGGCGGCCCGGGCCAGGCGGGCGGCGACCGGGATCGCGTCTCCGGCGAGCTTCTCGGGGCCGGAGCCGTCGAAGCGCTCACGGATCTGCAGCAGCCAGCCGCACACGTCGTCGGGGATCCCGGCGCCCAGGGCGAGCCGCGCGCCGGCCTCGTAGTGCTCGTCGAACAGGCCGCGCTGGGTCTCGTCCCAGCTCGCGAACGGGGTCCTCATCACCGCGGCCGGCACGTAGACCATCCCCACGTCGTGGAGCTTCGCCGTCTCGCGGCACAGCTCGGCCTGGTCGCGGCCGAGCCCGATCCCGACCGCCGCGGCGAACGCGTAGGCGCCAGTCGCCTCCGCGTGCTCGCGCGAGCCGGGCAGGTGAGCTTCGAGCCCCTCGAGCAGGGGCGCGCCGCGCAGGCGCACCAGCTCGGCGGTGCCCGGTTCGGAGGGGAGCGGCTCAGCCCCGGGTGAAGGGCTTGCGTTCGGGCGATCCGAGCTCATCGAGAAGATTCTCCAGGGCGTCGGCGACGTTCGGCTCGGAGCCCGGGTGCTGGGCGGTGATCACGACCGCGGTGCCGAAGCCCTTCTCGGTCAGCTCGATCTCGATGCGCCCGTCGGGGCCGCCGTTCACCGTGCGCCAAGCCAGGCTCCGCTCGGGGTCGCGGTAGGTCACGCCGACCTCGACCGCTTCGGCGTCGCCGACGACGCCCGCCATCCACGCCTCCATGCGGGCGATGTCGTCGGCCAGCTCCCAGAGCTCGGGCGCCGACTTGACCAGGGTGCGGTTCGCCTTCGTTTCCATGTACGCCCGGTTCGGTCGCCCGCCTGAGAGTCCTGCCTGCGGATCACCGGTTGCAGGCGTCAGAATTGCCGCCATCGACGCCGTCTATCTGATCGTCCACGGACTCGGTGGATCGGGGCCCGAGCATTGGCAGACGTGGCTCGCCGGCGCGCTGGGCGAGCGCGGGGCAACGGTCTCGTACCCGGATCTGCCCGATCCCGACGCTCCCTCGCTCGATGCCTGGTGCGAAGCGATCGAAGCCGAGTTCGCCGGGCTGAAGCGGCCGCCGGTCGTGGTCTGCCACTCGCTGGGGGTAGTCACCTGGCTCCACCTTGCCCCGCGCCATCGCCGCCGGATCGCCGAGCGGGTGCTGCTGGTGGCGCCCCCGAGCGCCGGAGCCGGGATGCCCGAGATCGAGGAATTCGTGCCGCCGCCGCTCGATCGTGAGGCGGTCGCAGTCGCCGCCGGCTCGACGCGCATGGTCTGCGGGGAAGACCCGTACTGTCCGGAGGGCGCCGCCGGCCTCTACGCCGAGCCGCTCGGGCTTGCGGCCGACGAGATCCCCGGCGGCGGCCATTTCAACCCGGAGTGGGGCTACGGCCCCTGGCCCGCGGTCGAGGCCTGGTGCCTCGACCCCGCCGCGGTGCCGGTTCGCGGTCGCGCGGCCTAGAAGAACGCGCCGCCCTTGTACTCGCCGAACACGTCGCGCATCGCGTTGCAGACCTCGCCGATCGAGGCGTCGGCCGCGAGCGCGTCGCGGATCGGGTAGAGCAGGTTTCCCTCGCCGCCCGCGACGTCGCGCAGTGCCTGGAGCTTCGCGTCCACGTCCGCCTGGTCGCGGTTCGCCTTGAACTTGGCGAGCCGCTCCTTCTGACGCCTCTCCGACTCCGGGTCGACCCTGAGGATGTCCACGTCGTCCACGGTGTCGGTCACGTACCTGTTGACGCCGACCACGATGTCCTGGCCGGAGCGGTACCGCTCGTGGTACGAGGCGGCCGACTCCTCGATCTCCTTCTGGATGAAGTCGAGCGCCTGCACCGAGCCCCCCTGGCTCTCCACCTCGTCCATCAGCTCCCAGGCTCGCTTCTCGATCTCGTCGGTCAGCGACTCGACCAGGTAGGAGCCCGCGAACGGATCCACGCTGTCGGCGGCGCCCGACTCGTGCGCGATCACCTGCTGGGTGCGCAGCGCGATCCGGGCCGAGCGCTCCGTGGGGAGCGCCAGCGCCTCGTCGAAGCCGTTGGTGTGGAGCGACTGGGTCCCGCCGCAGACCGCCGCGAAGCCCTGCAGGGCGACCCGGATGATGTTCACCTCGGGCTGCTGCGCCTGCAGCGTCACCCCGCCGGTCTGCGTGTGGAAGCGGATCATCTGCGAGCGCTCGCTCTCGGATCCGAACCGCTCGCGCACGATCCTTGCCCACATCCGCCGCACCGCGCGGAACTTCGCGATCTCCTGGAAGACGTTGTTGTGGCCGTTGAAGAAGAACGCGAGCCGTGGCGCGAACTCGTCGATCTTCAGCCCGCGCTCGAGGGCAGCCTCGGTGTAGGCGATCGCGTTCGCCAGGGTGAAGCCGACCTCCTGGACGGCCGAGCAGCCCTTCTCGCGGATGTGGTACCCGGAGATCGAGATCGTGTTCCACTTCGGCACCCGCTCGGCGCAGTACTCGAAGATGTCGGTGGTGAGGCGCATGGTCGCCTCGGGCGGGTAGATGTAGTTGCCGCGCGCGACGTACTCCTTCAGAACGTCGTTCTGGACCGTCCCGCGCAGCGCGGTCGACTCGACGCCCTGCTCCTCGCCGACCAGCTCGTAGAGCAGCAGCAGGATCGCGGCCGGCGCGTTGATCGTCATCGACGTCGAGACCTGGTCGAGAGGGATCTGGTCGAAGCAGATCCGCATGTCCTCGATCGTGTCGATCGGGACCCCGGTCCGGCCCACCTCGCCGTCGCAGAGCGGGTCGTCGGAGTCGCGCCCGAGCTGGGTCGGCAGGTCGAACGCCATCGAGAGGCCGGTCGAGCCGTGCTCGAGCAGGTAGCGGTAGCGCCCGTTCGTGTCCTCGGGCGACGAGAACCCTGCGTACTGGCGCATCGTCCACAGCCGGTCGCGGTACATCCCTTCGTGGATGCCGCGCGTGAACGGGTAGCTCCCGGGCTCGCCTAGGCGCTCCTCGAGCCCCTCGGCCACGTCGCTCGCGTCGTAGCGCGGGTCGATCTCGATCCCGGAGTCGGTGAAGATGCGCTCGTCGTCGGGGCCGACCAGCGGCGCGATGTAGCGGTGCGCCTTCGGGTCGATGCCGTCCGACTTGGGGTCGCTCATGGCCCGGAGGATATGGGCCCTAGGATCTTCCGATGCGCGTGGCCATAGCGACGTTCACGCCGATGCCGCCCGAGTTCACCGACGACGAGCGGCTCGCTGACGCACTCGGGGCGCTCGGCGCCGAGGTCGCTCGGGTGCCGTGGGACGAGCCGGGCGCCGAGTGGGCCTCATACGACGTCGCCGTGATCCGTTCGACCTGGGACTACGCACAGCGACGCGACGAGTTCGTCGCCTGGGCGGAGTCGGTCGGCCCGCGGCTCCACAACTCGCCCGAGGTGGTCCGCTGGAACAGCGACAAGCGCTACATCGGCGACCTCGCCGCGGCCGGCATCCGCGTCGTCGAGACCACCTACGTCGCGCCGGGCGACCCGCCGCCGGACCTCGCGGGAGAGGTCGTGGTGAAGCCGACGATCTCGGCCGGCGCCAAGGATTCGGGGCGCTTCAGCGAGCGGGCCTACGACCAGGCTCACACGCTGATCGAGCTGATCCACTCGAGCGGGCGGACGGCGATGATCCAGCCGTACCAGCACGCGGTGGACTCCATGGGGGAGACGGCGATCGTGCTCCTCGACGGCGAGCCGAGTCACGTGCTCCGCAAGCACGCGGTGCTGCGTCCCGACGAGGTCGCCCCGGTCCGAGCGGGCGACGCCGTAGCCGCCGCCGAGGTCATGTACGACCCCGAGCTGGTCGTGGCCGGCGAGGCGACCGAGGCGGAGTTCGAGTTCGCCCGCGAGCTGGTCGAGCACGTGAACGAGCGGTTCGGCTACATGCCGCTCTACTGCCGGGTGGACATGGTCAGCGGGGCCGAGGGGTTGCCGGTCCTGATGGAGCTCGAGGCGATCGAGCCCAACCTGTACCTGGACCAGGCGCCGGGCTCCGCCGAGCGGGTGGCGACGGCGATCGCCGCGCGCGTCTAGGCGCGGCGCTCGATCGCCGTCTCGACGGCCGCGGCCATGCGCTCGGCGACCGCCGGGTAGGCGTACTCCGCTCGGGCGTCGGGGTCCGGGGCCGGGATCTCGCGCCGCGCGACACGGGCCAGCGCCTCCGCGATCGCCGCCGGGTCGCCCGCCGCGACCGGCTCGCTGCCGACCTCACGTGCGATCGCGCCCGCCTCGGTCCCCGCCGCCAGCGCGAGGATCGGCGGCCCGGCGCTGAGGTACTCGTAGAGCTTGAAGTTGACGAGCTGGCTGCGGATCGGCTGGGCGATCACCAGCAGGCAGTCGGCGGCGCGCTGCATCGCCAGGGCGCGCTCGCGCTCGAGCGAGCCGACCACCGAGATCCGGGCCGGGCCGACGTCCGTCGCGAACAGCCCCTGCTCGACCTCCGTCAACGGGCCCGCGACGACCAGCTCGAGACGCGCCGCGTCCTCGGGTCGCTCCGAAGCCAGCCTGCGCAGGCCGTCGACCAGCCCCCGCGGGTCGCGACCCGCGCTGCCGAAGCGGCCGGTGTAGACGAGCGAGACGCGGTCGGGGTCGAGCAGCTCGGCGACGCTCGCCGGATCGGCGGCCGCGAGCAGCTCCGGGTCGGCGCCGTTACGGACCAGGACCGGGTCGGCGATCCCGCGCGCGCGGAGGTCCGCGACCGCCGGCTCCGAGACGCAGACCACGACGTCGGCGCTGCCCAGGACCCGCCGCTCCATGCGCGCGTCGAGACGTCGCTGGATGCCGGTGGGGAACGGCGGCCGCAGCGGCTCGAACGTCCAGCCGTCGCGCACGTCCGCGACCCAGGCGGCGCCGCGGCGCTGGAGCCCGGCGCCGGCCGAGTGAACGGACTCGGGTGGCGAGGTGGTGATCACGCAGTCGAACGCCCGCTCGCGGTGGAGCGCCTTGGCGCGGCGGCGCGCGAACGGCGCCCACGCGAGCGCCAGGGGCTCCGGCACGATCAGCCTGCTCAGCGGGTGCGGCCGGCCGGAGTAGGTGTCCGCGTCGTACAGGGCGTCGACGTGGTCGGCACCGCCCAGCCGGGCGCGCCAGAGCTGGGCGTCCGCGGTGCGCTCGGTGCCCTCGGCCTCGTCGCTCGGAAGCGACCCATAGGCGGAGGTGGTGAGCACCGTCACGTCGTGGCCGAGCCGGCGCAGGTATTTGGCGAGCGCCGCCGGCCGGTGCGCCCCGGTGTCCGTGCAGGGCGGATAGAAGTAGGCGACGAGGAGGATCCGCCTGCCCGCGGTCACGAGGCCATCTTCGCCGACCGGGCGACGATCGCCTCGGCGTAGGCGGCGTCCATGCGGTCGACCAGGCGCGGCCAGTTCCACTCCCGTTCGGCCCGCTCGCGCCCTGCTGCGCCCATGCTCGCCCTCCCGCCGGCGCCCGCGTCGACCAGGCGGCGCAGGCGCTCGGCGACCGCGGCCGCGTCGCCGCGCGGCGCGAGCAGCCCGGTCTCGCCCTCGACGACGACGGCGCGCACGCCCGGGTAGTCGGTCGCGATCACCGGCAGACCGGTCGCCATCGCCTCGATCAGGACGATGCCGAACGACTCCGGCGGCTCGGTGGTGAGCAGGAACAGGTCGCAGGCCCGCAGCACGTCCGGCAGCTCCGGGTGGGGGACGGCGCCGAGGAAGTGGACGCGATCGCCGATCCCGCGATCGCGTGCTCGCGCCCTGAACTCGTCCACCAGCTCGCCGCCGCCGGCGACGACGATGTGCACGCCCTCGTCGCCGAGCTCGGCGAGGGCGTCGATCGCGATGTCGAGTCGCTTGAAGCGATGCGCGAGGTCGAGGGTCGCGACGAACGCGGCGACGATCGCATCGGCCGGGATCCCCAGGCGGTCGCGGAGGCGACCGTCGGCCGCGCCGGGCGAGAACAGCTCCGCATCGACGCCGTTCGGCATCTCGATCAGCTTGCCGGGCTCGCGCTCGCCGGTGCGGCGCAGGTACGGGACCGAGTTCGCGTGATCCGGCGAAAGTACGCAGACGCGGTCCGCGGCGCGGATCAGGGCCGGGGCGACCGTGTGCTCGTAGGCCGCGAACAGGGCGCCGCGCGGACCGCCGCCGACGAGCCGGTTCTTGTAGTGGACCAGCAGCGCCTGCTGCCGGCGCCGCCGGCGCAGGCGGCCGATCAGCGTCAGCTCCGAGCCGAAGATGAACGGGTAGTGGATGTGCACGACGTCGAAGCCATCGATCCGCGCGAGGCGCGGGATCAGCGGCGCGTTTCCAATCGCGAACACCGGATCGATCCGGTGCACCTTCGCCGCCCCCGACGACGGCGGCTCGCCGGGGGCGGGCGCCGTGAAGACCTCGACCTCGTGACCGCGAGCCGCCTGCTCGACCGCGAAGCGGTGAGCGGTATTGCCGGCGCCGCCGCGATACGGCGGGAACGTGGCGGTGAGGTGGGCGATCCGCAAGCGGGAGCGCCGGCTAAAGGGTGGCGCCGACCAGCTGTTCGGCGCCGGCCTCGTCGATCGTGCGCGCGAGGCCCTCGCGCAGCTCGACCTCCGGCTCCCAGCCCAGGAGCTGCTTGGCGCGCGTGATGTCGGGCTGGCGGACCTGAGGGTCGTCGGTCGGCAGCGCCTCGAACACGATCTCGGACTCGGCCTCGGCAACCTCGATCACCGTCTGCGCCAGCTCGAGCAGCGTGAACTCGTTCGGGTTGCCGATGTTGACCGGCACGTGCACGTCCGACGCGGCCATCGCGAGATAGCCACGGATCTGGTCGTCCACGTAACAGAAGCTGCGCGTCTGGGTGCCGTCGCCGAACACCGTCAGCGGCTTGTTCTGGAGCGCCTGGCGCAGGAAGGTCGGGATCGCGCGGCCGTCGTGGGGCCGCATCTTCGGGCCGTAGGAGTTGAAGGTCCGGACGATCGCCGTGTTCACGCCCTGCTGGCGGTGGTAGGCCATCGTCAGGGCCTCGGCGTACCGCTTCGCCTCGTCGTAGACCCCGCGCGGCCCGATCGGGTTGACGTGGCCCCAGTAGTCCTCGGGCTGGGGGTGCACCTGAGGGTCGCCGTAGACCTCGGACGTGGAGGCGAGCACGAAGCGGGCCCGGTGGAGCTTCGCCAGGCCGAGCATGTGATGGGTGCCGTAGGAGCCCACCTTCAGCGTGTGCAGCGGCAGGCGCTGGTAGTCGATCGGGCTCGCGGGCGACGCGAGGTGGAAGACGAGGTCGACCGGCTCGTCGATGAAGAGGGGCTCGGTCACGTCGTGCATCAAGAACGTGAACCGGTCGTCGTCGACGTGCTCGATGTTCTGGAGCGACCCGGTGTCGAGGTTGTCGACGCAGATCACGCGATGCCCCTGGTGGAGCAGCGCGTCGCACATGTGCGAGCCGAGGAACCCGGCTCCCCCGGTGACGATGCAGGTACCCATCGCGGGCGAGGATACTGGCGCTCCAGGGCTCCGGTCGCGCCTGCGATGCGTGGTGCAGCCGGCGACCCGGGGCAAGCCACCGGCCGACGGGGTTGGAATCGACGTGCCGCCCGCACGGATCCGCTCGCACGCCGCGCTCGCGCTGCTCGAGGGCCACGCCCCCGCGCTGCGCCGGACCGCGCGTCGCGTCTCACTCTGCCGGGACGACGCCGAGGACGCCCTGCAACGCGCGACCGTGATCCTCCTGACCAAGGGCCCGTCGCATCCGCCGCGGCGCCTGGCGGCGTGGATGCACGTGGTCACCCGGCGCGAGGCGCTCGCCGTGCGCCGCGAGCGCGAGCGGCTGCTCGGCGCCGAGGTGGGGGAGGCGCTTCCGGGCACCGCCCTCTGTCCCGCTGAGCGCGCCGAGCGCAAGGAGACCTCACGCGAGCGGGCACGCCTCCTGGCACGGCTCAAGCCGGATCAGCGCCACGCCCTCGTGCTGAAGGGCGAGGGCTACTCCTACCGGGAGATCTGCGAGCTCACCGGGTGGACCTACACCAAGGTGAATCGATGTCTGGCGGAGGGACGAGCCAGGCTGCGACAACTTGGACGTTCAGGCAGTTAGCTCGATGGCGGAGGCGGGTAAACGAGGCCGAGGAGTTCCGCAGGGACGATAGGAGCGCAAGGATGCGAACGGATCCACAGCCATACACGGACTTTGCCGTGCACGTGGCGCCGGCTCGGGGAGGCGGCACCGACGTGGCGGTCTTCGGCGAGTTGGATCTGGCGACCGTCGGTCACGTCGAGAACGCGCTGGACGAGGCGCTCGCAGCGGAAGGGCGGGTCGTGATCGACCTGCGCGCCTGCGGGTTTGTCGATTCGAGGGGAATCGCGGCGCTGGTCAAGGCGGCGATGCGCCTGCGCGACCTGGACCGAGATCTGATCGTCGAGGGCGTTCAGCAACGGGTGATGCGCACGCTCGACCGAGCGGGGATCTCCGCGATGGACCACCTCGATATCCGGCCACAGGAGCCGTTCGCGGACGGTGAGCGACCGGGCTCGGCCCGCGGGCGCTAGCCCCAGAGCACCATCTTGCTCGGGTCGGCCGGGTCCACCTTGACCGTGATCTCGCCGCCGATGTTCTGCTCGTAGTGGGCGACGGTCTGGTCGATCAGCTGCTGGGTGATCGTCGCCGGATAGGGCTCGCCACCCTCGGGCTGGACCTCGATCTGCATCGCGTACTCGGTGCCCCCGCCGAGCTTCTTGTCGCTCGTCGCCGTCAGCGACTTCAGGATCGCCTTCGTCTCGATCCCCTCATGGCCGATCCGGTTGATGTCCTGCGCTGTTCCGAACGTGCTCGGCGACACGCCCTCCTTCGCCGCCTCGCCCATCTGCCGGGCGCCCTCGCCTGCCTGCTTCGCGGCGTCCTTGAACTTGTCCATGAAGCCCACGCTCTTACCCTCCTCGGGTGGTGGGCGCTCCACCGGCGCGCCCGTTGGGGCGAGCCTACATCCGCGATCGCTACGGCGTGATGCCGCCGCCGCCGGGCCCGTCGTCGCGGTCCCTGGTGCCCGGCGCGTACCCCGAATAGCGCTGGCGGTTCAGGATCGCGCGCAGCGCCCGCTTCGCCCCGCGGTAGTGCTGGAGGTTGAACTCGTTCTCGGGATCCACGCTGCGGAAATAGAGCAGCGCCCCCACCCGGGGCCGATCGCGGGCCCACCGGTGGATCCGCCGCGTGAACTCGCCGTCGTAGTCGTTGTCCCACGGCCCGTACTCGCCGATCGCGAACGGGAAGCGGCGGTAGTCGCTGAAGAAGTGGCGCAGGTTCGTCCACAGCGTGCTGTTCGAGAACTTGGAGTAGACGTCGGTTCCGACCCAGTCGACGTAGCGCCGCCCGGGCCAGTAGTCGCGCGGCGCGTTGCCGGGCACCGCGGGCGACCCGCGCGTCAGCGGCATCCACATCAGGGCCACCTTGGGATGGTCGAGCCGCTCCGGCACGTCGCGGTTCTCATAGACCGGCGCGTCGTTGGACGGCGCGCGGTGGATCCGCGGCAGGCCGAGGCGCAGCAGGTCGTGGTTGATCCGGGCCCGCTTCCCGCCACGGACGATCAGGGCGAGCCGCCGCCACGCCAGCTTGAACCACTTCGTCGCGTGCCCGTTCCGTCGGGAGCCGTCCGCGTTGAACGCGGAGTACGGGTTCACGTGCAGGTTCATCTCGGCAAACGGCCGGATGTAGACCACCTGGTCGAAGTTGTCGATCGACTCGTTCAGGCGGAGCATGTAGTGGTCGTCGCGGCCGCTCGCGATCCGGCGCGGGGTGGTCACCTCGGGCTCGCCGCCGGGCGCCGTCGAGAGGCTGAGGACGCCGCGCGTGTCGGACCGCTCCCAGCGGTCGAAGGCGCCCGTCGTCAGCGGCACCCCCCAGTGGAAGAAGTCCTGGAGCAGCGCCGTGTGTGCCTTCACCTGCTTGTTGAAGCGCCGGTAGTCGCCGACGTCGCCGGTGTCGGAGACGCCGTGCCAGATCGTCTTGCCCGGGGGCTTGTGGCGTGCGCCCGACGCCGACCCAAGTCCGGACGCGAGGCTCAGGGCGAGCGCGCAGGCAGCGACCAGCATCGCCCCCCGACTGGCCTGTCTCGTTCTCGGCTCCACGAACGCGTCACCAAGCACAACACACGGGACCGGCCTCGTGTTGCGCCGGCGCCGGCGCCGGGCGAATCGCTGCAGCCGCGCCGGAGCTGACCGATCGGTCAGCGTCACACTTCTCCGGCGCGCTCACCAACTCGCTGCCCCAGATCTCGAACCTGAGGGCCTACGTGCCCGAGCTGGTCGGGTGGTTCGACGGGTTCGCCCACTCGGGACGGGACGACGCGAGTGGCGGCCTGGGGCGCATCGCGCCGACGTTCAACGCGTTCAGCGCCTCCAGCAGCGGCCTGCCGGACCTGCTCTCGCCGATCGACGTCGGGGAGCTCCTCCAGGGGGCGAACCTCGACCTGCTGGACGTGGGCAACACGGCCCGCTGCCCCGGCTCGCTCGAGCGTGACCCCGGCGACGGCTCGACCCCGTTCACCGACGGCGGCGCGCTGAACTGCGATCCGACCCAGATCCCGACCGGGCCCTAGACCCTCGGCTCAGCGCGCGTACTCGGGCGCGAGCGGCATGAACCGCGGCTCGTTCAGGGCGTTGCGCAGGACACCGAGCGCGTCGGGATAGAAGCCGATGTTGAAGATGTTGGTCGCGTTGACGCTGCGGTAGTAGATGAGCATCCGAGTGCGGCGGTGCTCGCGCGCCCAGTCGAACAGGCGGTCGGTGAACAGGCCGCCCGGGTCGCCGTCCCAGGGCCCGTACTCGCCGATCACGAACGGCTTCTTGCCGAACGAGCGGTAGAAGCGGTCGAGGTTGGTCCAGAGGGTCGCGTTCGAGAACTTGGCGTAGGCGTCGGCGCCGACCCAGTCCACATAGCGGTTGCCGGGCCAGTACTTCCTGGGCGCGTTACCCGCGATGGCCGGGGAGCCGCTCGTCTGCGGCACCCACATCAGCGCGACCTTCGGCGTCGGCAGGCGCCGGCCGATGCCCATCCGCTTGTAGATCTTGGCGTTGTTCGACCGCGCTCGCAGCAGCCTCGGCATCTTCAGCTTGCGGAGCTTTGCGTTGATCGTCTTGCGCGAGCCGCCCCTGACCACGATCGCGAACCGCTTCCACGCCTTCTTGAACCACTTGGTCGAATGGTCGGCGCCGCGGCTCGAGCCGTCGGCGTTGTAGGCGGAGTAGGGGTTCCAGTGCCCGTTCATCTCCGGGAACAGCCGGATGTAGACGACCTGTCGCGAGTCGGAGATCGAGTCGTTCAGGCTCAGGACGTACTCGTCGCCGTGTCCGCTCGCGATCGCCTTGGGGTCGATCCGCTCGGGCTGGCCGCCCGGTGCCGTCGAGAGGCTCAGCACCCCGCGCGTCTTCGTCTGGCGCCAGCGCTGGAGGGCGCCCGTCCCGAGCGGCACGCCCCAGTGGAAGAAGACCTGGCTGACAGCCGAGTGGGCGTTGGTCTCGTCGGCGAACGATTGGTAGTCGGCGACGTCGCCCGTCTCGGAGACGCCGTGGAAGCTCTTGCCGTCCGGCGGCGTGTAGCTCTTCGCGGACGCGCCCGCGGGGAGCAGCGCGAGCGACGCGCAGGCGAGCGCGAGGGCGAGCAGCCGTGTCCTGGTCGATCCGGGCATGTGACTGCGTAATCGGCAGGCGTCCGCGGGCGCTTCAATCGGCCCGCCCTACAGTGGACGGATGCGCCGCCTGCTGCTGCTCGCCTCGGCGATCGTGTTCGTCGACACCATGTTCTTCGCGGCGGTCGTGCCGCTGCTGCCGCGGCTCTCGGACGACTTCGAGCTCTCGAAAACGGCCGCCGGGATCCTCTCCGGCGCGTACGCCGCCGGCACACTGGCCGCCAGCATCCCCGCCGGGCTCCTGGCGTCGCGGGTGGGCGTTCGCCCGACCCTGGTCGCGGGACTCGGGCTGATGTCGGCGTCCGGCGTGGTCTTCGCCACCGCCAACGACATCGTCCTGCTCGACATCGCCCGCTTCGCACAGGGCGTCGGCGGCGCCTGCTCGTGGGCCGGCGCGCTCGGCTGGCTGATCGGCGCGGCGCCCGCGGACCGGCGGGGGGAGCTGATCGGCGCGGCGATGGCCGCCGCGATCGGTGGCGTCCTGTTCGGACCGGTGCTCGGCGCGGCCGCCGTCGCGTTCGGCAGAGGCCCCGTGTTCGGCGGGGTCGCGCTGCTGGGACTCGGGTTGATCGCGATGCTGCGGCGGCTCCCGGCCCCGCGCGTGTCCACGGAGCGGTCGGCTCGCGCCAGCCTCGCGGCCGCCATCGCCGCGCCCGGCGTCCGCCTCGGCATGGCGCTGATCCTGATTCCGGGCATGTTGTTCGGGGCGATCGACGTGCTGGTACCGCTGCGCCTCGACGAGCTGGGGGCGGGGGCGGGAGTGATCGCCGCCGTGTTCATCGTGGCCGCGATTACCGAGGGCGCCGTGAACCCGGTCGCCGGGCGGCTCTCGGACCGCTACGGCCGGATCACGCCGAGCAAGGTCGGGCTCGCAGCGAGCACCGTGGCGGCGCTCCTCCTGATCGTGCCGGACACCGCCGTGCTCCTCGGCCTGATCATGATCGCCGCGGCGCCGGCGATCGGGATCCTGTGGTCGCCGTCGATGGCGCTGCTCAGCGACAGCGCTGAGAGCGCGGGTGTCGCGCAGGGCCTCGCATTCGGGTTCGTGAACCTCGGCTGGGCGCTCGGCCACACGATCGGCTCGGCGGCCGGCCCGGCGTTGGCCGAGCTGACAAGCGACGGCGCCACCTACGCGGTCCTGGCGGCGATCTGCGCGGTGGCGCTGGCGACCCTCATGTGGCGCGACCCGATGCCGGAGCCGGCCTGATCCCGCGGAAGGCGCGATAATCGGACGCGATGTCGAAGTACCGCGAGCAGATCGTCGCCGCGGCCACGGGGAAGATCGACGAGGAGCTCCTCGGCGCGGCCTTCGCGAAGCCTCGCGGCGCCACGACGATGGTCACCGGCGGCGGGGTGATCACGAGCGAGATCGGCGCTCAGTGGCAGGGCAAGCACCGCAAGGGCGCCGATGCCGCGGGCATCCAGCTCGGTAACCCCGGAGCCGTCGCCGTCACGCGCACCAGCTTCCTGACGATGCAGGTCGCCATGAGCATGGGCGGCAAGGTCAAGGAGATCAAGGAGATTCTCAGCACGGTGCCGCTGGCTGAGGTCGACTCGATCGAGGTCAAGCGCTTCGGGCTGGCCGGCGTGATGGAGGTCACGGCCGCCGGTGCCTCGTTCAAGCTCGAGGGCAAGGTGGACGACATGCGCGAGTTCGCCGACGCCTTCCACCGCGCCAAGTCGACGGCCTGACCCGTGCCTCGGTCGGCTAGGGACCTCCGCCAATCAGGCGCGGTCGGTCGATCCTGGAGCTCTTGAAGTCCCCGGTCTTCCAGTGAAGGACGCCGTTTTCGTCGTCCGTGAGACACGGGATTCTCTGGCTGGCGTCGTTCGGGGTCGATCGGATCTCGAGTTCGACGACCTTCCGAGTGGCCCCCACCTTGCGGATCTCGAACGTCGTGTAACTGGTGACACCCTCAGGGCAGTTCTCGTCGTTGGAGCGGCGTACGTGCATGTGCGTCGCGATCTTTTCGCGACCCCCATCGAAGCGATCGAAGTGCCCGGTGTCCCCGATGTAGAACAGGATCCGGTGCCGTTCAAACCCGCCCCCGGGCTGGTGGTACTTGGTCTTCATCTTGAGCACTCCGGTCGAGGGTAGGTCGTCGCTGAACTTGGACGCGCGCGTCTCGGAAAGAAGCTTGGCGCCCTCGGTTTCGCCGGTGGCCGAGAGGAGCCTCCGCGGAAGCTCGCGCTCGGGCGTCCCCGACGGTGGGCCAGACAGGAGGTCGAAGCCAAAGGGGATCTCAAAGCGACAGCTGGCGCGGTCCTCGATGCAGGGCTCCGGCACGTCGGGCCCGTTCGCTAGGCAGGGGCCCAACTCGCAGAAGCCGTCCCAGGTGCAGGGCGGAAAGACGCAACCCCCGCCGGCGTCCTCATAGGTGCCGTTGAACGCCCAGCCCGCTTCGGTCATGTCGAACACGAAGGTGCCGCTCTTGGTCGGCTGGTCCCAGGTGCCGCTGTTGGTCCGGCCCTCGGGGCCGCTGACGCTGCCGGTGAGCGTGCCGTCGTAATCCGGGTACGTGCCGTCCCCAGCGGCGTCCATCGTGACGGGCCCGAAATTGGTGTCCCAAGTGCCCGCCCAGGTGTACGCGCCCTGCGCCGTGGCCGCGACGGCCCAGACCCCCGCGATGCCGAGCAGAGCTGCGAGCAGCGCTACACCCCCGCGTCTCATTGGGCCAGGGTACTCCTGCTACGACCCGCCTACAAGTGGTTTCAGCGGGGGAGCTGTGGGCGCCCGGTCAGCCCGAGCAGCCAGATGTACGTCAGGGCCTCGCGCGTCTCGGCGGTGGTGTCGCTCGCCGTGCGAACGCCCTGCGCGGTGAGCTCCCAGGACGCCGCGACCACGGCTCGTCCGACCAGACGGGGCGGGGTCGGCAGGGTGGGATCGACGTTGCGGAGCCACGCGGCAACGCCCTCGAACCGTTCCTCCGCCCGATGCATCGCCCGGTCGCGGTGCTCGAGGCCCACCTCGCCGACGGCATGGATCTCCAGCAGGAACGCGCGACAGGCGAGCGGCCTTCTCCGCCCCCAGTCGACGAGCCGCTCGGCGGCGGCGGCCAGGACCTCGGCCGGTTCCGTCGCGGTGAGGCCGGCGATGTCGGCGAGGAATCTGACACCGAACTCGTCGTAGGCGGTCAGGAACGCTTCCTGCTTGTTGCGGAACTGCTCGTAGAAGGTCGTCCTCGAAACCCCGGCCGACTTGGTGATATGGGCCACGGTCGCTGCCGCGTAGCCGTGCTCGCCGACCACGTCGAGGACCGCATCGAGGATCCGCTGGCGCTGGGAGGACTCGACCTGCTCACGGGTGAGGTCGTGGGGGCCCTTCGGCAGGCGCTCCGGTATCTCGGTCTGCACGGTCATGTACATAGATGGTACAGTACGTGATGTACACGATCGTTACATCACCTGCGGAGGAGAGATCACTTGACCATCCGGATGCGATTCGCACTGCTCCTGTTCCTCGTGCTCGCGCTGCTCGCGAGCCCTCAGGGGGCCGCCGCGGACGCTCCGAACATGCAGTCCGGCAACGGGATCACCGTGTCGGGCTGGCGCTGGATCACGCCTCGGACCCTCGAGGTCGACATCTCGACCGCGAAGGTGGCGCCGGTGGCGGTGAACGGCCCCCACCGGGTGCGTATCACCCTGCCGAACGACTACTTCCAGACCGGCTCGACTCGCTACCCGGTCCTGTACCTCCTCCACGGCGGCGCAGGCGGCAACTCCGCGCAGTGGACGACCGGCGGCGGCGCGGTCGAGCCGATCACCCACAACCGCCCGATCATCACCGTCATGCCCGACGGCGGGAAGGTGGGCTGGTACACGAACTGGGTCAATCAATCGCAGGGCGCGCAGGCCTGGGCGGACTTTCACGTCGGGCAGCTGATCCCCTGGATCGACGCCAACCTGCGCACGATCGCCTCGAAGAGCGGCCGCGCCATCGGCGGCCTCTCGATGGGTGGATTCGGAGCCGTCCGGTATGCCCAGGATCGTCCCGATCTGTTCGCCTACGTCGCGAGCTTCTCCGGTGCCGTCGACCTCGGGGACCCCGGTACGCGCTCGGTGGTTACCGAGCAGGCGGGGCAGAACGGCTTCAATCCCTACGGGCCCTTCGGCCGGCCGTACTGGCCGTACGACGGCACGTGGAACGCGCTCAACCCGCTCAATCGCGCCGGGCGCCTGCAGGGTGTCGGAGTGGCGCTCTACGCGGGGGGTGGCAGCAACGACCAGGATGTGCTCGAGGGAACGATGAGGGCTTCCGCCGATCGCCTTCATGCGGCCCTGGATTCCGCGGGCGTTCCGCACTTCTATTGGATGTACGGACGGCCCGGACCGTCCGCCCCGTACGGCTGCGACGGCGGTCACAACTTCGGCTGCTGGAACTTCGCGCTGAACGACGCGCTGCCGCGCATCCTCGCCGCGCTCCAGTCACCGGGTGGCCCGCCGCCGCCGCCCGGCAACCTGCCGCCGGACGGTGGCTTCGAGGACCCCGGTCTGGGCCCGTGGGCCTGCACCGGGCAGTGCGGCGCCGACCACGGGGCCGGCCTTGCCCGTACCGGGACCGGCAACGGCTGGGTCCGCAACACATCGGGGTGGAACGACGTGCACCAGACGATCACCGTCACCCCCAACACGACCTACACGGTCTCGGCTTGGATCCGGACCTCGGCCAACAACAACGACGGCTTCATGGGCCTGCGGACCACCGGTGGCCAGGTCGTCGGCGAGCAGCGCTTCACCCGCCTCGACGGCTACACGAAGGTGACCGCCACGGTGAACAGCGGCAGCAACTCGACGCTCGTCGTGTTCACCGGCCTCTGGGCCAACGGCGACACCTGGGCGAACGTCGACGACGTCACGGTCACGCCGTAACGAGCCATTCCGGCGGGACGAGTCCGGCCGGCACGCCCGTCGGGTAGTCGGGCATCAACTCGATCGCGAATCGCGCCGCCCTGCGACCTTCGAGCGCGCGCGCCAGGTCAGCGAACGTCATCAGCAGCCGGACCGTGGTCCCAATCTGGAAGTCGGCGGCGTTGCGCTGCGCGCCGCCGATCGTCCCCTCGTCGAGCAACTCGTCGACGTGGTCGAGCAGGGCAGGCAACGTCTCGATCGTCTTCCTGACCTGCTCGGTGTCGCTGGCCCCGACCTTGCGCGCGTTCCACCAGGCGACCGGCCAGCCGGCCGCGCCGAGCAGGCGCGGCGCGGGCAGGCCGGCCTCGCGGGCCATGCGAGTGCGCATCTCGGGCCTGTTCGCGACGATCCAGCCGCCGATCCTCCGCGGAACCGGCTGCAGGACCTCGTCGCCCCAGAGCTCCGCCTGCTCGACCCGGATCCGCATCTGCAGGTCGGCCGGAAAGAGCGCCGGCTCCGGCTGCGCCTCATCGAGCGCCCGAGAGATCGCGCGCGTACCCTGGATGCGACGTCCGTTCAGCCTGAGCGCCGGCACCGTGCCGTTCCGAAACCCGAGCGCGCGGACCGCAGCCGGATGGGTGCCGGGCACCAGGTCGACCACCCTGTGCTCGATTCCCTTGTGCTCCAGCATCAGGCGCGCGGCATGCGCCGGATGCGAGGTGTACACCGAATAGAGCGTCGCGCGCACTCGCGTCAACGCGAGGTCAGTCGGCTGGAGGAGGAGGAGTCTCGGCGAGCCTCTGACGTAGCCCGTCCACGGCCTGCTCTGCCCAGTGCTTGATGAACCAGCGCCCGAGCGACTTGTCGAAGAGCCGGTATCCGAGCGTCGGCGCGTGCAATCCCATCTCCATGTCGACGAACGTGCCGCCCTGCGCAGCGGTCAGCGTCCAGTGCTGGAAGCCGCCGGTCGTCGGGCAACTCCACTTCAGCTCCTTGAGCTCGTCGCGCCGGTCGATGATTCGGGTGTACTCCAGCTGCCGTCCTGCGAGACGAGGCAGGACCTGGGTATAGACGTCCCCAACCTCGAACGTCTCGCCGCGAATCTCTACCGCGGCCGGCCACCACTGAGGGTAGGTGGCGGGGTTCCCGACGAGCGCCCAGACCTCGTCCAGCGACGCATCAAGCTGGGCCTGCGCGCGGTACTCGGTCATCAGGGCAATCCTCGCACGAACCTGCCCGGCCGCACGTCGGTAAGCAAACGAACGGCCCGCTTATGGCGGGCCGTCCGAGGTTGAAGCGGGAACTCGTCCCGCGCACCACCGAGTGCGACAAGTGTAGGCGCGGAGGGCGCCGGACTCGAACCGGAACCGGCCGCGTGGCCGGTCGCAACCATCCTCGGTGGTGCATCTCGCCTTGAGACTTCAGCCCTCCGCGCCGCCAAAGCAGACCCGACGCCAGCACGCGCATGTGACGCGGAATGTGACAACTTCGAGGTCGGCAAGTGCCCGGGGAGCCGGCCGTCTAGGACGTTGTTCGAAGCCTGTGATTCGGGCCGTGATCAGCCAGCAGGCCGCCGGCGCAGCCGGTAGAAGCGCTCGTCGAACTTGAACAGGCGCGCGAGCGGGTCGGGTTCGGTATCCGCGACCTCGACGTCGGTGATTTCCCAGCCCGGGAAGGCACGCTCGATGTCGAGGCGGCTCGCCCCCCGGGGCAACGGGCCTCTGCGTCGGGGGGCGAAGCAGTCGAGCAGCACGGTGGCGTCGTCGGCACAGATGGCGCTCACCTCACGGCCCATCGCCTCTTGCTGGGGGTCGCTGAGTCCGTGGAATGTGCCCGTGTCCAGCACCAGCCGAAAGCTCGAGCCCACGTTCGCCTGCCGGAGCGCCGTCACGTCGCCATGCACCACGCGCACCTGAACGCCGGCTTCATCTACCCGCTCGCGGGCGCGGCGCAGCGCCTTCTCGACGACGTCGACGGCCGTCACACGCCAGCCCCGCTGCGCCAGTCGGACTCCCCAGACCGCGCTGCCGCAGCCGAGGTCGAGCGCGGGTCCATAGGGCCGCGCCTGCCCGCCCTCCTCGCGCGCCACCAGCTCGAGCAGCTTCCCTGCGAACGGCGGGTGCTCCGCGAGGTCCTCCCAGGGATGGAATCCGATCTTGTACGCGAGCTCGTAGTTCATCGCTGCCTCCTCATGGTCGCTCCCTTCGATGGGGCCGACGCTATGAGTGGGCGGCGCGGCTGACAATCGGGAGTTCTCCCCATGTGGTCAGCCCATGCTCCATCGCGAACAGCGTCGCGGCCGCCCGCGTTGACACGCCGATCTTTGCGTAGGCGTTCTGCACGTGGCGATCGGCCGTCTTGACCGAGATGCCCAGCGCGCGTGCGACCTGCTTCGTCTGCAAACCGCGCGCGAGCAGGGCGATGACCTCGACCTCCCGCTCGGTCAGCCCCGCCGGGCGCTCGATCCTCGGCGCCTGGTGGCCGGCCGCCTCGAGCACCGCGCCGACGGCGTCGGCGTCGAGCCGTCCGGCGCGGGCCTCATCTCCGAGGGTCTCGGCCGCGCGCTCGGGGGGAGCGCCGCGCGGTGTGGGCGCGGCTCGGTCATCGCGTGGTAGGCGTCGGCGGCGGCCAACACCCGCGCGGCCCTCGAGAGCGACGCGCCGACCGCCCCGCGGTGATAGCCGGAGCCGTCGAGCCGCTCGTGGTGGGCGGTCGCGACCGGCGCGAGCGCCGCCAGAAACGGCGAGCGGCTGAGAACGCGCTCGGAGTGGTAGGGGTGCAGCCTGACCCGCTCCCATTCGCCGGCCGTGAGCGGTCCCTCCTTCTGCCAGATGGGCACGGGGACAGCGACGCGGCCGACGTCGTGGACGAGCGCCGCACGTCGGATTGCCGTCACCTCGTCCCTGCCGAACCCGCACCGCTCCGCGGCGGCGCTCGCGAGGTCCGCGAGCCCGGCGGAGTGCCCTGCCAGGTACGGAGAGACGAGGTCGGCGAAATCCCCCATCGCCGAGAGCGCACGGTCGACAGCCGGGCCGTCGAGCGTCACCCGCGGTGCCGGCTCACAGGCAAGCGCCTGGTCCCACGCCGACACCTCGTCGTCGATGGCCAGGATCTCCTCCGCCTCGTCGACGAAGCGAGCGGCGATCGCCGGATCGAGCGCGCCGCCGCCTCGCTCCCCGACCACCCGGGCGGCGAGGCTCGCCCCGCCGAGCACACGCTGGACGTCGATGTCCCGAGCCACGTGGGCGATTCGCATCGCGAGCGGGATCTCCTCACCCTTCGCTCCGGGTGTGCCCTTGCCGTCCCAGCGATCGTCGACGTACGCGAACAGCGCCCCGATCGAAGCGGGCAGACCGAGCCTGTCGATCAGCATTCGAGCCACCTCGCGGCACGCGACATCGACACGCGGCATCACACGCGCGGCCTTCGGAACCTTGCGGGCGATCTCGACGGCGCGCACCGGAAGCGGGGCGTCGGGGGCCACCGAGCGAGCCATCGCGGCCACCATTTCCCGAGGTTCCCCGAACCACACCGGCATGAGGTGGTTCTTCACGGCGGCCGCTGTGTCACCGAGAATCGCCGCCCTCACGTGGATGTCGGCTGTGCAGCCGACCTGTTGCAGCAGGCAGGCGTAGTAGGTCTGCGCAGCGGTCTCCTGATCCACGCCGAGGCGCTCGGCCAATCGCGCCGCGACGAGCGTGCTCCGTATCCCGTGCTCAAAATCGAAGCCGATGCTGAGGTCGGTCGCCAGCGATAGCGCGGCGATGACCTCGGCTGCACAGATCCTCTCGTCGCCGGGTGACGCTTCGCCCGACACGCCGCGACAGTACTCCTCTTGGCGCCTACGGGCTGCCGGTGGGCAGCGGAGGGGGTGGGATTCGAACCCACGGATCGGCCTAGACCGATCAACGGCTTTCAAGGCCGCCGCATTCAACCGCTCTGCCACCCCTCCGGGAAAGGCCGAGGATAGATCACCGAATCCCAATCCCCGCACCCCCGGATGACGCACGGAACCGTCGCTGGATCGCGGTCATCGGGACTCGCCTGTACCGCCGGTACAGGCTTCGCCCTCTTCCCACGCCCAGCTCGGTCCCGCGCGCCCCCGAGGGCACGCCGATCGGGATTCGGTGATCTAGGGTGCGGCGCGATGCCGCGCTGGACGAACTGGGCCGGCGAGCAGAGCTGTGAGCCTCTCGCGATCGAGACTCCCGACTCGCTCGGTGCGCTGACCGAATCCGTCGGCCGGGCGGCCGCCACCGGCCACCGGGTCCGGGTCTCCGCCTCCGGACATTCGTTCACGGACTGTGCGCTCACCGACGGCTTCATGGTCCGGCTCGACAGGCTCACGAGGCCGCTCGACTTCGACCGGGAATCCGGGCTGTTCAAGGTCGAGGCGGGCGTCGTGCTGCACGACCTGAACCGGTTGCTGGACGACCGCGGCGTCGCGTTCGAGAACCTCGGCGACATCGACCGCCAGACGGTCGCCGGCTCGATCTCGACCGGTACGCACGGCACCGGCGAGCGGTTTCAGAACGTGTCGGCGCAGATCGCCTCGCTCGAGCTGGTCACCGCCGACGGCTCGGTGGTCACGGTGGACGACTCCGAACCGGACCTGCTGCGGGCGGCGCGGGTCGCGCTCGGCGCGCTCGGCGTCATCTACTCGGTGACGCTGCGCACCGTTCCGGCCTACACCATCAACCGTGTCGACTCGCCAAAGCCGCTGGCGGAGACGCTCGCGAGCCTCGACGAGCTGAACGCCGGCACCGACCACTTCGAGTTCTACGTCTTCCCGCACACGGAGGTCGCGCTGTGCCGCGAGTCGCGGCGGACCGACGAGCCGCCGGCGCCGCGCAGCCGGGCGCGGGTGTACGCGGAGGAGGTGATCGTCGAGAACGGGCTCGGCCAGCTGTTCGCGCTCGCGATGCGCCGCTTCCCGTCGCGCGCGCCGCGGCTGGCCGGGATCGCGTCCCGCGGCGTCGGCCGCTCGACCAAGGTCGACGCGAGCTACAGGGTCTTCGCGTCCCAGCGCCACATCAAGTTCACGGAGATGGAGTACGGGGTGCCGCGCGAGCATGCGCGCGAGATGGTGGAGCGCGTGCTGGACCTCGCGGAGCGGCCCGAGCTCGGCGTCGGCTGGCCGATCGAGGTGCGGTTCGTCGCCGGCGACGACTCGCTGCTGAGCCCTTCGCACGAGCGTGACACGTGCTACGTCGCCGTCCACCAGGACCGCAAGCTCGACTGGGAGACGTACTTCCGCGGCGTCGAGGCGATCGCCGCGGACTACGGCGGGCGCCCACACTGGGGCAAGCGCCACTTCCGCGCCGCCGCCGACCTGGAGCCGCTCTATCCGCGGTGGGAGGATTTCCAGGCGGCGCGCACCCGGCTCGACCCGGGCGGAGCGTTCGGCAACGCCTACACGGACCGCGTGCTCGGTCCGGTCAGGTAGGCGGCGGCGGGAACAGCAGCAGGTGCAGGAGGCCGGCGCCGAGGCCCAGCACCGCGCCGTGTAGATAGAGCAGCCACTCGTCCTCCCGGATCGCGGTGCGCAACATCTCCGAGAAGTCGCTCGGCGGCATCTCGCGCATCCGGGCGGTGATCAGCTCGCGGATCGCCGTCGACTGGCGCCGGTTGAACTCCTCGTCGGCGAGCGGCGTCATCGTGTACTCGACCGCCTCGGTCGCCACCGACTCGCGGATCGCGTCGTACTGGCGGGTCCCCATCGCCACTCGCACGGCCGGGTTGATGGGGCCGAGCGCACGGTCCACCGCCGGCCGCATCGCCGTCTCGATCAACTTGCGGGTGCGGTCCGCCCGTGGTCCCCGCAGCAGCTCGTCGCCGATGTTGTTCAGGTTCACGATGTCGTCGGCGACGATGCGCGCGTAGACGCCGGCGACCTCGTGCTGGCGCTTCATGAACAACCCCTGAAGCTTCACGCCGAGGAACCGCCGCGGCTCGATCGGCTGGAAGATCATGGAGATCGCGACCAGGTTCGTGATGTAGCCGACGAACACCCCGAGGATCGGCAGGATCCACCAGTAGTGCAGGGCGTTGGTGATGAACGCCACCGGTATCCCCAGCAGGAGGCCGAAGAAGAACCCGAAATTGGTGATGAACTTGAGCTCCCTGTGGCCGATCTCCTGGAAGATCCGGTTGGCCATCTCGGGGTTCTCGTCGAAGTAGCGGATCACCATCAGCTTGATGTCGAGGATCTGGTCGGTGTGGTGTCCGATCGCGTCGGTGACCTCGCGAACGATCTCGGGCAGCTGCTCCTGGACCCGCTCGTGCACGGCCTCGCGGAAGCGGGGCGGTATGTCGTGCCAGAGGCCGGGATGCTCGCGCTCCATGATCCGCTCGACCACGTCGCGCATGTCGCCGCGGGCGGTCTCCAGGATGTGCTCGGCGATCCGGTCGGGCTCGAGCTGGTTGTAGAACTCGGACGGGCTGCCGAGCTTGGCGATCCCCTTGTCGACCGAGATCGACCCCATCTTCGCGGCGCGCGACGGGATGATCCCTTGCCAGCCGACCCCGCCGTGCATGACGCCCGGGATCTGCTGGATCTTGCGCGGCAGAAGGGGAACGAGCGCGCGCAGGCCGGGGACTCGGAAGCCGCGGAAGTAGACCGGGTTGAACAGCATCCAGACCCCGGTCCAGTTGGTCGTATAGCCGATCGCGCCCATGAACAGGGGGACGGTGATCAGATTGAGGGTCTCGGCGCTCATCAGAGAAACGCGTGGCCGGCGCCGCGATACGTGGGCGCCTCCTCGACGATCGCGTTGCCGTCGAGCAGATGGAGGGAATCGAAGCGCTCGCACAGCTCGCCCGCCTTCGCGTGGCGCATGTAGACGCGGTCGCCGACCCGCAGGCCGGCAGCCGCAGCGCCGGTGAGGGGGGTCTGCACCTCGCCGGCCGCCTCGTCGCGGTCGAGGCCCAGGCCGGCGGGCAGGTAGGGAACCGGCAGGCGGTCGGAGCCGGGGGCGCCGGATGCGACGTAGCCGCCCCCGAGCGCGGTCGCGACCCCGGGCTGCGGGCGCCGGGTCACGGGCAGGCAGAAGATCGCCGCGGGCGTCAGGTCGAGCGAGCGGTAGTTGTCGAACAGGGCCGGCGCGTAGAACCCGGATCCGGCGGTGAGCTCCGTCGCCACCCCGAGGGCGGCGCTGCGCGCGAGACTGCCGGTGCCGCCGCAATTCACCCAATCGAGCTCGGCGACGCCGCGGATCGCGGCGACGACCTCCGGCAGGCGCTCCGCCAACTCCGCCTCGGAGCGAGCCTGCATGAAGCGGATCGCGGCGCTCCGCACCGGCCGGCCGGCAATGTCGTCGCCGACCCCGGCGATGTGTCCCTCGTACGCCATCGCCCCGACCAGCCGGGTCCCGGGTCGGCGCTCGATCTCCTCGGCGAGGCGGCGGGCCTGCTCGGCCGTGCGGATCGGCGAGCGCTTCGGGCCGATCTTCACGAGGCGCCCTCCCGCCGGCCACCAGCTCGGGTCGATGTCGATCCCGACCCGTACGGTCGCGCCGACACCGCGGGCCGCCGCCTCGATCAAGTCGAGCTGCGCGGCGTCGTCGACCATCAGCGCCGGATGCGAGTCGGGCCGGCTCGCCGCCAGCGCGGCCAGCTCCTCGAGCGCGCGCGGGTCCGTGGTGGGGTAGCCGACGAAGATCTCGTCGAATCCCTCGTCGGCCAGCATCAGTGCCTCCGGCAGGGTGAAGCTGAGGACGCCCCGGAAGCGATCGTCGAGCGCGAAGATCCGCCTCAGGACCGGTAGCGACCGGACCGACTTCGAGGCGACCCGGATCGGTAGCTGGCCCGCCTGGGCCAGCATCTGGTCGGCGTTCGCCCGCAGCGCGTCGAGGTCGACGAACGCGAACGGCGGCGAGACGTCCGCGAGCGCGGCGTCGTAGCGCGCGCGGAGGGCTTCGGGGTCGGCGGGCGTGTTCACGGGCCGGCCGAGCCTATCCCCGGTGCCTAGAATCGGCCCTCCCGGAGAGGTGGCCGAGTGGCTGAAGGCACTCGCCTGCTAAGCGAGTAGGGGGCGCAAGCTCTCTCGAGGGTTCGAATCCCTCCCTCTCCGCTCCGTGCACGAGACCGAGATCCTGATCCTCGGGCTGTGCGTCGCGATCCCGACGCTGAGCGTGATCGCGCGGCTGCTCGACATCCCGTACCCGATCGTGCTCGTGCTCGGGGCGATCCCGCTCGGCTTCGTGCCCGGGGTCCCCGACGTCGAGCTCGACCCGGACCTCGTGCTCGTGTTCTTCCTGCCGCCGCTGCTCTACGCGGCGGCTTTCTTCGCCGACCTGCGGACGCTGCGCTCAAGTGCGCGCGCGCTCTCGTTGACCGCGATCGGCCTCGTGCTGGTCACCACCTGCGCGGTTGCGGTCGTCGGCCACGAGCTCATCGGCCTGCCCTGGGCGGTCGCATTCGCGCTCGGCGCCATCGTCTCGCCGACCGACCCGGTGGCCGCCACGGCGATCGCACGCGAACTCGGGGCCCCGCGCCGGCTGGTCGACGTGATCGAGGGTGAGAGCCTGGTCAACGACTCGTCGGCGCTGATCGCGTACCGGGTCGCGGTGGCGGCGGCGATCGGCGGCAGCTTCTCGCTCTTCGACGCGAGCGTCGAGTTCGTCCTGGCCGTGGTCGGCGGGATCGGGATCGGCTTGCTCGTGGGCGCCGCGATCGCCGAGGTCAGGCGCCGTATGGACGATATTCCTGTCGAGATCACGATCTCGATCTTCAGCGGCTTCGTCGCCTACCTCCCGGCGGAGGCGCTGGGGGTCTCGGGCGTGCTGGCCGCGGTCACGACGGGGCTCTACCTGGGCTGGCTCGCGCCGCAGATCTCGACCGCACAGATGCGACTGCAGGGAATCGCGGTCTGGGAGCTGATCGTGTTCATCATCAACGCGCTCCTCTTCGTGCTCATCGGCCTGCAGCTGCCGGGCATCCTCGACGAGGTCTCCGACATCGACGCCGGCACGCTGGCCGGCTACGCCGTGGCGGTGATCGCCGTGGTCGTCGGGACCCGATTCCTCTGGATGTTCACGACCCCGTACCTGATCCGGCTGCTCGACCGCCGCCCGAGCCAGCGCGAGCGCCGGGTGGGCGCCGCCCAGCGGGTGGTGATGGGCTGGGCCGGAATGCGCGGCGCGGTCTCGCTGGCGGCGGCGCTCGCGTTGCCGCTGGAGACCGACGCCGGCGCCCCGTTCCCCGAGCGCGACCTGGTGATCTTCCTCGCCTACTGCGTCGTCGTGTTCACGGTCGTGGTCCAGGGGCTGACGCTCCCCGCCTTGATCCGCCGGCTGGGGGTGGTCGACGACGGCGCCGAGGAGGAGGCCGAGGAGCACGCCGCCCGGATCGCCGCCGCCGAGGCGGCGCTCGAGGCGCTCGACGGATTCGCCGAGGAGGAGTGGACCCGCGAGGACACGGTCGAGCGAATGCGGGGGATGTACGCGTTCCGCCGCCGCCGGTTCGCGACGATGCGCGGCGACCTCGAGGACGAGGACGGGATCGTGGACCGGTCAGTCGCCTACCAGCGGCTGCTGCGCGGCGTGATCGAGTCCCAGCGGGCCGCGATCGTGCAGATGCGAAACGACGGCCTGATCTCGGCCGACGTCATGCGCAGGGTCGAGCGCGACCTCGACCTCGAAGAGTCGCGGCTGGAGATCTGAGGCATGAGCAGCGACCACGTCGATGTCCTGATCGTCGGCGCCGGCCTCTCCGGGATCGGCGCCGCGCACCACATCCAGGACAAGTGCCCGGGGAAGACCTACGCGGTCGTCGAGGCGCGCGACGCGATCGGCGGCACCTGGGACCTGTTTCGCTACCCCGGCGTCCGCTCGGACTCCGACATGTACACGCTCGGCTACTCGTTCCGCCCGTGGCCGGACGCCAAGGCGATCGCGGACGGGCCGGCGATCCTGGACTACGTCCGGGACACCGCGCGCGAGGCTGGGATCGAGCGGCACATCCGGTTCAACCAGCGCGTCGTCGGCGCCGAGTGGTCGACAGCGGACTCCCGCTGGACGGTTACGGTGGAGCGCGCCGACACCGGCGAGCGGGCCGAGCTCACCTGCTCGTTCCTGTTCGGCTGCACCGGGTACTACCGCTACGACGAGGGCTACACCCCGGAGTTCCAGGGGACCGAGCGCTTCCGCGGCCGGATCGTCCACCCTCAACACTGGCCCGAGGACCTCGACTACGCGGGGAAGCGGGTCGCGGTCATCGGGAGCGGGGCGACCGCGGTCACGCTGGTGCCGGCCATGGCCCGCTCCGCCGCCCACGTGACGATGGTGCAGCGCTCGCCGAGCTACGTCGTCTCGCTCCCGGCGGTCGACCCGATCGCGCGGTTCCTGCGGCGGATCCTGCCGGCCAAGCTTGCATATCCGGTCGTGCGCTGGAAGAACGTCCTCCTGACGATGGCGTTCTTCCAGCTGAGCCGACGCCGTCCGCGGCTGGTGAAGGGGCTGATCCGGAGGGGGGTGGAGGGCAGCCTCGCGCCCGGGTACGACGTCGCCACCCACTTCCGGCCTCAGTACAACCCGTGGGACCAGCGGATGTGCCTGGTGCCGGACGGCGACCTGTTCGAGTCGCTCAACGCAGGCACGGCGTCGATCGTCACCGGCGGCATCGAGTGCTTCACGGAGAGCGGGCTCGCGCTCGAGTCCGGCGACGAGGTCGAGGCGGACGTGATCGTCACCGCGACCGGCCTCAACCTCTTGCCGATCGGGGGCGTGCAGCTCGCCGTGGACGGCCGGGAGGTGGTGCTTCCGGAAACCATGGGCTACAAGGGCATGATGCTCGGCGGCGTCCCCAACTTCGCGTTCGCGGTCGGATACACCAACGCGTCGTGGACGCTCAAGTGCGACCTGACCTGCGAGTACGTCTGCCGGCTCCTCAACCACATGGACCAGCACGGCTACCACCAGTGCACCCCGCGCAACCGCGATCCCTCGGTGCTCCCGGAGCCCTTCATCGACTTCACCTCGGGCTACGTGTTGCGCTCGATCGACGAGTTCCCCAAGCAGGGGTCGAAGGCGCCGTGGCGCCTCCACCAGAACTATCCGCGCGACATCCTCGCGGTCAGGCTCGGCGGGCTCGAGGACGGCGCGATGGAGTTCTCGGCGGCCGGATAGGAGATCCGGGCCGCGCGCATCGCTACCGTGCTTGGGATGCTCAGGATGCGGGTGGCGGCGCTCTTGGTGACCGTGGCGGCGGCGGTCGTTGCGGGCTGCGACAACGAGGAGTCAATGGAGCCGGTGGTCGCGGCGCCCGCGAAAGCGGCGCCGGCCGACGAGGCGCCGCGCGAGCCGCGGGTGCTGGAGCTGCCCGACGCCGGCAACCCGCTCGTCCAGGTGCGCCGCGACCGCAGCGTCGACCTCTACGACCGGCCCGGCGGCGACGTGATCGCGACGGCCGGGGACGAGACGGAGTTCGGCTCGCGGACGGCGTTCGCGGTCCAACGTGTGCAGGGTGCCTGGGCTGAGGTGCCGACCGCCGAGTTCGAGAACGGCAAGCCGGTGTGGCTGCGCCTCGACGCCCGGCAGCTCCGCATGTACTCCGTGTTCTACGAGGTCGAGATCGACCTCTCGGAGTTCCGCACCGATCTGCTGCACCGGGGCAAGGTCGTGCGCAGCTTCCAGGTCTCGATCGGGATGCCGGAGGCGCCGACGCCCACCGGCAAGTTCGCCATCACCGACACCTTCCGCGGCGGCCTCAACGCCGCCTACGGATGTTGCGCCGTGGCCCTCACCGCGCGCCAGACGCGGCTGCCGTCAGGCTGGCTGGGCGGCGACAGGATCGCGATCCACGGGACGTCCGGCACGCTCGGCTCGGCGATCTCGCACGGCTGCGTCCGCGCCGCCGACGCCGACGTCAGCTCGCTGGTCGACACGCTGCCGCCCGGCACGCCGGTGACGATCCACCACTAACCGGGGGTCAGGCGGTGAGCTTCGCCAGCTCTCGCTTCAGGACCTTGCCGGTCGCGTTCCGTGGCAGCTCGTCGACGAAGACGACGTCGCGCGGGACCTTGTAGCGGGCCAGGTTCTCCTTCACGTACGCCTTCAGCTCCTCCTCGCCGGGCGCGTCGCCCGCCGCGGCCACCACGAACGCGCGCAGTCGCTTGCCGAAGTCCTCGTCGTCCACGCCGATGACCGCCGCGTCGCCGACCCGGTCGTGCGCCATCAGGAGCTCCTCGACCTCCTGTGGGAACACGTTCTCGCCACCCGAGACGATCATGTCGTCGTCGCGGCCGTCGATGAAGAGGCGGCCCGCGCTGTCGAAGTGGCCGACGTCCCCGGAGGACATGACGCCGTCGATGACCTCCTTGCCGGTGCCGTCCGTGTAGCCCTCGAACTCGACGCCGTTGGCGACGAAGATCCGTCCCGTCTCGCCCGGCGGCACCTCTCGGCCCTCGTCGTCGAGCAGCCGGACCATCGTCCCCAGCGTGACCGTTCCGACGGTGGTGGGGGCTGCACGGTGGTCCGCCGGCGTCGAGATCGACGCGTAGGCGACCTCGGTCGAGCCGTAGAGCACGTAGAGCACGTCGCCGAACCGCTCCAGCGTCTCGGTCGCGACCGGGCCGGGAAGCTGCGAGCCGCCGCAGAAGATGATCCGGAGCGACGAGGTGTCGGCCTCGGCGACCCGCTCGGCACCGAGCTCGAAGGTGCGCTGGAGCATCGCCGGCACGACGATCGCCGCCGTCGCGCGATGCTCGGCGATTCCGTCCAGGAACTCCTCGGGCTTAAAGCGGCGGCGGATCACCACCTTCGAGCCCAGGCCGAGCGCCAGCGACAGATGCGCGAAGCCGAGCGCGTGGAACATGGGCGGGGCGATGTAGGTGCACTCGCCGGTCTTGAACGGGACGCGCTCCAGCAACGCCCCGAGAGCAGTGATCGTGCCGACCTCCTGGCGCGGCGCGCCCTTGGGAGTGCCGGTGGTGCCGCTTGTGAGCATCACCATCGTCGGTTTCTCGTGCGGGACGGGCACCGGGCCGGGGTCTCCCTGCGCGATCAGCGCCTCGACCGTCTGGCTCGCGCCGCCGGGCGAGCCGTCGTCGGTCCAGGCGCGGTAGTGGCGGTCCGCCCAGGCGGGGGCTCGGTCGTCGTACTCGGCGTCGAACACCAGCGTTCGCACGCCCTCGCGCTCGCAGACGTCCTTGATCTGCGGCCCGGCGAACTCAGTGTTCATGAACACCGAGCGCAACCCCAGCTTGGCCGCCGCGTAGGTCGCGTCCACGAAGCCCCGGTGGTTCCGGCAGAGGATCGCGATGCCGTCGCCGGGCCGGACGCCGTCCGCGGCCCATGCGTTCGCGAGCGCATTCGAGCGGCGGTCGAGGTCCTTGAAGCTGAGGGTCCCAAGCTCGTCGTGGATGGCGGGCGCGTCCCCCCACCGGATCGCCGCCCCGGTGCACGCCCCCGCCACCGGGCCCCGGCGCACCGCTTGCAACCCCACCCGCGCCAGGACGTCGGGACGGCCGGGCCCCATCAGGCCGGTGCGCGCGACGGCGGCGGTGGCCCGCGCGGTGGTGGAAGCGCGATCCCGAAGCGAACTCAGCACGGTGCGGAAACTAACAGAACGCTTGTTCTGTTTGTATGCTGCGCGCTCCCGACCGAAGGAGAGACGGATGGCGACGATCACCAAGGAGGCCGAGCTGAGCGCGGCCGTCGAAGACGTCTGGGCGAAGCTCACCGACCTGGAGGGCTACTCGGACTGGCTCAGCATCCACACCGGCTACCCCGAGGGCGCGCCCTCGGAGCTGACGCCGGGCACCATCTTCAAGGAATCCGTGACCGTCATGGGCATGCCGGGCGAGGTGACGTGGACCGTCAAGGAAGTCGAGCCCAACTCGTCGCTCGAGCTCACTGGCGTCGGCCCGATGGGCGTGCAGCTGCGTAACGCCTATCGGCTCGAGGCGAACGGCGACGGCACGAAGCTCGTCTGCGAGAGCGAGTTCGGCGGCGAGGCGCTGGCCGCGATGGAGGGACCGCTTTCCACCGCCTCCGAGCAGGCCCTTACCCAGTCCCTCGCAAACCTCGAGAAGCTCTTCTCCTAGCGGCTAGTCGGCCGGGTAGGCCGTCTTCCTCGGGTCGAGCCCCGCGGCGCGGATCTGCTCGTCGACCGCCTGCGCGACGTCGTGGGCGAGCGAGTCGACGTCGTGCAGCACGTCCCGGTCGCCCGCCAGCCCGAAGAAGACGCCGCCGTTGTAGGAGACGATGCCGATCGAGAGCGCATGGCCCTGCGGCGAGAGCGGGACGAAGGGGTAGATCGCGTCGATCTGGCGGCCGAGCAGGTAGAACGGCACCTGCGGCCCGGGGACGTTCGAGACGACGAGGTTCCAGTTGAGCGGGCGCGCGAGCGCTCCCGCCAGGACGCGGTTGATCGTCGGCGGCGTCCAGCCGGTCGCCTCGATCACCAGCGACGCGGCCTGCGCCTGCTTCGACGACTTGAGCCGCTGGGTGGTCGGCGTGGACCGTCTCGAGCCGCGCCGTCGGGTCGCGCTCGCCGATCGGTAGCGGCACCATCAGCGTTGCGATCCGGTTGCCCAGGTCGTTGCGCTCGTGCTCGCGCCGGACGCTCATCGGCACCAGCGCGACGATGTGCTCGGGCAGCTTCTCGTTGTGGCGGATGAAGAACCGGCGCAGCCCGCCGGCGGCGCTCGCCAGGATCACGTCGTTCACGGTGGCCTCGGTCGAGCCGCGCGCCTGCTTCAGCAGCGACAGCTCGGTGCGGACGTAGGCGACGCGCCGGTCGCGGCCGATCTCGGCGTTCAGCATCGTCTGCGGGGCCTTCGGCCCCCCCGCCGCGAGCCCGGCAAACGCCTCGGCAGTCTGCCTCACATTGCGCGCGGTGCCACGGGGCATCGTGACGGCCGTGCGCGTCGCCTTGCGAGCGGTACGGATCGGCCGCGCGATCCGCTCCGACGCGCCGCGGACGAGCATCATCGCCTGACTCGGCTGGTCCGGCTCCCACGGCTCGTCGTCCACCTTGATCTCCGAGCCGTCCTTCGAGGGGTCGAGGATGATCGTGCCGACGTCCACGGCCGAGACTCCGTCGACCAGTGCGTGGTGGGTCTTGTTCACGTACGCGTGCCGCCGGCCCTCGAGCCCCTCGATCAGGAAGAGCTGCCAGAGCGGCCGGTCGAAGTCGAGCGGCTGGGAGATGATGTGGCCCGCCAGCTCGCGCAGCTCGGCCATCGTCCCGGGCCGGGGCAGCGCGGCGCGGCGCACGTGCCAGCGGATGTCGAAGTGGGGATCGTCGGCCCAGACCGGGTTGTCCAGGCCCAGCGGGGTCCGGGTCACGCGCTGCCGGAATCGCGGGACCAGGTTGAGGCGGCGCTGGACGTGGCCAACCAGGTCGTCGAACGGCGGCGGCTTCCCCTGCACCACCAGCGTGGCGCCGACGTGCACGTGGATCGGGCCCCGCTCGGCCAGGAGCGACGACATGTCCGACGGCGAGAGGCGGGCTGGCGGGTTTGGTCTCAGCCATCGCGCGAATCTACCTATATGTCAGATGAGCGACGCAAGGCGCGAAAGCAGGTTTGCCCCCCCTGGTAAGGGAGTGTCCCGGCTTGGCGAATCGATGCGCCGGAGTTACGATCAACCCCCGTATGGGACTGTTCGACTTCTTCAAGCGGCGGCGCGAGCGCGAGAGCGCGATCCCCGGCGGGACGCCCGAGTCGCTCACGCGGCAGCTGAAGGGCGACGGCAAGCCGATCGGCCAGGCCCTCCCGCAGGCTGGACAGCCTCAACAGTTCGACATCACCCAAGCCATGGACCTGGGCGCGATGTGGGGGCTCATGCAGCAGGCGATGCAGAGCGGGAACGTCCAGATCACGCAGGGCGAGAACCAGGTGATCGACCTGCGCGGGTCCGGCCTGCGCGAGCAGATCCTCGGTGCGATGCAGCAGCACGGGATCGACCCCGACGCCGCCGAGGGCAACCAAATCAACGCTGCTGACGTTCCCGGACTGCAGGAGCAGATCATGCAGGCGCTGCAGAACGCCGGCGTGGACGTCGGCCAGCTGGGCGACGGCGCCGGAGGGATCACGATCGAAGGCGGCGACGGCAGCGTCGGCTCCGGCGACTCCGGGTTCTCGGGCGGCGGAGACTCGGGCGGCGGAGATTCCGGCGGAGGCGGCGACTCCGGAGGGGGCGGGGGAGGCTAGGACCCCGCCGGGGTCGGTCCCGTGAGGGGGAACGCTCGACCCGTTTGGATAGCGGGCTCGCTGTTCGCGCTGTACCTGCTCGGCGCGCTCTGGGGCCGCGAGTTCGAAACGCTTCCGGGTCTCACCCCGTGGTACCCGCCGCCGGGTCTGACCCTCGCCTTCCTGCTCGCGTTCGGCGTCCGCTACGCCCCGGTCGCATTCGTCGCCGAGACGGTCACCGCCGTCGTGGTGTTCGACGTCCAAGCCGACTTCACCGCCGTCCAGATCGTCATCAACTCACTCGCGCTGACGGCGATCTACGCGTGCGCCGCGCTCTTCCTGCGCCACGGACTGCGGATCGACCCGCGGCTGCGCTCGACCAGGGACCTGCTGTGGCTCATCGGGATCGGCGCCGTCGCAGCGCCGCTCGCCGCGGGTTTCGCGGGCGTCGGCATCCGGGTGTGGGCGGGCGCGACGGACTCCTCCGAGTTCTTCGAGTCCGTTCGCACTTGGGCTGCCGGCGACGCGCTCGGGGTGGTCAGTTTGACGCCGGCGCTGCTCGTGGCGCGGGACGCGTTCATCAGCGGCCGCCGGATTCCATGGCCCACGACCGAGGGGGTTCTGCAGGCCCTCGCGGTGATCGCGGCCGTGGGGCTCGCCATGGCGGTCGACGAAGACCGCGTGGTGCTCCTGTTCGCGGTGATCTTGCCAACCGCCTGGATCGCGCTGACGCGGAGCTTCACCACCACCGCCGCGGCGATCCTGCTCGCGAACCTGGCGACCACGCTGGTCATCTCGCAGACCTCCCTGGGCTCAGCCCAGTTCACCGATGTTCAGCTCTTCATGATGGTCAACGCGGTGCTCGCGCTGCTGATCGCGGACCGCGTCCGAAAGCTCCGGAGCGCGCGCGCTCAGCTCGCGTTCGACGCCACCCACGATCCGCTGACCTCTCTTGCCAACCGCCGCCACTTCCTCCAGCGCACCCGCGAGGCGCTGATGGCCGACCGCGAGGTGGCGGTTCTGTTCTTCGACCTCGATCGCTTCAAGTACGTGAACGACGCCGCCGGGCACGAGGCGGGCGACGAGGTGCTCGTCGAGGTGGCGCGCCGGCTGGAAGGAGTGCTGGATCCGGCTCATCTCCTCGCCCGGTTTGGGGGCGACGAGTTCACCGTGCTGCTCGACGGCCCCGGCGCGGCGACGCTCTCGGCCACGGTGGCGAACACGATCGTCCATGCGCTGGCCGACCCGTTCCCCGTCGGTGGCCGCGACGCGGTGGTTGGCGCCAGCGTGGGCATCGCCCTGGCGCACGGCGATCGCCAGCCCCACCGCCTGCTCGGACGCGCCGACGTGGCGATGTACGCGGCGAAGCAGCGCGGCGGCGACGGCTACGCGGTGTTCGACGACGAGATGGAGCACGCGACGCGGCGCCGCGTCGAGCTCGAGGCGAGGCTGCGCGCCGCGATCGAGGGCGATCAGCTCGAGCTTGCCTTCCAGCCGATCCTCGACCTCGGCGGGGCCGGGACCGTGTCGGTCGAGGTGCTCTCGCGCTGGCAGATCGACGGTGGCGAGCCGGTCAATCCGGAAGAGTTCATCAACCTGGCGGAGGACGTCGGCCTGATCGTCCCGCTGGGCCACTACGTGCTCGCGAAGGCGTGCCGTGCTGCGGCCGCCTGGGAGTCCCCGAAGGTCGGCCCGCCGCCCGCGGTCTCGGTCAACGTCTCCGGGATCCAGCTCCGCAGCGAGCCGTTCGCGGCCGAGGTCGCCGACGTGATCGCGGCCAGCGGGCTGCCCCCGGAGCGGCTGATCCTCGAGCTGACCGAGAGCGTCCTGCTGGAGGGGTTCGACGACGCGCTGGCCTCACTCGAGCGCCTCCACGAGATCGGCGTCCAGCTCGCGCTCGACGACTTCGGGAAGGGGTTCAGCTCGTTCAGCTACCTCGGCCGGCTGCCGATCGACCTCGTCAAGATCGACCGGCAGTTCGTGGTTGACGCGGAGCGGCGCGGCCCGGTGGTGATCTCGGCGATCGTCGACCTCGCCCATGAGCTCGGCCTGCGCGCCGTGGTCGAGGGGGTCGAGACCGAGGCGCAGCTCGAGACGGCACGCGCCGCCGGCGCGGATGCGGTCCAGGGCTTCCTGTTCGGGCGGCCCGGCGGGGCCTCGGCCGCGCTCGATCCGCAAGCATTGCGCCCGTGAGCGAGGCAGGCAAGGGCGAGGTCGGGCGCGGCGAGCGGGTCCTGCCCGGGGTCTGGCGCCTGCGCCTGCCGCTGCCCTGGCCGGGCGTTCCGCACTGCAACGCCTGGGCGCTCGCGGCCGGCGACGGCGTCGTCCTGGTCGACACCGGCTACGCGTCCGACGACGGCACACGCCAGCTCGAGTACGCGCTCGCTCAGGTCGGCCTCGAGCTGGCCGACGTTCGGCTCCTGGTCTGCACCCACGCCCACTCCGACCACTACGGCCTTGCGGGGCCGATCGTCGACGCGGCCGGCTGCGAGCTGTGGATGCACCCGGCCTGGGAGCACGTCCGCGGGCTCGCCGAGGACCCGGACGCGGCGCTCGACCGGCGCGTGGAGGTTGCGCGGCAGAGCGGCGTGCCGCAGGTGGCGCTCGAGCGCTACAAGCAGGCGCGCCGCGGCCAGGGCACCGGGATCGCCCGCACCGTGGCGCCCGACCGCGAGCTGGTGCCCGGGGTCGAGGTCGAGACGGACGCGGGCCGGTTCGAGGTGCACGAGACCCCCGGGCACGCGCCCTCGCACGTCGTGCTCCACCAGCCGGACGGCGGCCTGCTGATCTCGGGCGACCATCTGCTGGGCCGCGTCTCGCTGTTCTTCGACCACGGCCACACCCCGGACCCGGTGGCGGAGTTCCTCGCGAGCCTCGACCGCGTCGAGCGGCTCGAGACCACGCTCTGCCTGGCCGGCCACGGCCGTCCGTTTCGCGAGGTGCGGGGCAAGGTCAGCGCGAACCGAGCCGAGGTGGACGAGCACCTCGGTCGGATCCGCGGCGCGATGACCGGCGAGCCGAGGACCGCGTTCGAGGTGGTGCCCGACCTGATCGGCCGCGAGAACATGAGCTCGGCGGCCGCCGCCTGGGGCATGCAGATGGCGCTCGCCTATCTCGACCACCTGACGCTGGCCGGTGAGCTGACCGAGGTCGAGGGCTCGGACCCGCGCCGCTGGCTCCCCGCATGAGAGCTTTCGTATCGTCCTCTCCATGACGACCGCCGCCGAAGCACCGGACCAGGCCCTCGCCGACGCGCGCTGGAACCTCGACCCGCTCGTCGACGGGGGCGGCTCCGAGCGCTCGCTCGAGCTGCTCGACGAGGCGCGCGACCGCGCCGAGGCGTTCGCCGAGGCGCACCGCGGCAAGGTCGCCGAGCTCGATGCCGACGGCATCGTCGCGGCGATGCACGAGCTCGAGCAGATCTACGAGTGGGTGGGGCGGGCCGGCGGCTACGCCTCGCTGTGGTTCTCGGTCGACACGCGCGACCCCGAGCGCGGCGCGCTCCTGCAGCGAGTACAGGAGCAGGGAGCACGGATCGAGACCTCACTCCTGTTCTTCGAGCTCGAGTGGAACCTCCTCGACGACGATCGTGCCGAGGAGCTGCTCGAGGCCGACGACCTCGACTTCTGCCGCCACCACCTGCGCATGGCCCGCCGCTACCGCCCGCACCAGCTCACCGAGCCGGAGGAGCGGGTGCTGACCGAGGCCGAGGTGACCGGTCGCTCGGCGTTCCAGCGACTGTTCACCGAGCAGACCTCGGACCTGATGGTCGAGCTTCCGGACGCCGACGAGCCGATGCCGCTGATGGCGGCGCTCAGCCGCCTTCAGGATCCTGACCGCGACCGTCGCGCCACCGCTGCCGACGGTGTGTCCGCGGCGCTCGCGCCGGATCTCCGCACCCGCGCGTTCATCTTCAACACGCTGCTCCAGGACAAGTCGACCAAGGACCGCCTCCGCTCGTACGAGCACTGGCTCGCGTCGCGGAACCTCGCCAACGAGGCCTCGGACGAGTCGGTCGAGGCGCTGATCGAGGCCGTCGTTCAGAACTACGAGCTCGCCCGGCGCTGGTACCGGCTGAAGGCGAAGCTGCTCGGGCTCGAGAAGCTCGCCCACTACGACCGGATGGCGCCGGTCGCCGCCGAGACGCGGCCGTACAGCTACGACGAGTCGCGGGAGCTCGTGCTCGACTGCTACCGCACGTTCTCGCCGGAGCTGGGCGCTGCCGCCGAGGGGTTCTTCACCGGTAGCTACATCGACGCCCCGCCCGAGCCGGGCAAGCGCGGCGGCGCGTTCTGTGCGGCGGTCGTGCCGTCGGTCCACCCCTATCTGATGCTCAACTTCACCTCGCGCGATGAACGACGTGATGACGATGGCCCACGAGATGGGTCACGGCGTCCACTACGTCCTCTCCGCCGACCAGGGGATGTTCCATTTCTCGACGCCGCTGACCGTCGCCGAGACCGCGTCGATCTTCGGCGAGACGATCGTGCTCGAGCGGCTCCTCGCCGACTCGCCCGACGCCGACACGCGCCTGTCGCTTCTCGCCGAATCGCTCGACGGCGCCGTCGCCGCCGTGTTCCGCCAGGTCGCGATGAACCGCTTCGAGGACCGCGTCCACACAATGCGGCGCGAGTCCGGCGAGCTGTCGGTCGACGGTCTCGCCGAGGCCTGGCTCGAGACGCAGAAGGACCTGCTCGGCGACTCCGTGGACGTCACCGACGACTACGGCTCGTGGTGGTCGTACGTGCCGCACTTCGTCGACACCCCGGGCTACGTCTACGCCTACGCCTACGGCCACCTGCTCGCGCTCTCGGTCTATCGCCGCTACCAGGAGCGCGGCGATGAGTTCGTCTCCTCGTACCTCGACCTGCTGCGCGCCGGCGGCTCGCGCTCGCCCGAGGACCTCGGCAGGATCGTCGGCGTCGACCTCACCGACCCCGGCTTCTGGCAGTCGGGCCTCGACCTGATCGCCGAGCAGCTCGAGGCGGCGGAGCAGGCGGCGGGCGAGGCCGGCCGGCTCTAGCCGCTGCCGCTAGCCTGTTTCATCCCGCGCCCGTAGCTCAGTTGGATAGAGCGCCGGTCTACGAAACCGGAGGTCACAGGTTCAAATCCTGTCGGGCGCGCTTCGAGCGAAGCGATGCCGGTCGCCTCGGGGCTCGAGGCCGGCCAAGCACCGGGCGCTAGCCGCTCTCGGCGCACGGCATCGCCGTGCCGGACTTCCGGTAGCGGCTGAGGAACGCCCACGAGGCCCTGGCCGCGCTCGGGCCATCGACGTCGCCGTATCCCGCGAGGGCGGGGTCGTGGGTGCCGCCCGACCAGAAGTGGCCCATGCCGTGGATCTGCCAGCTCTCGCCGATCAGGCACCCGGCCGGATCGCGATAGCGGCTGACCGTGTAGGCGTGGCCGCCCGGCTTCTGCCGCTCGCGGACAGCGGCCGGAGCCAGCGAGACGGGCCCGGTCTGGCTGCCGGAGAGGACGAGGTTGTTGGTCCGGAGCCCTTGGTCGAGCGCCTTCTGGGTGCATGACCACGGGAAGGCCAGGTCGGCATCGCCGCCGAGCACGAAGCGTGGCACGATGCGCGCGCGGGGCCCCATCTCGGCGAACGCGAGCTGGGCGCTCAGCTCCACGGGGATGCCGACGCCGGTCGTGAAGCACGGCCCGTCGAGGTAGCCCGCCGAGGACATGATTCCGACGGCGGCATACAGGTCCGGGTAGGCGGCAGCCTCAACCGACGCCATCAGGCCACCGGCCGAGATCCCGGCGAGGTAGACCCGCTGCGGATTCACCGACCGCCTGTCCATGGCGAACCGGGTCATGTCGGCGATCGCGGCGGCATCGCCGCTGTCGCGCGAGTACGAGAGCGGGTCGAAGAACTTCCAGCACTGGTGCAGCGGGCCTGGCAGCGACCGGCCGATCGCGTCGACGTCGGGGTAGAGGACGATGAAGCCCTTGCGCTCGGCGAGCCGGTTGTAGAGCGAGACCCTCATCTGCTGCTCGGCGGTGGTCCCGCAGCCGTGGACCATGACCATGAGCGGCGCCGGTCGGCGGGGCCGGTACGAGGTGGGCGTGTACAGGATGTACTCGAACTCGTGGCCGTTGGAGGTGACTGTCCCGGACGTCGTCCGCCCGGGGTCCGCCGACGCGGCGCCGGGCAAGCAGGCGAGAGCAACGACCGCGAGCGCGGTCGCGCGCGCCAGGACTCCTCGACACCCGACCCCCTTGTCCACGCGGCGACCATAGTCGCCGGCGGCCGGAAACGCGCCGCTTGACGGCTAGGGCGCCGGCGCTGGTATCGGAGCCGGCGAGTAGTACGCCTCGATCTGACCCAGCATGCTCTTGAAGGACTGCGCGAAGACGAACTGGAGGGTTGCGCCGAGGGGCACGGCGACGACCGGCGTCGAGACGGTGAATGTCGACGTCCAGTGCACGCGGGTTCGGTCGCCATCGCGCTCGAGCCGGATCGACCCGCCCTCGTGGACGACCGGTGCGTTCACCTTGACGATCAGGTAGTCCATCCGGGTCGGCCGCTCGAAGGCGGTGATCTCCTCCTCGAAGTCGATCGGGCCGGCTGTGATCGCGCGGACGGCCCCGAGGCCGTTGGGCTCGGCATCCCCCTCGCGGGTCAGGCGCGATCGCTTGATGCCTCGGAAGTTCGCCGCGTACGCCGCGTGGTCCGAGAGCATCTCGAAGACATGCTCGATCGGGGCGTCCAATGTCTTGGTGACGTCGATGTGGGGCATGCAGGCGTAAGTCAATCATGCGCTTACGCAACATCCGTTGAGAGCATCGCCCGTAGGACGAGTCCAGGCCGTCGCATGCCGAAACAGAGCGTGCAGACTTCTTTTGGGAGGCAAGATGCTGAGAAAGTCCATAGCGCTCGGACTGGCGACGCTCGTCGCCGGCGTTTGCGCGTTGCCCGCGGCCGGCGCGCCGCCCGAGGAGTTCGTGCTCACCGGCACCACGGTCGCGACCGACGCGACGTCGTGCGACTTTCCGATCGTCATGACGCTCGACTACCGGATCGTGCGTCGCGACCACTTCGATCGCTTCGGGAACGTCAAGGCGACGACGATCCACGTGCAGCTGGTGGGAACGGACTCCGCGAACGGCGTCTCGCTCGACGAGTCGGACCACTACACGATCCATGTCGACGCCGAGGGCAACCAGCGGCTGACCGGCCTGACGATGCACGCGCGCGTTCCGGGCGGTGGCCTCGTGTCGAGGGACGCCGGTCAGTTCACCCGCCTGGACGACGGCTCGATCGGGCTGATCCGCGGCCCGCACCCCGCGCTCACGGGCGACACGGTGGCGTACTGCGCGGCTTTCGGCTAACGGGCTAGCGGGCGGCGCCGAGGCGCAGGCGGTCGATTCGCACGCGGCGGACTTCGCCGCCGACTTCGACCCGCGCGCTCGCCGGGCCGACCGAGCGGACGACGCCTGGCAGCCAATAGCGGTCGCGGCCGCGCTGGTGGAGCGCGAGGACCGGGTCGCCCGGCGTATATGGGTGGGGGCTCGCGTTCATTCCAACCCTTAGACCGCGGGATGCCTCAAGACTCATCGGATCCCGTCGCGATCACCGAAATGGGGTAATTGCCGATCCCCCGCAGCGGTATTTGCGGCGTCGTCCGGGCTCTCGCCAGGTACCGTCCTTACTCGGTTCACACTCGTTTCGGGGGAGAACGCTTCAGCAGCATGGGGGTAGCAGTCGATCGGATCACTCGGGGATGGCGCGTCCTTGCCTGCACGGCCGGGATCGGCCTCTCGATGGCGATCTTCGGGTCCGGCGAGGCCCAGGCGATCACCCTGCCCGCCAACTTCCAGGAGTCGACGCCGATCACGGGCTTGACGAACCCGACCGCCGTCCGCTTCTCGCCCGACGGACGCGTCTTCGTGGCCGAGAAGAGCGGGCTGATCAAGGTCTACGACAACCTCTCCGACCCCTCGGCGACGGTCTTCGCCGACCTCAGCACCAACGTCTACAACTTCTGGGACCGGGGGATGCTGGGCATGGTGCTCGACCCCAACTTCCCGATCCAGCCCTACGTCTACGTCCTCTACGCGCACGACGCGGCGATTGGCGGAACCGCACCGCGCTGGGGCACGCCCGGCGTGCTGTCCGACCCCTGCCCGACCCCTCCGGGGCCGACCAGCGATGGGTGTGTGGTCAGCGGACGCCTCTCCCGGCTGACCGCCTCGGGCAACATGATGACCGGGCCCGAGCAGGTCCTGATCGAGGATTGGTGCCAGCAGTATCCGAGCCACTCGACCGGCGACCTGACCTTCGGGGCTGACGGGGCGCTCTACGTCAGCGGCGGCGACGGCGCCAGCTTCACCTTCGTCGACTGGGGCCAGGACGGCAGCCCGGTCAACCCATGCGGTGACCCGTCGCTCCAGGGCGGGGCATTGCGGAGCCAGGACCTGCGCACGAGCGGCGATCCGGCCGGGCTCGACGGCTCGATTCTGCGCGTCGACCCGGCGACCGGCGCGTCGCTGCCCGGCAACCCGTTCGCGGGGAGCAGCGATCCGAACGTGCGCCGCACGATCGCCACCGGCCTCCGCAACCCGTTCCGGATCACGACCCGCCCGGGGACGAGCGAGGTCTGGGCGGGCGATGTGGGCTGGAACGACTGGGAGGAGATCAACCGGGTCACCGCGCCCACAGACGCCACGGCGGAGAACTTCGGCTGGCCGTGCTACGAGGGAACGGGCCGCCAGACCGGCTACGACCCGGCGAACCTGCCGGTCTGCGAGAACCTCTACTCAGCCGGCGCAAGCGCCCATAACACGCCGTACTACACGTACAGCCACGCCTCGAAGGTGGTGAACGGCGAGAGCTGCCCCAGCGGTACCTCGTCGATCGCGGGCCTCGACTTCTACGAGAGCGGACCGTTCCCCAACTCCTACGACGGCGCGCTGTTCTTCGCCGACTACTCGCGCGACTGCATCTGGGCGATGCTGCCGGGTGGCGGCGGGCTGCCGAACCCGGCCACGATCCAGACCTTCGGAGCTGCGGCCTCGAACCCGGTCGGGCTCCAGATCGGGCCGGCTGGCGATCTCTTCTACCCCGACTTCGACAACGGCGTCATCCGTCGCATCCGCTACCTGCCCGGCAACCAGCCACCCACTGCCGTCGCCGAGGCGACGCCGACCAACGGCCCCGCCCCGCTGGACGTGCAGTTCGATGCGACCGATTCCAGCGACCCGGAGGAGGACCCGCTCAGCTTCGCCTGGGACCTCGACAACGACGGCGCCTTCGACGACTCCACCTCGGCCACGCCGACTCGTACATACGCGGTCGGCACACACACCGTGACGGTCAGGGTCACGGACTCGTTGGGCGGCTCCGACACGGACCAGGTGGTCGTGACCGCCGGCAACACCCCGCCGACGGCGACGATCACCCTGCCCGCGCCGAGCCTGCAGTGGAGCGTCGGCGAGCTGATCGACTTCGCCGCCACGGCCACCGACACCCAGGACGGCTCGAACCTCCCGGCGTCTGCCTTCACCTGGCAACTCGACCTGGAGCACTGCCCGGGCGGATGCCACACCCACGACATTCAGGAGTTCGCCGGGGTCAAGAGCGGCTCGCTCAACGCGCCCGACCACGAGTACCCGTCGAACCTGAAGCTCGGGCTCACGGTCACCGACTCGGGCGGCCTCACCGACACGGACGAGGTCGTCCTCGACCCCGAGACCGTTGATCTGACCCTGGCCTCGGCACCCGCGGGCCTCCAGCTGGTGCTCAACGGGAGCCAGGCGACCGCTCCGTTCACGCGGCCGCTTATCCGCGACTCGGCGAACTCGATCAGCGCGCCCTCACCGCAACCGCTCTCCGGCCAGGACTGGTTGTTCGGGAGCTGGTCCGACGGCGGCGCCCAGACCCACGTGATCACAGCGGGCGCGACCCAGACGCTGACCGGGACGTTCAGCCCGGCGGCGCCTCCCACGGCCACCGTGAGCAAGAACGGCCCGATCACGTACCAAGCGGCCTCCGGCGTCAACAACAACGTCCGCATGTCGATCACCGGAACGAACTACACCTTCCTCGAGACCGGGATCCAGGCGGGTGCCGGGTGCACGCTGGTGAGCCCCGGCAGGGTCGACTGCCCCGTCGACGCGACCGTCACCGCCGTGACGATGAACCTCGGCGACGGGAACGACAGCGCGATCACGGCCGCCGGCACCCATCGCCAGTACACCCTGAACGGTGGTGACGGCAACGACGTGCTGACCGGCGGCGGCCAAAAGGACTTCCTCTACGGCGGCGCCGGCGATGACTCGCTGAACGGGGGCGGCGGCATCGACAACCTCCATGGCGGCATCGGCGCCGATCGCTTCGACGGCGGCGCAGGGCACGATCGGGCACTCTTCTTCACCGACCACACCGCCGGAGTCACCGTTGACATCGAGCCCTCGACCGCAACGAGCGATGACGACGGAAACGCCACCGACGGGCCGGCCACCGCCAGGGACGAGGTGCTGCCGACCATCGAGTGGATCGGGGGATCGGAGTTCGCGGACTTTCTCGACGCGACCGCGGCACAGGTCGCCACGACGCTGATGGGGCGGGCCGGGGCCGACGTCCTGACCGACAGCCCCTTCAACGACACCCTCGACGGCGGCGGCGGAGCGGACACGATCAACTGCACGAACGGCGGGACGGACAGCAACGTCCCGCACGCGCTCGACACCGTTAACGGCGTCTGCTAGCGGCCTACCCGAAGCCGGGCGGCACGGTGGTCCGGCCGTCCGAGGGCGCGCCCCAGCAATGCGCCGCGCCGATCGTCTTCACGGCGCAGGTGTGGAACGCGCCGCCGCTCACCCCGGTGAAGGTGCGGCCCGCGGGCCGCGTCGACTGGCCGGCGCCATCGGCGCCCCAGCAGAAGAGGTAGCCGCTGATCCGAACGCCGCAGGTGTGGTCGGTGCCCGCGCCGAGCGCGATGAACGAGTTGGTCGGCGGCGTAGCCTGGCCCTGGACGTTGTTGCCCCAACAGGTAACCGTCCCGGCGGTCGCGATCGCGCAGGCATGAGTGCGACCCGCGCTGACCGCGTTGAAGGTGCCGGGCGGCGGGCTCGTCTCGCCGGAGGGGCCGTCGCCCCAGCACGCGAGCTCGCCGCCGTCGTCGATCGCGCAGTTGAAGTCGCCACCGGCGCTGACGGCGGTGAACAGGCCCGGGGGCGGCGTCGCGACACCGCCCGGCCCGGTCCCCCAGCACGCGAGCGTGCCGCCGAACTGGATTCCGCACGTGTGCTCGTCGCCCGCGGAGAGCTCGGTGAAGCCGCCGGGAGGCGGCGAGCTCTGGCCATCCTGATCACTGCCCCAGCACGCCGCCAAACCGCCCACACGCAGGCCGCACGAATGCTCCTGGCCGGCGGTGACCGCCGTGAACCGCCCGGGCAGGGGGCTCGCCTGGTCGCTTGTGTCCAGGCCCCAGCAGACCATGCCGCCGCCGTGCTCGACCCCGCAGTTGTGGTGATCGCCGGAGTCCACGCCGGGCGCGAGGTAGAGGCCCAGGGGCACGTCTGTCTGGCCGAACTCGTTCGAGCCCCAGCACAGCAGCGTCCCCTCGAGCTCGAGCACGCAGGCGTGCTCCTGGCCGACCGTGACCGCGGCGTGGCGCCCTGCCGGTGGCGTCAGCAGCCCCGTGCCGTCGTAGCCCCAGCAGACCACGGTGTCGTTGACGCGGAGGGCGCACAGCACGTTGCCCATGCCGGCGCTGATCCGCTTGAAGCGCCCGGTCGGCGGATCCGACTGGCCCCCGAAGGTGCTGCCCCAGCACGCGATCGCGCCGTTGGTCCTGATCGCGCAGGTGTTGCTCGCGCCCGTCGCGATCGCAATGAATGTGCCGGTCGGGGGCGTCCCGACCGATCCCCAGCACTCGATCGTCCGGTCCGCCTTGATCGCGCAGCTGTGGTTCAGGCCGGAGCTGAGCGCGATGAACGTCCCCGGTGGCGGCGTCGACACGCCGTCCACGTTCGATCCCCAGCACTTGAGCTGGCCGGTGGTCCGGAGCCCGCAGGTGAACGCGCTGCCGGCGCTGACGGCGACGAACGCGCTCACGGGAGGAGTGGCCTGCCCCGTGAAGTTCGCCCCCCAGCAGGCGATCGTGTAGCTCGTCCGCACCGCGCACGTGTGCACGAGGCCGGCCCCGACGGAGGTGTAGGTCCCCGCCGGAGCGTTGATCTGGAGCCAGTCGTTCTGCCCCCAGCACGCGAGGGTGCCGTCCGCGCGCACCGCGCAACTGTGGTCGAACCCCGCATCGATCGTGGCGCCCAGGCTGCCCGGCGCCGCGGTCGTCAGCGAGGCGCCCCCGTCGCGGGGAGCGGCCGCGGCCGCTGAGCTCGTCCATGCGAGCACGACGACGACGACGAGCGACAGCCGGAATAGACCTCTCACGATTGGACCCCCGATTCGATTGCCTTGCCGTCGCGGAGCGTAACCCACGGTCGTGGGCGGCGCCAGGCCGCTACCCGATCCGCGGTAATTGCCGGGCCGCGGGGAGGTATTTCGGGCCCCGGGGCGTGACTCTTCGAGGGTCGATCTCTAGCGTGCGCGTCGTTCGGGTGGTAGGACGATGGGGAGGTCTGGGATGCGCGCGGTGGACGAGTTGCAGGCACTCGACGCGGTGGCGGTCGAGAAGGGGGTCGTGCTCGCATTTCGCGCGTGCCAAGAGTCCGACGAATACGAGCCCGTCTTCCTGAACCTCGCCCGGTCCGACGTTGGCTCCGGGGACGAGGCGGCGATGATCGCGATCACCGACGCCAACGGGATGTCGCTGGGGAGCTACGTCGTCAGCCGCCGCCGTTTGGACGCGGCGCTCGACCGGAGCGAGGAAATAGTTTCGTAGCAGATTGTTCTTCAGCGGATCGATTGCTGTAGGCTTGAGGCATGGCCACCACCACGATTCTCGATCCGCCCGCGCCAGCAGCTGAGGCCGATCAGCCGCTCGCGCGCAACCTGAGCTGGCTGCTCGCGCAGGCGAGCCACGTGATGGTCACCGAGATGACGCGCGCGTTCGAGGACATGGGCGTGTCGCCGCGCGGGCACTGCGTGCTCTCCGCGGCGCAGACCGGCGAGTTCACCCAGAAGGAGCTCGCGGAGATGGTCGGCCTCGACAAGACGACGATGGTCGTCACCGTCGACGAGCTCGAGCGGGCCGGCCTCGCCGAGCGCCGGCCGTCCACGATCGACCGTCGCGCCCGGATCATCGCGGTGACAAAGGCGGGGCGGAAGGTGGTCGCCCAGGGCGAGAAGGTCGTCGCCGGAATCCAGGAGGACGTCCTGGCTTCGTTGCCCGAGCGCGAGAGCAAGACGCTCGTCGCGGCGCTCGAGAAGCTGGTCTGCGGCCGGCTCTCGACGCCCGCCGCCTGCAGCCGCGCCCCTCGGCGTCGTAGCTAGCTTTCACAAGCTAGTTACAAACAAGATCATCCCGAACAAATCTATCTGCTACGGTCCTATGTATGACCGAAGCCGCAGACGCTCGCTCCCGCTGGATCGCCCTCTACGTCCTGTGCCTGGGGATGCTGATGATCATCCTCGACGCGACGATCGTGAACGTCGCCCTGCCCTCGATCCAGGATGACCTGGGCTTCTCGCAGTCCGACCTCGCCTGGGTCGTCAACGCGTACCTGATCCCGTTCGGCGGCCTGCTGCTGCTCTCGGGCCGCGTGGGGGACCTCGTCGGCCGCCGGAACGTGTTCCTGTTCGGCCTCGGGGTGTTCGTCGCCGCTTCGGTGCTCTGCGGTCTCGCGCAGTCACAGGGGATGCTGATCGGCGCGCGGTTCCTCCAGGGAATCGGTGGCGCCCTGACCTCTGCCGTGATCCTCGGCATGATCGTGACGATGTTCCCGGAGCCCCGGGAGCAGGCAAAGGCGATCGGCGTCTACAGCTTCGTGGCCTCGGCCGGCGCCTCGATCGGCCTGCTGGCCGGCGGCGTCCTCACCGAGGCGATCAACTGGCACTGGATCTTCTTCGTCAACCTGCCGTTCGGCCTGTTGACGGCGGTTCTCTCCTACCGCCTCCTCGAGCGCGACGAGGGCATCGGCTTCAGCAAGGGAGCCGACCTGCCCGGCGCCGTCCTGATCACGAGCTCACTGATGCTCGGCATCTACACGATCATCGAGGCGACCGACTATGGCTGGGGTTCCGCGCGGACGCTGGGTATGGGCGCGATCGCCCTGGCCCTGATGGCGGGCTTCATCGCCCGCCAGGCGACCGCGCGGACCCCGCTGGTTCCGCTGCGGATGTTCCGCTCGCGCAACGTCACCGGCGCGAACCTGATCCAGGTCCTGATGGTCGCCGGGATGTACGGCGTGTTCTTCCTCGGCGCCCTCTACATGCAGGGCGTGCTGGGCTACGGCGCGATCGAGGTCGGCCTCGCCTTCCTCCCGGTCGCGGGCCTGATCGGGGTGTTCTCGCTGGGAGTCACCGATCGCCTGGTCACGCGGTTCGGCGCGCGGGCGACGCTCCTGCCGGGCCTCCTGCTCGTGACCGCCGGGTTGCTGCTGTTCACGCAGGTGCCGGTCGCCGGCGACTACGTGACCGACCTGCTGCCGACGATGATCCTGCTCGGAGTCGGCGCCGGGCTGACCTTCCCGTCGATGATGACGCTCGCGATGTCGAGCGCCACGCCGGAGGACGCGGGCCTCGCGAGCGGATTGGTGAACACCACGCTCCAGGTCGGCGGCGCGGTCGGGCTCGCGGTCCTCGCGACGCTCTCGACGACGCGGACCGAGACCCTCGTCGCGGACGGCGTCGCGGAGGCGACCGCGCTGGTGGACGGCTACCAGCTCGCGTACTTCGTGGCGGTCGGATTCCTCGCGGCGGCGATCGCGCTGGCGGTCTCGGTGCTGAAGCCGGAATCCGCCGCCGAGGGCGAGACCGCCCCGGAGCTCGCCGAGCTGGAGCTCGACCGGAACGCCGAGCCCGCCTACAGCGAGGCCGCATAACCACCAGCTGGGGTCAGACCCCCGAACAACTCTGCATCAACTGTGGGTCAGACCCCGGGCGGGGTCTGACCCCGCGTGTCTAGGCACGACCGTTAGAGTCGCGCACTATGGCGGCGGGCTCGAGCGTGCTTGTCACGGGAGGGGCGGGGTTCATCGGCTCGCACCTCGCCGAGCGGCTGCTCCGGGACGGCCACCGAGTGCGCGTCCTGGACAACTTCGCCACCGGTAGGCGCGCGAACCTGATGCCGCTCCTCGACGACATCGAGCTGGTCGAGGGCGACATCCGCAGCTATGAGCGCGTCCACAACGCCGTCAAGGGCTGCGAGCTGGTCTTCCACCAGGCCGCTCTGCCCTCGGTGCCCCGCTCGATCCAGGATCCGCTGACGAGCCACGAGACGAACGTCACCGGGACGCTGAACGTCCTGCTCGCCGCGCGGGACGAGGGCGTGCGGCGGGTCGTCTTCGCCTCGTCCTCGTCGGTCTACGGCCTCAACCGCGAGCTGCCGGCGCGCGAGGCGCTGCCGGCGCTGCCGATCGCACCGTACGCCGTCGGCAAGCTGGCGGCGGAGGGCTACTGCCGCGCGTTCCACCAGGTCTATGGGCTCGAGACCGTCGCCCTGCGCTACTTCAACGTCTTCGGGCCGCGGCCAGGACCCGCTCTCCGAGTACGCGGCCGTCGTCCCCCGGTTCATCACGGCGCTGCTCGAGAACCGCTCGCCCACGGTCCACGGCGATGGCGAGCAGTCGCGCGACTTCACCTACATCGACAACACCGTCGCCGCGAACATCCTGGCCGCGGCGGCGAGCGACGTTGCCGGGGAGACGTTCAACGTCGCCTGCGGCGAGCGCATCAGCCTGAACCAGCTCCTGGACGAGTTGCGCGCCGTCACCGGCAGCGACGCCGAGGCGGTCCACGTGGAGTCGAGGCCCGGGGACGTACGCCACTCGCTGGCCGACATCACCCGCGCGCGGGAGTCGCTGGGCTACGAGCCGGCGATCTCCCTCCGGGAGGCGCTCGAGCGGACGGTCGAGCACCTGCGGGCCACGGTTGCCGGCTGACGATCAAGACCGCAGCCCGCCGACCCGCATCCTGTTCGTCTGCCTGGGCAACATCTGTCGCTCGCCGACCGCCGAGGCGGTCATGCGAGGGCTCGTGGCCGAGGCCGGGCTGGTCGGCTAGATCCAGGTGGAGAGCGCGGGGACCGGCGATTGGCACATGGGCGACCCGCCAGACCCGCGCGCGGTCGCGGCCGCCACGCGGCGGGGGGTGGAGCTGACCGGAGCGGCGCGTCTGGTGGACGCCGCCGACTTCGAGGCGTTCGACCTGCTGATCGCGATGGACCGCTCGAATCGCGACGCGCTGCTGCGGCTCGCGCCCGGCGACGCCGCGCGGCGAAAGGTGCGGCTCCTGCGCGAGTACGGCGACGGCGTCGCGGCCGACGTTCCCGATCCCTACTACGGCGGGGACGAGGGGTTCGCCGAGGTCCTCGAGATCGTCGAGCGCTGCTGCGCGGCGCTGCTAGAGGAGATCCGGCCGGCCCGGGCGACGTGAGCGCGGCCACGCCCGATCGGTTCGTGAAGACGCGGGCGGGCGCGACCGTCGCCGACTTCGAGGCCGAGGCCGCCGGCCTGCGCTGGCTCGCGGCGGCGGGCGCTCCGGTTCCGCGGATCCTCGAAGTGGGCGACGACCCGCCGTCGCTGGCGCTCGAGCGGATCGAGCCCGGCTCGCTCGGCGCGGCCGGCGCCGAGCAGCTCGGCCACGACCTCGCGGCGCTCCATCGGGCGGGCGCTCCCGCGCACGGCGCCCTGCCGCCGGACTCGCCCGACGACACCCTGCGAATCGGCCTGGCGCGCCTTCAGGTGCGCGAGCGCGAGAGCTGGCTCGACTTCTATGCGCGCGACCTCGTCCTGCCGCTGGTCGCGCAGGCGCGGGACGGCGGCGCCCTCGGCGCGGCGGACAGCGCGGCCGTGGAATCCGTCTGCGACCGGCTCGCCGAGCTGGCCGGCCCGGCGGAGCCGCCCGCGCGGCTCCACGGCGACCTCTGGAGCGGGAACGTCCTGCCCGGGCCCGACGGCCGTGCGAGGCTGATCGACCCGGCCGCGTACGGCGGCCATCGGGAGGTCGACCTCGCGATGCTCCGGCTGTTCGGCGCCCCCAATGCGCGCGTCTTCGCGGCCTACGAGGAGAGCCACCCGCTGGCCGAGGGGCACGGCGAGCGGGTCGCGCTGTGGCAGCTGCTGCCGCTGCTCGTCCACGCGGTCCTGTTCGGCGGCTCGTACGGCGCCGCGGTGGGCGACGCGGCCCGCCGCTACGCCTGAGCCTGAACCTCCGCCAGCAGCTGATCCACGTAGGGGCCCAGGATGCGCGAGATCGAGTCCGCCGTGCGCGCCGGCGCCGCGGCGGGCAGCGCCGCGTGGCTGATCGCGAGGCGGATCAGGCGTCGGCAACCAGCCTGGCCTCGCCCGCGGGAAGCCCGGGCCAGGTCTCGCAGCATCAGCTCGCCGAGCCGCTCGGTCACGTCGGCGACCAGCGGCCCGCCGCGAGTGGTGACCAGGGGCAGGAACTCGTCGCCCGACTCGGCCGAGGCGACCGCCTTGATCAACGGGTGGGTCTCCGCCGCGCCGAGGAAGATCTCGAGCGCGGCGCGGAGCGCGCCGCGCGGGTCGTGCGGCCGGGAGCGGATCGCGTCGGCGACCGCGTCGACGAAGCGCTCGGCCTCGCGCATCACGTAGGCCTGCGCCAGCTCCTGGCGCGAGCCGAACGTGTTGTAGAGGGTCTGGCGGCTGACGCCCGGCGGCGAGCGCGACCTCGGCCATCGTCACCTCGGACCACGGGCGCGCCGTCGCGAGCTCGCCGACCGCGTCGAGGACCGTGTCGCGCAGCAGGTCGCGCGAGGCGTCCGCGAACGGCTTGCGGGCCGCCTCCACTAGTCCTCCGCCACGGGCTCGAAGTCGACCTTGTCGCGCACCCCGCAGTCGGGGCAGTTCCAGTCGTCCGGCACCTCGCTCCACGGGGTGCCCGCCGGGAACCCCTCGCGCGGGGCGCCCTCGGCCTCGTCGTAGACGTACTCGCAGACCGGACAGCGATAGGCGGCCATGATCAGGCCGCCGCCGCCGGCTCGCCGGCCCCGTACTTGGCGAGGATCTTGTCCCGCTTGCGCGGCAGGATGTTGGCCTTCGTCACGTCGCCGCCGTAGTGCGCGACGACCATCGGGTCGATCACGCGCCACCAGAGCGGCGTGGCGTACGCGAGCACGATCATCGTCGCGTAGCCCGACGGCAGCTCCGGCAGGTCCTCGAAATGCCGCAGCGCCTGGTAGCGGCGGGTCGGGTTCGCGTGGTGGTCGGAGTGGCGCTGCAGGTGGTAGAGGAACACGTTCGAGGCGACGTTGTCCGAGTTCCACGAGTGCTCCGGGCGGCAGCGCTCGTAGCGCCCGTCCTCCTGCTTCTGGCGCAGCAGGCCGTAGTGCTCGAGGTAGTTGACGACCTCGAGCAGCGAGGCGCCGACGGCCGCCTGGAGCAGCAGCCACGGCAGGACCTCGATCCCGAAGATCGCGACCAGCGCCCCGAACAGGACGACGGTCATCGCCCACGCGTTCAGGATGTCGTTGTGGATCGAGAAGAACGGCTTGTCGAGCCGGTCGAGGCGAACCTTCTCGAGATGCAGCGCCGAGGTCAGGCTGCCCCACACCGTGCGCGGGAGGAACTCCCAGAAGCTCTCGCCGAGCCGCGAGGAGGCCGGGTCCTCGGGCGTCGCGACCCGGACGTGGTGGCCGCGGTTGTGCTCGATGAAGAAGTGGCCGTACGCGCTGGTCGAGAGGGCGATCTTCGCGAGCCACTTCTCGTACTTCTTGGTCTTGTGGCCGAGCTCGTGGGCGGTGTTGATCGCGATCCCGGACACCATCGCCATCGAGATCGCGAGCCCGAGCGCGGCGAGGAAGGAGAGGTCGCCGCTCGACCACTGCGAGCAGCAGAAGACGAGCGCCGCGAACTGGATCGGAAGGAAGAGCGTACGTGCACCAGCGGTAGTAGCGGTCCTGCTCGAGCCACTTGATCGCGGAGTCGGGCGGGTTTGCCGAGTCCTTGCCGATCACCGCGTCGAGGAACGGGATCAGGAAGAAGACGACGAACGGGCCGGCCCACCACATGATCTCGAGCCCGGTCAGCTCGACCAGCCCGTAGGCGATGAACGGGACGGTGGGGACGATCAGCCCGAGCAGCCAGAGGTAGCGCTTCGGGTCGGTCCAGCTTGCTTCGAGCGGTTGCTCGCCGGCGACGGCGGTGGTCATCGGTGTTGCCCTCCTAACCAGGGACTCGTGAGCGTTTTCGACAGCGGACCACGCTGCGTACACTCACTTTACACAATCAGGCAGTTGTGTCAACCCCGATCTTCTCGAGGCGCTCGGCGAGCCGGTTCATGCCGCGCTTCGCCGCCGCCTGCGCCCCGCCCGCCCAGTCTGTGGGCGTGTCCGGCGGCCGCTTGACGCCGGCGTCGCGCAGCGTCGCCATGTCCTTGAACGCGAGCAGGTCCTCGCGCGGCGCCCAGCAGGTTCTTGCGCAGCGCCGGGCGCGTCTCGCGGATCGCGTGCTCGAGGACCCCCTCGAGCGAGCCGTGCTCGCGCAGCAGGTCGGCCGCGGTCTTCGGCGCCGACGCCCTTGGCGCCCGGGATCCCGTCCGAGGGGTCGCCGCGCAGCGCGATGAAGTCGGGGACCTGCTCGGGCGGGATCCCGTAGCGCTCGCGCACCTCGTCCGGGCCGACCTCGACGGCCCCGCGGGTGCCGGTGGTCAGATAGAGCACGCGCACCACGTCGGAGGCGCACTGGAACATGTCGCGGTCGCCGGTCAGGAGCAGCGCCCGGCCGCCGGCCTCGGTCTCGAGCCGCGCGTAGCTGCCGAGCAGATCGTCGGCCTCGAGCGTCTCGTGCGCGCTGACGATCCAGCCGAACGCGCCGAAGAACTCGGGCGACCTGGTCCCACTGGGGCTGCAGGTCGTCCGGGCACCTCGGGCCGGTCGGCGTGGTAGCCCGAGTGGAGCTCGACGCGGTACTCGGCGGCCTCGGCACCGAAGCACAGCACCACGGCGCGCGGGCTCGTGGCGCTCGATCTCCTGGAGCACGATGTTCGTGGTGCCGAGCAGGGCGTTCACCGGCCGGCCCGAGCCGTCCTTGATCGAGTCGGGCAGCGCGTAGAACGCGCGGTAGAGCAGCGACGGGCCGTCGACGGCGAGGAGGGGAGCGTCACGCCCGCGCACGCTACCGCGGCGGCGCCCTCCCCCGTTTGGGGGGTTCGCATCGAGCGATTAGGCACGCCTAACCTCAGTGGACTATCCTCGGTGGTGATGACGGGGACCGAGACCGCCACGCGTCGGCGGCCAGAATGGGCGTCTGCGCTCGATCCTTACGCCGAGCCGCGCCTCGGGCTGAGCCTGCTGGACCTCGCGACCTCGGTCGTCCCCTACCTGGCGCTGATGGTCGTCATGTACCAGCTGCTCGACGTGTCGTACTGGCTCGTGCTCGCGGTTGCGATACCGGCGTCCGGCTTCCTGCTGCGCACCTTCATCATCTTCCATGACTGCACCCACGGCTCGTTCCTGCCGTCGCGCAGGTGGAACAACCGCCTCGGCGTCTTCACCGGCCTGCTGGTCATGCACCCGTTCCACAACTGGCGCCACCATCACGTCGCCCACCACGGCAGCGCGGGTGACCTCGACCGCCGCGGCACCGGCGACGTCCCGACGCTGACCGTCGCCGAGTACCAGGAGAAGGAATGGAAGGGCCGGCTCGGTTACTGGCTCTTCCGCCATCCGCTTGTCATGTTCGGGATCGGCCCGCTCTGGTCGCTGGTGATCGGGCCCCGGTTCATGCCGAAGAACCCGACGAAGCAGATGCGGCGCAGCGTGATCTGGACCAACGTCGTCCTCGTGATCGCGATCACGGGGATCTGCTTCGCGATCGGCTGGTGGGAGTATCTGCTGATCCAGCTTCCGACCGTGATGCTCGCGGGGACGGCCGGCGTCTGGCTGTTCTACGTGCAGCACCAGTTCGAGGACGTCTATTGGGAGAACTCGGAGAACTGGAGCTACACCGAGGCTGCGCTGCAGGGCAGCTCCTACCTGAAGCTCCCGCAGCCCCTCCAGTTCTTCACCGGCAACATCGGCCTGCATCACGTCCACCACCTGAACGCGCGCATCCCGAACTACAACCTCCAGAGCGCGCACGACGACAACGAGATCTTCCATCAGGTCCCGATCCTCACCTTCTGGCAGGGCATCCGCTGCGTTCGCCTGAAGCTTTGGGACGAGAAGCGCGGCCGCCTCGTCACCTTCGCCGAGGCGCGGCGCCACGCCCGCGAGGAGCGCGTCTCGGCCAAGCCCGCTTCGGCGGGCGCCGGCTAGCACCAAACGCAAGCGCGGCGCCAATGGTTGGCGGTGCTGCTACCGTCTCTGACACGGACGTATGTTCGTCCGTGAGGTTTCGTCTCAGTCCTTAGTGCGCTCAGTCGCAGTTCGGGTCCGAATCGAATCTCCCGAACTGCCCCGTGGCCAACGGCCGCGAAAGGAGCACACAAAATGTCACAGTCATTTGCCGATCTCGGCATCTCGCGCCCTGTCGCGAGCCAACTCACCAAGCAGGGGATCACGGAAGCGTTCCCCATCCAGAGCGTCGTCGTCCCGGACGTTCTGGCCGGGCACGATGTCCTGGCCCAGTCACCGACCGGGTCGGGCAAGACGCTCGCGTTCATCGCGCCGATCATCGACCGGCTCGAATCGAACGCCCGCCGACCGGCGGCGCTGATCCTGGCCCCGACCCGCGAGCTCGCGGCGCAGATCGTCGACGAGGCGCGGCCGCTCGCCACAGCGCGCGGCCTCAACACTCTGGCCGTGTTCGGTGGGGTTGGCATCCAGCCCCAGATCAACCGGGCCCGCAAGGCGCACCTCCTGGTCGCGACCCCGGGCCGCCTGCTCGACCTGCTCGACCGCCGCGCCGTTTCCTTGGAGCACGTCGCGGTCATGGTCCTCGACGAGGCCGACCGGATGCTCGACATGGGCTTCCGTCCGGACGTCGAGCGCATCCTGAAACTCACTCCGTCGAACCGCCAGACCCTGCTGTTCTCGGCCACGCTCCAGGGCGAGGTCGATGGCCTCGCCAAGAGACATACCCGTAACGCTCGGCGCCACGAGAACCTGGTCACCGAGGAATCGCGTCCCGACATCGAGCACCGCTTCGTCGGCGTCGAGCATGAGCACAAGCTGAACGCTCTGGTCAAGGAGCTCAAGGAGCAGCACGACGGCCTCTCACTCGTCTTCGTGCGGACCAGGCGGGGTGCCGATCGCCTGGCCAAGCGCCTTGCCGCGCGCGGCGTCAACGCCGCCGCGATGCACGGCGGTAAGTCCCAGGGCAACCGCACCCGGGCGCTCGCGTCGTTCGAGAAGGGCCGCCTGGACGCCCTGATCGCCACCGACGTGGCGGCTCGCGGCATCGACGTCCGTGGGATCACGCACGTCATCAACTTCGACCCGCCCGAGGACCGCGAGGGCTACGTGCACCGGATCGGGCGCACCGCTCGAGCCGGCGACAGCGGCGTCGGCGTGACGTTCGTGATGGCCGACCAGGCCCACGACGTGGGTCGCATCGCCCGCGCCCTCGACCTGCGCCACGAGTTCGCCGCGGCCGGCGTCCGCCACGTCGGCAATGGCAACGGCAGCGGCAACAACCGCCAGCGCCGCCAGCACGGCGGCCGCCGGCATTCGGGCCGCCGCTAGGGGCAGCTGGTGGTCTCGGCGTTCCTGATGATCCAGACGCTGGCCTGACGCGCCTAGGCTGCTCGCACCGAGTAGACCTTGACCTCGGCGGGGACGCCCTTCGCCCGGAACAGGAGCTTGCGCTTGGCCTTGAACCGGTCCTGGTCAAGCTCCGCAAGCGCGCGGTCGGAGACCAGGATCTCGCTCGCCGACGCGGCCTCGGCGACGCGAGCCGCGATGTTCACGTCCACCCCGAAGTAGTCGTCGCCGACCCGCTCGGGCCGACCGACGTGCATGCCGGCGCGCAGGCGCGGCCGGTAGCCCTGGACCTCGACGCCGGCCAGGCGCTGCTGCGCCTCCTGGACCGCCTCGAGGGCGTCGGTGGTATCCGCGAAGACGGCCATCATCCCGTCGCCGAGGCGCTTCACGACCTTGCCGGTGTGTTCCGCCACGGGCGGCTCGATCGCGACGCTGACCTCGCGCAGGAGCACGACCGCGGCATCGTCGCCGGCCTTCAACGACCACGAGGAGAAATCGACCAGGTCGGTGAAGGCGATCGTCAGGTCGGCCTTGACCGGGATGCGGCCCATCGTCTGGCCCATCGCGTCCCAGACCTGGAGCGCGGTCAGGCCCGCCTCGCGGAGCAGCGTTGGCCGCTCCGCGGTCGCCTCGGCGAGGTGGCGGCCGAGGTTCTGGCTGGGCTTGGCACCGGCGGTCGAGAGCGGGTCCTCGCCGAACTGGCTGTCGCCGGGCAGCACCTTCCGCAGCGCCTTGGCCACCGCGAGCAGGCGCGGGTCGGTCGAGAGCTTGCCGGTCGGCGGCGCCTCGGCCTCAAGCTCCGTCTCGGTCGGCTCGTCCGGCGGGGCCGGTGGTTCGGGCTCGTTCCGTTCCACGCCTGCATCCTCGCAGGCCGTAGAGTCGCCGCGTGCAGGCCAGGCAGCGAACAGCGCTGGTAACCGGCGCTTCGAGCGGGATCGGCGCGGAGGCCGTGCGTGCGCTCGCCGCCGCGGGGCTCCGCACGGTGGCCGCGGCGCGGCGCGTCGAGCGCTGCGAGGAGCTCGCCCGCGAGGTCGGCGGCGAGGCGCTCGCACTCGACGTCACCGATCCCGAGTCGGTCGCGAACCTGGCCGCGGCCCTGGACGAGGTCGACGTGGTCGTCCACAGCGCCGGCGGCGCTCTGGGCCTGGCGCCGGTCGCCGAGGCCGACGAGGAGCAGTGGCGGGCGATGTACGAGACGAACGTGCTCGGGGTGGAGCGGGTGACGAAGGCGCTCCTGCCGGCGCTGGAGCGGGGCGGCGACGGGCACGTGGTGGTGATCGGCTCGATCGCGGGCGTCGAGGTCTATCCCGGCGGCGCCGGCTACACCGCCGCCAAGCACGCCGTCAACGCGCTGTGCCGCACGCTCCGGCTCGAGCTGCTGGGTAAGCCGATCAGGGTCACCGAGGTTGCGCCCGGGATGGTCGAGACCGAGTTCTCGCTGGTGCGCTTCGGCGGCGACGCCGAGCGCGCCGCCGACGTCTATCGGGGGATCGAGCCGCTGACTGCGGCCGACGTCGCGGAGGTGATCGCGTTCACCGTCACCCGGCCGCCGCACGTGAACGTCGACTACGTGGTGGTCAAGCCGACGGCCCAGGCGACGGCGACGGTCAGCCACCGCACGAACTGAGGACTCGCCGAGCGCCTCCTCCGCCTCGCTCCAGCGGCCGGGCGGCACCCTCAGGGCGACGTCGCCGCGGCCGAAGCGGTCGAGCGGCCAGTCGGTCGTCAGCACCGCCTCGATTCCCAGCTCCGTCAGGTGCTGGCGCCAGGCGCGCCCCGAATCGAGGTCCTCGAAGTCGCGGACGACCTCCCAGTCGTCGAACCGGGGGTCGCCGACGTGTAGCTCGTCGTGCTCAGGCGCCCGGGTCCAGCTCGACGCGTTCGATCGTCTGCGGCTCGACCGGCTTGTCGCCGGCGCCGGTTCGGGTGCCCTCGATCGCGTCCACGGCGTCCATCCCGTCGGCGACTCGGCCGAACACGGTGTGCTTGCCGTCGAGCCAGTCGGCCGCGGTCGATCGTGACGATGAAGAACTGCGAGCCGTTCGTGTTCGGCCCGGCGTTGGCCATCGCGAGCGCCCCGCGCTCGACCTTGTGGTCGTTGAACTCGTCCTCGAACTCATAGCCGGGGCCGCCGGTGCCGGTGCCCTCCGGGCAGCCGCCCTGGATCATGAAGTCGGGGATCACGCGGTGGAAGACGAGGCCGTCGTAGAAGCCGTCGCCCGCGAGCTTGCGGAAGTTCTCGACGGTCTTCGGCGCGTCGTCGTCGAAAAGCTCGAGGGTGATCGGTCCGGCGTTGGTGTGCATCACAGCGGTTGACATGGGCCTGACCCTAGCGATTGGCGCACGCCGTGACCTTCGGCACTAGGCTCGAAAGCGCGTATGGGAGGAGCTCGCCTCACTGGGCGCACCGCGCTCTGGTTCTGCGCGCTGGCGCTCGCGCTGCCCGCCGGCGCGCTCGCGGCGTTCCCGGGCACGGACCCGGGCGAGAGCCCGCGCGCGAACACCCCCAACGACCCGGACTTCGACGACTGCGAGCTGGACGACGCCCAGGGTGACCCGAGCTGTGGCAGCTACTTCTCGGAGCAGTACCGGCTGTTCGGGTTCAGCCCCGGACACCGCGAACGCCACCCCGCTGGCCGCCCGAGCCGCACCCGCTCGCCGCGACCCCGTACGTGGACTGCTCGCAGCTCGACGCTCAGGGCCGGGCCGCGAACGTCGCCGCCGGCGACCCGCAGTGCGCCCAGATCGCGGGGATCCGCGCCGACACCGCCTGGAAGTACTCGACCGGCGACCCGGACACGGTCATCGCGATCCTCGACACCGGGATCAGGTGGCAGGACCGCGAGCTGGTGGAGCAGATCCACCTGAACGAGGCCGAGCTGCCGCAGCCGCAGGCGGACCGCGCCGATCCGGTCGGCGGCGGCCCCGCGTGCGCCGCGTTCACGGCGGCCGACGACGCCAACGGCGACGGCGCCTTCAACGTGCGCGACTTCGCCTGTGACTCGCGGGTCGGTCCCGCGGGCGGGGACGAGGAGGCCGACGACCTGCTCGACGGCTCCGACCTGATCGCCGCCTTCTCGGACGTCAGCGACGCGCGACGCGAACGGCTACGTCGACGACATCGCCGGCTGGGACTTCTTCGACGACGACAACGACCCGTTCGACGCCTCGAGCTGCTGCTCGGCGAACGGCCACGGGTCGGGACGCGCCCGCGAGGCCGCCGCGCGGACCAACAACGGTCTCGGCGGCGCCGGCATCTGCCCGGACTGCCAGATCATGCCGCTGCGGATCTGGGACACGTTCGTCGTCCCCACCGACTTCCACGCGCTCGCCGTCGTCTATGCCGCCGACAACGGCGCCAGCGTCGTGGAGGGTGCCAACGGCGGCATCACCAACACCCGCTTCGCGCGCCGCGCGTATCGAGTACGCCGACTCGAAGGGCCTTGCGCTGACCCTGGTCTCGAGCGACATCAACTCGCGCGAACCACAACTACCCGACGAACTACAACGAGGCGATCTACGTCGCGGGCGCGCTGCCCGACACCGCGCCCTTCGAGGGCTGCGGCGGCATCGGCCTGCCCGTGATCGGCGACGTGATCTCGATCCCGCCCGAGGCCGAGGAGGCGTGCGACCAGCTCTTCGGGCTGCTTGGCGACATCGGCCTGACGCCGAGCCTGCAGCCGCCGACCACCAGCTTCTTCCGCAACGCGAACCTGACGCAGTACGGCGGCAAGGCCGACATCGTCCTGATGGGCGCGACCGGCTCGGAGAACACGGGGCAGGCCTCCGGCGCGGCGGGGCTGCTGGCGTCCTACGGACGCGAGGTGTTCGGCGACGACGATCCGCTGTCCGGCAACGAGATCCGCCAGCTCCTGACGATGACGGCGGAGGACGTGCTGCCGGCAAACACCGGCGTCCTCGGCCCGGCCGACAAGGCGAACCCGGGCTGGGACCCGCACTTCGGCTACGGCCGGGTCAACCTGGCGGCAGCGATGAAGCGGATCGCCGGCGAGCGGATCCCGCCCGAGGCGCAGCTGGACGCGCCGGACTGGTTCGCGCCGATCAACGTCGACCGTGTCGGCCCGGAGGGCCTCGAGGTACGCGGGCCGGGTTGCGGCGCCGCACTCGGACGCGGGCGTCGGCGCCTGGGAGCTGGAGTACGCGTGCGGGGCGGACGCTCTCGACAGCGCGTTCGCGCCGGTGCCGGGCGCCAGCGGCACCGGCGCCCGGCGACGGGCTGCTCGGAACGCTTTCGAAATCGCTGCTCGACTCGCCTCGCCGACACCTGCGACGGCAGCGTCGCACGACGACTTCGGGCGGCCGGTCGGCGACCCTCTCCGATCCGCCCGGCGACCCCTACCCGGATCCCGATCCCGAGCGTCACTCGTTCCAGATCCGGCTCACGGTCCACGACGCCGGCGACCCGAGCAACATCGGCCGCTATCGCAAGACGCTGTTCGCCTACCGCGACGACGGCAACCTGCCCGGCTGGCCCCGGCCGCTGGGCGCCGGCTCCGACGCCGCGGCGCGGATCACCGGCTCGGGCGGCGAGGTGCCGCCGCGCCTCTTCGACCTCGACGGCGACAACGCGCTGGACGTGATCCAGCCGACCTCGAGCGGCGAGATCTTCGTGCTCGACTCCGGCGGCGACCCGCTCGCCGAGCTGGAACGGCGGCGAGCCGGTGCACACGCTGCCGCTGCGCGGTCGCCGACGCCCACGGCGTGCCGGCGGCGACCGGCGGCGCGCCGCTCGAGACGCCGCGGGCGCCGGCGATCGGCGACCTCGACGGCGACCTCGCGCCCGACGTGGTGGTCACCGCCGGCGAGCACGTCTACGCGTGGGACCGCCACGGCGACCCGCTCGCCGGGTTCCCGGTGCGGATCGACCCGGCGCTGTCGGAGCCCTGCGTCAGCGGCGCCCCCGAGCCGTGCTTCGACGCCGCCGACCGCGCGATCACCTCGGACAACCACATCAAGCGCGGGTTCTTCGGCGCGCCGGCGCTCGCCGACCTCGACGGCGACGGGCGAGCTCGACGTCGTCGCCGGCTCGATGGACCAGCACGTCTACGCGTGGGACGGCGAGGGCGAGCCGCTCCCCGGATTCCCGGTGAAGCTCGCGTCGGAGGACGCAGCGGGCGCCGAGATCGTCACCTCGCCGGCGATCGCCGAGCTCGACGGCGAGGCGCCGCCCGAGGTGGTCATCGCGACGAACGAGGTCATCCCCGGCGACCCGGGGCTCCCGCCGAGCCCGTTCGACCTCTTCAACGCGCTGCTCGGGTCGTCGACGGGCTCGAACCCCGTCTACGCCCTCCACGGCGACGGCACACCGGTGGAGGGTTGGCCGGCGCGGGTCGGGCGTGGCCGCGGGCGACCTGCTGCCGCTGGTGCTCCCGGGCCACGACGCCGCGGTGTTCGACGAGGACGGCGACGGCGACGACGAGGTGGTCGTCTCGGCCGCGACATCGCTGGGCCTTGGCGGCACCCGCGTCGTCGACGGCGACGCCTCGACCGTGACCGCGTTCGACAGCCTCGCCGGCAACTCGCTCGACCCGACGCCGGTGGTCAACCTGGCCGACTACGCGTCGATCGGCGCGCTGTCCGGCTCCGCGCCGAGCGTGTTCAAGGGCGGGCTCACGGCCGCGGGCGCCGCCAACCTGCTGGCGGCGAACCAGAACCTCCCGTTCGCGCACGTCGTCCAGGCGTGGGATCCGACAGACGGGCGCGGGGCTGCCGGGCTATCCGCGCGCGACCGACGACTTCCAGCTCCTCGCCCAGCCCGCGATCGCCAACGTCGGCGCTCGGGCACCGACCGCCAGGCCCTCTACGGCACCGGCCTCTACCAGCTCCACGCCTACGGCGCCGCCGGCGCCGAGGCCGCGGGCTGGCCCAAGTTCACCGGTGGCTGGACCCAGGCGACGCCGTCCGTGGGCGACGCCGACGGCGACGGCGACCTCGAGGTTGCGGCGCTGACCCGCGAGGGCTGGTCGTTCCTGTGGGCGACCGGCGCGCCGGCCTGCGACGCGGGCGGGAGCGCGACCAACGCGGAGTGGTGGACCTTCCACCACGACGAGCACGGGACCAACAACTACGGCCACGACGCGCGGCCCGCCCGGCACGCCGACCGGGCTCGACGCCGCGCTCGACGCCGAGGTCGGCCCGGTCACGCTGGGCTGGGCGGCGCCGGGCGACGACTGGCGCTGCGGCGCCGCGGCGCGCTTCCGCGTGCTGCTCGCGGACGGGCCGATCTCGGATCCCGGCCGACGGCGACCAGGCGCTCGAGGGCGACGCCGGGGCGCCGGGCGCGGCCGGAGTCGGCGATCTCGCTGACCGCCGCGGAGCTCGGCGACGCCACCCACGCCGGCGTCTTCTACCGCGACGAGGCGGGCAACTGGGGGCTGGTGCGCCGACGTCGAGCTGCCCCGACCGGGGCGGGCCCCGGCCCGGGCCGCCTGCGCGAACCGCGATCCGCGGCACCGACGCGGGCCGAGCGCCTGCGCGGCACCGCCGGGCGGCGACCGGATCGTCGGCCTCGCCGGCAACGACCGCATCCTCGGGCCGCGGCGGCGACGACTGCCTCGCGGGCGGCCGCGGTCGCGACAAGCTGGTCGCCGGCCCCGGCGACGACAAGCTCCGCGCTCGCGGCCGCGAGCGCGACAGGGTGCAGTGCGGCCCGGGCAACGACGTCGCTCGCATCGACCGCCGCGACCGGGCGCGGCGCCTGCGAAACGGTCAACCGCAGCTGATGCGCCCCAGCCCGCCAATCGGCGAAAGACGTATTTCCGGACACGAGTGTCCGGTTATCCGTCGCTCGGCGGTTGTGGCGGCGGGGTCGCTGCGGTTGCCGTGGGCTTGGCGGCGGCGCCGGCGCTGGCGGAGTTCCCGTACTCGCGCGCGGGCAGCGACACCGACGGACTACGCCGACCTCTACCTCGATGCCGGGCCAGGTGCCCGGCGGACCTCTCGGAGAAGGAGACCTGGATGTACGCGGCGACGCCGGAGCCCGGGCAACGTCGCCGTCAACGCCAACCCGGCGGAGCTCAACGGCGTCCGCGGCGCCCACATCGGCGACGCCGACGCCGGGGTCGACACCGCCTGGCAGGTGACGACCGGGCGGCCCGGACGTGCGTGATCGCGGTGCTCGACTCGGGGATCAAGTGGAACGACGCCGGCGCGATGCGGAACCTGCGCTTCACGACGCGCGATCAACCCGGGCGAGGCGCCGGCGCCGCGCAACGACGGCCTCGCGCGACGCCCGAACGAGCCCGGCGAGGACTGCTCGCCGGCCGGCCCGTACGACGGCAGCCGGCCACGACCTGAACGGCGACGGCGTCTTCAACCTGCTCGACTACTCCTGCGACGACGCGCGTCGCCGTCGGACGCCGCCGCTCGGCGTCGGACCGCCGGGCATGCTCGAGCCCGCAGGACCTGCTGATCGCCTTCTCCGACGGCGCCGACGACGACGGCAACGGCTACGTCGACGACATGGTCGGCTGGGACTTCCTCGACGACGACAACGACCCCTACGACGACGTCCAGTACGGGCACGGCACCGGCGAGGCGCAGGACTCGGTCGCCGAGGCCGAGAACGGCCAGGGCGGGGTGGCGACGTGCCCGAACTGCATGGCGATGCACATGCGGGTCGGCGACAGCTTCATCGCCGACTCGAACCGCTTCGGCGCCGCCGGTCACCTACGCGGTCGACAACGGCGCGCTCGTGATCCAGGAGGCGCTCGGCGCGATCAACAACACCACGCTCGCCCGCGACGCGGTCGAGTACGCCTACCGCCACGGCGTCACCGTGATCGCCTCGGCCGCCGACGAGGCCGCCCAGCACAACAACTGGCCCTCGAGCCTGCCGCACGTGGTCATGGTCAACTCGGTGACCCAGTACTCCGAGTTCGCCGACCTGCCCGACCCGCTGCCGCCGGACTTCACCGAGCAGCCGACCAGCTACCTGAAGTTCAACGGCTGCACCAACTTCTACGCCAAGATGACGGTCGCGATCCCGTCGGTGAGCTGCTCGTCGGACGCGACCGGCCGCGGGCGCGGGGATCGCCGGGCTGATCTACTCGGCGGCGCTCGACGCGCTCGACCGCGGCAAGCTCGACCCGCATCCCGGACTGCGAGCGCGTCGGCAGGCGGAGACCCTGCGCGGTGACCGCGAACGAGGTTCGCCAGCTGATGGCGTCGGGGACGGTCGGCGGCCAGGCGCTGGTCGACGACGTCGACTTCAGCCAGGACCCGGAGCCCTCGTGCACCCTGGCGCCGACTGCCGACCTGCACCGATCCGTTCCTCGGCCGCGGGCATCGAGAGACCCGACGCTGCTGCCGGTCGTCTCGCTGATCCCGACCTCGAAGCGCTACCCGGCGCGGGGCGGGCACGACCAGTTCTACGGCTACGGCCGGGCGAACGTGAGCCGCGCGGTCAACGCGCTGCGTGCCGCGCCCGTTCGGCGATCCGGCCGCGGGCTCGACGATCCCGCCCGAGGTCGAGATCACGTCGCCCGAGTGGTTCGACCAGGTCGACCCCGAGCCAGGCGACGCTCGCGGTCGAGGGCGAGGTCTACGCGCGCGGCGCGCCGCTACACCTGCACGCGTGCTCGTCGCCCCGGGCCACTACCCGAACAACCGCGCGACCACCGACGACGCCGCCCGGCGACTTCGAGCCGGTGCCCTCGGCCGCACTGCGACGGCACCAGCTCCCGACCGAGTCGTTCGCCGGGACGCTCGCCGAGCTCGACGTCGCCGATCTGCGGGCGCGGTTCCCGGCGACGCGGTCGGCGACTTCGACGGCCGCGAGCCGGGCCTCGGCGTCGCAGACGCGCGTCGGGGCGGCCGAACACGGCGCCCGTACGGGTTCGTGGTCAAGGTCGTCGCCAGCGATCGACGGGCCCGCCGGCGATGACCGGCGAGGACCGGCGGGCGATGTACCTGCACCGCGACGCCGACATGCTCCGCGGCTTCCCGCGCAAGCTCGGCGCCGACGGCGAGTCCTCGCCGGCGTTCGCCGACCTCGACGGCGACAACCGCAACGAGCTGATCGTCGCCACCGCGACGGCTTCGTCCACGCCTACACCCGCGAGCCCGCGACCGGCGAGGTCGCCGAGCTCCCGGGCTGGCCGGTGCGCGGCGACCAGCCCGGGATCGTCGGCGAGCACCACGCCGACGCCGCGGCCTATGCCTCGGGCGCGGTCTCGACCGACCTCGGCGGCGCGATCGTCGCCGGCGTCGCGGTCGGTGACGCCGACCACGACGGCGTCCCCGAGGTCTATGCCGCCGACTTCGAGGGCCAGGTCTACGGCTGGGCCCCGGACGGCGAGCGGGTGTTCGAGCGCGAGGCCGCGCCCGAGTTCTCGGGCAAGCCGCTGGCGCCGTTCGCGAACGTCCGCGCGCGGGCACCGCAACCGCACCCAGCGCGGCTTCCTCGGCTCGCCGGTGCTCGCCGACCTCGACCGCGACGACGGCGGCAGCGCTGGAGCTGATCGCCGCCGGGCCTCGACCGCCACGTCTACGCCTGGAACGCACGACGGCACCGAGGTCCCCGGCTTCCCGGTGCTGGTCGTGGACGAGACCAAGGTCGAGTCGGTCGACGCCGTCGACCCACGCGGTCAGCTTCGGCGACCAGGCCGGGCCCGACGCTCCAGCAGGGGCCGATCGTCGACACGCCCGCGGTCGGCGACATCGCGGGCGACCCGCGGCCCGAGATCGTCGTCGGCACGAACGAGGAGTACGCGGTCGACGAGGGCAACGAGGGGCCGTGGGCGTCGCCGCCGTCCGTCGTCCCCGGTCGCTCAACCTGCTGCAGCCCGCCGGCCTGCTCGAGTTCGCCAACGGGCGCGTCTACGCGATCGACCCCGACGGCGATCCCGACGCCCCGGCCGCCGGCGCGACCGCGTTCGTCGCGCGGCTGGCCGCGGCCGATCGGGATCGCGCTCGCCGAGCTGCTGCCGCTGGTCGGCGAGGGGATCAACGGCTCGCCGGTGATCGCCGCCGCTCGACTGCGCAGACGCGGCGGCTCGGGCCCGAAGGTCGGGACGATCCCGGCGGCGGGCCTCGGCCTACCTGCTGAACGCCGACGGCTCCTCCTGCCTCGGGCGAGGAGGGCGGCCAGCCGCAGACGCTTCGCCAGCGACGTCTCGGCCGGCGGTCGGCCAGCTCGACCGGCCGGTCCTGCCCGCCGTCGGCCTGCCGGCGTTCGGCGACCTCGGCGGCTCGCAGCCGGCGTTCATCGCGCCCGGCGACCGGGGTCATCCGGGCGCTCGACCTGGCGCTGAACGAGTACCAGGCGGGCGGTCAGGACTTCGTCGGCCGCCTGGGACACGCAGACCGGGCTGATGCTGCCGGGTGGCCCGGTCGGCCGGTGAACGACCTGCAGTTCCTGACCGGCCCCGCGGTCGGCGACGTCGGCGGCCTGCCCGGCGAGGAGGTCGTCGCCGGGACCGCGAGCATGGACCTGGTCGCGATCGGCGCCGGCGGCGCTGCCGACCTCGAGCGCGTGGCCGAAGCTGACGCACGCGACTGGACGATCGCGACGCCGCTGCTCGGCAGCTTCGGCACGCTCGACACCGACGCCGGCGCGCGCGGCGTGGTCGTCAACCTGACCCGCTCCGGCTACCTCAACGCCTACGAGACCGGCGCCGTCGCCGTGCGCCCCCGCGTCCTCGCCGCGCTTCCACCACGACAACGCCAACTCGGGCGACTCCCGCCGCGACGCCGTCCTGCCCGGGCGCCCGTACGACGGCGAGCATCGTCGGCGACGGCACGACGCTCGCCTTCCGGGCCCCCGGCGACGACCTGCTCTGCGGGCGGGCGACGCCTACGAGGTCCGGACCTCGGCGGCGCCGATCGACGAGTCGAGGTTCGCCGCCGCCGACGCCGCTCGCCGGGGCGCCGGAGCCGGTCGCCGCCGGCGAGGCCGTGCAGACCTACGCCGATCCCGGCCGAGGCCGAGCGCTACGTGGCGGTCCGCGCCGTGGACGAGCAGGGCAACGTCGGCCGCCCGCGGTGGTCGACCACGGGCCCGGCCGCCGCCCCGGAGCGGCGGGCGGGTCCCTGCGCGAACCGAGATCCCGGCACCCCGGACGCCGGCGAGCCGCCGGCTGCGACGGCGCTGACCGGATCCGCGGCGGCGGCGGGCGCGACCGGTCGGCCTCGCCGGCAACGACTGCCTCGCTCGGGCTGCGCGGCGACGACTGCGTCGCCGCGGCTGGGCGCCGACGAGGTCAAGGGCGGACGGGGCAGGACGCTGCGCGGCGGCCGGGCGACGACGTGATCCGCGCCCGCGGCGGCGCGCGCGACCGGGTCGAATGCGGCCCGGGCGACGACGTCGCCCGCGTCGACCGCCGCGACCGGGTGCGCGGGTGCGAGCGGGTCAAGCGGGCTCGCCCGTGAGCCAGCGCACGGGGTTGGCGACCAGCATCGTCTGCTCCTGCTCGTCGGTCATGCCGCCCTCGCGGAGGGCGGGGAGGACCTTGTCGTGGACGATGTTCATGGCCCAGTCCTTCGCCATCCCGGCGTCGAGCATCTGTTGCTCGACCTCCGGGCGCGAACCAGTCGATCGTCGCGCAGTAGTCGGCCGAGAGGAACAGGCGCTCGGCGTGGCCGCGCTCGAGCAGCGCCAGTGCCGTCGGGATCCGCTGGTCGAACGGCAGGTACAGCTCCAGCCCGAAGCGGTCGAGGCCCGACGTAGACGCCCTGTCCCGAGCAGCCCCTCGATGTAGTCGAGGTCGGCGCTGTCGCCGGTGTGCGCGATCTGGACCCGCGCGAGGTCGGCACCCTCCTCCTCGAAGATCGCGACCTGCTCGGGGCCGGTGTCGCTCAGCCGGCCGCGAGTGGGCCATGATCGGCGCGCCGGTTCGCACGCTCGCCCGGGCCGCGGCGCGGTGGACCTTCTCGACGTTCTCGGTCAGCCCGGGCTCGTCGGCCGCGCACTTGATGAAGGCGGCCTTGATGTCAGTGCCCTGGATGCCCTGCTCGATGTCGTGAACGAACAGATCCGCGATCGCGTCGGCGTCGCGCGTCATCAGCGCCGTCGGGAGGTGGTCGTACGTGTAGATGCCGGTCGCCGGCACCACCTGGAGGCCGGTCGCCTCGGAGACGCGGCGCATCAGCTCGACATCCCGCCCGAGGAACATGGCCGACGGGTCGCAGATCGTCTTCACACCGCGCTCCATCACCGCGGTCGCGCAGTCGATCGCGACCTGCTCGGCGCCGTCGGTGGGGACGGCGCGGACGGGGTCGCCGGCGGTCGTGCCGAGCTGTGGGAACTGCGCCAGGACGGCCTCGTCGCGGGCCAGGAGGTGCTCGTGGATCAGCGTCGTGCCCAGCTCCGCCGCGTCGACCGGGCCCGTGACCGTCTGCACCGTCGCCATCGCGGCCAGTCTACGGCGTGCAGCTCAGGCGAGTTTGGTGATCGCGATCACGATCGACGCGATCAGGCAGATCACCAGGATTACGACGGAAACCGTCCAGCTGCGCGGCACGCGGTTAGTATGGCGGCGCACTTATCGGGTCGAGGAGGGTCTCTTGTTCAAGCGAATCGTTGTAGGCACCGACGGATCGGAAACCGCCGCTGTCGCCGTGCGGCATGCGACCGAGCTCGCCAACATCACGGGTGCGACCCTGGACTTCGTGAGCGCATACGAACCCGTGCCGCAGGACCGTCTCCGCGAGGAGGCCCAGCAGGTGCCCGGCGACATCGCCCACAACGTCGGCCCGCGCGAGGACGTGAACGCCTACCTCGAGGCCGCGGCCGGCCAGGCGAAGGAGGCCGGCGTCGAGGCGAGGGTCCACCCGCGCGAGGGCGATCCCGCCGACGCGATCCTCGACGTGGCCGAGGAGACCGGCGCCGACCTGATCGTCGTCGGCAACAAGGGGATGACCGGCGCCCGCCGGTTCCTGCTCGGCAGCGTGCCGAACAAGATCTCGCACCACGCCCCCTGCGGCGTGTACATCGTCCGCACGACCTGATCTGAACGACCCAGCCTTCACCGAACGCGACCGGGAGCTGATGCTCCTGGCGCTGCGTGAGGCCGAGCGGGCCGCCGGCCACGGCGATGTGCCGATCGGCGCCGTCCTCGCCCGCGACGGCGAGGTGCTCGCCCAGGCGGGCAACCAGCGCGAGCTCCGCCAGGACCCGACCGCCCATGCCGAGGTGCTGGTACTGCGGCAGGCCGCGTCGCAGCTCGGCGGCTGGAGGCTGCCGCTCACGACGCTCTACGTCACCCTCGAGCCCTGCGCGATGTGCGCCGGGGCGATCGTGCTCGCCCGCGTCCCGACCGTCATCTACGGAACCGCCGACCCCAAGGCCGGCGCCGCCGGCTCGGTCCTGAACGTCCTCGACGAGCCCTCGTTCAACCACCGCCCGGAGGTCGCAGGCGGCCTGCTGGCCACGGAAGCGGCGGCGCAACTCCAGGCGTTCTTCGAGTCCCGCCGCTAGCTCGCCGGCGTCGGGAGCTCCGCGAGGGCTGTCTTCAGCGTGTCGACGTCGTCGAACGTCATCGACATGAAGTTCTCGTGCCGGTGGGCGATCCTGCCCTGCTCGTCGACGATGACGACCGTGCGCTTCGCGACGCCGAAGCGTTTCGCGTAGACGCCGAACGCCCTCGACGCCTCCCCATCGGGGTCGGCGAGCAGCGGGGTCGTGAGCCCGTACTTGGCCTTGAACGACTCCTTCGACTCGAGGCCCTGCGTCGAGATCCCCACGAAGGTGGCATCGAGCTCGGCCATGTCCTCGGCAGCGTCGCGGTACGCGCAGAACTGCTTCGTGCAGACCGTGGTGTCGTCGCCGGGGTAGAACAGCAGGACGACGCGCTCGCCGCGATGCTCGCTCAGGGTGAAGGTCCCCTCGGTGCCTTCGAGGGTGAAGTCCGGGGCGGGGTCGCCGACGTCGAGCGCGGTCACCGGATTGGTTGTATCTGTTTGGGGTAGTTTGAGGTCGGGCGGGCAGACGATCAGAGGAGGACTGACGATGGGTAACGTCGACACAGCACGCGCCGCGTACGACGCGTTCTCGAGCGGCGACATGGCGACACTTGCGGGCTACTTTGCCGAGAACGCGGAGTGGCATACCTCGGACGAGGTGCCGAACGGCGGCACCACCAGCGGCCGCGACGCGATCATGCAGAACTTCGGGCGGATTCCCGAGTACTGGGCCGAGTTCTCCGTCACTCCCGAGAACTTCATCGATGGCGGCGACATGGTCGTCATCGAGGGCACCCAGCGCGGAACCGCGAAGGAGGGTGGCGGCCAGTTCGAGGCCACGTACCTGCACCTGATGGAGTTCGACGGCGACGGCAAGGTCGTCCGCGGCGAGTTCGTGACCGACAGCGCGAAGGCGCTGAAGGCCCTGGGCCAGTAGCCGGCGTCAGGCGACTCCGACTGCGCGCCGGGTCGCGCGCATCCCCAGCACGATCCCGAGGGTCGCGATCGCCGCGATCGCGACGTGCAGTACGGCGTCCCCGTTCGTCGGCAGGTAGAGCACCCCCAGCGGCCGGTCGTCGAGCGCGGCCCACAGCCCGACCGCGGCGTCCGTGATCGCGCGGTACGCGAGATATGGGATCGCAAGCCCGGGCAGCCAGGCAATCGCCAGGCCCGGCACCCCCACCAGGATCGCGGCGACGCCGTGCCAGCCGTTCCAGTCGACGCCGAGGAACGACTCCGCGGTGGCGTCGTCCCCGACCGCGAAGTCAGGGTTGATCGCCAGCCCGATCACCCCCGTGACCGTCGTGAACAGGCCGATCCAGATCGCGAAATGCTGGGCGATCGTCCACTCGCGCAGCGGAACCATCGTGGGCATCGGCGGCAGGATATTCCCTCGTTTATCGTGAGTCGAGATGGACGAGGTGGACGAGTTTCGTCGCACGATGCTGGCCCGGCACGCCTCGGCTGAGGCGGCGATCGTGCAGGGCGACGCGGGGCCGCGCATGGAGCTGTGGTCGCGGCGCGACCCGGTGACCCTCTTCGGCGCGATCGGCATGAGCGAGTCCGGCTGGGACCAGCTCAGCAAGACGTTCACATGGGTCGCGACCAGGTTCTCGAACGTGAGCGACTTCCGCTTCGACGTCGAGACCATGGAGGTCAGCGGGGACATGGCGTACACGCTGGCCTTCGAGCGCTGGAACGGGTCGATCGCCGGGCGCCCGGCCGAGCCGGTCACGGTCCGCGTCACGCACATCTACCGGCGCGAGGAGGGTGAGTGGAAGATCGTCCACCGCCATGCGGACAACCCCGGTAGCGATCCACGCCCCACGGAGGAAGCCGATGGCTGAGAAGGATGTACGCCCGTTCGTCACCGGTCCCGGCGAGGGTCGGATGCTCAAGAACCCCATCGGCAGCCCGGTGGCCCTCCTGGCGGTCGGCGAGCAGTCAGGGGGAGCGGTGACCGCGTTCGAGTCGTCGCCGCCGCCCGGGGAGGGCCCGCCGGTTCATGTCCATGCCGACGAGGACGAGGTGATCTACGTGCTCGAGGGCCGGCTCCGCGTGCGCCTGGAAGGGACGATGCACGAGGCGGCCACCGGCTCGTTCGTGTTCGTGCCCAGGGGCGTCGCCCACACGTGGCAGAACTCGGGCGACGAGCAAGCCCGCATCCTGTTCATGTTCACACCGGCGGCACCGGGCATGGAGAGCTTCTTCGAGCGGTCCGCGAAGATCGCCGACGCCGCGGACGTCGCCGAGGCGTTCAAGCGGTTCGCAAGTGACGCGGGCATGGAAGTCCTCGGGCCGCCCCTCGCCGCCGCCGAGTCGGACGAATAGGCGAGGCGCGATTCCCGCAAGAGGCATACACCACGTCGATCTCGCCGTCGGTGATGTCGAGCGGTCGCTGGCTTTCTACCTCAATCTCCTCGGCCCGCTTGGATGGTTTGAGAGCGATCGATACCCGACCTACCGAGGGACCGAGGACGTCATGTATCTGGGAGACGCGAGCACGGGCTCGATGCTCGGCATCAGGCCTGCGGACGGCGGTACCCACCGTTACTACGAGGTAGGGATAGAGCACCTCGCCTTCGAGGTCGACGAGCGAGATGAGGTGGACCAGGCGTACAGGCGCTGCCTCTCGGCCGGCGCGAACATCCATTTTCCCGCCCGAAGAGGATCGCGACGTCGAGGGGTACTACGCATTCTTCGCGTTTGATCCCGACGGAATGCGAGTGGAGGTCTTCTGCTGGCCGCGGCCAGAACCCCTGACCGTCGTCGCTCCTCCGACTTCGGGCCCCGGCTGACCGGTCCACCGAGCGCCGAAGCGCCCTCAGTTGCCCCGGTTCGCGCCGCCTCGGGTGTCGGGCGCCTGCTTCGGCGGCGTGCCCTCGAAGGGCTCGCGGTTGCCGTAGCGGTCGAGGTGGCTTGTCCCTATTCCGCAGGTCGGGTGTCAGCGCCGGCGGCGCCGGCCGTCGGCCGGCGTCTCCTCCGGGTTGGGGCGGTCCTCGAACCTGAGATCGGGCTCGGGGTAGCCCCGAGTGTCGGGATCATCATCCGGGGGCCGGGGCTGGTCGGGCGTCGAGTCGACCGGCCCGTCGATCGGCGACTGCGTCCCGTGCTCCGCGTCGGGCGTGTCGCCCTGGGGGCCGAGCGGCGCCTGGGGCTCACGTTCGGGCAGGGTTGTCGCCTCGGTCTCGCACGCCTTCAGGTCCTTGTGGTCGACACCGGGCTCGTTCGCCTCGACCGCGACACAGCGAGGGTCGCTCGCGGTCGTCTGATCCGGGTCCCCGTCCGCACCGGACGTGCCTCCGTCCGGGCTTCGGTCGACTGTGTTCGTTGCCGCCGCCGTTGCGGCGCCCGACGAAGCGTCATCCCCGCCGCTCAGCAGCAGGTAGAGGCCGATGCCAAGGGCGACTACCGCGGCGGCTGCCGCGATCAGGCCGCGCCGCTCGTACCAGACGTCGGTTAGTCCCATTCGTTCACCTTCCCCTGCGCCGATCCTGACTCTATGCCGTAGGGGATGGGACGGCTAGACCGCCCCATCCCCGCTGGCTCATCGCGTTACTGCTACTGCTGCGGGCTTCCTCCTAGTCGTCGCAGCTCACCTGGAGGTGGAAGCCACGGGTGGCATCGGCGCCGGATGTGTCGTAGGTGCTGACGAACACGCCCTCGCCCAGGGCGACTGCCGCGCCAACGACGGTGATGAAGCCGGGGCTTTCGATGCCCGACTGGCCGGAGAGCCCGATCGTCGCGACGAACGAGCACGCCGAGATGTCGCGCCCGAAATCGACGACGTAGTCGTTGGGCCCGGCCGTCGCCGACGTGACCCCGGCGACGCTCGCGCGGGCGAGCGTGCCGTCGGCATTCACGACTGCCGAGAACTGGTTGGTGTCCGGGGAATTCAAGGAGCCGTCGTCCACGTGGAACCCTTGTACCTGGTTGCTCCCTATGTCGAAGAGCGAGACCGTCCCGTCGATGATCTCGACGTCGCCGTTGAATCCGCCGCTCCCGAACGGCGGGGCGCTCTGAATGTCGGCACCCGTGATCGAGTCGTCCACGATCTCAGCACTGGCGACCACGTCGTTTGCCAGGTCGACCTGCTGCAGGGAGTCGTCGATCACCTCGCTGCTGCCGACCCCGCCGGCTGCGATCTCCTGCGTCCCGACGGAGTCGGCCCGCAGGTCGATCGCCTGGAGACCGCCGTCCCCCAACGTGTCATTGCGAACGTCGAGCGATGTCAGGTTGTTGTCGGCAATGTCCTGGGTGAAGACCTGACCGTTGATGATGTCGCCGTTCGAGATCGTGTTCGCACCGCCCGGATGCGTTGCGTAGGCGGTGCCGCCGATCGCGAACAGGAAGATCGCGACATAGCCGACGACGTTGGAGCGCAGATGCCCCCGAATACCTCTGGACATGAAATTCCTCCCGATCCTGGTAGCGGTGGGCGTGACCAGGCTTCCTGCCTGGCCGGCCCCCCCTGTTGTGCTATTCGTAGCATGGTTTGCGCGGAAGTCAAATGCCGGGCGTAAGGCACGGACCCAGAAATCCCGCAAATCCGCTTGAACTAGGGGAGTCTGGCTTGCTAGCGGAGAGGGTGGGATTCGAACCCACGAGGCAGCTTTCACCGCCCACGCGATTTCCAGTCGCGCACCTTAAGCCACTCGGTCACCTCTCCGGGCCGGCCAAGCGTAGTGCCTGGGTACGATCAGATTCGATGGCCCCGAACGGCACCTGGAACGTCTACCTCGCCGGCGAGATCCACTCCGACTGGCGCGAGCGGATCGCGGCCGGGACGTGCGCGAGGCGGGCCTGCCGGTCGAGCTGCTCGCGCCGGTCACCGACCACTCTGCGTCCGACGACGTCGGCGTCGACATCCTCGGCGCTGAGGACGACAAGTTCTGGCACGACCACAAGGGGGCCGGCGTGAACGCGGTGCGAACCCAGACCCTGTTGCGCCGCGCCGACGTGGTCGTCGTCAGGTTCGGCGAGCAGTACAAGCAGTGGAACGCCGCCTTCGACGCCGGATTCGCCACGGCGCTCGGCAAGCCGCTGATCACCCTGCACCCGCCCGAGCACGACCACGCGCTGAAGGAGATCGACCGCGCCGCGATGGCGACCGCCGAGACCCCGGAGCAGGTCGTCGAGATCCTGCGCTACGCGATCGCGAAGGAGTAGGCGCCGGCCGCAGTGGGCGGGTGGGCGTGATCAACGTCACCCTGGCGGCCTTGCGCGCGAGCGCCGCAACCGCGAGTATCCGGGGTAGTGGCCGGCCTCGGGGGCGAGACCTCGCGCGAAGTGCGCAAGAAAGTGACCGCTGTGTTCGCGGACATGGCGGGCTCGACCACGCTTGCCGAGACCCTCGACCCGGAGCTGTTCCGCCAGGTCGTGCGGGCGTTCTTCGAGCGCATGGCGCGGACGATCGAGCGCCACGGCGGCACCGTCGAGAACTTCATCGGCGACGAGGTGATGGGCATCTTCGGCGCTCCGGTCGCGCACGGCGACGACGCCCTACGCGCCGTTCGCGCCGCCGCCGAGATGCTCAGCGAGATGGACGAGCTGAACGCGGAGATCTCGCAGCGGGTCGGCGTGGCGCTGGGGCTCCGGATCGGCATCAACACAGGGACCGTCGTCGTCGGCCCGCCGATCGCGGGGCGGGCGATGTCGCTGGGCGACACGATGAACGTCGCCGCACGCCTCGAGAAGCTCGCCAAGCCGGGACAGATCCTGATCGGCGAGGACACCTACCGCCTCGTCCGCGGCGAGGTGGACGTCGAGCCGGCCGGCCGGGTCGAGCTCCGCGGCCGCTCCGAGTCGCTCGCCACCTACCTGCTCCGAAGCGCCGCCCGGTCGGGCGGGGAGCCCCTGGCCGACCGCCCGATGCTGGGCCGGGAGCGCGACCTGGCGCTGCTCCAGGTGGCGTTCGAGCGGTGCGTTGCCCGCAGCTCCTGCGAGTTCGTCACGATCCTCGGCGAGGCCGGAGTCGGGAAGTCGCGCCTGGTCGCCGAGATGGTCCAGCGGTACCGCTCGAGCGCCACCGTGCTGGTCGGCCGCTGCCTGCCCTACGGCGAGGGCATCACCTACTGGCCCCTGACCGAGATCGTCTGGCAGGCCGCCGGCGTCGAGGACACCGACGACGCGGCGGTCGCGCGCGCGAAGCTCGACAAGGCGCTCGGCGACGATCCCGAGGGTCCGGCGATCGCGCGCCACCTGGCCCAGATCACCGGGCTCGACGACTCGTTCGAACCGGGCGAGCAGGCGTTCTGGGCTGTGCGCCGCCTCCTCGAGGCGCTCGCGAGTCAGCGCCCGCTCATCGTCTGGATCGAGGACCTCCAGTGGGCCGAGCCGACGCTGCTGGAGCTGATCCTCCACCTCGCGCGCCAGACCCGGGCGCTCCCGATCATGCTCGCCTGCACGTCCCGGTTTGAGCTGCTCGACAAGCGGCCGGACTGGCGCCAGTCGTGCCCGACCACGATCTCGCTCGACGCCCTCTCCAGCGACTCGGTCGGCGACCTCGTGGACACGCTCACCGGTGGCGGTGTGGTCGATCCGCTGCGCCGGCGGATCGTCGTCCCTGGCGGCCGGCAATCCGCTGTTCGTGGAGCAGGTGCTCTCGATGATGATCGACGAGGGTGCGCTGCAACGATCAGCGGACGGCTGGGTCGCCCACAACGGCGCCCGCGAGCTCCAGGTGCCGCCGACGATCGAGGCGATCCTGGCGGCTCGCATCGATCACCTCTCGGCGAGCGAGCGGGCGCTGGCGGAGGCGGCGTCGGTGATCGGCAAGGACTTCTGGGCCGACGCGGCCGCCGCGCTCGCCGGTGACGGCGGCCTCGAGGAGATCGAGGCGCTGGTGCACAAGCGGCTGATCGAGCCGGTCCGCCGCCCCGGCGTGCCGCGCGACTTCTTCCAGTTCCGCCACATTCTCGTCCGCGACGCCGTCTACGGGTCGCTCTCCAAGGCCCGCCGGGCGATGCTGCACGAGCGCTTCGCCGACTGGCTCCTGGGCTGGTCGGAGACGAGGCTAGGCCAGGTAGAGGAGATCATCGGCTACCACCTGGAGACGGCGCACCACTGCCGGCGCGAGCTGCTGGGGTCGGCGGAGCTTGTCGAGGAGCTCGCCCGTCGCGCAGCGAGCCATCTCTCAAACGCGGGCCGCCGCGCCGCGGCGCGCCAGGACGACGCCGCCGCCGCCGCGCTGCTCGCCCGAGCTGTCGCGCTGCTCGCCGAGGGCGGAGGCTCCGACCCGGCGGCCCGGCTCGAGCCGCTCGTCGAGCTGGGAACCGCGCTCGTCCGCGGCGGCGAAACCGAGCGCGCCGACCAGGTGCTGGCCGAGGCCCGCCGTGCGGTGGTGGCTGTCGGCGACGAGCGCGCCGAGGCCAGGATGCGCGTCCTCGAGGCCAACCTGAAGCGCCTGACCGACCCCGTCTGGTGGACGAACCACGGCCGCACGGCGGCCGAGCAGGCGCTGGCCGTCTTCCACCGGCTCGACGAGGACCTCGACGCCGCCCGCGCCTGGCATCTGCTCGGCAAGGTTCACTCGGACCGCGGCCAGCAGGCGGCGGCCGCCGAGGCGCTGGAGCGCGCGCTCGAGCTGGCGAGTGGGGCTGGCGACTCCGGCGTCGAGGCCTGGATCCGGTACTGGCTGCTGCAGGTCTCGACCCTGGGCCCGGCGCCGTGCGACCGCGTCGTCGCCCGCGCCCGCGAGGACCTCGACTGGGCGCGCGCCCACGACAACCGGGCTCTCGAGGGCTCAACGCTCGGGCGCATGGGGGAGATGCTCGCCCGGGCCGGAAGGGTGGAGGAGGCACAGCAGGCCTTTGCCGACGCGCGCGCCGTGTTCCTCGAGCTCGACCTCCCGGTGCACGTCGCCTATCTCGCGCTGTCGACCGCGGTCGTCGAGCCGCTCGCGTCCGATCCGCAGGCGGCCGAGCGCGAGCTGCGCCCGGCGATCGAGTTCTTCGAGGGTTCAGGCGCGACCCACATCGCCGCGAGCCTGATGCCCGTGCTGGCCGGCGTGCTGGTCGAGCAGGGCCGCGTCGAGGAGGCGCTCGAGCTCAGCGAGCGCACCGAGCAGATCGCGGCGATGGACGATCTCGACGCCCAGGTCAAGTGGCGTGTCGCCCGCGCCCAGGCGCTGACCGCGTCGAACCACCTCGCGGAGGCGGAGCGCTTCGCGCGCGAGGCGGTCGAGGTGGCCGCGCCGGGCGACACGGTCATTCTCGACGCCGACGCGCACAGCTGCCTCGGCGAGGTCCTCCTCGCCGCGCGCTCGCCGTCCGAGGCGGTGCCGGTGCTCGAGCGCGCGCTGGAGCTCTACGAAACGAAGGGCGACGTGATCTCGGCAGCCCAGCGGCGGACCACGCTCGACGCGCTCAGCGGCACCCGGTTCCTCTAGGTCTCGCGCACGCCGGCGGCGTCGGCCGCGTCGCGCTCGTCGAGGAACGCGTCCATCCGGGCCACGCAGCCGTCGCGGAAGCGCCAGACGTGGTGGATCGTCAGCTCGAACGCGTCCGGGCTGGCCTTGCCGCGCCCGCGACCGCGCACGGTCGCGAGCAGGGTGTCGCCGGCGCCCGGAGTCAGGTCCACCAGCTCGAACGAGAACTCGTCCCAGAGGCGGTCGAAGCCCTCCATGTAGGCGACGAACTCCTCGGCCGAGCGGCAGACCTTGCGGCCCGGCACCTCCTCGGCCTCGTTCCACTGGAAGTCCTCGACCATGAGCTCGCGCAGCCGCGCGCTGTCGCGCCGGTTGAAGGCGTCGTAGCCAGCCGCCAGCAGCTCGTCGTGCGTGAGGGTCTCGGAACCCCCCGGTTCGGACACCCGTCCAGTATCGCGCGCGGAGTGCGACGCCGTCGTTTCCGGCCGGTTACCAGGGGTACCCGCTTCACCATGAATCTCGCACTGCTACTCATCGTGATCGGCATCGTGCTGGCCATCCTCGTGCACTACGCACTGGGGATCGCCTGCATCGTGATCGGTCTTGTCCTGCTGCTCTGGCCACGGCTTGCCGGAGGCCAACCAGCGACACGCGTCTGACGCTGACCGGCGCGTGAGCCGGGCGGCCCCGTGGCTGCCCGGCTTCCGCCGTGTCCCAGGGTCTCTCGCTAGCCTTGCCCTCCATCCTGGAGGGGTGGCAGAGCGGTTGAATGCGGCGGTCTCGAAAACCGTTTCACGTCATTTCGGCGTGACGAGGGTTCGAATCCCTCCCCCTCCGCTGTAGGCCAAACCAGGTATGCCGTTTAGCGCTTTGCCGGACGCGTGGTACGCTCGCGCCGTTCTCAGGATCTGACCAAACTCGGGGGCGAGTGGTTTTGCGTCGTGGGGCGTTCGGTGTCGGTGTCGTTGTTGCGCTCACCTTGGGCTGCCTGGCCCCGTTGAGCCTGGCCGACCATCCCGTGAGCACGGTCAAGGGCCACGCGGAGCAGGACTCCGTGACGCTCAGCGCGGCGAAGGAGAGGCGGCTCGCCCGGCAGACGGAGGCGGCCACCGAGGCCGACGCCGCCCAGGCGGCGGCGGCCGTCACCGGCAACGAGGCCGAGGTGGGGCAGTGGGGCCCGGTCTTCGCTTGGCCGGTCGTAGGGATCCATATGGCGCTGCTCCCCGACGGCAAGGTCGTCGCGTACGACTCCAGCGGGGACTCTCCCAGTTTCCCGGACCAGAGCTACACCCGGGCCACTCTCTGGGATCCCGCCAGCAACCTGCACGAGGCGGTCACGGTGATCGGCTTCAACATCTTCTGCAGCGGCCTCGCCCACCTGATGGACGGGACGCTGTTCACGGCGGGCGGCAACAAGAACCCCGAGCTCGACGGGATCAGGCTGACGCACACCTTCGACCACGTGACCAAGACCTGGACCCGGGGGCCCGACATGGTCGAGGAGCGGTGGTATCCGACCGTAACGCCGCTGGCGAACGGGGAGATGCTGATCACCGACGGGATCACGGGTAGGGCCGACGCGCCCGAGGTACGCAAGGTTGACGGGACTCTTCGCACGCTCAGCACCGCCGCAATCGACCTGCCGCTGTATCCGTGGCTCCAAGTCGCGCCCGACGGGAGCACCTTCTACTCGGGCCCCAGTGAAAACATGTCGCGCCTCGATACCTCCGGCACCGGGGGCTGGGACCATTTCGGCGCGCGCGACTCCATCTACCGCGGCTACGGGAGCCATGCGATGTACGACATCGGCAAGATCCTCGTCGCGGGAGGCGGCCTTTCGACCCCGAGCGCGATGGTGATCGACCTGAACGGCCCGGCGCCGCAGGCGACGCCCGCCGCGCCGATGGAGACCGGGCGCCGGCAGCACAACCTCACCATCCTGGCCGACGGCAACGTGCTCGCCACCGGGGGCAACTCTTCCGGCGCGACCCACGTCGACCTGGAGAACGGCGTCTACCCCGCCGAGCTGTGGGACCCCGTCTCGGGGCAGTGGCGGACGCTCGCGCCCATGCAGGTGACGCGGCAGTACCACTCGTCCGCGCTCCTGCTGCCCGACGGACGCGTCCTCTCGGCCGGCGGCGGCATCTGCGGAGCCTGCAGCCAGGTGGGCTACCAGGCGAAGAACGCCGAGGTCTTCACGCCGCCCTACCTCTTCAAGGACGACGGGTCGGGCGAGCTAGCCGAGCGGCCCGAGATCACCTCCGCGCCGGGGGCCGTCACATACGGTGAGCAGTTCTCCGTCGGCACGCCTCAGGCGGGATCGATCGGGAAGGCGGCGATGGTCCGGCTCGGAGCGGTGACGCACTCGGTGAACATGGAGCAGCGCTATGTCCCGCTCTCGTTCACCGCCGGCGTCGGGAACGTGACGGCGACCGCACCGGCGAACCCGAACATCGCCCCACCGGGCGTCTACATGCTGTTCGTCCTCGATACGAACGGCGTGCCTTCCGTGGCGAGGATGGTTCGGATCGATCCACCGCCGCCACCGCCGCCACCTCCGACCTCGGCCACGGTGAGCAAGAGCGGCCAGATCACCTACCAAGCGGCCGCCGGCATCAACAACGACGTGCGCATGGCGCTCTCGGGCACCACCTACACCTTCCTCGAGAGCGGGATCCAGGCCGGAGCCGGTTGCACCCAGGTGAACACGGGCAGGGTCACCTGCCCCGCCGACGCGGCCGTTACCGACGTGACGATGAATCTCGGCGACGGGAACGACACGGCGATCGCCAATCCCGGCTCCCATCGCAAGTACACGCTCAACGGCGGCGACGGCAACGACGTGCTGACCGGCGGCGGCAACAAGGACTTCCTCTACGGCGGCGCCGGCGACGACGCGTTGGACGGCGGCGACGGCATCGACAATCTCCACGGCGGGATCGGCGCCGATCGCTTCGACGGCGGTGCGGGGCACGACCGGGCGCTCTTCTACACCGACCACACCGCCGGAGTGACCGTCGACATCGAGCCCTCGACCTCCACCAGCGACGACGACGGCAACGCCACCGACGGCCCACCCGAGGCCAGGGACGAGGTGCTGCCGAGCATCGAGTGGATCGGCGGGTCGGAGTTCGCCGACGTCCTCAACGCGACCGCCGCGCAGGTCGCCACGACGCTGATGGGGCGCGCCGGGCAGGACGTCCTGACCGACAGCCCCTTCAACGACACCCTCGACGGCGGCGGTGGGGCCGACACGATCAACTGCACCAACGGCGGCCACGACACCAACGCCGCGCACTCCCTCGACACCGTGAACGGCGTCTGCGGCAACCGGCCGCCGACCGCCGTCGCCGAGGCGACGCCGTCGAACGGCCCCGCGCCGCTGGACGTCCAGTTCGACGCGACCGATTCGAGCGATCCGGAGGGGGACTATCCGCTCAGCTTCGCCTGGGACCTCGACAACGACGGCGCCTTCGACGACTCGAACTCGGCGACGCCCACTCGTACCTACGGGGTCGGCCAGCACACGGTGACGGTCAAGGTCACGGACTCGCTCGGCGGCTTCGACACCGACGCGGTGACGGTGACCGCCGCCGGCAACACCCCGCCACAGGCCACGATCACCGCGCCCTCGCCGAGCCTCACGTGGGGGGTCGGGGAGCAGATCAACTTCTCCGCGGTTGCGACCGACCCGGAGGACGGCGACCTGCCCGCCTCCGCCTTCGACTGGCAAATCGACCTCGAGCACTGTCCCGGTAGCTGCCACACGCACGACGTGGAGGCGTTCGCGGGGTCCTTCAACGCGCCCGACCACGAGTACCCCTCGACCCTGAAGCTGACGCTCACCGTCACCGATTCCGGCGGGCTCACCGACACCGAGCAGGTCGTGCTCGCTCCCGAGACCGTTGACCTGACGCTGGCCTCGGCTCCGGCGGGCCTCCAGCTCGAGCTGAACGGGACCCAGGCCACGGCCCCGTTCACGCGCCCGCTGATCCTCAATTCGCAGAACACGGTCAGCGCCCCCTCACCCCAGCCGCTTGCCGGGCAGGAATGGCTGTTCGGGAGCTGGTCCGATGCCGGGGCCCAGACCCACCAGATCACGGCGGCCGCGACCGGGACGCTGACCGGGACCTTCACGGCCGCCCCGCCACCTCCGACCTCGGCCACGGTGAGCAAGAGCGGTCAGATCACCTACGACGCCGCGGCCGGCGTCAACAACGACGTGCGCATGGCGCTCTCGGGCACCACCTACACCTTCCTCGAGACCGGGATCCAGGCCGGCGCCGGGTGCACGCTGGCGGCCCCGGGCAGGGTCGAGTGTGCCGCCGACGCCAGCGTGACCGCCGTGACCATGAACCTCGGCGACGGGAACGACTCGGCGATCGCGAACGCCGGGTCCCACCGCCAGTACACGCTGAACGGCGGCGACGGAAACGACGTGCTGACCGGCGGCGGCAACAAGGACTTCCTCTACGGAGGCGCCGGCGATGACCTGATGAACGGCGGCGGCGGCATCGACAACCTCCACGGCGGGGTGGGCGCGGACCGCTTCGACGGCGGCGCGGGCGCCGACCGGGCGCTCTTCTACGCCGACCACACAGCTGGAGTGACGGTTGACATCGAGCCCTCGACGTCCACCAGCGACGACGATGGCAACGCCACCGACGGCCCTGCCACCGCCAGGGACGAGGTCTTGCCGAGCATCGAGTGGATCAGCGGGTCGGAGTTCGCCGACGTCCTCACCGCGACCGCCGCGCAGGTCGCGACGTCCCTGATGGGGCGCGCCGGGCAGGACGTCCTGACCGACAGCCCGTTCAACGACACCCTCGACGGCGGCGGCGGGGCGGACACGATCAACTGCACCAACGGCGGCAACGACACCAACGTCGCGCACTCCCTCGACACCGTGAACGGCGTCTGCTAGCTATCTGCGAGCAGGCCGTGGACGGGCTGCGCGAGACACTGGCCTCGGCCCGATCTCCTGACCTCAGCGGGTAACTTCACGCGATCACCGGAACCGAGCGGGACAACAGCGGCCTGACGATCGCCGTCGCCTCCCTGGCGACGGCGATGCTGATGCTCGACATCAGCGTCATCAACACGGCGTTGTCGGACATCGCCGACGGCCTGGACACGGGGCTGACCGGCCTGCAGTGGATCGTCGACGCCTACACGATCCCGCTCGCCGCCACGGTCCTGACGGCGGGAGCCCTGGCGGATCGGTTCGGGCGCCGCCGGCTCTTCGCGCTTGGCCTTGTGATCTTCACCGTGAGCTCGGTGCTCTGCGGCGCCGCCGGCGGGATCGAGGTGCTGGTGGGCTCGCGCGCGATCCAGGGTCTGGGAGCGTCGCTGATGTTCGCGACGGCGCTCGCGCTGATCTCCCAGGTCACCCCGACCACGGAGCAGCGGGTGAAGGCGCTGGCGATCTACGGCGCCGCGATCGGCGCCTCGTTCGCGCTCGGGCCGTTCATCGGCGGCTCGCTCACCGAGCTGTTCGGGTGGCGCGCGATCTTCCTGGTCAACCTGCCGATCGGCGCCGTCGCGCTGTGGATCACCTACCGCGCCGTGGCCGAGAGCCGCGACCCGACGCCGCGACGCGTCGACCTGCCGGGCCAGATCACGCTCATCGCGGGGCTGTTCCTGCTGGTGCTCGCCCTCCTGCGCGGTAACGAGGAAGGCTGGGGCAGCACCGGCATCGTCGCCGCCCTGGCCGGCGCCGCCGCGCTGCTCGTCGCGTTCATCGTGGTGGAGGAGCGCTCGCGGGAGCCGATGCTGCCGCTGCGCCTGCTGAGCCAGCGCCGCTTCGCGGGACCGCAGGTGGCGGTGTTCGCGATTGCGTCGTCCTTCTTCGCGGTGTTCTTCTACCTCACGCTCTACCTCCAGACCGTGCTCGGCCTCTCGCCGATCGAGACCGGGCTGGTCTACCTCCCGGGGACCTTCCTCGTGTTCGTCGTCTCGGGGATGACGGCCCAGTTCGGCGCGAGGGCCTCGCCGGCGAAGCTCGCCTGCGTCGGGCTCGCGCTGATCGCCGCCGGCCTGGCGGGGATGCTCTTCATCGGCGTCGATTCGTCGTGGGTGGTGATCCTTCCCGGCCTCCTGGTGACCAGCGTCGGCACCGGCCTCTTCAATCCGACGGCCAGCGCCCTTGCGCTCGAGGCTCTGCCGGAGGAGCAGAGCGGGCTGGCCGTCGGCGCCAACGACACCTTCCGCCAGACGGGAGTCGCGGTGGGGATCGCGGCCCTGGGAACGTTCGTCCCGGCGGACGCGGCGCTCGGCGGGGACCTCCAGTCCTACGTGGACGGGCTGCACAACGCGCTGATCGTGTGCGCGGTGATCGCGCTCGCCGGCGCGATCGCCACGGCCTGGCTGCTCCTCCCAATCGGGGCGCGCGACGCCGAGGTGGCGACGGAAACCGCCTAGGCCCTGCGTCGGCTCAGGCGGGACGCGGCAGCGACCAGTCGCCCGTCAGGTCCGACCCACCCTCAACCGACCAGCGGGGCCCGAATCGCGCGAGCGCGGGGCTCGGTACGAGCTTTCCCGCGACCAGCGTCTCGCCGAGGCCGAACTCCGTCGCGAGGGCGAGCATCCCGGACGGGACGACCGAGAAGGTTTCGGCGACGAGCGCGAGATCGGCGCGAGAGTTCATCCGCATCAGGATCAGGTTGTCGCACTGGGAGACGATGTTCTCGTGGACCTTCTGCGGCCGCTGGGTCGCCACGACCAGCACGAGGCCGAACTTCCGTCCCTCACCGGCGATGCGGACGCCGTGCTCGGTCGCCAGTGCCGTCAAGGGATCCTCCGGCTCGCCCGGGCACACGTTGTGGGCCTCGTCGATGACGATCAACGTTGGCTCCCGGGCTGACCGCCGTCGCCAGAGGGCAGCGAGAATCGCCTCGGCGGCGACGACCTGCTCCTGGCGCGTGTCGAGTGAGCCGATGTCGGCGACGACCACCCGGGGTCCACCGGGCGCGACGAGGTCCTGCAGCGATTCCGGATCGTCCCCGGACCAGACGCTCCAGCGATCGATCGCCAGGTTTCGCGCTCGCACCCCGAGCGAGTGCAACGGCTCGGGCCCTTGCCAGAGGTGTTCGACGGTCTCGCGGGGCGTCCTCACGACGGTACCCGACGGAGCCGACTCGAGCTGCTCGAGCGCCTGAGTCAGGGCCGCGTATTCGGCGCGGTCGCCGATCGGATCGAGCCGGAGGACGGCCGCCATCTCCGACCCGTCGAAGTCCCGGAACCGCACATGCAGTCGGTCGACGCCGGTCTCGGCGGCCCGGCGGACGTCGATCTCCGCAGCCGGGCTTTCGTACACGGCGCGGGCGTCGTCGCCGGCGTCGTCGCGAAGCTGTGGCAGATGGGCGAAGTCCGAGTTCGGGTCGATGACGACGATTCGCAGCCCGGTCTCGGCGATGAGCCGCTCCAGCAGGGTGCCAAGCGCATACGTCTTGCCCGAGCCCGATTGGCCGCAGAGAAACGTGTGGCGGTCGAAGGCGCCCGCGTCGAGGACGAGGGGAACCCCGTCGGCGTAGGACAACCGGCCGACGTCGAGACGGGCGCGCGCGGGCGCCGCGTTCCGCATCCAGGCCGCCACCTCGTCCGGCGCGGCGGCCCGAACCGCCGCGCCGCCGAACGGACCGCTCCCCTTGTCGAGCAGCCGTCCCTCGATCAGCGCGTTGCGGCGGTCGGTGTCCCCGATCCTCGCCGCTGTGACCTGACCCAAGCGCGAGCCGTGCCGGCCGTCCTCCAGCACCAGATACGCGCCCACCTCCGACGAGAGCTCCTGGATGGGGACCTCGTAGGAAAACGAGCGGCCGTCGATCGATGACGCCTCCGGCGCCGGCTGACCCTCGAGAGCCACGCGGCCCAGCCTACCCGCGGCTGACTCAGGTGGGCTGCGGTGCCTCTGGCCGTAGGCGGAAGAAGGCGAGTGCAGCCGCCGCAACGAGGATCGCGGCACCGGCGATCAGGAGACCGACGTCGTTGCCCGTGGGCTTCACCACCATGTCGACGACGATCAGGAAGAGGAGCGTGAGCTCAACCCTGCCGACCGCCTCCATCCGGTCGATGCGCTGCTCGATCTCGGGATACGTGGGGCCGTGCTTCTCGACGAGGACACCGATCCGCTCCCCCTCCGTCTTGAAATAGAGCATCCCCGTCAGGAACGAAACAAGCCAGCCCGCGATGCCGCGAGCCACTCGCTCTGGCCGTTGATCTCCGCCTTCAGGGCGGCGTCGCGCGCCAGTTCGGCACGGAGGATCAGCAGCGTGAGCACGACCGCGGCGCCGAGCCAGATGATCACGGCAACGACGTGCAGGGCGAGTAGAAGCTCATAAAGGCTCATGGCGGGATCGTCTCAGCGGAGGCGGACGTCCGTCTACGCTTGCCCGGATGCCCACGCTGACCGCCCAGCGCGACACGACGACCCTCACCGAGCTGCCACCCGGTCCGGCGCTTCCCGGGCTGTTTCAGTCCATCCGCTACACGTTCGACCAGCCGGGGTCGTTCGCCGAGTTCCGCGCCCGCTTCGGTCCGACCTTCTCCCTCAACATGGCGGGCTTTCCTCCGATCGTCGTCACGGCCGACCGCGCGGCGATCAAGACGTTGTTCACGGGCGACCCACTGACCAAGCGGCACGGCAACGACCTCCTGCGTCCATTCCTTGGCGACCGCTCAGTGCTTGTGCTGGAACCCGCCGAGCATCTTGCGCGGCGTCGGCTCGAGCTGCCCTCGTTCCACGGCGAAGCCGTGCGTGCCTATGCGGACCGGATCCGGGAGCTTGCGGAGACCGAGGTCGGGAGTTGGCCCTCGGGCGAGGTGGTTACGACCCATCCGCGTGCCCGGCGGCTCACCCTGGCCGTGATTCTCGAGCTCGTATTGGGCGTCCGCGACCCGGATCTGGGCCGAGCCATCGTGGAGCATTTCGACTCGCTCAACTCGAAGGCCAACAACCTCGCGCAATTCATGCCGCCCTGGATGACGCGCAGGTCACGTTGGAACCTTCCCGCCAGAGTCGCCTACTCCCGGATCGATCAGGTACGGGATCTGCTCCAAGCGCACGTCGCTCGCACGCGCGCAGATCCCCACCTGGATCGGCGCGAGGACGTCCTGGCGCTCCTGGTGCGAGCGCGGGACGAGGACGGTGCCGCCCTTGGCGACATCGATCTCCGCGACGAGCTGATGACGCTCGTGAGCGCGGGACATGAGACGACCGCGACGGCGATCGCCTGGGCGGTCGATCTGCTCGCCCACAACCCGGCGGTGGCCGATCGCCTGCACGAGACGCTCGCGGCCGGCGACCGCGAGTACCTGAAGGCCGCCGCAAAGGAGGTGCTACGGGCGCGGACGGTCGCATATGCCAGCGCGGCTCGCCACTCCCTCGAGCCACTCCGGGTGGGGGAGTGGGTGGTCGGTCCGGAGGTCGTCGTGCTTGTGGACGCGCAGGGAATCCACGCCGACCCGGAGCTCTACCCCGAGCCGGACGAGTTTCGGCCGGAGCGGTTCCTGGGCGATCAGCCGGACGGCTACTCGTACGTCCCGTTCGGCGGTGGCGCTCACCGCTGCCTCGGCGCGGCGCTGGCGACGACGGAGCTCGAGCTCACGATGGAGGCGATCGCCACGCGCGTCCGCCTGGCGCCCGTCGGGCCGCCGGCGCGTCCCACGCGTCGCGGGATCACCCTGGCGCCGAGGAACGAGGGCCGGGTGCGGATTGCCGAAGTCGTCGCCTGAGCCCGGATGACGGAAGGCTCCGGTTCGGTACGCTCGGCTACAGACGATTTCCACCGCGAAACGGAGTGAGACATGGCTCTGACGATTGGCGACACCGCCCCCGATTTCGAGGCCGAGACCACCGACGGCACGATCAACTTCCACGACTGGATCGGCGACTCGTGGGCCGTCCTGTTCTCGCACCCGCGCAACTTCACGCCGGTCTGCACCACGGAGCTGGGCTACATGGCGAAGGTCGAGCCGGACTTCGCGAGCCGCGGCGTCAAGATCATCGGCATCTCGGTCGACCCGATCGAGAACCACGCGAAGTGGGCCGAGGACATCGCCGACACCCAGGGGACCGCGCCGAACTACCCGATCATCGCCGACGCCGACTTCAACGTCGCGAAGCTCTACGGGATGCTGCCGGCCGACGTGAGCGGCGACCCCACGGAGCGCACTCCCGCCGACAACCAGACCGTCCGCAACGTCTTCGTGATCGGTCCCGACAAGAAGATCAAGCTGGTGCTGGTCTATCCGATGACCACCGGCCGCAACTTCGACGAGGTGCTGCGGGTGATCGACTCGCTGCAGCTGACCGCGAACCACAAGGTGGCGACGCCGGTCAACTGGCAGCCGGGCGAGGACGTGATCATCGCCGGCTCGGTGTCCGACGACGAGGCCAAGGAGAAGTACCCGGAGGGCTGGGAGTCGCCGCGGCCGTACATCCGGATCGTCCCGCAGGAGCAGGCCGAGAAGGTGGGCTGAGGCCCGCTACGCGCGGGTCTCGGGCGTGAGGGTCTGGCTTCCGGCTCCCCGGCGGACGAGCCGGGGAGCGAGGATCCGGGCGGCGGCAGCGAGCCAGTAGGGCCGCGGCACGTAGCGCTCGGCCTTCCCGCCGGGACCGGCGTCCATGATCGCCTGGGCGACCTTGTCCGGCGTCGAGACGATCCAGCGGGTGAGCGCGCGCCCGCGCAGCTCCGCTTGGGGGAAGCCCTCGGTGGAGACGAAGCCGGGAAGCACCAGCCCCACGTGCACGCCGTGGGCGGCCTCCTCGAGGTGGAGCGCGTCCGACCAGCCGGCCAGCGCGAACTTGCTGGCCGAGTAGCCCCCCGAGTTCCCGCGCGACACCCGTCCCGCCGTGCTCGCGACGTTGACGATCGAGCTCGGCGCCGAGCGGCGCAGGATCGGCAGCAGCGCCTCGGTCAGCCGCAGCACCGCGTCGAAGTTCAGCTCCATGTGGCGCCGCACGTTCTCCCAGCCGGCCTCCCCGAAACGCCCGCGCCAGGCGGCGCCCGCGTTGTTGACCAGCAGGTCGAGCCGGCCGTGTTCGCCCTCGACCACCTCAGCCACTCGGGCCGGCGCCTCGGGCTCGGTCAGGTCCGCGGCCACCACCGTCGCCCCGCCCAGCTCCTCGGCCAAGGCGCGCAGCCGGTCCTCGCGCCGGGCGACCAGGACCAGCTTCGCATCGGGTTCGCGGGCGAGTCGGCGGGCCGTCGTCTCGCCGATCCCGCTCGAGGCTCCGGTGACGAGGGCGATCACGGCGCCAGCGTAGTCAACGAAGGCAATCCGACTCCTGAGGTCAGGATTGGCAGGCTCCTGTTAGGGTGGCCTTATTAGGCAACCCTTAGAGAATCTCGGAGGACCTGAACGGATGAAGCTTGGACGTGCCCTGGGAACCACCGCCGCGGTGGCCGCGTTGTTCGTGGCCGGCTGCGGTGACGACGAGGAGCCGGCGCCCCCGCCGGCGATCGAGGCCGGCTCTGACCTCGACGCGATCAAGACCTATCTGACCGACCACAGCGCGGAGCTCGCCGCGCAGACCGAGATCCTGAAGCAGCAGGCCGAGGCCTACTACGAGCTGGCGGAGGCCGCGGACTTCGACTACGAGCGCATGCTCGACGAGAACCAGCAGGAGGTCGAGGAGATCCTCGCCGCCGGGCAGGAGGCCTACCGGGCCGCGAACCCGGCGTACGAGGAGATGGAGGGCATCGTCGCCGGCGTGCCCCGGCTGGCGCAGTACGACGTGGACATCGACGCGGGCGCCGACGCCTCGGACCCGGAGAACGCCGTCTCGTTCAGCCTCGAGCTGCCCGACGGCGAGGTGCTGAAGCAGCCCGGCAACTTCATGTTCCTGACCGAGACCTCGTGGTTCGCGACCAACGAGGACTTCCTCGCGGCGGGGGTGAAGGGCGACGTCGACGGCGACGGCGAGGTCTCGTTCGGCGAGGGCCTGCCCGACGCGAACTTCCTGGTTGCCGCGATGCGGTCGTTCGACGAGATGGCCGACCAGCTCGACACCGACGCCCAGGCGTTCGTGCCGACGGACTCCGACGCGTTCACGGCGATCACGGTGATGACTCCGACGATGTCCGAGTACTTCGAGGCCTGGAAGAACTCGCGGTTCGTCGCGGGCGGCGGCGCCACCGACGAGTTCGTGGCCGCGTCGCGGCTCCAGGACATCGCCGACATCCTCGAGGGCATCGTCTTCACGTACGAGGAGGTCGAGCCGCAGATCGCCGAGGAGTCGCGGCAGCAGGCGGAGCAGACCGGGACCGCCCTCCGCGACCTGCTCGCGTTCGTCGAGGACATTCGCGACCGGGAGGAGGGCGGCGAGCAGTTCACGGCCGAGCAGGCCGACACGCTCGGCTCGGAGGCGCAGCGCCAGGCCGAGGCCATCGCCGGCCAGGTCGCGCAGGCGGCACAGCGGCTCGGGGTCGAGCTCCAGGAGTCCTAACCGGTGCGAGGGGCCTAGCCAGGGATCGTGGCCCGGACCATCTCCGGTATCCGGCCGCGCACGGCGGCGGCCGCCGCGACGCTCGTCGCGGCGGTCGCTGTCTTCGCATTCCCGAGCCCGGCGAGCGCGGCGCCGCCCTGGCAGGCGGCCGAGCAGGTCCGCTCGTCGCTGTTCGACGCCCAGACCGCGCTGCTGCTCGACAGCGCGCAGAGCCCGCAGCTGGAGCGCGTCCAACGGGTGCTGGCCAGCGCGCGCGGCCGGATTACCGCCGCGCTCCGCCGGGGCGCGTTCGCCGCGGCGACGACCGCCGTCCGTCGCGGCGACGTTGAGACCGCGAGGCGCTGGCTTCTGGTCCGCGATTTCCGCGCGGCGACCCGCTTCACGCGGCCGGGGGTCGACGCGACGATGGCGCTCGACGCGCTCGCCGCGGGCCAGATCCAGCCCGCGCAGGCGGTCACCCAGGTGCACAAGGACCTGCTCGACGCCTACCAGGCGCGCCTCGGCGACTATCTCGACGACGCCGCGAGCGAGCTCGACCGCGGCTTCGGACCCGCGGCGGCCGAGTCGGCGGCGCTGGCGCGCGGCTACTGGCTGATCCTTGCGGCGGAGTACGAGGCTCAGCGCGGGGGCGCCGCGAGCCGCGCGACCGACGGCGACTTCGCCTCGCTCGAGGGCGCGGCCCGTGCCGGCGACGAGCAGAGCTTCGCGCGTGCGCGCGACTCGATCACGGCCGACCTCGACGGATTCGTCGCGGCCCCGTTCACGCCCGAGGAGGAGGCGCGCCGCGCCGCGCAGCTCACCCGCTTCCTCGACCTGGTGCCGATCGAGTACGACGACGGCACCGACGACGGGAACGTCACGATCCCGTTCGAGCTTCAGGAGGCCGTCGCGTTCGTGGACGGCGCCGCCGACGCCCTGGCCGACCTCGAGGGCACACTCGACCGCACCGACCCGGTTGCGGTCGACCAGGTTGACGCGCTGCTGACCGAGCTTCGCGGCTACGCGCTCGACGCGCACGAGGGCGGCGAGGTCGCCCCCCTCGAGGACGTCGAGGCCGCGCACGCCGAAGCCGCCGAGATCCTGGACCGGGTCTTCCCCGAGGCGTGGAAGGAGTCGAGCAACGAGGCCGACTTCGACCTGATCGACATCAGCCTCGACCAGATGCAGGCCGCGGTCTCCGCCTCCGAGCGGGACCAGGCCGAGCAGGCGCGCCTCAGCGCCTACGCGTTCTTCGAGTTCGGCCCGGAGATCACGCTCCGGGCCTTCGACCCGGCCCTGGTCACCGAGGTGGAAGGCCTGATGTGGTACGGGGCCCGCGACGTCGATGGCCTGGCCGAGCTGATCTCGGAGGACCGCAGCGTGGCCGACCTGCGCGAGACCCGCCTCGTCCTGGACGAGGCGCTCGACGAGGCGCGGGCGAAGACCGGCGAGGGCGCGAGCCAGACGACGGTGATCACGAACGCCGCGATGATCGTCTTCCGCGAGGGCCTCGAGGCGATCCTGATCATCGCCGCGATCACCGCCAGCATGGTCGGCGCCCGCCGGGGCCTTCGGCGTCCGATCCTGCGCGGCGCGCTGTTGGCGCTGCCGGCGAGCGTCGTCCTGTGGTTCGTCGCGCAGCTCGTGCTCGACTCGTTCTCGCAGTACGGCGAGCGGCTCGAGGCCGTGGTCGGCCTGATCGCGATCGCGGTGCTGCTGCTGGTCCTGAACTGGTTCTTCCACCGCGTGTACTGGACCGAGTGGATCGTGGGCCATCGGCAGCGCGGCAAGGCTCTGACTGCCGACGTTGCGGTGTCGGCCGCCGCGGGGGCGGCGACGATCGCCGGGCTCTACCTGCTGGGCTTCACGAGTGTCCTCCGCGAGGGGTTCGAGACGGTCCTCTTCCTCCAGGCCCTGCAGCTCAGCTCGGGGACGGGCGCCGTTCTCGCCGGTGTCGGCCTCGGGCTCGTCGCGACGTTCGCCGTGGGCGCGCTGACCTTCGCCCTCGAGCGGCGCCTTCCGTACAAGCGGATGCTCGTCGTCACGGGCGTCCTGATCGCGGTGGTCCTGTTGGTGCTCGTCGGCAACACGGTCCGCACGCTCCAGGGCGTCGGCTGGATGCCGATCACTCCGATCGAGCGTCGAGTTCCCGCTCTGGGCCGGCACCTGGCTCGGTGTCTTCCCGACCGTCGAGACCTTGGTCGCCCAGCTCGCCGCGCTGGCGTTCGTGATCGGGAGCTACTACGCGGCCGAGTGGTATCGCAAGCGCCGCGTCCGCCGCGCGGCACGCGAGCTGCTCGCCTCGGAGCCGGCCGTGGGGCCGGAGCCGCAGGTGCCCGAGCCGGATCGCGAGCTGGCGACCGGCGTGGCACGATCCCGTATGTGAGCGCTCCGCCCGAGCCGAGCCCCGACGAGCTCGCGCACCTCTTCGACACCGTCGTCGGCACGGTGACGCTGCGCGCGTCCGATCTCGGCCGCCAGCGCGACTTCTACGAGCGCGGTATCGGCCTCGCGGCGCGCGACGCCGGATCCTCCGCCGTCGAGCTGGACGACGCCGAGGGGCGCACGCTGATCCGCCTCGACGCCTCCGCGACGAACGGCTCCGAGCCGCCGGCCGAGCCGCACACGGGCCTGTTCCACAATGCCTTTCGCTATGCGGATCGCGCCGCGCTCGGTGCGGCCGTCACCCGGACCGCGGAGATCGCGCGGGTGTTCGAGGGCGCTTCCGACCACGGCGTGTCCGAGGCCGTCTACTTCCGCGATCCCGAGGGCAACGGGGTCGAGCTCTATCGCGACCGGCCGTTCGCGGAGTGGCCCGCGGTCAACGGCGGCCGGGTGGGCATGTACACGCGGCCCCTGGACCTTCCGGCGCTGCTTGCCGACGCGACCGAGCACGAGCACCCGGTGCGGTGCGACATCGGGCATATCCACCTGCAGACCGCCGACGTGGAGGCAGCCGCCGCGTTCTGGCGTGACCTGTTCGGCCTCGACGAGCGCCAGCGCTTCGGCCCCCAGGCCGTCTTTCTGGCCGAGGGCCTCTATCACCACCACATCGGCGCCAACACCTGGCACTCGCTGGGCGCGCCCCCGGCGCCCCGGGACCGCCCAGGGCTGGAGGCGTTCGAGTTGCGCCTGCGCTCGGCCAAGCGCGTGGAGCAGACGGTCGCGCGGCTCGAGATGGCGGGCGTCGCGGTCGTTCCGGACGACGACCACGTCGAGTTCTCCGACCCGGACTCGAACCGGGTGCTGATTCGGGTACGCGAGGCGACCGGGGGAGACTGAGCGCGAGGGGATAGCGTGAGCGGCCCGGAAGGAGCCACGATCGACGAGAGCGCGCTGGAGGCCGAGATCATCGCGATCGGGCGACGCCTGGCGGGCGGGCCGAACGCCACGCTCAGGCATCCCATCCGGGCGCTCGACGAGCGCGCGATGCAGCTCGCCTCGCGCGACCGGGAGTTGCGCGCCGCACTCTTCCGGCTGGTCGACGTGAGTCCCGCCACGCTCACGCTCGATGACCTCGGCCGCCACCTCGCCGGCTTGGTGCGGGAAATCCGGGAGCCGCCGGCACCGCTCGAGGCGGCGGTTCGGGCGGCCAACACGAAGGCCGGGCGGGTGGCGCTCGGCGCAACGGTCGCGGCCGGCGTCCGTCACATGTCGCACCGCTTCATCGTCGGCGCGTCGGCCGAGGAGGCTCGCGGCGAGCTGCGCCGGATGTGGGACGCGGGCATCGCGACCACGGTGGACCTGCTGGGCGAGGTGACCGTCACCGCGGCGGAGGCCGACGCCTATCGCGATCGCTGCCTGGACACACTCGAGCGCCTCGCCGCGGACGCGGGGTCGCTGCCCGAACGTCCGATGCTGGAGCTGGACTCGGTCGGCGGGATTGCGCGCGCGAATCTCTCGGTGAAGGTCACCGCGCTGACGCCGCTGCTGCGGCCCGAGGCCCCGGAGCGCGGCGCCGCCGACGCGGCGGCCCGGCTGCGGCCGCTGCTCGGCCGCGCGCGCGAGCTCGGCGCGCATCTCCACCTCGACATGGAGTCGCTCGACGCTCGAGAGACGACGCTGGAGCTGCTGTTCGACGTGCTCGACTCGCCCGAGTTCCGCGACGGGCCCTCCGCCGGCCTCGTCCTCCAGGCCTACCTGCGCGATTCGCCGGCTCAGCTCGAGCGGATCCTGGAATGGGCGGCGACGTCCCCGCGGCGGCCGCCGCCGGTTGTGCGCCTCGTCAAGGGGGCCTACTGGGACCACGAGGTCGCCGAGGCCCGGCAGCACGGCTGGGACGCCCCGGTGTTCACCGACAAGGCCGAGTGCGATCGCAACTTCGAGGCGCTGACCCGGCGCCTCCTCGCGGCCCGGCCCGCCGTCCGCGTCGCGGTGGGTTCGCACAACGTGCGGTCGCTGGCCCACGCGATCGCGTGGAACCGCCTGTCGGGCGGCGAGGACCGCGACCTCGAGCTTCAGGTCCTGCGCGGACTGGGCGACGAGCTGGCCGCCGCGCTCGCCGCCGAGGGGCTGCGGGTTCGCGTGTACTGCCCGGTGGGCGAGCTGGTCGCCGGGATGGCCTACCTGGTGCGCCGCCTGCTCGAGAACACGTCGAACGAGTCGTTCCTGTCCGCGCAGGCCGAGGGCGTGCCGCTCGAGCAGCTGCTCGCCGCGCCATGAGTACCGCACCCGACTTCCCGGCGTTCGCCAACGAGCCGGTCCTGGAGTTGCGGCGCGGCCCGGAGCGCCAGGCGCTGCTGGACGCCCTCAGCGCGGTGGAGGAGACGCTGCCGCTGCGGGTGCCCGTGCTGGTCGACGGCGACGCCGGGTCCGCCGACGGCATCGAGTCGGAGGATCCGGGGGCGCCCGAGCGGATCGTGGCCGTCGCCGGAGTCGCGGGCGAGGCCCAGGTCGCCACGGCCGTCGAGGTCGCGAGCTCCGCGAGCCGCGAGTGGGGCAGCCGGCCCGCCGCGGAGCGTGCCGGGATCCTCGTCCGGGCCGCGGCCATCCTGCGCGAGCGGCGGCTCGAGCTGGCGGCGCTCGAGGTTCGCGAGTGCGCGAAGCCCTGGGTGGAGGCCGACGCGGACGTCTGCGAGGCGATCGACTTCCTCTCCTACTACGCGCGGGCCGCGCTGGACCTGGAGCGCGATCCCGGGCTGCTCCAGGTCGCCGGCGAGCGCAACTCGATGCGCCACGCCGGCCTGGGCGTGGTCGCCGTGATCTCGCCGTGGAACTTTCCGCTTGCGATTCCCGCGGGGATGACCGCTGCGGCGCTCGCCGCGGGCAACGCCGTGGTGCTGAAGCCGGCCGAGCAGGCGCCCGGATGCGCCTCGCGGCTGGTGGCGGTGCTGCACGAGGCGGGCGTGCCGGCGGGGGTCCTCGCGCTGCTGCCCGGCTTCGGGGCCACCGGCGCCGCGCTGGTGCGCGATCCGCGCGTCCACGCGGTCGCGTTCACGGGCTCGTCGCCGGTCGGCCTGGAGATCATCCGCGCGGCGGCCGAGACGCCCGCCGGCCAGGGTCACGTGAAACGAGTGGTGGCGGAGATGGGCGGGAAGAACTGCATCGTCGTGGACGCCGATGCCGACCTGGACGAGGTCGTGACGGCCACGATCCGCTCGGCGTTCGCGTACGCGGGGCAGAAGTGCTCGGCCTGCTCCCGGGTCCTCGCCCACGAGGCGATCGCCGAGGAGCTGACCGATCGGATCGCCGGGGCGATCGCGACGCTCGCGATCGGCCAGGCCGACCGGTTCGGGACCGACGTCCCACCGGTGATCGAACGCGAGGCCGCCGAGCGGGTGGACGGCTACCGGGAACGGGCGAGCGCCGACGGGCGGCTCGTCGCGATCGGCGGCGACATCCCGGACGCTGGCTGGTTCTGCCCCCCGGCGCTCGTCGCCGACCTACCGCCGGACGCGCCGATCCTGCGCGAGGAGGTGTTCGGCCCGCTGCTCACGATCGAGGCGGTCAGCGGCGTCGAGGAGGCGTGCGCGCGGGTCGAGGCGCTGCCGTTCGCCCTCACCGGCGGCCTGTTCGCGCGCAACCCCGACACCGTCAAGGCGGTCGCGGCCCGGCTGCCCGTCGGCAACCTCTACGTGAACCGGCACATCACCGGGGCGATGGTCGGGCGCCAGCCGTTCGGCGGCAACCGGCTCTCGGGAATCGGCGCCAAGGCCGGCGGCCCCGGGTACCTGGTCCAGTTCACGGAGCCGCGCGTGCTGACCGAGAACACGATGCGCCACGGGTTGATCGTCGAGTGAATCCCTAGCTCGGCACGGGCGCCGTGCCCGCGGCCGCCCCGGCGCCCACGTTCAGCGGGTGGTGGCATGCCGCGTACTGCCGCCGGCGGTGCTCCTCGAGCGCCGGCTCGACCTCGGAGCAGATGTCGGTGGCGTACGGGCAGCGGGTGTGGAACCGGCACGCCTCGGGCGGGTTCGCGGGCGAGGGGACGTCGCCCTCGAGGATCCGCTCGGCGCGCTCCGCGTTGGTGCGCGGGTCGGGGATCGGCACAGCCGAGAGCAGCGCCTCCGTGTACGGGTGCACCGGGTTCGCGTAGACGTCGTCCGCAGGCCCGAGCTCGACGATCTTGCCGAGGTACATCACGGCGACGCGGTCGGCCACGTGGCGGACGACGCCCAGGTCGTGGGCGACGAAGATGTAGGTGAGCTTGAACTCGTCCTGGAGGTCCTCGAGCAGGTTGATGATCTGCGCCTGGATCGAGACGTCCAGCGCCGAGACCGGCTCGTCGGCGATGATCAGCTTCGGCCGCAGCGCGAGCGCCCGGGCGATGCCGATCCGCTGGCGCTGGCCGCCGGAGAACTCGTGCGGGAAGCGGTTGTAGTGCTCGGGCGCCAGGCCGACCCGATCGAGCAGCTCCTCGGTCTGCTTGCGCATCTCCTTGCCGTCGGCCAGCCCGTGCAGCTTCAGCTGCCCGCCGACGATCTGCCCGACCCGCTTGCGCGGGTTGAGCGACGCGTAGGGATCCTGGAAGATCATCTGCATCTGGCGGCGCAGCGGCCGCAACTGGCGGCGGCCCATCCCGGCGATCTCCTGGCCCTCGAAGCGCACGGACCCGGACGTCGGCTCCAAGAGCTGCAGGATCGTGCGGGCGAGCGTGGACTTGCCGCAGCCCGACTCGCCGACGAGGCCCAGGGTCTCGCCCGGTGCGACCGAGAGCGACACGCCGTCCACCGCCCGGACCGCACCGACCTGGCGGTCGATCAGGACGCCCGACTTGATCGGGAAGTGCTTGACGAGGTCGGTCACCTCGAGGAGGGCGCCGCCGTTCGCGCTCGCCTCCATCAGGCTGCGTCCAGGCCGATGTCGCCGCTGCTCATCGTGCGGACCGCCTTCTTGCGCTCGGTGTCGAGCCAGCAGCGGTCCAGGTGGGCGCCGTCGCCCACGCGGGCGTCCAGCGCCGGATGTTGCATGCACTTGTCGAAAGCGTGCGGGCACCGGGGGCGGAACTTGCAGCCCTCCGGCGCGGAGATCAGCGAGGGCGGCTGGCCCTTGATCTGGGCGAGCCGGGTACTGCGCGCCCGGTCGAGGCGCATCACCGAACCCAGCAGGCCCCAGGTGTACGGATGCTGGGGGTCGTAGAAGATCTGATCGAGCGTTCCCGCCTCCACGACCTCGCCCGCGTACATGACGAGGACCCGGTCGGCGATGTCGGCGACGACGCCAAGGTCGTGGGTGATCAGGATCGTGGCGAGGCCGCGCTCCTGGTTCAACTTGCGCAGCACGCGCATTATCTGCGCCTGGATCGTCACGTCGAGGGCCGTGGTCGGCTCGTCCGCGATCAGCAGCTGCGGCTCCGTCGAGAGCCCCATCGCGATCATCGCCCGCTGGCGCATCCCGCCCGAGAACTCGTGCGGGAAGGAGTTGGCGCGCTCGGCTGCGCCTGGGATGCCGACCGCCTTGAGAAGCTCAACCGCCTGCTCGTGCGCGTCGGCCTTGGAGATGTCGCGATGGGCCTGGATCTGCTCGACGATCTGGTCCCCGACCTTGTAGACGGGGTTCATCGAGCTCATCGGGTCCTGGAAGATCATCGCCATCTCGTTGCCCCGCACCCGGCGCAGCTCGTCGTCCGAGGCGCCGATCAGCTCGGTCTGACCGAGCACGGCCTGGCCCGTGATCTCGGCGTTCGGGCCACGCGTCAGCCCCATCAGGCTCATCGCCGTCACGGACTTGCCGCAGCCAGACTCGCCCACCACCGCGAGCACCTCACCGCGGCGCACCTCGAAGGAAACGCCCTCCACGGCCTTGACCACGCCATCCTCGGTCTGGAAGCGAACGCGGAGGTCGTCGACCTTGAGCAGCGGTGCCTCGCTCATGCGTTCGAGCTCCCGGACTCGAGCCTGATCCGCGGGTCGAGCGCGGCGTATGCGATGTCGACGATCGCGTTCACGAAGACGACGAAGAACGCGCCGAACATCGTCACCGCGAGGACCGGCGGGACGTCGAGCTGGAGGATCGCGTCCGCGGCGTACTGGCCGACGCCCTGGAGGTTGAAGACGGTCTCCGTGAGGATCGCGCCACCACCGATCACCACGGCGAAGTCGAGTCCCCAGAGGGTGACGACGGGGATCATGCTGTTGCGCAGCACGTGCTTGAACAGCACCTGGCGCTCGGACAGCCCCTTCGCGCGCGCCGTGCGCACGTAGTCCTCGTTGATCGTGTCGAGCACGTTCGAGCGCAGCACCCGCGAGTAGACCCCGATGAACAGGATCGAGAGCGCGGTCCAGGGCAGGATGAGGTGGTAGGCCCAGTCCGCCGGGCTATCGGCGAACTCGACGTAGCCGCCGTTCGGGAAGATCCCGAGCTCGAACCCCAGGTAGTGGTTCATCAGCGCCCCGATCCAGAACACGGGCATCGAGATGCCGATCAGCGCGAGCACGGTTAACGCCGTGTCCGAGACACGCCCGGCTCTCATCGCGGTGTAGAGGCCCAGCCCGACCCCGAACGCCATCCAGATCAGCGCGGCACCGATCGCGAGCGAGAGCGTGCGGGGAACTCCCTTCCAGATCTCCTCGACCACGTTGAGCTGGGTGAAGTAGGTGACCATGTCCCCGCTGAAGAGCTTCTTCATCGTCGTCGTGTACTGGGTGACGATGTTCTCGTCGAAGCCCCACTCCTCGCGGATCGCCTCGATCTGACTCTCGGTTGGCTGCTTGCCGGCCATCCTGACCGCCGGATCGCCGTTGGGGATGACGTTGAAGATCAGGAACGTCAGCACGGAGACCGCGAACAGCACCAGGAGCATCGACATCAGGCGGCGGACGACGAAGCGGGCCATGGCTCCCTAGTGGTCGATCCTGACCTTGGCGCGGGGGTCCAGCGCGTCGCGGACGCCGTCGCCGAAGACGTTGAGGGCGAGCACGGTCAGCACCAGCATCGCGCCCGGGACCACCGCGAGCATCGGGGCGGTCACGATCCGGTCGACGCCGTCCTGGATCATCGTGCCCCACGACGGCTCGGGCGGGCGGACGCCGGCGCCCAGGAACGAGAGCGCGGCCTCGAGCAGGATCGCGTTGGCGATCAGGAGCGGGAAGAACACGATCAGCGTCGTCACCACGTTCGGCAGGATCTCGCTGAACATGATCCGGAACGAGCCCATCCCCTGCGCGCGCGCCGCTTCGACGAACTCCTTCTCGCGCAGCGAGAGCACCTGCCCGCGGATCGGGCGCGCCAGGTACGGGATGTACACGAGCGCGATGATCAGGATCGGGATCGCCAGTGAATCGCCCTGGATCGTGACCGGCCCGAGTTTCAGGCCGCCGAGCGCCAGCGCCGTCCCCAGCGCGATCCCGAGCAGGATCACCGGGAACGACCAGATCACGTCCAGAATTCGTGAGATCACGCCATCGGTCCAGCCGCGGAAGTAGCCGGCCGCGACGCCGAGCATGACGCCGAGGAAGATCGTGCCGAGCGCCGCCGCGACGCCGATCAGAAGCGAGTTGCGCCCGCCGTATAGCAGCCGCACGGCCACGTCGCGGCCGCTCGAGTCCGCGCCGAAGAAGTACTCCTTCTGGTAGGTCGGCCCGATCGGCACGCCGTCGAGGCCGACGACCAGGACCTCCTCGCCGTCCTTGGTCACGGTCTCGTCCGAGGCAGGCTGGTCGAACGGCGTCCGGTTCGCGATCTTGTCCGCATAGATCGGCGCCGCCAGGCACATGCCCACGAGGACGAGGAACAGCGCCCCGAACGCCAGCGCAGTCTTGTTGCGGCGGAGCCGGCGACCCGCCAGCTGCCAGGGGCTCGCGCCGACGGCGTCCTTCGCGCCCGCGAGTAGCTCGTCTGGGACGCCGATCGAAAGGTCGGTGCCAGGCTCGGCGGCTGTGTCTCTAGCGGCCACCCGGTTCGATTATCCCGCTCGGGGCGGCTTGGTCAACAAAGGTTCTAGGTACCCGGAACGAGAGGGGGCGCCTCGCGGCGCCCCCTCCTCCGGCTTCTTGGCTACTCGCCCTCCTTGAGAACGAAGCTCGAGTAGTCGTTGTTGTACACCGGGTGGAACTGGGTCGCCTCGAAATCGATCCGATCCGAGACGAACGTCGCCAGCTTGCGGTGTCCGTAGACGGCGATCTGCCCGGACTCCGACAGGTAGCGGTTCAGGTCCGTCCACTCCTGCTCGACCGCGGTGATGTCCGGTTCGAGCAGCAGCTCGTCGATCGTGTCGGTGATCTCCGGATCATCGATCCATCCGTAGTTCTGGTTGTTGGTCGGCTGGATGGTGTCCCCGTCAACCAGGAAGAAGAAGTTGAAGGGGTGTGGGAAGTCCTGGAACCAGTTCGTGAAACCGGTCTGGGCCTTCGTCTTGTCGTTGCCGACCGTCTGGAAGTAGACGCCGCCGTCCAGGATCTCCGGGGTGGCGTCGAGGCCGATCTCGGTGAGCTGCTCGGCGTACGCCTCCGTGACCTTGTCGGTCGGGTCGTCGTTGTTTCCATAGACCGTGACCTTGGCGCCCTCGGCGCCGGCGTCCTTGATCATCTGGGCCGCAGCCTCCTGGTCACCCGACGAGTTCGGGTCGCCCCACGGGCAGTCCGTGGTGTCGAGCGCCTCGTCGTAACCGGGCATGCCCGGTGGCAGGAACGAGCAGCCGGGGGTCAGCTCGCCACCGAAGAGGCGGGCCAGCGCCGGCTTGTCGAGCCCGATGTTGACCGCCTTGCGGACCTCCGGGTCGTCGAACGGCGGCAGGTCGTTGCGCATGAAGAAGTAGTACGTGGAGGTCGTCACGAACTCCTCGTACCGCTGCTCCTCGGAACCATCGGGACCAACCGCCTCAAGCACCGTCGGCTTGAAGTCGGCCGGCGGCGGATCCTGCATGTAGTCGAGCTCGTTGTTGAGCACGTCCTGGGCCTGCTGGGTCTGGTTCTTGATGATCGACGTCGTCATCTTGTCGATGTTGCCCGTCGGGATGCCCTCGATACCGAAATCGGCGAACCCGGGGACCTTCTCCATCACGAACTGCCGGTTCGGGACGGACTCGGTGATCTCGTAGGGACCGACGCCCGGCGGGGGGCTCTCGGTCAGGTTCTTGAACTCGGTGTCGCCGGGGACGAGGCCGGCGAAGTTCATCGCCACGACGTTCGAGAACGTCGCGTCGGGCTCGACCAGCTCGACCGTGATCTCGCCGGTCTTGTCGTCGGTCGTGATGCCCTCGATGTCGGCCTCGGGGTCGTTGCCCGCAAGGTAGTCCTCGGCGCCGACGATCCCGAGATAGAACGGCGAGCCGCCCGACTCGAGGTTGATCACGCGCTTGATCGTGTGCGCGAAGTCCGAGGCCACGACCGGGGTGCCGTCCGAGTAGGTCAGGCCGTCACGCAACTGGAACGTGTAGGTCTTGCCGTCGGCGGAGACCTCGGGCAGGTCCTCGGCGAGGCCGGGGATCAGCTCCGAGCCCGCCGTGCCTTCCGCGTGCGCGTAGGTCAGGAGCGGCGTGTAGACGAGCCACATCGGCTCCCAGCCGTTGACCGTGTACGACAGCGCCGGATCGAGGAAGTCAGGCTGCGAGGTCTGCGCCATCGAGATCTCGCCGCCAGTGGTGGTGGCGGTATCGCCGCCGCCGTCGTCATCGTCGTCGCCGCACGCGGCGATGCCGACGCTGCCGCCGGCGAGAGCCATCGCTCCAAGTAGCGCGAAAACGCGCGCCTTGGCGCGGTGGCCAAAGACCTTGTCACTCACTCGAACTCCTCCTCCGGCCGTAGGTGGCCGATGCCCCGGGGGTTTCCAATTCCTGCGCACACAATCACATATCGCACGACGACGCAAAGTCGCCGCCAGCGGAGTTGTAGCACCAGCCTGTGGGATTTTCAGTTCGGGTTCCTTAATGCGCCGCTCACGGTTTCGGTCGTGGGAACTGCGCCGCCATCGCGCGATCCCACATCCGGTCGCTCACCAGGCGCCGCTGGGCGATCGCCAGACGGGCGGACGGGGTGACCTTGTAGCGCGTCCGTGGACGCCTGGCGGAGATCGCCCGCTCGATCGTCCGGGCGACGGTCTCGGGACCGCCCCCGAGCCTGCGCATCGGGCCCTTGTAGACGTCCGCGGTCGCCTTCCCGACGCGCGCGTTGAACTCGGCATAGGGCCCCTCGCCCTCGGTTCCCTCGTCGAGCGAGCTGACCGCCGCGTCCCCGAACCCGGTGACGATCAGCCCCGGCTCGATGCAGACCACGTCGACTCCGAAACCTGCGACCTCGAAGCGCATCGCGTCGCAGATCGCCTCCACCGCGTACTTCGTCGCGTGGTAGATCCCGCCGCCCGGGAAGGTCAGCTTGCCCCCCATCGAGCTCACGTTCACGATCCGGCCCCAACCCTGCCCGCGCATCCCCGGCAGCGCCAGCTGCGACATCCGGATCAGGCCGAAGACGTTGGTCTCGAACTGCCGCCGAATCGAGTCCAGGTCGATCGACTCGACGGCGCCCGACTGGCTGTAGCCGGCGTTGTTCACGAGCGCGCCCACCGCGCCCTCGGCCGCCACCACGGCGTCCACGCACGCCCGCATCGAGCCCTCGTCGGTCACGTCGCAGGCGAGCGTCTTGCAGCCGGCCGCGGCCAGATCCGCCAGCGTCTCGGGGCGCCGGGCAGTCGCGTAGACGCTCCAGCCCTTCCCGGCGAGGTGCTTCGCGGTCTCCTCGCCGATGCCCGACGAGCAGCCGGTGATCAGAACGGCCTTCGAGATGTCTGTCATTGCTTCCCCCTGGGGTCGACGGCGGTGGGTTGAACCCTATGCCTGGTGGTGTGGTCGTGGGCGGATTTCGGCGAGACGATCCGCCGCGACGGCGCGCTACGGATGCCACGGAATTAGTCGAGAGCCATTTCCCCACGCGGGGCGGAGGGAATCGGCAGTTCGCCGGGCCGCCAGCCGCAGATAGCTCGAGGCAGTGAAGGGGGCGAGGGCGCTACGGCCGGGAAGTGGTGCGTAACCGCGATCTCGCGGAGGGCCGGCCCGCGAAGTCGGGGTTGTGCACCCAGGGGGTGCTTAACCACGGCCTCGGCGAGCAAGCCGCCACGAGACCGGGGTTACGCACCACCGCGGTCCTACCCCAGGCACCTCGAGTGATCCGGGCTCGAGACCAGCGTTAGGACCACTCCCGGCTCCGTGCACCACTAAATCAGCGCTTGCGCAGGGCGCTTCGAACCCCGACGCCCTCACTTCCCCTTACCCAGCCAAACCGAGTTTCTGGAGCACGACACACGCCCACCCCGCGCCATAGAGTCCGGCGCCGATGCGAGCCGTCACCTTCCAGGCGCCCGGCGAGGTCCGGATTGACGAGAAGCCCGAGCCCGAGCTGACGGCTCCGGACGAGGCAATCGTGCGGGTCGAGGCCTCGGGCGTGTGCGGGTCGGACCTCCACATCTATCACGGGCGGGTCGCGATCGAGCCGGGATTCACGATCGGGCACGAGTACGTCGGCACCGTGACCGCGGTCGGCGACGGCGTCGCGAGCGTTGCGGTCGGCGACCGCGTCCTCGGCACCTACTGCACGGCCTGCAACGAGTGCTTCTTCTGCGCGCGCGGCGACTTCCACAAGTGCGACCACGGCCGGGTCTTCGGCCACGGCAAGCTGCTGGGAGAGCTGCAGGGCGCCCAGGCCGAGATGCTGCTGGTGCCCACGGCCGACCTCACGCTCCGCAAGGTCCCCGCCGGGATGAGCGACGACGTGGCGCTGTTCGCCGGCGACGTGCTGGGCACCGGCTACCACGCGGTCGTCGAGACCGGGATCGGCGAGGGCTCGGTCGCCGCGGTGCTCGGCCTGGGCCCGGTGGGCCTCTGCGCCGTCCAGGCGGCGCTGGCGGCGGGCGCGGAGCGGGTGATCGCGGTGGACACGGTGCCCGAGCGCCTCGAGATGGCCCGCTCGTTCGGGGCCGAGGCGGTGCACCTGACCGAGGAGGACCCGAGGGCGGCGGCCAAGGCGGCGACCGAGGGCCGAGGCGTTGACGCGACGATCGACGCGGTCGGACATCCCGACGCGTTCGACCTCGCCTGCCGGCTCACCCGCAAGTGCGGGACGGTCTCGGCGACGGGCGTCTACGCCGAGCGGATGGAGGTGCACATGGGAATCGTCTGGATCAAGGCGCTGACCGTGAAGACGGGCCACGCGAACGTGATCAAGCACGTCGACCCCGTGCTCACGGCGCTCGCCGACGGCCGGCTCGATCCCGGCCCGCTCGTCACCCACCACATGAAGCTCGACGAGGCGGCCGAGGCATACGCGATCTACGACCGCCGCGAGGCGCTCAAAATCGTGCTCACCCCTTGACCGCTGAGATCACCTGGGAGCAGTTCGAGGCCGTCGACATGCGGGTTGGCAGGGTGGTCGCGGTCGAGGACTTCCCCGAGGCCCGGGTGCCGGCCTGGAAGCTGCGGATCGACTTCGGGCCGGAGATCGGCGAGCGGCAATCCTCGGCGCAGATCAAGCACTACCCGCGGGAGGAGCTCGACGGACGCCTGGTCGTGGCCGTCGTCAACTTCCCGCCGAAGCGGATCGGCCCGTTCCGGTCCGAGGTGCTGGTGCTCGGCGCCCTGGACGACGCCAAGGGCGTCGTCCTGCTCCGGCCCGACGAGGACGTCGAGCCTGGGGACCGGATCGCCTAGGTGGCGGACTCAGCCGTGCTCGATCGGGTGCGCGAGCTGGATGTGCGAGCGCGCGACGGCCAGGAACGAGCGCTGCTCGGGCGCGGCGCCGTTGCCGTCGACCGGGCTCAGCTCGACGTTCACCAGCGGGATGAAGTCGAGGTCGCCGCGGTTCAGGAAGTCCGAGAGCCGCGACCGGTAGCCCTCCTTGGGCAGCGTCAGGTCGCCGACGATCCGGTGCCTGTCGGTTTCGAGCACGACGCGTTCGACTCGACTCTCCATCTGCCCTGGTTATATCGGCTTCCTGGCTGCCTACTTGAGTCCCGGCGGGGCGCGCAGCGCCAGCGCCAGCTCGAACCGGCGCTCCGGGTCGTCGATGTCGCCGACCAGCTCGCGGAGGCGACGTAGCCGGTAGCGGGCGGTCTGCGGGTGGATGTGAACCGCCCGTGCGACCTCGGTCGGGCGGCCCGGGTGGTCGATCCAGGCGCGCAGGGTGGCGAGCAGGCGTTCGCGTGACAGCTCCGTCTCGTCGGCGAACGGGGCCAGCTCGCGCCGGGCGTGCTCGGCCAGCAGCGCGGGATCGTCGTTCACGATCAGCGTGGCGAGGTGCTCCGACGCTCGCGCCGGACTGCCCTCGATGGCCCCGGCCTCGAGCAGCACCAGCGCCAGCCGGGCGCGCGCCTGGCTCGCGGCGAAGGCGGCCAGGTCCAGGGCGGGACCGACGGCCGCGGGGCGGTCGCCGAGAGCCGAATCCAGCTCGCGGCGGCGGCCAGGCGCCTCGGCGTCCGGCACGACCGCGCAGACGAGCCCGTCGCCGACCGCCGCTGCTATCGCGCCCTGGCCGAGCCGCGTCGCCAGCGCTCCGGGCTGCGGCTCCCGCGTTACGACCGCTGCCGCGGTCGCGGGCACCGGCCATCCGGCTGCATCGGCCGCCTGTGCGAGCGACTCCGGGCTCACCCCGCCCTCGATCAGCAGATGCACGACCGCGTCGCGGCGGCGCTGTGCCTCGCCCGCGTCCTCGGCCTGCCTGACGGCATACCCCTCCGCCGAGATCGCCGAGATCTCGTCGATGTAGGCGAAGATCGCCTCGGCGAGTGCGGTCAGCTCGGCCGGGCTCGCGCCCGCCTCCGTGGCGACGTCGGCGATCCGCCGCCAGGCGACGCGGGCGCCGACGCGATAGGCGGCGAGCAGCGCCTCGAGCGTGCGACCCTGCCGCAGCTCGCCCGCGCCGAGGTTCAGGTACACGGTCCGCCAGCGCCCAGGGTCGGCGCCGGGCCGCTCGATGTCGTCGACGAAGCGGGTTAGCGCCTCGCCCACACCGGCTCGCACCCCGCGGCCGAAGCTGCCCTCGAGCGGCCGCGCGTAGTCGGGGACGGACTCGCGGATCGCGGCGATGATCTCGTCGCCGAGCGCCGGCAGCACCGCGCGGAGTTCTGTTACCAAATTGCTACTGACAGACGAAAGTGCCTGCAGATGCGGCCGTTCCTCGAATTTCATTCATAGCAATGCTATGAGATCTGGCGGTCAACTCTTGAGCCTCGCCAGTAGCAGGCGGACCCGCGGCCCGCGAACCTGTGGGCATCAGCCGCCTGCAGCGCAACATCACCCTGGCCGCGGTGATCCTCCCGTTCGTCGGATTCGCCGCCGGTGTCGTCCTGCTCTGGAACGACCTCGTGAGCGCCACCGACCTCGCGATCTTCTTCGCCATGTACCTCCCGACCGCGTTCGGGATCACGATCGGCTACCACCGGCTCTTCACGCACCGCGCCTTCGACGCGAAGCCGTGGGTCCGCTACACGTTTGCGGTGCTGGGCTCGATGGCGGTGCAGGGGTCGGTGATCGACTGGGTCGCCGACCACCGCAAGCATCACGCGTTCACCGACACGGAGGGCGACCCCCACTCGCCGCACGGCCACGGTGAGGGGATCCGGGGCGCCTTCTCGGGCCTCTGGTACGCGCACATGGGCTGGCTGGTGGACACGCAGGGCCAGGCCACGAAGCGCCGGTTCGCGCCGGAGCTGCTCGAGGACCCGGTGATGCGGCGGATCAACTACGCCTTCCTGCCGCTCGTCGGGCTGACCCTGCTGATCCCGTTCGTACTCGGCCTGGTGCTGACCGGCACCCTCGCCGGTGCCCTCACCGGGCTCCTCTGGGGCGGCTTCGTCCGGATCTTCTTCGTGCACCACGTGACCTGGTCGATCAACTCGGTCTGCCACTTCTTCGGCCGCCGCCGGTTCGAGGTGGACGACCACTCGACCAACGTGGCGTGGCTCGCGATCCCGTCGCTGGGCGAGTCCTGGCACCACAACCACCACGCCTTCCCGCGCGCCGCCCAGCAGGGCCTGCGCTGGTGGGAGATCGACATCTCGGCCGCGATCATCACCCTGATGGAGCGGCTCGGCCTCGCCTGGAACGTGATCCGCATCAGCCCCGAGCGTCAGGCCCAGCGGCTCGCCGGCAGCCAGTCCGGCGCCGCGCCCCGGCGCCTCGCGGTCGAGGCCGACTAGAGCGCGTCGGCCAGCGCCAGTGCCCGCGGCACCATCGCCTCGATCTCGGCGCCGCTCAGCCAGCCGGCGGAGCCCTGCGGCATCGCCGTGTAAAGGCACGCCTTCGTGCCGCTGCATGAGACGCCGAAGGGGCCCTGGCGCGCCAGCTCCAGCGCGCGCTCCGGTAGCCCCTCGCCGAATCCCGGAACCGTGACGTCGTCCGCGTCGAGCCAGGCGCTCGGCAGCTCGCGTCCCGTGTCGATCACCACCGCGTTGTAGTTGCGCTGCATGTCGACCAGGCTCGAGAACTCGAGCCAGGCGAGCTCGCCGTCGCGGTCGCCGCCTGGTAACGGCCCCGCGAGGATGTCCGAGGCCGTCCCCGGGAGCGGCAAGCGGATGTGGTTGGCGTGGAACTCGGCGGTGTCCTTCGGCTCCATCCCGTGCTTCTCGCCGAACTGCTTGACGCTGTCGTCGTCCAACTCGCCCGCGAGCTTCAGCACCAGCCCGATCAGCCGGCCGTGCTTTCGGCCGGCGCGAGCGGCGTGGGCGGCGGCGCTGTCGGGGTTGGTCCCACCCCAGCTCACGTCCGCCTCCTCCAGCACCTCGTCGCGGATCCGGCTCCCGCAGCGCCCTCCGGTGTCCCCGAGCAGGTCGAGGTGCTCCTCGTCCACCTCGCCGTCGGCGCGGTGCTGGCCGCGGTACTGCGGGCACTCGCAGGTGAAGACGCCGCCGTCGAGCCGGAAGCCGAAGTCCACCGGGGTGTTCGACGCGAGCCAGTCGATGAAGCTCGGCGGGAAGAGCTGGCGGAGCCAGGCGTGGTCCTGGCCCTTGGCGACCTCGACGATGTAGCGCCGATCGAGCTCGACCGACTCGAACCCGCCGACGTCCTCACGCGGGCGCCTGTCGCCGGCCCAGTAGAACAACGCCGGCTCGAGGCCCTCGGCGCGGACCGAGAGCATCGGGAGGTAGCCGACCGACTCGGGGATCCGGCACACCATGATCGTGTGCTGGCTCGCGATGTTCATTCCGAAGGTGCTGCCGTAGACGGCCTGGTGGCGGAGGCGGCCGGCGACGCCGCCCGGGAGCTTGCCCGCGACCGACCAGCACGCGTGGCGAATCGGGCCGCGCTGCTCGCGCGGCAGCGGCATGCCGGGCCAGATCAGCTCAGGTCGGACGGTGAGGCCGCGCTCGGACGCATAGGCCCGCAGCTTCGCCTCGGTTCGCTCGAGCCCCTCGATCGCCCCCGCTTCGTCCACTCGGACAGCCTATCCGCGGTCCGGCTGAGATCGGCGCCGGGACACCTACGTGACCGCGCCCTCCTCGTGCTCGATCCGCCGCTGCTCTCCGACCCAGTCGTCGAGGACGTGCCAGCGCTCGTAGAGCCACTCGGCGAGCGCCTCGGGGTCCTCGGGGATCTCGGCGGCGGCGTGACGCCAGAACCGGATGTGGATCGTCTTACCGACCAGCCGGCCGCTCCAGATGTCGGAGATGTGCGCGTACCCGTCGAACCCGGCGTGGCCGCAGAACACCACGTCCACGCCGTCGGCGTCCTCGAGCAGGGCGATCGGGCCGCCGAGCCGGGGTGGCAGGACGTGCTTCAGTCGCTCGGCGTGCGCGGCGACCTCGGGCTGGCGCTCGGCGACGATCTCCTTCGCCCGCTCGAGCTTCGCGGTCGTGAACCGGGTGCCCTCGGGGTAGATCAGGATCCCCTCCGTTGGGCCCAGCCCGTGCGCCAGGCTGCGCAGCCCCGCGATCTCGCCGGCGCTGTCGGACGAGGCGCGGCGCACGTAGAAGGTCGGCACCCAGCGCCCGCCGATGTCGATGGTGGGGATCATCTGCAGCTCGCGCTTGATCACGAAGCGCAGTCCCATTCCGTGCGTCTTGCCGACGAAGACGTCCGGGAGCACGTTGTCGATGATGCTCGCGTGGCGCATCATGATCACGACCGGCCCCGGCCCGGCCAGCTCGACCCCTTCGACCGCGAAGCGCAGGCCGAACAGCACCCTGACGCCGCCGAGGTGGCTGCCCGACCAGTGAAGGCGCAGGGCGTAGAGCCAGCGGCTCCGACGCAGCGAGCCCTGCCCGAACGGCCCACCGGTCAATAGCCAGATACCGAGCAGAGCCGCGTAGGCGCGCATCTCGCCGAACAGGAACCACCACAGGAAGGCGACGAGCCGCACGCCCACCCAGGGCTTGCGGTGACGCAGCCAGAGCACGAGGTCCGCCGCGGCGGCGCCCAGCAGCAGAACGGGGAACAGGACCGTGACCAGGATGAAGGCCACGATCTCGCCGCCGATTCCGCGAACCCGGCGCAGCAGGCGAGGCGCGAGCGGGCCGTCGTCGGGGAACAGCGGCCCCTCGGAGGGCATCCCGACGCGCATCAGGGCGTGACGGTGAGCGCGCCGCCGTCGCGCTCGAGCTGGATCGCGACGATCCCCGGCTCGGAGTCGTCGGCGACGAACTCGACGCCGGGGAGGTCGCCGATCACACGCGTCCACCGCGCGCCGGTGGCCGCGGGATCGGCGACCGCCACCGTGACCCCGGCGACGCGCCCCGGCACGCTGCGCTCTTCCCAGTCCGGCCCGCCCCAGCGCCAAGACTCCGGAGGCGCGGGCTGGCTGACCGAAACGATCGCGCCGCGCATGTCGGCGGGATGAAGGTGCGCCTCTGTCATGTCGTCCAGGTCCACCTCGAACACCTCGCGCACGCCCGCCTCCCGGGCGCGCTCGCGCGCCGCGGCGACGTCGTCGACCTGGAACATCGCCATGTAGCCGCAGTCGCCGCCGCGGCGGTCGAGCAGCCGGCCCGCCGCGGTGTCCGGCTGGACGGGGGAGACCACCTCGAGGAACTGATCGCCGATCGCGAACACCGCGTTCTCGAGGCCGAAGTGGGCGACAGCGGGATCCGAGAACGGCTCACCGAGGCCGTACTCACCCCGCAGCCGCTCGACCGCGGGGCCAAGCTCGCGCGCGGCCAGGACGGCCTGGCGAAGAGGGGTGAGACCCCCGTACGAAAGTGTCACTACGCGAGCCGGACCGGCAGCGTCTTCAGCTGGTTGAGGAACGCCGACTCGACGAACCGGGGCTTGCCGTCGAGCTCGATCTCGGGGAAGCGCTTCAGCGTCTCCTCGAACAGGATCCGCAGCTCGAGCCGCGCCAGCGCGGTGCCGAGGCAGAAGTGGCGGCCGCCCGCCCCGAACGCCTGGTGCTCGGTGGTCCGGCGCAGGTCGAAGCGGTCGGGGTCGGAATGGACGGTCTCGTCCCGGTTCGACGACACGTACCACATCACCACCTTCTCGCCCTCGCGGATCGTCTGGCCGCCGAGCTCGGTGTCCCGCGTTGCCGTGCGGCGGAAGTGCGCGAACGCGGGGAACATCCGCAGCGACTCCTCGACCATGCCGGGGATCAGCGACGGGTCGTCGAGCACCAGCCGGCGCTGCTCCGGGTCCGCCATCAGCGCCCGCATCCCGCTGCAGTACGTCGCCTTGGTGCTGTCGTTGCCGGCGGCGACGAGCAGGAAGAAGCCCATCACGATCTCGTGCTCGGTGAGCCGCTCACCGTCGATCTCGGCGTTGACGAGCACGCTGGTCAGATCGTCGGTCGGGTTCTCGCGCCGCTCGGCGATCATCCGGCGGCAGCGCTCGTAGATCTCCGGGATCAGCTTCGACATGATCGCGTCCATGCCGTCGGGGTTCAGGTCGGGGTCGTCGGCTGCAAGCGATGCGTTCATCAGCCGCGCCCAGGCGATGTCGTCCTCCTCGGGGATGCCCATGAAGCTGCCGATCACCCGCGCGACGACGGGCTGCGCGACGTCGTCCACGAGGTCGCACGTCTCGCGCCCGACAATCCCGTCGAGGACGCGGACGGCGATCGCGCGGATCTCGTCCTCGTGGGCGGCGATCCGCTTCGGCGTGAAGCCGGCCTGGAAGAGCTGCTTGAGCCGGTCGTGCTTCGGCGGGTCCATGCCGATGAACATCGCTCGCGCGAGCTCGATCGGGAACGGGCCCGCCGCCGCGGTGACGCCGCCGAGCTCCGAGGAATACGTCTGCCAGTCGCGGCTGACCGTGCGCACATCCTCGGCCGTGGTGACCGACCAGTAGCCGGCCTCGTCGGGGAAGTCGGGGATGTCCTCGCTCCAGTGGACCGGGCAGCCCTGGCGCAGCTCGGAGAAGAGCTCGTGCGGCGGGCCCTCCGCCCAGGCCTCGCGATCGACTACGCGCCGCTCCTGAAGCCGGGCCTCGTCCAAGGTCATGGTCTGGGAAGACTAGGGGTCGTTGTCCAGGATCGTCGCGAGGCCGTTGGGGTCGGCGATCGTCGCCGCGACCGGGCTCGAGAGCTGGACCCTGAACGTTTGGTTGGGCTCGTCGAGCGCATCGTCGACTGGAACTGACCAGCACCGCCTTGGTGGTCTGGCCCGGAGTGAAGATCAGTGTGCCGCTCTTGGCGGTGTAGTCGCCTGGCGCCACCGCGGAGCCGTCGACGGTCGCGTAGTTGACGCGCACGGTCTGACCGCTCGGGACCGAGAGGGTGACGTCGAAGCGTGATGCCGGGCCACCCTCGACGCGGGCGACGGCGTCGGCGATGGTCAGCGCCGGCGCGGCGTCGTTGTCCAGGATCGTCGCGTCGCCGCTGCCGTCGGCGATCGTCGCGGCGACCGGGCTCGAGAGCTGCACCTGGAGCGTTTCGCTTGCCTCGTCGAGCGCATCGTCGACGGAGCTGACCAACACCGCCTTGGTGGTCTGGCCCGGGGCGAAGACCAGCGTGCCGCTCTTCGCCGTGTAGTCACCCGGTGCCGTCGCGGAGCCGTCGACGGTCGCGTAGTCGACCATCACCGTCTGGTCGCTCGGGATCGAGAGGGTGACGTCGAAGCGTGATGCCGGGCCAGCCTCGGCGCGGGCGACGGCATCGGCGATCGTGAGCGTTGGCGGCTCGTGCGTGTATGTGACCGAGTCTGTCGAGCAATCCGAGGTGACGTCGGCGAGGACATTGGTGGCGGTCGCGTAGAAGGTCGTCGTGCTGCCGGACGCGACGGTTACCGGGATGCCGGCGCCGCCGAAGATCGCCGCGGAGGCCTCCGCAACCGGTGTCCCCGAGCAGAGCGCGTCCGTATAGATCTTGACTCTGGTACCGGCCTCGGCGGTGCCGAGGATCTTCGGCGTCAGCGACGTCCCGGGCGACGCCGGATCGACGGAGAGGCCGGTCGGCGGGTCGGGGGGCACGACCGAGTCGTCGACCGTGAACTTCTGGATCCGATGGACGTCGGAGTCGGTGACGTAGACCGCGCCGGCAGACCCTGCCGCCACCGTCACGGGCCTCTGGAACTCGTCGTTCCCGAGCCCTGGCTCGCCCCAGAGCTCGAGGAAGGTGCCATCGCTTGCGAACTTCTGGATGCGGGCGTTGGGGCTGTCGACGACGAAGACGATGTCGTTGGCGTCAATCGCGATCCCGGTTGGCGTAGCGAACTCGCCCTCGCTTGCGCCCTCGCCGCCCCACTTGTCGATGAAGTCCCCATCCGAGTCGAACTTCTGGACGTCGAACCGGTAGGCCAACGACGTGACGTACACGTTGTCCAGGGAATCGACCGCTATGCCGGCCGCCCCGGTGAACTCGCCGTCCGCGGTCCCGTACGAGCCCCACTGTGTCAGGAAGGTTCCGGTGGCGGTGAACTTCTGAACCCTGCTCGCGTCGGTGACGTACACATTCCCGGCCGAGTCGGTGGCGATCCCGTTCGGCTGTTCGTACGTGGGGTCGAAGAACTGGAACTGGCGGGCGCCGGACCCCGCGGTTCCCCACTTGCGGATGAAGGCGCCGGTGGGAGTGAACACCTGGACCCGGGAGTTGCCGCTGTCGATCACATAGACGTTGCCGTCAGGGGCAACCGTGATGCCGGTGGGCCTGTTGAACTGCCGATTGCCCGTGCCGGTGCTTCCCCACCTGCCGAGGAAGGCCCCGTCGGCGTCGAATCGCTGGACGCGGTCCCGGTTCGTATCGGAGACGTAGACGGTGCCGTCGGGCGCGGTGGCGACGCCGAGCGGGGTGTCGAACTGGCCGTTGCCCGATGTGAGCCCACCCCAGCCCGCGAGGAAGCCGCCGGTCGAGTTGAACTTCTGGATGCGGCTGACGGCCGAGCCGTCCGAATCGGTCACGTAGAGGACGCCGCCCGGGCCGGCAGCCAGGTCCGAGGGGCCGACGAGCTGGCCGGCATCGGTGCCCGGCGTGCCCCACTTGCGGATGAAGACCCCCGCCGAGCTGAACTGCTGGATACGCGAGTTGCCATAGTCGGCCACGTAGACGTTGTCGCTCGCGTCCACGGTGAGCCCGCGGGGGCTCACGAAGCGCCCGTTGGCGGTGCCGTTCTGTCCCCACTTGGCCAGCAGCGAGCCCTGGTCGTCGAACTTCTGGATCCGGTCGTTGCCGTTGTCGACGACATACACGTTGTCCTGGGAGTCGATGCCAAGCCCGGTCGGGCATTCGAACTCCGAGTTGGCGATGCCCCGGTCTCCCCATTCGAGGATGAAGTTGCCGTTCGCGTCGAACTTCTGGATCCGGTGCCGCGGTGTCGCGCAGTCGCCGACGTAGACGTTGCCGGCGGAGTCGATCTCGATCGCTGAGGGCCCGAAGTCGTAGTTGAAGGGGTCGACCGGGCCGCCGTACGGCCCCCACTCCTTGATGAAATTTCCGGCGGCGCTCAACTTCACCACCCGGATCCCGTCGGCGACGTACATCCTCCCGGCGGCGTCAACGGCGACATCGACCGGGCTGAGGCCGGGGTAGGTTCCGCCGCTGCCGCCGTCGAAGGTGTTCAGCACTGTCCCGGTAGGGCTGTACTTGACGATCCTGGCCCGTCCCTGGTCGGCGACGTAGAGCCGGCCGGCGGCGTCGGTAGTGGCGCCGTAGGGACCCGAAAGCGGGTTGGAGTTGCCCCAGGAGAGCTCGAAGGTGGCGGCCGCGGAGGCGGATGGGGCGGTCGCGAGCAGACCAAGCCCGGCGAGCGCGGCGATCACAGCCGCTCGGCGGTTCCCCCGAACGCGCATCAGTGTGCCGAACCTATGCGCGGGGGCCCTACGCGCGCATCCGTAGTCAGCCGCAATCTCGGATCCGGGCGCGCGCCGTTGGCGAGGTAAGCCTACGGAACGTTCACGTTCGTCTGGCAAGGGCCGCCGCCCGGGACCGCGACCGCGGTGTCGGTGTCGGTGCCGCCGTCGCAGCGGTCGGTGTTGGAGTTGAAGCCGCCCGAAACGGGGTGGCCGCCGATCAGCTGGTCGTTGCCGGCGTCGCCGTAGAGCCGGTCGCCGGTTATCCCGCCCTTGAGGATGTCTGCGTCGGGGCCGCCGTGCGCGTCCATCGCGTACTCGCTCAACGAACTCAGGTTGGGCCATTGATCGTTGGGGTTGGTGCCGTGGCCGTCGACCGTGTCGGTCCCGGCCCCCATGAAGGCGAGCAGCGTTCCCTGCCGGTTGGCGCTGCTGGACGCGTCCACGGTGTCGTTCCCATCGTTGCCGTAGACCACGGCCTGGAGCGTCGTCGCGGTGGGGGCGAACGCGAATGTGTCATCCCCGTCGCCGCCCGCGAAGACCACCTCGCCGAAGCCGAGGAAGGCGTCGTTGCCGGTACCACCTTGACCGACGCCGCCGGCGCCGTTCACCGTGATCGTGTCGTTGTCGGCGCCCGCCATCAGGATCTCGGGACCGCCGCCGCTCAGCACGTCCGCGCCGCCGCCGCCGACGATCAGCGCCTCCTGGGACGCACCGGTGAGGGTGTCGGCGCCTGGGCCCCCGTAGATCTCATCCGTGGCATCGGGAAGGACGGTGCCGGTCAGCCCTCCGGTCTTCAGGGTGTCGTCGCCCGCCCCGCCGGTGGCCACGTCGGCGCCGGGCCCGCTGTCGAGCAGCTCGTCGGACGAGCTGCCCTGGAGCGTGTCGTCGCCGCCCTGGCCGTAGAGGAACGTCTCGACCCCGTCCGGGATTCCGTCGGTCGGAGCCCCGATCAGGACGTCGTCGCCCTCGCCGCCGTAAGCGTGGTTCTCGCCAATTCCGGTCTGCACCTCGTCGTTTCCGGACTGCCCGAGGACGACGTCATCCTCGGTGTCGCCCGCGACCGTGTCGTCGCCGCTCCCGCCATACGCGACGTCGTTGCCGGGGCCGCCACACACGACGTCGTTGCCACCGCGCGCTGAAATCGAGTCCGCGCCGCCCAGACCGGCGATGACGTCGTTACCAGGCGTGCCGATCAAGTCCTCGGACGCGGCCGTGCCGACGATGTCCGCCGTCATGCCCTCACACGTGACCGCCGCGGCGATCGAGGTCCACGCGAACATCGAAACGACGACCACACCTGCCGCAAGCACGAGCCGACCGAACGTTCCCATTTTCCTGGGCACCTCCCCCGAGGACCGTTAGACCGCGCAACCGTAACACACGGCACGAGGTCCGCCCGCAGGTCTGAGCGGCCTGTCCCGCCGCCCGACTCTATGCCTGGACGGGGTCGGGGTCTCCGCGCTCGGCCGTGCGGACCTCAGGCGCGGGCAGCCGGTAAACGGCCTGCGGTTCGGGGAAGCCCTTCAGATCCAGGTCCTCGCGCTCGGGATCGACCCCCCGCGCCCGCAACCGATCCCTGACGCGCCGGTGGGCCTCGGCGCTCAGCAGGATCTCGCCGGGACCCGCGGCCGCCTGCAGCCGGGCCGCGAGGTTGGTCGCGACCCCCGTCACCGCGAGGTTGTCCTCGGATGCTCCCCGCCCCAGGATCGCCGCGCCGGTGGCGATCCCGATCCCGAGCGCCAGGTCCATCAGGGCGGCCTTGTCGCGCAGCGTCAGCGCCGCCTCGAGCGCTTCGTCAACGTGGGTGACGCTACGCCCGGAGACGTTGAACGTCGCCATCACGGCGTCGCCCGCGAACTTGTCGACGACGCCGCCGCGGCGCTCCACCGCGGATCGTGCGAACCGGTACAGCGCCGCCATCCGCTCGGCGACGTCGGCGGGGGCCTCGGCACCGCTCAGGTCGGAATATCCCCGCACGTCCGCGAACAGGGAGGTCACGAGGCGCTCGCCCGCGGGGACGATCTCGGGCTCGGCCGGCCGCGCGGGGGGTTGCGCCGCCGTTCTCGGCAGGGCGATCCCAAGCCGCTCGGCGGCGGACCGGGAGCCGGCGGCGATCAGGCGTGCCCCGAGCTGCTCGGCCTGGGCGGCGACGGCGGCGAGCTCCGCGGTCGCGCCGTCGCGGTCTCGTTCGCCCGCGAGCGCCTCCCCCAGCAGCGTCCGGGCACGAAGCTCGACCAGCAGGTAGCCCTGCTCGTGCGCCGCTTGGATCGTCGCGCGAAGGGACTGCGCGGCGCGCCCGAAGTCACCCCGGACCAGGTGGATCCGGCCCTGCATCTCGTCGAGGAACGAGGAGGCGGTATCGGTGGAGTGCGCGCGCGCACGCTCCAGCACGATCTCGGCCGACTCGATCTCACCCCCGGCCAGGAATGCCTCGACGGCGATCGCCATCGGATGCCGGTGGACCCCAAGGTCTTCCGCACGATCGCGGATCTCGCCGGCCAGCTCGATGGCCTCGTCGGTGCGGCCGTGCGCGAGGCGGCTGCGGATCTGAGCGGCGGCGTCGTAGACGATGTCCTGGAGCTCGGTCCGCTCCGAGGTCGGCGGCAGCACGGCGCTCGCTTCCTCGTAGCTTCCGAGCTCGGTGAGGACCTCGGCCAGGAGGACGCGGCAGCGCCAGACCATCTTCCGGTACCCGAGCCGCTCGTGCACGCTGACCCCGAGCTCCGCGGCCTCGCGCGCGGTTTCCAGGTCGCCCTGTGCCAGGCTTACGTAACCACGGGTGCTCGCCGCTGCCCCCTTCATCAGCGGCCAGGTCGGCAGCGTCGAGAAGCGCACGAGCCGCGCCTCGAGATCGCCGCGCCGCAGGTGGACTCGCGACCAGATGTCGTTCCAGGCCACGTTCTGGGCGATCTGCCAGTACTCCTTGTCGAACGCTTCCACGAACGCCTCGTCGAGGATCTCCAACCCGCGCTCGGGCTCGCCGGCGTCGATGTAGCCCAGCCCCAGCAGGCTCAGGCCGTAGACCCGCTCGAAGTCGGCGCCCGCGGCCTCAGCGATCTCGACGGCGTTGCGCGCCGCCTCCAGACAACTCGCGAAGTCGAGCTCGAACACCTCGAGCCCCGCGAGCCGCACGTACGCCATCGCAAGCTCGGCCGACGGCCCCGCGGTCGCGAGCACGTCGCGAGCCCGCTCGTACTCGACACGAGCCGGCTCGGGTTGGGCGCCCTCCCAGTAACAGCGACCGAGGATGATGCGGTACCGGGCTGCGAGGAACGACTCGCCCAGGTCCTCCAGCGCGGCGATCCCCTCCGTCAGGAATCCCAGGGCAGCGCCCGGCTCGCCGTTGAGCGCCAGGTCGGCACCGATCCGGCATACGACCTGCGCGCGCTCGTGGGGGTCGGTGACGTGGGGAAGCGCGCGCTCGAGCAGCGCCACCGCCTCGCGGAAGGCCGTGGTGCGCTCGGCCTGCGCAGCGCTCTCGAACACGACCGGGACCGCTTCCTCGAACCGCCCCGACCAGAGCAGATGGTTGGCGACCTCGACCGGCGCGGTCGATTCGTCCGCGGCCAGGACGTCCGCCGCCCGCGAGTGGATCGCCTGGCGGCGCGGGGTCACGACCTCGTCGTGAATCGCCTCTTCGGTCAGCGCGTGCCGCCAGCGGTAGCGCCCCTGGCCGTCCGCCTCCTCCTCGATCAGCTGCAGCCCGACCGCGGCGGCAAGCGCGGAATGGACCGCGTTCGCGCCCGCGTCCGAGACGGACACCAAGGTCGAGTAGGAGAAGGCGCGACCCAACACCGCCGCCACCTCGAGGATCTCGACGTGCTCAGGGTCGAGGCGGGAAAGGCGCTGGACGACGGTGTCGCGGACCGTCTCCGGGATGCCGACCTCGTCGAGCGCGGCGCGAGTGATCGCGGCGCCGGGCTCGAGGCTGCACACGGCCTCGCTCAGCATCTCCTCGAGGAAGAACGGATTGCCCTCGGTGCGCTGGTAGAGCAGGTCGACGAGCTCCGGCTCGACCAGGTCGCTTTCGGTGATGACGGCGAACATCTCGGCGATCCCCGCCTGCGGCAGGGGATCCAGCTCGACCACGTCCGCAAGGTCGGACCGCCTCCAGTCACGCAGCGTGGGCACGAACGGGTGCTTGCGGTGCAGCTCGTCGCTCCGATACGTGACCAGCACCAGGGCCGGCATCCCGGCCAGGCGCCTGGCGATGTGGTCGAGCAGGTGGCGCGATGAGTCGTCCGCCCAGTGCACGTCCTCGACCACGAGCAGCAACCCCCCGTCCTCGGCGGCGGCCGTGATCAGGGCGACCAGCGCCTCGAACAGCCGCAGCTTCGCGTGACCGGGGTCGGTCGTCGCACTGGGCGAGGGGCCATCGCCAAACTGAGGGAACAGCTGCGAGAGCTCGCGTCCCGTGGGACCGAGTCGCTCGGACAGCTCGGCGACGTCCGAGGCAGCGAGGTGGTTCCCGATCGCCTCAACGAACGGCAGGTAGGGCAGCGAGAGCTCGGCCTCGCTGCAACCACCCCAGAGCACGTTCGATCCCAGCCGTCGCGCCTGATGCGCCAGCTCGGTGGCCAGCCTGGTTTTCCCGATCCCGGCCTCGCCAGCCAGCACGACCAGCCGTCCGTGCCCGCGGCGGGCCTCGAGCAGGGCATCCTCGAGCCGCCCGAGCTGATCGTCCCGCCGGACGAGCGTGGCGCAGAGCGCGTTACCAACCACCTCGCGATTGTCTCAGCCCGCGCGAGGGCGACGGATTCACGAGAGCGGAACGGTGAGGAGGGCGGCGCTCGTGGGCTGCGCGCTCCCGGCTCGTGGCTCGCGCGTGACCATCACGGCGTCGGCGCCTGCGAGTGAGGTTGCGATCGCCGCCTCGGCGGTCCCATCCCTGTGGGTGAGGAACAGGCTGCTCGGCTCGAACCGGCCGTCCTGCTGGACCCAGACCTCGTAGACCTCATCGCCTCGGATCGGCGGCAGCTTCTCGACGTGGAGGATCGCGGAGTCACCGCTGCGCTCCAGCGTGGCCGCGACGTCGTCCACGAGCGCGGGGGGGACGTCGGCCTCGACGAACTGGGGCGCCGGCTCGTCGGATCCGCCCACGGCGTAGCCGACGCCAACCCCCGCGGCCAGCAGCGCGATCGCTGCCATGGCCGCGGCCGGGCGGAACGACCAGCGTGCGGGTACCAGCCGGCGGCGCGGCGCCGCGGGCTCCGGCGCTGACTCGGCTTCGGCGCGGACCGTTGCCATCAGGCGCTCGCGGAGGCTCTCCGGAGGCACCTCCTGCTGAACCGACGCCGGCAAGACGTCGACGGCCGGGCGCAGCCAGTGGAGCCACTCCCGGCACGATTCACAGTCCTCGAGGTGCGCTTCGACGGCGCGCGCTTCCGGACCGTCCAGCGCGCCGAGGGAGTAGGCGGCGAGGTCGTCGCGCAAGCGCTCGTGCGCGGGTCCGCTCAGGTCGTTCACGGCAGTACCTCCGACACGCGATCGACGCCAAGGCCCTCGGCAAGGCTCATCCTCATCTTCTCCAGCCCCAGCCGCATCCGGCTCTTCACCGTTCCGAGCGGCATGTTGAGCATGGATGCGATCTCCGATTGGGTGAAGCCCTCGAAGTAGGCAAGCCGGATCACCTCCGACTGATCCTCGGGCAACGAACCGACCGCCCCCCTGACCCGGCTCGCCGTCACCCGTCGGATCGCCTCGGCGTCGGTGAGCTGCGCCGCCGGTAGCGCCTCGAGTGCCGCATCGTCGTCGTGATCGAGGCGGGGAGCCGTGCCGGCGGAACGGCGCAGGGAATCGATCGCGCGGTTACGGACGATTCGGAGCAGCCAGGACCGGACGCTGCCGCGCGCCGCGTCGAAGCGGGCGTGCGTTCGCCAGAGCGAGAGAAACGCCTCCTGCGTGACGTCCTCGGCCGTCGAGGCGTCGCCGACGATGCGGCGCGCGAGTGAGTATGCGGCGCCGCCGTGGCGGTCATAGAGAACCGCGAACGCATCCGCGTCGCGCCGTTCCACAAGCGTCACCAGCTCCTCGTCCGCGAGTCGCTGCAATCCCTCCGGTGTCAGCTCCGTGGGCATCCCTTGCTCAGTTGATACGCGGGCCCTTGCTCTTCGGATCACCGTACCGGCCCACAGCAACCACGCGCTGAAAGCGCAGGTGCCCGCGGATAGGATCGGGTCGTCTCGGACCGAGAGGGTTCGCCCGAACCAGAGGAGATCCCAGAATGAGCGCCACCGCCGCCGGCCAGGACCTTGCGGAAGTAGACGTCAGCAACCTCGACCTCTGGCGGGACGGCCCACCGCACGATCTCTTCCGACGCCTCCGCGAGCAGGAGGGACTGCACTGGAGCGAGCTCGGCGACTTCCCCGACGAGGGAGGCTTCTGGTCGGTGGTGCGCGCCGAGGACGTCACCGCAGTCGGGCGCGATCACGAGACCTTTTCCTCGAACCGCAGCATCATCCTCGTCGACACGCTGGCAGCCGAACCCGGTGCGCCGGATCCGATCGATCTCAGCGCGAACATGATGATCACCCAGGACCCGCCGCGGCACGACCGCCTGAAGGCACTGGTGAACCGCGCCTTCACGCCGAAGCGGGCGCTCGATCACACCGAGCGGATGCGCGAGATCATCAACCTGGTCTACGACCGGGCGCTCGAGGCTCACCCCGACGGGCGCCTGGACCTGGTCAGCGATGTCGGCATCCACGTCCCGGCGATGGTGATCGGCGACATGCTCGGCGCGCCGCGCGCGGATGCCGAGCAGCTCGTCGATTGGACCAACCGCACCACGGCGTTTGAGGATCCAAGGCTCGTCCCCGATCTGGGCGACGTATGGGCTGCGCTCGAGGAGTTCGTGCCTTACGTCAACGAGATGGTCACAGAGCGTGAGACCGACCCCACAGACGATCTCACCACTGCCTTCATCGAGGCCGAGATCGATGGCGACCGCCTCTCGCACGAGGAGGTGTTGATGTTCTTCTTCCTGCTGATGGTCGCCGGCAACGACTCGACCCGTGCCGTGTTCACCTCGGGGATCAAGAACCTCCTCGACGATCCCGAGCAGATGGAGCTGGTGCGCTCGGGCGCCGTGCCGATGGAGCAGGTGGTCGAGGAGTTCGTCCGCTTCAACCCCGCCTTCGCCTATATGCGGCGCACCGCGACCTCCGACGCCGAGGTCGCCGGAACCGGGATTGCCGCCGGCGACAAGCTTGCCCTCTGGTACGTCTCCAGCAACCGCGACGAGACAGTGATCGACGACGGTGATCGCTTCGACGTGCGCCGCGACCCGAACCAGCACCAGGGCTTCGGCGGCGGCGGCCGCCACTTCTGCCTCGGCGCCGGGCTGGCGAGGCTGGAGCTGAAGCTCTGGATCGAGGAGACCCTGCGGCGCTTCCCCGAGATCAGTCTCGACGGCGAATGCGAGCGGGTCAGCTCGACCTTCCTCAACCAATACCGCAGCATCCCGGTGGCGCTGAGCAGCGGCTGAGGGCTCGCGTCCGTGCTGAGCGTGCGCCTCCTCGGGGGGTTCTCCGTCTCGACGGACGAAGGGCCCGTACCCATCGAGTCGACCCGGCTCCAGGCGGTTCTGGGCCATCTCATCCTCAACCGGGGTGAGGACCAGCCCCGCGAGCGCCTCGCCCACCTGTTCTGGCCGGAGTCCGGGGACTCCCAGGCTCGGACCAACATGCGACAGGCTCTCCACCGGCTCCGGCAGGCACTGCCGGACGCGGACGCCTACCTCAGGGTGGAGAAGAACGCCGTCGCTTGGCGCGCGGACGCGCCGGCGCGCTCTGACGTCGCCGAGTTCGAGGAGCTCGCCGGCGCTGACGACCCCGGATCTCTCGCGGCTGCGGTTGCCACGTACAGCGGCGATCTTCTTCCGGAGTGCCGCGACGACTGGATCGCGCCGTGGCGGGCAAGCCTGCGCGAGACGTACCTCGGCGTCGCCGAGCGCCTGGCCGAGATGATCGAGCGCGAGCGCGACTACCGGCGCGCACTCCCGCTCGCCCGGGAGATCTTCGAGAGCGATCCGCTGAACGAGGAGGCCCTGCTCCGCCTGATGCGCCTCCACGCGCTGAGCGGCGACCGTGCCGAGGCTATGCGCGTGTACCACGCGTACGCAACCTCGCTCGCGCGCGAGACGGGCGTCGAACCCGGCCCCGAAGCGCGGTCGGCCTACGACCGGCTCGTCGAGCCCGGGGACGAGGAGGCGCTTCCGTTCGAGTCTCGTGATCCTGACGGCGGACCGCTGGTCGGGCGCGAGGGCGAATGGGACGCTCTCCGCGACGCGTGGCGCCGAGCCTCGAGGGGCGAGACCCGGCTCGTGGCGATCACCGGGGAGGCCGGGATCGGCAAGACCCGGCTCGCCGACGAGCTTCGCGCTTGGGTGGCCCGGCAGGGGTACCCCGTCGCCGCCAGCCGCTGCTACGCCGCAGCCGGGAGGCTTGCGTACGCACCCCTCGTGGACTTCCTCAGAGACGACGCGTTCGAGGGCGGCGTCCGGAGGCTCGGCAACCCGTGGCTGAGCGAGCTTGCCCTCCTGCTGCCGGAGCTCTCCGAGGAACGCCCTGACCTACCGCGACCCGCGCCGCTCACGGACGACTGGCATCGCGCCCGCCTCCTCGAAAGCATCTCCCGGGCCGTTCTTGCGGTCGGCTCGCCCATCCTCCTCGTCGTCGACGACCTCCAGTGGTGCGACGAGGAGACGATCGGATGGTTGCGGTACTTCATGCGCTCCAGCCCGGCGGCTTCGATCCTTATCGTCGCCACCGGCCGGGCGGAGGACCTTGGCGCGGGGAATCCGGCCGCCGCCCTGATCCTCGAGGCACGCGCGGAAGGTCAGGCCGAGCTACTCGAGCTCGCGCCGCTCGGCCCGGACGAAACATCCGCCCTCGCCCGAAGCGTCGCGGGCCGCGATCTCGGCGGCGAGGACGCGGAGCTGATCTTCCGGGAGACCGAGGGCAACCCGCTCTTCGTCGTCGAGTGGACGCGCGCCGGCCTCGCCGATGATCCGGCGCACCTGCCGCCGAGAGTGCAGTCCGTCATCGAGACTCGCTTCGGCCAGCTTTCCGCGAGAGCGCAGGACCTTGCGAGTCTGGCCGCAACGGTCGGGAGGGCGTTCGACCTGGACGTGCTCGCCCGGGCGAGCTCGAGCTCCGAGGAGGAAGTGGTCGAGGCGCTTGACGAGCTGCGGGACCGGCGCATGATCCGCGAGCTCCCCGGGGCCGCCTTCGACTTCTCACACGACAAGCTCCGCGAGGCCGCCTACCTAAGAGCCGGCGAGGCACGGCGCCGGATGCTGCACAGGCGTGTGGCCGACGCCACCGAGAGTCATGCGACAAACCTCGATGCCGTTGCCGCCGAGCTCGCGGCGCACTACGAGCGGGCCGGCTTGGCCGACCGGGCCGCCGGCTTCTACGCGAGGGCCGCGGAAGCGGCGCACCGCGTGTATTCGAACGAGCGGGCGATCGCACTGTTCGAGAAGGCGTTGGGCCTGCTCGAGGACGAGCCGGAGTCCGACGAGCGCGACCGGCGCGAGCTCGCCCTGCGCACGGCGCTCGGCGCCCCGCTGGTCAGCATCGAGGGCTATGGCGCGCAAAGGGTCCACGAGGACTACCGCCGTGCGTGGGAGCTGTGCGAGCGCCTCGGCACACCTCCCGAGCCGCCGGTCCTGCGTGGCCTGGCGCTCGTGAGCATCGCCCGCGGCGAGCTCGTCCGCGCGCGTGAGCTGGGAGCGCAGCTACTCGAGGCGGGGGTCGAGGATGCGACCGTAAGGGTCGAGGGAAACTACGTCCTTGGCGTCACCTCCTTCTGGCTCGGCGAGTTCGAGCGCTCCCGCGAGCACCTCGTGCGAGCGATCGACGAGTACGACCCCGCCCAGGCCGACACCCACCTCTCCATGTACTCGCAGGACCCGAGGGTCGTCTGCCTGAGCAGGCTCGCCCTCGTGCTGCACTACCTGGACGAGCCGGCGGAAGCGGCGCGCCGAGCGCGCGAGGCGATCGAGCATGCTGAGGAGCTCGAGCACCCGTTCAGCCTCGCCTACGCGCTCAACTTCACCGCCTGGCTCGCCATCGAGATGGACGAGAAGGCGCTGGCGCGCGACCGAGTCGAGCGAATGGCTTCGCTGGCGGACGACCAGCAGCTCGGGTTCGTCCGGCCGATGGGATCGGTTCTCCGAGGTTGGCTGCTCGCTGGGCAGGGCGACACGAGCAACGCTGTCGCGCTGATCCGCGAGGGGATCGACGCTTACGCGCGCAGCGGCTGGAGCCTTTACCAGCCCTACGCCCTCGTGCTCCTCGCGCGGGTCTGCCGCGATGCGGGGCGGTCCCAGGAGGCGCGCGACGCCATCGCCGACGCGCTCGCGGTCTCCGCGCGCACGGGCCAGCACTACCTCGACGCCGAGCTCCATGTGCTCGAACGAGAGCTGGCCCGCGCCTGATCGGTCCTAGGAGTATCGCGGGCAGACAGGCTCTCAATGCCCGATCAGCGGGCGCACCTTTGTGGCCAGGCGCTCGATCTGACTCGGCTCATCTCCGAGCGGCCAGAAGAGGACCCGCTCGCAGCCGACTGCGGCATAGCGAGAGAGCAGCTCCGCGCAATGCTCGGCCGAACCGATGCAGAGGCCAGATCGCAGGTCGTCGGGATCGCGCTTGAGCACCGGCGCGAGCACGCCGGTCACCACCTTGTCGGCCTCAACGGGATCCTCGGTAACCCACGTCCACATCGTCACCAGCGAGTTCGGGAATCGCTCCTCACTCCGACCGTGCTTCTCCAGCTCTTTGCCGAGGAGCTCGCGGGCGGCCGCGAACACCTCGGGCGTCGTGTTGTAGGCGGAGGCAAGCCAGCCGTCGGCCAGCCGCGCAACCCGGCGCAGGCCGGGTTCCGAGCCCCAGCTGCCGATCCACAGCGGGACCCCGCCGTCACGCCGAGGCGGGGGCGCCAGCGGCGCTTCGGGGACCGGGTAGAAGCGCGTCTCCCCCTGCGGGGCGGGCTCGCCCCTGAGCAGGGTCCGCAGGACGCGCACGGCCTCCTCGAACCGGGGCCAGCGTTCGTCGAACGGCATGCCGATCGCGTCGTAGTCGAGCTGCGACGAGCCTGGCCCGACGCCAGCAATCATGCGGCCGCCGGAGAGGATGTCGAGAGCCGCGATCGCCTTCGCCAGCGGCGTCGGGCCGCGCAGCGAAGCGAGCGAGATCGTGGTGGCAAGCGTCATCTCCCCGGAGCGCTCGATGACCGCGGCGAGCGCCGTGAGGCCGTCGAGCCACGGCGTCGAGAACACGAAGTGGTCGTTGACCGAAATCGTGTCGAAGCCGTGATCGCGCGCCGCGTCGACCGTCGCCTGCAGGCGGGTGAGCGTGTGTCCCTCGCCCTGCCACTCCATCAACGGCAGATGCACGCCCAGCTCCATCGCGGAAGACATCGCCGCGCAGTATCTCGCGGCCACACCAGACGATGGGGCACGGCTGGTTGTGCTTCCGAGCCGGATGGACATAGGCTCGCGAGGTCATCACGAGGAGGAGCGAAGTTGGAGAAGGTCGTGCTTCACCGGTGTCCGGTCACCATCCTGAGAGGGGAGTGGCACGGTTGCCACGCTGTGCAGAAGGCGCTCGAGGAGCAGGGGATTGAGCATGAGCTGCGTACGGCCCCGCTGCGGAAAGGGTCACGTTCCGAAGTGCTGGAGGTCAGCGGCCAGCCGGTGGTGCCGACGATCGAATTCGCTGACGGAAGCGGCTACCGCGATGAGGGAAAGGTGATGGCCGCAGAGATCCGCGCTGGAAGGCTCTTCGATCACAAGGGCGACGTGCCCACGTCCTAGATGCGTGCAGTGCGCGCTTTGCGCGCGGGCTAATCCGACGATGGGCGCGGCTGGTTTCGAACCAGCGACCCCGGCGGGTGGAGCGGCTCGGCGCTCAGCTCGAGACGAAAGTGTGCGCGGGGTACATCTCGGGCTGGTCTGTCACACCGACACCCGCCAGGACCGGTCCGAGATGTTCGCCGAAGGCTTGGGCTGCCTCCTCGGATTCCCACACGTCGACAACTCGGAACCCGTCGGCTCCTTGGCCCGCCGCGTGCATCAGGATCCCCTCGACCGGCCAGTCGCTGGGAGAGTCGAGCTGGGACTTCCCCGTGAGCTTCTCGACCGACTGCTCGTATCTCTCCTGGGTGAGCGTTGGGCCCTGATGAACCAAAACGACCGGCATGTGAAACCTCCGCGTGGCTGACCGAACGCGTCCACCCTATCCACGTACCGACAGGCGGCGCCGATGAGTTCGACTTCTTCATCCATGCCTTCGCGGCGACCGTGGTCTCGGACCAGGTTGAATGGGCACGGCTGACACCGCGGCGCTTGACGCGCCAGATCGGCGACCCAGCCAGGGCACCATAGGATTGCGGCCGTGCCGTTCACGCTCAGGAACCTCAAGGAGGACCTGGAGGACCTCGGGTCAAAGTTCGACGGCGCGCCGGACCTGGAGTTCCGGTTGGCGACCGAAGCGCTCGAGCTTGAAAGATCCGGCCTGGGCTACCAGCGCGTCCCGCCCGGCTATCGCTTTCCGTACGGCCACACGCACAGGACGCAGGAGGAGGTGTACCTGGTCCTGCGCGGGAGCGGGCGAATGAAGCTCGACGACGAGATCGTCGAGCTCAAGGAGTGGGACGCGGTGCGCGTCCCGCCCGGTACGTGGCGAGGCTACGAGGCCGGGCCGGAGGGTCTCGAGATCCTCGTCATCGGCGCGCCCAATCTCGGCGAGGCTCCGCGCGAAGACGTCGAGGGCCAGCGCGACTGGTGGGCTGACTAGCGCCGTTAGGCCTGCGCCGACAGCCCGTCTCAAGCCCCGCGCGCCGAGCTGGCGTCGTTACTCCGCCAGCCCGGCGGCTTCGAGGGCTTCTTCGCGGGTCGGGTACCAGACCACACGAATGATCTTTCCGCCCTCGACGGTCCATACACCCGCGTGGTGCTTCCACTCGACCTCGATCCCGCTCCCGCGCGCCTTCCCACGCGTGGTCACGATCACCACGACATCGGCGTCGCCTGCGTCGATGAACTCTTCGAGAGTGTCTTCGAGGTTCTCCCACATCGAGTAGTACTCGCGAGACCACTCCCGAAGACCTTCATGCCCGTGAACGTGCGCGTGTTGGCTGCCCAAGACCTCCGCCCATCGATGTCGCCTTCCATCGACCTCGACGTCCGGGTCATAGAGCGACAGGATCGTCTCGCGATCACGGCGGGCAACCGCATCGAACAACCGGCGCACGATCTCCACGTTCTCCTCTGACATCCCCCGCGCAGTATCTCGCGGCAGCGAACAATGATGTGCGCGGATGCCTGCGGATTACGGGACCAGAAACGTGGCTGGTGCCCGATCAGCCGCTGGCAGTCGGGGGTACTAGTCCCGCGGCTTCGAGGGCCTCCGTGCGGTCGGTGTACCACTCGACCCTCACAACGAAACCTGCGCGCAACTTGAGCACCTGGTAGAAGCGCACGTCTACGTCCGCCCCGCTGGCCTTTCCCTGCCCAGACATGCGAAGTTGGACCACCTGCCGGTCGCTTCCATCGTCGAGGATCTCCTCGACTTCGAACCGGGGACTCTCGAACGGTTCGATGAGCTCGGCGAGTCGCTGCTTGACCCCCTCGCGGCCGTGATAGCCCGAGGAGTCGGGCAGGGCATTGAACGGAACCCACTCCACCTCGGGGTCGATGTATTCCTCCACGTAGGCGTCGAAGTCTCGCGTCTCGAAAGCCCGCCGTAGTTCCTCGAAACCTTCTCGCGTCTTCTCGAGGTTCCCCTCCAGCATCGTTCCCGCAGTATTGCGCCCCGGGATGGGCGCGGCTGGTTTCGAACCTGCGACCTCTCGCGACGCGCGGGGATGTAGCGTCCTCGACGTGACTGACGCCGCGCGTGACCACGACATCGTCCTCTACGGGGCAACCGGCTTCGTCGGGGTGCTGACGGCCAAGTACCTCGCCGAGCACGCCCCGGCCACCGCGCGAATCGCGCTCGGCGGCCGCTCTGAGGCCAAGCTCGAGCAGACGCGCGCCGAGCTCGGCGTCGACTGGCCACTCGTGATCGCCGACAGCCAGGATCGCGACGCGGTCGAGTCGCTGGCAGGGGCCGCACGAGTCGTCGCGACGACCGTCGGCCCGTACTTCAAGTACGGCAAGCCGCTGGTCGAGGCATGCGCGGCCGCGGGAACGCACTACGCCGACCTCACCGGAGAGGTGCTCTTCATGCGTTGGGCGATCGACGCCGCCGACGACGCGGCGCGGGCGAGCGGCGCCCGGATCGTCCACACCTGCGGCTTTGACTCGATCCCGTCCGACATCGGCACGCTGCTCCTGCACGAGGCGGCGCAGGCCGGCGGCCATGGGGAGCTCGGGGAGACGTCGTTGGTGGTCAAGGCCATGCGAGGTGGCGCGAGCGGCGGCACGATCGACTCGCTGCGCACGTCGGTCGACACAGTGAAGAAGGATCCGCCGAGCCGGCGCGTGCTGGCCGACCCCTACGCGCTCAGCCCGGACCGCGCGGCCGAGCCCGACCTCGGCTCCGAGCGTGATTCCCTGAAGCCCCTTCGCGATGTTCATCTCGGCGGTTGGCTGGCGCCGTTCGTGATGGGCAGCGTCAACAGTCGCGTGGTGCGCCGCAGCAACGCGCTGCAGGATTACGCGTACGGACGCGCATTCAGCTATCGCGAGCTGATGCTGACGGGCCGCGGCCCGCTCGGCCTCGCGAAGGCCGGGGGCGTCGCGGCAGGCATCGCCGGCGCATTCGCGGGATTCGCGACGCCGGGCGCGCGCCAGGTGCTCGACCGCGTTCTCCCCGACCCCGGCGAGGGGCCGAGCGAGAAAACGCGGGAGCGCGGCTTCTTCAACATCGACGTCCACACGACGACGTCGGGCGGCGAGCGCCTGCGCTGCGAGATCCGGGCACCGGGCGACCCCGGCTACAAGGCGACAGCGGTGATGCTGGGCGAGAGCGCCCTCTGCCTCGCACTTGACGATCTGCCGGAAGCGGCGGGCGTGCTCACGCCTTCAACGGCGATGGGTCGCGTGCTGGCGGCCCGCCTCGTCGCAGCCGGGCACGACTACCGCGTGGTGCCCGATTGACGGCTGCTGGGTTGCACGGCGGTGATGCGCCCTAGCTTGATCCTAGTTGGTCTTGCTGTGATCACCGTTACTGTTTTGGTGCTCAGTAGGGACCCCGGCGAGCAACCACCCGAGCCCAAGCCAAGCCCTGGGCGGGCGCCGGAACCAAGTCCAGACAACTTCTTTGGCATGACTCCGGTCATGGTGAACGTTAGTGCTGCTGAGTGGGAGGCCGCCTATGCTCGGATGCGGGAAGGTGGTGTCAGTTGGGTCCGCTTCAATATTCCCTGGCACGTTATCGAGACCAGCGAGGGGGACACTTACAACTGGACGGCAGCCGATAATCGCGTCCGCAACGCTACTTGTCAGGGTCTTGAGGTCGTGCCTGGTTTCGCCGAAACACCGTTCTGGGCTAGCGGGGTGGTCAAGAAATTAGCCTCGCCGCCACAGCCCGAACACCTTGATTCCTGGCGAACGTTCGTCACAGCGACCATTGATCGCTACGGCGGTCAGGGCTCGTTCTGGGGAAGCCGCCAGCAATGCGCCGACGGAAGTCCGATGCCTCGATCGCCAGCCCGGGTCTACCAAGCCTGGAATGAGCCAAATGTCGCCGCCTTTTGGGGTGGCAAGACGCCGAGTCCAAGCTATTACATGCGACTCCTTCAAGCCACTAAACAAGCGGCCTTGGCGTCTACCAGTCCAAACAGTCAGATCATGCTTGGTGGACTAACCGGCGACCATGAGGGTGGGGCGGCTTCCTATCTGCGTCGTCTGTACAGGCAGCCGATCTCCTTGCAACACAATGCAGACATAATTGACGTTCATCCCTACGCGACGACACCAAACAAGTCACTGGCCCTAGTCGAGAGGATTCGCAAAATCATCAATAGGCACGACCGCAGTCGCACTCCGATTTGGGTCACCGAGATCGGCTGGTCGAGCTGCAAAGCCGATGATCAGGGCTACACTGAGATGTGCCAGAACAACGCGACCCTAAGCACCACTGAACACCAGCAGGCGCGCTACTTGAGCCGCTCCTATCGGCTCTTGACCAAGGCGCGTTGGCTGCGGCTGCAGCGCATGAGCTGGTTCACGTGGAGCGATTACCGCCCACCGCCGAATGACGGTTGTACTTGGTGCCAGGGCGCTGGATTGATTAATAGGGACGGCACTCCCAAGCCAGCCTGGGCCCGCTTTCAACAGTTGGCTGAGGGCGGCTCATAGGGGCTAACGGGCACCAGAACAGCGCCGGTGCCCAATCACTCGGACGCTGGGATCTCCGAAAGCCCGGCGGCTTCGAGGGCTTCGGTCTCACTGCGGAAGGTGGCCCACCAGATGAGCAGCCCGTCTCTGACTCGCCAGCTCATCCACATCGTCTGCGGCACCTCGACACCCGCGACCTTTCCCGCGAGCCGCAGGTGGGTGACTCCCCGATCCCGGAATCCCTCGATCGTTTCGGGTCTCGGCTGAGTGTCGAGCGATTGGATCACCGAGTCCCACCACTCGCGAACACCATCGTGGCCATGGAAGGTGCCGCCCTCGGCCTCAGCGATCAGTGAGCGAAACTCGATGTCCGGATGGGCCAGGGCGAGGAACGCGTCGAGGTCCTTGCGCGTGATCGCGTCGTACGCAGCCTCCATTACCTCGACGTTCTCCTCCGACATCGCCCGCGCAGTATCGCGCGGCTGGGAGGCGCGGGCTACTCCGACAGCCCGGCGGCTTCGAGAGCTTCCTCTGGGGTCGGGTAGGCGTGGACTTGGAGCGCCTTGCCCGCGGAGAGCACAATGACGGCGGCGCTGCGAAGCTCGACGTCCATTCCGCTTCTTCCGGTAGCTCGAAAGGTGACGTCGGCCATCACCGCGTCGTTGCCTACCGCCCGGAGCTCGTTCAACTCGTTGCCCCAGTCCTGCATTGTGTCGGCCAGATCGGCAAAGTAGCGCCGAAGCCCATCGTGCCCCCGGTACGTCGAGCCTTCCACAGATGTGAGGCGAGACGTGAACTCAAGATCCTCGTGCGCCAGGGCGACGGCACGCTCGACAGTCTCCTCGGGAGCACCGGAGCGGTTCGCCTCGACCAAGCGGCGCACGATCTCAATGTTGTCCTCCGACATGGCCCGCGGAGTATCTCGCGACGGCAGCAGTTGATGGGCGCGGCGGGTTTCGAACCTGCGACTTCTCGCGTGTGAAGCGGTGGCGCCCCAGGCACGGATAGGCGTCGCTCGGCGCCTCTGGATATGCGTGGATGTGTCCGGATGTAGGGGCTAACGGGCACCAGAACCGCGCTGGTGCCCAATCAGATGGAAGCCGTAGGCCTACCTCGACAGCCCGGCGGCTTCGAGGGCTGCGCCCTGGTCATTGAAGTACTCGGTGCGTGCGATCTTGTCCTCGCTGAGGCGATAGACGATCGCGTCACCGCGCTTGACCTCGATCCCGCTGCCCTTGCCGGTCGTGACCATCGTGAAGAGGGCGATCACCTGTCGCCTACTCCGACAGTCCGGCGGCTTCGTAGGCCTCGCGGCGGTGCATGAAGACTTGATCTCGGATCACGAGGCCACCAGAGATCGTCCAGAGGTTGGCCCACTCGCTATCAAACGGCGCTCCGCTGCTGAGGCCGCTGCCTTTCATGCGACCAATGACAAGCAGGCGATCGTCGCCGAGATCGATCAGTTCCTCAGGCTCGAAACGAAGTTCGCGAGTTTCCTCGTAGACCCGCATCAACATGCGGCGCCGCTCTTCGCGACCGTGTGCATCCCCGAAACCGAGGGAGGCAAGCCCCGGATCGAAGACCGACTCGACATCGTCGTGGTAGAGCGCCAGTCCGACCTCCAGGTCAACGCGGTTCATGGCCTCCCAGCCCACGCCGACGGCCCGACGTATCACCGCCTGGCGCAGCCGGGAACCTCGAGGCAGTCGCCAGATCGCTTGGGCGAAGTAGGCGAAAAGACGAGGGAAGCGCACAGCCAGGCGGTCTTCCATGCCGCGGGTCGAGCGGCGTTTCGCCGCCAACTGCTGGCGCAAGACCTCCTCCACGTCCTCCTCCGACATCGCCCGCGCAGTATCTCGCCACGACAGCCGTCGATGGGCGCGGCTGGTTTCGAACCTGCGACCTCTCGCGTGTGAAGCGGTGAGCCGTCGGGCACGGATCGGCTGTCGTCAGGCGTGTCTGTGTGCCGATGTGCCTCGCTGTATGGGGATGTAGGCGCTCACGGGCACCAGAACCGCGCTGGTGCCCAATCGTCGGCGGCGGTCGCTACTCCGTCAGCCCGGCGGCTTCGAGGGCCCGGTGCTTCTCCCAGAACGCCTCCCAGCGGATGATCTTGCCCTCGCGGAGCGTGAACACCGCTGCGCTTGGGGCCTCGAGTTCGATGCCATCTCGCCCCACGAAGTGCTCGACGCTGACGAGGAGCACTTTGTCGGTGCCTACAGCACGGATTTCCTGTGGTTCGGTCCAGTGCTCTTCCCAGGCGTCGTTGAAGGAGCTGAACTGTTTCCGCACCTCCTCGCGACCGCGAGCGACGCGCGGGGAGGGTGAATCCGGCGGATCGTGGAACTCGGCGTCCTCCGCGAAGAACCTCCGGCCGGCAGCTTCCGCGCCCTCGGCGTTGAAGACCTCTGCAGCCCTCCTGACGATCTCGATGTTCTCCTCAGACACCGCCCCGAAGTATCTCGTCAACCGGGATACTGGGCGTGGGATCGGGTGTGTGATGAGCAGTCTTCGTGTCGATCACGTCATCTATGCGGTCGACGATCTCGAGGCTGCCGGTGCTCGGTTCGCCGAGGAGTTCGGCCTGGCGTCGGTCGCGGGAGGTCGGCATCCTGGTTGGGGTACGGCGAACCGGATTGTGCCCTTGGGGTCGGCCTACGTCGAGCTGATTGCCGTTGTCGATCCGGACGTGGCGGCTGCGTCCGAGTTCGGTCGGCCTGTGCTCGAGGCCCTAGCGATGGACGAGCGGCTCGTCGGGTGGGTGGCTGCAACGGACGACCTCCAAGGCATCGCGCGCCGACTGGACCTGGACGTCGTGAGCGGATCCCGAACGAACCCCAACGGGACCACCCTGAGTTGGCAACTTGCCGGAGTGGCACCCGCGCTCGACGCCGGCGCGCTGCCGATCTTCATCGAGTGGGGCGGCCCGCCCGAGCTTCACCCGGGCGCAGCGAAAGCCGATCATCGCGTCGCGCCGAGCGGAATCGCGTGGGTCGAGGTCGCCTCCGACGAGCGCTCGTTGCGCACGTGGCTGGGCGACGACGTCGACTTCCAATTGCGGTTCGTCGACGGTCCCGCGAGATTGTCGGGCGTCGCCGTCAATACTGAAGCGGGCGAGATCGTCCTGCGATAGCCGGATCGCGTCGCGTTCCACTTCGCGCGAACAGCGAGCGTCCTGCGCATCGTCCCGCAGGCCGCAGCGTCATAGACCTGGCGCACGATCTCGACGTTGTCCTGCGACACCGCCTACTCCCACAGCCCGGCGGCTTTGAGGGCGCTCTGCCTATCCCAGAAGGCCTGCCAATCAACGATCTTGCCGTCACGAAACGTGAAGATTGCCCCGGCGGGGGCATCTATGGCGATGCCGTCGCGTCCCTTGAACCGCTCGATGCTGAGGACGAGCACCCGCTCATGGTCCAGCGCCCGGAACTCCTCCGGCTCGCTCTTGTGGTCGGCCCACGCGGCATCGAACTCGCCGAACAGCTCCCGTACCTGCTCGCGGCCGCGGGCGGTCCGAGGAGCGGGCTGCTCGGGCGGTTCGTGGAACTCCACGTCGTCCGCAAACAGCTCCTCAGTGACGGCACCGGCGATGCCCCGCTCGTTGAACAGCTCCGCGGCGCGGCGCAAAATCTCCACGTTCTCCTCCGACATCGCCCGCGCAGTATCTCGCGGCACGGCGAAATGGGCGCGGCTGGTTTCGAACCAGCGACATCGAATCTCAGTTCGCGGTCTCGGCGGCCTGGATGGCGTCCTCGCGGGTCATGTGGCCGATCTGCCGGGTGATCCGGCCGTCCTCGACGAAAGGGCGCCAGACCACGTCGGTGGTGACCTCGACGCCGCTTCCCCTTCCGCGGGCGGTGTGCCGAGCGACGCCGAGTATCGATCCGTCTCCAAGCTCGGTCGACTCTTCGAGATCGAAGCGGGCGTCCGCGTCGAAGGTCGTGAACCACTCCGTGAACCACTGAATGACGGCTTCGCGGCCCTCGATGACGCCGCCGCGGATTCCCCCGGCGCGGACGTCGAGGACGATGTCCTCCGCCCACAGGGCGATGGATGCTTCCCAATCCCGGTCGTTGGTCGCCCGGTACTGCTCCCTGACGAGATTCAGCTCGGCTTCGCCCACGGCGCCAGTATCCGCACCACGTTCTCCTCCGACACCGCCCGCGGAGTATCGCGCGACGACGGGACCACGATGGGCGCGGCTGTTTCGAACCCGCGACCTCTCGCGTGTGAAGCGATGGCACCTCAGGCACGGATGGGCGTCGTTCGGCGCCTCCGGATGTGCGCGGATGCCTTCGGATACGGGCACCAGAACGGCGCTGGTGCCCGATAGCGAGGCGGCGCTACTCGCTCAGCCCGGCGGCTTCGAGGGCTTGGCTCTTGTCGCCGTAGTCCTTGAAGTGGGTTATCAGTCCCTCTCGAAAGCTCGCAAGAATCGCCAAGGGCACGTCGATCGAGCCAAGGCGATTGTCGGCGGGGCGGTGGGAGCCGGGGTGATGCTCGCGCTTAGCTGGCTGCTTGGGGTTTAGCCTTACGCATGAGCTTTGGAGGAGAGACCGATGCCAGACAACCGGATGAAAGTGCTGATCGCAGGTGGCGGCGTCGCTGGAGTCGAAGCGCTCCTGGCACTCAAGGACCTTGCCGGCGATCGCGTCGAGGTTACTCTCGCCGCACCGACGTCGGAGTTCATTTACAAGCCGATGACGGTCCAGGCGCCGTTCTCGTCCGAGCCGGCAATCAGGCTCGACCTCGAGGCGCTGACCTCGGAGAACGGTGGCACCTTCGTTCAGAAGGGACTGCGCCACATCGACGCGGATCGCCATGCCGCCGACCTCGAGGACGGCGCAACCCTCGCCTTCGACGTTGCGATCGTCTGCGTCGGGGCCAAGCCACGGGCCGCCTTCAGACACGCCGAGACGCTCCGGACCTCGGGCGAGCCGATCGATATCGACGCCCTCCTGGGCCAGGCGGCCGAGCACGAGTCCGGCCGGATTGCGTTCGTCGTGCCGCCCACCGGCAGCTGGCCTCTGCCGGTCTACGAGCTGGCCCTGATGGCCGAGGCTCGAGCCCGCCAGCTCTCGGTCGAGGTGCGGATCGCCGTGGTCACGCCTGAGCCCGAGCCGCTCGGGGTGTTCGGCCACATCGCGAGCGATGCCATCGCCAAGCTTCTCGCTGCGCGAGGGATTGAGGTCCGAGCCGGGGTCCGCGCTCGCGAGGGCGTCGACGGCTCGATCGTGCTCGACCCCGGAGCCGAGCGCCTCGAAACGGGCGCGGTCGTTGCATTGCCGGAGCTTCACGGCCCGGCGCTGAGCGGCCTTCCGGCCGACGAGCGTGGGTTCATCCCGATCGGCGAGCACGCACAGGTGCAGGGTGTATCCGACATCTACGCCGCCGGCGACGGCGTCAACTTCCCGATCAAACACGGTGGCATCGGCGCCCAGCAGGCCGACGCGGCAGCCGAGCAGATCGCCGCCCGGGCAGGCGCACCGATCGAGCCCGCGCCGTTCCGCCCCGTCATCCGGGGCAGGCTGATTGCCGGTGACGAGTACGTCAACCTCCAGGCCGACATCGCCGGAGGCGGTGGAGAGGGCTCCGCAAGCTACGACTATCTCTGGTGGCCGCCGCAGAAGGTCGCCGGCAAGTACCTGACGGCCGAGCTCACAGGGCGTGCTCCCCAGGACCTCGGCCCGCCGCCCGAGCACGGGATCGAGGTCGAGGTCTCGCTCGGGACCGATTGGCACCGCGATCCGATGGCGCTCGACCCGTACTCCTGAGCATTGCTCGAGGGAGCACCACGCTGGTGAACGACAGGGGGTTCAGGCACGGATGGGCGTCGTTCGGCCCCTCGGGATGTGCACGGATGTGCGCGGATGCCTTTGGATGTGGGCACCAGAACCGCGCTGGTGCCCAATAGCGGGGAGGAGCGTTACTCGCTCAGCCCAGCGGCTGCGAGCGCCTGCTCGCGCCTGTCGAACCAGTCCACTCTGACCACCCTGTGGTTGCGGATCGTCCAAAGTCCGAATTGAAGGGGGCCATCGACTTCGACTCCGCTGCCTCGGCCCCGCGCTCGATACCGCGTTACCGAGACGACCCGCTCGCCCGCGTCGATCAGGTCTTCGTTGGTTGTTTCGAAGTTTTCAAACGCTCCCCTAAGCTCTCGATCCATTTCTCGGAGTCCTGCGTAGCCGCGGTAGACGCGTTCTGCTCCGATGCGATCCTGGAAGGTCCCTCGCGCGAAGTAAAACTCCACCTCCGGGTCATACAGCGCAAAAATGGTCGTGGTATCGCGGCGAGCCAGTGCCTCGTATAGCCGCCGCACGATCTCCACGGTCTCCTCCGACATCGCCTACTCCGACAGCCCGGCGGCTTCGAGGGCCTCCGCATGGCTGGAGTAGAAGAACATGCGTAGAAGTTGGCCGTCGCGCATCTCACACACCCATCCGAACGGGTGCCGCATTTCGGCGTGACTGGACTTGCCTCGGAAACGGACGGCACCGAGCACAAGAACGTTGTCATCGACATCCCGCACGTCTTCGGCAAGAACCTCGTGGAGTTCAAAGTTCCGGTCGATCTCATCCCTCCACTCCCGCATGCCTTCGTGGCCGCGGTAGGGCTCGCCGCCCTGATCCAGAGCAGCGTATTTCGACCAGATCTCGACTTCCGGTTGCGCGTGCTGGACCCAGTAGTCGATGTCGTGCCGGTTCCAGCGCGCAAAGGCCTCGCGCACAAACTCGATGTTCTCCTCCGACATCGCCCGTCCAGTATCTCGCAGGAACATGGGCGCGGCTGGTTTCGAACCAGCGACCTCTCGCGTGTGAAGCGGTGGTGCCTCAGGCGCGGATGGGCGCCGTTCGTGCCTATCGGATGTGCGCGGATGTATGCGGATGCCTTCGGATGTAGGCGTTATTGGGCACCAGAACGGGGCTGGTGCCCAATGAGCCTGCCTAGATTCGCTCCGAATGCCACGCAACCGCCTCTCGCAGCGTCTCCTCGAGTGGGCGCGAGGCGTAGCCGAGCTCGCGGCGGGCCTTGGAGTCGTCGTACCACCAGAAGCGCTCCGTGAGCAGTGCCCCCTGCTCATCGAGGGGCGGATCCTTCGACACCCTTTCAGCGAGCCTTCCGCTGACCCGGGCCAGCGTCGGGGGAAGCTTGCGGCGCGGCGCGCGCCGCTGCGTGATCCTGCCGAGGATCTGGAGCATGTCGACGTAGGTCGTGTTCTCACCGCCGACGAGGTAGCGCTCGCCGATCTTGCCACGCTCCATGCCGAGGATCAGGCCCGTCGCGGCGTCGCGGACGTCCATGGCGTTCTGCCCGCCGGCCGGCGCCAACGGCAGCCGGCGTTTGAGGAAGCTCACAATCAGCTCGGAGCTCGAGTCGTAGACGTCGTTCGGTCCGTAGCAAAAACACGGGTAGACGAAAACCAGCGGCAGCCCACGCTCGGCCCAGGCACGCGCGTTCAGCTCGGCCACGCGCTTGGACTGCACATAGTCCACGGCGAGTGAGTCGAGGTCCCACGGCGCGTCCTCGTTCACCGGGGTCGGCCCGCCGCCCGCGAGCGCGAAGATGCTCGCCAGGTAGACAATTCGATCCACGTCGGAGTTGGCGCAGGCTCCGAAGAGGTTCTCAGTGGTCGTCACGTTGAGGTCGTCGAGCCGCTTACGGTTGCCCCGTCGGGTCGTGATCCAGCCGGCGATGTGATGGACGCGCTCGACCCCCTCGAGCGCCTGGGCGATCGTCACCGGCTCGAGCAGGTCGCCTGACGCGACATCGAGGCCGTCCGCCTCGGGGTCGAGGCCGACCTGGCGCAACTTCTCAGGCGTTCGGACGAGCACCCTTACCCGCTCGCCGCGCTCAAGCAACTGCTGGACGAGCTGCGAGCCGATGAAGCCTGTCGCGCCGGTGACGAGGGTTAGCGAGCTCACACCGGCTAACCGTGCGGGGCGAGTCGCAACTCGTGCCGACCGTCGAGGTCAATCTCGACGAAGGCTTGGCCGCGAGCGTCGGCAACGATCGAATCCTCCACCCCTCCGCTGGCTCGGTACCGAAGGCCGGGCGTCAATCGCTCGACCCGAAGGCGCTGGCGCCCGCCCTTGCCACCCGAGCGGAGGACGAGGCTGAGCGCCTCGCCGTCGGTGACGGCACGCGCCACCAGCACGTCCGGGTACGCGGCCTCGGCAAGCCGCGGCCCTGTCTGCCACGCCTCCGGGAGGTCGAAGGCCACCATCTCGCGGATCGCGTTCTTGCGGGTGAAGCGAGCGAGCACATGCTGGACGTTCGAGTACACCGAAGCGTGTGGGTAGCGGCGCACACCGCCGACCTCCTCTACGGGCTCCTGCTCGTCGATCGAAGCGCTGGCGGCGGCGGCAATTTCGTCGTCGCCCATCTCGCTCGCCGCCAGGTACACGGCTCCGCGCGAGAACGTGTCCTTTCCGATCTCGTAGTTGCCCGGGTCGATGAAATCCCAGAGACGCTGCGCGGGAAGGAGATCGCCGTCTGCCTGCGGCTTGACCGTGGAATGGCGCATGATCCACCACAGGCGCTGTGCAACGTCGGGAAGGCCGGGGTTGAGCCAGAAGGTGAGCACCGCGTCGCTGACCGTGACGGTGGACGGGATGTTGAATCCGAAGCGCCCGGAGCGGATCCCAACCACCCTGCCGTCGGGCTGCAGGAAGTCCCTGTCGAAGGCCTCCCGAAAGCGCGACACGATCTCGCCATCCTGCCCGCCGCGATGCAGGCGGTCATCGAGAATCACCGTATTGAGCGCGTAGCTGTTGCAGAAAGGGTAGATCCAGTTCGGCTCACACGGGAACATGCAGAAGATCGAGCCGTTCATGTTGGCTCTCATCACCTCGGCGAGGCGCGGGAAGTCATAGGAGTAGACCTCGCGTTCTCCATTGCGGAATGTGAGGGAGCCGGGCTCGGTGTAACGGTCGTCCCCCGTCATCGCCTCGTAGAGGCCGACCATCACCGCCCAGTAGCCCGACAACATCACGTTGTCGCGGACGACGGGATCCGGGTTCCAGCGCAGGTTGCCCCAGAGGTTCTCCCAGCGCCAGTACCTCCATACCCGGGGGTCGAGCATCTTCTCGATGGCGTTTCGCTGCGCCTCGCTGACGTAGCCGGTGAACGCCGGGGTGCGTGTGTACTGCGACATCGCGACCGCGTACTGCAGGAACTGGAGCTGATAGCGCAACGCGGACTCTCGGAACTGGTCGATCGTATGGAAGCCGTCCCACTCGGAGATCGGCTGCAGCCCGAGGTCCAAGGCATAGCGGAGCGCGGCCAAGTCCTCGGGTGTCGACTCGGACACGGGCGGGGCCGTGGGTTGGTTGGAAATCGGGAAGGTGACTTGGGCGAGCTGCTCATTGCGCTCGCGACCACGCCTACGTGCCCGCCGGAATGCGAGCTGCTGGCCCACGAGCAAGGCGAGAAGGAGGCCGCCGAGGATCGCCGGGACCCCGATCTCTGCCCACTCCCAGATGCCGGTGCCCGCGCGCTGCGAGGCCAGCGCCGCCGCTGCCAGCCAAACCGTTGGTGGTGCGAGGAACGGTCCCAGCCCCCACCAGAGGCCAATCGACGCCACGAAAGCGACCACCGAAACTCCGGCCAGGACCGGGTCAGAGGTGTAGAGGAATCCGCCGCCTGGCCAAAAGAGACCGAGGCCGAAGGCCTTCCAGCCGACCGAGGCGTCGAGTGCCACCAGCAGCCCGCCGATAACCCACGCCGCGCCGAGGATGGCGAAGGTCCGCCGTTTGCGCGCCCGCGTCGCGGGACCGCTTGGGTGACGTCGTTCCGGGATTAGGGATTGGACCCGATCCGCGGAGGCGTTGGCCCTCTGTTGGCCGGCGCCGGCTAGGCCAACAGCGGTCGACTCCACGCCGCGTCTCACCCGACCCGAGTCGCTGCGCCGACGCGAATCCGGGCACCGCGGAGATGAGGTCCCTTGATGGTGCTGGCCGGCGCGACAGACGTCGCGGTTAGCAGGAGCGCCCAACCGGCCAGGAATGCCAGCATCCCGATGCCATGAAACGCGAGGTCCCACGCCAGGCTGCCGTGGGCGATGGCGAACAGCCCGAAGAGGTGCTGGTCGAGGATTCCGAGCTCCAGCCAGATCGCCCCGACTCCCATGAGCGCGCAGGCGAGCCGTTCGCGCCCGGCGAGCGGGGATCTCCCGTAGGACCAGTGACGCGCCACAAGAAGGCTGGCCGCCATCAGCAAAACGAACAGCGCGTCGCGCATGAGCCAGTCGGCCGTGGATGCCTCACCGTCCGCAGCGCCGAACAGAAGCAGCAATGCCACGGCAGCGGCGTACACGGCCGTCCCGACCGCCGCGAATCGAAGTTCGCAGGCTGCGCGGCTGCGTGTCAGCAGACCGGTGTCCCATCGAGAACCCGCGGCGGATGCCGCGGGTCGTGAGGGCATGGGCGGGCACGTGGCACCGGGCTGCGGTCGCGAAGCCGGGGGCGGGAGCGGAGTTAGAACGCCGGAGCGTTCGCGGCGGGAAAACGTCGTCCATCCTCGCCGGAGCACGCCAATCACAAATGCGATCCCGATGCAACAGAGCACTGCCTCTCCCCATCCAAAGTTGGTGTCGGAGGTACCGTCGGTAGCGTAATCCGTTCAGACCATCGTGATGACGACCTTGCCCTTGGTCCGGCCGCCTTCGACATGAGCGAGGGCCTGCGGGGCCTCATCGAACGGGTACGTCCGGTCGACGATGGGGCGGAGGGCTCCTGAGTCGATGAGCTTGGTGATCTCGTCGAGCTGGGCACCGCTGGCGCGCATGAAGAGGAACGAGTAGCGAACGCCCTGGCGGCGTGCCGCTCGGCGCGTCTTCCAGCTGAGTAGGGCCATCACCAGGCGCAGCGGAAAACGCAGTCCTAGCTGGCGGGCGAAATCCGCGTCCGGCGGGCCGGCGATGCCGATGGCGATGCCCCCCGGCTTGAGAACCCGCAGGGACTTCGCGAGCGTGTCGCCTCCCTGGGAGTCGAGGACGACGTCGTAGTCGCGCGCGGCCGTCTCGAAGTCCTGCGTTCGGTAGTCGATGACGACGTCGGCGCCGAGGTCGCGGACCCATTCGACGTTGCCGGTGCCCGTCGTGGTGGCCACGGTCGCCCCGAGGTACTTGGCAAGCTGGATCGCGTAGGTGCCGACGCCGCCGGAGCCGGCGTGGATCAGCACCTTCTGGCCCGGCTGGACGTTCGCTCGCTCGACGAGCGCCTGCCAGGCCGTCAGGGCGACGAGGGGGACGGAGGCCGCCTCGGCCATGGAGAGGCTCGACGGCTTGCTCGCGAGATCGTCCTCGTGCACCGCGATGCGCTCGGCGAAGGTGCCGATGCGGCCATCACGCACGCGCCCGTAGACCTCGTCACCCACGCTAAAGCGCGAAACGGCGGAGCCGACCCGGGTTACGACGCCGGCGAGATCGTGCCCGAGGACGAACGGAGCCTTATAGGGGAGGAAGACCTTGAACTCCCCGTCGCGGACCTTCGCGTCGAGCAGGTTGACGCCGGCGGCGTGGATGTCGACGAGCACGTCGCGGTCGCCGACGGTCGGCTCCGCGGCGACGCCGGCCTGCATCGGGCTCTTGTACTTCTCGACGAGATACGCCTTCATGGGAGCGGCGAACGGCGTCGAGGGGGATGCCGTTGGTCGTAGCGGCGGCATGGTCGCTCAGCCCTCGAGGAACTCGAGGACCGCGGGGACGAACTCCCGGCGGTACTGGAAGACCCCGCCGTGCCCGGAGTCCGGGTAGATCGTCAGCTTCGCGTTGGGGATCCGCCTGGCCAGATCGTCGGAGTGGCTGCTGGCGACCATGACGTCGTTGTCGCCGTTGGCCACGAACACCGGCTGGGTGATCTTGCTGAGGTCGTGGGGCGTGCCGAGGCCGGCTTCGCGGATCGCCTTGAGCTGTGCGAGCCTGGCCTGCATCGAGATGCGCTTGTCGCGGTCGTCGGTGCGTTCCTTGCAGACGGGCCATGTACTCCGGTCGCGGCGCGCTTGCCGGACGGCGTTGCGGTTGAAGAACAGGAAGTGCCGCGGGTCGCGGAGCGTCAGCGCCGCCTTGGTGTACGCGCTGGCCGGCGATCAGGGGCATCTTCTCGATCCCGCCGCCGCCGCGCGGGCCCGTGCCGGCGAGGATGACCCTGCGGACGAGCTCGGGGTGCTCGAGCGTGATCACCTGCGCGACGCCGCCGCCGAGCGAGAAGCCGAGCAGGTCGACCTGCTCGTGGCCGAGGGCGCGGATGAAGGCGACGGCGTCGGCGGCCATCGCGTCGATCGTGTGCGGCACCGATCCGCCCGACGCGCCGATGCCGCGGTTGTCGAACGCGATCACGTGTCGCTTGGCGGCGATGCCGTCGATGACCCGCGGGTCCCAGTCGTCCAGGACGGCGGTGAAGTGGTGCAGGAAGACGAGCGGCACGCCGCCGCGCGGGCCGAGCTCGCGGTAGGCGAACGGCGTGCCGCCGACGTTGATCGTGCGCGTCGGCGCGGTCTTCCAGGTCGTGGTCGCGGCCGTGGACTGCGAGCCGGTCGTTGAGGGGCGTGGTCGTGGTCATGTTCAGGCCTCCGTGACGCGTCCGAAGCTGCCGGCTTCGAGCGTCTGCTCGTAGGTCGGTGGGTCGTACAGCGGCAGGTCGCCGGTCTCCTCGGTGCGCTTCATGTAGGCGAGCATCGCGGCCTGCGCGCCGGGGCTGGCGAGCGTCGAGAGGAACTCGGCGTTCTCGACGTGGAGTCCTTCCTCGAGGCCGAGCGAGCCGCCGATGTAGGCGGCGCGCTTGACCGCCGCGACGGTGAACTTCAGTCGCTGCGCGAGCCGGTCGCCGAGCGCGACGGCGCGGTCGATCAGCTCGTCGGCCGGGACGACCTCGTCGACGTAGCCGATCTCCGCGGCGGCCTCGGGATCGAGGCCGCCGCCGTCGAGCATGCGCTTGAGTCCCTGGTGGGTTCCGACGAGCCGCACGAGGCGCTGGGTCCCGCCGCCGCCGGGCGGGAAGCCGAGCAGGATCTCGGGCTGGCCGATGACGTGGTCGCCGTCGGCCATCAGGCGGTAGTCGCAGGCCAGCGCGAGCTCTGATCCGATGCCGAGCGCCGAGCCGTTGAGCGCGGCGACGAACACCGCGCCGCAGCGGTTCATCCGCAGGAAGGTCTCGTGCACGTCGAGCAGCTCCATCGCGCCGCTGAGCGGCGTGCGGTCGGCGAGCTTGCGCACGCCGGCGACGGCCCGCGTGGCGCGGGCCGTCTGCACGACCGCCGAGGCGCCGCGCGGTCCGACGGTCGGGCTCGCGGCGCCGCCCTCCTGCAGCCAGCGCAGGTTGGCGTGCGCGACGAAGCGCTCGGGGTGGGTGCCCGTGATCACGACCGCGCCGACGCCCTCGTCGGTCTCGGCGCGGGTGACGAGCGCCTCCAGGTCGGCGGCGATCTCGCGGCCGAACTCGCCGCGCGGTCCGCCATGGAGCCGGGCGAGGAGCACGCGTCCTCGCTGCTCGACCTCGATTCCGAGGCGGTGGTTCTGGGTCATCGTGGTCATGGGTCGGGCATGGGCGGGCGAGGTGGCACCGTAGCAGGCTGAGTTGACAAAGTAAACTTAGCCTGCTAGGCTCGCTCCATGACCTCTGGAATCACGGCACGCGACTCGACGTCGCCTTCCCCTCGGCCGGCGACGAGTGCCGGGCCTGGCTGTTCATGCCCGACGCCGAGCGGCCGCCGCTGGTGATCCTCGGCCACGGCCTCGGCGCGACCCGCGAGTACGGGCTCGAGCCCTACGCGCGGCGGTTCGCCGACGCGGGGATCGCCGCGCTCGTCTTCACCTACCGGCACTTCGGCGACAGCGGCGGCCAGCCCCGCCAGCTGCTCGACATCGAGCGCCAGCTCGGCGACTGGGCCGCGGCGCTCGCCTACGCGCGCAGCCTCGACGGGATCGACCGCGAGCGGATCGCGCTGTGGGGCACCTCGTTCGGCGGCGGTCACGTGATCGAGGCGGCCGCCCGCGACGGCGCCGTCGCCGCGGTCGTCAGCCAGTGCCCCTTCACCGACGGTCTTGCCGGCATCCGCGCCGCGAGCCCGCGCAGCCTCGCCCGCGCGGTCGTGCCGGCGCTTCGCGACGAGCTGGCGCGCGTGCGCGACAAGCCCCCGGTCCTGGTCCCGCTCGTGGGCCCGCCCGGATCGGCGGCGCTGATGACCTCGCCGGACTCCGAGCCGGGCTACCGCGCGCTGATCCCACCGGGCGTGCACTTCGAGAACGGGGTGGCGGCGCGGTTCATCAACCGCGTCGGGCTCTACCGCCCGGGGCGTTCGGCGCGCAAGGTGAACGCGCCGATCCTGTTCTGCATCTGCGACGACGGACGCCGTGGCTCCGGCCCGAGACCGCGCTGCGCTACGCGGCGACCGCGCCGCGCGGCGAGGTCAAGCGCTATCCGGTCGGCCACTTCGACATCTACCTCGGCGAGCCGTTCGAGCACGCCGTCCGCGACCAGACCGAGTTCCTGGTCCGCCACCTGGAGGTGGTGTAGTGAGCAAGACGATCTTGATCACCGGCGCCAGCAGCGGCATCGGCCGGGCCACTGCCCTGCGACTCGCTGACGGAGGACACACGGTGTTGCCGCGGCGCGGCGCCTGGACCGGCTGGCAGAGCTCGCTAGCGAGACGTCGGGGACCGTGATTCCGGTCGAGCTGGACGTGTGCGATCCAGTCTCGGTCCGCAAGGCCGTGAAGGCCGTTGCCGACATCGCCCCCGATGGTCTGGACGTTCTCATCAACAACGCGGGCTACGCGCTGACCGGCCCCGCTGAGACGCTCGCCACCGACGACGTCCGGGCACAGTTCGAGACCAACGTGATCGGGCTCTTCGACGTCACCCGAGCATTCCTGCCGCAGATGCGCGCCCGACGCTCCGGGAGAATCGTCAACATCAGCTCGCTGCTCGGGGAGATCTCCGTGCCGGGAAGCGGGATCTACGGCGGCACCAAGCACGCTGTCGAGGCGCTCTCGGACGCGCTGCGGATGGAGCTGAAGCAGTTCGGGATCAGCGTGTCGTGGTACAGCCCGGCTTCGTCAGCACGGAGATCGACGTCACGGGCCACATGGCGACGAACGGTGGCGCGGTCGAGGACTACGCGACGCTCGAGCGCGAACTCACGGCCTACCTCGAAGCGCAGACCAAAGCGGCTGTGACGCCTGAGGTCGTCGCCGGCTGCGTGGCCCGCGCGAGCCTCACGCCACGCCCAAAGGCGCGCTACGTCACGCCGAAGCGCGATGCCTTGGTCCTGGGGATGCTCACGACGCTTCCCACCCGGCTCACCGACCGCATCAAGCTGCGACTCGTCCGCTCCGGAACGTGATCGATAGATGACGACCGCCACTGCAACGACCGTGGGCGAGCTGTTCGCGGCCGCCGTCGCCGAGTACGAGCACGAGCCGGCGCTGCAGACTCCGGACGGGAGCCGTGTCGTGGACGTGGGGCGAGTACGGCCGCCAGGCCGCTGCCGCGGCGGCCGGGCTGGCCGGCCTCGGCGTCGGGCGCGGGAGCGTGGTCGCCTGCTGGCTGACGAACCGCCCCGAGTTCCATGCCGCCGACATGGGCGCCGCGCTGCTGGGCGCCGCGTCGTTCTCGATCTATCCCACCTACACCGTCGAGCAGGCCGCCCACGTCCTGCGGGACGCGGGGAGCAAGGTGCTGATCACCGAGCCGGCCTTCCTGGAGCGGGCGCTGGCCGTTCGCGCGAGCGGCGCGACCGCGCTGGAGACGATCGTCTGCGTCGGCGAGGAGCACGAAGGGACGGTGGCCTGGGACGACCTGCTCGGAAGCGCGCGCGACGGCGGCGACCTCCACGCGCTCGCCGCCGCGCTGCAGGGCGGACGACCTGCTGACGATCATCTACACGTCGGGCACGACCGGGCCGCCGAAGGGCGTCGAGCTCACCCACGCAAACGTCCTCGCACAGCTCGAGGCGACGAGCGCCGGCCTCGGGTTGACCGACCGGATGCGCGTCATCTCCTACCTGCCGATGGCCCACATCGCCGAGCGCCTGGTCACGAACTACCTGCCGATCGCCCACGGCTGGCGGGTGACGACCTGCGCCGACGCGCGGACGATCGGGGCGCTGCTGCCCGAGGTCCGCCCCGAGGTGTTCTTCTCGCCGCCGCGGATGTGGGAGAAGATGCGCGCGGCGACGATCGCCAAGCTCGGCGAGGAGGCCGACGGGCCGACCGCGTTGCGGGCGCTCGGCCTCGATGAGGTCCGCGTCGCGATCACCGGCGCCGCCCCGTGCCCGGCCGAGGTGATCGAGTTCTGGGGCGCGCTCGGCCTGCCGCTGTGCGAGGTCTACGGGATGTCCGAGACGACCGGCGTCGCGACCGTCAACCCGCCGGGGGCGCTGCGCGCGGGCACCGTCGGCGTGGCGCTGCCCGGCGTCGAGGTGACGCTGTCGGATTCCGGCGAGGTCCTCATGCGCGGGCCGGTGATCATGCGCGGCTACCGCAACCGCCCCGACGCGACCGCCGAGGCGATCGACGCCGACGGCTGGATGCACTCCGGCGACGTCGGCGTGATCGACGACGACGGCTACCTGAAGATCGTCGACCGCATCAAGGAGCTGATCATCAACGCCGCCGGCAAGAACATGTCGCCGGCGAACATCGAGGCGACGATCAAGGCCTCCGGGTCGCTGATCGGCAACGTCTGCGCGATCGGAGACGGGAAGCCCTACAACGTCGCGCTCGATCACGCTGGACCCGGACGCGACCGACGGGCGCCGCGCCGACGATCCCGAGGTCGTCGCCGAGGTCGACGCGCAGATCGCGCGCGCCAACGAGCGTCTCGCGCGCGTGGAGCAGATCAAGCGCTTCACCGTGCTGCCGGGCGACTGGGTCGCCGACGGCGACGAGCTCACCCCGACGATGAAGCTCAAGCGCAAGCCGATCGCCGCCAAGTACGCAGCCGAGATCGAAGGGATGTACGCCTAGGCCGGTCGCCATGCCTACGACCATCGACCAAGCCGCAGGGCCCCGGGCCAGCGGGGCGCGCGCGGGCGTGGAGGAGGGACTCGACGTCCTGCTCACCGAGGCGGCCGTGGGCCGCGGCAGCCGCCGCTTCATCCAGCCGCGCGCCCTGGCCGGCGTGGGCGCCGGAGTCGCACGCCACCCGCGGAGCCTCGCGCGCCGCACGCTCCGCGCTGGGCTCTGGGATCGCGCGCGTCGCCGCCGGCCGCTCGCAGCACGCGCCCGCCAGGGGTGACCGGCGCTTCGCCGACGAGGCCTGGGAGAAGAACTGGCTGCTGCGTCGGGTCGTGCAGGCCTACCTCGCGGTCGGCGAAACCGTCGACGGCGTGATCTCCGACGCGCAGCTCGACTGGCAGACCGAGCGCCAGGCGCGATTCGCGGCAAGCAACGTCCTCGACGCTGTGGCGCCGACGAACTTCCCGTGGTCCAACCCCGCCGTGCTGCGGGCGATCGTCGACGAGGGCGGCGCCAATCTCGTTCGCGGCGCCCGGCGGTTCGCGGCCGATGTCTCGTGGCCGCCGAAGCTGCCGCAGAGCGTCGACACGGAGGGCTTCGAGGTGGGCGGCAACCTCGCCGTTTCCCGCGGCTCGGTCGTGCTGCGGACCGAGGTCTTCGAGCTGATCCAGTACCAGCCGACGACGCGCGAGGTCCGCGAGGTGCCGCTGCTGTTCGTCCCGCCGACGATCAACAAGTACTACGTCCTCGACCTCGCGCCGGGCCGCAGCATGGTCGAGTACCTCGTCGGCTCCGGCCAGCAGGTGTTCGTCGTCTCCTGGCGCAACCCCGACGAGGCGCAGGGCCACTTCGACCTCGACACCTACGCCGACGCGGTGCTTCGAGGCGCGTCAGGCCGTCGCTGACATCACGGGCCAGGCGCGGTGCACCTCAACGCGGCCTGCTCCGGCGGGATCATCGGCGCCGGCGCGCTCGGCCACCTCGCTGCCGAGGGGACGCTCGGGGACGTTGCGAGCCTGACGCTCTTCGTCTGTGCGCTCGACAACGAGCGAGCCGGGACCGTCGGGGCGCTTACGAGCCGCGAGGCCGCCGCCGCCGCGGTGGCCGAGTCCGCCCGTCGCGGCTACCTCGACGGCCAGGCGCTTGCCGGCGTCTTCGCTTGGCTGCGGCCCAACGACCTGGTCTGGAACTACGTCGTCAACAACTACCTGCTCGGCCGCAAGCCGCCGGCGTTCGACGTCCTCTACTGGAACCAGGACGCGGTGCGTCTCGCCGCCGGCCTTCACCGCGACTTCGTCCGCCTGGCGCTCGACAACTCGCATGACCCGCGCCGGCGGCCTGGAGGTGCTCGGCACGCCCGTTGATCTCCGCCGCGTCGACGTCGACAGCTACATCGTCGCCGGGCTCAAGGACCACATCGTGCCGTGGCGGAACGCCTATCAGAGCACGCAGCTTCTGGGCGGCGAGAAGCGCTTCGTGCTCTCGACCAGCGGCCACATCCAGGCGCTCGTCAACCCGCCCGCGCCCGACTCGCGCGCGAGCTACCGCGTCGCCGCCGAGCACCCCGCCGACCCGCAGGACTTCCTCGAGAGCGCGGCCAATCGTGCCCGGAAGCTGGTGGCCCGACTACGTCGAGTGGCTGCAGCAGCGCTCGGGCGATCTTCGCCCGGCGCCGAAGAAGCTCGGCGGCGGCGGGCACCGCGCCCTCGGCAAGGCGCCCGGCACCTACGTCCTGGCGAACTGATCGATGACGAGAGCTCACGCCGGTGCCCGCGAAGTGGCTCGGCCGCCCGCTCGCCGAGACCCGCTGGCTGCTCGAGGCCACGCGCCTGCTCGTCGATCCGGTCGCTTACGGGCGCGGCGTGCCGCGCGGCGACGGGCGGGCGGTCGTCGTGCTGCCGGGATTCCTCGCCTCCGACAACAGCCTGCTGTTGCTGCGAAGCTGGCTGCGGATCGTCGGATACCGACCACATACTGCGGGCTTCATCTTCAACGTCGACTGCCCAGACCGGGCAGTCGACCGGGTCGAGCGGCTGGCGGAGGCGATCAACGCCGCGACGGGCCGTCGCGTCGCGATCATCGGCCACAGCCGCGGCGGCCACCTCGCACGCGCCACGGCGGCGCGGCGCCCGGATCTCGTCTCCCACGCGATCTCGATGGGCGCCGACCTCCAGGGTCTGTTCGGGATCAGCTCGCCGACGCGGGCAGCGGTCGGGATCGTGCGGCGCGGCCTGCACCTCACCCGCCGCAGCCGCGATCCGGATTGCTTTCGCGCGCGCTGCGGCTGCGGGTTCATCCGCGACTACACGGCCGAGTTCCCAGTCGACCGGGTGCGTCTGACCTCGATCTACTCCAAGGGCGACGGGGTCGTGCGCTGGGAGCGGGCGATCGTCGACGAGGCCGACTGCGTCGAGGTCACCGGGAGCCACATCGGGCTGATGGCGAATCGCAACGCGTACCGCGTGATCGCCGGACGCGTTGGCGCGCCCGGAGCTGGCGATGGCCGTCCGGAGTAGGGCCCTATCCGATTTCGTGGATGCCGGCCTCCGCCGCGCCCGCACGGAGTGTGTCGAGGGCGAACGCCGCGACGGGGCCGTGCACGCCCGGGGTGAGGGCGGTTTCGGGCGCGGCCATCTGCGTGGCTCCCCACGCCATCAGGGACGCGCGTCATCTCATACGGATCAGGTCCGGTGAGGGCGGTCGTTGCCAGCGGCTTCCCGGCCTGGTCGCGGGCGACCGCGATGATCAGGGAGCGGCCGTCGCTGTCGGGCTCGCGATCGGAGCCTGGGAGCCGCTGGGACAGCCGCGTCAAGCCTGCTCGTACCGTCGACCGATCGCAGGAGCGGAGCATTGAGCGTGGCGACGATCTGGGTCGGGCGCGTCCAACGTCCAAGCCAGCCGAGGTCGACGTCGACGCTGTCCAGATGGGGGAAGGCCTCCGGCAACCCGAAATGTTCTGATGTGGCGAGGCTCATCGCCGAGCGACGCACGCCGGCGTAGTCGAAGGTCCGCACGCGCTTTGCCGGCGCGCTCATCGACGAGGACGGCGGGACCTCCGGGGCGCGGCCGACGGAAGGCGAACGCGTCGTCGGCCGCCCCGCCGACCAGCGTGGCGCGCGTTCCTCCCGTGCTCAAACGGAACGTGTCGCGCAGCGTGCTCCGGTAGCGCAGCTCGTCGCCGTTGCCGGAGCGGGTGATGAAGTAGCCGACCTCGATCCGGCTCGCCCGCTCGCCCGCCCGGGTCAGCGCGAGCGCGCCGGCGAGGTTGCCCGGCACGTAGTCGTAGCCGAACGCGGGCACCATGGTCGCTCCTCGCGCGGCCGCGCGGAGTCGAGTTCGAACGACCCGCCGGACGAAGGAGCCCTCGCCGGTGGAGTCGAGGTAGTGAGCGCCGGCCTCGGCCGCCGCCGTCGCCGTCGCGCTGCCGAGCCGCATGAACGGCCCGACCGTGCGAGAGGACCACGTCGTTTGCGTCCAGCACCCGGGAGACATCGGCCGTCCGAGGTGACGTCCACCTCGACCACCGGCAGGTCCGCCTCGAAGCGCTCCGCGACCGCCCGCATCTTGGCCGGGGTTGCGCCCGATCAAGGTCGGCTCTTCGTCTCGCGCGAGGAGCTCCCGGAGCACTCGCTGCCCGGTGTATCCGGTCGCGCCCAGCAAGACGATCCTGCGCCGCATGGGGCTGCTTCCGGTCACGCCTCGAGGAACTCCACGACCTCTGCGACGAACTCCTCGTGGTACTGGAAGATGCCGCCGTGCCCCGCGTCGGGGTAGAGCTTCAGCCGGGCATCGGGCAGACGCCGGGCCAAGTCGGCGGAGTTGCTGGAGGGGACCATCAGGTCCTGGTCGCCGTTTGCGACCAGGACCGGCTGGCGGATGCTCGACAGGTCGGACGGCTGCTGGGTCGCCCAGGCGTGAATGGCTTTCAGCTGGCGACGGAAGGAGACCGGGGAGATCGCTTTGTCGCGATCGTCCGTGCGCTCCTTCAACCGCTTCATGAACTCACGGGCCGCCGTCTTGCCGTTCGGCGTCCGGGTGAAGAAGAGGTAGGTCTTCGGGTCCTTGAAGGTCAGCGCACCTTTGACCATCGAGCGGATCGTGATCGGGGTGACCTTGTCCATGCCCTCGCCTCCGGCGGGACCCGTGCCGGCGAGGACGAGCTTGCGGACGAGCTGCGGTTCCTCCTGCGCGATCACCTGCGAGACCATCCCTCCGAGGGAGAAGCCAAGGAGATCGACCTGATCGAAGCCGAGCGCCCGGATGAAGGCGATCGCGTCCCGCGCCATCGCCTCGACGGAGTCCGGCGTGGAGCCTCCTGATGCGCCGATGCCTCGGTTGTCGAAGACGATCACCCGGCGCTTCGCGGCGATGCCGTCGATGACCCGGGGATCCCAGTTGTCGAGAACCGCGGCCAGGTGGTTGCAGGAAGATCACCGGCACGCCCGTGTCCGGCGCCGAGCCGGCGGTAGGCGAACCGCGTCCCGCCGACGTCAATGGTCTCGCGTAGGCGCATCCTGTACAGGGTGCGTCACGATCCCGCTCCTTCCTTGATGCGCTCGTCGTATGCGGCGCGTTCGTCTGCGTCGATTTGGCTCATCACGGCGTCGGCTTTTGAGAAGTGCGCGAGCGCGAGTCGGGCGCGGTACGGGAGCGCTTGGTTGAGCCACAGCATCGGCCCCATCCGCTTCGGCACCGGGACGTCGAAGCGGGGCCGCTGAAGCGTCTCGACGATGCGGACGGCGACGTCCTCCGGCTCGATGAACGGCATCCCGCGCAGCCCGGGGAAGCCAGAGGCCAGGTCGGTATGGCATAGCGAGGGACGGACGACCGACATCTCGACGCCGGTACCGCGCAGCTCGATCGAGACCGCCTCGGAGAATCCGGCGACGCCGAACTTCGTCGCGACGTATGTCGCGCAGTCCGATCCCGCGACCTTGCTCACCGCTGACGAGAGATTGACGATATGACCCGTGCGTCGTGGCTTCATCCGCCGCACCGCCTCGCGCGTGCCGTGGATGACCGCCTCCAGGTTGATCGCGATCGCGCGAGCCGTTATCGCCTCGTCCTCGTCCTCGATCGGACCGGGGCTCATGATCCCGGCGTTGTTGACGAGCACGTCGAGCGGGCCGAGCCGGTGCTCGACGCCGTCGAGGAACGCGGTGAACGCCGCGTTGTCGGTCACGTCGACGCCGACGCCGAAGGCATCCCCGCCGAGCTCGGCGGCCACCTCGGTCGGCGAGTTCGCCGTCGAGATCGCCGATCGCGACCCGGGCCCCTTGACGCGCCAAAGCAACGGCCGTCGCGTGGCCGATGCCGCGCGCCCCGCCTGTGATCGCCACCACCTTGCCGGACAACGAGCGCGGCTGATCTCTCCTGTGTCGAAGCATCGTCCGACGCTTCCGTCGTGGGGAACGTAGGACGACCTTGCCGGGGCCGGCATTGGCGGATTGCGCCGCGGCGGCCTCGTCGAACGGGAAGGTCGCGGCGATGGTGGGGACGAGCTTGCCGAAGGCGGTGAGATCGACCAGCGCCGAGAGGCCGAGCCGATCGGCTTCGACAAGGAGGCCCGCGAGGCGAATGCCGCGGTCGGCGGCGTCCTTCGCTACCGGGGTGAGCGTGGGGGGCAGGGTGGAGACGAGGATGCCGCCGGGCTTGAGGACCTTCAGGGCCCTGGCCGGGTAGTCGCCGCCGATGACGTCCAGGACGACGTCGAGGTCGCCGACAACCTCGGTGAAGTCGGTCGCTGCGTAGTCGATGACCTCGTCGGCGCCGAGCGAGCGCACGAAGTCGGCGTTCGCGGCCGATGCCAGTGCGACGACGTGGGCGCCGCGTGCCTTGGCGATCTGGACCGCGACATGCCCGACACCGCCGGCCGCGCCGTTGATCAGCACGCGGCTGCCCGGCCGACGTCGGCGGTCTCCACCAGGGCCTGCCAGGCCGTGAGGCCGACGAGGGGCAGGGCCGCGGCCTGGACGTGATCGAGACGATCGGGCTTGGGAGCGAACGCGCGGGTCGGACCGACGGCGTACTCGGCGTGCGCGCCGTGGCCGTGCGGGAAGGGCAGCATGCCGAACACCTCGTCGCCGGGCTCATACAAGGGTCACTCCCAGGCCGACGGCTTCCACCGTGCCCGAGACGTCATAGCCGAGCACGAAGGGCGGCTCGCCGATGAACACGCCGCTCTCGCGGTTCATCGCGTCGACCGGGTTCACCCCCGCCGCGTGCACGCGGACGAGGATCTCGCCGACGCCGGGCTCGGGGGTGGGGACGGTGACGAGCTCGAGCACCTCGGCTCCACCGAGTTCCTCCTGGCTGACTGCCTGCATCGTTTGGCTCATGCGGGGCACCCTAGCAGGCTAAGTTGTCTTTTATGTACTTAGCGTGCTGCACCTCACACAACCGCCGCACGGTGGCGGCGCACGGGACTTGTCTCAGCAGCAGCGACAGCTGCGTGCAACCGCGGCGACCGCGGCCGGGCTTGGCGCGGCCGCCGAGCCGCTCGGCGGCAGCCGCTACGGGCGCCGGTGACGAGCGCGGGCGTCGGCACCGCGCGCTCGCCGGCTCGCCCGGGTCGCCGCGAGTGCCACCGTGGTACCCGGTGCGCACGACCAGCGCGTGGTCGCCGATCGTCAGGTCGAGCTCGATCGCGTTCGGGCCGGCCGCGCGCCAGGCCGTGAACTCCTCGCCGTCGCAGGTGATGCGAACGGCGTCGACGTCGGGCAGCTGGACGACGCGCATGGTCGTCGCGCTGGCCGGCCCGCGACGGCGTCGCGGCGTACGTCTGGATCAGGAGCTCGCCGCGGTCGATGTCGTTGCGCGCGACGGAGAGGCCGACCGACGGGTAGTCGACGCCCTCGACGGTCGGCGCGGCGAACTTGGCGAGGTTCGCGTCGCCCGACCAGCGCGACCAGGCGCCGCGGCCGCCGACCTCCGGGACCATCAGCAGCGCGCTCTGCTGGCCGCGCGGATACGGCTCGTCCCAGCCGAAGAAGAATCCGAAGCGGTCGTTCTCGTCGCCGAAGATGCGGGGCTCGCAGTGCTCCTCGACGTAGTCGCGCAGGCGGGCCTCGGTGACGTCGTCGCCGAGCTCGTGGGCCATCAGCAGCGCGATCGAGATGCGCGCGCGGATCGGGGATGAACTGGTTGATCCGCGCCTTCGGGTTGCTCCATCCGAGCTTGCGGACGGACTGCTCGTACAGCCATTGCCCCCAGTCGGGGCGCTGGGGATAGAGGTAGGGGAGCGTGACGAGCGGCGCGAGCGCCGTCACGTGGTCGGGGAACGTCGCCGCTTCGCGCTCGATCGGGTCGTAGTAGAAGGCGAACCACTCGAGGTCGCCGCGGCGGTCGCGGCCCATGTAGTGCTGCTGCGGCGAACTCCGTCCACGCGTCGAAGGGCGAGTGCAGCCGCGTGCCGTTGACCGCGTCGTAGGCCTTCAGCCCGAGGCCGGTCGCGCTCACGCAGAACGGCCAGATCTTCGTGTTCTCGCAGTGCGGCCCTTCCGGTCGCGCCGCGAGCTGGTCGCTGATGAAGCGGGCGAGCTCGGGCTGCGTCCACGTGAACGTGCGGTCCATGTAGCCGCTGACCTCGAACGGCTCGTGGTAGCGCGTGTCGCCCGAGACGTAGGCGTAGACCGAGAGCAGCAGGTTGAAGAAGCCGCGGAAGAAGACGTTGCCGTCGGCGGCGATCGGGTCGGGGTTCAGGCCCCAGCGCTCGTCGCCGTTGCCGATCCAGCCGGGCGGCGCGTAGGCGCCGCGCAGGCGCTCGGGGATGTAGATCTGCCACTCGGGCGGATAGCGATCGACGTTGGGGTCCTCGCCGATCAGCACGAGCGCGTCGATCGCCGCCCAGAACGTCATGTGGCGCTCGCAGAACTCGCGCGCGATGCGCGTGTAGACCTCGCGCCACGCCGGCGTGACCTCGCACATCAGCGGCAGCGCGTACGCGCTCTCGCCCAGATCGAACCGGGGGAACGCGCACATCGGCCCGCTCGAGTCGCGGTCCCACCACTCGTGCGGCTCACCGGAGCTGCTCCAGTCGTCCGGCGTCGTGGCCTTGTCCCACAGGTGGCGAAGCCAGCCGCGGGCGCGCGCGTTGAGCTCGGTGACCTCGTCGCTCATCCCGGTGGCAGCCGCTCTCCTGCGGCGGCTCGCAGTCTGCAGGAGCTTCTCGCGCGCCGCCCACGCCTCCGGCCAGTCGCGGCTGAGCTCGCGCGACCGGCAGGCTCGCGGATGATCCGTCTCGCCTACGGCGCGTCGCGCTCGGGTGCGCGGACCGGCACCGGCGCCGGCCGGCGCGGCCGGCGCGTCGAGCCGATCGGCGCGACGATCCGCGTGAGCCCGTGGAACCACAGCATCAGCGCCGGGTTGCCATCGATGCGCGTGCCGCCGATGTTCATGTCCTCGACGATCCTGCCGATCGCCCGGCGGGACAGCAGCGTCCGCAGCCCGACGCGCGCGGTGGGGAAGGTCAGCGTGCAGTCGGCGCGCGTCGGCCGGCCGGCGGGGCAGCGTCAGCCGCCGCGTCGCCGCGTGCAGCCGGTACTGCTGGCGGGCGCCGTCGTCGCTGCGGATCTCGAGCAGCAGGTCGCGCGTGACCTGGCGGCGGAAGCGATCCACGCGCCGGCTGGCCAGCGCCATCAGCACGCCCAGGCCGGTCAGCAGCGCCTGCAGCGCCGCGACCTCGACCCGGGCGCGCAGCGCGGTCATCTCACGCCGGGACTGGTGGGAGGGCGCCGGGCCCGGCCACGAGCTCGACCTCGTCGGGCCCGTTCCGCGACGTGCCCGGCGGAGCAGGTGAGCGTGACGCTGCAGGTCCTTGCCGCACTCGGCATGGCGGGCGAGCACGGGCGGGCCCTCGGGGTCCGCCTTGTGGCGGTCGCCCCACTCCCTGAGCGCGATCAGGACCGGCATCAGCTCGCGACCCTTGTCCGTCAAGCGGTACTCCTTGCGCGCCCGGCTGCCGGGCTCGCGGTACTCCGACCGCTCGAGGATCCCCTCGTCGACGAGCCGGGCGAGACGCTCGGACAGGAGGTTGCGCGGGCAGTTCAGGACGCGGTGGAACTGCTCGAACCGCGTCGAGCCGTAGAAGCTCTCGCGGATGATCAGCAGCGTCCACTTCTCGCCCAAGATCTCCAGCGTGCGGGCGATCGAGCAGTTGCTCGCCTGATAGTTGGTGCGCTCCATTGGTACCTGCAGGTTACCAAGCTGGGTTGCTTCTCTGTATGTAGCCGCCTACGTTGGGCGTCGATGTTCTGCAGGCGCACCTGGCCGCGGGCGATCAGCTTGTCGTCGTCCGGGCGGCGGATCTCGACCTGCCAGAGCTGCTGCGTTCGTCCCTGCTGGATCGGGACCGCGAGCGACGTGGAGCGGACCGGTCCGGTGGGGGCGCAGGAAGTCCGTGGCGTTGGCGACCCCGACCGCCTGCTGGCCGCGGTCCTTGACGGCCTCGAACGCGCCCGTGGTCGCGAACGTCTCGATGACGGCCGTGTAGAGACCGCCGTGGACGACGCCCCATGGCTGGTGGTGGCGTTCGTCGGCGGCGACCGAGCCGCTCACGCGCGTCGCGGTGACCTCGTCGAACGTGGATGTCGAGCAGCTCCAGCAGCTCGCTGGCTTGGTCGGCGCATCACGCCGGCGTGAAGTTCTGGTGGATGTCCGTCATCGGCGTAGGCGCTGACCAGCGCGTCCGCGGCCGTCGACCGCGAGAGCCGGGCAACGATGTCAGCGAGCTCGCGGGCCGGGAGCGCGCAGGTGAGCTCGTCCGCCGGGCAGGCCCGTACGGACGCGGCTGACGGCGCAGCCGGGGCTGACCGCGATCCTGCCTGCAAGCGCGAGCGGGACGATCTGGCACTGCGGCTTGGTGACGACGGACAGCTCCGGGCACGCGCCCTGGAGCGACATCAAGCGAGCTCGCGGTGAGCCGGACGAGGACGACGTCGGCGTCCTCGGCTTCGTCGAGGGGCTCGTAGGTGATCGCCGCCGGAGTGCTTGTGACGCTCGGGGCGCTCGGCCAGGTCGCGCATCGGTGACCCATCCGCTTCCGACGAGCGCCGCCGTGTCCTCGCCGGCCGCGGCGTCGGCGAGCGAGATCAGGCCATGCGTGTAGCTGCCGACGCTGCAGTGGGCGTGGTCAGCCGCCGTCGTGTGCAGGCGGCTGATGCTCGGCCTGCGCCCAGAAGCAGCAGCCTGCCGGCTCGGGAGCGGGCCGGCTGCGCGCTCCTCAGCAGGCTCCTGCTCGTGGAAAGTGATGGCGACCGGCGGGTGGTCGAGGTCGAGGAGCCGGGTGAGCTCCTGGACGAGAGCTGTCATGGCAATGGATCCGGCCTTTCGGTCGTGAGGTGAGTCGCACAGGTCTGAGCGATAGGCGGGACCTTAGCAAGCTGAGTAGCGTCTGTGTACTCAGCTCTCTGCACCGGCGGCGCCCCGCTACGTGATGCCGCTGCGAGCCGAATCGTGCGCCGATTGGCCCAACGAATGGCCCAACGGGCTGCGACCTCTCGCGTGCTTCTTCCCGAGCTTGAGTCAAAAACTACTCGGATTTGCAGGTAGTTTTATGGGCGCGGCTGGTTTCGAACCAGCGACCTCTCGCGTGTGAAGCGGTGGCGCCTCAGGCACGGATAGGCGTCAATCGCGCCATCGGATATGCCTGGATGTACGTGGATGTATGCGGATAAGGGCACCAGAACGGTTCTGGTGCCCAATGAGCGAGACTTAGGCGCGCGGCGTTAGTGTCGTGGCATGAGCGATTTGAGGCTTCTGATTGCGACGGGGGACTCCGCCTCGGACATCGGTGAGCTTCCGCCCGGAGCCCGGGCGATGATCGATGCTGCCGGCGAGATCATGGTCGTCGCGCCCACCTTGCCGACCCGCCTCCAGTGGCTCGCATCGGACACCGACAAGACACGGGAGGCCGCGGATGAGCGGCTGCGGGACGTGGTCGAGCAGGTAGCCGCCACGGCCGCCGATGTGCAAGGAACGGTCGGAGCGGATGACCCGGTGCTTGCGATCGAGGAGGCTGCGGCCGACTTCAACCCGGACCTCATCCTCATCGCCCTCCGATCGTCCGAAAAGTCCGACTGGCAAGAGCGGGGGCTCATCGACCAGGTCCTACGCCGCGCCAACGTCCCGGTGGCTGCGTTCAAGCTCGGCTGAGCCGGAGCTGGTGCCATCTCGACGAGACGGCGTTCGTCCTTCGCTCCGAGAAGGACTAGCCCGAGCCGATCAGGCTCAGGAACTCCTGTCGTGTCCGGGCGTCGTCCTTGACGGCGCCGCGCAGGGCGGAGGTGACCGTGTTCGAGCCTGACGTCTGGACGCCGCGTAGCGACATGCACAGGTGCTCGGCCTCGAGCACGACCCCGACGCCGCGGGGCTGGAGGTGCTCCTCGAGCCAATCGGCGACCTGGGTCGTTAGTCGCTCCTGAAGCTGTAGGCGTCGCGAGTAGAGCTCGACGACGCGCGCGAGCTTCGACAAGCCGACCAGCCGCTCGCCCGGCAGGTAGGCCACGTGGGCCTTGCCCTGGAACGGCAGCAGATGGTGGGCGCAGAGCGACTGGAACGGGATCTCGCTCACGATCACGAGCTCGTCGTAGCCCTCGTCGTTGGGGAACGTGGTGGCGTTGAACGGGCGCGGCGTCAACAGCTCGGCATACGCCTTGGCAACGCGCCGCGGGGTCTCGCGCAGGTGGTCCGACTCCAGGTCGGCGCCCAGCGCCGCAAGGAGATCGTGCGCGGCGCGCTCGGCCGCGTGCAGGTCCACGCCGCCGTCGCTCTCGACGATCTGAAGCGCGGGGGCCGCCCCGTTGTGCGACCCGTTCAGCACGATCCACCCTCCGACGCCCATGCGCTCAAAGCCTCCACGGGCTCAGGTCCGGCGGCGTCGTCCGCGGCATCGGCGGTCAGCTGCGAGAGCGGGATGTCGGGGTCCGTCAGAGCGCTGCGGTCAACCGGCCGGCGCAGGCGGATCAGCTCCCGAATCGGGTCGCTCACGTCCCAGACGTTCATGTTCATGCCGGCAACGACTCGCTCGTCCTTGACCCAGAAGGCGATGAACTCGCGTGCCTCCACGTTGCCGCGGAAGACGACCTCGTCCCACTCGGTCGCATAGCCGGAGTACTCCATCCCCGCGTCGTACTGGTCGGAGAAGAAGTAGGGGATCTCGTCGTAGCTCACCTCCTGACCGAGCATCGCCTTGGCGGCCGCCGGGCCCTGGTTGAGCGCGTTGGCCCAGTGCTCGACCCGGACGTTGTGACCGTAGAACGGATGCCAGGCGTTCGCGACGTCGCCGGCCGCGAAAACCCCGGGGGCGCTGGTCTCGAGACGCTCGTTCACCACGACCCCGTTGTCGTCTTGAGCCCTGCGGTCTCGACGAGGCCGGTCCGTGGCGCGACGCCGATTCCGACGACGACGAAGTCAGTCTCGATGACCGCGCCGTCCTTCGTAACGACGCGCTCCACCGAGCGCTCGCCCTCGAAGCGGTCGACGGTCGTCTCGGGGATGAACTCGATGCCGTGTTTGGCGATGGAGGTCGAGGTAGATCCGCCCGATCTCGGGCCCGAGCACCCGCTCCAGCGGTAGCGAGGCCATCTCGAGCATCGTCACGTCGCAGCCCTTCTGGCGGGCCGACGCGGCGATCTCGGCGCCGATCCAGCCGGAGCCCACGACCACCAGCCGTCGGCCATCCTCGAAGCGCTCGCCGATCCGCTTCGAGTCCGCGAGCGTGCGTAGATAGTGGATCCCCTCGAGCTTGCCGCCCTCGATGTCGAGCCGGCGCGGGACCGAGCCGGTCGCAAGCAGGAGGCGGTCGTATCCGAGCCGCCGGTCGCCCTCGAGCAAGAGCTCGCGCAGACCAAGCTCGATGCCGGTGACTCGGGTGGAGGTCAGAAGCTCGACGTGGTTCTCGGTATAGAAGCTCGCGTCGTGGACGTAGGGGATCTCAGAGGTCTCGCCACGCAGGTGGTCCTTTGAGAGCGGCGGGCGCTCGTAGGGGCGCTCCGGCTCGTCACCGATCAGCGTCAAGCGGCCGCTGAAACCCTCGGCGCGCAGCGTCTCCGCCGCCTTGGCCCCGGCCAGGCCGGCGCCGACGATTACGAATGTCTCAGAGTCTGCGGCCATCTCTTCCTCTCTCCGGGAACGGCGTGCTCGGGCGCCTCGGCCCTCGCTACGTCTGCGTCTGATCGCCGCCGCTTCTTACGTCGCGGTTCCTCGGCTTGCCGGTCGACTCGCGACCGCCGTCTCGTCAGAAGAAGAAGACCCGCTGGTCCATTGATTGCCATACCCCGATGATCGGCCCCAAAGGCCAACCCGGCTATGGGCTTTGTCACCCATTTCCCGGCGCAGGCGCCAGGTGTAAGAAGTGGGCTCATCCGCACGCCAACTGAGAGATGAGCGATCCTCCAACCACAGCCTTCGTCCTGTCCGGCGGCGCCAGCCTCGGGGCCGTTCAGGCCGGCATGCTGCGCACCCTCTACGAGCGTGGGGTGACCCCGGACCTGATCGTTGGGACCTCGGTCGGCGCGCTCAACGCGGCGTTCATCGCCTCCCGCCCGCCGACCCCGGCAACGGCGCACGAACTTGCCGACGTCTGGCGCGGGGTCGGCCGTGGGAACGTCTTTCCGCTAAACGCGCTGACGGGTTTCTTGGGCTTCTTCGGGGCGCGCGACCACCTCATCTCCGACCGCGGGCTACGGAAGCTCGTCGCCGATCACCTCGAGCTGGGCCTACTCGAGGAATCCCGAGTCCCACTCCACGTAATCACTACCGATTTGCTGAGCGGGCGTGAGCACCGCCTTTCCCGCGGCGACGCGCTCGAGGCGGTGATTGCCAGCGCGGCGATTCCCGGCGTCTTTCCTGCTGTCGAGGTCGACGGGCGCCGGCTCATCGACGGCGGGGTCGCCAACAACACTCCGATCCTCGACGCCATCGAGCTCGGTGCCGAGCGGATCTACGTGCTGCCCACGGGCAATGCCTGCGATCTACCTGAGGCGCCGCGCGGCGCTGTCGCGATGCTCCTACACGCCATGAGCCTGCTGGTCATGAGGCGGCTCCTGGTCGAGGTCGAGGCACTTCGTGACCAGGCCGAGCTGATCGTCCTGCCGCCCCCGTGCCCGCTCACGATCCCGCCGATCGACTTCTCCCACGCCGACGAGCTGATCCGCGTGGCTATGAGGACTCGCGCGACTACCTCGACGCGGTCGCCCGGGAGCGGCGCCGGTGCCCCTGCCGATGGTGATGCACGACCATCGGGCCCGCGTCGTGGCGTGAGGTAAGAATCGCGTGCGGGCCGTCGCTAACGGGACATGTGGCCAGAAGGCAAGAGCTCGACGCACCCGCGCGTTGGGTCCCGGATCCTGATGGGGAGCTGGTCATCTGGCGTCGGCGACGGCTCGAACAGGCGCGGGTTTGAGTCGAGCCTCGCGGCCCGCGTCGCAGCCGATTGCGCGATGGATATCCACGCGCTGCTCGAGCTCATCGATCGTGGGTGCCCGCCTGAGTTGGCTGCGCGCATCGTCGCGCCACTCGAGCCGAGCGGATCGGCCATGCTGAGGGCGACGGCCAACCCCGGTGGTAGGTCGAGAGCGAGTACCGGGGCCGCCCCGGCTACGGTCATGACCTCGCCAAGCCAAGCGCCACCGTCGGTTGGCCCGGACGCCGAGTCGCGCGCCTGGGTCGCTTCGCTTGCCGCGGATGACGCCCGCGGCGAGGACGCGCGGGCGCGGCTTCACGACCTGCTGCTACGGGCCGCGCGGTTCGAGATCAGCCGCCGGAAGGGCTCCCATCCCCACCTCCGCGGCGGTGATCTCGACGATCTCGCGCAACAGGCGGCGAATGACGCGCTGTTCGCGATCCTGGGCAAGCTCGACACCTACAGAGGCGAAAGCCGGTTCACCACCTGGGCCTACAAGTTCGCGCTGCTCGAGGCGGCGGTGAAGATCCGCCGGCGCGCCTGGCAGGGACGCGAGGTGCCGATCGAGTCCGAGCACTGGTCCGTGATCGCCGACCGTGGCGACTCTCCGGCAGCCGAGGCCGAGAGCAACGAGCTCCTCGGGTCGATCTCAGCGGCGATCGAGTCCGAGCTCTCGCCGCATCAGCGCGAGGTGCTCGTAGCCGTGGCGCTCAACGACGTCCCGATCGACGTCCTCGCCGAGCGCCTGAGCACCACCCGCGGAGCGCTCTACAAGACGATCCACGACGCCCGCAAGAAGCTGCGCTCCCACCTCGCCGAACAAGGCTTGCGCTTCGAAGAGGAAGAACTGGAATCGACTGGATTGAGATCATGAGTGGAACCCCGATGAAGGACGAAGCCCGGCTTCTGAAGCGGCTCCTGGGGCCCGCCGGCCCGGAGATCAGCTGCGAGGATTGCTTCGAACAGCTCGACCGTTACGTCGAGTTCGAGCTGAGCGGAGCGGACGCCAACGCGGCGATTCCCGGCATGGGCAGCCCATCTCGAGGGCTGCCCGGCATGCCACGAGGACCATCGCAGCCTGCGGGCCTTCGTCAAGGCCGAGTCCTCCGCGGACTAGGTATTGACACCCATCTTTCCGCAGCTCGCGTAAGCGCGGGCGCCGCCGGGGCGCTAACGGCTCACACCAACTCGCATGGCAGGTGCCATGCACGAGGCAAGGAGTCACAGATGAGCCACCACGTTTCCCGATGGCGCCGGCCGCGGTTCACCGCGCTGCTCGGCACCGTCGCCACAGCGCTCGCGCTCGCGGTCGTAACCGGTTGCGGTGACGACGACGATCCAGTCGTCGCCGACCAGGCGGTCGCCTCCGAGCACGAACACGGCACGGCGTCACCCGCGATCCACACCGAGGCCGGTCACGAGTTCCAGGACCAGATGCGAAAGCTCTGGGAAGACCACGTCACCTGGACGCGCCTGGCGATCGTCTCCTACATCGACGATCTCTCCGACCTGGAGCCCACCGTCGCTCGGCTGATGGAGAATCAGACCGACATCGGTGATGCCATCAAGCCGTTCTACGGCGACGACGCCGGCGAGGAGCTGACGAAGCTGCTCGAGGAGCACATCAACGGCGCCGTCGACATCATGGCCGCGGCGAAGGCCGGCAACCAGAACCAGACGAAGAAGGCGAGTGCAGCCTGGTATGTCAACGGCAACCAGATCGCCGACTTCCTCAGCAAGGCGAACCCGGACAACTGGCCGCGCGAGGACATGCGCTCGATGATGAGCGGACACCTCGACCAGACGCTAGATGAGGCAGTCCAGCGCCTCGAAGGCGACCACGAGGCCGAGGTCCGCACCTACGACGAGATCCATGTCCACATCCTCGAGATGGCGGACGCTCTGAGCGACGGAATCCTCGCTCAGTTCCCGGAGAAGTTCGAGTAGGCACCCTCCGCGCACTGTGCCCGTCCGACCCTCGAGCCGGGCGGGCGCCGGCGCGTAAGAACCGCGACCGGCGAGTCGCTAACGACGTAACGACCTCCCGAAAGGAGTCCTGACAAATGAACGCGATTGCAGCCACGCTGCGACCCATCCCGTTTCCATCGCTCGCGCGACTGCGTGAAGATCCCGTCGCCCAGGCATTCACCCTGCTGCGCATCGGCTTCTTCGTGCTGCCCGTCCTGATGGGCATCGACAAGTTCGCCGAGGTCTTGATGGACAACTGGCCCGCCTATCTGGCGACCGAGTTCAACGACATCCTCCCGGGTAACGCCCAGGACGCGATGTACACGGTCGGTGTCGTCGAGATCATCGCCGGGTTCGTCGTGCTCGTGGTTCCTCGGTTCGGCAGCCTCCTGGTTGCCGGCTGGCTCGGTGGCATCATCCTGAGCCTCGTCCTCGTCGGCGGCTACGGCGACATCGCATTGCGCGACGTCGGCCTCCTGCTCGGCGCACTGACGCTGTTCAGGCTCGCCGCCACGCAGTCGGACGACTCGCGCGACCGCGGCCTCGCCCGGCCAGTCGAGCGCGGCGTCGATCGGCCGCTCGGCACTGGCGCACGCGCCTAGTACGAGTGATCGAGGTGTCCCGGTGCAGGCTGTGTCGTCTGCGCCGGGGCGCCAACGCGCAGAGGGATGGGTGTTGAGGCCCATGGCCTTTCCCACGGCGCCAGGCCATGCTGAAGAGAGCATGTTCCGCAGAATCCTTGTCGCCGTCGACGGCTCTCCCCACTCGGACCGCGCGCTCGCCGAAGCGATTGACCTGGCGCGAGCGAACAACGCCCGGCTGACGGTGATGACGGTTGCCATCTCGCCTCCCAACGGAGGGATGGGGCTCGGGTACGTCGCGTCCGTAAACCCGCTTGAAGCGACTCAGGAGATCGAACGCGAGTGCCGGGACCTCCTCGACACGGCGGTCAACAGAACACCACAGGACCTGCCGGTCACGACGATTCTCGGGAAGGGGCCACCCGGGCCGGCGATCGTCGCCGAGGCCTCCTCTGGCGACCACGACCTGATTGTCATCGGGAGCCGCGGACGTGGGGCGTGGCGATCGCTTCTGCTCGGCAGCGTCAGCCATCACGTGCTCCATACGAGCTCTCTCCCCGTGCTGGTCGTTCACGCCGACCCCGATTCAGCCGAGCGCTCGGATCGCGCCTCCGCCTCCGACGTAAGGCGCGGGGCGGCAGCGGCGCCAATTACGACATGAGCGACGCGACGGAACTCGGCGGCAAGGCGGTCTCGCTCTGGGTCGACACCGCCCCCGAGACAAACTATCCCGCGCTCGAGGACGCGATTGAGGCCGACGTCGCTGTGATCGGCGGTGGGATCGCCGGTCTCACCTCGGCGCTCCTGCTGAAGCAGGCCGGTGCCCGTGTTGTTGTGCTGGAAGCTGGCCGGGTCGGCACTGGCGTGACCGGCCACACCACCGGCAAAGTGAGCTCCCTCCACGGTTTGGTCTACCGCGAGCTCAGGCGCAGCTTCGGAAAGCGTGGAGCACGAACCTACGGCGAGGCCAACCAGGCCGCGATCGAGCTGGTCGCCGCACTGGTCAAGTCCGAGAACATCGAATGCGACTTTCGCCGTGTCACGAACTTCACGTACGCGGAAACCGAGGCGTCTCTCGAGTGGGTGAAGCGGGAAGCCCGTCTCGCGCTCGACCTCGGCCTGCCGGCCTCATTCACCGACACGACGCCGCTGCCGTACCCGGTGCGGGGCGCCGTCCGCTTTGAGGAGCAGGCGCAACTCCATGCCAGCAAGTACCTCGTCGGGCTCGCCCAGGCGATCGAGGGGGATGGATGCCGCGTGTTCGAGGAGAGCCGCGTCATCGGCGTGGACGATGGCGCGCAGTGCCGCGTCGCCACCGAGTCAGGGAGCGTCAAGTCCGGCGCCGCAATCGTCGCGACCAACCTTCCGATCCTCGATCGAGGCCTCTTCTTCGCCCGCTGCCATCCACATCGCTCCTACTTGATCGCGATGGGGCTAGACGGAGATGCCCCGGAGGGCACCTTCATCAGCGCCGACGAACCGCTGCGCTCGCTCATGCCGCATCGCGCCGCGGATCGCGAACTCCTTCTGATCGGCGGCGAGGGGCACCGGGCGAGCGACAGGGTGGTTGCAAGCGAGCGCTACCGGCGGCTCGAGGGGTGGGCGCGCGAACGGCTCCCGGTGGGCTCGCTTGAGTACCGCTGGTCCACGCAAGACGCCATCCCGGTCGACGGAGTCCCGTACATCGGCCGGATGTCGCCGTTCTCAAGGAACGTTTACGTCGCGACCGGCTTTCGCAAGTGGGGCCTCAGCAATGGCACCGTCGCCTCGATGATTCTCGCTGATGAGATCCTCGGCAGGCCGAATCCATGGTCACGCACGTTCAACAGCAATCGCCTGAAGCCGCTAGCCGGCGGCCGACGGTTCGTGACCGAGAATCTGAGGGCCGGGGTCCGGCTCATACGCGGCCGACTCGCGTCCCGTGGATCGGAGCTGCCCGCCCTCGAATCCGGCGAGGGCAGAGTGGTCGAGCTGGGCGGCGAGAAGGTCGCCGTCCACCGCGACAGGTCGGGGAAGGTGCACGCGGTCTCCGCCGTCTGCACTCACCTCGGTTGCGACGTCGAGTGGAACGGAACCGAGGAGACCTGGGATTGTCCTTGCCACGGATCCCGCTTCGACCACACCGGTGCCGTGCTGCAAGGCCCGGCGACCGAGGGTCTTCCGCCGGTATCGCATCACTGAATGTGACCGCCGGCGACCTGACGCGTCCCGCCGGCTGAGAGAGGATGTCCGGCGGGGTGGCTGACGACATGGAGAGCACACCCGAGGACCGGCCACTTCGCTACGCCTCGCGTCGCGGTCGCTGGGCACTGGCCGCGGTCATCCTCGGCTCCGGCGCGGCGTTTCTCGAGTCCAGCGTGGTCACGGTGGCGCTGCCGGCGATCGGGCGCGATCTCGACCTCGATCTCGGCGGCTTGCAATGGGTGATGAACGCATACCTCCTGGCGCTGAGCGCGCTGATCATCACCGGCGGCTCGCTGGGCGACATCTTTGGGCGCCGCAAGGTCTTCAACGTTGGTCTGATCGCGTTCGCGGCCACCTCCTTGCTCTGTGCCATCGCACCGAGCGGGGAGGTCCTGATCGGCGCCCGCGTCTTCCAGGGAGCCGCGGCGGCGCTCGTGGTTCCCGCCAGCCTCGCCATTGTCGAGGCGAGCTTTGCCCCCGAGGACCGAGGCGCCGCGATCGGCGCTTGGGCCGGCTGGTCGGGCATCTCGAGCCTGATCGGTCCCTTCGTCGGCGGCGCGCTCGTCGACGCGACCTCGTGGCGCTGGGTGTTCGCGGTCGTCGTCGTGGTCGCCCTCCTCGCCGCCTGGATCGCAGTCCGTCACCTCCCCGAGAGCCGGGCTCCTCGGAGCACGGCACCGAGACCGGACTGGACCGGCTCGGTGCTCGTCAGCCTCGGCCTCGCCGGTGTCACCTACGCGCTGGTCGAGGCCGGCGGGCGGGGGCTCGACGACCCGGCCGTCGCCGCGAGCGGGGCGGTCGGCTGCGTGCTCCTGATCGCCTTCCTGCTGTTCGAGCATCGGGCGTCACAGCCGATGCTGCCCCTTGCGATCTTCGGCTCGCGGCAGTTCTCCGGCGCCAACGCGGCCACGCTGGCAAACTATCTCGCGATCGGCGCTGTCTTCTTTTTCCTCTCGCTGCAGCTTCAGAACGTGCTCGGCTACAGCGCCCTTGCCGCCGGCGCGGCCACGATCCCGGCCACCGTGATCATGCTGCTCTTCTCGCCGCAGGCGGGCAAGCTCGGGGAGCGGATCGGCCCGCGCATCCCGATGGCCGTCGGCCCCCTCGTCCTCGCCGCGGGGACGATCATGCTCTCGTCGGTCGACGTGGGAGACAGCTACGTCGAATCGGTCCTCCCCGGCGTGATTGTCTTCGGCATCGGGATGACGATCTTCGTCGCCCCGTTGACTGCGGCGGTGCTTGCCGCGCTGCCCGACGAGCGGGCCGGCATCGCGTCAGCCGTCAACAACGCCGCCGCGCGCTTCGCCCAGCTCCTCGCCAGCTCAATGCTGCCCGCGGCGGCGGGCCTCAGCGCCAGCACCGCGGTCGGCCCCGGCGAGTTCGCGGACGGCTACTCCACGGCGATGTTGATTGCCGCTGCGATCGCCGCGCTCGGCGGCGCTATCTCCTGGGCAACAATCCGCAGCACGGGGGGCCGCCGATCGCCTCGTCACCCGAGCTCAAGTCAGGCCTGCACCGCATGCTCGCCTGAGGAAGCTGGCGCCTCTGCGGTATCCGTCGCCGTCGAATGAGCCCGGACGTCCCAGGCCCAGACCGCCGGTGCGTCGCTCGCCGGAAAGGAGGCCTCGCTCATCTCGTCGACTCTCGACCGGGCCGGCGTCTGCTCGCGTTGGGAAAGATCGCTCCGGGCCTGGGCAGCGTCAGGCTCGGCGGCTCGCTCAGACGAGGGCATACGCCCAAGCCTAGGCGCCAGTCTCGATCGGAGCGTCGATGAGATTGCCCCATTCGGTCCAGGACCCGTCGTAGTTGCGCACCTCGGGCACTCCGAGAAGCTCGCTCAGGACGAACCAGGTGTGCGCTGAGCGCTCTCCGATCCTGCAATACGCGATCACCGGCTGGTCAGACCCGATCACGGCGCGTTCGGTGTAGAGCCGACGAAGCTCGTCGGCGGACTTGAAGGTCCCATCCTCCGCCACGGCCTCTGACCACGGCACGGACGCTGCCCCGGGGATGTGTCCGCCGCGTTGCGCCCCCTCCTGCTCGTAACCGTTCGGGGCGATCACTTCGCCGGCGAACTCAGCCGGGCTGCGAACGTCCACTAGGCGCGTCTCAGAGTCCAGCGCGGCCTCCACCTGGTCGCGAAGCGCACGGATCGAGTCGTCTACCCGTACGACGAAGAAGTCAGACACCTCGTATTCCGACACATCGCTTGAGGTCTCGCGACCCTCGTCGATCCACTTCTCGCGTGGACCGTTCATCAGCTTCACCGCCTCGTGACCGTAGTGACGGAAGTACCAGTAGGTGTAGGCGGCGAACCAGTTGTTCCGGTCGCCGCAGAGGACCACGGTGTGCTCGTTCGAGACGCCGTGGCTGCCCATCAGCTCGGCGAACTCCGACGGGCCGAGGAATCGACGGCGGACAGGATCCTGGAGGTCGCGCCGCCAGTCGAAGCCGATCGCTCCCGGAATGTGAGCCTCGGCGTAGACAGCCGGGTTCTCGTCAACCTCGACGATCCGGATGCTGTCGTCGTCGAGATGCTCGGCGACCCAGTCGGTCGATACCAAGACATCGTTCGCGTAGTCGCTCAACGCATCTCCTTTGTTTGGGTTGTCGCAGTCATGCGTGGGTTCGTTCGCGGTCGCGCGACTTGCCCGCGGAAGGCTTGATCTCGTACCCGGGATCGCCTGGCATCAGGGCGTGACGCGCACCGGGAACGCCGTACTCGTAGGGCCCACCGACGACCCGCGGTATCCCTTCGAAGTTGAAGCGGGGAGGCGGCGAGGAGACGAGCCACTCGATCGTCTTGGCCCGCCAGGGATTGGAGCTCGCCCGCGGCCCCCACTTCCACGAGACGATCATGTTGTAGAGGAAGACCAGCTGTGCCGCCCCGAGCAGGAAGCCGCAGAGCGAGATGAACAGGTTCCAGTCGCCGAACTGCGCGGCGTAGTCGGACACCCGCCGCGGCATCCCCTGCATGCCGATCCAATGCATCGGCACGAACGTGCCCCAGGTGCCGGCCAGCGTGAGCCAGAAGTGGAGGCGACCCAGCCTCGGGTCGTACATGCGGCCGGTGATCTTCGGGAACCAGTGATAGATGCCGGCGAAGATCGTGAACACCGAGCCCGCGAACAGAACGAAGTGGATGTGGGCGACGATGAAGTACGTGTCCGTGACGTGGATGTCGAACGGGACCATGGCGATCATCACGCCGGAGATCCCGCCGAGGATGAAGCTGCAGATGAAGCCGAGCGCGAACAGCATGCCGGTGCTCTCGGTGTGGATCACGCCCTTGAACAGCGTCGCCAGCCAGCTGAAGATCTTGATCCCGGTTGGTATCGCGATCAGCACCGAGGTCAGCATCATCGGCACACGAAGCCAGCCGAACATCCCTGAGACGAACATGTGGTGCGCCCAGACCGTGTACGACAGCACGATGATCCCGATCAGAGAGAGGGCCATCAGGCGATAGCCGAACACCGGCTTGCGAGCGTTGGTCGAGATCACGTCGGAGACGATCCCGAAGCCGGGCAGGATCATGATGTAGACCGCAGGGTGCGAGTAGAACCAGAAGATGTGCTGGTAGCTCAGGGTGTCGCCGCCGGCGGTGGCGTCGAAGAAGTTGGTGCCGAGCGCGCGGTCGAACAGGACCATGAATTGAGCGCCGGCGATGAACGGCGTCGCCGCGACGATCAAGAGCGAAGTCGCCAGGTTCGCCCAGACCAGCAGCGGCATCCGCCAGAAGGTCATGCCGGGCGCGCGCATCGTGATGATCGTGACCAGGAAGTTGAGCGCCGCGAAGATCGAGGAGAAGCCCGCGAACTGCACGCCGAGGTTGAAGAACGACTGCCCGAGTGGGGCGCCGGTCGAGAGCGGCGCGTAACCGGTCCAGCCGGCGTCGAAGGCCCCGCCGGGGACGAGGAAGCTGACGATGAAGAGGATCCCGGCGAAGGGGAGCATCCAGAAGCTGAGCGCGTTCAGCCGCGGGAAGGCCATGTCCGGCGCCCCGAGCATCAGCGGCAGGACGTAGTTGGCGATCCCCGCGAAGACGGGGATCACGAACAGGAAGATCATGATCGCCGCGTGCGTCGAGAACAGTCCGTTGAAAAGGTGCGGGTCGACGACCTGCGTCCCCGGCTGCGCCAGCTCGGCCCGGATCCCCATCGCTAGCAGCCCGCCGATGAAGAAGAAGACGAAGGTGGTGACGATGTACTGGATCCCGATCACCTTGTGGTCGGTGTTGAAGCGGAGGTAGTCGCGCCACGCATCCGCTCCGTGATCGGAGTGGTCCTCGGGCGTCGTCGGCGAGCCGATTGCCCAGCGCCACCAGTAGTCGAAGCAGCCGATGCCGACCAAGAAGCCGAGCGGTGCGGTGAACGCCGGGACGATCAGATGCGGGTAGCCCGTCTGCTCCGTCTGGAAGATCTCGAGCCCGGAGATCGCCCGCAAGGCGACGACAAGGCCGAAACCGAGACCCCCACCGAGGAGCATCCCGAGCAGGGCGCGCGGCCAGCCGGGCTCGCGGAGGCGTCCGCGGAAGGGACGACCCGCGTCCCCGGGGGGCAGGACGCGGGTCGTCGTTGTGGGGGAGGAGTGTCGAGCCGGGACTGGCATCAGGCGGCCCGCTCAGCTCGATGTGTCACCTGAGGATCGTCTCGCCAGCGCCGTGCCGTGACTATGGGTGTCCTCACCCATCCATGTGAAGGCGCCGCTCAGGTCTTGAAGTAGTCGGCATTGATCTGTGCGTAGCGCAGCCACTCCCAGGGGAGCTGCTCCTCGGCGAAGATGGCGTCGACCGGGCACGCCTCGACACAGGCGTCGCAGTCGATGCACTCGTCCGGGTCGATGTAGAGCTGCTCGGCGCTGTTGTAGTCCGGCTCGCCTGGCGCGGGATGTATGCAGTCCACCGGGCACACCTCCACGCACGAGTTGTCCTTGACCCCGATGCAGGGCTCCGCGATCACGTACGCCATCAGAAGCCCCCGTGCGGAATGTCCGCAGGCTGGCCGTCCCAGCCCGGCTCGAGGGCGGCCAGGATCTCCTCGATCCGATGGGTCAGCTGAACCGAGTCGAGGGCCATGTAGAGCGGGCTGTCGCCGTAGCGGATCAATCGATCTGCCATCGCCAGCCCCGGAAGACAGTGCAGGCCGTCGTTTCTCAGTCGCCTCGCAAGGGTTTGGAGTGCCCCGCGGTTACTCGTGACCGGCGCGCGCCTGAGAATCGTCGGTCCGGGCACGGGCGAGGATCTTCCCCTCGCAGCGTGCTCCACAACCAGTTCGAGCGAACGCGCAAGCTCAGCCCTTCGTGCCGGCTCGACGAGCTGTTGGGATCGCAGCGCCAGCTCCTTGCTCCCGAGCGGATCCTGTCCGGCAGCCAACGCTTCATCGAGCTCCGCGGCGCTCCATTTTGTTCGAAGCCGGGTGCGGATTGTCGGGCGCGTTCGACGCTCTAACTCAGGGAGGTTCGACGGGGCACCTGTTCGCGCACTGGGGCTTGGCAGCGAGGCCATAGCCGAATGCTGTGCGACCGAAGTCACTGCGTCGATGGGGGGAAAGCCCCATTTCCGTGCTCCGCTGGACGAGCGTGACGCCCAGGATGGACATTCGCACCCATCGACGCATCGCCCCCGGTGCCGGAACGTGCTGTGTAGGCAAACACCCACTTCCGATTGGAGAGACCATGACCGATCGCACGAAGTACAGGTCTTCGTTCAACCCTTGGATACTCGGGTTCCCTTCATTGCCCGACCAGCCAGAGAGAGGCAGTCGGCCTGGACGCGAGCTGTCACATCGCTCGTGGCTTCTCGGAATTCGTTGCCGCCTTCATCGACGCGCGATCGACCAGGAGCTGGCTGCCGGTACCGACCCTGAATCGAGCGCATGCCGGCACCGACGCGCCTCTCAGCTGACCGGCATGGGCGAACGCAACAAGCTGGCGTCCGCATACGAACGGTTGCTGGCTCAATCCGAATCGCCCCCCGTGCTTGACGTCGCGCCGGTGAACTGGCGCGGGGTTCGCGCCGCCGCTCCCCGCCTCGCCCGCCTCGCCCAACGAATGCGAGAGGATCCTCGCGTCAGGGCTCAGGGTGTTGCTTGCGCCTCGCTCTTGCTGACTGATGGCGGCAGCCCTCTGTACGGACCGCAAGCTGAGCTACGTCTCGTGGATGCGGTCAGATCAGCCCTGGCGCTCCTCTGATCAATGTTTCCGCATCCAAGCCAGTGAGGGTCCGGATCCGCCGAATCGCGGAGCGTGCTTTCGTTTCCCAGCATGCGCGCACTCGACTACATCCGGCAGCCGCGGCGGCTCTCGCTCGTGTGGCGTGCAGGGTTGGCCAACGCGGCGGTGTTCGCGGTCGTTTTCATCCTCTTCCTCGTCACGCCGATCACGGTGCACGCCCCGATCCGGTTCACGGAGGCGCTCGTCCTCGGCGCAGGATTGGCCGCGATGCTGGTCATCAACCTCCTGCTTCTCCGGCGCGCGCTCTCCCCGCTCGGCGACCTCGCAAGACAGATGGATCAGGTGGACCTGCGTGATCCGCAGCGCCGCCTGTCCGGCTCAGAGAGCTATGGCCCGGTCCTCACGGCGTTCGTCGACACCTTCAATGCCATGATCGATCGCCTCGCGGAGGAGCGACGTTCCGGCGCGCGCGCGGCGCTCACCGCACAGGAACGTGAACGACTGCGCATCGGCCGTGCGCTCCACGATGAGGCTGGGCAGACCTTGACCGCGATCGCCCTGGAGATCGAACGGGCGGCCACCGACGGCCCGCCGGCCGAGCGCGCAGCAGATGACGGCTCTGGCGGCGCAGCTCCACGCGAGCCTCGACGAGATCCGCCGGATCTCGCGGGACCTTCGCCCTGAAGCGCTCGACGACCTCGGGCTCGTCAACGCCCTGATCGCCCTGACCTCGCGCGCTGATCGCCAGGGTGATGTGCGGATCGAGCGCCGGCTCTCCGCTGAACTGCCACCGCTGTCGGCCGAGATCGAGCTTGTGATCTACCGCGTCGCGCAGGAAGCCCTGACCAACGTCATCCGCCACGCGAAGGCGTCGCACTGCGTCGTGGCGCTCGAACGCGAGCGAGCGGAGAGTCGAGCTCCGCGTGAGCGACGATGGGGTCGGGATGCCATCCCGACTCAACGGGGAGACGATCGGAATCGAAGGGATGCGCGAGCGAGCACTGCTCGGCGGCGGCACCCTGTCGATCCAGTCCTGCCCGGGGAACGGCACTCAAGTGACAGCCTTCGTCTTCCTGTGGCCCGACGGACTGATGCCCGTTCCGCTCAAGACCCGAATCCTGCTCGCCGACGACCATGAGCTCGTGCGCGGGGGCCTGAAGCTGGTGCTCGACTCCCAGCCTGACCTCACCGTGGTCGCGGAGGCCGGCGACGGCGCCGAGGCGCTCGAGATCGGCATCTCCGGCGAGATCGACCTGGCCGTGCTCGATGTCTCAATGCCGCGCCTCACCGGCCTGCAGGTTGCCCGAGAGCTCCATCGTCGTCGACCCGAACTGCACATCCTGATGCTCTCGGTCCACGACAACGAGCAGTACTTCTTCGAGGCGCTCAAGGCCGGCGCCTCGGGCTACGTGCTGAAGTCGGCGGCCAACCGCGACCTGATCGAAGCCTGCCGGGCCACGATGCGAGGGGAGCCGTTCATCTATCCCCCTGCAGCGTCAGCTCTTGTCCGGGACTACCTCGATCGTGCCAACCGCGGGGAGGTGACTCCGACCGACCCGTTGACCCCGCGAGAGCAGGAGGTGATCAAGCAGATCGCCGAGGGCTTGTCGAGCGAGGAGATCGCCGAGATCCTTGTGATCAGCAAGAAGACGGTGGACCGCCATCGCGCCAACATCCTCGAGAAGCTCGGGATGCGCAACCGGGTCGAGTTGACCCGCTACGCGATCAAGCGCGGTCTCGTCGAGCCATAGGCAGCGGCGAGTTTCTGACCTGCCCCGCGAAATGGGTGCCGAAGCCCATTCCCCCGGCCAACGGCCCAGAGGACGCTGTCGACATGTCCCGAATTGCCCCAGACGTCTCTGACGCAAGTCGCGAGCTGCGCTCGGCGGCCATTGCATTGAGCGAGGGACCTGATGCGTCCTGGGCATCCCACTCGTTTCCCGGCGCCCTTACTCAGATTGAGGCGGCCCTTCAGCTCGTGAGTGCGACCGTCGATGCCTTCGCCCACGAGTTCGTGCTGCCAATCATGGGGCGCGAAAGCGGGGTCGCGAACGAGCAGGAGTGCCACCCACGCGCCGCCGAGCGATACCTGTCCCACGAGCAGCAGGCATACCTCGAAGCCACGGTCCATGACCTCGCGCAGGAGTTCAGCCGTTGCGCGCGGTCCTGCGCCCGAGCCCGGCGATTGGTCTCCGACTGATCGCACCGCCCACGTCGGCCGGTCCAGACCACGCGGCCTGACAGACGCGCACCGCCGTCAAGCGCGGGCTTGTCGAGTCCGAGGCAGGCTCTCAAGCAGAACGGGTGCGGCGGGGCGGCGGGGGAGGTCACCGCCGACCCCGCCGCGATCGTCCAGGATCCGCCTTGTCAGGGAGTGCGACCAGTCAGTGCGCGCCGCCAGGGCAGGAAGGCTGGCGGCTCGCTGGTCGGTCGCATCGGATCGCATCCATCATGGCTCGCGCGACAGCCCCTGCGAATGGGCAATCACACCCATCTCGCGAGTTTGATGAGGCAGACGGAGGACGGTGAAAGGCGCTGGTAGCGGGCGGCTTTAGCCAATGGGCGCGGCTGGTTTCGACCCAGCGACCTCGCGCGTGTGAAGCGGTGGTCCGTCAGGCACGGATGGGCGTCGATCGATGCCCTCGGATGCCCGCGGATGTGTGCGGATGCATGTCGATACGGGCACCGCGGCCGGGCTGGTGCGCAATCGTCAGGTTCGTGCGCGAGTTTTCCCTCCTGATCGCGCGGGTAGGTCATGATGGAAGCTCGGCGAAGGCGTATCCGCCCAGGACGGGCGAGGAGCGATGTCAAGGACGGCACTGGTCATTCTCGCGAACGCGGTCGTCGCAGCGGTTGTAGCTGTGGGCGGTGTGACGGCGAGCGCCGGACCGCTCGACGGGCTCGGCGGTATCACCGAGGGGCTGCCGGACCTGGACGGGGACGGCATCGACTTGCCGGGCGGGGGCGGCATCGACTTGCCGGGCGGTGGCGACCCGGGGGGGATCGACCCACCGGGGGGCGGCGGATCGATCGACCTGCCGGGCAGCGGCGCCGGTGGCGGCGTTACCGGCCCGATCACAGATCCCACCGATCCGACCGAGCCGGTCCCGCCCGACGACGGCACCGGTGGGGGCGGCGCCAGCGAGCCCGGTCAGGGCGCCCCCGGCCAGGGCGGCAACGCCGGCGGTCGTGGCAAGGGCCAGGTTGCGGGCGATCGCGAAAAGACGCGCCGAGAGCGAAACCAGGTTGTTGAGCCGACGCGGCGGCCCGACGGCGTGCCGACCGCAGCGAACCCGACCGTAACCCTGGCGGACTTCGGTCCGGCCCCGTTGGGTGTCTCGAACTTCATCATCGACCGCTTCACGATCCCGCCGTTCCTGCTGCCGATCTACCAGGCGTGCGGCACCGAATACGGGATCCCCTGGAACGTGTTGGCCTCGATCAACCGGATCGAGACCGCCTTCGGCACCAACCTGAACGTGTCCACCGCGGGCGCGCAGGGGTGGATGCAGTTCATGCCGGCCACCTGGGACGCGTACGGAGTCGACGCCAACAACGACGGGCGCAAGGACCCCTACAACCCGGTGGACGCGATCTGCGCCGCCGCCAACTATCTCGAGGCATCTGGCGCGCGGGAGAATCTCCCGGGCGCGATCTTCGCCTACAACCACGCCGACTGGTACGTCGACGAGGTCCTGCTGTACGCGCGGCAGTACGGGAACATCCCCGCTGATCTCGTCAGCTCGATCACCGGCCTGACGGAGGGGGCGCGCTTCCCGGTCGCCGCCAACGCCCGCTACGCGGACGACATCGCCGAGCGCGCCGCGCGGGGGCGCGAAGATTCGCCCGAGGCCGTCCCGCCGTCGGCCACACGCCGCGGCATCAACATCTACTCCCGCGAGGGTGCCCGCGCCATCGCCGTGAACGACGGGGTCGTTCGCAGGATCGGCCAATCGAAGCGGCTCGGAAACTACGTCGTGCTCGAGGACAACTACGGCAACCGCTTTACGTACGCCGAGCTCGACAGCGTGGCCAGGGCCTATCCGGTCGCCCGCGAACGCGACCATGCCCGGACAGACCGCACCGCGGCTCACTCCGAACAGGGGCAGGAGCGCGGTGCCCCCCAGGTCAAGGCGCCCGACCGGTCTCGGCTCACCAACACGGAGGATCTTCGCGAGCGCTACTTCGCCTTCCCCGACCGCCAGGGTGCCGCCCCGATGTCCCTCGACCCCTCAGAAGCGCTGTTCGAGCGCCTCGGGTACGAGAGCTTCGAGTCCCAGTTCGGGCCCCTTCGCTTCAACCCGAAGCGGATGGAGCTCCGTCGGCTCGACGAAGGCGCCAAGGTGGTCGCGGGCACGATCCTCGGCGAGATCGGATCGCGCGGCAAGCTGGCGCCGCATCTGAACTTCGCGATTCGCCCCGCCGGGCGCGGCGCGCCGCAGATCAACCCGAAGCCGATCCTCGACGGCTGGAAGCTGCTCGAGGCGACGCACCTCTACCGAGCGACGGGCAAGGACCCGTTCGCGGACAGCATCGCTAATGCGGGCCAGGTCCTGCTCATGTCGAAGGAGCAGGCGGCGCGGGCGTTGGTCGCCGAGCCCAGGGTCGCGATCTATGAGTGCGGCGTCCAGGATGTCCGCAGCGGGCAGATCGACGTGCGGGTGATGCGGCTCCTGCTCTATCTCGCCCGCAGCGGTTTCCAGCTCACGGTGACCTCGCTCAAGTGCGGGCACGGCGTCTACACGACCTCGGGCAACATCAGCGCCCACTCGGTCGGGAGCGCCGTTGACATCGCCGAGATCAACGGGCTGTCGGTGCTGGGCAACCAGGGCAGCGGCTCGATCACCGAGACCCTGATCCGCCAGGTTCTCGAGCTACAGGGGGCGATGACCCCGGACCAGGTCATCTCGCTGATGGAAATGGGCGGCCCGACGTTCGCGATGGCAGACCACGCCGACCACGTCCACGTCGGCTACAGCATCTCCGGCGCCGCGAGCCCAACCGCCCCCGTCGGCGCGGGTGGTCAGCGGCTGCTCGACTCTTCCCAGTGGCGACGGCTGATCCGCCGCCTCGGCGAGATCGAGAACCCCGAGGTACGCCCCTCTTCCAAGCGCCCGGCCGAGCGCAAGCGCCCGGCCGAGCGCCCGGCCTCCGTCGCCCACAAGGGCGAATAGATCACCTTCGGGCGGCCCGGCCGCTGCGCGACGATGCGCTGGTAGGAGCCTTAGGGGCATGGGCGCGGCTGGTTTCGAACCAGCGACCTCTCGCGTGTGAAGCGAGCGCTCTCCCACTGAGCTACGCGCCCTGGGCGCGGGATGATACGGACGGGGTCTATTCTCGATTGGTCAACCGGGGGCGGGGGACCGCTCACCAGCGAGGAGCAGCGGTGATGGGCATGTTCAAGGACCTGCGTGACCTGAACAAGGCGGGCAAGGATCAGGTCAAGAAGCAAGGCGGGATGTTCAAGATGGCGAAGGACGGCCTGGCGCAGGCGAACGAGATGGTGCAGCAGGTTCAGGCCGACCAGGCGACGGCGCAGAACCTCGCCACCGAGGGCGTCGACGGACGGGCGACGATCCATTCCATGGTCGCGACGGGCAAGGAGATCAACCTCCAACCGGAGCTCTCGTTCCAGCTCACC